>DDKB01000011.1 GCA_002339675.1 Stutzerimonas stutzeri
AACAGGACTCAACCACCACCCTGTCAGCCCGGCGCATTCTACTCGAATTCGCCATCCGTGCAAGCCTTTCTTTTCGCTAACGTCTTGATTTACAAGAGGTTTCGCCAAAGGCCTGCGCCGGAGAAGGTGCGCATTATAGGGGCTCAGATCCGGCCGTCAACGGTTTTATTCAAGCTTGAGTGAAACTCGCGCAAACGCCTTTTTCCCGGCCTGGCAAACGTGCGTCGCTCCCACCCTAAAGATGAAGCCGCGGTCTACAACCTCGCCGTCCACCCTAACGCCGCCCGACGCCAGCAGATCGCGCGCCATCGCGGCGTTCTTGACCAAGCCAGCCCGGTTGAGAACCGAGGCGATAGGCATATCCTCAGGTGCACTCAACTCGATAAGAGGGATGTCTTCCGGGAGCTCGCCCTCTTTCATCCGGTTACCGGCGGAGCGGTGCGCAGTCGCCGCAGCTTCCTCACCATGAAAGCGCGCGACGATCTCCTCGGCGAGCTTGATCTTGATGTCTCGGGGGTTTGCACCCTTTGCCACGTCGCTTCGAAACGCCTCGATTTCCCCCATGTCGCGAAAGCTCAGCAGCTCGAAATAACGCCACATGAGCGTATCCGGGATAGACACCAGCTTACTGAACATCACGCCCGGCGCCTCTTGAATGCCAACGTAATTACCCAGCGACTTAGACATCTTCTTGACGCCGTCCAGCCCCTCGAGAAGCGGCATGGTGACCACACACTGCGATGGCTGCCCATACGCACGCTGCAATTCACGCCCCATCAGCAGGTTGAACTTTTGATCGGTGCCCCCGAGTTCTACGTCAGCTCGCAGCGCGACCGAGTCATAGCCCTGAACCAGCGGATAGAGAAATTCGTGAATCGCGATCGGCTGGTTCGTCGAATAACGCTTACTGAAGTCATCGCGCTCCAGCATGCGCGCAACGGTGTACTGAGACGCGAGGCGGATAAAATCCGAGGGCTTCAACTGATCCATCCAGGTCGAGTTGAACGCTACCTCCGTCCGCGCCGGATCAAGTATCTTGAATACCTGCGCCTTGTAGGTCTCGGCATTTTCGAGCACCTGATCCCGGGTCAGCGGCGGGCGCGTTGCGCTCTTGCCGCTGGGATCGCCGATCATTCCGGTAAAGTCGCCGATGAGAAAAACTACCTGGTGGCCAAGCTCCTGAAACTGGCGAAGCTTATTTATAAGCACGGTGTGACCGAGGTGAAGATCCGGCGCGGTAGGATCGAATCCCGCCTTGATTCGTAGCGGGACACCACGCTCGAGCTTGGTGACCAACTCCGCCTCGACCAGCACTTCGTCAGCGCCTCGCTTAATCACCGATAGCTGCTCTTGTACCGACTTCATTGGACAATCCACCCGGAAATTAGAGGCGGACAACCTTACAAGACTGGAAAGAAAATTCAACGCTGCCGAGCGAGCGCCACGCCTCATCCGAGCGAGCCAAGGGTTGCCTCGACGCGCCTTTGCTTATATTTTAGGCAGATATTTTCCCTGTACAAAATATCGCCAGAATTTTCCAGACCACTAATGACTTATTCGAAATCCAAAGCACCTCTCTACCCGAAGAGCCATTTACTGGCAGCAAGCGGTGTAGCAGCGCTTCTGAGCCTGGCACTTCTTGTATTTCCTTCTCGTGAAGTCGAGGCCAAGAAGACCTTTCTTGACCTGCGCCTTGAGTCCGCCCAGGAACTCGCGGCCGAGCCGGTCGAGCCGCAAGAAGCTGTGGAGGTTCAGTCCCCCTTTGCGGCAATCGACTCAGCCGATACGACTGAACAGGCCTCGATGGATGAGACCGCGCCGGAGGCAGTGGAAGCCATGCCGCGAACCAAGGCGCTCGTGGTTTCCAATGGCGATACGTTGTCGACGGTCTTTTCCAAGGTCGGCCTATCGCCTGCTGTGGTGCACGACGTACTCTCCAGCAGCAAGGAAGCCAAGCAGTTGGCTCACCTCAAAGTCGGCCAGCGTCTTGAGTTCGAGCTTGATGGGCAGGGAAACCTCGCGCAACTTCGCAGCCCGCTCAACAAGCTCGAAAGCATTCACTTGCAGCGGTCGGATACAGGCTATGTATTCAAGAAGGAAAAGCTCAAACCCGATGTCGAGACGGCTTACGCCTACGGTCGCATCGAAAGCAGCCTGTTCCTGGCGGCAAAGCGCGCCGGCCTCAGCCATAACCTGACCATGGACCTGGCGAGCGTATTCGGCTACGACATTGATTTCGCCCTCGATATTCGCAAGGGCGACACGTTCGAAGTGATGTACGAGAAAAAGAAGGTCGACGGCGAAACCGTTGGCACGGGCAATATTCTCGCGGCACGCTTCACCAACCGAGGCAAGACCTACACCGCAGTTCGCTACACCAACAAACAGGGCAACACCAGCTACTACACGGCCGATGGCCAGAGCATGCGCAAGGCGTTCATCCGCACCCCTGTTGACTTCGCACGTATCAGCTCCCGCTTTTCCAACGGCCGCAAGCATCCCATTCTGAACAAGATCCGTGCGCACAAGGGCGTCGATTATGCCGCGCCGCGCGGAACGCCAATCAAGAGCGCCGGCGACGGCAAGGTGCTGCTGGCCGGCCGCAAGGGTGGCTACGGGAACACGGTCGTGATCCAGCATGGCAACCATTACCGTACGCTTTACGGGCACATGCAGGGCTTCGCCAAAGGCATCAGCAATGGCGCAACGGTGAAGCAGGGACAGATCATCGGTTACATCGGAACGACGGGACTCTCTACCGGGCCCCATCTGCACTACGAGTTCCAGATCGACGGTGTCCATGTCGATCCGCTGGGGCTGAAGCTGCCCATGGCGGACCCGATTGCCAAGAACGAGAAACAGCGATTCCTGCAGCTGAGCAAACCGTTGATGGCGCGTATGGATGATGAGCGCTCCACCATGCTGGCGATGAAGAACGACTAGTGCCGCTGTATATCGGGGTGATGTCCGGCACCAGCCTGGACGGACTGGATTTCGCTCTGATCGAACAGGCTGATCGGACCACACTGCTCGAGACGCACTACGAGCCGATGCCGGCTCAGCTGAAGGCCGAATTGCTCGCCTTGTGCGCCTCCGGCCCAGACGAAATCGCCCGCGTAGCCGAGGCCGAGCAAACCTGGGCGACCCAAGCCAGCCAAGGTGTACGCCAGCTCCTGTACAAGGCAGGGCTGGCCGCATCCGCCATTCGCGCCATTGGTAGTCATGGCCAGACGGTGCGACACGAACCGCAGCGTGGTTACTCCCTCCAGATCGGCCAACCGGCGCTGCTGGCAGAACTCACGTCGATCAGCGTCGTCACCGATTTTCGCCGCCGCGACATGGCAGCGGGCGGGCAAGGCGCTCCTTTGGTCCCGGCTTTTCATGAGGCGGCATTCGCAAGCAGCGATCGCGTCAGGGCCGTATTGAACATCGGCGGATTCAGCAACGTCAGCCTGCTCGACCCGCAGCAGCCGACGCGTGGTTTCGACTGCGGGCCGGGCAATGTGCTGCTTGACGCCTGGATTCAGCTCCACCGGGGGCAGGCCTACGACCGCAACGGCGAATGGGCATCGAGCGGCCGGGTCGACCAGCCGTTGCTCACCCAGCTTCTGGGAAATCAGTTCTTCGCCACGCGGGGGCCCAAAAGCACAGGGCGGGAGCTGTTCAATCTTTCCTGGCTGCAGGATCAACTGCTGCCCTTCACCCATCTTCCGCCGAACGATGTGCAGGCGACCCTGCTCGAACTCACCGCACGCAGCATCGCGGAGTCGCTGCTGGCTGCGCAGCCCAGGACCGAGGACGTTCTGGTCTGCGGCGGCGGCGCGCACAACTCGGCGCTCATGCGGCGGCTGCAGGTGCTGTTGCCGGCATGCCGGGTGAGCAGCACGGCCGAGTTTGGTGTTGCGCCAGACTGGATCGAAGCCATGGCGTTCGCCTGGCTGGCACACTGCTGTCTGGAAGGCATCCCTGCCAGCCGCCCGCATGTCACTGGCGCCCGAGGCGCCCGCGTACTGGGCGCGATCTATCCGGCCTGACGCCTCGCGGCGGCAGCCCTGGGCAGGGGCGAACAGCAGACCCTGACAAAAAACACCGTGCCTGGGCACGGTGTTCTTTTCGATACGGCGAGGCTAAATCGAGAACGACTGCCCGCAACCGCAGGTCGTCGTCGCGTTTGGATTCTTGATCACGAAACGAGAACCTTCCAGACCTTCCTGATAATCGACCTCGGCGCCGGCAAGGTACTGATAGCTCATCGGGTCAACCACCAGGCTTACCCCTTCACGCTCGATAATGGTGTCGTCTTCGGCGAGCTCTTCGTCGAAGGTAAAGCCATATTGAAAACCGGAGCACCCCCCACCCGTGACGAAGACGCGCAGCTTCAGGCGCGGATTACCTTCCTCATCGACCAGACTCTTCACCTTGCTCGCGGCACCCTGACTGAACTGAATCGCGGTGGGCGTGAAGGATTCGACACTCATTGGGTTCTCCTGGCGCGGGCGCGCACATGACGGCGTTGACGAGGCATTATCGGCTTATCCTACGAAATCGGTCAACTATTGAGCGGCACCGGTCGCAATCCCGCTGATGTCCGCCCAGCCATGCGGCCGCCTCAGGGCAGCAGCGCGGCATTGCCCAGGCCGAGCCGCTCATCGAGCCCGAACACGATGTTCATGTTCTGCACTGCCTGGCCCGAAGCACCCTTAACCAAGTTGTCGATTACCGAGAGCACCACCACCAGATCGCCGTCCTGCGGCCGGTGAATGGCGATGCGGCACACGTTGGCGCCGCGCACGCTGCGCGTCTCCGGATGGCTGCCGGCCGGCATCACATCGACGAACGGCTCATCGGCGTAGCGCGCCTCATACAACGCTTGAAGATCGATCGACCGGTCCGAAACGGTCGCGTACAGGGTGGCGTGAATACCGCGGATCATCGGCGTCAGATGCGGCACGAAGGTCAACCCGACCTCGGCGCCGGCGGCGCGACGCAATCCCTGGGTGATTTCAGGCAGGTGGCGATGCCCCTTGACCGCATAGGCCATCATGCTCTCGCCCGCCTCGGTGAACAGCGATCCGATCTTGGCTGCACGCCCCGCTCCGCTGACGCCGGATTTGCAATCGGCAATCAGCCTGGACCGGTCTGCCAGGCCACGCTCCAGCAGTGGCAGGAAGCCAAGCTGGGTAGCGGTCGGATAGCAGCCGGGCACCGCAATCAACCGTGCATCGCGGATTTGCTCACGATTGACCTCGGGCAAGCCATAGACAGCTTGCGGCAGCAATCCCGGCGCGCCGTGCGGCTGACCGTACCACCGCGACCATTCTTCCGCGTCTTGTAGGCGGAAGTCCGCCGATAGGTCGATGACGCGGGTCCCGGCTTCCAGCAACTCGTCGGCGAGGGCATGGGCGACGCCATGCGGTGTGGCGAAGAAAACCACGTCACAGGCGCCAAGGGTCGCGGTGTCGGGCACGCTGAAGGCGAGGTGGTCGTAATGCCCGCGCAGGTTCGGAAACATGTCCGTGACTCTGACTCCGTCCTCGGAGCGGGAGGTGATCACCGCCACTTCGGCCTGGGGGTGCTGAGCCAGCAGACGCAGCAGTTCGACCCCGGTGTAGCCTGTGCCGCCAACGATTCCGACCTTGACCATGAGCTTCCCCGCGCTGTGGACCGATAAAGAGCTCCGATGATAAAGGTGCCCGCGGCCAGGGCCAACCACCCAGGTGACGCGCGGGCGGTCGTGCCACTACTATCAGCCACGCCTTTCAAGCACCAGGACCCTTTCCAATGCTCTATCTCTGGCTCAAAGCGCTGCATATCGTGTCGATCGTCTGCTGGTTCGCCGGCCTGTTCTACCTGCCGAGGCTCTTCGTCTACCACGCAATGAGCGAAGATTCGGTGAGTCGCGAGCGTTTCCAGATCATGGAGCGCAAGCTCTACAGAGGCATCATGATCCCATCGATGATCGCCACGCTGGCTTTCGGCATCGCTTTGATCGCACTCAATCCCGGCCTGTTCGCCAATGGCGGCTGGCTGCATGCAAAACTCGCCCTGGTGATCGTCCTGATCGGCTACCACCATGTATGCGGCGCGCAGCTCAAGCGCTTTGCGCGCAACGAGAACACCCGTAGTCACGTGTTCTATCGTTGGTTCAACGAACTGCCGGTGCTCCTGCTCCTGGCGATCGTCGTGCTGGTGGTCGTGAAGCCCTTCTAAACCCAGCGAGGCCCTGCCCCATGTCGCTACCCGCCCTGCTCGAGCAACGTCTGCGCCTGCCGCTGGTCGCCGCCCCGATGTTTCTCGTCTCCAATCCCTCGCTCGTCAGCGCCTGTTGTCGTAACGGCGTGGTCGGCAGCTTTCCGGCGCTCAACCAGCGCGAGAGCGGTGGCTTTCGCGACTGGCTCCAGGAAATCGAGGCTCAGCTTGCCGGTACCCCGGCAGCGGCGCCTTATGCCGTCAACCTGATCGTGCACCACAGCAATCCCCGCCTGCAGGCCGACCTGGCGATATGCGTGGAGCAGCGCGTCCCGATCGTCATCACCAGCCTGGGCGCGGTACGGGAAGTCGTGGATGCCGTCCATGGCTATGGTGGCCTGGTCTTCCACGACGTCACGACACGCCGCCATGCCGAAAAGGCTGCCGAAGCCGGGGTCGACGGCCTGATTGCCGTGGCCGCGGGTGCCGGCGGGCACGCCGGCACCTGGAGCCCCTTCGCCCTGCTGGCCGAGATTCGCCAGTTCTTCGACAAGACGCTGCTCCTCTCTGGCTGCCTCAACCACGGCCACGAGCTCCTCGCGGCGCAGTTGCTGGGAGCCGACCTGGCCTACATGGGCACGCGGTTCATTGCCACCCGTGAGAGCCAGGCGCCCGCCGATTACAAGCAGATGTTACTCGACGCCCATGCCGCGGACATCGTCCACACCGCTGCGGTCTCCGGCGTGCCAGCCAGCTTCCTGCGCCAGAGCCTGGAGCAGGCCGGCTTCGACGAAGCGCGCCTGACCGCCAGGCCCACGATGAACTACGGCGAGAAGCTCAAGCCTGCCAAGGACGAGGCCAAGGCCTGGAAGACCGTCTGGTCTGCCGGCCAGGGCGTCGGGGAAATACACGATCTGCCCACTACCGAAGAACTGATCGCACGACTGGACAGCGAATACCGGGCCGCCCAGCAGCGCAGCTTGCAGCTGTCGCAGCGCTGGCCGCGGCAGCCGTGATATGACGCGGCGAGGCTGCGCCAGTCGGGCCTCCCGCAGCCCTGTCTTGCCTCAGGCCAGCACCGCGCGCCCGGCGGCCCAGCGGCGTAGCTCGGCGAGGTTTTCGGCCATCACCACTGCCAGAGGCGCGGTGGCGCCGATGCACTCCAGCAGCATGGCCTGATCCGGCTCGCGCAGCTGCGCCTGGCCAGCGTAAACGGCCGCTACCACCACCTGCTCAATCTCCGCGCCGGAAAACTGGTCACAGCGTTGCGCCAGCAAGGGCAAGTCGAAACTGGCCGGGTCGAGGTCCCGACGCGCCAGGTGGATGCGCAATATCTCGGCGCGTGTCGAGACATCCGGCAAGTCGACAAAAAACAGCTCGTCAAAACGGCCCTTGCGCAACAGCTCGGGTGGCAGTCGGCTCACCGTATTGGCCGTTGCGACCATGAACACCGGCGCCTTTCGCTCGGCCATCCAGGTCAGCAAGGTGCCCAGCACCCGCTGGCTGACCCCGCCGTCCATCTCGCCGGTGGCGAGCCCTTTTTCCAGCTCGTCCATCCAAAGCACGCAGGGCGCCATCTGTTCGGCCAGCTTCAGCGCCTCGCGCAAATTGCGTTCGGTCTCGCCGAAGAACTTGTTGTACAGGCAGGCGAAATCCAGGCGCAGCAAGGGCAGCCCCCACAGGCCGGCCACCGCCTTGGCAGCCATGCTCTTGCCGCCACCCTGGACGCCAACGAGCATCACCCCGCGCGGTAAATCCGCGGCGCTGCTCGAGAGGAACGCGCCCTGCCGCTCGCCGAGCCAGCGCTTGAAATTGGGCAGGCCGCCGACGTCCGCAAATCGCGCCGTTTCGTATTCGAAGCCAAGCACGCCGTCCATGTCGAGCAGCTCAAATTTCTTGCGATTGAGCTCCGGCAGATCTTCCTGGGTAATGGCGCCGTCGTCGCAGATCAGGCTATGCGCCAGGGTGCGCGCCTCGGCATGGCTCAGCCCGCGGAGATTTTTAACCACCTGCTGCAGCGTGCGGTTGTCAGTGCGCACGCGCGCGCCGCGGTTGCGCTCGCTCCAGCGCGTCGCCTCGTCACGCACCAAGGCCAGCAACTCCTCTTCCGATGGCAACGTCAAACTGAAGCGCGCGGCATGGCGCTGCACCTCGGCCGGCAATCTCAGCGCGTGCGAAACCAGCACCAGGGTCGGTGCCGTCGGCGCGGTCGCCATCGCAATATCCTTCAGCAGACGCACCAGCCGCGGGTCGTCGAGAAACGGATGAAGGTCGCAGAACACATAGAGATCGCCGAGCGGGTCATGCTTGACACGCTTCAAGGCAACCGCCGGCTCACAGCTCTCCCCGGCATCGAGCGCCTCGCCACCGAACGCCAGATGACGCAGACCTTCGGTTACCGACCACAGATGGAGTGCCAGCCCGCGCGCAATCGCCAGACCGGTGAGGGTTTCCAGAACGCGACGCTCGTCCCAGGACTCGATCGCGATCAGGCGAACCCGGGACTCGATCACGAGCTGCAAGTCGCGAATATCATTCTTCATTCAAGGGCTTCCTTGTGCGGCTGCACCGGACCTAAACCGGCCTGTTACACTGCATGATCGATCCAAAGCAGGAGCAACGTCATGGACTGTCTGTTTTGCAAGATCGTGGCCGGGGACATCCCCGCGCAACGACTATACGAAGATGACCAGGTGATCGCCTTCAACGATATCGCTCCGCAGGCGCCGGTGCATTTTCTGGTGATTCCAAAGAAGCACATCGCGACCCTGCATGACCTGAGCGAAGAGGACGACAAGGCCCTGGCCGGACATATCCTGTTCACTGCGCAACGCCTGGCCGAAGAACAGGGCTGCCAGGAGGGCTTCCGGGTCGTCATGAACTGCAACGACCTCGGCGGTCAGACGGTCTATCACATACACATGCATGTGCTCGGTCAGCGGCAGATGCACTGGCCACCGGGCTGACCCGCCGGCGCCCCCTTGCCAACGCCTGCACCCATCCACTGGAGGCGACATGCCCAACCAACGCGAATACTCCCCCGCCGACCGTCTGCTGATGCAGGCCGATGCGGCCATCCGCACACTGTTCCCGTTCACCGGCCAGCCCCAGCGGCCGACGCCGGCAGTATTGAAGAACGAGACGGAACTGAACGACAGCGAAGCACGTCACGTTGCCGGCTTGATGCGCATCAACCACACCGGCGAAGTCTGCGCCCAGGCGCTGTACCAGGGACAGGCCTTGACGGCACGCCTGCCGCAGGTGCGCGAGGCGATGGAGCGCGCCGCCGATGAGGAAATCGATCACCTGGCCTGGTGCGAGCAGCGCATCCATCAGCTCGGCAGCCATACCAGCGTACTCAATCCGCTGTTCTATGGGTTGTCGTTCGGCATCGGCGCCTCTGCCGGCCTGATCAGCGACCGCATCAGCCTGGGCTTTGTCGCGGCAACCGAAGACCAGGTGTGCAAGCATCTGGACGAGCACCTCGAGCAGATTCCGGCCGCCGACGAAAAGTCGCGCGCGATCCTCGAGCAAATGCGTGAGGACGAGGCCCGCCACTCCACCGCAGCGCTGGACGCCGGCGGATTGCGCTTCCCGGCGCCCGTCAAGTTCGGCATGAGCCTGATGGCCAAGGTGATGACCAAGACCACCTACCGGATCTGAGCGGCGGCACGAAAAAGGGCGCCATCGCGGCGCCCTCTTTCATTCTCTGATCCGGTCAGCCCGGCATGTTGCGTGCGTAGAAAATTTCCAGCATCTCGTGACGCAGCCGGTCTTCCACCTGCTGACGCTGTTCGGGCGACAGGTCGCGCGTCGCGTCGCCGAACAGATAGTTCTCCAGCTCGAACTCCTTGAGCAGCATCTTGGTGTGGAAGAGGTTCTCCTGGTACACGTTCACATCGGTCATCTGGTAGGCCGACCGCGTGTCCTCGGACAGATAGTTCTGGATCGAATTGATCTCGTGATCGATGAAGTGCTTCTTGCCCTCCACGTCGCGGGTGAAGCCACGTACCCGATAGTCGACCGTGACGATGTCTGAATCGAACTGGTGGATCAGGTAGTTGAGCGCCTTCAGCGGCGAGATCACGCCACAGGTAGACACGTCGATGTCCACGCGGAAGGTCGCGATTCCTTCGACCGGATGGATTTCGGGGTAGGTGTGGACTGTGATATGGCTCTTGTCCAGGTGCGCCAGGATGGTTTCCGGCAGCGGGCCAGGAGATTCCTCGATCTGGCTGTCGGTCGGAGTGACCGGCTGCTCGGAAATGAGGATGGTCACGCTCGCACCCTGCGGCTCGTAATCCTGCCGGGCAATGTTGAGGATGTTCGCGCCAATGATGTCCACGACATCGGTGAGAATCTGAGTCAGCCGCTTCGCATCGTACTGTTCATCGATGTATTGAACGTACGCCTGCTGGTCTTCCTGGGTTTCGGCATAGCAGATGTCGTAGATATTGAAGCTCAAGGACTTCGTCAGGTTGTTGAACCCGTGGAGCTTGAGTTTGCTTTTCACCATTGGAGACTCTCTTCGATGCGGCGCACCGCGTGATTGAGCATGCCCGTCAGATACCCCTGTACCTGCGTAGGACCGTATACACCTCTTCGCAATTGCGACCGTGGCTGTGCTGTTCTATTGAAACGCCCCGCTGAAAACGGGGCGCGCATTATGCAGATTGAATGACCGGCGTACCAGTGTCGGTGCGCCGAAAGGCTGACCGGGATCGGTCCCGCGACGGCAGCTGACGCCCTCAGCCGAGTTCGACGATCTCGTAGGCGTGGGTGATCTCGACGCCGGCACGGCCCAGCATGATCGAGGCCGAGCAGTACTTCTCGGCCGAGAGCTCAACGGCGCGCTTGACCTGCGCCTCTTTCAAACCGCGGCCCTTGACGACGAAGCGCAGGTGGATGTGGGTGAACACCTTGGGGTCTTCGTCGGCCCGCTGCGCCTCGAGAAACGCCTCGCAGCTTTCGACCGCCTGACGCGACTTCTTCAAGATGCTGACCACGTCGAAGTTGCTGCAGCCACCGAGCCCCAGCAACAGCATTTCCATGGGGCGCACGCCCAGGTTGCGTCCACCGTTCTCCGGCGGACCATCCATGACCACCACATGGCCACTGCCCGACTCGCCCAGAAACATCGCTTCGCCGGCCCATTGAATGCGCGCTTTCATCGGTAGACTCCGGTTTAAAAGGGACGAATCTTAACATGTCCGTCAGAGCTGGCCGATCCAGCCAATCCGACGAAATGAACCCGTTGAAGTTGATATTCGTGTCGCAGTTTTGTTGTCGACCGAAACGGGTCTGTTAAGCTCCAGTGAGCTGATAACCGAACTCAGTCATACATAATAAGAACTGCCTTCTATTGGACACATATCTTCCGGGACTACAGCATGGTTGCTATTACACTCACGCCCAAGATCAAGAACATCGACAAACTGCTCGCCCATTGTCACCGTCGGCGTTACACCGCCAAGAGCACCATCATCTATGCGGGCGACCGTTGCGAGACGCTCTTTTTCATCGTCAAAGGCTCGGTCACCATTCTTATCGAGGATGATGACGGTCGCGAGATGATCATCGCCTATCTCAATTCGGGAGACTTCTTCGGGGAGATGGGGTTATTCGAAAAGGAAGGCACGGAAAAAGAACGCAGTGCCTGGGTGCGCGCTAAGACCGAGTGCGAAGTCGCCGAGCTGAGCTATGCCAAGTTCCGCGAACTCACTCAGCAGGACCCCGACATCCTCTATGCGTTGGGCAGTCAGATGGCCGAACGCTTGCGCAACACGACCCGCAAGGTCGGAGACCTGGCCTTTCTCGACGTGACTGGCCGGGTTGCCCGCACGCTGCTCGACCTGTGCAAGCAGCCCGACGCCATGACCCACCCGGATGGCATGCAGATCAAGATCACCCGTCAGGAAATCGGTCGCATTGTCGGCTGCTCGCGGGAAATGGTCGGCCGCGTCCTCAAGAGCCTCGAGTCGCAGGGACTGGTGCACGTGAAGGGCAAGACCATGGTGGTGTTCGGTACGCGTTGACCGCGGGTCAGCACGATTGAAAAAGCCGGCAACTTGCCGGCTTTTTCAATCGCAGCGGATCAGTCCGGATCCGCAACCGCTTGCGGACGGCTGCGCCCCGGAAAGAACAGGCGCTGCAACTCGACACCCGGCTGCTCGGCGCGCATGAACGCCTCACCGACGAGGAAGGCGTGGACGTCGTTGATTTCCATCAGTTCGACGTCGGCCCGATGCAAGATCCCGCTCTCGGTCACCACCAGGCGATCGCGGGGGATGCGCGGTAACAGGTCCAGGGTCGTTTCCAGGCTCAGCTCGAACGTGTGCAGGTTGCGATTGTTGATGCCCACCAAAGGCGTCTCCAGACGCAACGCCCGTTCCAGCTCCGCCCCGTCATGCACCTCCACCAGCACATCGAGCCCCTGGGCTCTGGCCACCTCCGCCAGCTCGGCCATCTGACCGTCCTCAAGCGCCGCGACGATCAGCAGGACGCAGTCGGCACCCAGCGCCCTCGCTTCGATCACCTGATAGGGATCGACCATGAAATCCTTGCGAATCACTGGCAACTGGCAGGCTGCGCGCGCCTGCTGCAGGTAGGGATCGGCACCCTGGAAGAAATCGATGTCGGTCAGTACCGACAGGCAGGTCGCGCCGCCGGCCTCATAGCTCCGGGCGATATCGGCCGGAACGAAATCCTCGCGGAGCACGCCCTTGCTCGGCGATGCCTTCTTGATCTCGGCAATCACGGCCGGCAGCTTGTTGCGCGCCTGCTCCTGCAAGCGCCGGGCGAAACCGCGCACCGGGTCGGCGGCCCCGGCCAGCCGTTCCAGCTCGGCCAGGCCCACGCGCCCCTGCCGCTCGGCCACTTCCTCACGCTTGCGCGTGATGATCTTTTCTAGGACCGTCGGCACGCTCATTGTCCTTGCTCCTGCTTGAACACCACGGTGAAGGACACCAGCTCCTCGAACTTGTCACGCGCCAGGCCGGTATGCAGCGCGTCATGGGCGATCTCGACGCCCTGCTTGAGGCTGCTGGCCACGTCGGCGGCATACAGCGCGGCGCCGGCGTTGAGCACGATCATGTCCGCAGCCTTCTGACCGTTCTCGGTCTTGCGGCGGCCCAGCGCATCGCGGATCAAGGCCAGCGACCCCTGCGCGTCCTCGACATTGAGGCCGATCAGGCTCTGACTCTTGATACCGAAGTCCTCCGGCTGGATGCGGTACTCGCTGATCACGCCATCCTTGAGCTCCGCGACATGGGTCGGCGCCGCCAGGCTGATCTCGTCCAGCCCGTCCTGGGCATGCACGACCAGTACATGCTGGCTGCCAAGACGCGCCAGCACCTCGGCCATGGGTCGGCAGAGCTCCTTGCTGAACACACCCAGCACCTGATGCTTGACCCCCGCCGGGTTGGACATGGGGCCGAGGATATTGAACAGCGTGCGCAAGCCCAGTTCACGGCGCGGACCGGCGGCGTACTTCATGGCGCCGTGGTGCGCTGGCGCGAACATGAAGCCGACACCTACGGCGTCGACGCTACGGGCGACCTGCGCCGGGGTCAGGTCCAGGTAAACACCGGCCGCCTCGAGCAAATCGGCGCTGCCGCTCTTGCCCGACACCGCGCGGTTGCCGTGCTTGGCGACCTTGCCGCCGGCGGCCGCGACGACGAAGGCCGCGGCAGTGGACACGTTGAAGATGTTCATCCCGTCGCCGCCGGTGCCGCAGGTATCGACCAGCCGGTGGGTATCGAAATGCACCGGCTCGGCGAGCTCGCGCATTACCTGCACCGCGCCGACGATCTCGTCGATGGTCTCGCTCTTCATGCGCATGCCCATGAGGAACGCGCCGATCTGCGCGTCGGTGCACTGGCCGGTCATGATCTGGCGCATCACCGCCTTCATCTCGTCAGTGCTCAAGTCCAGCTGGCCGACAATGCGGTTGAGGGCTTCCTTGATATCCATCAGCGCACGCCTCCGGTCTGCTTCAGAAAATTGGCCAACAGCTCGTGGCCCTGCTCGGTAAGGATGGACTCGGGGTGGAACTGCACGCCCTCGACGTTCAGCGTCCGGTGTCGCAGGCCCATGATCTCGTCCAGCGAGCCGTCCTCGTGCTGCGTCCAGGCCGTCACTTCCAGGCTGTCCGGCAGCGTTTCGCGCCTGACCACCAGCGAGTGATAGCGCGTGACGGTGAGCGGGTTGTTCAGCCCGGCGAACACGCCGAGATCGCGGTGATAGACCGGGCTGGTCTTGCCATGCATGACCTGCCGCGCGCGCACCACGTCGCCGCCGAACGCCTGACCGATACTCTGGTGACCCAGGCACACCCCCAGAATCGGCAACTTGCCGGCGAAGTGGCGGATCAGCTCCAGCGAGACGCCCGCCTCGTTAGGCGTGCAGGGTCCCGGCGAGACGACGATGCGCTCCGGCGCGAGGGCCTCGATCTCGGCGACACTCAGTTCGTCGTTGCGCACGACGTACACGTCCGCGCCGAGTTCGCCGAGGTATTGCACGACGTTGTAGGTAAAGGAATCGTAGTTATCCAGCATTAGCAGCATTGGCATCACCCTGGGGGCTTGGAGCTGATCCGGTGCTGTCAGGGCTTCGAGCCGGCGCGAGGCGCTGCGGCGAAGCGATGAGTTGACAGGCGTACATGGGTATTCCGGCGTGAAGCCGGCAAGAGGATCAGGCGCGCCAACGCCAGCGGGCATTGGCCTTGAACACGCGCATCAGAAGAGTGCTGCTGAATTTCACGGATAGGTCTCGCGCAGTCGAGAGCGCAAACTAGCCCATGCCAGGCCAGGTTTCAACCGGACTTTAGCGACGCCACCTGCGCGCGAAGCCGAGCACCTAGACCTGGGCGACGCGGTTGGCCATGGACAGGGCGGCAAGCGCGCTCGGGAGCGCGGCGGCCCGCACTGGCCGAGCGAAGAGAAATCCCTGGGCCTGGTGGCAGCCGAGGCGGCGCAGCTCCGCCGCGGCGTCCTCGTCTTCCACACCTTCGGCCAAGGTGCTCAGGCCCAGCGACTCGGCCATGTGAATGATCGCCGCCACGATGGCGTGCCCATCTTCGGTCGGCAGGTCGCAGACAAAGGAGCGGTCGATCTTCAAGGTGTCCACCGCCAGCCGCCGCAGGTAGGCGAGGCAGGAATAGCCCGTGCCGAAATCATCGATGGCCAGCGTCACCCCCAATGCCTTCAGCCGCGCCAGGGTCACCACCACCTGCTCGGTGTTTTCGATCAGGCTCGATTCGGTCAATTCCAGCTCCAGCGCCGACGCCGGCAGGCCGGTCTGCGCCAGCGCGCTCACCACGGTCTGCTCCAGTGCCCCCTGATGCAGCTGGATCGCCGCGACGTTCACCGCGACACGTGGAATCCCCACGCCGTCGGCGCGCCAGAGGGCGGCCTGCCGGCACGCTTCGCCAATCACCCACTCGCCGATTTCGACGATCAGCCCGCTCTGCTCGGCGGCCGGAATGAACTGCCCCGGCGACACCAGCCCCCACTGCGGATGCTGCCAGCGCACCAGCGCTTCGGCGCCCACCACCGCACCACTGACCAGATCGAGCTGCAACTGGTAGTCGAGGAACAGCTCGTTGCGCTCGATTGCCACCCGCAGGCCGTTGATCAGGTACAGCCGGCCCCGCATCTCCGCATCCAGCGCCGCGTTGTAATAGCACCAGGTTCGGCGGCCGGCCTCCTTGGCCTTGTACATCGCCATCTCGGCGTTACGCAGCAGGCACGAAAAGTCCATGCCGTCGTTCGGCCCCACCGCCACGCCGATAGACGTCGACAAGACCATTTCCTGGCGCTGAACGACGAAGGGCTCGGCCAGCTGATCGAGCAACTGCTCGATAACTCCGGAGGCCCCCTCGGCATCGGCGAGGTCCGCCAGCAGCACGACGAACTCGTCGCCGCCGGCTCGCGCCAGCATTGCGCTGTCGGGCAGCGCCTGCTGCAGACGGCAGGCCGTCGTGCACAGCACCTGGTCGCCGAAGGTCCGGCCAAAGGAGTCGTTGACCATCTTGAAGTGATCGAGGTCAACGTACAGCACCGCCACCGCCCCCTTGAGCTTCAGCGCCGCGGCCATTGCCTGGCGCGTTCGATCCTCCAGCAGGTTCAGGTTGGGCAGGCCGGTCAGGCTGTCGAAATGAGCCATGTAGTCGGCACGCTTCTGCGCTGCGACCCGCTCGTTCATTTCGACCGCCAGCCGCTCGTAGGGTGCGCGCACGCTGGAGACGAAGACCACCTGATAGATGAAGCCGTAGGAAACGATCTTGTAGAGATGCCCGAGCAGGCTGTAGAAGCTGTTGACGTTGGCGTAGGCGGTAAAGCACAGCTCGGCGAGGATCGACACCAGGGTCGCCGCCAGCATCCCATCCACGTAAGCGCGATCACCGCGAGCGCGGCCACGCCAGAAGGCCCAGCCGGCCACTCCGAACAACGCGATGATCAGCCACTCGGCACCGAGCTTGAACCGCGTCAGCCCCTGCCCCTCGATAAAGGTCCGCGGCCACCGCTGCGGCTCAAACAACTGCAGATAGCCCACCAACACGACCAGGCACAGCGCACCGACCAGCAGCAGCGGGCGAGGCAGCGTGATGCGGTGGCAGAGTCGCACGGCCACTGCGAGCAGCGTCACGGAGAGCAGCAGGCGCGACACCAGCCAGAACGCGATGGCCTTCTCCGGCGAGGCCGGCGTCACCAGCGCCGGCATGCCCTTGTACGACAGCATGTGCGCCAGGTCGAGCAGGGCGATGGCCAGAAATGCGCAGGCCAGCAAGGGGTTAGACAGCGACAGGTGCTGCTGGCTATGCCAGGCCACGGCGAACACCAAGACGGCCACCGTGATCGAAAAGGTTTCCATGGTGATGTGCAGCGGCAGGGGGAACCATCGGGGGCTGCCGTTGAGGTCGGCCAGGTTCGACAACAGGTAGACCACCACGAGCAGCCCGGCCAGGGCCGCAACCAGTATCCAGGTCCAGGAAAGACAGGGGGCGTCGGGATGCGGGCGAGACGTCGGCGGTAGGGGCATCGGCTGATCCGGACCGGCTGGTTGGGGACACCGGGCGCTCTAGCCCGGCCTCCACCGACTATAGGCATAGCCAGATGCCATTACCATACGGTACGTGCGGACTTTAGTCGCATCTACCCAGGCGAAGCGACCCGGGTCGCTCGATCAGTCCGTGCGCTTTTCCGCCAGGGCCACGGCGCGGAACATCGCGCGGCGCTTGTTCAGGGTTTCTTCCCACTCCAGCGCCGGTTGCGAGTCGGCGACGATGCCGGCGCCAGCCTGCACGTGCAGCTCACCGTCCTTGATCACCGCGGTGCGGATCGCAATGGCGGTGTCCATGTTGCCGTTCCAGGCCAGGTAGCCGACCGCGCCGCCATAGACGCCGCGTTTCACCGGCTCCAGTTCGTCGATGATCTCCATCGCGCGAACCTTCGGCGCACCGGACAGGGTTCCCGCCGGCAGGATTGCGCGCAGCGCATCCATCGCTGTCAGCGGCGCCTTGAGCTGGCCCGTGACGTTGGAGACGATGTGCATCACGTTGGAATAACGCTCGATGACCATCTTCTCGGTCAACCGCACCGAGCCGTTCTGCGCCACACGGCCGACGTCGTTGCGGCCCAGGTCAATCAGCATCAGGTGTTCGGCCAGCTCCTTGGCATCGCCGAGCAGATCCTGCTCGAGGGCCAGGTCCGCCTCCTCACTGGCGCCGCGCGGACGGGTGCCGGCGATGGGGCGGACGGTGACCAGGCCTTCTTCGACCCGCACCAGCACCTCCGGCGACGAGCCCACCACATGGAAATCGCCGAAGTTGAAGAAGTACATGTAGGGCGTCGGGTTGAAGCAGCGCAACGCGCGATAAAGGTCGATCGGCGCCGCCTCGAACGGGATCGACATGCGCTGGGAGATCACCACCTGCATGCAGTCGCCAGCGAGGATGTAATCCTTGATCCGGTTGACGGCCTGCTCGTAGTCCTCGCGGCTGAAGCTCGAGCGAAAGGTCGGCTCGGCACCGCTGCTCGTTTCGAAATCCAGGCCCAGGCGCGGCGTGATCGGCTGACGCAGTTTCTCGCGCAGCGCCTGCAATTTCGCCTGCCCGGCATCAAAGGCATCCGGCTGCGACGGATC
The DNA here is from genome assembly GCA_002339675.1 of Stutzerimonas stutzeri. Classification (GTDB taxonomy): domain Bacteria; phylum Pseudomonadota; class Gammaproteobacteria; order Pseudomonadales; family Pseudomonadaceae; genus Stutzerimonas; species Stutzerimonas stutzeri_O. The sequence continues at coordinate 18,334 of DDKB01000011.1, forward strand.
GGCAAGGACAATGCAATGCAGCTTGCCGGCGAGGTTATCGAACACCACCACGGCATCGGACACCATCAGCAGAATGTCCGGCGTACCCAGCGGGTCCGGGTTGGGGCAATTTCCCAGCTTACGCTCGACGTAGCGCACGCTGTCGTAACCGAAATAGCCGACCAGCCCGCCGTTGAAACGCGGCAGGCCGTCTACCGGCGCGACGCGATAACGCTGTTGAAAGGCTTCGACAAAGGCCAGCGGATCCTCGACCTCGCAGGCCTCGGTCTCGACGCCGTCGGTACTGACGCTGATGCGACGGTCCTGCACGCGCAGCACGGTGCGGCACGGCAGGCCGATGATCGAGTAACGCCCCCATTTCTCGCCGCCCTGCACGGATTCGAGCAGGTAGGAATTCGGCGCATCGGCGAGCTTGAGATAAAGCGTGAGCGGAGTGTCGAAGTCGGCGAGGGTTTCGAACGACAGGGGGATGCGGTTATGGCCTTCGGCGGCCAAACGCAGGAATTCTTCGCGGGTCATGTCAGCCTCGTGGTCGGAGGGGAGCTACATAAGGTCGAGTTGTGCAAACGTACCGGGCAGAGCCGGCAGAAGATGTCAGGCGCGCCAGCGCCAACGGGCCAGGGCCTTGATGACATGCATCCATTGTTTGCGGGTGACCACCACGATCAGATCTCGGCTGCGGGGGATGCGGGACAGCGGCCACACTAGCGCAGCCCCGGGACCGAAGCAACCAGCTCACGCAGGTCGTCAAGCACCAGCGCCGGCTGCTCGTGAGCAATAGGCTCGCCATGGTTGTAGCCGTAGGTGAGCGCCACACATGGCACCGCCGCCGCCTTCGCCGCGCGCACATCGTTGCGCGAATCACCGACGAACAGCGACGCATCGGGATCGACGCCGGCCTGGTTCATGACCCACAACAACGCGGCGGGATCGGGCTTCTGCTGCGGCAAGGTATCGCCCCCGACCAGCCACCGGAAGTAACCCGCCAGGCCCTTCTCTTCCAGCAACGGTTCGATGAACTGGGCCGGCTTGTTGGTGATGATCGCAAGCTTCACGTCACGCTCGCGCAGCCAGTCCAGGCATTCACGAACCCCCGGATAGACAGCCGTCAGTTCGTGGCCGCCGGCATAGGCCTGCATGAACAGCGCCAGCGCCTCGTCGGCCAGCTCGTCCGCGACACCCTCGTGCTGCAGCCCACCGGCCAGCGCGCGACGCACCAGCACCCGCGAGCCGTTGCCCACCCAGTCACGCACCCGCGCGATGCCGGCGGGCTCACGCCCCAGCAGCATCAGCATCTTGTCCACCGCGGCGGCCAGGTCCGGCACCGAATCCATCAGGGTGCCGTCCAGGTCGAACATCACCAACCGCGGCAGCTGGCCGTCGAACAGTTGCTCAAGACGGGTCATGGGCGTGCCAGCGCCAGTTCGGCGCGCATCTGGTCGATCACGGCCTTGTAGTCGGGCTGATTGAATATCGCCGAGCCGGCGACAAAGGTATCGGCGCCTGCGGCGGCGATCTCGCGGATGTTCTTCGGATTGACGCCGCCGTCGATCTCCAGGCGAATCTCGCGACCGCTGGCGTCGATCAGGGCGCGCGCCTCGCGCAGCTTGTCCAGGGTATTGGGGATGAACTTCTGCCCGCCGAACCCGGGGTTGACGCTCATCAGCAGGACCATGTCGACCTTGTCCATCACGTACTTGAGCACGTCCAGCGGTGTCGCCGGGTTGAACACCAGGCCGGCCTTGGCACCGCCGTCCTTGATCAGCTGCAGCGAGCGGTCGATGTGCTCGGAGGCTTCGGGGTGGAAGGTGATGTAGCTGGCGCCGGCTTCCAGAAAGTCGCCAATCATGCGGTCCACCGGCTTGACCATCAGGTGCACATCGATGGGTGCGGTGACGCCGTGTTTGCGCAACGCCGAGCAGACCATCGGGCCGATGGTCAGGTTGGGTACGTAGTGGTTGTCCATCACATCGAAATGGACGATGTCGGCACCGGCGGCCAGCACGTTGTCCACTTCCTCGCCCAGGCGGGCGAAATTGGCGGAGAGGATGGAGGGAGCGATGGCGAACGGCTGCATGACGACCTCGGGTAGCACGGCAAGATGCCGCGCATTGTACCCGAGGGTCAGGGCTGCGGCGCACCTGACATCCGTTGCGGATGCCGGCGCGCCGCGGTGGCTCAGGTCAGCTCGTCGAAGCATTCCCCGATGATGGCCAGCCCGCGTTCGAGCACGTCGTCCTCGACCGTCAGCGGCACCAGCACCCGCAGCACGTTGTAATAGGTGCCGCAGGACAGCAGGATCAAGCCCTTCTCCCGTGCCCGAGCGACGATCTGCGAGGTCAGCGCCGCGGCCGGGCGCGCCAGGTCACCGTCTTCGAACAGTTCGATGGCGATCATCGCGCCGAGGCCGCGCACCTCGCCGATTTCCTTGTGCTTGGCCTGGATCGCCTTGAGCCCGGCGGTAAGCTTCTCGGCCACCGCCTTGCAGCGGTCGAGCAGCTGCTCTTCCTCGAAGATGTCCAACACCGCCAGCGCCGCCGCGCAGGACAGTGGGTTACCGGCGTAGGTGCCGCCGAGCCCGCCGGGGGCGATGGCATCCATGATCTCGGCCTTGCCACACACGCCGGCAATCGGAAAACCACCGCCGACCGACTTGGCAAAGGTGGTCAGGTCCGCCACGACGCCCATCTGCTCCATGGCGAAGAAGGTGCCGGTACGCCCGGCGCCGGTCTGCACCTCGTCGGCGATCAAGAGGATGCCGTGCTCATCGCAGAGCGCACGCAGGCGCGCCATGAATTCCTTTGGTGCGACATTGAAGCCACCCTCGCCCTGCACCGGCTCGATGATGATCGCCGCGATGTCGCGCGGCTCGGCGTCGTTCTTGAAGATGCGCTCGATACTGGCGATGGACTCATCGACGCTGACGCCATGAATTGCGCAGGGATATTGCGCGCGGAAGATGCCGCCCGGCATCAGGCCCATGCCTGCCGAGTAGGGCGCGACCTTGCCGGTCAGGCCGAGGGTCATCATGGTGCGACCGTGGTAAGCGCCGGTAAAGGCAATCACACCGGCGCGACCGGTGGCGGCGCGGGCAATTTTCACCGCATTCTCCACCGCTTCGGAGCCGGTGGTAACCAGCAGCGTCTTCTTGGCGAAATCGCCCGGCACCCGCGCGTTGATCTTCTCGCACAGCTCCACGTACGGCTCATAGGCCAGTACCTGGAAGCAGGTATGGGTCAGCTTGTGCAGCTGGTCTTCTACGGCCTTGATGATCTTCGGGTGCAGGTGACCGGTATTCAGCACGGCGATGCCACCGGCGAAATCGATGAACTCGCGGCCTTCGACGTCGACCACGCTGCTGTTCTTCGCATGGTCGGCAAAGATCGGGTGGATCTGGCCGACGCCACGGGGAACAGCGGCGACACGGCGTTGCATCAGGGATTCGTTGGTCTTGCTCATAAGCTCCTCGGTAGCCGCTCATCGTCGGCACGGGTCGAAAAAAACGCCAGGCAGCGGGCGCGGCAGCATACGATGATCGACTGCCGCGCCTTCCCAGGCGTTCGGATTACAGTAAAACTCCGTGCATTATTTTGCACGCCCGATTTGCGCTGCGCCCTCAAATTCCGCCCAGGCACAGGTATTTGATTTCCACGTATTCATTCAGGCCGTATTTCGAGCCCTCGCGGCCGAGGCCAGAGGCCTTCATGCCGCCGAACGGCGCCACCTCGGTGGAGATCACGCCGGTGTTGATGCCGACCATGCCGTACTCCAGCGCCTCGGCGACGCGGAACACCCGGCTCAGGTCGCGCGCATAGAAGTAGGCCGCGAGCCCGAACTCGGTGTCGTTGGCCTGCCGGATCACCTCCGCCTCATTGTTGAAGCGGAACAGCGGCGCCAGCGGGCCGAAGGTTTCCTCGCGTGCCACGGCCATCTCGGCGGTGACGCCGCCCACCAGCGTCGGCTCGAAGAAGTTGCCGCCCAGCGTATGGGGTTTGCCGCCAGCCAGCAGGGTGGCGCCCTTCTCCAGCGCGTCCTGCAGATGACGCTGGACCTTGGCCACCGCAGCGGCGTCGATCAACGGGCCGGTGGTCACGCCCTCCTCCGTGCCGTTACCGACCTTTAGCCGAGCGACCGCCGCGGAGAGCTTGTCGACGAAAGCGTCGTAGATGCCGTCCTGCACGTAGAGGCGGTTGGCACAGACACAGGTCTGCCCGGCGTTGCGGTACTTGGAGATCATTGCGCCCTCGACCGCCGCATCCAGATCGGCATCGTCGAAGACGATAAAGGGCGCGTTGCCGCCCAGTTCCAGCGAGAGCTTTTTCAGCGTCGGCGCGCACTGCTGCATCAGGTGGATGCCCACTGCCGTCGAGCCAGTGAACGAGAGCTTGCGCACGACCGGGTTTTCGCAGAGCTCTGCACCGACCTCCCGCGAGGAGGCGGCATCGGCGGTGATCACGCTGAACAGCCCGGCCGGGATGCCCGCGCGCTCGGCCAAGGCGGCCAGTGCCAGCGCGGAAAAGGGCGTCTGCGGCGCGGGCTTGAGCACCATGGCGCAGCCGGCGGCCAGCGCCGGGCCGACCTTGCGAGTGATCATCGCGCTGGGGAAGTTCCAGGGCGTGATCGCCGCGGTGACGCCGACCGGTTCCTTTTGAACGAGGATGCGCTTGTCGCCGGCGTGGGCGGGGATCACATCGCCATACAGGCGCTTGCCTTCTTCGGCGAACCATTCGAGAAAGGATGCAGCGTAGGCGACTTCTCCGCGAGCCTCGGCCAGCGGCTTGCCCTGTTCGGCGGTCATGATCCGCGCCAGGTCCTCCTGGTTTTCCAGCATCAGCTCGTACCAGCGCCGCAAGCGCGACGCGCGCTCCTTGGCGGTCAGCGCGCGCCAAGCCGGCTGCGCCGCCTGTGCGGCCTCGATGGCCCGGCGGGTCTCGGCGCGCCCCATGTTCGGCACCTCGCCAATCGGCTCGCCGGTGGCCGGGTTGAAGATAACGGTACGGTCGTCCGCATCGGCATCGCACCAGTCGCCGTTGAGGTAGGCCTGCTGGCGCAGCAGGCCGGGATGGTCGAGATGCAAGGTCATGGCAAGGTCCGGTTCAGGCAGGTTGTTGGGTGCGCATCTTCTCGGAGCGGCCGCGCAGCCACTCGAGGGTCAGTAACAGGGCCACCGAGAAGGCGATCAGCAGGGTCGCCGCCGCGGCGATGGTCGGGCTGAGGTTCTCGCGGATGCCGCTGAACATCTGCCGCGGCAGGGTGATCTGCTCGGGACCGGCGAGAAACAGCGTCACCACCACTTCGTCAAAAGATGTGGCGAAAGCGAACAGCGCGCCGGATATCACCCCCGGGGCGATCAGCGGGAGGGTGACGCGGAAGAAGGCCGTCAGCGGCGAGGCGCCAAGGCTTGCCGCGGCGCGCACCAGGTTGTGGTTGAAGCCCTGCAAGGTGGCCGACACGGTGATGATCACGAACGGCACGCCGAGCACCGCATGCACCAGAATCAGCGACAGGTAGCTGTTGCCCATGCCCAACGGGGCGAAGAACAGATAGCTGGCCACCCCGACAATCACCACCGGCACCACCATCGGCGAAATCAGCAACGTCATCACCAGAGCCTTACCGCGGAATTCGCCACGGGTCAGGCCGATCGCCGCCAGGGTGCCGAAGACCATCGCCAGCGCCGTGGCGGCCGGGGCGATGAGCATCGAATTCTTCAGCGAGCGCATCCAGTCGGCCGAACTGAACAGGGCCTCGTACCAGCGCATGGAAAACCCCTGCAGCGGATAGACGAGGAACGAGCCGGAGTTGAACGACAGCGGCACGATCACCAGCACCGGCACAATGAGAAACAGCAGCACCAGCGCGCAGAGAATCCGCAGGGTGTAGAACCAGACGCGCTCAATGGGCGACATGTAAGGGCTCAGCATGTGAGGGTCTCCTGCCCGGATAAACGAAGAGGTGGTCGGGACTGCCGCAGCGGCATCGTCATCTCAGCCCAGCCGCAGGCGGCTGGCGCCGACCAGCCAGCTGTAGACGATGTACAGCAGCATGGTCGCGGCCAGCAGCAGCCCGCCCAGCGCCGTGGCCATGCCCCAGTTGATGGTGGTGTTGGTGTAGAAGGCGACGAAGTAGCTGACCATCTGGTCGTTTGGACTGCCGAGCAGCGCCGGGGTGATGTAGTAGCCGATGGAAATGATGAACACCAACAGGCAACCGGCGCCGACACCCGCGAGCGTCTGCGGGAAATACACCCGCCAGAAGCTGGCGAAGGGATGACAGCCCAGCGATATCGCTGCGCGCATGTAGCTCGGAGAAATGCTTTTCATCACGCTGTAGATCGGCAGGATCATGAACGGCAGCAGGATGTGCACCATGGCGATGTAGACGCCGGCGCGGTTGAACACCAGCTGCAGCGGCTGGTCGATCAAGCCCATCTTCAGCAGCGCACCGTTGATCAGCCCGCTGGACTGCAGCAGCACGATCCAGGCGGCGACGCGCACCAGGATCGACGTCCAGAACGGCAGCAGCACCATGATCATCAGCAGGTTGCTCTTGCGGGCCGGCAGGTTGGCCAGCAGATACGCCAGCGGATAGGCCAGCACCAGGCAGATCGCGGTGATCACCAGGCCCATCCAGAAGGTGCGGGCGAAGATGTCCAGGTAGACCGCCTGGTCCGGCGACACCGGTGCCAGTTCGCCCATGTCGTCGATGCGGTGATCAAGGGCGGCCAGCAGGTAATAGGGGGTGAGCGCATTGTCGTTACGGCGGATCACCTGCCAGTAGGCCGGATCGCCCCAGCGCTCATCGAGCGCCTCGAGCGCCTCTCGGTAAGACTGCGGCTGCGCCTTGAACGGCAACGCGCGCGCGGTCTTGTTCAGCAGGCTGCGGTAGCCGGCCTGCTCCATGTTCAGTCGCTTGGACAGGTCGCCTATCGTCTGCGCCTGGCGAGCCTCAACCAGGTCATCGCTCAGGGCCTGGTACACCGGGTCCTCCGGCAGCCCGCGGCCGTCCCAGGCGGCGATGGCACTGACCGTGCGCGGCAGGCTGCCGACCACCTCGGGATTGTCGACGCTGCGCCACAGCAGCGAGGCGATCGGCAGGATGAAGGTGAGCAGCAAAAAAACCAGCAGCGGTAGGATCAACGCCTTGGATTTGAGCCGGTTCATGCGCTCGGCACGCGCCAGTCGACGTTTCAGGTCGGGCTCGGCGAACTCGGGGACAGGCAGGGAGACGGCAGTAGCCATGGCGAACTCCGCGATATTTCAGGTTCCGACGGCGCATGGCCGGCCTTGCCAGCCGGCCATGCGAGGGGGTGCAGGCTCGCTTAGCGGGCAGCCCAGGCGTTGAAGCGCTGCTCCAGTTGCTCGCCGTAATCAGCCCAGAAGGTCACATTCATGGCCACCTGGTTGGCGATGTTTTCCGGCGTAGTGGGCATGTTCTTCAGTGCTTTCTTGTCCAGCAAATCGATCGCCTTCTTGTTCGCCGGACCGTAGGCGATGTTTTCCGAATAGGCCTTCTGCTGCTCCGGCTGGACAGTGAAACCGACGAACTCCAGCGCCTCCTTCTGATTCTTCGCACCCTTCGGGATAGCCCAGGAATCGAAGTCATAGATGCCGCCGTCCCAGACGATCTGCAGGTTGCTTTCATCCTGTACCGCGGCGATGCGACCGTTGTAGGCGCTGCTCATGACCACGTCGCCGGAGGCCAGGAACTGCGGCGGCTGGGCGCCGGCTTCCCACCACTGGATGCTGGGCTTGATCTGGTCGAGCTTCTTGAAAGCGCGGTCCTGTCCTTCCTTGGTGGCCAGCACCTTGTAGACGTCCTTCGGCGCGACGCCGTCCGCCATCAGGGCGAACTCCAGGGTGTACTTGGCGCCCTTGCGCAGCCCGCGCTTGCCGGGGAATTTCTCGGTGTCCCAGAAATCCGCCCAACCGCTCGGCGCGCTGGCGAGCTTGTCGGCGTTGTAGGCCAGCACCGTGGACCAGACGAAGAAGCCGACGCCGCAGGGTTGTACCGCGCCCTCGACGAAATCGTCCGGATTGCCGACCACCGAGGGATCGATCTCCTCGAACAGTCCTTCGTCGCAGCCGCGCGACAGCTCCGGCGACTCGACCTCCACCAGGTGCCAGGACACGCTGTTGGTATCGACCATGGCCTTTACCTTGGCCATCTCGCCGTTGTACTCGCCAGCGATGATCTTGTTGCCGGTCTTGGCCTCGAAGGGCTCGTTGAAGGCCTTGATCTGCGCCTGCTTGTTGGCGCCGCCGAAGGTGACGGCCGTGAGGTTTTCCGCCGAGGCCTGGCCGGCACAGATCAGGCCGATGCTCAGGGCGGTCAGTTTCAGGGTGTTCAGCATTGTTGTTCGCTCCATGATGCGGTTGAAAACAGCGTTTTGTTGCGTGTCCCTGCTTATGCCGCCTGCAGCGGATCCAGCGCACGGACGTGTTCCACCTGCCAGCCGATCGGCACGACGTCACCGACCGCCAGGGCGGGATCGAATTCGGCGATCGGCTGCTTCACGAAGAAGTCGCTGATGCCGCACACCTCGAGCCGGATGCGGATGTGATCGCCCAGGTAGACGAACTCAGCCACACGTCCGGTAAAGCGGTTCGGGCAGCTGGCGCTGGCGCCGTTCAGACGCACCCGCTCCGGCCGGATCGACAGGTTGACCGGGGCGCCCGGGGCGCCGACCTTGACCGCCAGGGCCTCGACCCGCTCGCCGCGGCCGAGCTCGACGGTGCAGTTGTCGCCGTCACGGCTGACCAGCCGTGCCGGCAGGCGGTTGTTCTCGCCGAGGAAGTTAGCCACGAAGGTGTTGGCGGGCTTCTCGTAGAGCGCCCGCGGTTCGTCGATCTGCTGGATCTCGCCCTGATGGAACACGGCGACCCGGTCGGACATGGTCAGCGCCTCGCCCTGATCGTGCGTGACGTAAACCACGGTCACGCCCAGGCTTTGGTGCAGGTGCTTGATTTCCATCTGCATCTGCTCGCGCAGCTGTTTGTCCAGCGCGCCCAGCGGCTCGTCCATCAGCACCAGTTGCGGCTCGAAGACCAACGCCCGGGCCAGCGCCACACGCTGCTGCTGTCCGCCTGAGAGCTGCGCCGGGTAGCGGTTGCGAAAGCCTTCCAGCTGCACCATCGACAGTGCCCGCCTGACCCGCTCCTTGACGTCGAGCTTGGGCATGCCGCGCACGCTGAGGGGGAAGGCGAGGTTTTCCGACACCGTCATGTGCGGGAACAGGGCGTAGTTCTGGAACACCATGCCCATGTCACGCTTGTGCGGCGGCAGCTTGTTGATCGAGCGGCCGCCGAGCAGGATCTCCCCCGCGGTCGGCGTCTCGAAGCCGGCCAGCATCATCAGGCTGGTGGTCTTGCCGGAGCCCGACGGGCCGAGCAAGGTGAGGAATTCGCCCTTGCGGATATCCAGGTTGAGGTCTTTGACGATCAGCGCTTCGCCGTCGTAACTCTTCTGGATGCCACGAAAGCTGACCAGTACATCGTTCGCGTTGGAGTCGAGCATGCCGCACCTGTGTGCCATTGTTCCGTGAGCACAGGTTAGGAGCGGGGCAGGCCAGCGAACATCGGCACAGCGGAGTGATTGGACTCAGCGAAGCGGAGAGGTGCCTGTAGGGATTGCCCTACAAACCCGAGCGGCGCGCTGGGGGATTTGCCACGCGCAAGCCGGTCGGCTTGTGCGCAGCGTCTACTCAGACCAACCGGTGCTCCATGGCATAGCGCACCAGATCGGCCACCGAGTGTGCGGCCAGCTTCTGCATCAGGCGCGCCTTGTGCGTGCTGATGGTCTTGCTGCTCAGGGCCAGTTTGGCGGCAATGTCGTTGACCGAGTCGCCGTGCACCAGGCGCTCGAACACCGAGTATTCGCGTTCGGACAACAGCGCATGGGGTGGCCGCGAATCGGTCAGGCCGACCTCGAAGACCATGCGGTCAGCCAGTTCCGGGTCGATGTAGCGCCCGCCCCCGGCCACTTTGCGCACCGCGGTGAGCAGCAGCGCCGGGTCGCTGTCCTTGGTGGCATAGCCGGCCGCGCCGACCTTCAGCGCCCGCGCGGCCATCTGCGCCTCGTCGTGCATCGACAGCACCAGGATCGCTGGTGGCTCGCTCAGCGCACGAATCCGCGGAATGGCTTCCAGGCCGTTGACGCCGGGCATCGAGATGTCCAGCAGCACCACGTCGCAGGCGGTCTGGCGCAGCAGGTCGAGCAGTTGCTGACCGTTGCCGGCCTCGCCGATCACCTGCATGTCCTTGGCCAGCCCGATGAGCTGCTTGATGCCCTCGCGGACGATGGTGTGGTCTTCTGCGACGATTACCCGAATCATGCCATCAACTCTCCAGTGTGGCCTCTGCCAGCGCGTCGGCCGGAGTATCCAGCGGCACCGACACCCGAATGGAGGTGCCCTCCCCGGGCTGGCTGTCGAGCACCAGCGTACCGCCAAGCATCTGCGCGCGCTCGCGCATGCCGACCAGGCCAAAGGACAGGCCCTGGCGGCCCTGCTGGACGCTGAACCCGCGCCCATCATCGCTGATGCTCAGGCTGAGCACACCCTCTTGCTGCTCCAGGCGCAGGCTCACCGTTTGCGCCTGGGCATGGCGCATGACGTTGGTCAGGGCCTCCTGGAGAATGCGAAACAGGCCGATGGCCTTGGCGTTGCTCAGCTGCGGCGGGCACTCCGGGACCTCCACCAGACAGGCAATGCCGGTACGCTCTTCGAAGCGCCGCGCCTGCCAGTCGATGGCCGAGGCGATACCGGCGTCGAGGATCGGCGGCCGCAGAGCAGTCGCCACGTCGCGCACCTGCTGGAACAATTGCGCGATCAGCCGCTTCATGCCCTGCAGCCGGGCCGCGAGGCCTGGGTCGAGCTCGGCGAAGCTGATCTCGCACATGGAGATTTCCAGCTTCAACACCGTGAGCATCTGGCCCAGCTCGTCATGGACCTCCCGGGCGATGTGCGCCTTTTCTTCCTCGCGGACGGTCTCCACGTGCGCCGCCAGCTCGCGCAACTGGACGCGGGAGGCATCCAGTTCGAGCTCGATGCGCTTGTTGTCTGTAATGTCCCAGACGATGCCGTCCCAGACCTGCCGCCCCTCGAGCTGCCCGCGTACCGAGGCGCGGATGTCGGCCCAGCGAACCTCGCCGGAACGGGTCAGGATGCGGCCCTGCCAGTGCCAGTCGCTCATGCTGTCGAGCGCCTGTTGCTGGCTGCTCCAGTACCCCGGTTCGTCGTCCGGGTGGACCAGGCTGCGAATGCCGCGGCCGGGCTGCAGCAGCAGCTCTGCCGAATAGCCCACCAGCCGCTGGCTGGCCTCGCTGATGTAACCGATGCTCACCGGGGCGCCGGGGCCCTGCCGCTCGAGGCGAAACACCAGCCCGGGCACGTTGCCGGCCATGGCCTTCAGGCGCACCTCGCTTTCCTGCAGCGCCGCGCTGGCACGGCGGCGTTCAGTGATGTCGGCAAGAAACACCACCAGGTACTCCTTGCTGCCGAAGCGCAGGAAGCTCAGGGTCACGGCGGCGGGAAACCGGCTGCCGTCGGCGCGCTGCCATTCGCATTCGTGCACCCGGTGGTCTTCCACGCCGCTGCGCGCGTCGCGCCAGAGGTGCAGCCAGTCGTCCATGCCGAGCCCCGGCTCGAGCGCCTGCAAGGGCTGCTCGAGCAGACCGCCAGCGGGGTAGCCGAGCAACTGGCCGGCGGCCTGGTTGGCGTAGCGCACGTGGCTGTCCCAGTTCAGCCAGAGGATGCCCACGGTGCTGTGGTCCAGGCAGAACTGCGTCAGCCGCTGCGCCTCCTCAGCTGCCTCGCGCAGTTCGATGTCGCGCCGCGCCGACTTCAGACGGGTTTCCAGCAGTGCCTGCTGGCGCCGTTGCCAGATGAGCATGGCGATCGTCGCCAACAACAGCAGACCGAGCAGCAGGCTGAGGCTGCGCCAGTGACTGATTCGCCGCGACTGGTCGATGCTGCGCGATTTCAGCCACTGGTCTTGCAAGCGACTCAACTCCCCAGCGGGGAAACTGCGCAACGCCTGATCGATCACCGCGCTCATGATCGGGCTGTCGCGGCGCGAGCCGATCCGCAGCAGCAGCGGATTGCCAAGGTCACCGACCACATCCAGCGAGGCGTATTCGGCACGCTGTGACAAGCGGCCATAAAAAAGCTCGTCGACCACTGCAAAGCGCACCCGCGCCTCGAGCAGCTGGCGCAACGCCTCGAACTGGCTGGCGACTTCCAGCACCGGTTGGCTCGGGTAGTTGCTGCGCATGTAGTCGGCCACCGGGCCGGGGCCTTCGAGAGCGATCACGTCGTCGCTGTCGAGACGCTCGAGGTCGATGGCGCGCGGGCCATCAAGGTCTCCGATGATCAGCCGCGGCACTCGCAAGAAGGGGTCACTGTAGCGCCAGACGCGCAGCCCTTCGCGCGTCTGACGCAGCCCTGGGGCGAGGTCGATTTCATCGGCGCGCATGGCTTTTTCCAACGCGGCTTCATCCACAAATCGATGCCACTGCAGCTCCACTCCGAGCCCCGCCGCGACGCGCTCCATGAACTGCACGTTGAAGCCGGACAGGCGTCGCTGACGCGGGTCGTACTCGGCATAGGGCGACGTCATCACCACGCCGATGCGCCACTGACGATGCTGCCCGAGCCAGGCCAGCTGGGCGTCGCTCAGCGGAACGCTCCACGCCTGTGCCGGAAGATGGACCAGCGCCAGCAACAGCAGGCAGCAACGCAGCAGAGATGGCACCATGAACCTCACGATATCGGCGGACGGGCCGAAAACGCTTTGTAGTCGATCTGCCGCGCCGGCGCCAGCAGCAGCGCTGCCGCATTCGCGTCGAGAGGAAAACCGATGTTCAACCCCTGCACGCCCTTTCAGCTGGCCGCCGCACTGGCCGCCGCACTTGTCATGCTGCCGGCTCGTGGCGCCGACGAACCTGCGCCGACGCCACCGGCCACCGCACCCGCCACGCCGGCCGAACGGGCACCGCTGCCCTCGCGCAGCGACAGCCAGGCCGCCGGCTTGCAGCGCCAGCTGCCCGCCAATCAGTTCGTCGCGCTGAGTGCTGGCGGCGAAGACGTCGTCGCGCTCTGGCAACCGGCCAATGTTGGCGAGCCCAAGGGGCTGATCATCCTGCTGCCCGGGCAGGGCGAGAGCGCCGACTGGCCCAGCGGCATCGGCCCCTTGCGCCGCGGCCTACCCGATCATGGCTGGCAGACGCTGAGCCTGAGCCTGCCGGACTCCGGTACGCTGCTCCCGAGCGCACCACTCCCTACGGACACCGCGACGCAAACGGCACCTGAAAAAGCAGCGGACGCGGGCGAAGCGCCGTCGCAAGACGCGGTTGGTGCCGACGCCGAACAGGCTCCTCCGGTCGAAGCCGGTGTCCTGCCTGAAGCCACCGCCGCCACCGGCAGCACACCCGGCGCCGAGGAAACCGACACGGCGACCGCTGAACCGCCCACCACGCCGAGCGAAGCCGAACGGATCGACAAACGCATCGACGCGGCATTGGCGTTTGCGCGCAGCAAGCAACCGCCCGGCATCGTGATGATTGGCCAGGGCACCGGCGGCTACTGGGCGGCGCGCTACTTGCAGCAACAGGCGCCGGCCGGCGTCAAGGGTGTGCTGGTGATCCAGCCTGAGCGACCGCAGGGCCAGGACGAGCCGTTGGCCCAGTTGCTGCCCTCGGTAAAAGGCGCAGTGGGTGATTTTTTCTACGATGCCGGCCCAGGCGAACAGGTGGCGGCCCGCGAGCGACTCAACGCCAGTCGCCGCACCCGGCATCCGGCTTACCACCAACTGGAACTGCCCGATGCGGTCGACCGCGACACCCGCCAGGCGCAGCTGCTGCGGCGGGCTCGCGGCTGGCTGGATCGCCTGCCCTAGCGATCAGCGAAAACCGCGACGCTCGCGGATCAGGCTGTAGGCATTGTGCAGCTCGCGGGTCCGCTCGGTGGCCTCACGCACCTGCAGCGGCGTCGCACCAGCGCCCGCCTGCTTGTCGGGGTGGTGTTTGCTCAGTAGCCGCCGGTAAGCGCGCTTGATCGCCTGCGGATCGCTGTCGCTACCAACGCCGAGCAGACGTAACGCCTGTTCGTACGCCCCGCCGAGGTTGCTGGGGGCCCCCTGGCGCCGCGGGCCGGACTGGTCGAGTGCTGCAACGGCCGCTGCGTCCCAGCCCATCCACTTGCCCCAGAGCATGATCAGCTCATGCCCCCGCGCATCGACCTGCCCCGGCGCCCGCGCCATGCGCCAGCACGCCTGGAGCACCGCTTTCGCCTCGTCCGGGTGGCCGCGCAGGGCCTGCAGCGGCTCACGCAGCCCATCGCCGCTGGATTTGCCACGATAAAAGGCATCGATGGCCGCGCGCTGCTCCGCCGGGCCCAGCTGCAACCGGCGCATCTCGCCGCGAGCCGCCTGGATATGCGCCTCGCTGATCCGGCCACCGCTCTTGGCCAGCCGTCCGAGCAGAAAGAACAGCAAGCCGTGCCCCTGCAGCGAGGCCCTGCCGCCCGCCAGGCGCTGACGCAACTTGTCCCAGGAATCGAGGCCGAGGCGACGGTCCAGCACCTGCCCGATCAGCGCGCCCAGCAATGCGCCCGGAATGCTTGCCAGCAGCCAGCCGGCCACCGCGCCTGAGTAGGTCAGGGGCCAGAACATTCAGCGCTGCGCCTCGATCAAGCGTTCGACTTCGGCCAGGCGCTCGTGGGTGCCGACGTCGATCCAGCAGCCGCCGTGGAACTCACCGCTCACCTGCCTATTCGCCATGGCCTGGCGCAGCAGCGGCGCCAGCTTGAACGCGCCGGGGCGGCATCCGTCGAACAGCGCGGGGTCCAGCACGGCGATCCCGCTGTAGGTCAGCGCCGCGCCCGGCTCGTCGCTGACCCGACCGTCAGCCAGGCAGAAATCACCCTCGGGGTGGTGCGCCGGGTTGTCGACCAGTACCAGGTGCGCCAGGCCCTGCAGCGGCTGGCGCAGGCGGCGGAAGTCGAAGTCGCACCAGATGTCGCCATTGACCACGGCGAACGGCACGGTGCCCAGCAGCGGCAGGGCACGGTGGATGCCGCCACCGGTTTCCAGGGGTTCTCCCTCGGGCGAATAGCGAATGCCAACGCCAAACTGGCGACCATCGCCCAGGTGCGCCTCGATCTGGTCGCCCAGCCAAGCGTGGTTGATCACCAGCTCGTCGAACCCGGCAGCGGCCAGCGCGCGGATGTGGTATTCGATCAGCGGCACGCCGCCGGCCGGCACCAGCGGCTTGGGGGTGTGCAGTGTCAAAGGGCGCAGCCGCTCGCCCTTGCCGGCGGCCAGGATCATGGCCTTCATGCTGCAGCCCCGGGCTTCGGGAGGCGGTATAGCAGCTGCTTCAGTTCGGCCAGTTCCGGCCGGCGCGCCAGCACACCGTCCAGGTAGGCGAAGAAGCGCGGCACGTCGGTGAGGTAGCGCGGCTTGCCGTCCCGGTGGCAGATGCGAGCAAAGATGCCAATGACCTTGAGATGGCGCTGCACGCCCATGAGGTCGCTGGCCCGGTGAAACTCGTCGAAACGCTCCTGCACCGGGAGGCCGCGCGCCCGTGCCTGCTCCCAGTACGCCTGCAGCCAGCCGAGCACGCGCGGCTCCGGCCAGCTGACGAAGGCGTCCTTGAACAGCGAGGTGATGTCGTAGGTCACCGGGCCGGCGACTGCGTCCTGGAAATCCAGCACACCGGGATTCGGCTCGCTGAGCATCAGGTTGCGCGGCATGTAGTCGCGGTGCACCAGCACCTGCGGCTGCGCCAGCGCCGAGTCGATCAGCGTCCGGCAGGTGCGCTCCCACAGCTGCTGCTCGTCTGCCGTGAACACATGGCCCAGGTGGCGCTCGACGTACCAGGTCGGGAACAGCTGCAGTTCCCGCGCCAGCAAGGCCTCGTCGTAGGCTGGCAGCGCACTGGCCGGCGCCTTGGCCTGGAAGGTCAGCAGCGCCTCGATGGCATCGGTAAACAGGGCATCGGCATTGTCCGCGTCGATCACGTCCAGATAGGTCTGGCGGCCCAGGTCGTCGAGCAGCAGGAAGCCCCGTTCCAGGTCCTTCGCGAGAATCGCCGGCACGTGCACACCGGCCTCGGCCAGCAGCGCGGCCACCTGGACGAACGGCCGGCAGTTCTCCTGCGGGGGCGGCGCGTCCATCACCACGAAGCTGCGCCCGTCTGCTTGCCAGCGGAAATAACGGCGGAAACTGGCGTCACTGCTGGCCGCGGTCAGCTCGACTTGCGGCACCTCGCCCCAGCGGTGGCGTGCGAAAAGGTCGGTCAGCGTGGGCGCCAGCCAGGCGTTGAGGTCCAGCAGGCGTTGATCAGGTTGCGGCATTTCAGGGGCTCTCCACGGCGCTAGCCGATAGGCGGGTCATGCTTTATTATCCAGCATCTTTTTCAGCCCATCGAGAGGCGTGCGGCCCAGCCCGGCCGATGGCTCGCCGCAAGCACGGACCCAAAAACAAGATGGCAGTCAAATATCCCGCTTTTCGCAAGAAATTCCCCCTATTGGTAACCGGCAGCCTGCTCGCACTGCAACCCATGGCCATGCCCCTGGCGATCGCGGCGGAACAGTTCGCCTGTCAGCCAGGCGCTGACGGCGGCTGGAACTGCGCCTCCGACACGCCCAGCGCGGCCCTGCCGCCCCGCCCGAATCACGGCGATGACGTCGCCACCGGCAAGGCGGCTGCGCCGTCTCGCGCCCGCACCGAAAGCCCGACGGCGGGCACCCGGCTGGTCACCGAGAGCAAGGGCCGCGCCCTGGCCTCGCGCAGCGCCGACTACAGCCACCTGGACTGGGTGCCGCGTGACCAACTGACCAACGCCCAGCTCGCCGAGACCGGCCCGTACTGCGCCGGTACCTATGTTGAACCGAACCGCCCGGGACAGTTCGACGAGACGCCGCGCAGCGAAGCGCCAACCTACGTATCGGCCAAGGCCACGCGCTACGAACAGCAACAGGAAATCGCCACCCTGGCCGGCGATGTGGTCCTGCGCCAGGGCAGCATCCAGGCCGAGGCCGACGAGGCGAGCCTGTACCAGCAGGAGAACCGCGGCGAACTGAAAGGCAACGTGCGCCTGCGCGACCAGGGTTCGCTGATGGTCGGCGACCGCGCCGAACTGTTCCTCGACACCGGCGAAGCCAAGGTCGAGAACGCCGAGTACGTCGTACACGCCGGCAAGATCCGCGGCAGCGCGCAGTATGCCAAGCGCGAAGAGAACGCCATTATCCGACTGAAGGACGGCACCTACACCCGCTGCGAACCGGGCGACAACGACTGGTACCTGCAAGGTAACAATGTCACCCTGAATCCGGCGACCGGCTTCGGCTCGGCGACCAACGTGACGCTGCGCGTCAAAGGCGTGCCGGTGTTCTACACCCCGTACATCTATTTCCCGATCGACGATCGCCGCCAGTCCGGCTTCCTTGCCCCGAGCATCAGCACCTCCAGCGATACCGGACTGTCACTGATCACGCCGTACTACTTCAACCTGGCGCCGAACTTCGACGCCACGCTCTACCCGAATTACATGACCGACCGCGGGCTGCTGATGGAAGGCGAGTTCCGCTACCTGACCCGCAGCAGCGAGGGTCAGTTCGGTGCCGCCTACCTCGATGACAGCAACGACGAGCGCAAGCTGCAGTCCGAGTACGAGGACCAGCGCTGGATGTACAGCTGGCAACACCGCACTGGCCTGGACAACCGCTGGTTGGCCGAGGTCGACTACACCGACCTCAGCGATCCGTATTACTTCCAGGACCTGGACACCCAGCTCGGCATCGATCAGCCGGACCATCTCGACCAACGCGGCACCCTGACCTATCGCGGCGACAGCTACACCGCCCGGCTGAACATGCACGCCTACGAGCGGGCCACCATCGCCGATATCACCCCGTACGAGCGCCTGCCGCAGCTGACTCTCAACGGCGCGCTGCCATTCCAGCCAGGCGGCCTGCGGTTCGCCTACGACACCGAGTTCGTCAGCTTCCAGCGCAGCCTGCGCAGCGGCGACTTCATCAACGAGGACGGCAACCCGGAGCGCTGGTACGACGACCGCCTTACCGGTTTGACCCGCGCCGAGGGCGAGCGCCTGCATCTGGAACCGGGCGTCAGCCTGCCGCTCGACTGGAGCTGGGGCTTCGTCAAGCCGTCGCTGAAGTACGCCTATACCAAATACGACCTGACACTGGATAACACCGGCCGTCGGCAGGTGAACGGCTTCAACGACTCACCCGACCGCAGCGTGCCGATCTTCAGCGTCGACAGCGGCCTGTATTTCGACCGCGACACCCAGTGGTTCGGCAAGGACTACCGTCAAACGCTCGAACCCCGGATGTTCTACCTCTACGTGCCAGAGGAAGACCAGAGCGACATCCCGGTCTTCGACACCGGCGAGAACACCTTCAGCTATGCCTCGCTGTGGCGCGAAAACCGTTTCTCCGGCAGGGACCGCATCGGCGACGCCAACCAGCTGTCGCTGGGCCTGACCAACCGCTGGATCGAACCGAACGGACTGGAGCGCCAGCGGCTGAGTCTTGGCCAGATCCTCTACTTCCGCGACCGCGAAGTGCAGCTGCCGAACCTCGAGGATCGCCCGGGCTCGACTTCGAGCGTGTCGCCCTACGCCCTGGAATACCTGTTCCGCTTCAACCGCGACTGGCGCTTCACCTCGACCTTCAACTGGGACCCGGACGAAGGCCGCACCCAGTCAGGCAGCGCGATGTTCCATTATCAGCCGGCCGAGGACCCGCGCAAGATCGTCAACTTCGGCTATCGCTACCGCAACGACACCGTCCGCTTCGATCAGGCCACCGGCCAATGGACCTACGGCGGCGACTACGGCACCCCGGGCACGCCGGAGTACATCGAGGACTACTACAAGATCAACCAGCACGACATCTCCACCATCTGGCCGATCCTGCCGCAGTGGAGCGTGATCGCCCGCTGGCAGCACGACTACAGCCGCAACCGCACGCTGGAAGCCTTCGGCGGCTTCGAGTACGACAGCTGCTGCTGGAAGCTGCGGCTGATCAACCGCTACTGGATCGACTACGACGAGACCAGTCTCAACCCATCGCAGAACGACGAGCCGGACAACGGCATCTTCCTGCAAATCGTCCTCAAGGGACTCGGCGGCGTGTTCGGCAGCTCCACCGAGGCATTCCTCGACGAAGGCATACAAGGTTACCGTGAACGTGAAGATCAAGCTTTCTGATTTGCTGCGCCCGCTCGTGGCCGGCGCCCTTCTTCTGGCCAGCGCCACAGCGGTGTCGACCGCCTCGGCGGAGGTTCGCCCGCTCGACCGCATCGTCGCGATCGTCGACAGCGACGTGATCATGCAGAGCCAGCTGGACCAGCGGATACGCGAAGTCCAGCAGACCATCGAGAAGCGCGGCGCCGAGATGCCGCCTGCCGACGTGCTGCAACAACAGGTGCTTGAACGCCTGATCACCGAGAACCTGCAGCTTCAGATCGGCGAACGCTCAGGCATCCGCATTTCGGACGAAGAACTGAACCAGGCCATGGGCACCATCGCCCAGCGCAACAACATGAGCCTCGACCAGTTCCGCGCTGCCCTGGAGCGCGACGGCCTGAGCCTGGACACGGCACGCGAGCAGATCCGCCGCGAAATGATCATCAGCCGGGTTCGCCAGCGACGCATCGCCGATCGGGTCCAGGTGTCCAATCAAGAGGTGGAGAACTTCCTCGCCTCGGATCTGGGCAAGCTGCAGCTGTCCGAAGAATACCACCTGGCCAACATCCTGATCCCTGTCCCGGAATCGGCCGATTCGGCCGCGATCCAGGCCGCCGAAAAGGTCGCCAAGGACACCTACCAGCAGCTCCAGGAAGGTGCGGATTTCGCCAAGCTGGCGGTTTCGCGCTCGGCCAGCGAGAACGCGCTGGAAGGCGGCGACATGGGCTGGCGCAAGGCGGCCCAGCTGCCGCCACCGTTCGACAGCGAGGTCAGCAGCCTGTCGGTGGGGGATGTGACGCAACCGGTGCGCACCCCGCCAGGCTTCATCCTGCTCAAGGTGCTCGACAAGCGCGGCGGCGACACCCAGGTTCGCGACGAAGTGCATGTGCGGCATATCCTGATCAAGCCGAGCGCGATTCGCAGCGAAGAGGAAAGCCGGCGGCTGATTGAACGCCTGCGCGAGCGCATCCTGGCCGGCGAGAGCTTCGCCGAGCTGGCGAAGAATTTCTCCGAGGACCCGGGTTCAGCGCTCAACGGTGGCGACCTGAACTGGATCGACCCCAGCTCGCTGGTGCCGGAATTCCGCGAAGTGATGGCCAACACGCCCAACGGCAAGCTGTCGGAACCCTTCAAGACCCCTTACGGCTGGCACATCCTCGAAGTACTGGGCCGTCGGGCGACCGATGCCAGCGAGGACTATCGCCAGCAGCAAGCGTTGACCCTGTTGCGCAACCGCAAGTACGACGAAGAGCTGCAGAACTGGCTGCGCCAGATCCGCGACGAGGCCTACGTCGAAATCAAGCTCTGACGCCAGCCACTGCGCGCCAGCCGCGGGCCTGCCATCATTGGCCGGCCCGTTTTTTTTGCCCGGAGGATTGCACATGAGCGTGAAGCGTTTTGCCCTGACCGCCGGCGAGCCGGCCGGCATCGGTCCGGACCTCTGCCTGTTGCTCGCCCGTGAGCCCCAGCCCCATGCGCTGGTCGCCATCGCCAGCGTGGACCTGATGCGTGATCGCGCATGCGAGCTGGGCCTGGACATCCGTTTGATCGAGGTTGGCCCGGACCGCTGGCCGGACCAGCCGGCGCCTGCAGGCGCGCTCTACGTCTGGAACACGCCGCTCGCCGCCCCTGCGGTGAGCGGCCGGCTGACCCCGAACAATGCCGGGTACGTGCTCGCCACGCTGGAGCGCGCCGGCCTGGGGTGCCTCGACAAGACGTTCGCCGGGATGATCACCGCCCCGGTGCACAAGGGCGTGATCAACGACGCCGGCATCGCTTTTTCCGGTCACACCGAATACCTTGCCGAGCTGACCGGCACGAAGCAGGTGGTCATGATGCTCGCCACCCGCGGGCTGCGCGTGGCGCTGGTCACCACGCACCTGCCGCTGCGTGACGTGGCGGACGCCATCACCTCGGAGCGTTTGCAGCGGGTGACGCGCATCCTGCACGCGGATCTGGTGAACAAGTTCGGCATCGCCCGGCCCCGTATCCTGGTGTGCGGGCTCAACCCGCATGCCGGCGAAGGAGGCCATCTGGGGCGCGAGGAGATCGACATCATCGAACCGACGCTCGACCTGCTGCGCCGCGAGGGGCTGGACCTGGTCGGCCCCTTGCCCGCCGACACACTGTTCACGCCCAAGCACCTGGAGCACTGTGACGCAGTGCTGGCGATGTACCACGACCAGGGCCTGCCGGTACTCAAGTACAAGGGTTTCGGGGCCGCCGTGAACGTGACCCTTGGCCTGCCGATCGTCCGCACGTCGGTCGACCATGGCACCGCGCTGGATCTGGCGGGCAGCGGACGCGTCGACACCGGCAGTCTGCAGGTCGCACTGGAAACGGCGTATCAGATGGCTGGCTAGCTGGAGACGGACGCAATCTGGTCTTGCGACTGGCTCTGATGCAAAGGGCATCGCCGTCCACGCCCTTTTCCGCGGCCAGCGCCGTTATCGTCTTTCCCCTGTTACAGCCTGCTAAAATGCGCGCCTTATCCGTTTTCAGCTTCAAGCTTCGAGCTTCGAGCTACTCCTTGGAGCTTCCGATGTCCGATTACCAACACCGCGCCCGCAAGCGTTTCGGCCAGAACTTCCTGCACGATGCCGGCGTGATTCACCGCATTCTGCGCGCCATCCATGCCCGCGAAGGCGACCGCCTGGTGGAAATCGGCCCGGGCCAGGGCGCGCTCACCGAGGGGCTGCTCGACAGCGGCGCCCACCTGGACGTCGTCGAGCTGGACCTGGACCTGATCCCCATCCTCCAGCAGAAATTCGCCAGCCGTGACAATTTTGCGCTGCATCAGGGCGATGCCCTGAAGTTCGACTTCGGCCAGCTGAGCCAGACGCCTCGTAGCCTGCGCATCGTCGGCAACCTGCCGTACAACATCTCGACTCCGCTGATCTTTCACCTGCTCGAGCACGCCGGCCTGATCCGCGACATGCACTTCATGCTGCAGAAAGAAGTTGTCGAGCGGCTCGCCGCGCAGCCCGGCGGGGGTGACTGGGGACGGCTGTCGATCATGGTCCAGTACCATTGCCGCGTCGAACACCTGTTCAATGTCGGCCCAGGCGCCTTCAACCCCGCGCCCAAGGTGGAGTCAGCGATCGTGCGCCTGGTGCCGCACGCGGTACTGCCGCATCCGGCACGCGACCACCGCCAGCTCGAAATCGTGGTCCGCCAGGCCTTTAACCAGCGCCGCAAGACGCTGCGCAATACACTCAAGGGGCTGCTCGACGCCGACGCCATTGCAGCCGCGGACGTCGACGGTGGCCTGCGCCCGGAACAGCTGGACCTCGCCGCGTTCGTAAGATTGTCGGATCAACTTTCCACCCACGTCTGCGACCGCTTCTGAAGGCGACCCCAACGGCAGGAGGATCCCATGCCTGAAGACCTGCGCTACCGGATAGACGTCAGCGTCCATCCGACCTATCTGCCCGAGCAATCGCAGCCGGATCAGGACCGCTATGCCTTTGCCTATCGGGTGGTCATCGAAAACAAGGGCCAGCTCACCGCCCAGCTGCTCGCGCGCCACTGGATCATCACCGACGGCGACGGACAGGTGCAGGAGGTACGCGGCGCTGGCGTCGTCGGCGAACAGCCGGTCATCGCACCCGGCCAGCAGCATGTCTACACCAGCGGGACCCTGATGGCATCGCGCGTCGGCACCATGCAGGGCAGCTACCAGATGCTGGCCGAGGACGGCCATCCCTTCGACGCCACCATTGCCCCCTTCCGGCTGGCCGTACCGGGAGCCTTGCATTGACTGTCTACGCTGTCGGCGACCTTCAGGGTTGCCTCGAACCCCTGCAATGCCTGCTGCGGCAGGTCGATTTCAGCCCGTCGCGCGACTGCTTGTGGCTCGCCGGGGACCTGGTCAACCGCGGCCCGCAGTCGCTCGAGGCGCTGCGCTTCGTCCACGACCTCGGCAGCTCGGCTGTGACCGTGCTCGGCAACCATGACCTGCACTTGCTAGCGGTCTCGTACAACATCGAGCGCATGAAGCGCTCCGACACGCTCAAGCCAATCCTCGATGCCCCCGATCGCGCCGACCTGATCGACTGGCTTCGCCAGCAAAAGCTGGTACACCACGACTCGAAGCGCAACACCACGATGGTGCATGCCGGCATTCCCCCGCAGTGGACGCTGACCAAGGCGCTCAAGCGCGCGGCTGAAGTCGAGCAGGCGCTGGTCGACGATGCGCTGCTGCAACCCTTTCTCGATGGCATGTACGGCAATCAGCCCGCCAAATGGGACAAGGACCTGCACGGCGTTCCGCGGCTGCGCCTGATCACCAACTACTTCACCCGCATGCGCTTCTGCAAGGCCGACGGGACGCTTGACCTGCAAGCCAAGGAAGGGCTGGAGACGGCCCCTCCGGGTTTCGCTCCCTGGTTCAGCCACCCGAACCGCAAGACCCGCGGCTGCAAGATCATCTTCGGGCACTGGGCGGCACTCGAGGGGCGTTGCGACGAGCCCAACACCTACGCCCTGGACACCGGCTGCGTATGGGGCAACAGCATGACGCTGATGAACGTCGACACCGGCGACATGCACCACTGCGATTGCGAGGCACCACATGACTGACTTCAAACGCATCTCCCCACAGCACGCGCAGGCCCTGCGCCAAGACGGCGTCACCGTCGTGGACATCCGCGACGCACAGAGCTACGCGGCGGGTCATATCAGTGGCTCGACACATCTGGACAACCATTCGCTGGCCGACTTTATTGCCAAGGCCGATATGGACCAGCCGCTGGTCGTCACCTGCTACCACGGCAACTCCAGTCAGAGCGCAGCCGCCTACCTGGCCCACCAGGGTTTCTCGGACGTATACAGCCTCGACGGCGGCTTCGAGCTGTGGCGGCAGGCCTATCCGGACGACATCGAGCGCGGCGATCCTTCCTGAAAAGATGCGCCGCCGAGGCCGCGCAGGCGGCGACCTTGCGCCCTCCATCCGACGAAACGCAGCGGTAAAAGACGCGCCCTCCCCTTGAATTCGCTGAATCCGGACTATCCTTCAGTTCAGGCCATCCAAACAGGTGGAACCGTACAGCGGCTACCGGGCCTCAGGTCACGACCATTAGGTGTTCGGGGGGACTCCACAGGCCGAGCAGTCGGCCGCACCTGAATGCCTGATGACAACACCGGCTCCGAGCATCGTCCGAGGTGAAGTCATGAGCATTTTCAGCCATTTCCAGCAACGATTCGAAGCAACCCGTCAGGAGGAATATTCGCTTCAGGAATACCTGGACCTGTGCAAGGAAGACCGGGGGACCTATGCCACCGCCGCCGAGCGCCTGCTGATGGCAATCGGTGAGCCCGAACTGATCGACACCTCGACCGACTCGCGGCTGTCGCGCATCTTTTCCAACAAAGTGATCCGCCGCTACCCGGCTTTCGAAGACTTTCACGGCATGGAGGACTGCATCGACCAGATCGTGTCGTACTTCCGCCACGCGGCGCAGGGCCTTGAAGAAAAGAAACAGATCCTCTACCTCCTCGGACCGGTCGGCGGCGGCAAGTCCTCCCTGGCTGAAAAGCTCAAGCAGCTCATGGAAAAGGTGCCCTTTTACGCGATCAAGGGCTCGCCGGTGTTCGAGTCGCCGCTGGGGCTGTTCAACCCCGCCGAGGACGCACAGATCCTCGAGGAGGACTACGGCATCCCGCGCCGCTACCTCAGCTCGATCATGTCGCCCTGGGCCACCAAGCGCCTGCAGGAGTTCGGCGGCGACATCAGCCAATTCCGCGTGGTCAAGCTCTATCCCTCGATCCTCAACCAGGTCGCAATCGCCAAGACCGAGCCGGGCGACGAGAACAACCAGGACATCTCGGCCCTGGTGGGCAAGGTCGATATCCGCAAGCTCGAGGAATTCCCGCAGAACGACGCCGACGCCTACAGCTACTCGGGCGCCCTGTGCCGTGCCAACCAGGGCATGATGGAATTCGTCGAAATGTTCAAGGCGCCGATCAAGGTGCTGCACCCGCTGCTGACTGCCACCCAAGAGGGTAACTACAACAGCACCGAAGGCCTTGGCGCGATTCCGTACAACGGCATCCTGCTGGCCCACTCCAACGAGTCGGAGTGGCACACCTTCCGCAACAACAAGAACAACGAAGCCTTCATCGACCGTATCTACATCGTCAAGGTGCCCTACTGCCTGCGGGTCACCGACGAGATCAAGATCTACGACAAGCTGCTGTTCAACAGCTCCCTGTCCAAGGCCCATTGCGCACCCGACACACTGAAGATGCTGGCGCAGTTCTCGGTACTCAGCCGCCTGAAGGAACCGGAAAACTCCAATATCTACTCGAAGATGCGCGTCTATGACGGCGAGAATCTCAAGGATACCGACCCCAAGGCCAAGTCGATCCAGGAGTACCGCGACACCGCCGGCGTCGACGAAGGCATGAACGGCCTCTCCACCCGCTTCGCCTTCAAGATCCTGTCCAAGGTGTTCAACTTCGACCCGCACGAGATCGCCGCCAACCCGGTACACCTGCTCTACGTGCTGGAACAGCAGATCGAGCAGGAGCAGTTCCCCGCCGAGGTGCGCGAGCGTTACCTGCGCTTCATCAAGGAGTACCTGGCGCCGCGCTATGTCGACTTCATCGGCAAGGAAATCCAGACCGCTTACCTCGAGTCCTACAGCGAGTACGGCCAGAACATCTTCGACCGCTACGTGCTCTACGCGGACTTCTGGATTCAGGATCAGGAATACCGCGATCCGGAAACCGGCGAGATCCTCAACCGCATGGCGCTCAACGAAGAGCTGGAGAAGATCGAGAAGCCGGCGGGCATCAGCAATCCGAAGGACTTCCGCAACGAAATCGTCAACTTCGTCCTGCGCGCCCGCGCCAACAACAACGGCAAGAATCCGTCCTGGCTCAGCTACGAGAAGCTGCGCGTGGTGATCGAGAAGAAGATGTTCTCCAACACCGAGGACCTCCTTCCGGTCATCAGCTTCAACGCCAAGGCCAGCAAAGAAGACCAGAAGAAGCACAACGACTTCGTCGTGCGCATGACCGAACGCGGCTATACCGAAAAACAGGTGCGGCTGCTGTCGGAATGGTACCTGCGGGTCCGCAAATCGCAGTAAAAGCAGCCCGAGAGCTGGAGCTTGAAGCTGGAAGCAAGGCAGCACGCTTCCAGCCTTCAGCTTCTGGCGCCCGGCTGCCCCGGAGGGGCCTATGAGTTACGTGATCGATCGCCGTTTGAACGGCAAGAACAAGAGCACGGTGAATCGCCAGCGCTTCCTGCAGCGATACCGTGGGCATATCAAGAAGGCCGTGGAGGAGGCCGTTGGCCGTCGTTCCATTACCGACATGGAGCATGGCGAACAGATCAGCATTCCGGGTCGCGACATCGACGAACCAATCCTGCATCACGGCCGCGGCGGCCGGCAGACCATCGTCCATCCGGGCAACAAGGAATTCATCGCCGGCGAGCGCATCCCCCGGCCACAGGGCGGCGGTGGTGGCCAGGGAGCTGGCCAGGCCAGCAACAGCGGCGAAGGCATGGACGACTTTGTCTTCCAGATCACCCAGGAGGAATTCCTCGACTTCATGTTCGAGGACCTCGAGCTGCCCAATCTGGTCAAGCGGCACCTGAGCGGCAGCGACACCTTCAAGACCGTGCGGGCCGGCATCAGCAACGAAGGCAACCCGTCGCGGATCAACATCGTGCGTACCTTGCGCTCGGCCCATGCGCGGCGCATCGCGCTGTCCGGTAGCAGTCGCGCCAAACTGCGGGAAGTGAAAGCCGAACTGGCACGACTGAAACTCGAGGAGCCGGCCAATTTCACCGATATCCAGGCCGCCGAAGAAGAAATCGAACGGCTCAGCGCGCGTATCCACCGGGTGCCGTTTCTCGATACCTTCGACCTCAAGTACAACTTGCTGGTCAAGCACCCCAACCCCAGCTCCAAGGCGGTGATGTTCTGCCTGATGGACGTCTCCGGGTCGATGACCCAGGCCACCAAGGACATCGCCAAGCGCTTCTTCATTCTCCTGTACCTGTTCCTCAAGCGGAACTACGACAAGATTGAGGTGGTGTTCATCCGCCACCACACCAGCGCCAAGGAAGTGGATGAGGAAGAGTTCTTCTACTCGCGCGAAACCGGCGGCACCATCGTCTCCAGCGCGCTGAAGATGATGCAGGAGATCATGGCCGAGCGGTATCCGGTCAACGAGTGGAACATCTATGCCGCCCAGGCTTCGGACGGTGACAACTGGAACGACGATTCGCCAGTGTGCCGGGACATCCTGATCAACCAGATCATGCCGTTCGTCCAATACTTCTCTTACGTGGAAATCACCCCGCGCGAGCACCAGGCGCTGTGGTACGAATACAACCAGGTGGCCGAGGCCTTCGGTGACTCGTTCGCCCAGCAGCAGCTGGTGACGGCCGGCGACATCTACCCGGTGTTCCGCGAACTGTTCCAGCGGCGCATGGCTAGCTGAGGTACGCAGCATGAAACGACAGCCCATTTCCACCGGCTCGGAATGGACCTTCGACCTGATCCGCAGCTACGACCGCGAGATCGGCCGGATCGCCGAACGCTACGCGCTCGACACCTACCCCAACCAGATCGAGGTGATCACCGCCGAGCAGATGATGGATGCCTACGCCTCGGTGGGCATGCCGCTGGGCTATCACCATTGGTCCTACGGCAAACACTTTCTTAGCACGGAAAAGTCCTACACCCGCGGCCAGATGGGCCTGGCCTACGAGATCGTGATCAACTCCGACCCCTGCATCGCGTACCTGATGGAGGAAAACACCATCACCATGCAAGCGCTGGTGATCGCCCACGCCAGCTACGGCCACAACAGTTTCTTCAAGGGCAACTACCTGTTCCGCACCTGGACGGACGCCAGCTCGATCATCGACTACTTGGTCTTTGCCAAGCAGTACATCACCCAGTGCGAGGAGCGCCACGGGATAGATGCGGTGGAGGACCTGCTCGACTCCTGCCACGCGCTGATGAACTACGGGGTCGATCGCTACAAGCGGCCCTACCCGATTTCCGCCGAGGAGGAGCGGCGCCGGCAGAAGGACCGCGAGGAGCACCTGCAACGGCAGATCAACGACCTCTGGCGAACCATTCCAAAGTTCGGCGACAAGGGCGACGAGCGCCAGCGCGACCAGCGCTTCCCGGCCGAGCCGCAGGAAAACATTCTCTATTTCATCGAAAAGCACGCGCCGCTGCTCGAGCCCTGGCAGCGCGAAGTGGTACGCATCGTGCGCAAGATCGCGCAGTACTTCTACCCACAGCGGCAGACTCAGGTGATGAACGAGGGCTGGGCCACGTTCTGGCACTACACCCTGCTCAACGACCTCTATGACGAAGGCTTGGTCACCGACGGCTTCATGATGGAGTTCCTGCAGTCGCACACCAGCGTGATCTACCAGCCAGGGTTCGACAGCCCCTACTACAGCGGTATCAACCCCTATACCCTCGGGTTCGCCATGTACCAGGATATCCGACGCATTTGCGAACACCCCACCGAGGAAGACCGGCGCTGGTTCCCGGACATCGCCGGCAGCGACTGGCTGACGACCATCAAGTTCGCCATGAACAACTTCAAGGACGAGAGCTTTATCCTGCAGTTCCTCTCGCCCAAGGTGATTCGGGACCTCAAGCTGTTCAGCATCCTCGACGATGATCGAAAGGATGAACTGCTGGTGCCGGCGATCCACGACGAAAGCGGCTACCGGACCATCCGCGAGTTGCTCGCGGCGCAGTACAACCTCGGCAACCGCGAACCCAACGTGCAGGTCTGGAGTGTCGATCGCCGCGGCGACCGCTCGCTCACGCTGCGCCACCAGCAGCACGACCGCAAGCCGCTGGGCGGCTCGACCGACGAGGTCCTCAAGCACCTGCATCGACTCTGGGGGTTCGACGTGCACCTGCAGTCCATGCAGGACGACAAGCTGATCACCACGCACCACATGCCGCCCCGCGCGGAGCCTGAGGCGGAGAGCCGCTTTCCAGGCATGAACCTGGCCCTGCCGCCGATCTGAGCGCCACCCCGGCGCGCTCCGCTCCGCCGCTTGCCGCTGCCCGGCATTCGGTTATTCTCCGCCGCAACGGAGGATGACATGCAGATCTACAAAGTGGGCGGCGCGGTGCGTGACCGGTTGCTGGGGCGCCCGGTGACCGAGGTGGATTGGGTGGTGGTCGGCTCCAGCGCCGAAGAGATGCAGGCCCGGGGCTTTCGCCCCGTGGGGGCCGATTTCCCGGTGTTCCTGCACCCGCAGACGGGGGAGGAATATGCCCTCGCCCGTACCGAGCGCAAGAGTGGCCGTGGCTATGGCGGCTTCACTTTCTACGCAAGCCCGGACGTCACACTGGAACAAGACTTGACCCGCCGCGACCTGACCATCAATGCCATGGCCGAGGACGCACAGGGGCGCCTGATCGACCCCTACGGCGGCCAGGCGGACCTGGCGGCCCGGCAGCTCCGGCATGTGTCTCCCGCGTTCGCTGAGGATCCACTGCGCGTGCTGCGCGTGGCCCGCTTTGCCGCGCGCTACGCCAGGCTCGGCTTCCAGGTCGCGCCGGAGACACTGGCACTGATGCGCCAGCTCGCCGAGTCCGGCGAGCTACAGGCCCTTACTCCCGAGCGCAGCTGGAAGGAAATCGCCCGTGCGTTGATGGAACCAAGTCCCGACGTCTTCGTCCAGGTGCTGCAGGCATGCGCTGCGTTCGGAAGACTGTTTCCGGAGCTCGACGCGGTGTTCCGAGCCAGCGCAGCGGGTGCAGCGTGCGAACAGGCGCTCGGCGCCCTGCGTCGCTGCGCCAGCCACGAACAGCCGCTGCCCGTGCGCTGGGCCTGCGTACTGCGCCCACTGGCATCGGCGGACAGCGAAGCAGCAGAGGCGGCGCGCCCCGGGCTGGCGTTGATCGACGCCACCAACCAGCGCTACAAGGTGCCCCGCGAATGCCAGGAACTGGCCATGCTGGTGGGGCGCTTCCACGCCCATGCCCGGCATGCACTCGCCCTGAGCAGCGCCACGCTGCTCGACATGCTTCAGCACTTCGACATCTATCGGCGCCCGGAACGCTTCGAGCTGTTCATCGCGACCTGCGAAATGGAAAGCGATGGGACGTCCGCCATCCCGACCGGATTCCTGCGCGCAGCGGCCGAGGCGGCCCGCGCGGTCCAGGCGGGCCCGCTGGTCGCAAACGGCTATCGCGGAGCGGAACTGGGCGAGGCCCTGAGGCAGGCTCGACTCAAAGCGGTGCAGCGCTACCAGCAGGAGCATGCGGGGCAGTCGAGCTGATCCTTCAGCTTCTTTTTGCTGTTGCCGCCACCGGGCCGGGCGGGTCAGGCCGGCGGCACGGCCGGGTGCTGGTCGAGCAGCGTGGCCGGGGTCAGGGCCTGGCCCTGCCAATGGAACGCGACCGGCCAGAGGCGCTGGTCGATGGTCGCGTCGTGCCACAGGTCGGCGAAGCGCCTGCCGGCCTGCGGGTGCACCAGCTCCGGCGTCAGCAGCGCCAGCGGCCAGAGCACGAAGGCATTGGTCAGGACTTCCGGGCGCGGCAGCACCAGGCCGTGAAAACTGCCCACCAGGTCGTCGTACAGCAACACATCGATATCCAGCGGCAGACCCTTGCGATCCGGCGCGTAGCGGCCATTGTCCGCCTCGATGAACTTGAGCCGGCGATCGAGCTCCATCAGTGGCAGCCCGGTCTCACCCGCGACCACCAAGTTGTAGAAGTTGTCGCCCTTGTAGCCGACCGCAAGGCTCTCGAACACCGGCGAGCAGCGCATGTCCGAGAGCAGCCCCTGAAGCGCGTCGAGGCCCGCCGTCAGATGTGCATCGCGCCCCACGTTGCTGCCGAGCCCCAGCAAGACCCGGCTCAACGCGCGCCCCGCTCGATCTCGACACCCAGGGCCGACGCCCGGGGGTGGACGCCCGGCTTGGTGACCCGCAAGCGCAGCCAGCGGATGCCGAACTCGCTCATGAGCGCCTGCGCGAGGCGCTCGGCAAAGGTCTCGACCAGCTCGAAACGCGACGCCTGGGCGAAGCGGTCGATCGCCGCCCCGACCTTCGCATAGTCCAGCGCCTTGTCCAGCTCGTCGTTGGCTGCGGCCGGGCGAATGTCCCAGCCGAGCGCAAGGTCCAGGCGCAGGCACTGCCGAATGCCGCGCTCCCAGTCATACGCGCCGATCAGCGTATCCACTTCCAGCCCTTCGATGAAAACCGTATCCACGCAACGTTCCTCCACGGCACGACATCTTCAATGCAGGCCGTTAGACTCAAAGGCTCCCCGCCCCGGATGGATGCCATGTTCTGGCAACTAGCACTGCTCGCCTATCTGACCGGCTCGTTGTCATTCGCCATTCTACTCAGCCGCCTGGCCGGCGTACCCGACCCGCGTGTCGGCGGTTCGGGCAATCCCGGCGCCACCAACATGCTGCGCCTGGCCGGCAGGCGCCTGGCGATTACCACGCTGTTTGGCGACCTGCTCAAGGGCCTGCTGCCGGTACTGTTGGCCGCCGCACTCGGCCTGCCCGTCGAGCAACAGGCCTGGATTGCCCTCGCGGCGGTCCTCGGCCACCTTTTCCCGCTGTACTTCCGCTTTCGCGGCGGCAAGGGCGTCGCCACCACCGCCGGTGCGCTGCTCGCGCTGCACTACCCAACCGCCCTGCTGGCTGCCACGATCTGGCTGCTGGTATTCAGGCTCAGCCGCACCAGCTCCCTGGCCGCGCTCGTGACCTTGCCACTGTGCCTGCCTGTGCTGGCCTGGTTCCAGCCGGCAGCGCTCTGGCCCATGTCGATACTGGCCGCGCTGATCGTCTGGCGCCACCGTAACAACCTGCGCGATCTGTTCGACGGCACAGAACGACACTTCTAGTCCGTTTTGCGCCTAGATCGCCGCCAGGGTCTCCATCGGCCAGCGCGCCTGGACGGAAATCGCCGGGCCATCCTGCTGACCAGCCATTAGCCGCTGGCAGCCGGCATAGGCGATCATCGCGCCATTGTCGGTACAGAAACGCGGCCGCGCGTAGAACACCTTCCCGTTCAGCTCGGCGAGCATTCCCTCCAGGCTCTGTCGCAGCGCCAGGTTGGCGCTCACGCCGCCGGCGATGACCAGGCTGTTCAACCCGGTCTGCAGCAGCGCACGCCGACACTTGATCGTCAGCGTGTCGACCACCGCTTGCTGAAAGCCCAGGGCGATATCGCAGCGGGTCTGTTCGTCCGCGTCACCGGCGCGCTGGCACTGTTGCCAGGCGGTGAGGGTCGAGGTCTTCAGGCCGCTGAAGCTGAAATCCAGGCCCGGGCGGTCGGTCATCGGCCGCGGAAAATTGAAGCGTCCCGGCGTGCCGCGCTCGGCCAATGCCGCGATTTCCGGCCCCCCCGGGTAGCGCAGCCCCATCAGCTTGGCGGTCTTGTCAAACGCCTCGCCCGCCGCATCGTCCACCGACTCGCCCAGCAATCCGTAGCGGCCGATGCCGTCCACCCGGACCAGCTGCGTGTGCCCGCCGGATACCAGCAAGGCCACGAAGGGAAACGCCGGCGGCTGCGCCTCGAGCATCGGCGCGAGCAGGTGACCTTCCATATGATGCACACCGACCGCCGGCACGCCCCAGGCGAACGCCATGGCCTGCGCGCAGGACGCACCGACGAGCAAGGCGCCGACCAGACCCGGTCCGGCCGTGTAGGCGACCGCATCGATCTGGTTCGCCTCGCACCCGGCTTCGGCAAGCACCTGGCGAATCAGCGGCAGCATGCGCTTGACGTGGTCGCGCGAGGCCAGCTCGGGCACGACCCCGCCATAGACGCGATGCAGATCGATCTGGCTGAACAGGGCATCGGCCAGCAGGCCCCGCTCGCTGTCATAGAGCGCGACGCCGGTCTCGTCGCATGAAGTTTCCAGCCCCAGCACCAGCATGGGCACGACCTTTTTGGCAGAAGCGAAAGAAGCCGTGCATATTAATCGCCGGGGCCGGCGACCGACCAGCGCTTTTCATGCAGGGGGCTTTGCATTCCGGACGGCAAGGCGTTAACATCCGCAACCCTTAAAACCAGCGTGCTCGCGATATTTGCCGAAGCGCGTTGTAACCGGTAAACAAGTGAAGGTACGTCCTGGATGCCCAACGTTAAAGTCAAAGAGAACGAACCATTCGACGTAGCTCTGCGTCGCTTCAAGCGTTCTTGCGAAAAAGCCGGTGTACTGGCTGAAGTCCGTAGCCGTGAGTTCTACGAAAAGCCCACTGCCGAGCGCAAGCGTAAAGCTGCTGCCGCAGTAAAGCGTCACGCCAAGAAAGTCCAGCGCGAACAGCGCCGCAGCGTTCGCCTGTACTGATTCAGTACGGCTGACGCCGCACCCAAGCCCGGCCAGTGCCGGGCTTTGCATTGAAAGAGACTCCGGCTCGCCAGCAGGCGAATGGCTGGGGTTTTTTTCATTCCGGCCCAGACACCGCGAGCGTATTGTCATACCCCTATGGCCGGCCTGATTCCACAATCCTTCATCGATGACCTGCTCAACCGCTCCGACATCGTCGAGGTGGTCAGCTCGCGCATCCAGCTGAAAAAGGCAGGCAAGAACTACACGGCGTGCTGTCCGTTCCACAAAGAGAAGACCCCGTCGTTCAGCGTCAGTCCTGACAAGCAGTTCTATTACTGCTTCGGCTGCGGCGCGGGCGGCAACGCGCTCGGCTTCATCATGGACCACGACAGCCTGGAGTTCCCCCAGGCCGTGGAGGAACTGGCCAAGCGCGCCGGCATGGAGGTGCCGCGCGAAGACAGCGGGACCAGCCGCAAGCCGCGCCAGCCGGTCGACTCGCCACTGTACCCGCTGCTGGAGGCCGCCGCCGAGTATTACCGGCAGTCGCTCAAAGCGCACCCGGCGCGCAAGGCCGCGGTGGAATACCTCAAGGGACGCGGCTTGTCCGGCATCATCGCCCGGGATTTCGGCCTCGGCTTCGCCCCACCCGGCTGGGACAACCTGCTCAAGCACCTGGGCGGTGACGGCCTGCAGCAAAAGGCTATGATCGATGCCGGCCTGCTGATCGAAAACACCGAAACCGGCCGCAGCTACGACCGTTTCCGCGACCGGGTCATGTTTCCGATCCGAGACAGCCGCGGCCGGGTGATCGCCTTTGGCGGGCGCGTACTGGGCGATGACAAGCCGAAATACCTGAACTCGCCGGAAACGCCGGTATTTCACAAGGGGCAGGAACTGTACGGCCTCTACGAGGCGCGCAAAGCCAACCGGGACCTGGATGAAATCATGGTCGTCGAAGGCTACATGGACGTCATCGCACTGGCCCAGCAGGGCCTGCGTAACGCCGTTGCGACCCTCGGAACCGCCACCAGCGACGAGCACCTCAAGCGCCTGTTCCGGATCGTGCCGAGCGTACTGTTCTGCTTCGACGGGGACGCCGCCGGGCGCAAGGCTGCCTGGCGCGCGCTGGAATCGGCATTGCCCAACCTGCAGGACGGCCGTCGCGCCCGTTTTCTCTTCCTGCCGGAAGGTGAAGATCCGGACAGCCTGGTGCGCCGCGAAGGCACCGATGCCTTCATGGCCCGCATTCAGCAACAAGCCCAGCCACTGGCCGATTACTTCTTCCAGCAACTGAGCGACGAGGCGGACCCCCGGTCTCTGGAGGGCAAGGCGCACCTGGCCACCCTGGCGGCGCCGCTCATCGAAAAGATTCCGGGCGCCAACCTGCGCGCCCTGATGCGCCAGCGGCTCGGCGAGATCACCGGCCTGCACGGCGAAACGCTGCAGCAAATGGCTGCCGCGCCCGCGGCGCCACCGGCATACGACCAGCACGTCTATTACGACACCGGTGCCGGGCATGAGGACGGCGACTATTACGCGCCACCGGAGCCTTCGCAGCCGAAGCGCAGCGGCAAGAAAGAATGGAAAAAGGACTGGAAAAAGCCTGGCCAGCGTCCAGACTTCAAGGCACGCGCACCCAGAACGCCTGCGACGGTAGAGCCTCCTGCACTGACCACCTTGCGGACGTTGCTGCATCATCCCGAACTTGCACAGAAGGTCGACGATGCCAGCCATTTCGCAGCAGAAGACGACACTTATGCGCAGCTTCTGGTCGCCCTGCTCGGCACGCTGCAAAAGAATCCAAAGCTGCGCAGCCTGCAACTGATCGCTCGCTGGCACGGCACCGATCAGGGCCGCTTGCTGCGAGCCCTGGCCGAGAAAGAATGGCTGATCTCGGCCGATAACCTTGAACAGCAGTTTTTCGACACCATTAACACCTTGGCCTCCAGACAGCGCGAGCGCAGCCTCGAAACGCTGCTGCGCAAGGCCCGCCAGGGCGAACTCAGCGCGGAGGAGAAAGAACAGCTACGCAGCCTGTTACATCGCAACGCGACACCCGCTATATCGACCTCAACTGGCGCGTGAGGTCCTTGCTCGGCTATAATGCTCAGCTTGTTTTCAGCCCGCCAGAACCGTCAGTGGATAGGGTTATATGTCCGGAAAAGCGCAACAGCAGTCCCGTCTCAAAGAATTGATCCAGCGTGGCCGTGAGCAGGGTTACCTGACTTACGCCGAGGTCAATGACCACCTACCGGAGGATATTTCCGATCCGGAACAGGTGGAAGACATCATTCGCATGATCAACGACATGGGTATCAATGTATTCGAGGTTGCCCCGGATGCCGATGCCCTGTTGCTGGCCGAAGCCGATACCGATGAAGCCGCCGCCGAAGAAGCTGCGGCTGCGCTCGCCGCTGTCGAAACCGACATTGGCCGCACCACCGATCCTGTGCGCATGTACATGCGCGAGATGGGCACCGTCGAACTGCTGACCCGCGAAGGCGAGATCGAAATCGCCAAACGCATCGAGGAAGGCATTCGCGAGGTAATGAGCGCCATTGCCCACTTCCCGGGCACCGTGGACGGCATCCTGGCCGACTACGAGCGCGTCACCACCGAAGGCGGCCGCCTCTCCGACATCCTCAGCGGCTATATCGACCCTGACGACGACGGCGCTGCCGGCCCGCAGGCAGAGGTCGAACCGGTAGCACCGCAAGCAGCTGCCAAGCCTGCCGGCGATGACAAGGACGACGAGGAAGAGGACGACTCCGACAGCGACGAAGAAGAAGGCGATGGCGGCCCCGATCCGGAAGTTGCCCGCGTTCGCTTCGGCGCCGTGGCCGAACAGCTGGATGTCGCCAAAAAGGCGCTCAAGAAGCATGGTCGTGGCAGCCAGCAGGTGACTGACGCCCTGCAGGAGCTGGCCATCCTGTTCATGCCGATCAAGCTCATCCCCAAGCAGTACGATGCGCTGGTCGAGCGCGTGCGCGACGCCCTGAGCCAGGTGCGCGCGCAGGAGCGCGCCATCATGCAGATATGTGTCCGTGACGCGCGCATGCCACGGGCCGACTTCCTGCGGCAGTTTCCGAACAACGAAACGAACCTCGCCTGGGCTGACCAACTGGCAGGCGGCAAGAGCAAGTACGCCGAAGCAATCGCCGCACGCAAGGAAGAGATCCAGCGCTGCCAGGAGAAACTGGTCGCTCTGGAACAAGAGTGCTCACTCCTGATCGCCGACATCAAGGATATCAACCGCCGCATGTCCATCGGGGAGGCCAAGGCCCGCCGTGCGAAGAAGGAGATGGTCGAAGCCAACCTGCGCCTGGTCATCTCGATCGCGAAAAAGTACACCAACCGCGGCCTGCAGTTCCTCGACCTGATCCAGGAAGGCAACATCGGCCTGATGAAGGCGGTGGACAAGTTCGAATACCGCCGCGGCTACAAATTCTCCACCTACGCGACCTGGTGGATTCGCCAGGCGATCACTCGCTCCATTGCCGACCAGGCGCGGACCATCCGTATCCCGGTCCACATGATCGAGACGATCAACAAGCTCAACCGCATCTCCCGTCAGATGTTGCAGGAAATGGGTCGCGAGCCCACGCCCGAAGAGCTTGGCGAACGCATGGAAATGCCCGAGGACAAGATCCGCAAGGTATTGAAGATCGCCAAAGAGCCGATCTCCATGGAAACCCCGATCGGTGACGACGAAGACTCGCACCTGGGCGACTTCATCGAAGATTCGGCCATGCAGTCGCCGATCGACGTGGCGACTGTGGAAAGCCTCAAGGAAGCGACTCGCGAAGTACTCTCGGGCCTGACCGCAAGGGAAGCCAAGGTACTGCGCATGCGCTTCGGCATCGACATGAATACCGACCACACCCTCGAGGAAGTCGGCAAGCAGTTCGACGTCACCCGCGAGCGTATTCGCCAGATCGAGGCCAAGGCGCTACGCAAGCTGCGCCACCCAACGAGAAGCGAGCACCTGCGCTCCTTCCTCGACGAGTAACACCCGACCCCCGGCTTGCCGGGGGTTGTTTTTTCCACTTCCACCCTGCCGCGCCCCGCTTCGGTTGGCGCCGTCGCGATCGCCCCGGTATAATCCGCCGGCCTCTGAGGGCCTATAGCTCAGTTGGTTAGAGCAGAGGACTCATAATCCTTTGGTCCACGGTTCGAGTCCGTGTGGGCCCACCACCTTCAAAGCCCCGCAATCGCGGGGCTTTTTTTGTTTAGATGTCCCGTCCTGAATAAGGTTTA
>DDKB01000024.1 GCA_002339675.1 Stutzerimonas stutzeri
TTTTTACACACTCTGGGCCAGAAGCGGACGCTTGGAATTATCGAAAATCGAGCGAATTCTGATGCAACCGCTGACGGCAGCGGACGATATTGCCAGCAACACAATGGTGCGCGACTGGTTGGCGGAGAGCGAAAATGGTGCCGATCTACCACGCTTTGTCAGCTACCTGAGTGGAGTGTTGGAGCAGCACAAGGCCGCCACGGCTTTCGTGATTTCTTCGGCAACCAGTCGCCATTACAGTGAAAAGGGGCTGGAGCGCACGCTGAGCCGCGCTAACGCCCAAGACGCCTGGTATTACCGTTTCCTCGACAGTGCGCAGCGCCGCGTCGTCGAAATTGGTACCGACGGCAATACCGGCGCCCTCACGCTGTTTATCGATCTGCGCGTGGAAAAAGCTGGTCAGTTGCTGGGCGTTGCCGGCCTCGGTTTGCGCATGGACGAGCTCTCAACTCTGATCAAAAACTTCAGTTTCGGCGAGCGCGGCAAGGTGTACCTGGTGCGCAACGACGGCCTGATTCAGATCCATCCGCAAACCGATTTGAACGGTGATCGCCAACTCGCCGAGCAGATTGGCGCACCGGCAGCACGGGCCGTACTGGGCAAGTCTGCGCTGTCATCGGCGGCTTTCGAGCGCGAGGGCGAGCCCTATCTGGCGATCAGCTTGCCATTGCGCGATTTGAATTGGACGTTAGTCGCTGAGGTGCCGGAAGCACAAATCTATGCGCAAGCGCACCAGGCGCTGTGGTTGACCAGCCTGATCGGTGCGGGTGTGGCGCTGGTGTGTCTGGCATTGGTGGTTTGGTTGGCGCAGAGCCTGGTCAAGCCTATCCAGCAGGTTACCCGTGCCTTGGTGGCAATTGGCAGCGGCGGCGGTGACCTTACCCATCGCCTGGATGACAGCCGTGCTGATGAGTTGGGGGATCTGGCCCGTGGCTTCAACCGCTTTTTGCTCAGCCAGCGCGAGATGATCGCGGACGTGCTGAATACCAGCGAGCGGCTGCGCTCCACGGTTGGCCAAGTGGCGAAGGTGGTGGACAACACCGCCACGCGTGCCGACCGCCAACAGGAAATGACTGAGATGGTGGCCACTGCAGTTCATGAAATGGGGCTGACGGTGCAGGAGATTGCGCGCAACGCCGGCAGTGCGGCTTCTGCGTCGCATGGCGCTCGGGAGGAGGCGTTGCAGGCCCGAGAGGTGGTGCGCGGCTCCATTTCCCATATTGAAAGCATGTCTGACGATATCGGCACGGCTTCGGGCGCGGTGGGCGAGCTGGCCCGGCAAGTGGCCTCCATCGACCAAGTGCTGGCAGTGATCCGTGGCGTCTCCGAACAGACTAATCTGCTCGCCCTGAACGCAGCGATTGAAGCGGCGCGGGCCGGCGAAATGGGCCGCGGCTTTGCAGTGGTGGCGGATGAAGTACGCACATTGGCGCGTCGTACGCAGCTGTCCACCGACGAGATTCAGAGCATGATCGCCGGCCTTAAGCAGGGCGCGGAAAACGCTGTGGCTTCGATGCACAAGGGGCAGGCGGCTACCGGGACAGGGTTGCCTCCAGCCAGCGCACGGGACGTTCACTTGAGGCGATCACCGAGCAGGTGAACCGCATCAGCGACATGAACCATCAGGTGGCGGCCGCTACCGAGGAACAGTCGGCGGTGACCGAGGAGATCAACCGCAACGTACAAGGCATTTCCGATCTGGCGCGTGCTACCGCGGGGGAGGTGAATGATTGTCGTCAGGAGTGCCGCACCTTGAGCGGCCTGGCCGACGACCTGGCGCGGCAGATGGGCGGGTTCAAGCTGTAGGCAGCGCGGGCGGGAGAGGCAGTTAAGGCTTCTCCCGCGTCGGGTTACAGACCCAGCACCGCTTTAAGGTCGATATCCGGCGGCACCGTCGTGTTGAACTTGTAACCCTTGATCACCAGGTTGTAGTGCGAGGCCAGCAGGTTCTTGGCAGACGCCGCGTCGCGGCGCTCGAAGCAATCCACCAGGCGGGTGTGCTCGTCACGCAGCTGGCAGTAATCGAAGCCCGAGCGGTATAGCGCGTTGATCAGCGCTTCCTGCCGGCGCAGCTGGTTGTGGATGTTGTTGAGAATGTCGTTCTTCAGGAACGAGATCAGCAGCGAGTGAAACTCACGGCCCAGTTTGTCGCCCAGATCATGGTCGTGGGCTTGGTGCGCGGCCTGCTCCTTGAGGGTGTGGGCACGCAATATCTCCAGCTCGTTCTGGGTGATCGACTTGGTCAATTGGTCAATCACACCGCTCTCCAGTACCAGGAGCATCTGGTAGAGCTGGTACGCATCGTCGAAGGTCGGGCAGGCCACGGATGACGAGCGTTTGGGTGACACCTCCACCAGGCGATCCTGCGAAAGCCGGATCAGCGCCTGCCGGACCACCGTCCGGCTTACATCGAACAACTCCGCAATATCCCGCTCATTTAGCTTTGTGCCTGGCGGCAAGCGCCGGTGGTAGATCGCATCCGATATGGCAGAGACAATTTTCTGGGTGAGCATGGCACCAGCTATCAATAGACGTTCGCAGCCGCGAAGCCTACCACAGGCCTTTATCCGCCTTCACTGAGCACCATCTTGGGGATGGGTAGCGGTCTGGCGATCGTATGTGGGGCATATTCCCCGTGGTGGGTCACGCCTTTTCAGAAAATTCACCGCGAGTAACCTGACCAATAAGACAAATTGTCGATCTGGCATGGAGAATGCTTTTTGTCATCGCTCTGGTATACCAGTTGCTCAATATTGGTACTCCAGTAATGAAAACTGGTCATATTTCAGGATTCGACCAACGACCTTTGTGATGACGGATCAGGCCGCGAGGCGGGGGCACCCCGCCGACGTTCGCAGGAAGCGCGGACTGCTCCGTCCCAGCCACCAGTGCAGGGTTTTATGAAGACAATCTCGGCTCCAAACAAGGCGCAATACCTGCGCATGCTTCTGCTGGCGTGCCAGCATGTGATGGTGATGTATG
This sequence comes from Stutzerimonas stutzeri, assembly GCA_002339675.1. Lineage (GTDB taxonomy): Bacteria > Pseudomonadota > Gammaproteobacteria > Pseudomonadales > Pseudomonadaceae > Stutzerimonas > Stutzerimonas stutzeri_O. The sequence goes on from DDKB01000024.1 coordinate 2,983, forward strand.
CCGGGGCAGTGGCCATTCCCCTGGTGCTTGGCGCGGCGCTGGGTCTGTCCAAGACCGACATCGCCTTTCTGATCAATGCCGACCTTTTCGCCTGCGGGATCGTGACCATCATCCAGGCCATCGGTATCGGGCCGGTCGGTATCCGCATGCCGGTGATGATGGGCGTGACCTTCACGGCCATCGGCCCAATGATCGCCATCGGCTCCGATCCCAGCGCTGGTTTGTCGGCTATTTTTGGGGCCACCATCGCTGCCGGCTTGTTCGGCCTGGCCATGGCACCTCTAGTGGGCAAGCTGCTGCGATTCTTTCCGCCGGTGGTCACAGGTACCGAGATTGTCGCGGTGGGGCTGTCGCTGATGTCAGTTGCCGCGGCATGGTCCGCCGGTGGTTTTGGCAACGCCGAATTCGGCCGCCCGCTGTACCTGGCAATCGCCTGTGCGGTACTGCTGTGCATCTTGCTGATCGTTCGTTTCACCAAGGGTTTCCTCAACAACATCTCGGTGTTGCTGGGCCTGATATTCGGTTTTGCCCTGTCGGCTGGCGCAGGTTTGGTCAGCCTGGACGGCATCGAGGACGCCCCGGTGTTCGGTGTGATCCTGCCTTTCCATTTCGGTATGCCGACGTTCCATTTGTGGCCCATGGCGGCCATGTGCATCGTGATGCTGGTGACCTTTATCGAGTCGACAGGCATGTTCATTGCCTTGGGCGAGATCGTCGACAAGCCCATGGATGAACGCACCCTGGTTCGTGGCTTTCGTGCCGATGCCCTCGGCACGGCGGTGGGTGGCATCTTCAATACCTTCCCGTACACCTCGTATGCGCAAAATATCGGTCTGGTCAGCATCACGGGCGTGCGCAGCCCCTGGGTGTGCGCGTTGGCCGGGGCGATTCTGATTGTGCTGGGTCTGTTTCCCAAGGTGGCCTACTTCGTGGCGTCGATTCCGCCCTATGTGCTGGGCGGTGCCGGCATCGTAATGTTCGGCATGGTTACGGCCAGTGGCATGAAGGTGCTCGGCCGGGTGGATTTCAAGAATGTCGGCAATCTTTATATCGTCGCCATAAGCCTGGCGGTGGGCATGTTGCCCGTGGTCTCGCCGCACTTTTTCAGCAAGTTGCCTTCCTCGTTGGGGCCGATCCTGGAAAGCCCGATTCTGCTCACGGCAATTGTCGCGATCACCTTGAATATCTTTTTCAACGGTATCGGTTTGAGAAAACCGCAGAACGACGCCGCGACTGGCGAGGGTATTGGTCAACACTCCAACTGATATCTCTGATTGTTTGGTGATAATTAAGTGAAACGCTACCTGTCTTGATAGCTACCAGGGGGCAGGTAATACACTAGAGCGACCTTATAGGTCGCTTTTTTTTGCGCTGATAGTTACCTTGGTAAGTGCATTTAATAATACAAAAAAACACGCACTAAATTACTTCACCACACCAAAAACCGCCCCCAATAGCAGCAAAAATGCATTTCAAGAGCTTGTAAACTCCTGCAAAGTCTGCGCAATTCGTGCATTTATTGGCCCCTTACTTGCTATATGTAAATGCTGACTATTCGATCAGCTTTATATATGGGGGATAAGATGAAAGTTAACAATAAGTCCACTGTTTTTGCAGCAAGCTTTTTGGGGTTTTCGTGTTTGCCATCGGTATCGCATGCCGATATGAATTGGCACAGCGAAAGTCTCACTTATCAATACGGCAAAGAGTTCAAGGTGGATGCACGCACCGTACAAACCATTACCTTCGAACATGCCAGCGACTGGTCGTGGGGCGATGTGTATTTATTTATGGACAACAATTGGTACCCAGGCGGTGGTACTTACAATGATGGACACCATTCCATTTACAGTGAATTGGCGCCGCGACTTTCGTTGGGCAAAGTGTTTGATAGCAAACTGTCGTTCGGTCCCGTCAAGGACGTATTGATTGCGTCGAGTTTTGAATGGGATAAAAACGAAAAGCATGAAACGCACGATCAGGTTAACTATTTGCTCGGCCCGGGCTTTGATCTCGATCTACCGGGTTTCGATTATTTCCAGCTTAACTTCTACTACCGCAAACCAGACGGCGGTGTAGCACCTAGTGGGCAATGGCAAATCACGCCGGTCTGGTCGTATACCATTCCGATCGGCCGCTCCGACGTGGTGATCGATGGTTATATGGACTGGGTGGTCAATAATAAAGGCACGTATCACAGTAATCTGCTGTTCAACCCGCAGATCAAATATGACCTGGGCAAGCACTTTGGTTATGAGCCCAAGCGCTTCTACGCCGGGGTCGAGTACAACAACTGGACAAACAAATACGCGATCAAAGACACCCGCGCATTCGACACCGATCAGAATGTGACCAGTCTGATTGTGAAGGTGTATTTCTAAAACAACACCGGGCGGTTATCCGCCCGGTTCAGCCTTGCCAAAAGCGAGGCATGAAAAAGGCCACTCGCTAGTGGCCTTTTCCGCTGTCGGCGCGTTATGCCGTGGCTTTCTTGACCCCGAAGGTCTTGTCGAACATAGCCGCGATATGACCGCCGACAGTGATGGGCGCCGGATAGACCTCATCGGCCTTGCGCAGCGTGGGCACCACCGAGGCTTCGTAGTAGTAATCCAGGTCGAAAAAAGTTGGCACCGAGTAGCGCGGGGTGTCTTTTTTGGAGTTGAACACGCGGTGCATGGTCGAGTGATAGAGGCCATTGGTGAGCACCGGCACCATATCGCCGAGGTTCACCACAAAGGTGTTCTCGATAAACGGCGCTTTCAGCCACTCACCGTCGGCATTGCGCACCTCGAGACCGCCGACTTCATCCTGCAGCAGCAAGGTAATCAGGCCCCAGTCGGTATGGGCACCGGCGCCAATCTGGTTTTCACGGGCATCGGCCGGCTGGCTGGGGTAGTGCAGCATGCGGGTAATGATCATCGGCTCTTTGAGGCCCTGGTCGAAAAAGTCTTCGGGCAACTGCAGCGACAGGGCAAGCAAGCGGACGATCTTGCGACCGAGCAGATCCATGTAGCGCATATAGTCTTCGGTCTGCTGGCGGAAACGGGGGTTGCCCGCTGGCCATTGGTTCGGGCCGTGATAGGGTGTTTTGCGAATAACGTGCGGATGTGCGTCGTCCAACTCGCGACCCAGCAGAAACCCTTCTTTCAGATCGGGCGGCGAACCTTCATCGAGAATTTGCGCCGCAATCGGTTCATACCCTCGCAGGCAACTGGAGTTTTTCGAGTTGACCAACATTTTTTCGTGCAGCGGCGTTTTGAAATATTCCTTGGCTACATCAAACTGCGCTTTCTGCAGTTCTACCGGTACGCCATGGTTTTTAATATAAAAGAAACCGGTCTGCCGTGCCGCCTTATGAATTTCCCAGGCTACTGCCTTGCGCTTCTCGATATCGTGGGAAAAGCTGTCCGCCAGATCGATAACCGGAATGTTTTTGGCCACTGAAGGCGGGGTATATATGACCATCTGCAAAACTCCTGTTGATTACTAAGTGGTGTAACAAGGCAGAGTGGTAGGGCAACGTGCTGTCAGAACCGCTGTTATGGTTATAGTGCGGGGCAAGTAGCCACGTCTTTTGATGTTCTGACGATAAGAGTAATCAGGGTTTGCCGGCCGGGAATATGCCGGCCATTACGGTAAAGCCTGGAATACGTCTGACTTCATCCAGCCAGAGACGCACCGAGGGATAATCCTGCAACGAAAGCCCGGCTTCATCGGCCATGGCCACATAGGGAAAGCAGGCAATATCGGCAATAGTCGCGTGCGCCAGTGGACAGAGAAACTTGAAATCCTGTTGGCGATTGATCCACAGATGTTTATCCATCACCTCCAATAATGTTTGAGCACGCGCGCGACAGGCGTCGGCGTCGAAGTCATACATGAACAACTCATGTAAACGTGCGGCAGAAAGTGATCCGGTCAGACTATCGGCAAATGCCAGCCACACCTGGATATCACCCAACACCTCCGGTTGATCCAGCGGATACCATTTGCGACTCGGATCAAATATTGATGCCAGATAAACCAGAATGGCCTGGGAGTCGCGAATGATCTTTTCGCCATTCTGCAAAACTGGTAATTGACCCATAGGATTGATGCGCAGAAATGCAGGGCGCTTATGTTCACGCCCCGGGTGGAACTCGACCACTTCGGTTTCGTATTGCACGCCCAGAATCGATAGCAGCAAACGCACCTTGAAGCAGTTTCCGGATAACTCGTAATCGTAAAGTTTCAACATCAGACACCCATTAGATATCCAGAATCAGCGTTTCAGAGCGGCAACCCGATACACACGGCATGATCAACGTGCCGCTGTCTTTTTCTTTGGCCGAAAGATAAACATCGCCGTGCTGCAGTTCGCCGCTGACCACCTTGGTCATGCAGGCGCCGCATACCCCTTGCTCGCAGGAGTAATCGATGGCTACCCCGTGATCGAGGCAGGCTTGCAGCAGGGTCTGCCCGGGGCTGACGGTGAAGGCTTTGCCGCTGGACTTGATGGTCACTTGGTAACTGCCCGACTCGGCAGCCGGCGGCTTGCTGCTGGGGGCCAGCGCAAAGTACTCGAAGTGAATCTGCTCGCTGGCAAAGCCAGCTTCGCGTGCCAGCTCGACGACCAGATCAATCATCGGCTGCGGCCCGCAGACATAGACGTCATGCCGTGCCGGTTCCCGGTCCTGGAGCAATTCACGCAATGTCTGCTGCGTGCCTTCGATATCGAGGCCCAGGTAGGTCGCCGCTTGTTTACCGAGCGCGGCAAGCCGCTGGGTAAAGGCCACATGTTCCTCACTGCGCGCCAGGTAATGAAAACTGTACGGGCGCTTGGCGCGTTGCAGATGCAGGCCCATGGCCAGAATCGGGGTGACCCCGATGCCACCGGCGATCAGCAGGGCGTGACGGCCCGGCGGCTGCAGCTGGAACTGATTGCGTGGCAGCGTCAGCTGCACTTGGGTGCCTACCTGAACATCCACGTGCATGCTGCGCGAGCCGCCGCGTGATTGCGGCTCGTGTTTGACGCCGATCACCAGTACATCCTGCTCGTCAGGCGTGTTGACGATCGAGTACTGGCGTAGGTGGCCAGAGGGCGTGGTCAGGCTCACGTGCATACCCGGTTCCAGCGCCAACAGCCGCCCGTCATCCGGTTTCAGCCAGAACGAAGCGATGTCCGGGGTTTCGTTTTGGCGCGCGATGACGGTGCACGAGAACGGCTCGCCCGGCTTATCGGCGGCGGGTGGGTTGGGAGTCTTCAGAGGCACCGCGTCCGAGGCGATAAGCCGCGCGGTCGGCGCTGGCGTGGGGCTTTGCAGTACGCGGGCAAACAGCTCGTCGAGCAGTTGGGTAAAGACGATTTTGCGTTGCAGGGGCAGGGCAGCAGCGGCGTAAAGGCGGGCATGCACCACGGCCTTGGAGTCCGATTCCGGCTGGACAAAAATCCGCACGCTGTCGAGCAGCCCGGCGCAGCTCAGGTCAATGCTCAGGCCGCTTACCAGCGTTTGCACGCGGTCGGCCTGATCTCCCAGCAGCGGCGCGAACGAGGGGGCGGCCTGCTGGATGGCCTCGACGACGGCCTTGGCGTTCATTGCCACTGGATGGCTGCGCAAATTGGTGGACAGCGCGGCACCGAGCGGACGCTGTCTCCCGGGTTTGGCGTTGCCAACCGGGGCTTCGAGCTGGGCGAACACCAGGCCGTCCACCTCGGCGCAGGGGAAGGTGCGCACACAGGCGGCGCTGGGTTTTGCCGTGCGGTGAGCGGGCACAAAGGCACAATGGCCCGAGCCGCTTTCATATTTCCAGCCATGGTATTGGCACTTCAGCTGGTTGCCGATGTTCACCCCAAGGCTCAGGCGTACACCGCGGTGCGGGCAGCGGTTTTCCCACACATTTACAACACCGTTGTCGTCACGCCAGACCGCCAGCTCCTGACCGAGCAAGCGCGTTTGGTACACGTGGCGAAACGGAAGGTCTTCGGAGCTGGCGATCACATGCCATTCCTGATGTAACGAACCCATATCTGATTACCTGCTAATACGGCTCAGCGAGCGGTGCCGAACGTGACGTTGCGTGCTTTGATCCAGCGGCGGTAGGCACTGGACAGTGCATCCGCGCGCACGGGCGTTTCGTGCCGGGGATCCAGCGGCAGGCCCTTGGGCACCTGATTGAGCAAAATCATGATGTCCTGGCCAAAGATGCGTTGCTGGAAGTCGCGCAGCTGCTTGTCGGTGTTGATGTCGTCGAGGTAGCACATGATCGCGTGGGCGATGCAGCTCTCCTCATCCACGGGCTGCACGTACAGGCCGAGCACATCCAGGCGATTGGCGTCGATGACGCAAGTCTTGTAGAGGATGGCGATAAAGGGGCGGGCGATGCGGTACACGTACTGCATCTCCACCGGTTCGCTGGCCGCCGCCGAACCCTTGGGCTGCGGAAAGCGGCAATTGACTGCCAGCACCTCATCAGCCTGTTCGTCGATCTCGACGTCATAGGCGGCCACTTCGGTGAGCGGTTCGGCGCCGAGAATATCGGTGTGCACGAACGGGAAGTGAGCCATGTCGAGGAAGTTTTCCACCACCCGCAGCCCAGAGGTGGCAACGCGGATCGAGCCGGCGCTGACGACGCGGCGGTCCGTTTCTTCGAACTCGGGAATGGCCAGAATTCGGCGTGGTTGCGCGGACAACGACACCCAGAGCAAGCCGTAGACGATCAAGGTTTTCAGCGGCTGAGAACTGTCGGCAAGGTGCGCGATCAGCCCGTCGGGGGTGCGGGTGTAGCAGATGGCCTGACCCAGAATCCGGGTATGGCATGGCTTGCCAACGACGGCCTCGGCCAGCGCACCAACCGGATGCCAGTCGTCGTAGACAAAGCTGTTTTCTTTTAACATAACGGTGGCCCGTACAAGGCTTGGCGGCGCCGTGACGACGCCAAGCGCAGAGGAGGTATTACGCCCGGTACTGAGCAACGAATTCAGCCGCCGACTTGGCGCTGCGCGCCTCGTGCACAGCCGCGCGCTCGGCGTACAACTCGCGGACGAACTGCGCGTAGGCACAGCTGTCGGCAAACATGTTGTACATCCAGCCCAGGCCGTAGGCGTTTAGGTTGATGTTGTCGATGGTCATCAGCGACAGGTTGGTAGCGGGGTTTTGCAGGTAGGCATCGATGACTTTGCGGGTGACTTCCTTGGTGCACGCCAGCTTGTGCGCATGCCACATGTCGGTATGCCATTCGCCTTCGGCAGGACGCCGGAACGGGTACTGAATGGAGCGCCCTGGACGGTCGATACCTTTGGCATCCCAAGGGCCGGTTTCAAAGCCCCACCAGTTCAGCGGGCCGTTAGGCGCGGCCGGGCGCATCTGGGCCCAGTGCACCAGGTTGCGGTTCAGCCATTCGTCCGCGTAACTGTCGTCGTTGAACGGGTCAAGTTTGGCGATGGCATCGTTGTCGCCACGCATCTGCGAGACGGCGTGCTCCACTTCGTTTTCAATCTTGAAAATGCAGTGGCTGTAGTCAATGGCCACGTTGAACTTCGCGCCGCGGGCTTCCACCAGATCGGCTACTTGCGAGACCCGGCGATAGTCTTCGGACCACATGTCCACATGGTTTTCGAAGGTGATGATCACCCCGGCTTTTTCCGCGTACTCGTACGACTCCAGGTAACACTCGGCGACCTCTTCGTTGGTCACGTAGTGGCGGTCCTTGTGCTTAGCCCAGATCATGAAATTGTGGTACTTGCCGCCGACCTCGACGGTCAGGTCGATGTTCTCTTTGATCAGGTGATCATCCAGGCCCAGGGTGTACAGGCCGCTCCCCGACAGCACCGGCAGGTCGTAAAGTTGGCTGCCCTTGATGTACTCGTCCAGCTCCTGGCGGTTGTTGGGAATGCGATCGATGAAGTCCCAGACCTCGGCTTCCTTGACCAGTTTGAATTGCTCGAGAATCGGCAACTCGGTCAGTGACACCGGGTTCTCACGCGACGACGCCTGGATACCCAACCCGGCACAGCCCAACTTGAACATCTTTTTCATGTACTGCTCCTGCAAAAACGTAGCTTCGAAAGGGCGCTTGGCCCATGGGTGTAGGCCTTAACGCTCCTCGAGCACTTCGCTGAGGAGGGCCGCTTTGAATTCGTCCTTGCCGCCCAGCGCCGCTTGCGACAGTTCGCGGTGCCATTTGCGGTACTGGATGGAGATCTTGTCGGTGCCTACCGACAGTTCGGCGCTATCGAGCTCGATAGGCCATTGGGACTGGATCACCGGGCGGTCTTCTTCCAGCACGCGTTTCTGGAAAGCCAGGTGCACGTGGTCGGGCTGCTGGTCTTCGGTACGCACGATGACCATGAAGTTGCGGCAAGTTCTGTCGTCCACCGGGCTGGCGGTGGTCCAGAGGATGAATTTGGAATCGTCCTTCCACAGTTTGATTTCCAGGTTCACCGAGTACGGCATCGAGCAGCGGTAGGTGAAGTCGCCCATGGGCGCTTCTTCCGGCAGCGTTTCGTACATCTCTTTGGGCGGCGCCAGCTGAAAGCGCAGTTCACCGTGGCTGCGATCGACGTTTACCGTGGGGTGACTGGCGAAGAAGGGGTCGTACAGAGTGCCGGGGTGAACGAAGGCGAAATGGGAGAAGTCGGTGAAGTTTTCCCAGCGGCGCTCGGCCGAGGTTTCCCACACATACGACTCCGCCACCACGACTTTCATGCCTTCGCTGTCCCAATCGCCCAGGTAAGGGATTTCGGTGCAGTCGAACGAATTGTCCAGGCGCACCCAGACGATGCCGTAGCGAATGGCGCAGTCGTATTTGGCGATTTTTGCGCGCGGCGGAATAGGGCGGTCGGGGCAGGCCGGCACCAGCGTGCATTCGCCGGCGTCGTTATAGCGCCAGCCGTGGTAGGGGCACTGCAGGGTGTCTTTGCCCTGGTGCTTGCACACGCTCCCCAGCGACAGGCGCGCCGAGCGGTGCACGCAGCGGTCATCGGCGGCCATCATCTGCCCGTCCAGACGGGCCAACACCAGGTTCTCTCCCAGCAGCTTCACCGACATCGGGCCATGCCCGGATGCGTTGGCTTTCTCGAACTCGCTCAAGGTACACACCGGGTGCCAGAAATGGCGGAGGTAACCTTTGTGTTCTATCAGGGGCTTCCATTGAGCGGACATCGCCGATCCTCATTACGGTTGATCACATTGCTGGCTTTTCAGAAATACAATCTGGTATACCAGTCTCGGCATCGCTAGAGCACGTCTTGTGCCAACGCGAAGAGGCGATCAGAAAAATGCTCGCAATGCCTCGTAGTTGACTGCCTGGACAGTTTTTAGACGAATTTTTTCAGCAGTTGGCGGGCGTGTTTTTCGCTCTGGCATGGTGCGCAGCGGCAGCTCGATGCACTTTCCTGGCGCGAAAAGAATCCGCGTTGGGCAACATTTCGAAGTGAGGAAGTCAGGTAAAACCATGGTTCGGCGGTTACGGTTTCATTCGGTGTCGGTCAGCTACTTCGACATGGTTCAGCACTGCGGCTCGATCCGCGAAGCGGCCCGGCGCCTGAACGTGGCTTCGTCGGCGGTCAATCGGCAGATCCTCAAACTGGAGGACGACATCGGTGCGCCGCTATTCGACCGGCTGAGCTCCGGACTGAAACTCACCCCCGCCGGCGAGTTGTTCGCACGCCATATCGGTGTGGTGCTCCACGACGTAGAACGGCTGCGCTCGGAACTCGAAGCCATGGAAGGAATCCGGGCAGGGCATGTCGAATTGATCGTTGCCGAGACCCTGGCTGTGGACCTGTTACCCACCGTGCTCGAACACATGCACGCGCGTTATCCACGGGTGTCTGTCGGTGTCACCGTTTCCGGCTCGCAAGGCATTCCGCAGGCGATCATCTCCGGGGCGGCGGACCTGGGTCTGGCTTTCGCGTTGCCTAAACACGAGCAGCTCCAGCAATTGGCCCTGGGGCATTTCCGGCTGGCGGCGATCGTGCCGCCCAATCACCCGTTGGCCGATAAAAGCCAGGTCAGTTTTGGCGCCTGCGCCGACTACGACCTGATCCTCAGCAAGCCGGAAATCTCGACGCGGCAACGACTCGCGCCACTGCTCAAATCCGCCCATTTTTCCGGCAGGACCCGCCTGGAAACCGCATCGCTTGAACTGGCCAAGCAGATGGTAGTGCGCGGCAGGGGCGTGGCGTTTCAAACCGCGTTCGGCATCGAGGCGCAGGTGGCCGCCGGTGAACTGAAGATGCTTCCGCTCACCGACAGCGGCGGTATTTTCTGCGACCTGGGCTTGTACATGAGCAGCGGCCGCTACATTCCGGCTGCCGTGGATGCCTTCGCCAGAATTCTCACCGACGAGATTTTGCGTCGCGAGCGGCACGAGGCCAGTCAGTTCGGGGCTCTTGGCTAGCGCTGCCAAAAAGGCATCAGGCCTGGCGATATTCGATGCTTTCCGCGCTCTGCCTGAGCAGATAACACTCCGGCCCATTCAAGTAGGAGTCGCTCACATGGCACACGCCCAACTCGCACCGTCACCTCTGGAGGCCTCGCAGGCCACCACGCTTCCAGTTATCGACATCTCGGGCCTGCGCTCGGCATCACTGATCGAACGCACCCGGGTCAGTCAGCAAATCGGCCAGGCCTGTCGTGACAAAGGTTTTTTCTACGTCATCGGTCATGGTGTACCGGCAGCTTTGCAGCAGCAGGTGATCGACCAGGCGGCCACGCTGTTTGCTCTGCCGCCCGAAGAAAAGCGCAAGGTCGACAAGTCACTCTCCATGGCCAATCGGGGCTACGAACCGTTGCGTAATCAGGTGCTCGAAGCCGGCGCGCCACCGGACGTCAAAGAAGGCTTTTACATCGGCCAGGACAAGCCGCTGGATCATCCCGATGTGCTGGCTGGCAAATTCAATCAGGGGCCGAACCTGTGGCCGGCAGACCTCCCCGAGTTTCGCCAAACCATGGAGGCCTACCAGCGGGAACTGGAGTCAGTGGCTCGCCTGCTGATGCAGGGCGTGGCTCTGTCGCTGGGCCTGCCGGAGCAGCACTTTGCCGCGTTCTGCGAGGACGCCATGACCACGCTGCGCCTGCTGCATTACCCACCGCAGCCGACCACTGCGGCACCGGGCGAGAAGGGCTGTGGTGCGCATACCGACTGGGGTGGCCTGACTCTGCTGTTGCAGGATGAAAACGCCGGGTTGCAGGTGTGGGATCAGGAGCGCAATGGCTGGATCTGGGCCACACCGGTTCCCGAGGCCTACGTGGTCAACCTCGGCGATCTGATCGCGCGCTGGACCAACGATTTGTACAAATCGACCCTGCACCGCGTGGTCAATGTCTCGGGTAACGAGCGCTATTCGGTGCCTTATTTCTACTCCGGCAACATCGCCCACGAAATCGCCTGCATCCAGGCCTGCCTGGCACCCGGCGAGTCACCCAAGTACCCGGTCATCAGCGTCGAAGACCACTACAAAAACATGTTCCGCAAAACCTATTCGATGTGATCACAGCCGCGCAGACGGAGCCTGTTTCAATGCCTGCCTTTATCCCGGGCTAACCGCCTAACCAATAACGTATGGGGAGCAATACGCGCATGAACATGCCTGGATTCAGGAAAGTACTGGCAGGGTTATTGAGTGGTATCGGTCTGGCAGCAGCCATCACCGCATACGCCGACGAGCCGCTCAAGGTCGGCTTCGTCTACACCGGTCCGATTGGCGACCACGGTTGGACATATCAACACGAGCAGGGCCGTAAGGCGTTGGAGCAGGCGCTGGGCGAGAAAGTCCAGACCACCTACGTCGAAAACGTTGCCGATGGCGCGGACTCCGAACGGGTGATCCGCAACATGGCAAAAAGCGGCTACGACCTGATCTTCGGCACCTCGTTTGGCTACATGAACCCGATGGCCAACGTGGCCAAGCAATTCCCCAAGACCGCGTTCGAACACGCCACTGGCTACAAGCGCAGCACGAACCTCGGCACCTACCTGTCGACCTCGTACGAAGGGCGCTACGTGGCCGGCTACCTGGCCGCGAAAATGACCAAGAGCAAGACCGTCGGTTATGTCGCGTCCTTTCCGATTCCTGAGGTTATCCGCGACATCAATGCTATTCAGGTCGCGTTGAACAAGTACAACCCAGGGGCGGTGGTTAAAGTGGTGTGGCTGAACACCTGGTTCGATCCCGGCAAGGAATCCGACGCCACCAACACGCTTATCGACCAGGGCGCCGATGTGATCTTCCAGCACACCGCCAGCCCAGCACCGATTCAGGCAGCCGAGCGCCGCGGGGTGTACTCGGTGGGCTATGCCTCCAACATGGCCAGCTTCGGCCCCAAGTCGGTAATTACCTCCATCGAATACAACTGGGCGCCGTTCTACATCCGCACTACTGAGTCTGTACTGAACGGCACTTGGAAATCGGCTGACTACTGGGGTGGGCTGGCCGATGACGCCCTGACCATGCCGATCAGCGATATCGTTCCCGCTGAATTTAAGGCCGAGGCGCAGCAGATCATTGCCTCGATCAAGAGCGGCACGTTCCACCCCTTCGATGGCCCGGTTGCCGACCAATCCGGCAAGGTCAGAATTGCGCCAGGAGCCACGGCCAGCAATGCGGATCTGGCAGGTATGGACTACTACGTCCAGGGCATCGCTGCGGAGTTTCCGAAGCAGTAACGTTGCGGGCCCCGCTCGCTAACCGGGCGAGCGGGGTGGCTGAATACCTGAAACGGATCGACATCCTCGATCCGCCTGTGCCGCTCCTGTGCAACAACACCTAAGAAGCTCAGGCAAGCAACTGTCTTTTCAACACCTTGCCCACAGAGCTGCGGGGCAGGGCCTCAAGCATGTGCACAGACTTCACGCATTTGAAGCCCGCCAATCGCTGGCGGCATGCCTCGACAATCGAGGCCTCGTCGGTAGCGCCTGGTTGGGTCGCGACCACAAATGCGATCGGCACCTCGCCCCAGCGCTCGTCGGCCTTGCCCACCACGGCAACCTCGGCCACGCCGGGCAGCGACGCGATCACCGCCTCCAGTTCTGCGGGATAGATGTTTTCGCCACCGCTGATGATCATGTCCTTTAAGCGATCCACCACGTAGAGGAAGCCCTGTTCGTCCAGACGGCCAATGTCGCCGGTTCTGTACCACGTCAGTGTTTTCCACCGGTGTGCTCGTCATCCTCTTCGCCATCTGCACGAGTCTTCGTTTTCAGCTGCGAGAGCGCCTGCTCATTGATGATGGGTAGAACGCCTTGCTCGGTGTCGACTACCCACATCTGCTGCTGCTCGCAGTAATACCCAGGTAGTTGGTCTTCGCCTGTACGAAGTGTGCTGGCACTTGCCAGGAAGGGCGAAATGTTCGCATGACGATGGCGGGCGCGCGCGTCCCTATCGGTGGTGTTTTCCATGCATCAAGTCCATTTAGATCGGTTTGGTGTGCAGATTGATACTACTTTGCCATCAATGACCGAACAACATAGTTTCCGCATGCTGGTGGGCGGTCGTAGCATGCTTACATCAAAGATTCGCTACTAAAAAATAAGGTTCCGCTCGCGACGACGGCAAGCAGTCAGGTTGCTTGATCTGGTAGTCGCCTGATCCACTTGCGATTTGCGTTTGCGACCTTCCTGGTAAGGCTGACAGAGCCGGTATGAGCGCCGACGCAGAGAACATCGAATCGGTGCGTTGGCGAGGCAGTAACAAAGCCCTCATAGAGCCAGCCGAGCAGGTCATCAAATAGGCCGTCATTCACTAGGACTGAATCGGCCCTAACAGTCCGCTATTGGCCGGAAGCAGTCGTCTAAAACGTACTTGTTCCGTCTGTCATTATTGAGCGGCAGCATTCGATGTAGCTAGTGCTGCCTTCTTCCATGCATCCAGCATGTCAGCCCATTTCTGCATCATTTCTGCCCGATCACTTAGGTACTCAGCATGGTTGTAGGTGCGGCGAACTGCATTGGGTTCGATGTGGGCGAGCTGCCTTTCGATCCAGTCAGCTGAGAAGCCCATTTCATTCAGTCGGGTACTGCCTGTCGTGCGCGTGGCATGCGGGCTGTACTTGCCGGCCCAGCCCAAGACGTTAAGCATCTGGCGAAATGATGCGGAAACCATTGGCCGAGTACGTACGTCTCGGTGCGGAAAGACATGGGTGTATTTTCCGGTAATGGCATGAAGGCCTCGCAGCATTTCTACCGCTTGCTGGGGCAGGGGATTCGTATGCTCCTTGCGCTTTTTCATCCGCTCGGCAGGGATTTTCCAAAGCGCCTTTTCTAGGTCGAATTCCGACCATTGAGCTTCTACTGCTTCGCTTGGGCGGCACAGAGTCAGCCACATAAGGCGGAACGCGCAGAGCGTTTCGTGGCGCCCGCCGTGGGATTCGACATCGTGCAGTAGCTGGCCAATTTCATCTGTGGATAGTGGGCGCTTGTGCTGCGTCTTGTTGGCTGGGAGCGCTTTGCGAACCGGATGCACAGGGTCGCTGGTGGCGCGCAGCGTCGAGATCGCCAATTCGAACACGCCAGTCATGGTTCGCTTTGCCTCAGCGGCAACGGACGGCCCATTGTCCTGGGCTGCTCCTTTGAGCACCTCAAGAATGTGGGCGGGGGTGATGGCCTTGATCGGCTGGCTGCCGATCTTTGGAAAGACAACTCGCTCCAGCATTCTGAGTCGCCTGGATTTTGTGATGTCCTCCCAATCCTTCAGAGCCAACCACTCTTTCGCGACCGCTTCAAAGGTGATGGCCTTTTCGTAGTCGCGTTTGACTCGCTCTTGCTGGCGGTGATGGGCTGGATTGATGCCTTGTACGACCAGTGAGCGTGCTTTGATGCGCTCTTCTCTGGCTTCCGAAAGAGTAAATCGACGCCCTTTGCGGCGGTCCTCCGTCTGCTCAGGCGTTTCGCCCTTTGGAGCGATCACGTAATCCCCGATGGCGAACACGCTTTCTTTCTTGGCACCAGCGTCGCTTAGCTCGAATCTATAGCGCCATGCCTTGACCCCGTTGGGCTTCACCTCAAGGTAGAGCCCATTTCCGTCAGTCATTTTGTAGGGCTTTTCCTTCGGCTTTGCGGTACGGCACGCAGTGTCAGTAAGCGGCATGACTGCTCCTTTCTAGCTGTACCCGGTTAATGGGGTGGGTACGTTTTCGCTGTACCCGGTAGCGTACCCGGTTGTTCAGTAGATCGCATAGAGGTTTGATGGACGCTGCTGGATAAGAAAAACCCCTTGAGGCGGCATTCCTCAAGGGGTTTAGTGTCCATTAAGATCCGAGAGGATCTAAGTTTCTGTTCAGACGTTGAAACGGAAGTGCATCACGTCGCCGTCTTTGATGATGTATTCCTTGCCTTCCAGGCGCCATTTCCCGGCTTCCTTGGCCCCGGCTTCGCCTTTGTACTGAATGAAGTCGTTATAGGCGATCACTTCGGCGCGGATAAAGCCTTTCTCGAAATCGGTGTGGATCACGCCGGCGCCCTGGGGGGCGGTGGCGCCGATCTTCACGGTCCAGGCGCGGACCTCCTTTACGCCTGCGGTGAAGTAGGTCTGCAGATTAAGCAGTTCGTAACCGGCACGAATCACGCGGTTCAAGCCAGGTTCTTCAAGGCCGAGCGATTCAAGGAACATGTCTTTTTCCTCGCCATCGTCCAGCTCGGCGATCTCCGCTTCGATCTTGTTGCACACCGGCACCACGACGGCGCCTTCTTCGGCTGCGATGGCGTTTACCACGTCCAGATGCGGGTTGTTCTCGAAACCGTCTTCGGCCACGTTGGCGATATACATCACCGGCTTGCTGGTCAGCAGGTGGAATCCCTTGGCCAGTTGCATCTCGTCCTCACCCAGCTTCTTCAGCAGCGTGCGGGCCGGCTTGCCTTCGGTGAAGTGGGGGATCAGCTTTTCCAATAGCGCTTTCTGCGCGACGGCTTCCTTGTCGCCACCCTTGGCGTTACGCGTGACGCGCTGCAGTTGCTTTTCGCAGCTGTCGAGGTCGGCAAAGATCAGCTCGAGTTCGATGATTTCGATGTCGCGCTTGGGGTCGACCGAGTTGGAGACATGGATGACGTTCTCGTCTTCGAAGCACCGCACGACGTGGGCGATCGCGTCAGTTTCACGGATGTTGGCTAGAAACTTGTTGCCCAGGCCTTCGCCCTTGGAGGCACCTTCAACAAGGCCGGCGATGTCGACGAACTCCATGGTGGTCGGCAGGATTCGCTCCGGCTTGACGATCTCGGCCAAGGCCTGCAAGCGCGGATCGGGCATCGGTACGATGCCGCTGTTCGGCTCGATGGTGCAGAAGGGAAAGTTTTCCGCAGCGATGCCGGATCTGGTCAGCGCGTTGAACAGGGTGGATTTGCCGACGTTGGGCAGGCCGACGATGCCGCAATTGAATCCCATGTGTCTTGCCTCGGTATTGGCTGGCAGCGGGTGCGCTACCGGCGTTGCCAAACTGCGTTAAACGACGTCGCGATGCGCTGGGGTGCAGGCTCGAGTTGCCGTTGCCTTGTCGTTGCGTGCCTGCGCAGCCTGATCAGGCCTTCTGGCTGTGCAGCCGCTGCATGGCGCGTGTCCAGTCGCCGGCCAGGATTTCCGGCAGTACCTCAAGGGCGAAGTCGATGCTGGCGTCGAGCAGCTGCCGTTCGGCTTGCGGCGCGCGGCCCAGCACGTAGCCCGTGACCAGGCTGCTGTGCCCGGGATGGCCAATGCCTAGGCGCAGGCGATGGAAATTGTTCTGATTGCCGAGCCGGGCGATGATGTCGCGCAGCCCGTTGTGCCCGCCGTGACCGCCGCCCAGCTTGAGCTTGGCGACGCCGGGAGGCATATCGAGTTCATCGTGGGCGACCAGGATGGCCTCGGGGGGAATACGGAAAAATCCGGCCAGTGCCGCCACCGCTTGACCGCTGCGGTTCATGAAGGTGGTGGGGATCAGCAGGCGGACATCTTCGCCCTGGTGGCGAAACTTGCCGACCAGCCCGAAGTATTTGCGATCTACGCTGAGGTCGACGCCCTTATGGGCAGCCAGACGCTCAACGAAAAGGGCCCCTGCGTTATGCCGGGTCTGGTCGTATTCAGGGCCTGGATTACCCAGGCCGACGATCAGTTTAACGGCAGTCACGACAGAGGCCCTTCCTCAGGTGATGACGAGTGGATTACTCGGCAGCGCCTTCTTCTTTCGGAGTGTCATCCTTGCTCACGCGAGGTGCGTGAACGTTGGCAACCGGCAGGTCACTGCCGTGTGCCAGGGCGACCAGCTCAACGCCTTTCGGCAGCTTGATGTCGGTCATGTGCAGCACCTGGCCGACTTCAACGTTGGCCATGTCGACCTCGATGAACTCCGGCAGATCCTGCGGCATGCAGGACACTTCCACTTCGTTGATGTTGTGCAGGATTTCGCCACCCTGCTGCTTCACACCAACCGAGGTCTCCTGGTTGATGAAGTGCAGCGGAACGGTAGCGGTCAGCTTGTGGCCGGCAACGACGCGAACGAAGTCGGCGTGCAGGACGAAGCTCTTGGCCGGATGACGCTGCAGTGCCTTGATCAGAACGGATTCGTTCTGGCCATCGACATTCAGGGTCAGCACGTGGCTGAAGGAGGCTTCGTTTTCCAGCATCTTGGCCAGGTCTTTGGCCAGCAGGCTGATGGACTGCGGGGCTTTGTCGCCGCCGTAGATCACGGCCGGGACGAGGCTGGCGTTACGACGCAGGCGGCGGCTCGCACCTTTCCCCAGGTCGGAACGCACTTGGGCATTCAGAGTGAAATCAGTCATTGTGTTTCTCCAGGATAACAACGCACCCGAAACGCTCGCGACCAGCGCTACCGGGCGGTTGGGCAAAAAGCCCCGCACGAGGCGGGGCACATTTTCGTTCTGCGCGACGGGCTGAGCTTGCGGCTTAGCGGAACATCGCGCTGATCGATTCAGCATTGCTGATGCGGCGAACCGCCTCAGCCACCATTGGCGCGATGTCCAGCTGGCGAATACGGGTACAGGCTTGCGCCGCTGCGGACAGCGGAATGGTATTGGTCACGACCAGCTCATCGAGAACCGAGCCTTCGATGTTCTCGATGGCGCGGCCGGACAGGATCGGGTGCGTGCAATACGCGAAGACCTTGGCAGCGCCATGATCTTTCAGTGCAGTAGCGGCGTGACACAGCGTGCCGGCGGTATCGACCATGTCGTCGACGAGGATGCAGGTACGACCTTCGATATCACCAATGATGTGCATCACCTCAGACTGGTTGGCCTTCGGGCGACGCTTGTCGATGATCGCCAGGTCCACACCCAGCGACTTGGCGACGGCACGAGCACGCACCACGCCACCAATATCGGGGGAGACGATCATCAAGTTTTCGAAGCGCTGGGCCTGGATGTCATCGACCAGGACCGGCGAGCCGTAGATGTTGTCCACGGGCATGTCGAAGAAGCCCTGGATCTGGTCGGCGTGCAGGTCGACGGTAAGCACCCGGTTGACACCCACCACATCGAGCATGTCGGCCACGACCTTGGCACTGATCGGTACCCGTGCGGAGCGCGGACGGCGATCCTGGCGGGCGTAACCAAAGTAAGGAATGACAGCAGTGATGCGGGTGGCTGAGGAGCGGCGGAAGGCATCGGCCATCACCACCAGTTCCATCAGGTTGTCATTGGTGGGGGCACAGGTCGGTTGAATCAGGAAGACGTCCTTGCCGCGAACGTTTTCGTTGATCTCGACACTGATTTCGCCGTCGGAAAACTTACCGACGTAGGCATCACCGAGGGGGATATGCAGCTGACGTACAACACGCCGGGCCAGGTCGGGGTTGGCGTTCCCCGTGAAGACCATCATCTTGGACACGCGCAGTACCTGCCTGAGGGTGGATCCGATGAAACAAAAAGCTGTTCAAAAGGCCAGGCGTCTTGAACAGCTCTCGTAGTATTTGGCAGGGGCGGCTGGATTCGAACCAACGCATGGCAGGATCAAAACCTGCTGCCTTACCGCTTGGCGACGCCCCTGTAGATGCAATCTGAATGTACCGGCTGTTGTACCAACCCAGAGGGGTTATGGCAGGGGCGGCTGGATTCGAACCAACGCATGGCAGGATCAAAACCTGCTGCCTTACCGCTTGGCGACGCCCCTGTAACGTACAACCCGTTGCTAGACACTCACTTCCTGCGCCAGTTCTGCGAGCCTTCGATGCAACAAGGAAACATTGCGACCTTGGGCGACGAACGCTGGTAAATCGGCTGGAAGTTGGCGGCAAACTTTATCAGCCTCGCCTCTGTTTGGAAAGCTCCCAAACACACAAGCTCCAGTGCCGGTCATCCTCGCTGGAACAAATTTGTTCAGCAAGCTCAAAGCGTTACGCACGTCGGGATAACGCTTCTCGACTACCGGCTGGCAGTCATTATGACCACCCCCTGCAAGAAGGCTGCGAACTGTAATGGGCGGGGTATTACGTGTCAACTCTGGGTCGGAAAATATTTCCGCTGTACTAACAGAGACTTGCGGAGCGATTACGACAAACCAGGGTTCGCTCAGCTGTACCGGCTGCAGGCGTTCGCCGATTCCTTCAGCAAAGGCGGCGCGACCCCTGACGAACACCGGCACGTCGGCACCGAGCGACAGCCCGAGCTCAGCCAGCCGATCTTCACCCAGGCGAGTCTGCCAAAGAAAATCGAGGCCGAGCAGCGTGGTTGCGGCGTCGGAGCTGCCGCCGCCGATCCCGCCGCCCATTGGCAGGCGCTTGTTTAGCTCGATGTCGGCGCCGAATGGGCAGCCGCTGCGGGCCTGCAGCAGCCGGGCAGCGCGAACGATGAGGTTATCGTCATGGGTGACGCCGGGTAGTTCGGTGACCAGGCGGATTCGGCCGTCCTCGCGCAGGGTGAAGGTCAGCTCGTCACCGTGGTCGAGAAACTGGAACAGGGTCTGCAGCTCGTGGTATCCGTCGGCGCGGCGACCAAGGATGTGCAGCATCAGATTGAGTTTTGCCGGCGCCGGCAGCGTGAGGCAGCGCATCACTGTCCGAGCCGGCGCGGTTGCCAGTCCTTGACCACGAGAGTGATCCGCAGGTCGCGACCGGCCAGCTTGATCCGCGAGGGCAGGGCGTAGCCCCCTTCGTCGCGGTAGTTCAGGTATTCGACCTGCCAACCGTCCTGTTCGAGGCTGGCGAGGCGGCCATTGCCGTCCAATGCGATACGGCTGCGGCTGTCGGGTGCGGGCAGGCCGCGTATCCACCAGAGCAGATTCGACACTGGCAGCCGCCAGCCCAGCTGGGTTTCGACCAGGGCTTCCGGGGAGTCGGCCTCGAAACGACCCTGGCCGGCGACCTCCAGCGTCACGGCGTCAGGGCGACCGGTCAGGCGGGTGGCGCCGCGACCCAGCGGGCCGGACAGGCGAATGTCGAAGTAGTCTTGGCGCTGTAACCAGAACAGCGTACCGCTGCCCGAATCCTGCGGGGCGCGTATGCCGATCTTGCCGTTGATCTGCCAGCCATCTATCTCGCTGATCTGCGCCTTGTGCGTCTTCCAGTCCTGCGTATTGCCCGGGCCTTCAACGGTTTCCTGGGGGGCGAGGCCGGCGCAGCCGGCGAGCAGCACGGTGAGCGTGGGGATCAGCAGGTTGCGCATCAGCTTCATGGGTCAGGGTTTCTCCGAGCCGGTCAGGCGCTTGATGGTGTCGTTCAGGATTTCGCTGTCCGGTTGCTGCTTGAGCGCTTCGCTCCAGATGCGCCGTGCTTCGCGCTGCTTGCCGGCGGCCCACAGCACTTCGCCCAGATGGGCGGCGACTTCGTGATCGGGAAACCGTTCGAGCGCCTTGCGCAGTTGCGTCTCGGCCTGTTCAAGGTTGCCCAGGCGGTAGTTCACCCAGCCCAGCGAATCGAGGATCGCCGGGTCGTCCGGGTTGATCTGGTAGGCCTGCTCGATCAGGGCCAGGGCTTCGCGGTGTCGGTCGGTGCGGTCGGCCAGGGTGTAGCCCAGCGCATTGATCGCCATGGCGTTGTCGGGCTCCCGTTCGATGATGAAGCGCAAATCCTTTTCCAGCTGGGCCAGATCTCCGCGCTTTTCGGCGATCATCGCCCGGGTGTAGAGCAAGTTGAGGTCATCGGGAAACTGTTCCAGTGCCTGCTCGGCCAGTTGCCAGGCCGCTTCAATCTGGCCCTGGTTTGACAGTGCCTCGATTTCGATGAGGTACAGCTGGATCGCATAGTCCGGTTGTTCATCACGCGCCCCGGCGAGCAATTGCGAGGCTTCCCGGTTGCGGCCGAGAGAAAACAGCAGTTCGGCCTGCATGAGTTTGGCCGGCAGGTATTCGTTGCCCGGGCCGACCTTGGCGAAAGCGGCGAGCGCCTGTTCCTGCTGGCCCAGTTCGCGGTAGGCCCGGCCGAGGTTGAAATGTGCGGCGTCGAGGTGGCTGCCACGGTCGATCAGCTCCTCGAGGTAGACGATCGCCTCGCGCCAGGCCTGCGCCTCGAGGCATACCAGCGCCAGGGAGAAGCGCAGGTCGTCGTCGCCAGGGTTTTGCTGGACCAACGTGGCGAACTCGCCCATGGCTTCGTCGAAACGGTCTTGTTCCACCAGCAGGCGGGCGTAGGTCAGGCGCAGGCGTTTGTCCTCGGGGTGGCGGTCGAGGCTGTGTTCGAGTAGCGGCAGGGCTTCCTTGCTGCGCTCAAGTATTTGCAGTAGACGCGCCTGCAGCAGTATCGAGGGGATCTCCTGCTCGCTGGCCGGCTGTTCCTCGAGCAGGGCAAGGGCCTGTTCCGGACGTCCGTCCTGCTGCAGCAGGACGGCCTTGCCGAACTTGAGCTGGGGGTTGTCGGGGTGCTTGGCCAGCAACTGGTCAAAGCTCTTGAGCAGGCCGGCGCGGGTGTCCGGGTCGGTTTCGGCAGCCGAGAGCGCGAGAAAGTCGAAATGCGTGTCGCCCTGACCCTGCAACACCTTCTCCATGAAGCTCAGCGATTCCTCGTAACGCCCGGCGCGGGCCAGCTGCACCGCCGCGGCGCGCTGCGCATCGAGATTCTCCGGCGCGTTTTTAGCCCAGATCAGCGCAGTGTCCAGCGCCGCCTGGTCGGCGCCCAGGTATTCGGCGATGCGAAAGCCGCGTTCGGCGACGCCGGCGTCCTGGGTGGCGTTGGCCTGCTGCACATAGTTGCCCAGGGCGATATCGAAGCGGTTGCGCTGGCCGGCCAGTTCGGCGACCAAAAGCGCATAGAGCGTGTCACCGCTGAACGAGCCGTACTCGTCCGCGCGAAGCTGCGGCACTTCCGGTGTCGTCTCCTCGACCGGGGGCGCGCTGTCGGGAGCGCTCTGCATGAAGCTTTGGCAGCCGCCGAGCAGGAGCGCGGCGCTGAGGGCGAGGAGTTTATTCATAGGGGACGATAGGCTGGTCTGCGGTCGCGGCATGATGACACAAGCGGTCGGGCAAGCCCATGGGCCGGCCGGCCGGGTAACGGGGCGCGTCGGACACATGCAGACAATCGCCGGCAACGGTTGTTCTGTGACAGGCGAAGTAGGAGAATCGCGCGCTCCTTTTCAAATCAGCGACCCTGCATGGCTTTCATCGCGCTTGGCATTAATCACAAGACGGCATCGGTGGATGTGCGTGAGCGCGTTGCGTTCACGCCCGAGCAGATGGTCGAGGCGTTGCAGCAGCTGTGCCGGGTCACGCCTACGCGCGAGGCGGCGATCCTGTCGACCTGCAACCGCAGCGAGCTGTACCTCGAACAGGACCAGGCGCAGGCCGACGCGGTGCTGGCCTGGCTGGCCAATTACCACCGCCTGAGCCTCGATGAGCTCAAGGCTTGCGCCTACGTACACACCGACGACCAGGCGGTGCGGCACATGATGCGGGTGGCGTCGGGGCTGGACTCGATGGTGCTCGGCGAGCCGCAGATCCTCGGGCAGATGAAGTCTGCCTATGCCGTGGCGCGTGAGGCCGGCAGCGTCGGGCCGTTGCTCGGGCGGTTGTTCCAGGCCACCTTCAGCACTGCCAAGACCGTGCGCACCGACACGGCGATTGGGGAAAACCCGGTCTCGGTTGCCTTCGCCGCGGTCAGCCTGGCCAAGCAGATTTTCGCCAACCTTCACCGCAGCCAGGCGTTGCTCATCGGCGCCGGCGAAACCATCACTCTGGTGGCGCGGCATCTGCACGAGCAGGGCGTCAAGCGCATCGTGGTCGCCAACCGTACGCTCGAGCGGGCCAGCGCCCTCGCCGAGCAGTTCGGTGCGCATGCCATCCTGCTCGCCGACATTCCGCAGGAGCTTCACAACAGCGACATCGTCATCAGCTCCACCGCCAGCCAACTGCCGATCCTCGGCAAGGGTGCAGTCGAGCAGGCGCTGAAAAAGCGCAAGCACAAGCCGATGTTCATGGTGGACATCGCCGTGCCGCGTGACATCGAGGCGCAGGTGGGCGACCTGGCGGATGTCTACCTTTATACCGTCGACGACTTGCACGAGGTTGTCGCGGAAAACCTCAAGAGCCGGCAGGGGGCTGCGCAGGCGGCCGAGGAGCTGGTCGCGGCCGGCACCGACGACTTCATGGCGCGCCTGCGCGAGCTGGCGGCGGTGGATGTGCTCAAGGCGTACCGCCAGCATGCCGAGCGGATTCGCGACGAGGAAATGCTCAAGGCCCAGCGCCTGCTGGCCAACGGCGGTTTGCCCGAGGAGGCGCTGGCGCAACTGGCCCGCGGCCTGACCAACAAGCTGTTGCATGCACCCAGCGTGCAACTGAAGAAACTTTCCGCCGAAGGACGCGTGGAAGCCCTGAGCATCGTGCAGGAGCTTTTCGCCTTGGACAGTAGGGATAAACCATGAAAGCGTCGCTGCTCAACAAACTCGACACCCTGCAGGATCGCTTCGAGGAGCTGACTGCGTTGCTCGGTGATGCCGAAGTGATCAGCGACCAAACCCGGTTTCGCGCCTATTCGCGCGAATACGCTGAGGTCGAGCCGGTCATCGCCACCTACCGCGACTACCTCAAGACCCGGGCCGACCTGGAGGGTGCCCAGGCACTGCTCAAGGACAGCGATCCGGAAATGCGCGAAATGGCCGAGGAGGAGGTCGACGACGCCCAGGCCCGCCTCGGGGAGATCGAGGTGCGCCTGCAGCGCATGCTGCTGCCCAGGGACCCCAATGACGGCCGCAACGTCTTCCTGGAAATTCGTGCCGGCACCGGCGGCGACGAGGCTGCGATCTTTTCCGGCGACCTGTTCCGCATGTACTCGCGCTATGCCGAGCGCCAGGGCTGGCGCGTGGAAATTCTGTCCGAAAGCCCGGGCGAGCATGGCGGCTACAAGGAAGTCATCTCCCGGGTCGAGGGCGACAATGTCTTTGCCAAGCTGAAGTTCGAATCCGGCGCCCACCGCGTGCAGCGCGTGCCGGAAACCGAATCACAGGGCCGTATTCATACCTCCGCCTGCACCGTCGCGGTCCTGCCCGAGCCGGATGAGCAGATGGCGATCGAGATCAACCCGGCCGACCTGCGCGTCGACACCTACCGGGCTTCCGGTGCCGGCGGGCAGCACATCAACAAGACCGACTCGGCCGTGCGTATCACCCACCTGCCCAGCGGGATCGTGGTCGAATGCCAGGAGGAACGCTCGCAGCACAAGAACCGCGCGCGGGCGATGGCCTGGCTGGCGGCCAAGCTGCAGGATGTGCAGGACAGCGCCGCGCACAAGGAAATCGCCGACACCCGCAAGCTGCTGGTCGGTTCCGGTGACCGCTCCGAGCGGATCCGGACCTACAACTTCCCCCAAGGCCGGGTTACCGATCACCGTATCAACCTGACCCTGTACTCGCTCAACGAAGTCATCGGCGGTGCGGTCGAGCAGGTGATCGAGCCGTTGCTGCAGGAGTACCAGGCCGACCAGCTGGCGGCGTTGGGCGATTGAAGGCGCTTGCCCCTGGCGCACCGACGCGTGGGCACGACCGTTCCGGTCGAGCCCAGTGACCCTGGAAACTTGAAGATGGCCACGATCGATTCCCTGCTGAGAGGCGCCGAGCTGCATGATTCGCCCAGTGCCCGGCTCGACGCCGAGTGGCTGCTGGCAGCGGCGCTGGACAAGCCGTCGAGCTACCTGCGTACCTGGTCCGACCGCGAGGTGCCGGCCGAGGTGCAGGCGCGCTTTATGGCCTATCTCGAGCGCCGCCGTTCGGGCGAGCCGGTGGCTTACATCCTTGGGCGCCAGGGATTCTGGAGCCTCGATCTGGAAGTCGCCCTGCACACGCTGATTCCACGGCCGGACACCGAGCTGCTGGTCGAAACCGCATTGCAACTGGCGCCGACGACCGCGACCGCCGTGCTTGATCTTGGCACCGGCACCGGCGCGATAGCCCTGGCGCTGGCCCGCGAGCGGCCGCAGTGGAGTCTGCTTGGCGTCGACCGGGTACCTGAGGCCGTTGCCTTGGCCACGCGCAATGCCAGGCGGCTTGGCATCGGCAACGCGCAATTTGCCGAGAGCCACTGGTTTTCGGCGCTGGAGTCGCGCCGATTTGCGCTGATCCTGTCCAACCCACCCTATATTCCGGCGAGCGATCCGCATCTGCAGCAGGGCGACCTGCGCTTCGAGCCGGCCAGCGCACTGGTGGCCGGCGTGGACGGGCTGGACGACCTGAGGCTGATCGTCTCGCAGGCTCCGGTGCACCTGTCGCCATCCGGCTGGCTCCTGCTCGAGCATGGCCATGACCAGGGCGCGGCGGTGCGTGCGCTGCTGGACACGGCGGGATTCGCCGACGTGCACAGCCGCAGCGACCTGGGCGGGAATGAGCGAATCAGTCTCGGCCGCCGACCATGACCGCGAGGAGGAGGGCGACATGCTGAACGACGAGGAGCTATTGCGCTACAGCCGGCAGATCTTGCTGAAACAGGTCGACATCGACGGCCAGTTGAAGCTCAAGGACAGCCGCGTACTGGTGGTGGGGCTCGGCGGGTTGGGCTCGCCCGTGGCGCTGTATCTGGCCGCCGCCGGCGTAGGCGAGTTGCACCTGGCCGATTTCGACAGCGTCGACCTGACCAACCTGCAGCGCCAGGTCCTGCATGACGCTTCGGCGCTCGGCATGGCCAAGGTGGACTCGGCGGTGGCCCGGCTGAACCTGCTCAATCCGCTGGCCAGGCTGGTACCACACCGAGCTGCGATGGACGGCGATTCGCTCGCGGCCGCGGTCGCCGCGGTGGATGTGGTGGTCGACTGCACCGACAATTTCGCCGTGCGGGAGGCGATCAACGCCGCCTGCGTCGCCGCGCGCACGCCCCTGGTGAGC
This sequence comes from Stutzerimonas stutzeri, assembly GCA_002339675.1. GTDB lineage: Bacteria > Pseudomonadota > Gammaproteobacteria > Pseudomonadales > Pseudomonadaceae > Stutzerimonas > Stutzerimonas stutzeri_O. The sequence goes on from DDKB01000024.1 coordinate 29,182, forward strand.
GGTGCCGCGATCCGGCTCGAGGGGCAATTGTCAGTGTTCGACCCCCGGGTCGAGGCCAGCCCCTGCTACCACTGCCTGTACGGTCACGGCAGCGAAGCCGAACTGAGTTGCAGCGAAGCCGGCGTGCTGGGCCCGTTGGTCGGCGTGCTGGGCAGCCTGCAGGCCCTGGAAACGATGAAATTGCTGATCGGATTTGGCGAGCCGCTGATCGGGCGGCTGTTGCTGGTCGACGCGCTGTCGACCCGCTTCCGCGAATTACGGGTGCGGCGCGATCCGGCCTGTGCGGTCTGTGGCAGCGGCCATGGCTGACAACGCGCCGGTCGGGGTCTTCGATTCGGGAGTCGGCGGGCTCTCGGTGCTGCGCGAAATCCGTGCGCGGTTGCCGCAAGAATCACTGTTGTACCTGGCTGACAGCGGCCACGTGCCCTATGGCGAGAAGAGCCCCGAGTACATTCGCGCGCGTTGCCGCGCCATCGCGGCGTTTCTCCTTGGGCAGGGCGCCAAGGCCCTGGTCCTGGCCTGCAACACCGCCACGGCGGCCGGTATTGCCGAACTACGCGAGCTGTATCCGGGGCTTCCGCTGATCGGCATGGAACCGGCCGTCAAGCCTGCCGCACGCGCGACGCGCAGTGGCGTGGTGGGCGTGCTGGCCACCACCGGGACGCTGAAAAGCGCAAAGTTTGCCGCCCTGCTCGATCGCTTCGCTTGTGACGTACGCGTGATCACGCAGCCCTGTCCCGGCCTTGTCGAGCGCATCGAGGCCGGGGCGCTCGATACCCCGGAGACGCGCGCATTGCTTGCCGAGCTGGTTCGGCCACTGGTGGACGCCGGCTGCGACACCCTGATTCTTGGCTGCACCCACTACCCCTTCGTCAAACCGCTGTTGCGCGAGCTGCTGCCGCCTGATGTGGCGCTGGTTGACACAGGCGCCGCGGTGGCGCGCCACCTGGCGACGGTCCTTGCCGACGCCGGCCGGCTGGGGGCGCAATACCAGGGGGTGCGGTTCTGGAGTAGCGGCGATCCGCAGCGATTGGCCGCTGTACTGCCGGCACTCTGGGGGGAAAAAGGCGTGGTGGCGCACTATGCTGACCCGGAACTACCCGCTGCGCCTGCTTTCTGAATTTGGGTTAATACTCGAAAAACAAGCGATGCCTCTCTTTCGATAAGGACGTTCCGATGAAAAAACTGATCTCTCTCGCTGCCCTTGCAGCTGTTTCGCTGGGTCAGGCCGCTACCGCACAGGCTTTCGACCTGACCGCCGCGGTGGGGCAGACCGGCGAATCGACCATGACCTACCGGCTTGGCGCCGAGTTCGATTTCAACCGCAGCTGGTTCCAGTCCGACGTCGGTCGTCTGACGGGCTATTGGGATGCCGCCTACACCTACTGGGAGGGCGACGAAAGCGCGGCCAACCACAGCATCTCCCTCGCGCCGGTATTCGTGTACGAGTTCGGCGGTGGGTCCGTGAAACCCTACCTGGAGGCCGGGGTCGGTATCGCGGCGTTCGAGAGCACCGAGGTGGAAAACAACAACCTCGGCTCGTCCTTCCAGTTCGAGGATCGCCTCGGGGCCGGATTGCGCTTCGCGGGCGGCCATGAGATCGGCATCCGCGCAATCCATTATTCCAATGCGGGCATCAAGGAACCGAACAACGGCATCGAAAGCTACGCCGTGCATTACCGCGCGTCGTTCTAAGACGCCACACGAGCCGGCGGCGGCGCTTTCGGGCGCCGTCAGCCGTCAGCGCTTGTCCAGGTAGGCCGTTGCCGAACCCTTGCGCTCTTCCAGGCAGTCGGCCGAACCCAGCTCGAATTCGCGGCAAATCAGCGGCCGCTGCGCGTAGATGGTGCAGCGCATGCTGTCGCGGTCGAGTGCCGCACACCAGCCGTCATCCAGGCGGCGCATCACCTGACCGCCCCAGGCGTCCTCGTCGATGTAGCGATCAGGTACACCGTCGTCACCCAGCAACATGACTTCCAGCCGGCAGCAGCAGGCGGCGCAAGTGGCGCAGGTCACCCGGTCGTCGGGCAGTTGGCGGTGGGCGATGGCGGTGTCGGTCATCGCTGCAGTCTACGCGCCCTGGTAGGCGTTGACTGCAGCGTTGTCCGTAGCGGCAAGGCCGTTGGTCGCGATCGACAAGCTAGAGGCTTTCGTCGATCTGCTTGTTCTTCCATCCCTCGCCGCCAGGCAGCAGCAGGTTCAGCGTCAGGGCGATGATCGCGCACAGCGAGATGCCCGACAGGCTGAATTCTCCGTAGCCGAATGCCATGCCGCCAATCCCGAACACCAGTGTGACCGAGACAATGATGAGGTTGCGTGCCTCGGACAGGTCGACCTGGTGACGGATCAGCGTGCTCAGGCCGACCACGGCGATCGAGCCGAACAGCAGGCAGAGGATGCCGCCCATGACCGGCACCGGAATGCTCAGCAGGCCTGCACCAAACTTGCCGATAAAGGCCAGCACAATGGCGAACACCGCGGCCCAGGTCATGATCTTGGGGTTGTAGTTCTTGGTCAGCATCACCGCGCCGGTCACCTCGGCGTAGGTGGTATTGGGTGGCCCGCCGAACAGGCCGGCCGCGGAGGTGGCCAGGCCGTCACCGAGGAGGGTGCGGTGCAGGCCTGGGTCCTTGATGAAGTTCCGGCCGGTCACGCCGCCGATGGCCACGACGCCGCCGATGTGCTCGATGGCCGGTGCCAGCGCCACGGGGACCATGAACAGGATCGCTCCCCAGTGGAATTCGGGCGCCACGAAGTTCGGTACTGCCAGCCAGGGGGCCGCGATGATCCCGCGGGTGTCCACCACCCCGAACACGAAGGACAGGCCGTACCCCACCGCGACCCCGGCAAGGATCGGCACCAGCCGGAACAGCCCTTTGCCCAGCACGGCGACCAGCAGGGTGGTCAGCAGCGCCGGCATCGAGACCATCATCGCGGTGCCGTAGGGCACCAGCTGCGCACTGCCGTCACCGGCCTTGCCCATCGCCATGTTGACCGCTACCGGCGAGAGCGCGAGGCCGATGGAGATGATCACCGGAGCGATCACCACCGGTGGCAGCAGTCGATCGATGAATCCCGGGCCTTTGAGGCGAACCGCGAAGCCCAGCACCATGTAGACGACGCCAGCCGCGACCACGCCGCCCAGGACCGCCGGCAACCCGAACTCGCCCTTGGCGGCAATGATCGGTGCGATAAAGGCGAAGCTCGATGCGAGGAATACCGGGACTTGCCGGCGGGTGACCAGTTGGAACAGGAGGGTGCCGAGGCCGGCGGTGAAGAGCGCGACGTTCGGGTCCATGCCGGTGATCAGCGGCATCAGGACCAGGGCACCAAAGGCGACGAACAGCATCTGCGCGCCGGCCAGGATCTGGCGCCCGAGCGGTTCTTCCATGGGTTGCGACATGCTCAGATGTCCTTCTGCTTGGTGCCGAAGATCTTGTCGCCCGCATCGCCCAGCCCCGGCACGATGTAACCGTTTTCGTCCAGGTGATCGTCGATCGAGGCGGTATAGATGATCACGTCCGGGTGAGCTTGCTCCACGGCGCGGATGCCTTCCGGTGCCGCGACCAGGACCAGCGCGCGGATTTCCTTGCAGCCGGCCTTTTTCAGCATGTCGATCGCCGCCACCATGGAACCGCCGGTGGCGAGCATCGGGTCGATGATCATGGCCAGGCGCTGGTCGAGGTCGTCGACCAGTCGCTCCAGGTAGGTGTGCGCCTGCAGCGTCTCTTCGTTGCGCGCGATACCCACGGCGCTGACCTTGGCGCCCGGGATCAGGCTGAGCACGCCGTCGAGCATGCCAATGCCTGCCCGCAGGATCGGCACCACGGTGATCTTCTTGCCGGAGATCTTCTCGACCTGCACCGGGCCGCACCAACCGTCGATGCTGTAGTTTTCCAGCGGCAGGTCGCGGGTGGCTTCGTAGGTGAGGATCGATCCGACCTCCTGCGCCAGTTCGCGGAAGTTCTTGGTGCTGATATCGGCACGGCGCATCAGTCCAAGCTTGTGGCGAATTAGCGGGTGGCGGATCTCTCGAATGGTCATGGCTGGCTCCGGCGGACGAATAAACCGGCGTAGATTAATGCATCGGGGTGTTAGCGGCTATTGATGCGTCGGAAGGGGCTTGCCCTGGTCGGCCGTGCATCGGTATCGTCGCGCCCCTTCCGACGCCGCCGCCTGCCGGGCTGCGCTGAATTCCCCTTCTTTGACTGGAGCATCGCCATGTCCGCCGATCTCGCCCACGTCCGCCAGATCATGGCCGAAGCCGACTGCCTGTATACCGATGCCGAGGTCGAAACGGCGATCGACGCGGTTGCCGCACGCATCAACGCCGAGCTGGCCGACCATAATCCCGTGGTGTTCTGCGTTATGAATGGCGGCCTCATCTTCTCCGGGAAACTGGTCACCAAGCTGAATTTTCCGCTGGAGCTCTCCTACCTGCACGCCACGCGCTACCGCAACGAAACCAGCGGTGGCGAGCTGTTCTGGAAGGCAAAGCCGGAGATTTCGTTCATGGATCGCGACGTACTGATCATTGATGACATCCTCGACGAAGGGCATACGCTGGGCGCGATCATCGACTTCTGCCGGCACGCCGGTGCGGCCGCGGTCCACACTGCGGTACTGGTCGACAAGGATCATCAGCGCAAGGCGCGCCCTGATCTCAAGGCCGACTACGTCGGGCTCAGCTGCGTGGATCGCTATGTGTTCGGCTACGGCATGGACTACAAGGGCTACTGGCGCAACGCGCCCGGTATCTACGCCGTCAAGGGCATGTGACCTCGCGGTTGGCCTGAGCCGCATGGCGCTGAGCGGGTGTCCACCGGCGTAGTCTCGCTCGGAGTGTCGGCATCCCATACTTCGTTGGGCGCCGCGCTACCGCTCTACCGCCGGTGGCAGCGCCTGTCATCGGGCATCTGGCTGTTTCGTTTTGCCCCAGCGCTGGCGCATCGGTAACGCCCCGGTATCGCAGGGTGTTGCCACGGGTCTGGCATGCCGCGCTCTGGGCCGCCGGCCCGGGCATAGCCGGGTCGCACGGCCCCGTCCTCGGCGCGGTTTTCCGAAATTTTCCGCCAACGAAATCGCAACTGCTCTATCCCGGGGCTTGCGCGCGTTACCCTGGCCGCTACTCTCTGTTCAGTACAGGTCGCCAGGCTGGGTTGTGGCTGTGGCAAGCTCGGTTGCAACCCGCTGAGGTGAAGGCTGTTCATCCTAAAGGATTACAAGGCAAATCAAACCTTAGTGCGCTTAACCCCTTGCAGTCGTCTGGTTAGGGTGAGCGTACTTCGAACCAACCAGGAGCGCCTCATGACAAAAACAACAAGGCAAGGAATCTTCCAGCCCAAGACTCTGGCTCTCGCCATTGCCCTGGGTTCTGTCGCACCGGCTCACGCTGTCACGTTCAATATCGGAGAGGTTGAGGGTCAGCTGGATTCGTCCATGTCGATCGGCGCCAGCTGGTCGATGGCCGACCGGGACATGGATCTAGTGGGTATCGCTAACGGCGGCACTGGCTACACCCAGACAGGCGACGACGGGCGTTTGAACTTCAAGAAGGGAGAAACATTCTCGAAGATATTCAAGGGTATTCATGACCTTGAGTTGCGCTACGGCGACAGTGGGGCGTTCATTCGTGGCAAGTACTGGTACGACTTCGAACTAAAGGATGAAGACCGTCTCTTCAAAGATATCAGCGATAGCAACCGGAAGGAGGCCGCTCAGTCGTCTGGCGCGCAGATTCTCGATGCGTTCCTTTATCACAACTACGACATCAGCGGACTGCCGGGCACGGTGCGCGTCGGCAAGCAGGTGGTCAGCTGGGGTGAAAGCACTTTCATCGGCAATTCCATCAACTCGATCAACCCGCTGGATGCGGCTGCGTTCCGTCGTCCGGGCGCCGAAATCAAGGAAGGCCTGATTCCTGTCAACATGCTGTACGTATCCCAGAGCCTGACCGACCAGCTGAGCATGGAGGCCTTCTATCAGCTGGAATGGGACCAGACGATTGTCGATAACTGCGGCACGTTCTTCGGTTCGGATGTGGTGCAAGACGGTTGCGACAACAACTATAACGTCGGCAGCCCGGCAATTCGGCCGCTTCAACCTGTCGCTGCTGCTTTCGGACAGGGGTTTGCGGTTACTTCCGAAGGTGTCGTAATGCCCCGTGGCGGGGACCGCGACGCGCGTGACTCCGGGCAGTTCGGTCTAGCCCTGCGCTGGCTTGGCGACGCGACGGAATATGGCGCCTACTTCATGAACTACCATAGCCGGACGCCTATCGTCAGCACTCAATCAGCCGGTCTTGGGACGGCGGCTGCGCTGCCGCGCATCATCGCTACTGCCAACGGACTTGCACCAGGTTCCGGAGGCGGGCTGGCCCAGAGCGTTATGCTCGGCAGGGGGCAATATTACCTCGAGTATCCGGAAGACATCAGGCTGTACGGTCTAAGTTTCTCCACTACGCTGCCTACCGGCACGGCATGGTCGGGTGAGATCAGCTATCGTCCCAACGCTCCAGTTCAGATCAATACAACTGACGTTACCCGTGCCGTGCTCAATCCGATCGCACCAGGCACTTCTCCTGTTGCCAGTCGGTTCGGAGCAGAAAACCGGGGTTACAACCGCAAGGAAATCACTCAGGTCCAGACCACGTTCACCCACTTCTTCGATCAGGTACTGGGTGCCGGTCGTGTCACGGTGGTTGGTGAGATTGGCTACGCGCACGTCGGTGCACTCGAGAGCACCAGCGAGCTTCGCTATGGCCGCGACTCCATCTACGGAACACCCGATGACGTGGCTCAGCTCGCGGCATACGGCAACGACGGCTTCGTCACTGCCAACTCCTGGGGTTATCGCGTGCGGGCCCTGGCCGATTACAGCAACGTGTTTGCCGGCGTCAACCTGACTCCGAACGTATCCTTCTCCCACGACGTCGATGGCTACGGCCCGAACGGTCTGTTCAACGAAGGCTCGAAAGCTGTGAGCGTCGGCGTCGATGCGGTTTACCAGAACAGCTATACCGCGAGCCTCTCGTACACCGACTTCTTCGGCGGCGACTACAACACCCAGGTGGATCGCGACTTCCTGGCGCTGAGCGTGGGTGTCAATTTCTAAAGAGGAGATAGCTTCACCTGATCCCGGGCGAAGGCCGGTTGCTGGCCTTCGCTGCGTGACACCGCTATGTAGGCCTCTGGCCAAAACAAGATCAAGAGGAACTGGAAGCGTATGAAAACAACAAGAAAACTGTTCAGTGTCTTGGCCCTGTCGCTGCTGGCAAGCAGCGTGCTGGCCGCCGTATCGCCGGAAGAAGCGGCCAAGCTCGGCAATTCGTTGACCCCGCTGGGTGCCGAGAAGGCAGGCAATGCAGATGGCACCATCCCTGCCTGGACCGGCGGGCTACCGACCGATGCCGCCCCGTTGAAGGATGGTCACCTGACCAACCCCTACAAGAGCGAACAGCCCAAGTTCGTGATCACGGCGCAGAATGCCGACCAGTACAAGGACAAGTTGACCGAAGGCCAGCTAGCGATGTTCAAGCGCTATCCGGACACCTACAAGGTCCGCGTGTTCGAGACGCACCGCAGCGCTGCACTTCCTGACCGCATCTACGAAGCGGCGAAAAAGAGCGCGCTCAACGCCGAGCTTGTCGGCGGCGGTAACGGCATCGACAATTTTGCCGACAGCCGCTACTACGCGTTCCCGATCCCAAAGAACGGCTTGGAAGTGGTTTGGAACCACATCACGCGCTATCGCGGTGGCAACGTCCGACGCAATATCGTGCAGGCCACGCCGCAGACAAATGGCAGCTACACCCTGGTGCATTTCGAGGATGAGGTGGCCTTTCCAAGCGACATGACCGACCTCGAGCCGGATCGCGCAAAGAACGCGTTGCTGTTCTTCAAGCAGCGCGTTACCGCGCCTTCGCGCCTGGCCGGCAACGTGCTGCTGGTTCATGACTCGCTCGATCAGGTCAAGGAGCCCCGTCAGGCCTGGATCTATAACGCCGGCCAGCGTCGGGTCCGCCGTGCGCCGCAGGTCGCCTATGACGGTCCGGGTACCGCTGCCGACGGCATGCGGACCACGGACAACTTCGACATGTTCAGCGGCGCTCCGGATCGGTACGACTGGAAGCTGGTGGGCAAGAAGGAGCTGTACATCCCGTACAACAGCTTCGACATCGCTTCGAGCGACGTGAAGTACAGCGACATCCTCAAAGCGGGCCATGTCAATCAGGACCTGGCGCGTTACGAGCTGCACCGGGTTTGGGAAATCGAAGCCAACCTCAAGGACGGCGAGCGGAACATCTATGCCAAGCGCCGCTTCTATGTTGACGAGGACACCTGGACCATCGTCGAGTCGGAGCTGTATGACGGTCGCGGTCAACTGTGGCGTGTCGGCGAGGCCCATATGCTTCAGTACTACCAGCACAAAGTGCCGGCCTACGCGTTCGAAGCACTCTATGACGTTATCTCCGGTCGCTACATTGCCATTGGCCTGAGTAATGAAGAGCCTCCTCACGAGTTTGGTTACAAGGCGTCGGCGCGCGACTTCACGCCCGCTGCGCTGCGTAATGCGGGGGTTCGCTGATCGCTTAGCATCCAGTCGATGAATAAGGCGGCCCTCGGGCCGCCTTTTTTTTGTTCGCGTCTCGCGGGATGATACTTTTTGGCCATTAGCCGAGCGGCTGTCTGGCGGGAAGTGGGCGGTAAGTCGACAAACCTCGCGTAATGAGGCAGGTTGTCCACGCCATAGGCCACCCGGTGCAGCCTGGTTCGCGGCTTCAACGACCGCTGCGGCCCTTCGCGTCAATTCAATGGACTGATTCGAACAAGAGAAACCTCGCCATGTCCGTACGCTTCAACCCGAGTGCACTGAGCACGGATGCCGCCGCACAGGTTCAGGTCGCAACGATTCCGCGTCTCCCGCCCCTGCATGTCCCTCGTCCGCGGCTGGTCGAGGCGATGCTGGCGGCGCGGTGCCGTCTGCGTCTGATCTGCGCGCCGGCCGGTTTCGGAAAAAGCGTGTTAATGAACGAGTGCGCCCGTCGGGTACCGGCCGATACCCATCTGGTCTGGCTCGATCTGGGAGGCCGGCCATTTTCGGCCGAGGTGCTGCTGTCTCGGCTTAGGCGTCTGCTCAACGGCACGCGTAGCGCGACGGGCGATGTCCAGCAGGATCTCATCGACCTGCTGGACGATTTCCCCAGGCCGCTCTGGATCATGCTGGACGATTTTCCGCGCGAGGCCGACGCAGCGTTCGACGCGTGTCTGGATCTGCTGCTCGAGCGAGGCCCCGAAGCCGTCAGCTGGTGGGTTACCAGCCGCCGGCAACCGGCCTGGAAATTGCCCCGTTTGCTGCTGCAGGGTGATCTGCTCGAAGTCGAGGCTGAGGCCCTGGCGCTGGATTCTGCCGAGCTTCGTCAGTTGCTCAAGGCCCATCGCCTGGATCTCGTCGAGGACACCTTCAAGCAGTTGATGACGGGCAGCGAAGGGTGGCTGGCCGGCGTCAGCCTGTTGTTACTCAATGCCGACGAACAGGCTGTGCGTGAACGGCTCGTCGCCGGCACACCGCTGTTGAGGGATTACGTGCAGCGCGAGGTGCTGGACGGCCAGCCCGACGAGATCCGCCGGGCGCTGTTTGCGCTGGCACGGATGCCCCGCTTCTCGGCGCCTTTGTGCGAGCACGTGCTGGACGGCGTTGGCAGCCATATTCTCGACGTGCTCAAGACCTATCAGCTTTTCGTCCGGCAGATCGACAACTGCGGCGAGTGGTTCCGCCTCTGGCAACCGATGATGCTTATCCTGCAGCGCATGCCCGATGCGGTCTCGCCCATCCAGACGCATCTGCGCGCCTGTCAGTGGTTCGCCAATCGCGGCGAAATGCGCGAGGCGGTGGAACACGCCTTATGGGCGGGTCAGCCGGAGGTCGCCGCGAATTTCCTGCAGCGCTACGGGCAGGAGCAGTTGCTCATCGGCGACAACGTCTCGCATTTCATGAAATGGCGCAGCGAACTGCCGCAGGACCTGTTCAACAGCACCACCCGGTTGATCGTGCTGCATGGCTGGGCCCTGATCATATCTGCCCGGCTGGACGAGGTGGACGACTGTCTGGCTGACCTGGCCAAGTTCTTCCCGCAGCCCGATGCACGCCGTCAGGCGCAGCTGTTGGCTCAGTGGCAAGCGTTACGCGGGTTTCTGGCGCGGCTGCGCGGGGAGCCGGAGGCGCGCCATTACTGTCTGCAGGCGCTGGAAGTGCTGTCCGATCACGCCTGGGCGCAGCGGGTGCTCTGTTATCAGGCCCTGTCGCAGCAAGCCATGGCTGAAAGCCAACTGGAGCTGGCGCAGCAGTACAACAGCGAGGGCATGAAGCTGGCTCGGCTCAAGGGCAGCGTGCTCTACGAAGCGATGCTCAATGTCGACCGGATCCAGTTGCTCGAACTCACCGGCGAATTCGAGCGCGCGGTGGGCGTGCTGGAGGAGTCGCTGCTGGTGCTGCGCGACAGCGTCAGGCGCAGCCCGATCATCGGTCGGCTCAAGTTGTTGCAAGGCCATCTGTTGGCCTACCAAGGTCTCGACGAGCAGGCCCGTGAGGCCTACCAGCAGGGGCGCCTGGAGACGGAAACCTGCGGCGACTCCTACGTCTTTTTTGGTTATGCCGGGCTCGCGGAAGTCGCTGCTCGCAACCAAGAATTTCCCGCAGCCTATCATTGGCTGCGCGAGGCCGAACGCCTGACGCAGTGGCGTCATGTACCGGAAGCACGGTTTCGCGGGATCTTGCCGCTGATTACCGGGCTGACCTGGTTGCATCAGGGGCAGCTGAAGAAGGCCCGGTCGGTGTTTGTCCAGGTGCTCGAATTGTACAAGGGGCATAGCTACCTGGCGCCGTCCGGCTTTTACGAGCTGCTTGCGCGCGTGCAGCGCTACCTGGCGGTGATCGATATGCTCTTCGGACGTTGTGCCCTGGCCATCGAGACGCTTCGCGAGCTGATCGAGCAGAACCTTCGTTCGCAGCGCCTGGGCCTGGCGTGTGAGTGCCGTTTTACCCTGGCCGAGGCGCTGCAGCTCGACGGTCGGCATGAAGAAGCGGAGCTGGAGCTGCGTAAGGCACTAGCGGAGGCTGCGCGCCAACACTTGGTCAAACCGTTGTACGAGCTGCAGCACCGCCAGCCGCAATGGCTGGCCAGGATGCTACCTGCAGGCAGGGGCGAGGGCTTGCGTGATCGCTTGCTGCAGTTCGAGCGTGAGCCGGACGAACTTCTAGGCACGGGAGAAGAAGTCATCCTGAGCAATCGTGAGCTGACCGTGCTACGGCTGATCGCCCAGGGCTGTTCCAATCAGGAGATTGCCGAACAGCTGTTCATTTCATTGCACACGGTCAAGACCCATGCGCGCCGGATCAACACCAAGCTGGGGGTGGCCAGGCGTACCCAGGCAGTCGCCCGGGCCAAGGCCCTGGCCTGGCTGTAGCGGTGCGACAGGCGCCGCCAGGCGTCAGCGGGTGGTGCCGTCGGGAGGTGTGTCGTTTTTGGTTTTGTTATGAGGACAGGTGGTGCAGCCAGCCTGCAGGCATCAGGCGGTGAGGTTCATCGCGCGGCGGAAAGCGGGTATTTCGTCAGCCGGTAGGTGTTGGCAGAGTCGCCCTGTTCGATGGCGAGGCTGAACTGCAGACTGGTGATCAAGCGCTCCAGTTGTTGCTGATCACGCCACTGGCTGGCGCTGATGAACCGCTTGACCGCCACGCCCGTGCGTCCGGTCAGGGTCAACAGGATGCTGCCGTCCGGCTTCTCGATGCTGAAATTGACGTTGTAGTCTGGCTGAAACACATCGCTGATCTTCTTGAATGGACTGTCCATGCCGGTTACCTGAGTGAGTGACTGCATCCAATGGACAGAACAGAGATTGACAAGTTTCGCCGCGCCGACGCATGCCCTGCGGCAAAACGAAGCACCGCTGGAAACGTCAGCGGAGGGTCATTCGGCGCCAGTGCCGGTCGGCAACTCGGCAAGCGCGTCTGGGCTGCTCTTGAACGCTTTGGCGAACAGGTCGCGATGCCTTGCCATGTAGATGCCGATGTCTTCGGCCTGCTGCTCGCTGAGGGTGGGCGCCGCATGGCGCAAGGCCGAGGCGAGGGCCTCGGCAAGCTCCAGCATCTTGTCGTGACGGTCGGCTTCGGCTTTATCCATGAACAGGCGCTCCAGGTCCCGGCTGCTGCGGTATACCACTTCGACGGCCATCTACCACCTCGGCTCAATGTGAATGAGAGTACTGGTTGGTTGTACAGTATAAGCGGCGAGGCTGGAGATTAACAGCTTCGTATTCGCCTGATGCCAGGCTAGTCCGCGAACCGCCCTTCGAGTCGCTCGACGCCGAACTGCAGCGTGCTGCTGCGATAGCCTGGCCGGAGCGGTGGCAGTGGCGCGCAGGCCTCCCAGCGCTGGCCCGGCTGGAGGTTGCCCGGTCCACGGTAGCGGGGTGCGTTGTAGTTGGAGCTGACCAGGTTCAGGCTCGAGCCTGGCGCATAGGCGGCGACTTCCCAATGCAGGCTCTGCAACGGTGTGTCGGCATGGTTCTCGAGGACGATGCGTAACGGCTGGCCGGCAGGGCAATGGTCGGGAGCGTACTCCATGCGCAGCGACAGCTCGGTCAGCCGATGCGCTTCGCGCTGCTCTTGCCAGGCCACCCATGCCGCGACCAGCCCGAGGCCGAGCAGGGCGCCAAGCGAAATGGGTGCGGCACGCCGGGGATAGCGGACCAGCAGCACGATCCAGGTCAGTATCAGCAGCGCGCCGATCAGCATGCGGGGCGGCCTGTCTCGGAGCGGCGCGAGGCCTGGCACGCCTTCGCGGCGCGTCCTGGCGCGCAGAGCAGCCGGTTCATTCCTTGGCGTCCGGCCTGGCGTGACTGGCGAGGCGTTCCAGTGCGGCTTTCAGCTTCGGGTCAGCGATGCCGCGCGCGATTTCCTGGATATTGTCCGCGGCGCGCAGCGACAGCGCTGGCGCAGGGCCCGGGCGGTGCCGCGGTGCCTCCGGCGGTTGCACCTTGAACTGGATCCGCACCAGCTCCCGGAAGGCTTCCAGCGCCTGCAACTGGCGCTGCAGCCGGCGCTGCTGATAGCGCAGGCGGGTCGCCCAATGACCGTCGGTGACGATCAGCAGCAGCGTGCCGTCCCGCCAGGAGGCCACACGGCAGAACTCTCGCGCCGCCGGCTGCAGCTGGCTGTCGACCAATCGTTGCAAGGCGTCCAGGCGGCGCGCCTCACCGAACAGGGCTCGGAGCGGTTTGGCTTCGCGCAACAGCGAGGCGGGTGCCTTGGCAGGCAGTGGGCGCAGCGACATGTCGATGGCTCGCAGGAATCAAGTCGCTGATCTTAGCAGAAGGCGGCGTAGCACCCGACTGCGAGGTTTGGCCAAACTGCGCGCAGGCCGTCTGATACCGCGCCGTTTCGCCGACGTTACCGACTGCGAAGTGGCGTGCCGGCGAACTTGAATGCCCCCAAGCACCGCCGTGCGCCACCGTTTAGGGCTGCGCAGCAGGCACCTTTCCTCTCAGGCGTTTCCGAGTAGAATGCCCCCTTTGCACGTCCCGTGGTGGCCCTGCGGCCGTGCCTCCATCCCCAGCATGGAAGTCTTTGTCGATATGTTTGCGCCTTTAATGAAGAAGCTCTTTGGTAGCAAGAATGACCGCGAGGTCAAGCGCATGCTCAGGACGGTACAGTCCGTCAATGCGCTCGAAGAGCAGATGCTGTCGTTGTCCGACGAGCAACTGCGGCAAAAGACCGAAGAGTTCAAGGCCCGTCTTGGCCAAGGCGAGACCCTCGACCAGATTCTCCCCGAAGCCTTCGCCGTCTGCCGCGAAGCGGGCAAGCGGGTGATGGGCATGCGCCATTTCGACGTCCAGTTGATTGGCGGCATGACGCTGCATGAAGGCAAGATCGCTGAGATGCGAACCGGTGAGGGCAAGACCCTGGTGGCAACGCTTGCGGTCTACCTCAACGCTCTTGCCGGCAAGGGCGTGCATGTGGTCACGGTGAACGACTACCTGGCTCGCCGCGATGCCAACTGGATGCGCCCGCTCTATGAATTCCTTGGCCTGACCGTCGGGATCGTCACCCCGTTCCAACCGCCGGAAGAAAAGCGTGCCGCCTACGCCGCGGATATCACCTACGGCACCAACAACGAGTTCGGCTTCGACTACCTGCGCGACAACATGGCGTTCAGCCTTGAGGAAAAGAACCAGCGCGACCTCAACTTCGCGGTGATTGACGAGGTGGACTCGATCCTCATCGACGAGGCGCGGACCCCGCTGATCATTTCCGGCCAGGCCGAAGACAGCTCCAAGCTGTACCAGCAGATCAACCAGCTGATTCCACTGCTCAAGCAGCACGTCGAGGAAGAAGAAGGCGTCGTCACCCAGGAAGGTCATTTCACGGTCGATGAAAAGACCCGGCAGGTCGAGCTGAACGAATCGGGACATCAGTTCGTCGAGGACATGCTGACCCGTGCCGGTCTGCTGGCCGAGGGTGAAAGCCTTTATTCCGCACATAACCTTGGCCTGCTGACGCACGTGTACTCCAGCCTGCGTGCGCACAAGCTGTTCCATCGCAACGTCGAATACATCGTGCAGAACAACCAGGTGCTGCTGATCGACGAGCACACCGGACGGACGATGCCGGGCCGGCGGCTTTCCGAAGGCCTGCACCAGGCGATCGAGGCGAAGGAAGGCCTGCCGATCCAGCCGGAAAGCCAGACGCTGGCCTCGACCACGTTCCAGAACTATTTCCGCCTCTACAAGAAGCTGTCGGGCATGACCGGTACGGCCGACACCGAAGCGTTCGAGTTCATGCAGATCTACAACCTGCCAGTCATGGTCATCCCGACCAACAAGCCGCTGGCGCGCAAGGACTACAACGACCTGGTCTATCTGACCCAGGAAGAGAAATTTGCCGCCATCATCACCGATATCAAGGATTGCCAGAACAACGGCCGTCCGGTGCTGGTGGGCACCGCGACGATCGAGAGCTCCGAATACGTCTCCCAGCTGCTGATCAAGGAAGGCATCGAGCACAAGGTGCTCAATGCCAAGCACCACGACAAGGAAGCGGAAATCATCGCCCAAGCCGGGCGTCCGGGCGCCGTCACCATTGCCACCAACATGGCGGGTCGGGGTACCGACATCCTTCTCGGCGGTAATTGGGAAGTCGAAGTCGCCGCGCTGGACAATCCTTCCGACGAGCAAGTCGCGCAGATCAAGGCCGACTGGCAAAAGCGCCACCAGGCCGTACTCGAAGCGGGCGGCCTGCATGTGATTGCCTCGGAGCGTCACGAATCGCGTCGCATCGACAACCAGTTGCGCGGCCGCGCCGGTCGCCAGGGCGATGCCGGTTCCAGCCGCTTCTACCTGTCGCTGGAAGACAGCCTCATGCGCATCTTCGCCTCCGACCGGGTGAAGAACTTCATGAAGGCGCTGGGCATGGAATCCGGCGAGGCCATCGAGCACCGCATGGTCACCAACGCTATCGAGAAGGCGCAGCGCAAGGTCGAAGGCCGCAACTTCGACATGCGCAAGCAACTGCTCGAATACGATGACGTAGCCAACGAGCAGCGCAAGGTGATCTATCACATGCGCAACAGCCTGCTGGCCGCCGAAGAGATCGGCGAGACCATCGCGGAGTTCCGTCGCGAAGCGCTCGACCACGCCATCAGCCAGCACATCCCCCCGCAGTCGCTGCCCGAGCAGTGGGATATCGCCGGCCTCGAAGCGGTGCTCTACAGCGACTTCGGTACGCGCCTGCCGGTCCAGCAGTGGCTCGACGAAGACGAAAAGCTGTACGAGGAAACCCTGCGCGAGCGGATTCTCGAGGCACTGGTCGCCGCCTACCACGAGAAGGAAGAGCTGGCCGGCGACGAAGCGTTGCGAACCTTCGAGAAGCAAATCGTGCTGCGTGTGCTCGACGACCTCTGGAAGGACCACTTGTCCACCATGGATCACCTGCGCCACGGCATTCACCTGCGTGGTTATGCACAGAAGAACCCGAAGCAGGAATACAAGCGCGAGTCCTTCGCGTTGTTCCAAGAGCTGCTCGAGTCCATCAAGCGCGACAGCATCCGCGTGTTGTCGCACGTGCAAGTGCGCCGTGAAGATCCGGCCGAGGAAGAGCAGCGGCTGCGCCGCGAGGCCGAGGCGCTGGCGCAGCGCATGCAGTTCCAGCATGAAGAGGTGTCGGCACTGGAGCCTGAGGACGAGGCCCAAGCCGAAGCGGACACCGAAGGTGGCGTGGCGGCAGCGGCTGCGCCGGTTCGCACCGAGCAAAAGATCGGTCGTAACGAGCCTTGCCCTTGCGGCTCCGGAAAGAAATACAAGCATTGCCACGGGCAGGTCCAGTAACCGGAACCGCCCGTTTTCGACCCGCGCCGCGACCGGCCCAGCCGCTCGCGGCGTTTTTCTCCCTGCTGTCTGGTGGCTTTCGGCCATCCCATCCGTTTGAAGGAGCGCATCCATGGCTGTCGGTCTTGGTCCCCTACCTGTACTGCATCCGGTTCCCGGTTTCGAACTGGGCATCGCATCGGCCGGCATCAAGCGGCCTGGGCGCAAGGACGTCGTAGTGATGCGCTGCGCCGAGGGCTCCACGGTCGCGGGGGTCTTCACCCTCAACGCGTTTTGTGCCGCACCGGTGATTCTGGCCAAGCAGCGGGCCCAGGGCACGGTGCGCTACCTACTGACCAATACCGGCAATGCCAACGCTGGTACGGGCGAGCCGGGCATGCAGGCGGCTGCACGCAGCTGCGCCAGTCTCGCGAAGCTGGTCGGCTGTGACGAAAACGCCGTGCTGCCGTTCTCGACCGGTGTCATCGGCGAGTTGCTGCCGGTCGAGAAGATCGAGGCGGCGCTGCCTGCCGCGGTGGCGGACCTGGGCGAAAACCACTGGGCCGAAGCGGCCACCGGCATCATGACCACCGACACCCTGCCCAAGGGCGCGAGTCGCCAGTTCCAGCATGATGGCGTGACGGTGACGGTGACCGGCATTTCCAAGGGCGCCGGGATGATCCGCCCGAACATGGCGACCATGCTCGGCTACATCGCCACCGACGCCAAGGTCGCCCAGCCGGTGCTGCAGGATCTGCTGCGCGATGCGGCGAACAAGTCGTTCAACCGTATCACCATCGACGGCGACACCTCGACCAACGACTGCTGCATGCTGATCGCGACCGGCAAGGCGGCGCTTGGCGAAATCACTGCAGCCAGCGGTGAGTTGTTCGAGAAGCTCAAGCAGGCGGTGTTCGAGGTCAGCATGGAAGTCGCGCAGTCCATCGTGCGCGACGGCGAAGGGGCGACCAAGTTCGTCACGGTCGTCGTCAATGGCGGCAAGAACCATCAGGAGTGTCTCGATGTCGGCTATTCCGTCGCGCATTCGCCACTGATCAAGACGGCACTGTTCGCTTCCGACCCCAACTGGGGGCGCATTCTCGCAGCAGTCGGCCGCGCCGGCGTGCCGGAGCTGGATGTCAGCCTTATCGATGTATTCCTCGGCGAGGTGTGCATCGCCAGCCGCGGCGGTCGTTCGGCCAGCTACACCGAGGAGCAGGGCGCCGCGGTGATGGCCGAGGAGGAAATCCAGATTCGGATCGAGCTCGGCCGCGGCGATTGCAGCGAGACCATCTGGACCACCGACCTGTCCCACGAGTATGTCCGGATCAATGCCGAATACCGCACCTGAGTGTCTGTTGCGACTCCGCACTCGGCCGTTGCCATGAAGCGGGTCCATGTTGCGGCCGCCGTGATTCGGGGCGCTGACGGGCGAGTTCTGATCGCCAAACGCCCGTTGGATAAGCACCAGGGTGGGCTATGGGAGTTTCCCGGGGGCAAGGTTGAGCCGGGGGAGACAGTGGAGGTCGCACTCGCCCGTGAGCTGCTCGAAGAGCTTGGCATCGTCGTGATGCATGCACGACCGCTGATCCAGGTGCGCCACGACTACCCCGACAAGCATGTCCTGCTGGACGTCTGGGAGGTATCGGCGTTCTCCGGCGAGCCCCACGGCGCCGAAGGCCAGCCGCTGGCCTGGGTTGCATCGGAACAGTTGCCGGACCATGCCTTTCCGGCGGCGAACCGGCCGATCATCGCCGCTGCGCGCTTGCCGGATCGCTATCTGATCACGCCCGACGGCGTCTCCCCACAGCAACTGCTGGGCGGTTTGGCATGTGCGCTGGACGCCGGTATCCGCCTGGTCCAGCTGCGCGCACCGTCGCTGTCCGTGGCCGACTACTGGCGGCTGGCGGCCGACGCCCTGGCGCTGTGCGCCGGGCGGGCACAGCTCATGCTCAAGGGCCCGCTGGATAATGCCGCCGAGTTTCCAGCCGCCGGCTGGCATCTGACGGCCGAGCAACTGCGGCGGTATGCCGGGCGGGGCCGGTCGATTCCGCCTGGGCAATGGCTGGCGGCGTCCTGTCACGATGCCGAAGAGCTGGCCATGGCAACGGAGTTGGGAGTAGATTTCGTCACGTTGTCACCGGTGCTGCCGACCCCGACGCACCCCGAAGCATCGCCGCTGGGGTGGTCGCGGGTAGCGGAACTGCTGCAGGGCTTCAACCAGCCTGTTTTCGTGCTCGGCGGGATGACTACGGCGCATCTGCCCGCGGTACACCAGGCGGGTGCTCAGGGCGTGGCGGCGATAAGGGCGCTATGGCCCGCTGAACCTGCATGACGATTGCCGGTCGATGGCAGAAGATCGCTCGTCATTTTCAACTGCGATAGAGGAAACTAATTTCCCCTATTCCCTTAATCAATTAACCGTATGCGGCGAGCTGCGTTATCGTAGGTCCCGTCAAATTTCTGAACCCTGAAGGAGTTAGCAGATGTCTCTGATCAACACCCAAGTCCAGCCGTTCAAGGTCAACGCCTTCCACAACGGCAAGTTCATCGAAGTCACCGACGAATCCCTGAAGGGCAAGTGGTCGGTACTGATCTTCATGCCGGCAGCCTTCACCTTCAACTGCCCGACCGAGATCGAAGACGCGGCCAACAACTACGCCGAGTTCCAGAAGGCTGGCGCCGAAGTCTACATCGTCACCACCGACACCCACTTCTCGCACAAGGTCTGGCACGAGACCTCGCCGGCTGTTGGCAAGGCCCAGTTCCCGCTGATCGGTGACCCGACTCACCAGCTGACCAACGCCTTTGGCGTACACATCGCCGAAGAAGGCCTGGCGCTGCGTGGCACCTTCATCATCAACCCGGAAGGCCAGATCAAGACCCTGGAGATTCACTCCAACGAAATCGCGCGTGACGTCGGCGAGACCCTGCGCAAGCTGAAAGCTGCTCAGTACACCGCCGCGCATCCGGGCGAAGTCTGCCCGGCGAAGTGGAAGGAAGGCGAGAAGACCCTGGCCCCGTCGCTGGACCTGGTCGGCAAGATCTAAATTGGTGATGAGCGCTGCGCTTAGGCGCAGTGCCTCAATGCCGTTCTCGGGCAGATTGTTGTGCCGAGACAGTGAACGCCTGGGCGTGAACCGCCCGGGCGTTTTATTAACCGAATTCTGTAAAAAGGGGATCGCTGCTCATGTTGGACTCCAATCTCAAAACGCAACTGAAAACCTACCTGGAAAAGGTCACCCAGCCGTTCGAGATCGTCGCGTCCCTCGGTGACGGCGAAAAATCCCAGGAAATGCTCGAGCTGCTGGAAGAAATCACCAGCCTGAGCGACAAGATCTCCCTGCGCACCGACGGCGATGACGTGCGCAAGCCATCGTTCGCGCTCAACCGCATCGGTGGTGACATCAGCCTGCGCTTCGCCGGCATTCCGATGGGCCATGAATTCACCTCCCTGGTCCTGGCGCTGCTGCAGGTTGGCGGGCACCCGTCGAAGACCGCACCGGAGATCATCGAGCAGATCAAGAGTATCGACGGCGACTATCACTTCGAAACCTACTTCTC
Organism: Stutzerimonas stutzeri; assembly: GCA_002339675.1. Lineage (GTDB taxonomy): Bacteria > Pseudomonadota > Gammaproteobacteria > Pseudomonadales > Pseudomonadaceae > Stutzerimonas > Stutzerimonas stutzeri_O. Next base: position 49,107 of record DDKB01000024.1, read on the forward strand.
GCTGTCCTGCCAGAACTGCCCGGACGTGGTCCAGGCGCTGAACCTGATGGCCGTACTCAACCCGAACATCCACCACGTCGCCATCGACGGTGCGCTGTTCCAGGAAGAGGTCACGGTGCGCCAGGTCATGTCGGTGCCGAGCATCTACCTCAACGGCGAACTGTTCGGTCAGGGCCGCATGGGTGAAGAAGAGATTCTCGCCAAACTCGACACCGGCGCTTCAGCGCGTGATGCCGAGAAGCTCAGCGCCAAGGCGCCGTTCGATGTGCTGGTGGTGGGCGGTGGCCCGGCTGGCGCCGCGGCGGCGATCTATGCCGCGCGCAAGGGCATCCGCACCGGCGTCGCCGCCGAGCGCTTCGGCGGCCAGGTGCTGGATACCATGGCCATCGAAAACTTCATCTCGGTCAGCGAAACCGAAGGCCCGAAGCTGGCCCGCGCGCTGGAGAACCACGTGCGTGAGTATGACGTCGACATCATGAACCTGCAGCGCGCCGCGCAGCTGCTCCCCGCCGAGAAGGCCGGTGGCCTGCACGAGATCAAGCTGGAAAATGGCGGCTCGCTGAAGGCCAGGACCCTGATCCTGGCGACCGGCGCCCGCTGGCGTGAAATGAACGTGCCCGGCGAGCAGGAATACCGCGGCCGCGGCGTCGCCTACTGCCCGCACTGCGACGGCCCCCTGTTCAAGGGCAAGCGCGTGGCGGTGATCGGCGGCGGCAATTCGGGCGTGGAAGCGGCCATCGACCTGGCGGGGATCGTCGCGCAGGTCACCCTGCTCGAGTTCGACAGCCAGCTGCGCGCCGACGCCGTGCTGCAAAAGAAGCTCTTCAGCCTGCCCAACGTCACGGTGATCACCAGCGCGCTGACCAGGGAAGTCACCGGTGACGGCCAGAAGGTCACCGGCCTGACCTACAAGGACCGCAACTCCAGCGAGTTCCACAGCCTCGAGCTCGAAGGCATCTTCGTGCAGATCGGCCTGCTGCCGAACTCCGACTGGCTCAAGGGCACCGTGGAGCTGACCTCGCGCGGCGAGATCATCGTCGATGCGCGGGGCGAGACCTCGCTGCCGGGCATCTTCGCCGCCGGCGACGTGACGACCGTGCCGTACAAGCAGATCGTCATTGCCGTCGGTGAAGGCGCCAAGGCCTCGTTGAGCGCCTTCGACCACCTGATCCGTAGCTCTGTCGACAGCTGAGGCGTTGCGGTCAAGAAAAAGGGGGAGCAGACACCGGTCTGCTCCCCCTTTTT
>DDKB01000010.1 GCA_002339675.1 Stutzerimonas stutzeri
TACACCAAACCCCCGATCATCACAGATGGTCGGGGGTTTGTCTTTGCGCGCGGAAAAGTTGAGGTAACAATCGCGGGGACTCCAACGTTCACGGCAGGGGACGACACTAAGGCGGTGCAGACCTCCTGATGTTCAGGCGTACCCGAATGAAAAAAGCCGCAGGGGAAGCCAGCGGAGACGGATAGCCATGGAAAGTGGGAATGCGCTTGCGAGCAGCGAGGGCTTAACTGGCACGCTCCAAGCGTAAGCCTCGTCAGACCTCCAGCGGAACGTGGCAAGCGAGTAAGCCAATGCGGCGTCTACGACCAACAGGGAGCTGTCGCCAAGAGCCCTGCTAGCGGTTACGTGTAACTCAAAGCTCGTTGCCTAGACGAGCGTCAATCGCCGCGGTACTCGCAACCACTCGTGCAGGTTTCGTGGAGTCAAATTCTCGATAGTTCCGGTAGCAGCGGCTTGAGTTCATGCCAAAGCCATTTGGCCAAGCTCTCGCTGGTGGGGTTCTCCATTCCGGCAGATCAGTTCAGGCGCAGCCGTAAGGTTATGGGCAAGACCGAATAAACCCCCCAGGGTGAGCCTCGCCGCGCGCTATAGAAGCAAGGCCACGCGCGGTATGGCGCAGTACTGCCGATCTCGATGAGGTGACGGTCATCAGCGCGGACGGCCTGTCTCTATGGAGCGATGGCCACACATTATCGGGACGTCCAAGGGCGAGCTCTAGGCGAACCAAGGAGGCGAACGGGGAGGGCAGACGGTCGCCGGGAACCAAGCCTCGGTTGCTCTGAGCTCATATCTAAGAGCGCCACGCCGGCTTAGCTTGTGCACAGACGCATACAGCGCGTTTGGACTCCGAGCGACAGCCAATAGACTGCCTTCAATGAGCCAGTCCGTGTCACCTGCAGACTGGCTCTCCGCCCAGTTTTTCAGCTGATCGGCTCGGCTTCTGCTACCGCGTTTCGCTCAGCTGGTACGGTCGGTTGCGCGGCCTGCTCCCGACGCTTGATGAATTTCCAGTCGGCTTCATCGATGTAGATTCCGCTCGGGCCGTTGCCTCCTTCCAGATCGATCGCCACGTGCGCCGATACCTGAGGTTTGACCGATGCCAGAATCGGAACGAAGCCCAGCTGCAAACTGGTTTCGATGAGGGCTTGCTGATTTCTTTCGTCGATGTCGGCGGCTTCGTCTAGGTAGTACGGCAGACGTATACGGCCCGCCTGTTCACGATCCATCAAGTGGAGCAACAGATACATGTTGGTCAGCGCCTTGATGGTCATCGTTGTGCCGTTGGATGCCGCACCGTCGATGTCGGTATGGATCACCGGCTGCCCGCCCACCTTGGTAATTTCGAAGGCCAGCTCGAACAGGTCTTTGAGGCCCAGCTGATTGTTGTTGGCGGCGACCAGGCGAGCCAGGTATTCCTTGGCTTCCTCGTTCTTGCTGTCCTGTTCGCTGCTTTGCTGCAAATCGAACACCGACAGTGTCTCGCCTTGCTCGTATTGGCCTGCGCTGTGGATGATCTGGTCGATGTGCTTGAGCGCATCCTTGTTTGGCGCCAGGACGATGCGGAAGCTTTCGAGGTTCGAGACCTGCCGTTTGTTGATCTCACGGTTAAACAGCGCGAGCTGATGCTCGAGGCTGTCGTAATCACTGCGGATGTTGCGCAAGGTGCGGGCGATGTCGGTCACCGCAGCGCGACGCGCCTTGGCCAGCGTCAGGGCTTCGTCCTGGCGATGCGCGTAGGCGTTCACCAGCAGCTGCAACCGTCGCTCGGGATCTTCCTCGCTATCGAATTTGGCGACGCCCTTGAGGCGCACCTGCGCATAGAGCGCTTCGATCTGACCATCGACGCGCTGCAATGCCTGCCAGCTGTCCTGATAGTCGTTGAGCAGCGGCTGAAGGTTATCCAGCGAGTCGTCCACTGGGTCCATGAACGGTGTGCCGAATGGCAGGTCGGCTGGGAGCAACTGGCGACGACGTAGCGCGTCCTCCAGCGTGCGTTCCTTGGCCTCGAGATCGGCCAGCTGCCGGCCGACCAGCTGCAGTTTTGCCGAGAGGTGCTGGACTCGTTCGGTGAAGGCGTCGCTGGTCCGCTTGAGTTCGTCCTGCGCTGCCTCGGCCTGCGCCAGCTGCTCAAGCTTGCTGTCCTCTTCGGCTGTGAGTGTCTGACAGCGACGGAAATCCTCCAATGCCTTTTGAGCATCAAGCACCTGTTGGTACAGCTGTTCGGCCTGCGCCTTGCTCGCGGCGCGGTCGACCGCCACCGAATGCTGGGCCTTGAGTTGCTTCAGTTCCCGCTCCAGTCGATCTTTCTGGTCTCGCATCGCTGCGCGGTCAGCCAGCGCCTGCAAGGCCGGTGGTTCGATATGGGACAGGTCGATGGACAGCCCGGGCGCTTCGAATCGCTCGCCCTTGAAACCGTCGAGCACCGCTTCGAGGGATTTGACCCAAATATCGCCGTCGTCTGTGGCGATACCTTTGTCACCCAGCGGCAGGCTGAACAGTTGCCCGTTGAACAGGCGCATCAGACGATCGACGTCGGCCTGGGAGAACTCTTCGCGCAGGCGCGAATAGCTGTTGTTGTCCGCATGGTCCAATTGCTGGCGGACTGACTTGAGGCGCTTTTCCAGGTCGCGCAGACGCTCGTCGAGATCTTCGCTGGAGAACTGGCGCGATTGCGACAGCGCGCCGGCCAGCTCGTCGTGGGCGTCCTTGGCGGCCAGCAGCTGTTGCTCGAGCACGTGCGCATCCTCGACCAGCGCAAAGCGGTTCTTCAATGCCGAGAGTTCGCCCAGCCAGCGTTGAATCTCGCTGATCTCACGCTCCAGGCGCATCAGTTCGGCAGTGCCGCCGCGCTGTTCATTCTGCAGACCGTCCTGCTCGCGGCGATAGTGCTCGGCCTGGATCACCAGCTCTTCCTTGCGTGCGCCGGCATAGTCCTGCCAAGTGCCGAGCAGCGAGTCGAGCAAGGGCGACAGGCGATGCAGCTTGCCACGTAACAACTCACGTTGCGCGACGCCAGCGGCCAGCGCCTCGACCAGCGGGCCGGCGGCGACGAGTGCCTGATAGTCCTGCTCCATGCGGCGCACGTCGCGGAAGGCTTCCTCGGTCGCAGCGATGTAGTCGACGCTGCCCGAGCGCAGGCTGTGCTCGAAGGCGTCGAGAAACAGCTGCTTGAGTTTGGCGGCAGTGATCTCGCGCATATGCAGCAAGTTGATGAACAGCGCACGGAAGGTCTTCAGGCTCTGTTCGCTGGTCGAGCGCAACGGGATCAGCGTCATGTCCAACGGAATCGCGGTATGCCCACCGACCAGCAGCCGGCGCAGTTCATCCGGCTTGGCCTCGTAGGCTTTGATGCCGGCGCGCTCGAGGTTGGCGAACAGCTCACGTTGGCGTAGGCAGGTGCCGTTCTGCTGATAGTGATCGAGGTCCAGCGAGCCCTGATAGACGAAGAACTGATGGCCGAAACCACCACCCGGCCCGCGGCCGGCTACGCCAATCACGTGCGGGCCATGGGGCAGGGCGACTTCGACGAGGATGTAGCTGGTGTCGCTGGCAAAGTAGAACTTGCGCGACTGTTCCAGGCTGTACTTGCCGAAACTCATGTCCGACATGCGCGCCAGAATCGGGAACTGCAGTGCGTTGATCGAGGCGGATTTGCCGAGGTTGTTGGCGCCGTAGACCGACAGCGGGGTTTCCAGCGGAAAGATGCCGAGGCTGTAGCCCGCGGTATTCAACAGGGCAAAGCGGCGAATGCCGTAGCGTTCCTGGCTCATGCTTCAAGCTCCTTTTCTTCGGCGATGGCACGTGCGAGCGCTTCGTCCTCGGTTTCGTCGGGGTCGCGGTCGATCAGGATGATGTCGTCCTCTTCCTCCTCGGCGATGAGCTGCGGCGCGGGTAGGGGCAGGTCACTGCTGTGCAGGCTCGCTGCCAGGTCGCGGTCCTGCTGCACGGACAGGCACACATCGAGGAAGCGGTGCATGGGTGGCAGGAAGCGGTAGACGCCGTTGCTGTCTTCGGCGAACCCCAGTTGCGTCAGGCGGCGGATGACCTTTTCTTCCAGCTCGTCCCCAGTGGTGACTTCGGCTTGCAGGAACAGATCGCGGTACTTATCCAGCAAGGCCGGCAGCTCATCACGGCCGAGGGTGCCGCCATCGAGTACCGCGAGCGGATCGCGCCCCTGATCCGCCAGGTGTTCGACCAGGATGAAGGTGAACAACGCCAGGCGCTGGGCGGTCTTGTTGACTTGCGCACCCATCTGCTCAGGGACGAAATAGTAGAAGCCGCGTGGATCGCAGACCAGCTCGAAGCCGAGCGCCTTGAACAGCGCGCGGTACTGGTCCTGCATGTTGGATAGCTGGGCGTAGCACTCCGGCTCGCTGCGCGACAGGTGATAGCCCTTGAACAGCTCGCGGAAGATTGGTGCCAGCTGGGTCATTTCCTTGAGATCGATGTTCATTCAGGTCGCTCGGATATCGTCGGGGTGGTGGTGGACAAGCTGCGCGTTGTCCACCCTACGTAAGGTTCCGCGAGTAGGGTGGGCGTAGGGTGGAAAACGGCAACGCCTTTTCCACCGAAAAGTTCGGTGTCGGAGGTGGACAAGCAAAGCGTTATCCACCCTACGCAGGGTTCAACCATTGGCATTGGCCAGCAGCGCGAATGAGCTGAGGCTGACCTGATGTTCGCGCGTCAGGTACTCGCGCCGCTCTAGGCGGTCGCGCTGGAAACGCGCATCGCGGGACAAGCGCGAGAACCAGTAGAGCAATTCGTCGGTCGCACCCTCCGGTTCCTGTTCGAGCAGCCATTGCATCAGGTCCGGCAAGGGCAAGGCCTGTTCGCAGCGGTCGAGCATTTCACGTGCCGTCAGCGGCGACCGTGGTGCGTCGGCCTTGCGCTTGCTGCCGGCTCGGGGGAACTGCGCCGGCTTCGGCTCGAAGCGGGCGAGGGCGTAGACGTAGGCTTCGACCTGGCTGGCCGAGCCGAGGAAGGTGCTCTGCGGCCGGGTGAACAGCGGCAGCGAGGCCTGCGGCACGGCATCGAGGCCTTTCTTGCGGATCGCCGACAGCGCCAGCGCGGCGCCACGGGTCACCGCGTTGTGCCGACGCGCCTCCTCACGCAAGGGCAACAGCAGCTCACGAGCATGACGCAGGGTCAGCTGGGCGGTGCTCTGCATTTCCAGAATCCGCGCATGGGTGCGTAGCAGCAGATCGTCGTCGACCAGTTGGCCGAGTCGCTGCTGCTCGCCGAGCAGCTTCATCAGTACCTGCTCGACGCGGTAGACGCCTTGCTCGAAGGCACCGTCAGCCGCGACCAGCTGAATCATCGGCTCGACATATTCATCCCAGGTCGCCAGTACCTCGGCATAACGCTGACGCAACGGGATCTGCCGATCGCTGGTCTTGGCCCGGTCGGCGACGCCGATCAGCGCCTGCTCGTCGTTGGCGAGCTTCTTCAGTACATCGCGCACACGCATGTCGAGCAGGCGCAGCTGGCGGGCCAGATCCTGGCCGTCGCGGATCTCGAAGGCGTCCTGGATATGGCCGGCCAGGCGTTCCAGATGGCGCAGGTAGGCTTCAATTTCCAGGCACAGGCCGAGCCGATGTTCGCGGCGCAAGTAGGCGAGGAAGTCATGGATCTGCGCGTTCAGCTCGAAGCGATTCGGGCTTTTCGCCACCGGGACCAGAATATCCAGACGGATCCACTGATCGAGCAGGGCGGTGATATCGGTGGGCGTGCCTTCGGGCAGTTGCGCGGCCAGCTGATGACGAAGCTCGATCAGGCTCAGCGTCCCGGCATCGAAGCGTTCGCACAGCGGCTCGAGCAACGTCCAGTGTTCGGCAAGGGCACGCAGTACGCGCTTGGGTTCGATCATCTGACTCGGTTCTGTCGGCAGGAGAAATGGCTGCCAATTGTAATGCCTGGCCTGCCTGCAAATCAGCCCAAACCGATCGCTGGAGGACGCAAACCGGTGTGCGGACTTCCCGCTTTGCCGGTTTGCGGCCACAATTCATGCTTGGGTGCCGCCTGCGTCCGCACGGCTGGCCAAGAGGAGTTCGACATGAGCAGCAACGACCGCGTCATCATCTTCGATACCACCTTGCGTGACGGCGAACAGAGCCCCGGCGCCTCCATGACGGGCGAAGAAAAGCTGCGGATCGCCAAGGCCCTCGAGCGGCTGAAGGTGGACGTGATCGAAGCCGGATTCGCCATCGCCAGTCCGGGCGATTTCGCCGCCGTCAAAGCTGTCGCCGACCATATCAAGGACAGCACCGTGTGCAGCCTGGCGCGTGCCGTCGATGCCGATATCGAGCGCGCCGCAGAGGCGTTGGCCGGCGCGAATTCGGGGCGCATCCACACCTTCATCGCCACCAGCCCGATTCACATGCAGTACAAACTGCGCATGCAGCCCGATCAGGTTGTCGAACAGGCCGTGCGGGCGGTGACCAAGGCGCGCAACCTCTGCGCCGATGTCGAGTTCTCCTGCGAGGACGCCGGCCGCTCGGAGGTCGAGTTCCTCTGCCGCATCATCGAGGCGGCCATCGACGCGGGTGCGCGTACGATCAACATCCCAGACACGGTCGGTTACGCCATCCCGCACCAGTACGCCGACACCATTCGCCAGCTGCTCGAGCGCATCCCCAACGCGGACAAGGCCGTCTTCTCCGTGCATTGCCACAATGACCTGGGCCTGGCAGTGGCCAATTCGTTGGCCGCGGTCGTGGCGGGGGCACGGCAGGTCGAATGCACCATCAACGGCCTCGGCGAGCGTGCCGGCAACGCGGCGCTCGAGGAAATCGTCATGGCGATCAAGACCCGCCAGGACCTGCTCGGCGTGCACACCCGTATCGAGACCGAGCACATCCTCGCCGCCTCGCGCCTGGTCTCTGGCATTACCGGCTTCCCCGTGCAGCCGAACAAGGCCATCGTCGGCGCCAATGCGTTTGCTCATGAATCCGGCATCCATCAGGACGGCGTGCTCAAGCACCGCGAAACCTACGAAATCATGTCCGCGCAGTCGGTGGGCTGGAACGCCAACAAGATGGTCATGGGCAAGCATTCCGGGCGTGCCGCGTTCCGCTCGCGGCTCGAGGAGCTGGGCATCGTGCTGTCGGGCGAGGGCGAGCTGAATGCCGCCTTTGCGCGCTTCAAGGAACTGGCCGACAAGAAGCACGAAATCTTTGACGAGGACCTGCAGGCATTGGTCTCCGATACCCTGGCCGAAGATGTGCAGGAGCATTTCAAGCTCGTCACGCTGGAGGTCGCAAGCAAGACCGGCGAAGTGCCGGTGGCCAAGCTCGTGCTCAGCGTGGACGGCAATGAGCTGCCCGCGTCGGGACAGGGTTCCGGGCCGGTCGATGCGACCTTCAAGGCCATCGAGTCGGTCGCCAATTCCGGCGCCACGCTGCAGCTCTATTCGGTCAATGCCATTACCAAGGGCACCGATTCGCAGGGCGAGGTCACGGTGCGGCTGGAGAAGGGCGGGCGCATCGTCAACGGCAACGGCGCCGATACCGATATCGTGGTGGCGTCTGCCAAGGCCTACCTCAATGCGCTGAACCTGATGCAGGTCGGCGCCAAGGCGCATCCGCAGGTGGCCGGGGTTTGATTACCGAAACGCGGCGCCGGGCCTTCCTCGGTGCCATGCAAATCGACAGCTGGCTGCCGCGGACCGAGCTGCCGTTCGCGGCACCGTCGCGGCCCGCGCTGATCCAGCCGATCGAAGCCGTCAGCACGGCTGAACCAGCGGTCGCGCCCGTGCGGCCGCATGAGCCGCAACCGGCCATGCAGCCATCCGCTGCAGATACAGCTGCAGCCGCACCCGCATCCGCGCCTGCACCCGTGGCCACGCCCGCGGCCGATGCCTTGCGTGCGGTGCTACCACGCGTCGCCGTGCCCGAGCCGAAGCGCGCGTTGCGTGACACCAAAGCGCCGGCAGCCGAACAGGTCGTGACTGCGCCGCCGCCGCGCTTTGCGCTGCAGTTGCTGCGTGCGGGCAATGTCGTGCTGCTGGTGGAACTGCCGACCGGGGAATCCTTCCAGAGCCGTGACCCGGCCTATGTGCTGCTCAAGGACATCCTGCGGGCCGCCCGGCTGCCCGACAAGCCGCAGCAGGTCGGCGATGGCGAGCCGATTCGCTGGCCGCTGTTACACCGCGGCAGCCTGGACCAGGGTGTCGACGCCGCGCGTGACTACGTTCAGGGCGTCGTGGCAGCCGAACTCGAGGAGATGGGTTGCTCCTGCCTGTGGCTGATCGGTTTGCCGGCGTTGCGGTTCGCCGGTGAGGTCGAAGCGGATGCCTGCTATCGAGAATTGACGATTGACGGGCTCGGTGTGGCGCTGGCCATGCCGGGGCTGGAACAGCTGATGGAGCAGCCGGCGAGCAAAGCGCAATTGTGGCAAGCCATGCGTCGCAGCATGCCGCGCTGGGTCGTCGAATTATGAGCGGGAGTCACGAGTCGTACCCATGAATGATGCAGTCAACTTCCGCCCGATGACCGCGGCGGATATCGAGACCGTGCTGAAAATCGAATACGCCGCGTTCAGCCATCCCTGGACGCGCGGCATCTTTACTGACGCCCTAAGCGCTTACGAATGCTGGGTCATGTTCGAGGGCGAGCAGCAGGTCGGCCATGGCGTGATCAACGTCATCCTCGACGAGGCGCACCTGCTCAATATCACCGTCAAGCCGCAGAGCCAGGGCCGCGGCCTCGGTCTGCGGCTGCTCGAGCACCTGATGCAGCGGGCGCAAGCACGCGGCGGGCGGGAGTGCTTTCTCGAAGTGCGCGCCAGCAACGCGTCGGCCTACCGGCTTTATGAGCGCTACGGTTTCAACGAGGTGGGCCGCCGTCGCGGCTACTATCCCGCGGCGGACGGGCGCGAAGATGCGCTGGTGATGGCCTGTACCCTGCTCGATTAACTGACCTGATCCTTCAGGCCAAACGACTACTCACCGCTGGTCTGGCGGCGTCAACGCAGCAGCTGGCGGCGGCACGCGACGCCACGTGGCATTGGCCTAAGGCTGCCTTTCGCGGCCGGAATCCAGTGGCGCTTCGCCGCTCAGCTCGTCATCGTCGAGTACGTCCTCACCCTCATGCAGCACGGCGTCACCGCCGCTGACGCCGGTGTCCGGATCCCCGTCAGCCGGTCCGTCCCAGGGCTTGCCATCCAGCGGATCTCGTCGGGCCGCCTCGGCTTCGTCCAGGTCCACGTCGGCACCGATACGGTGTCCGGACACCTCGCTCAGTGCCTGATCGGCCGGCTCGCCGTGGCCGGGTTCGCGGGGGGAACGCGCGCCGTCCTCAGGGATCAGCGTTTCCGGCGCCATATCATCCAGCGTGGTGTCGCCATCCGGGACCTCACCGGCGGTCATGCCGGCCTCGGCAGCCCGCTCTGCGGGGAACTGGTCTTCCACCTCGGTAGCTGGCACTTCATCGCCGATGCGTCCCTTGCGGTCGTCGCGGTGCTGGTCGAAATCGAGCTGCTCGATGGAGCCCATGCGGTCCTCGGTGTCGTCGATTTCCGTCGGCCGATAGGGTTTGCGATCGTTCATGACAACCTCCTGCTTGAACCTGGGTATTGCTGCTGTGACCCGGGGCACCGGGGAAGATTCAGGCCTTCCGCTGGCCGGTTCGGGGTTTATGAACCAAGCTGCTGGGGCTGGCCCGCGGCCCTGCGGTCGGCGCTGGATGGAAAAAATGGCGAACCACCGGTAGCGGTCGGGAGTCTCAGAGGACATGAGCAAAAATAATGATCAATGCGCGACAGAAACGCAGCGCTGCGCTTTTTTCTTCGATGTTGATGGCACCCTTGCCGAGATCCAGCCGCGCCCCGAGCTGGTGACCATTCCCGCTCGCTCGCTGGCCGCACTGGAGCGACTGGACGCCGATGGCCATCCCGTCGCCGTGGTATCGGGGCGCCCCATCAGCCAGCTCGACGCGCTGCTTGCCCCGCTTCGATTACCAGCCGCCGGCGTTCACGGCGCCGAGCGCCGCACGGCATCCGGCGAGCTCTGCCAGCTGGCGCTCGACCAGGCGCTGTTCGACGAGATCCAGCGCGAGTTGGCGCGGGCCTGCGCCGCCCATCCCGGCCTTTCGCTGGAGAACAAGGGCGTGGCCTTTGCGCTGCACTTTCGCCTCGCCCCGGAACTCGAGGAGACGGCCCGGGCGCTGGCCGAGTACTTCGTCGCACGGCATGGCGATCTGCTTGCGCTGCAGCCCGGCAAGTGCGTGTTCGAACTCAAGCCGCGCGGTGCCAGCAAGGGCGAGGTCATCCGTACCTTCATGCAGGAGGCGCCGTTCGCCGGCCGCATCCCGGTTTTCCTCGGTGACGACCTGACCGACGAGGCGGGCTTCCAGGTGGTCAACGAGCTGGGCGGCATCACCATCAAGGTCGGCACCGGCGCGACCGAAGCCCGGCATCGCCTGGCGTCCGTAGAGGCTGTCACGGCCTGGCTCGATGAGCTGTCACGCAGCCGCACATTGCCGGACGGCCATTACACCCACACAGACTGAAGCGAGAAGACTCATGAGCCGACTAGTGGTGGTGTCCAACCGCGTAGCGCCGATCAAGCCGGGCAAGGTCGCGGCCGGCGGGCTTGCCGTAGGCGTGTACGACGCGTTGCGCCAGGCTGGCGGCATCTGGTTCGGCTGGAGCGGGGATGTCGGCAGCGCGCCGCAGACCAACACCGAGACCATCGGCAATATCACCTACGTGACGATGGGCCTGACCAAGCAGGATTACGACCAGTACTACCGCGGGTTCTCCAATGCCACCCTCTGGCCGATCTTTCATTACCGGATTGACCTGGCCCGCTACAACCGCCAGGAATACGAAGGCTACCGGCGGGTCAACGCCATGCTGGCCGAAAAGCTCAAGCCGCTGCTCAAGCCCGACGACATCATCTGGATCCATGACTACCACCTGATCCCGTTCGCCGAGGCGTGCCGCCAGCTGGGTATTCGCAACCGCATCGGTTTCTTCCTGCACATTCCCTTTCCGCCGCCGGAAATCCTCACCGTCATTCCGCCGCACAATGAGCTGCTCAAGACGCTGTGCTTCTACGACCTTATCGGTTTTCAAACCGAGACCGATCGCCTTGCCTTCCAGGACTACATGACCCGCGAAGTGCGCGGGGTTCTCGAAAGCGACGGCAGCCTGACGGCCTACGGTCAGAACTTCCGGGCCGGGGTCTACCCGATCGGCGTGGTGCCCGACGAGATCCAGGAGCTGGCCGAGTCCTACAAGGGGCGCACTCGACCCATGCGCCGCACCACCGACGTGGCGCGCAAGAAGATCATCAGCGTCGATCGGCTCGACTATTCCAAAGGCTTGGTTGAGCGGTTCGCGGCCTACCAGGCGTTTCTCGAGCGCTATCCGGAGCACCGCCGGGCCGTCGAATTCATCCAGATCGCGCCGACGTCCCGCTCGGACGTCAAGACCTACCAGCACATTCGCCAGCAGCTCGAGAGCGCCGCGGGGCACATCAACGGCTGGCTGTCGGATCTGGACTGGACGCCCCTGCATTACCTGAACAAGAGTCATGACCGCCGTGCCCTGATGGGCCTGTTCCGTCAGGCGGACATCGGCTTTGTCACGCCGCTGCGCGACGGCATGAACCTGGTGGCCAAGGAATACGTCGCCTCGCAGGACCCGGAAGATCCGGGTGTGCTGGTGCTGTCGCGCTTCGCCGGGGCGGCGCGCGAGCTGACCTCGGCGCTGATCATCAACCCCTACGACTGCATCGGCATGGCCGAAGCGTTGGACCGTGCCATGCGGATGTCCCTGACAGAGCGCAAGGACCGCTACGAGCACATGATGCGCGCCATTCGTGCAGCGGATCTCGATGCCTGGCGGGACAATTTCCTGCGCGACCTTCGAGCGTTCTCCTCCCGCCCGCGCGCAGAAGTCCCTTCGAACCCGTTGTTTACCGTCTGAAGCTGTGACGCGCCGGTGCGCCCGCTTGTCATAATCCCGAGCGGTCCATAACGTTTCGCAAGAGAAGGGTAGGCGATGAGCAACGATCTTCAGCAGTTAATCGAGAACAACGCGCGTTGGGCCGAAGCCATCCTCGAGGAAGATCCTGACTTCTTTACCAAACTGGCCAAGCAGCAGGTTCCCGAATACCTTTGGATCGGGTGCTCGGACGCCCGTGTGCCCGCCAACGAAATCGTCGGCATGTTGCCGGGCGATCTGTTCGTTCACCGCAACGTCGCCAACGTTGTCCTGCACACCGACCTCAATTGCCTGTCGGTGATCCAGTACGCGGTGGACGTGCTCAAGGTCAAACACATCCTCGTCACCGGTCACTATGGCTGTGGTGGTGTACGCGCCTCGATGCGCGACGACCAGCTCGGCCTGATCGACGGTTGGCTGCGCACCATTCGCGACCTGTACTACGAACATCGCGAGCATATCGCCAGCTTCCCGACGGAGGAGGCGCAGGTTGACCGTCTGTGCGAGCTCAACGTGATCCAGCAGGTGGCCAACGTCAGTCACACCACGATCGTCCAGAACGCCTGGCACCGGGGCCAACCGCTGTCGGTGCATGGCTGCATCTATGGCATCAAGGACGGCATCTGGAAAAACCTCAACGTCACCATCAGTGGCCTGGACCAACTGCCGCCGCAATACCGCCTGCGCCCGTTCCGGCCGGTCTGATGCCGACACGTAACGCTTGGGCCTTTGGCGGCCTGCTGCTCGCCGTGCTCTGCTGGAGCGGCAACGCGCTGGTGGCGCGGGCCTTTCACAACGCCATTCCGCCGCTGACCCTGTCGTTCTGGCGCTGGGTGCTTGCCACCTGCCTGTTGCTGCCGTTCGTGGCGCGGTCCATCTGGACGCATCGGGCAGCCTTGCGCGCGGCGGGCTGGCGGCTGCCCATCGTCGCGGCGCTGGGGATCAGCAGCTACAACTCGCTGTTGTACTCCGCCGCGCAAAGCACCGAAGCCATCAACCTGACGTTGGTAAATACCTGTCTGCCGTTGTTCACGTTTATTGGTGGCGGGCTGCTGCTGGGCGAGTGGCCGGCGCGGCGTGCCTGGTTCGGCATGGCCATCGCCGCGGGTGGCCTGGTCTACCTGATCAGCCGTGGCAGTTGGGCGGCATTCAGCAGCCTGTCGTTCCAGGCGGGCGACCTGATCATGCTGGTGGCGGTGCTGGTCTGGGCGCTCTACACCCTGTCTCTGCGGCGCTGGGCCCATTTCCTCCAAGTGCCGCCCTTGACCCTGCTGGGTGTGCTGATGCTGCTGGGCACACCGCTGATCCTGCCGTTCTACCTGTTCGAATTCAGCCATGTCGGTGGCTTCACACCGAGTCTGACCAACCTCAGCGTGATTGCCTACACCGCGATTTTCGCCTCGCTGGTCGCCTATCTGTCCTGGAACCACGGCGTCAAAACCGTTGGCGCGGCGAAGGCGGCGATGGCGACCTACCTGATGCCAGTATTCACCGCGATACTCGGCTGGCTGCTGCTGGGCGAGGGCCTGCAGACCTTCCACTGGATCGGCGGCGGGCTGATTTTTGCGGGCCTGCTGCTGGCGACCTGGACCACGGCGCGTCCCTCGACCCGCTAGTACCGCTTCTTCGACTCAATCCTCGAGCTGCTGGGCGCGGTATTCCTTGGCCAGTCGCCGCGCCAGCGCAATGAAGTTCTGCAGCGCCGGCGACTGATTGAACTCGCGGCACACGAGGGTTAGCGGCGCGACCAGCCGTGGGCGGGCGCCGACAATGCGTCGGTAGACCACGCTTTCCCGGTGGATGTCGCGCATGGACGCCGGTACCACTGAGATCCCTTCACCGGCGGCGACCAGGCTGACGTTGGTCAGCATCCGCTCCACCTCGAAGGCCACCCGCGGCTCGAAGCCGGCCGCTTGGCAGGCGTGCAGCAGGTTGGCGTACATGCCTGGTGCGCCGGGGCGGCGCACGAGAATGAACGGCTCGTCACGGACTGCCAGCAAATCCACGGCGTCGGGATAGTCGGTCAACACGGGATGCCCGATCGGTAGCACCAACAGCAGTTCTTCGACCAGCAGCCGGTGGAACTCGATACCCGCGGGACGACTGACGGGCGCGCGGAGGATCCCGACCTCCAGCTGTCCGGCACTGGCGCGTTCGGTCAGGCGGCCGGCGGCGTTGCCCTCGTCCAGGGTGATCGCGACTGCCGGATACCGCTCGCGGTAGGCGCGGATGACCCGTGGGATCAACGGATGCGCCGCCGCCGAGGAGGTGAAACCGATGCTCAGCGTGCCCTCAACCCCGCCAGCGACCCGAGCGGCCCGGCGCGCGCCGTCCGTTACCCGCGCCAGGATCGCCTTGGCTTCTTCGAGAAACACGGCGCCACCGGTGGTCAGGTCCACTCCTTTGGGATGGCGCTTGAACAGCTCGAAGCCGAGTTCATCCTCCAGAGCGCGAATCTGCTGGCTCAGCGGCGGCTGCTGCATGTTCAGGCGTGCCGCCGCGCGGGTGAAATGCCTCTCCTCGGCGACCATGACGAAATAGCGGAGGTGGCGAAGTTCCATATGACGGCGTCCTGCTCGGCGCTCCCCAGTGCGTTCGACTGACGAGTCGCCTTGATGGGGTAGGATACGGGGCACTGAAGCGACTCGCAGCCTGTGAAAAAACTGCCTACGTTGGCAATTCTTGGTTAAAGGCACCTCGTCTTGTCTGCCTCGTCTGCGTTTTTTTCAACAGCCTGCCAAAACAACAACATCGCTCGGCGGCCCATGATTCTAGCCAAGCTGTACCGCAACGACACCGCTCTTATCCTGATCGCGATTGCCCTGGGGCTGTCGCTCGGCATCCTGCGGCCGGAGCTGGCGGTCCAGATGAAACCGCTCAGCGACGCCTTCCTCGGCGTGATCGGTCGCGCGGTGCCTCTGGTGATGTTCGTGCTGGTCGCCTCGGCGGTGTCGGCGTTCGGTGAACGCGGGCAGCACACCCGCTGCGCCGGTCGGGTGGTGGTTTATTTCTTGGTAATGGCCGTCTTCTCGCTGATCACCGGTGCGGGTGTAGGCATGCTGCTGGCGCCCGGTGCCGAGGCCTCGTCACTGAGCACCTCGACCGTGCGCGTTATGAGCGATCTGCCCACCGCGGTGCTGACCAGTCTGGCGCAGGTCGTCAGTCATACGTTCATCCTTCCGGTGGTGTTGGCCGCGTTGCTGTTCGGCCTCGGGCTGGGTTGGGCGGGCGATACGGGCGAGCCGCTGCGGCGCCGCTTGGATACCGCGGTGGCGTGGCTGCTCAAGGCGCTGCGCATGGTGCTTCGATTCGCACCCTTGGCCGCATTCGGCGCGATGGCCTACACCGTTGGCCGATACGAACCGGCCTCCGCCTGGCCGTTGCTCAAGTTTGTCGGTACCGTCTATTTCGCCTGCGGTTTGTTCATTGCTGTTGCCCTCGGCGTTGTCGCCAGGCTGGCCGGCGTCGGTTTGTTTCGACTCATCGCCTACATCCGGGACGAGCTCTGTCTGGTCGCGTTCACCGGTGCGTCGGTGGCCGCGGTGCCGGGCCTGATCGAAAAACTCGAGCGCGCGGGATGTGCCCGTCGTGTGGTGCGGCTGGTGCTCAGTACCGGCTACACCTTCAATCTGGCGGGTTCGAACATCTATGTGGCCTGCGCGGCGGTATTCCTGGCGCAGCTCGCCGGTGTCACCCTCGATGGTGCGCATGTCTTGAGCCTGTTGCTGGTGGCGCTGCTGACGTCGCTGGGCTCGACCAGCGCGGCGGGTTCGGCCTTCCTGACGCTGACCGCCACGGTTGCCGGCCTGAATCTGGTGCCGCTGGAAGCGCTCGGCCTGTTGCTTGGCGTCGAGCGGTTGATGAAGTGTCGCTCGCTGACCAATGTGATTGGCAATGCGTTGGCCTGCATGGTGATTTCAGCCTGGAGCGGTGCGCTGGATCGCACCGCGTTGCGCGAGGCGCTGATGCCCCGTCGGCAGGCAGCGTTTCCCGGCGCGGTGGTCGGGAAACGCTGAGGGCTTGCGGTCTCCTAGTTCTTCAACAGCGCATTGAAGGCCTTGTCCAGCTCGGTTTCAGCCTTGGCCACTCGGTCACGGCGCACCTTGGTCCAGTGCTGGTCACCAGCCAGTGCCTGGTTGGCCTCCTGGAGCATGCGCTTGACCTCGGCCGGCTGCGGGCCGCCGGTGCCGACACGGGTCTTGACCATGTTCTGCGGCGACAGCGTGGCGCGGAACGCCGACTCGCTCAGCGGCAGCTCTCGCGTCTTCCACTCGTACTTCTCTGCCGCCTTGGTGAACAGCCGCTGTGCCTCGGCGTAGGGGAAGTCAGCCGGCACGAAGCCTTCCTTGCGCGCATGGCCGACTACCGCCGAGGCGAAGCTATGACCGATACGGAAGGGCACCTTGTGTTCGCGTTCCAGGGTATCGGCCAGCTCCATCGAGGTGGTCCATTCTGCTTCCAGCTCCTCCAGCGCGCGCTCGGGATTGATCACCAGCGCATCCATCACCTTGCCCATGCGGACGAACATCTCGTGGGCGCTGTCGAACAGCCCGAGGCCGTCGAAGGCGAACTTGTAGTCGGTCATCCCGGTGGTCACGTTGTGCGCGCGCAGGGTGACGGTATGGGCCAGGCCGACGACGTCCGAGGCGGATTCCCGCGCCCGCATGATCAAGCCGGGATTGCGCTTCTGCGGCATGGCGCTGCTGGTATAGGTGGCGCCTTCCTCGAGCAGCATCCACGGACGGATCTGGTGGTACTGCGTATGGATGTCGCCGAGCATCGCGCCGATACGGATCGCCGACGACGAGGCGATGCCCGCAGCCTCGATGGGAATGTCGTAGGTCGACACCTGTCCGGCATCCAGCGAGTTCTCGCGTACAGCATCGAAGCCGAGTAGCTCGGACAAGCGCTCGCGGTTGAGCGGCCAGCCGGAGTTGGCCAGCACCGCCGTGCCCATGGGGCTGCGGTTGAGCCGGTCGTACAGCTCGCGGATGCGCTGAGCATCGCGCTCGAAAGCCGCTTCATAGGCCAGCAGGTAGTGCGCATAGGTGATCGGCTGCGCCTGCACGCCATTGGTGTACGCCGGGATCAGCGTATCGACATTGTTCTTCGCCAGCTCCAGCAGCCGGGCGCGGGTGGCGTTCATCGCGTCGGTGTAGTCGAGCAACTGGCTGCGCAGCGTGGCGAGCCGGTAAGTCGCATACATGTCCTGGCGGCTGCGGCCGGAGTGGATCAGCGACGCCTGCGGCCCGATCTTGTCGATCATGATGCGCTCGATCTGCAGCACGTCGCTGGGCTTCTTGCCGTCGGGCTTGCCGGCCTGGTCGATCACGTACTGCACGCCGCTGGCGATTTCGCGGCCTTGTTGGCGGCTGACGATCCCTTCCTCGGTCAGCATCACGATGGACGCCTTGTTGATCCGGTTGACCCAGGTGAACTGGTCGTCGTGCTTGCCCGACTTGGCACCGGAGCGATCGACGGTGGCGCCGATCTTCGCCGCCTCGGCCGCGCATTCGGCCGTGGTACGGCAGGGCAGGTCGGCCGTATCCGCCGCCTGAACGCTCAGGTGGCTGGTGGCCAGGGCGAAGCCCACGGCGAGCGATAGCAGCGTCTTTTGCATGGTCATGGTGACTCTCCTGTTCAGCGACACCGTCGCCCGCGCGGGCGACGGCAAGGCGAGGGCGGCTGTTACAGCAGCGGCAAGGTGTAACTGAGGATCAAGCGGGTCTGATCGACGTCATTGCCCGTGCTTCGGTAGGTACCGTTACGCAGCTTCACGCCGAAGTTCTTTAGCGCGCCCTGCTGGAACACGTAACCGATGTCGGTATCGCGCTCCCATTCGTGGCCTTCGCGGCCGCCCGGACCGTCGAAGCCGTCACCGCGCAGATAACGCGTCATGAAGCTCAGCCCGGGGATGCCCATCGCGGTGAAATCGTAGTCGTAGCGCAGCTGCCAGGACTTCTCGCCGGGGCTGGCGAAGTCCGCCGAGATCATCACGAAGTTCACCAGGTAGGAGTTGGTGCCGTTGATATGCGGATAGCCGGTTTCGCCATTCATCTTCTGGTACGCCGCGCCGAACGCGTGGCCGCCCAGCTGGTAGGTCAACTTGGCGCCGAAGGCATCGTTGTCGACATTGGTGTTGCCCGCCTCGGTGGAGCGGGCAAAACGCAGATCGCTCTTGATCGCCTGATCCTCGCCCAGCGGCAGCACGTGGGCCAGGTTGAAAATGTGCTGCTTGTAGTTCTGATCCAAATGGCCGTAGTGATAGCCCGTAGTCAGGTTCTTGTTCCAGCGATAGCTGGCGCTGGCGAAGTCGAACTTGTCGCTGGCCTGCCCACCGCTGATGCCCTTGCCGGCGATCTGCATGTCGTCATTGGCGGCCGAATTGCGCACGCTGTTCTGGGTCAGCCGCCCCGCGCTAAGCGTCAGTCCGTCGATCTCCTTCGACGTCAGCATCCCGCCTCGAAAGGTCTGTGGCAGCAGGCGGGAATCGCTCGGCAGCACCGTCGGCAGCTTCGGCAGCAGGGTGCCGGCACGCAGCGTGGTCTTCGAATAACGCAGCTTGGCCGCCGCGCCAAGTTGGCTGTAATCGTCCGGTGCCTTGTCATCACCGACCGGCAACAGCCCTGAATTCTGCCGCTCCGGGCCGGAATCCAGCTTCACCCCCAGCAGCCCGAGGGCATCGACCCCAAACCCCACCGGCCCCTCGGTGAAGCCCGACTGGTAATTGAGCAGAAAGCCCTGCGCCCACTCGTCGCGCTTCGACTGCTTGGCCCCGTCCTGACGATAGTCGCCGTTGAAATAGAAATTGCGCAGTTCCAGCGTCGCCTTGCTGTCGGCAAGGAACTCCGCCATGACCACACCTGGCAAACTCGCACCCAGCGCAGCAACCGCAATCGCCGCAGCAAGCGGCTTCGGTGACTTGAGCATCACTGTCTCCTGTTTATTGTTATTGGAGGTAGACGCAGCCGGCACGAGGCCGGGCGTCTGCAGCGATGCTAATCAGCGAATGAGAGGATTAAAAATATATAGATAATCTCGAATCGATATCTTTTGGATATCTTAAGCGAGACACCTTGCTTATCAACGCTTGCTGTTACCACACACCATATGGCCCTTCATGGCCTCCTGCTTGACGATGAACTCACCCACCAGTGGGCGGCTGTGCAGAAAGTGCTCGGTGGTTTTGTGATGAGCCAAAGCCGCTTCATCGCGGTACAGCTCGTAGACATAGACGAGATCGGGATCCGCCAGATCCTGGATGACATCGAATACCAGGCAATCCGGCTCATGCTCCACCGAAGCGGCGGCGTTGACGCGCATGGCCTCCATGAACCTGTCGAACGAGCCCGGCGCGAGTTGGATTTTCAGGAGAAGGCAGTACATGAGCGCTCCATATTGTTTTAAGGTATGAGCTAAATTGTATACAAGAAAGGAGGGAGCAATGCCACAGCGTCCCGGTCGCCTGAACGGCCTGCGTCATCTGGCGCTCACCGTGCCGAACCTCGAAGAATGCGAACGTTTCTATGTCGACGTGCTGGGCATGGACGTCCTCAGTCGCGCCAGCAAGGACCTCGTCTACCTGACCTGCGGCAACGACAACCTCTCCCTGGGCCGTGCCGGGGAAAAAAGCAGCGGCGTCCAGGCGATGGATCACTACGGCTTTATCGTCGACAGCCTGGACGAACTGCACGCCTGGTACGAATACCTGAAAGCCCAGGGCGTGACGCTGCTAGACCGCCCCTTCGCCCACAGCGACGGCGCTCATAGTTTTCATCTGCTCGATCCCGCGGGGAACACGGTGCAGCCGCTTTACCATCCGGCGATATCAGGGCAGCGTTTGCGGTGATGTGAACGACGGTCGTGTTGCAGCGAAGTCGCGTTTTGGGGTGGATCTTGATGCCCAACCGGCGTCGGTGACATCGAATCGTACTGTCGTTTTCTTTATGCAAAATGGCTTCTAGGAATATCAGCGGAGTTGCATGAAGTACGATGTGTTTGGTGATGCATTAGGGCGGAAGCAGCTTTTACGAAGTCTGCTTTCGGCCCAGAGTGTGTAAAAAC
>DDKB01000017.1:0-398162 GCA_002339675.1 Stutzerimonas stutzeri
CACCGGTCTGCTCCCCCTTTTTCGTAGCCCGATCGACCCGTCAGGGATGCGTTTCCAGGGCGCTGACCTGCGCGTTCACCCAGTCCTCGGCGCGCTGGTTGAGTTCGGCGACCGCTCGCGGCCCTTCGCTCTCGGCGCGCATTGCCGGGCCGATGACCACCTTGATGGTACCGGGCCGCTTGCCCCACCCCGCTTTCGGCCAGTACAGCCCCGCGTTATGGGCGATGGGCAGCACAGGCAGCTGCGCGTTGACTGCCAAGGCCGCACCGCTGCGCGAGAACTTCCCTGCCTGGCCTACCGGCATGCGCGTACCTTCAGGAAAGATCAGTACCCAAGCGCCCTGCTCCAGCCGTTCCTGCCCTTGCTTGGCGACCTGGCGCAACGCCGCCTTGGGGTTGTCCCGGTCGATGGCGATGGGTTTCAGCAGCATGATCGCCCAGCCAAAGAAGGGTACGCGCAGCAGCTCGCGCTTGAGCACCTGGCTCAGGGGCTCGAAGTAGGCGGAAAGGAAGAATGTCTCCCAGGTGCTCTGGTGCTTGGCGAGGATGACGCAGGGCCGGGCCGGTATGTGTTCCTGACCGCTGACTTCGTAGCGCAGGCCGATCAGAGTCCGTGCGAGCCAGACGGCGCTGCGACACCAGGTCTGCACCACGAAGCGGTAGCGCGCACGAAAGCCCATGAACGGCGCCGCCACCAGGCTCACCAGGCACCAGGCGAATGCCGTGAAGCCAAGCAGTAGGTAGAACAGAACGATGCGCAGCGAATAGAGCGCTTTCATCGTTCGGCTCTCAGCAGGTGGTCCGCCACGGCCGCCAGGTCATCGAACACCTGGGTACCGGCCGGCAGATTGCCTTCGAGGGTCTTCCGGCCCTTGCCGGTGCGCACCAGATAGGGCGAGCCGCCGAGGCGCATGCCGGCATGCAGGTCGCGGTGACTGTCGCCCACCACCGGCACGCCCTTGAGGTCGTCGAGGTGGAAGTGCTCAGCGATCCGCCGGAACAGGCCCGGCAGCGGCTTGCGGCAGTCGCAGCCATCATCCGGCCCATGCGGGCAGTGGACGATCAGGTCGACGCGCCCGCCCTGCTCCATCACCAGCTGCTGCAACCTGAAGTGCATGTCGTCGAGGGTCGTCGCATCGAACAGGCCGCGCGCCAGGCCAGACTGGTTGGTGGCGATGGCCACCGTCCAGCCTGCCTTGCTCAACCGTGCAATGGCCTCGATGGCGCCCGGAATCGGGATCCATTCGGCCAGGCTCTTGACGTAGGCGTCCGAGTCCTCATTGATCACGCCGTCGCGGTCGAGCACGACGAGTTTCACGGGTTTAGCCAAGTGCGGAAATATCGGCGACGCCAAGGAACAATCCTCTCAACCGGGCAAGCAGGGCATAGCGGTTGGCGCGAACCGAAGCATCTTCGGCGTTGACCAGTACCGCCTCGAAGAAGGCATCCACCGGGCCGCGCAGGTGCGCCAGTCGCTCGAGCGCCTCGCGGTACTGACGTGCGGCGGCCAGCGGCTGCACTGCCTGTTCGGCCTGTTGCAACGCCGAGTACAGGGAAAATTCGGTGGCGTTGTCGAAATAGCGCGGCTCGACGGTGTCCGGCACCTTCGCTTCGAACTTGCTCAACAGGTTCGAGACGCGCTTGTTCGCCGCAGCCAGCGCCGCAGCTTCAGGCAGCGTGCGGAAAGCCTGCACCGCCTGGACGCGCTGATCGAAGTCCAGCGCCGAGGCGGGTTGCACGGCGCGCACCGACAGGTACGACGCCACCTCCACACCTTCATCCTCGTAGCGCGCGCGCAGCCGGTCGAAGACGAACTCGAGCACCTGGTCGGCCAGCCCGGCGGCCTTGACCTGGGTACCGAACAGGCTGACCGCATGACGCACCGCCGCCACCAGGTCGAGGTCCAGCTGGCGTTCGATAAGAATGCGCAGGATGCCCAGCGCGGCGCGGCGCAACGCATAGGGATCCTTGCTGCCGGTCGGCAGCATGCCGATGCCGAAGATGCCCACCAGGGTATCGAGCTTGTCCGCCACGGCGAGGATCGCGCCGGTCTCGGTCGCCGGCAGTTCGGCGCCCGCGCCGCGCGGCATGTACTGCTCGTTGAGGGCGATGGCCACGTCACCCGGTTCGCCGTCGTTGAGGGCGTAGTAGTAGCCGGCGATACCCTGCATCTCGGGGAATTCGCCGACCATTTCGGTCGCCAGGTCGCACTTGCTCAGCAGACCGGCACGCGCGGCCCAGTCGGCGTTGCCGCCGGTGTCCTGGGCGATGAACGCCGCCAGCCGGGACACTCGCACGGCCTTGTCATAGACGCTGCCCAGCTGGGCCTGGAACACCACGTTCTGCAACCGCTCGTTGAACCGTTCCAGGCGCTGCTTCTTGTCCTGCTTGAAGAAGAATTCGGCGTCGGTCAGGCGCGGGCGAACGACCTTCTCGTTGCCGGAAACGATTTGCGCCGGGTCGGTCGATTCGATGTTGGCCACGGTGATGAAGCGCGGCAGCAGTTTGCCGTTGGCGTCGAGCAGGCAGAAGTACTTCTGGTTGTCCTGCATGGTGGTGATCAGCGCTTCCTGCGGCACCTCGAGGAAGCGTTCCTCGAAGGCGCACACCAGCGGCACCGGCCATTCCACCAGCGCGGTGACTTCGTCGAGCAGCGCCGGCGGCACGATGGCTTTGCCGTTCTGGTCGGCAGCCAGCTGGTCGACGCGCTTGGCGATCAGCTCGCGGCGCTCGGCGAAGTCGGCGATCACGTGGGCGCCGCGCAGATCCTCGAGGTAGCTCGAGGGCTTGGAGATGTGCACGCGGCCGGGGCTGTGGAAGCGGTGCCCGCGGGACTCACGACCGGCCTGCTGCGCCAGGATGTTGCAGTCGACGACCTGATCGCCGAACAGCATCACCAGCCACTGGGTCGGCCGGACGAATTCTTCCTTGCGCGCCGCCCAGCGCATGCGCTTGGGGATCGGCAGGTCATTCAGCGATTGCTCGACGATGCCCGGCAATAGCGCCGCCGTGCGTTCGCCGGCGATGGTGCGGCTGTACTTGAGCTTGGGTCCGCTGCAGTCGATGTCGGCGAGCTCGACCCCGCACTTGCGTGCAAAGCCCAGTGCGGCCTGGGTCGGTTGCCCGTCGGCGTCGAATGCAGCCTGCAGTGGCGGGCCATCGAGGTTGACGCTGCGATCGGGCTGCTGGCTTTCCAGGCGCTCGACCAGCACCGCCAGGCGCCGCGGCGCGGCGAATGCCTGCACGCGCGCATGCAGCAGGCCGGCTTCTTTCAGGCCCTTCTCGATGCCCGAGCGAAAGGCGTCGGAGAGTTTGCCCAGGGCCTTGGGGGGCAACTCTTCGGTGCCCAGTTCAACGAGGAAATCCAGTGCACTCATTCTGCTGCCTCCAGCTTGGCCAAAACTTCGTCACGCAGGTCGGGGGTGGCCATGGGGAAGCCGAGCTTGGCGCGTGCCTGCAGGTAGCTCTGTGCGACCGCACGAGCCAGCGCTCTGACGCGCAGGATGTACTGCTGACGCGCGGTCACCGAGATCGCCCGGCGGGCATCGAGCAGGTTGAAGGTATGCGAGGCCTTCAGGACCATTTCGTAAGTCGGCAGGGGCAGCGCCAGTTCGATCAGCCGGTTGGCTTCGGACTCATAGAAATCGAACAGCTCGAACAGTTTGTCGACGTTGGCGTGCTCGAAGTTGTAGGTCGACTGTTCCACTTCGTTCTGATGGAACACGTCGCCGTAGGTGACGGTGCCGAAGGGGCCGTCGGTCCAGATCAGGTCATACACCGAGTCCACGCCCTGCAGGTACATCGCCAGGCGCTCGAGGCCGTAGGTAATCTCGCCGGTGACGGGGATGCACTCGATGCCGCCGACCTGCTGGAAGTAGGTGAACTGGGTGACCTCCATGCCGTTGAGCCAGACTTCCCAGCCAAGGCCCCAGGCGCCCAGCGTCGGCGACTCCCAGTTGTCCTCGACGAAGCGAACGTCGTGGACCGAGGTGTCCACACCGATGCGCCGCAGCGACTCGAGGTACAGCTCCTGGAAGTTTTCCGGGTTGGGCTTGAGCACCACCTGGAACTGGTAATAGTGCTGCAGGCGGTTGGGGTTCTCGCCGTAACGGCCGTCGGTCGGACGCCGCGAGGGCTGCACGTAGGCGGCGTTCCAGGTTTCCGGGCCGATGGCGCGCAGAAAGGTGGCGGTGTGGAAGGTACCGGCGCCCACTTCCATGTCATAGGGTTGCAGGACCACGCAACCCTGCTCGGCCCAGTAGCTTTGCAGGGCGAGGATCAGGTCTTGGAAGGTGCGCACGGTCGGCGTTGGCTGGGTCAAAATTTCACCTGTGCTGGGCTTCGACAGAAAGCCTCGGAGTATACCTGATTCCACGCTGCGCCCGGCGCGGACGCGGTTCCCGGGTTATGCTCCCGCTCTCCCGACGAGCCCCGTTGCTCGGACACAGAAGGACCTCGACATGCCGCGTTGTGCCTGGTGCAGCAGCGACCCCTTGTACATCGAATACCACGACCGCGAGTGGGGCGTGCCGACCCGCGATCCGCAGGTTCTGTTTGAGTTTCTGATACTCGAGGGCGCCCAGGCGGGGCTGTCCTGGATCACCGTGCTGCGCAAGCGCGAACGCTACCGCCAGGTCCTGTTCGGATTCGATGCCCGGCGCTTGGCCCGGATGACCGACGCCGAGATCGACGCGCTCATGCAGGACGCCGGTATCATTCGCAACCGCCGCAAGCTGGAAGCGGCGCGGCGCAACGCCCGGTGCTGGCTCGACCTGGAGGATCCGGCGACCTGGCTGTGGTCCTTTGTTGGCGGGCAACCCAAGATCAACCGCTTCGCGACAATTGCCCAGGTGCCGGCCGTCACACCGGAAGCCGAAGCCATGAGCCGTGCACTGAAGCGCGCCGGGTTCAGCTTTGTCGGGCCGACCATCTGCTACGCCTTCATGCAGGCTTGCGGCATGGTGATGGACCACACCACCGATTGCCCCCGCCATCGCGAGCTCGCCGACGGCGCGACCGATTAGTCCCAGGGGCGTTGCGGTTACACTAGGCGTTTCGATTGTGCGGGAGAGACCCTTGGAGACGTTCAAAGGTGCGCTGGTCGTCGGCTTCCTGCGGTTGTTCGCGCTCTTGCCGTGGGGTGCAGTGCAGGCACTCGGCGGCCTGATCGGCTGGCTGATGTGGAAACTGCCCAACCGCTCGCGCGAGGTGGCCAGGATAAACCTGTCGCACTGCTTCCCGGAGCTGGCCCCCGAGGCGCTCGAGCGGCTGCTCGGCGAGAGCCTGAAGCAGACCGGCAAGGCCTTTACCGAAAGCGCCTGCGCCTGGATCTGGCCGGCCGACAAGACGCTGCGCCTGGTCCGCGAGGTCGAGGGCCTGGAAGTCCTAGAGCAGGCCTTGGCATCCGGCAAGGGCGTGGTTGGTATCACCAGCCACCTGGGCAACTGGGAGGTGCTGAACCATTTTTACTGCGCCCAGTGCAAGCCGATCATCTTCTACCGCCCGCCGAAGCTGAAGGCCGTCGACGAGTTGCTCCAGCGCCAGCGCGTCCAGCTCGGGAACAAGGTAGCGCCTTCGACCCGTGAGGGCATCATCAGCGTCATCAAGGAAGTGCGCCGCGGTGGCGCGGTGGGCATTCCGGCCGACCCCGAACCGAGCGAAGGCGCCGGCGTGTTCGTGCCCTTCCTCGGCACCCAGGCGCTGACCAGCAAGTTCGTGCCCGGCATGCTGGCCGGCGGCAAGGCCCTCGGCGTGTTCCTCCACGCGTTGCGCCTGGAGGACGGTTCGGGCTACAAGGTGATCCTCGAAGCGGCGCCGCCGGCCATGTACGACGAGGATGTCGACGTGTCGGTGGCGGCGATGAGCGGTGTAATCGAACGCTACGTGCGCACCTGGCCGAGCCAGTACATGTGGACCATGAAGCGCTTCAAGAAACGGCCGGCCGGCGAAGCACGCTGGTACTGACGACAGCCAACGAACCACGACAGGGACACCATGGGAAGCCCAAACCAGCGCCAGCACCCCCGCGCACCGATGAAGTGCCGCATCCGCATCAGCCACGAGTCGTTCGGCGAGGTGTTCGCCCACACCCGCGACCTGTCCGATGGCGGCGTCTACGTCCGGCATCCGCAACTGACCGATCTGCAACCGGGCACGATCGTCCACGGCCAGGTGCAGGACCTGCCGATTCCCGCGCCGGAGCTGGCCATGGAAGTCATGCGGGTCGATGCCGAGGGGGTCGGGCTGCGGTTCGTCGGCAGCGACTGATCCGTCCGCGTCCGGGCATGTGAGGGACGCCGGCAGGCCGCTGCGGGCCGTCCGGTCAGCAAGCCGTGGGTCCCCCCTTGTTCTGCCAACACATCCTGTTACATTTAGCGCCCCGGATCGACCCTTCCCTGAGGCCGCATCCTTGCGAGGCGCTTTTCCATGAGTCGCGCGGTCGTTGAAGCCGGCACCCTTGCCGCCGGCGTTGTTCCCCCTGTTTCCTCTCCTCGCCTCGAACGGCTGCGCCCCTACCGACAGGCCATCGGCCTCAGCGTGTCGCTGCTGCTGTTTGCCCTGGCATTGTTGGCCTGCTGGCACCTGCTCGGGTCGATCGATCCGGGGCAGGTACGCGCAGCCCTGGCGGCAGTCTCGTCGCGGGCGCTGCTGTTGGCCGGGCTGGCGAGCCTCGCCGGTGTCGTGGTGATGATCGCCTATGAGTTGTCGGCCGCCCGCTACGCGCAGGTCCGCCTGCCCTGGCGAACCCTGGCCCTGGGCGGCTTTTGTGCGTTCTCGATCGGCAACGCGGTGGGGTTTTCGGTGCTCTCCGGCGGCTCGGTGCGCTATCGCCTCTACGGGCGGTCGGGGCTGGGTGCGGCCGATGTCGCGCGAATGACCTTGTTCGCCAGCCTGTCGCTCGGCCTGTGCCTGCCGTTGCTGGTCGCCGCGGCCGTCCTGTACCAGCCGGCTGATGCCGCGCGCGCCTTGCACCTGCCCGAAGCGGTGCTGCGTGGTGTGGCCCTGGCGGTGCTCGGCCTGGCGGCTGCGGCCGTGGTGGCTGCCGTCCGCTTGCGCTCCGGCGAGCGTCCCGTGCCGGGCTGCTGGCGCGTGGCGATCGGCCGTTTCGGCGTGCGCATCCCCGGGGTTCGGCTGACCTTCGCCCAGCTGCTCATCAGCGTGCTGGACGTGGCCGTGGCTGCTTCGGTGCTGTACCTGCTGTTGCCGGACGCCCCGCCGTTCATCAGCTTCGCGCTGATCTACATGCTGGCGCTGGCCGCCGGTGTGCTCAGCCATGTGCCGGGTGGGGTCGGTGTGTTCGAAGCCGTGCTGCTGGTGGCGTTTGCCGGCCGGCTCGACCAGGCAGCCCTGATCGCCGCCATGCTGCTGTACCGGCTGTTCTACGTCCTCTTGCCGCTGTGCGCGGCCGGGGTGTTGTTGCTCATTGCCGAGGCACGCCGCCTGTGGTTCGCGCGACAAGTGGTGCGGCTAGCCGGCGGCCTGGCGGTGCCGGTGCTGGCCCTGCTGGTGTTCGTCGTCGGTGCCCTGCTGCTGTTCTCCGGCGCTACGCCTGGGGTGGACGAACGGCTGGCTGCCCTCGGCTTCCTGCCCCTGCCGGTCATTACCGCATCACACCTGAGTGCCAGCCTGATCGGCACGCTGTGCCTGCTGCTGGCCCAGGGCCTGTACCGGCGCCTGTCGGCCGCCTGGGCGGTGACCCTGGTGCTGCTTTGCCTCGGTGCCGTGGCGTCGCTGCTCAAGGGCATCGACTGGCCTGAGGCGCTGGTGCTCCTGGCGGTCGCCGGGCTGCTGGCTACCTTTCGCCGGGAGTTTTACCGGCACAGCCGACTGATGGAAGCGCCGGTCTCCGGGGCGGCGCTGGCGGGCACGCTCGGCGTGCTCGCGGCCTCGATCTGGCTGCTGCTGTTCGCCTATCAGGACGTGCCCTACAGCCATGAGCTGTGGTGGCAGTTCGAACTGGACGCCAATGCCCCGCGCAGCCTGCGCGCCGTGCTCGGCAGCGTGCTGGTGCTGGTCGGGGTGGGCATCACCTGGTTGCTGCGACCGCCACCGCCGGCTATCCGTCTGCCCGACGCCGACGCACTGGCGCGGGCTGCACGGATCGTCGGCCAGTCTGCACAGCCCGAAGGCGGGCTCGCGCTCAGCGGCGACAAGGCGCTGCTGTTTCATCCCGGCGGCGATGCTTTCCTGATGTATGCGCGCCGCGGTCGCAGCCTGGTCGCGTTGCATGATCCGATTGGACAGGCGCAACAGCGGACCGAGCTGATCTGGCAATTTCGTGATCTCTGCGACCGGCACCGCGCGCGTCCGGTGTTCTACCAGGTGCGTGCGCAGAACCTGTCGAACTACCTGGACATCGGCCTGACCGCGCTCAAGTTGGGGGAGGAAGCGCTGGTGGATCTGGCCGGCTTCGATCTGGCCAGCAACGGCAAAGAGATGAAAGCCCTGCGTTACACCTGGAGCCGGGGTCAGCGCGACGGCCTGACGCTGCAATTCTATGCACCCGGCCAGGCGCCGCTCGACGAACTGCACGGCATTTCCGAGGCCTGGCTGCAAGGCAAGAACGTACGCGAGAAAGGCTTTTCCTTGGGCCGCTTCAGCCCCGACTACCTCGCTCACTTTCGCATCGTGGTAGTGCGCGTCGAGGGCCGCGCGGTGGCCTTCGCCAACCTGCTTGAATGCGACAGTCACGTGGTGGCCAGCCTCGACCTGATGCGCGTGGTGGCTGATGCGCCTAAATCGACCATGGAATTTCTCATGCTCGGGCTGATCCTGCATTTCAAGGAAGCCGGCTACGAGCGCTTCAGCCTCGGCATGGTGCCGCTGGCCGGCTTGCAGCCGCGCCGCGGCACGCCGCTGCCGTTGCGCCTGGGTGCCTGGGTGTTCAACCGCGGCGAGAGCTTCTATAACTTCCAGGGGCTGCGCCGGTTCAAGGACAAATTCCAGCCGCAGTGGGAACCACGCTACCTGGCGGTGCCGGCCGGACTGGACCCCTGGGTGGCAATGGCCGATACGGCGGCGCTGATCGCCGGCGGCATGGGCGGATTGGTGAGACGCTGAGATGAAACGACAGATCGGGTTCGCAGGCGCCGCGCTGGCGGTGGTTGCCGTGGCCGCCGGCATGGCCTTCTTCTGGCACCCACGCCACGACGCGGCGGTGCAGTCCCTGGCGCTGGCGGACGGTACGCCGGTACTGCGGGTCGGACCGGCTACCGCCCGCCAACGCGTGCTGGTGCTGGTCAGCCGGGATCAGGCGCTCGATGCGGCGACTCTGGAACAGCTCGCCGCGTCTGGCTCGGTCGCGCTGCTGCAGCTACCACTGTCCGGCGATTGCGCCGCGCAGCAGCGTCAGCGCACACAAGCCGAGGGGATGCTCGGTGGTGCGCCGACGCTGGTGGCCGGGCTTGGCCCCGCCGCGGTCTCGGCCTGGCGCTGGCTGGCCGGCCAGGGCGACGACTCGGCCCGGGCGTTGTCGGTGGGCTTCGATCTGGAGCATCCCGATTGCCCCGATCCGTTGCCACGGACGGCGCCGCACGGCCATTGGATCGGTGCCTGGAACGACAATCCTGGCGATGCCAACGCGGTGTTCCTGCGCAGCCAGGCCAATGCCGAACCGCGCATCAGCGCCTACGGTACCGCGCTGACAACCGTACTCGGTGCCGAACTGGCCCGCCTGCTCAGCGGCCAGGCCAATCCCGTGCCGGTGGTTGAACACCCGGCTGCCACGCCGTCCGACACCCTCACGCTGTTCTATTCCGGTGACGGCGGCTGGAGGGATCTGGATCGGGCCTCGGCCAAACACATGGCGGCGGCCGGCTATCCGGTCATCGGCATCGACACGTTGCGCTACTACTGGCAGCACAAGAGCGCGCAGCAGAGCGCCGATGACCTCTCGCGGCTGATGCAGCACTACCGTGACGCCTGGCACATCAATCGCTTCGTGCTGGCCGGCTACTCCTTTGGCGCCGACGTGTTGCCAGCGATCTACAACCGCCTGCCGCGCAGCGACCAGGCACAGGTCGACGCGCTGTTGCTGCTGGCCTTCGCCCGCAGCGGCAGTTTCGAGATCGAGGTGGGAGGCTGGCTGGGCCAACAGGGCGCAGAGGCAGCAACCGGACCGGAGATGCGTCAGTTGCCGGCCGCCAAGGTGTTCTGCGTATATGGCAGCGAAGAGGCCGCCGACAGTGGCTGCACCCAGGACGGCGCCGTGGGCGAGCGGTTGCAACTGGCCGGCGGTCATCATTTCGACGGCGATTATGATGCCCTGGCAGACAAGCTGCTCGCGGCGATTTGGGCACGACAGCCCAGGAGCTGAGCCGCCGGGCCAGGGCCGATCGCAACCTGACCGGTTGCGCTGTGGCCGGGAAGTCGCTCAACCGGTCCGCGGCGCCGTCTTCACCTTCGGTGCGTCAGGGCGTCACCGGCTTGTCCAGCTTGCGCAGGAACACGGTCATTTCCTTCTCGGCCTGCTTGTCGCCATGGGCGGCTGCCGCGGCCAGGCCCTGCTCCCAGGCGCGGCGCGCGCCCACCGGATCGCCGCTGGCTTGCAAGGCCTTGCCCAGCAGCTTCCAGGCGGCCGAATATTTCGGGTCCTGCTCGACGCAGCGCTGCAGGTGCGTGGCGGCCTGCGCCGGGTCGCCGGCATCGAGGTAACCCTTGCCGAGCCCGAAGCGCAGCATCGGGTTGTCCATGCCTTGTGCCAGCATCTTTTGCAGTGACTGGAGCATCGCTTCCCCCCTGAGACGCCGGTGGGTCTGCCGACCGGTGGCGCCACCGTACCACTAGCCTAGCTCGCCTGGGTCACCGCACTGAGAAATTCCTGCGTGCGGGTTTCCTGCGGGTTACCGAACAGCTCGTCCGGCGTGCCCTGCTCGTGAATGCGGCCTTCGTTGAAAAAGCACACGCGGTCGGCGAACTCCCGGGCGAAGCCCATCTGGTGGGTCACCATCAGCATGGTCAGGCTGTGCGCGTCGCCGAGCCGACGGATCACGTTGAGCACCTCACCGCAGAGTTCCGGGTCCAGCGCCGAGGTCACCTCGTCGAACAGCATGACCTTCGGCCGCATGGCCAGCGCCCGCGCAATCGCCACGCGCTGCTGCTGGCCGCCGGACAGTTGTGAGGGGTAATGCTCGAGCTTGTCTTCCAGGCCGACCATGGCCAGCAGCTCCTCGGCGCGCTCGCGGGCGTCCTTTTTGGACAGGCCGAGCACCTGCACCGGCGCCTCCATTACGTTCTGCCGCACGCTCATGTGCGGGAACAGGTTGAAGCTCTGGAACACCATGCCGACCTTGCCGCGCACCCGGCGCAGGTGGCGTGCGTTGGCGCGGACCAGCTTGCCGCTGGCGTCCGGCATGTGCGTGAGCGGCTCGTTGTCGACCATGATTACGCCCTCGTCGATGTCTTCCAGCGTCATCAACGCGCGCAGCAGCGTGGACTTGCCCGAGCCGCTGGGACCGATGATGGCGACCTTCTCGCCGGTTCGCACGTCGAGGTCGAGGTGGTTGAGCACGGTGAGGTCACCGTAGCGTTTGGTCACGTCGCGAAACTGCACCATCAGTTCCGGCTCGTCGGCCGGGCTGGCAGATTGGCGGGCGGCGTCGGCGGGCATCGATGCGCTCATCGGGCTAGCTCCATGCGGTTTTCCAGTCGACGGACGCACCAGGCGAGGCCGAGGCTGAGGAGAAGGAAGAACAGGCCGACCATGGTGATCGGTTCGAGGTAGCGGAAGTGCTCGGAGCCGATGTTCTTGGCCCGCTGCATGATTTCGACGACGGTAATGGCGGACAGCACCGGCGTGTCCTTGAGCATCGAGATCAGGTAGTTGCCCAGCGCCGGCAGGATCGGCCGCAGGGCCTGTGGCAGGATTACCTTGCGGTAGGCGACGGCCGGCTTCATGTTCAGCGCGGTCACCGCCTCCCATTGCGCCCGCGGCACGGCATCGAGCCCGGCGCGGTACACCTCGGCGGTGTAGCAGGCGTAGTGCAGCGCGATGCCGATGATCCCGGCCTGCAGCGCCGACAGGTTGAAGCCGTAGTTGGGCAGCACGAAGAACAGGAAGTACACCTGAATCAGCAGCGGCGTGCTGCGGATGAACTCGATCAACCCGGTCACCGGCCAGGCCAGCCAGCGTTGGCGGCTGCGCCGGCCGACGGCGAGGAACAGGCCGAGCACGATGGCAATGGAAAAGCCAGCCAGGGTGATGCCGATGGTTTTCAGCGAGGCGTCGAGCAGCCTCGGCAGGATGTCCCAGGCAAATTGCCAGTCGAAGAAATTCATGACAGACCTCCGCGCATCCGTCCGCGCGCCAGGCGCCGCTCCAGCAGGCGCATGCCGAAATTGATGACCTGCGCCAGGACGAAGTAGATCACCAGGGCCAGGCCGAAGATTTCCAGCGTCATCAGCGTGGCCTGGTCCAGTTGGCGGGCGCGGAAGGCCAGGTCCGACAGGGTGATCAGCGACACCAGCGAGGTGTTCTTCAGCAATTCGATCAGCAGGTTGGTGCCCGGTGGGATGGCTGCCAGCAGCGCCTGCGGCAGGATCACCCGGCGAAAGCGCTGCCAGGGCGTCATGTTGAGCGCCTGGCAGGCCTCGTACTGGCCTTCGTGTACCGAGCGGATGGCGCCTCGCAGGACTTCCGCCCCATAGGCACCGATGTTCAGGCCCAGGCCGATGACTGCCACGTTGAAGGCGCTCATGGTCACGCTGAACGGCGGCATCGGCAGTACGAAATACAGCCAGAAAAGCTGCACCAGCAGCGAGCTGCCGCGGAACACTTCGATGTAGACGATTGCGAGCCAGCGCAACGGGGGGATCGGCGAGAGCCGGCCCATGGCGCCGATGAGCGCGGCGAGCACGGCCAGCAGTGAGCCGCAGACCGTGATCTTTACCGTTACCCAGGCGCCTTGCAGCAACAGAGGGAGAAGTTCGTTCATCGTGGTTTGTCCGCTTTGCTCCGGAAGGGGTGGAGCCGGGATCGCTGGACGGCCCGGGAAGGGCGTCGGCGACGGTCGGCCGCGCCGCGTTCAGGCAGCGTGACCGGTTTGAGGCAGGAGGAAGTCGAAGGGCCAGTCACTGGAGGATGCCCGGCGCAGCGGTGCTGCGCCGGATCCATTCAGGCACCGCAGAGCTCCTCGGCGGTCTTGTCGGTGAGGTTGGAGCGGTCGAAGCCGAAGGGCTCGACGGTCTTCAGATGCTCTTCGCTGCCGAGCCACTTCTTCAGTTCGGCGTTGACCGCATCGCGCAGCGCCTTGTCCTGCGGGCGGAACGCCAGCGCGCCATAGCCGGTGTGGGCCGGGTCATCCTTGAACTCGGTCATGGCCTCGACCCCTTCACCGGCCTTGTCCGCCAGACCCTTCATGGTCAGCTGGGTGCCGATGGCTGCGTCGGCGCGTCCGGTACGAACGGCCTGCAGCTGGGAGGTGGTGTCCGGCACCTGGACGATCTGTGAGTCCTTGATGCCGGCCTCGCGGGCGTAGTTGAGGTTGACCGTGCCGGACATGATGGCGAGCTTGACCGAGCCGTCCTTGGCGATGTCTTCATAGCTGTGCAGCTGCTTGGGATTGCCGGCCTTGACCAGCAGCGCATCCGGCAGCTGGTAGTGCGGATCGGTGAAGATCACCTGCTTGCAGCGCTCCGGCGTGATGTACATGCCGGCGGCGATCAGGTCGAAGCGGCTGGCGCGCAGCCCGGGGATCAGCGAGCCCCACTCGGTGAGTACCGGCTTGATGGTCTTGATACCCATCTTCTGGAAGATCTTCTCGACTATTTCGGGCGATTCGCCGGTCACGCTGCCGTCGGTGGCGGTGTAGGCGAAGGGCGTTTCATTGGCATAGCCGATGCGCACGCTGCTGTTCGCGCGGATATCGTCGAGGGTATCGGCCTGGGCCACGCCGCCGAGGGACAGACCGGTGGCAACCGCGCTGGCCAGCAGCAACCGGGCTAGGGAAAGAGGACGTGTGCGACTCATTCTGAGTACTCCTGTGCTGTTTTATTTTCGCAGGCGAACTGCGTCATTGGAGGACGGTTTTACGAGCATCAGGACAGGGCAATCCCTGCCTCGGCGCAGTGTTAGGACTGCTTCGATTAGAAAATGTGCGCCGCTTGCAACCACTCGAGCATACAAAAGGCGCCAGGCGAGGCAGATTGCACTAGGACAATTGCAGGACGCCCTGCTTCGGTCGATCCTGTCACCTGGACCGAGGTGAACCGTCATGCACAACTGGAAACAGGCCCTGCTCGCCGACCCGGGCGGGGGGTCGAAATACAAGCGGCTGGTGGCCGTGATCGTCGCCGACATCGAACAGGGCAGTCTGCGCGAGGACCAGCGCCTGCCGCCGCAGCGCCTGCTCGCCGACCAGCTGGGGATCAGCGTGCAGACGGTGACCAACGCCTACAAGGAGCTGGAGCGCCAGGGCTGGGTGCGTTGCGAGGTCGGCCGCGGCAGCTTCGTCAGCCGGCGCAGCAGCGAACGGGTGGCGCGCTCGATGCTCGATCGTGGCGAGCACTCGCTGTTCGACTGCTCCACCGCGCGGATCATCCGCACCGACAGCCATGACCGCCACT
The DNA here is from genome assembly GCA_002339675.1 of Stutzerimonas stutzeri. Lineage (GTDB taxonomy): Bacteria > Pseudomonadota > Gammaproteobacteria > Pseudomonadales > Pseudomonadaceae > Stutzerimonas > Stutzerimonas stutzeri_O. The sequence goes on from DDKB01000017.1 coordinate 14,562, forward strand.
GGCGACAGGTCTGCGGCGCGCTGGCTGGCGAGGCGGAGCAGCCGTGGATCCATACCTGCCGGCCGATCGCCGGCTTCGAACGCCATCGCGAGGCGGGCGTCCAGTGGCTCGCCGGCCTGGGATTGACCGTGCGCCCGCGGGACCTGCTGCTGACCAATGGCACCTCCCAGGCGATCTTCCTGGCCCTCGCCGCGCTGGCGCGCCCGGATGACCTGGTGCTCTGCGAGCACTGCACCGACCACGGCGTGATCGGCACGGCGCAGGTGCTGGGCTTCAAGCTGCAGGGGCTCGATGCCGATCAGCAGGGGATCGACCCGGAGCACTTCGAGGATGTCTGCGCCAACGAGCGCGTCACCGCCCTGGTCTGCACGCCGAACCTGAACAACCCGACCAGCAGCGTCATGCCGGATGCGCGCCGGCGCGCGATCGCCGACATCGCCCAGCGCTACGGCGTCTACGTGATCGAGGACGACGTCTACGGCCCGCTGCTCGGTGCGCACCGCCAGGCGCCGCCGATCAGCCACTACCTGCCGGACCTGTCCTTTTACTGCACCAGTTTCACCAAGTCGGTGCTCACCGGCCTGCGCCTCGGCTACCTGGCGATGCCGCGGCGGCTGGCGCTGCGCACCGAAAGCATCTTGCGGGTAAACAGCTGGATGGCGCCGCCGTTGCTTGGCGAAATTGCAACACGTTGGATCGAAGGTGGTGAAGCGATGGCCTTGGTGCGCCTGCAGCGCGAGCTGATCGCCACGCGCCAGGCTGCGGTGTCCGCCGAACTCGGCGACTACCTGCACGGCAGCCATCCGGCCTCGCTCAGTGCCTGGCTGAACGTGCCCGAGCATTGGGACCTGGACGCCCTGCAGCACGAGCTGCGCCATGAAGGCATCGCCCTGACCCTGCCTGATCCCTTCCTCGCCCCCGGCTGGCCGCGGCCTCGGGCGATGCGCCTGTGCATCGGCGTCGAGGGTGACGAGCAGCGCTTCCGCAGCGGGCTGGCCAGCGTCCGGGACATCTTCGAGCAATACCCGGACATCCACGCCTTTCGCGGCTCGCGCTAGCGGCCGCCTCGCGCAGGGCGACGGCTGCCGCTATCGCCGGGCGGCGAATCGCACTAGAATGCGCGCCGCCCGGGCCATGTCGGCGCGCGCAATGGGTTCCCTCACCCCATCACCTCAAAAAGGACATGCCATGTTGCAGATCCCTTCCTCGGTCCGCCGGGTCACCCTCGCCGGCCTGATCGCCTTTCACGTACTGGTCATCATCGCCAGCAATTACTTGGTACAGCTGCCGATCACGCTGTTTGGCTGGCACACCACCTGGGGCGCGTTCAGCTTCCCGTTCATCTTCCTTGCTACCGACCTGACCGTGCGCCTGCTCGGCAAGGGCCCGGCACGGCGGGTGATCGCGCGGGTCATGCTGCCGGCACTGGTGGCGTCCTACGCGGTGTCGGTACTGTTCCACGAGGCCGCATTCGCCGGGTTTGCCGCGCTCGGCGCGTTCAACCTGTTCGTGTTCCGCATCGCGGTGGCCAGCTTTCTCGCCTACGCGTTAGGCCAGCTTCTCGACATCCAGGTCTTCGACCGCCTGCGTCGGCTGCGCCAGTGGTGGATTGCGCCCAGCGCCTCGACCGTGTTCGGCAATCTGCTCGACACCTTCCTGTTCTTCTCCATCGCCTTCTGGCACAGCGACGACGCTTTCATGGCGGCGAACTGGGTGGAGATCGCGAGCGTCGATTACGCCATCAAGCTGATCATCAGTCTGGCGCTGTTCGTGCCGCTCTACGGCATGCTGCTCAACGCCATCGTGCGGCTGCTGCCCGCGCAGCAGCCCGCCACCGCCTGACGCAGCGCCGGCTCAGAAAAACGTCAGGCCGGCCTGGAACAGGCGTTCGACGTCGCGGATATGCTTCTTGTCGACGAGGAACAGGATCACGTGGTCGCCCGACGCGATGACAGTATTGTCGTGTGCGATCAGGACTTCTTCGTCGCGGATCACGGCGCCAATGGTGGTGCCTGGCGGCAGGGCGATCTTGCCGATGGCGCGGCCCACCACCTTGCTCGATTTGGCATCGCCGTGGGCGATCACCTCGATGGCCTCGGCGGCGCCGCGACGCAGCGAGTGGGCGCTGACGATGTCGCCGCGGCGCACGTGGGTCAGCAGGGTGCCGATGGTGGCCAGCTGCGGGCTGATGGCGATGTCGATCTCGCCGCCCTGCACCAAGTCGACGTAGGCCGGGTTGTTGATGATGCACATCACCTTGCGCGCGCCCAGGCGCTTGGCCAGCAGCGACGACATGATGTTGGCCTCGTCATCGTTGGTCAGGGCGAGGAAGACGTCGGCATCGTTGATGTTTTCTTCCACCAGCAGGTCGCGGTCCGAGGCGCTGCCCTGCAGGATGATGGTGCTGTCGAGGGTGTCGGACAGGTAGCGGCAGCGGGCCGGGTTCGACTCGATGATCTTCACTTGGTAGCGGCTTTCGATAGCCTCGGCCAGTCGCTCGCCAATGTGCCCGCCGCCGGCGATGACGATGCGCCGATAGGTGTCGTCGAGCCGGCGCATCTCGCTCATCACCGCGCGGATATGACCGCGGGCGGCGATGAAGAACACCTCGTCATCGGCCTCGATCACGGTGTCGCCCTGCGGCAGGATCGCCTGGTTGCGGCGGAAGATCGCCGCCACGCGGGTGTCGACGTTGGGCATGTGCTTGCGCAGCTGGCGCAGTTCCTGGCCCACCAGCGGCCCGCCGTAGTAGGCGCGCACGGCGACCAGCTGCGCCTTGCCCTCGGCAAAGTCGATCACCTGCAGGGAACCGGGATGCTCGATCAGGCGCTTGATGTAGTTGGTGACCACCTGCTCGGGGCTGATCAGCACGTCGACCGGGATCGCCTCGTTGCTGAACAGACCGGAGCGGGTCAGGTACACCGATTCGCGCACCCGCGCGATCTTTGTCGGCGTATGGAACAGGGTGTAGGCGACCTGGCAGGCGACCATGTTGGTTTCGTCGCTGTTGGTGACGGCCACCAGCATGTCGGCGTCGTCCGCCCCGGCCTGGCGCAGCACCGTGGGAAACGAGCCACGGCCGACCACCGTGCGGATGTCCAGGCGGTCGCCGAGGTCGCGCAGGCGATCGACGTCGGTGTCGACCACGGTGATGTCGTTGGCTTCGCTGGCGAGGTTTTCGGCAAGCGTACCGCCCACCTGCCCTGCGCCGAGAATGATGATCTTCACGCGATCGCTCCTGAAAGGCGGCTGGTAACCGCCACAGCATGAGGTAGCCGAGACGTTGGCGTCTGGCTCACCTTAGGATTGTCGGCCATTGGGCTGGGCCGCGACTTTAATCAATTTGGCGTAGTAGAAGCCGTCGTGCCCATTGTCCTGCGGCAGCAGCTGGCGTCCATGTGGCTGTTCGACGCCGAACCCCTTGGGCAGGTCCAGCTCGCGGGCACCGGCGGTACGTCCAAGGAAGGCCTCGATCACCTCGCGGTTTTCCGTTGGCAACACCGAACAGGTGGCGTACAGCAGAACCCCGCCGACAGCCAGGGTCGGCCACAGCGCGTCGAGCAGCTCGCCCTGCAGCGCGGCCAGGGGCGCGATGTCGTCGGCCTGGCGCGCCAGCTTGATATCGGGATGCCGACGGATGACCCCGGTGGCGGAGCACGGTGCGTCGAGCAGGATGCGCTGGAACGGCTGGCCATCCCACCAGAGATTGGTCGCGCGCGCATCGGCCGCCACCAGCGTGGCGTCGAGCTGCAGGCGATCGAGATTTTCCTGCACCCGCTGCAAGCGTTTCGGTTCAAGGTCCAGCGCGATCACTTCTGCCAGTGCAGGTTCGCGTTCGAGAATGTGGCAGGTCTTGCCGCCCGGGGCGCAACAGGCATCCAGCACCCGCTGGCCGGGGGCCAGGTCGAGCAGGCTGGCGGCCAGCTGCGCGGCTTCGTCCTGCACGCTGATACGCCCCTCGGCAAAGCCCGGCAGCAGCGTGACATCGCAGGCCGCGGCGAGGCGAATGCCGTCCTCGCTATGGCGGCAGGCAAAGGCTTCGACGCCGGCATCCTGTAGTTCGGCGAGGTAGGTGTCGCGCTCGGCCTGGCGATGGTTGACCCGCAGGACCATCGGCGGATGCTGGTTATTGGCCGTGCAGATCGCTTCCCAATGTTCCGGCCAATGAGCCTTGAGCGCCTTCTGCAGCCAGCGCGGGTGGGCAAAGCGAATCACCGGATCCCGTTCGAGCTCGGCGAACAGCGCTTCGCCGTCACGCTGGGCGTTGCGCAACACCGCGTTGAGCAGGCCTTTTGCCCAGGGCTTCTTCAGCTTCTGCGCGCAGCCCACGGTTTCACCAATCGCGGCATGCGGCGGAATCCGGGTGTAGAACAGCTGGTACAGCCCGACCAAGAGCAAGGCCTCGACATCGCGATCCGCTGCCTTGAACGGCTTTTGCAGCAATCGCTCGGCAAGGCCGGATAGGCGCGGTTGCCAGCGGGCGGTGCCGAACGCCAGTTCCTGGGTCAGGCCACGATCACGCGCGTCCACCTTCGCCAGTACGTCAGGCAGGCTGCTGTTCAGCGAGGCCTTGCCAGCAAGCACGACGCTCAGCGCGCGGGCCGCGGCGAGACGCGGGTTCATCGACATTATTCGAACACCTTGCCGACAGCGAACTGTTCGCGGCGGCTGTTGAACACGTCGCTGACGGCCAGCGCCTTGCCGCCCGGGAGTTGCAGGCGAGTGAGTATCAGCGAACCCTCGCCACAGGCGACCTCCAGGCCGTCCTTGCTGGCTTCGATGATCTGCCCGGGCGCGCCCTGCCCCGTGCCGGCGCGCGCAGCGTGGATCTTCACCGCAGCGCCTTCGAGGCTACTGTGACAGGTCGGCCAGGGATTGAATGCCCGCACGAGCCGCTCAAGCTCGACCGCCGGTCGCGTCCAGTCGAGCCGTGCTTCGTCCTTGTTCAGCTTGTGGGCATAGGTGGCCAGATGGTCGTCCTGAACCTCACCAACGAGCGTGCCGGCTTCCAGCGCAGTGACTGCTTCAACCACGGCCTGCGAGCCGAGGGCGGCCAGGCGATCATGCAGGGAGCCGCCCGTGTCCTCTTCAGTGATCGGCGTGTGGACCTTGAGCAGCATCGGCCCGGTATCCAGTCCCGCTTCCATCTGCATGACGGTCACGCCGGACTCGGCATCACCCGCTTCGATAGCCCTTTGAATCGGCGCTGCCCCACGCCAGCGCGGCAGCAACGAGGCATGGCTATTGATGCAGCCCAGGCGCGGCGTATCCAGCACGGCCTGCGGCAGAATCAAACCGTAGGCGACAACGACCATGAGGTCCGCCTGCAAGTTAACCAGCTCCGCCTGCGCAGCCGGATCACGCAGGGTCTGCGGCTGATACACCGGAATTTCATGCTGCAGCGCGAGCTGCTTGACGGGGCTGGGCATCAGTTTCTGGCCACGGCCCGCCGGGCGATCCGGCTGCGTATACACCGCCACGACCTGACGTTTGGCGTCGAGCAGGGCTTGTAGATGCTGAGCGGCGAATTCCGGCGTGCCGGCGAAAACGATGCGCATAAAAGGACTCATCAATAAAAAAGGCTTGCTGCTGCAAGCCTTTGGAATGGGAGATCAAGCCTGCTGACGGTGAAGCTTTTCCAGCTTCTTCTTGATCCGGTCGCGCTTGAGATTGGAAAGGTAGTCGACGAACAGCTTGCCGTTGAGGTGATCGCATTCGTGCTGGATGCAGACCGCGAGCAGGCCTTCGGCGATCAGCTCATAGGGCTGGCCGTCGCGGTCCAGCGCCTTGATTTTCACTTTCTGAGGACGGTCGACATTCTCGTAGAACCCCGGCACCGACAGGCAACCTTCCTGGTACTGCTCCATCTCGTCGGTCAGAAACTCGAACTCAGGGTTGATGAAGACCCGCGGCTCGGTCTTGTCTTCCGACAGATCCATCACCACCACCCGCTTGTGCACGTTCACCTGCGTCGCCGCCAGGCCGATGCCCGGTGCGTCGTACATGGTCTCGAACATGTCGTCGATCAGCTGGCGGATGCCGTCGTCCACCACCTCCACCGGCTTGGCGATGGTGCGCAGACGTGGATCGGGAAACTCAAGGATGTTCAGGATTGCCATATGCGTTTGTGATGCACTTATGGAATAAAGTCAAAAGCCGCTGCTAAGATGCCGAGCAGCTTGTAAACGGCTTAACGCCGCTTTCCACAAGGGTTTCGGCGGCGCTAGGGCGCTTTACGTGAAGGCACATCATAAAGGGATTCACCACATGAGGAAATCACTACTCGCCCTGCTCCTGGTGGCGGTGGGCGGCATGGCGCAGGCCGCGGTACAGCTCAAGGAGAACCATCCCGAGCAGTACACCGTAGTGAAAGGCGACACGCTGTGGGACATTTCCGCACGCTTTCTCAGCGAACCCTGGAAGTGGCCGGAGCTGTGGCACGCCAACCCGCAGGTGGAAAACCCGCACCTGATCTACCCCGGCGATAACCTGAGCCTGGTCTACATCGACGGCCAGCCGCGCATCATGCTCAACCGCGGCGCCTCGCGCGGCACCATCAAGTTGTCGCCCACGGTCCGCACCACGCCGATGGCCGAAGCCATCAGTACCATTCCGTTGGAAGCGATCAACAGCTTTCTGCTGAGCAACCGCATCGTCGACAGCGCCGCCGAATTCGACGCCGCGCCCTACATCGTCGCCGGCAACGCCGAGCGCGTCATCAGCGGCTCCGGCGACCGCGTCTACGGTCGCGGCGATTTCCAGGACGGCATCAAGGTCTACGGCATCTTTCGCCAGGGCAAAACCTACGTGGATCCGCAAACCGAAGAGTTTCTTGGCATCAATGCCGACGACGTGGGCACTGCCGAGCTGATCGATATGGAGGGCGACATCGCCACCATGATGCTGACCCGGGTCACCCAGGAAGCGCGTCTGGGCGACCGCCTGTTCCCCAGCGAGGAGCGCGCGGTCAACTCCACCTTCATGCCGAGCGAGCCGAAGGAAGAGATCAGCGGCGTGATTCTCGACGTGCCACGCGGGGTCACCCAGATCGGCCAGTTCGACGTGGTTACCTTGAACAAGGGCGCACGCGACGGCCTCAGCGTCGGCAACGTGCTGGCGGTGTACAAGACCGGGGAAACCGTGCGCGACCGGGTTACCGGCGAAAACGTCAAGATTCCGGACGAGCGTTCGGGCCTGCTGATGGTCTTCCGCACCTACGACAAGCTCAGTTATGGACTGGTCCTGCAGGCCACCCGCTCGCTGGCCGTGATGGACAAGGTTCGCAATCCCTGAGTTTCCCCAGCCCCGCACAAGCGGGGCTTTTTTCTGCTGATCACCACCGCATGGATGCGGTGCGCCAAGACAAGGATCGTTTGCCATGCCCGCGATTTCCCCTGCCGAGCTTGAAGCCCGCCTGCGCCTGCACCTGCTGCCGGAGCTCGGTCCGCGGCGCCTGTACCGCCTGCTCAGCGCCTTTCCCGATGCCGCCTCGGCGCTCAGTGCCCCGGCTGCTGCCTGGCGCGCCCTGGGCCTGCCGGCCAGTTGCGCCGAGCCGCGGCGCAGCCCGGATATCCGTGAGCGGGCCGCCCGGGCGCTCGGTTGGCTCGAGCAGCCCAACCACCAGCTGCTGATGTGGGACGACCCAGCCTACCCGGCCTTGCTCGCCGAGCTGCCGGACGCGCCGCCGCTGCTGTTCGTCGAAGGTGATGCCACCCTTCTGGAGCGCCCGCAGCTGGCCATGGTGGGCAGTCGACGTGCCTCGCGACCAGGGTTGGACAACGCAACGGCCTTTGCCCGCAGCCTGGCTGGTGGCGGATTCGTGATCACCAGCGGGCTGGCGCTCGGTATCGACGGCGCGGCGCACCAGGGCGCGCTGGATGCCGGCGGCGCCACCATTGCGGTGCTTGGCACCGGGCTGCAGCGGCTCTATCCCCGCCGCCATCTCGGCCTGGCCGCACGCATCGTCGCGGAGGGCGGCGCGCTGGTCTCCGAACTGCCGCTGGACTGCGCGCCCCATGCCTCGAACTTCCCGCGCCGCAACCGCATCATCAGCGGCCTGTCCCTGGGCGTGCTGGTGGTCGAGGCCAGCCCGTCCAGCGGTTCGCTGATCACCGCGCGGCTGGCTGCCGAGCAGGGACGCGAGGTCTATGCCATTCCCGGTTCCATCCACCATCCCGGCGCCCGCGGTTGCCATCAGCTGATCCGCCAGGGCGCGGCGCTGGTGGAGAGCGTCGAGGATGTGCTTCAGGCGCTGCGCGGCTGGCAGCAATTGCCCGCCGATCAGGCTCCGCGGCCTGCGCCTGCCGGCCATCCGTTGCTCGACCAACTGCACGCCGCGCCGATGACCAGCGAAGCACTGATGGCTGCTGCCGGGCTGCCGCTCGAGCAGGTGCTGGCGGCGCTCACCGAACTGGAGATCGACGGCCGCGTGGCCTGCGAAAACGGCCTCTGGGTCGCGTGCGGTCCCTGAGGACCGCTGCCTCACCGCTGGCGGTTGGGTACACTTCGCCGACAGACATCTGGAGGGGCGACATGGTCGGCAACTGGCGAATTCAAAAGACGGCCCGGGTCGTGCGACGGGGGGGCGTTATCGCCTATCCGACCGAAGCGGTATGGGGCTTGGGTTGCGACCCCTGGAACAGCGACGCGGTGCACCGCCTGCTGGCGCTGAAGGAGCGTCCAGTGGAGAAGGGCCTGATCCTGGTGGCCGACTGCATCGAGCAGTTCGACTTCCTGCTCGACGACCTGCCCGAACGCTGGCTGGACCGCCTGGCCGGCACCTGGCCCGGCCCGAACACCTGGCTGGTGCCGCACCGTGACCGGCTGCCCGACTGGATCACCGGGCAGCACGACAGCGTGGCCCTGCGCGTAAGCGATCACCCGCTGGTCGCCAGACTCTGCGCGCTGACCGGGCCGCTGGTGTCCACCTCGGCCAACCCGGCCGGCCGCCCCTCGGCGCGTTCACGGCTGCGCGTGGAGCAGTATTTTCCCGGCGAGCTGGATGCCGTGCTCGGCGGCCGGCTCGGCGGCCGGCGCAACCCCAGCACCATCCGCGACGTGCGCAGCGGCGAAGTCATCCGCGCCAGCTAGCCGGCGACGCCAACTGCTATCGAACGCGGACGCCGGCGTGCCGGCGTTCCTGGCGTCGACTGGGTCCCGGCCGGATCAGGGCAGCAGGATGGTCGAGCCGGTGGTCTTGCCCGCGGCAAGCTGGCGCTGGGCTTCAGCGGCCTCGCTGAGCCGGTAGCGCTGGCCGATCTCGACCGTCACCTTGCCGCTGGCGATCATCTCGAACAGTTCGGCGGCCATCGCCTGCAGGCGATCGGCGCTGGTGGCGTAGCCGGCCAGCGAGGGGCGCGTGACGTACAGCGAGCCCTTCTGGGTCAGCACGCCGAGGTTGACGCCGGTCACCGCGCCCGACGCATTGCCGAAACTCACCAGCAGCCCGCGCGGCGCCACGCAGTCCAGCGAGATCTCCCAGCTGCTCTTGCCGACCGAATCGTAGACCACCGGGCACTTCTGCCCGTCGGTCAACTCGAGGACGCGTTGCACGATGTCCTCACGGGTGCGATCGATGGTCGCCCAGGCGCCCAGCGCCTTGGCCCGCTCGGCTTTTTCCGCCGAGCCGACCACGCCGATCAGCCGGGCGCCGATGGCCTTGGCCCACTGGCAGGCGATGGAGCCGACACCGCCGGCCGCCGCATGGAAGAGGATGGTTTCGCCCGCCTGCAACGCGTAGGTCTGGCGTAGCAGGTACTGGGTGGTCAGGCCCTTGAGCATGACCGCCGCGGCCTGCTCGTAGCTGATGCTGTCCGGCAGCTTGACCAGATGCCGTGCCGGCAGGGTGTGATGTTCGCCGTAGGCGCCCAGCGGCCCGGTGGCGTAGGCCACCCGGTCGCCCACCTGAAACCCGGTCACGCCCTCGCCCACCGCTTCGACTTCGCCGGCGCCTTCGGTGCCCAGCCCGGACGGCAGGCTGGGCGGTACATAGAGTCCACTGCGGAAATAGGTGTCGATGAAATTCAGCCCGGTCGCCTGGTTGCGGACCCGGACCTCACCGTCGGCCGGCGCCACGGCCGGCACGTCGAGCTGTTCGAGGACCTCGGGACCGCCGTGCTGGCTGAATTGGATGCGCTGCGACATATCGACTCCTGGACAAGATGCAAAGGAGCCTATCCAACGCTTCTGCGCCGCGTTCGTCAATCGGACCGATGCTATGCTTGCCGGCCCTTTCCCGCCTGCACGGCCGAGTCGCCCGGTCGACACGCCCGTGCCGCCACTGCCCAGGTGATTTCGTGAACGAACGTACCGAAGCCGTCAAAGCCTACCTGCTCGACTTGCAGGATCGTATCTGCGCCGCGCTGGAAACCGAGGACGGCGGCGCCCGCTTCGTCGAAGATGCCTGGACCCGACCGGCGGGCGGCGGCGGCCGCACCCGGGTGATCGAAGCCGGTGCGCTGATCGAAAAGGGCGGGGTGAATTTCTCCCATGTTCACGGCTCCGGCCTGCCGCCCTCGGCCAGTGCTCATCGGCCGGAACTGGCGGGCCGCGGCTTCGAGGCGCTCGGCGTATCGCTGGTGATTCACCCGGAAAACCCCTACGTGCCCACCTCCCACGCCAACGTGCGCTTCTTCATCGCGGAAAAGGAAGGCGAGGCCCCGGTCTGGTGGTTCGGTGGCGGCTTCGACCTGACGCCCTACTACGGCAACGAGGACGACTGCATCCACTGGCACCAGGTCGCCCGCGAGGCCTGCGCGCCGTTCGGCGCCGATGTCTATCCGCGCTACAAGGCCTGGTGCGACCGTTATTTCCACATCAAGCACCGCCACGAGCCGCGCGGCGTGGGTGGGCTGTTCTTCGACGACCTCAACGAATGGGATTTCGACACCAGCTTCGCCTTCATGCGTGCGGTCGGCGATGCCTACCTCGACGCCTACCTGCCCATTGTCCAGCGTCGCAAGACCATGCCCTACGGCGAGCGCGAGCGCGCATTCCAGCTGCTGCGCCGCGGCCGCTACGTGGAATACAACCTGGTCTACGACCGCGGCACGCTGTTCGGCCTGCAGTCGGGCGGGCGCACCGAGTCGATCCTGATGTCGTTGCCGCCCCAGGTCAGCTGGGGCTACGACAAGCAGCCCGAACCCGGCACGCCGGAAGCCCGGCTCACCGAATACTTCCTCCAGGACCGCGACTGGCTGAACCTGAACCCTGATGCTGGAAGCGACAAGTGAAAAGCGGCAAGCTTCCCGCTTCAGGCCTCCCGCTAAGGAATTCCATGGACCGCTACGGCGTCTTCGGCAACCCCATTGGGCACAGCAAGTCCCCGCAGATTCACCGCCTGTTCGCCGAGCAAACCGGCCAGACGCTCAGCTACGAGCCGCTGCTGGCGCCGCTGGATGACTTTGCCGGCACGGCCCGGGAATTCTTTCGCAGCGGCCGTGGCGCCAATGTCACCGTGCCGTTCAAGGAGGAGGCCTTTCGCCTCGCCGATCAACTGACCGACCGGGCCCGCCGCGCCGGTGCGGTGAACACCCTGATGAAGCGCGACGACGGCAGCCTGCTGGGTGACAACACCGACGGGCTCGGTCTGGTCCGCGACCTTCGGGTCAACGCCGGGGTCGTGCTGGAAGGCGCGCGCATACTGCTGCTCGGCGCCGGCGGCGCGGCGCGCGGCGTGCTCGAGCCGCTTCTGGCGCAGCAGCCCGCGGCGCTGGTGATCGCCAACCGTACGCCGGCCCGGGCACACGGCCTGGCGGCCGAGTTCGCCGACCTCGGGCCGCTGCAGGCGAGCACCTTCGAGGCGCTGCAGGGGCCGTTCGACGTCATTATCAATGCGACCTCGGCAAGCCTCGGCGGCGAACTGCCCCCCCTCGGCGAGGGTTTGATCCGCCCGACTACCACCTTTTGCTACGACATGATGTATGGCGCCGAACCGACGCCCTTCTGCCAGTGGGCCGGTCGCCACGGCGCGGCCAGCCGCGACGGGCTGGGCATGTTGGTGGAGCAGGCGGCGGCGGCCTTCGAACTCTGGCGCGGGGTGCGTCCGGCCACCGAGGCTGTGCTCGACCGGATGCGCGCCGGGCTGGCCCGCTGAGCAGCGCTTCAGGCGCGGAAGTGAATCTGCTCGCGCAGGTGCTGCGGACTGTCCAGTTCATCGGCGATGCCGGCGGCAAGCCGGCGCAGGATGACGCGGCGATCATCCCGTGCCAGGCCGTCGAGCACGCTGAAATCCTCGATCGACAGGTCCGTGCCGCTCGCTTCGGCATCGACCAGCGTCCAGCGTAGCGGGTCCACGGCGATGCGCTGCAGCGCCGCGGCCACCTCCGGGTCGTGGGCGATGGCTGACAGGTCCGCCACCAGCAGCAGGCGATCGACACCCACCTGCGGCAGCCCCGACAACAGCGCCTCGACTGCCTGGTAGAAGCCGTGCGGCTGCTGCTCGGCCATTTCGCTGGGTCCGGCGCTGGCCAGGGTCGGGCTGTCGAACAGGCAGATCACGGCATCCATCCCGGCCACGCTCTGCGCCACGCTGGTCGCATCGAACAGGTCGCCAGTCTTGGCCCGCAGGCCGGGGCGCACGGTCATCGAGTTAAGGTCGTCGACCAGCGCCACGGCTTCATGCTGGCGGCTCAGCAGCTCGCAAAGCAGGGCGTTGCCCAGGCTCGAATGCGTCCCATACAGGGCGAACTTGCGGCGCGGTGTTTCGGCGTTGAGCATGCCGGTGGCCCGTTAGCGACGGCTGACCAGGTAGCCGATCAGGGCCACGGCGCCAGCGGCCAGGGCTACGGTGCTCAGCGGGTGCTCGCGGGCGCAGTCCTTGGCCATGCGCCCGGCTTCGCGGCCGCGACGGGAGAGATCACGGCGATGCGTATCCAGGTCGGCATCGTGCCACAGCGATTCGGCGCGGGAGCGCAGTGCGTCGAAGCGATGCCGCGAGCCACGGCTGGCCTCGCGCTTGAGGTCGTCGAGGGCGGCCATCAGGTCCTGGATTTCGCTTTCGATCTCGTCGCGAGTGGTGGGTGTGCGGCTGAAGCGGGACATAGCGGTTCTCCCCGGTGTGAATGTGCTGGTTGGACTCCGCTGCGGCGCGAAGGTGCAGTGGGGCCCGGCATGTAGCGGACCTGTCTGCGCGTCTGGGGGTTCCGTTCGTCGGCTGTCCCTGCGCTACCGCCCTCTCCTGACGATAGCCCGGGAAGGCGGCTTTCGCCGGCGCATGTCCCGCCAGCGGCGGGCGCACGCTGGCCGAACCTCTTCTACACTGGGCGAAGCGGCTGTCGCCGGCGGCGCGAAATATAAGCCGCCAGGGACCTTATTTGTGCCCGGGGTTTACCTATAATGCGCGCCGCGCCAGCCGCGGCGCGTTCTTTATCCAGCCAATTCATCGGTGTCCATCTTGAAGCTACGTCACGCCCTCATCGGTCTGCTGCTCGCCTGCGGCAGCGCCGTCTGCGCTCCTGTCGCCCTCGCCGCCAACAAGGCCCCGGTCCAGCAGGAGCTGGCCTCCGGCAGCGCCCTGCTGATCGACCTGAAGACCAACGAGGTGCTGTACGCCAGCAACCCGGACCTGGTGGTGCCGATCGCCTCGGTGACCAAACTGATGACCGCGATGGTCGCGCTCGACGCCAAGCTGCCGCTCGACGAGCGCCTGCCCGTCACCATCCGCGATGCGCGCGAGATGAAAGGGGTGTACTCACGGGTCCGCCTCGGCAGCGAGATCAGCCGCCGGGAGATGCTCCTGCTGGCGCTGATGTCATCGGAGAACCGCGCCGCGGCGAGCCTGGCGCACCACTATCCGGGCGGCTACGGAGCCTTCGTCCAGGCGATGAACGCCAAAGCCCGGGCGCTGGGCATGACCCACACCCACTACGTCGAACCCACCGGCCTGTCGGTGCAGAACGTGTCCAGCGCGCGCGACCTGGTCAAACTGCTCAAGGCCAGCCAGCAGTACCCGCTGATCGAGCAGTTCAGCACCACATCGGAAAAGACCGTCGCCTTCCGCAAGCCGAACTACACGCTGGGTTTCCGTAACACCAACGCCCTGGTGCGCAAGCCGAACTGGAGCATCCAGGTGACCAAGACCGGCTTCACCAACGCCGCCGGCCACTGCCTGGTGATGCGCACCGTGATGAACAAGCGGCCGGTGGCCTTCGTCGTGCTCGACGCTTTTGGCAAGTACACCCACATCGCCGACGCTGGCCGTCTGAAGAAGTGGCTGGAAACCGGTCGGGTCACCCCAGTCGCGCCGGCCGCCCTGGCCTACAAGCAGCAGCGGATGGCCCAGCGCCGCCTGGCCGGCCAGCCTGCCGACGCCGCCAATACCCTGGCCGGCGCGCGCTGATCGGCGGGTCTTTCCGGCGTGTCGCCCGCGGCACGCCCTGGCGCTGCCGGCGTTCTTGATCCGACGCAATGTCGCACGGCGATGATAATCCTTATCATTGCCGCCTGTTCCTCTTCCCCCGGTTCTCCATGACCCGCCGCCGTTTCCCTGCCTGGCTGGCCACCCTTGCGCTGTTGACGCACCTGCTGGCGATGGCGACCACTGGCCTGCCGGGCGGCGCGCAGCGGGCCGAGGGCCATCCGGAGACCACGCGTCACGCCCACGCCCGGGCTGAAATTCACGCGGCACACGCCGCGCCCGCCGACACGGCCCCGCTGCGCCACAGCGGGCACGACGGCCTCGACCATGGCGCTACGCTGCAATGCTGCAGCGCCGGGTTCAGCGGCCTCGCCGCGCTGCCCTTCGATCCGCCTCGTCTGCCTGCGTTAGCGGTCCTGCGCGCGGAACTGCCGGCGGAGCGAAACGCTGCGGTGCCATTGCCGCGGAAGTTGCGGCCGGCGCTCAACCCTCGCGCCTCCCCGCTCATCTGACGCCGGTTGGCGTCCCTTTCGCTCTGCCTCAACCCGGACCGCGTCACCGCTGACGCGGCCTCGGGTGTCTCCCGTTTGGCACCGTTCAATCCAAGGATCAGGCGAGATGTTCCCGTTCCCGTTATCCAACCGGCCGCGGCTGTGCGCGGCTGGTTTCTGCTGTTGCTTTCCTCCTACGCATGCCATCGCTGGGTGGCTCAAATGAAGCGTTACCTCTACCTCTGGCACCGCTGGCTCGGCATCGGCCTTGGCAGCTTCGTCGTGCTCTGGATCCTCAGCGGAATGGTGATGCTCTTCGTCGGCTACCCCAAGCTGACGTCCGCCGAGCACCTGTCCCGGCTGCCGCCGCTGGCGGCCGACTGCTGCATCGGCCCGGCGCAGGCCCTGCGCGCCGGCGACCCAGGGCGTGTTCCGCTGAGCCTGCGACTGACCGCAGCAGGCGCCACGCCGCGCTACCTGCTCGATTACGGCGACGGCCCCCTGTTGGCCATCGATGCGCTCAGCGGAAGGCGCATCGAGCGGGTCGGGCCGGCCGAGGCCCTGGCCAGCGCCTACCGGTTCGCCGGCGCGCCGGTGCGTTTCATCGACCGCGTCGAGGAAGACGCCTGGACCCGCAACGGTGCGCTGAACCGCGACCGCCCCCTGTACCGCGTGCAGAGCGCCGACGCCGAGGATCGCCTGCTCTACGTCTCCAGCCACAGCGGGCTGGTGGTGCGCGACGCCACCGCCCGGGAACGTGCCTGGAACCGGGTGGGCGCCTGGCTGCACTGGCTCTACCCGCTGCGCGAGGTAATGCCCAAGGCGGCGTGGGCCGTCGCGCTGGTCTATGGCGCATTGCTGGCGGGCTTGCTGACGCTGCTCGGCCTGGCGATCGGGCTGATGCGCTGGCGTCTGCGCGGTCGTTACCGCAACGGATCGCATTCACCCTACCCGCCGGGCGCCGGTCGCCTGCACCACAGCGGCGGGCTGGCGGTGGGCGGGGTGCTGCTGGTCTGGTTGCTCAGCGGGGCACTGTCCATGGAGCCCTGGGGTCTGTTCCAGAGCCGCTCGGCGGTGGTTGCCGGCGACCTGCAGGGCGCGCCCCTGCGTGCCGCCGCCGTGGCTGACGACCTCGCCGACGACCTCGCGCGGCTTCGGGCGGCCGGCCTCGTGCCGGTCGAGCTGCACTGGCGGATGCTCGCGG
This sequence comes from Stutzerimonas stutzeri, assembly GCA_002339675.1. Taxonomy (GTDB): domain Bacteria; phylum Pseudomonadota; class Gammaproteobacteria; order Pseudomonadales; family Pseudomonadaceae; genus Stutzerimonas; species Stutzerimonas stutzeri_O. The sequence goes on from DDKB01000017.1 coordinate 30,613, forward strand.
GCCAGGTTGTGCTCAGCGGCCTCGACGCCCGCGGCGAGAGCCGCGTCGTCGCGGGCGAAGGCGCGGCGCAGGCGAGCCTGACGCCGGCCGTGCTCGAAGCGGCGGTGCGCCGCGCCTGGCCCGGGCAACGGCTGACGCTCGACTGGCTGCAGCACGAGGATTTCCACTACTACCGGCGCGCCGAACCGAGCCTCTACAGCGAGCTGCCGCGGCGCCTGCCGGTGCTCAGGGTGCGCTTCGACGACCCGGCGGCAACCTGGCTGCACATCGACCCCTACAGCGGCGCGGTGATCGAGCAGCTCGACGCGCGCCGGCGGGCCGTGCGCTGGGCGTTCAAACTGCTGCATAGCTGGGACTGGCCACCGCTGCTGCACCACCCGCTGTGGCGCGACGGCCTGCTGCTGGCCTTCAGCGGCGGCGTGCTGTTGATCGCCTGCAGCGGGGTGTGCCTGGGCTGGCGCCGGCTCAGATGGCAGCGCCAGCGTGCGGCGCGCACGGCAAACCGGGCCGCTCGTCCAGGGTCTGCCCGCAGCACCGCCTGATCCGCCACGCGGGGCCGGTCAGCGACGCGCTGATCGGTCGCGCTGGCACGGCAGGGGCAATTCGATGCAACGATGGCGGTACGCCTGACTCAAACGACTACCCTTCCCTTCAGCGCACCGGGAACACGACTTCGTTATGAGCACACCAGACAACAGCTACATCGAATGGCTCGAAAGCCAATCCATGCTCTACACCGCCCGCCAGCGGGCGCGTGCCTACGCCGGCCAGGCGCGGCTCTGGCAGCGGCCCTACGCCCAGGCGCGGCCGCGTGACGCCAGTGCCATCGCCTCGGTGTGGTTCACCGCCTACCCGGCCGCGATCATCACCCCCGAAAGCGGCTCGGTGCTCCAGGCACTGGGAGACGACCGGCTCTGGAGCGTGCTGTCCGAGCTTGGCGTGCAGGGCATCCACAACGGCCCGATGAAACGCTCCGGTGGCCTGCGCGGGCGCGAGTTCACGCCCACCATCGACGGCAATTTCGACCGCATCAGCTTCGACATCGACCCGGACCTCGGCACCGAGGAGGAGATGCTGCAGCTCAGCCGCATGGCTGCCGCTCACAATGCCATCGTCATCGACGACGTCGTCCCGGCGCACACCGGCAAGGGCGCCGACTTCCGCCTCGCCGAGATGGCCTACGGCGACTACCCCGGCCTCTACCACATGGTCGAGATCAACGAGGAGGACTGGCCGCTGCTGCCCGACGTGCCCAAGGGCCGCGACGCGGTGAACCTCTCCCCGCTGGTGGTCGACCAGCTCAAGGACAAGCACTACATCGTCGGCCAGCTGCAGCGGGTGATCTTCTTCGAGCCCGGCATCAAGGACACCGACTGGAGCGCCACCGGCGTGATCACCGGCGTCGATGGCAAGCGCCGGCGCTGGGTCTACCTGCACTACTTCAAGGAAGGCCAGCCGTCGCTGAACTGGCTGGACCCGACCTTTGCCGCCCAGCAGCTGATCATCGGCGACGCGCTGCACGCCATCGACGTGTCCGGTGCGCGGGTGCTGCGCCTGGACGCCAACGGCTTCCTCGGGGTCGAGCGTCGCGCCGAGGGCACCGCCTGGTCCGAGGGCCACCCCTTGTCGGTGACCGGCAACCAGCTGATCGCCGGAGCCATCCGCAAGGCCGGCGGCTTCAGCTTCCAGGAGCTGAACCTGACCATCGATGACATCGCCTCCATGTCCCACGGCGGCGCCGACCTGTCCTACGACTTCATCACCCGGCCGGCCTACCACCACGCACTGCTCACCGGCGATACCGAGTTCCTGCGCCTGATGCTGCGCGAGGTGCACGCCTTTGGCATCGACCCGGCCTCGCTGATCCACGCCCTGCAGAACCACGACGAGCTGACCCTCGAGCTGGTGCATTTCTGGACGCTGCATGCCTACGACCACTACCACTACCACGGACAGACACTGCCCGGCGGCGTCCTGCGTGAGCACATCCGTGAGGAGATGTACGAGCGCCTGACCGGCGAACACGCCCCGTATAACCTCAAGTTCGTCACCAACGGCGTGTCCTGCACCACGGTCAGCGTGATTACCGCGGCGCTGGGCATTCGCGACCTGAACGCCATCAAGCCCGCCGACATCGAGCAGATCCAGCGCCTGCACCTGCTGCTGGTGATGTTCAATGCCATGCAGCCCGGCGTGTTCGCCCTCTCCGGCTGGGACCTGGTCGGCGCCCTGCCGCTCGACGTCGAGCAGGTCGAGCACCTGATGGGCGACGGCGACACCCGTTGGCTGCACCGCGGCGGCTACGACCTGGCCGACATCGCGCCAGAGGCCGAGACCTCCAGCGAGGGCCTGCCCAAGGCGCGGTCGCTGTACGGCAGCCTGGTCGAGCAGTTGAAGAACACCGGCTCGTTCGCCTGCCAGCTCAAGCGCATCCTCAGTGTCCGCCGCGCCTACGATATCGCCGCGAGCAAGCAGATCCTGATTCCCGATGTGCAGTCACCGGGCCTGCTGGTCATGGTCCATGAGCTGCCGGCCGGCAAGGGCGTGCAGATCACCGCGCTGAATTTCAGCGCCGAGACCCTCAGCGAAACCATCACCCTGCCCGGCGTCGCACCGGGGCCGGTGGTCGACATCATCCACGAGCGCATCGAAGGCGACCTGACCGAGAACGGCGAGATGACCTTCAACCTCGACCCCTATGAGGGCCTGGCTTTGCGCGTGGTGAGTGCGGCTTCGCCGGTGCTGTAGCGGCCGAACGGCGGCCCGGGTTCCGGCTTGCCCGGTGGTGAGGCGCGCAGTGATCAGATCCAGACGTCGTTCACGGCGGTCAGGTCGTTGACCTCATCGCCGGTGTTCAGTACGCCCCGCGGCTCGATCAGCAGCAGCTTGGTCTCCCGCGCGGCGCTGGGTTTGTGCTCCACACCCTTCTTCACCACATACATCTCGCCTGCTGCCACAGTCACCTCGCCGTCACGAAAATGAATGATCAGCTCGCCCTCCAGCACGATGAAGGTTTCGTCGGTGTCGGAGTGGGTGTGCCAGACGAACTCACCTTCGAGCCGGACGATCTTGAACTGGTAGTCGTTCATCTCGGCTACGACCTTTGGCGCCCACTGCTCTTGGAACAGCGCGTATTTCTCGGCGAAGTTGATGGCGGTATAGCGGGTAGGCATTTCATGGAGGTTCATGGCGTGGCGCGCTCTCGTTGCGGTGTAAGCCGACTACGCTAGCGTCGCTACTGACGCCCGTCTTGCATGATCGTGCAAGCCCCGCCTGCCGCTACCGACTCGTTAGCATCCGCAGCCAGCGTGCAGGCGAGATGCCGAAGGTTTGGGTGAATAGACGGGTCATGTGGCTTTGATCGAAAAAGCCGCTGGCCAGCGCCGCGTCGCTCAACGATTCGCCAGCCAGGAGCCGAGAGCGCACTGCCGCAAGGCGCCGCTGAGTGATGTAGCGATACGGACTGGTGCCATACAGCGCACGGAAGTCCCGCGAAAGACTCCAGCGATCACGACCGCTTTCTCGCACGAGATCATCCAATGTGATGGCCTGTTTCAAAGTGTCATGAATGAAAGTACGTGCCCGTTCCGCTGCGGGATAATCGATCACCCGACGACCGCAACGCGTTCCGGCGGCCAGCCTGAGCGCCTGGGCCAGGTCATAGATCGCATCATCTTCTTCCAGCGGATCGAGAGCGCTGTCCAGGCTGTACAGCAAGCGGCTGGAAGCGGAAAACAGCCGCGGATCTCGCGACAGCCCGCCGGAGATGAAAGGCAACGGCTCGCCTCTTAATACCTCCTGGATCAGGGACGGCTCGATGTAGAGCATTCGGTAATGGAAGCCAGCCTGGGTGCCCGCCTCGCCATCATGGCACTCGTCTGGATGCAACACTATCGTGCCGCCCGGCAGGCTATGCCGTTTCGACTGCCGATAATGGAAACTCTGCACGCCCGCAAGCGTATGGCCGATCGCATAGGTGTCGTGCCGATGGGGCGTATAGCCGTGCCCGCGAAAATAGGCCTCGATGCGCTCCATCTTCGTCGAAGGCGTTGCACGCGCAAGCCAGTCTCGGTCAGTGCGGGGAGCGTTCATCGACTGGGGCCATCCTGAGTGACAAGGCTGAAATATACCTATCGAAGTGGCTGCAGGTCTCGCGAACCATCTGTTTCAAACAACCACAACCGACGCCTTCATCGTCGTTGTCCACTAGCAAAAGTCGATTCGTCCGCCACGACAGCGACGCCGGAACCAACTTCTCGCTACCGCCTCTGTTGAACAGTTGCTCCCTGTCCAGGCGTCTAATAACACCGACTGGCGCCGATTCAGCAGCGGTAACAGAAAGTAGCGGTCGCCGGTCCTCTGTCATCTTGACCAATTCGCGTAGGCCGGCCGTTGGCTTACTGATCCGCCTGAGGCCGCGGTGACCTCGCCTGGGGTTGGCCTCGTGGCTGCGGCGCACTACCGTGTCACCACGAGCCGCGTCCGATAAACGGATGCGGCCAAAGTCTTTGAAAGGAATGACTAGCTATGAGTGAGCAAACCATGCGCCTCATCGAACATCGTCCGGGCGGCGACGCCGAATGCCTGCGAGTGGCCGAGGGGCCGCGTCCCACGCCGGGCCCGCAGGATGTGCTGGTGCGTGTCGCCTACGCCGGCATCAACCGCCCGGACGTGTTCCAGCGCTCCGGCAGCTACCCGCCTCCGCCGGATGCCTCGCCGCTGCTGGGCCTGGAGATCGCCGGCGAGATCGTCGCCCTGGGCGCCGAGGTGAGCGGCTGGGCCGTGGGCGACCAGGTCTGCGCGCTGACCCCCGGCGGCGGCTACGCCGAATACTGCGTGGCGCCGGCCGCGCATTGCCTGCCGGTGCCGGCCGGGTTGTCGCTGCTCGAAGCCGCGGCGCTGCCGGAAAACTACTTCACCGTCTGGAGCAATGTCTTCGACCGCGGCCGCCTGCAGCCGGGCGAGACCTTCCTGGTACACGGTGGCTCCAGCGGCATCGGCCTCACCGCCATCCAACTGGCCAAGCAATTCGGTGCCCGCGTGCTGACCACCGTCGGCAATGCGGAAAAGGCCGAGGCCTGTCGCCGCGCCGGCGCGGACCGGGTGATCAACTACCACGAGGAAGACTTTGTCGAGGTGGTCGCCGCGTTCACCGAGGGCAACGGCGTGGACGTCATCCTCGACATGGTCGGTGGCGACTACATCCCGCGCAACGTCAAATCCCTGGCCATCGAAGGCCGGCTGGTGCAGATCGCCTTTCTCAAGGGCAGCCGGGTCGAACTGGATACCTCGCCGATCATGCGCAAGCGCCTGACCTTCACCGGCTCGACGCTGCGGCCGCGCAGCCATGCCGACAAGGCGGCCATTGCCGCGGCACTGCGCGAGCAGGTCTGGCCCTTGCTGGATCAGGGGCGCTGCCATCCGGTGATCCATGCGACCTTCCCGCTGGCCGAGGCGGCCGAGGCGCATCGGCTGATGGAAAGCAGCCGGCATATCGGCAAGATCATGCTCGACCTCGCACCCTGACGGCACCGCCCCACCAAGAGGTCGCGCCCCCTGCAAGCGCAACGATGCACCTGTGGGAGGCCCGCCCTCGGTGCGAAGCGTTGGCTTTTCAGCGAGCACAATCGCCGCCTCCACCGCGAGGCGACGCCTCCTGCACAACCGGCGAGGCGGGCGGCACCAGACATTTGCCTGGCGCGCGGCGCTGGCTATAGTGCGCGGCGGCCGACCGCAACGGTCGTCCGCCCGTCCCTCACCACGAGAACCCCCGTGCCCACGTCCACCCGCCTGCGCGCCCTCGCCGCTGCGTTCGCCGTCCTGCCTGCCGTCGCCCTGGCGCAGGCGTTGTGCAGCTCCGACGAACAGCCGCTGTGCCTGAACCGCTGCAGCTGCCTGCCCGCCCCGGTCGCGCCCGCCGCGCTGCAGGGCGATGCGCTCTACCTGCGCCTGCAGGGGCTGGCGGCGGCCGGGCTGGAGACCTGGATCCGCCAGTCGCGCGACCAGCTGGCGCTGCAGCCCAGCCAGCCGGTGCCGCTGCAGGTGCGCTCGCAGCTGGAGGCCTATTACGACCTCGCCGTGCTGGAAACCGCGCGCTACCGGGTCGGCGACGACAACGTCCTGACCACCGCCGGCGCCCTGCTGCGCAACCCGGACATCGCTGCCGTCACGCTGGTCGACCTGATCGTGTTCCGCGACGCGGCCGACGCCGAGCACAACGTCGCCCTGTGGGCGCACGAGCTCAAGCACGTCGAGCAGTACTTGCAATGGGGCGTGAGCGAGTTCGCCCGGCGCTACACCCAGGACTACGGGCAGGTCGAACGGCCCGGCTATGCCATGGAGCTGCGCGTCGAGCGCGAGCTCGGCCAGCAGGCCGCGGGGTCAGCGCCGCCCTAGACCGGTGCCGGTGCGATTCGCCGTCGCTGGCTGCAACTGGGGATCGCCTGGCGCCAGGTCCGGTCCAAAGCGATCGACCACACGAGGAGAGTGCGATGCCTGTCACCCTGAGCAAACTCCGCGGCGAAGCGATCCCGGTGCCGCTGCGCGGGCCGGACGTCGAGGTGGTCTACCGCGTCGTCGATGCGGCCGGCCAGGTACACGACCTGCTGGACGAGGTCGAGGCGGCCCAGCTTGCCGTGCGCGCCAGCGATCCCCCGCCCGACCCGCCCGGCTGAACGGCGCGGTTCCCCGGAGGGGTTTTGGCCATGCGGGCCCTGCGGTATCGTGCAGCGGTTAGCGCGTCATCGCCGCCCGTCGGTGCACCACCGAAAGCCGCACGCCATTCGATCACTTCTTCCGAGCGCCGCCCATGGCGCCGGGGCGCAGCACCAGGAATGCCGAACCGATGCACGATGCGACAAACGAGGCGCCGTCCTTTCTGGCCGGTGGGGGCGAAATGGGTGCCCTGATGCGCGCCCATGACTGGGCTGCGACGCCCTTCGGACCGCTGGCGCAGTGGCCGCAATCGCTGCGCTCGATGGTCGCCGCCTGCCTCAATTCGCCACTGCTGGGCACGGTCCCCTGGGGGCCGGAGCTGCGCATGCTTTACAACGACACCTACATACCGTCCATGGCCGACCGCCATCCGGCCGCGCTGGGACGGCCGGTCGCGGACGTCTGGGGCGAGGCCTGGGCCCTGGTCGCGCCGCCGTTCCTGCAGGCCCTGCGCACCGGCGAGGGGTTCGCCCAGGACCGCGTCGAACTGCCCATGGTCCGGCGGGGCATTGCCGAGGTCACCTACTGGAACATCAGCGCCACGCCGATTCGCGGCGAGGATGGCAGCATCGTCGGGCTGCTCAACCAGGGCGTCGAGATCACCGGCGAAGTGATCGCCGACCAGAAGCGGCTGGCCGCCGAGGAACGCCTGCGCGCGCTGAACGAGCGGTTGGCCCAGGAGGTGACGATCCGCACCGAGGAGCGCAACCTGATGTGGGACAGCTCGCCGGACCTGATGACCGTGGTGGACTTCAAGGGCTACTTCCACCGCGTCAACCCGGCCTGGACGACGCAGCTCGGCTACCGGCCGGAGGAATTGCTCGGCCAGCATGTCAACGCGTTCGTCTGCGAGGAAGACCACGCGTCCACCGTCGACGCCTACCTGACCGCCGCGGATGGCTCTTCGCCGTGCATCGTCAACCGTTACCGGCACAAGGACGGCTCGTTGCGCTGGATCGCTTGGGTAGCGGCACCGGCGGGCGAAATGCTCTATGCCGTCGGTCGCGATATCACCGACGACCAGGCCCGCCAGGCGGCCCTCGAGCAGGCCCAGGAACAGTTGCGCCAGGCGCAGAAGATGGAAGCCGTCGGCCAGCTCACCGGTGGCCTGGCGCACGATTTCAACAACCTGCTGGCCGGCGTCTCCGTGAGCCTGGAGATGATCGAGACCCGGGTGCGCCAGGGGCGCCTGCGCGACGTCGAGAAATACGTGCTGGTGGCCCAGGGCGCGACGCGCCGGGCGGCCTCGCTGACCCATCGCCTGCTGGCCTTTTCCCGGCGCCAGACCCTCGCCCCGGAGCCGACGGACGTCGCGCTGCTGGTCCACGGCCTGCTCGACATGATCCAGCGCACCGTGGGGCCGGCCATCGCCCTGCACAGCTTTCCGGCCGCAGACCTGTGGACGGCGCTGGTCGATCCGTCGCAGCTCGAAAATGCCCTGCTCAATCTCTGCCTCAATGCCCGCGATGCGATGCCCGGCGGCGGCCAGATCGTCATCGAGACGGCCAACGAGCTGGTCGAATCCGACGGCGCGCGGCCATACGAGGTGCCAGCCGGGCAGTACCTGGTGATCCGTGTCATCGACACCGGCAGCGGCATGAGCGAGGAGGTGTTGGCCAAGGCGTTCGACCCCTTCTTCACCACCAAGCCCATGGGCGAAGGCACCGGGCTGGGGCTGTCGATGATCTATGGCTTCGCCCAGCAATCCGGCGGCCAGGTCCGCATTGCCTCGCAGCCCGGCATTGGCACCACGGTCAGCCTCTACCTGCCGCGCTACCAGGGCACGGTGGCGCCCGCCGGCGTCGGCAGCGACCGCGAGCCTCCACTGGCGGCCCGGCGTGGCGAAACCGTACTGGTCGTTGAAGACGAGTCGGCGCTGCGCCTGTTGATCACCGACCTGCTGCATGACCTGGGATATCGCACCATTGAGGTGGCAGACGGCGTGGCCGGCCTCGACGTGCTGCAGACCACGGCCACCATTGACCTGCTGGTCACCGACGTCGGCCTGCCCGGCGGCATGAGCGGCCTGCAGCTGGCCAATGCCGGGCGCCTCAGCCGCCCCGGCCTGCGCGTGCTGTTCATCACCGGCTACGCCGAGGACGCGGTGTTTCACCAGGGTCAACTAGGCCCCGGCATGGCCGTCCTGGCCAAGCCTTTCGCGGTGCAGGCACTGGCCGAGCGCATGCAGGACCTGCTCGCTCAACGCCGCTGAACTGACCGGCCGTCGCCTGGTTCGCGCCTGGGCCGGGCTTCCGTCGGCTTTGCCCGGCTAGTTCGGAACCATCTCCGGCCCGCCATCCTCTGCTGCATAGTCATGCCGTAAACGGATCGCGCGCGGCGAACGCCGACGCGCCGACAACCAGAGGGGAGCCACCATGAGCGATGAACAACGCGTCCGCGAGCGTGCCTATCAAATCTGGGAAGCCAAGGGCCGCCCCGACGGCCAGCAGGAGCAGCACTGGGCCGAAGCCCGCGAGGAGCTGGAGCCTTTCTACAAGGAAGGCGATGCCACGGCGGGTAGCGTCGAAAGCAGTGTCGGCATTCCCATGCCACGCGGCCATGGCAAGCGCTGAAGGTCTTCGCGGAACGCCTAGCGCCACCTGTCTCCGATCCCGATCCACCCGCAGCGGCAGGGAGGCTGCCGCCCCACAGGCCTCCTGTCCGTGACCCAGCCCGTCCCGATGCATCGAACGCTCGATTACCAGGCGATCTTCAACGCCGCCCCCGCATTGCACCTGATCCTGGCTCCGGATCGGGACTTCACCATTCTGGCCGCCAACGACGCCCAGCTGCTCGCGACCGGCACGCGCCGCGAGCAGAGCGTCGGCCGGCCGGTGTTCGAGGTCTTCCGCAACAACCCGGACGACCCTCGCGAGTTCGGCACCGGTGCCCTGCGTGCCTCGCTCGAACGGGTGATGCACAACCGTACGCCCGATCGCATGGCGATCACCCGCTACGACATTCCGCGCCCAGCCAGCGACGGCGGCGGCTTCGAAGAGCGCTACTGGCGCCCTGTCAACGTGCCGGTGCTGGACGAGCGTGGCGCTATCCACTGCATCATCCACCAGGTCGAAGACGTCACTGGCCAGGTCAAGCGGCAGGACATCTCACTCTCGCATGTTGATGAGCGCCTTCGAGCCGCCCTGCTGGCCTCAGGCGCAGGCACCTTCCACTGGCAGCTCAGCGACGGCAGCCTGCAGGCCGACAGCGCGCTGCAGCAGGTCTTTGGCCTCGCACCGGGCGAGCGCCTGGACAGCCTCGAACACCTCGTTGCGCAGGTCGATCAAGCGGATCGCGAGCGGGTGCGCCACGCCTTTTACAGTGGCCGCGAGGGTCGCGATTTCGTCGTGGAGTTTCGCCTGGTCAGTGCGCGTAGCGCGTGGCTGGTATGCCGGGCCAAGGTATTTCGCGACGCCCGCGGCAGGCTCGCCTATGTCGCGGGCGCTTGTACCGACATCACCACGCGCAAACAGGCCGAAGAGGCGCTGCGCGTCAGCGAAAACCGCCTGCGCCAGCTCAACGAGGAGCTCGAAGCGCGGGTAGCAGCCGAAGTGCGTGAGCGCACCCGAACCGAAGACGCCCTGCGCCAGGCCCAGAAAATGGAAGCCGTCGGCCAGCTCACCGGCGGCATCGCCCACGACTTCAACAACCTGCTGACCGGCATCGTCGGCAGTCTCGACCTCATGCAGCGCCGCCATGCCCGCGGCGAGCAGGACCTGGACCGCTACATCAACGCCGCGGCCACCTCCGCCCAGCGCGCCGCGGCGCTGACCCAGCGGCTGCTGGCCTTCTCGCGGCGGCAAACCCTCCATCTCAAACCGGTCGACGTCAACCAGCTGGTGGCCTCCCTGGAAGACCTGCTGCACCGCACCACCGGCGAGAACATCACGCTGGAGACCCGGCTCAGTGCCGGCCTGCTGCCCGCCTGCATGGATGCCAATCAGCTGGAAAGCGCGGTGATCAACCTGGTCATCAACGCCCGCGACGCCATGCCTCACGGTGGCCACATCACCGTGTCGACCGCCGCCTTCGTCATGGGCGAGCGCCCCGATCCGGCCAAACGCGGCCTGACCGCCGGTGAATACATCCTGCTCAGCGTCACCGACACCGGCACCGGCATGACACCGGAGGTGATCGAGCGTGCCTTCGAGCCCTTCTTCACCACCAAACCCATCGGCCAGGGCACCGGGCTCGGGCTCTCGATGGTCTATGGCTTCATCAAGCAGGCCAAGGGCTACGTGCAGATCGAATCCGAGCCGGGCCGCGGCAGCCGCGTGCGCCTCTACCTGCCCGTCCACCACGGCGAAGCGGTCACCCCGCTGCCCGAAAACGAGCCGGTACCCAACGGCACGGGGGAAACCATCCTCGTGGTCGAAGACGAGCCCGTGGTGCGCTCCCTCGTCGTCGAAGTGCTCAACGACCTCGGCTATCAGACAATCGAAGCTGGCGACGCCACCGAAGCCCTGCCCAGCCTCGAAGACGGCCAGCGCATCGACCTGCTCATCACCGACGTCGGCCTGCCCGGCATGAACGGCCGGCAACTGGCCGACGTCGCCCGCCAGCACCGCCCCAGCCTCAAAGTCCTGTTCGCCACCGGCTACGCCGAAAGCGCAACGGCCAAGGACTTCCTCGGCCGCGACATGGCCGTCATCACCAAACCTTTCGCCATCGAAACCTTCGCCAGCAAAGTGCGCGAAATGCTCGGCGCGCAGGCGGGCTAAGCCCGGCCTCGCCTCGCGCCAGGAGCAAGCTAAGCCGCCCTCGGCAGACCCTACAAAAAGTGCTGGTTTAGCCTATCGGCCGCTTTACCGCGCCCCATGGGCTGAGTAACGTGGCGGACGCGACACACCGCGTGCACCGGTTCACACCGCTCACACCGGCTTAAGCCAAGCCGCACCCACGCCCACACCAAGGACAGGTTCAGATGGCCCGCTTTTCCCCCGTTCGCTCGCAATGCCCGTTCGACACACCCGGCGAGCGGCACTTTCCGGCATCGCCTACGCTTCCGGCGCCAGCTCAAAAGGGCGCGGCGAACGCTACGGCAGCCAAGCCAGCGTCGAGATCGTCAGCGCGCGCCTCAGCCAAGGCCTGGCGTTTGGGCTCGTGCTGATTTCGGGATGGAGGAGGGGTGGTGAGTGAGTAAAAAACTAGCTGGCCATTCTTATGTAGTTCAAGTCACAACGCCCGTTAGGCGGAGCATGCTGGGGCCCGTATCCATGGGGTATAAACTTCCGAACAGGCGCTGCTATGGCTGTAATGTGCCAAATAGAGCGGTTTTGTTAGGTTTGTCTGGAATGTTATACACCAGTCCCGTCGGGCGTCTTATAAACCATTTGGTGTCTAATTATAGTTAGGCGTCATTTCTTTTTAAGGCCTGTACATACATGGAAGTTCGTATCGCCGCCGCCTGTTTCTTTTTCAATACGCATCCGTTGCGTTTACATCTGGCGCGCTGTCATTGCTCGCCTTGGCTCCGTGTCCGGCGACCAGAGGCATGCAGCGGTGTGAATCAGTCATCACGTAGCGGCTTGAACGCTCGCAGCTGTTCAGCCACTGTGCGGTATCGGCCAGCGAGGCCCGCTTTGCTCCGCTGCCTAACAAGCAGTTCAAGCCGCTCACTTCGTTCGCTGGGACGGGCTAAAGCCCGCCCCTTAACCAAACGTTAGAAGGCTACAGATACACGGAGGTTGGGTTGAAAGAGTACTTCTCTGAAATATTGTACGTAATAGCAATTTCTAAGAAGACCCAGTGGGCAATTATTCTGGGGGTCGTGTTTTTCATCGGCATCAGCCTTATTGGTAGTCACCTTACGAGCAACCTTCATTTCACCGGTCCGCTCAAAGGGTTTGAGGATGCAGTTGCAGGAAAACTCCTTAAGCGCTACGACAAAGTAGCTCTGTTCGCATTAATTTCATTCTGGGTGCTGGCTTTCAAGTGCTACCACCGCGATAAAAAGCGTTTGTGGTAGCCGTCAAACAATGCGCTCAAATCGCTCACTTCGTTCGCTGGGACTGGCTAAAGCCAGCCCCTTAGCTTAATCGTTATGCCGCCTTTCTTCCAAGTTGAGAGATTGTAAAATGAAATTGCTAATTGAAAAGCAACAGAGCCCTGTAGGAAGCGAGGTCCTAGCAAGAATTGCAATCATCCGACCTATACTCACGGCGCTTCTGAGTGGAATCAAGAAAGATGTCTTAACCGAGTTAGGCGGCATGGAGAACATGAAACTATTCATGCTCCCTAGAGCTTATCGGGATGGGTGTGGCGACGTGGGATTTTGTTTTGAGTGGGCAGTCCATGATGCAATTCGCCGTCAAGATCCAATGGTCATGGAGCGCTTATCGGATGCTTCCAAGCTCTGCAAACTTCCCGGAAATTCTTTCCAATCAATACTATTTGGCGTTGAGAAGTCAGGAAAAACACGAATTATTGATACAGCAAATCAACTATTGACTGATGACTCCAGAATATTAACAGGTGCCCAGGCCCAGCCTCCAAAGCTCAAGGCATATATGAATAGGCTTGCAGCTGCCTTCCATCGCCCTGAAACACGAGCAGCACTACCATCTTCAATCAATGGCCTATGGAAGGCCGATCTTTTCTACGGATCAACTGATGCTGACCGTTGGCTAGGAACCACATTAAAGATTAATCCAAAGCATTTAGAAGGTGCGAAAGGACTCCGCGTTGGAATTGTGCCAGCAACTCAAGGCTCTTCTGACAAAGTGTACAAAGACGATGGAAAGAACCTAATTATTTGCCCCATACCATATGACGGATCATTCATGGAGCTGTTTTATACGGGCTGGCGAATTGTTCAGCAATTCATAGCCGCTGACGCAAAAGTACCTGCTCCTGTCGCGCTACCAGCACCCGCTGATCGGCAAGTAGCAAAAGAGTTAGAAATGCGCCGAGATTTTCCAATTATGCAGGTGATTGAAGCGTTAGAAGTACAATCACAAACAGATTTACTAACAGCAACAGAGAAATCTGTTGACGTAACCACAGAGCGCACAGGTAACCAGCTCCTAAATGATTTAGTGATTTCTCCTGTTGCATCCTACACCCCGGCATAACAACTGGTTCAAATCGTTCGCTGCGCTCACTGGGACGGGCTAACGCCCGCCCCTTAACCAAACGTTAGAGGTAATGCTCATGACCCTTGAGTGCCCAAGGTGCCAGCAAGGACACATAAGGCCAATGCGCATCATAAGTACGCGAGAATTAATTTGGGTTTGTGAAGAATGCGAAGCAAGCTGGGCAACTCAAAACGCCATTAGCAAAAACAGTTTTGAGGACTATGGAACAGCAATGGGATCAAAGGAGCTAAACCCTCTTTGGTCCGAACTGGAGCCACAATAATGCGTAGCGCTTTACTTCTAACAAATCGCTCAAATCGCTCAAATCGCTCACTTCGTTCGCTGCGGAAAAAAAGGGGACAGATTTATTTTCCTCTGAACATTCTGAATTCAGCGCCGCCGCTTCGCGCCACGTCTCTTTATTCATGAGGTGACATTGCATGACTCAATCCTTTTCCATACTCCCGCACAGCTTCGCGATCGCACGGTTGGAGCCTGGCGCTGAGCTGCCGAACGAGGTCTTGGCGTCACCGGGCTTTTTGTCCATCACCCGGACGGAGGATGAGCTGTCGATCGTCTGCGCGGAGGGTGTCGCGGCCGGGTTGCCCCGAGTGGACAGCGGTTGGCGCGCGATCAAGGTGCAGGGGCCATTCGCCTTTGATCAAACGGGAATTCTGGCGTCCTTCCTTGACCCGCTCGCGGTCGCTGGCATCGGCATTTTCGCAGTGAGCACGTTCGACACCGACTACATCCTGGTCAAATCGATGAACCTCGAAAAGGCCGTGCAGGTCCTGAAAGACGCGGGTCACCGCCTCCTGGGCTGATCCCTCGCATCAGGGAAGGCGAACCGTTATTTACCTTTCAGTCGGTTAGCTTCATAACGGCCTGTCATTTCTTCGACGTCGCCTTCCACGACACTGCTCGTCCCCACCTATACCCAGATGCTCAAAACACTCTCAGGCTGGCTGAAGAAGGCGCAGGCGCAGTTACCGGAGGCAGAGGCACAAGCCCTGTTATCGGCACGTTTGGCGCCCGATATGTATCCGCTGTCGACGCAGGTTCGTTTTGCCTGCGTGCAGGCGCGAGAGGCCATGTGTCGGTTGCGGGGCGAGGCGTTTGCGCCGGCTATCCACGAGCTACTCGAGGAGGGGCGCCACGCTGTCAAACGCCCCGGATCGCTCGCGGAGGCGTATGCCCGGATCAATCAAACGGTCGCGTCGCTGGAGGCCCTTGCCGCCGATGCGCTCGATGTAGCGGGGGATAAGCCCATCGCCCATGAACTCCCGAACGGGATGGTCCTGGATCTGACTGCAGACCAGTACGCCCGCGACTGGACGCTGGCTCAGTTCTATTTCCACGTCATGACCGCTTATTCGATCTTGCGCAAGGAAGGCATCAACCTCGGCAAGGCGGACTACGTGGCGCACATGCTGCCCCATGTGCGCCCGGAAACGATTCCGAAGGGGTAGCGAGGTGGCCGGAACGTAACGCGTGGAACAGGCTTCGCCGTTTTCCACCCTACGCATGCGCGGTGTCGGCAGCCCGGTAGGGTGGGCTTTAGCCCACCGGGGCGGTTCGGCTTTGGGGCTTGGTGGGCTGAAGCCCACCCTACGGTGTGGCCTGGGGCAATGCGCGATTCCCTGAACGCGCCGCATTCGACAGCGAAGAAGCTTGGGCATATGCGCGGAAAAGGCTTCGCCGTTTTCCACCCACCACATGCGTGGTGTCGGCAGCCGGGTAGGGTGGGCTTTAGCCCACTGGGGCGGTTCGGCTTTGGGGCTTGGTGGGCTGAAGCCCACCCTACGGTGTGGCCTGCGGCAATGCGCGATTCCCAGAACGCGCCGCATTGGACAGCGAAGTAGCCTGAGCATATGCGTGGAAAAGGCTTCGCCGTTATTCACCCACCGCATGGGCGGAGTCGGCAGCCGGGTAGGGTGGGCTTTAGCCCACCGGCGCGGTTCGGCTTTGCGACTTGGTGGGCTGAAGCCCACCCTAGGGTGTGGCCTGGGGCAAAGGCGCGACGCCCAGAACGCGCCGCAGTCGACAGGCGGAAGCCGCTTCGGCGCAGGTGTCGGAAACACCGCCGGGCTGGCGGCGTCCAACGGAGCCAAGCGCCACGCGGCGCTCATCGCCACAAAGCAGACCTTCCCATGCTGTTCCGTCGTTTCGAAAACCTCATCGATGTCTTCAAGCCCAGCCCGGACGTTGCGCCGCCGCCCGGGATGTTGCGCTTCTACGCCCATTACCTGAAACAGGTGTGGCCGCCGATGGTGGCCTTGCTGGTGGTCGGCTTCTTCGTCGCGGTGATCGAGGTGGCGCTGTTCAGCTTTCTTGGCCGCCTGATCGACCTGGCGCAGGCGACGGGCGATGCGCGGACCTTCTTCACTGAGCACCGCCATGAGCTGTTGTGGATGGCGCTGGTGGCGCTGGTGATCCGGCCGCTGATGTCCGGCCTGCACAACCTGTTGACCCATCAGGCGATCAATCCCGGGCTGACCAACCTGGTGCGCTGGCAGAACCACCGCTATGTGCTCAAGCAGAGCCTGAATTTCTTCCAGAATGACTTCGCCGGGCGCATCGCCCAGCGTGTGATGCAGACCGGCCCATCACTGCGCGATTCGGCCATGCAGGTCATCGATGCGATGTGGCATGTGGTGGTCTATGCCGGCAGCGCGCTGTATCTGTTCGCCGCTGCCGACCTGCGGCTGATCGCGCCGCTGGTGCTGTGGATCATCGGCTACAGCGCCGCCCTCTGGTACTTCGTGCCGCGCATCCGGTCGCGCTCGGCGGCGGCGTCCGCGGCGCGTTCGAAGGTGATGGGGCGGGTGGTCGATGGCTACAGCAATGTCGCCACGCTCAAGTTGTTCGCCCATTCGCGGGAGGAAGAAAGCTACGCCCGCGAGGCCATGCAGGAGCTGCTCGGCAAGTTCCGCCTGCAGTCGCGCACCATCACCAGCCTGGATTTCCTGATCACCTGCATGAACGGCCTGTTGATCGTTGGCACCGGGGCGCTGGCGCTGTGGCTGTGGAGCGAGGCGCTGATCACCACCGGCGCGATTGCGCTGGCACTGGGGCTGGTGATTCGCATCAACAACATGTCCGAATGGATCATGTGGGTGGTCAACGGCATTTTCGAGAATGTCGGCACGGTGCAGGACGGCATGCAGACCATTGTCCAGCCGCGCCAGGTGGTCGACCGCGAAGGCGCCAAGCCGCTGCGGGTGGAGCAGGGCGGGGTGCGTTTCGAGGACGTGCATTTCCACTACGGCAAGCAGGGCGGCGTGATCGGCGGGCTCAGCGTCGATATCCGCCCCGGCGAGAAGATCGGCCTCGTCGGGCCGTCCGGCGCGGGCAAGTCCACGCTGGTCAACCTGCTGCTGCGGCTCTACGACCTGGAGCGCGGGCGCATCCTCATCGACGGGCAAGACATCGCCGAGGTCAGCCAGGAAAGCCTGCGCGCCAACATCGGCATGGTTACCCAGGACACTTCGCTGCTGCACCGTTCGATCCGCGACAACCTGCGCTACGGCCGGCCGGAGGCCAGCGACGCCGAACTTTGGGCGGCGGCGCGCAAGGCACGGGCGGACGACTTCATTGCCACGCTGGACGACAGCCAGGGCGGCCACGGCTTCGAGGCCAAAGTCGGCGAACGGGGCGTGAAGCTCTCCGGTGGGCAGCGCCAGCGCATCGCCATCGCCCGGGTGTTGCTCAAGGATGCGCCGATCCTGGTGCTGGACGAAGCCACCTCCGCGCTGGACTCGGAAGTCGAAGCGGCCATTCAGGAAAGCCTCGATACCCTGATGGAAGGCAAGACGGTGATCGCCATCGCCCACCGCTTGTCGACCATCGCGCGCATGGACCGGCTGGTGGTGATCGACGGCGGTCGGGTGATCGAGACCGGCACCCACGCCGAGCTGGTGGCGCGCGGCGGCCTGTATGCGCGGCTGTGGCAGCACCAGACGGGCGGCTTCGTCGGGGTGGAATGAGCCGTGCGCAAGGGGTTGCCGGATGAACTGCTGCCTCGTTCGCAGGCCGCTCAGCCAGCGGCGTCGCCCGCTGGAGCCGGCGCGGCCGCGCTGGTAGAGTGCCGGCGCTTGCCCACCACCCGGCTGACAGGATGTCTGCCCAGCCGCCGCACAGGATGCCTCCCGTGAAAAAACTTGCACTTGCCGTTGCCGTCCCGCTGGCCCTTTTCGGGGCGGCCACCTTCTACACCAGCACCCAGGTCGAATCGACGGCGCGCGCAGCCGTCGACCAGGCCAATCAACAACTGCGCGAGTTGAGCGCGGGTGCGGGTGCCGAGGTCAGCCTCAGGCTGCTCAGCTTCGACCGCGGCCTGCTGTCGAGCGCGGCGCATTACCAGGTCGACGTCCGCGTGCCGGAGGCAGACGGCAGCAGCCGCCAGTACGCGGTGCTCTTGCAGGACCACCTCGAGCACGGCCCCTTTCCGCTGTCGCGTCTGGCCCATGGCCGCCTGATGCCGGTCGCCGCACAGAGCCATGTTCAACTCGAGCGCTCCCCGGTCACCGACAAGCTGTTCGAGGCGGCCGGCGGTGAGGTCCCGCTGGTTGGCGACGTCACCATCGGCTATGACGGCCGCCAGACCGGTGAACTGCGCTCGGCTGCCCTCAACCTGAAGGACGACGACGGTGCGGCGCGCCTCTCGCCCGCGGTGGTGACGTTCGAGACCACGCAGGACGCCTCCGAGATCCGCCTGAACGGCGAGCTGCCGGAGGTCGATCTCCAGCTGCAGCACAGCGTCACTGGCCAGCCGGTGCGCATCAGCCTGCGCGGTGTCGGGCTGAGTGTGGATAACCACGAGGACGCCCATGGCTTCGCCCTGGGGCCATCGGCGGTCACCCTCAAGCGCATGGAAATCCAGCCGGGTGACGAGCCGGCGGTGGTTGTTCAGGATGCGGCGTTCGACGCCGCGCTGACGGAGGGCGAGCGTGGTCTCGACCTGTCCGTCGGCTACCGCGTCGGTCAGGTGGAGGCGCAGGGGCAGTCTTTCCGCAACCTGGCGCTGGTGTTCGGCCTTCGTCATCTGGACGCCGATCGGCTCCAGGCACTGGTCGATCGCTACCAGGCCATGCTGGCCAGCAGCCCCACGCCTGAAGAGGCCCTCGGCAGCATGAGCGACGCCCAGCAGCAGGAATTGCAGGCCCTGGCGGTGCAACTGCTGGAGCACAACCCCACCCTGGCCCTCGACGAGTTCGGGTTCGAGACTGCCCATGGCTCGGCGAGTCTGTCCGTCGTGCTGGACCTGCGCGCGCCGAATGCCCAAGCGTTCACCCCTGACGCCATGGCCACCAGCATGCTGGCCTCGCTGAAGGCGGACGCCGGTGTCGATAAAGGCCTGGTGCGCGACGTGGTGAGTCTGGTTGCGCAGCGCCGGCAGCCGGCCGGCCAGCTCGATGCGGCGGCGCTGAAACAGGAGGCCGATGCGACCACTGAATTGTTCAGCGGTCTGGCGCTCGGCAATGGCTGGTTCCGCCTGGACGGCGAGCGCCTGGTCAGCGCGCTGCGCTACGCCGATGACCGCGTGACCCTCAACGGCCGCGAGATGAGCGTGCAGGAGTTCATCGCCTTTGCCTTTGGCTCGGCACAGGGCAGCGGACTGCTCGGTGAGTAGCGCCGGCCGAGGAGCGCGCCATCGAGCCTTTAGAGCGCCGATGTTTAAGGGCGCCGCGGTGGCTGGTGCTGAACGCCACGCTCGGCAATGCCCGGTAGGGTGGGCTTTAGCCCAACGGTTTGGCGCGGTGATGTTTCTGGTGGGCTGAAGCCCACCCTACGGAGAAGGCGGGGCCGGGCGGTGGAGGCCTTGTGTGGCGGTGTCCGTAGGGTGGGCTTTAGCCCACCGAGCGGGGCGCCGGCCATGAGGCTTTGCTATTGTGACGGCACCGCGCAGCATGCTGCGCTGCCTGGCCGCGCTGAGGGTGGTCCACATTCTCGTTGATGCGGCCGGTTCGACCCGACCGCCCATCGTCAAGGATTCACCTTTTGCTCAGCAACGCCGTCCGGCCCGCCTCATCCCGCTTGCTTTCCTGATCGCCACCGCGCTGGGCACGGTGCTGCTGTCGCTGCCGGCGGCCACCGCCGGGCCCGGCCATGCGCCGCTGTTGACCGCGCTGTTCACCGCCGTCTCGGCCGTCTGCGTCACCGGATTGATCGTGCAGGACACCGCCACCTATTGGTCCTTCTTTGGCCAGTGGGTGATCCTGCTGCTGTTCCAGATCGGCGGCCTGGGCATCATGAGCGGCGCGACCCTGCTCGGCCTGATGGTCAAGCGCCGCCTGCAGCTGAGCAGCCGCCTGGTCGCGCAACAGGAGACCCGAAGCCTGGGCCTGGGTGATGTGATCGGCGTGCTGCGCCTGATTCTGATGGTCACCGTTTCCGTTGAGGTGGTGGTGGCCGGCGTGCTCGCGGTGCACCTGCACACCACCTATGCCGAACCCTGGACGCGGGCGCTCTGGAACGGCGTGTTCCACGCGATCTCGGCGTTCAACAATGCCGGCTTCTCGACCTATTCCGACAGCCTGATGCAGTTCGCCACCGACCCGGTGATGCTGGTGCCGGTCATGCTGGCGCTGATCATCGGCGGGCTCGGGTTTCCGGTGCTCTACGAGTTTCGCCGCGACCAACGGGGCAAGCCCTGGACCATCCATACCCGCATCACCCTGTGGGGCTCGGTGGTGCTGCTGCTGGGCGGCACCCTGGCGATCGGCTTCTACGAATGGAGCAATCCGCACACCCTCGGCGGCATGGGCCTCGGCGACAAGCTGCTCTCGGCGCTGTTCAGCTCCGCGGTGGCGCGTACGGCCGGTTTCAACAGCCTGGACGTCGGCCAGTTCGTGCCGCAGACGCTGGCGGTGCACTACTTCCTGATGTTCGTCGGCGGCGGCAGCGCCGGCACCGCTGGCGGTATCAAGGTGACCACCTTCTTCCTGCTGTTCTTTTTCATCTGGGCGGAGATCCGCGGCTACGCCGACACCGTGGCCTTTCGCCGGCGCATCTCCTACCAGACGCAGCGCCAGGCACTGACGGTTTTGTTCCTCGGCTCGCTCACGGTGGCGGTCGGCACCATGCTGCTGCTCAGCGTGACGCGCTTCGAGCTGGGCGACGTGCTGTTCGAGGCCGTCTCCGCCTTTGCCACGGTGGGGTTGTCGACCGGCATCACCGCTGACCTGCCGCCGGCCGGCCAGCTCGTCATCATCGCGCTCATGTTCATTGGCCGGGTGGGCACCATCACCCTGGCCACCGCGCTGGCCCTGCGCAGCACGACCAAACACTACCGCTACCCAGAGGAGCGTCCCATTGTTGGCTAACCTGTTCGGCAAGACATTCGAGAATGACAGCGTCGCGGTCATTGGCCTGGGGCGCTTTGGTTCGGCCGTGGCCGAGTCGCTCACCTCGATGGGCCATGAGGTGCTGGGCATCGACAACAACAGCCTCAACGTGCAGCACTGGGTCGACCGGCTGACGCACGTGGCCGAGGCCGACTCCACCGACGTGCGCGCCCTGCGCCAGCTCGGTGTCGACCAGTTCCGCCATGTGGTCGTCAGCATCGGCAGCGACCTGGAGGCCAGCGTGCTGACCGTTCTGGCGCTGCAGGAGCTGGGCGTGCCGGACATCTGGGCCAAGGCGTTGAGCAAGCGCCACGGGCTGATCCTCGAGCGCACCGGGGCTCACCACGTCGTCTATCCCGAGGCGTCCATGGGCGAGCGGGTGGCCCACCTGGTGACCGGCAAGATGTTCGAGTTCATCGAGTTCGACGATGGCTTCGCCATTGCCTCGACCAGCGCGCCGCGCGCGATTCACAACCAGACGCTGGCCGACGCCGGGGTGCATAAGCGAAACGGCGTGACCATCATCGGGGTCAAGCGGCCCCGCGAGGATTTCATCTATGCCACGCCAGAGACCCTGATCCATCCCGGCGACATTCTGGTGGTTGCCGGCGAGACCCGGCTGGTGGAGAAATTCGCGGCCGTCACCGCCTAGCCGGACGACCGTTCGGAGCCTGGTCTGAACGGGGGCGGACAGCGGCAGGTCGCAAAGGAAAGCCCTGCAGGAGACGACCGCATGACTTCATCCACGGGTGTGTTGCTGGGTGCTCTTGCACTCGGCCTGGTCACCGGCATGCGCAGCACGTTGGCGCCGGCGATGACCAGCCGCGCGCTGGCCGCGTGTGACGCTATCGACTATGCCGACGAGCCGGCGCGTACCCTCGCGTCGCACCGCGCGCAGCAAATCCTGCTGCCGATGGCCGCGGCGGAGTTACTCGGAGACAAGATGCCTTTCGCGCCGGACCGCACCATTGTGCCTTCGATGATGTTCCGTGCGCTGTCTGGCGGCGTGACGGCAGCGGCGCTGGCCAGCATGCGGCGCGAGCCCTTGCTGCTGCCGGCACTGATCGGCGCGACGGCGGCGCTGGTGTCGTCGAAGATCGGGCTCAGCCTGCGCAAACCCTATCAGCCACAACCGCTGGTCAATGCGGCCCTGGGGCTGGCCGAAGACGGCCTGGCGCTGACCCTGGGCAGGGCCGGCTTGCACAGGGCCTTGGGACGGGTCGCCTGACCCGCGCGGGCTGCCCTTGGTAGGAGCGAGCTGGCTCGCGAAGCGGGTGGCGGGGGCGCCGCCTATCGCGTTGCGTTTCGTCCTGCGCTGACAGGCCGCGTCAGGCGCGGCCTGTCATGGCGTAATCGGCCGATCAGCTGGGTCGCTGGATTACGCAGATGCGGTCGCTGCATTGCCCGGCCTCGCGGGTGCCGACGCCTTCGGCCACTTCTCGGCCGGTGGGTCCTGCGCCGGTCGCGTTGTTGGTCGCCAGCGTGCCGGGGTAGTCGGTGCCGGCCCGCTTGGCATCGCTGCCCACTTCATAACCGCCGGTGTCCACGGTGCCGGTGCGGTCATGGGCGGTGGGGTGCGCTTCGTCGGTTGGGCCGGCTCCGGCAGCACGATCGAGCCGCTCGCGCCGGGCATCATCGGGCGTGGTGGACGGGTGAGTCGTGGCCGACACGTCGGCGGGCCGGGGTGTAGCCCTGTCGCCGGCGAAGTGCTTGTCCAGGTGGCTGTCGCCACCGGTGGCGCCGGCGTAGGGGCTGGTCGGCCCGGCGTAGCCCGGGGTGGCGGCGAGGGCGCTGCCGTTCTCGTCGATATGAAGCGCACCGTTGTACTCCAGCGCATCGCGCGCACGGATCAGCTCGTCGTCGTCCTGTACGTCCACCGCGATCACCGTGGCGCCGCGGCGTACGGCTTCAGGGTAGGCGGTGGCGTGGTGCCGGTGCGTTTCATGCGGCTCGTGGCCGAACAGCGACTTGAAGAAGTGCGTGACCTTGGAGTCGTGATGGTCGCGGTCCACCGGCGCGCCGGCGGTGGAGTAGGGGGCGTCATAGCCGTGGATCTCGGCATGGTCGGCGCCCACCGTATGGATCTGCTCGCGGGCAATGCCACGGGACATCAGGTCGCCATAGGTGCGGCTGGCGTCGGTGGGCGTTGCAAACGCTGCTACCAGTGTGTGTTTCATGATTCACCTCGCGTTGTCGTGACAACTGGGTTGAGGGGCACTGCGCGGCGCAGGGCAGCGCCATGCCCATAGAGATTGGGTCTGGCGGGGCGGCAGGAGTTCAGGGCGGTGGGATCAGCGGTCGGCGCGTGAGTGAACGCAGGAGAGCACCGCGCACGGGATGAGGGCGGCGCGGCGCAGACCAGGCGGCCTGCGATGGGCGCAGGCCGGGGAGGCAGCTGGGGTCAGTCCAGGTCAGCGGCGCTGTGGCGCTCGGCCGCTTGCTCCGACTCCTCGCCCCAGGTGCGGTTGACCTTGCGGCCGCGAATCACGGCGGGTCGTTCGGCCAGTTCGGCGGCCCAGCGCTGCACATGCTTGTAGTCCTGCACCGAGAGAAACTCACCGGCCTGGTACAGCTCACCGCGGGCCAGCACGCCGTACCAGGGCCAGATGGCCATGTCGGCAATGGTGTAGGCGTCGCCGGCGATGTAGCGGTTTTCGGCCAGTTGCCGATCCAGCACGTCGAGCTGGCGCTTGACCTCCATCGCGTAGCGATTGATCGGGTACTCGTACTTCTCCGGCGCATAGGCATAGAAATGCCCGAAGCCACCGCCGAGGAAGGGCGCCGAACCCATCTGCCAGAACAGCCAGTTCATCGTTTCGGTACGGGCGCGGGTTTCGGTCGGCAGGAAGGCGCCGAACTTCTCGGCCAGGTACACCAGGATCGAGCCGGACTCGAACACCCGCAGCGGTTCGCCGTCGACGCTGTGGTCGGCCAGTGCCGGGATCTTGGAGTTCGGGTTGATCTCGACGAAGCCGCTGCCGAACTGGTCGCCGTCACCGATCTTGATCAGCCAGGCGTCGTATTCCGCGCCGCTGTGGCCAAGGGCGAGCAGCTCTTCAAGCATGATGCTGACCTTCACGCCGTTGGGCGTGGCCAGGGAGTAGAGCTGCAGCGGATGCTTGCCCTCCGGCAGTGCCTTGTCCTCCCGCGCACCGGCGGTCGGGGCGTTGATGCTGGCGAACTTGCCACCCGAGGGCGCGTCGTGGGTCCAGACTTTCGGCGGTACGTAAGTGCTATCGGGCATGAACAATCTCCTCGCGTGGGACTGGGCAGGTGCAGAGCATCCTACGCGCTCAGGCAGTGCAGTCGAAATCGAGCCGGTTGATATTGGTCATCGGTGGGCGATGGTTTGTTCGACGTGGCACAGGCCAGGTGGCCCGCGCGTCGACAATGTCGCGGCAGAAGTACGGTCAGGCCAGGGGTATCGGTGCGGTTTCGCTCGGTCACTCGCTTGCGCACCCCGACCCGGCGGGTGCCCTGTGGTGGGCTGAAGCCCACCCTACTGGTTTGAGTTCGGCTTTGGACTAGCAGTTGTAGGGTGGGCTTCAGCCCACCGGGGCTTGTCCATCGCAGGGGGCATAAGGCGGGGCTGGACGCGTATCGCCATTTACTCGCCGAACGAGCCAGTCGCCGACTTACTGCCAGCCCAGTCCTGGGGCAGCAGCCCTTTTTCGACGTACCTGTGGAAGCTCGAGTGCGGCCAGTCCGCAACGCTGTTGACTAGCCCGTGCTTGACCGGATTGAAGTGCACGTCATCCACATGCCGCTGCAGGTCGCTGGCGTCGCGGATCTGGTGTTCCCAAAAGCGGCGCTGCCACAGACCTTTTCTCGCTTGCGAGTTTTGCTTGCGGTCCGGAAGCTCGCCGGGAACTGTCGCGAAAACGTGCTCTTGAGCAGGCTCCAGCGGCCAGAGTAGTCGGCGTCGCCTTCCGGCAATGTCCAGATGGCAGGGAGGTGATCGGGGAGGATGCAGATGGCGAGGGTGCGGAAGGGACGGGCCTGCAGCGTCTGGCCATAGGCTTGGCGAAGGAGCGCGATTTTCTCGACCAGCAGCCGGGAGCGACGGTCGGCCAGGGTCAGGGTGAAGAACCAGGTGCCACCGGGCACGGTGCTGCGCCGGTAGTTCGACATGGAGGCCTCCTTGCCTGCATGGGGTGGTGCGGATGGTATTAACGCAGTGGTGGGCTGAAGCCCACCCTACGGAATTGAAGGTCCATGAAGGGTGGGCTTCAGCCCACCAGCGGTCTCAGCCGCGGGCACCGCGCACGCCGGCGCTGAGCTCCCGGCACAAGCCGAGCACACCGTCCACCGCAGCCTCAGGGCTCTTGGCCCCGGCGATCTGGTCGATCAGCGCCGAGCCCACCACCACGCCGTCGGTCAGCCGGGCGATGGCGGCGGCCTGTTCCGGCGTGCGGATGCCGAAGCCGACGCATACGGGCAGGTCGGTGTGGCGCTTCAGGCGCGCCACGGCTTCTTCGACGTGTTCCAAGGTGGCCGAACCGGCACCGGTCACGCCGGCAACCGAGACGTAATAGACGAAGCCCGAGCTGCCGTTGAGCACGGTGGGCAGGCGCTGGTCGTCGGTGGTCGGAGTGGTCAGGCGGATGAAGTCGATGCCGGCGCTTTGGGCTGGGTCGCACAGTTCGTCGTTATGCTCCGGCGGCAGGTCGACGACGATCAGGCCGTCGACACCGGCTTCCTTGGCATCACTGACGAAGCGCTCGACGCCATAGGCGAAGATCGGGTTGTAGTAACCCATCAGCACCAGCGGGGTGTTGCTGTTGGTTTCGCGGAATTCGCGGACCATCTGCAGCGTTTTCGGCAGGTTCTGCTTGGCCGTCAGGGCGCGGATGTTGGCCAGCTGGATTGCCGGGCCATCCGCCATCGGGTCGGTGAACGGCATGCCCAGCTCGATGACGTCGGCGCCGGCCTCCGGCAACCCCTTGAGGATGGCGAGCGAGGTGGCGTAGTCCGGGTCACCGGCGGTCACGAAGGTGACCAGCGCGGCGCGGTTTTCCTGCTTCAGCTGGTCGAAGCGCGTCTGCAAACGGGCGTTTACCGAGCTCATATGTGTTCTTCCTGTTCGTCGTAGTGGTGCATGACGGTTTGCATGTCTTTGTCGCCGCGCCCGGAGAGGTTGACCACCATCAGGTGATCCTTGGGCAGCGTCGCCGCGCGCTTGAAGGCTTCGGCCAGGGCATGGGCGGATTCCAGCGCCGGGATGATGCCTTCCAGGCGGCAGCACTGGTGGAAGGCCTTCAGCGCTTCGTCATCGGTGCAGGGCACGTACTCGACGCGCTTGATCTCGTGCAACCAGGCGTGCTCCGGGCCGACGCCTGGGTAATCGAGGCCGGCGGAGATGGAATGCGCGTCAGTGATCTGGCCGTCGGCGTCCTGCAACAGGAAGGTGCGATTGCCGTGCAGTACACCCGGTGCGCCCCCGGCCATGCTGGCGGCGTGCTTGCCGGTTTCAATGCCATGACCTGCCGCTTCGACGCCGATGATCTGCACCGCTTCGTCATCGAGGAAGGGGTGGAACAGGCCGATGGCGTTGGAGCCACCACCGATGCAGGCGACCAGCGAGTCGGGCAGGCGGCCTTCCTTCTCCATGATCTGCTCGCGTACTTCGTTGCCGATCACCGACTGGAAGTCGCGGACCATGGCCGGGTAGGGGTGCGGGCCGGCGGCCGTGCCGATCAGGTAGAAGGTGTTGTGGACGTTGGTCACCCAGTCGCGCAGGGCTTCGTTCATCGCGTCCTTCAGCGTGCCGGTGCCCGCGGTGACCGGGATCACCTCGGCGCCGAGGAGCTTCATGCGGAAAACGTTGGCCTGCTGGCGCTCGATGTCGGTGGTGCCCATGTAGACCACGCACTGCATGCCGAAACGCGCCGCCACGGTGGCGGTGGCCACGCCGTGCATGCCGGCGCCGGTCTCGGCGATGATGCGCTGCTTGCCCATGCGCTTGGCCAGCAGGATCTGGCCGATGCAGTTGTTGATCTTGTGCGCGCCGGTGTGGTTCAGGTCTTCGCGCTTGAGGTAGATCTTCGCGCCGCCAAACTGCTTGGTCAGGCGCTCGGCGTAATACAGCGGGCTGGCGCGGCCGATGTAGTCACGCTGGAAGTAGGCCAGCTCCTCGAGGAACGCCGGATCACTCTTGGCCTTTTCGTATTCGGCGGCCAGCTGGTTGATCAGCGGCATCAGGGTTTCGGCGACGAACTGGCCGCCGAAGCGGCCGAACAGGCCCCTGGCGTCAGGGCCGCTGCGGAATGAAGTCATGGTCATCTCCTGCGGGAATGAGTGGCAGCCGCCCTGGCTTGGCCAAGGCATGCGCGATGGGCAGGAAATTACCCGAGTCGAGCCACTATAAAAAGCGATAAGATCGCCTCGACCTGTCAGGAAATCTCACCAATGAGCCAAGCCCTTCCTCCCCTCAACGCATTGCGCGCCTTTGAAGCGGCTGCGCGCCTGCAGAGCATCAGCCAAGCGGCGGCGGAACTCAGCGTGACCCACGGTGCAGTCAGTCGGCAGATCCGGCTGCTCGAGGATGACCTGGGCGTGGCGCTGTTCAGCAAGGAAGGTCGCGGCGTAAAACTCACCGATGCCGGCGTGCGCCTGCGTGACGCGGCGGGTGAGGCGTTCGAGCGCTTGCGCAGCACCTGCGCCGAGCTTCGCCAGCAGACGGTCGATGCACCGTTCGTACTCGGCTGTCCCGGCAGCCTGCTGGCGCGCTGGTTCATCCCGCGGCTCGACCGGCTCAACCGAGACCTGCCCGACCTGCATTTGCAGCTCTCGGCCAGCGAGGGCGAGCTGGACCCGCGCAGGCCCGGGCTCGACGCCACGCTGTTATACGCCGAGCCGCCATGGCCGGCGGACATGCAGGTCTACGAACTGGCCGGCGAGCGCATCGGTCCGGTGCTCAGCCCGCATCATCCCAACTGTGCCGCGCTGCGCAACGCGCCGGCTTCGGCCCTGCTCGGTGAAGCGCTGCTGCACACCGTCTCGCGTCCCCAGGCCTGGCCGGCGTGGGCAAGGGCTAACGGTCTTGATCCGGCCGTGTTACGCGTGGGGCAGGGCTTCGAGCACCTGTATTTCCTGCTCGAGGCGGCGCTGGCCGGCCTCGGCGTAGCCATCGCGCCGGAACAGCTGGTCGCGGACGATCTCAAATCGGGGCGTTTGCTGGCGCCCTGGGGGTTCGTCGAGACCGACGCGAGACTGGCGCTGTGGGTGCCCTCCCGCCGGCCGGATCGGCGGGCGGAGCGGTTGGCCGACTGGTTGCGTCGTGCGCTTGGTGCCGATTAGGCGCGGGGCCCTCGGTGGAGGTCGGCCCCTTTGGCACTCCCTTCCGAGGGCGTGTGTTGCAGGGGTTCATCATCCGACCGGTGGCATCGCCGTTCATCTGGCGCCACTAAAACGACACCACCGGCGCCGATACAGTGCGCAGACCCCGCGACGCCGTTTGCCTGCGATCGGGGGCTGTCCGCAGTCGTTCGAGGAGAACAGGTGATGGTCAATAAACGGTGTGTGGGCTGGGCAATGTTTGCCGTCCTTGTTGGTGGGGCGGAGCAGGTGGCTGCGAAGCCTAACCCGGCCGTGGAAGCTTCGCTGAAGGCCGGGAAGCCGTTCGTGGCCGGTGAGGTGCTGGTGCAATTCAAGGCGGGCGCTTCCGAGGCGGCCAAGAGTGCCGCGCTGAGCAAGCGGGGCGCCAAGCTGGCGCAGAAGCTGCTCGATAAGGCCGCGCGTAAGGACGCCAAGGGAGACCTGGTCAAGGCCCAGCTGGGCAAGGGCAAGAAGCTGGATGCCGCCTTGATCGCTCAGCTGGCCGAGGATCCCGCGGTTGAGTACGTAGAGCCCAACTGGATCTACAAGACGCAAGTGGCCAACCCCAATGACCCGGGCCTGAACCTGCTGTGGGGCCTGCAAGGCGCCGCTACATCCCCGGCCTCGCCCTACGGCAGCGGTGCGCTCGCGGCCTGGAACGCCGGGGCGCTGTGCTCGAGCAAAGTGCTGGTCGGCATCATCGATGAAGGGGTGATGCTCACCCACAGCGACCTGCGCGCCAATGCCTGGGTCAACCCCGGCGAGGGCAGCCGCGCCGACCGCAAGGACAACGACCGCAACGGCTTGGTGGACGATCGCCTCGGCTGGGATTTTGCCGCCAACAACGCCGGCGTTTACGACGGGCCGGCCGACGACCACGGAACCCATGTGGCCGGCACCATCGCTGCGCTCGCCAACAATTCGGCTGGCGTGTTTGGCGTCTGTCCGACGGCCAAATTCGTCAATGCGAAATTCCTCGGCGCCAGTGGCGGCACCACCGCCAACGCCGTCAAGGCAATCAACTACCTGACGCAGCTCAAGCTGCAGCAGAAGCTCCGGTTGGTTGCGACCAACAATTCCTGGGGCGGGGGCGGGTATTCGCAGGCGCTTTACGATGCGATCAAGGCTGCCGGGGATGCGGACATCCTGTTCGTCGCGGCGGCTGGCAACAACGGCCAGGACATCGATGCAGCGCCCAGTTACCCGGCGAGCTACGCGTTGCCCAACGTGATTTCCGTCGGCGCGATCGACGTCAATGGCCAGCGTGCGAGTTTTTCCAATTACGGGGTGCGTAACGTGCATATCGCCGCGCCCGGGGTGGATATCGTCTCGACCGTGCCGACCAGTACCAGCGGTTCCGGTTATGCCTACATGAGCGGCACCTCGATGGCGGCGCCGCACGTGACGGGGGCTGCGGCGCTGTACGCCTCGCTCAACCCCTGCGCCAGCGCGGCGCAGATCCGCGAGGCGCTGCTGCGCCTGGCCGTGAGCGATCCTCAGCTCACCGGCGCCGTCCAGCTCAACCGTCGATTGGATGTGTCGAAGATACGCAGCGAGTTGGCCTGCACGCCCTGATCGTACAGGCTCCGCCGAACCGCGCCGCGCCTCAGCTGGCCAGCGCGGTGTCGGCGCTGGTCTTGGCCTGGCCTGCGGCGATCCGTTCGCTGGCATACCCCTGTGGATTACGGCGCTGCCAGCGCCAGGCATCGCCGAGCATGGTCAGCAGGTCCTTCTCAGCCGTCCAGCCGAGCTCGGCGCTGGCCTTGCTCGGGTCCGACCAGCACTGTGCGATGTCACCGACGCGGCGCGCTTTGTACACGTGCGGCAATGGGCGCCCGATGACTTGCTCGAACGCCAGGATCATCTGGCGGACCGAATAGCCGTGGCCGGTGCCGAGGTTCCACGTGGAAACACCCTGCACGGCATCGAGGCGCTCCAATGCGCGGAGGTGGCCTTTGGCAAGGTCCACCACGTGGATGTAATCGCGCACCCCGGTGCCGTCCGGCGTCGGGTAGTCGGCCCCATAGACGTTGAGCTGACTGCGCCGGCCGACGGCCACCTGCAGCATGTAGGGCAGCAGATTGTTCGGCAGGCCATGCGGGTCTTCGCCGATCAGGCCGGACGCGTGGGCGCCGATGGGGTTGAAGTAGCGCAGCAGGCCGATCGACCAGCGCGGGTCCGACGCGGCCAGGCCCTTGAGCACATTTTCAGCCATCAGCTTGGATTGACCGTAGGGGCTGGCCGGCACACCGGTCGGGCTCTGCTCGGTGATGGGCATCCTCGGGGCGTCGCCGTAGACGGTCGCCGATGAGCTGAACACCAACTTGAACAGGCCGGCCTCGGCCATTGCCTGGCACAGGGTGATGCTGCCGCTGACGTTGGTCTCGTAGTAACGCAGCGGTTCGCGCACGCTTTCGCCTACCGCCTTGAGCCCGGCGAAGTGCAGCACGGCCGTGACGGGGTAGGAGGCGAACAATGCGTTGAGCAGGGCGCGATTGCGCACGTCGCCTTTGACGAACTGGACGCGGCGGCCAGCCAGTTGCTCGACGCGGGCGAGCGCGACCTCCGAACCATTGCAGAGGTTGTCCAGCACCAGCACGTCGTGGCCGGCCATGAGTAACTCAAGCACCGCATGGGAACCGATGTAGCCCGCACCACCCGTGACCAGAATCATCATTGGACCTCACCAAGGTTTCATCGACGCGCAGGGAGACGGCGGCGGGCCATCGAGGCACGGTCGCTGCGTCCATCTCCAGGGGGGTGGTGAACCGGATCGACGCGTGCGAAAAAACACGAGCCATACAGCACCGGCGCCGGGTAATGCGGGCGTCCTGTGATAAGGGACGGAGGTTACGGCAGGCAAGTTCCGCGACGCCGGGATTGATCCGATGACCGACATCCCGGCCGCCGTGCCGGGAACCTCGGGTGACGGTTTGCCGTCGATAGTCGACGGACGTGCCCAGCAGCTCAACCAGCGGGTCGCGCGCCGTGAACCTTCTCCGCCGCGCAGGGCGCGCCGGCTTCAGCGATGCATCGGAACGGACGCCGCCGCGCAACGCCCTATCCGAGGTGTCCATGAGCTGGGCCGGCCCCTATCAAGCTGAAATTGGCAAAACCCCCGAGCAGCCGGAGTCGCCGGCCGAGGTGATCTTCGACGAGCAGGTGCCGACCTTGCTGTGCCTGTCGCACCTGCGCTGGCGTTTCGTATACCAGCGCCCGCAGCACCTGATGTCGCGTTTCGCCCGCGATTACAACGTGCTGTTCGTCGAAGAGCCCATGCCTACCGAGGACGCTCAACCCTGGCTCGAGGTGCGCCCCGAGGAGAACGACGTTCAGGTGCTGATCCCGCGCTTGCCGCAGGGGTGCGAGGGTGAGGCAGCGCTGCGCACTCAGCGCGACCTGCTGGACGGCTACCTGGCCAAGCTAGGCGTCGGCGAGCTGTTGCTCTGGTACTACACGCCGATGGCGCTGGGTTATGCCGGCCACCTGAAGGCCGACCTGACGGTGTACGACTGCATGGACGAGCTGTCGGCCTTTCGCGGCGCGCCGCCAGAACTGGTGCAGCGCGAACGCGAACTGCTCGAGCGCGCCGATCTGGTCTTTACTGGCGGCTACAGCATCTGGGAAGCCAAGCGCGAGCTACACGACAACGTGCACGCCTTTCCCAGCAGTGTCGACGTGGCGCACTTCGCCGAGGCGCGGCGGCCGCAGCATGACCCGGACGACCAGGCCGAGATTCCGCATCCGCGCCTGGGCTTCTACGGCGTGATCGATGAACGCTTCGATATCGACCTGGTCGCCCACGTCGCCGAACAGCGACCGGACTGGCAGTTCGTGCTGGTCGGCCCGGTGGTGAAGATCGACCCGGCCGACCTGCCGCAGCGCGACAACATTCATTACCTGGGCGGCAAGACCTATGACGAGCTGCCCAGGTATCTGGCCGGCTGGGACGTGGCGATCATACCGTTCGCGATGAACGAATCGACCCGTTTCATCAGCCCGACCAAGACGCCTGAATACCTGGCCGGCGGCTGCCCGGTGGTGTCCACGCCGATCAAGGACGTGGTGCGCACCTACGGCGATACCGCGATCGTCCATATCGCCGACTCGCCCACCGCCTTCATCGCCGCGGTCGAGCAGGCCCTGGCCGATGGCGAGGACCGCGACCGCTTGTTGAAGACCGCTGACGAGATTCTCGGTGACATGTCCTGGGACCACACCTGGGCGCTGATGAAGGAGAAGATGCGATGCGCGAAGTAAGTGGGCAAGACAGCCCGCCCGCGACCGGTGGCGCTGGTGAAGCCGGCGACGCTGGGCACCGGGGTTTCGATTACCTGGTCGTCGGGGCCGGTTTCGCCGGCAGCGTGCTGGCCGAGCGTCTGGCGGCCGGGCTGAACAAGCGCGTGCTGGTGGTCGACCGGCGCCCGCACATCGGCGGCAACGCCTACGATCATTACGACGAAGCCGGCGTGCTGATCCACCGCTATGGCCCGCATATCTTCCACACCAACGCCGAGCGCATCGTCGATTACCTCTCCCAGTTCACCGAGTGGCGCCCGTATGAGCATCGCGTGCTGGCGCAGGTCGACGGGCAAGAGGTGCCGATCCCGATCAACAGGACCACGCTGAACAAGCTCTACGGCCTGAACATGACCACCGAGCAGGAGGCGGCGGATTTCCTCGCCAGCCGCGCCGAGCCGGTGGAAGACATCCAGACCAGCGAAGACGTGGTCATCAACGGCATCGGCCGCGAGCTGTACCAGAAGTTCTTCCGTGGCTACACGCGCAAGCAGTGGGGCCTCGACCCCTCGCAGCTGGACAAGTCGGTGACCGCGCGCATCCCGACGCGCACCAACACTGACGACCGCTACTTCACCGACAGCTTCCAGCAGATGCCCAAATATGGCTACACCAAGATGTTCGAGAAGATGCTCGCGCACCCGAACATCACGGTGATGATCAACACCGACTACCGCGAGATCCGCGACGAGGTGCAGTTCGACCATCTGATCTTCTGCGGCCCGATCGATGAGTACTTCGACTACCGCTTCGGCAAGCTGCCGTACCGCTCGCTGAAGTTCGAGCACAAGCAGCTCGAGCAGGCGCAGTTCCAGGCGGTGGGCACGGTCAACTACCCCAGCGAAGAGGTGCCCTACACGCGCATCAGCGAGTACAAGCACCTCACCGGTCAGGTCCATCCGCGCACCAGCATCACCTACGAATACCCCTCGGCCGAGGGCGATCCCTACTACCCGATCCCGCGGCCGGAGAACGCCGAGCTGTACAAGCGCTACCAGCAGCTCGCGGACGAGACGCCGGGCGTCACCTTCGTCGGGCGGCTGGGTACCTACAAGTACTACAACATGGATCAGGTGGTCGGGCAGGCGCTGGCGCTGTACAAGCGCATCGAAGAGGCCGAGCGCGGCCCGGCGACCGGCGAGCCGGCCGCGCCCAGCCGGCCACTGGCCGAACAGGTTTCCTGAGAGAGCGCCCGGATGCACCAGCCCAGCCTGTTTCAAAGCTTCTTCCTAGGCGGTTTCGAGTGCTCGGCCCATCGCCGCAGCGACGGCCGGCGCCTGGATCTGCTGGCGGCCACCGGGCATGACCGCTGGGCCGCACACGACTATGCCGTGCTACACCGCCATGGCCTGCGCAGCGTGCGCGACGGCCTGCGCTGGCACCTGATCGAGCAGGCGCCCGGGCGCTACGACTGGTCGAGCTTTCTGCCGATGTTGCAGGCGGCGCAGCGGCAGGGCACCGAGGTGATCTGGGACCTGTGCCACTACGGCTGGCCGGACGACCTCGACATCTGGAGACCGCAGTTCGTCGAGCGTTTCGCCCGTTACGCGGCGGCGGCGGCGCAAGTGGTGAAGGACGAGACCGGCGGGGTGCCTTTCTATGCACCGATCAACGAGATTTCCTTCTGGTCCTGGGCCGGCGGCGACGAGGCCTACTTCAACCCGATGGCGCGCGGTCGCGGCTTAGAGCTCAAACATCAGCTGATCCGTGCCTCCATTGCCGCGATCGACGCCATACGCGCGGTCGAACCGCGGGCACGCTTCGTTCAGGTCGATCCGGCGATCCATGTCGCGGCTCGCAGCGACCGTCCCGGCCCGCGCCGCGCGGCCGAAGACTTTCGTCTGTCGCAGTACCAGGCCTGGGACATGCTTGCCGGCGACCTGTGGCCGGGTCTGGGCGGCGCGCCGGAGTACCTCGATGTGATCGGCGTGAACTATTACCCGGACAACCAGTGGTATCACGAAGACGGCAGCACCATCGGGCGCGACAGCGCCGACTATCGACCGCTGCGAGGCCTGCTGCGCGAAATCCATCAGCGCTACGGGCGCCCGCTGCTGATCGCGGAGACGGGGGCCGAAGGCGACGTGCGCGGCGACTGGCTGCGTTACGTCAGCGAACAGGCCGGGTTGGCGATGCAGGCCGGCGTGCAGGTCGAAGGCATCTGCCTGTACCCGGTCGTCGACTACCCCGGCTGGACCGACGACCGCCATTGCCCGGTCGGCCTGTTCGGCTTCGCCAACGACAGCGGACACCGCGAGGTTCACCCGGGGCTGGCCGACGAGCTGCAGCTGCAGCAGACCCGCTTCCAGTCGCTGAACAGCCCCTCGCACGCCGACGCCCTGCCGTGAACGCGCCGGCCCAGGCACCCAGCCCCCGACCGGAGACGGCGCTGCTGCCCAGCCGGCCGGTGGCCTTTCTCTGGCATTACGTCCGCGTCCGGCCATGGCATTTCGCCGGGCTGCTGGCGCTGATCGTCGGCGCCGCCAGTTGCGCGGTGGCGGTGCAGTACGGCATGAAACTGCTGGTCGACGCCATGGCGCAGGGCAGCACGGACCGGGCGGCGGCCAACGTCTGGTGGCCGCTGGGTCTGTTCATCGGGTTGATCGTCGTCGAGAACGTCTTCTGGCGCCTCGGCGGCTGTCTGGGTTGCCGGACCGTGGTGGCCAGCGTGGTCGATATCCGCGTCGACCTGTTCAAGCACCTGACCGGCCACCCGATGCGCTACTTCACCGAGCACTTCGCCGGCTCGCTGGGCAACCGCATCTCGGCCCTGGGCGCGGCCGCCGGAGCCCTTTACGGCGGCCTGGCCTGGAAAATCGTGCCGCCCATCGTCGACTTCGTCGGCGCGGTGGTGGTGCTGTTGACCGTCGACTGGCGCATGGCCGTGGCGTTGGTTCTGTTCGTCGCTATCGTCGCGGCACTGATCACCGGCTTCGGCATTCGTGGCCGCGCCAAGCATCAGCGCTTCGCCGCCCAGTCGGCGCGGGTCGGCGGTGAGCTGGTCGATGCGGTGTCCAACGTCTGGACCATCAAGGCGTTTTCCGCTCGCGATCGCGAAGCCGAGCGCCTCGCCCACGAGATCGGCTACGAGGCCCGCGCCCAGCGACGCAGCTGGATGTACCTGGAAAAAGCCCGGGTGATGCACGACATCTGCCTCTCGGTGATGGCCGGCGGCATGTTGGTCTGGGCGATCAGCCTGTGGCTCGACAGCGCGGTCAGCGCGGGTGACGTGGTGCTGGTCAGCGCGCTGACCTTCCGCATTCTGCACGGCTCGCGCGATCTGGCGCTGGCCCTGGTCGACGCCACGCAGCAGCTCGGCGCCATCGACGACACCCTGCGCATCATCGTCCAGCCCCATGGGCTTGAAGACGGCGATACCCAGCTGCTGCTGGCCGAAGGCGACATCACCTTCGAGGCGATCGACTTCCGTTACCCCGACCGCCGGCAGGTGTTTCACGGCCTCGACCTGCATATCCCGGCCGGGCAGAAGGTCGGCGTGGTGGGTGCGTCCGGGGCGGGAAAGTCGACGCTGATCAGCCTGCTCCAGCGCCTCGACGACGTGCAGGGCGGGCGCATTCGGATCGATGGCCAGGACATCCGCCACGTCAGCCAGGACAGCCTGCGCGAGAAAATCGCCGTGGTGCCCCAGGAGACCGCGCTGTTCAACCGCAGCATTCGCGAGAACATCCGCTACGGCCGTCCCGGCGCGAGCGATGAGGACGTGGTCGAAGCGGCCCGCAGCGCCTTTTGCGACGGCTTTATCCGCGAATTGCCGCGGGGCTACGACACCCTCGTCGGCGAGCGCGGGGTCATGCTGTCCGGTGGTCAGCGCCAACGCCTGGGCATTGCGCGCGCCTTTCTCAAAGACGCGCCGATCCTGATCCTCGACGAAGCGACATCGGCGCTGGATACGCAGTCCGAGGGCGAGATTCAGGCGGCCCTGAGCCGGCTGGTCAACCACCGTACCGTGGTGGCGGTCGCCCACCGGCTGTCGACGCTGGCGAATTTCGACCGGGTCATCGTGCTGCGCGACGGGCGCATCGTCGAAGACGGTGCACCGGCGGAACTGCGCAGCCGGGGCGGTGAATTCGAGACCCTGTGGCGGATGCAGGCCGACGGCTTCGCCGCGCAACCCGGCCAGGCGCCATGAAGCGCATCGCCCTGAATTCCAGCAGCCTGCGCGCGCTGGGCTACGACCCCGATGCGCAGGTGCTGGAAGTCGACTTCAGCAGTGGTGCGCGCTACCGCTACGAACAGGTCCCGCCCGAAGCCGTGCAGGCGTTGCTCGA
The DNA here is from genome assembly GCA_002339675.1 of Stutzerimonas stutzeri. Classification (GTDB taxonomy): domain Bacteria; phylum Pseudomonadota; class Gammaproteobacteria; order Pseudomonadales; family Pseudomonadaceae; genus Stutzerimonas; species Stutzerimonas stutzeri_O. The sequence goes on from DDKB01000017.1 coordinate 67,654, forward strand.
AGCCGATTCCCTGGGCCGCCACTTCAACCAGGTGTTCAAGCCTCAGCACTACCGGTATCGGCGCCTCGACTGAATCATCGTCCGGACCTCGTGCCACCCGCCCCGTAGGGTGGGCTTCAGCCCACCGGTTAGCGAACATTGGTGGGCTAAAGCCCACCCTACAGGGCATCTTGCGGACGTTCCGCTATACCGTGCCGTCTGTGCCGCCTGCCATCGGCGGATTCACCGCTGCGCTGAACTTCCGGCCTGCTGCGCGGGCCTCAAGTGGGCAGGACGCGTCTTTTCGAGCGGAGGCTCCACAGACCAGAAGGGGACAAGCATGTCGGACCATCACACGTACAAGAAAATCGAGATCGTCGGCTCCTCGCGCAACAGCGTCGATGAGGCGATCCAGAATGGCATCTCCGAGGCCAGCAGCAAGTTGCAGAACGTCGAATGGTTCGAGGTCGGCGAGATCCGCGGCCATGTCGAGAACGGCAAAGTTGGCCATTTTCAGGTCACCATGAAGGTCGGCTTCCGCCTCGCCAACAGCTGATTCTTCAGCCAGGCGACCCGGCAGCAGCACCTTGCTGGCTGCCCGGGATGCCGGTCGCCTTGGTACGACAAGCGGGACCGCTGGATGCGTTCTAGCCGTGTTCGGTCGGCGGTTCGCCGCGGCTTCGCTCGTAGCGCCTGAGCAGAGGCTGAGTGGTCAGTCCGTGGGCCACGATGCTGAGCACCACCACTGAAATCACCAGCTGAATGATGTCGCCGGCCTCATCCGGCAGCAGCCCGTGCGTGACCGCGTAGCTCAGGTAGTAAAGGCTGCCGATGCCGCGGATGCCAAACCAGCCGACGGTCAAGCGCTGGGTACGGTCCAGATACCGACCGGGCACCAGCAGCCAGACGCTCAGCGGCCGGATCACCACGAACAGCGCCGCCGCCAGTGGCACCGCGCGCCAGTCCCAGTGTTCGGCTACCAGCACGCCGAGCATGGTCACCAGCAGCACTTCCAGGCTGCGTTCGAGCTGGCCGCCAAAGGTTAGGATGTCGCCCACCATGACCCCGGCCGCGACCTTGGGCTCGCCGATCGCCTCGCGCTCCAGGGGCAGTTCGCGTGGGCTCATGCCGCCTTCGGCCACGTGCGGCACGGCGTGGGCGATCAGCTCTTCGGAGGGCGTTTCCGATTCGTGCGAGGCGTCCTTTTCCGCATGGCGCAAGCCGAGCCCCGCGGCGAACACGGCGAGAAAGCCCCAGGCGCCAATCAACTCCGCGCCGACGTAGGTCAGCGCGATCAAGGCCAGGGCCAGCGAGTCGTTGGGCGACATCGAGGTGTCGGCATGCCGGGCGCGCAGGTAGATCGCGAGCTTGCCAACCAGGCGGCCGAGCAGGTAGCCGAACAGCAGGCCCGCCGGTACCGCCCAGACCAGCCGGTGCAGGGCCCAGTCGCCCACCCAGCCCGCGCCGAGCGAGCCCTGCTCGATCAGCAGCAGACCGAACACCACGAAGGGAAAGGCGGTGCCGTCGTTGAACCCGGCCTCGCCCGACAGGCCGTAGCGGACATGGTCGTTGTCCCGTGAGTTGTTGACTTGTACCAGGCTGGCGAGCACCGGGTCGGTCGGTGCGAGGATCGCCGCGATCAGCACCGCGATGCCCCAGTTCAGCCCCAGCAGGTAATGACAGAACGCCGCGACGCCGGCAATGCAGGCCAGCATCACTGGGCCGGCCAGGAAAAAGGTGCTGCGCCACACCCGATGGCCGAGCGGCATGCGCAGCTTCAGCCCGCTGACGAACAGCGAGACCAGCACGGCCACCTCGGTCAGGTGCTCCATCCAGTCGGCGATGTGCAGGAAATCGACATCCCACAGGCCGATCCCCAGCTGGCCGATGGCCAGGCCGAATCCCAGGTAGATCAGCGAGGTGGTTACCGGCAGCCAGCGCAGGTAGGCCGACGCCAGGGCGAGGATCATCAGCAGGACGCCGAGCACGGCCATCCATTGGAGAAAATTCATTCAGTCTTCCGAGGCAAGCGTGACGCGCCGAAGTGCGCATGGGCTGCAGATTCGAACAGCAGCGCCCGGGCGGGTTCAGCGGCACTGCCCAACGGGATGATGATCGTCTAGTCATTGCACGCGCGGGTTGCGGATGGCCTGCGCAAGCCTCGAGCCTCTACACGGGCTCTCTGTGGGAAGGCCCGTCCTCGGGACGAAGCTTTTGCTTTTCTGTGCCATGACAGCCTGCATTCACCGCGGGGCTAAGCTTTTCGGGCACCGAGCCGGCGCCATTCGCCGCGGGTCGCGCCCCCCACAACATCGCCCTCGGCGTGGGCGGGCGTTGCCGGGGTGCGCCGGGCACCGCGCACTGGCCTTGAGCCATGACACGCTTCATAGGAGGGCTGCACTGGCTGGAGCCCCTGCACGCGCTCTTTGCGGGAGGCCCGCCCGCGGGTCGAAGCGTTTGCATTTCAGTGGCGAGTCAGGCCCGTATTCACCGCAGGGCGCGACCACGACGTCGGGTTCGGCGTCGGCGATGCCTTGACTGTGAGGGCCGTACGCCCGCGGCTTTGCAGCGGCGTGCCGGGCTGCTCAACGCAGCCCGGCGAGAATTTCGAAGGCGTGGTGTCGGTCGCCGCTGTCGTAGAAGTCGCAGGTGAAGATCAGCTCATCGGCGCCGGTCTGCTCGAGCAAGACGTCCAGCCGCGCGCGGATCTTTTCCGGACCGCCGATCAGGGCCATGCCGAGGAAGCTGCCGACCGCATCTTGCTCGTGCGGCAGCCACTTGCCCTGCATGCTGCGCACTGGCGGCACCAGCACCAGGCTCTGGCCGCGGATCAGCGCCAGGATGCGCTGGTAGGCGGTGGTCGCCAGGAATTCGGCCTGTTCGTCCGTATCGGCGGTCATCAGCGGCACGCCGAGCATGACGTACGGCTTGTCCAGCACCTCGGAGGGGCGGAAGTTCTCCCGATACAGGCGGATGGCCTCGTGCATGTAGCGCGGCGCGAAGTGTGAGGCGAAGGCATACGGAAGGCCCTTGGCCGCGGCCAGTTGGGCGCTGAACAGGCTGGAGCCGAGCAACCAGATCGGCAGCTGACTGCCCATGCCGGGCATGGCGATGACACGCTGGTTGGGCTGGCGCGGGCCGAGCAGCCGCTGCAGTTCCTCGACGTCCGCCGGGAAATCGTCAGCGCTGCCCATTCGGTCACGGCGCAGCGCATGCGCGGTGAACTGGTCGGCGCCCGGCGCCCGGCCCAGCCCCAGGTCGATCCGGCCCGGATAGAGCGATTCCAGCGTGCCGAACTGCTCGGCGACCACCAGCGGCGCGTGGTTGGGCAGCATCACCCCGCCGGCGCCCAGGCGGATGCGCGAGGTGCCGGCGGCCAAATAGCCGATGAGCACAGCGGTCGCTGCACTGGCGATGCCGTCCATGTTGTGGTGCTCGGCTACCCAGAATCGCTGGAAGCCGAGCTTTTCGACGTGCTGCGCCAGGGCCAGGGAGTTGCGCAGGGCGAGCCCGGCGTCGCCGTCATCGCGGATCGGCGCCAGGTCGAGTGTGGAAAAGCGGGTGTGTTCGATACGGGACATCGTCTACCTCAATTCTGACGGGCACTGCTGGCGGCATTGGCTCAGTAGCAGTGCTCGGCCTCGGCGCGGGCCACCACCGTGCCCTTGGCGTCGCGCAGCCAGCCTTGCGGGGTGAAGCCCAGCGAACGGGCCTGGAACAGGTAGCGCTGGCCGGCCTGGAAATCGTCGTAGCGGATCACCATGGTGCAGCGCAGGTAATTGGTTTCGCCGAAATCGCCAAAGCCGCCACTGCTGATTTCGAATTCGTAGCGCGCTTCGAGTTCATGGGCGCCGGGGCTGACCTGGAAAAAGCGACCGTCGGGCGTGCGTTGGCCGTCCAGCCGGTCGGACATGAAGGTGTCGATGCCGGAGGCGCTGAGGTCGACCCAGGCCATCTCGGGAGCCGGTGCCGGCAGCGGACCGGCGCAGCCGGCCAGGCCGAGCGCCAGTAACAGGGGAAAGCGCACGCGCATGATCATCCTCCAGAACCGGCGGGGCCAGCGTCGCGCTGTGACGGTCAGCCGACGAGCCTGAGCCAGAATCGGTGCTTTTTCAACTGCGCCGAGGTGCGCGGCGGCTGTGGTCAGCGGGTCGCGACACCGCCGCAGCCGCGCTCGCTGGCGCGCGCCAGCAGCTGGTCGTTCTCGTCGTACAGCCGCGCCCAGGGGCGAAACCCGTAGCCGCCGGCCACCAGCCGATAGCGCGCGCCGGCGTCGAAGCCGTCATAGCTCAAGGTCAGCCGACAGTCGCGCGCCAGGGCCTCGCTGTGGCGGCCGACGTCCGCCGGGCCGACCTCGAAACGGTAGCGCATGCCCAGCTGATGGCTGCCGGGCGTGACCTGGAAGTAGCGAGGATCCTCCAGCGGCCGCTCGTCCACCGCCACCGCTTTCAGTTCGGTTTCATCCCGGGGCGCCAGTTCGATCCAGGCCTGGTTCGGGTCCGGCCGCGGCATCCAGAGGGCGCAGCCACTGAGGGTGGTCAGCGCGAGGACAGCAATCAGGGTTCGCATGAGAAGTCTCCGACCGCGGCTGGGGCGGCCTGGCTGCACGAGGTTGGGTGGGCTTCGATGTCGTTGTAGGCTCAGCAGTCCGGCCCTCGAGGTCCCGTTTGCGAGCAGGCGCTTGTCTATTTCGACGCTGAAAACCGCCCTTGTCGACAACCGCAGGTTGCGCTGGGTTCCCCTGTTTTTGACCGTTGGTCTGAGCGGCTGCAGCAGCTACTACGGTCAGCTGGCCGCGGGGCAACTGGCGTTGCTGCGCCAGCGCGAGCCCATCGTGGCGTTGGTCGCCGACCCGGCCACCGATGCGCACTTGCGCCAACGACTGGCCCAGGCGCTGCAGGCCAGAGGCTTCGCCAGCCGCACGCTGGGGCTGCCGGACAACGGCAGCTATCGGGTCTACGCCGACATCCAGCGGCCCTTCGTGGTGTGGAACCTGTTCGCCACGCAGGAGTTTTCCGTCGCACCGCTGCAGCACTGTTTTCCGATCGCCGGTTGCGTGGCCTACCGTGGTTATTTCCAGCCGGCCCGTGCGCGCGGCGCAGCGGCGCTGTTCGACACCAGGGGTTACGACACCGCGGTAGCAGGCGTGCAGGCCTATTCGACGCTCGGCTGGTTCGACGATCCCCTGCTCAGCTCGATGCTGCGCTGGGACGACGAGCGCCTGGCCGGGCTGATCTTCCACGAGCTGGCGCACCAGCGCCTCTACGTGGCGGGCGACACCGCGTTCAACGAGTCCTACGCGTCCTTTGTCGAGCGCGAGGGGCTGCGCCAGTGGCGGGCCAGCCGCGGTCTGCCGCCGGCGAGCGAGGCGGCGCGCAAGCAGTACGCCGACCTCAGCGAACTGGTGCTGACGACCCGCGACCGCCTGGCTGCACTCTATGCGTCCGACCTGAGCGCACCGGCGATGCGTGCGGCCAAGCGTGACGAGTTCATGCGCATGCGCCAGGCCTATCGCCGGCTACGCGACGGGCCCTGGCAGGGCGATGACCGTTTCGATCGGTGGATGGCGCAGCCGCTGAACAACGCCAGCCTGGTGCCGTTCGGCCTCTACGACCGCTGGGTGCCGGCGTTCGCGGCCCTGTTCGAGCAGGCCGGCGGCGATTGGCAGCGCTTCCATGCTCGGGTCGAAGCGCTGGGGCGGCTGCCACCCGACGAACGGACAAAGCGCCTGGCGGCGTTTCGCTGACGCCACCGCCGCTACGCTTGAGGGCGCGCTCTGCCTGACGCTGCGACGGTTTCCCATATTGCCCGCGGCTTGCCTGCGCCAGGCGTGCGGGCTGCCACTGGTCGCCCGCCAGCGCGACCGGTCGGTCAGCGCGGAATTCCTGCACGCCTGCCTTCGTCCATTGAACAGACCGCCAGCGCCGGCGCGGGCCAGACCCGCCGTTGACGGTGGCTGTGCGGACGGAATACCGCGTGCGCTTCATCCTTTTGGCGTGCCTTCGGGCACGCTTTTTTTTTGCCCAATGATTGGGGTGCGATCGTTAGGCAGAGTCCGGCTGCGGCGGTCAGGTCGGGTGCGCTTCTAGTCGTTTATCGGCCACCCGTCGGCCGTTGCCGCAAATTACCTGTCGGGCTGAAGCGGAGGTTGGCTTTCTCCAATGCGCACCGCTACGACTAAGCTCACGCCGCCGCTGCGCCGCGGTTGATCTCTTCGATCACCGCTACGATGGCGTCCGCGTCCCCATCGCCAAAGGCCCCGTCCAGCCCCTCGTGGTGCACGGAAGTGAATGGCGGCTCGTACAGCTGCCCGGGTTCGATGGTGCCGTGCCGCGTCAGGCGCTCGATGATCATCTCGACGAAGCGGATCTGCTGGCTGTTGTAACGACTGCCGTCGAGGAAGCGCGCGAATGCCTCAAATGCGGCGTTGCGATCCAGCCCCACCAGGGAGCGGATGAATAGCGGCAGCGGCTTTTCATTGCCGTAGCACTCGACGAAGCGTTCCCGGCTCTCCACCGGCTCGGATTGATAGACGAAACGCTCCAGTTCTTCGAAGTCCACGGGCGTCAGCGGGCGGTTGTGTTTGAGCTTGGCGATGGCAACGTGGTTTTCGTTGGCGCGAATGTAGGCCTCGACCTTCTTGCGGTACTGCGCCAGGTTGATGCCGGTGCTGAAGTCCTTGAGCACCACCTCGGTGGCTTCGCCTATCTGGTCGGTCAGCAAGGTGTAGACCGGGTTGAAGGGCTTGCGCTCGATCAGCTGGATCAGGCCGCGCAGCTTGCGGCGTACCCGTTCGATCATCGGCAGGGTAATGTCCTGCCAATAGTCCTCGGTTTGCACGTCCTGTATGAGTGCAAGTTCCGCGCGCACCGCCGGAATGCTTTCCAGCAGCTCCAGTTGGCTGGCCAGCTCGCGGATGCGGTCGCGGTAGGCGACGAAGTCATTGCTGGCGCGCAACACGGCCAGTTGCAGGTTGGTACAGAGAAGGTCGAACAGCCGGGCGGTGATGTGCTCGGCCTCGCGCTCGCTGGGCAGACCTGCCACATGCGCACGCAGGTCGCCCAGCGCCGCATCGTCCAGCTCGTTCCAGACACCGCGGTCGGCGTAGCGCACCACATGCTCGCGCTCGGTGCGGACGATGAAATTGTCCAGGTTCATTGCCGCGACCTCACCGTGCAGCTCGTCCGTCACGCCATGGCGCAGGCCCGCGAGCTGGTCGTAGCCACCGATGGTTTCGGCGACATCATCCGGCACACGGGTGTCTTTGCCCGAGAGCAGCGAGAGCAGGTCCAGCCGCGCCTTGAACAGGCGCTTGCCCACCGGCTCGGCGACGCTACCCAGCGCGCCCTTGGGGTGCTCGTTGAAGTATTCGAAGTTGCCGCAGAGGTCGAAGATGTAGAACTCGCTCTTGTCCATGCCCGGCGCGAAGAGGTCGGGGCACAACCGAGTGCCGCGCCCGATCATCTGCAAAAACTTCACCTTCGAGCGCACCGCCTTGAAGAACACCAGGTTGAGTACCTGCGGCACGTCGATGCCGGTGTCGAGCATGTCCACGGAAATGGCGATCTGTGGCAGCTTGTTCTGCTTGCTGCCGAAGTCGTCGATCAGGCTGTGCGTACTTCACCGCGTGGGTGATCACCCGGGCGAACTCGCCCTTGTAATGCGGATAGTTGTGGTCGAAGCGGCGGGCGATGAACTCGGCATGCTTCTGGTTGACGGCGAAAATGATGGTCTTGCCCAGCTTGTCGCCGCCTTCCACCTTCAGGCCGTGCTGCATGAGGTGCTGCAGCATCAGGTCCACGGTGTGCTCGTTGAACAACTGCTTGTTCACCTCGGCGGCCAGCACCTCGGTGGGTGCATCGCCATCCTCGGCGCGGTCGCCCCAGTCCAGCGACTCCCAATGCTCCTTTTCCTCTTCGGTGAGCTGGTCGTAGCGGATGCCCTCGCGCACGAACCTGATCGGCACCGACTGCGCCTTCGGCGGCACCAGGTAGTTGGCGGCAACCGCCTCGTCGAGGCTATAGGCATCGGTCGGCACGCCCGTTTCGAGCCCGAACAGGTGGTAGGTGTCACGATCCACCTCGTCCCGCGGCGTGGCGGTCAGGCCCACCAGATAACTGTCGAAGTAGCGGAAGATCGCCCCGTACTTCTGGTACACGCTGCGGTGGGCCTCGTCGATGATCACCAGATCGAAATGGCCGATGCCATAGCGACGCTGCTCGCCGTCCATCTCGTCGATCAGGCCCATCATGGTGGGGTAGGTCGAAAGGTAGACGCGGCCCTGGCCGTTCTTTTCCGTCACCAGGTTGACCGGGCTGGAGTCCGGCAGATAAGCCTTGAAGGCGCCGACGGCCTGGTTGACCAGCGCCACGCGGTCGGCCAGAAACAGCACCCGCTTGGCCCAGTTGGCGCGCATCAGCAGCTCCACCAAGGCAATGGCCGTGCGGGTCTTGCCGGTACCGGTGGCCATGGTCAGCAGGCCGGCGCGCCGACCCTGGCTGAACGCCTCGGTCATGGCGCGAATGGCACGCTGCTGGTACGAGCGCCCGGCGATGTCCGGGTTGACCGGCAGGCGGCTCAGGTCGCCTTGCAGCTGGCGTCGCTGTACCGCCAGTTCCAGCTCCTCACGGGTATAGAAGCCTTGCACCTCGCGGGGTGGCGCACGGCGGTCGTCCCACAGCCAGGTGTGGTTGCCGTTGGAATAGAAAATCAGCGGCCGCTGGCCCTTCTCGGCCTCCAGGCAGTCGGCATAGAGTTTGGCCTGCTGCCGACCGATATCGGCGTCCTTCAGGCTGCGTTTGGCTTCCACCACGGCCAGCGGCTTGCCATCGGCGCCCCACAACACATAGTCGGCAAAGCCTTCTTCCTTGCTGTTGGGCATGCCCTTGAGCGGCACCTCGACGGACAGGCTCTTGCCCGCTACCCAGCCGGCTTCGCGTAACAGCACGTCGATGAAGAAGCGGCGCGTGTCAGCTTCGTCGTAGTCGTGGGTATCGGGCACCGCGATATTGGCCGACTTGGCCTTGGCCAGTTCGGCCCGCTTGGCCGCCAGTTCGGCGTCCAGCTGCGCCAGCAACGCTTCGCGCTCGGCCAGGGTCGCGGCCTGCTCGGCGATGGCTGCCTCACGCTTCTCCAGTTCGGCGTGCTGGTCCTTGAGCTGTTGCTGGAAGCGCTCTTCCTGCTTCTTCAGCTCGGTACGGGTGAAGGCGGCAGCGTCGCTGGTGCTCACCAGCTGCGGTACGCGCTTCTCTTCGAAGCTGGCAGCGATGCTCTTGGGGTCGCTGCTGCGGGTGTAGGTGCGTGCCAGCCAGAACAGCACATGGAACAACTCGCGCAGCAGCTTCATCGAGTCACTAAACCCGACCGCGCCGTTGCCATGCACCGCCTGGTTTCCCATGCGCTGGATCAGGCGCATCTTCTGGTGCACCTGTACCGGCACCAAGGCCTCGAAATCCCGATCCGTCAGCAGCACGTTGAGGCTGCGGTCATACGGCATGCGCAGGTCGAGGTCGTTCTCGTACAGCCAGTGCACGGCCTGCTCCAAGGCATGGCGGGTGCGCATGCAGCAGGCACGCGGGTCGGAATAGACCAGTTGCTCGGCCCCTTTCGCCGGTTCGAGCAGGGCTTTGAATTCGGGTTCGAGGAACTGGAAATTGCTCATCGTCTTGTCACTTCCTTTGTACGGCGGGCTTGCGCCTTCTAGCTGCCGAACCTAAGCTCGCGGCAAATGGAGTGGGGGTTCCCGGTCGGCGTCTGGGCCTCGGTGCGATCACCGGGGCCTTTCGCTTTTCAGAGGCAAACATGGGTCATGCCTGTTCGTCTTCCGTGCTGCGGTATGCCTGCATCTGGTGCGTGGGAGCGGTGGGGAAGGCCAGGCGCAAACGGCCCGTTTGCACCAGTTGTTTCAGGTGCTGTTGGCGCAGTGCGTTTGGATTGCGCCGCAATAGCTCCGCCAAGCTGGTGCTGGCGACGTAATGACCTTTGCAAAGCGCCAGGATGACAGCACGTAATTCGTCAGCATCAACTTTTCCCTTGCGTCGAGGGACTTCCGCCAGCGCCTCCAGTTGGGCTCTGTAGGCGTCATTCAGATGGCTCAACGAATCAATGACGGGCGCATCAAGTAGAGGCGTCAGCCTTCGGCCCGCCTCATCGCGTTCTACCCTCTCTGATAATTCGTTGTCGCCAGGCATTTGTGTGGAGCTGCCGGCCAAATGTGTGGAGCTACCGGCCAAATGTGTGGAGCTGCCAGCCAAATATGCGGAGCTACCACCTGCCAAATGTGCGGAGCTGCCGTCCAAATCTCCGAAGCGCTCCGGCAAATGTCCGGAGCTGCCAAACACATCTTCCGGCGTTGGCAGCGCAGCGCCGGGCAGGCAATAGACAGCGCCCCGGCCGGGATTGTGGCTTTCCAGCAACCCGGCGCGCACCAGCCCCTGCAACAGGCGTGACGCTTCCATCGATTGCATCCCGGTCATTTCCATTATCCGTGCATGGCTGATGGTGCGTTCGGAAGCGGCTGCCGCCAGTGTCAGGCGTTCATCATGGGATAGCTGATCGAAAGCGGGGCCGAATTGCAGCCGCAGGGCCGCCAGCACCTCGTCCGGCAGCAGATCGACCATACGCAATTCGAGCAATGTCTGGTTATAGGGCTCATTGCGCTCGAAAAGCGCGGGGGCACGCCAGTGCTGGTCTTTCCAGCCGGCATAGATTTTCGGAATCCCCGAGCCCGCCTGCTCACCGACCCCGACGAAGCGGAACATCTTGTGCAATGTGCGGTTGCGGCAGTCGTGTTCGCCGCCGTGAATCGCCACTTCCGGTGGCACGCGCATCAGGCCGGGGTTGCGGAAGCCGAACATGTCAGGCCGCTTGACCACCAGCACCGAGGCGCGGTCCGAGTAGTCCGCATGCACCAGCACGTTGGCCAACGCTTCGCGCAGTGCCACATGCACAGGCGTCTCGTCCTGCCGTTCGCCCTTTTCCAGCTTGAACGGCACCTTGAGGTCGGCGGTGAGCTTGAGATAGACCTTGCGGTAGAAGTCGTAGAGGTTGCCGGACCATTTGCCGTCCAGCGTGACGCGATCGACCCAGCGCAGTTCGGTACGGGCTTCCGGGCGTTCCTGATAGTCCAGCATGTAGTTCGGCAAGGCTTCCTGGATGGTGCTCATCCAGCCGAACATCAGTAAACCCGCCAACGTCAGCCCTGCCGTATCGGTTTCGCGGTCACGGCGCCAGCCGCCGATCTGGCGCAGAAACTCCTGATCGTCCAGCGCATTCCAGGGGTGCGCCGGCTCGCGGTTGGCGAACACCTGGCGGTAGGCGCGCAGCGTTTCCTCGCACAGATCGTCGAGGTGATAGCCCTTGAGAATACGGTCGTCGCGGCTGTCCTCTACCTGCTCGGCGAGCATCCGCTTGACCTCTTCATCGGGCAGTACCCGGTCGCCTTCATTGAGGCGGCGATAAGTATGGCCGAAGGGGTTGGGCGTCAGGTGGACCGGCCGCTGCTTGCGGTTGGCGCGGGGGATTTCCACCACCAGCAGGGTGCGCCCTTCCAGCTCGACTTCCTGAACGGAGGCATCGCTGAGCAGGTTGGCGCTGACCTGCTTGCGGTTGTTCAGGTTGTCGAACAGCTCCTTGCGCACCTTGGCCGGGTTGGCGATGCCCTCCAGGTGGAACTGCCCCTTCTTCTCCCGCACACCGAGCACCACCACACCGCCGCCGGTATTGGCGAAGGCGCTGTACGTCGGCCAGAAATCTTCCGGCAAGGCGCCCTTGCCGTCACGACCGGCCGCGAGCTTGCATTCGAGGTCGATGGACTCGCGGAGGAGTTCGAGGTCGGCGGGGGAGTGGAGGTCGATCATAAAGCACAGCTTCCTTGGAACAGTCTGTGTTGAAGCGACATGAAGGCAGCGTCCATTTTTCGCAAAGACTCGCATTGATTAGCCTTTATAGCCTCAATGTTTTTTACAGTTTTTTCATACTGTTCTTGTAATGCCTTAGGAGGCAACTCGATAAGAACAGTCTTGAGTTTAGCCTTGGAGATATTGGGCATTGATCCAGCAGCGCCACCGGCAAGGCTTTGTAGGGATTTCCGCTTCCCTGGATGTGTAAGCAATGCCTGCAGATAGCGAGGAAAAATTGGTGCCTCGAATTTGAAGCGGAAGCGAAAAATCAAATCAGGCAACAACAACCGGGGCGGCGTTTCAGAAACGTATGCGCAGGCAGCTACTAGATCGTATGTATTTTTCCGGGTAAATAATAAATCGCCCTTATTCACCTCCAAACTCGGCTCATAGGCAGTGCCGGGAGGTAATGCTTTGTTTTCGGCAGGGTCAAAAGTGCAGCGTGTAACGGCTCCGAGCTTGAGTACTCCCCACTCACCGTCTACTACTGATCTTTCCAAGCAAACTGGACTTTTTCCACTATCGATACTCTCTAGAAGATCTTCAAATGGGACCTGAGGCCAGCCTTGACTGTTGATCACAGGATCGCCGAACATTTCCAGAAACACGGACTGCAACAGCTGATCAAGCTTGGCGATGGCTTCGCGGCGCTTGGCGCGTAGCTCGTCGGCCTTGTTCAGGATCGCTGCGATGCGGCGTTGTTCGGGGAGTGGCGGGAGCGGAATTTTCGCACCGGTGAGGTTGCCAATCTTTATATATTTAATGATTCCGCCAATGCTCTGCTCTCTAAGGGATGACAGATAGCTATCCATGAAATGGTACATATACCGTGTGTTAAGTTTTTCGGGGTCTGCTGTCTCGATAATGTAGGTTCGTTGGTAAGCGTCAAATTTGCCTGCGTAATATTTGACATTTAAATCACCATTGCCAGCGATCAAAACACACTCACAGTCATAACTGTACGATGCGATTCTGAGGGGTTCGCTCGCGCAAGTAAAAAATGGAAACTCTCCGTCAGGTGAGCTTGCATTTGCATCGAGTTTACCCGTGCGTATTTTCGTGAGCTCGCCGAGAGATACTGTCGGCCAGCTCATCGCAACATCCCCTCCAACTCCTCCATCCCGCGCATAATCTCCGCCTCTAGCTCCTTCAACGCCGCCAATATCTTCTGCGGCGGTTCATGCTCGACCTGGTCGTACACCACCTGCTTGTAGCGGTTGATGGAAAGGTCGTAGTCGTTGCCGACGATTTCGGCCTTGGGGACGAGGAAGCTTTGGTCGGTGCGTTGGCGAGTGGCTTCGTCGGAGGCAGCCCTCACCCCTAGCCCCTCGGCTTTGGCATCCTGCGTCGCCCTACCTCCTGCATCCATGCAGTCGTCTCCCGGAGGGAGAGGGGAGGCAAGCGATTGCCAGCGGGCAAGGAGGTCCGGCAGGTTGTTGCAGTCGTGTTTGCTCGCGTCCAGCGGGTTGCGTTTGTCGTCCAGCGAGAAGCCGTCGGCCTGCATGTTGTAGAACCAGACGTTATCGGTGCCGCCGCTGTTGGTCTTGGTGAACAGCAGGATGGCGGTGGAGACGCCGGCGTAGGGGCGGAACACGCCGGAGGGCATGGAGACGATGCCGTCGAGTTTGTGGTCTTCGACCAGCAGTTTGCGCAGGGTCTTGTGCGCCTTGCTGGAGCCGAACAGCACACCGTCCGGGACGATCACCGCGGCGCGGCCGCCGGTTTTCAACAGGCGCAGGAATAGGGCGAGAAACAATAGTTCGGTCTTCTTGGTCTTGACGATGTCCTGCAGGTCCTTGGCGCAGCTTTCGTAGTCCAGGCTACCTGCGAAGGGCGGGTTGGCGAGGATCAGGCTGAACTGGCCTTCCACCCCGGCGTGGCCTTCGCTTAGCGAATCGCGGTTTTCGATGGCGGGGTTTTCCACGCCATGCAGCAGCATGTTCATGGAGCCGACGCGCAGCATGGTGCTGTCGAAGTCGAAGCCGTGGAAGGTTTCGTGGTTGAAGCGCTTGGCCGATTCGGTGTCGCGATAGATCTCGTCGCGGTGGTGCTCGTCCAGGTATTCCGCCGCGGCCACGAGGAAGCCCGCCGTGCCGCAGGCCGGATCGCAGATGGTGTCGCTGGGGCGCGGCGCCATCATTTCCACCATCAGCTTGATAATGTGGCGGGGCGTGCGGAACTGGCCGTTCTGCCCGGCGCTGGCGATCTTGCCGAGCATGTATTCGTAGAGGTCGCCCTTGGTGTCGCGATCCTCCATGGGAATGGCGTCGAGCATGTCCACCACCTTGGCCAGCAGGCCCGGCGTGGGAATGGTGAAGCGCGCATCCTTCATGTGCGTCGAATAAGTGGATTCGCCGTCTTCGCTGCCGAGGCTCTTGATAAAGGGAAAGACCTTTTCCGAGACCAAGGTGTAGAGGCTGCCCGGATCACCCAGCAGCTTGAACTGCGACCAGCGCAGGTGGGCCTGGTAGGGGTTGAATATGGGGTTGTCGATGGGCTGGCCGGTGCGCGCGGCTTTCTTTTCCTTCACCGTTTGCAGCTCGTCCAGCCGCTTGATGAACAGCAGGTAAGTCATCTGCTCGATGACCTCCATGGGGTTGGAAATGCCGCCGCTCCAGAAGGCGTTCCAGATCTGGTCGACTTGGTTCTTGATGGTGCCGGTAATCACAAAGGTGCTGCCTGACTGGCTGGGAGTGGACGCGAGCTTAAGCGGGGTTGTCGGCATATCAAACACTGTTCGAATGCACAGGTCGCCCCTTCGCGCAGATGCGATTTGTGCAAACAGGCTCGCTGAGCCGACGGCGTACCTTCCCGCTAGCCCGGGCGAACCGGCGGCATTGGGTACACTCTGATGCCCCATCGCCATCCATTGAGCAGTTGCATGCCCCGCCGCGCATCATCGGAAACCACTGAACCGCTTCCCCTCGTACTGGCCGGGCCCATGCTGCGCCGGCTCGAGGCGGGGCGGCTGGTGCTTTGGCTGGTCGCCAGTGAGCCGCTGCAGTTGCGCCTGGCGTTGCAGCCCGGAGGGGAGGCGCCGGTTTCGCTGGCCGTGGGAGGCGATAGCTGTCGCCAGTTGCGTGTCGGTACCTCGGCGTGGCTGCACTTGATCGATCTCCATCTGGAGACGCCGCTGCCGGTCGATCGCGTGGTCGAGTACGACCTGTTGATCCAGGGCGACGGCCATGAGCGAGGCATCGCCGACTGGGCACCACACCTGATTCATGAAGGGTTCCAGCTGCCGGCGTTCGTCATCTGCTCGCGCTACGACGACCTGCTGCACGGCTCCTGCCGCAAGCCTCACCACGCCTCGGCGGACGGCTTGGTTACTGTGGACTCGCTCGTGGCCCAGACCCGCCAATCTCCCGAAAGCTGGCCCGCCGCGCTGCTGATGACCGGCGACCAGATCTACGCTGACGACGTGGCCGGGCCGACCTTGGTCGCCATTCATGCGCTGATCCGCCGGCTCGGGCTGTATGGCGAGTGCCTCGAGGGCGCCACGGTCGCCGACAGCGATCAACTGCTGGCGCATCCGGCCACCTATTACCGGCGCGAGCAGTTGTTGCCCGCGTTCAAATCCAACGAAGCTCTGCGCGAGCGCTTCTTCGGCGGTGTGGAAAAGCCGGTCTTCACGACGTCCAGCGCACACAACCATCTTGTTTCTCTGGCCGAGGTGCTGGCGATGTACCTGCTGGTCTGGTCGCCAGTGCCGTGGCGGTTGGTCGAGCTCCAGTCACCGCAACTGGACGGCGAGCTGGCCGAGCGCTGGACGCGTGAACTGAGCTGCATCGGTGCTTTCCGGGCCGGCTTGCCGCAGGTGGCGCGGGCCCTGGCGCACCTGCCGTCGCTGATGATCTTCGATGACCACGACATCACCGATGACTGGAACCTCAGCGCGCGCTGGGAGCAGACGGCCTACGGCCATCCGTTTTCCCGGCGGATCATCGGCAATGCCTTGCTCGGCTACCTGTTGTGTCAGGCCTGGGGCAACGCGCCGGATGCCTGCGTCACGTCATTGAGCGCGGTCGAGGCGTTACTGGGCAGTGGCGAAGACGGGCGACTCGATTGCGCCCTGCATGATCGGGTGGTCGACGAGCTGCTCGGCAGGGGTGACTGGGGCTATGTCATTCCCAGCGAGCCGGCACTGGTGGTGCTCGACACCCGCACCCGCCGCTGGCGCAGCGAGCGCAACCTGAGCCGGCCGTCCGGGCTGATGGATTGGGAAGCGCTGACGGACTTCCAGCAGGAATTGCTCGACCATCGCGCGGTGATCATCGTCTCGCCGGCGCCCATGTTCGGCGTCAAGCTGATCGAGACTGTGCAGCGCGTCTTCAGCTGGGCCGGCCTGTCGCTCTTGGTCGATGCGGAAAACTGGATGGCCCACCGCGGCGCGGCGCAGGTGATGCTCAATATTTTCCGCCATACCCGCACGCCGGGTAACTACGTGATCCTGTCGGGCGACGTGCATTACTCCTTCGCCTATGAGGTGCGCATTCGCGGCCGTGCCGAAGGGCCACGGTTATGGCAGATCACCAGCAGCGGCGTGAAGAACGAGTTTCCGCCGCGCCTGCTCGACCTGTTCGACCGGCTCAACCGCTGGCTGTATTCGCCGCGCTCGCCCCTGAACTGGTTCACCAAGCGCCGCCGGGTGCGGGTCCAGCCATGGCTGCCGAGCCGCAGCCGAGCCGGCGAACGCCTGTGGAATGGCTCGGGCATTGGCCGCATTCGGCTCGATGCCGAGGGCCGACCGTCGCAGGTGCAGCAGATCAATGCCGATGGGTCACCGCCGGTCAGCTTCGCGCCCGAACGTGACGCCGCACCTTAGCCAAACGCCGCGCGCAGCTCGGGCAGCGTGGCGTAGTAATACGCTGGCGACTGCGCCATCAGTTCGGCATGGCTGCCGAAGCCGTACCCCACCGCCACCGCTTTCAGCCCGTTCTGGTGCGCGCCGATCAGGTCATGTTTGCGGTCGCCGATCATCAGTGTCTCTTCCCGATCGAGCGCTTCTTCGGCAATCACATGGGCGATCAGCTCGACCTTGTCTGTGCGGGTGCCGTCCAGCTCGCTGCCATAGATCATCTTGAAGTGGTGGTCGAAGGCGAAATGCCGGGCGATCTCGCGGGCGAACACCGACGGCTTCGAGGTCGCGACATAGAGCGTCCGGCCTTGCCCGCGCAAATGTTCGAGCAGCTCCAGCACGCCGTCGAATAGCAGGTTCTCGTAGAGCCCGACCGTCTTGAAGCGCTCGCGGTAATGGCCGACGGCTTCCCAGGCCCGCGCTTCGTCGAAGCCATAGAACTCCATGAATGCCTGCAGCAGCGGCGGCCCGATAAAGGGTTCGAGCTTGGTCAGGTCCGGTTCGTCGATGCCAAGCTGGGCCAGTGCATGCTGAATCGAGCGGGTGATGCCTTCGCGCGGGTCGGTGAGGGTGCCGTCGAGGTCGAAAAGAATGGTGGAGTGGTGCATGGAGGGCGGCCGGCTGGTGGGTGGCTCACAATTGTCCTGATCCCGCAGCCTCAGGGCAAACAATGGCGGGCTCAGCTGGCCCGCGTTTGCATTCGCTGGGCAAGCGCCTGCGCGGCGGCCAGGTCCTGTTCGATCAGCGCCGCCAGCCAGTCCATGAACGCGCGCACCCGACGCGGCAGGTTGCGCCGGTGGGCGTATAGCAGCGAGGCGCTCATGGGTGCCGGAACGTGGTCCGGCAGCACCATCTGCAGCTCGCCGCTTTCGAGGGCGTCGCGGACCCCGGCGAGCGGCACCTGAATCAGGCCAAAACCGCCGATGCAGGCGAGTTTGTAGCTGTCGCTGTTGTTGACCGTCACCCGGCCCTGCATCGGCAGGCACATCGGCTTGCCGTTTTCCTGGTATTCGAAGCCGACCGAGCGTGCGCCGAGCACCGGCACATAGTGGATCAGCTGGTGGTCGGCGAGGTCTGCGAGCGTCTTGGGTATGCCGTGCCGTTTCAGATAGGCCGGGCTGGCGCAATTCACCAGCGGATAGCGGCCGAGCCGCCGTGCAACCAGGTCGGTGTCGGCCAGCTCGCCGATGCGCAACACACAATCGAACCCCTCGCGCACCAGATCCACCAGCCGGTCGGTGGCGCTGACTTCGATCTCGATGGCCGGGTGCTGCTCGAGGAACTCGCCTAGCCGCGGCATCACCAGGCTGCGCGCCAGGGCCACCGGCAGGTCGATGCGAAGACGCCCGGTGAGCGCGCGGCTGTCGCGGAACAACGCCTCGATGTCGTCGGCCTGGTCGAGCATGTCGCGGCTGCGCTCGTAGAGCAACTGACCGTCCTGGGTCGGCTGGACCCGCCGGGTGGTGCGCTGCAGCAGCCGGGCACCGAGCCGTTGCTCCAGCGCGCGGATCTGTTCGGAAACGGTGGAGCGCGGCAGGCCGAGGTTGTCGGCCGCCGCGGTGAAACTGGCCAGTTCATAGACCCGAGCGAAGGTCCGCAGCAGTTCGAGAATGTTGTTCATGACGGCTCGATTGATCGGTGGATACGAACAGTCTATCCAGGCTTCATGGATTTAACCGGGCTGCCCGGGACAATACGCTGGTCCCGTCACCAACCAGTCGGGAGATCCCCCATGAAACGCAAACTCGCTTTGATCACTGGTGCCAGCCGCGGGCTGGGGCGTAGTGCGGCCCTGCATCTCGCCGCAGAAGGCGTCGACATCATCGGCACCTACCACAGCAAGGCGGCCGAGGCGCAGGCGGTGGCGCACGAGATCGAAAACCGCGGCGCGCAGGCCCTGATGCTGCAGCTGGATGTGACGCAAAGCACGAGCTTCGCGGCGTTCACCGAGCGCTTGCGCGGCGTGCTGCCGGAGCGCTTCGGCCGTTCCGGTATCGATTTTTTGTTGAATAACGCGGGCGTCGGCGAGCACGTGAGCTTCGCCGACACCCGCGAGGCGCAGTTCGACCTGCTGATGAACATGCACCTCAAGGGGCCGTTCTTCCTGACCCAGACGCTGCTGCCGCTGATCGCTGACGGCGGGCGCATCCTCAACGTTTCCAGTGGTCTGGCCCGCTTTTCGCTGCCGGGCTACGCCGCCTACGCCGCGATGAAAGGCGGCATCGAAGTGCTGACCCGCTATCAGGCGCGCGAGCTGGGTGCCCGTGGCATCAGCGTCAACGTGATCGCCCCGGGGGCCATCGAAACCGACTTTGGTGGCGGCGCGGTGCGTGACAACGCTGACCTCAACGCCTTCGTTGCCAGCAACACGGCCCTGGGGCGGGTGGGGCAGGCCGATGACATCGGTCTGGCTGTGGCCGCCCTGTTCGGTGAGGGCGGACGCTGGATCAATGGGCAGCGGATCGAGGCGTCGGGCGGGATGTTTCTCTAAGGGTGTGATCGCCGGATCGCGGGCAGAGCCTGCTCCTACAAGACGCCTAGCAGAGCCGCGCCAGGCCACGGCGCGTTGTCGGCCTGCGCCGGTCGTCAGCCGTCGCAGCCCTCGGCCAGGTGCTGATCCTTCAGCTTCACGTAGTTGCCGGCGGTATAGCTGAAGAAGCTGCGCTCTTTTTCAGTCAGCGGCCGGGCCTGCTTCACCGGGCTGCCGACGTAGAGGTAGCCGCTTTGCAGCGTCTTGCCCGGCGGCACCAGGCTGCCGGCGCCGATGATGACCTCGTCCTCGACCACCGCGCCGTCCATCACGATCGAACCCATGCCCACCAGGATGCGGCTGCCCAGGGTGCAGCCGTGCAGGGTGACCTTGTGGCCGACGGTAACTTCGTCGCCGATGGTCAGCGGGAAGCCGTCCGGGTTGAACGGGCCGGCGTGGGTGATGTGCAGCACGCTGCCGTCCTGGATGCTGGTGCGTGCGCCGATGCGGATGCGGTGCATGTCGCCGCGGATCACGGTCAGTGGCCAGACGGAGCTGTCCTCGCCGATCTCGATGTCGCCGATGAGCACGGCGCTGGGGTCGACGAAGACGCGCTCGCCGAGTGCCGGTGTGTGTCCCTGGAAGGTTCGGATGCTCATGGGGTGCTCCTGTAGGCATAAGGGCGGTGGGTCATTGATAGACCCGACCTTCGGCGGCATTGCTGCCGGGACGGAAGAATTCGCCCGGCGTGGCGCCGAACTGTTCACGAAAGGCGGCGATAAACGCCGATAGGGATTCATAACCGCAGCCCAGCGCCACGTCGGTCACCCGCTCGCCGCGCTCCAGCGCCGGTAGCGCGCTGAGCAGCCGCAGGCGCTGGCGCCAGGCGCGAAAGGTCAGGCCCGTTTCGCGCAGGAACAGCCGGCTCAGGGTCCGTTCCGAGACGCCGAGGGTGCGGCTCCAGTCGGCCAGGCCTTCCTGGGATTCCGGTTGCGCCTGCAGGCTTTTGCACAGCCGATGCAGGCGGGGCTCGGCGGGCAATGGCAGCACCAATTCGACCTCCGGCGCGCAGCTCAGCTGGTCCAGCAGTACTTGCACCAGGCGCCCCTCCGCGCCGTCTTCGGCATAGGCTTCGGGCAGGGTACTGAAATGCCGGATCAGTTCGCGTAGCAGGGGGCTGACCTGCAGCACGCGGCAATGCTCGGGCGCATCGCCGGCCACGGCTCGGTCGATGTAGAGGCTGCGGATGCAGGTGTCCGGCGCGCAGAAGACCTGGTGTGTCACGCCGGCCGGAATCCACACCGCGCGCAGCGGTGGCGCAATGAAGCGGCCACGGTCGGTACGCACTTCGAGCACGCCTTCGACCGCATGGGACAGCTGCACCCAAGGGTGGCTATGGCGGTAGCCGAGCTTGAGGTTGGGCGGCGAGTCGAGCTGACCATAGACCGGCCGTGGCAGCGACGTGAGCGCACCGAGGCGGGTGATCAACGCGGCTTCTTGTCCGATTGGCGACATTTCGTGCCTGCTTGGCGTTAGTCGGAAGGAGGCGCCCACGTTAAGGTCGATTCCTGTCGCCCGCAAGCCCAAGGAAGCCGTTCATGGCCAAGCTCCGAATCCTCTTTGATAACTTCACTCTGGCCCTGCTCGCCGTGGTTGCCATTGCCACGCTGTTTCCCTGCGAAGGGCGCGGCGCGGTGTTCTTCGAATGGCTGACGGCGGCCGCCATCGCGCTGCTGTTCTTCATGCACGGCGCCAAGCTGTCGCGCGAAGCCATCCTCGCCGGTGCCGGTCACTGGCGGCTGCATCTGTTGGTGTTTGCCTGCACCTTCGTCATGTTTCCACTGCTGGGGCTGGCACTGAAACCGGTGCTGACTCCGCTGGTCGGTGACGACCTTTACCTGGGCATGCTCTATCTCTGCGCACTGCCCGCCACCGTGCAATCGGCCATCGCCTTTACCTCGCTGGCGCGCGGCAATGTGCCCGCGGCCATCTGCAGCGCGGCGGCGTCGAGCCTGATCGGCATCTTCCTCACACCGCTGCTGGTGTTGCTGTTGATGGGCGTCGAAGGCGATAGCGGTTCGACCCTGGATTCGATCGGCAAGATCGTGCTGCAGTTGCTGGTGCCCTTCGTCGCCGGGCAGGTCGCGCGCCGCTGGATCGGCGCCTGGGTGACGCGCAACAAGAGCTGGCTGAAGACGGTCGATCAAAGCTCGATCCTGCTGGTGGTCTACACGGCGTTCAGTGGCGCAGTGGTCGAGGGGCTCTGGCAGCTTGTGCCGGTGGGTCATCTGCTGGGGCTGGTCGTCGCCTGCTGCCTGCTGCTGGCGATCGTGCTGTGGCTGACCAGCGTGCTGGCCAAGGTGTTTTGTTTCAACCTCGAAGACCGCATCACCATCCTCTTCGCCGGCTCGAAGAAGAGCCTGGCGACCGGGGTGCCCATGGCCCAGGTGCTCTTCGCCACCAGCGCAGTCGGTATGATCATCCTGCCGCTGATGCTGTTCCACCAGATCCAGCTGATGGTCTGCACGGTGCTCGCCCAGCGCTACGCGCGGCGGCCTGAATTGCCGGAGGAGGTGGCGGTCCAATAACCGGTACGGATGCCCGCTGCTCGCGTCGTTTGGTCGTGCATAGCGCCGCTCTATCGCCGCGTTCCCCAGCTGCGCACTCGGGCATTTGTCTTTAACATGCACCGGTGATCATTCATTCAGAAGGGGCAACTGCCGTGACCGATACCAACCCGCTGCTTCGGGACTTCGACCTGCCGCCCTATTCCGAGATTCGCCCGGAACACGTCGAGCCGGCGGTCGATACCGTCCTCGGCGAGAACCGCGTCGCCTTGCAGGAATTGCTCAGCCGCCCGGCCGAGAGCCTCGACTGGAGCACCCTGGTGGTTGGCCTCGACGAAATGAACGAGCGCCTCAGCCGCGCCTGGGGCCCGGTCAGCCATCTCAACGCGGTGTGCAACAACCCGGAACTGCGCAGCGCTTACGAGGCCTGCTTGCCGAAGCTCTCGGCCTACGCCACCGAGCTGGGCCAGAATCCCGATCTGTTCGCCGCCTACCAGGCGCTGTCGGTGAGCCCGGAGGCAGACGGCTTCGACGTGGCGCAAAAGACCATCATCGACCATGCCCTGCGTGACTTCCGCCTGTCCGGCATCGACCTGCCGCCCGCCGAGCAGCAGCGTTTCGGCGCGATCCGCATGAAGCTCGCCGAGCTGGGCAGCACCTTCTCCAACCAGTTGCTCGACGCGACCCAGGCCTGGACCAAGCATGTCACCGACGAAAACCTGCTGGCCGGCATCACCGATTCGGCCAAGGCGCAGATGGCCGAAGCCGCCAAGGCCAAGGAGCTGGATGGCTGGCTGATCAGCCTGGAGTTCCCCAGTTACTACGCCGTGATGACCTACGCCGACAATCGTGAGTTGCGCGAAGAGGTCTACGTCGCCTACTCCACCCGTGCCTCCGACCAAGGGCCGAATGCCGGCCAGTTCGACAATGGCCCGGTGATGGAGCAGATCCTCGACCTGCGTCAGGAACTGGCACAGCTGCTGGGCTTCGGCAACTACGCCGAGCTGTCGTTGGCGACCAAGATGGCCGACAGTACCGACCAGGTGCTGGGTTTCCTGCGGGATCTGGCCACGCGCAGCAAGCCGTTCGCCGAGCGCGACCTGAAAGAATTGCGCGCCTTCGCCGCCGAGCAGGGCGTCACCGATCTGCAGAGTTGGGACGTCAATTACTTCGGCGAGAAGCTGCGCCAGGCCCGCTACAGCCTGAGCCAGGAAGAACTGCGTGCGTACTTTCCGGTGGACAAGGTGCTGTCCGGCCTGTTCGCCATCGTCAAGCGCCTCTACGGCATCGAGATTCACGAGCTGGAAGGCTTCGACAGCTGGCATCCCGATGTACGCCTGTTCGAAATCCGCGAGAAGGGCGAGCACGTCGGGCGCTTCTTCTTCGACCTCTACGCACGGGCCAACAAGCGCGGTGGTGCCTGGATGGACGGCGCGCGCGACAAGCGCCGCACCTGCCTCGGCACGTTGCAAACGCCGGTGGCCAATCTGGTCTGCAACTTCACCCCGCCGGTGGGCGAGCGGCCGGCGCTGCTGACCCATGATGAAGTGACCACGCTGTTCCACGAGTTCGGCCATGGCCTGCATCACCTGCTGACCCAGGTCGAACATGCCGGTGCCTCGGGCATCAATGGCGTGGCCTGGGACGCGGTCGAGCTGCCGAGCCAGTTCATGGAGAACTGGTGCTGGGAGCCGGAGGGGCTGGCGCTGATCTCCGGCCACTACCAGACCGGCGAAACCCTGCCGCAGGATCTGCTCGACAAGATGCTGGCCGCGAAGAACTTCCAGTCCGGCCTGATGATGGTGCGTCAGCTGGAGTTCTCACTGTTCGACTTCGAGCTGCACGCCACCCACGGCGACGGCCGCAGCGTGCTGCAGGTGCTGGAAAGCATCCGCGACGAGGTCTCGGTAATGCGTCCGCCCGCGAGTAACCGCTTCCCCAACAGCTTCGCGCACATCTTCTCTGGCGGCTACGCGGCTGGCTATTACAGCTACAAGTGGGCCGAGGTGCTCTCCTCCGACGCCTTCTCGCGCTTCGAGGAAGAGGGCGTGTTCAACCCCGACACGGGTCGCGCTTTTCGCGAGGCGATCCTGGCGCGCGGCGGCTCGCAGGAGCCGATGGTGCTGTTCGTCGACTTCCGCGGCCGCGAGCCGTCCACCGATGCGCTGCTGCGCCATCTCGGCCTGACGGAGAAGGTGGCATGAGCGACGCGCCCAAGGTGACCACCAAGCGCTTCATCGCCGGGGCGGTATGCCCGGCGTGCAGCGCCAGCGACAGCATCAAGATGTGGGACGTCGATGGCGTTCCGCATCGCGAGTGCGTCGAGTGCGGCTACGCCGACACCCTCAACGCCCAGGGCCAGTCGGTGCCCATGGAATTGGGCACGCGGGTCAACCAGGCCAAGCCGAAGCCGGCCGATCCGCAGGTGCAGGCTGTGCAATTCTTCCCCAATCCGAAGTTGAAGAAAAAGCCCGACTGATCCGCAGGAGGCTCGCCATGTGGCATCTCACCTGTGGCGACCTCGCCGCGGACAACGTCCGGCCGCTGCTGGCTGATGGCAGCGAGGTCCGCGTGCTGCGCGATGACCTGGCCGTTGGCCCGCTAGCCGGCATCGATACGCCGCCGTGCGCGGGGCGGCTGGCCTTCTGGGAAACCCTGTGGCCCACGGCCATGACACCGCGCCCGGATTTCTCCGGCATTGCCGGCGATGCGTTGTGGCTCGAGGCGCTCTCTGGTCAGTTGCGGCCGGTCACCGTCTGGCATGGCGACAGCGCCTCCGAGCAGCTGCTGCTGGCGCGGGTGGCCGCGGCGCTGGAGGGAAGTTCGCGGCCCTTTTACGAAGTCGCCTGCGGCACCGGTGACAGCCGGGTCGGTGCACGCATGGCGGTGTCCATGCATACGTCCGAAGCGCTGGTGGCGCTCGACCAACCGCGACCTGTCGAGCCAGCCAGGGTCGCCGCGCTCGCCAATCAGTGGCGCGCTGCCGTGGCGGAAAACGCTGCGATACGCCGATGGCGGGAGGGGCGTTTCGTCGGCGAGGACTATCGGCAGATCGACCATGAACTGACCGAAGCCTGCGGTGATGAGGCCATGCCGTTGTCCCGCGCCATGGCCGAGGTCATGGCCCGCTGCGACGGTTTTTTCGCGACGGACATGTTGCTGTACTGGCGCGCCCGGGAGCTGGCGCAGCGCGGCGTGCTACGCCTGACCGATGACCACGGTGCTGGCTATGCATCGGTGCAGGTGCGTCGCGCAGCGGGTTGAGCTGGCCTCCACCGCGCCGGCCTCTCGTCCAGGTCGCAACCGCAATCGAATCCCCGTGTCGGCTCAGCCGGCGATCTTTCCGCCGGCCAGTTCCGGACGCGCCGCGCGTGCGAAGCGCTGCTTGAGTTTCATGGCCGGTGACTCGATCAGGTGCCAGGACAGGATCGCCAGCAGCAGCGTGGGCGCGAGGCTGATGACGGTCAGCCCGAACACGCCAATCTCCGGCCCCAGCAGGTAAACCGTCAGTTGCTGGAACGGGAAGGCATAGATGTACATGCCGTAGGAAAAGTCGCCGTACTTGCCGAACCGGGCGATCAGCGGGATCGGTGCATAGGCGAGGTAGATCACTAGATAGGGCAGCGCCACCATGTAGACGTAGGGGCCCGCCTGGGTATGGAAGGTCAGGCCGAGGGCGGCGGTCAGCAGCACGGCTATCCAGCCGCGCCACGGCAACGCGTCGCGATAGAGATAGATCGCGGCGCCGGTGAAATACAGCAGCCCCAATTTGAAAAAATTCGCGATGAAGAAGGATTCGATCCCGAGGCAGCCGAGCAGCCAGAAATAGCCGACGGCAAGGCCGGCGATGGGCAGGAAAATCAGCCTGCGTTGCAACAGCCCGGTCAGGCCCATGATCAATACGCCGACATACATCATCACTTCCAGCGGCAGTGTCCACAGCGAGCCGTTCACCACGTTCGGATAGATGTTCTGGCTGAACACGCCGGGCAACTCGAAGCGCGTGATGAGCAAGATGTTCTGCAGGTACGTCCAGGTGACGGAAGACGAGAGATAGCTGCTCAATGGGCGGTCGGTTACCAGCGGGCCGATGATGAACGCCGACAGCACAACCGCCAGTACCAAGGCCGGGAAAACCCGCAGCGCGCGTTTGATGAGGAAACTTCGTGCGCTGCTGCTGTTGAGCCAGGACGAGGTGATCAGGTAGCCGCTGATCACGAAGAAGACCGCAACGGCAAACTCGCCGCCGTTTTCGTAGCCGGTGAGCCGCTCAATGGGCTCGTCCGGTCGACGTCCGGTCAGCGGGTAGCTGTGCACCAGCAGTACCAGCGAGGCGGCTAGAAACCGCAGGCAATCGAAGTTGTTTTCGCGGGCAGCTGTCAGATGAGGGCGGGCGGGCATCTCAACCTCCATGTCGATACCAGTACTGAGCATTGGTCACGGTGATGGCGAAATAATTCCGCGTATGCCCCCTTTCCCGACAGCTGGTATACGGTTCAGCGTTGGCTCAGTCATACTGTATATAAATACAGTTATGAGGGGTCGATCATGCCCGTTCCGTCGCCGACGCCGCGTGGTCGCGGCACTGCAATCAACCCGGATAACCGTTTCGCCCCGACACGCAGCGAAGCCTATGACGATGGCTGGGAGCAGGAGGTGCCGCCCACCCGTGCTACGGAAATCCGCTTCGAGACGGCGAAAAGCGTGCTCACCCGCAACCAGTCGCCGGATGTCGGCTTCGATCGCTCCGTCAATCCCTATCGCGGCTGTGAACACGGTTGCATCTACTGCTTCGCAAGGCCCAGCCACGCCTATTGGGACCTGTCGCCGGGCATCGACTTCGAAACGCGGTTGATCGCCAAGACCAACCTGGCCGAATGCCTGGAACAGGCGCTTTCCAAGCCGGGCTACGTGCCACAGCCCATCGCGCTGGGGGTCAATACCGATGCCTATCAGCCGCTCGAGCGCGAGCAGCGCCTGACCCGCCAGGCACTGGAGGTTCTGCTGCGTTTCAAGCACCCGGTGCACATCATCACCAAGGGCTCGCTGGTGTTGCGCGACCTCGACATGCTCGTGCCACTGGCCGAGCAGCGGCTGGTCAGTGTCTCGGTCAGCCTGACGACGCTGGACGACGAGCTCAAGCGCATCATGGAGCCGCGCACCGCTTCGCCCGCGGCGCGCTTGCGGGTTTTGCGTACCCTCCATGAGGCCGGCGTGCCGGTCAGTGTGATGTGCGCGCCGATGATTCCGATGATCAACGACATGGAGCTCGAACGCATGCTGGAGGCCGCGCGGGAAGCCGGCGCTCGGTCGGCCGGCTACGTGCTGTTGCGGCTGCCGCATGAGGTGGCCACGCTGTTTGACGAGTGGCTGCAGGAGCATTTCCCGCAGCGCGCCGCCCACGTCATGAGCCTCGTGCGCCAGTCGAGGGGCGGCAAGGACTACGACAGCCGCTTTGGCAGCCGCATGCGCGGTGAGGGGCAATTCGCCCAGTTGCTCGCCCAGCGTTTCCAGCTGGCCTGCAAGCGATTGGGTTACAGCCGCCGAGACCAGAACTATGGCCTGGACTGCACCCGCTTCGCCCCTCCCGGGCAGCAGATGAACCTGCTGTGAACGGTATTCTCGCGAAACGGGCATTGTCGCGGAGCCGCTCTTACAGGGGGCGGGCGCGGCGGGGTGTGATCGAGGGCGGGGCGTTGTCGTGCGGCGCGGCGCTGTCAGGTCGTCCCGGTTCATGCGGACGGCTGCAGGGCGCTGCGCGGCTGCGATGAGGGCAACGGAACTATTCACGGCCGCCGGCCCCTGATTTTCAGGGGGTGAGCGCCTGGGCATACCTCTGATCGCAGCGCGTCGGGATCTGCGATGCGCCGTCGTTAGTTCCGGAGGACTGATTTGAACGCTTTTATCGATTTGCTGCAGTGGCCGGCCATGGTCGTCACCGTACTGGCGGCCTGGCTGATCGGCTCGCTGAATCCGGGCCGACGGACGGTGGGGTTCTGGTGTTTTCTGCTGAGCAACCTGCTCTGGGTGATCTGGGGCTGGCAGGCTCACGCCTGGGCATTGATCGTCCTTCAGGTGTGCCTGGCGCTGATGAATATCCGCGGGGTGAAGAAAAATGACCACCCGGTTGAGGCCCAAACTCAGACCGGTGGGTAACGAAATTGCCAGTCCGGCTTCGCTGTCTATACTCCGATCGTAGCGTACCGATTGATACCGACTGTGCGTGCAGAAACGAGGGCCGAGCCCGGTATCGGGACGGCCAGATCGGAGCGTAGTCAGACGATAGCTGTGCCTGGCTCCCTTTCGTGACAGGACAAAAGAGACAGTCGGCGGGATAACAAGAACCATAAGGGGAACCCGCAATGTCGCGACATCCACGAGTCTGGATGGGGGTGGGTCTGTGGTCGCTGTTCGGTCAGGCACAGGCCGCCTGGGAAACGAACATGCGGTCCGGCGCCACCGAAGTCAGCCGCTCCGTTTTCGATCTGCACATGACGATCTTCTGGATCTGCGTGATCATCGGCGTGGTGGTGTTCGCGGCGATGTTCTGGTCGATGTTCGCCCATCGCCGCTCCCGGCGGCTGGAGTCGGCGAACTTCCATGAGAATACGAAGGTCGAGGTCCTCTGGACCATCATTCCGCTGCTGATTCTCATCGGCATGGCCGTTCCGGCCACCCGCACGCTGATCCATATCTACGATGCCTCCGAATCGGACGTCGACATCCAGGTCACCGGCTATCAATGGAAGTGGCACTACAAGTACCTGGGCGAGGACGTCGAGTACTTCAGCAACCTGACTACGCCGCGCGACCAGATCAACAACCTCGCGCCGAAGGGTGAGCACTACCTGCTCGAGGTAGACGAGCCGCTGGTGATCCCGGCGGGCGCCAAGGTGCGCTTCCTGGTGACCGCGGCGGACGTGATCCATTCCTGGTGGGTGCCTGATCTGGCGGTGAAGAAGGATGCCATCCCCGGTTTTATCAACGAGGCCTGGACCCGCATCGACAAACCCGGCATCTACCGCGGCCAGTGCACCGAGCTCTGCGGCAAGGATCACGGCTTCATGCCGATCGTGGTGCAGGTCAAATCCCGGCCGGACTACGACACCTGGCTCGCCGGCAAGAAGGCCGAAGCGGCCAAGCTGGCCGAGCTGACCAGCAAGGAATGGACCCGTGAAGAGCTGGTCGCGCGTGGCGAGAAGGTCTACCTCACCAACTGCGCCAGCTGCCACCAACCGACCGGCGAAGGCCTGCCACCGATGTTCCCGGCGCTCAAGGGCTCGCCAGTTGCGACCGGCGAGGCAGAAGCGCACCTCAGCACAGTCGTCCATGGCCGTCCGGGTACGGCGATGCCGGCGTTCGGTCCGCAACTGTCGGAGGTCGACCTGGCGGCGGTGGTGACCTACGAGCGCAACGCCTGGGGTAACGACAAGGGCGACATGGTCACGCCGAAAGACGTGCTCGTCTTCAAACAGGCCGAAGAAGCCACCCAGTAAGAGGATCAGGTGATGAGTGCAGTGATCGACGATCATGGTCATGCCGGGCATGACCATCACCACGGCCCGGCCAAGGGCCTGATGCGCTGGGTGCTGACCACCAACCACAAGGACATCGGCTCGATGTACCTGTGGTTCAGCTTCTGCGCCTTTCTGCTGGGTGGCTCGTTTGCGATGGTGATCCGCGCCGAGCTGTTCCAGCCGGGGCTGCAGATCGTCCAGCCGGAATTCTTCAACCAGATGACCACCATGCACGGGCTGGTGATGGTTTTCGGCGCCGTGATGCCGGCCTTCGTCGGGCTGGCCAACTGGATGATTCCGCTGATGATCGGCGCGCCGGACATGGCGCTGCCACGGATGAACAACTTCAGCTTCTGGCTGCTGCCTGCCGCGTTCGGCCTGTTGGTCAGTACGCTGTTCATGGAAGGCGGTGGGCCAAACTTCGGCTGGACCTTCTATGCGCCGTTATCGACCAAGTACGCGCCTGAATCGGTGACCTTCTTCATCTTTGCGATTCACCTGATGGGCATCAGCTCGATCATGGGTGCGATCAACGTCATCGCCACCATCCTCAACCTGCGCGCGCCCGGCATGACGCTGATGAAGATGCCGTTGTTCGTCTGGACCTGGCTGATTACCGCCTTCCTGCTGGTCGCGGTGATGCCGGTGCTGGCCGGCGTGGTGACGATGATGCTGATGGACATCCACTTCGGCACCAGCTTCTTCAGCGCGGCCGGCGGCGGCGATCCGGTGCTGTTTCAGCACGTGTTCTGGTTCTTCGGCCACCCCGAGGTCTACATCATGATCCTGCCGGCGTTCGGCGCGGTCAGCTCGATCATCCCGGCGTTCAGCCGCAAGCCGCTGTTCGGCTACACCTCGATGGTCTACGCCACCGGCGCCATCGCCTTTCTCTCCTTCATCGTCTGGTCGCACCACATGTTCACCGTCGGCATTCCGGTCACCGGCGAGCTGTTCTTCATGTACGCAACCATGCTTATCGCGGTGCCCACCGGGGTGAAGGTGTTCAACTGGGTGTCGACCATGTGGCGCGGCTCGCTGACCTTCGAGGCGCCGATGCTGTTCGCCGTGGCCTTTGTCATCCTGTTCACCATCGGTGGCTTCTCCGGCCTGATGCTGGCCATCGCGCCGGCGGACTTCCAGTACCACGACACCTACTTCGTGGTGGCGCACTTCCACTATGTACTGGTGCCAGGGGCGATCTTCGGCATCTTTGCCTCGGCCTACTTCTGGCTGCCGAAGTGGACCGGGCACATGTACGACGAGACGCTGGCCAAGCTGCACTTCTGGATGAGCTTCGTCGGCATGAACCTGGCGTTCTTTCCGATGCACTTCGTCGGCCTGGCCGGCATGCCGCGGCGGATCCCGGACTACAACCTGATGTTCGCCAACTTCAACATGGTCTCGAGCATCGGCGCGTTCATGTTTGGCACCACGCAGCTGTTGTTCCTGTACATCGTCATCAAGTGCATCCGCGGCGGCCCGGCGGCCCCCGCCAAGCCCTGGGACGGCGCAGAAGGCCTGGAATGGAGCATCCCTTCGCCGGCGCCCTACCACACCTTCAGCGTGCCGCCGACGATGGACGAGCTGCACGAGCATCGCACGGGGCCCAAGCATGAATAGCGTAACGGCTGTTGCGGACCGGAGGCGCAGGGCCAGTGCGCAGGTGGCCCCGGCGGCGCATGACGGGTTCGAGGATGGGGCGGCGCGCGGCCTCCGGCGTGGGCTGAAGCCCACGCGACAGGGCGGGGGACCCTGCCGCGCTGCCGTAGGGTGGGCTTCAGCCCACCAGAGCGAGTCTCCCTCGGCGGTGCGGATGATCCGGGGCGCTCGCATCGGGTGCCCGTCATGAGCGCCTCGCTGACCACTGCACGCCTCGTGCGCCGCCTGTTGCTGCTGGTCGTGGTGATGTTCGCCTTTGGCTTCGCCTTGGTGCCGCTGTATGACGTGATGTGCAAGGCATTCGGCATCAACGGCAAGACCGCCGGTGCCTATCAGGGCACCCAGACGGTGGACGCGCAAAGACAGGTGCGGGTGCAGTTTCTGGCGACCAACGCCTCGGGAATGAGCTGGGAATTTCACCCCAAGTCCGACCAGATCAGTGTCAATCCGGGCGCGACCCAGCAAATGCTGTTCGTTGCGTTCAACCCCACCGATCACCCGATGACAGCCCAGGCGGTGCCGAGCATTTCGCCGTCCAAGGCGGCCGCCTACTTCCACAAGACCGAGTGCTTCTGCTTTACCCAGCAGGTATTGCAGCCCGGGGAGCGCATCGAAATGCCGGTGCGCTTCATCGTCGACCGCGACCTGCCCGCCGACGTGCGCCACCTGACGCTCGCCTACACCTTGTTCGACATCACGTCCCGCCAACCCCCGGTCGCCGTGGTCCAGGCGCCGCAGGCGGCAGAGGAGAGTCTGCAATGAGCCAACCGACCCCCGTGCACGAGCCCTACTACGTTCCGGCCCAGAGCAAGTGGCCGATCATCGCGACGGCCGCGCTGCTGATCACGGTGTTCGGGCTCGGCACCTGGTTCAACGACCTCAAGGCCGACCGTGCCGAGTCCCATGGGCCGTGGATCTTTTTCGTCGGCGCGCTGCTGATCGCCTACATGATGTTCGGCTGGTTTGGCTCGGTGGTGCGCGAGGGCCGTGCCGGGCTCTACAGCCCGCAAATGGACCGCTCGTTCCGCTGGGGCATGAGCTGGTTCATCTTTTCGGAGGTGATGTTCTTCCTGGCCTTCTTTGGGGTGCTGTTCTATGTGCGCTACTGGGTCGGACCCTGGTTGGGCGGTGAGGGCGACAAGGGCGTCAGCAACATGCTCTGGCCCAACTTCGAATACAGCTGGCCGCTGCTGAACAACCCCGATCCAAAACTCTATCCCGCACCGGAGGGCACCATCGGCCCCTGGGGCCTGCCGCTGGTCAACACCATCCTGCTGGTCACTTCCAGCTTTACCCTGACCTGGGCGCACCATGCGCTGCGCCGCGGCGACCGCAAGCAGCTCAAGCTAGGGCTGGGGCTGACGGTGCTGCTTGGCGCCTCGTTCCTGTCGCTGCAGATCGAGGAATATCTGCATGCCTATACCGAACTGGGGCTGACCCTCGGCTCGGGCATCTACGGCGCGACCTTCTTCATGCTGACCGGCTTCCACGGCGCCCACGTCACCATCGGCGCGATCATGCTGACGGTCATGCTGGTGCGCAGCTTTCGCAACCACTTCACGCCGGAGCAGCACTTCGGTTTCGAGGCCGCAGCCTGGTACTGGCACTTCGTGGATGTGGTCTGGATCGGCCTGTTCATCTTTGTCTACGTGCTCTAGCCGAGTGGCCGCGCGTGCTAGCCGAAACCCGGGTGCAACTGGCCGGTATAGAAGCCCCAGGCGATGAGCGCGAGGGTTGCCGCCGACAGGCAGACCCGGACGAAGAGGGCCACCAGCAGGCGTGAACGACGGCCATCGTCCCTGACCAGGAACACCAGGCCACTGAACAAACTGACCAGCGTGGCCACCAACAACACAACGATCGCCGCCTTGAGCATGAGCGGGTCCGCAACGGGGAGAGTGGGGTGGAGTATAGCCAGCCGGATCGATACGCCAGGGTGCGCGGCATGAGGGGCTTCAAGCCGGGCCTCGTGCCGACCCTGGTGGTGCTCTGCCTGCTGCCGCTGTTGGTCTGGCTGGGCATCTGGCAACTGCAGCGTGCCGACCAGAAGCGCGACCTGCTGGCCCGTCAGGATGCTCGCCAGGCCGCGGCTGCGGTAAGCCCGGAGCGAATCGAACAGCTCGAGGAGCCGGCCTATAGCCGCGTCCACCTGCAGGGCAGTTTCGATGCCGAGCACAGCGTACTGCTCGACAGCCGCACCCGTGACGGTCAGGTCGGCGTGGAGCTGCTGCAACCCTTCATGGACGCACCCAGCGGCCGCTGGGTGCTGGTCAACCGCGGCTGGCTGCCCTGGCCTGACCGGCGCATCGCACCGCAGTTCGACACGCCCGACCGCCCGTTGAAACTGGCGGCCTGGGTCTACGCACCGTCCGGCAAGCCGTTCCTGCTCGGCGGTGGCAAGGCCGAGGGCTGGCCGCGGCTGGTCAACCATGTCGACGTCGAGGCGCTCTGGGCGGAACTCGGGCGTGACGGCGTCAGCTACGAGCTTCGCCTGCAGCTGGGCCCCGCCGCGTACCGCGCCGACTGGCCGGTGACCTTCATGCAGCCCGCGCAACACCTGGGCTACGCCGTGCAGTGGTTCGCCCTGGCCATCGCGCTGCTGGGGCTGTTCATCTACCTGGGCGTGCATCAGGCACGGGAGCACAAGCCATGACGACCCTGAATCCTGCCGTTGGCCCGATGCCGCCGCAGCGCCGCCGCGGGCGCCTGCAGCTGCTGCTGATCCTGGCGGTGGTGATCGGCCCCATGCTGCTGGCGACGGCGATGTACCGCTTTGGCTTCTGGGTGCCCAGCACCCGCACCTACGACGGTGCCCTGGTCGCCGATGGGCAGGGCCGCGAGGCCTTGGGCGTGCAGGTTCCGGCCGCGGCCGGTGAGCCGCGCTGGGAGTTGCTGGTCACCGCGCCGCAGGGCTGCGACGAGCAATGCCAGCGGCTCGTCTACCTGGCCCGGCAGATCAACATCGGACTGGCGCGCGAGGCCAATCGTGCCGGGCATGCGCTGGCCAGCGCGCAGCCACTGGCCGCCGACTACCAGCGCCGCCTGCAGCGCGAATACCCGCACCTGCAGCGCTACACGCTCGACCCGGCGGTCTACGGGCGGGACACGACGCGCCCCGGCACGGCACAACTGTGGATCGTCGACCCGCACGGCAACCTGGTCCTGCGCTACGACGCCGATACCGATGGCAAGGCCATCCTCGATGACCTGCGCTACCTGTTGAAGATCTCCCAGATCGGCTGAGCCAGGGCACTCAGCCGCCTCGCTGCAGTCCCAACGAGACCGTCCAAGGAGAAACCGATGGCAAGACCTGGATACCGCCTGGCACTGATCGCCACCCTGCTGGCCTTCGTGGTGGTGCTGCTGGGCGCCTATACCCGGCTGACCCACGCAGGCCTCGGTTGTCCCGACTGGCCCGGCTGCTACGGCTTTCTCAGCGTGCCGATGAGCGAGGGGCAGCAGACCCTCGCCGCGCTGCGCTTTCCCGAGGCGCCGCTGGAGGTGCACAAGGGCTGGAACGAGATGATTCACCGGTATTTCGCCGGCACCCTGGGGTTGGTGATCCTCGTGTTGGCGATCCAGGCGTTGCGCCATCGGGGCCAGGCTGGGCACCCGCTCAAATTGCCCCTGGCGTTGCTGGGCGTGGTGATCGCCCAGGCGGCGTTCGGCATGTGGACCGTGACCCTGCAGCTGTGGCCCCAGGTGGTGACGGCGCACCTGCTTGGCGGCTTCACCACACTGGGTCTGCTGTTGTTGCTGACCCTGCGCCTGTCCGGGCGCAGACCGACGCTGCCCGTTACGCCGCCCGGCCTGCGTCGGCTGGCACAGTTTGGTCTGCTGGCGGTGGTCGTGCAGGTGGCGCTGGGTGGTTGGGTCAGCAGCAATTATGCGGCGGTGGCCTGCACCGATTTCCCCACATGCCACGGCCAATGGTGGCCGGAAATGGACTTCGCCAACGCATTCAACCTGACCCATCACGATATCGGTCCCAATTATCTCGGCGGGCTGCTGTTTGGCGAGGCGCGCACGGCCATTCACCTGGCCCACCGCCTCGGCGCACTTGGCGTGACCCTGATCCTGCTGGCGCTGGCCGTGCAGCTCTGGCGCCACGGCCTGCCGCGCCTGGCCGGGCTGCTGCTCGCCGCGCTGGCCGTGCAGCTGGCGCTGGGCATCAGCAACGTGCTGCTCAACCTGCCGCTACCGGTCGCCGTGGCGCACAACGCCGGCGCTGCGCTGCTGCTGCTGGTCAATATCGGGATCAACCATCGCCTCTACCTGAGCCACCGCTATGCCATGGCCTTGCGCCCGCCGGCGGGCCGGCAGCAGCCGAATCCGAACACGATGGGCGGCCTTGAGCTGCCCCGCGCCTGACCAAGAGGAGAACCCCCATGGCGACCCTGCTCAGTGAACGTCGCGTCACCGCCAGCTGGCGTGACTACCTGGAACTGACCAAGCCCAAGGTGGTGCTGCTGATGCTCATCACCTCGCTGGTGGGCATGTTCCTGGCCACCCGCGCCGGGGTGCCCTGGACCGTGCTGCTGTTCGGCAACCTGGGCATCGCCCTGTGCGCCGGTGGAGCGGCGGCGGTCAACCATGTCGTGGACCGGCGCATCGACTCGGTGATGGCGCGTACCCATCGCCGCCCGCTGGCCGAGGGACGGGTCTCGCCAGCGGCCGCACTGCTCTTCGCCCTGCTGCTGAGCATCGCCGGCATGGGGCTGCTGCTGACCTTCACCAATGCGCTGGCGACCTGGCTGACCCTGGCCTCGCTGATCGGCTACGCGGTGATCTACACGGGTTTTCTCAAGCGCGCGACGCCGCAGAACATCGTCATCGGCGGGCTGGCCGGTGCCGCGCCGCCACTGCTGGGCTGGGTCGCAGTCACCGGGCAGATCACGGCCGAACCCCTGCTGCTGGTGCTGATCATCTTCGCCTGGACGCCGCCGCACTTCTGGGCGCTGGCCATCCACCGCAAGGCCGAGTACGCCAAGGTCAACGTACCGATGCTGCCGGTGACCCATGGCGAGCATTACACCAAGGTGCACATCCTGCTCTACACGGCGATGCTGCTGGCGGTGAGCGTCATGCCGTTCGCCATCCACATGAGCGGACCGCTGTACCTGGCATCGGCCCTGCTGCTGGGGGCACGCTTCCTGTTCTGGACGGTCGTGCTCTACCGCGACAGCCGCCCGCATGCAGCCATCAAGACGTTCAAGTTCAGCATCTGGTACCTGTTCGGGCTGTTCATCGCGTTGCTGGTTGATCATTATCTGCCGCTGAGTTTCTAGCGACAGCGGCCCGGCACGGTGCCGGCCCGCCCATCCAGCACAGGAATCCCATGACGCGCATCCAGAAAACGGTCTTCATCCTCGTGGCGCTGGTGGCGCTGATCATTGGCCTGACCGTGAAACGCGTGCTCGACAGCGAGCAGCAGCTCGACCCGACCGAGCTGCTCGATGCCGGCATCGTGATGCTGCCCCAGGGCCGCGACGTGCCGGACCTGACGCTCACCGACCAGGACGGCGAAGCCTTTTCCACCGCCGAACTGCGTGGGCGCTGGAGCCTGCTGTTCTTCGGCTACACCTTCTGCCCGGACATCTGTCCGGCGACCCTCGCCGAGCTGCGTCAGTTGCGCGGCCAGCTGCCGGAGGCGGCCCGCGCGCGGGTGCAACCCATCCTCGTCAGCGTCGACCCCGCTCGGGATACGCCTGCCCAGCTGAAGAAATACCTGGACTACTTCGGCGCCGGCTTCATCGGCCTGACGGGCTCGATGGACGACATCCAGGCCTTCGCCAATGCGGTCGGCGTGCCCTTCATTCCCGGGGATACCTCGAAAGAGGACTACACCGTCGACCATGGTGCGAATCTCGCCTTGATCGGCCCCGACGGCCGCCTGCGCGGTTTCATCCGCGCGCCGCTGCGCACCGAAAAGCTCGCCCGGCAGCTGCCGGCGGTGCTGGCGCTCGACTAGTGGTTGTGCTGCCGGAGGCCCAGGCCTGCGCAGAGTCGGCCGTGCGGCGTTCTGCTTCAGTCCACCGCCTCATGTGATCGTAAGCCGGATGATTTGCGAGCACGCTCGCTCCTACGACCGAGGGCGGTGCGAAGTCGCCCGTTTCCGGCGGCCGTCGCTGCGCTACTGACCCCAGCGGCCGCTGCGGCGCATCGCGCCCCACTGGTGCTTGCGCCGCGAGAACCACTGCCAGAGCCCGCGGCAACGCCAGAGTGTGTTGAGCTGGCGATAGCCGAAGTTCTCCAGCACCGCCATGAGGAACAGCCGCAGCATGTCGCGGCGCCGTTCGTAGACGCGAAACGACAGCGTCTCCAGTAACAGCCCATTGACCGAAAGCAGGATGCCCATCCCGATGGCCACCAGCAGGAACGCGGTCAGCGCCGCGTAGGACACCACGCCGAGCGCGAAGCCGCCGATCATGAAGGCGTAGCCGACCAGTTCGATCAGCGGTCCCAGCCATTCGAACAGCGCCATGAACGGCCAGGCCAACCAGCCGGGCGTGCCGCCGCGCAGGCTGAAGGCCAGCCGTGCGTGCCGCCCCAGGCTCTCGGCGAGGCCTCGCTGCCAGCGGCTGCGCTGGCGACCGAGCGTGCCCAGGTCCTCGGGGCATTCGGTCCAGCAAATCGGATCCGGCAGGTAGCGGATGCGGTAAGGGATGCGCTGTTCGCGGTGGTAGCGGTGCAGCCGCACCACCAGCTCCATGTCCTCGCCAACGGTGTCGGTGCGGTAGCCGCCCACGGCCATGACCCGCTCCTTGTCGAACAGGCCGAAGGCACCGGAGATGATCAGCACCGCGTTCATCGGCGACCAGCCCAGCCGGCCGAAGAGGAAGGCGCGCAGGTATTCGACGATCTGGAAGCGCGCCAGCCAGTTGCCCGGCAAGCCGGCGCGGATGAGGAAGCCGCCGCGCACCTCCGAGCCGTTGGCGATGCGCACGGTGCCGCCGGCCGCGACCGTGCGTTCGTCCTCGAGGAACGGCTGGACCACCCGCAACAGGCTGTCGCGCTGCAGGATCGAGTCGGCGTCGACGCCGCAGAACAGCCCGTGCCGCGCCGCGTTGATGCCGGCGTTCAGCGCATCGGCCTTGCCGCCGTTGGCCTTGTCGATGACCCGCAGGTTGGCGTAGCGCTGCGAGCGGTAGATCGCCTGCACCGGCTGGTGGGCCACCGCCTGGCGCAGCGGCTCGGGGTGAGGCACCAGTTCGAATTCGTCGATCAGCACGGCCAGGGTGTTGTCCTTCGAGCCGTCGTTGATCACCACCACTTCGAATTCCGGGTACTGCAGCTGCAGCATCGAGCGCACCGAGGTGCGGATTGTCGCTTCCTCGTTGAAGGCGGGCATCAGCACCGAAACGGGCGGTTCCACGCCGAGATAGGGCGCGATCTCGCCGGTTTCGGCGCGCTGGCGGATGTACCCCATCAGGCTGGCCATCGACAGCACGTTGAGCAGCAGGTACATGCCGTTGAGCAGCAGGAAATAGAGGATGAAACCCAGTTGCAGCCACCACAGCCAGTCGATCGTCACCGTCTGATCTCCGCGATGGCGCGGCGAAGCGCGTCCTGGCCGTAGCGGTCCTGTACCTCGCCGAGCAGCGTCCGCAGCGTTTCCGGGGTGCTGCCAGGCAGGGTCGCCAGACTATCCGCCGCGGCCTGGCGGACCCACCAGCTGCTGTCGCCCAGCAGCGGCAGGAACAGCGCGCTGTCGTCCTGGCGCGCCTGCTTGTGCAAGGCCTGCAGCGCGGCCAGGCGCACGTCGGGGTGCGGGTGGCGCAGCGCGTTGAGCAGGCGCGCCCGGTCACGCGGGTCGCCCAGTTCGCACAGGCAGCGCAGCGCCACCTGCAATTGCTCCGGTGCGGCATTTTCCTCCAACCGGGCGCGTGCCCAGGGCGCCGCGTGGCGCGGGTCGCCATGCACCAGCAGCGGGATCAGGCGCTCGCGGCGCGGGTCTTCGGAGCCGGTCAGGGCGATCAGCAGCGGCAGCGTGACCGCCTGTTCGCCGGCCTGCTGGCAGAGGTTGGCCAGGCGCGGCAGGGCCCAGTCCGGGCGTGCCACCGCCGCCGGCAGGATCAGCTGCATGGCGCGCGGCGCATCCATGGCGATCAGGGTCTGCGCGGCGGCAAGGGAGACGACCATGTTGCGGCTCATCAACAGCGGCTGCACGGCGTCCCAGTGCGCCGGGTCGGCCAGGTGGCGCAGGCAGGTCAGGCCGATCAGCTTGCTGCGCACCCGGCCGCGCAGCAGGGCGAGGGCCTGGCGGTCCATGCCGAGGGCGACCAGGGCGCGGTTCATCCGCTCGCGGGCGGCGCCGCGCAATTGCAGTTGGGTACGGTTCCATTGCAGGAGAAACCACAGCTGGCGACTGCGCGGCAGGGTCGGCACCGGCGCCGGCAGCTCGTCGCCGAGGCTGCACAGGGCGAAGAACGGCCGCCACTGGTCGTTGAACTGCAGGCGGCGGGCAGCACGCCGGCGCGCGACTTCGCCGAGCAGCATGACCTGCAGCATCACCAGCAGGGTCAGGGCGCCAAGCCCGAGGGCGCAGTAGAGCGCCAGCTGCAGCATGGCGTCGTCCGGCCAGAGCGACAGCCAGACCCGCTGCGGTGTCTCGCACAGCCAGGCCGGGCAGGCCGGCAGCCGT
This sequence comes from Stutzerimonas stutzeri, assembly GCA_002339675.1. GTDB lineage: Bacteria > Pseudomonadota > Gammaproteobacteria > Pseudomonadales > Pseudomonadaceae > Stutzerimonas > Stutzerimonas stutzeri_O. Next base: position 107,248 of record DDKB01000017.1, read on the forward strand.
TCAGAAAGCATGCCGCAGGCCGATCTGCAGCCAGCGGCGCGTGTAGTAGTCGCCCTGGCGGTGGTGGCCGACTTCCCAACTCAGCGCCCAACGGCTGTCGAGCCAGTGGCGGCCCTGCAGGCTGATGGCGCGTACATCGCTGGTGATCAGGCGCTGCTCCTCGACCGCCTCTTCCTCGCCGGCGGTCAGGCGCAGGCCGGCGTAGCTCAGGCCGTTGTAGAACCAGTCCAGCGCCACATCATGGCCGATCGGGGTGCCGGCATTGGCCACGTCCGTGATGTTCAGCGTGTAGCCGGCGCGCCAGGCGCCCCAATAGCGCTCGCCGCTGAGCGCCAGGCGGTCGACGCGGGTGGTTTCGTATTCAGTGCGGCGCAGGCTGGCGGCGCCGAGAAAGCCCGCCGGCAGGCGCCGTTGCAGGCGCAGGTCGGCGTGCCACTCGGGCAGGAAATACGGTGATGGCTGAAAACCGACCTCCGGCTGCAGCGTCCAGTTCGCATCCAGGGGTATCACCGCGCCCGCCTCGACGCCCTGGTCCCACTCGCCGAAGCGCTGTTCGCGCAGCAGCGCGCCATACCAGCCGAGGCCCTCGGGTTGCGTGGAGCTGTAGTCCAGACGCTGGCTGCGCCAGTTGTCGAAGCCGCTGTCCAGCCAGTCCTGGCGGGCCGACAGCTCGAGTTCGTGGCGACGCTGCGCCGGCGCGGCGGCGACCGGTGCGCTGTCGGTCATCGGCGAGGTCAGCGCGGCGCGCGCCTGCTGGATGACCTGTTGCACCTCGGCATAGTCCGGGGCAAGGGTCGCGGCGCGCTCCAGGGCGACCAGCGCCGCCTGCGGCCGGCCGGCCCAGAGCAGCGCCTGCCCCTGGCCGAGCAGGTAGTCGACGTTGTCCGGCTGCTGTTGCAGCAGATGGTCATAGAGCGGCAGTGACTGTTCGGGACGGCCCTGCCAGGCACGCACCCGGGCGAGCAGGAACTGCGCCTCGCGGTCGTCCGGTTGCGCTGCCAGGTGCGCGGCGAGAGTGGCTTCGGCGGCATCGAGCTGTTGCGCCGCGACCTGCCGCTGCGCTGCCGCCAGATCGGCGTGGGCCAGAGCAGGCGCGAGGACGGCGGGCAGCGCCAGGGCCAGCGCGCGCAACCAGTTCATCGGGCCTTCCTCAACAGGCGGCGGATACGCGCCAGCAATTCCTCCGGCTGGAAGGGCTTGGTCACGTAGTCGTCGGCGCCCAGCTCCAGCGCGCGGACGATGTCCACTTCGCGCGCCTTGGCGGTGAGCATCAGCACCGGTACGGCTTCCCAGCCGGGTTGCGCGCGCAGCCGTTCGACCAGCTCGAGGCCGTCGTGGTAGGGCAGCATGATGTCCATCAGCGTCAGGTCGGGCGGACTGGAGTCGGTGATCCGCTCGATGGCCTGGCGGCCATCGGCGGCATGGTCGACGACGAAGCCGTGGCGCTCGAGCATGAAGCGGATGAGAAAGGCGATGTCTTCTTCGTCTTCCACCATCAGGATGCGCGGGTTGGCAGGCTCGCTCATGTATTGGCCTCTTCGATGGGGTGAGCCTGGCCCGGGGGCCAGTGTTGCAGCAGTTGCTGGATCAGTGCGGCCAGCTCGCTGCCGTTGTGCCGCGACTTGACCAGTTGGCGCAAGGCGAGGCGGCTGTCGTGCACCGGCGCGTCCAGCGCGGAAAAGATGATCACCGGCGGCGGTGGTTCGCGACGGGCCAGCTCGTCGAACAGCTCGCTGCCGTCGCCGTCGGGCAGCATCAGGTCGATGATCGCCAGGTCGAAATGCTGGCGCTCGAGCAGCGCCCGCGCCTCAGCGAGGCTGCCGGCGCCGTCGAGGTCGATGTCCAGCGGCGCGACCAGCCGGGCCAGCAGCGCCTGCAGGTCCTCGTCGTCCTCGACGTGGAGAATGCGCGGACGCGCCCCGTGGCTGCCGAGGCAGGCGCGCACCACGTCCATCACCCGCGATGGATCGATCGGCTTGTGCAGCCAGTCGATCACCCCGACCGCGCCACCGCGCAGCATGCCGTCGTCGTTGTCGCGGCGCTGCGGTTGCAGGCTGACGATGAGTACCGGCAGGTGGCGAAAGGCACTCTGGCTGCGCAGGTTCTGCAGGAAGGCGATGCTGTCCTCGTCGCTCAGCACCGGGCTGAGGGTCAGCGCCTGGACACTGAATTCGGCCAGCAGCTCGCGCGCCGCGACGGCGGTTTCGGCGATCAGGGTCTGGTAGCCCTGCTGCTGCAGGGCATCGGCCAGTTGCCGGGCTGCGGCGGCGTCCGGCTCGAGCACGAGGATGCGCGCGCTCGCCGGCCGGGCCGCCGCCCCCGAGGGCACCGCGGCTGTCGTGCTGGCGCCCGCCTGCGCGGGCGCCAGCGGTAGGCGCAGCCAGAACCGCGCCCCCTGGCCGGCCTCGGACTCGAAGCCGATGTGCCCGTGCATCTGCTGCACCAGCGAGCGGGTGATCGCCAGCCCCAGCCCGGTACCGCCGCGCTTGCGGGCGTCCGACGAGTCAGCCTGGGCGAAGCGTTCGAAGATCCGTGCGCGGAAGCTTTCCGGGATGCCCGGCCCCTGGTCCTGGACGCTGATCTCCAGCTCGTCGCCGGCGTTGCGCAGGGCCACGCTGACACTGCCGCCGGCGGGCGAATGCTTGATCGCGTTGGACAGCAGGTTGGCCAGCACCTGGGTGAAACGGTCCGGGTCCAGATTGACCTCGCTGCGCACCGGGCCGTCCGGCGTGCTCCAGGCGAGGCTGACCCCATGGTCGTCGGCATAGGGCTTGAGGTCGACCAGCGCCTGCTCGGTGAGCTGCTGCGCATCGCTGCGGATGAAGTGGAACGGCAGGCGCCCGGCTTCGAGCTTCTCGATGTCGAGGATGTCGTTGATCAGCCGCACCAGGCGCTCGCTGTTCTTGTGCGCGATGTCCAGCAGCGGGCGGGCGCCGTCGTCGATCGCCCCGGCGACGCCACCGACCAGCATGCCGAGCGCACCGCGAATGGCAGTCAGCGGCGTGCGCAGCTCATGGCTGACGGTGGAGATGAACTCGGTCTTCATCTGTTCCATGCGCCGGCGCAGCGACATGTCCACCGCGACGGTGACCACATGGCAGGCGCCGTTGAGCATGGTCATGGGCCGCTTGACCACCTGCAGCCAGCGCTCGTCGCCCTGGCTGTCGACCAGCGCCACTTCATTGAGGCGCAGCTCGCCACTGCCGCAGAGCAGGTCGGCTTCGCCCTGCAGCAGGGGCAAGAGCCGCTCGGCGCCGGCAATCTCCTCGCTGCGGCGGCCTTCGATGGCGGCGGGCGGGCAGCCGAGCAGGGCCGCGAAGGCGCTGTTGCAGAGCAGGAAGCGGCCCTCTTCGTCGCGCACGAAGATGAGGTTTTCATCGGTATCGACCACCCGCCGCAGGAAGACCTGTTGGTCTTCGAGGCTGTCGCGGCTGCGTTGCAGCTCGGTGACGTCGCGGGCGATGGCCAGATGGTCGCCGAGCCCGGTGGGTGCCAGACGCACCTCGAAGGTGCGGCGGTGCTCCAGCTCGCACCAGGTGGTCTGGCTGCGCCGCTGCGCCTGGCCGGCCTGTTCCACCAGCTCGGCCAGCAGCGGCTCGATGGCCGCCGGTGCTGGCCCGCGGTTGTCGCTGGCCCGGGTCAGGGACGAGACCTGGCGCCCGTTGTCGACGGCATAGAGGTCGTCAGGGATCGCCTGCAGCAGCGCGCCCAACCGCGCTTCGCCGGCTTGTGCCTGCTGCGCCAGGGCCTGGCGGATCTGCAGGTTGCGGCGGATCGCCCAGAGCGCGGCGAGAAACAGCAGCGCCACCAGCAACCCGCCGATCACCACCAGCCGGCGGCTGTGGGCGAGGGTGTCGGCCACTGCACGGTTGGCCGCGGCCAGTTGCTGGCGTTCGTAGCCCTCCGCGGCGCCCAGCAGCGCGCGCAGGCGGTCCATGGCCTGCTTGCCGCCGGATTGCTGCAGGTGCTCGGCGGCACCCTGCAGACCGAGGTCGCGGCGTGCCTGGATGTTGCCGGCGGCGATCACCAGGCGGTCGGCGATGTTGCGGTCGAGCTGGGCGAACCAGCGTGAATCGGGAAAGGCCCGCCCTTCGAGCAGGGCCTGCAACTCGCGGCGCTGCCGCTCGACGGCGCGCAGGCCGAACTCGTAGGGGTCCAGGTAGGTCGGCGCGCCGGTAAGCACGAATCCGCGCGAGCCGGTCTCGATGTCCTGCAGCGAGGACAGCATGGACTGGGTCGCGGTGATGATCTGCAGGCTGCGGCTGACCGACAGGTTGCTGTCCAGCACCGCTTCCTGCGTCTGCTTGCCCTGCCAGCCGAGGGCGCCGAGCAGGGTGAAGGCGATCAGCAGGGCGAGCCAGTGCCAGTTGACCTGTGTTCTCGAGGGCAAACCGGTACTCCTTGACGCCGGTTGACGGAATGAGCGACGGCACCTGCACGGCCAGCCGTGTCGGTCGGGCAAGCGGCGTCCATGTGTCGCAGTGTAGTTGGAGTCGTCCTGCCTGCGACGGTTCGCTTGTTTTTTCGGTGTGCCGTTCGTCAGGGTTGCACGGCGATCTGCACCTGGTTGCGGCCTTGGTGCTTGGCCAGGTAGAGCGCCTGATCGGCACGTTCGAGCAGCTCGCCGCCAGTGGCCTGGCCATCGGTCTGGCTGATTCCCGCGCTCAGCGACACGCTGAAGGTGCGTCCGCCGGCATGGAAACTGAGGGCTGCGAAGCGCTGGCGGATCTCGTCGAAGATCCGCTTCGCCTGGTCGGCCGGGCAGTTGGGCAGCACCGCGACGAACTCCTCGCCACCGTAGCGGCCGATGCTGTCGATGCGCCGCAGACGCTGGCGCAGCAGGTTGGCCAGCGCACGGATGACGTTGTCGCCGGCGGCGTGACCGTAGCGGTCGTTGACCTGCTTGAAGTGATCGAGATCGAGCATCACCACGCTGGTCGGCTTGCCGCTGCGCAGGGTGCGCTCGGCTTCCAGCGCCACCTGTTCCTTGATGTCGGCGTGCTTGAGCAGGCCGGTCAGGCTGTCGCGCGACAGCGCCATGCTCAGCGCCCGTGCCCGCTGCACGCGGGAGAACACCGCGGCGGTCAGGGCATTGTCGCTGATCGGCTTGGTGATGAAGTCGTCGCCGGCCTTGAGCAGCGCGGCCATTTGCCGGTTGATGTCGGTTTCGGCGGAGAGGTAGATGATCGGCACGCGCAGCCATTCGTCGTTCAGGCGGATCATCTGCGCCAGCTCGATGCCGGTGAAGTCCGGCATGTTCATGTCGAGCAGGACCATTTCCGGGTCGAAGCTGCGCATCACCTCGAACAGCTGGCGCGGGTCGCTGAGGGTCTGCACCAGCATCTGCGAATTGCGCAGCACCAGGCTGTAGCGGGCCACGAGGTCCTCGTCGTCGTCGACGATCAGCACCCGGTAGGGTTCGCTCAACTGCAGGTTGAGCACGCTTTCCAGGGTGTTCTCCAGCTGGGTGATGTCCAGCGGCCGGACGAAGAAGCCTTTGGCGCCAGCGCGCACCGCTGCCAGCTGGCTGTCGAAGTCGCCGCGGTGGGCGATGACGAACAGCGGTAGCGGTGACTCCAGGCCCTGCTGCAGGGCACTGATGGCGTCCAGTTCGCCGTCGTGCTGGCTGACGATCAGGGCGTCGGGCAGCTGGCCGTCGACCGCCGCCTGGAGCAGGCCCAGCTCGGGAAACAGCAAGACGTCGTAGCCAAAGGTGCCAAGGGTCTGGCGCATCTGTTCGCCCACGGCCAGGTCGCGCTCGAGCAGGTAGACGCGGCAACCGGCCGGCAGGGCGTCCTGCACCGGGCCCGGCGTACCCGGTTCCGGCCGGCCGTTGCGTTCGGTGGCGACCATCTGGCGGATCGCCCGGGTAAAAGCCGCGAGCGCCTGGCCACTGGGCTTGGCAGCTTCCAGCCAGCGCTCGGCGCGCTGCTCCAGCAGCCGTGCCTGTTCGCCGAGCACACTGAAGCCGAAGGTCCCGGCAGTGCCCGCCAGGCGATGCAGGCGCTGGTGCAACTCGAGCATCAGCTGGCGGCGCTGCTCCTGGTCGCGGCCCTGCTGCAGCTGCTCGGCATCCCCTTCGAGGGCGGTCAGTTCTTCGGCCAGGCGTTCGGCGAATTTCTCGTTGAGGGCTCGCAACTGGCTCTGCAGCGCATCGTTGGCGCCTTCACTCATGCTCGGTCATCCATAGCTCATTCAATTGCGCGGCCAGTTGCAGCGGGTCGAAGGGTTTGTGCAGCAGCGTGCGCACGCCCAGGCGGCGCAGCTCCTCGGGCGGGGCCGGATCGTCCACCTGCCCGGTCAGCAGCACCACCATGGTCTGCTCCAGGTCGAGCAGCGGCGCGAGGCGCTGCAGCAGCTCGAGGCCGCTCATCTGCGGCAGCATCACGTCGAGCAGGATCAGGTCCGGCCTGAAGCCCGGCGCCTGTTCCAGCGCGGCTTGCGCCGTCGAGCAGCTGAGCACCTGGAAGCCGCCGAGCTTTTCCAGCGCGATGCGGGTCACCACCTGAATCGACGGCACGTCCTCGACGTGGAGGATACGCTGCAACGGCTTCATGGCTGGGGCTCCTGCGGCGGCGCGCAGGGAAGTTCGAACCAGAAACAGGCGCCGTTGCCGGGCGCCGAGTCGAAGCCGATCGTGCCGCCCATGTGCTCGATCAGCTCCTTGCTGATCGCCAGCCCCAGGCCGGTGCCGCCCTGCTGGCGCGTATCGGAGGAATCGGCCTGGGCAAACTTGCTGAAGATGCGCTCGCGAAAGGCCTCGGCGATGCCCGGGCCACGGTCGCAGACGCTGACCCGGATCCGCTGCGCATCGACCAGGCGCGCGCCGAGGGCAATGCGCTCGCCACGTGGCGAGTATTTCGCCGCGTTGGACAGCAGGTTGCTCAGCACCTGCTCCAGGCGCATCGCGTCCACCTTAATCGTCACCTCTGGGCAGGCACCCAGCTCGATACTCACCGCATAGCTCTCGGCATAGCCTTGGTTGCTGCGCACGGCCTGCTCGAGCAGCGGCAGCAGCGGCTGCGGGCGTATGTCGAAGCGCATCTTGCCGGCGTAGAGCTTGTCGATGTCGAGCAGGTCGTTGATCAGCGCCGTCAGGCGCTTGCTGTTCAGCTCGGCGATGTCGAGCAGTTCCTGCAGGTGCTCCGGCACCTCGCCCATCACCCCGCCGCAGATCAGGCCCAGTGACGCGGTGATGGAGGTCAGCGGCGTGCGCAGTTCGTGGCTCACGGTGGAGACGAAGTCGCGCTGCAGGATCTCGATCTGCTTGCGCTCGGTGATGTCGTGCAGCACGGCCACCGCGCCGTTCTGCTCGCCATTGGAGGCGTACATGGGGTCGGCATTGGCGAGCAGGAAACGCGGCTTGCCCTGCAGCACGATGGTCATCTCCTGGTTGCGGATGCGCTCGCCGCCGAGGGCACGGGTCAGCGGCACCTCAGCGGGCTGCATGGGCGTGACGCCATCGCCGTGGAAGAGGTGGTAGGTGTCGGGCCAGTGCTCGGGAGAGATCGGTTGGGCGTCGAGCCCGTGCCAGCGACGCGCGGTGTTGTTGAACAGCGTCAGGTTGCCCTCGGCATCGCAGGCGACCACCGCCTCGGACAGCGCCTCGAGCAGCCGGCGGTTCATTTCCTGTTGCTTGTCCAATTCCAGCTGCTCGGCCTTGCGCTCGGTGATGTCGGTCACCAGGCCGTGCCAGAGTACCGAGCCGTCGGCCTGGCGCATGGGCGTGGCGCGCGCCTCGACCCAGATCACGCCCTTGCGCGGGTGGTCGATGCGGTGTTCGAAATGCCAGGGGCTCAGGTTCGAGGCGGCGTGGCGGATGCTGGCCAGCACATGCTCGCGGTCCTCGGCGTGGAGCCGGGCGTAGAGCGTGTCGATCGGCGGCGTGGTCTCGGCTGCGCTCAGCCCGTAGATGTCCTCCAGGCCCTCACTGAGGTAGGGAAAGCTGCTGGTGCCGTCCGGCCGCCAGCAGAACTGGAACAGCAAGCCCGGGACTTGCGCGGCGATCTGCTGCAGGCGCAGTTGCAGATGCTCCTGGTGCGCCAGGTCATAGGCGCTGACCACATAGCCGCGCAGCAGCTCGCGCTCGTCGTGGATCGCCGAGACATTGAGCAGCACCGGTACCGCGCTGCCGTCACAGTGGCGCAGACGCCATTCGCGCATCTCCCGTTGCCCCTCGACCAGGGGGGCGGTGAGCACCGCGAAGCCGGGCTCGACCGTCTCGCCCAGCTCGTCGGCGAGGATGCGCGCGCGCCGCGCCAGGGCGTCGGCGGGAAACAGTGTGGCGGTCAGCGACTGTCCAACCAGCGTCGCCTCGCTGTAGCCGAACAGCCGTTCGGCGGTCGGGTTGACGCCGGAAATCACGCCGCCGGCCGTGGTTACCAGCATCGCGCTGGCGGCGCTGTTGAGCAGCGCTTGCTGCATGGCGGCCTGCTCGGCATAGCGGTGCGCCTGCAGACGCTCCTCGAACAGGCGCATGACCTGTCGGCTCAGGCGCGCCAGGGCCTTGCGCTGGCCCTCGTCGAGATGCCGCGGCTGGCGGTCGATGACGCACACGGTGCCCAGGTTGAAGCCATCCGGCGAGGTCAGCGGCGCGCCGGCATAGAAGCGGATGTGCGGGTCTTCGATGACCAGCGGGTTGTCACTGAAGCGCGGGTCGAGGCGGGCATCCTCGACCTCGAAGACACCCTGGCCTTCGATGGTATGGGTGCAGAAGGAGATGCCGCGCGGGGTTTCGCTGACGTCCAGGCCGACCCGGCTCTTGAACCACTGGCGCTGTTCATCGACCAGCGAAATCAGGGCGATTGGTGTGCCGCAGATGTAGGCAGCCTGCTGCGCGAAATCGTCGAAGGCCGATTCATCGGGGGTGTCGAGAATCTCGTAACGCAGTAGCGCCGCGAGGCGGGACAGCTCCCGGGGCGGGGAGGCGGCCGGTGCGGCTTTCGGGGTCTCCATCTGCTGGCTCCGATGCGTGAGGGGGATGGCGGACGCGGCGGCTCAGCTGCCACCGGCCTCCCAGATGGAGCGGATCTGCCCGGCCAGGCGCATCGGGTCGAACGGCTTGACGATGACGTCGCGGGCGCCGAGCTGGCGCAGGTGATCGACCTCGCCGGGCTGCACCTTGGCGGTCATGAAGGCAACGGGCACCTGCTGCAGGTCGACGCGCTCGGCGAGTCGGGCGAGGGTTTCCGGGCCGCCCATGCCGGGCATCATCACATCGAGGAGGATGAACTGCGGATCGAAGCCCCCGACCTCCTCGAGCGCCTGGCGGCCGGACGAGCACGACAGGACCTGGAAGCCGCCGATCGCTTCCAGGGCTACCTTGACCACCGCCTGGATCGAGGGGTCGTCCTCGACATGCAGGATCCGTTTCAATTCGGTCATGCGGACCTCCTCCTCAGTGCTGCGCCCACCCGAATAGGGGCAGTGTGCCAGCTTGTTCGCCGCCTGGCCTGGCGCCCGAAAAAAAATAGTCGGCTAGGCCGACCCCTGTGCCGGCAGTTCGAACCAGAAACAGGCGCCCGGTGCCAGGTCGGCGTCAAAGCCGATACGTCCGTCCATGTGTTCGATCAGCTCCTTGCTGATCGCCAGGCCCAGGCCGGTGCCGCCCTGCTGGCGCGTATCCGAGGAGTCGGCCTGGGAAAACTTCTGGAAGATCCGCTGGCGAAAGCTCTGTGGGATACCCGGGCCGTGGTCGCGAACGCAGACGCGCACCTGGTCGCCGCACCACTCGCTGCTCAAGGTTACGACTTCGCCGGCGGGCGAGAATTTCGCCGCGTTCGACAGCAGGTTCGCCAGCACCTGCTGCAGGCGGTGCGCGTCGACCGCGACGGTGACGGCGGCCTGGACGCCGGCTTCGAGGCGCACGCCCAGGCGCTCAGCGTAGGCCCGGTTGGCCTGCAGGGCCTCATCGAGCAGCGGCACCAGGGGCTGGCTGGCCAGCTGCACGACCATCTTGCCGGCGATCAGCTTTTCCATGTCCAGCAGGTCGCCAATCAGCAGGGTCAGCCGCTGGCTGTTGTGCTGGGCGATGTCGAGCATCGGCTTCATCGTCGCCGGCACCTCGCCCAGCGCGCCGCCGGCGATCAGGCCCAGTGCCCCGGTGATGGACGTCAGCGGCGTACGCAGCTCGTGGCTGACGATGGAGACGAATTCGTTCTTCATGCGCTCGACGCGCTTGCGCTCGGTGATGTCGCGCACCAGGCCGATGAACTTGCGTTCGCCGCGGTGGCTGATTTCCGACACCCGCAGCTCGATGGTGAAGACCTCGCCGTTGCGCCGGACGGCCTGCAGCTCGCGGTTCTGCTCCAGGCTGCGGCCCTCACCACGCGCCTCGTAGGCCCGCAGGTGGCCGTCATGGGCGGCGCGATGAGGTTCGGGCATGAGCATCGACAGGTTGCGCCCGAGCACCTCCTCTTCGCTGTAGCCGAAGGTGCGCTCGGCGGCGTGGTTGAAGGTCTCGATCAGGCCGCGCTGATTGATGATGATGATCGCGTCGACCACGTTGGCGATCAGCAGGCGCACATAGCTTTCACGTTCGCGGGTTTCGCGTTCGGCCAGCACCCGCGCGGTGACGTCCCAGATGAAGCCGTCGTACCACTGCAGACGGCCCTCGGCATCGCGCATCGCCCGGCAGGTTTCCTGCACCCACAGCGTTTCGCCACGGGCGTCGATGATGCGGTAGGTGCGCTCGAACTGGTTGGCGCCGGGCGCGGGCGTCTCGAGGTGTTCGTCCGGGTGCAGCAGGCTGCCGAGTGCGCGGATGCCCGGCGCCACGAAGTCGCTCGCCGGGTAGCCAGTCAGGCGCTCGATGCCGTCGCTCAGGTAGCGCAGCGTGCAGGCGCTGTCGCCGGCGCGGCGGTAGGCGGCGCCGGGCAGGTTGCTGACCAGGCTGCGGAAGCGGCTTTCGCTCTCGCGCAGGGCGAGGGTGGTGTGCATCAGTGGGGTGATGTCGGCGATGAAGCCATGCCAGAGGATCGACCCGTCGCGCAGGCGCTCGGCGGCGGCGCGGACCTCGACCCAGATCAGCCCCTTGACCGGGCTGTTGATGCGGTAGCGCGTGGCGCCGCTGCCCAGCCGGGCGGCCGAACGTTCGATGGCGGCCTGCAGTTCGGCGCGGTCGGGGGCATACACGGCGTCGAATGCCAGCTGCGGGTTGCTGATCAGCTGGTCCGGGCTGAGGCCGTACAGCAGGCTGGCGCCCTCGCTGGCATAGAGAAAGCTGAACTGGCCATCGGGTGAACGTTTGAGCTGGTAGACCATCCCGGGCAGCAGGCTGGCGATCTTCTGGCCGCGCTCGAGCAGGCGCCGGCGATGGCGTTCCTGCTGCAGCGAGCGGGTCTGGTGCAGGCGCTGCACCACAGTGCGCCGGTGCAGCAGAAATGCCAGCCCGAGCAGCAGTGCTTCGGCGATCAGCCAGGCCAGCCCCCACTTGAGCAACAGGCGCTGCTCGACCTGCCGCTGTTCATGCAGCGCCTGGGTGATGTCGCGCCAGACCAGCGCCACCGCCATGGGTGGCCGGCCCGGGCTGGCCTGGGCCCTGACGTCATGCAGCGGCACCTGGTTGAGCAGAAAGCTGCGCCCGTCGGACTCGAGCGTGCGCAGGGCCTTGCCGGTTTCCGGCGCGGGCAGCGCCTGCTGGTAGGCCCACTGCAGAATCTGCGGCGAGGACAGGGTATCGAGCAGCCAGCCGGGCAGGCCATGCAGCTGCACGCCGACCGGCTCGGCCCAGAGCATTTCTTCCAGTTCGGTGCGGTTGAGCAACAGGCCGAGGCCGGCGTTGAGCCGCTCGCCGAGCCCGTTCAGGTCGGGCAGCACGTCGAAGCCGACTTCGAGCGCGGCGATGACCTCGCTGTCCGGCGCGCTGCTGGCGCGGATCGGCACGATCGCGCGGTTGCCGGCGCTGTGGTGGCCGATGTCCAGGCCCGAGACCGTTTCGCCCGCGTGCAGGGCGTGGTACAGCAGCGGCCGGCGGTCGGCCACTGCGTCGCCGTAGGCGTCGAGGTCCTGCATGCGCAGCAGGGCGATGCCGGCCGGGCCCCAGTAGAGCTGCAGCTGAAGGGCGCCGTGGCGTTGCAGGGTGCTCCAGGTCGGGGTCAGCGAACTGGCCAGCTGGCTGCGGATGCGCGACAGCCGCGGGCCGTCCCACTGGGAGCCGGCTTTCACGGCGCGGTCCGCCTGCCGCACCAGGCGCAGGGTGTCCGGGCTCGCCGCCAGGGCGCTGGCGATCAGTCGCGCCTGTTCCTCCAGGCCCTGCTGGGCACTGCGCAGCGCCAGTGCCTGGAGCTCGCCCTGCTGTGCGGTCTGCAAGGTCCAGACGGCGTCCCGGGTCTGGTGGTCGTTGAACGCCAGCGCGCCGAACAACAGGGCCAGCAGCAGGCTGCCAACGCCGAGGATCCAGCGGGGATCGGTGGGATGCGGAAGTCGGGTCATGGCTCTGGTGGGCGTTGGCTCACGCGCGCCGGCTGTCGGCGAGGGGGATCGCGACAGCCTGGCCCGTGCGGGCGGGAAAGAGAGTGGTGGCCCTATGCTATCTCACAACGGCATTCCCTGGCCCCAGGCTATCGGCCACAGGCGTCATTTCTGTCAGATGCTGAAACGAAAAAGAAACAGGAGTCGACAGACGGCGGCTTTTCCGAGTAATGGGCGAGGATAATCGACGGATATCCGCAATGGCGGATCAGCGACTCTACACCGCGAGGCAAGCGACATATGTGGTACACCGGTTTTCTCGATCTCTCCGCCTGGCAAGTCGTGGCGGTCACGCTGCTCCTGACCCATGTCACCATCGTCGCCGTCACCGTCTACCTGCACCGCTATTCGGCTCACCGCTCGCTGGAGCTCAATGGTGGGCTCAAGCACTTCTTCCGTTTCTGGCTGTGGCTGACCACGGCGATGAACACCCGCGAGTGGACCGCCATCCACCGCAAGCACCACGCCAAGTGCGAAACACCCGACGACCCGCACAGCCCGGTCCAGAAAGGGCTGGGCACCGTGCTGCGGCGCGGCGCCGAGCTGTACATGGACGAGGCGAAAAACGAGGAGACTCTGCGAATCTACGGCAAGAACTGCCCGGACGACTGGATCGAGCGTCACCTCTATTCGCGCTTCCCGAACCTGGGCATCGTGCTGATGCTCGGCCTGGACCTGGCCTTGTTCGGCGTCATCGGACTGACCGTCTGGGCCGTGCAGATGATCTGGATCCCGCTGTGGGCCGCCGGCGTGGTCAACGGCCTCGGCCATGCCGTCGGTTATCGCAACTTCGAATGCCGTGATGCGGCGACCAACCTCTTGCCCTGGGGGATCCTCATCGGCGGCGAGGAGCTACACAACAACCACCACACCTACCCCAACTCCGCCAAGCTGTCGGTGCGCAAGTGGGAATTCGACATGGGCTGGGCCTGGATCCGGCTGTTCAGCCTGCTGGGACTGGCGCGGGTGAACCGCACCGCACCGATCGCCCACCGGGTGTCGACCAAGCGCCAGCTGGACATGGACAGCGCCATGGCCATCCTCAATAACCGCTTCCAGATCATGGCGCAGTATCGCCGGCTGGTGATCAAGCCACTGGTGCGCCTGGAGCTGCAGCGCGCCGATGGCTCGGTGCGCCATCGCTTCCGCCGGGCCAAGCGGCTGCTGGCACGCGAGCCAAGCCTGCTGCAGCACGACCAGCAGGCGCATATCGCGGTGATCCTCGAGCAGAGCCAGCCGCTGCGGGTGATCTACGAGCAGCGCCTGGCGCTGCAGCAGATCTGGACCCGCACCAGCGCCAACGGCCACGACATGCTGGCGGCGATCAAGCAGTGGGTGCAGGACGCCGAGGCCAGCGGCATCCAGTCGCTGCGCGAGTTCGCTGAACAGTTGAGCACCTATTCGCTGCGCCCGGCCGTCGCCACCGCCTGACCTCTGATCGGCGCGACCGCTGGCCCGGTCATCGGCCGGAACTTTGCCCGGCGGCCAGTCTCTGAACTGCATTCTGGTGCAAGCGACAGCTGCCGAGGCGGGTAACCGCCGGCCTGGCGCCCTTTTGGAACGCGGGTATGAATCTGGTGAAGCAGCGAAGCAAAGCGGGCGCAGGCATCCTGCCGCCGACCGAGGCGCAAACCCTTCTGGCGCTGATGCACGCCCGGGCCGAAGTCGAGCGGCTCAGCGAGCGCGAGCAGCTGTTCAGCACCCTGATGGGCGCGGTCAATGCCGTGCTCTGGGCCTTCGACTGGCAGGCCCAGCAGATGATCTACGTCAGCCCGGCTTACGAGCAGGTTTTTGGGCGCTCCGCCGCGCTGCTGTTGTCGGACTACGGCGAGTGGCGCAACAGCATCTACCCCGACGACCTCGAATACGCGCAGCAGAGTTTGTTTGACGTGCTCGACAAGGGTGCCGTCGAGGAGCGCGAGTACCGCATCATCCGCACCGACGGGCAGCTGCGCTGGCTCAGCGACAAGTGCTTCATTGCCCGCAATGGCGACAGCGACCGTGGCCCGATCATCGTCGGCATCGCCGAGGACATCACCGAAAAGAAGCAGCTCGAAGGCGAGTTGCAGCGCCTGGCCACTGTCGACGTCCTGACCCAGAGCAGCAACCGGCGCTACTTCTTTGAATGCGCCCAGCGCGAGTTCGACCTGGCACGGCTGTATGCCACGCCGCTGGCGTTCCAGTTGCTGGACATCGATGACTTCAAACGCATCAACGACACCCATGGCCACCAGATGGGCGACCAGGTGCTGCAACGGGTCGCCCAGTGCGGCGCCTCGGTGTTGCGCCGTGGCGACCTGCTGGGCCGCATCGGCGGCGAGGAATTCGCCCTGCTGCTGCCCGGCTGCCAGCCCGACCTGGCCGAGCAGATCGCCGAACGCCTGCAGCGCGAGATCCAGCGGCTGGTGTTCACCAGCCCGGACGGTCAGCGATTCGGCGTCACCATCAGCCTCGGCGTGACCTACCTCAAGGCCAGTGACCCGGACCTCGGCGCGCTGTTCGCGCGGGCCGACGCCGCCATGTATACCGCCAAGCGTCTGGGCAAGAACCAGGTGATCGTCGCCTGATGCGCCTGCGGCGGCCCTGATGGCCGCGCCGCTCCGGGCGGCCCGCCGGTGGGGGCAGCCGGAGGCGCTGTCCCGCGAGGGCAGCCGCTCGCCGGTCGCGGCGACCTCTCCAGCATCACGCGCCTGTCCGGTCAGCGCTGGAAACAGCCCGTTGCGGCAGGAAGGGGCCTCGCCTGCTGCGGTAGCTACGCGCTGGCGCGGCTCGAACCGACGGGCTGCTGCTGGGTGATGCAGTGGATGTTGCCGCCGCCGAGCAGAATCTCCCGGCCGGGGACCATCACCACGCGATGCTGCGGGAACAGCCGGGTGAGGATCGCCTCGGCCTCGGCGTCCTTTGGATCGTCAAAGGCAGGCGCGATGATGCCGCCGTTGACGATAAGGAAGTTCACGTAGCTGCCGGCCAGGCGGATCGCCGGGTCGCGCGGCTGGCTGCCGGCAAGCGAGACCACCCCGGCGCACTCCGCCTCGGTGGCGTGCAGCGGCCCGGGGATCGGCATCTTGTGCACCGTCAGCGGACGGCCCCAGGCGTCGGTCGCCTGTTCCAGCACGCGCATGGCGGCCTGGCAGCGTTCATGGTTGGGGTCGTCGCGGTCGTCGGTCCAGGCCAGCAGTACCTCGCCGGGGCGCACGAAGCAGCAGAAGTTGTCGACATGGCCGTCGGTCTCGTCGTTGTACAGGCCGTGCGGCAGCCAGATGACCTTGTCGATCGCCAGGTAGTCAGCCAGCACCCGCTCGATCTGCTCGCGCGACAGCTGCGGGTTGCGGTTGCGGTTGAGCAGGCATTCCTCGGTGGTGATCAGCGTGCCTTCGCCGTCGACATGGATCGAGCCGCCTTCGAGCACGAAACCTTCGGTCCGGTAGCGATCGCAACGTTCGATCTCGAGGATCTTGCGCGCCACCTCGTCGTCGCGCTGCCAATCTTCGTAGAGGCCGCCTTCCAGGCCGCCCCAGGCGTTGAATGTCCAGTCGACGCCGCGCACGCCGCCCTTGCCGTTGATCACGAAGGTCGGCCCGGTGTCGCGCACCCAGGCGTCGTCGCTGCTGATCTCGACCACACGGATGCGCGGGTCGTCGAGCTGCCCGCGCGCGGCCAGGTACTGCTCGGCGGTGGCGCAGACGGTAACCGGTTCGAAGCGCGCAATGGCCTTGGCGACCGCGGTAAAAGCGGCCTGCGCCGGGGCGCCGTGGTCGCGCCAGTTGTCCGGGCGCTGCGGCCAGACCATCCAGGTCTGACTGTGCGGCGCCCACTCGGCGGGCATGTGGAAGTCGTCGGCGCGCGGCGTGGTGGTCAGGGTGGTCATCGGTTTACCTACGAAGGGGACGTTCAGGGCCGGCGCAAGCGGCGGCGGGTCAAACGGGGTCTGCACAGTTGTGACCATGGCGCGGCGGATTCGGCTGCCCGGCGGCTGGCGCGGGGGCTGCTTGCCGATGAAAGGCCGGCCCGGCCTGCCGGCCGCAGCCGCACGGCAGCCCGATGGGCCGCTGGCGCGGGCCGGGCACTGCCGGCTCACACCGTGTGCAGGTACCAGTTGTATTCGAGGTCGGAGATCGAATGCTCGAACTCCTCCAGCTCGCTCTCCTTGCAGGCCACGAAGATGTCGGTGTACTGCGGGCTGATGTAGCGCGCCATGATCTCGCTGTCGTCCAGCTCGCGCAGGGCGTCGCGCAGGTTCGACGGCAGGCTCGGCTCGACCTGCTCGTAGGAGTTGCCCTCGATCGGTTCGTCCGGCGCGATCTTGTTGGTCAGGCCGTGGTGGATGCCGGCCAGCACGCTGGCGAGCAGCAGGTAGGGGTTGGCATCGGCACCGGCGACGCGGTGTTCGATGCGCACCGCATCCGGGCTGTCGGTGGGCACGCGCAGCGCCACGGTGCGGTTGTCCAGGCCCCAGCAGGGCGCGTTCGGCACGTAGAACTGGGCGCCGAAACGGCGGTAGGAGTTGACGTTCGGGCAGAGGAAGGCCATCGATGCGGCCATGGTCTGCTGGATGCCGCCAATGGCGTGGCGCAACGTCTCGCTTTCCAGCGGGTTGCTGGTGGCGAAAATATTGTTGCCGTTCTTGTCCAGCAGTGAAATGTGCACGTGCAGCCCGTTACCGGCCTGGCCCGGGTAGGGCTTGGCCATGAAGGTGGTGTCCATTTCGTGGTCGTAGGCGATGTTCTTGATCAGCCGCTTGAGCAGCACCGCGTAGTCGCACGCCTTGATCGGATCGGCCACGTGATGGAGGTTGACCTCGAACTGCGCCGGGGCGCTTTCCTTGACGATGGCATCGGCCGGGATGCCCTGTTCCTTGGCGCCTTCGAGCACGTCCTGCAGGCAGTCGACGTATTCGTCCAGGTCGTCGATCAGGTAGACCTGGGTCGAATGCGGGCGCTTGCCTGAAATCGGCGAACGCGGCGGTTGCGGCCGGCCGTTCACGTTTTCCTGGTCGATCAGGTAGAACTCCAGCTCGAATGCCGCGCAGATGGTCAGGCCCAGTTCGTCGAACTTGCTCACGATCTGGCGCAGCACTTCGCGCGGATCGGCGAAGAACGGCGAACCGTCGCGCTCGTGCATGGTCATCAGCAACTGCGCGGTGGGACGTTTTTGCCAGGGCTCGTTGCTCAGGGTGTTGGGAATGGGGAAGCAGGTCCGGTCGGAGTCGCCGATGTCCATGCCCAGCCCGGTGCTCTCGACGGTGATGCCATTGATATCGAGGGCGAACAGCGAGGCAGGCAGATTGATGCCCTTTTCATACACCTTGTGCAGACTGGCGCGTTCGATGCGCTTGCCTCGAACAACTCCGTTCATGTCTGCGATCAGCAGGTCGACGTACTGGACCTCCGGGTGTTCCTTGAGAAATGCGTTCGCTTCGTTGAGCTGAACGGCACGCGGCGGCGGTAGCATGATGAAGCACCTTAATTGTTAAAAATTTCAATCATCCAACGGCTTGTCTTGGAGTCAATCGAAAAGCCCTGTCGGTGTCAATAGCGCCTCTGAATGTGCCATCAACGCCCACAATGGGCGTTTTTGGGGCAATTCAGAAAAAATGTGCGGCGCCGCGACGAGGCTTTGCGAAGCGGGAATGCTCGGCTATTGTCTATAAAAATGAACAAGACTACTCTCCGACGAGCCCCATCCGGAAAGACGAGTATCCCATGCCTCGCGTGCCATTGATCGGCGTTTCCGCCTGTACCAGGCAGATCGGCCACCACAGTTTCCACATTGCCGGCGACAAGTACCTGCGCGCCGCCGCCATTGCCGGCATTCCGCTGGTGGTCCCGGCGCTCGGCGAACTGATCGATCCCGACGCGCTGCTCGACAGCCTGGACGGCCTGCTCTTCACCGGCTCGCCATCCAACGTCGAACCGCACCACTACGGCGGCCCGGCCAGCGCCGAAGGCACCCCGCACGACCCCTCTCGCGACCGCCTCACCCTGCCGCTGATCCGCGCCGCGGTAGCGGCCGGTGTGCCGGTATTCGGCGTTTGCCGCGGATTCCAGGAAATGAACGTTGCCTTTGGCGGCAGTCTGCACCAGAAGGTGCACGAAGCCGGTCCTTATGCTGATCACCGCGAACGCGCCGAAGATCCGGTGGAGGTGCAATACGGCCTTAGCCACCCGTTGCATGTCCAGCCAGGCGGTCTGCTCGAGCGGCTGGGACTTCCGTCCAGTGTCGAGGTCAACTCGGTGCATGGCCAGGGCGTCGAGCGTCTGGGCGACGGGCTGCGCATCGAGGGGCTGGCGCCGGACGGGCTGATCGAAGCGTTTTCGGTCGAGCACGCTCGGAGCTTTGCGCTCGGCGTGCAGTGGCATCCGGAATGGAAGGTGCATGAGCACCCCTACTACCTGGCGCTGTTCGAGGGCTTTGCCCAGGCCTGCCGGGAACGCGCGGGACGGCGCTGAGCGCGGACCGGTACGGCGCTCGTTTCATCATTTGTTGAGGTCGATATGTCCAGCAAGCTCGACCAGCTCACCGGCTGGCTGAAAGAACGCAAGATCACCGAGGTGGAATGCCTGATCAGCGACCTGACCGGTATCGCCCGCGGCAAGATTTCGCCGACCAACAAGTTTCTCGACGAGAAGGGCATGCGCCTGCCCGAGAGCGTGCTGTTGCAGACGGTGACTGGCGACTACGTCGAGGACGACATCTATTATGAGCTGCTCGATCCGGCGGACATCGACATGTTCTGCCGGCCCGACCCGGATGCCGTGTTCCTCGTGCCCTGGGCCATCGAGCCCACCGCCCAGGTGATCCACGACACCTACGACAAGATGGGCAACCCCATCGAGATCTCGCCGCGCAACATCCTCAAGCGCGTGCTGAAGATGTACGCCGACATGGGCTGGCAGCCCATCGTCGCGCCGGAAATGGAGTTCTACCTGACCAAGCGCTGTGAGGACCCGGACCTGCCGTTCCAGCCACCGATCGGCCGTTCGGGTCGCCAGGAGACCGGGCGGCAGTCCTTTTCCATCGATGCGGCGAACGAGTTCGACCCATTGTTCGAGGACATGTACGACTGGTGCGAGGCCCAGGGCCTGGACCTGGACACCCTGATTCACGAGGAAGGCACCGCCCAGATGGAGATCAACTTCCGTCACGGCGAGGCGCTGCACCTGGCCGATCAGATCCTGGTGTTCAAGCGGACCATGCGCGAGGCGGCGCTCAAACACAATGTCGCGGCCACCTTCATGGCCAAGCCGATGACCGGCGAGCCGGGAAGCGCCATGCACCTGCACCAGAGCGTGATCGACGAGACCGGGCGCAACATCTTTTCCAACAGCGACGGCACCATGAGCCAGCTGTTCCTGCACCACGTCGGCGGCTTGCAGAAGTACATCCCCGAGCTGTTGCCGCTGTTCGCGCCGAACGTCAATTCGTTCCGCCGCTTCCTACCGGACACCTCGGCGCCGGTGAACGTCGAATGGGGCGAGGAGAACCGCACCGTCGGCCTGCGCGTGCCGGATTCGGACCCGCAGAACCGCCGCGTCGAGAACCGCCTGCCCGGCGCCGATGCCAACCCGTATCTGGCCATCGCCGCCAGCCTGCTGTGCGGCTACATCGGCATGGTCGAGGAGCTGCCGCCGAGCCAGCCGGTCAAGGGCCGCGGCTACGAGCGGCGCAATTTGCGCCTGCCGCTGACCCTGGAGGCCGCGCTGGAACGCATGGAGAACTGCCGCGAGCTGGAGAAGTACCTCAGCCCCAAATTCATCACCGGCTACGTCGCGGTCAAGCGCGCCGAGCAGGAGAACTACCACCGGGTCATCAGCTCGTGGGAGCGTGAGTTCCTGATGCTCTCGGTGTAACGCACAGACGTCGGGTGGATGACGCCACCCGCCCGCCCAATACCCATTACTCAAGAGGTGATTGATGAGCGATTCGCAAACCCTGCAATGGCAAGCACTGAGCCGCGACCATCACCTGCCGCCGTTCACCGACTTCAAGGCGCTGAACGCCAAGGGCACGCGCATCATCACCCGCGGCGAGGGCGTCTACTTGTGGGACAGCGAGGGCCACAAGATCCTCGATGCCATGGCCGGGCTCTGGTGCGTCAACCTCGGGTACGGGCGTGAGGAGCTGGTCGAGGCGGCCACAAAGCAGATGCGCGAGCTGCCCTACTACAACCTGTTCTTCCAGACCGCCCACCCCCCAGCGCTGGCGCTGGCCAAGGCCATTGCCGAGATCGCCCCGGAAGGCATGAACCATGTGTTCTTTACCGGCTCCGGCTCGGAGGCCAACGACACCGTATTGCGCATGGTGCGCCATTATTGGGCAATCAAGGGCCACCCGCAGAAGAAGGTGGTGATCGGCCGCTGGAACGGCTACCACGGCTCGACCATCGCCGGCGCCAGCCTCGGCGGCATGAAGGCCATGCACGAACAGGGCGATGGCCCGATCCCGGGCATCGAGCACATCGACCAGCCCTACTGGTTCGGCGAAGGCGGCGACCTCGACCCGGACGAATTCGGCGTGCGCGTAGCCCAGCAGCTGGAGCAGAAGATCCTCGAAGTCGGCGAGGACAAGGTGGCCGCCTTCATTGCCGAGCCGATCCAGGGCGCCGGCGGCGTGATCATTCCGCCGGACAGCTACTGGCCGAGGATCCGTGAAATCCTCGCCCGCTACGACATCCTGTTCATCGCCGACGAAGTGATCTGCGGTTTCGGTCGCACTGGCGAGTGGTTCGGCAGCGACTACTACGGCAACGCGCCGGACCTGATGCCGATCGCCAAGGGCCTGACCTCCGGCTACCTGCCGATGGGCGGCGTGGTGGTACGCGACGAAGTGGTGCACACCCTCAACGAGGGCGGCGAGTTCTACCACGGCTTTACCTATTCCGGGCATCCGGTGGCCGCCGCGGTGGCGCTGGAAAACATCCGCATCATGCGTGAAGAGCAGATCGTCGAGCGGGTGAAAAGCAAGACGGCACCTTATTTGCAATCTCGCTGGCGTGAGCTGGTCGAGCACCCGCTGGTGGGCGAGGCGCGTGGGGTCGGCATGCTCGGCGCGCTGGAGCTGGTGAAGAACAAGAAGACCCGCGAGCGGTTCGCCGATCCGGGCGTGGGCATGCTCTGCCGCGAGCACTGCTTCCGCAATGGCCTGGTGATGCGCGCGGTGGGCGACACCATGATCATTTCGCCGCCGCTGGTGATCAACGAAGAGCAGATCGACGAGCTGATCGACAAGGTCCGCCTGTGCCTGGATGCGACGCTGAAGGATGCACGGGGTTGAGCGACCCCGGCGAGGCCGGTTCGGCTGTTGAAAAACAGCCGCCGACCTTGCCAGACTGCGCGCGTGCTTTGGCCTGACGAACACGAGGGTGTGTCGATGCCGGCACAGCCATTTTGCTGCACAGACGCGACGGAACGGCCCGATGGCCCTCTGTCGCGACTGCCCCAAGCCCCGATACGAACGATCACAACAGGAGCTGCACGGATGAAACCCTTCGCCAAGACCCTAGTGGCACTGACGCTGACCGGTGTCGTTGCCGGCGCCGCCCAGGCCGACGACAAGGTGCTGCACGTCTACAACTGGTCCGACTACATCGCCGAAGACACCTTGGAAAACTTCACCAAGGAAACCGGCATCAAGGTCGTCTACGACGTCTTCGACAGCAATGAGGTGCTGGAAGCCAAGCTGCTGGCCGGCAGTTCCGGCTATGACGTGGTGGTGCCGTCCAACCCCTTCCTGGCCAAGCAGATCAAGGCCGGCGTGTTCCAGAAGCTCGACAAGAGCAAGCTGCCGAACTGGAAAAACCTCGATAAGGACTTGCTCAAGGCGCTGCAGCCCAGCGATCCGGACAACCAGTACGCCGTGCCCTACATGTGGGGCACCATCGGCATCGGCTACAACCCCGAGAAGGTCAAGGCCGCCCTCGGTGCCGACGCGCCGGTGGATTCCTGGGATCTGGTGTTCAAGCCGGAAAACATCGAAAAGCTGAAGTCCTGCGGCGTGTCCTTCCTCGATTCGCCCACCGAGATTCTCCCCGCCGCGCTGCATTACCTTGGCTACGCCTCGGACACCACCAAGCCGGCGGAGCTGAAGAAGGCCGAAGAGCTGTTCATGCAGATCCGTCCGAGCGTCGCCTACTTCCACTCCTCGAAGTACATCTCGGACCTGGCCAACGGCAACATTTGCGTCGCCATCGGCTATTCGGGTGACATCTACCAGGCCAAGGCGCGCGCCGAGGAGGCCAGTAACGGCGTCACGGTCAAGTACAACATTCCGAAGGAAGGCGCCGGCACCTTCTTCGACATGCTGGCCATCCCGGCCGATGCCAACAACGTCGACAGCGCGCACGTCTTCCTCAACTACCTGATGAAGCCGGACGTGATGGCCAACATCACCAACTACGTGCAGTTCCCCAACGGCAACGCGGCGGCCACGCCGCTGGTGGATGAAGCGATCCGCACCGACCCGGGCGTCTACCCGAGCCAGGCCGTGTTGCAGAAGCTCTACACCTTCCCGGACCTGGATCCGAAAACCCAGCGGACGATGACCCGCAGCTGGACCAAGATCAAGTCCGGCCGTTGAGCCCGCGCTGCCCGGCCAGGCCCGATAGCGGACCTGGCCGGGCGGCCACCGGCAACGGGGTGAAGTCCGGATCGGCGACGCTGGCGCGATCCGCAGGCCGTCTGCCCCGGCAAGCGAACGCCTCGTTTGCAGTATCAAACCAGTTGATTTTCAGAGGTTTTTACAATAAACAGCCCGCCTTTCGCCCGCTGATCGCGCGGCCTGCAACAAGAGGACTCTCCTATGCGCTCGACAGTGAAGTCGCTTCTTCTCGCCGCTGCGGTCAGCGGCGCTGCATCCGCCCAGGCTGCCACGGTGCACATCTACAACTGGTCCGATTACATCGGTGAAGACACGCTGGAAAATTTCCAGAAGAAAACCGGCATCGAGCCCGTCTACGACGTCTTCGACTCCAACGAAACCCTGGAGGGCAAGCTGCTCGCCGGCCGCACCGGCTATGACGTGGTGGTGCCGTCGAACCATTTTCTCGGCAAGCAGATCCGCGCCGGTGCCTTTCAGAAATTGGACAAGAGCAAACTGCCGAACTGGGAGAACCTCGATCCGGCCCTGCTCAAGCAACTGCAGAAGAACGACCCGGGCAACGCCTACGCCGCGCCATATCTTTGGGGCACCAACGGCATCGGCTACAACGTCGAGAAGGTGACTGCGGCGCTGGGGGTGGAGAAGGTCGATTCCTGGGCGGTGCTCTTCGAGCCGGAGAATGCCAAGAAGCTGGCCGGTTGCGGGATCGCCTTTCTCGACTCGGCCGACGAGATGATTCCGGCCGTGCTCAACTACCTGGGCCTGGACCCGAACAGCACCGACCCGGACGATTATGCCAAGGCCGAGGCGAAGCTGATGGAGGTGCGCCCCTACGTGCGCTATTTCCACTCCTCGAAATACATCTCCGACCTGGCCAACGGCAACATCTGCATCGCCGCCGGTTTCTCCGGTGACGTGTTCCAGGCCGCCGCGCGGGCCGAAGAGGCCGGCAAGGGCATCGACATCGCCTATTCGATCCCGAAGGAGGGCGGCAACCTCTGGTTCGACATGCTGGCGATTCCGGCCGATGCACAGAACGTCGACGAGGCCCATGCCTTCATCAACTACCTGCTCGACCCGGCAGTGATCGCCGAGGTCAGCGACTACGTCGGCTACGCCAACCCCAACCTCAAGGCGGACAGCCTGATGGACCAGGAGGTGCGCCGCGACCCCGCGGTGTATCCGCCGCAGTCGGTGCTCGACCGGCTCTACGTGTCGGCCGAACTGCCGCCGAAGGTCATGCGCCTGATGACCCGGACCTGGACCAAGGTCAAGTCCGGCCAGTAGCTTCAACAGCGGGCGGTGCCGATGGCATCGCCCGCCTGCGTTACAGGACAGCTCCCGGACGCCGTCCGGGTCCTCAATCTCTATCGGGAGTTCGCGCATGGCTGTTGCCTCCAGCGCCTACAAGAAGGCCCTTTCCGGCGAAAGCCAGAACAAACAGGTGCTGCTGAAGATCGACCGCGTCACCAAGAAATTCGACGAAACGGTGGCGGTCGATGATGTCTCGCTGAACATTCACCAGGGCGAAATCTTCGCGCTGCTCGGTGGCTCGGGTTCGGGCAAGTCGACGCTGCTGCGCATGCTGGCAGGCTTCGAGCGGCCCACCGAGGGGCGAATTTTCCTCGACGGGCAGGACATCACCGACATGCCGCCCTACGAGCGGCCAATCAACATGATGTTCCAGTCCTATGCCCTGTTCCCGCACATGACGGTGGCGCAGAACATCGCCTTTGGCCTGAAGCAGGACGGCTTGTCCAAGGACGAGGTGCAGACCCGCGTCGACGAGATGCTCACCCTGGTACAGATGAGCCAGTACGCCAAGCGCAAGCCGCACCAGCTCTCCGGCGGCCAGCGCCAACGCGTGGCGTTGGCCCGTTCGCTGGCCAAGCGGCCGAAGTTGCTGCTGCTCGACGAGCCCATGGGCGCGCTGGACAAGAAGCTGCGCTCGCAGATGCAGCTCGAGCTGGTGCAGATCATCGAGCGGGTCGGCGTGACCTGCGTAATGGTCACCCATGACCAGGAAGAGGCCATGACCATGGCCGAGCGCATCGCCATCATGCACCTGGGCTGGATCGCCCAGGTCGGCAGCCCGATGGACATCTACGAGACGCCCGCGAGCCGGCTGGTCTGCGAGTTCATCGGCAGCGTCAACCTGTTCGACGGCGAGATCGTCGCCGACATGGAAGACCACGCCGTGATTGCCTCGCCGGGCCTGGAGAACCCTATTTATGTCGGCCACGGCATCAGCACCCGTGCGCAGGACAAACAGATCACCTATGCGATCCGCCCGGAAAAGCTGCTGATCGGCAGCGAACTGCCGGAGCTGGAGCGGCCCGGCTACAACTGGGCCAAGGGCGTGGTGCACGACATCGCCTACCTCGGCGGCCACTCGGTGTATTACATCAAGCTGCCCACCGGCGGCATGCTGCAGGCCTTCATGGCCAACGCCGAGCGCCATGTGAAGTTGCCGACCTGGGAAGAGGAAGTCTTCGTCTACTGGTGGGACGACAGCGGCGTGGTACTGCAGGCATGAGCGGCTCACGCTTGAACAGCGGGCGCCGACTGGTCATCGGCGTGCCCTTCATCTGGCTGATCCTGTTCTTCCTGCTGCCGTTCGCCATCGTGCTGAAGATCAGCTTCGCCGAGGCCGACGTGGCGATCCCGCCATACACCGACATCTTCGCCTACGCCGACCAGCAGTTGCAGGTGCTGATCAACCTCGGCAACTACATCTTCCTCAGCGAGGACGAGCTGTACCTGGCCGCCTACCTGGGCTCGCTGAAGATTGCCTTCTTCAGCACGCTGTTGTGCCTGCTCGTCGGCTATCCGATGGCCTATGCCATTGCCCGCGCGCGCAAGGACGTGCAGACGGTCCTGCTGCTGCTGATCATGATGCCGACCTGGACGGCGATCCTGATCCGCGTTTACGCCTGGATGGGCATCCTCAGCAGCAACGGCATCCTCAACGGGCTGCTGCAGGGCATGGGGCTGATCGACGAACCGCTGCGCATCCTCAACACGGACCTGGCGGTCTACATCGGCGTGGTCTATTCCTACCTGCCGTTCATGATCCTGCCGCTCTACGCGAACCTGGTGAAGCACGACCTGAGCCTGCTCGAAGCGGCGTCGGATCTCGGCGCCAGCCACCTCACCAGCTTCTGGAGGATCACCGTGCCGCTGTCGAAGAACGGCATCATTGCCGGCTGCATGCTGGTGTTCATCCCGGTGGTGGGCGAGTTCGTCATCCCCGAGCTGCTCGGCGGACCGGAAACGCTGATGATCGGCAAGGTGCTCTGGCAGGAGTTCTTCAACAACCGTGACTGGCCGGTGGCCTCGGCCCTGGCGGTGGTGATGCTGGTGATCCTGCTGGTGCCGATCATCCTGTTCAACCGCAACCAAACCAAGGAACTGGAGGGCAAGCTATGACGTGCCAGAGCTGCGGCTTGCCCGCCAGTGATCCATCTGCCGCCATGACCCCTAATCGGGAGGGCCGGCCATGACGCGCCATCGTTTCTCGAATCTGATGCTGGTGCTCGGGTTGCTGTTCATCTACCTGCCGATGGTGCTGCTGGTCATCTATTCGTTCAACGCGTCGCGGCTGGTGACGGTGTGGGGCGGCTGGTCGATCAAGTGGTACGTCGGCCTGCTGGACAACAGCCAGCTGATGGGCGCGGTGATGCGCTCGCTGGAGATCGCCCTGTACACCGCGGTGACCGCCGTCGCGCTGGGCACCATGGCGGCCTTCGTGCTGACGCGGATCCCCAACTTCCGCGGTCGGACGCTGTTTGGTGGGTTGGTCACTGCGCCGCTGGTGATGCCGGAGGTGATCACGGGTTTATCGTTACTGCTGCTCTTCGTCGCGATGGCCCAGCTGATCGGCTGGCCGGAGCAACGGGGCATCGCGACGATCTGGATCGCCCACACCACCTTTTGCTCGGCCTATGTCGCGGTGGTCGTCATGGCCCGGCTGCGTGAGCTGGACCAGTCCATCGAGGAGGCGGCCATGGATCTGGGCGCGCGGCCGTGGAAGGTGTTCTTCCTGATCACCATGCCGATGATTGCACCGTCGCTGGCCGCTGGCGGCATGCTGTCATTCGCCCTCTCGCTCGACGACCTGGTACTGGCCAGCTTTGTCTCGGGCCCGGGTTCGACCACCCTGCCGATGGAGATCTTTTCCGCGGTACGCCTGGGCGTGAAGCCGGAGATCAACGCGGTGGCCAGCCTCATCCTGCTGGTGGTATCGCTGGCGACCTTTATCGCCTGGTACTTCGGTCGGCGTGCGGACAAGCGCCGGGCGCGGGCGATGCGTCAGGCCATGGACGAAGCGGCGGTACAAAACTGGGGCTCGGGGCAATCGACGCCTGTCGCGGTGCCGCCGTCGGCGCATAGCTGACGGGGCGGGGCGCAGGGAACTCGCTGCGGCCGGCTCAGGGCTGGCCGCTGGGGGGGGTAGCCCAGTCGCAGAAGCAGCCGACCGCCAGCGAGTGGGTTGCCTTGACCGGCCTGCCGGCCAGCACAGCCTCGAGAATCGGTTCGATGAAGCTGTTGCTCGAGCTGCACACGGCGCCCTCACTGTACGGGCCAACATAGACAAGCTCGCCGCGGGTGTCCCAGATTCCCACGGCCGGGCTGGCCGGCAGCTGTTGTGCGCCGGGCAGGCTGTCCAACCGCTGCAGGCCGTCCAGTTGCTCTGGCAGGCGCCCACGGCTGCCAGGCTTTTCCACGAGATAGAACGCCACGCCCTGCGGCGCGAAGCGCTGCAGCAGGTCGGCCAGATGCTGTTGGTTGCCGGCGTTGCAGGGGCAGGCCGGATCGCGGAAATGCACGACGCGGATCGGTCCGGCGCCGCTCAGTGGCGCGGGCAGGGCCAGCGCATCGCCGGAAAACAGCGCGGTGCGCTCGTTGTCGAACGGGCGCAGGTAGCGTGCCTCGAACCACCAGAACGCGGCCAGCATGGCACCGCCCCAGAGCAGGGCGACGAGCGCGGCGAGCAGGTATTTGCGGCGTGAGGTCATGGTGGCACTCTCGAAAGACGCGCCAGCTTGCCACGTCACGCCGCAGAGCTGAATATCCCTTCCCCCCATCGGACCAGAACAGCCCGCCATGACCTCGCCATTCGACCTTCCGACCCTGCGTGCGCAGCTGCAACCCTTGCGCAGCGGCGCCGGGCTGGATACCGAGGGTCGTGCCTACCAGGCCTTCTACGGCCTCGATCTGCCGCATCATCAAGCCGTGCAGCGCCGGCTGGGCTGCTTCAGCGTGCACGGCTACCGGGTCGCCGCGCAGCTGTGGCGGCCGGCGCAGCCGCTGGCGACGCTGCTGGTGCTGCACGGTTATTACGACCACATGGGCCTCTACCGGCACGTGGTGGACTGGGGGCTGCAGATGGGCTTCGCTGTGCTCGCATGCGACCTGCCCGGCCACGGACTGTCCAGCGGGCCGCGGGCCAGCATCGGGGAATTCGACGAATACCAGGCGATGCTCGAGGGCTTGCTGCGCGAGGCCTCGGCGCTGCAGCTGCCGCAGCCCTGGCACCTGCTTGGGCAGAGCACCGGCGCGGCCATCGCCCTGGACTACCTGCTGGGCCACCCGCACGACGCCCGGCTTGGCCGCAGCATTCTGCTGGCCCCACTGGTGCGACCACGGGCCTGGGGCTGGTCGCGCCTGAGCTACGCGCTGGTGCGGCGCTTCGTCAGCCAGATTCCCCGGCGCTTCAGCGACAATTCCAGTGACCCGGCGTTTCTGGACTTCATCCAGACGCGTGATCCGCTGCAACCGCAGATCCTGCCGACCGCCTGGGTAGGCGCGCTGGCGCGCTGGATCCCGCGCATCGAGGCGGCGCCGAACAGCCCGCACAGCCCGTTGATCGTCCAGGGCCAGGCCGACATGACGGTCGATTGGCAGCACAACCTGCCGGTGCTCGAGAACAAGTTCACCGCGCCCGACGTGCTCTACCTGCCCGAGGCCCGCCACCACCTGGTCAACGAAGAGGAAGCGATCCGCCAGCGCTTTTTCGACTTCCTGCGCCAGCGGCTTTAGCGGCCCGGGGCGATGCTCCGGCTAGCGGTCAGGCCCCCTTCGCCTGGATGTCGCGGCCGCTGTTGCCAACGGCAAGCCCTGCGCGCAGGGCCTGCAGGGCGGCTCGGTAGTAGCGCTGGCCGTCCTCGGATTCGGCGAACTGCACGAACTCCTCGAGCTCGGCGTCGGACAGGTCGCGATAGACGTACAGCAGGGTGTTGTCCAGGTCGCTCTCGACCTGCTGCTGCAGACGCTCGCGCTGGCTGTCCAGCAGCCCCTGAGCCTGGCCGTCACCGAGCAGCCCGGGAATCATCTGGCTGAGGCTGTCTGCAGCCACACCGGCCAGTGCCAGGCTGACCTCGGCACCGGCCTCGGCGGCCGGCAGTGCCTGGGCCAGATGGCGGATCAGCAGCTGACGGTTGCTCCCGGCCTCAATGCGTGGCAACCCGTTCTCGTAGCGCGCCAGCTGTTCGCGGCGGCCGGCGAGCACTTCCGCGGCCACGACCTTGCGGCCGAGGGTTGACTGGAAGAACGCCAGCGCCGGGTCCGGCGCCGCCAGGCTCTCGCGCAGGGCACGCTTGGCGCGCTGGTCGATCGCATCGACGGCGAAGCGGCGATTGCTGTTGGTCACCAGCGCCTGGTAGACCGCCGGCGGCAGGCTGCTCTTGTAGCGCTGCTGGGCGGCAGTGAGGGCATCGGAGAAGTTGGCACGCTGCTCGGTCCAACCGGCCGCCTCGTAGAGATCATCGTAGCGGTCGGCCCAGGCATTCAGGCTGACGGCGAAAAAGACGCAGGCGATAAGGGCGCGCATGGAAGCTCCTCTGTGGCGGGCGGTTTATTTTCGGCGCCCCGACGGCGGCTTGTCGAGGCGCGAAAGCACTGCTGCTAGACTCAGCGACTGTCCCGCGCAGGCTCTACCGACCCGCGACGGGACTTCAGCAGACCCACTCCGGAGTCACGTCCTTGCCGTTTACGACCCTCATCGACGACCTCGCCGCGTGCGGCTGGTCATTGCAGTCGTCCTTCCTGTCCGAGGATTGGACCCACGCGCTGGCCGCCGAGTGCCGCAGGCGTCATGCCGAAGGGACGCTGGCCCCTGCCGGTGTCGGTCGCGGCGAGGAGCAGGCGGTGCGCGAAGGCATCCGGGGCGACCAGATCCAATGGCTGGAGCAGGGCCAGGCCGAGGTCTGCGACCGCTACCTGGAATGGATGGACGAGTTGCGCCAGACACTCAACCGCGAGCTGTTCCTGGGCCTTGAGGAGTTCGAATGCCATTTCGCGCTGTACCCGCCGGGCGCCTTTTATCAGACGCACCTGGACCGTTTTCGTGACGATGACAGCCGGACCGTGACGGCCGTGGTCTATCTCAATCCGGATTGGCAGCCCGCGGACGCCGGAGAGCTGCGCCTGCATTTCGCCGACGGCTCGCGGCGCGATATCCCGCCGCTGGGTGGCGATCTGCTGGTGTTCCTTTCGGGTGACTTCCCGCACGAAGTGCTGGTGACCCGGCGCGACCGGCTGTCGCTGACCGGCTGGTTTCGACGGCGCCCGGCGGACGTTCTGGCGCTCTAGCCGACGGCCAATGAAAAGCCCGGCGCAAGGCCGGGCTGGGATACCGCAGGGCGCTGCGTTACATGCCAAGCAGCTGGGGAAGCCCGAGCGAGATCATCGGGACATAGGTGATGAGCACGAGGAAGGCCAGCATCAGCGCCAACCATGGCAGCACGGCGCGGATGACCTGGGTTACCGGCATGCCGGTTACGGCAGACGCGACGAACAGGTTCAGCCCCACCGGCGGCGTAATCAGACCGATCTCCATGTTCACCACCATGATGATGCCCAGGTGTATCGGATCGATGCCCAGCTCGATGGCGATCGGGAACAGGATCGGCGCCAGGATCAGGATGATCGCCGAGGGCTCCATGAAGGCACCCGCCACCAGCAGCACCAGGTTGACGACCAGCAGGAACATCCAGGGTTGCAGTCCGGCTTCGAGCACCATGCTGGTGATCTGCTGCGGCAGCTGTTCGGTGGTCAGCACATGGGCGAAGAGCATGGCGTTGGCGATGATGAACATCAGCATGATGGTCAGCTTGCCGGACTCCAGCAGCACCTTCGGGCAGTCGCGCAGCGTGATGTCCTTGTAGACGAACAGCGCGATGAATGCCGAATACACTGCCGCTACGGCGGCCGCCTCGGTCGGGGTGAACATGCCCGAGTAGATGCCGCCCAGAATGATCACCATCAGCAGCAGGCCCCAGAGCGCCTCGCGCGCCGAAGCCAGCCACTGGCGGAAAGTCGCCCGCGGCATGGCCGGCAGGTTCTTCTTCACCGCGACGATGTAGATCGCCACCATGAGCCCGAGGCCCAGCAGGATGCCGGGCACTACACCGGCCATGAACAGCGCGCCTACCGAGGTTTCGGTGGCGGCGGCATAGACCACCATGACGATTGACGGAGGGATCAGGATGCCGAGTGTTCCGGCATTACAGACGATGCCCGCGCCGAACGCCTGGGGGTAGCCGGAGCGCACCATGCCGGCAATGGCAATCGAGCCCACGGCCGCTACGGTCGCAGGTGACGAGCCGGACAGTGCGGCAAACAGCATGCACGCCATGACCGCGCTGATGGCCAGGCCGCCGCGGATATGGCCAACGGTGGCGTTGGCGAAGTCGATCAGGCGCTTGGCCACGCCACCGGTGGTCATGAAGGCGCCGGCGAGCAGGAAGAAGGGGATCGCCAGCAGGGTGTAGTGCTCGGAAGTTTCGAACAGCTTGATCGCCAGCGAACGCACCGAGTCAGGGCTGAAGAACATGATCGTCAGCGAGCCGGCCAGGCCAAGGGAGATCGCCACCGGGACGCCGATGAACATCAGCGCGAACAGCGCCAGGAAGAGGAACAGGATGGTCATTACTTCGGCTCCTCTTCGCCGAGGCGGGCCGCTTCGGCGGCCTCGTCGGCCAGGCCCAGTCCGGTCTGTTCATTGCGCAGGATTCGCACCAGGATCTCAGCGAAGCGAATGAACACCATGGCAAATCCGATCGGCACGATCATCCCGATCTGCCATTGCTTGATGCCGATGTGTCCCAGGTCTTCGGCGCCGATGTTGGCGGTGAACAGGGTCTGGATCCACTCGAAGCTGGCCACGCTCAGCAGGCCAGCATAGCCCAGGCAGAACAGGCAGGCGATCACGCCAATAACGCGCTGCACGGGGCGCGATGCCAGCTTGACCAGGGCGTCGACGCCGATGTGGCCGGCGGTGCGTACGCCATAGGCGAGGCCGGAGAAGATCAGCCAGGCGAACAGCGCGCGGGTCAGCGCCGAGCTCCAGGTCATCGACTGCGCGAGCCCGATGATGAAGTCGCCGATGGCGAAGAAAAAGTCTTCCGCTGCCGGAAAGGTATCCGCCAGGGAATAGAAAACGGTGTAGAGGTTGTTCAGAACCACGTAGACAAAGGTCACCAGAGTCATGGCGGCCAGCAGGAAGGCGATGAACGCCTCCTCGAAGTGGTCCCAGACGCGCCAGAGGGCGTTCATGGATGACATCTCCCGATGAAATGCATTGTTTCGATAGGCGTACGGAGCGTGCGCCGTGGGCCGGTCTGGTAACCGGGCGACAGAATCAGGACACGCTTGTTGTGGGGGTGAAGCGGCGGGCACCCGGCGCTTCACCGTTTGTCGCGTGTCCCGCTGCGCTGTCATTTACCGCAACAGGGTGAGGGCGGGTTCGCCGCCCTCCGGTGACGCTTACTCGGCCTTGTTGGAGGCGTCGGCGGCCTTGATCAGGTCAGCACCGATCTCGTTTTCGAACTTCTTCCAGACCGGCTGCATGGCTTCGCGCCACTTGGCACGCTCTTCCGGGCTCAGGACCAGAATCGAGGTGGTCTTGGCGTCGAGGATCTGCTGCTTGGCCTGCTTGTTCAGGTCATCAGCCTGCTTGTTCACCTCGGCGGTTACCTCTTCGATGATTCCATTCAGTTCCGAGCGCACGTCGTCCGGCAGACCGTTCCAGAACTTGGTGTTGGTGATCAGCATGTAATCCAGCAAGCCGTGGTTCGACTCGGTGATGTGCTTCTGAACCTCGTGCATCTTCTGCGAGTAGATGTTCGAGTAGGGGTTCTCGGCACCGTTGACCACGCCAGTCTGCAGGCCCTGATAGACCTCGGCGAAGCTCATCTTGCGCGGGTTGGCGCGAACGGCCTTGAATTGCTCCTCGAGCACCTGAGACGCCTGGACGCGGAACTTCAGACCGCGCGCATCCTTCGGCTCGCGCAGCTCCTTATTGGCCGACAGCTGCTTCAGGCCGTTGTGCCAGTACGCCAGGCCGGTGATGTTCTTGTCGATCATCGAGGTCAGCAGGGCCTGGCCTTCGGCGCTCTTCTGGAAGCGGTCGACCGCGGCCATGTCGTCGAACAGGAACGGCAGATCGAATACCTGCAGTTTCTTGGTGTACTGCTCGAACTTGGCCAGCGAAGGCGCGATCAGCTGGACGTCGCCGAGCAACAGGGCTTCCATTTCCTTGCCGTCACCGAACAGCGAGGAGTTCGGGTAGACCTGGACCTCGACCTTGCCGGGCAGACGCTCCTCGACCAGTTTCTTGAACATCAGTGCGCCCTGGCCTTTCGGCGTGCTGTCGGCGACCACGTGGGAGAACTTGATCACGATCGGGTCAGCGGCTTGAGCCAGCGTGGCCATGCCGAGAGACAGGGCGCAGGCGAGCGCCGTGGCGGTCAGTTTGAACATTGTTGTTTTCCTCTTGTTGTGAAGTGAGCGGCCCGGTCGCGGGATCGCTCGGCTGTAACCAGCAAGACAAGTCTAGGCGCCTACGCAGAAAAGTCGCGACGCCAACGGCAGACAGATCCGACCGGCTCATGGGGGTTAGCGGGAGCAAGTGCTGTGCCAGAAGCGAAAGCGCCTGCCCCCTGGCCGCGGAGTTTACCGGGATGGTGGCAGAATGCTGACGAATAATTCTCAGCCGTTGCGTCTAGCGCGCGGATTCCAGGTGGCGGCGGCGTGAGGGGGCTGCGCCGGTACCCTGTTGCCCGATGGGGTGCGCCGGGCGCGCCACGCCCGCTGACGCGTGCGGCCGGGAGGCATGCCGGCAGCATATGGCGGAAATCCGCCAGCTAGTCGGCCTCATCCGGCGAGGATCCGCCAGCCTCATTGAATACCAGGCCGTGCTTGCGCAACTTGTCGTGCAGCGTCTTGCGCGGCAGGCCGAGGGCTTCGGCCACACTGCGCAGGGAGCCGTGCGGGCGCGCCAGTTCCGCGGCGATCAGGGCGCGCTCGAAGGCGTCGACCTGCTCGTTGAGCGTGGTGGCCCCCATGAGCGGGCTACTCTCGGCGTTCCGGGCCGGGTCGTCGAGGCCCAGATCCAGGCCCAGTGCGAAGCGCTCGGCGGTGTTCTGCAATTCACGCACATTGCCGGGCCAGGCATGGCGCAGCAGCTGCGCGCGCTGCTCCGGACGCACTTCGCGGATCGGCAGGCCGTGGCGACTGGCAGCGGTTTCGGCGAAGTGTTGGAACAGGAACAGCAGGTCCTCGCTGCGCTCGCGCAACGGCGGAATGCGCAATGGCGCGACGTTGAGCCGGTAGTACAGATCGGCGCGGAAGCGGCCCTGGTCGGCGGCCTGGCGCAGGTCTTCCTTGGTCGCGGCGATGACGCGGATGTCCAACGCGATGGACTGGTTGCCGCCGAGGCGCTCGACCACCCGTTCCTGCAGCATGCGCAGCAGCTTGACCTGCACGTCCAGGCTCATGCTCTCGATCTCGTCGAGGAACAGGGTGCCGCCGTTGGCGAACTCGAACTTGCCGATGCGGCGCTTCTGCGCGCCGGTGAAGGCGCCGGCCTCGTGGCCGAAGAGCTCGCTCTCGACCACCGACTCGGCCAGGGCGCCGGCATTGATCGCGACGAAGGGGCCGCTGCGGCGGCTGGACAGGTCGTGCAGCGCCCGCGCGACCACCTCCTTGCCGGCGCCGGTTTCACCCAGGATCAGCACGTCGGCCTGGGTGCCGGCGAGGGCACCGATCTGCTCGCGCAATCGCTGCATGGCCGGCGACTGGCCGAGCAGGCGGGTCGACAGCTGCTGGCGGTCGGCCAGGGCCAGGCGCAGGCTGCGGTTGTCCAGCACCAGCTGGCGCAGGGCCAGGGCGCGGCGCACACCGTCGAGCAGGTCTTCGCTGGGGAAGGGTTTTTCCAGGAAGTCATAGGCGCCGGCGCGCATGGCCTGAACGGCGAGCTGGATGTCGCCGTGGCCGGTGATCAGCAACACCGGCAGCTCGCTGTCCAGCGCATGCAGCTGCTGCTGCAGCTCGAGCCCATCGAGCCCGGGCATGCGGATGTCGCTGACCACCACCCCGGGCCAGTCCCGCGGCAGCATCTGCGTCAGGCCACGCGCATCGCCCAGACTCAGCACCCGCAGGCCGGCGAGGTCGAGGGTCTGGCTAAGCGCCTGGCGCAAGTGCAGGTCGTCGTCGATCAGGACCACCTGGTACTGCGGGTCGATCTGGCTGGTCATGCTAGTCCTCGCTGGGAAAGGCGACCCCGGGGTCGGCGCAACGCAAGAAGAGGCTGAGCTGGGCGCCGCCGTCGGGGTGGTTGCCGAGGGTCAGTTCGCCGCCCAGGGCGCGCGTCAGGGTATCGCAGATGGCCAGGCCGAGGCCCAGGCCCTGGGCGCTGGTCTTGGTGGTGAAGAAGGGTTCGCGGGCGCGCTCGAGGGCGGTTTCGGTGAACCCTGGACCGTTGTCGCGCAGGGTCAGCAGCACGCCGTCGCCCTGGCGCTCGGCACGCAGCCAGATGCGGCGCACCGGTGCCCGTTCGTTGAGCGCGTCCAGGGCGTTGGCCAGCAGGTTGGAAAGAATCTGGCGCAACCGCGTCTCGCCGGCCTGTACCCACAGCGTGGCGTCCGGCAGGTCGCGAATCAGCTCGACGCCCATGGCCTGCCTGCGCTTGGCCAGCAGCGCCAGCGCGTCGTCCAGCGCCGGCTGCAAGGCCACCCGCTCTGGTGCATGCCGGTCGCGCCGGGCGAAGGCGCGCAGGTGAGCAATGATCGAGGCCATGCGCGCGGTCAGGTCGCTGATCAGCCTGAGGTTGTCGCGGGCCTCCTCGTTGCGCTGGTGGTCGAGCAGCACGCCGGCGTTGTCGGCGTAGCTGCGGATCGCCGCCAGCGGCTGGTTGAGTTCGTGGCTGATGCTGGCCGACATGGTGCCCAGCGCCGACAGCTTGCCGGCCTGGAGCAGTTCGTCCTGGGCGCGGACCAGTTCCTGCTGGGCCTGCTCGCGTTCCAGCACTTCTTCCTTGAGGCGGCTGTTCAGCGCCTCCAGGTCCTGGGTGCGCTCCTGGACGCGGCGCTCGAGTTGCTGCCGCGCCTTGGCATCCAGGGCGATACGTTCCAGGTAGTGACGGCGGCGTTGCATCAGCAGGCCGAGCAGCAGCAACAGCGCGGCGAGGGTCGCCGCGCCGATGGCCACCACGGTTTGCACAGGGCGTTTGACGAGGCTGATCGGCGCCAGGATGCGCACCGTCCAGCCGGTCTCCTTCAGTTCGCGGCTCTGGATCAGCCAGGCGTCGATGTCGAGGGTCAGCAGGCGCGGATCGAGGGTCGGGTAGGGCCGTTCGGAGGCGATCTGCTCGCGTTCGTCGGCGTCCAGTGCGCGGCTGGCGCGGAATCGCCAGTCGGGCCGCGAGGTGAGGATCACCACGCCGAAGGCATCGGTGACCATCAGCTGCTCGGGCGTGCTGCCCCAGAGCGTCTCGGTGTGGTCCAGGTCGACCTTGACGACCAGCACGCCGAGCGTGGCGTTGCCATCGCGCACCGCCGCACCGAAGTAGTAGCCGCGCTTGCCCGAGGTCGTGCCGAGGCCGAAGAAGCGCCCCAGATGCCCGGCCATGGCTTCGCGGAAGTACGGACGGAAGGCGAAGTTGCGCCCGACGAAGCTGTCTTCGTCGTTCCAGTTGGAGGCGGCGAGGGTGTTGCCGTCAGGCGCCATCAGGTAGATGACATCGGCGCCGGTTTCCTTGCGCAACTGGTCCAGCAGCCGGTTGGCCTGGTCCTTGGCAGCCGGGCTGTCGGGCTCGCGCAGGGCGGTGCGCAGCGTCGGCAGGTCACCGAGGATGCGTGGCAGCACCTCGTAGCGGCGCAGCGAGCCGAGCAGGTTGGCGACATAGAGATCGAGTGTCTGGCGGTTCTGCTCGATCAGCTCGTTGCTGTAATAGCGTTCGGCCAGTTGCTGCAACGGCCACAGCAGCGGCGCGAGCAACAGCGCGAGCAACGCCAGGTTGCGCCAGCGCGGGCGGCGGGGAGCGTGGGATGATGTCATGCGGGTGCGCCTGTGGGTCGGGCGCCATTATGCACGTTCGGCGGGTCTCGGGCGGCAGGCGCTGCCGGCCGGATCAGGCGCTGCGGCTCACCGGCGCAGGGTCCGTCTGCTGGTCGGCGGTGCTGGCCAGGCATTGCTGCAGGCCGCTGCGCCAGTCCGGCAGGTCGATCCGCCAGTCGCGTTGCAGGCGCGAGCAGTCCAGCGACGAGTTCAGCGGGCGCTGGGCGGCGGTGGGGTAGTCCACCGCGGCGATTGGCGTGACCCGCGCACGCAACCGGCCCTGGCGCTGCAAGTGTTCGGCGATGGCGCAGGCGAAGCCGTACCAGGAGGTTTCGCCGGTGGCGGTCAGGTGATAGAGCCCGGTGGGTCGACTGGCGCCTTCGCGCCACTGGCGCACCCATTGGGCTGTGACCTCGGCCAGGGTACCGGTCCAGGTCGGCGCGCCGGTCTCGTCGGCCACGACCGACAGCGCGTCGCGCTCCTGCAGCAGGCGCTGCATGGTGAGCAGGAAGTTGCCCCCCTGCAGCGAGTAGACCCAGCTGGTGCGCAGGATCAGGTGGTCGCCACCCACCGCCTGGATCGCCTGCTCGCCGGCCAGCTTGCTGGCGCCGTAGACGTTCAGCGGGGCGGGCTGGTCATCCTCGGTATAGGGGCCCGGCTTGCGTCCGTCGAAGACGTAGTCGGTGGAGTAGTGGAGCAGTGGCGCACCAAGGGCCGCGGCCTCCTCGGCGAGCACGCCGGGGGCAGTCGCGTTGATGGCGAAGGCGCGGTCGCGCTCGCGCTCGGCCTGGTCCACGGCAGTGTAGGCTGCCGCGTTGATGATCAGGTCCGGGCGCAGCAGCCGCACTTGCTGACGGATCTGTGTCGGCTCGGCGAGGTCCATCAGCCTGTGGCCCAGCGCGAGCACCTTGCCTTCACCGGCAAGCGCGCGCTGCAGGGCTTGGGACAGCTGCCCGGTGCTGCCGGTGATGAGGATCTTCATGGGAAGAGTTCAGCCTCGCTGAGGACGCGGCCGTCGAGGTCTTTCTGCGACAGCTGGGGCGGCTCGGTAAAGGGCCAGTCGATGCCGATCTGCGGGTCGTTCCAGAGCAGCGAGCGCTCATGGGCCGGCGCATAGTAATCGGTGGTTTTGTACAGGAACTCGGCACTCTCGCTGAGCACCACGAAGCCGTGCGCGAAGCCCTCCGGGATCCACAGCTGGCGGTGATTCTCCGCGCTCAGGCGGACGCCAACCCAGCGACCGAAGCTCGGCGAGCTGCGGCGCAGATCGACCGCGACGTCGAACACTTCCCCGGCCACCACGCGCACCAGTTTTCCCTGCGGTTGCTGGATCTGGTAGTGCAGCCCGCGCAGCACGCCGCGCTGGGACTTGGAGTGGTTGTCCTGAACGAACTGGCGCTTGAGCCCCGTGGCGGCCTCGAAGGCGGCCGCGTTGAAGCTCTCGTAGAAGAACCCGCGCTCGTCACCGAAGACCTTGGGCTCGATGATCAGCACCTCGGGGATGGCGGTTTCGATGACCTTCATGCGTCTTCACCGGCCAGCTTGAACAGATACTGGCCATAGCCGGTCTTGCCCAGGGCATCGGCGCGGCGCAGCAACTGCTCACGGTCGATCCACTTGTGCTGATAGGCGATCTCCTCCAGGCAGGCGACCTTCAGGCCCTGGCGGTGCTCGATGGTCTGCACGTACTGCGAGGCCTCGAGCAGGCTGTCGTGGGTGCCGGTGTCGAGCCAGGCGAAGCCACGGCCGAACCGCTCGACATTGAGGTCGCCACGCTTGAGATAGGCCATGTTGACATCGGTGATCTCTAGCTCGCCGCGCGGCGAGGGCTTGATCGACTTGGCGATCTCGATCACGTCGTTGTCGTAGAAATACAGGCCGGTCACCGCGTAGCTGGACTTCGGCTTCTTTGGCTTTTCTTCGATCGACAGGGCCTTGCCGCTCTCGTCGAAGTCGATCACGCCGAAGCGCTCCGGGTCCTTGACCCAGTAACCGAACACCGTGGCGCCCGACGCCTGGCGCGAGGCGCGCTGCAGCTTCTCGGTGAAGTGCTGGCCGTGGAAGATGTTGTCGCCGAGGATCAGGCACACCGAGTCGTCGCCGATGAACTCTTCACCGATCAGGAAGGCCTGCGCCAGGCCGTCCGGCGAAGGCTGCTCGGCATAGCTGAAGTTGACCCCGAACTGGCTGCCGTCACCTAGCAAATTCTTGTACTGCGGCAGGTCCTGCGGGGTGGAGATGACCAGGATGTCGCGGATCCCGGCCAGCATCAGCACCGAGATCGGGTAATAGGCCATCGGCTTGTCGTAGATCGGCAGCAGCTGCTTGGATACGCCCAGGGTGATGGGGTGCAGGCGGGTGCCGGAGCCCCCCGCCAGGATGATTCCTTTCATGCGTTCTCCAGCGCGCCGAGGCGCTCACGTTGATAGCTGCCGTCCTGAACGCGACGGCACCATTCGAGGTTGTCCAGGTACCACTGCACGGTCTTGCGCAGGCCGGTCTGGAAGGTTTCCTGCGGGACCCAGCCGAGCTCGCGTTCGATCTTGCTGGCGTCAATGGCGTAGCGCAGGTCGTGGCCGGGGCGGTCCTTGACGAAGGTGATGAGGTCTTCGAAACGCCCGAGGCCGGCCGGCTTGCGCGGCGCCAGCTCTTCGAGCAGGGCGCAGATGCCGCGCACCACGTCGATGTTCTGCTGCTCGTTGTGGCCGCCGATGTTGTAGGTCTCGCCGACCTTGCCTTCGCTGACCACCTTGAACAGCGCACGGGCATGATCTTCGACGAACAGCCAGTCGCGCACCTGGGTCCCGTTGCCGTAGACCGGCAGCGGCTTGCCATCCAGCGCATTGAGGATCACCAGCGGGATCAGCTTTTCGGGGAAGTGATAGGGCCCGTAGTTGTTCGAGCAGTTGGTGATCAGCACCGGCAACCCGTAGGTACGCTGCCAGGCGCGGACCAGATGGTCCGAGGAGGCCTTGCTCGCCGAATAGGGCGAGCTGGGCGCGTAGGGCGTGGTTTCGGTGAACAGGTCGTCGACGCCGTGCAGGTCGCCGTAGACCTCGTCGGTGGAGATATGGTGGAAGCGGAAGGCTTCGCGGCGGCCGGCCGGCAGGCTTTGCCAGTAGGCGCGGGCGGCTTCGAGCAGCTGATAGGTGCCGACGATGTTGGTCTGGATGAATTCCGCCGGGCCGTCGATGGAACGGTCCACGTGCGATTCGGCGGCCAGGTGCATGATGGCGTCCGGCTGGAATTCCAGCAGGGCCTCGCCGACCCGTTCACGGTCGGCGATGTCGGCCTGAAGGAACTGATAACGGTCGCTGTCCTGCACCGCGGCCAGCGACTCGAGGTTACCGGCGTAGGTCAGCTTGTCCAGGTTCAGGACGCTGTGCTCGGTGTCGTGGATCAGATGGCGGATCAGAGCAGAGCCGATGAATCCGGCTCCGCCGGTTACGAGAATGCGCATGATTGAGAGGCTTCCTTGGCGCGCTACAGAGCAACAGGCTCTTGGCATGTCGGCTGGATAGACCCGGCTGTCGATCAAAAATTCCCGGTCTGGCGGACAGGGGCGAGGGTTTAATCCCCAGCGCATGGTCCGTCTGTTCGCCCTGCGGCTGCGCTGCACGACGGCAGGTGGCGACTTAGACAGATTTGGGTAATATCCGTCGACCTCACCACCGGTAGCAATGGAATGCACAACCGTCACGCGCAACTCGCCGAGTTGCTGAACCAGACCGCACAGGGCGTCGGACAGCTGTCCGAGGCGCTTACGGCATTTTCCCTCGAGCTGATGGCCAGTGACGACCCGGCCGTGCGCATTGCCAGCCGGCGCATGCTGGCGCGCATAGCGATGGTGCGGCCACTGGCCGACGCACTGTTGCACGCCCGGGACGACGTCGAGTCGGACACTGCAGCGCTTGCGACAACAGATGCGGGCAGCACCGAACCGCCCGTCTCCGGCTAGCTAGCGCAACGACTGGCGCAGGCGCGACAGGGCGCCGACGAAAAACAGCGTACCGATTGCCAGCAACGCCAGCAGCTGCGGCCAGATCACCCCGATGCCGGCGCCGCGGAACAGGATCGCCTGGGCCAGCGAAACGAAGTGCGTGGTGGGGGCGGCCAGCATGATGGTCTGCACCAGGTCGGGCATGCTCTCGCGCGGCGTCATGCCCCCCGAGAGGATTTGCAGCGGCATCAGGACCAGGATGATCAGCAGCCCCAGCTGCGGCATCGAGCGGGCCACCGTGCCGAAAAAGATGCCCATCGAGGTGGTCGCGAACAAGTGCAGCGCCGCGCCGCCCATGAACAGCAGCAACGAGCCCTGGATCGGGATCTGCAACCAGCCCTCGACGATGAAGCGCAGGGCGAAGGCGGACGCCAGCAGCACCACCAGGCCCATCGCCCAGACCTTGGCCAGCATGATCTCCAACGGCGTTACCGGCATCACCAGCAGGTGCTCGATGGTGCCGTGCTCGCGCTCGCGGATCAGCGCCGCGCCGGTGAGGATGATCGACAACATGGTGATCTGGTTGATCACCTCGTTCACCGCGCCGAACCAGGACCGGCTCAGGTTCGGGTTGAAGGCCATGCGCACCACCGCCTCGACCGGCAGCGCCTCGCTGGCCCGGTAACGCTGGACGAAGGCGGCCAGCTCCGCGGTAACGATCTGCTGGATATGCCCGGCGCCAGTGAAGGCTTGGCTGATCTGCGTCGCGTCGACGTTGAGCTGGATTGTCGGGTGCCGACCGGCGAGCAGGTCCTGCTGGAAGTTCGGCGGAATGTTGAGCGTGAAGGTATAGAGCCCGGCATCCATGCCGGCGTCCATCTGCTGCAGGTCGATCAGCGCCGGCGGCAGGAAATACGGCAGCTGAAAAGCGTTGAGGATGCGCTGTGAAGCCTGCGAACGGTCCTCGTCGACCACCGCCACCGTGGCCCGGTGCGGCGCCTCGGGCAATGCCGTGGCGCTGGTGTAGATGGCGAGGGTGAAGGCGTAGAGGATCAGCACCAGCAGCGCCGGGTCGCGGTACAGGCTGCGCAGTTCCTTGAGGCCCAGCTGGAAGATGTTGGCGAGCGCATGCATGTCAGTGTTCCTGTTTGCGCAGCCCGGCGACGCTGAGCAGGGTGAGCAGCGGGATGGCCAGCAGCAGCGGCACGAAATAGGGGTACAGGTCGGCCATGCCCAGCGCCTTGGAAAACACCCCGCGGCTGATGATGAGGAAATGGCTGGTCGGGTAGAGCTGGCCGAACAGCGCGCTGGCGCCCTCCAGTGCCGAGACCGGGTAGGTCAGCCCGGAGAACTGCACCGCCGGCAGCAGGGTGGCGATGGCGGTGCCGAACACCGCGGCGATCTGGCTGTTGAGCACCGAGGACATGAGCAGGCCCAGGCCGGTGGCGCAGGTCACGTAGAGCAGCGCGCCGATGATGAGGGTGGCCAGGCTGCCCTTGACCGGCACGCCGAACACCAGCACGGCGAGAACCACCAGGGTGGCGAAGTTGATCATCCCCAGCGCGATATAGGGCAGCTGCTTGCCGACCAGGAATTCCAGGCGCGTCACCGGCGTCACGTAGAAATTGGTGATCGAGCCCAGCTCCTTTTCCCGCACCACACCGAGGGCGGTGAGCATCGCCGGGATCATCATCAAGAGGATCGGGATCATCGCCGGCACCATCGCCGGCAGGCTCTGCACGTCGGGGTTGTAGCGGTAGCGCACGGCGACCTCGGCGAGGCTGGCGGCGGGCACGCCGGCGCCGCGCGCCAGCTCCCGCAGGTAGCTCAGGTGCAGGCCCTGGGCGTAGCCTTTGATGGTGTCGGCGCGCATCGGCATGGCACCGTCGATCCAGATGGCGATCTGCGGCGTGTCCCCGCGCTTGAGATCCCGGCCGAAATTCGGCGGGATCTCCACCGCCATGCTGATGTCCCCGCTGCGCATGCGCGCGTCCAGCTCCTGCTCGCTGTCCAGCGGCGCTTTCTCGATGAAGTAGCGCGAGCCGCTGATGTTCAGCGCGTAGGCCTGGCTGGTGGTGGTCTGGTCGTGGTCGAGCACGGCGTAGGTCAGGTCCTCGACGTCCATGCTGATGCCGTAGCCCATGATGAACATCAGCACCACGGTGCCGAGCATCGCCAGCGTTGCGCGGATCGGGTCGCGGCGCAGCTCCATGGCCTCGCGACGGGTGTAGCTGAGCAGCCGACGCAGGCTGAAGCGTCGTTGCAACGCGCCGGCGTCCGCCCGCATCGCGGGCCGCGCCTCGGCTGTCGCGGGCTCGGCGCCGGCGGCCGGCTGCGCGGCGGCGGTCTGTGCCACGGCGTCTTCCAGGTAGGCGATGAAAGTCGCCTCCAGGGTTGGCAGGCCGCGCTTGTCCATCAGTGCCTGCGGCGTGTCGCTGTCGAGCACGCGGCCGGCATGCATCAACGAGATGCGGTCGCAGCGCAGCGCCTCGTTCATGAAGTGCGTGGAGATGAAGATGGTCACCCCTTCCTCGCGCGACAGCTGCACCAGCAGCGCCCAGAAACCGTCACGGGCGATCGGGTCGACGCCGGAGGTGGGTTCGTCGAGGATCAGGATTTCCGGCTTGTGCAGCACGGCCACGGCCAGCGACAGACGTTGGCGGACGCCTAACGGGAGGCTGTCGGGCAGGCTGTCGGCCTCGGCGAGCAGTTCGAATCGCTCGAGCATCGCCTGGATTCGCGGCTGGCGCTCGGCAGCCGGCAGGTGG
The DNA here is from genome assembly GCA_002339675.1 of Stutzerimonas stutzeri. Classification (GTDB taxonomy): domain Bacteria; phylum Pseudomonadota; class Gammaproteobacteria; order Pseudomonadales; family Pseudomonadaceae; genus Stutzerimonas; species Stutzerimonas stutzeri_O. The sequence goes on from DDKB01000017.1 coordinate 151,363, forward strand.
AACAGCCGGGCATGCAGGTCGAGGTTCTGGCGTACGGTCAGCTCGCTGTAGAGCGAGAACGCCTGGGACATGTAGCCGACGCGCTGGCGGGTGCGCATGTCGCGCGGGTCGATGGGCTTGCCGAACAGCAGCGCGTCACCCTCGCTGGCCGGCAGCAGCCCGGTGAGCATCTTCATCGTGGTGCTCTTGCCGCAGCCGTTGGAGCCGAGGAAGCCGAAGATCTCTCCGCGTTCGATGCGAAAGTTCACCCGGTCCACCGCGACGAACTCGCCGAAGCGCATGGTCAGTCCGTGGGCCTCGATGGCAATGCTGTCGCTGCGCGTACGCGGCGGGATCCGCAGCGCCTGGTGGCGGCTGCGCTTGGCCTCCGGCAACAGGCGGATGAAGGCCTCCTCGAGGCTGTCGCTGGCGGTGCGCGCCAGCAGCTCGGCGGGCGTACCGGTGGCCAGTACCTGGCCGGCGTCCATTGCCACCAGATGATCGAAGCGCTGGGCCTCGTCCATGTAGGCGGTGGCCACCATCACGCTCATCTGTGGCCGCTCGGCGCGGATGCGTCCGATCAGCTCCCAGAACTGCGCCCGCGACAGCGGGTCGACCCCTGTGGTGGGCTCGTCGAGGATCAGCAGGTCGGGGTCGTGGATCAGCGCGCAGCACAGGCCGAGCTTCTGCTTCATGCCGCCGGACAGCTTGCCCGCGGGCCGGTCGACGAAGGCGGCCAGGCCGGTGCTGCGGGTCAGCTCGGCGATACGCCAGCGGCGCTCGTCGGCCGCCTGGCCGAACAGGCGGCCAAAGAACTCCAGGTTCTCGAACACGGTGAGCGTGGGGTAGAGATTCTTGCCCAGGCCCTGCGGCATGTAGGCGATCCGCGGACAGACCCGGCGCCGGTGGGCCGGGTCGCCAATGTCGCCATCGAGCACCTCGATGCGTCCGGTCTGCAGCGCCCGAGCCCCGGCGATCAGCGCCAGCAGGCTGGACTTGCCGACGCCGTCCGGACCGATCAGGCCGACCATGCAACGCGCCGGCAGGCTCAGGCTGAGGTCATCCAGCGCGCGGGTCGCGCCGTACTGCAGGCTGACTGCTGCGATCTCGGCGACGGTGGTGGCAGCTGTGCTCATGGCGTGACGTTGACCTGCAACTCATCCGGCCAATGCGCCTCACCGTCGAGCTTCAGGTAAGCCATGCCCGGCAGGCCGGTCTTGACCTGCTCCATGTGCTTTTTCAGCAGCTCGGGGTCGATCCGCGCCTTGACCCGGAACATCAGCTTCTCGCGTTCGCTTTCGGTTTCCACCGTCTTGGGCGTGAACTGCGCCACGCTGGCGACATAACTGACCTTTGCCGGGATCACGTACTGCGGCGCGGCATCGATGACAAGGCGCACCTCGGCCCCTATGGCCACGCGCCCGGCCTGGCGTTCGGGCAGGAAGAAGGTCATGTAGACGTCGGCTAGGTCGACTAGGTTGAGCAGCTTGCCGCCGGCCCCGAGGACCTCGCCGGGTTGCGCCACGCGGTACTGCACCCGCGCCAGGCGATCGCTCTTGAGCTCACTGTCGCGGATATCCGCCTGCAGCCGCTCGACCCCGGCCTGAGCCGCCTCGACGGCGGACTGTGCTTCGACGACCTGGGAGCGCGCCGCGGCGATGCCGGCATCGGCCGACAGGGTGCGAGCGCGCGCCGCGGCCAGCCCGGCTTCGGCGCTCTGCAGGGTGGCCAGGTCATCATCGAGCTGCTGGCGCGGCATTGCGTTGCGCTGGACCAGGGTGGCGGTGCGCTGGTGGCGCTTGCGCGCGGCGGTCAGTTCGGCCTGGCGCTGGGCCACCACCGATTCGGCCGCGGCCTTTTCGCTCTCGCGCTGGGCAACCAGTGCCTGGGCCGTGAGGATGGCGTTCTCGCCCTGGCGAAGCTGCGCGCGGGCCTGGTTGAGCTGGGCCTGGAGCACCTCGGTGTCCATCCGTGCCAGCACCTGGCCGGGCTGCACGAAGTCGCCCTCGTCGGCGAGGATTTCCAGCACCCGGCCGGGGCTCTTGGTGGCGACGTCGATTTCAGTGGCTTCGATCCGGCCGTTGCCGCTGGCGAAGCCGTCGCCCAGGCCGCTGGGGCGTAGCTCGGACCAGAGCACCAGGCCGATCACGGCGACCACCAGCAGGATCGCCGAGGCCTTGAACAGGGTACGGGTGCGGGGTTGGCTCATTGCGGGGCTCCGGTGGCGATAGTCCCGAGCCATGTTACGGGTTAACGGCTTCGCTAAGGGCTATCTGGATCAATTGTGCGTCGATTGGTCACCATGATCGCGGAACCCTGTGTCACTGGCGTGGCAGCGCATGGGCCAGCGTCCAGTCGACCAGCTCGCGGCTGAGGCGATCGCTGGCGGCGCCGAAAGCCTCGACGACGCGCTCGACGCTGGGGTCGGCGCTCGGCTGGCGAACCTCGAAGCGGCGGTTGGCCAGGGTGTGCTGGTCGTCACGGTTGACCAGGCGCGCATCGAGGGTGATGAGCACTTCCGGCCGGCCGTCGACATAGACGGCCTGGAACGCGCGCAGATCGCTGTGCAGGCTGAGGTCGGCGTAGAGATTGACGTCCTCGTTGCTCACCGAGGGCATCCGCCCGTCACGCTGGAAGGCTTCGATCAACCGGTCGCGCAGCAGCACCGGCGCCGCATCGCTCCAGCGCGCGCCACCGTAGGCGCTGATCTGGTTGCCCTCGGGTACCACGGCAATCCGCTGGCTGCCCAGGATGCGGCTGGCCTGCGGGGTGTTGAGGCGCAGCGCCTGGTCGGTGGCGGGCTCGGCGGATTTTTGGGGTACCGGTGTCGTGGGCAGCAAGTAGATGCGCAGGGTCTCCGAGGCCGGCAACACCGAGCAGGCGGCCAGGACACAGAACAGCCCGGGCAGGGCGAGGCGGGACAGCGTGTGGCGAAGGCTCATGGGTTGAACTCCTGCAGTTTGTCGCGCCCGAGCAGGAAGCCGCTGGGGTTGTCTTCCAGACGCTGGGTGACGCGCCGCAGCGCGCCCAGGGTGCTGCGCAGCTCGTTGATGGCCGGGCCCAGTTCGTTGAAGCCCTGCATGCCGTTGTTGAGCGCGCCCTGGTTGTCCTCCAGCAGCGTATCCAGGCGGGCGGTGGTGCGGTCCAGCGCCTTCATCGAGTGCGCCGCGCTGTCCAGCACGCTGCGGCCCTGCTCGTCGAGCAGCCCGTTGGCGTTGTGCGCCAGGCTCGACAGCTCACCCATCACGGTATTGGCCTGCTGGCTCAGCTGGCTGAACTGCTCGAGCGTCCGCGCCAGATCGCCGCGCTGCTCGGACAGCACGCTGGTGGCCTGCTCCAGGTGCTCGAGCGTGCGGCTCAGGCGCGTGGTGTTTTCTTCGGAAAAGATCTGGTTGGCGCTGAGCAAGAGGTTATTGATGTTGCTCATCAGGTCTTCGCCGTTCTCCAGTAAGGCGCTGAGCGAGGAGGGGTCGGCGATGATCAGTGGCGGGTTGTCCGGGTCGCCCTTGAGACGCGGACTTTCCGGCGTGCCACCGTGCAGCTGGATGACCATGCTGCCGGTGATGTTGGCCAGGGCCAGGCGCGCCTGCGTATCGGTCTTGATCGGGGTGCCGCCGTAGACCCGGATGCGCGCACGGACCTTGCGTGGATCGTCCGGCTCCAGCCACAGCTGGACGACATCGCCCACCTTGATGCCGCTGTACTCCACCGAGCTGCCGCTCGACAGACCGCTCACCGCCTGGCTGAAGCCGATGTCGTAGTAGCTGTATTCGCGGTCCATGCTGGACTTGCCCAGCCAGAGGGCGAACAGCAGGGCGCAGCCGACGGCGACCACGGTGAACAGACCGATCAGGACATGATGGGCACGGGTTTCCATCTCAGGGCGTCTCCAGCTTCAGCGCAGCATCCTGCGCGGCGCGGCCACGAGGGCCGTGAAAGTATTCGCGGATCCAGGGATCGTCGGTGGCGGCGACGGTCTCGAGGGTGTCGACCACCAGCACGCGTTTCTGCGACAGCACCGCGACACGGTCGCAGATGGTGTAGAGCGTATCCAGGTCATGAGTCACCAGGAACACGCTGAAGCCCAGCGCATCGCGCAGGGTCAGGATCAGCTGGTCGAAGGCGGCCGCGCCGATCGGGTCGAGGCCGGCAGTCGGCTCGTCGAGAAACAGTACTTCCGGGTCCAGCGCCAGCGCGCGGGCCAGGGCGGCGCGCTTGACCATCCCGCCCGACAGTTCGTCCGGGTACTTGCAGGCCGCCTCGGGCGGCAGCCCGGCGAGCGCCAGTTTCTGTCGTGCCAGGTGTTCGGCATCCCTGCGCTTGAGCCCGGCGTGCTCGATCAGCGGCAGGGCGACATTTTCCTGCAGGTTGAGCGAGGTGAACAGCGCGCCGCCCTGGAACAGCACGCCGAAGCGACGCTCGACTTCCGAGCGCCGCTGGGTCGAGAGCTTCAGCAGGTTCTCACCGAACACCTTGACGCTGCCGGCGTTGGGCCGGCGCAGGCCGACGATGCTGCGCAGGAGCACCGACTTGCCGGTGCCCGAGCCGCCGACCACGCCGAGGATCTCGCCGCGGCGGATGTCCAGGTCCAGATTGACGTGCACCGCCTGCTTGCCGAAACGGTTGACCAGGCCGCGGACCTGAATCACGGGGTCGTCTGCGTTCACCAGCCCATCTCCATGAAAAACAGCGCGGCCACGGCGTCGAGCAGGATCACCATGAAGATCGACTGCACCACGCTGGAGGTGGTGTGCTCGCCCACCGACTGCGCGCTGCCGCTGGCCTTGAAGCCTTCCAGGCAACCGATTACGGCAATCAGAAAGGCGAACACCGGTGCCTTGCCGATGCCGACCAGGAAGTGATTGAGCGGAATATCGCGCTGCAGGATGGTGAAGAACATGGCCGGCGAGATATCCAGTGCCAGCGAGCAGACCACCAGTCCGCCGAGGATGCCGCTGAGGATGCCGATGAAGGTCAGGATCGGCAGTGTGATCAACATCGCCAGCACCCGCGGCAGCACCAGCAGCTCGATCGGGCTCAGGCCAAGGGTGCGGATGGCGTCGATCTCCTCGTTGGATTTCATCGCGCCGATCTGCGCGGCAAAGGCACTGGCGGTGCGCCCGGCCAGCAGGATCGCCGCCAGCAGCACGCCGAATTCACGCAGGAAGGAAAAGGCCACCAGGTTGACGGTGTAAATGGTCGCGCCGAAGTCGGCGAGCACCGTGGCGCCGAGAAAGGCCACCACCGCACCGACCAGAAAGGTCAGCAGGGCGACGATGGGGATGGCATCCAGACCGGTCTGCTCGATATGCGCCACCAGCGCGGTCACGCGCCAGCGCCGAGGGTTGGGCAGCACCGTAAACAGCGTCTGCAGCGTCAGGCCGATAAAGCCGAGCAGGGTGCGCTGCTGGTTCCAGACGCCGGATACGGTGCGGCCGATATGCGCCAGGACGTCGGCCAGGCCGTTGGTGTCGGGCGCCTGTTCGGCTTCAGGCTGGTCCAGCGCGTGGGCGACGGTACGCAGCAGGGCCTGGCGCTCGCTGGCCAGTTGCGGCGCCCATTCGTTGAGCCGGGCGACCCGCGCCGGGCCGATCAGCTCGACCAGCAAGCCGGCCCCGGCGGTGTCCAGCTCGCCCATGGCGCCAAGCTCGACCCGATCGGCGTCGGTCACCTGGCGGCGCGTGCGCTCGACTTCGCGGCGCAGCGTCGCATAGTGCTGCAACGTCCAGTCGCCTATAACGGTGAGCGTGGCGGCGCCGGCGTCCTGGGCGGGCTGTCGCTGCAGACTGCCGGCCAGCGAAGTGGGGTGCGTCAAATTGGTATCCCTGGGTGTAAAAAGGGCATGAGCGGCACAGGCCCTGATCGTCGCGTTATGACTGATGCTATCAGTTCGGACCTCGATGGCGCGGTTACGTTTAGCCGTTGCGGTGCGCAGGGCGGCAGTTGGTCGGCCAGGCTGGATGTATTTCCGCTGCGTGCGAACTATCGCCCGCTTTGGGCCTCCATAGCGTGCGCATCGAGGGTGGGCTCGGCGCGTGCTGCGAAGGTTGTTATCTTACGCCGCCTTTGTCGCGGTCTTCAGCTTGCCCGCGCTTCGGGCCCTGCCATCCATCCCGGCGTTCCAACCCCGGCTTTCAACGATTTCAGCGAGGCTATCGCTTGCCTATGAATTACTTGCGCTTGCTGCCGTTCATCGCGGTCATGGCGATCATCATCTTCAGCGGGCTGCGCCCCGAGCCGGTGCCCCAGGTGTTCGATCAACAGGACAAGCTGCATCACATGCTCGGCTTTGCCGCGCTGATGTTCACGCTGCGCCTGGCCTTCCCGCAATGGCGTCTGTTCTGGTCGATCGCGGCGAGCCTGAGCGTGGCCTTTCTGATCGAGATGGGGCAGGAATTTCTACCCAATCGTGAGCCGTCTTTCGGCGACATGCTGGCCAACACACTGGGCGTGCTGGTGGGTTGGGGCTGCTCGTCGCTGGCGTACCAGTGGTACCTGCGCCGGATCGGCGTGACCACCGAGCCCGAGATGCCCGAGGCCACCGAGCACCTCGCCAACCCCGAGCGTCCATGAGCTAAGCCTGGGCGCTCGCCTGGGTGCGTGCGTCAGCCCTGGCGTGGTGCATCCTGGTGGCCAAGGCGGTGGCCAGCATGGCGATCAGGGCGCCGACTGCCGCCACGGCCATGTCCTTCTGCGGGTCCCAGCGGTCGTTCTGCGTGGCCAGGAAGGTCCGTCCCAGGCCATCGCTGAGAAATTCCCCGCCGATCCATTCGATCAGTTCGTAGATCGCCGAGGTCGACAGCACGATGTCCACCGGCAGCACCAGGCTCCACAGGCCGGGGCGCAACCCAAGACGAATCAGCACCTCGCGCATCGGATAGGCCAGCAACAGGCCATAGCTGAAGTGGGCCAGGCGGTCGTACTGGTTGCGATCCCATCCCAGTTGGCGGTTAAGGCTCTCGCCGGTCAGGGCCTGCCACCAGGCGTCATAGGGGACATGAGCATAGGTGTAGTGCGCGCCCAACTGATGGATGCACAGATACAGGAAGATCAGCGTCGCGGCGCTGGGCGAGGGCACGTAGTAGCGGTGGCCCAGCAGCAGGGCGGCGACCAGTCCGAAGACCAGCATGTTTTCCAGCAGCCAGTCATGGCGGTCGTAGGGGGCTATCGCCAGCCCTGCCCAGACCAGCAGGAACAGGCCGGCCAGGCCTAGCACATAGCGTCGCTGGTAACGCTCGGTCTCCATATTCTTCTCTCCCAATATGTCCGGCTCTTGCATTAGGACCAGCGCAGCGGTGAGAGGGTCCCGCAGCGGGTGGAATCGAGCATCGGCCAACTTTTTGCGACGACTAAGGGTCACAAACCTTGACGCTCCAGCGAGGCGGCCCATGCCATTCATCGACAGTCCAGTGCGTATCCCCGTGTCCGGCGCCAGCCTCGGGCTAGCGCTGCTGACGCTGGCGGGCTGTGACGGGCAGCAATCGGCCCTCGCCCCGGCCGGCACGGGCGCGCAAAGCATCGCCACGCTGTTCTGGTGGATGGCGGGCGGTGCGCTGGCGATCTGGCTGGTGGTGATGGGCATCGCGCTGTACGCCACCCAGGCGCGTCCGGAGGCGCACAGCCTTCGCGGTGCGCGCTGGCTGATCATCGGCGGTGGAATCGTCTTTCCCGTGATCGTTCTGACCGGCCTGCTGATCTACGGCCTGATGCTGATGCCGCAGTTGAGCTTGTCCGAGAAGGTCGCTCTGCGCGTCGAGGTGTCCGGCGAGCAATGGTGGTGGCGGGTGCGCTACCGGACCGAGGCGGGTGAGGCCGTGGAGCTGGCCAACGAGATTCGCCTACCGGTGGGCGAGCGAGTGGCCTTCAGCCTGACCAGCCCGGACGTGATCCATTCGTTCTGGATTCCTTCGCTGGGCGGCAAGGTCGACATGATCCCCGGCCGCACCAACCAGCTGATACTGGAGCCGACCCAGACCGGCACCTTCCGCGGCGCCTGCGCCGAGTTCTGCGGCACCGCCCATGCGCTGATGAATTTCGCCGTGGTGGTGATGCCCCGGGAGGCCTTCGACCAATGGCTCGCCGAGCAGGCCGAGCCTGCGCAGCAGCCGGCCGGCGAGCTGCAGCAGGCGGGCCAGCAAGCCTTTTTCGCCAATGGCTGCGGGGCTTGTCACCAGGTGCGCGGCACCGAGGCGGACGGCACGGTCGGGCCGGACCTGACCCACGTCGGCAGCCGCTTGACCCTGGCGGCCGGCACCCTGCCCGCCGATGTCGAGGCCTTCAAACGCTGGATCGGCCACAGCAGCGCGATAAAACCCGACGTGAAGATGCCGGCCTTCGGCATGCTGCCCGAGGCGCAGCTGACCGCCATGGCGCGCTACCTGAAGGGCCTCGAATGAGCGAGCCGATTGAGTACGCCGACCCGCAGGAAGAGGCCCGCGCCAAAGCGCAGGCCGAACGCCTGGCGGCGGCCTGGAAGACACCCACCGGCTGGCGGTACTGGTCGGCGGTGAACAATACCGAGGTGGGCCTCTGGTACACCGGCGTGTCCTTCCTGTTCTTCCTGTTTGCCGGCGTACTGGCGATGCTGATCCGCGCCCAGCTAGCGGTGCCGAACAACGATCTGCTGTCGGCCGAAACCTACAACCAGGTCTTCACCCTGCACGGCTCGGTGATGATGTTTCTCTTTGGCGTGCCGATCTTCGAAGCCTTTTCCATCCTGATCCTGCCGCAGATGCTCGGCGCGCGGGACCTGCCCTTTCCGCGTCTGTCGGCCTACGGCTTCTGGTGTTTCATCATCGGCGGCGTGTTCGTCTGCGGCTCGATTTTTTTCGGCGTCGCGCCGCAAGGCGGCTGGTTCATGTACCCGCCGCTCACCACCACTTATCAGGACGGCCTCGGCGCGGATATCTGGCTGCTCGGGCTGTCGTTCATCGAGGTGTCGTCGATCGCGGCGGCGGTGGAGCTGATCGTCGGCGTGCTGAAAACCCGGCCGCCGGGCATGCGCATCAACCTGATCCCGCTGTACTCCTGGTACATCCTGGTGGTGGCCGGGATGATCCTGTTCGCCTTCCCGCCACTGATCGCGGGCGACCTGTTGTTCGAGCTAGAGCGTGCCTTCGACTGGCCGTTCTTCGACCACACCCGCGGTGGCGATCCATTGCTCTGGCAGCACCTGTTCTGGATCTTCGGCCACCCCGAGGTCTACATCATCTTCCTGCCGGCGGTGGCGCTGGTGGCAACCATCGTGCCCACCGCCGCGGGGCGGCCGATTGTCGGCTACACCTTTATCGTGCTGGCAGCGGTGGGTACCGGTTTCATCAGTTTCGGGCTGTGGGTTCACCACATGTTCACCACCGGCATGCCGGATATCTCGCTAGCGTTCTTTTCGGCAGCGTCCGAGGCGGTGGCGATCCCCACCGGTGTGCAAATCTTCTGTTTCCTGGCGACGGCGCTGGCGGGGCGCTTCGTCAAATCGGTGCCGATGCTGTTCGTCGCCGGTGCGCTGGCGATTTTCGTCCTCGGCGGGCTGACCGGGGTGATGGTGGCGCTGGCGCCGTTCGACTTCCAGGCGCACGACACCTATTTCATCGTCGCGCACCTGCACTACGTGCTGATCGGCGGCATGCTGTTCCCGGTCATCGCCGGCCTCTACTACTTCTTCCCGCTGGCGCGCAGCAAAACGCTGTCCGATCGGCTCGGGCGGATCGCCTTCTGGCTGATGTTCATCGGTTTCAACATTGCCTTTCTGCCCATGCATTTCACCGGTCTGCTGGGGATGCCGCGGCGGGTCTACACCTATGCGCCCGATATGGGCTTCGATGTGCTCAACCTGGTGTCCACGGTGGGCGCCTTCATCCTCGCCGCCGGGGTGGCGGTGCTGGTCTGGGACGTCTTGCGACCCAAGGGCAAACAGCCCTACAGCGCGCGCAACCCGTGGAACGCCGGAACGCTCGAATGGCTGGCCGAGATGCCCGGCATGCCCTGGGGCGCGCGCTCGATTCCGATCATCAAGAGTCGCTACCCGCTGTGGGACCAGCCAGACCTGATGCGCGACGTCGACGCGGGGCGCTTCTATCTGCCCGATGCCGAGGAGGGCAAACGCGAGACCCTGATCAGCAGCATCATCGATGCCGAGCCGATCCAGTGCCTGCGTGTGCCGGGCCCGACCTTCCTGAGCCTGTGGGCGGCGGTCTTCACCGGTGGCCTGTTCATCTTCGCCACCTACAGCTGGTACGTCGCGGCGCTGGTCAGCGGTGGCCTGGCGCTGGTCACCATCCTGATCTGGCTATGGACCGGCACAGCGGTGATCCCGGAGAAGCCGAAAAAGGACATCGGCCTGGAGGTGACGGTGCCGCTCTATGCCTCGGGCGCCAAGTCGGTGGGCTGGTGGGCCATGTTCATCACCATGATCGGCGACATGAGTGCCTTCGGCAGCCTGGTGTTCGGCTACTTCTTCTTCTGGACCGTGCACGAGGATTTCCCACCCGCCGATGCGGCCGGCCCCGGCGTCTTCTGGCCGGTATTGGGGCTGGGGTTGATTGCCGCATCCTGGGCGCTGACGCTGCTGGCGCGGCGCTGCAACTTCCGTGATCAGGCGGCGGGCTTCTACGGCTCGCTGGGGCTGGCCGCGGTCTGCACTTTGGTGGGTGCTTATTCGATGTGGGCTGGGCCGCATTTCAGCGGGCTCGATCCGACCACCAACGTTTACCCCGCCACGGTCTGGGTGTTGGTGCTCTGGTGTCTGATACATCTGGCCATCGGCCTGATCATGCAGCTCTACTGCTTGGCGCGACGTGCGGCCGGCCGGATGACGGCGGTGCATGACATCGATATCCGCAATGTCGCCCTGTTCTGGCACTTCATGTTCATCACCGTTGGCGTGACCGTGGCCGTCATCGCCGGCTTTCCGGAGGTGCTATGAGCGAGAACCTGAGCGAACAGCAGCGGCTGGCCGATGAGCAGGCGCCGGAAGCACCCCTGCAGGAGCGCGACTCACTCTGGCTGATCACCTTCAGCCCGACCATCTGGGCCGTGCACTTCCTGCTGTCCTACATGGCCGCGTCGGTGTGGTGCGCGAAGGTAGCGGGCCGTGACGGCGAGCTAGGTGACATCCGCCTCGCCATCGGCGTGCTGACACTTGTAGCGCTGACCGGCATTGCACTGACTGGCTGGCGCGGCTGGCGTCATCACTCCTTCGGAGACGAGACGGCGCCGCACGACTTCGACACGCCGGGCGACCGCCACCGTTTCCTGGGATTCTCAACGCTGCTGCTCAGCGGTCTGAGCTTTGTCGCGACGATTTTCGTGGCGCTGTGCGTGGTGTTCATCAGGAGTTGCGCATGATCTGGCGGCCGTTGGCGCTGATGCTCGGGCTGGTGACCCTGGGCGCCGTCTGGCTCGGGCCATTGCCGGATCTGGCGGACCGCTTGTTCGTCGGCCATATGTTGATGCACGTGATGGTCGTGGCGGTGGCGGCGCCGTTGCTGGCGATCGGTATGGCCGGCGGCCGGCTCGACGTCTCCAATCGCCTTCCTGTGCTGTTCTCGCCGATCCTGGCCTCGGTGCTTGAACTGTTCGTGGTCTGGGCCTGGCACATGCCGGCGCTGCACCATGCAGCGCGCACCTCGCAAGCGGCCGAATGGCTGGAGCAGGGCAGCTACCTGCTGGTCGGCCTGCTGGTATGGCTCGCGGCGTTCGGCGGCGCGCGGCATCGGCGCGCCTTGGCCGGCATCGCCGGTCTGCTGCTGACCTCAATGCACATGACGCTCTTGGGTGTGCTGCTGGCGATGTCGGGTCGACCCTTGTTCGAGCACACCGGCTCGGCGCTGTCGGGCCTGACCCCGCTGGAAGATCAGCAAATGGGCGGGGTCATCATGCTGGCCTTTGGCGGCAGTGCCTATCTCATCGGCGGGTTGTATCTGCTGTTCGGGCTTTTACAGGACAAGCGCCATGCCGTTTCAGCCAGCTAGACGCATGCTTCGGCGAGGCCTGGCGTCCCTGCGGCGCTGGCTGTGCTGGCTGACCGGTGGCTCCTGGCGGCGCGTCGTGGCAGCCGTTGCGCTGCTGGCAGCGCTCGCGGGAACGGGCGCGTTCGTGCTGGTTTCCCTGGGGTTGGTTTCGATCAGCGCCAGCTCGGGTCATTGGAAGGCCACCGGCTGGCTGCTGCACTACGCCATGCGCCGCGCGGTCAGCACGCAGTCGATGGGCATCGAGGCGCCACCCTTGGATGACCCGGCGCTGGTGCTCAAGGGCGCAGGGCACTATCACACCGGCTGCCTGGCCTGCCATGGCGCGCCAGGCCAGGCGCGCTCGCTGATCGTCCAGCAGATGACGCCGGAGCCACCATTCCTGCCGCCACGGGTCGCACACTGGACGCCGCAGGAGCTGTTCTGGATCGTCAAGCACGGCGTCAAGTTCACCGCCATGCCGGCCTGGCCTGCCCAGCAGCGGGACGATGAAGTCTGGGCCATGGTGGCCTTCCTGCGGGCGATGCCGAGCCTGTCGCCCGAGCGCTATCGGCAGCTGGCGCTGGGTGGGCGCAGCGATGACACCTTCGACCCGTTGCGTTCGCTGCAGGACCCGCTCGGTCCGGTCCTGGCCAACTGTAACCGCTGCCATGGCGAAGACGGCGGAGGTCGGGGCGAGGGCGCATTCCCTCGATTGGCCGGGCAGAGCGAGGCTTATTTGCTCGGTGCGCTGCAGGCCTACGCCAGCGGCGAGCGGCATAGCGGCGTCATGCAACCGATCGCCGCGGGCTTGGAGCCGGAGGTGCGCGAGGCCTTGGCGCAGCATTACGCTGAGTTACCACCGGTCAGCCGAACGGACGCGCCGGAGCCGACGCCGGACGTCCTCGCCCAGGGCCTGTCGCTGGCCGAGCGTGGCGTACCCGAACGCGGCATTCCGTCGTGCCTGCACTGCCATGGCCCGAAAAACGGTCCGCGTAATCCGATGTACCCGAACCTGGCGGGGCAGTACGCCCGCTACCTAAAATTGCAGCTTGAGTTGTTCACCGCGGGCAAGCGTGGTGGCACCGAGTACGCCCATATCATGCACAGCGCGGCGCAGCGGCTCACGTCGGAGCAGATGCAGGCGCTGGCCGACTACTACGCATCGTTGCCGGCAGCGTCCTCGCGCGCCGACTCCTCTGCGCAGGCCCCCCAATAGCAGAGGTGATGGATGTTCGACAAGATCGTGGAAATCGTTTCGGCGTTCGGCTATATCGGCGTGTTCCTGCTGATGTTGCTGGAGAATATTTTCCCACCCATTCCGTCGGAGCTGATCATGCCGCTGGCCGGCTTCGTCGCGGCGCGGGGTGACCTCAACTTCGTCGCGGTGATCCTGGTCGGCACGGCCGGCTCGGTGGTCGGTGCACTGCCCTGGTACTACGCCGGGGCCAAGCTCGGGCAAGACCGCATGAAGCGGCTGGCGCGCCGCTGGGGACATTGGCTGACGCTGTCGCCCGAGGACGTTGACAAAGCCGGCGCCTGGTTTGGTCGCCATGGCAAAAGCGCCGTGTTCGTGGGTCGCCTGGTACCGGCGGTACGTACGCTGATCTCGGTGCCGGCGGGCATCGTCGGCATGCCGATGACGCTGTTCCTGATCTATTCGACGCTGGGCTCGCTGATCTGGACCGCGCTGCTGGCGCTGGCCGGCTTCTTGCTCGAGTCGCAGTACGAAAAGGTCCAGCAATACCTCAATCCGGTGTCCACCGGGATCGTGGTGCTGATGGTGCTCTATTACCTCTACCGCCTGATCCGCCAGCGGTTCGCCCGGCGTGACTAACTAACGGCGCGGCAGCGGACTGCAGCGTGACGTCGACATGCAGAAGCGCCGCTCCGGTAGGGCGGGCTTCAGCCCGCCCCTCGGATTGACGCCATGGGGTAGCGACTCGCCTGATAGACGCAGAGGGCGGGGCGAGGCCCAGCCCGCTACACGGCGGTCAGGCGGCGCCAGCGGCGCGACGGTTGCGCTGGCACGGGTCGGTCACGGCGAAGACCTGTTCCCACATCTGCTCCGATTGCTGCTTGAGCGCGGCGGTGCGTGCCTGAATCAGCGCAGCGATGCGGGCACTGTCGTCGGTGACCAGGTCGAGCTTGCGCTTGATCTCGGCTTCGTCGCTGGTCACCTGGACCAGGCCTTCCGGGAAACCGTAGTCCTCGAACAGCATCTGGTACTTGTGGCTCCAGCCCGTGGCCAGCGCCGGCACGCCTTGCGACAGGGCACTGACCAGCCCGTGGAAGCGGCTACCGAGGGTGCCGCTGCAGGCACCGAGGATGCCCTTGATCTCCAGCGGGCCGCTTTCACGCACGATCGGGATGCCGCCGACGGCTGCCGAGACCTTTTCGGCCAGCGCCAGGTCGCCCTTGCCCTCGTGTACCAGCACGAAGGGTTTGGCGCCTTTTTCCAGCAGGTAACGGGTGCAGGTGATGAGGAACGGCAGGTAGGCATCGCGCGTCGGCTGGTCGGTTTTGTCCAGCATCCGGCAGTTGGGCACGATGCAGAAACGGTTCTGTTCGATGTCGAAGTCGGCGGGCAACACACCGCTGATGAGGTTGGTGAAATCCGGGGCCTGACGGACATTGTCGCGCTCGCCGGTCAGCCGGGTCAGGTGCTCGTAGGACACCCGCTCACGCGCGAACACCAGGTCGACGTTGTTCACCACGGTCTTCATTGCCGCCTGGATCTTATCGGTGGTGAAGGGGCCGAGCGCCTGGGGCAGCAGGATCACGCGGGTGCCGTTACGCGCCCAGGCCTTGGCGGACTGGGCGAGCTCGATGCTCGGCTCGTCGCCCCACTGATCGCTGTAGGCAAAGCCGGCCGCATCGATGACCACGTCGACTTCCTTGTCCAGCACCACGCCGTACATCTCGCGCAGCTGGCGCGGCGCCAGGTTAGCCAGGTTGCCCCACTGGATGCCGTAGCGCCACAGCGAGGCTTTCGGGAAGAAGCCCAGTTTTGTGAACTTGCGGTAGGGGTGATCGGACTTCTCGGTGGTCGGGGCCATGACGAAGGTCGCGTCGGGATAGCGGGATTTCAGCTTCTGTAGCGCGGCATGCAGCATCAGCTCCGCGCCCTTGTTGACGAATCCAGCCTTTCTGATCTCGATAATCATCGTTTGCCTCAGTTATATACGATCAAATCTTGCTCGGTCTTCTTGTCCGAATAGGGGATCCCTCCCGTTGGATCGGCATAACCCACCGCCAGCAACATCACGGTGCGCTCGTGGTAGGCCAGTCCCAGTTTCTGTTCCAGCTTGCGTTCGGCCGACTCGATGTCCGGCCAGTTGATCGGACAGGTCGACAGGCCGAGGCTCTCGAAGGCGAGCATCAGCTGCATCGCTGCCAGCGAACCGTCGATGTAGACGACATGGCGGTCGCGCGCTTCGGGGTAGCAACCCAGATCGCCGACCACGGCGATGACGCAGGGCAGGTTGTCGTGAAAGCCGCCAGTGCCGCCGGCGCACTGGGCGATGTCGGCGGCCTTGGCCGCGTCATTGCTGACATAGAAGCGGAACGGCTGGCGGTTGCAGGCCGAGGGCGCGAGGCTGGCGGCGCGTACGGCCTGCTCGATCAGCGCGTTGCTGACGGGCTTGTCCTGGTACCAGCGCACCGAGCGACGGCGCCGGAACAGCACCAGCAGCTCGTCGTAGCTGACCGGGCACGGCGGCAGCTCGCTGTGCGGGTAGGGCACGCAGCGGCTGGCATCGGGCTCGCCGGTGGTCGCGCTGAACTCGCGCCGCGCCGAGTCGATCCGCGGCGAACTCTGCACCGCCGAGAAGTAGTCGGTCAGCACGTCATTGGCCCAGCGCTGCTGGCCGTTCACTACCCCGCCGCGGGTCGCATCGGCAAAGCAGCGCACGGTCGGGCCGATGTAGTCTTCGGCAAAGGTGGCGCGGCGCGGGCGCATGATCAGGCCCTTCTCCAGCCGGTGCACGTTACGCCGCAGGAAGGCGTCATTCTCACCCTTGCCTTGCATCAGCCGGGCGAATTGCAGCCGCCCGAGCAGCACGGCACGGTGTTCGCGATCAAACTCGCGGCTGACCAGGCAGTAGTACAGCGAGGCCAGAAAGCCGTTGCTGGAAAACAGCCGGACCAGACCCAGGCGTGTCCCGTCCCGCAGCGCCTTTAGCCTGTCCTTGAGCGGCTCGGGCAAGATTCGAACTAGGGGCTTGAGGCTCATCGGAAGGCTCCTACGGCACTGAATGCATAGCGAAACGGAGTGAAAAAGGATTTGGTCATCATGACGAACACCGGCCGGGTCTTCTTGTGCACCAGCAGCGCGGCATAGGAGGCGACCGCGTAGGAAATCAGCGTGGCCATGGCCGCGCCCTCACCGCCGTAATGCGGGATCAGCAGGGCATTGAGGCCAATATTGGCCAGCGCGCCGAGGCCCTGGGTAATCAGGGAAAACATCAGCGCACCCTCGATCAGGATCCAGCGACTGAACGCGGCGCGCATGAAGATGAATACCCCCGCCCAGATATGGATGGTCAGGATCGAAGCGGAGTTCTGGTATTCGGCACCGAACAACAGCGAGATCACCGGTCCGGCGACCAGTGACACCAGCAGCGCCACGGCGATGGCCAACACGAACAGCACGTCGAGCAGTTGCTGGAAGCGCAGGTTGAAGCGCGCCGGGTCCGCCTCATGCAGCTTGATCAACTTGGGGAAAAAGGACGCGACGATGGCAGTCGGCAGGAAATACCAGGCTTCGGAGAGCTGGGCCGCGACGGCATAGACACCGACTTCCTCGGCGCCGACCATCCACTTGAGCATGACCTGGTCGATCTTCATGTAGATCACCGCGAAGATCGAGCCGAGGTAGATGATCCAACCCTGGCTCAGCAATTCCCGCGCCTTGGCGAAACTCGCCTTCCAGCTCATCAGCGACATGCGGGTGGTGCCCTTGTAGAGCACCGCGAGGATCAGCGCGGCGATCACGAATTGCGCGGCGTGGGCGAAGGCAAAGGCGATCACCCCTGCACCGCTGGCCACCAGCAACAGCTTCAGGCCCGCGGCCAACACCACCGAGCCGGACTTGGCCATGGCCGGGTACTTGGCCTGGACCTGCGATTGGAACCAGTATTCCACCACGTCGAAGGTCTGGAAGAAGATCGCCGTGGCGACGATCAGCAACATCCAGAACTCGGTCCCGCCCACCTCCTCGAATAGCAGCGCATAGAGCAGGATCAGCACGAACCCGAGGGTCATGCCGGTGAGCTTGAGCATAAAGGTGGTGCCGAGGGTTTCCGGCACCGCGTTCGGTTGCTTGACCACCTCGCGCACCACCAGCCCGGCCAGGCCCATGTGGCCGGCCGAGGCGAAGATCGCCGTCATGGAGATGGCGTAGGCGAGGATGCCGAACTGTTCCGGCCCCAGGTAGCGGGCCAGCACGATCGCCATGAAAAAACCGACGCCGATGTTCAGCAGCCGCTCCGCCATCATCCACGAGGCGTTGAAAACGTAGTGCTTCAGTTTGTCGAACAGAGTCTTGATCGCTGTCATCGAGTGGCCTGGCTCCTCAAGGCTGGCTCCGTGGCGGCAGACATTGCCTTTCAGTGGCGCTGGAGTGGCGACGGATAGCTGACAGCGTTTAGCCCGGCATGTTCCGACAGTCGATCGGCTCAAGCCGGCTCGCAGGCGCGTCGCTGGGCCAGCCTGGCGACCCTCGGCTGCCAGCCCTAACGCCTGCAGGCCAGGGCCCACGCGGGCTGCGCGCCGCGCCGCGCGAGACTGGGGCGGCCCGAGCCGGTGCGGCGAACGCAACCATCCGACGGTCGGATCGGGCAGCGTGAGACAGAGGTCACAGGCGGCACACGGCCGGCCTCGGCTTAAGCTGATGGCTTTTTCATCTCAAAAGTGGAACTTTTGCCATCACGCTGCCTCTTAACCTCGGTGCCGCTGTTGGCCGCTTCCTGACCCGCCCCCGCGTCATGTAGCGCCTAGCAACAGCACCCAGCCTGCATGCCGCGGGCTGTGGCAAGGCTGCCGCGAAAGGCCTCGCAGGCGCCAGAATGGCGTTCAGGAATCGCTGCTCGGAGCAGCCACAGGGACAGGACTCAGCCCGCAACGCAAAAAAGCCCCGCATCGGCCGATGCGGGGCTTTTTTGTGTGGCACAGCCTGGCCCAGGCATGTGCCATGCGTCGCACCAGCCGGCAGCGGGACGGTGCGCGCCACCCGGAAACGACAAAGGCCCACCAGAGGTGAGCCTTTGTCGTTGTTTCGTATGGTGCCGGCACCAAGAGTCGAACTCGGGACCTACTGATTACAAGTCAGTTGCTCTACCAGCTGAGCTATACCGGCGAAAAGATGGGCGCCATTATAGCCATTGCTCCGGGCGAGTAAACCGTTTGTTGCCAGTTGTTTGCGTCGGTTTGTTCATGTGCCTGCAATGGCGGCATCGCGTTCGGCGAGCAGCATGATGTTGCGCGGCGTCAGGTCGTGGTGACAGAAGGTGCCGAGGCGGACGCGATAGCCGTTTTCTGCCAGCAGCAGGGCCTGGTCGAGCACCAGCCAGAGTTCCAGCGGACGGCGGAACAGGGCGCGCACCAGCTCCAGGTTGCGCACCTGCGCCAGGCGCTGCCAGCCGTGGCGTTCCAGGGCAGCCCAGTCTTGCGCGCCGGGGGCGGGCAGGGCTTTGAGCTGGGCCAGGTCGCGGCAGTAGGTCTCGAAGGGCTTTTTCAGCCACGCGGCTGGCAGCGAAGGGGTGGGCAGATAGGCGTCGACACTGCGCAGCTGGCGCTGCAGGCGGTCGAAGCCCAGGCGCCAGGCCATCGACTGGTCGCGTTGATGGCATTCGCGGCGCCCGGCGGTGACCGTTTCGCTGAGCGGCAGACCGAGGTCGTCGCGTGTGAGCGCAAGTGCGGAGCGCCTGGCGCGCTGCGACAGGGCCCGGTAGTGCCTAGCCTGGGTGCGGTTGTAGCAGCAGGGGGCGATGGCAAGGCGTTGGCAGCCCCGGGAAATGCCCTGCTCGAGCAGGCGCACGTGCAGGTCACCACAGGCATGCAGGGCGACCGGCGTCACGCCGGGGTGAAGGTGCTCGGCCACGCCGTTGGCCATGACGTCCTGCTGCTGGTGGCGCACCGAGACCCCCTGCTTCTCGCTGAGGTGTTGCCCAGCCGCGACCAGCGCCGCATCCCATTCCAGGCAGGAGGCCTGCTGGCCGCGCATGGCCAGGTAGCGGCCCAGGTGGCCCTTGCCGGCGCACCAGTCAATCCAGTGCTGCGGATCGTCCTCGGCAAGCGGCAGGGCGGCGGCGAAGGCCTGAATTTGCAGCCATTTGCGACCGGGCACGTCGACCGGGGCTGGCGTTGCGGCAAGCTGCGGCGCCGACAGCGGGGACAGGCTGCCGAGGGCGACGGCCTGGGTTGCCAGCTCGGTAAAGGGCGCGGGTGCCGGCAAGTCGGCCGGGCAGGCCTGGGCGGCCTCGGCCTGCTCCAGCGAGCGCTGGCGCAGCCAGGTGGCCAGTTCCGGGTGCTCGCGTTCCCACGCCAGGCAGGGCTCGGTGAAGGGGCGGGGGCGCCAAAACGTTTGATGGCGCAGCAGGAAGGCGTTGAGCTGCTCGAAGCGTTCGGCCAGCAGGTCATGGCCGGTAGGGGCGGTGGGCATGGGTTGATTGGCGCTCGGCATGGACGCCCATGATCGCGCTGTTCGCGCGGGCTGGAAAGCAAGACGCCCGTCGGAACGGGCGTCTGGTTGCATCAGTTGCCGTAGACCTGCTCCGGCAGCCAGGTCACCAGCCCGGGGAACTGGTAGGCGATGATCAGCAGCAGCAACTGGATCAGGATGAACGGCACCACGCCCTTGTAGATGGTGCCGGTGGGCACTGATGGCGGGGTTACGCCGCGCAGGTAGAAAAGCGCGAAGCCGAACGGCGGCGTGAGGAACGAGGTCTGCAGGTTCAGCGCGATCATCACGCCGAGCCAGATCGGGTCCAGGCCCATGGCCAGCAGCACTGGCCCGACGATCGGGACGACCACGAAAGTGATCTCGATGAAGTCCAGGATGAAGCCGAGCAGGAAGATCACCAGCATCACCACGAAGAACGCACCGAGTACGCCCCCAGGCAGCTGGGCGAACACGTCTTCAATCAATACTTCGCCGCCAAACCCGCGGAACACCAGCGAGAACAGCGAGGCGCCGATCAGGATCAGGAACACCATGGCGCTGATTTCAGTCGTGCCGTAGGCCACTTCACGCAACTGGCCGAAGTTCAGCTTGCGCTTGTACAGCGCCAGCACCATGGCACCCAGGGCGCCGAGGGCGGCGGCCTCGGTGGGGGTGGCGTAGCCGGCAAGGATCGAGCCGAGCACCGCGCTGATCAGCAGCAGCGGCGGCACCAGCGCGTTGATCAGCTTGCCCCACTCGATCGGACCGAGTTCCTCCTGCGGCAGGGCCGGCAGTTTCTTCGGTTGAAAAATGGCGACGCCGATGATGTAGAGGATATACAGGCCGACCAGCAGCAGGCCGGGGAGCAGGGCACCCACGAACAGGTCGCCCACCGAAACGGTCTTCGGCGAAAAGATGCCGAGTTTCAGCTGTGCCTGCTGGTAGGCGCTGGACATCACGTCACCCAGCAGGACCAGGACGATCGACGGCGGGATGATCTGCCCCAGCGTACCCGTGGCGGCAAGGGTGCCGGTCGAGATGGCCGGGTCATAGCCGCGGCGCAGCATGGTCGGCAGCGCCATCAGGCCCATGGTCACTACCGTGGCGCCGACGATACCGGTGCTGGCGGCAAGCAGGGCGCCCACGACGCACACGGAGATCGCCAGACCACCGCGCAAGGTACCGAACAGGCGTGACATGGACTCGAGCAAGTCTTCGGCGACGCGGCTCTTTTCCAGCATCACGCCCATGAACACGAACAGCGGCACGGCGAGCATCGTCTGGTTGTTCATGATGCCGAACAGGCGGTTGGGCAGTGCGCTCAGGTAACCGGCGTCAAAGGTGCCGGTGACGATGCCGAGCCCGGCAAACAGCAGCGATACGCCGCCGAGGGTGAACGCCACGGGATAGCCGGCCATCAGGGCCGCGCAAATGCAGACGAACAGGAGTATCGCCATCAGCTCAGCCATGCTTCACCTCCGGCGCCGGCAGGCGGCCGGTCATGATGTACGCGGCCTTGATGATTTCCGCGATGCCTTGCAGGGCCAGGCAGACCACCAGGATCAGAATGATGCTCTTCTGCAGGTAGACGAAGTGCAGCCCGCCCGATTCGCTGGAGCTTTCCAGCGTTGCCCAGGAGTTGGCCACGTAGTCCCAGCTCGCCCAGCCGAGGAACAGGCAGACCGGCAGAAGGAACAGGAGCGTGCCGAGTACTTCGACCAAGGCCTGGTAGCGAGGGCTGAATCGCTGATAGAAGATGTCGACGCGGACGTGGCCGTTGCGTTGCAGGACCCAGGCGGCGGCGCCCATGAACACCAGGGCGTGGGCGTAGAGGACGGCTTCCTGCAGCGCCGTCGCGCCGATCCCGAAACCGTAGCGCAATACCACCACGACAGCGGTGCCGATGACCAGGAACAGCGTCAGCCAGGCACAGGCCTGGCCGAAGCGGGCATTCAGGGCATCGATCAGCCTGGCCAGGCCGAGCAGAGGAGGGGCATGTTCCGACATGGCGGATCCTTTATTGTTATGGCCGAAGGCCGGCGATTCTAGGCGGCTGCGCGAAGTTGTCGCAACCGGCAGTACTACGTACGTAGTGCCTGTACGTAGTCACGGTGCTTGAGCGAAAGATAGCCATATGATAGCTAGAACTACCTGGGTTCGGGGTTCCGATATTCAGCATTACAACAACAAGGAGTGACTTATGAAACGTCGTCAAATTCTGGCCGCCGCTGGCGTGGGCCTGGCCGCAACCGCACTGGCCGGTTGCAACAAGGAAGCCGAGAAACCTGCCGGCAAGACCGAAGGCACCGCCAGCAACGAGAAATTCAGCTGGAAGATGGTCACCTCCTGGCCGAAGAACTTCCCTGGCGTGGGCGTCGGCGCGGAAAACTTCGCCAAGCGTGTCAACGAGATGAGCAATGGCCGGCTGACGGTCAAGGTCTACGCCGCCGGCGAACTGGTGCCGGCCCTGGAAGTGTTCGACGCTGTTTCCCGCGGCACCGCCGAGATGGGCCACGGCGCACCTTACTACTGGAAGGGCAAGGTGCCGGCCGCGCAGTTCTTCTGCGCCCTGCCGTTCGGCCCGAACGCCCAGGAAATGAACGCCTGGCTGCACTACGGCGGCGGTATCCAGCTGTGGGAAGAGGTCTACAAGCCCTATGGCGTATTGCCGATGGCCTGCGGCGCGACCGGTGTGCAGACGGCCGGCTGGTTCAACAAGGAAATGAACTCCGTCGATGACTTCAAGGGTCTGAAGATGCGCACCCCCGGCCTGGGCGGCGAGGTGCTGACGAAGATGGGCGGTACCGTGGTGAACATGCCGGCCGGCGAGATCTTCACCGCACTGCAGACCGGTGCCATCGACGCCACCGAGTGGATCGGCCCGTACAACGACCTGGCGCTGGGCCTGCACAAGGCGGCCAAGTACTACTACACCCCGGGCTGGCAGGAGCCGAACGTGACCTTCGAGCTGGACGTGAATCTGAAGGCCTGGGAAACCCTGCCCGACGACCTCAAGGCCATCGTTCGTTCGGCCGCACGCGCGGTCAACGGCGACATGCTCGACGACTACAACGCCAAGAACATGGAAGCCATGGAGCAACTGCGCGAGCAGGGCGTCGAAGTCCGCCGCCTGCCGGACGAAGTCCTGGCGCGCCTGAAGGAAGTCGCGGCCGAGGTGGTCGACAGCGCGGCGGCAGCCGATCCGGTCGCCAAGAAGGTCTGGGACCAGCAGAGCGCGTACCTCAAGCGCCTGTACGAATACGCCGAGCTGAACGAGAAGGACATTTACAACATCCGCGGCTGAGGTTGACGCCGCTGCAACGAAAAACGCCGCCCTTCGGGGCGGCGTTTTGGTTTTACCGGCTGTCAGCCCTGCAGGGTCGCGTTCAGGCTGATCTTCGCGTTCAGCACGCGGGAGACCGGGCAGCCTTCCTTCGCCTTGTTGGCGATTTCGTCGAATTGCTCCTGGGTTGCACCCGGGACCTTGGCGGTCATGGTCAGGGCGACGGCGGTAATGCTGAATCCCTCGTCCTGCTTTTCCAGCGAGACCTCTGCGGTGGTCTCGATGCGCTCGGGCGTCAGGCCGGCCTGGCCGAGCATCATCGAGAAGGCCATCGAAAAGCAGCCCGCGTGGGCGGCGCCGATCAGTTCTTCCGGGTTGGTCCCTGGCGCGCCTTCGAAGCGGGTGTTGAAGCCGTACGGATTGTCTTTCAACGCACCGCTCTGAGTGCTGATGCTGCCTTTGCCGGTCTTCAGTTCGCCTTGCCAGACGGCGGATGCGGATTTCTTCATGGGGTCTCCAGGATCGGTAGGGGTGGAGACCGGCGGCGCGCCGCCGGTCGCGATTACTGTTCCGCCGCGAGCAGCGCGCTGGCCAGCTCCATGTCGCTGGCGTTCAGGCCAGGTTGCTCGCTGCGCAGCTTGCTCAGCGCCGCTTCGAGGTAGGGGCCGCGAATCGCGCCGTCGCTGGCGACAAAACTGCCGGCGTCCTCACGGGCGGCGGCGACCTGTTTGTCGTCCTTGAACGTCATGTAGGTCGAGGCCGTGGTCGCGCCTGAGGACAGGACCTGGCGGACGAAGCCGCTGTCGGCCAGCGCCGCGCCAAAGGGGATACAGCTCAGGGTGAGTGCCGCCAATACTGTTCTGCGCATGATGGGTGCCTCCGCTGGTTACCTCTCAAGAGAGTAGCGGGCGCCCGGCAGAGTTCCTCGACGCCCTAACCGCTGCGTTCGATCAGCTGGCGGACCTTGCTGCCGAGTACGTCGATGCTGAACGGCTTGGCCAGCATGTCCATGCCGGGGCCGAGAAACTCCCCGCGCACTTCGGCGTTGGGTGCGTAGCCGGTGATGAACAGCACCCGCAGGTCCGGGCGATGCTGGCGCGCGACCTCGGCCAGCTGGCGGCCGTTAAGGCCGGGCAGGCCGATGTCGCTGACCAGCAAGTCGATACGCTGGTCGGCGGCCAGGTGCGGCAGCGCTGAGCTGCCGTCGACCGCTTCGATCACGCGATAGCCCAGTTCCTGTAGCACCTCGACCACCAGCATGCGTACCGCCGCTTCGTCCTCGACCACCAGCACGGTTTCGTCCGCCTCGGCGCCACGGACGTCGAGGGCGGCCTCCGCCGGCGTCTCTGAGTGCTCGCCCTGGGCACGGTTGCGTGGCAGGAACAGGGTGATCAACGTGCCCTCGCCGGGCGTGCTGTCGATACGCACATGGCCGCCGGTCTGTTTGACGAAGCCATAGACCATCGACAACCCGAGCCCGGTGCCCTGACCGATGGGTTTGGTGGTGAAGAAGGGGTCGAAGGCCTTGGCAACCACTTCGGGTGGCATCCCGGTGCCATTGTCGGCCACGCTCAGGGTGACGTAGTCGCCGGGCTCGGGGCTGTCCGGCTTGATGCTCTTGATCTGTACGCAGCCGGTCTGGATCACCAGCTTGCCGCCTTCGCTCATGGCGTCGCGGGCGTTGATCACCAGGTTCAGCAGGGCATTTTCGAGCTGGTGGGCGTCGGTGTAGGCCAGCCAGGGGTCGGGCTGCAAGCGCGTGCTGAGCTCGATGTGCTCGGCCATGGTGCGGCGCAGCATGTCCTCCATTGAGCAGACCAGCTGGTTGACGTCCACCGGCTGCGGGTCCAGCGACTGGCGGCGGGCGAAAGCCAGCAGGCGGTGGGTCAGGGCCGCGGCTCGGTTGGCCGAGCTGGTCGCGGCGTCGACGTAGCGCCCCAGGTCGTTGACGCGGCCGCTGGCCACGCGTCGCTGGATCAGGTCGAGGGCGCCGAGCACGCCGGTCAGCATGTTGTTGAAGTCGTGGGCCAGGCCGCCGGTGAGCTGCCCGATGGCCTCCATCTTCTGGGCGTGGCGCAGGGTGTCCTCGGCGCGCTCGCGCTCGCCCATTTCCAGATGCAGCAAGTGGTTGATCTCGGCCAGCTCGCGGGTGCGCTCCGCGACCCGGCGCTCAAGGTTCTCGTTGAGCTCGCGCAGGGCTTCTTCGGCCGCCACCTGGGCGGTGATGTCGGTGTTGGTGCCGAACCAGCGAGTGACCTGGCCGAAGTCGTCGCGGATGGGCACCGCACGCGCCAGGAACCAGCGGTACTGGCCGTCCTTGCCGCGCATTGGAAAGGTTTCCTCCCAGATCGAGCCGATCGCCACGGCACGCTTCATCGAGGCGCTGACCCGCACATGGTGGTCGGGGTGGTGCACCGAGCGCCATCCCAGGGCGCGCATGGCTTCCAGGGTGGTGCCGGTGTAGTCGTACCAGCGCTTGTTGTACCAGTAGATGCGCCCGCTCGGGTCGGCCATCCAGGCGAATTGGCTCATGTTGTCGGCCAGGGTACGGAACTGTTCTTCGCTGGCGCGCAGGGCGCTTTCGGCGCGCATCCGCTCGTCGGCGGTCCAGGCCCGGTCGGCGACTTCGCGGATAAAGGAGATGTCGTCCTCGGCCCACTGCCGCGGGCGGTCCTGCAGCAGGATCAGCGCCGCGCGCAGCACGCCTTGCTCCTGCAGGGGTACGCAGACCAGGCTCTGGATTCGCCTTAGGCGCAGGCTTGAAGCCTGCGCCGCAGTCCGCGGGTCGTGCAGGATGTCCTCGACGACCACCAGCTCGTCGTTCTGTAGGTCGTAGATGAAGTCGCCATAGTCGGCAAAGCACATGCGCTCGCTGTAGTCGCCCAGCGCGCCGTCGCTCCAGTAACGTTCAACGGTGGCGTACTGACTGCCGGGCTCGATGCTGAGAAAGGCGGCGCGGGTGACGTTCAGCGTGGTGCCCAGGGCGCGCACGGCGGCGGTGACGATGGTCGCGCTGTCCGGTTGGCCGCGCAGCAGGTCGCCCAGCTCCATGAGCACCGACTGGCGCTGCTCGGTGATCTGGCGTTCGCGGATCTGCTCCTCGAGCAGGGCGTTGATGCGCCGCAACTTCAGCGCGGCATGACGTTCGGCGGTGATTTCGCGTGCGGTGCCGAGCAGGCGCACGTGACCATCGGCGTCGACCAGGCGGCGGCCGCGATTGGTCAGCCAGCGAAACTGGTCGTTGCGCTCGTCGTAGACCCGGTAGTCGAGGTTGAGCTCGCCGCCGCCGAGCCCGTCGAGGGCATTGCGGAAGGCGTCGAGCAGGGCGCGGCGGTCATCGGCATGGACGAGGGCGAGGAAGGCATCCACTGAAAGCGCCGGGCCGCCCGGCTCGACCCCGGCGAGCGCCTTGAGCTGCGAGTCCCAGTGCAGGGTGTTGCGCTCGAAATCGTATTCCCAGATGCCGATCGCCGCGATCTCGTTGGCCAGGCTGACGCGCTGCTCGGCATCCAGCAGGGCCTTGCGCGCGCTCGCGCGATCGACGGCCGCCCGGATGCGCTCGGCCACCTCGCGAGCGAGCGCGATGTCTGCTTGGCGCCAAGGCCGCGGCGAGCGGCTGGCGAACATGAGAAAGGCGCAGCGCTCACTCTGCTGCAGCTGCGGGGCAAGCAGCAGGCTGCGGTAGCCCAGGTGCTCGTGCAGCGCATCGCAGTTGTCGTGGCAGTCGGCTTCGTCGAGCAGGTCCTCGAAGGGCACCACGATGCCTTGCGACAGCCGCAGGCGCAGCGCCGGTGCGCAATCGCCGAGGGCGTAGGGCGCGGTGCCGGGCTCTGCGTCGAGCGCCGGCCAGCGCTGCTCGATCACCAGGCTTTCGTCGCGGTCCAGGTGCCCAGTGAAAATGCACTCGACGGCCAGCAACTGGGCCAGGCGATCGGCCATCACATCGCCGAGCTCGATGCGTCCGTCGCTGTCCTGGAGGTGGTCGCTGAGCTCCAGCAGGTAGGACTGCTGCGCTTCGTCGCGGGCCCGCTCGCTGATGTCGGTGAAGGTGCAGATGGCGCCCTGCAACACGCCGTCGCGGTACAGGGGCGCGACGCGGTATTCCACCGGGAGGCTGCTGCCATCGCGTCGATAGAACAACTCATACTCGACGTGCGCGGGCTCGCCGGTGCGGGCGGTGCGCTGGATCGGGCACTGCTCGACCGGGTAGGGCGAGCCGTCCGGGCGGCTGTGGTGGATCACGTGGTGCAGCTGGCGGCCTAGCAACTCATCTTTGCTGGCGAAGCCGAGCAGATTCACGAAGGCCTGATTGCACAGGGTGACGTTGCCCTCGGTATCGATCGAATAGAAGCCTTCGCTTGCCGCGTCCAGCAGGCTACGGGTGAAGGCCTCGCTTTCCAGGCGCTTGATCTCGGCCAGGCGTCGTTCATGGACACTCTGCGCCACCAGCACCCAATGCAACAGTCGGCAGTCGCAGTCGTAGACCGGCGCGCCACTGCCCTGGAACCAGCGTGTGCTGCCATCTGCCGCCAGCAGCGGCACCTCGAAATTGCCCGCCTGACCGGAGTGCAGCGCGCCGTGCCATTGGTGCAGCACGGCGTCACGGTGGTCCGGCGCCACGGCAGCCAGCCAGCCCATGCCGGCCGATTGCTCGGCACTCAGACCGGTGAAGTCGCACCAGTAGCGGTTGCAGAAGATCAGCCGGCCCTCGGCGTCGCACTGCCAGATGACTTGCGGGCTGAGGTCGACCAGCGCCCGATAGCGCTCCTCGGCCTCGCGGATCGCAGCCTGTTCGTGCAGGCGCTCGGTGAGGTCGCGCAGGATGTGGACAAAGCCCTGCTGCCGCCCGCGGTCGTCGCGCAGGGGCATCTGTACCCCGCTGGCCCAGAAGCGGCTGCCATCCTTGCGCAGGTGCCAGCGTTCGTTGATCGCCGAGCCTTCTTGCGCTGCCGTTGCCATTTCTTGCTCGGCGATGCCGCGCGCTACGTCCTCTGGCGTGAACAGGCGCGACGCGGGGCTGCCGACGATCTCCTCCGCCCGCCAGCCGAGGATGCGTTCGGCGCCCTGGTTCCAGCCGGTGATCCGGCCGCGGGTGTCGGTGCTGATGATGGCGTAGTCCACCGCGCT
Organism: Stutzerimonas stutzeri; assembly: GCA_002339675.1. Taxonomy (GTDB): domain Bacteria; phylum Pseudomonadota; class Gammaproteobacteria; order Pseudomonadales; family Pseudomonadaceae; genus Stutzerimonas; species Stutzerimonas stutzeri_O. The sequence goes on from DDKB01000017.1 coordinate 179,360, forward strand.
GTCGATGATCTGCCGGTTGCGCTCGTTGGCCTCGCGACTGCGGCGCAGCTCGAGCAGCGCCATGACCTGGCGCGCCAGCGCCTGCAGGTGTGCCCGTTGCCGTTCGGACAGCTGCCGCGGCTGCTCGTCCATCAGGCAGAGGGTGCCCAGCGGCAGGCCTTCGGGCGTGCGCAACACGGCGGCCGCGTAGAAGCCCGGGGGCCCGCCGATGGCCGGGTCCTCGGCCAGGTTCTCGATCACCAGGGGGTCGGCCTGGGCGGCGGCGCGGGCGCAGAGCGCCGTGTGGCGGGGGTCGTCGTGGGGGTTGAGCGCGGCCTTGACCCAGTGACGGTCCGCGTCGATGAAGACGATGGCGGCGCTGGGGCTGGCGCAGAGATCGGCCGCCAGCAGGACCAGGTCATCGAACGCCGCCTCGGCGGGCGTGTCGAGGATGCGGTATCGGGCCAGTGCAGCCAGGCGGTCAGCTTCGTTCCATGTAGCGACAGGGTTCTTGACGTTCAAATTTCTGCTCGGCTATCCGTGGCGGCAAAAAAAGCAATCGGGACGCTCCTGGCGGGGGTGATCGCGCACCCGGTCGGCCGTGGCGACGTGCCTCGACGGGGCTGTTCGCCTGTCGGCACGATACCCGACCCTGCACAGGCGGCAAGTAGACCTCGGTCTACGGGCAATCTGCCAGAGCCGCCGGTCCGGTCCCGAACGGTCAGCCGCGCATTGCTTCAGCGTAGCCGATCAGTGCCGGGCAATAGCGGTTGGCGGTCGGCCACCTGCAACGCCTCGCGCAGCGCCGGGTCGCGATGATAAACGTCAGGGCGATAACGTGGCTGGCCGTTGCTGTCGGCTTCGGCGGTCCAGTACGCGAGGAGGATCGGCGTGTCCAGCGAGGGCCTGAACTCCACGGTCTGATTGGATTGCAGCAGCTGGGCGACGCGCGCCTGCTCGGCCTCGGTCAGCAGCAGCCCGATCAGTTGCATGACCGATTCGACGCGGACGCAGCCGGAGCTGAACGTACGCTGCGAACGCGTGAACAGGGCCTGGCTGGGCGTGTCATGCAGGTAGATGGAATAGGGGTTGGCAAAGCGGATCACCACGCGTCCGAGCGGATTGTCGGGGCCGGCGGCCTGGCGCAGCAAGATCCGCCCGGGGTTTCGCCAGTCCACCGTGGTCGGGTCCAGCACCTGCCCGTTGTAGTCGAGCACCTGCAGGTTGTGCTCGGCCAGGTACGCCGGATTGGCGCGAATCTGCGGCAGCTTGTCCTCGCGCAAGATGGTCGGAGGCACGGTCCAGGTCGGGTTGAGTGTCAGGCGAGTCACGGTCGATTTGATGGACGGCGTTTGCCGGGTATCGCGTCCGACCTGGCTGCGGGCTTCCCATTGCGGGCTGTTGCTGCGAAAGAAGATCACCCGGCCGCCGGCAATGTCGACCAGTAGCGAGCGCGGCTCGATGTCCCGGGAGAGCCAGCGGAATCGCTCGAGATTGACCCGCAACTGGGCCAGGCGATCGGCCGGTGAGGCGTTCAGCGCGGTCAGGGTGTCGGCGCCCAGCACGCCGTCGTCCTGCAGTGCATGGCGGCGCTGAAAGGCCTTGAGCGCCTCGACCAGTTCCGGGCCGTAAACGGCCGCGGGCTGCTCTGTTGCCGAGGTGCCCTGCGGCAACAGAGCGGATGCCTCCAGGCGCTGGCGCAGCGCCGGTACGCGTGGATCGGTCATGCCGATGCGCAGTGTCTGGCCAGCAGGGATCCTTGCCCAATCACCGGGTAGCGGTTGACGGCGCAGCCTGGCGTAAGCCTGACGCAGGTTGTGGTACTGCTCCAACGACGGTCGCGCCTGATTGAAGGCCTGCTCGAGCTGCGTCAGCCCTTCGCTGGCGATGTCCAGCAGGCGTGCCGAAGCGGCGGCATCGCTGGCGTCATTGTTGCGCCAGACCGGCTCCAGCCGATCTTGTGGCAACCGGCCGTTGGCCAGATGGCCCAGGGCGGTCAGGTAGGCGTGGCTGGCGAAAATGTCACTGCACTCGCGGTGCAGCGGATCGCCTGTCGCGGTGTGCATCGCCTGGCGGATGGTGCCGGGTTGGTAGCTCGCCGGGTTCAGGCCGTCGTCGGCCAGTCCGTCGAGCTGCTCGAGCAAGGCGTCGATCTGATCGAAGCGCGTCCACAGCGCTGTATAGCCCTGGCGCTCATACAGCGCCGACAGCTGTTGCAGGGCGGCCGGCCCGACCGTCGACCACGCCGGGCCGCATGCCTCCGGGAGCCGCTTCAAGACCGCCTGAAGCGGGCCGGGCGGGCTCGCCGGGGGGGTCGCGAAGGCCGCCCAGGGGACCAGCCACAGGAAACAGAACAGACGAAATGCATGTTTTTTGACCAACGCTTCACCCCCGGCTGTCCCGCCGACTGCTAGACTCCGCCGCTGAAACGGCCACGGCGTCTGGGAAAACCAGGCCCTTACAGGCCTCGAACATGTTATTCAGACGACGTGGGAGCGTTTCAGGTCCCGTCTGATTGGATTTTTCGCTGCTGACAGCGATCGCGTGAGTCGATCCTGTGGGCCTGGCAGCGAGCAGGGGTGTCGGTCGGCACGGACGCGCGACATTGGCACCGCCGAGGTTTACCACGAATGCTGCATTCGCTTCGACGCCTTCTACTGGCCGCCGGCCTGTTTCTCTCGCTGCCGCTGCTGGCCGCCCCGCCTAGCTACCAACCCCTGGTCGATACCCTGGCCCGCGTGGCGCCGAGCCTGGATCAGCGCGTGCTGACCCACGCCGTCGCTGCCATGCAGTGCGCGGTGAACAACGGTGCGGCGCCAGCTCAGCGGCTGGCGGTGATCGATTTCTCTCTGCCGTCCTCGAAACGCCGGCTGTGGATCTTCGACCTGGCCCAGCGCCGCCTGTTGCTCAAGGACTTCGTCGCCCATGGCAACAAGTCCGGGGAAAATCTGGCCACGCGCTTTTCGAACGACGTGGGCAGCCACCAGTCGAGCATCGGTCTGTTCCGCACCGCCGAGAGTTACAGCGGTAAGCATGGCTACTCGCTGCGCATGGACGGGCTCGAGCCCGGCGTGAACGACCTGGCGCGCGAACGGGCCATTGTGATTCACCCGGCCGATTACGTGAACCCGGCCTGGATCGCTACCCAGGGCCGCATCGGCCGCAGTCAAGGCTGCCCCGCGGTGCGCCCGGAAGTGGCGCGGATGGTGGTTGATAGCCTGAAAGGCGGGCAGTTCATGTTCTCCTGGTACCCGGACCAGCAATGGCTGCGGTCTTCGGCGTACCTGAACTGCAAGCCCGCGCGGGTCGCGACGATCCTGGCGGCCAGGCAGGGATAAGGCCGAGAGGGCCGACCAAGGCGCTACGGGCGAGCAGGCTGAAAGAAACGGCGCTCCGGAATAGCGTTCCCCTCTGCGGGCTGACGTAGGGTGATCACGCTTCACCGATTCACCGGCCGGAGTCGCGGTGGATGTAAAAAGCGACATCCACCCTACAATCCGCAAGCCGCGCGGGTCGCGACAATCTGGCCGGCGCGGCGCGCTGGCAGGCTGAGCGAAAAGAGGCGTTCGGGATCGGGCATCCCAAGCGGCGCGTCGACGTAGGGTGGATCACGCTTCACCGATCCACCGGCCGGGTCATGGTGGATGTGAAAAGCGACATCCACCCTACAATCGCCCCTCCCCCAGCCTCCCGCTACTTCTGCTCGCTCTGTGGCGTCACCCGCAGCACTTCCTCCAGCGTGGTCAGTCCCGCGGCAATCTTCTGTGCGCCGGACAGGCGCAGGCTGTGCATGCCGTCCTTGAAGGCCTGGCGGCGCAGGGCGATGAGGTCGGTGTCGGCGGTGATCAAGGGTTTGATCGCATCATTGAGCAGCATGATCTCGTAGACACCCGCGCGCCCACGGTAGCCGGTGTCGCGGCATTCGATGCAGCCCACCGCCTGCTGTGCATGGCTCGGCAACGGGGCGTTCCAGGGCTTGGTCAGCGCTTGCCAGTCATCGGCATTCAGTTGCACCGGTGCCTTGCAGTGCGGGCACAGCGTGCGCACCAGGCGCTGGGCCATGACGCCCAGCAGCGTCGCCCGCAGCAGGTAATGCGGCACGCCCAGCTCCAACAATCGGGTGATGGCCGAGGGCGCATCGTTGGTGTGCAGCGTCGACAGCACCAGGTGCCCGGTGAGCGCCGCCTGGATCGCCATCTCCGCCGTTTCCAGATCGCGAATCTCGCCGACCATGATGATGTCCGGGTCCTGGCGCATCAACGCGCGTACACCGCTGGCGAAGGTCAGGTCGATGTTGTGCTGCACCTGCATCTGGTTGAAGGCGCCCTCGATCATCTCGATCGGGTCTTCGATGGTGCAGACGTTCACTTCGGGCGTCGCCAGCTGCTTGAGTGTGGTGTACAGCGTGGTGGTCTTGCCCGAGCCGGTGGGGCCGGTGACCAGGATGATGCCGTTGGGCTGGCCGGTCATGCTCTGCCAACGGCGCAGGTCCTCGGCGGAAAAGCCCAGCTGATCGAAGCCCTTGAGCAGCACCTCCGGGTCGAAGATTCGCATGACCATCTTCTCGCCGAACGCGGTCGGCAATGTCGACAGGCGCAGCTCCACCTCGCCGCCATCCGGGGTCTTGGTCTTGACCCGGCCGTCCTGCGGCTTGCGCTTCTCCGCGACGTTCATTCGCCCCAGGGTCTTCAGCCGGCTGACCACCGCCATCGCCACTTGCGGCGGGAACTGGTAGACGTTGTGCAGCACGCCGTCGATGCGAAAGCGCACGCTGCCCTGCTCGCGCCGCGGCTCGATGTGGATATCGCTGGCGCGCTGGTCGAACGCGTACTGAAACAGCCAGTCGACGATGTTGATGATGTGCGAGTCGTTGGCATCCGGCTCCTGGTCGCTGGCGCCGAGGTTGAGCAACTGTTCGAAATTGCCGGCGCCACTGACCTTCTGATCATTGGCGGTGGCGCCGCTGACCGACTTGGCCAGGCGGTAGAACTCCACGGTGAAGCGCTGCAGGTCGACCGGATTGGCGACGACCCGCTTGATCGGCCGCTTGAGCACGTGGGTGAGATTGGCTTCCCAGCTCTTCACGAACGGCTGGCTGCTGGCAATGGTCACCGCCGAGCTGTCCACCGCCACGGCAAGTATCTTGTGGCGTTGGGCAAAGGCGTAGGACATCAGCGGTGTGACCGCGGCCACGTTGATCTTCAGCGGGTCGATGCGCAGATAGGGCTGCCCGGCCTGCTCGGCGAGCCAGACGGTGAGCGTCTCGAGATCGAGCTTCTTGCCCGGGCGCGCCAGGTCGTCGAGCTGTTGCGCGCCGAGGAATTCCAGCGGGTGCTGCTGGCTGTTCGCCGCGCTGCGCCTGACGGTCATGCACTGCTCGGCGGTTTCCTGCTGCAGCCGGCCCTGAGCGACGAGGTCGCGCAACAGGTCGTTGAGGTCGAGAAAACGGTCCTGGGCGGGGGAGTTCAACACGGACATGGGGCCCTTCGAGCATGGTGGAGACGAGGGGCAAGCTTGCCGCTAAACACGCGCCCTGTCTGCCCAGAAGGTTCAACTTTGCCGAGTACGGTCGAGGTTAAGGCGGCATGCGCCGGGGTGCGAACTGGCAGCTGGGGGACTTAAGCCCGATAGGGTCAGGGTGACGGATATAGGCCGGGCGTCGGGTGGAGGTTGGCAGCAACCGGTGGGCTGAAGCCCGCCCTACGGGCGGGGCCGTCGCCCGCTACTTCGCCAGCCCGTCATGTAGGGTGGGCTTTAGCCCAGCAGGGGCGGCAACGGGCATAGACCGATTGCCGCGGGTGTGCCTCGGCTGGCTATTTCGTCAGCAACTTCCACGGCTTGAGCGTCCAGACCGTGTGCGCCTGGGCGACGCGGGCGTCGAGCAGATCCTCGTCCAGCGGTTGTTGCGTCAACGCATAGAGCTTGGCCAGCTCGCCGTACAGGCGGTCGGTTTCCGGCAGGTCCAGCGTAGTGCGGGCCAGGTGCAGCCAGACCAGCAGCCGCTCCATGCGCGGGCGCTGCTCGGCCAGGTCTTCGGGTTGCTGCTGATAACGCGGCAGTTGCAGCGCCTCGCCTTCTTCGCCCAGCAGGCGGGGCAGCCAGTTCCCCAGCTCGGCAGCGCCCTGGCGATTGCCGCGGTTATTGCGCCCGGCGGTCCAGCCGCGCTGCAGCAACCACAGCGAGGCCTGCAGCGAGAACAGGCCCCAGCGAGGCTGTGCCAGCTCGGCGGCGAAATCGGCAGGCGCAGACTTGCGCGTGCCCTCGTCGTCCTGGCCGGCCTCGACTCGCGGGCGCCAGTCCTGGATCAGCGCATCGAGCTGTTCGCGTAGTTCACGGCTGGTGGCGCGGGGCGCGGCCTGACCGAGGCTGCCGAGCAGGGCGCGCAGCTCGACCAGCTGCTGCAGCCACTCGCCCAGCAGTTTCCAATGCCCGTTGTAGCGGTACTGCTCGGCCAGCCGCTGGCTGTTGCCGAGCAGAAACCAGGCCAGCTCGGCAAAGGCGTCGTCCAGCGGCATGCCAGGCTCGACGTGTGGCGCCGGCAGGGTCAAGGCATAGCTGTCGGGGTCATGCAGGCGGTAGCCGCGTTCGGCCTTGCTGATGTCGCAGGGCATCAGGGGCAGGTCGGCCGCCAGCTCGGCGGCCAGCTCCAGCAGCGCTTCGGGCTCGCCCTGGCGCAGCTCCAGTTCCAGCTCGCAGATTTCCTCGCTCTGCTTGCCGGCGATGACCTTGCCCAGGTCCAGTGCGGCTTCGATAACCACCTTGGCCTTGCCGCGACCCCAGGCGATTTCGGCCTTTTCGCGGATGAAATCGGTGGTGAAGATCGGTTTCAGGGTCTTCTTGTCCAGCTCGGCCAGGCTGGCTGGCCAGCAGTCGTCCGCAAGTTTCTTCACGTCCAGCTTGGCCTTGTCCAGGTACCAATCCCATTCGTTGCGCTCGGACAATCCGGCGACGCTCTGGCCACGGCTCTTCAACGTCTGGATGACTTGCTCGCCATCGCGGCGCAGGCGCAGCGCGACCCTGGCCTGGGCGAGATCGCGCGCGGGAGTATCGAAGTACTGATTGAACAGTTCGTGCCGCTGCCAGCCGCTCTTGTTGCGCTTCTTCAGCAACGGATGCTCGCGCAGGGCCGCCAGGGTTTCGCGGCTGGCGCGCAGTTTGATTTCGGTTTCTTTCTGCATGGTGCCCAGATGATGCCTATGTTTGAGTGTGACCTGCGTCACTTGGTGGCGGCGCTTTGAGGTCATCCGTATACTTGCCGCCTTCTGAAGCCGGGGTGTTCCCTATGCCAATCAATCCTTTCGTCAGCCTGTTCGGGCGCTCGCCCATTGGCCCGATGCAACAGCACATGGCCAAATCCCACGAGTGCGCCGCCAACCTGGTGCCGCTGTTTCAGGCCATCACTGCCGAGGACTGGGAGCGGGTAGAGCAGATCCAGAAAGAGATGGCCCGACTGGAAAATGAGGCCGACAAGCTCAAGAAAAGCGTCCGTCAGCACCTGCCCAAAAGCCTGTTCTTGCCGGTTCCGCGCTCGGATTTGCTTGAGCTGCTGAGTGTACAGGACAAAATTGCCAACCGCGCCAAGGACATTGCCGGCCTGATGCTGGGCCGTTGCATGACCATTCCGCCGGCGTTGCAGCCGGAAATGATGGCCTACGTACAGCGCAGCGTGGACGCCAGCTGCCAGGCCCTCAAGGCACTCAAGGAACTGGACTCGCTGCTCGAAACCGGTTTTAGCGGCCGTGAGGCGACGCTGGTTGAAAAAATGGTCGAGGAGCTCGAGGAGATCGAGCGCGAGACCGACCGCATGCAGATCACGGTGCGCCGCGCCTTGTTCAAGCTGGAAAAGGAATTGCCGCCGGTCGACGTCATGTTTCTCTACAAGATCATCGAATGGATCGGCGACGTAGCTGACCGTGCCGAACGCGTCGGCAACCGTCTGGAACAATTGCTGGCGCGCTGAGGCGCCAGCGTCCTTTCTGGGTTCAACAGGTAATTCCTTATGTCTTTTATCGCGGAATACGGCTTCGTACTCCTGGTGCTCGCCTGCGCCTTCGGTTTCTTCATGGCCTGGGGCGTGGGCGCCAATGACGTGGCCAACGCCATGGGCACCTCGGTCGGCTCGCGGGCGCTGACGATCAAACAGGCCATCGTCGTGGCCATGGTCTTCGAGTTCTGCGGGGCCTACCTTGCCGGTGGCGAAGTCACCGAAACGATCAAGAACGGCATCGTCGACGCCAACGTGATCTCGCCCGACCTGATGGTGCTGGGCATGATGTCCGCCTTGCTGGCGGCCGGTACCTGGCTGCTGATTGCCACCATGAAGGGCTGGCCGGTTTCCACCACCCATTCGATCGTTGGCGCGGTCATCGGCTTTGCCGCGGTGGGGGTCTCCGTTGACGCGGTGCATTGGGACGCCATCGTGCCCATCGTGACCAGCTGGGTCGTGACGCCCATGCTCTCCGGCATCGTCGCCTTCGGCCTGTTCATGAGCGTGCAGAAGTTGATCATCAACACCGATGACCCGTTCCGCAACGCCAAGCGCTTCGTGCCGCTGTACATGTTCCTGACCGGCTTCATGGTCGCGTTGATGACCGTCACCAAGGGCCTCAAGCATGTCGGCCTGACCCTGACCAGCAGTGAGGGCGTGGTCCTGGCGTTCGCCATCGGCGTGCTGGTTGCGCTTGTTGGTATCGCCCTGCTCGCGCGCATCCGCGTCGACGAAGAAGCGGACCGGACCTTCCACTTCGCCAGTGTGGAAAAGGTCTTCGCGGTTCTGATGATCTTCACCGCCTGCTCGATGGCCTTTGCCCACGGCGCCAACGACGTCGCCAACGCGGTCGGTCCTCTGGCTGCCGTGGTCGGCGTGATTCAGTCCGGTGGGGCGGCGGCAATCGCCGCCAAGTCGGCGGTGCCGGGCTGGGTGCTGCTGCTCGGGGCGGTGGGCATCGTCATCGGCCTGGCCACCTACGGCTACAAGGTGATTGCCACCATCGGCAAGGAAATCACCGAGCTGACCCCTAGCCGTGGTTTCGCGGCCGAGCTGGCTACCGCGACCACTGTGGTTGGCGCCTCGGCCATCGGTTTGCCGGTCTCGACCACCCATACCTTGGTCGGCGCGGTGCTGGGTATCGGCATCGCCCGCGGCATCGGCGCGCTGAACCTGGGCGTGGTCGGTTCGATTTTCATGTCTTGGCTGATCACCCTGCCGGCCGGTGCGCTGCTGTCCATCGTGTTCTTCAGCATCCTCAAGGCCGTCTTCGCCTGATCCCGTTCGCCGTCGCAGTTTTTGCCCCAGCGGTAAGGCGGCGACGGCGCGTTTCATGTTTCACTGAGTGCCTTCGTGCCCATCTGTCAGGAGGTCACCGGTGCCCATCCCCTCGCTCAAGGAACGCTTCGCCGCGTTGATCGCCGCGCCTTCGGTGAGCTGTACCCAGGCCCACTGGGACCAGACCAACCGGCCGGTCATCGAGCTGCTGGCCGCCTGGCTGGGCACGCTCGGCTTCGCCTGCGAGCTGCAGGAGATCAGCCCCGGCAAGCTCAACCTGCTGGCGTCCCGGGGCACCGGCCCCGGTGGTCTCGTGCTGGCCGGTCACAGCGATACCGTGCCGTATGATGCGGAGCTCTGGAGCGCCGAGCCGCTGCGTCTGCGCGAGGCGGACGACCGCTGGTACGGCCTCGGAAGCTGCGACATGAAGGGCTTCTTCGCCCTGATCATCGAGGCCGTGCTGCCATTGCTCGACCAGCCGTTTCAGCAGCCGCTGCTGATCCTGGCGACCTGCGACGAGGAAAGCTCGATGTCCGGTGCGCGGGCACTGGCCGCCTCAGGTCGTCCGCTTGGGCGTGCCGCGGTAATCGGCGAGCCCACCGGCTTGCGCCCGGTGCGCCTGCACAAGGGCATCATGATGGAAGGCATCGAGATCCACGGGCAGAGCGGGCACTCCTCCAATCCCGACTACGGGCACAGCGCGCTGGAAGCCATGCACGACGTCATGGGCGAGCTGATCGCGCTGCGAAGGGAGTGGCAGGGCCAGTACCACAACGCGTTGTTTGATGTGCCACGGCCGACGCTGAACCTCGGTTGCATCCATGGCGGTGACAATCCCAATCGGATCTGCGGCCACTGTTCCCTGGAATACGATCTGCGGCCGCTGCCGGGCATGCAGCCCGAGCAACTGCGCGATGCCATTGCCGAGCGTCTGCGTCCGGTCGCGGACAGGCACCAGGTCAAGCTCGATCTGGCGCCGCTGTTTCCCAGCGTGCCGGCCTTCGACCAGCCGGCCGACACCGAGCTGGTCAGGCTGGCGGAACGGCTCACCGGGCATGCCGCCGAGGCGGTGGCCTTCGCCACCGAAGCGCCTTATCTTCAGCAGCTCGGCTGCGAGACGCTGGTGCTTGGCCCCGGCGATATCGCCTGTGCGCACCAGCCGGACGAATACCTGGACTTGGACCGGATCGAACCCACCGTCAAATTGCTACGCGGCATGATCGAGCATTACTGCCTGCAGCCGGCGAACCGAGGATAGGAGCGGCCCAGGCGATCTCCGCGTCACTGTCCCGCTCCCTGCCTCCATCAACCGACCCGGCTACCGGACCGAACAAGCTGTCATCTAAGGCATCTGCAATGCACAACTACGTCACCTGGCTTCGCGACTCGTCGCCCTATATCAATGCGCACCGCGACCGTACCTTCGTGGTCATGCTGCCCGGCGACGGGCTGGAGCATCCCAACTTCGCCAACATCGTCCATGATCTGGTGCTGCTGCACAGCCTCGGCGTGCGCCTGGTACTGGCGTTCGGCTCTCGCCCGCAGATTGAGGCGCGATTGTCAGAGCGCGGCCTGGAGCCGCGCTTCCACCGGGACCTGCGCATCACCGACTCGGCAACCCTGGAGTGCGTGATCGATGCCGTCGGGCACATGCGCATCGCCCTCGAAGCGCGCTTATCGATGGACATGGCCGCCTCGCCGATGCAGGGCGCGCGGCTGCGCGTGGCCAGCGGCAACTTCATCACCGCGCGGCCGATCGGCGTGCATGATGGCGTCGACTACCAGCACACCGGTGAAGTGCGGCGCGTTGATCGCAAGGGCATCGGCCGGCTGCTGGACGAGCGCACCATCGTGCTGCTCTCGCCGCTGGGTTACTCGCCGACCGGGGAAATCTTCAACATCGCCTGCGAAGACATCGCCACTCGCGCGGCCATCGATCTGCAGGCGGACAAGCTGGTGCTCTACGGCGCCGAGCGTGGCCTGCGCGACGAGGCCGGCAAGCTGGTGCGCGAGTTGCGTCCGCCGCAGATTCCCGCGTATGTCGAGCGCCTCGCCGGGACCTACCAGGCCGAACTGCTCGATGCCGCCGCGCAAGCCTGCAAGGGGGGTGTGCGCCGCAGCCATGTCATCAGCTATGCCGAGGACGGCTCGCTGCTCAACGAGCTGTTCACCCGCGACGGCGGCGACGGCACGCTGGTGACCCAGGAGCAGTTCGAGCAATTGCGCGAGGCGACCATCGAGGACGTCGGTGGCTTGATCGACCTGATCACGCCGCTGGAAGAGCAGGGCATTCTGGTGCGCCGCTCGCGCGAAGTGCTAGAGCGCGAGGTCGAGCAGTTCAGCATCGTCGAACGCGACGGCCTGATCATCGCCTGCGCCGCGCTGTATCCGATCGCCGATTCCGACGCCGGCGAGCTTGCCTGTCTGGCCGTGAACCCTGACTATCGCCATGGCGGTCGTGGTGACGAGCTGCTCGAACGCATCGAGGCACGGGCCCGCGCGCTGGGGCTGAAGACGCTCTTCGTGCTCACCACCCGCACGGCCCATTGGTTTCGCGAGCGCGGCTTCGAGCCCAGCGGCGTCGAGCGCCTGCCGGCGGCTCGCGCGTCGCTGTACAACTTCCAGCGCAACTCGAAGATCTTCGAGAAGGCGTTGTAAGGGCGGGTGGCGGTCACGCACCGCCTCGCCTCAGTCTGCCGCGGCGTAGCTCGCCGGGGGCGCTTCGACAGGCTCCGCGGAAAGCGGGTTAGCGGGGTCCGGGATCAGCCCGTCGATCTGCAGAATCAGACCGATCAGCAGGGCGATGGTGATCGCCGCGGTCAGGCTTCCCTTGCGGGCGGATACCAACAGGTCAAGCAGCGACATGCATGCACCTCTCTTCTTCTTGTTCTCGAGGCTCCGGCGCGGCATTGCGCAACGAAGACATCTGTTGGAACCCTGAAAAGAAGGTAAAAGTTCATATCACAACGCCATGACGCTGCCGTCAGCGTGCTGACCGATCGTTGCAGCAGGGCTCAAAGAGCTCTCTAACCATCGGCCCCCATATGAGCCGTAGGGTGCGTTTCAGCGCACCCGCATTGGCGCGAGCGGCGGTTTGTCGACGGATGAAAGGCACCAGGGTGAGCACCGAGCGGTGGGCTGAAGCCCACCCTACGCAGGTGTCGGCTCAGGACGGGTGGCCTGCGAACATCAGCCGGAGACGCCACAGCCGATCCTGTAACCATCGGCTCCCCATATGATCCGTAGGGTGCGCTTCAGCGCACCCGCATTGGGGCGACGCGGCGGTTTGGTGACGGAGAAAGGATACGGCGATCAGCAGCAAGTGGTGGGCTGAAGCCCACCCTACATAGCCGTCAGCTCGGGAAGGCTAGCCTGGGAACACCAGCCAGAGACGCCACTGCCGATCCGGTAACCAGACCCGCAGGCGATGGATATGTCGGTCGTGGAACCAGACAGCGAGATCCAGTGCCGCAGTGCGCCATCTGCCTCAGCCTGGTGTCTTCCAGCTACCTCATCAAACTCTGCTGGTAGTCCTCGACGAAGCTGTCGAAATCCTGGTCATCGGCCGCTTCCATCTCTGCTTGCTGAGCCAGTGAGCGCCGTGCAGCTTCGTCGAACCAGGCGGTGTCGGTGCTCGACAATGCACGGCTTTGGAAGTCCTCGGCGTGCTGATGCGTCTGGCGCAACGCGAAGCGGGCGAAGCTTTCGTGGTTGCGTTGCAGCGCGTCGAGCACCCGTGCCGAGGGGGTCAGGCGGCTGTCGGCGACCTTGGCCTGCTGTTCGGCGATGGCCCGGGCGTGGGCTTCGCCGCCCTGGCTGCGGTCCAGCAGGTCGGCCACCTGGCTGATCTGGCCGATCAGTTCGCTGGCCCAGCTCTGCAGGCTGACCGACTCGCCGCAGCGGCTCAGTGTCAGCCCGGGCTGTCGCCCTTGCTTGACGACCTTGAGGAAATTGTCACTGCTGGCATGGCATTCGCCCTCGACCAGGCAGGGGCTTTGCTGCAGCGCGCAGTACAGCAGGAACGCATCGAGAAAACGCGCTTCGCCGACGTCGATGCCCAGCGGCAGGAAGGGGTTGATGTCCAGACAGCGCACTTCGATGTACTGGATGCCTCGCGAGCGCAGCGCATGCAGCGGGCGTTCGCCGGTCTCGGTGACGCGCTTGGGGCGGATGTTCGAGTAGTACTCGTTCTCGATCTGCAAGACGTTGGTGTTGAGCTGCTGCCAGTTGCCCGCGGCGTCCTTGGTGCCCAGCGCGGCGTACTCGGGGTACGGCGTCGATACCGCCTTGTGCAGACTGCTGGTGTAACTGGGCAGGTCGTCGTAGCAGGGCGTGAGGCCGGCCTGGGCATTGCTCTGGTAGCCCAGGTCGCTCATGCGCAGGCTGGTAGCGTAGGGCAGGTAGAGGGTGTCGTCGTCGAGCCGCTCGAGCTGGTGCGCACGGCCGCGCATGAAGCTGGCATCCAGCGCGGGCGAGGCGCCGAACAGGTACATCAGCAGCCAGCTGTAGCGGCGGAAATTGCGGATCAGCGCGATGTAGCGCCAGGACTGATAATCCTGCGCCGAGCGTTGGTCGCCGTCGTCAGCCTGCAATGCCGACCACAGCGCCTCGGGCAACGAGAAGTTGTAGTGAATGCCGGCGATGCACTGCATGGTCTTGCCGTAGCGCAGGGCCAGACCCTGACGGTACACGTACTTCAGCCGGCCGATGTTGGAACTGCCGTACCTGGCGATGGGGATCTGTGCCTCGTCGGGCAGGTGGCCCGGCATCGACGGGCTCCAGAGATATTCCCCGTCAAGACGGCTATAGGTGTAACGGTGGATGGCATCCAGCTCGGCCAGGGTCCGCTCGGGGTCCGTGTCGGTGCCGGTGATGAACTCCAGGAGTGCTTCGGAATAATCCGTGGTGATCTTCGGATGCGTCAGCGCCGATCCCAACGCCCGCGGATGCGGGGTCGTCGCCAGCTGGCCCTCGTCATCGACGCGCAGGCATTCACGCTCGATCCCGTGCAGGCATTGCGAGAGCAGCGGCAGGTAGGGGGGCTCGGCCAGCAACGCCAGGCGATGGGAGAGAAGATCGCTCAATTGGGAATTCCTTCACGCGTCAGTCGGCACAATATGGGGGTGGATCGAACGCTCTACAAGAGGCCGCCGACGTCCGAGCTCGCACCGCTGCAGGGCGTTTCCAGGTACGCCCCGCAACCGTTGCGTCAGAGGACCGAGAAGGTGGCCTGGGCCTTGGCAATCAGTTTTGCGCCCTGATGGACTTCTGCCTCCAGCACCTGGGTGCGACGGCCGCCATGCACCACCCAGGCGCGGCAGGTCAGCTCGCCCTCCGTCACCGGGCGGATGTAGTTGACCTTGCACTCGAGCGTCACGCTATTCGGTTCGCCGCCGTTGAGGCTGTGGCTGGCCTGGCCCATGGCCGTGTCGATCAGCGAGAACAGGGCGCCACCGTGCAGCTTGCCGTGCAGGTTGCGCAGCCCGTCGTGCATCGCCAGGCGCAGCACCGCCTCGCCGCCCTCGGCCTTGAGAATCTCCAGCCCCAGCAAGCGCCCGAAAGCGCTGCTGCTCCCCACTGCTTCGACTTCTCGCACGCCTATTTCCTCAGGTTCTTGGCATTGGCGAACAACGCGGCCATGGCGTTGTTGGCCGGCGCCGGCTTGGCTTCCGGTTTGCCCGGCTTGCGCTCGCCGCGGGCTTGCCCGCCCCGGTTGTTGCTGCCGCCGCGCATGTTCTCGGCCTTCTCGCCGGGGGTGTCGCTCATGCGCATGGACAGGCCGACGCGCTGGCGGGGGATGTCCACTTCCATGACCTTGACCTTGACGATATCGCCGGCCTTGACCACTTCGTACGGGTCTTTGACAAACTTCTCCGACAGCGCGGAGATATGCACCAACCCGTCCTGATGCACGCCGATGTCGACAAAGGCGCCGAAGTTGGTCACGTTGGTTACCACCCCCTCCAGCACCATGCCGGGCTTGAGGTCGCTGAGCTTTTCCACACCTTCCTGGAACTCGGCGGTCTTGAACTCGGGACGCGGATCGCGACCGGGTTTTTCCAGTTCCTGAAGGATGTCGCTGACGGTGACCAGGCCGAACGTCTCATCGGTGAACTGCTTCGGGTCGAGGCGCTTGAGGAACGCAGAGTCGCCAATCAGCGAGCGGATATCGCGGCCGGTGTTCTCGGCGATGCGCTTGACCAGCGGATAGGTCTCCGGGTGCACGGCGGACGCATCGAGCGGGTTGTCGCCGTTCATCACGCGGAGGAAGCCGGCGGCCTGCTCGAAGGTCTTGTCGCCCAGGCGCGGCACCTTCTTCAGCTCGCTGCGCGCCTTGAATGCGCCGTTGGCGTCGCGGTAGGCAACGATGTTCTGCGCCAAGGTGGTGTTGAGGCCTGAGATGCGCGCCAGGAGTGCCACCGAGGCGGTGTTGACGTCGACGCCGACGGCGTTCACGCAGTCCTCGACCACCGCATCCAGCGAGCGCGCCAGCTTGAGCTGGGAGACGTCGTGCTGGTACTGGCCGACGCCGATGGCCTTGGGCTCGATCTTCACCAGCTCGGCGAGCGGGTCCTGCAGGCGACGGGCGATGGACACCGCGCCGCGGATCGAGACGTCCAGATCGGGAAATTCCTTGGCCGCCAGTTCGGACGCCGAATACACCGAAGCGCCTGCTTCGGACACCATCACCTTGGTCAGTTTGAGGCCCGGCACCTGCTTGATCAGATCGGCGGCAAGCTTGTCGGTTTCCCGGCTGGCGGTGCCGTTGCCGATGGCGACCAGGTCGACGGCATGCTTGGCGCAGAGCTTGGCCAGCACGGCCAGGGTGCCGTCCCAGTCGTTGCGCGGGGCATGGGGGTAGACGGTGGCGGTGTCCAGCAGCTTGCCGGTGGCGTCGACCACCGCCACCTTGCAGCCGGTGCGCAGGCCGGGGTCGAGGCCCAGGGTGGCGCGTGGGCCGGCTGGTGCGGCCAACAGCAGATCGTGCATGTTGCGCGCGAACACGCCGATGGCGTCGTCCTCGGCCTTGTCGCGCAGTTCGCCGAGCAGGTCGGTTTCCAGGTGGGTGTAGAGCTTGACCTTCCAGGTCCAGCGCACCACTTCGCCCAGCCATTTGTCCGCCGCGCGGCCGCGATTGGAAATGCCGAAGCGCTCGCCGATCATCACTTCGCCCGGGTGCATGCTGCCGGGTGCTTCGTCGCCGACCTTCAGGCTGACGCTGAGGACGCCTTCGTTGCGCCCGCGGAAGATCGCCAGGGCGCGGTGCGAGGGCGCGCTTTTGAGCGGCTCGTCGTGCTCGAAATAGTCGCTGAACTTGGCCCCTTCGGTTTCCTTGCCTGGTACCACGCGCGCGCTGAGGGTGGCGTTGTGGGTCAGGAAGTCGCGCAACTTGGCCAGCAGGTTGGCGTCTTCGGCGAAACGCTCCATGAGGATGTATTTGGCGCCTTCGAGCACGGCCTTGACGTCGGCAAAGCCCTTCTCGGCATCGACAAAACGCGCGGCTTCGCTCTCCGGGTTCAGCTCGGCATCGGCGAAAATCGCGTCGGCCAGCTCGCCGAGGCCGGCTTCCAGCGCGATCTGGCCCTTGGTGCGGCGCTTCTGCTTGTAGGGCAGGTAGAGGTCTTCGAGGCGGGTCTTGGTGTCGGCGAGGTCGATCTCGCGCTTGAGCTCGGGGGTGAGCTTGCCCTGTTCTTCGATGCTGGCAAGGATCGACGCGCGGCGATCGTCCAGCTCGCGCAGGTAGCGCAGCCGCTCTTCGAGCAGGCGCAGCTGGGTGTCGTCCAGGCTGCCGGTGACTTCCTTGCGGTAACGGGCGATGAAGGGCACGGTGGAGCCCTCGTCGAGCAGCGCCACGGTGGCGGCAACCTGTTGCGGGCGCACGCCCAGTTCGGCGGCGAGGCGGGAATTGATGCTGTCCATGAACCTACCTGGGTCAGTCAAACCATGCAGGCTTGGCCTGCGCGAAAGGGCGGGATTATAAAGGCAGTGTGAAGACTGAAGGTCACTGCTGCGGGAAAAAGCTGACGGGTGCTTTCGCGATGCCGCTGCCGCTGCCGCTGAGCCAGCCGACTACCGTTAGGAAACGCTTCCTTTAGCGGCATGGGTTCCAGCCTCAGCAAAATCTGCTAACAATGGCCAGGCATTGCGCGGGCTCGCCTGCGCGCATAATGCTTCGACGATTTTTCCGGGAGTTCCCATGAGCAGCACCGCGCCCGCCAGCGAAGGCGAAAAGATCCTGATTGTCGATGACGACGCACGGTTGCGCCGTCTGCTCGAGCGATTCCTCGACGAGCAGGGCTACCGCGTGCGTACCGTGGAGAGCGCTGAGCAGATGGACCGCGTGCTCAGCCGCGAGCTGTTCCACCTGGTCGTGCTGGACCTGATGATGCCGGGCGAGGATGGGCTGTCGGCCTGTGCCCGCCTGCGGTCAGGGGGCAATCAAATCCCGATCATCATGCTCACCGCCAAGGGCGACGAGGCCAGCCGCATCCATGGGCTGGAGCAGGGCGCCGATGACTATCTGGCCAAGCCCTTCAACCCGCGTGAACTGCTGGCGCGCATCCGCGCCGTCCTGCGTCGCCAGGCACCTCAGGTACCGGGCGCGCCAGGAAGCGATGACGAGACGGTGACCTTCGGTGACTACGAGCTGTTTCTCGGCACTCGCGAGCTGAAAAAGGGCAGCGAAGTCCACATGCTCACCACCGGCGAGTTCGCCGTGCTCAAGGCGCTGGTGCAGCATGCCCGCGAGCCGCTGACCCGCGACAAGCTGATGAACCTGGCCCGCGGCCGGGAGTGGGATGCGCTGGAGCGCTCTATCGACGTGCAGATCTCCCGGCTGCGCCGCCTGATCGAACCCGATCCGTCCAAGCCACGTTACATCCAGACGGTCTGGGGCGTGGGCTATGTGTTCGTGCCGGACGGCAACAAGGGCTGAAAAGCCGATAAAGCCCGAGGCTGAACGATGGCGCTCTTCCGTCCAGCCTCAAGCCCCTGGCGTTCCTGTCGGCCTTTATATGAAAACTCCCCTCTGGTTCCCGCAAAGCTTCTTCGCCCGCACCCTGTGGATGGTGCTCATCGTCGTGCTGTTCTCCAAGGTACTGATGCTGGTGTACCTGATGATGAACGAGGACGTGATGGTCGATCGTCAGTACAGCCACGGCGCGGCGTTGACCCTGCGCGCCTATTGGGCGGCGGACGCGGACAGCCGTGCGCGCATCGCCGAGGCGGCCGGCGTGCGGCAGGTTGGCGCCGAAGCAGTGCCGCCGAGCGAATACCACTGGCCCTACACGGAAATCTTCCAACGCCAGATGCAGCTCGAGCTGGGTGCCGACACCGAGGTGCGGGTGCGCATCCAGCCGCAGACGGCGATCTGGGTGCGCGCGCCGAGCCTGGGCCCGGACTGGTTGCAGGTGCCGCTGTACGCCTACCCGCTGCGTGGCCAGCGGATATGGAGCGTGCTCGGCTGGTTCCTCGGCATCGGTCTGCTGTCCACTGCCGCGGCCTGGGTGTTCGTCAGCCAGCTCAACCTGCCGCTCAAGCGCCTGGTCTATGCGGCGCGGCAGATCGGCAAGGGTCGCAGCGTCAGGTTGCCGATCAGCGACACGCCGAGCGAGATGACCGAGGTCTATCGCGCCTTCAACCAGATGGCCGAGGATGTCGAGCAGGCCGCGCGCGAGCGCGAGCTGATGCTGGCCGGCGTCTCCCATGACCTGCGCACCCCGCTGACCCGCCTGCGCCTGTCGCTGGAGCTGATGGCCAACGACACCGAGCTAACCGACGACATGGTGCGCGACATCGAGGACATGAATGCCATCCTCGACCAGTTCCTCGCGTTTGTGCGCGATGGCAGCGACGAGCCGCTGGAGAGCCTGGATCTGGGCGAGCTGGTGCGTGAGGTGGTGGCGCCTTACAACCAGCACGGCGAGCAGGTCCGCCTGTGCGTCGAGCCGATGCCGCCCCTGCCACTGCGCCGGGTGTCGATCAAGCGCCTGCTAGTCAACCTGATCGAGAACGCCCTGCGTTATGGCGGTCATGGGGTCGAGGTCGCGGCGCACGTTTCCGGCGATAGCAGCGCGCCCTACGTGGTGCTCAGCGTGCTCGACCGGGGTGCGGGCATCGACCCGCGCGAATTGGGCGAGATCTTCAACCCGTTCATTCGCGGCGATCGCGCACGCGGCGGCCAGGGCACCGGGCTGGGACTGGCGATCGTCAAGCGCATCGCTTCGCAGCACGGCGGTGTGATCGAGCTGCGCAACCGCGAAGGCGGCGGGCTGGAGGCGCGGGTCAGCCTGCCGCTGGGGTTACTGCTGCCGAGGGATGCGGTGAAGCCGTAGGAAAAGCAGCTGGAAGCGATAAGCGCGAAGCTTGCAATGATCATGCGTCGAGGTGGCCGATGCCTGGCTTCCAGCCCCTCTCAACCCTTCCCCTTGGTTCGTGTCAGATGCGGGCCGGCGTTCTTTTCCAGGTACTGGATGATCAGGCCCGCCACGTCCTTGCCGGTGGTTTCCTCGATGCCGGCCAGGCCGGGCGAGGAGTTGACCTCCATCACCAGCGGGCCGTGGTTGGAGCGCAGGATGTCGACGCCGGCGACGGACAGCCCCATCACCTTGGCGGCGCGGATGGCGGTCATGCGCTCTTCCGGGGTGATCTTGATCAGGCTGGCGGTGCCGCCGCGGTGCAGGTTAGAGCGGAATTCGCCGGGTTTGGCCTGGCGCTTCATCGCCGCGATCACCTTGTCACCGACGACGAAGCAGCGGATGTCGGCGCCGCCGGCTTCCTTGATGTATTCCTGCACCATGATGTCCTGCTTCAGACCCATGAACGCCTCGATCACCGACTCGGCGGCGGTCGCGGTTTCGCACATGACCACGCCGATGCCCTGGGTACCCTCGAGCACCTTGATCACCAGCGGCGCACCGTTGACCATCTGGATCAGGTCGGCGATGTCGTCCGGCGAGTGAGCGAAGCCGGTCACCGGCAGGCCAATGCCGCGACGTGCCAGCAGTTGCAGCGAACGCAGCTTGTCTCGTGAGCGGGCGATGGCCACCGATTCGTTGAGCGGAAACACGCCCTGCATCTCGAACTGACGCAGCACGGCGCAGCCATAGAAGGTCACCGAGGCGCCGATGCGCGGGATCACCGCGTCGAAGCCTTCCAGCGGCCGGCCGCGGTAGTGAATCTGCGGTTTATGGCTGGCGATGTTCATGTACGCGCGCAGGGTGTCGATGACGACCACCTCATGGCCACGTTGCTGGCCGGCCTCCACCAGACGGCGGGTCGAATACAAGCGTGGGTTGCGCGACAGCACGGCGATTTTCATGGGGCACCGGAAGAAGTGAGGTTCTGGGGTTTTTCCTGCACGTAGGTGCGTGCAGGGTCGACCAGCCATTTGCCGTCCATCAGGGCTTTTGACCCGAGCAGCAGGCGATAGCGCATGGTCTTGCGACAGGTAAGGGTAAATTCGACCGGCCACAGGTGGTCGCCCAGTGCCAGCAGCGTGCGCACCACATAGCGCGTCTGTGAGTGTCCGTTGGAGCTCTTGATGATCTTGCGCGCCACCAGCGGCGCTTCGCAGCGATGCCGGCTCTGCACCAGCGTGCCCAGGTGCGCGGTGAAGCGGACCCAGCGTTCGCCATTGCGCTTGAATTCGCTGATTTCGGTGGCATGTAGGGCAGACGTGCTGGCGCCGGTGTCGATCTTCGCGCGCAGGCCGACCACGCCAAGTTCGGGGAGGGCGACCCATTCGCGCAGGCCGATGATGATCTGGGGGTCGGGGTTGTTCAAATCGGTATCCGGTCGGTTTCCGCGCATTCTAGACGGCGTCCATGACAACCGCATCTCCTGTGCCATGTTGGCGCGCATCCGCCGTTCCCTCAGCGGCTCGCCGCGGTCGCCCCGGCGCGACGCCGACTGGCCGTGACGGCGGTCCTGTATCACCCTATGACAACGAGACGGCAGGCAGAGTTGAACCATGAGCGACAAAGACGACGGCAAGGTCCGCCTGGACAAATGGTTGTGGGCGGCGCGCTTTTTCAAGACACGCGCCTTGGCGAAGGCCGCCATCGAGGGCGGCAAGGTCCACAGCAAGGGCGAGCGCTGCAAGCCGAGCAAGGAGCCCAAACTGGGTGAGGAATTGGTCATTCGCGCCGGTTACGACGAGCGCACCGTGGTGATCAGGGCCCTGTCGGCGGTGCGCAAGGGTGCGCCCGAGGCCCAGCTGTTATATGAGGAAACGCCTGACAGCCTGGCCCGCCGCGAGCAGGCGGCTGCCATGCGCAAGGCGGGCAGTCTGGGGGTGGAAACCGATGGCAAGCCGAGCAAGAAACAACGGCGCGCCTTGCAGCGGTTTCGCTCGGATGCCGGATGAGCCGCCAGTTGGACGCCTGCCACTTTCCTTCTAAAATGCGGTCCCTTCCTTATCTGGGGACGTTCGCGCGTCCGGCCTTCGTGGTCCGTCGGCCGCGCCCGTCTTCCGCCTGCCTTGGTCATGCCCATGCTTGATGCCGATTACACCCAGCGTTTCCTCTTTGACAATACCGACGTTCGCGGCGAATGGGTCGGGCTCGAGCGCAGCTATGCGGAGGTGTTGGCCAAGCACGACTACCCCGAGCCGGTTGCGCAGCTGCTCGGCGAATTGCTGGCCGCTGCCGCCCTGCTGGCCGGCACCCTGAAATTCGACGGATTATTGGTGCTGCAGGCGAGCTCTTCCGGCCCGGTGCCACTGCTGATGGTCGAGTGCTCCAGCGACCGAGAAGTGCGCGGCATCGCCCGTTATGACGAGGCGCTGCTCCGTCCGGGCGCGAGCCTGACCGAGCTGATGCCCGACGGGGCCCTGGCGATGACTATCGATCCGGCCAATGGTCAGCGTTACCAGGGCATCGTGGCCCTCGACGGGGTGAATCTCGCCGACAGCCTGTCGAATTATTTCGCCGCCTCCGAGCAGTTGCCCACGCGCTTCTGGCTTGCCGCCGACGGGCGCCGGGCCAGTGGCATGCTCCTGCAGCAGCTGCCTGCCGATAGGCTCCGTGACCGCGAGGAGCGCGAGGGCAGCTGGCAGCACCTGCGCACACTGGCCGATACGTTGTCGACCGAGGAGCTGCTTGGCCTGGACACCCAGACCATCCTGCATCGTCTCTATCACGAAGAGCAGGTCAGGTTGTTCGAGCCGCGGCCGATCGTGTTCCGTTGCAGCTGCTCGCGCGAGCGCTCGGCCAATGCGGTGATCAGCCTCGGTCAGCAGGACGCCGAGCTGTTGCTCGACGAGCAGGGCGGGGCCATTTCGATCGATTGCCAGTTCTGCAACCACAGCTACCGCTTCGACGCGGCGGATATTGCCCAGCTGTTCGCCGGCGCCGGCACCTCAGGTCCGTCAGACACGCGCCATTAAAGGGCTGTGGCGCTTAGGAACCTTTTCGCCAGTATGCCCTCATACCCAGCGCAGCGTCGTTTCTGTCATAATCGCGCGCACTTTTTTTCGGTGTAGTCCATCGTGACGTGGGCTACAACAGCATGGAGGAATCGGCCCAGGGCCGACGGGGAACTCATGACGCAAGCCAATAACGCCGTGTACATCG
This sequence comes from Stutzerimonas stutzeri, assembly GCA_002339675.1. Taxonomy (GTDB): domain Bacteria; phylum Pseudomonadota; class Gammaproteobacteria; order Pseudomonadales; family Pseudomonadaceae; genus Stutzerimonas; species Stutzerimonas stutzeri_O. The sequence goes on from DDKB01000017.1 coordinate 202,178, forward strand.
ATATCAGCATCGCTCAACTGGTCGAAGAGGCCATCAAACGCGGTGAAGGTGAATTGGCCGCCACTGGCGCGCTCGTCGTGAAAACCGGCCATCGGACCGGTCGTTCGCCAGCCGATCGCTACATCGTGGAAGAGCCCAGCACTCAGGGGTCTATTGCCTGGGGCCCGATCAACCGGCCGTTTCCCGCCGACAAGTTCGATGCACTATGGGACCGCGTCGAGGAATTCAACCGCGGGCAGGACTTTTTCGTCTCCCATGTGCATGTCGGCTCCGCCGAGGATCACTACCTGCCGGTGAAGATGACCACTGCCACCGCCTGGCAGAACCTGTTCGGCCGCCAGCTGTTCATCAATCCCGAGACCTACAACCCGGCCGGCAAGGGCGAGTGGAAGGTGCTCAACGTGGCCAACTTCGAATGTGTGCCCGAGCGTGACGGCACCAACTCCGATGGTTGCGTCATCATCAACTTCGCCGCCCGCAAAGTGTTGATCGCCGGCATGCGCTACGCCGGTGAAATGAAAAAAGCCATGTTCTCGGTGCAGAATTTCCTGCTGCCGGAAAAGGATGTGCTGCCCATGCACTGCGCCGCCAACATTGGCGACGACGGCGACGTTACCCTGTTCTTCGGCCTGTCAGGCACCGGTAAGACCACGCTGTCGGCCGATGAATCGCGCCACCTGATCGGCGACGACGAGCACGGCTGGGGCACCGGTGTGGTGTTCAACATCGAGGGCGGCTGCTACGCCAAGTGCATCGACCTATCCGAGAAGAACGAGCCGGTGATCTGGAAGGCCATTCAGTTCGGCACCGTGCTGGAAAACGTCGTGCTCAACGACGAGCGCGCCGCGGACTATACCGACGACAGCCTGACCCAGAACAGCCGCGCCGCCTACCCGCTGGAGTTCGTCGAGAAGCGTTCCGAGAAGAACCTCGGCGGGGAGCCGAATGCGGTGATCTTCCTGACCTGCGACCTGACCGGCGTGCTGCCGCCGGTATCGATCCTGAACGAGGAACAGGCCGCGTACCACTTCCTCTCCGGCTACACCGCGCTGGTGGGCTCCACCGAAATGGGCTCGGGCAGCGGCATCAAGTCGACCTTCTCCACCTGCTTCGGCGCACCCTTCTTCCCGCGCCCGGCTGGTGTCTACGCCGAGCTGCTGATCAAGCGCATCCAGGCGTTCGGCTCCAAGGTCTACCTGGTCAACACCGGCTGGACCGGTGGTGGCTACGGCGTCGGCAAGCGTTTCAACATCCCGACCACCCGCGCCGTGATCGCGGCGATCCAGAGCGGCGCGTTGATCGGCGCGGAGACCGAGCACTTGCCGATCATCAACCTGGACGTGCCCAAGGCTGTCGAGGGCGTCGATACCCAGCTGCTCAACCCGCGCAACACCTGGGCCGACAAGGGCGCCTACGACGAGGCGGCAAAAGAGTTGGCGAACAAGTTCATCGAGAACTTCAAGAAGTTCGACGTTTCGGACGCCATCAAGGCCGCCGGGCCGCAGCTCTAAGCGGTCGCGTCAGTGTGTTGCGAGAAGCCGCCTCCGGGCGGCTTTTTCGTGCCGGGCTGGTTTGTTTTTACCGGACCGCTGCGTTCTCTCACGCTCCTCAGCAATCCATCGAGCAAGCCGATCACTTCCATCAGGCAACGCCGATGGATTCAATGGCAGGCCACGCCTAGCATAGCGGTCACGTTTCCACCTCATTGGAGCCACACCATGCAAATCGAAGAAGCCATCCAGACCCGCCGTGCCGTCAAGGCCTATGACGCCAGCTTCCAGTTCAGCCGCGAAGAAAAGGACGAACTGTTGCAGCTGGCGCTGCTGGCCCCGTCTGCGTTCAACCTGCAGCACGTGCGCTTCGTCGAAGTCAGCGATCCGCAACTGCGCGCGCAGATCCGCGAGGTGGGCTGGAACCAGGCGCAGATGACCGATGCTTCGATGCTGGTTGTGGTTTGCGCCCAGGTCGATAGCTGGGAAAAGAATGTCCGCCGCGTATGGGAAGGCGCGCCGAGCGAGGTGCAGGACTACATGGCCGGCGCCATCGACAACTACTACCGCGGCAAGCCGCAGGTCCAGCGTGACGAGGCCATGCGCAGCTGCGGCCTGATGGCCCAGACGCTGATGCTTGCTGCCCGCGGCAAGGGCCTGGATTCCTGCCCGATGGACGGCTTCGATTTCGATGCCGTGGCCAAGCTGATCAACCTGCCGGACAACCACGTCATCGCCATGATGGTCGCGGTGGGCAAGCGCACCGTTGATCCCAAGCCGCGTGTGGGCAAGCTGCCGTACGATGAAGTGGTGATCCGCGACCGCTTCTGATCCGGTTCGGCCAGGACGGCGTATGTGTGGTGGATCGGTGAAGCGTGATCCACCCTACGGCTCCTGCAGGCGGTCCCGCATGTAGGGTGGATATCGCTTTCTACATCCACCGTGCCGCCGTTGCTGCCTGTCGGTGGATCGGTGAAGCGGGATCCACCCGACGACGCCCGTCCCTTGTTACCCTCCGGCCTCCAGTCAAGGGAGTGCCCCAGCATGATCGAGCAGACGCTCAAACAGACATTCGGCTACCAGGGCTTTCGTCCCGGCCAGGAACAGGCCGTTCGTGCCGTGGTCGCCGGTCGTTCAGCAGCGGCGATATTCCCCACTGGTTCAGGCAAATCGCTGTGCTACCAACTGCCGGCATTGCTGCTGCCGCATCTGACGTTGGTGGTCTCCCCGCTGCTGGCGCTGATGCAGGACCAGCTGGCCTTTCTGCACCGGCACGGCATCGCCGCGGCCAGCATCGACTCGGCGCAGAGCCGCGAGCAGGCCAGCGAGACCATGGCGAGGGCCAAGTCTGGCGAGCTGAAGATTCTGATGATCTCCGTGGAGCGCCTGAAAAACGAGCGTTTCCGCCATTTCATCAGCCAGGTGCCGCTCTCGCTGCTGGTGGTGGACGAGGCGCACTGCATCTCCGAATGGGGGCACAACTTCCGCCCGGATTACCTCAAGCTTCCGGACTACCAAAGCCAGTTCAATATCCCCCAGGTGCTGCTGCTGACCGCCACGGCGACGCCGCCGGTGATCGCCGACATGCAGGCCAAATTCTCGATTGCCGCGGATGATGTGGTGACCACCGGGTTCTACCGGCCCAACCTGAATCTGCTGGTGGAGCCGGTCAGCGGCTTCAACAAGCAGCGGCGGCTGGTGGAGTGGCTGGCGGACAAGGGCGGCCAACCCACCATCATCTACGTCACTCAGCAGAAGACCGCCGAGCAGGTCGCCGAGCACCTGGCGCAGCGCGGCTTCCCGGCCAGCGCCTACCATGCGGGCATGGCCCACGAGCTGCGCGAATCGATCCAGCAGCGATTCATGCATGGCGAGCTGAACTGCATCGTCGCCACCATCGCCTTCGGCATGGGTATCGACAAGGCGGACATCCGCATTGTGGTGCACTACGACCTGCCCAAGTCGGTGGAAAATTACAGCCAGGAAATCGGCCGTGCCGGGCGCGACGGCCAGCCGTCCGATTGCCTGGTGCTGGCCAATCGCGACAGCCTCAGCGTGCTGCAGAACTTTGTCTACGGCGACACGCCGGAACGCGACGGCATCCGCTGCGTGCTGGACGAGTTGCTGCAAGCCGGCGCCGGCGGGCAGTGGGAGCTGATGCTCAACCAGCTGTCGGACCAGAGCAACATCCGCCAGCTGCCATTGAAAACCCTGCTGGTGCAACTGGAGCTGCGCGGCATCATCGCGCCGCGCTTCGCCTATTTCGCCGAGTACCGCTTCAAGTACCTGCTGGAACCCGAGGCGCTGGTGACGAAATTCGACGGCGAGCGGCGCCAGTTCGTCGAAGCCATCGTGCAGACCTCGGCGCGGGCGCGAACCTGGTGCACCCTGGATTTCGATGCGCTCTACGCGCAGCACGGCGCCGACCGCGCGCGGGTGGTCAAGGCGCTGGAATATTTCCAGGAAAAGGGCTGGATCGAGCTGGAGAGCAAGCAGATGACCGAGGTCTATGCGCTGCTCGATCAGGACTTCGACGCCGAAGCCCTTGCTGGCGAACTGCATGCCTATTTCAAGGGGCACGAAGCCAGCGAAATCACCCGCATCGACAACATGCTGGCGCTGTTCGAGTCCGCCCAATGCCTGAGCCAGCGGCTGGCCGCCTATTTTGGCGATCGCCAGGCACCGCAGCGCTGCGGGCATTGCTCGGTCTGTCGCGGACAGGTCGCATACCTGCCGGAACCGCCGGCCCTGGCGCCTCTGGCGCAAATGGATCTGAGTGCGCGCTGCGCTGACTTCAGCCAGCGCTACCGGCAGCTCAAGGGCGATGCGCCGGGCGCCGAGTGCCTGACGCGCTTTCTCTGCGGCATCAGCGTGCCGGTGTTCACCAAGCTCAAGGCGCGCCAGATCCCCGGTTTCGCCTCGCTGGAGGCTTATCCCTACGCCGAGGTTCGCGCGCGCCTGGCTGGTTAGCGCGCGGTCAGGCCGATCAGCCGGTCGGCGACGCCCTTGGTTTGCCTCGATGTGCCGGCGGTGAGGTTGCTGGAGTTCTCCAATGCATCGAGCAGCCCGGTCAGCGAGCCGACACCGGCCGACTGGGTCTCGATGTGCTGCGCCACGGCGCGAATTTCGCTGGCCAGGCGGTCGATGTCGGTGCCGATCTCTTCGGCGTTCTTGCCGGTGATCTCGGCCAGCTTGCGCACCTCGTCGGCCACCACTGCGAAGCCGCGACCTTGCTCCCCGGCGCGTGCGGCCTCGATGGCAGCGTTGAGTGCCAACAGATTGGTCTGCCCGGCGATTTGCTGAATGGTCTGCACCACCGACTGAATGCGCTGGCTCGACTGCGCCAGATCGCGGGCGCTGCTGACCACCTCATCGGCCTGGTGGACCATCTGCTTGACCGAGCTGCCGGCCTGTTCGATGACGGTGCCTTGTTGGTTGATGTTCAGCGTCAGGTCATCCATCGAGCCGTGCAGTTCGGTGGCGCACTGGCTCAGCTGCTCGGACATCGAGCGGCGCTCCTCGTCGGCTTGCGAGAGCACTTGGCCAAGGTCGGCCAGGCCGCGGAACACCGGGCGGATGTGTTCGTCCAGGCCATTGATGTCCACCGCGCTGCTGTAGTCCTGGCGCTTGAACTGCTCGATCTGCTTGACCACCACCTGGCTCAGGCCGGTCAGCTTCTTGATCTGCCGGCGCAGGAAGAACGCCTTGAACTCGCCGTGGTAGGCGATGAAGTTGTCGGTGTACTCGTCGTGGAACTCGTCCTTGCCATTGGTGCGGAAGAAGAACACCGCGGTCAGGGTCTGGTTGAGGTTGAGGCCGAGGATCTCGCCAAAGGTCGAGTAGCCGGCCACCGGCACGTCATCGAACACCGGGTCCATGCCGCCCAGTGCCTGCTCGTTGTTCAGCCGGCGCAGAATGCAGTCGTTGAGAATGCCCACCAGCGGCTTGCCGGGCTTGTTCTGCATGAACTTCTGGTAGTCGCGGCGGGTGGCTTCGGCCAGCGGGGTGCGCTTGACCATGATCAGCTCCTCGCCGGGCGCCACGTCGCAGAACAGGTGCACGCGCTCGTTGGCGAAGTCGATCTGCGAGATCGAGCGCACAAACACCTCCTCGCCGACGCGAATGGCGAAGGAATAGTCCGAGAGCCGCTGCTCCAGCTCTTTCGGCGCGCATTTGAGCGCCTCGCACAGCGCCTGGACCATGCTGCGGATGTTGCCGCGCGAATCGACCACCTGGCTGATGTAGCGATCTTCCAACGAGGCGCTGAGCACGCTCAGGCTGAGCGACGTGGGCTCGAAGTTCTGGCTCTTGAACACCCCGAAACGTACATCCCGCGCACACTTGAGGAAGACGATCAGCGCATGGTTCTGGTAGCTGCGCTGGCCGTCGTGTAGCTGGGTTTTCTGAAAGTCCAGCTTGCCGCCGGCCGAGCCACCGACGAACAGGCACGGGAAGCGGCCGGATTCGTAGAGCGCTTCCATGAAGAAGGATTCCGACGCGGAGAGCCCGTCGAAGAAGATATTCGCCAGGGTGTCGCGGTAGTCGATCTTCATCGAGACCTGCAGGCGCTTGATTGAGGCGGTGAGCTTGGCGATCCGCTGCGCCATGCTCATGCGCTGTCCACTGGCGCGGATGTCCTCGCACTCCAGCGGGACGCGGACGATCTCGGCCGCGGCAATGACGCTGGCGTCGAACAGCTGCAGCACCACCCGGTCCCACTGCGCGCCGGTGGCACAGTAGAGGCGCTGGTTCTCGCTGGAGAGCTCGCCGGAGGTGGTACACAGGCTGATCGTCGCCTTCGGGAAGCGCTGGGCGATCTGCCGTGCCACCTGGTCCAGGTCCACGTGCGGAGAGACGAAGCCGGCGATATAGGTCGGGTCGAATTTCAGCGCGGCCAACTGCTGGGAGAGTCGCGGCGCCGTGCCCAGCAGGCTCAGCGTGCCGTCGGTTTGCGTGTGGCCAGGCTTGAATCGGGAGAAGCTGAACATGGGCAGTACTCGCGCGTGGTGGGACGAAGCGGAAGCGTGCCGCTCCCGCACCGGTCGAAACGCTGATCGGCTGTGTTTGTTATCGGCATCGGCAGGGCCGGTCTGCAGACCGCTCGGCGGTATCACCGTCCGACACCTTATCGGCCGCGGTTGGTAAGAGCGCCATGCCACCTTGGCATTCATCCGAAAGTAGCGGCTGCGGCGACGCGGCGTCGCCAGTCGTGCGGGTTGACCTGGCGCAATGGCACGTCGCGACCGCCGTGCAAGAGTCGACGGGTGACCTCTTGCCGCAGCCGTTGCGGCCGATAGCCAGGGACAAGCCTTCAAGGAGCACCGTCATGCCCCGCCTGTTCGTCGACCTCGGATTTCGCTGGAAAATTACTCTGCCCATCGCGGCGCTGGCCATCTTGCTGGTGCTGATCGGCGTATTCGGCATGCGCGGCATCGAGGGTGTCGCCGATTCCAGCGAGCGGCTGGCGACGCGGCACCTGCCGGCCATCAGCTTGCTGCTCAACGCCGACCGTGACCTCTACCAGGCCTTTGTCGCCGAGCGCAGCCTGCTCGACAGCGATGCCGGTGACCACGTCGACGCGCTCAAGGCCAGCCACAAGGAAAACCTCCAGCAGGCCTATGACCGCGTGCAGAAATACGCGGCCATGCAGCCGGGGCCGCAGGCCATGGCGCTGGTGGGGCAGTTCAACCGTGGATTCGCCCAGTGGTCGGCGACCTCGCAGCGGGTGATCGAGCAGGTCGACCTCGACCCGCAGGCTGCCAGCGCACTGAGCTTCGGTGACAGCGAGGCGCAGTTCGACAGCATGCGCGATGCCATCGACCAGCTCGGCAACCTGGAGGACGAAGCGGCGAATGCCATTGGCGCGGCGGCAATTGCCGAAGGGGCGAGCACCGAGGCGCAGCAGGGCGCGCTGCTGGTGATCGGCCTGTTGGGCTGCGGGCTGCTGGTATTCGGCCTGCCGCTGGTGGTGCTCACGCCGCTGCGTCGGCTGCTCGACCGCGTCCAGCAGATCGCCGAGGGCGACGGCGACCTGCGCGCCCGCCTCGAGGTGCGCTCGGCCGACGAGCTGGGTCAGCTGGGCGATGCTTTCAACCGGTTTCTGGACAAGCTGCAGCCGCTGATCGCCGAGGTCGGCCGGGTAACCGCCGAGGTGGATGTAGCCGCGCAGGGCATGGCTGGGATGGCCGCCACCAACGATCGGCTGATCAGCGCCGAGCATGCGGCGGTCGACCAGGTCAGCACCGCCGCCACCGAGATGAGTGCGGCGGTCCACGAGGTCGCCCAGAATGCCCAGAGCGCCTCGGATGCCGCCCGCGACGCCGAAGGCCAGTCGCGCAAGGGCGCGGCCGTGGTGGGCGGCACCATCGATTCGATCCGCCAGCTGGCGCAGGAAGTCGAGAGCACTTCGCAGACCATCGAGGCGTTGGCCGACGAAACCGCCAGCATCGGTGCGGTCCTGGAGGTGATTCGCGGCATCGCCGAGCAGACCAACCTGCTGGCGCTCAACGCGGCCATCGAGGCGGCGCGGGCCGGCGAACAGGGGCGCGGATTCGCCGTGGTCGCGGACGAGGTGCGCGCCCTGGCGGCCCGCACCCAGGAGTCGACCAAGGACATCCAGCTGCGCATCGAACGGCTGCAGACCGGCGTCGCCAAGGCCGTCCAGGCCATGCACGCCGGCAGCGACAAGGCCCGTGACAGCGTCGAGCGTGCCGCCGGAGTCGATCAAGTGCTCGCCGACACCACGGCTTCGGTGCAGCGCATCAACGACATGGCCGCGCAGATCGCCACCGCCTGCGAGGAGCAGAGCAGCGTCACCGAGGAGATCGCGCGCAATATCACCGACATCCGCGACCTGTCCAACGATGCGGCCGCCAACTCAGCCGAGAGCATGCGCGCCAGCCAGCAGCTGTCGGCGCTGTCGCAGAATCTGGCGGCGCTGGTCGGGCGCTTTCGTACCTGAGGGTGCGGGGCTCGTCGGAGCGGCTAGTGGATGCCCGGCGCGCCGGTGCCGAGCGCGCCCCACAGCAACTTGCCCAGGCCGTTGTCGGCCGGTAGCAGCATCAGACCGAGCACGAACACCATCAGCAGGCCCAGGACATAGGCCAGGTTGACCAGGCGCCAGCGTTGGCTCGGGCGCGCCACTCGCTCAGCCTTGGGCTGGGCGGCGCGTCGGTGAGGGGTGGGGTGCATCGTTGTCTCGGTAGATCGTGAAAATGGCGGCCCGGCGCGCCGGTGCGGGACGGCCTGCCGGCGCGACCATTGGCTGCCGCGCAGTAAAGCCGAAATAAAGGCCTATTGCCACTATTGCGCGCTGCATTCGACGAAACGCCGACGCCAGCAGACCGGCGGTCAGCGCTGCCCGGGCGTCGGGCGTGGCTGAAACAATCGGAAAAGCTCTGTCCTGATCGTCCGCCGCCGCCGAGTGGTGCGTCGACCATACTCAGGAGCGCCTGCCGACCGATGCGGAGACCTGACCATGCCGACGCGCCGCCAACTGCTCCGCCGTTCCGCCCTGCTCGCCAGCGTCGCGGCCCTGGGCGCGTTGTGGCCGACCTGGCCGCACGCGGCCGAGCCCCTGCGGATGCGCCCGATCCCGTCCTCGGGCCAACGCTTGCCGGTTATCGGTCTCGGCACGTCGCGCACCCACGACGTGGCCCTGGACGACCCCGAGATGGCGCGGCTGCTCGAGGTGCTGCGCGTGCTGGTCGCTGGCGGCGCCTCGCTGATCGACACCGCCCCGAGCTACGGCAACGCCGACCGGGTGGTGGGCGAGCTGGTCCGGCGGCAGGGCGCACGCGAGCAGGTATTTCTCGCCACCAAGGTCTCGGCCAGCGGCCGCGAACGCGGCCTGGCGCAGATCGAGGCGAGCTTCGAGGCGCTGCAGACCGACACCCTCGACCTGATCCAGGTACACAACCTGCAGGACACCCGCACCCAGCTCGGCCTGCTGCGCGAACTCAAGCAGGCGGGGCGAGTGCGCTACATTGGCGTGACCCATTATCTGGAGTCGGCCCACGACCGCCTGCTGGAGACACTGCAGCAGGAGACGGTCGACTTCGTGCAGTTCAACTATTCGGTGGCCGAGCGCAACGCCGAGAAGCGGCTGCTGCCGTACTGCGCCGACCACGGCATCGCCACGCTGATCAATCGTCCCTTTACCCGTGGCAACCTGCTCTCCCGCGTGAAGGGCAAACCGCTGCCGGCCTGGGCCGCGGAGATCGACGCCAGCTCCTGGGCGCAGCTGCTGCTCAAGTTCATCCTCGCCGAGCCGGCTGTAACTGCGGTTATCCCAGCCACCTCCAACCCGCGCTACATGGCCGACAACCTGCTCGCCGGCCAGGGGCGGCTGCCGGATGCGCGACAGCGGCAGATGATCGTCGACGCCTTCCGCTGAGCGCCTGATGCCGACTTCGCTAGCCGCTCGCGGGGCCGCGCTGATCAATGCCCGCCCAGGCGAGCTGCGCGCGGCGCTGGCAGGGTTCGCCCTGTTCTTCTGCCTGTTCACCGGCTATTTCATGCTGCGGCCCATCCGCGAGTCGATGGGCATTCAGGGCGGCGTCGAGAACCTGCAGTGGCTGTTCACCGCGACCTTCGTCGCCATGCTGGTGACGGTGCCACTGTTCGCCTGGCTCAACTCGCGGGTGGCGCGCATCCATTACATCGACTGGGTGTACGGCTTCTTCTGCGTCAATCTGCTCGTGTTCGCCGGGCTGTTCTTCCTGCTCGGAGACAGCATCTGGCTAGCGCGGGTGTTCTACGTGTGGATCTCGGTCTACAACCTGTTCGTGGTCTCGGTCGCCTGGAGCCTGATGGCCGATGTGTTCGACGCGCCTCAGGCGCGCCGGCTGTTCGCCTTCATTGCCGCGGGTGCCAGCGTGGGCGGGCTGGTCGGACCGGCGACGAGCGCGCTGTTGGTCGGCGTGCTCGGTCAGTTCGGGCTGATGCTGCTGGCGGCGCTTTTGCTGGTCGCCGCGGTGGCGCTCAAGCACTACCTGATGGTCTGGCGCGAGGAGCTGGGTGCCGGCCGTCCCGGCGCCGAACACGCCGAAAGTCCACGGCGACCGGTAGCGGGCAATCCATTCAGTGGCCTGACGCGGGTACTGGGGTCGCGTTATCTGCTGGGCATCGCGGCGTTCGTATTGCTGCTGACGACCGCCAGCACCTTTCTCTATTTCGAACAGGCAAGGCTGGTCGGCGAGCTGTTTCCGGATCCTGCCGAGCAGGTGCGGGTGTTCGGTGCGATTGATTTCGTGGTGCAGGCCGGTGCCTTGCTGTCGCAGCTGTTCATCACCGGGCGCATCGCGCAGCGGCTGGGTGTGCGGGTTCTGCTGACCGCGGTGCCTGCGCTGGTCTGCCTCGGGTTCGTCGGCCTGGCGCTGGCGCCGACCTTTGCCGTGCTGGCCGCCGTGATGATCGTGCGTCGCGTCGGCGAATACGCCTTCGTCCGCCCCGGCCGCGAGATGCTCTTCGCGCCGCTGGATGCCGAGAGCAAGTACAAGGCGAAGAACTTCATCGACACCGTGGTCTATCGCGGTGGTGATGCTCTGAGCGGCTGGGCCAGCGCCCTGCTCGACAGCCTCGGCCAAGGTGTCTGGCTGGTCGCGCTGGTGGGCGCGGCAAGCGCGGCGGTCTGGGGTGGGGTGGGCTGGCGGCTCGGCGTGCGAGCCGACCAGGTCAGCAGGCACCGCGGGCGAGATTAGGTACGGCACGCGGACCTGATCGAATGCTGGCAGAATGCCTGCAATTTTCTCCAGACAGGATGTCCCGATGCGCGTCGCTTTGCCGTTTCTTCTTTTCGCCTCGCTTTCCATCACCGGCTGCAGCATCAAGCAGACCGTTACGCCTGCGCATCTGTCGCCCGAGCTGGCGCCGGAGATCTGTGCGATTCCGGCCGTTGGGCTTCGCGCCGGCTTTAACACCACCTATCAGCAGTTGCTCAGTGACAAGGGCTTCAAGGTCCGACAGCTGGCGGCCGGCAGCAAACCTGACCGCTGTTCCCTGAGCACCACCTACACCGGGATCTGGCGCTGGGATCTTTTGCTCTACATGAGCTACGCCGACATCCGCGTCTACGAGCAGGGGCGTCAGGTGGGGCAGGCCGAATACGACGCGCGCTGGGGCAGTGGTCGTCCAGACAAATTCATCAGCGCCGAAAACAAGATTGCCGAACTCATCGACCAGCTGTTCCCCGACGGGGCCAGCGGCCTGGGTGTCGCAACCCCGCAGGCCGTGGTAAGCGTGCCGCTGAGTCCTCACGCGTACCGTCAGCAGCAACTGAAACGGCTGCAGGATGAGGCGCTGCCTTACGAAGAATATCAGCGCCGCTATCGCCAGCTGATGGAGGAGTAGCAGGCTCAGGCGGCTGGGGGCTTCGAAGCGCTGGCTTTCGCAGCTCAAGCGCTTCACTGACCTGGATCAGCGAAGGCCCCTTCGCCGCTGGAGACAATCCAGCCAGACGAAACCGCTGAACCTCGGCGGTACAGACGCCTCGAACCTTAGTAGGTACGTCATCAATCAGGAGTAGTCGTATGCACGTTCAAGTCAACAGCCATCACATCCCCGGCAGCGTCGAGCTGCACGAATGGGTCGGTTCGACCGTAGAAGAGCGGCTGGAGCGCTTCGACGATTTCCTCACCCGCATCGAAGTCCATGTCAGCGACGAGAACGCCCAGAAGGCCGGTGCCGACGACAAGCGCTGCCAGATCGAGGCGCGGCCGAAGGGCCATCAGGCCGTATCGGTGACACACAAGGCCGAATCTCTTCAGTTGGCGGTTGAAGGTGCCGCTGAGAAGATGCGCCATGCCCTGGAACACCTGATCGGCAAGCTGGACACCAAGGTTCTGTCCGGCGGCCAGCTTAATGATCCGCTGCGTGACGAGCAGCCGCAGGCGGTCAAGGACGCCATGCTCGAGGAAGAATTTCTGGAAAAGCAGGACGCCCTCGACAAGTAAACTTGGCGGTCCCGCCACCGCGGCGGGGCCTCCTCCACGGACGTCACGCGGAACCCGCGGTGCCGTTTCCTTTCGAAAGACAATCCCTCTTCAGCCGTGGCCTTTCATGCAGATCATCCTGGTGCGACATGGCCGACCGGACCATGACGCCAGCCGCTGGAGCACGCCGGTGGGCATGGGGCGCTGGGTCGAGCGCTACAACGCTGCGCAGGTCGCGGTGGCCGAACGGCCGGAGGCTCTGCAACGGCTGGCCGGCTCTGCCGGTACGGTGGTGTGCAGCTCGGTGATGCGCTGCGTCGAATCGCGCGCCCACCTGGGGTGCGACTGCCGCGTCGAGCCGGATCCGCTGTTCGCCGAAGCGCACCTGCCGTATCCCGACTGGCGCTTGCCGCTGATGCCGTCGCGGGTCTGGCGCATCCTCTTCCGCTCGGCCTGGTTTCTGGGTTTCGCTCGCCACACCGAGCCGATCGCCGATTCGCGGCAAAGGGCCCGGGCGGCGGCCGACCGGCTAATCGCGCTGGCCGAAGCCCACGGCACGGTGCTGCTGATGGGACACAAGATCATGAATGCACTGATCGCCCGCGAGCTATGCCGGCGCGGATGGCGTGGGCCGCGGCTGCCGTTGCTGGCCACCTACTGGCAGGCCGGGCGCTACCACAAGCCAGCCGGCGAACGGGACTAATACACACCAAACGAAAGGGCTTGCCGCCGAGACGGCGACGGTCGTCATCTGCCGGCGGCGGGTCACCGAATGCCATGGCGTACACCAGTTGGATTTGGCCCAGCCCAGCGGTGGCGAGGCCTCCAGCCGGTCGCCCGAGCGCATGCGGTGCCTGTCATCGCGTCGCGCTGGCGCCGCTATAGCCAAAGGCTTACACGACGTGTCGCCGAACGCCGCTTCAAGCTGGGGCCGCGAGTGCTTAATCTACACCCACTCTGACGCGCAGGAAGCGCTCAGGATCAGGACGATCGACCACCGCCAGGATGGCATTCGAATGGATTCGGTACGGTCAGAAAAACCCGCTTCGGCGGGTTTTTGCTTTTCTGGCCCGACGAGACAACGAAACCGCGTCCGCGTTGCAGCTATGGCGAAAGGCTTACAAGAATCGCAGCCTTTGGCTCTTTGGTAACCGGCATTGGCGCCTTACTCTATGCCCATCTCTGAAGCGCAGGACGCGCTCAGGATCAAGGAGGATCGACCATCGCCAGGACGGCACCCGAAAGGATTCGGATGGTCAGGAAAAACCCGCTTCGGCGGGTTTTTTGTTGCCCGCGACCAAACCGTCGACGGCCCGCAGCCCACCCGGGCATGACCGCAGCGCCGTCCGGCTGGCGGCCCGCTTCGCGCCGTGCCTCTCAGCGCTCGGGCTGGCCTCCGCCTACGGCTACGATCTGCTCGATGAGCCATTGCAGCGCCGCGTCCCGCTCTCGTTGGGCCACGCTGACGATGTCCAGCTGAAAGGCGCCGAGATCGAACGGCAAGTCGAAGAGCTGCAGCGGCAGCAGTTTGGCGAAATAGCGCGCCAGCTGAGTCGGCAGCACAGCGGCCAAGTCACTGTGCGCGACGATATGAGCAGCCTGCAGATAGTTCGGCGTGGTGTAGACGACGTCGCGACTGAGCCCTTGCTCCTCCAACCACTGATCGACCATGCCACGCGTCTGGCCACCATGGACCCAGAGGTGCCGCAACCGCAGGAAGCCATCGAGATCCAGGCTGCCGCCAACCAGTGGGTGCCCGTTGCGCACCGCGACCTGCAGCGTCTCGCTGGCCCAGCGGCGCGTATGGAAACGCGTCGGCACCTCGACGAAACGACCCAATACCAGATCCAGCTCGCCATCATCCAGGGCCGCTGCAGGCAGGCTCGGGGTCAGGTGCTCGATCGCCAGCTGGATGCCCGGCGCCACGCGCGCCAGATGCGCCATCAATGCCGGCATGCAGATCAGCTCGACGTAATCGGTCACGGCGATGACGAAGCGTTGGCGGCTGCTGGCGGGATCGAAGAAGTCGCCGGCATTCAGCGTATGTTCGATCTGTTGCAGTGCATCGCGAATAGGCACCTCCAGGCTCAGCGCGCGCGGCGTCGGTTGCATGGCGCGCCCGACCCGTACCAACAAGGGATCATCGAGTAGTTCGCGCAGCCGGCTCAGTGCGTTGCTGACCGCCGGTTGGCTGAGCGAAAGCCGCTCGGCGGCGCGGGAGACGTTGCGTTCGCGCAGCAGGGCGTCCAGTACGCGGAGCAGGTTGAGGTCGAAGTTGTAGATATTCATTCGGTGAATCTGAAACATCACAAGACTAAATTTCAAAAATAGTAGCGTCTTCGTCTATGGTTGGTCTCCAGTTTTTTCCGCCTTGCGACGAGGACAGCTGCAATGAGCCAAACCCGCTTCGATATCCAGACCGCCGCCGTGATCGGCGCGGGCACCATGGGCCGCGGTATCGTCATGAGCCTGGCCAACGCCGGTGTGCAGGTGCTGTGGCTGGACAACAATCCCGAGATGCTCGAGCAAGCGTTGGGCGTGGTGGCCGACACCTACGCCCATAACGTCCGTCAGGGCCGCATCGACGAGGCCCAGGCCCAGGCGCGTCGCGCTTGCATCAGCAAGGCGGCCGACTATCAGGCGCTGGCGGATGTGGATCTGGTGATCGAGGCGGTCTACGAAAACCTCGAGCTGAAGCAGACCATCTTCCGCGAGCTGGACGGCATCGTGAAGCCGACCGGCATCCTGGCCAGCAACACCTCGGCGCTGGATATCGACGCCATCGCTGCGGTTACCAGTCGTCCGGAGCAGGTGGTGGGGCTGCACTTCTTCAGTCCGGCCCACATCATGAAACTGCTGGAAATTGTCCGCGGCGCGAAAACTTCCAAAGCCGTGCTCGACGCCTCCACCGAGCTTGGCAAACGCATGGGTAAGGTCAGCGTGATCGCTGGCAACTGCCCGGGCTTCATCGGCAACCGCATGCTCGCCACCTATGTGCGTGAGGCGCGGATGATGCTGCTCGAAGGCGCCTACCCGCATCAGGTGGATGCCGCGCTGCAGGGTTTCGGTTTCGCCATGGGGCCGTTCCGCATGTACGACGTGGTCGGCATCGACCTGGAATGGCGCGCCCGCGAGCTGGCTGGCAAGGGTCAGGACGAGCCCGAAGTGCAGATCGACAATCGCCTCTGCGAGCTGGGCCGCTTCGGCCAGAAGTCGCGCATGGGCTACTACCGCTACGCCGAGGGCAGCCGCCAGGCCGAACACGACCCGGAAGTGGACGCACTGGTGCAGCGTGAGTCCGAGCACCTGGGCTTCCAGCGTCGCGACATCGGCACGGAAGAAATCCTTGAGCGCTGCCTGCTGGCGCTGGTCAATGAAGGCGCCAAGATCCTCGAGGAAGGCATGGCTGAATCCAGCGCCGACATCGACACCGTCTATCTCTATGGTTACGGCTTCCCGGCGGAAGTCGGCGGCCCGATGACCTGGGCCGACCGTCAGGGCCTGCCGGCCATCCGTGATCGCCTCAACGCATTGGCCGAGCGCCACGGCGAGCACTGGCAGCCGGCCGAGCTGATCGACAGCCTGGCCACGCTCGGCAGTTGCTTCGCTGACTACAAAAAGGAAGCCTGAGCATGGAATACAAGGCCCCCCTACGTGACATGCGTTTCGTACTGCACGAGCTGTTCGACGCCAGCGCTCATTGCGAGCTGCTCGGCAACGGTCTGGACCGTGAGCTGATCGACGGCGTGCTTGAAGAAGCGGCGCGCTACACCGGCGGCGAAATCGCACCGCTCAATCGCAACAGCGACGAAGAGGGCGTGACCCTGGAAAACGGCGAGGTGCGCACGCCGCAGGGCTTCGTCGAGGCGTACAGGCAGTACGTCGACAACGGCTGGGCGAGCATGACCGGGCCGACGGAATACGGTGGCCAGGGCTTCCCGCAGCTGGTGGCCTGTAACTTCCACGAGATGCTGATGGGCGCTTCGCTGTCGTTCCGCATCTACTCGGGCCTCACCGAAGGCGCGGTGCTGGCGCTGTACAAGCACGGCAGCGACGAGCTGAAGAACGCCTATCTGGAGAAGCTGGTCAGCGGGAGCTGGAGCGGCACCATGTGCCTGACGGAGCCGCAGGCAGGCACCGATCTTGCGCTGTTGCGGACCAAGGCAGAGCCCCAGGCGGACGGCAGCTACAAGGTCAGCGGCAGCAAGATCTTCATCTCCGGTGGCGAGCACGACATGAGCGAGAACATCGTGCACCTGGTGTTGGCACGCCTGCCGGATGCACCGGCCGGGGTGAAGGGCATTAGCCTCTTGCTGGTCCCCAAGTTCATCGCCAGGGCCGATGGTACGCCCGGCGAGCGCAACGCGCTTTCCTGCGGCGCCATCGAGCACAAGATGGGCATCAAGGGCGCGGCCACTTGCGTGATGAACTTCGACGGCGCCACTGGCTGGATCGTCGGCGAGCCCAACCAGGGCCTGGCGTGCATGTTCACCATGATGAACGACGCGCGCTTCCAGGTCGGTCTGCAGGGTCTGGGCATCGCCGAGCAGGCCTATCAGGGCTCGTTGGCCTATGCGCGCGAACGGCTGCAGTCGCGCGGCCTGGCCGGCGTGCAACACCCGGACAAACCGGCCGACCCGATCATCGTCCACCCGGACGTGCGGCGCATGCTGTTGACCCAGAAAACCCTGGTCGAGGGCAGCCGCATGCTGGCCGCCTACTGCGCCCGGCAACTGGATCTCGAGCACGGCCATCCTGAACCCAGCTATCGCAAGGCGGCGAGCAAGCGTGCGGCGTTGCTGATCCCCATCGTCAAAGCCTTCTTCACCGACATGGGCCAGGAAGTGGCGAGCCTCGGTGTGCAGGTCTACGGCGGCCACGGGTATATCCGCGAGTGGGGCATGGAGCAGCTGATGCGCGACAGCCGCATCACCCAGCTGTACGAAGGCACCAATGGCATCCAGGCGCTCGATTACATCCGTCGCAAGCTGTTGGGGGATGGCGGCGCAGAACTGTCGGCGCTGCAGGCGGAGTTCAGCGAGATTTGCGACCAGCAGATCGATCGACCGGCGCTGCGAGACATGGCCGCGAAGGTGCAGGCGCGGATCGGCGAATGGCGCGAGCTGAGCGCCGAGATCATCGCCGCGACCGGGCGCGATCCTCAGGAAATCGGGGCGGTGTCGGTGGATTTCCTGCAGTACTCCGCCTATGTGTTGTTGGCCGGGCTCTGGTTGCAGGCCGCCGCCCGCGCACAGGATGCGCTGGAGCAGGGCGCCGGCGAGCAGGCCTTCTACCTGGCCAAGCTGGCCAGCGCGGATTTCTACCTGCGTCGCGTACTGCCGCGAGCCAGTGCGCACCGGGAGGCGATTCAAGGCGGCGCGGATTGTTTGATGGCGTTGCCGGAGGCGGATTTTGCGTTTTGAGTGAGGCCGAGGCGTCCATCCCCTCACCCTAACCCTCTCCCCGGCGGGGAGAGGGAGTCGGTCCGTGTGGAATCGATCGTCGGCGCTCGGGTGTTGCACGGAAATACCCCCTCTCCCTCCGGGAGAGGGATGGGGCGCCCGGCGAGGGGTGAGGGGGCTTCTGATCTGCTCTCGTCAGCCCCGAACCATAACTAAACCAGGAGGCAGCATGCATCCGTTCAGCTTTGCCACAACCGCTCAATTGATCTGCGAGCCTGGCTCGTCGCGCCGGCTGGCCAGCCTCTGTAAAGAGCGCGAGGCGCGTTCCGTATTGGTCGTGACCGATCCGGGGATTACCCGCTTCGGCCTGCTCAACGAGGTGCTTCCGGGTTTCGAGACGGAAGGGGTGCAGGTCGCCGTTTACGATCAGGTCGTCGCCGATCCGCCGGAAGCCATCGTGCTGGTCGCGGTCGAGCAGGCGAAAGCAAACAACGCCGATCTGATCATCGGCTTCGGTGGTGGCAGTTCGATGGACGTCGCCAAGCTGGTCGCGCTGCTGGCCCATCCTGATTGTGCGCAATCGCTGCAGGACATCTATGGCGTGGGTAACGCCAAGGGCAGGCGTCTGCCGTTGATCCAGGTGCCGACCACCGCCGGAACCGGCTCCGAGGTCACCCAGATCGCCATCATCACCACCGGCGAAACCACCAAGATGGGTGTGGTTTCGCCGCTGTTGTTGCCGGACCTGGCGCTGCTCGACGCCGACCTCACTCTCGGCTTGCCACCGGCGGTGACCGCCGCCACCGGTATCGACGCCATGGTGCATGCCATCGAGGCCTACACCAGCGCGCTGAAGAAGAACCCCATGTCCGACCTGCTGGCCCGAGAGGCATTGCGGCTCTTGGCCGCCAACCTCGACGAGGCGGTGCACAACGGCAGCAACCGCGAGGCGCGCCAGGCCATGCTGCTCGGTGCCTGCCTAGCCGGGCAGGCCTTCGCCAACGCCCCCGTGGCCGCGGTGCATGCGCTGGCCTATCCGCTGGGCGGCAACTTCCACATTCCGCACGGGCTGTCGAATGCATTGGTGTTGCCGCAGGTGCTGCGTTTCAACGTCAGCGCGGCGACTACCCATTACGGCGAGCTGGCGCCGATCATCCTGGGTGATCGGCTGCGCACCGATGACCCGTCGACCTATGCCGAACAGCTGATCGAGGAATTCGAGCAGATGAGTGCGCGCGTCGGTCTGCCGACCCGCCTGCGCGACGCCGGCGTGCCGGAAGACATGCTGCCGCAACTGGCCAAGGAGGCGATGCTGCAGCAGCGCCTGCTGGTCAACAATCCACGCGAAGTGACCGAGGCCGATGCCTTGGCCATCTACCGCGCCGCGTACTGACCCTGTTGGTGCGCCGCGTCGCCTGCGGTGTGCCGGTTTGCTGAACAAGGACTTCTCATATGGCCGAACAACCGCAGCACCTGCGCGCCGATTACCGTCACTTCCAGCCGATCACCACGCGCTGGCATGACAACGACATCTACGGCCACGTGAACAACGTCGTGTACTACAGCTATTTCGACAGCGCGGTGAATGCTTATCTGATCGCGCGAGGCGGGCTGGATATCCACGACGGCGAGGTGGTGGGGTTCGTCGTCAGTTCGTCGTGCGACTACTTTGCCTCCATCGCCTTTCCCGATGTGCTGGAAGTCGGTTTGCGGGTCGGCAAGCTGGGCAACAGCTCGGTGCAATACGAATTGGCGATTTTCAAGGCAGGCGAAGCGCAGGCCTGTGCGGCGGGGCGCTTCGTGCATGTGTTCGTGGACCGCGCCAGCAACCGGCCGACACCGATCCCGAGCGGTTTGCGCCAGGCGCTCGAAGCGCTGGTGATGACGGCCGGATAAACCTCAGCCCTGCGGTTAGACAGCTGAACGGCCGAACTTGTCGGCCGTTCAGCTGTGGCTGGTCGCGCCGCGCTACGGGGCGGCTGACTCAGCGGTGATGCTTGTGTTTGTGCTTCCAGTGTCCCTTGGCTTTGCCCGGGTGGCCGTAATAGTGGCGGTCGTCACGGTAGCGGCGGTCGCTACGATAGTCGTCGTCATCGTCGCCGTAGGCGTTGCCGAGCGCTCCACCGGCGCCGCCACCCAAGGCTGCGCCGATCAAACCGCCGGTGCTGCCCCCGACGCGCTGGCCAATGACATTGCCGCCTGCAGCGCCGAGACCGCCACCGATGGCCGCTTCGGTACGGCTGCGCTTGTCGGCGCCGACCATACCACCGGCGGCACCGCCAACACCTGCACCGATGGTCGCGCCGGTCGAGCCGCCCAGCTGTTCACCCACCACCGTGCCAAGGACGCCTCCCAGGGCGCCCCCCACGGCCGCGTCGGTGTTGCCTGCCAGGGCGGTACCGCCAACGGTCAAGCCAAGGGAGAGGAGGAGCAACTGCATGGACTTCATAGACACCTCGAGGACAGCGCCAAACGGCGACATTTGCGCCCTAGACTGATGAGCTCGCGTCGAGTTCCCGCTTCGGTTGTTCGCCTGCCGGCTTTGTGCACCGGCTCACGAATCATCAACGAGAGATCATGAAATCTCACAGCAGGTTCTCGCGACTCCACTGTTCCAGCGCCTGGGTCAACGGCAGCACCTCGCCGGGCCGGCTCAAGGCGTAACCGGGCAGTTGGGCGATACGCGCCTGAAATTCCGGGTTCTGCAGCACCCGCAGCAGTGCCGCCATGGCCGGTAGCTCGAGACTGTCCTCGCGACACAGCAGGCAGTAATGCTCGCGGGCCATGGGCAGGAAGGTCAGGCCGAACTGGCGTGCTGCCGCTTCGACCCCGAAGCCGACGTCGGCCATGCCGCTGGCGACATAGGCGGCTACGGCGGCATGGGTGAACTCCTCGTTGTGGTAGCCCTTGATCGCAGCGCTGTCCAGCTCGTCGCGGCGCAGCAGGTCCTCGAACAGCAGGCGCGTACCGGAGCCCGGTTCGCGATTGACGAAGCGCAGCTCGCCACGCGTCAGGTCCGCCAGACCGGCGATACCGAGTGGATTACCTGGAGCAAGCATCAATCCCTGGGTGCGCACGACGAAGGTGATCACCCGCTGGTCGGGACGCAGCCAGGGCTGAATGCGGTTCATGCTGAGCGCACCGAGCGGCCCGGCCGGTACGTGCAAGCCGGCCACCTCGCAGTCGTGGCGGTGCAGGGCGATCATTGCTTCGCTGCCGCTGCGAAACTGCACGTCCCACTGCCAGCTCGGGTCGCGTTCCAGCCACTCGCGCAGCGCTGCCACGGCGAAACCGTGACTGGCGTGGATGCGCAGGCCCGGGTTGCTGGCCTGCAGCACGCGGTTCAGTTCCAGCTCCAACTCGCCGGCCAGGTTGTCCAGCTGCGGCGATAGCCGCGCGCGGATGCGCTGGTCGGCCCACAGCAGTTTTTCCCCCAGCGGCGCCAGGCGCGCGCCCTTGCCACGTTCCAGATCGATCAGAGGGCTGCCGAAGAAGGCCTGCCATTTGCCCAGCAGGTTCCAGGCATGGCGATAGGAATAGCCGACGCGGGCAGCGGCTTCGGTCAGCTTGCCGGTGTCGTGCACCGCTTGCAAAAGCGCTAGGCCCTGTGGGTCGAGGCTGCTGCCGTCGCGTTGATGAAAACGCCAGCGGGGCTGGATTTCGATACGGATCATATGCTCACTACTTCATATTTGTTCGGCTAATTGCCCATGATAGTGTGCCGGTCATGGGCGCTTTGCGGCCAAGTATAAGAACTTTAATTCATATGCGGCGACCCTTCGCCGCCGCCTGGGATAAGCGCCAAAACCGTGGGAGCGGGTGAAGCAATCGTCGTGCGTGAACGCATTCGATTATCCGCAAGCTCCGATGGCACTTATCGCCTGACAGTACCGGTATAGCCGCCGGCTGGAGCATAGAACATGGCCATTCTTCCCCAGCGCTTCGCCCCCGAGCAGTGCCAGGCCGTCGCCCGTGAGGTGCTGGCCGCCCACCGCGGTCGGCCGGGCGCCCTGTTGCCCATCCTGCACGACATCCAGGACCGCCTTGGCGCGGTACCGCCGGAGCTGCTGCCGCTGATCGCCGAGGATCTCAGCCTGTCGCGTGCCGAGGTGCACGGGGTGGTCAGTTTCTACCATGACTTCCGCGCCACGCCGCCGGGTCGTCAGGTGCTCAAGCTGTGTCAGGCCGAGGCCTGCCGCTCGATGGGGGTCAAGGCATTGACTGCCGAACTCGAGGAAAAGCTGGGCCTGCCGCTCGGCGAAACCCGCGAAGACGGCAGCCTCACCTTCGAGCCGGTGTATTGCCTGGGCAATTGCGCCTGTGCCCCGAACGCCATGCTCAACGGCGAGCTGCATGGCCGCGTCGATGCCGAGGGCCTGTTGGAACTGTTGGCTGAACAGGAGGTTCGCGCATGAGCGAGTCCATTACCGTTTACGTTCCGCGTGATGCCACCGCGCTGAGCCTGGGTGCCGACAAGGTCGCCCGGGCCATTGCCGCCGAGGCTGCGGCCCGTGGCCTCGACGTGAAGCTGGTGCGCAATGGCTCGCGTGGGCTGTTCTGGCTCGAGCCGCTGGTCGAGGTCGCCACCGCCGCCGGCCGTGTCGCCTACGGTCCGGTCAAGGCCAAGGATGTCGCCGGATTGTTCGATGCCGGCTTCCTGACGGGCGGTGAGCATCCGCTGGGCCAGGGCCTGACCGAGGAGATCGAGTACCTCAAGCGCCAGGAACGCCTGACCTTTGCCCGCGCCGGCATCACCGACCCGCTGTCGCTTGACGATTACATCGCCCATGACGGCTATCGCGGGCTCAAGCGTGCCCTGGGCATGACGCCCGAGGCCATCGTTGCTGAAGTCACCGAATCCGGCCTGCGCGGCCGTGGCGGCGCGGCGTTTCCAACCGGCATCAAGTGGCGCACCGTGCTCGGCTGCGAGGCGGCGCAGAAGTACATCGTCTGCAATGCCGACGAAGGCGACTCGGGTACCTTCTCCGACCGCATGGTGATGGAAGACGACCCCTATGTGCTGATCGAAGGCATGACCATCGCCGGTCTCGCCGTCGGCGCCACCATGGGCTACATCTACCTGCGTTCGGAATACCCGCACGCCGAGGCGGTGCTGCTCGAGGCCATCGCCCGTGCCAACGCCGCCGGCTACCTGGGCGACGATGTGCTCGGCAGCGGCAAGGCCTTCCACCTGGAGCTGCGCCGCGGCGCTGGCGCCTACATCTGTGGCGAGGAAACCGCGCTGCTGGAGAGCGTCGAAGGCAAGCGCGGCACCGTACGGCCGAAGCCGCCGCTGCCCGCCATCGAAGGCCTGTTCGGCATGCCGACGGTGATCAACAACGTGATCTCGCTGGCCTCGGTGCCGATCATCCTCGACAAGGGTGGTGCCTACTACAAGGATTACGGCATGGGCCGCTCGCTCGGCACCCTGCCGATCCAGCTGACCGGCAACATCGCCCGTGGCGGCCTGATCGAGAAGGCCTTCGGCATCACCTTGCGCGAGCTGCTCTATGAATATGGTGGAGGTTCGGCCAGTGGCCGGCCGATCCGTGCGGTGCAGGTCGGCGGCCCGTTGGGTGCCTATCTGCCGGAGTCGCAGTTCGATACCCCGCTGGACTACGAGGCCTTCGCCGCCCTCGGTGCAGTGCTCGGTCACGGCGGCATCGTGGTGTTCGACGACACCGTCGACCTGGCCGAGATGGCGCGCTACGCCATGGAATTCTGCGCGGTGGAATCCTGCGGCAAGTGCACGCCCTGCCGGATCGGTTCGACCCGTGGCGAGGAGCTGCTCGACCAGATCATCGTCGCCCGCTCCGAAGGTCCGCAGCCGGGCCGTATCGAGCTGCTCAAGAGCCTCTGCGACACCATGCTCGGCGCATCGCTCTGTGCCCTCGGCGGGATGACGCCCTACCCGGTGATGAGCGCTATCAACCACTTTCCCGAGGACTTCGGGGTGTCGAAAGACGCCGCCGAAGCCCGCTGATCCGGAGGCATAGACATGGCCCTGTATCGTGAACTCGACTACGGCACTCCCGCCCGCACCGGCGCCCCGGTAACGGTGGAAATCGACGGCACCGCCATCACCGTGCCGGCTGGCACCTCAGTCATGCGTGCTGCACAAGAGGCCGGCATTTCAGTGCCAAAACTGTGCGCCAGCGACAGCCTCGAGCCATTCGGCTCCTGCCGCCTGTGTACCGTGGAAATCGAGGGCCGCCGCGGCTATCCGGCGTCCTGCACCACCCCGGTGGAGCCGGGCATGAAAGTACGCACGCAGAGCCCCAAGCTCGCCGAACTGCGCCGCGGCACCATGGAACTGTACATCTCCGACCATCCGCTCGATTGCCTGACCTGCTCGGCCAACGGCAACTGCGAACTGCAGGACATGGCCGGCGTGGTTGGCCTGCGCGAGGTGCGCTACGACCCGGTGAAGACTCACCTGGCCGAGCCCAAGGACGAATCCAACCCCTATTTCACCTACGACCCGGCCAAGTGCATCGTCTGCAACCGCTGCGTGCGGGCCTGTGAAGAGGTGCAGGGCACCTTCGCCCTGACCATCGACGGCCGCGGCTTCGACTCGCGCGTGGCCGCCAGCCAGGACGAAAGCTTCATCGATTCCGAGTGCGTCTCCTGTGGCGCCTGCGTCAATGCCTGCCCGACCGCGACCCTGACCGAGAAGTCCCTGATCGAGATGGGCCAGGCCGAACGCAGCGTGACCACCACCTGCGCCTACTGCGGCGTCGGCTGCTCGTTCAACGCTGAGGTCAAGGGCAATGAAGTGGTGCGCATGGTGCCGAACAAGAATGGCCATGCCAACCACGGCCATGCCTGCGTCAAGGGGCGTTTCGCCTGGGGCTACGCCACCCACCCGGACCGCATCAAGACGCCGATGATCCGCGACAGCATCAGCGAGCCCTGGCGTTCGGTGAGCTGGGACGAGGCGATCGGCTATGCCGCCCGGCGCTTCAAGGAGATCCAGGCGCAGTACGGCCGCGGCTCGGTCGGCGGCCTGACCTCCTCGCGCTGCACCAACGAGGAAACCTATCTGGTACAGAAGCTGGTGCGCGCCGCCTTTGGCAACAACAACGTCGATACCTGCGCGCGGGTCTGCCATTCGCCGACCGGCTACGGCCTCAAGGTCACCCTCGGCGAGTCCGCCGGTACCCAGGATTTCGATTCGGTGCTGGCCGCCGACGTGGTGCTGGTGATCGGCGCCAACCCCACCGACGGCCACCCGGTGTTCGGCTCGCAGCTCAAGCGTCGCCTGCGCGAAGGCGCCAGGCTGATCGTCGCCGATCCGCGCGGCATCGACCTGGTACGCAGCCCGCACATCAAGGCTGAGCACCACCTGCAACTGCGTCCGGGCAGCAACGTCGCGCTGCTCAACAGCTTGGGGCATGTCATCGCCACCGAGGGCCTGATCAACGAAGCCTTCGTCGCCGAGCGCTGCGAGGCCGAGGCCTTCGAGCAATGGCGCGCCTTTGTCAGCGAAGCGCGCAACAGCCCCGAGGCCATGCAGGAGCTGACCGGCGTGCCGGCCGCTTCGGTGCGCGCCGCCGCCCGGCTGTACGCCACCGGCGGTAACGCCGCGATCTACTACGGCCTGGGCGTCACCGAGCACAGCCAGGGTTCGTCCACCGTCATGGCGATCGCCAACCTGGCCATGGCCACCGGCAACATCGGCCGTCCGGGCGTCGGGGTGAACCCGTTGCGCGGGCAGAACAACGTACAGGGCTCCTGCGACATGGGCTCCTTCCCCCACGAGCTGCCGGGTTACCGCCACGTCTCCGACCCGGTGGTGCGGCCGCAGTTCGAGGCCGCCTGGGGCGTGACGTTGCTCGACGAGCCGGGCCTGCGAATTCCCAACATGCTCGCCGCGGCGCACGCCGGCACCTTCAAGGGCCTCTACGTACAGGGCGAGGACCCGGCGCAGTCCGACCCGGACACCCTGCACGTCACCGATGCGCTCAAGGCCATGGAGTGCGTGGTGGTGCAGGACCTGTTCCTCAACGAAACCGCCAAGTACGCCCATGTATTCCTCCCCGGTGCGTCCTTCCTGGAGAAGAACGGCACCTTCACCAATGCCGAGCGGCGCATCTCGCCGGTGCGCAAGGTGATGCCGGCGCTGGCCGGCAAGGAAGACTGGGAAGTGACCGTGGCGCTGTCCAATGCCCTCGGCTACCCGATGAACTACACCCATCCGTCGCAGATCATGGACGAGATCGCCAGCCTGACGCCGACCTTCACCGGCGTCAGCTACGCCAAGCTCGACCGCATGGGCAGTATCCAGTGGCCGTGCAACGACGAGGCGCCGGAAGGCACGCCAATCATGCACGAGGACGCGTTCGTGCGCGGCAAGGGTCGCTTCATGGTCACCGAGTTCATCCCGACCGAGGAGCGCACCTCGCGCAAGCGTCCGCTGGTACTGACCACCGGCCGGATTCTGTCGCAGTACAACGTCGGCGCGCAGACCCGGCGCACCGCGAACAAGGCCTGGCACGCCGAGGACATCCTCGAGCTGCACCCGGTGGACGCCGAGGATCGCGGCATCAAGGACGGCGACTGGGTCGGCATCAACAGCCGCGCTGGTGAGACAGTGATGCGCGCAAAGGTCACCGAACGGATGCAGCCAGGCGTGGTGTACACCACCTTCCACCACCCGGAATCGGGTGCCAACGTGATCACCACCGACAACTCCGACTGGGCCACCAACTGTCCGGAGTACAAGGTCACCGCGGTGCAGGTGCACAAGGTCGAGACGCCGTCGCAATGGCAGCAGGCGTTCGAGGCCTTCACCCGCGAGCAGGTCGAGTTCCTGCCGCGCATCCAGGTCACCCAGCTGTAAACCCCAGCGGCGGGCCGTTGCGGCCCGCCGATGGCTCCTGTTTTCTCTTCAGCGCATCGAGGTGTGCAGATGGGCATGAATGCCACGCAACTGATCAAGATGGCCAACCAGATCGGCGCCTTCTTCGCCTCCCAACCCGACCCCACCCAGGCGCGCAGCGATTTCGCCCTGCATCTCAAACGCCAATGGGACCCGCAGATGCGCCGGGCGCTCTACGCCCACCTGGATGACACCGCGGGCGAAGGGCTGAATCCATTCGTATTGGAGGCGATGACCGGGCTGCGTGAGCAGATCGAACCGCAGATGGCGGCTTGAGTCGAATATCCTTACAGCACGACTGCAAGGAAATCACCGATATGCCTCGTCCTGCGCCTCTTACCGCCGTTGCGGCTATCGCAAGCTCAGCGCCGGACGCCTATACCTATGCCGAGCTGGATGGCGCTGAGAATACGGGGGCCGCGGTATTGGCCGAGGAGTGCGCCCTGGCCATTGCCTACAACGGCATCAGTCATGCAGTGATGATGGTTTCGCCCAGTGCGCTGGAAGACTTCGTCGTCGGCTTCAGCCTGAGCGGCGAGCTGGTCGGCAGTATCGACGAGATCTACGACATCCAGCTCAGCCGTCGCGGCGAGGCGTTCAGTGCCGAGGTAGAGATCGGCAATCGCGCCTTCTGGGCACTCAAGCAACAGCGCCGCAATCTGGCTGGTACCAGCGGATGTGGCCTGTGCGGCGTTGAGGCGATCGACCAGGCGCTGCCGCAGTTGACCTCCCTCGCGCCCAGTCCCTTACCGCCGGCCGCCCACCTGCATGAGCTGCGTGAGCGGATCAACGATGCGCAGCGCCTGGCGCGGCAGAGCGGTGCGTTGCATGCCGCGCTGTTCGTCGACGAGCACGGCGAGATCGTGCTGTGCCGAGAAGATATCGGCCGGCATAACGCGCTGGACAAGCTGATCGGCGCGCTACGCCGCGAGGGTCGCGACGGCCAGCGGGGCTTCGCCGTGGTCACCAGCCGTTGCAGCCTGGAGCTGATCCACAAGGCCGTGCGTGCCGGGTTGTCCACGCTGGTCAGCCTGTCGGCACCGACCGACCTCTGTGTGCGCTGGGCGCGGCAGCATCGGCTCAATCTGATCCACTTGCCGCACCACAGCGCGCCGCGGGTCTACAGCCCGGCCCTTACGCCCGAGCGAGCGCACCCCCGCTAGCACTCGACCCGGCTTGCCCGCCGCCGGGTATTCGCGAACGGCTCTGCAGATCCTGGCGCACACCGATACGGTGGGCGCTCAGCCGTCCTTCGGGGCCAGCATGCCGCGGATGCGGCTCGCCAACAGCTCGATGGCGAACGGCTTGCTGATCAGGTCCATGCCGCTGTCGAGAAAGCCGCTGCTGGCGGCCTGTTCGGCGTAGCCGGTCATGAACAGCACGCGCAGGCCGGGGCGCAGCTGGCGCGCGACGTCGGCCAGCTGACGACCGTTCATGCCCGGCAGGCCGACGTCGGAGATGAGCAGATCCAATGGCTCGCCGCCCTGCAGGATGGCCACCGCCGCGTTGGCCTCGGCGGCTTCCAGGGCGCGGTAGCCAAGCATGTCCAGCACGTCCATGACCAGCATGCGCACCGCGGCGTCGTCCTCGACCACCAGCACGCGCTCGCCCTGCCGCGCGGGCGGCACCTGGTCGTTGGGCGCGGGCAGGTCGACCTGGACCGGCGCGTCGCGGTGCGCCGGCAGGTAGAGGGTGACCTCGGTGCCCTGGCCGGGCTCGCTGCGGATCTGTACATGGCCGCCGGCCTGGCGGGCGAAGCCATAGATCATCGACAGCCCGAGGCCGGTGCCCTGGCCGATGGGCTTGGTGGTGAAGAACGGCTCGAACGCGGCGGCCAGGACCTTGGCCGTCATGCCGCAACCGCTGTCGATCACGCTGAGGCTGACGTAGCGTCCTGGCGCCAGGTCGCCGATTTCGCCCGCCTGCTGCAGCACCACGTTGGCCGTGGCGATATACAGGCTGCCGCCGTCAGGCATGGCGTCGCGGGCGTTGATGACCAGGTTGAGCAGCGCACTTTCCAGCTGGTTGTCGTCGCTGTGGGCCGGCCACAGGTCTGGCTGCAGCTGGGCGTCGACCAGGATGTGGCTGCCCAGGGTGCGCACCATCAGGTCGCGCATGGAGTCGACCAGGGCGTTGATGTCCACGCGCTTGAGGTTCAGCGGCTGGCGGCGGGCAAAGGCCAGCAGCCGGTGGGTGAGCGCCGCCGCGCGGTTGGCCGAGGACATCGCCGCATCGATGAAACGCCCGGTTTCGGCGTGCCGGCCGGTGCGCAGGTAGCGCTGGATCAGGTCCAGGCCGCCGATGATGCCGGTGAGCATGTTGTTGAAGTCGTGGGCGATGCCGCCGGTGAGCTGACCCACCGCTTCCATTTTCTGCGCCTGGCGCAGCGCCTCCTGGGCCTGCTCGCGGCTGGCCATTTCCTTGAGCAGGCGCTCGTAGACCTCGGCCAGCGCCTCGGTGCGCTCCTGCACGCGGCTCTCCAGCGTCTCGTTGAGCTCGCGCAGCGCCTGCTCGGCGCGCCAGCGCTCCGTGACGTCCTGCGCCAGCACGAAGAAACCCTGCACCTTGCCGGTGTCGTCGCGGCGAGGCAGGTAGTGCATCCAGGTCTGGCGCGGCTGGCCGTCCTGGTGCGGCATGGCGGCCTCGAAGATGATCTCCTGGCCGGCGAGCGCGGCCTGGATTTCCCCGCGGCGGGCCTCGTAGGCCGCCTGGCCCACCACCTCGGCCAAATGCTTGCCGTACAGCGACTCGGGCGTCTGGCCGAACCAGTGCTCGTAGTGGCGGTTGTTGAAGCGGTAGCGCTCGTTGCTGTCGACGTAGCCGATCAGCACCGGCAGCGCATCGGTGATCATGCGGATGTCCGCTTCGTTGCGGCGCAGCGCCTGCTCCTCGCTATAGCGCAGGCAGAGCAGCTGGCCGGCGATCGTCGTGCCGTCACGGATCGGACTGAGGGCCAGGTCGAACCAGACGGCCGGCTTGTCCGCGGTACCCTCGGCGGTGATGCGGTGGTGACGCAGCAGACAGGCCTGCTGCGGATCGGCGTGCCGGCGTGCTTCGGTCAGGCGTGGCCAGATCGCGGCCCAGGTCGCGTCGACCGGCTGCCCCAGGGCGCCGGGATGGTGGGACCCGATCAAGGTGGCGTGGGCGTCGTTGTACAGCTGCAGGCCCTCGTCGCCCCAGAGCACACACATGGGCAGCGGCGCGTCGAGCAGAGTGTCGAGCAAAGTGGTCAGGCGCGCCGGCCAGTCCCCGATCGGGCCGAGAGCGGTCGAGCGCCAGTCATGCTCGCGGATGCGCCGGCTCATCTCGCTGCTGCCGGTTGGCCAGGGCCCTGGGTCTGCTGCCATTCGCTCATCCTTCGCTGCGCATCGCCCTCGGCGGGCCTCGCGCTGGTGCGGCATCGGTTGCCTGGGGTGGCGCCGCCGGGGCTGGGCCACGTTTCTTGTCATGGAGGCCGCCGGCGGCAGCGCGGCGGCCCTGTGAAGCAAAGGCGACAGCCGCGGCCGTCGCGTTAACCGTCCCCTGACGCGGTCACACCGGGACGCCCTGCAGGTTGTCGATCAGCGCCCGGTAGTCATCCACGGCGGCGAATTCTTCGGTGTCCTTCCGGCCGCGCCGGCTGTCCGGCTCGCGGACGGCCAGCAGGTGGGCGACGCCGAAGTCCCGCGCGCTGCGCAGCACTGGCAGGCTGTCGTCGATGAACAGCGATGTTGCCGGATCGAAAGCCAGGTCGGCCTTCAGGGCATACCAGAACTGGGCGTGCTCCTTGGGGAAACCGTAGTCGTGGGAGCTGATCAGACGATCGAACCAGGGCGCCAGTTCGATGCGCTCGAGCTTCAGCGACAACGAGTCGCGGTGGGCGTTGGTGATCAGCACCACGCGCTTGCCCGCGGCGCGCAGGGCGGCGAGGAATTCGTCGGCCGCCGGGCGCAGGGCGATCAGTTCGGCGATCTCGCGCTTCATCTCGCGAATCGGCAGGTTCAGCTCGCGGGTCCAGAAGTCCAGGCAGTACCAGCTCAGCGTGCCGGCGTGCGCGTTGAACAGCGGCGCCAGCTCCAGCTCGGCCATGGCGCGGCTGATGCCGTGCCGCTCCGCGTAACGCTGGGGCAGCAGCTCGAGCCAGAAATGATTGTCGAAATGCAGATCCAGCAGGGTGCCGTCCATGTCCAGCAGGACGGTGTCGATCTCGGACCAGGGCAGTGAGGCGATCATGGCGGGCTCTTGTTCGGCAGTGGACGCAATGGTGCGACAGCGGTCGGCCCGATGCAAAGCGTGCGCGGCGATCGGGAAAAGCCGGGTTATCATGCCGGCTCGCGTCTCAAGGATATCCCCCATGCGCCAGAAACCTACCGTGCTTGCTCGTGAGATCGTCGCCACCAGCCGTCTCTTCCGCGTCGAGGAACTTCAGTTGCGCTTCGCCAACGGCGTCGAACGCACCTACGAGCGGCTGGTGGGCAAGGGTGTCGGCTATGGCGCCGTGATGATCGTGGCGCTCGAGGCAGACGGGCGGGCGCTGCTGGTCGAGGAATACTGCGGCGGGACCGACCGTTACGAGCTGTCACTGCCCAAGGGGCTGATCGAGCCGGGCGAAGACGTGCTCGACGCGGCCAACCGCGAACTCAAGGAGGAAGCCGGCTTCGGCGCACGCCGCCTGGAGCTGCTCACCGAGCTGTCGCTCTCGCCGGGCTACATGAGCCAGAAGATCCAAGTGGTGCTGGCGCGCGATCTCTACCCCGAACAGCTGCCGGGCGATGAACCGGAGCCGCTACGCGTCGACCGTGTCGACCTGCGTGAGTTGTCCAGCCTGGCGCGTCATCCACAGTTCAGCGAGGGGCGCGCACTGGCAGCGCTGTACCTGGCGCGCGACCTGCTGGCCGAGCGCGGGGAATGGCAGGCATGAGCCACCCGTACCTGAACCGCGTCATCGACCTGGTCCGCGCCGCCGGCCAGGCCATCCTGCCGCACTGGCGCAACGATGTGCAGGTGCAGGAAAAGGCCGACGCCTCGCCGGTCACCGCCGCCGACCTGGCCGCCCATCACCTGTTGCTGGCGGGTCTTCAGGCGCTGGATCCGGCGATCCCGGTGCTTTCCGAGGAGGCCTGCGACCTGGACCTGGCGCAGCGTGCCGGCTGGACCCGCTGGTGGCTGGTCGACCCGCTGGACGGGACCAAGGAGTTCATCGCGGGCAGTGAAGAGTTCACTGTCAACGTCGCGCTTATCGAAGACGGCTGCGTGCGGTTCGGCGTGGTCGGCGTCCCCGCCAACGGACGCTGCTATTACGGCGGGGCAGGCTTCGGCGCCTGGCGCGCCGAGGCCGACGGCGCCGCGCAGCCGCTGCAGGTGCGGTTGCAGCCGGCGGCCGGCTTTACGGTGGTGGCCAGCCGGCGCCACTCGAGCCCGGCACAGGAACGCTTGCTCGACGGGTTGAGGCAGCGCTTCGGCGAGCTGGTGCTGGCCAGCGTCGGCAGCTCGCTGAAGTTCTGCCTGCTGGCCGAAGGCGCTGCCGATTGCTATCCGCGCCTGGCACCCACGTCGCAGTGGGACACCGCGGCGGCGCAGGGTGTGCTCGAGGGTGCCGGCGGCGAGGTGCTCGATTGCCTCGGCGTGCCGCTGCGCTACGACGCGCGCGCCAGCTACCTCAACCCCTCGTTCCTGGCCCTGCCGCGCGGCGCCGCCTGGCGCGCCGACCTGATCGAACTGGCCAACCACGCGCCACAGACCTGAGCCGCGCCCCGGCCTGTCGACGGTCAAGCCGTCGCCCGGCCGCCGCGTGCTAGGATCTGCCGTCACCCAGGCCCGGCCAGTCACCGCAGGCGGGCCGCTGGAGCTGCATCGTGCCGAATACGCCAACCGGAATACGTCAATGGATCTGGCGCGCCATCGTCCAGACCGCGCTGATTCCACTGGTCCTGGTCGAAGGCGTGCTGGTGGCTACCTACCTGCTGACCAACAGCGCCATCCGCGATGCACAGATCGACTACCTGCGCGAGGCGGCGCTCAGCGACCTGCAGACCTCCGTGGCACTGGAGGCGCGCATCATCGACGAGCAGCTGCAGCGGGTGGCGCGGACCACCGACCTGCTGCGCAACGCCACGGCCCGGGCCCTGGCGCAGGATGACCCGGTGCCACCCTATCCGCTGCAGCTCAACGCCGACGGCGTGCGCTACAACCCGGATGACGACGGTGCGGCGGCCAGCTTCTATTCAAGCCGCACCCCGGCCGAGGACCAGGACCTGGCGAAGGTCGCCCGGCTGCACCGCCTCGACCCGTTGATGCGGGACCTGCATGCCGGCAATCCGTTGATCGCCAGCGTCTACTTCAACAGCTGGGACAGCTACAACCACATCTATCCCTGGTTCGACACGGCTGCGCAGTACCCGCCGGACATGGCGATCCCCGAATACAACTTCTACTACCTGGCCAATGCCTGGCAGAACCCCTCGCGCAAGGTCGTCTGGACCGATGTTTACCTGGACCCGGCCGGCCAGGGCTGGATGATGTCGGCGGTGGCGCCGGTCTATCGCGGCGATTTTCTCGAGGGGGTCAGCGGCGTCGACGTCACCGTCGGCGGTATCCTCCAGCAGATCGGGGCGCTGCGGGTGCCCTGGAACGGCTACGCCGTGCTGGTCAGTCGCGACCTCGGCATCATGGCGCTGCCAGCGGCCGGCGAACGGGAGTTCGGCCTCGACGAGCTGACCGACCACTCCTATGCCGAGGCGATCCGCCGCGAGGTGCTCAAGCCAGAGGACTTTCGCCTCGACCGCCACGCACGCACGCAACGGCTGGCGCAGGCGTTGGCGACCCAGGACGACGGCGTCCAGCGTCTGGACCTGGACGGCACGCAGCGGCTGGTCGCCTGGACCACGGTGCCGCAGACCGGCTGGCACCTGCTGGCGGTGGTCGACGAGGCCCGGGTGTTCAGCCAGACCAACGCCCTGGCCAGCCGCTTCCAGCAGATCGGCTACCTGCTGATCGCCGGGCTGGTGGTGTTCTACCTGCTGTTCTTCGGCTACATGTGGCTGCGCGCGCGGCGGCTCAGCCGGGCCCTGCTGACGCCGATCGCCGGTATCTCGCAGACCATGGTGGCCATCGGATTGGGCCAGGCGCGCACGCCGCCGGCGCCCTCGGATATCCGCGAGCTCGATGACCTGGCCCGGCGTACCCTGGCCCTGGGCGACCAGCTGGAGACCAGCGAGGTGCGCCGCAGTCAGGCCCAGGAACGCCTCGAGCTGGTGCTCGAAAGCGCCACCGAGAGCCTCTGGGAACTGGACATGCACAGCGGCACGATGCACCTGCGCGGACGGATCCTGTCGCGTTTCGGCTTGCCGGCGGCAGCGCTCAGCGAGGCGCAGTTCCTTCAGCGCATTCACCCGCAGGACGTGCCGCAGGTGCGCGCCGAGCTCGAGCGCATGCACCGTGGCGGCCCCGGCCTGCGCTACGAAAGCGAATTCCGCTTCGTCGATGCCTTCGGCGCCTACCACTGGCTGCTCAGCCGCGGGCGGGTGCTTGAGCGTGACCCGTCAAGTGGCCAGGCCACGCTGATTGCCGGCACCCACGTGGACATCGATGCGATCAAGCGCGGCGAAGAAGAGTTGCGTCTGGCCACTCAGCAGGCGCAGGCCGCCAACCAGGCCAAGACCCACCTGATCTCCAGCATCAGCCACGAACTGCGCACGCCACTGAACGCCATCCTCGGCTTTGCCCAGCTGATGCGCATGGATTGCGAACCCGAAACCGACGCCCAGGCGGTGGACTACCTCGACGAAATCCTGCTGGCCAGCCGCCACCTGAACCAGCTGCTCGGCGACATCCTCGACTGGTCCAGCCTGCAGGCCGAGCGGCCGCGGCTGGTGCTCGAGCTGGTAGAGGTCAGCGGCCTGATGCGCGAGTGCGCCGAGCTGGTAGCCCTGGAGGTCCGGCGCCACGGGCTGCAGCTCGAGTTCGACCTGCCCGACGCGCCGGTGGAAGTGCTGGCCGAGCCGCGGCGCCTGCGCCAGGTGCTGCTGAATCTGCTGTCCAATGCCATCAAGTACAACCGCCCGGCGGGCCACATCCGCCTGGCCGTGGAGACACTGGCCGGGCAGGTGCGCCTGTTGGTCGAGGACACCGGGGTTGGCGTCGACGAGGCGCTGCACGCGGAAATGTTCGAGCCCTTTCGGCGTCTTGGGCGCGAGAGCTCCAACATCCAGGGCGCCGGCATCGGCCTGTCGCTGTGCCTGGAGTACGCCAAGCTGATGGGCGGCAGTATCGGTGTGAAGAGCACGCCGGGTGTCGGCAGCCGCTTCTGGATCGCGCTGCCGACGCTCGATGCCCCGGCATTGCCGTGCGACCACGAGCGGCCCCGCATCGTCTACGTCGAGGACGACCCGGCCAGCCAGCTGCTGGTGCGCAGGGCGCTGGCCGACCTGGCCGAAGTCAGTGTGATCGGCAACGGCCGCCTGGCCCTCGAGCACCTGCTGGCCGATCCGCCGGACGTGCTGCTGCTCGACCTGAACCTGCCCGAGCTGAGCGGCGAACAGCTGCTGCGCCTGTTGCGCCAGGCGCCGGCGACGCGCCGCCTGCCGGTGATCGTCATGAGCGCGGCGAGCCCGGCGGGCGAGGGACTCGACTGCCAGGGGCGGCTGGACAAGCCGCTGGATCTGGACCAGTTGCGCCGGCGGGTCCGCGAATGCCTGCAGGCCCTTGGCCTGGCGCCACGCTGACGGCCGGGCGAGGCGGGCACCGCGGCGGCGCCCTGCCAGGCGTGGTCGGGAAGGGGAGCCACGGACGCGAGGGTGCCGTGGCGCGGTTCAGTCGGCGCGTTCGCCGCAGAGGTCGAGGGCGAACCAGTGTTCCACGTCCGCCTGCGACAGCCCGGCTCCCAGCAGGGCGAACAGCTTGCCCAGCGCCGCCTCGCGGGTCATGCCGCCGCCGGACACCAGCCCGCTGGCCGCCAGCTGGCTGCCGGCCGCGTAGAGGCCGAACTCCACATGGCCCTGCGGGCACTGGCTGACGGCCGCCAGGACGATTCCGCGCTGGTGCGCGTCGCGCAGTGCCTGGAGCAGGTCGGCGTCGTCCGCCGGGCCGGTACCGCTGCCGTAGCACTCCACCAGCGCCCCCTGTACGCCGCTGCCCAGCAGAGCCCGGACCTGTGCCGCCTGGATGCCCGGATACAGCGGCAGCACCGCCAGGTCTACCGGCTGTCGCTGCTGGCGGTAGTCGAGCGCCGCGGGAATGGCCGCGGCCCGTTGACCCTGGCGTAGCCGCGCCGGCACGCCGAAGGCATCGAGGCTGGCGGTGCCGAGCTTGCTGGCGCGCGCGCCGTGCATCAGCTCGCCGGCGAAGTAGAGGTGAACGCCGGGCGCGACCCCGGCGTGCAACGCCTGCAGTGCGCCGAACAGGTTATCCCAGGCATCGCTGCCCGGCGCACCGGCCGGCAGCATGGCGCCGGTGAGCACCACCGGTATCGCCAGGCCAAGCAGCAGGAAACTCAGCGCAGCGGCGCTGTAGGCCAGGGTATCGGTGCCGTGCAGTACCAGCACGCCGTCACAGCCATCCTCCTCGATGCCGGCGCGGATAGCCGCGACCATCGCCAGCCAGTTCTGCTGGCGCATGTTGGCGCTGTCGATCGGCGGCAGCAGCTCGCGGAACTTCCAGTCCGGCAGGATCAGCTGCGGGTGCAGGGCTTGCTGGGCGCGCAGGGGGTCGGCGAAGCCGGAGGCGGGTATCAGGCCGTCGGCGCTCTGCTGCATGCCGATGGTGCCGCCGGTGTACAGCACCAGAGTGTTTCTGGAAGCCACCATGTTGGTCTCCTAAGAAAACAGGAGGCCGTAGCCCCCTGTTCATATCCCGCTGCGGGCGCTTAGCGCTGCGGCGCCGGCGAAGCGGTTGCCGCTCCCGTGGCCGCTGATGCGCGGGCTTCCTGGACGGGCCAGACGCTCAGGTCCAGGTCCAGATCGGCGAAGTGCTTGGGGTCGAACACGGGTTGTTCGACGCCGGCATCACGCTGGCTGTCGTAGTCGCGCATCAGGCGCAGACCGACCTTGAACAGCAGCGCCAGGGCGATCAGGTTGCAGATCGCCAGCAGGCCCATGGTGACGTCGGCGAAGCCGAATACCGTGCCCAGGTCCTGGATCGAGCCCCACATGACCAGGCCGATGACCAGGATGCGGTAGACCAGCACCGGCCAGCGCTTGGCGGTGAAGAAGCCCAGCGCGTTCTCGCCGAGGTAGTAGTTGTAGATCAGTGTGGTGAACACGAACAGCAGCAGTGCCACGCTGATGAACACCCGGCCCCACTCGCCGACGACCGCCGCGACAGCGGTTTGCGTCAGGACCACGCCGGCCATGTCGCTGCCCGGCTCGAATACGCCGGAGAGGATGATGATCAGCGCGGTGCAGCTGCACAGCACGATGGTGTCGATGAACACGCTGAGCGACTGCACGATGCCCTGGGCGACCGGATGCTTGACCTCGGCGACTGCCGCGACGTTCGGCGCGCTGCCCAGGCCGGCTTCGTTGGAGAACAGGCCGCGCTTGACGCCCATGATGATGGCCGCACCGATACCGCCGGCGAACGCCGGCTCCAGGCCAAATGCGCTGCGGAAGATGGTGCCGAACGCCTCGGGGATGTCGCCGGCGTTGCTGCCGATGACGAAGATCGCCATGGCGATGTAGGAGAACGCCATGACCGGAACCAGCACGTCGGCAAACTTGGCGATGCGCTTGATGCCACCAAAGATGATCAGGCCGATCACCACCATCAGCACGATGCCGCTGATGTAGGTCGGCACGCCAAAGGTGTCGTTCATCGAGCTGGCCACGGTATAGGACTGCACCGCGTTGAAGCCGAAGCCGAAGGTCACCAGCAGCAGCAGCGACACCACGATGCCCAGCCAGCGCTGGCCGAGGCCGTGCTGGATGTAGAAGGCCGGGCCGCCACGGTAGCCGCCGTCGGGTTCACGGCGCTTGTACAGCTGCGCCAGGGAGCATTCGAAGTAGCTGGTGGCCATGCCGACCAGCGCCACGATCCACATCCAGAAGATCGCCCCCGGCCCGCCGAGCATGATGGCGACCGAGACACCGGCGATGTTGCCTGCGCCGACGCGCCCGGCGACGCTGAGCATCAATGCCTGGAAGGAGCTGAGTTGGCCCGGCTGGCGCTTGAAGGCTTCGCCGAAGATCTGAAACATGCTGCCGAAGTAGCGGAACTGGACGAAGCGCGAGGCAATGGTGAAGAACAGGCCAAGGCCTATCAGCATCACGATGAGCAGCTTGCTCCAGATGAGATCGTTGAGAAGATCGAGCATGACGGAAGGGTCTCTCTTGTTGTTGTGACAAATGGTGAAACAGAGTCGTGAATGGTTGGCCAGACCCGGCGGTCGTGCAATTGCGCGGGTCGCGGCGAACTGGCGCGAGTCGATGCTAGAATCGCGCCGCTCGCACCAACCCGGACCCGTCATGGACAACCACCTCGGCACCAACCTCAAGCTGCTCTGCAGCCACTACCGCTCGATCGCCGAGGTCTGCCGCAAGCTCGCGATCAACCGCGCGCAGTTCAACAAGTACCTCAACGGCCAGAGCCGGCCGACGGCGCACAACCTCAAGCGCATCTGCGATTTTTTCGGGGTCGAGGCCTACGAGCTGGGCCTGCCGGGCGAGCAGTTCGCCCAGCTGATCGGCCTCAGGCAGCACGACCAGGAGCGGGTGGCCGCCAGCGATCCGCTGCTCGAGCTGTTCCAGCCGATGCGCGACAACGCCAGCAGCCTGGCGCGTTACTGCGGCTACTACTTCGAATACGCCAACTGCATGTCGGTGCCGGGGCAGATTCTGCTGTCGCTGGTGCACCTGCGCGAGGACCGCGGCAGCTTCGTCTTCGAGCGCCAGGAACGCCAGGAGCAGCTGCGCCCCGACAGCCCCACGGCGGACGACGGCGTGGTGCGCTGTCGCTACCTGGGCGCCGCGTTCTATCTGCAGGACCGGTTGTTTCTCATCGACTACGAGTCGCTGACCGGCAACGAGATGAGTCAGACCATCCTCATCCCCAGCTTCAAGAGCCGCATCAGCCGCCTGAACGGCCTGAAGACTGGCGTCTCCAGCGGCGACCGCCGCACCCCGGCCTGCACCCGCGTGGTCTGGGAGTACCTGGGCACCGAGATCAACCGGGTCAATGCCTACCGCCAGGTGATGCTCTACGCCCTCGACGACCCGCGCATCGACCCGGAAATCCGCGAGCGCCTCGCTGCCGCGTCCATGCGCGACGGGTTGTTCGAGATCGAATGATCCAGCGCGACGCGAAAGTCGGTCCGGAGTCTCGGCTGTCCCAACGCTGCCAGGCGGGGAACGCGAGGCAGGCGGGCTCGGCTCGATGGCGATGCGCGCGCCACCGAGCGATCCCGGCTCAGCAGAGTTCGGGGTGCTTGGTGCAGGTGCCGTAACCCTCGGTCTTCATCTCGTCGAGCGCCTGTTGCAGGCGGGTCACGACTTCATCCGGGGTGTCCTTGTTC
The DNA here is from genome assembly GCA_002339675.1 of Stutzerimonas stutzeri. Taxonomy (GTDB): domain Bacteria; phylum Pseudomonadota; class Gammaproteobacteria; order Pseudomonadales; family Pseudomonadaceae; genus Stutzerimonas; species Stutzerimonas stutzeri_O. The sequence continues at coordinate 241,366 of DDKB01000017.1, forward strand.
AGCGCCAGATACAGCGGCGAGGAGTTGAACACCAGCACGGTGTTCAGGCCGGACACGCCTTCCTGCTTGGCGTAGTAGCGCCACACCGGATCGGAGGTGGCCCAGAGATCGATCTTGCCACTGAGCAGCTTCTGCAGGTTTTCCTGATCGCGCAGCGAGTTGACCGGTGTCAGACCCTGCGCTTCGACGCGCTGGCTGACGGCGCTGCTCTTGTAGGCACCGATGGTGTAGCCCTTGGCCTGTTCCAGGCTGTTGAACCTGAGTGTGGAGCCCGGCGCGGACAGCAGCACGCTGTCGTACTGGGCGATCGGACCGACCCACTTGAACAGCGGCCGGCGCGCATCGGTCATCGACGTCGAGAACAGGCCATGGTTGGGCATCTCCAAGGTCGATCCATAGATGCGATCCCAGGGAAAGCGCAAGGTCATCGAGTAGCCGATGCCGGCGCGCTTGAACATCTCGCGTACGGTATCGGCGCTGACGCCGTGGATGTGCGCTTCCTTGGCGAAATTCTTGCCGCCCTCGGCCATGTTGAAGGGCGGGAAGTTTTCCGTCTGCAAGACCACTTCGTAGCCTGGCGGCAACTCCGCCTGCGCAAGCGGCGCGCCGAAGACGGATCCGAACAGCAGGGTGATGGCGATAAGTGTGCGCATGGGGCCTCCGTGAAAGCGGCGCAGTCTACGCATCGGGCATCCTGCGCGACTTGTGCCGAATCACGCTTTGGCGAGCTCCCGCGGACCGCCTACCCGGATCGCGCCCGGGAGGCGGCGGCGCTGCGCTCAGGCCTTCAACGGCACCAGTCGCGGCGCGATCATGTTCTCCGGCCGCAGGATGTCGTCGAGGGTGGCGTCGTCCAGCAGGCGTTCCTCGCGCACCAGTTCCAGCACGCCGCGGCCGCTGAGTAGCGCCTGGCCGGCGATGCGGGTGGCGTTCTCGTAGCCGATGTAGGGGTTCAGCGCGGTGATCAGGCCTATGGAGTTCTCCATCAGGCGCCGGCAGTGGTCCTCGTTCGCCGTGATGCCGACGATGCAGTGCTCACGCAGCATGTCCATGGCGCGTTGCAGCAGGCGGATCGAATCGAACAGTTTGAAGGCGATCAGCGGCTCCATCACGTTGAGCTGCAGCTGGCCGGCCTCGGCCGCCATGGTCAGCGCCAGGTCGTTGCCGATCACTTCGAAGGCCACCTGGTTGACCGCTTCGGGAATCACCGGGTTGACCTTGCCCGGCATGATCGAGCTGCCCGGCTGGCGCGGCGGCAGGTTGATCTCGTTGATCCCGGTGCGTGGGCCGCTGGAGAGCAGGCGCAGGTCGTTGCAGATCTTCGACAGCTTCACCGCCAGGCGCTTGAGCATGCTCGAGAAGGTGACGAAGGCGCCCATGTCGGAGGTGGCTTCGATCAGGTCGGCCGCGGGTTTCAGCGGATGCCCGCTGATCGTCGCCAGGCGGTGCACGGCCAGGGCCTGATAGTTGGGGTCAGCGTTGATGCCGGTGCCGATGGCGGTGCCGCCGAGGTTCACCTCGACCAGCAGCTGCGGCGCGATCAGGCGCAGGTGCTCGAGGTCCTCGCCGAGGGTGGTGGCGAAGGCGCGGAATTCCTGGCCGAGGGTCATCGGCACCGCATCCTGCAGCTGGGTACGGCCCATCTTGAGGATATGCGCGAATTCGGCGGACTTGCCGGCGAAGGCCTGCACCAGGCTGTCGAGGCTGGCCAGCAGGGTGTCGTGGCCCAGCAGCAGGCCCAGGCGGATGGCGGTGGGGTAGGCGTCGTTGGTCGACTGCGCCATGTTCACGTCGTTGTTCGGATGCAGGTGGCGGTACTCGCCCTTGGCGTGGCCCATGTATTCCAGCGCCAGGTTGGCGATCACCTCGTTGGCATTCATGTTGGTCGAGGTGCCGGCGCCGCCCTGGATCATGTCGACGACGAACTGCTCGTGATGCTCGCCGCGGATCAGGTGCGCGCAGGCCTGGCTGATGGCGGTGTGCTTGGCCTCGCTGAGGTGCCCGAGTTCGCGGTTGGCGTCCGCGGCGGCCTGCTTGACCATGGCCAGCGCCACCACCAGCTTGGGAAAGTGCGACAGCGGCACGCCGGAGAGGTGGAAGTTGCGCACGGCGCGCAGCGTCTGGATGCCGTAATACGCGTCCGTGGGGACTTCGAGGGAGCCAAGCAGATCTTTTTCGAGGCGGAAGGATGCAGCGGAGGACATGAGGGTTCTCATCCGAGAGATAAGCGGCATTTGCCGCGAAGGCCGCTATCATCAGGGTTGAGCCCCTTTTCCGGCCAATGCCGTTGTGTGCTGGGTCATGCCGGATCGGCATGAGGCAGATGTGACGCCGTTTCGCCAGCGAGCGTACAACTGCTTGGGCGCGCCCCGTTCTATTTCCCCCAGGAGCCGGCATGAACATCGAAACCAAGTGGCTCGAGGACCTGGTCGCCCTGGCGGCCACTCGCAGCTTTTCCCAGGCCGCGGAGCGCCGCTTCGTCACTCAGCCGGCGTTCAGCCGGCGGATCCGCAGCCTGGAAGGGACCCTAGGGCTGACCTTGGTGAACCGAGCGCGTACGCCCATCGAGTTGACCGAGGCCGGCCAGCTGTTCCTGGTCACCGCGCGCAACATGGTCGACCAGCTCGGCGAGGTGGTGCATTACCTGCACAACCTCGAGGGGCAGCGCGGCGACGTGCTGCAAATCGCCGCCGCGCACTCGCTGGCGCTGGGGTTCTTCCCCGAATGGCTGGCGCGGCTGCGCCAGGAGGGGGTGCCGGTGCACAGCCGGCTGGTGGCGACCAACGTGGGTGAGGCGGTGCATTCGCTGCGCGAGGGCACCTGCGACCTGATCCTGGCCTACTACGACCCGGATGCGGCGCTGCAGATGGACCCCGAGCTGTTCCCGTCGCTGGCGCTTGGGCGTACCGAGATCGTTCCGGTCTGCGCAGTGGATGCGACCGGCGCACCGCTGTTCGATCCCGACAGCGGCCAGAGCGTACCGCTACTCGCCTACAGCGCCGGCGCCTCGCTGGGCCGGTCGGTCAATCTGCTGCTGCGCCAGCGCGGCCTGCGCTCCACCACCGTGTACGAAACGGCCATGGCCGACAGCCTGAAAAGCATGGCCATGCAGCGCCTCGGGCTGGCCTGGGTGCCGCGGCTGAGCGTGACTGCCGAACTGGAGCGCGGCGAGTTGGTGATTTGCGGAGGCGAGCACTGGCGCGTGCCGCTGGAAATTCGGCTGTACCGCTGTGCGCTGGTGCGCAAGGCTCCGGTGCGCTTGCTCTGGCGCAAGCTGGAAGCGGGTGCGGGGCAGGGCGCAGGGGCCTGAGCCTTTGGTCGGAGCGAGAATCGGAGCGATGTCGGCGATGATAGCATTAGGACACTACCGCTGCTGCCTTCTACAGCTCTAGGAGCAACCATGCCCCCGTCGTCTCGCATCGGCTTGCGTCAGTGGATTTGGCGCGCATTTATACGTAGCGCGCTGATCCCCCTCGTTCTGGTTGAGGCCGGGCTGATTGCTGTCTACTTGCTGAGCAACCAGGGTGTGCGAGATGCGCAGGTCAGCTACCTGCGCGAGACGGCGCTGAGCGACCTCACGGCTTCGGCGGGGCAGGAAGCGCGTGTCGTGGATGAGCAACTCCGACACATCGGATCACTGGCCGACTTCTATCGCAGTATGGCGGTCGAAGCCCTGAAATCGCCTGGGGTAGGGCCTAAGGTTGAGCTTTCGCTGACGTCCGATGGTGTGCGCTACACGGCAGAAGACAAAGGCGGTGCAGCGGTTTTCTACTCCAATGTCACGGCGCCCGAGCAGCAGGACCTTGCCAAAGTGGACCGGCTGGCAAGGCTGGATGCCTTTATGCAGGGGTTGCAGCGGACCAGTTCCATGGTGGCCAGCGTCTATTTCAATAGCCACGACAGCCTCAATTACATCTATCCCTGGTTCAACACGCGAGACCAGTATCCCCACGATATGGTCATCCCGGACTACAACTTCTACTACCTCGCCGATGCGGCGCACAATCCGGCACGAGAAGTAGTCTGGACGGATGTCTACCTCGATCCGGCAGGGCAAGGGTGGATGATGTCGGCGGTCGCGCCCGTCTATGACGGCGATTTTCTCGAAGGCGTCGCGGGTATCGACGTCACGGTTGGCAGCATCCTTGACCATATCGGCCAGCTCCAGGTGCCCTGGAATGGCTATGCCGTGCTCGTGAGCAACGACATGACCATCATGGCGCTGCCCTCGCGCGGCGAAGCTGACTTCGGGCTGGACGAGCTGACGACCCACTCCTACGACGAGGCGATTCGTCAGGAAACCCTCAAGCCCGAAGATTTCAACCTAGCCCGACGTGAAGAGACAAAAGAGCTCGCACAGGCCATCACCGACACACCCGATGGTGTGCAGTCGGTTTATCTGGGCGGGCGAAGCCAGTTGGTCGCCTGGACTACCATTAAACAGACGGGGTGGCGTTTGTTGACTGTGGTGGACGAGGACGCTGTGTTCGGCAAAACGGACCAGCTGGCCGCCGAATACCGGACGCTGGGCTATTGGCTGATCGTTGGACTGGTGGTGTTCTATCTCGGCTTCTTCGGGTTCATGTGGCGGCGTGCCCGTCAGTTGAGTCATAGCCTGCTGATGCCGGTAGCCGGCGTTACCCGCATGCTGACCGATATCGGAGCGGGGCGCTGGCGGCCTCAGCGCACCCAATCCCGAATCGCTGAACTGGACGACATGGCGAGCCATACTGCGGCCATTGGCGAACAGCTAGAGCGCAGCGAAGCCGATCGCGAGCGTGCTCAATCGCGTCTTCAGCTGGTGGTCGAAAGCGCGACCGAAAGCATCTGGGAAAGCACGGCAGACAAGAACGTCCAAGTCCGGGGGCGCTTGTGTAATCGATTTGGCGTACCCGAGACGATGACTCAAGCTCAATTCCTTGAACGGGTGCATCCAGATGACCGGCATGCCATCCAGGTGGCGCTTGAGCAGGTGAACGAGGGTGCGCGCGATTATTCGGTCGAGTTCCGCTTTGCCGACGCCCAGGGTCGCTACGTATGGCTGCTGAGCCGGGGCAAGATTCTTGAGCGAGACAGCAGTCCCGCGGCCGCGCATGTGATGGCGGGAACCCATGTAGATATCGATACGCTCAAGCGCGTCGAGGCTGAACTGCGCGCTTCTTCACTTGAGGCGCAGGCGGCCAGCGAAGCCAAGACGCGTTTCATTTCGAGCATGAGCCATGAGCTGAGGACTCCGCTCAACGCCATTCTTGGTTTCGCCCAATTGATGAAACTTGAACACTCGACAAGCGAGGCGCGGACTGCCGACATTGAGTACCTGGACGAAATACTCATGGCCAGTCAGCACCTGAGCCATTTGGTCGAGGATATTCTTGACTGGTCGAACGTGCAGGCAGACCGCCGCCAGGCGGCGTTGGAACCCTTGGCGGTGGGCGAGTTGCTGCAGGAGTGCGCCGACATGGTCACGGCCGAAGCGCGGCAGCACCAGCTGCGGTTGCATCTCGATCTGCCTGACCAGGCGCTGGAGGTCGCTGCGGATAGGCGGCGTTTGCGCCAAATCATTCTCAACCTGCTTTCCAATGCCATGAAATACAACCGGGAGGGCGGCGACGTTACGCTGACCTATCAGGTGGCGGCCGGCCACGTTCGTTTGATCGTCGAAGACACCGGTATAGGCATTCCCGCGGAGAAACAGCCGCTGGTGTTCGAGCCGTTTCAGCGTCTGGGGCGAGAACATACCGCAATCCTCGGCACAGGCATCGGCCTGTCGCTCTGCAAGGAATTCGCTGCGCATCTGAACGGCGCGATGGGCCTACATAGCGAGGAGGGAATCGGCAGTTGTTTCTGGATCGAGTTGCCCCTGCTCGACGCTGCGACCCGCCTCACGGAAGCGGCTGCGCACAACCCGAACGCCGTAACTGCGACGGGACTGTCGAAGGTGCTGTATGTCGAGGACAATCCCGCTAGCCAGTTTCTGGTGCGCAAGGCACTCGACGCCCTGTGTCTGGTTGAGATCGAGTCAGACGGACGGGTGGCCCTCGAGCGCATTCTTTCGAACCCTCCGGACCTGTTGCTGCTCGACCTGAATCTGCCTGGCATGGCCGGCGATGAACTGCTGCGGCAGTTGCGGCAGTTCAGCCAGACTCGAGACCTGCCAGTGATGGTGCTCAGCGCTGCGCTTTATGAAGATGCGGAACGGCTGAGTGGTTTGGACTATCAGGCACTCATGGCCAAGCCGATAGACATAGACGAATTACGTCTGCTGGTTGTCGACATCCTTAACGAAGGTGAAACCAATGCTTCCTGATGCCCTGCGCTTCGCCCGTATCGTTGCTGTGGATGACCAGCCGGCGAATCTGCGTCTCGTCCAGTCCAGTCTACGCGCCTTCGGTGCACGTCACGTCGAGGTATTTACCGATTCAGACGCGGCGCTGCAGTGGTTGCAGGAAAACCCCTGGGACTTACTGCTGCTGGACCTCGATATGCCCGCGCCTAGCGGCTTCGACATCTTGCGCGAACTGCAAGGGCGCGATCGCTGCTGCCAGCCGATCATCATCGTGACGGCCATGAGCGACGCGGAGAACCGACGCAGGGGGCTGGAGCTGGGCGCGAATGACTACCTGAGCAAGCCGCTCGACCTGCCCGAGCTGCTCCTCCGTGTCCGTAACACACTGCATCTGGGTCTGGCCAGCCAGGCCCTAATGCGCGAGCGCGATGATCTGGAGCGGAAGGTTAAGGAGCGAACTCGGGAGCTGGAAGACAGCTTCCATGCGGTGATCCGCGGTCTTTCACGCGCCGCCGAATACAAAGACAACGAGACGGGCAACCATATCCTGCGCATTGGCGAGACGGCAGCGCTCATGGCCAAAGCTGTTGGATGTGACGCGCGATGGGCGGAGCTACTGCGCCTGGCTGCGCCGATGCACGATGTCGGTAAGATCGGTATTCCTGACAGCATCCTGCTCAAGCCCGGACCCCTGACTGCAGATGAGCGTGTACTCATGAACAGGCATGCACGAATCGGTCATGACATCCTGCGCGACGAGTCTCGATCACCCCTGCTGGACATGGCAGCGGAAGTTGCACTTAGCCATCACGAGCGGTGGGATGGCAGTGGTTATCCGAACGGCTTGCAAGGCGAGTCGATCCCCCTGTCAGCGCGGATCGTCACGCTGTGCGACGTATATGACGCGCTGCGCTCGAAACGACCCTACAAGGAGGCCTGGCCGATTGAACGTGCCAGATCGCACATGCGTGAGGAGGCGGGCAAGCACTTCGACCCATCGCTGGTTGCAGTACTCGAATCACTGTATGACGAGATCGAAGCGCTCCGCGAAGGGCTGACCGACGCACCCCTGGCCGAAGCGGATGGCAGCCCTTTCGGCCAGGCAGTTGCCCACTAGCAAGGCTAGGCGGTCAGCACGATCCGGCCTTCGATGGCCCCGGCGCGCATCTGGTCGAAGATCTGGTTGATGTCGTCCAGCTTGCCGTGGTGGATGGTCGCCTTCACCAAGCCTTCAGCTGCGAAATCCAGTGCTTCCTGCAGGTCTGCGCGGGTGCCGACAATGGAGCCGGTGATGGTGATGGCCTTGAGCACGACGTCGAAGATCGGCGTCGGGAAATCGCCCGGGGGGAGGCCGACCAGGGCAACGGTGCCGTGCCGCCGCGCCATGCCGATCGCCTGGCCGAACGCGCTGTTCGAGACTGCGGTCACCAGCACGCCGTGGGCGCCGCCGATGTCGCGCTGGATCACTTCGACGGGGTCCTCGTGACGTGCGTTGACGGTGAGGCTGGCGCCAAGTTTTTTCGCCAGTTCCAGCTTGGCGTCGTCGACATCGACGGCCGCCACGTGCAGGCCCATGGCCTTGGCGTATTGCACGGCGACATGGCCCAGCCCGCCGACCCCCGAGATCACCACCCACTGGCCGGGGCGGGCATTGGTCATCTTCAGGCCCTTGTAGACCGTCACTCCGGCGCAGAGGATCGGTGCGATCTCGTCGAAGGCGACCTCCTTGGGTAGCAGGCCCACGTAGTTCGGGTCGGCCAGGACGTATTCGGCGTAGCCGCCATTGACCGAGTAGCCGGTGTTCTGCTGCTCGGTGCACAGCGTTTCCCAGCCGGTCAGGCAGTGTTCACAGCAGCCGCAGGCACTGTACAACCAGGGCACGCCCACCCGGTCGCCTTCCTTGACCCGGCTGACGCCACTGCCCACCGCAGCCACGTAGCCAACGCCCTCGTGGCCTGGGATGAATGGCAGGGGCGGGCGCACCGGCCAGTCGCCTTCGACGGCATGCAGATCGGTGTGGCAGACGCCGCACGCCTCGATCTTCACCAGGATCTGCCCTGGGCCGGGCAGCGGCACCTTCACTTCCTCGATGCGCAGCGGTTCACCGTAGGCGTGCGCCACGGCGGCTTTCATGGTCTGGGTCATGGCTGTCTCCTTGCAATCGGAAGACCGAGTCTGCGCCCGCAACGGCGAACCGGCTATTGACCTCCGGCAACTTGGCGAACAGTTGCCAGGCGTTTCCAGACGACCGGTCGCAGGTGCCGGGGCCTGGGGCCGTGCGCTATACTGCGCGGCCTTTTGGTCGGCGCCTGTCCGGCCCTGTTCCCCCCACACGGTCGCCTCAGCGCGGCGGCCGCTGCACCCGATGCGCCCGCGGGCGCCGAAGCGAGGCACGACGATGACCGCACTGGTAGGCGTGATCATGGGCTCCAAGTCCGACTGGTCCACCTTGAGCCACACCGCCGACATGCTGGAAAAGCTCGGCATTCCGCACGAAGTCACCGTGGTGTCCGCGCACCGCACGCCCGATCTGCTGTTCCAGTACGCCGAGCAGGCCGAAGCGCGCGGTTTGCGCGTGATCATCGCTGGCGCGGGCGGCGCGGCTCACCTGCCAGGCATGTGCGCGGCCAAGACGCTCCTGCCGGTACTCGGCGTCCCGGTGCAATCCTCGATGCTCTCCGGCGTGGATTCGCTGTTGTCGATCGTGCAGATGCCAGCCGGTGTGCCGGTCGCCACCCTGGCCATCGGCAAGGCCGGCGCGGTCAATGCTGCGTTGCTGTCGGCCAGCATCCTCGGCCACGAATTCCCCGACTATCACGCCGCACTGAAGAAGTTCCGCGACGAACAGACCCAGACCGTGCTCGACAACCCGGACCCGAGGGACGCGTAAATGAAAATCGGCGTGATCGGTGGCGGCCAACTGGGCCGCATGCTCGCCCTGGCAGGCACTCCGCTGGGCATGAACTTCGCTTTTCTCGACCCCGCTCCGGACGCTTGCGCGGCGGCCCTCGGCGAGCACCTGCGGGCGGACTACAGCGACCAGGACCACCTGCGCCAGCTGGCCGATGAGGTCGACCTGGTGACCTTCGAGTTCGAAAGCGTGCCGGCCGAGACCGTGGCCTTTCTGTCGCAGTTCGTGCCGGTCTATCCGAGCGCCGAGGCGCTGCGCATTGCCCGCGACCGCTGGTTCGAAAAGTCCATGTTCAGGGACCTCGGCATCCCCACGCCGGAGTTTGCCGATATCCAGTCCCAGGCCGACCTTGACACTGCGGCTGCCGACATCGGCCTGCCCGCCGTGCTCAAGACGCGCACCCTGGGTTACGACGGCAAGGGTCAGAAGGTCCTGCGCAAGCCGGCCGATGTCGCCAATGCCTTCGCTGAGCTGGGCAGCGTGCCCTGCATTCTCGAAGGCTTCGTGCCGTTCACTGGCGAAGTGTCGCTGATTGCGGTGCGCGGGCGTGACGGCGAGACCTGTTTCTACCCGCTGGTCCACAACACCCATGAAGAAGGCATCCTGCGGTTGTCGGTGGCCAGCAGCAATCATCCACTGCAGGCGCTGGCCGAGGACTATGTCGGTCGCGTGCTGAAGGAGCTGGATTATGTCGGCGTGCTGGCCTTCGAGTTCTTCGAGATCGACGGTGGACTCAAGGCCAACGAGATCGCGCCGCGGGTGCACAACTCCGGTCACTGGACCATCGAGGGCGCCGAGTGCAGCCAGTTCGAAAACCACCTGCGGGCCGTGACGGGCCTGCCGCTGGGTTCGACGGCCAAGCTGGGCGAGAGCGCGATGCTCAACTTCATCGGTGAAGTGCCCGCCGTGGAAAAGGTCATCGCGGTCGAGGATTGCCACCTGCATCACTACGGCAAAGCCTTCAAGGCCGGGCGCAAGGTTGGCCACGCCACGCTGCGCTGCCCGGACCGCGCCACGCTGGACCGGCAGATCACCGCGGTCGAGTCGCTGATCGCGCGCGACTAGCGCCGGCAGTCTGGCTTGCCGGTTGCCGCGGCGAACTGCCTGGCGCCGCTCAGGTCCGAGAATACGCAACGTATTTTTTCGGACCTGAGGAGATCGCCACATGGGCATCATCGGAACCATCATCATCGGCCTGATCGTCGGGCTCATCGCGCGCTTCCTGAAGCCCGGCAACGACAGCATGGGCTGGATCATGACCATCCTGCTAGGTATTGGCGGCTCGCTGCTGGCCACCTACGGCGGTCAGGCGCTTGGCCTCTACGAGGCGGGCGAAGGTGCAGGCTTTATCGGTGCGGTGGTCGGTGCGATCATCCTGCTGGTGATCTACGGAATGGTCAGCCGCAAGCATTGAGTCGCCCGGGGCCGCGCCCCGCGGCCCCGTCCCCTTTCCCTGCAAGGTTTTCATGCGCGCGTTCGTCGTTACCCTGTTGCTGTCTTTTGCCTGCGGCGTTGCGGCCGCACCAGCCGAACTGGACTGGCTCGAACTGATGCCCGCCGAGGACCGCCAGGCCCTGGAGGCGATGCCCGAGCTCGAGCACGATTCGCCTGAGCGCAGCGGCTTCAGCGACGAGGGCGGGCTCCGGCAGGGCGCCGGCTTGCCGGCGGTCATGTACTCGGCCAAGACGGTGCCGGCGCTCGACGGCAGGCAGATCCGCCTCGGCGGCTACCCGGTGCCGCTGGAAACCGACAACCAGGGGGCGCAGCACCGAATTTTTCCTGGTGCCCTACCCGGGTGCCTGCATCCATGTGCCGCCGCCGCCCCCCAACCAGATCGTGCTGGTGCGCTACCCGGCTGGCCTGCTGATCGAGGATATCTACGCCCCGCTGTGGGTGGATGGCCGCTTGCGGATCGAGCCGGTCAGCAACGACCTGGCCGACGCCGCCTACGCCATCACTGCGGCCGAGGTGAGCCTGGTCGCAGAGGGCGATCTCTAGCCGATGTCGCGAGCGCTTCTCGACCGAGCGCAGCGCGAGGCATTCCGGGCCTTGGCGGCGCAGACCGCGGGGATTGACCGCGCCATCTACACCGCCTTCGGCAAGGACCCGCTGGAGCCCATCATCGGGCTCGGCCCGGCGGACGCACCCATTGCCTTCTTTGGCCGTGATCCGGGCCGCGAGGAGGTGCGCCATGGCGAGTCGTTCATTGGCAGCGGCGGTCAGCTGGTGCGCCGCGCGCTCCATCGTCACTTGTTCGGCGACGAGCCTGCGGATGCCGAGGCCTGCCGCGCTGTGGGCCAGGGGTTTTTCTGGCTCAACACGGTGCCCTACAAGCCGATGGGCAACCGCGCCTGGCCGATGGCGGTGAAGCGTCGCTTCCAGCCACTGATGCAACGGTTGCTGCTCGACAACTGGCACGGTCGCGACATCGTCACGCTGGGTCGCGAGGCGTTTTTCTGGTTCGGCATCGACCAGCCGTCTGCGCAGCGCCAGCAGCTCGAGGCGTTCTGGCAGCGTGACGACCGCTTCACCACGCATTGCGAGGTCGCACTGCCCGGCAGTCCGGGCACGCCGCGACGCTTTCGTCTGCACCCTTTGCCGCACCCGTCGCCCCGCAACCGGCTCTGGTACTCCCGCTTCGCGGCCCTGCTGGAGCTGCGGCTGCAGCAGCTGCCCGGCGCGCCGTCAGCCCTCGGCTCTGTGGCGCTGCACGAAACGACGGTCGAGATGGTGCTTCCAGCGGCCGAATAAGCGTCCCTCGGCGGCGAGCCGGTCCCAGCTCAGCAGCGCGCCGCCGTGGCCGTCGGCCAGCAGCGCCAGGCAGCGTGGCTGGGGGTGATAGTGGCGCAGCGGTTGGCCGATAGACGCCTGGCCCAGGTTGGTGGCCAGCACCGCGGCCTGGCGTACGGCGTGCACCCCGTTGCGCAGCGCGCCGGGCAGGCTGGCGCAATCGCCGGCGGCGAATACCTGCGGGTGCGAGCGGCTCTGCAGCGCCGGCGTAATCTCGATAAAGCCGTCGCGCGCCAGGCGCAGCCCCGACTCGTGCAGCCATTCCAGCGGCCTCGGACCGGTGGCCACGACCAGCCGCCGACCGTGCCAGCGGGCCTCGCCCTCGCCGATCAGGGTATTGCCCTGCACCGCCTGGATGGCGGTTTGTTCGTGCACCGCGACCCCGGCCCGCTGCAGATGCGCAAGTGCCAGGCGTCGCAGCCGGGGCGGGTGCGTGGCGAGCAGCTCGCCGGCGCTGAACAGGCTCACCTCCCGTGCCCGGGCGGCGAAGGCCAGTGCCAGCTCGACCCCGGCCGCACCACCGCCCAGCACCGCGACCGGCTCGGGGGTTTCCTCCCATTGCTGCCAGCGGCGGATGAAATCGGCGAACGGCTTCACCGACAGCAGCTCCATGCCGTCGCCGCTCTGTTCCGGCAGCGCCGGCAGCGAGCCCAGGTTGAGCGACAGCCAGGTGCTGCGCAGGGTCACGCCGGTCGCCAGCAGCACGCCGGGCGTGTCCGGCCGCAGCGCCACCAGGGTGCCCTGGATGAACTCCACGTCCGCGGCGGCGCACAGCGCCGGCAGCGGCACCCGGCACTCGCGGGTCTGGTAACGCTCGGCCACAAGGCCCGGCATCATGCCCGAATACCACGCGTGGGGCTCGGCCGAGACCAGGCCGATCCGGCCCATCGGGCGGTCGCGCTGGCTCCAGCGCTGCAGGACGCCGAGATGGCTGTGGCCGGCGCCGGCCAGGAGAATGTCGAAGTCAGTGTTCATGGCGCATCAGACCGAGGCTGATGCAGGCTGGAAGGGATGATCGGTACTCGAGACAGCGACTCGGCGGCTTCCATGGCAGGCATCCCTCAGCAGGCGGCACACCGCCGGGCCGGCCCTCGCACAGGTGAGCGCCGCGGCAGCTGTTGCGCTGAGTATAGACGCTGAATGCCGGGGCCAGCGGGCGCCGGCGCACGGCTGTTGGCTCAGCTGTTCAAGGCCTCAATGCCGATCGACACGCTCAACGAAAGGCGTGCGCCCGGTGCCAACACGACCAGGTCCTGCATCACATTGGCCGTCTCGATGCACAGCATGCGCTGCCAGGCGTCGTCGGCAAACTGCGACAGGCGCTGGGCTTTCTCGATCCAGGGATTCCAGAGCACCGCCGAGCGCGAGCCTTCGGTCTCCAGGGTAATGCAGCGGCCGGCCCCCGGGTCGCGCAGCACGAGCCTGGGTGGCAGGTCGAGGTAGATGCGGTCGGTTTCGCCAGTGAAACGCAAGTCGCCGGCCTGCTCGCACTGCTGCCAATCCTGCAACGTCTCAATGTAGGGACGGCCGTCGAGGCCTTCGATGGCGACCTGGCGGATGTCGCTGACGGCGAAATAGCTGTGCAGGGCCTGGGACAGAGGCAGCGGCGCCTTGCCGAGGTTGTCGCTGGTCAGCGTCAGGTGCAGGCGCTGGTCAAGGCGCAGGGTCAGGCTGAGGTCGACGGCGTGGGGCCAGTCCGGCAGGCCTTGGCGACTGGCGCAGCCAAACACCAGGGTCGCACCATCGGCGTCCTGGCGGCTGTCCTGCAGCGTCCAGTCGATACCCCGCACCAGGCCGTGCGCGGGCGGCATACCGCCCTGGTAGGTCGCCCGGATGTCCCCGGGGTTGCACGCCAGGTCACCAAACCACGGCCAGCAGACCGGAATGCCGCCGCGCACCGGCTGGCCCTGCTGGAAGCGCGCCTGCTCGCTCAGCCAGATCACCGGCAGCCCGGCGCCGCGGCGGTAACTGAGGACCTGCGCGCCCTGCTCGGCGACCACCAGTTCGGCCTCGCCGTGACGGATGCGCCAGCAGACGAGCTGGTCCATTTCGATGCGCTGGATGTCGGCGGGCATGGGCGACCTCGGGGCTATGCGTGTTGTGGGTCAGACCCTGCCGGGGCGGCAGGATTCCGCCCCGCGGGTGGGCAGCGTGAGCCTGAGCGAGACCCATGGCGGGGCCCGCTCAGGCCGGGGCGTCAGCGGCCCTGGCAGGCGTCGACGCGCAGCCAGCGCTCCAGCAGCTTGAAGCCCTGCATCAGGATAAAGGCGATGATCAGGTAGATGAGGCCGGCGGTGAGGAACATTTCCTCGTGCATGTAGGTGCGCGCGGCGATCTTGCGCGCCATGCCGGTCAGCTCGAGCAGGGTGATGGTGCTCGCCAGGGCACTGGCCTTGAGCATCAGGATCACTTCGTTGCTGTAGGCCGGCAGGCCGATGCGCGCGGCCCGCGGCAGGATGATGTGCCACAGCGCCTGGCGCCGCGACATGCCCAGCGCACGCGCGGCCTCGACTTCACCGGACGGCACGTTCTGGATCGCGCCGCGGATGATCTCGGCGATATAGGCCGCGGTGTGCAGCGTCATGGTGATGATCGCGCACCAGTAGGGCTCGCGCAGGAAGGGCCAGAGCCAGCTCTCGCGCACGGCCTCGAACTGCGCCATGCCGTAGTAGACGAGAAACAGCTGGACCAGCAGTGGGGTGCCGCGGAAGAAGAAGATGTAGCCATAGGGCAGCGCGCGCACCGCGAACAGGCGCGAGGACCGCGCAATGCCCAGCGGCAGCGCAAGGAGCAGGCCGGCAATCACCGAGGCCCCGACCAGCTGCAGCGTCAGCCAGGCGCCCTCGAGAAAGCTCGGCAGCCATTTGATGAACAGATCCCAGCTCATGCGGCGCTCCTGGCAAAGCCACGCCCGGCGCGCTTCTCGAGAAAGTACATGCCGGTCATGGCCACCACTGTCAGGCCAAGGTAGATGAAGGCCGCGACGAGGAAGAAGGTGAAGGGCTGCTTGCTGGCGGTCACCGCGATCTGCGAGGTGCGCATGATCTCCTCGAGGCCGATTACCGAAACCAGGGCGGTGTCCTTCATCAGGATCATGAACAGGTTGCCCAGGCCCGGCAGCGCCAGGCGCCACATCTGCGGCAGGATCAGGCGCAGGAAGATGCGCCGCTTGCCCAGTCCCAGCGCCAGTCCGGCTTCGCGATGCCCCTTGGGGATGGCCAGCAGCGCGCCGCGGAATACCTCGGTGGCGTAGGCGCCAAAGCACAGGCCCAGGGCAATGGTGCCTGCAGCGAACGGGCTGAGGGCCAGGTTGTCGATGCCGAAGAGCTCGCCGACGCCGCGCACCAGGCCGATGGTGCCGAAATAGATCAGCAGCACCCAGAGCAGCTCGGGCACGCCGCGCACGATGGTCGAATAGGTGCCGCCCAGCCAGCGCAGGCTGGCCAGCGGAGAAGTCTTGGCCAGCGCACCCAGCAACCCGAGCACCAGGCCCAGTGCCAGCGCCGCGAGGGCCAGTTGAATGGTCATCCAGGTCCCGGCGATCAGCGCCGGACCGAATCCATAAAGGTCGGGAATCATATGGGCTCAAACATCAAAGCCCGACCAGCCAGTGACGGCGGTCGGGCTCCGATTCAGCGGGATCAGTAGATATCGAAGGGGAAATACTTGGCGTTGATTTCCTTGTACGTGCCGTCGGCGATGATCTCAGCGAGGGCCTTGTTCAGCTTCTCGCGCAGTTCATCGTTGTCCTTGCGCACGGCCATGGCGATCTTGTCGTTGTCGAAGACCGGCTTGCCCTTGAATTCGAAGTTCTTGCCAGCGTCGCTCTTGAGCCATTCCCACTGCACGAACGAGTCGGCGAGGATGCCATCGACGCGGCCCGAGGCCAGGTCCAGGTAGGCGTTTTCCTGGGTGTCGTAGAGCTTGATGTCGACCACGTCGTCAAGGTTGTCTTCCAGCCAGGTGCCGGCGATGGTCGCACGCTGGGCGCCGATGGTCTTGCCGTCGAGGTAGCTCTCGTCGGTCTTGAAGTCCACCGACTTGGGCGCCACGAACTGCAGCTTGTTGGTGTAGTAGTGATCGGTGAAGTCGACGGCCTGCTTGCGCTCGTCGGTCACGGACATGGAGGCGGCGATGAAATCGAACTTGCCTGCGTTGAGCGCAGGGATGATGCCGTCCCAGTCGGAGGTGACCACTTCGCACTCGACCTTCATCTTGGCGCAGAGCGCGTGGGCGATGTCGAGGTCAAAGCCGACCACCTGGCCGCTGGCGTCGATCAGGTTGAAGGGCGGGTAGGCGCCTTCGGTGCCGATGCGCAGCTTGTCCGCGGCAAAGGCGTTGGCGCCGAGCATCAGCGTGGCGGCGGCAGTCAGCAGTATCTTCTTATAGCTTTTCATGCGGTGTTGCTCCATTAGCGATGGCTGGACATGAACTGTTTACAGCGTGCCGATTGGGGATTGTCAAACACCTGCTCCGGTGTTCCTTGTTCTTCGATCAGGCCCTGGTGGAGAAAGACCACCTCGGAAGAGACCTGCTTGGCGAAGCTCATTTCGTGCGTGACCAGCAGCATGGTGCGGCCCTCGTCGGCGAGTGACCGGATCACTGCAAGCACTTCTTGTACCATCTCCGGGTCGAGGGCCGAGGTGGGCTCGTCGAACAGGATGACCTGTGGCTGCATCGCCAGGGTGCGGGCGATCGCCGCACGCTGCTGCTGGCCACCGGAAAGCTGGTTTGGGTAGACGTGCCGCTTGTCGGCGATGCCCACTTTCGCCAGCAGCGCCTCGGCGGTTTCAGTCGCCTCGGCCTTGCTCTGGCCGAGCACCCGCCGTGGGGCCTCGATGATGTTGTCGAGCACGCTCATGTGCGGCCAGAGGTTGAAGTTCTGGAACACGAACCCGAGCTTGCTGCGCATCTGGTTGATCTGTTTGGCATCGGCGGCGACCAGGTCGCCGTCCTTGGCGCGCTTGAGGCGCAGCTGCTCGCCGGCGACCAGGATCTCGCCTTCGTTGGGGTTTTCCAGCAGGTTGATGCAGCGCAGGAAGGTGGATTTTCCGGAGCCGGACGAACCGAGGATGGAAATCACGTCGCCGTCACGCGCGGTCAGCGAGATGCCTTTGAGTACTTCCAGGTCGCCGTAGCGCTTGTGCAGGTTGCGAATTTCCAGTGCGGGGATGGCCTCGGCCATTGAGCTTCCTCTTGTCGGATCAGGCCGGGCCTGGTCCGTTTCTGTGTAAATTGCGCTCCGGCCGACTGCTCGCCGTCCTGGCGAGGCGCAAACCTAGCATGGGCGGGGGCATGCGCCAAGCGCGACGCGGCGCAGGCCGGCGTGACCCAGCAGTCACGCCGGCTGTCCGCTGCGTGCCTCTCTTTATATAGATGAAAAAACCGACCCTGGCCCACCGCGGTTCCGTTGGTCGTGTTGTCCGCCCTCCCGGCCCTTGCATTAAGGCGTCGTCGGGTCGGGTTTGGTCGGCGTCTCGTCAGTGAGCATTTCGTCATGCTCGTCCATCTTCCATGGCAGGCTGCCGGGCGAGATGTGCAGGAAGTGCAGGTACTTCTCGAATTGATCGAGGATGTCGCTGATGATGTCGGCCTGGTCGTAGCCATAGATGTCGTAGTGCTGGCCGCCGCGGCGCAGGAACACCTCGGCGCGGTAGTACTGTTCGTCCGCGTCCGGCCCCTCAGCAAGGGCGAACGCCGGCATGGCGTAGCCGACCGCGCGGATTTCGTAGATGAAGTCCACCTGATCCTCCTTGAACACCTCAAGGTAAATCCGCGAGTGGGCTTCGTCGGTCTGCACCTCGGCCTGCCAGTCCTGCCCGTCGAGCTCGCGTTGCACGCGGCGCATGGCCTTGAGCACCGTGGTATCCATGAAGCCGGTGACCTGTTCCCGGTCGGGAAAGCTGACCAGTCCGGCCAGGCGCTTCTTCCACAGGCCCGGCCCTGCGTTGCTGGCCAGGCGGCTGCCCTGCATGTGCGCCTGCAGGCTGGTTTCGTGATGCCCCTCGATGACCAGCGCGCGCCACATGCCCAGCGCGGAGATGAGCATGATGATGGCAAACGGCAAGGCGCTGGCGATGGTCATGGTCTGCAGCGCGCTCAGCCCGCCGGCCAACAGCAGTGCCGAGGCCACCACGCCTTCGATGCTGGCCCAGAACACCCGCTGCCAGACCGGTGTCTGGCTCACCCCGCCGGCCGCGAGGGAGTCGATCACCAGGGAGCCGGAGTCCGACGAGGTCACGAAGAAGGTGATGATCAGCAGCACCGCCAGGAACGAGGCGATCGACGTCATCGGCAGCAGCTCGAACAGCTTGAACAGGGCGATGGCGTTGTCGGCCTGTACGTCGGCAATCAGCGAGGTGTAGCCCTCGACCATGATGAGATGCAACGCCGTGTCGCCAAATACCGAGAACCACAGGAAGGTGAACATTGTCGGCACGAACATGACGCCGAAGACAAATTGGCGAATGGTCCGGCCGCGGCTGATCTTGGCGATGAACAGCCCGACGAAGGGCGACCAGGCGATGGTCCAGCCAAAGATGAACAGCGTCCAGTTACCGATCCAGTCGCTGCGCGAATAGGCCTGCAGGTTGAAGGTGCGCTCGATGATGTTGTTGAGGTAGCTGCCGGTGTTCTGCAGAAAGGTTTCGAGGATGAAGATGGTCGGTCCGGCGACGAAGACGAACAGCATCAGGCCAATGGCCAGGATCATGTTCAGTAGCGAGAGGTTCTTCACGCCCTTGTCCAGGCCCGCCACCACCGAGCAGATCGCCAGCGCAGTGATGATCGCGATGGCCACCAGCTGCACGCCAATGCTTACCGGGATGCCCGGCCACAGGTAGTTGAGCCCGGCGTTGATTTGGGTGACCGACAACCCCAGCGTGGTGGCGATGCCGAACAGCGTGCCGAGGATGGCGAACACGTCCACCACATGCCCGATCGGGCCGTGGATGCGCTCGCCGATCAGCGGGTACAGCGCCGAACGCATCGACAGCGGCAGGCCATGGCGAAAGGAGAAATAGGCCAGTACCAGGCCGGTCAGGCCGTAGATCGCCCAGATGTGGAAACCCCAGTGGAAGAAGGCGATCTGCATCGCCTGCTTGGCCGAGTCGACGGTCTCGGCCGCGCCAGCTGGCGGCGAGGCGTAATGCAACACCGGTTCGGCGACGCCGAAAAACAGCAGGGCGATGCCGTAGCCGGCGGAGAACAGCATGGCGAACCAGGCCGGAAAACTGTACTGCGGCTCGGCGTGGTCCGGGCCGAGCTTGATGTTGCCCCAGGGTGTCATCGCGATGCCGACGATGAATACCAGGAAAAACGCCACCGAGAGCATGTAGAACCAGCCGAAGTTGGTGGTGATGAATGCCAACGTCGCGCTGAACACCTCGCCGGCCAGGTCCGGGTTGCTCATGGTGCCGAGCACCAGCAGCAGGGTCACGACCACGGCCGGGATGAATACGGGTACGAGGATGATGGCTTTGGGGAGCTTCTTCGCGGCGTCCATAGGGCGTTCGGGTCCTCTGCAGTAAGGGCGGATCGCACGCCGCCGGGACGGGCGGGGCGAGGCGTTCTACAGAGGGTAGACGTCGCTGCGCGGCCGAATGCTCAGCCTTTTTCATTGCGCGCCGTGCGGATGCGGTTGGTTGGCGTTGGTGCAAGCGTCAGTCGATGGGTACGCAGGCGCTTCAGTAAGCGGGTTCCAGCTGGTAGCGACGCAGGATCGCCGGCACGCTGCCGTCGGTGATCAGCGCGTCCAGGGCGGCCTCGAAACGGCGGAACTGTGCATCGCTGAAGCGCTTTCGCGACAGGCCGATGCCGTAGGACACCGTGGCGAACTGCCCGGCTTCACGAATGCCGTGCAATCGCTCCTCCTCGATCAGGTGCCACGCCACGTCCTCGTTGAGCACCGCCAGCCCTTCCTCGCCGAAGCGTCCGCTGTCGAGCATGCGCAGCAGGCGGCGGTTGTTGGCGGTGAGGTGCACTTGAACGTCGGGCACCGGGGCGAGGCGCTGGGCCAGCACATAGGAGGTTCCCGACGGGCCGTAGACGCCAATGGTGCGGCCGGCCAGGTCCGCCGGCTGGTTGTAGACGAACGCCGAATGCTGGCGGACGAAGATGCTGTAGCGCGAGCGCACCAGCATGCGGGTGAGGTGGAAGGCCGCCTCGCGTGGCGGCGAGCGAACCACGGTGAAGATGCCGTCGACCTCGCCCTGTTCGGCCAGGCGCAGCGCGCGCCGCCAGGGATGCAGGGTGACCGAACAGTCCTGCGCCAGGCGCTGGCAGACCGCATGCACGATGTCCACCAGCGGCCCGCTCGCCTGGTCGCCGCCGGCCGGAACCGGGGCCTTGGTGGCGTAGGTGAATGGCGGAAAATCCTCGGTGACAAAGGTCCAGGGTGCCGCCAGGGCGGGTGCCGACAGCAGCCAGGCCACGAGAATCGAGGAAAGCGTCCGCACGGTCTGATGCTCCTGCCTGCTGGCCCGACAAGGGCCGACTGCGACAGGAGGAGACTAAGTCGATTTCCGCCGAGTCGCCAGTCCGGACGCCGCGCTGCGTCGTTCAGCGCAGCGCGGTATCGAGCAGGCGCGCCAGCGGCCGCAGCCAGCCCGGCCTCCAGCTCAGGGTGAGCGACAGCGCCAGGGCCGCGGCGCTGCCCAGCATCACCCAGAGCGGCACGCCGAAGCCCGCTCCTTCGGTCAGCAGCAGCCACGCCAGCGCGACCGCCAGCAGTGCGGCGGCCGGGCCCCTGGCGCGCCGGGGCGCGCATGCCGGCGAGGCGGCCTGGGTCACCGCCCGCCAATGCGGCGGTTGCGCCAGGGCGAACAGGGCGCAGGCGAGGTAGCAGAGGACAAAGGCGATCACGCCGGGCAGGCCTTCAGGCACGTTGCGCAGTCTCCGCCGGTTCAGCGGTCGGGCGGGCCGCCGTACGCTGGGCGCGTCGCAGGCGCGCGGCCGCCAGCAGGCAACAGCCGGCGAGCGCCAGCAGCATCAGGTCCATGCCGGCCACCGCCGCCGGGCCGTCCGCCAGGGTCCGCAGCAGATGGTCGCCGGTGGTCAGGGCGTTGAGCAACACCGCGCCCACCGCCAGGGCCGCGGCCAGCTGCAGCTGGTGTCGCCAGGCCTGCGCCGGCCAGCGCACGGCATGCGCCAGCGAAAGCGCCCAGCAGAGGAAGAAGGCCCAGCCTTCAAGAACGGCGCGTTGCGGGCCGTCGAGGGCGCCGCCCGCGGGCAGCAGCCGGTTGGCAATGAAGAAGCCCAGGGTTGCGACGACCAGGCCGGTGCCGCTGGCCACGCTCAGCGCATCGACCAGACGGGCGCTACTGCGTCCCCGGCGCAGGTGCCTGGCGCGCCGCGCGCTGCTCCAGAAAAGCAGCCCGGTGGCGATCATCAGGCAGCCGCTGAGACCGCCGGCGAAGTACAGCCAGCGCAGGGCCCAGTGGTCGAACTGGATGAAATGCAGCCCGGTCAGGAAGCGCTGGATGCCGACGACAGGCGCCGTGCGGTGCTGCTGGAGCAGCGCACCGGTGGCGCCGTCAAAGGTCAACCGGTCGGCATTCATGGTCACCCTGTCGGTAAAGGAGCGGCGTACCTCGACGTAGGCGTTGCGGTCGCCCGGATGCCACACGCGGACCAGGTAGGCCTCGCCCGGCGTGCCGCTGGCCGTCCAGATCGCGCGGGCGCGCTCGAGCATGACGTCCAGCGAGGCGCTGCTGGCGGCTACCCCACTGGCCGGCCGCGAGAACGCGCCGAGGGCCTCGCGTTGCAGCTGAGCCTGGCCATCCGGGTAGAGCGCCTGGTTGAGGCCGGGAAAATAGATCAGAAAGAAGATGACCAGTCCCGACAGGCTGATGGCGAAGTGAAACGGCAGGACCAGCACCCCGGTCAGGTTGTGCAGATCGAGCAGACCGCGCTGCCAGCGCTTGTGCGGGCGAAACGTGAAGCACTCGGCAATCAGCTTGCGGTGCGTCACCACGCCGGACACCAGCAGCGCCAGCATGCCCATCGCGGCGGCGCCCACCAGCCAGTAGCCGATGCGCTGCCAGCTCAGGTGCAGGCTGAAATGAAAGGGAAACAGGAAGCGCGTGGCACCCCAGCTCCCCTGCTCAGCGATCAGCGCGCCGCTGCGCGGATCGATGTAGCGCCGGACCGGGCGTTGCTGCCGGTCCTGGTAGTCGAGCTGCAGTGCCGGGCTGCGCGCCGTTGGCAGCGTGAAAGTCCAGCTGGGGGCGCCGGCCGCCAGGCGCCGCGCATGAGGCAGCGCCTGGCGGTCCAGCGACACGGTTGCAGGCGGTGCCGGCAGGCGCGTGCCCGGCTGCATCCACCGGTCGATCTCGCGATCGAAGACCGACAACGTGCCTGTCCAGAAGATCGCCAGCAGCAGGCCGCCAAGCAGCACGCCCGCCCAGCTGTGCAGCCAGCCCATGGACTGCCGCCAACCGCTTCCCGGCGCCATGTCAGGCGCCCACCGGCGCTGGCGCCAGACTGTGCTGCAGCGCCACGCCGGTTCCGATGGCCGTGAGCAGGAACGCCCAGACGCGCCAGAGCCTGGGCTCGCTGATCGCCCAGAGCAGCAGCACCAGGTAGAGGATGAAGCCGAGCATGGCTGCCAGGGTCAGCGCTTCGCTGCGTGGCATGCCGCCAAAGCGCACCAGCAGCAGGGCGCCGGCCGAGGCGAGCGCCACCGTACCGACGTAGCCGCCACCGATGGCCGCGACCAGGCGCAAGGTAAGGCTGGCGCGGTCTGCCCAAGGCCGCATGGGTGGCTGCTGGCGGGGTTTCGTCGGGGCGGCCATGGCTTAGAAGCTGACCTGATAGCCAAGGGTCAGGGTGCGCCCGCGCCCGTTGAACACACGCCCGTCGCGAGTCAGTTTCGACCCGGTGTTGGCGGCCTGCGAGTAGTAGGTCAGGTAGTCACGGTTGAACAGGTTCTCCACCCCGAGGCTGAGCTCGCCGGCTGGCAGCCGGTAGCCTAGGTAGGCGTCTACCAGGGTGTAGCCATCGAAGTCCAGGCCGGCCTGGTCGAAGCCGCGGCTGGCGTAGTGATTGGCCTGCAGCAGGCTGTGCAGGTTCTCGGACCAGTTGGCCTGCCAGCTCGCGCCGTAGCGGTCCGGCGAGATGTTCGCGCCGTTGAGGTCGGTGTCCACTTGGCCGTCACCGTCGGTATCGGAGCGGCCCTCGACCTGCGCATACATGAGTTTCAGGCGGTGCGCCGCATTGACCCGCCAGCCGCCGGTGAACTCGACGCCGTTGATCTCCGTGCGTTCGCGGCGGATCTGGTACACCCCGCCGACGCTGTCCAGGCGCGACCCGAGGTCGGCATCGGACTCGTAATAGCTGATCTCGGCATCGAACGGGCCATGCTCCAGGCGCAGGCCGATCTCGCGGTTCTCGGTGACCACCGGCTGCAGGTCGAGAAAGCGGTCGACGCGGGTGTCCGGTTCGCCGATGCCGCGCAGTACCCGGCCGACGTCGGGCATGCCGAAGCCTTCGGAATAGTTGGCAAAGAGCTGCGCCCAATCGGTCATCTGCCAGACCGCGCCGGCGTTGTAGAGCGTTTCCTCGAAGTTCGGACTGCCGCCTTCGACTGCCACGCCGCCCAGCGCCGGATTGGTCGAGGCGATGGTGCGGAAGCTGTCCACCTCCAGTTCGGCGAACTCGTGGCGCACCCCCGCGAACAGGGTCAGGTCATCCAGCGCACGCACCTCGGCCTGGAGAAAGGGTGCGTAGTTGCGGAAAACGGTTTCGGGCACCCATTCGCGGTCGGTGAGGATCAGTTGCTGCCGCGTGGTGTCCTGTAGCACGTCGAGGCCGCCGGTGAGCATCAGGTGGTCGTCCAGCAGGCCGTCGCGGCTGAGGGTGAACTTGCCGCCGACCTTGTCCGATTCGTTCTGCGACTGGTCGAACAGCGTGCCGACGGGCGCGATGCTGGCGTCCTGGAAAGTCGCGTTGGTGCCCCCGCCGAAGCGTGCCCGAAAGCGCTGCGTGTACAGCTGCAGGCCCAGTTCATTGCCGTACAGGTCGGCGTGACGGTAGGACAGGCTGGTGGCCAGCACCTCGTTCTGCGGGGCCTCGCCCTGCGGATCACCCTTGCGCGAGGTGGCGGGGATGTCGGCGTCGGCGTCCCCGGGCACGTTCACGTACTGGTGTTCACC
Organism: Stutzerimonas stutzeri; assembly: GCA_002339675.1. GTDB lineage: Bacteria > Pseudomonadota > Gammaproteobacteria > Pseudomonadales > Pseudomonadaceae > Stutzerimonas > Stutzerimonas stutzeri_O. The sequence continues at coordinate 265,505 of DDKB01000017.1, forward strand.
CTCCACTTCGTAGCGGTTGACCATCAGGCTGAGGTGCTGGTCGTCATCGAGCCAGTAACCGAGCTTGATCAGCAGGTCGGTACTGGTGGAGTCCATGACGTCGCCCTGGGTGTCGTCCACGCCGATCAGGTCGCCATTGGCGTCGTAGAACATGCCTTGGGTCTGCCAACTGGTGCCCAGTAGATAGTCGAAATCGCCCGCGGTGCCCTCGACGCGGTAGTCGAACTTGTAGCCCAGGCCCTCGGAGGCGTAGTCGGTCGGCGTGGTGAGGCTGACCCCGGCGTGCTGGCGCAGCGTCCCGCTTTCCGGGCGGCGGGTCACGTAATTGATGATCCCGCCGGTCGCGCCAAGCCCGTGTTCGGCACTGGCACCGTGGATCACCTCGATGCGCTCGACCATCGACAGGTCGATGGTGTAGCCGTCGCGCTGGCTGTCGCGCAGCGGCGTGGACTGCGGCACGCCGTCGATGAGGATCAGCGCCGAGCGCCCGCGAAAGGTCTCGCCAGCGCTGCTCATCTTCTGCCGGCTCGGGGAATAGGACGGGATCAGGTTGCTCAGAACCGCGCCGTGATCGGAGCTGATCGCCAACTGCTGCTCGATCTGCTCGCGGCTGATCACGGTGATCTTCTGTGGCGTCTTGCCGGCTTCGCTGCGGGCCCGGGTCGCGCTGATGGTCACCGCTTCGAGTTCCGTCGGTTCCGCGGCCGCGGCCGACAGCGAGGCGAGCGGAGCCGCGAGCGAAAGGGACAGGCAGAGACAGCTGTTACGAACCACGTGGACGCTCCCATATTGGTCTTCTTGGTGGGAGCGAGAAAATAAACTAAATGCTAATGACTTGCATTAGATTTTGTGTTTTGCCGTGACCGCTGATGCGAGCTGTCGCGCCGAAGGCGGATCGGCGGATCGGCGGAGCCAGGCTCTGGGCCATCGCTGCATGTGTGGCAATCGTAAGGCCGCCAAAAGCGCGCCGCGCGGGAATAGGTCGACAGACGGGCCGTGACACGACCCCGGAACGCAAAAAGGCCCACCATCAGGTGAGCCTTTTTGACTGTATGAGTGGTGCCAGGGACGGAATCGAACCGAAGGCTGAGTGCCGCAGATCGCATGGGTTAGATTGAAAGTAGTGTTTGTCTCTACTCACATATCTACTCACTTTTCCGTTTGCTGCCCCTCTTTTTTGGTGGTGCGTCCCTTGCCTGCCCTCTGCGCGAGCCAACACGCAAGCTGAGCGGAAATGAGCCTAGCGCCTTAGCGGCGTACCACTATCTTGGCACGAACGGGAGACTCGCTGGCCACCCAGCGTCAAAAAGACTGGCGCATCATTTAGGCCTCAAATGCTCTGTATCTAATGAGCCGGTGGCGTCTCGCCATCTCACCTGTTTTGCGAGTTCATCTAAATCGATAGGGTCGGGGAATTGAATCGCGGCTTCTGCCGTCCGGATCAAGGCTGCAGTCCTCGCCTTCTGTTGGTGCGCCTCTATCACCCGCACACCAAGGCTAATAAGTCCTGTACCGGGTACGTTTATGACCAAAGGGAACAACAGCAGGTGTGGCGCGAAAAAAAGAAGCAGTAGCCCAATGACCACTGAACCGAAACAAAATACCCACCAGGAAACCAAGGCAAAAATTGCCAGGCCCCATAATCCAATGCCTGCGAGGATGCAAGCAGCACCAGTTAGGTATCCCATCTATTGCCTTCCTTGAAGCTCATCAGCTTCCTACACACGAAGGCCTAATCCTACACGGTGAGGCTGGCTTATCGCCATCAGTAGACCACTACAGGGAGACTGAGCCGGTCGAATCTTGCCATCCTTACCGTTCGCCCCTTGGGGTAACCTTGGGGTAATCGTGTCGTCCGCCTCACCCTGATATCACCCTTCCGGCCTCGCGTGCGTGCGCGTACTGGTCACTAAACCGGCGTTCATGGGTTGATTCCCCTAAACGGGGTAGTGCGTGGAAAATGCGCGTGAAAAATGGGCGATTCCGTACCAGCTTGCGAGCCAGGACTGCGAACCAATAGCGCGAACACTGCGTACAGCTGCCGTGGTCGGCTTACCCGTTCGTGTCGGAATGCGGATTTTGTGGAAACGAGAATGTAGCTCCCCCGTCGTTCGGGAAACCAAAGCACCGAACTTTGAACCCGACCCCTCCCCTGGCAACGGGGTCCTCCCGGTGGGGTGCCCCCCACTCGGGTGATTCATGCCGTGACCGTTCGCTATATACGGCGCTGGCTGGTGGGTTGGTTGTTGTTTCGTTGTCTCGCTCCAGGCTTCGCCGGTCGGGCGCTGGTGCTGGGCAATAGGCCAACTGGTGCCGGTCGCTTCCGCATTGCTGGTGGCCGCTGCGACGTGCTGGCGGGGCTTTCGGGTGAAGGCGGAACCGGAAGCGGTGGAAGCCCCAAAAAATCCGTATGAAGCGAAAGGGCGGGGCACGAATCACCCGCATAGGCCCACCCCGTCAGGAGGACCCAAGGCCACCCCCTTTAGGTATCGGCAACAGGCGTCGCGTTGTAGATGGCGCGAAGTTCGGTGCCGGTCTGGCAGTAGCGGTTTGTCGGCGCATAGCAGGCCCGGCAGGACATAAGGTGGCTCATGTATTGGTCACGACGCTGACGCCATTCAGGTGCTGCCGTGGCGGCTGTAACAATGTACCGAGTCGGGTAGGTGGGCTGCGCGGTTGCGGCAGCTATGCCGTCCGCATGGGCTGGTGCTTCCAGTGCGGCGGGTAGGGCTTGGGCGCTGGTTTGTTGCTGCGGATCGTTGGCGGCAGGATGGACGGGCGCCGTGTCTGGTAATGGCTGCTGGTCGCTCGATAATCCCAAGTTCTCGGCAAGCTGGCGAAGTGCGCTCATTTCACTTTCCTTTCGTGTTTTGCCGTGGGGACAGAGGGGACAAAGGGGGCAGCCAGTAACGGCGAGGGCTGTAGCTGTCCCCTATACCTTTCGTTGGGTGGGGACAGTGGGGGCAAACTGCCCGGCCTGTCCCCACTGTCCCCTTGCCTTTGCAGCGGGTGGGGACAGTCCCAGCCCTTGCGGCACTAGGGCGCCCCCACTGTCCCCGGTGTCCCCAGCGGGATATGCAAGGTTCGTTTACTGTTCTGGCTCCAGCCTGGCGGCGTCGATCCAGTACAGTTTTTCCTTGCGCCCGCTGGGTAGCCGCTTGGTAGCTTGTGCGCGGCCCGGTTCACGTTTGGCAATCGCCCCGACCGATTCCAGCGCCAGCACTGCGCGCCCCAGGTCGTAACCCTTCGCGGCTTCCTCCAGGCCGGGGCGGTTGAACAGGTACAGGCGTCCGCTTGGGCTGTCTTCCCAATACCCGGCGCGGTCCCTGGCTTCGCCTTGTGGATCGTCGGCGGATGAAAACCGGGTGTCGCCGTGGCGGGCTAGGAAATCAGCGACGGCGCGCAATATCTGCCGATCCTCGCTTGGGCCTTGCCCCCGGCCTGCTCGCCATACTTCAAACAGCCCCAACATGGCATCTCGGGCGGTTCCGACCGGAAGGGGCAGCACGCCAAAGCTGATAGCCAGTTCGCCAGCCATTGCCACCAGGGCGAAGCGTTCAGCGGCTCGGCTTTCTTGGCCGCTGGTGCTGGGGTACTGCGCGCAGAATTGCGCCAGCAGCGCGGGTAAGTCGTCCTGCTCGCCAAGCTCCAGCAGCTTGCGGATGAACTGCGGCCCGGCGTGCCCGTAGTGGGTCACGCTGGCGCGTTGGATAGCGTCGGAAAACTCCCGGCCCCCGGTCATGCCGTGCAATTGATCCCAGGCACCGAAAGCGCGGCGGGCGGGTATATCCAGCAGGCGGATCTCCTGCCCCGCCCGGCTGCGCTTGCCGCCTTCGGCCATCAGCGCCGATAGCCCTAGCTCACCAGACGAAAACAGCATGACGCGCCAGCGCTTCGCAGCCCTTGCCGAACCGTTGCGGCTGGCTCTGGCCTTGCCGGTGCCGTTCGCCATCGCGTAGACCACAGCGCCGATTTCTCGTGGGTCGGCTTCGCCTATCTCATCCAGCGCCAGCAGCGTGTCATTGCGTTGGCTGGCGATACCTTCCAGGCCGTTGCCGGTAGCCCGCCAAGTGCGTTTGAAGTCCTCGCCGTGCCCCCATACCGAAGCCCCAGCCAGAATGGCGGAACTCTTGCCGGTGCTGGAATCGCCGACGATGTGAAAGCCCCCGCCTTGCCGTTGGACGTGGTACAGCAGCGGCCCCGCCAATGAAGCGCACACGCTCAGCACCAACAGCGGGTTGCCTTCGCACTTGGCGCCGATGCTGTCTTGCCAGCCTTCCAGCGTTCCGCCTTGGCGGTAGTCGTCACCGTTGGCGGCTTCGCTCTGAAAGATCGCTTTGCCCTTGCCGATGTTCTGGCGCGGCATGATGAAGAGTTCGCGGGTGTGCCACCCGGTCGAAGTGGCAGCTATCACGCGGTCTTTCGGGTATTGAGCGGCGATGTACTGGCAGACCTTGGCGCGGCGCTGGTAATCCACGTCCAGGCCCATGCCCAGCAGGACAGACAAAATCGAATCGGGCTTGCCCGCCAACAGCTCGTTAGGCATTGCCCAGGTCAGTTCGCGGCGGTCGGCGTTGCGGAATCGCAGCAGGCGCCCGTAATCGCCGTCCTGGCCTTCGTTGCGGGTGACGGCTTCAACGTGCAACGGCCCGCACAGCCATTCATCGAACGGCAAATACTCGCCGCTTTGCTTGTCCTGACTTTGGCCGTGATACCAGACGCCGGGGCGCAGCTTCACGCCGTCTAGGGTGATGGTGTGCTCATACACGCGGTGACAGGGGCGCTCGATAGCGGGCGCGGCGGCTTCCGGCACAATCGGGGTAACGGTGGCTGCGCTCATTGTGCGGCCCTCCAGTTGGCTAGATCGTTGAAGTCCGAAAGCTCCAACGGGGCATCGGTAGCGAAGGGCGGCAGCACCACACTACAGCCCAGCGCAGCAGCGGCTTGCGTGGCGGCGGTGCGTCCGGGGTTGCCTTGGGTCTGCCGGTCATCGTCTCCAGCAACAATCAGCGGACTGTCGGGGTAGTGCCGCTGTAGCTGGCGCCCGACCTCCAACAGGTTGCCCGCATTCATGGCGCAGGCCACAGCGGCGCCTGTTTCGGCGTAGATCGTTGCCCCGGTTGCCCAGCCTTCGCAGACGTACAGCGGCTGGCCTTGCTCCAGTACGCCAATAGGCGAATAGGCACCCTTTACCCGGCCTCCAGATAGGAAACGCTTACTGCCGTCCGCTGCGATGCGTTGCAGGTTGCACAGGTAGCCATCGGCATACAGCGGCACCAGCAGAACGTCACCACGTTGGCGCAAGCGATGCGGGGCAATGCGCTTGCGGGTCAGATAAGGGTGGTCCGTGTCAGCCGGTCGGGCTTCGCTCCAAAGCGTGCCCGCATAGCTGGCTGTCGCAATCTGGCGCCGGGTCTGGTCGGCTTCGCGTTGCTCCCGTGCCTGCTCGACGCGCTGGCGAATCAATGCGGCTTCCATTAGGTCGGCTGGCTTGCGGCTGCTCCAGGTGCTCGAACCTCCCGCTTTCCAGCTGCCGAACGCACCCGACGCGATGCCGTCCAGGTGCAAGACATACCAGCCGTTGAGCGTGCCGGGTTTGTCGTCTGGCACGCGGAAACGGTGAATGGTGCCGTCTGCTACTGGCAGCCAATCCAGCGGGCCGAATGTGGCTTGCAGGGCGTGGCGGAAGGCCAGTTCGGCTTTCTCTAGGCAAGCCGACCCCCTCGGCGCACGGGCGCCGTTTTGAATGGTCATGGTTTTAGCCCTCTGCGGTCGGGGTCGGTGCGGTGGACTTGCGGCGCTCTAGCTCGTACTCGGCGCCGTTGGCCACGTCTGCGAGCCTGCCGGACAACGTGCCCAGTGACTTGATAAGCCAGCCGATATCGCGGGCGGTATCGTCCATCAGCTCGCCAGCGTCAGCCGTGAAGGCCAGCAGCTCGCCAATGGCAGCGATGCCGTGCGCTACCGTTATGGCCTCGCATTCAGCGGTGCGCTCGATGGCTTCCAGATCGTCGGCGGCCAAGTGGTTGAGGCGCGAAGGGTCGGGCAGCAAATGCCCCCAGCTGACAGGCTTCATTTCAGCCCCTCCGCACGCTTGATGCGCTCGGCTTCGCAATCCATGTAGTTGCTCAGGTCATCGGCCAAGTACTGTCCCAAGCCAGCAAGTGCGGCAACGTTGTGCCCTTTGTTGTGCCTTGCATCGAGTGTGATTGAGCGCATCACGGCGGCAAGCCAGGTGCCGTGTTCGCGCGAATAGGTCGCCAGGTCGTAGGCGTCGATTGCGTCTACTTTCTCAGCGCTGCTCATTGCACACCCCCTACGGTTTCCAGCGACCGGGCGCGGGCCATCGCTTCGTTGTAGCGGCGCAAGCGGACGGACAGGGATGAATCAGCGCGCAGCGCGGCGAAGGCACGGGCCTTCCAGGCGGCGGCATGGGTGGACGGATTGCGGGTGGTTTGCATGGGTGGTGCTCCTAGAGTATTGGAGCCATCACCGCTTGCGGCCAAGCAAGGTATGGTGACGGCTGTACGCGGGTTGGCCGACCGGGACTCTAGGCACCCGGCACACCCGAAGGTGTCCCACGCACAGCCGCCATAACGCGACATTGCGGACGCAAAAAAAGCGCCTGCAATGGTTACGGGGGCGCTGTAGCGCCTAGAGAAGTTCGACCGGCCAAGGTCGGTCACGGGATTGACCGCGACGGGGGCACCATAGCGCTGCTGGTGCTGGCTGACAAGGGAGGGGAGGGGCGTCGATGCGATCATGCGGCAGCTCTCGCTGCTTCGGGATTGGTCCTCAGGTAATACAGAGCGATACCGCTGTGATTACGCCCGTGGTCGTCAATCAGGGTGATGCGCTGGGTTTCGATAGGGTGGCCCGCTTCGCGCAGCTCCTTGATGCGTGCGGCTGGCATCAGAATGTTCAGCTCTCGACGCGCCGTGATTGTGTCGATGGGGCCAGCCTTAAGCCTAGCGAGCAAGCGGGAGCGTTGCGCCTCGGAGCTGGTACTATGGCTCGCTGTATTCTTGGGGCTGGCCTGTTGGTCGGCCTTTTTTTTGTCTGTCATTTATGCAGCCTCCCCGCGTTGGGCGGCGAGCGAATCGCACCACTGCAATATTTCCGCTTCGATCCAGGCGACCGACTTTGGCCCAAGGATGACTTGAGCGGGGAAGGTTCCGGCAGCTATGCGCCGGTAGATTTCGGATGTGGAAAGGCTGGTGTAGTCCCTCACCTTGGCCAGCTTGATAAAGCGGCGGGGTTGGGCGGGGTTGATTGTTGTGACCATATCGTGTGCCTCTTGGGCTTTGTTGAACACGATTGGCATTGAATACAACAACCGGAGCGATTTCGATCCGAGTTATGAGGGGTGAAAATTTCCGGAAAGATTCAGCTCTTCATAGTTTCCGTATTTTCGGAAGCGCGACCAGCCCCCTCAATTCCAGCCAGTACTTGGAGACCTGATAAGTCGCGCATCAAGTCGGCCGCCAGCGGACCTATTGTCTTGCGCAGGTTCGCCTCGCCAGCGTCATAGCGACTGATAGCGGCGCTCATAACGCGATCCGGTATATGCGTATCTGTCTCCAAGCTCCAAGTAAGCAAGTCTAAGTACGGCAGCAGCCCATAGCGCGCCCAGCGATCATATGAAGATTTTCGACGGCTTGTAGCGGCGAACCTTTGGTGTGACCTCGCCTCTTTCACCCATGCCTTAAACGAGTCCATCAGAGCGGCATCTGAGGCTTGCAAATCAACACTGATAAGTGACTCCCAGCGTGCAGGCTCTACGGGCGTGTTCTCTAGCTCTTTACTTGCTTGCATGTAGTGGGGGCCGCGCGGGGCATAAGGTTCTGAATTATTGCGGAAGTCTTCTAAGTACTTGGCGCCTGCCTGTACGTCGTGCCCGACGTAATCCCACCCCTCAAGTTGACGGTTGATCTCGTCGTTACCATCTAGGGTGAGATCGTTTATGGCGATATGTAATGCGGTCGTCAGGTCGCCAAATACCACGCTGCGTACTGGCTGGGTTGGCGAGACTTTCCACCGCAGGAACTCATCGTCACTATGCGGAAGCGGAAAGCGTACCGGGTCAGCTCGAAGCGCTTCCGCTCGGAACCTAATGGTTTCCTTCCAGCCTTTATTTGCATCGGCAATATAGTTTTGATGATACGCCTCAGGGTCGATTCCGCTGCCCGCGAATAGCTCGCAGGGAAAGCGCGAAGCCTCTTCAGGATAAGCAGGGTTGCCGGATAGTAAGTAAGACCGGATATCTAGATGCGCCAGCCATTCGGCCGCCCCGAAGCTCTCGCACCCCTTATATTTTTCAAGATCAAACCAATCCGGCAGATCTTCTACTCGGTCAATTTTGGCCACCGCTCGCCCTCCCAGGCGTCCCACGTCCTGAATAAATCGGCTGGTCAGGCGGGTGGGAAATCCGCTTTTCGCTCCGTCGAGCTAGGCCAGCCAAAACCGTTAAGCCTTGCGCTTGATGCTCACCACGTTGGCGCCAGCACATAGCGCGTCTATTGAATCGGCCCAGGCTTGCATCATTTCCCGGCGCTGCTCCAGGTAGGTGGCGTGGTTGTAAGTGTCGCGGATTTCATCGTTGTCGCCGTGCGCCAGCTGGCGTTCGATCCAGTCGCGGTTATAGCCGCGCCCGTTCAGTTCGGTGCTTAGCAGGTGGCGGAAGCCGTGGCCGGTCTGGCGGCCTTCGTAACCCATCAGGCGCAGCGCCTTGTTAATCGTGTTCTCGCTCATTGGCCGGTCGGGGTTCTGCTGGCCTGCAAACACTAGCGGGTAATCGCCTGTAATTTCCTTGAGCTGGCGCAGGATGGCGACGGCTTGGCGGGGCAGCGGCACCACATGCGGGCGGCGGGCTTTCATGCGCGCTTTCGGAATGGTCCAGGTGGCGCCGTCCAGATCGAACTCCGACCACGGCGCCTGTCTCAGCTCACCAGGGCGAACGGCAGTCAGCATCAGCAAGCGGATGGCGCAGCGGGTCAGTGTGTTGAGCGTGGTCGATTCGATCTTGCCCAGTAGTTCGGGCAGTTCGGCAAAGGCAACGTGCGGATGGTGCCGGGTGGCTTTTGGCGGTGCGGCTACCACGTCCAAATCGGTGGCCGGGTTGGCTTCGACTACGCCACTGGCCAGACCGAAGCGGAATATCTGGTGTAGCCATTGGCGAATTTTGCCAGCGGCATTCAGCGTGCCCCGCGCTTCGACCTTGCGCACCAGCTCGACCAGATCGGGGCGGGTGATAGCTTTGACCGGGCGGCCACCGATGCCGGGTATCAGGTCGTTTTCCAAATACAGCTTGGCTTTGTAGGCCGTGCTTTCGGCCCAGCGTGGCGCGTTGTAGGCATACCACTCCCGCGCCAGCGTCTCGAATGTCACGCCATCGACCCGCTGCGCTTGTCTGGCGGCTTTTCTCTGCTCGCCGGGATCGGTGCCCTCGGTTAGCAGCTGGCGGGCCTCGTCGCGCCTCTGGCGGGCTTTCTGGAGCGTGACGGCAGGATAGGTGCCAAGCGCCAGCATCTTTGCCTTGCCGTCGAAGCGGTAGCGATAGCGCCACAGCTTCGAGCCGGTCGGCGCCACTTCCAGGCATAACCCGTTGGCGTCCGTGAGCCGGTAAAGCTTTTCCTTCGGCTTAGCGGTGCGGATGGTGGTATCGGATAAGGCCATTGCAATTCCCTCGCAAGCCGCGCCATTCGGGCGCCCCATTGTGTCGCTGTGAGTAGATTTTTAGACCGAACCGGCTCTACTCACGAATCTACGCACAATTGTTTGGGCTTACAAGGGAAGGGTAGGGAAGTGCAGACAACAAAAAACCCGCACTAGGCGGGCTTCTTGTGGGCTTTCGGGTGGTTTTGGCACCACCTGAAATTAATAGATGGTGCCCAGGGACGGAATCGAACCGCCGACACGGGGATTTTCAATCCCCTGCTCTACCGACTGAGCTACCTGGGCAACGGGGCGCTATTAGACGGATTTGGCTTTTGCCTGTCAAGCGCGGGAAAAGAAATATTAGCTAGAACGGGCATTTAGCGTCACGCGCCCGATCTCGGCCGGGTCACGGGCCGGGCGCAGTGTCGGCGTGGCCCCGATGTGGCTGCTTACTCGCTTGGCGGTACGTAGCCTTCGGCCTGTGCGTAGTCTTCCCCGGAGAAGAACTTGTCCATTTCAGCCTGCAGGAACTTGCGGTCCTCGGCGTTCATCATGTTCAGCCGGCGTTCGTTGATCAGCATGGTCTGGTGCTTCTGCCAGTCGTCCCAGGCCTTTTTCGAGACGTTGTTGTAGATGTCTTCGCCTTTCGCGCCGGGGTAGGGCGGGCGGTCGAGGCCTGGCAGTTCTTCTTTGTACTTGCGGCAGTTCACGGTGCGGGTCATGAGATCTCTCCTGCGTTCAGTTCGTCGGCGGCGCGCTTGAGCAGCGTCTTCACCGGGGCGGCAAGCCCCAGGCGCGGCGGGGTGGCGAGGTTATACCAGAGCCAGTCGGCGTCGGCCACGACGTCGGTCTGGGTGTCGACGCGTATCAGCCAGGGTTCGATGGCCAGCTGGAAATGGCTGAAAGTGTGCACCAGCCCCGGCAGCTCGCGTCGGTCTGCCAGTTGCAGCTGGTGCCGCTCGGCCAGTGGGGCGAGGGCGGTCAGGTCGTCCAGTTCCGGCAGGCTCCAGAGGCCGCCCCAGAGCCCGCTCGATGGGCGGCGATAGAGCAGGATGGCGCCTTGCCGGTTGGCCAGCAGCGGCATCAGGGTGCGCTTGCGCGGCAGCGCCTTGCGTGGCTTGGCCACCGGGAATTCGGTCTCGCGGCCGAGCCGGTGGGCGCGGCACCCGGTGCGCAGCGGGCAGAGCAGGCAGCTGGGCTTGCTGCGGGTGCACAGCGTGGCGCCCAGGTCCATCATCGCCTGGGTGTAATGGTCGACCCGCTGCGCTGGGGTGAAGCGTTCGGCGATTTCCCAGAGCTGGCGCGCGACCCTGGGTTCGCCGGGGTAGCCGTCCTGGGCCACATAGCGGGCCAGGACGCGCTTTACGTTGCCGTCGAGGATCGGCGCACGCAGGCCCATGCTCAGGCTGGCGATAGCGCCGGCGGTGGAGCGGCCTATGCCAGGGAGCTCGGCCAGGCGGGCAACGTCCCGGGGAAACTCGCCGCCGAATTCGGCCACCACGCGCTTTGCGGTCTGGTGCAGGTTGCGCGCGCGGCTGTAGTAACCGAGGCCGGTCCACAGGTGCAGCACTTCGTCCTCGCCGGCGCTGGCCAGGGCTTCGACGGTGGGCAGTGCATCCATGAAACGGTCGAAATAGCCAAGCACGGTGCTGACTTGGGTCTGCTGCAACATGATCTCCGAGACCCAGACCCGATACGGTGTGATGCGTTGCTGCCAGGGCAGGTCCTTGCGGCCGTGGCGGTCGTACCAGTCGAGCACGGCGGCGCTGAATTGCTCGGGGCTCAGGGCGGGCTCGCTCATCGGTTGAACAGGCCCTTTAGGGCATCCTTGAGTTCGGGGCTGACCTTGTCGCCGAGCTTTTTCTCGATGGTCTGGTTGAGCTTTTCGCCGGCCAGACGGGCCGCGATCTTGCCGAGGCGGTCATTGTCGAAACGGCACGCCTTGGCGCCCAGTTCGAGCGGGCCGCGGCAGCGCAGCGGCCATTCGATACCGACGAAGCGTTCATTGACCTCGCAGGCCGGGTCGGGCATTGCGCCCTTGTCTCCCTCAACCAAGATGCCGACCCGGTAGTCCATACCGAGCACGCGCAGGTCGATGTCGCCTTCGCCGTTGACGGTCAGGCCGGGAATGCTCGCCTTCAGGTCGGGGTTGTTGGCCACGCCGTCGCGCAGCACGAGGGTGCCCTTGAGCTCACGGAACGGTGTGTCCTTGCCGCGCGGGTCGCCGGACAGAGATTTGCGGTTGAGGGTGGAAATGGCGCGGCAGACCTGCTGCTCGAGGTTGGCGTCGACAAGGATGCCGTTGTCGATGATGAAGCCGATGTTGCCGTCGAGGTTATCGATCCAGGCTTTCTGGCTGTTGCCTTGGGTGTGCAGGTCGCCGTGAAGATTGAGCAGCCCCTTGATGATGATCTTTTCGTTCTGGCTGCGCAGGAGTTGCTCGACCGGCACGCGGGCCAGGCGTGTTTCGGCACTGAGCAGCGGGACCGCCGGCCGCACGTCGAGGCTGGCCGAGGCATCCAGGCTGCCGTTGTAGAGCCCGCCGCGCAGTTCGTCCAGGGTCAGCAGGCCGCCGGTCGAGTGCGCCCTGACGGCGAAGCCGTCTAGCGGCAGGTCGAGCGCGGTGAGGTTGTCGATGTTGAGCTTGATGGCCGTGTCGAGGCGGCGCAGCGTGGTGACCGGGAGCATTTCTGCGTCGCTCCAGGCGGCCTGGGTCGGCTTGTCCGGCAGCGGGGTGGTGCCGCTGCCGACCACGGCGGCTTCGGTGGCCTGGACTTCGCTCTTGCGGGCTGCGCCGGCCGGATCCGCCGGGTCGGCGGGCGGCAGGTAGCGGTCAAGGTTGAAGCGGTCGCCCTTGAGGTCGACGCGCAGCGCCTGCTTGGCGAAATCGCTGACGGCGACCTGGCCGGTGAAGCGGCTGCCGTCGAGTTTCAGATCCAGCTCGTCCAGCGTCAGGCTGTTGGGGCTGCCGGCCAGCCGGGTCACCAGTTCGAGTGAGCCCAATGCGGCGCTGTCGGCCATGGGCGGCAGCGTCTGGCCCAGGCCCTGTAGCAGGTCGCGCAGGTTGAATTCGGCGATCGACAGGGCGCCGGCCAGCTCCGGTTGCTGCTGCAGGTTGCGTACCTTCAGCTCGCCCAGGCCGCGCAGCTGGTTGGCGGTGAATTTCAGGCTGGTCCATTCGGCGATGTCTGCTGCGAGATCCACCAGCAGCTGGCCCTGGGCGCTGAAGGACAGTGTCTTGCCCTGCAGCGGCTCGCCAGAGGCCTCGCCGCTCAGGCGCAGGTTTTCCAGCTGATAGCGCTTGAGCCGAGTGTCGAAACGCAGGGCGCCCTGCAGTTCGGTGCGCGCGCGCAGGACCGGCTTGTTGGTTCCGAAAAATGCATTGAGCTTGAGCGGGATGGAGGTGGCTTCGCGGATGGCGCCGGTGCTCAGTTCGATGCCTTCGGCGCTGAATTGCTGGCCGCTTCGCGCGTCGTGATAGGCGACTCGGGCGTCGCTGATGGTCAGGCTGTCGATGTCCAGCTGCATTGAACGCTTGCCGTTCGTGGCCGACGTCGGGTCGGCTGCCGGCTCGTCCGGCGTATTCGGCGCGCGCTCGGGTGTCGCCTGGGTGGCGGCAGGCTGGCCGACGCCCTCCCAGTTGGCGCGGCCGTTTTCGTCGCGTGCCAAGGTCAGGTTGAGACCGTTGAGGGTGATGTCGCTCATCTGCACTTCGCGGCGTAACAGCGGCAGCACGCGGACCGACAGGCCGAGCATGCGCAGGTCGGCGAAGGGCTGCTGTGGTGAGCGCACGCTGGCAAGGGTGGTGTCGTGCAGTTCCAGGCCGAGCCAGGGGAACAGGCTCCAGCCGATGTCGCCGGCGATGTTCAGCTCTAGTCCGGCCTTGTCTCGGGCAAGTTCGCGGATTTCGTCCTTGTAGTCGTTGGGGTCGAAGAGGTGGGTCAGGGCAAAGCCCAATGCAACGATGAGCAGCAGCAACCCGAGGATTACCAGGCCCAGGATCTTGCCGAGCGCTTTCATGGACAGGTCCTTTGTTTTGGGTATTTCAAAAGCAGCGAGTATAGCGTCACGAGCCGCGGCCTTCGCCGCGTGGGCGTTGGAGTGGCTGCCTGCGCCGGGGTTCCTGGCGGGTTCGGCCAGCGCCGTCCCGGCCGGGCTAAAGCGTGTCGAGGGGCAGGTGCGTACGAGCGGCCAGGGCCTGCGCCTCGAGCTGCTCCGGCGGCGCCGCCAGGTGCAATGTGGTTCCGGCTTCCCGGGCCAGGCGCTGGCTCTCTTCAATGATCCGCCGGCCCACGCCGCGGCGCCGGGTGATCCGCCGCACGCACAGATGCGACAGGCGCCAATGGGGAAGGTCGCGCTGCAACAGGGCGGCGCCGAGCAGGCGGTCGTTGAAGCGGCCGGCTACCAGGCTGCCATTGGCGAGCCCGTCGGCGATCAGTGCGTCGGCGTTCGGGTAGGGTGCCAGCAGCCAGGCGGGGGCATCGGCGAAGATCTTCGCCAGGTCGGTGTGATCCTGCTGGCTGGGCTCGGTGAGGCTTTCGAAGTAAACGGGCATGCGGACCTGGGTGCTGGGCGGTAGGTGTCGGCAAGCATAACCCCGACGTGCGGGCATCGCACGAGGGGCGGCTCCGGGTGCGGTCGCCGGCCGTCCGGCCGCGGCTGGCGCATATCCCCCGGCGGGGTTTGGGCCTATAATGCGCGTCTTTTTCGCCCCGATCAGCGGAGCTGTGGATGTCCGAACGTACGGCTTGCGTAGAGCGCAACACCCTGGAAACTCAGGTCAAGGCCACCATCAACCTGGACGGCACCGGCACGAGCCGCTTCGCCATCGGCGTGCCGTTTCTCGAGCACATGCTCGACCAGATCGCCCGTCACGGCCTGATCGATCTCGACATTGAATGTCAGGGTGACCTGCATATCGACGATCACCACACCGTTGAGGACGTCGGCATCACCCTCGGTCAGGCCTTTGCCAAGGCCGTCGGCGACAAGAAGGGCATGACTCGCTACGGGCATGCCTATGTGCCGCTGGACGAAGCGCTGTCGCGCGTGGTGATCGACTTCTCCGGGCGCCCGGGCCTGCAGATGCACGTCCCCTACACCCGCGCCACGGTAGGCGGGTTCGATGTTGACCTGTTCCAGGAGTTCTTCCAGGGATTCGTCAATCACGCCCAGGTCACGCTGCATATCGACAACCTGCGCGGGCACAACACCCATCACCAGATCGAAACCGTGTTCAAGGCCTTTGGCCGCGCGCTGCGCATGGCGGTGACGCTGGACGAGCGCATGGCCGGTCAGATGCCCTCGACCAAGGGTTGCCTGTAATGCAGACCGTCGCCGTCATCGATTACGGCATGGGCAACCTGCATTCGGTGGCCAAGGCGCTCGAGCATGTCGGTGCGGGCCGGGTGCTGATCACCAGCGACGCGCAGGTGATCCGCGAGGCCGATCGCGTGGTGTTTCCCGGCGTCGGCGCGATTCGCGATTGCATGGCCGAGATCCGTCGCCTGGGCTTCGACGAGTTGGTCCGCGAGGTCAGCGTCGACCGTCCCTTCCTCGGCATCTGCGTCGGCATGCAGGCGCTGATGGAGCGCAGCGAGGAGAACGGCGGTGTCGACTGCATCGGCCTGTTTCCTGGCCAGGTGCGCTTCTTCGGCAAGGACCTGGAGGAAGACGGGGAGCGCCTGAAGGTGCCGCACATGGGCTGGAACCAGGTCGAGCAGGCCGTGAGCCACCCGCTGTGGCACAACATCCCGGCCGACGGCCGTTTCTATTTCGTCCACAGCTATTACATTGAGGCGGGCAACCCTCGACAGGTGGTCGGTCGCGGTCACTACGGCAAGGATTTCGCCGCCGCGCTGGCCGACGGCTCGCGGTTCGCCGTGCAGTTCCACCCCGAGAAGAGCCACACCCATGGGCTGCAGCTGTTGCAGAACTTCGCCGCCTGGGATGGTCGCTGGTAATGAGCCGGGCGAAGCCGAAGCCGCCGGTGCTGACGCTGGAGCCCGCCCAGGAGCAGGCCGCGCAGCAGATCATCAAGCGTTTTCTGGAGGAACGTTTCGAACTCGAGCTGGGCTCGTTCGAGGCGCAGGAAGTGCTCGACCTGTTCGCCCGGGACATCGCACCGCTGTATTACAACAAGGCGATCTTCGACGTGCAGACGCACCTGAAAGACAGGTTCGAGAGCATCGAAAGCGACTTGTGGGCGCTCGAGAAGAGCTGACCTTAACCGACACTTGATTTGAACAGGTTCGAGCCATGCTGATTATCCCCGCCATCGATCTCAAGGACGGCGCCTGCGTGCGTCTGCGTCAGGGCCTGATGGATGATGCCACGGTGTTTTCCGATGATCCGGTGGCCATGGCTGCCAAGTGGGTCGAAGCCGGCTGCCGCCGCCTGCATCTGGTCGACCTCAACGGTGCCTTCGAGGGCCAGCCAGTCAACGGCGAGGTGGTCACCGCGATCGCCAAGCGCTACCCGGACCTGCCGATCCAGATCGGCGGCGGCATTCGTTCGCTGGAAACCATCGAGCATTACGTGCGCGCCGGCGTTAGCTACGTGATCATCGGCACCAAGGCGGTCAAGCAGCCGGAGTTCGTCGGCGAAGCCTGCCGCGCCTTTCCGGGCAAGGTCATCGTCGGTCTGGATGCGAAGGACGGCTTTGTCGCCACCGATGGCTGGGCGGAAGTCTCCAGCGTGCAGGCGGTCGATCTGGCGCGCCGCTTCGAGGCCGATGGCGTCTCGGCGATCGTCTACACCGACATCGCCAAAGACGGCATGATGCAGGGCTGCAACGTCGAAGCCACTGTGGCGCTGGCCAATGCCAGCCGCATCCCGGTGATCGCCTCTGGCGGCATCCATAACATCGGTGACATCCAGAAGCTGCTCGACACCAATACGCGCGGGATTGTCGGCGCCATCACCGGTCGTGCGATTTATGAAGGCACGCTCGATGTCGCCGAGGCACAGGCGCTCTGCGACCTGAAATACAAGGACGAATAAGCCGTAGGGCGGACGACGCTTCGCTTGTCCGCCGTGCATCCGGTGACCCGGTGGACAACGCTGCGCGGTTGTCCACCTTAAGAGAGAGATCGACCATGGCCTTGGCCAAACGCATCATTCCCTGCCTCGACGTGGACAACGGCCGCGTGGTCAAGGGCGTCCAGTTCGAGAACATCCGCGATGCCGGTGATCCAGTGGAAATCGCCCGTCGCTACGACGAACAGGGCGCCGACGAGATCACCTTTCTCGACATCACCGCCAGCGTCGACAACCGCGACACTACGCTGCATACGGTCGAGCGCATGGCCAGCCAGGTGTTCATCCCGCTGACCGTGGGCGGCGGTGTGCGCTCGGTGCAGGATATTCGCAACCTGCTCAACGCCGGGGCCGACAAGGTGTCGATCAACACCGCCGCGGTGTTCACCCCGGAGTTCGTCGGCGAGGCGGCCGAGCGCTTCGGCTCGCAGTGCATCGTCGTCGCCATCGACGCCAAGCGGGTGTCGAAGCCGGGCGAGGTGCCGCGCTGGGAAATCTTCACCCATGGCGGGCGCAAGCCGACGGGACTCGATGCCGTGCTCTGGGCGCAGAAGATGGAAGCGCTGGGGGCCGGCGAGATCCTCCTCACCAGCATGGACCAGGACGGTGTGAAGAGCGGCTACGACCTCGGCGTGACCCGCGCCATCAGCGAGGCCGTGCACATTCCGGTGATCGCCTCCGGCGGCGTTGGCAACCTGCAGCACCTGGCCGACGGCATCCTCGAAGGCAAGGCCGATGCAGTGCTGGCGGCCAGCATCTTCCACTTTGGCGAATACACCGTGCCCGAAGCCAAGGCCTACATGGCCAGCTGCGGAATCGTGATGCGCTGAGCGTTGCCCGCTCGGCGTTTATCAGGAACACAGCTGCGCAGGGGCGCGGCTGCCGCGTCACCAAGGAGTCAACGATGTTCAAGAGCACGCTTCTGGCGCTGGCCATCGGCCTGTCGCTGGCCGCGGGCGCCGCTGGCGCCGCCCCCGAGCAGATCAACCTGCTGACCGAAAACTTTCCGCCGTACAACATGGCCGTCGATGGCAAGAACTTCGCCCGTGACGAGAACATCGCCGGTATCGCCGC
This sequence comes from Stutzerimonas stutzeri, assembly GCA_002339675.1. Taxonomy (GTDB): domain Bacteria; phylum Pseudomonadota; class Gammaproteobacteria; order Pseudomonadales; family Pseudomonadaceae; genus Stutzerimonas; species Stutzerimonas stutzeri_O. The sequence goes on from DDKB01000017.1 coordinate 283,274, forward strand.
CGATATCGTGCGCGAGATGTTCAGGCGCGCCGGCGTCGACTACACCCTGACGCTGCGCTTCCCCTGGGAGCGGATCTACAAGATGGCGCTGGAAATGCCCGGCTATGGCGTGTTCGTGACGGCGCGGCTGCCGGAGCGCGAAGCGCTGTTTCGCTGGGTCGGGCCGATTGGCCCCGACGACTGGGTGTTGCTGGCGCGCGGCGACAGCACGCTCGAGATCGACAGCCTGGCGCAGGCCGGCCAATATCGCATCGGTGCCTACAAGGGCGACGCGATCGCCGAGCACCTGGCGGCGGAGGGGCTGCAGCCTGCGCTGGCCCTGCGTGACCAGACCAATGTCGAGAAGCTGCAGAGCGGCGCCATCGATCTGTGGGCCACCGGCGACCCGGCGGGCCGCTTTCTTGCAAAGCAGCAGGGCGTGATCGGGCTTAAGCGGGTCCTCAAGTTCGACAGCGCGGAACTCTACCTGGCGCTCAACAAGGATGTCCCCGAAGCCACGGTCGCCAAGCTGCAGGCGGCGTTGGACGAAATGAGCGCGGACGGCACCCTCAACACCATTACCAGCCGGTACCTGTAGACGCCCGCGAGGTTTGGGCGCCCTGTTTTGGGGCTGCCTGCCCCTGCGCGAGGCGCGTCGTGGGCTGCCAAGGGCGCTTGCATCCGCGACTCTGTGAGGCAGCTCTCATTCCGGCCGGGTGACCGCGCGCCTGGGCCAGAACTTGCTACAAGTAAGGGTGTCCGCTTCGCGGGCGCACCCGGGCGAGGCGTTGGAACGCGCCGCGTCGCATTGTAGAGAGAGGGAGCCTTCGATGAGAGTTGTACTGGCGGTCATGCTGTTGCTGGCGCTTAACCTTCCGGCCCGGGCCGCACTGCCCGACGACTATCAGGTCGTCCTGCTGACCGAGAATTTCCCGCCATTCAACATGGCGGCCGATGGCAAGAACTACGCTGCCGAGCGCAACATCAGCGGCATCAACGCCGACATCGTCCGGGAGATGTTCAAGCGCGCCGGGATCGCCTACAGCCTGACGCTACGCTTTCCCTGGGAGCGCATCTACAACCAGGTGCTGGCCCAGCCGGACCAGGGCTTGTTCTCCACCACCTTCACCGCGGAACGCGAGCCGCTGTTCAAGTGGGTCGGCCCCCTCGCCAGCACGGGCTGGGTGCTGCTGGCGCCGCCCGGCAGTGCGCTGCGCCTGGACTCGCTGGAGCAGGCGCGGCAGTACCGCATCGGAGCCTACAAGGACGATGCGGTCAGCCAGCACCTGGAGAGCAAGGGCTTCGCGCCGCTCAACTCGCTGCGCGACCAGGAAAACGTCGGCAAGCTGCTCAAGGGGCAGATCGATCTCTGGGCCACCACCGATCCGGTCGGTCCTTATCTCGCCAAGCAGGAAGGGGTCAGCGGGCTGACCACGGTGTTGCGCTTCAACGATGCGCAACTGTTCCTGGCGCTGAACCGGCAGACGCCGGACGAGGTGGTTAAGCGGCTGCAGGGCGCGCTGGACGAAATGAAGCGCGACGGCGCGATTGAGGCGATCGTCCGGCGCTATCTGTGAGCCATCTTCAGCGGTAGATGCCCTGGGTGCCGTGTGCCAGCATCGCCCGGTTGCCGCGGGTGGCGATCATCTGGTCGATGCCGATCCAGTCGATGCCTTGCCGTTGCAGTCGCGGCAGTTCGCGCTCGAGCAGGGCGAGGGTGGCCGGGTGCGGATGCCCGATCATGACCACCGAGCCCTGGCGGCGAGCCAGCCGCAGCGCCGCCTCGAACTGAGCCGCCACGGCCGCTGGACTGGGGTCGTCGTCGAGAAAGATGTCGCGCGAAAGGCTGGCCAGTCCGATGCGCTGCGCCGCGGCCGCAGCCACCGTCCTCGCGCTGGTGCGGCTGTCGAGGAAAAACAGATGGCGTCGCTGCAGTTCGGCCATCAGCGCCGCCATCGGCGGTTGCCGGCCGGTCATCTGGCTGCCCATGTGGTTGTTGACGCCGCGGACATGCGGAACCCGACGCAGGGCGCGGTCGAGCCGGTCGAGCAGCTTCTCTGGCGCGAGGCCCGGTTCCCAGGCATAGGGTCCGCCAGCGGGCGCCATGGGCAGGTGCAGCATGACGGTCTTGCCGGCGGATCGGGCCGCTTCGGCGAGCGCCCTTGCATCCCGCGTCTCCGGCAGGATCGCCAGCGCCACGGGTCCCGGAAGCGCCAGTACCCGACGGTCCCGCGCGGCGTTCTGCCCCAGGTCGTCGATGACCAATGCCAGCCTCGGTGTGCTCGCCGCCTGGCCGGGCCGCGCGGTATCCGCATTAGCGGATTTAGCGGGCGTCGCCAGCAGCAACGGGGCGACCACGCTCAGCAAGGCAAGTACGCGCCGCGGCATGCCTATTGGCCGCGGGTGAGTTTCAATCCCTTGAGCAGGTTCAGCGCCTGGCCGAGCTGGTAGTCCTCATCCTGAGGGCGCGGCGAGTCGCTTGCGGTCGGTGTGCCGCTGGGCCGTTCCGGTCCGCCATTGCCGTTGCCAAGGTGGCCGGTGAGGTCGGCTTCGCGGATACCTTCCGCGGCCTGCTCGCGGGTGAGCTTGGCGCGCTCGACCTCGATATCCGGGTGGATGCCCTGGGCCTGGATCGAGCGCCCGTTCGGGGTGTAGTAGAGCGCCGTGGTGAGCTTCAGGGCGCGGTCGTTGTTCAAGGGCAGTACGGTCTGCACCGAGCCTTTGCCGAAGCTGTCGGTACCCATCAGCACGCCGCGCTTGTGGTCCTGCAGTGCGCCGGCGACGATTTCCGAGGCCGATGCGCTGCCGCCGTTGATCAGCACCACCAGCGCCACGCCCTCGCTGGCGTCGGCCGCGTCGGCATTGAAGCGCAGCTCGGAATTGGCGATGCGCCCCTTGGTGTAGACGATCAGGCCATCGGTGAGGAAGTGGTCGGACACCTCGACCGCCGCTTGCAGCACCCCGCCCGGGTTGTTGCGCAGGTCGAGTACCAAGCCGTCGAGCTTCTTGCCGTTGTCCTTGCGCAGTCGAGCCAGGGCCTTGCCGACTTCTTCACCGGTATTGATCTGGAACTGGGTAATGCGCAGATAGCCGTAGCCGGGCTCGAGCAGCTGGCTCTTGACGCTGTTGACCTTGATCACCGCGCGGGTCAGCTTGACGGTGAACGGCTTGCCGCCTTCGCGCACCAGCGACAGCGAGATGTCGGTGCCGGGCTTGCCGCGCATCATGCCGACCGCTTCGGTCATCGACAGGCCCTTGGTCGGCTTGCCATCGATCTTGATGATCAGGTCGCCGGTCTCGACGCCCGCCTTGGAGGCTGGGGTGTCATCGATGGGCGAAACCACCTTGATGAAGCCGTCCTCCACGCCGACCTCGATGCCCAGCCCGCCGAACTCGCCGCTGGTGCTCTCCTGCAACTCGGCGAATGCATCGGGCTCCAGGTATGCCGAGTGTGGATCCAGGTTGCTGAGCATGCCCTTGATCGCATTCTCCAGCAGCGTCTTGTCGTCCACCGGCTCGACATAGGCAGCCTTGATCCGGTCCAGCACTTCGGCAAAGGTGCGTAGCTCGTCGAGCGGCAGCGGCGCCTTGTTGCGAGGGGTCTCCAGTGGCGCGGGCTCCGGGCTCGTCTCCATCGCTGGCTGCTGGGCCCAGGCGCTGCCATAGAGCCCCAGCAAGATCGCCAGGGCAAGGGTGGACGGTTGGGCGAATCGGCGCAGCTGCAGCATGTCGGACTCCAGGTATGAGGGGGCGCGCTTGCGGCCGTTCGGCCTATCCTTGCGCACGGCACCATTGGGCGGGATCGCTGGGGCGACCCTGTTGGCGAATGGCGAAATACAGCGCGGCGGACGCCTGCCCGCCGCTGGTGCCTACGGTGGCGATCGGGTCGCCGGCCTTGACGATGTCGCCAGCGTCGCGCAGCAGGCTCTGGTTGTGGCCGTAGAGGCTCAGATAACCGTCGCCGTGGTCGAGGATGACCAGCAGACCCGCGCCGCGCAGCCAGTCGGCGAACACGACGCGGCCGCCATGCACGGCATGCACCTGGGTCCCGGCACTGGCGCCGATCAGCACGCCATCCCACTTGGTGCGCGCATCGCCGCCGCGCGGGGTGCCGAAACGCGCGACGAGCTGACCGTCCACCGGCCAGGGCAGCTTGCCCTTGGCGCTGGCGAACGGGCCGCCGATGCGGCCGCCGCCGCTCGAGACACGCGGGCCTGACGTTGCGGCCTGGCCGCTGCTGGCAGCTGGCTGCTGCGCGCGCGCCCGCTCTTCGCGGGCCAGGGCTTCGGCGCGCAGGCGTTGCTGCTCGGCCTCCCGGGCCTGGCGCGCGAGGGTTTGTTCGATGGTCTTGAGCACGCGCTCGAATTGCGCCTGCTCCTGCTTGCGCGCATTGAGCTTCTGGTCGCGGCTCGAGTAGTCACGGTCGAGCTTGGCCAGGGTTTGCTGACGCTCCTTGCGCACCTCGGCGAGCTGCTCGCGACGCTGCTGCAGGCCGTCCTGCCGTTCAGCCAGCGCGGCCTGCTCGGCCTGGATGCCGGCTTCGACCCGAGCCAGCTGGGCAAGGGTATCGTTGAACGCGGCGACCTGCTCGAAGCGCGCCTTGCTCAGGTAATCGTAGTAGGTCAGGGTGCGGCTGAATTTTTCCGGGTTCTGCTGGTTGAGCAGCAGCTTGAGGTATTCCTGGCGGCCGTTCTGGTAGGCGGCGCGCGCCTGGATTCCGATCAGGCGCTGCTGCTCGATGCGGGCGCCTTCGAGGGTGGTCTTCTCGTCGTTGAGGCGCTCGATTTCGGCTTCGCTGCGATCGATCTCCTGTTGCAGGGAATCCACCTGTTTTTCCAGTTCCCCCATCTCGCTTTCGGTCGACTTGAGCTGCTTCTGGACCTGGGATTTCTCCGCCTCGATCTGCTGGAGCAGCTTCTGCAGCTCGGCGACGTCCTTGCGCGCGGCTTCGATCTGTTTGCGTGCGTCCGCGCGCTCGTCCGCCATGGCCGAGCCAAGCAGGCAGAGAAGCGCGAATGCGACAAGAATACGGGGCATGGGAGGAGGTAACCGAGAATTTAACGACCGCGGTAGTATGCCTAAAAACTCAGCTGGAAGCTTGACGCCCAAGGTGCCGCGCCCGCCTCCAGCTTCCAGCTCGTCAGTTCATCTCGACGATCGAGCGACCGGTCATTTCCTTCGGCACCGGCATCCCCAGCAGGGCCAGCATGGTCGGTGCGACATCGGCCAGCACGCCGCCTTCGCGGATCGTCAGTGCTCGCTTGCCGTAATAGATGAAAGGCACCGGCTCGCAGGTATGCGCGGTGTGCGCTTGCCCGGTCATGGCGTCTTCCATCTGTTCGACGTTGCCGTGATCGGCGGTGATCAGCGCCTCGCCGCCAACCTTGTCCAGCGCTTCGACGATCCGGCCCATGCAGGTGTCCAGGCACTCGACGGCCTTCACCGCTGCTTCGAATACCCCGGTGTGGCCGACCATGTCGCCGTTGGCGTAATTGACGATGATGACGTCGTAGCGCTGCTGCTCGATGGCCTCGACGATACGATCGGTGACTTCCGGCGCGCTCATTTCCGGTTGCAGGTCATAGGTGGCGACCTGCGGCGACGGGATCAGGATGCGGTCCTCGCCTTCGAAGGGCTCCTCTCGACCGCCCGAGAAGAAAAAGGTCACATGCGCATACTTTTCCGTCTCGGCGATGCGCAACTGGGTCTTGCCGTTCTTCGCCAGGTATTCGCCCAGTACATTGGTCAGCGCCTCAGGGGCGAAAGCCGACGGGGCCGGGATGCTCGCGGCATACTGCGTCAGCATCACGAAGCCGCCGAGCTGCGGCACCCGGGCGCGCTGGAATTCGCTGAAGCCCGGCTCGACGAAGCAGCGGGTCAGTTCGCGGGCGCGATCGGCACGAAAGTTCATGAACACCACGGCGTCACCGTCGGCCACGGGTGCCGCTTCACCGATGCGGGTGGCCTTGACGAATTCATCGCTCTCGCCGCGCTCGTAGGCCGCAATCAGCCCGTCCACCGCGTAGTCGGCCTGGTACTCGGCCTTGCCGTCGACAATCAGGCTATAGGCCTGTTCGACGCGGTCCCAGCGGTTGTCGCGGTCCATGGCGAAGTAGCGCCCGATCAGGCTGGCGATGCGCCCCTTGCCCAGGCGGGTGAAGGTGGCCTGCATCAGTTCGATAGAGTGCTGGGCACTTTTCGGCGGCGTGTCGCGCCCGTCGAGGAAGGCGTGCAGGTAGATCTGCTCGGCACCGCGCCGGGCGGCCAGCTCGGCCATGGCCACCAGATGATCCTGGTGGCTGTGTACGCCGCCGTCCGAGAGCAGGCCGAGGATGTGCACCGCCTTGCCGGCGGCGACGGCCTTGTCCACTGCGCCGCAGAGGGTGGGGTTCTCGAAGAAGTCGCCGTCGCGAATGGACTTGGTCACCCGAGTGAAGTCCTGGTACACCACGCGCCCGGCGCCCAGGTTCATGTGACCGACCTCCGAATTGCCCATCTGGCCGTCGGGCAGGCCCACGTCCATGCCGCTACCGGAGATGAGACCGTGGGGCTGGGTGGCCAGCAGGCGATCGTAGACCGGCTTGCGGGCGGCATGGATGGCGTTGAATTCCGGGCTATCGCTGTGTCCGAAACCATCGAGAATCATCAGTACCAGGGGTTTGGGCGCGGCAGGCATGTGACTGGCTCCTTGCACGTGGGGCGCGAAAAAATGGCGGCCAGTCTACTGGCTGGCCGAACAGGCGTCACGGTAGGCAGGGTTCAGCGCGGTCATGCGGCTGTGTATACTGGCCCGCATTTTATCCCCCGGGTACCCTGTTGATGGTCGCTAACCTGATTGAATTTGCCTCTAACCACTATGTGCTCGTAAGCATCTTTCTGGTGCTGCTGGCGTTGCTCGCCTTCACCGAACTGCGAAAGGGCGGCAAGAGCCTGAGCAATCGCGAACTGACCGGCCTGGTCAATCGCGACGAGGGCGTGGTGTTGGACGTGCGCGCGAAGAAGGAGTTCGACAGCGGTCATATTGTCGATGCATTGAACATTCCCTACGAGAAGCTGGTCAGCCGACTGGGCGAGCTGGAAAAGCACAAGGCCAAGACCATCGTGGTCGTCGATGCCATGGGCCAGCACGCCGGAGCGGCCTGCCGTGAGCTACAAAAGGCGGGCTTCACTGCCGCCAAGCTGTCCGGAGGGATTTCCAGCTGGCGCGGCGAAAACCTGCCAGTGGTCAAATAACATGTCCAAAGTCGTCATCTACACCACCGCCTGGTGTCCGTTCTGCATTCGCGCCAAGGGGCTGCTCGAGAAAAAGGGCGTCAGCTACGAGGAAATCCCGGTCGACGGCAAGCCGGCGCTGCGTGCCGAGATGGCCGCCAAGGCCGGCCGAACCTCGGTGCCGCAGATCTGGATCGACGAGCAGCACGTCGGTGGCTGCGACGAGCTGCACGCGCTGGAGCGGGCCGGTCGGCTGGATGCGATGTTGCAGGCATGATGCGTTTCAGGAGCGGTCGCCGTTATCGATGGCCGGCCGCTCGCCACCCACACGAGATGTACAACAAGAAGGCTTCACATGACCGAACAAGCGAATAACGGCGCGGCCGCCGATCAGGAGCAGGGCGCACAGTTCTCCCTGCAGCGCATCTACGTCCGGGACGTTTCTTTCGAAGCGCCCAAGAGCCCGGAAATCTTCCGCCAGGAGTGGAACCCGAGCGTCGCGCTGGACCTGAATACCAAGCAGAAGTCGCTGGAAGGTGATTTCCACGAGGTGGTCCTGACCCTGTCGGTCACCGTCAAGACCGGCGAGGATGTCGCCTTCATCGCCGAAGTGCAGCAGGCAGGCATCTTCCTCATCAAGGGACTCGAGGCCCAAGCGATGAGCCACACCCTTGGCGCGTTCTGCCCGAACATCCTGTTTCCCTATGCGCGTGAAGCCCTGGACAATCTCGTCACTCGCGGCTCCTTCCCGGCGCTGATGCTGGCGCCGGTGAACTTCGATGCGCTCTATGCGCAGGAAATGGCGCGCATGCAACAGAATGGCGAGGCGCCAGCGACCGCCCACTGAGGACGGTTTGCTTCGACTGCCATATCGTCCTGGCCGGCGCGCCTCGCGCACCGGCCAGGTCTTCCCGCTTCAGCGCACCTTCATCACCAGTTTTCCCACCGCCTTGCGCTGCGCCAGGGTATTGATTGCCTCGGCGGCCTGCTCGAGTGCGAAGGTCTGTGAGACCAGCGGCTTGAGCTTGCCTTCGGCATGCCAGGCGAACAGTTGCTTGAAGTTGGCAGCGTTGTCCGCCGGCTGGCGGCGCGCAAAGCTGCCCCAGAATACGCCCACCAGCGACGCGCCCTTGAGCAGCGGCAGGTTGGCCGGCAGCGATGGGATGTCGCCAGCGGCAAAGCCGACCACCAGCATCCGGCCGTTCCAGGCCATGCTGCGGAAGGCTTCCTCGAATAACTTCCCGCCCACCGGGTCGTAGATCACGTCCACACCCTGGTCGCCGGTCAGCGCCTTGAGCTGCTCCCTGAGGCTGCCTTCGGAGTAGTTGATCAGCTCATCGGCGCCGGCGCGCCTGGCGACGTCGAGCTTTTCCGTCGTAGACGCGGCAGCAATCACTCGGGCGCCCATCGCCTTGCCGATTTCCACCGCTGCCAGGCCGACACCGCCGGACGCGCCGAGCACCAGCAGGGTTTCTCCGGGCTGTAGGTTTGCCCGCTGCTTCAGCGCGTGCATCGAGGTGCCGTAGGTCATGCTGAAGGCCGCTGCGGTGGGGAAATCCATCGACTCAGGGATCGGCAGCACGTTGTCGGCCGGCACCGCGACCTGCTCGGCAAAGCTGCCCCAGCCGGTCAGCCCCATTACCCGGTCGCCCACCTTCAGGTGGCTGACGCGTTCGCCTACGGCAGCAACCACCCCGGCCGCCTCGCCACCCGGCGAGAACGGGAACGGCGGCTTGAACTGGTACTTGCCTTCGATGATCAGTGTGTCGGGAAAATTGACCCCTGCCGCATGCACGTCCAGCAGGATCTCGCCCTTCTTGATGGTCGGGCTGTCGGTCTGCTCGATGACCAGGTCGTCGGCTGGGCCGAATGCTTTGCACAGAACTGCTTTCATCGGAATTCCTTGTAGTCGGTTGGGAGGCGGCCCGGCGGCCTTCGCGTTTGCGTCAGTCTAGAAGCAGGGGCCCGTGGTGCAACGAGCATGGCCGGTTCTGATGGCAACCCATAAGGCCGGGCTTGGGTCCGCGGCTGGCTCTGGGTATGCTGTGCGCGGTTCCCCTGGAGTAGTCCCGTGAAGCGCATCCTTTCTGTATTGCTTGCCTGCTGCCTGACCCTGCCGGCGCTGGCCTGGGCCTCCGAGTCTGCGGAGGCCGAGGGAGAAGCCGCCAACAAGACGATCTACTACTCGCTCGTGCCGGCCCTGGTCGGCAACTACGGCTCGGACGGGCGGCTCAAGTACTACAAGGCCGACATCGCGTTGCGGGTCAGCGGCAGCGAGGCCGAGGCGAAGGTCAAGCATCACGAACCACTGATCCGCAACCAGTTGGTGACGCTGTTTTCCCAGCAGACCGACGCCAGCCTCGGCACCGTCGAGGCGAAGGAGGCTCTGCGCCAGGAAGCGCTCAAGCAGGTGCAGACGGTACTGAATCAGGAGGAAGGCAAGCCGCTGGTGGACGATCTGCTGTTCAACAACCTGATCATTCAATAGCTAGCGCAGGTCGAGGATCGCCCGCCATTGCCCGTCGCTGACCGGCATGACCGACAGGCGGCTACCGCGCTGGACGAGCGCCAGTTGGGCGAGCGCCTGGGCTGCCTTGAGGCGCGGCAGAGGCAGTATCGGCTCGAATCGCTCGACGAAGCTCACGTCGACGGCGCTCCAGGGATTGCCCGTCTTGCCGGTCCGTGGATCGAAGTAGGGGCTCAGCGGGTCGAGCGCCGTCGGGTCCGGGTAGGCCGGCTGCGCGATGCGCCCGATGCCGGCGACGCCGGGAGTGGCGCAACTGGAGTGATAGAAGAAGAACAGGTCGCCGGTTTCCATCTGTCGCAGGAAATTGCGCGCCTGGTAGTTGCGGACGCCGTCCCAGCGACTCGTGCCAGATTGTTCCAGGTCTGCAATCGAGAATTCGTCGGGTTCGGATTTCATCAGCCAAAACGGCACGGTCTTTGCTCCCAGCTCAGGGGTTGATGGGATTCCTCGTGCGCCGGATCACCGACGACCGGTCGCGGCGGCTGTTTGCGCTGGACCGGTGCATGGCGGAGAATGCCGCGCTTGAGGTTGGTGGTGTCGAGTCTGGAAAACCAAAACGATACTGACTCGATGGATGACTGTTCGCCTGGCAGGGGGAGGCGAAAACTATGAAACGAAAGCCGGATATTCTTTGGGTTCTGGTACTGATTTTCGGTCTTGGCGTGGTGACCACGGGTTATACCCAAGGGCTTTGGGAGCAGTCGGACAACGCGTCCTCTGCCGTACCCATCAGTCATTCCCAGCAGCTGCAACGCTGATCTGGCCTGCCGCATGGACGCGGCTCGCAGCATCCCGCCTCACGTCCCTCCCGTTATTATTCCCCGTACCAGCCTGCGTCCGTAACGGTCGCCTGCAAACGCACATCCCAGCTGGCCAATGGCAGTCTGTCGACCTTCTGGCACTCGTGCGCAAGACCGAGAAGGGTCGGTTTGTGACCATTTTTGCGCCTGTTGCGGTAGGCCAGGCTGCGGTCATAGAAACCTCCACCCATGCCCAGGCGTCCACCCTGTTCGTCGAATCCCACCAGCGGCATGAGGACCAGGTCCAGCGTCCAGACCCGCCGTTGCCGTGCGGTGCGGAATACCGGCTCGGCGATGCCGAAACGATTGGGTTTCAAACGCTCGCCCGGCAGGATTTGCTGGAACGCCATGCGGGTGCGCGGCCAGGCGTTGAGCACCGGCAGGTAGGTGGCCTTGCCGCGTCGTTGTGCTTCGACCATCAGCAGGCGTGGGTCGATTTCACCGTCGTTGGGCAGGTACAGGGCGATATGCCGGCTGCGGCGGAACAGTGGATGTTGGGCCAGCTGTCGATAAAGCTCGCGTGCGGCGTGGCGCTGCCGCTGTGCCGAAAGCTGGCGCCGAGCCTGGCGCAACTGGCGTCGCAGCGCCGGGCGTGAAAGGCCGTCGGCTACGATCATGGCATTAGGCTCCCCAGCATGCCGCTGCCCGCGTAGGCCCTTGAACCCGAGAGTTCAAGGTGGCGACTACAGAGTACCTTAAGGCTTTCCGTCAGGCGGACATGCACACCGGCACTACGTGTAGCCTCCATGGTGTTGCTTATCGGGAGAGGGTCATCGCCGACTGGCGAACATGCCAGGGAGTGGGCGGGATTATAACGCAATCTGTCCGCCGTTCATCAGTTGCCGGTCGGGTTTGGATCGGCGGCCAGGGCGCTGTCGACCCGCTCCAGCAGGCTGCGCACATGCTCGCGGGCGCTGCTGGCCTCGGCATCCAGACGATCATGCTTGTGCAGCAGCTCGTGGGTGATGTTCAGCGCAGCCATCACGGCGACCCGGTCGGCCCCGATGACTTTGCCGCTGCTGCGGATTTCGCGCATCTTGCGGTCCAGGTAGTGAGCCGCGCCTTCGAGGTTGCTACGTTCTTCGGGAGGGCAGGAAATGCAGTATTCCTTGTCCATGATGTGCACGGTTACGGTGTTCGGCTGGGTCATGAGTCCTGCTCCAGGGCTTTCAGGCGCGAAATCATTGATTCGACCTTCACACGTGCCATTTCGTTCTTCTCGATCAGATGGGCGCGCTCCTCGCGCCAAGCCTGCTCGCTGTGGCGGAGCAGGCGATTCTGTGCCTTGAGCTGCTCGATGCGTTGGATCAGTTGCTCCAGCTTTGCGGTGAGCAAGTGCAGGTCGGCGTCGTCCATGGGATTCCCGTGTGAATGGCGCGAGCGTTGGGTAGGCCAGCTTCGATGGTCTTGGCTCGTATGCCGATGCTAGGATACGAGGCCTCATTCTAGACATTAGCGCCGCTGCGCGCCTAGCTGCCAATGCCCATTCAGAACTCGCCCTACGCTGCTTTTGCCGGCCTGCTGGCCAGCAGTGCCCAACCCGTCACACCTGCCGAACTGCACGGCTTGTTGCTTGGGCGCAGCTGCGCTGGCGCCGGCTTCGATATCGATGCCTGGCTGCAGGATGCCGCCGAACTGCTGGGCGATGCGCCCGAGGCGTCCGTGCGTCAGGCGCTGATCGGCCTCCAGGAAATGGTCAAGGCGGAGCTCGCCGGTGACGACATCGCGATCGTCCTGCTGCTGCCCAGTGATGAAGCGCCGCTTGCCGAGCGCGCGCTGGCCCTGGGGCAATGGTGCCAGAGCTTCCTGACAGGTTTCGGCCTGATCGCCGGCGATCGTGCGCTGAGCAGCGAGGCCATGGAGGTGCTCCAGGACCTGGCCGCCATTGCGCAGATCCAGGACGCGCTGGACGAGTCCGAGGATGGCGAGAACGACTACATGGAGGTCATGGAGTACCTGCGTGTCGCACCGCTGCTGCTGTTCACCGAGTGCGCCAAGCCGGTGCCGCCGGTACCCAAGCCCTCCCTGCACTGAGGACCGCTGTCCATGACCCGCATTCCCAGGACCGAATTCGCCCGCCGGCGCAAGGCGCTGATGGCGGAAATGGAGCCCAACAGCATCGCCATCCTGCCGGCCGCGCCTATGTACATCCGCAACCGCGATGTCGAGCACGTCTACCGTCAGGACAGCGATTTCCAGTACCTGTCTGGCTTTCCCGAGCCCGAGGCGGTGATCGCGCTCATTCCCGGGCGTGCCCACGGCGAGTACGTGCTGTTCTGCCGTGAGCGTGACCCGGCACGCGAGCTGTGGGACGGCCTGCGCGCCGGCCAGGATGGCGCGGTCGGCGAGTACGGCGCCGACGACGCCTTCCCCATCGGTGACATCGACGACATTCTGCCAGGCCTGATCGAGGGGCGGTCGCGGGTGTACTACGCCATCGGCCGCCACCAGGAGTTCGATCACCGTCTGATGGAGTGGATCAACACCATCCGCTCCAAGGCCCGCCAGGGCGCGCAGCCGCCGAACGAGTTCGTAGCCCTCGACCACCTGCTGCATGACCTGCGCCTGTACAAGTCGGCCAGCGAGATCAAGGTGATGCGAGCCGCCGCGGAAATTTCCGCGCGGGCGCACATTCGGGCCATGCAAGCCAGCCGTCCCGGGTTGCACGAATACCACCTCGAGGCCGAGCTCGATTACGAGTTCCGCAAGGGCGGCGCGAAGATGCCCGCGTACGGGTCCATCGTCGCCGCGGGCAAGAACGCTTGCATCCTGCATTACCGCGAGAACGATGCGCCGCTGCGCGACGGCGACCTGGTGCTGATCGACGCTGGTTGCGAGATTGACTGCTACGCCAGCGACATTACCCGCACCTTTCCGGTCAATGGTCGCTTCACCCCGGAGCAGAAGGCCATCTACGAGCTGGTACTGAAGGCCAACGAAGAGGCCTTCAGGCACATCGCGCCGGGCAAGCACTGGAACGAGGCACACGAGGCTACCGTGGCGGTGATCACCGCCGGGCTGGTCGAACTTGGGCTGCTGCAGGGTGAGGTCGACGAGCTGATCGCCAGCGAGGCGTACAAGCCCTTCTACATGCACCGCGCCGGGCACTGGCTGGGCATGGACGTCCATGACGTCGGTGATTACAAGGTCGGTGGCGAGTGGCGGGTGCTCGAGCCGGGCATGGCCATGACCGTCGAGCCAGGCATCTATATCGCGGCGGACAACCCGGACGTGGCGCGAAAGTGGCGCGGCATCGGGGTGCGCATCGAGGATGACGTGGTGGTCACCCGCAGCGGTTGCGAAATCCTCACCGGCGGCGTGCCTAAATCGGTGGCCGAGATCGAGGCGCTGATGGCCTCTGCCGCCGAGGTCGCCTAGCCGTGGCCACGCTGGCGATCGTCGGTGGCGGACTGGTCGGTGCCAGCCTGGCGCTGGCCCTGCAGCAGGGTGCGCGGCAACGCGGCTGGACGCTCGAGCTGATCGAGCCGTTCGAGCCCGGCCACGCCTACCAGCCCAGCTATGATGCGCGGTCGACCGCCCTGTCGCACGGCAGCCGGCAGATCTACGAACGCCTGGGCGTATGGGCGCGAATTGCCGAGCGCGCCGAGCCGATTACCCATATCCATGTTTCCGATCGCGGCCATCCCGGCGCGACCCGCCTCGATGCTCAGGGCCAGCAGGTGCCGGCGCTGGGCTACGTGGTGGAAAACGCCTGGATTGGCCAGTGCCTCTGGCAGGCGCTGGATGGGCGAGTGGTCAACAGGCGCTGCCCGGCAGAGGTTCGGCGGATGCGTTCGGGAGCCGCCGGATTCCGGCTGCAACTGGGCGACGACAGCTCGCTGGACTGCGATCTGGCCGTGCTCGCCGATGGCGGTCGATCCGGCTTGCGCGAACAGCTCGGCGTCGAGGTCCGGCGCTCGCCCTACGGACAGACCGCGCTGATCGCCAATGTGACCCCGGGCACGCCGCATGCGGGCCGCGCGTTTGAGCGCTTCACCGAGCACGGGCCGATGGCGCTGCTGCCGCTGTCGGACAATCGCTGCGCGCTGGTCTGGACCCGTCCGGAGCAGGATGCGCAGCGCCTGGCCAACCTGCCCGAACGCGCTTTCCTCGACGAGTTGCAGGATGCGTTCGGCTTTCGCCTCGGTGGCTTTCGCCACGTCGGTGCGCGCCATCTCTACCCGCTGGTCCTGGTCGAGGCCGAGGAGCAGGTCCGCTCCGGCCTGGTGGTGCTGGGCAACGCCGCGCACAGCCTGCATCCAATTGCCGGGCAAGGCTACAACCTGTCGCTGCGCGATGCCGATGCGCTGGCGGAGTCGCTGCTGCAGAGCGCCGCGAAGCCGGGCGACCTGGGCGTGTTGCAGGCCTATCACCGCCGGCAGCGGGCCGATCAGCGGATGACCGTGGGTTTCTCCGATCAGCTGACCCGGCTGTTTGGCGAATCCGCGGGCCTGGCGATCGCGGGACGCAACCTCGGCCTGTTCGGACTGGACCTGCTGCCCCCGGCCAAGGGCTGGTTTGCGCGCCAGGCGATGGGCATGGGCATGCGGTCGCGCTAGTGCCGGGCTGGGGCGGTTGAGCTAGGCCGGCCAGGTCATGACAACGCCTCGTGCGCCGCGACACGGCGGCCGCCACAGGAACCTTACAGGGCACGCCGACAAGGCGTGCAGGGGAGCAGCAATGCAAGCGGACCTCATCATCGTCGGTGCCGGCATGGTCGGCAGCACCCTGGCCTTGGCGCTGCAGGACGCCGGTTTGCGGATCCGGCTGATCGACGCCGGCCCGCTGGCAGTACGGCCGTTCGATGCGGATGCGCCCTTCGAGCCGCGCGTCAGTGCGCTGTCGGTCGCCAGTCAGCGGATCCTCGATCGCGTCGGTGCCTGGCCTGGCGTCATCGCGCGGCGCGCGAGCCCCTATCGGGACATGCAGGTCTGGGACGGTTCGGGCACCGGCCGGGTGGATTTCTCGGCGTCCTCGGTGCATGCCGACGTGCTCGGGCACATCGTCGAGAACCAGGTGATCCAGGACGCGCTGCTCGATGCCTTGCAGCGCCAGGGTTCGGTTCAGCTCACCGGCAATGCCAGCCTTCAGGGCCTGCAGGCGAGCGAAGATGGCTGGAGCCTGACGCTCGCGGACGGGCAGCAGCTGCAGGCCGGACTGGTCGTCGCGGCTGATGGTGCCAACTCGACGGTGCGGCGTCTGGCCGGTTGCGCGACACGCGAATGGGACTATCTGCACCACGCCATCGTGACCAGCGTGCGCTGTGCCCAGCCAAACGAGGCCACCGCCTGGCAACGCTTCACCGACGACGGTCCGCTGGCCTTCCTGCCGCTGCAGCGCGGCACCGATTCGCACTGGTGCTCGATCGTTTGGTCGGTCACCGAGGCGGAGGCGCAACGGCTCATGGCGCTCGATGACCCCGCCTTTTGTGACGCGCTCGGACGCGCGTTCGAATATCGCCTGGGCGAGGTGCAGGCCGCCGACCCGCGAGTGTGCATCCCGCTGCGCCAGCGCCATGCCAAGCGCTACGTGCAGCCGGGCCTGGCCCTGGTGGGCGACGCCGCGCACAGCATCCATCCGCTGGCGGGGCAGGGGGTCAACCTCGGCCTGCTCGATGCCGCGGTTCTGGCCGAGGTGCTCCTGGCCGCCCGGGCCAGGGGTACGCCGCTGGGCGAGCTGCGCGTGCTGAGCCGCTACGAACGCCGGCGGATGCCGCACAACCTGGCGATGATGGCCGCCATGGAGGGTTTCGAGCGCCTGTTCCAGGCCGATGCACTGCCGTTGCGCTGGCTGCGCAATGCGGGGTTCAAGGGCGTGCAGGCGTTGCCGGAAGCCAAGGCCCTGCTCGTTCGCCAGGCGCTGGGCCTGAGCGGCGATCTGCCGGTGCTGGCGCGGCCGTGACCGGCGGCTGAAATGTCTTGCATACTTGCTGCATTGAGAAAGCAAATAGGATTCACTACTATTTGGCCTCTTTCCGCTTTCTGAATAAGGCCGATCCATGCAGTCAAGCAAAGGTTTTCTCGCCGTCCTGGCGCTGACCGCTGTCGCCGGCGCCGCGCAGGCTGCCGACGAAGTCGTGGTGTATTCCTCGCGCATCGACGAACTGATCAAGCCGGTTTTCGATGCCTACACCGCCAAGACCGGTGTCCCGGTGACGTTCATCACTGACAAGGAAGCGCCGCTGATGGCGCGGATCAAGGCGGAGGGTGAGAACACACCGGCCGATTTGCTGCTCACGGTCGATGGTGGCAACCTCTGGCAGGCCGAGCAGATGGGCATCCTGCAACCGATGAATTCGCAGATCGTGAAAGCCAACATTCCCTCGCAGTACCGCTCGTCCAGTGATGCCTGGACCGGCCTGTCGTTGCGCGCGCGGACCCTGGTCTATTCGACGGAGCGGGTCGATCCGGACGAGTTGAGCACCTACGAAGCCCTGGCCGACGAGGCGTGGGAAGGGCGGCTCTGCCTGCGCACCAGCAAGAAGGTCTACAACCAGTCGCTGACCGCAACGCTGATCGAGACCCACGGCGCCGAGAAGGCCGAGGCGATCGTCCAGGGCTGGGTGAACAACCTGGCCACCGATGCGTTCGCCGACGACACCGCACTGATCCAGGCAGTCGATGCCGGGCTCTGCGATGTCGGTATCGTCAACACCTATTATTACGGACGCCTGCACGCGCAGAACCCCGACCTCAAGGCCAAGCTGTTCTGGCCCAACCAGGATGGGCGCGGGGTGCACGTCAACCTGTCGGGCATCGGCCTGACGCGCCATGCGCCGCATCCGGAGGCCGCACGCAAGCTGGTGGAGTGGATGACCACCCCAGAGGCGCAGAGCATCTTCGCCGACGTCAACATGGAGTTCCCGGCGAACCCCGAGGTGCAGCCGTCCGCCGAAGTGGCCGCCTGGGGCACCTTCAAGGCCGACACCATCCCGGTCGAGGTCGCCGGCGAGCGCCAGGCCGAGGCCATCATGCTGATGGACCGCGCCGGCTGGCGCTGACGCTGCGGAGCATGCCAGCGGGGCGTGGTGACCAGCGTTCGCCCGCCTGACGCTGACGCCGGGGTGCGGCTCGCCGTTCACTGTCCCGGTATACTCGACGCCCCGGCACGCGCCGTGGCGTTTTTCTCTGCTTCGAGGCCTGTGTGTCACACCCCGTCGAGCGCCGCTGGTATCCCCTCACTTTCGCCGTCGCGGCGCTGGTGCTGCTGCCCCTGAGCGTTCTGCTGCTCAGTTGGAGCAGCATCGACAGCGCGATCTGGGCACATCTCTGGCAGACCCAGCTGCCACGCCTGCTCGGCAACACCCTGATGCTGGTCGTGGGGGTGGGCGTTGGCGTCACGCTGCTAGGGGTCAGTCTGGCCTGGCTGACCTCGCTGTGCGAATTCCCCGGGCGGCGCTGGTTGGACTGGGCACTGATGCTGCCATTTGCGATTCCGGCCTATGTGCTGGCGTTCGTCTTTATCGGGCTGCTCGATTTCGCCGGTCCGGTGCAGACCCTGGCGCGCGAGCTCTTCGGCGCCGGCATTCGCTTTCCGCGCGTGCGCTCCACTGGCGGCGTCATCACGGTGCTGGTGCTGGTGTTCTATCCCTACGTCTACCTGCTGGCGCGCTCGGCCTTCATGGCCCAGGGCAAGGGCCTGATGGAGGCGGCGCGGGTGCTCGGGCAGTCGCCGTGGACGGCGTTCTGGCGCGTCGCGCTGCCGATGGCGCGGCCGGCGATCGGCGCCGGCCTGGCCTTGGCGATGATGGAGACCCTGGCGGACTTCGGCGCCGTGGCGGTATTCAACTACGACACCTTTACCACGGCCATCTACAAGACTTGGTACGGCTTCTTCAGCCTGACCAGCGCCACCCAGCTGGCCAGCCTGCTGTTGCTCGCGGTGATGCTGGTGCTCTACGGCGAGCGCCGGGCCCGTGGCGCGGCGCGGCCGGCCAATGACCGCGCCCGCTCGGCGGCGCTGTACCGCCTGCGCGGATTCAAGGCGCTGGCGGCCAGCGGCTGGTGCGGTCTGGTGTTCCTGTGCGCCTTTGTGGTGCCGATGCTGCAACTGCTGGTCTGGCTCTGGCAGCGCGGGCGTTTCGATCTCGACGAGCGGTATGCCGGGCTGATCCTGCACACCCTCTATCTAGGGGGGCTGGCGGCGCTGGTCACGGTGATGGTGGCCCTGCTGCTGGCCTTCGCCCGTCGGCAGGCGCCGGTGCGTGCGGTGAAGGTGGCGGTGGGCCTGGCCAACCTGGGCTATGCGTTGCCAGGCTCGGTGCTGGCGGTGTCGATCATGCTTGCCTTCAGCTACCTCGACCGCGAGTGGGTTATCCCGCTGTCACAGGGGCTCGGCGGGGCGGGCAAGCCCATCCTGCTCGGAAGCCTGGGTGCGCTGCTGCTGGCGTACCTCATTCGCTTCATGGCGGTGGCATTCGGTCCGCTGGAAAGCGCACTGGCGCGCATCCGGCCGTCGTTGCCGCAGGCCTCCCGCAGCCTTGGCGTTGGCGGGCCGGCGCTGTTCTTCCGTGTCTACCTGCCGCTGTTGCTGCCCGGCACGCTGAGCGCCGCGCTGCTGGTCTTCGTCGACGTGCTGAAGGAGATGCCGGCGACGCTGCTGATGCGTCCGTTCGGCTGGGACACCCTGTCGGTGAAGATCTTCGAGATGACCAGCGAGGGGGAATGGGCGCGTGCGGCCCTGCCGGCCCTGACCCTGGTGCTGGTCGGGCTGCTGCCGGTGATCCTGCTGATCCGCCGCTCGGCCCAGCGCGTCGGCTAGCGGGCCAGGACGGCTCGGCGCACCGTGACCTGTCACGACCTTGGGGCTACAATGCGCGCCATTCAAAACTGGTCGGGCATCAGGCTCGGCATCCCACTGCTTCACATTGCGCCGCTTCGGCGACCTGCCCGGAAGGAGAAACCCATGGGTCAGCGTACTCCCCTCTACGATCAGCACCTCGCACTCGGCGCCAAGATGGTCGACTTCGGCGGCTGGGATATGCCGCTGCACTACGGCTCCCAGGTCGAGGAGCACCACCAGGTACGACGTGATTGCGGTGTGTTCGACGTCTCGCACATGACAGTGGTCGACGTCGCCGGTGCCGACGCCACACGCTACCTGCAGCACCTGCTGGCCAACGACGTGAACCGCCTCGGGCAGGTCGGCAAGGCCCTGTACACGGCGATGCTCAACGAGCGCGGCGGTGTCGTCGACGACCTGATCGTCTACCTCACCGACTGGGGCTACCGCCTGGTGGTGAACGCCAGTACGCGTGACAAGGACCTGGCCTGGATGCAGGCGCAGGCCGAAGGCTTCGCCGTGGAGGTCAACGAGCGGCCCGAGCTGGCGATGCTGGCGATCCAGGGCCCGAATGCCCGCAGCAAGACCGCGGAACTCGTCAGCCAGCCGCGCGCGACGCTGATCCAGGAGCTCAAGCCGTTCCAGGGTCAGGCTGCCGGCGACTGGTTCATCGGCCGCACCGGCTATACCGGCGAGGACGGCCTGGAGATCATTCTTCCCGCCGAGCAGGCGCCGGACTTCCTTAGCGAGCTGGTCGGCGCGGGCATTTCGCCGATCGGCCTGGGTGCGCGCGATACCCTGCGCCTTGAGGCCGGGCTGAACCTGTATGGCCAGGACATGACCGAAGAGGTTTCGCCGCTGCAGGCCAACATGGGCTGGACTGTCGCCTGGGAGCCGGCCGAGCGCGACTTCGTCGGCCGCGCCGCGCTGGAAGCGGAAAAGGCCCGCGCTGACCGCCCAAAACTGGTCGGGCTGGTCCTCGAAGAGCGTGGCGTGCTGCGCGCGCACCAGGTGGTGCGGGTCAACGGCGCTGGCGAGGGCGAGATCACCAGCGGCAGTTTTTCGCCTACCCTTGGCAAATCCATCGCGTTGGCACGCGTTCCCGCGCAGACCGGCGATCGGGCGGAAGTGGAAATTCGCGGCAAGTGGTACCCGGTGCGCGTGGTGCAGCCTACATTCGTGCGTCACGGCAAGGTACTGGTATAAATTCGGCCGAACGATTCAGGGCGCTGAGCTGCCTGGCCAGTCAACCGACAGTTTTTTGAGGATTTACGAATGAGCGACATTCCCAGCGATCTGCGTTACGCCGCCAGCCATGAGTGGGCCCGTCTCGAAGCGGACGGTACGGTCAGCGTTGGTATTTCCGATCACGCCCAAGAAGCGTTGGGTGACGTGGTCTATGTCGAATTGCCGGAGGTCGGCCAGCAGCTGACGGCCGGGCAGCAGGCCGGTGTCGTCGAGTCGGTCAAGGCGGCGTCCGACATCTACTCGCCCATTGCCGGCGAAGTGGTCGCGATCAACGAACAGCTGAGCGACTCACCTGAGCAGGTTAACGGCGAGCCCTACGGCAGCTGGTTCTTCCGGCTGCAGCCAAGCGATGCGGCGGACCTGGACAAGCTGCTCGACGCGGCCGGCTACAAGGCCGCGTGCGACGCCGACGCCTGAGCGACCCCATCCTCAAGCCCCGCGGTGCCGGTTTCGGCCTGAGCGAGTCGATCGTTTGGCCGGGCCTGCATTCGGGGCTTTTTACTTGTCGAGAGAAGCCGTGATGTCCCAAGTGCCGCGCCTTTCCCAGCTCCAGCAACCCGACGCCTTCCTGCGTCGCCATCTCGGCCCCGATGCGGCCGAACAGCAGGCCATGCTCGACGCGCTGGGTCTGTCCAGCCGTGACGAGCTGGTGCAGCAGACCGTGCCGCCGGCTATCCGCCTGCAGGACGAGCTGGCCCTGCCGCCGGCGCTGGACGAGCAGGCCGCGCTGGTGAAGCTGCGCGGATACGCCGAGCAGAACCAGCTTTGGACCAGCCTGATCGGGATGGGCTACCACGGCACCATCACGCCTCCGGTGATTCTGCGTAACGTGCTGGAAAACCCCGGCTGGTACACCGCCTACACGCCGTACCAGCCGGAAATCGCCCAGGGTCGCCTGGAAGCGCTGCTCAACTTCCAACAACTGACCATCGACCTCACCGGGCTGGACCTGGCCAACGCGTCGCTGCTCGACGAGGCGACGGCGGCGGCCGAAGCGATGACCCTGGCGCGGCGCATGGCCAAGAGCAAGAGCAACCGCTTCTTCGCCGACGAGAATTGCCACCCGCAGACGCTTTCCGTGCTCAAGACCCGGGCCGAGGCCTTCGGCTTCGAGCTGATGGTCGGTGCGCTGGACGAGCTGGACGCCCAGGGCGTCTTCGGTGCCCTGCTGCAGTACCCCGACACCCACGGCGAGATCCGTGACCTGCGCCCGCTGATCGAACAGCTGCATGCCGGGCAGGCGCTGGCCTGCGTGGCGGCCGACCTGCTCAGCCTGTTGCTGCTGACGCCACCCGGCGAATTCGGCGCTGACGTGGTGCTCGGCTCGACTCAGCGTTTCGGCGTGCCGATGGGCTACGGCGGCCCGCATGCGGCCTATTTCGCCACCCGGGATGCCTTTAAGCGCGCCATGCCCGGTCGCATCATCGGCGTGTCCAAGGACGCCCGTGGCAATACGGCGCTGCGCATGGCGCTGCAGACCCGCGAGCAGCACATCCGCCGGGAAAAGGCCAACTCCAACATCTGCACCGCCCAGGTCCTGCTGGCCAACATTGCCAGTTGCTACGCGGTCTACCACGGTCCCGAAGGCCTCAAACGCATCGCCCAGCGTACCCATCGGCTGACCTGCCTGCTGGCCGCTGCGCTCGAGCGGAACGGCATCACGCGCGTCAACCGACACTTCTTCGACACCCTCACCCTCGAGGTGGGCGGCGCGCAGACGGCGATCCTGGAAAGTGCTCGGGCCGCGCGGATCAACTTGCGCATCCTGGGTCGCGGCAAGCTCGGCGTCAGCCTGGATGAGACCTGCAACGAGCAGACCCTGGCGCAACTGCTGGCGGTTTTCCTCGGCGCCGACCACGGCCTGGACATCGACACGCTGGACGCCGGCGAGGTTGCCAGCGGCATACCGGCCGAGCTGCAGCGTCGCAGCGGCTATCTGGCGCACCCGGTGTTCAACAGCCATCACAGCGAAACCGAGATGCTGCGCTACCTCAAGCAGCTGGAAAACAAGGACCTGGCGCTGAACCAGGCGATGATCCCGCTCGGCTCCTGCACCATGAAGCTCAACGCCACCAGCGAAATGATCCCCATCACCTGGCCGGAATTCGCCAGCCTGCACCCCTTCGCCCCGCAGGAACAGGCTCAGGGCTACAAGCTGATGATCGACGAGCTGGAGGCCTGGCTCTGCGCGATCACCGGTTTCGATGCGATCTCCATGCAGCCCAACTCCGGTGCGCAGGGTGAATACGCCGGCCTGGTGGCGATCCGCAAGTACCACGAGAGCCGCGGCGAAGGGCAGCGCGACATCTGCCTGATCCCGTCCTCGGCGCACGGCACCAACCCGGCGTCGGCACAGATGGTCAGCATGCGCGTCGTGATCGTCGAGTGCGACAAGGCCGGCAACGTAGATCTCGAGGATCTCAAGCGCAAGGCCGCGGAAGCGGGGGACAAGCTGTCCTGCCTGATGATTACCTACCCCTCGACCCACGGCGTCTACGAGGAAGGCATCCGCGAGATCTGCGAAACGATTCATGCCCACGGCGGCCAGGTCTACATGGACGGTGCCAACCTCAACGCCCAGGTCGGGCTGGCGCGGCCGGCCGATATCGGCGCCGACGTCTCGCACATGAATCTGCACAAGACCTTCTGCATTCCCCATGGCGGCGGCGGCCCGGGCATGGGGCCGATTGGCATCAAGGCGCACCTGCAGCCGTTCGTGGCCAACCATCCGGTGGTCGAGCTGCAAGGCCCCAACCCGGAAAACGGCGCGGTCAGCGCCGCGCCCTGGGGCAGCGCCAGCATCCTGCCGATCAGCTGGATGTACATCGCCATGATGGGCCCGCAGCTGCGCGACGCCACCGAAGTCGCCATTCTCGGCGCCAACTACCTGGCCAAGCGCCTGGGCGATGCCTATCCGGTGCTCTACAGCGGCCGCAACGGCCGCGTCGCCCACGAGTGCATTATCGACCTGCGGCCACTCAAGGCGCAGACCGGGATCACCGAGGAAGACGTCGCCAAGCGGCTGATCGACTACGGTTTCCACGCGCCGACCATGTCCTTCCCGGTGCCGGGTACGCTGATGATCGAGCCGACCGAGAGCGAATCGAAGGCTGAACTGGACCGCTTCGTCGAGGCAATGTTGAGCATCCGTGCCGAGATCGACAAGGTGCAGGACGGCAGCTGGCCGGCCGACGACAATCCGCTGGTGCGGGCGCCGCATACCCTGGCCGACGTGACGCACCTGTGGGACCGTCCCTACGGCATCGCCGAGGGCGTGACGCCGAGCGCCCATACCCGGGCGCACAAGTACTGGCCGGCGGTTAACCGCGTCGACAACGTGTTCGGCGACCGCAATCTGTTCTGTGCCTGCGTGCCGGTCGAGGACTATCGGAGTTAAAGCGCCAGGCCGACAAAAACGCTTGAGGCTGGGGGCCGGACAAGCCGGCTCCAGCTCCAAGTGGCTGGCGTCATGGGTGATGGATGCCTGTGCGGAACGGTGACTTCGGCGCGAGTCAAAGCGATGTCAGCCTCCCGCCTCTAGCCTTCGGGCTGCTCCTCACTTAACAGTCCGAGCAACTGGGCCAGCATCAGCTGTGCTTCCTCGACCCCCTGGCGCTTGGGCGCGGAGAACAGCTGAATGCTGATCCCGTCTCCCCAGCCCTTGCGAATGTCGCGCTGGATCGTCAGCAGGGCATTCTTCGCGGCGCCGAACGCCAGCTTGTCGGACTTGGTGAGGAGAATGTGCAGCGGCATCTCGCTGGCGCTCGACCAGTCGAGCATCATCCGGTCGAACTCGGTCAGCGGGTGGCGGATATCCATCATCAGGAACACCCCGGCCAGGCTCTCGCGGCTGCTCAAATAGGCTTCCAGGTGGCGCTGCCAGTGCTGCTTCAGCGGGATTGGCACCTTCGCGTAGCCGTATCCGGGCAGGTCGACCAGGCGATGCTCGTCGTCCAGGCGGAAGAAGTTGAGCAGTTGGGTGCGCCCCGGCGTCTTCGAGGTCCGTGCGAGGCTGGCATGGGTCAGGGTGTTGAGCGCGCTGGACTTGCCCGCATTCGATCGACCGGCGAAGGCCACTTCAAGGCCCTCGTCAGCCGGGCATTGATCGACCTTGGCAGCGCTGGTCAAGAAGGTGGCCTGCTGGCAGAGGCCGAGAATCGGGTTTTTTGGGGGCATGGAGTTTCCGGTGTGCGCGCGGGGTGCGGCAATGGTTCATTTCCGTTTCAGGAACGCCAGTATATAATGCCGCAGATTTTATGTGCGCTTTGGTCTGAAACCAGGCCGGGCAGCGCTGCCTCCGCGGCCTCGCTAAACTGCCGGCAGGCTGCGTGACGCGCCCAGGTGCCATCATATAAACGCGCATTGCCATGGCCCCAGCGGTCGGCTGCCGAACAAGATTTCTTTAAACCCCTTAGCCGTAGTTGGATGAGCTGATGAACAAAGTACTCGTGAGTCTGCTGTTGACCCTTGGCATCACCGGTATCGCCCATGCGGCTGGTAATCCCGAAGCTGGTCAGGAGAAGGTGGCAGTCTGTGGCGCCTGCCACGGTGCCGATGGCAACAGTGCCGCACCGAACTTCCCGAAACTGGCCGGCCAGGGTGAGCGCTACCTGTTCAAGCAACTGCAGGACATCAAGGCCGGTTCGAGCCCGACCGCCGAGCCTGGCGTCGGCCGCAAGGTGCTGGAGATGACCGGTATCCTCGAGCCCTACAGCGATCAGGACCTGCAGGACATCGCCGCCTATTTCTCCAGCCAGAAAATGACCGTCGGCATGGCCGATCCGGCGCTGGTCAAGCAGGGCGAGAAGCTCTTCCGCGGTGGCAAGCTGGATCTCGGCATGCCCGCCTGCACTGGCTGCCATTCGCCGAATGGCGCGGGCAACAACCTGGCCGGCTTCCCGCATCTGGGCGGCCAGCATGCGGCCTATACCGCCAAGCAGCTCACGGCGTTCCGTGAGGGCGAGCGCACCAATGACGGCGACGCGATGATCATGCGTACCATTGCTTCGAAGCTGAGCAACAAGGACATCGAGGCGCTGTCGAGCTACATCCAGGGCCTGCACTGATCACGTCGGCCACGGCCGATTCGGAAGAGGCGTTCAGGTTGGTAGCCTGAACGCCTTTTTTGTTTCCGGTCGCTAGAATGATTGTCAAGATATTGAAAAGCGTCGAAAAGCGCTGGCGAGTGGGTGCCATTTGCTGCAGCCTGTGGCGCTATCGGTCAGCTGTCATCGTCAAGGGAGTCACCATGCGCAAACTCGTTCTCAGTGCCGTTCTCGTTACTGCCAGCCTGTTCGGAATGGCGGCCCATGCGGCTGATTTCCAGGCCGGAAAGGAATACGTGGAGCTGAAGAACCCGGTCCCGGTGTCCGAGCCGGGCAAGATCGAAGTGGTCGAGATGTTCTGGTATGGTTGCCCGCACTGCTACCAGTTCGAGCCCATGATCAACCCTTGGATCAAGCAACTGCCGGATGACGTCGACTTCAAGCGCATCCCGGCGATGTTCGGCGGCGTCTGGAACGTCCACGGCCAGATGTTCCTGGCACTGGAAGCGATGAACGTCGAGCCGAAGGTCCATGACGCGATCTTCAACGCCTACCACCGCGAGGGCAACAAGCTCGACACGCCGGAAAAGATGGCCGAGTTTCTCGCTGGCCATGGCGTCGATGCCGACGCGTTCCTCAAAGCCTACAATTCCTTCGGGGTCAAGAGCCGGGCCGAGCAGGCGAAGAAGCTCGCCATGGCCTACCAGATTTCGGGCGTACCGGTGATGATCGTCAACGGCAAGTACCGCTTCGACATCGGTTCGGCCGGCGGTCCGGAGCGCGCGCTGGAAGTGGCCGACTACCTGATCGAAAAAGAACGCGCGGCGCAGTAAGCCCCCATGCTGCGGCGCTGGACCTCACCGCGTCTGGCCGGGCCCCGGCAGACGCGGGTCAATCCGCTTTGCCTGGATGCCAGCGGGCTGCCCTGCGACGGACGCTTGCGACTGCTGAGCTTCAATATCCAGGTGGGCATCAGCACCGAGCGTTATCACCACTACCTCACCCGCAGCTGGCAGCACCTGCTGCCGCATGCCGGCCGCGCGAGCAACCTTCAGCGCATCGGTGACCTGCTTGGCAACTACGACCTGGTGGCGCTGCAGGAAGCCGATGGCGGCAGCCTGCGTTCCGGCTTTGTCAATCAGGTCGAGCAGTTGGCCCAACTCGGTGCCTTTCCCTATTGGTACCAGCAGCTCAACCGCAATCTCGGGCGTTTCGCCCAGCACAGCAACGGCGTGCTCAGCCGCCTCGAACCCCAGGGGCTGGAAGACCATCCGCTGCCCGGACCGTCCGGGCGCGGCGCGATCCTGCTGCGCTTCGGCGAGGGCGAAGACGCACTGGTGGTAGTGGTCATGCACCTGGCGCTCGGCGGCGGCGTACGCACGCGCCAGCTCGCCTATATCCGCGAGCTGGTCGGCGGCTATCGGCATCAGGTGCTGATGGGCGACATGAACACCCATGCCAGCGACCTGCTCGAGCATTCACCATTGCGCGATCTCGGCCTGCAGGCGCCCCAGATCCAGGCGACCTTTCCCAGCTGGCGGCCGCAACGTTGCCTTGACCACATCTTGCTCAGCCCAAGTCTGACGCTCGAGCGGGTCGACGTGCTGGCTCAGGCGAGTTCCGATCACCTGCCGGTGGCGGTGGAGATTCGCTTGCCCGACACCCTGTGTGCGGGCGCATTACCTGTACCCATGGATAGGCCTCGATGAGCGACGACGCGCAGCGCTGGAAAGACAAGTACCTGCATGCACTGGAGCAGCAGGAGCAACTGGAAGGGCGCTGGAACAACCGGCTCGATCTGTTGCGGCGCAGCCTGGTGCGCAGCAGTTTCGCCGTGGACGGCGCCGATCCCGCGGTCGAGCAGTGCATGCGCGAGCTGCGCGAGGTGCTGCGCGATGAGATCCAGGACGAACGACTGGGTGCGCTGGTGCCGCGTCTCGAGCGTGCGGTGCTCGATACCGAGCGGAGCAAACAGGAACGCTTGCGGCGCCTGACCGAGGCCCTCGAGCGCCTGGCCACGCAGCTGCTCGCGCTGCCGCTGCCCAGCGAGATCCGCAAACCCCTCAAAGGCTTCGCGCGCCAGCTGGGCGAGCGAGCTGGTCTGTCGCGCGAACTGCCTGCCCTGTTGGCCGAGTTGGGTGAGTTCCAGGGGCAGGCGCTCGCCACCCAATTGGGTGGCGCGCCGGCCCCGGTTGGCTTGCTCGGCCGCCTGTTCGGCCAGCGCGACCGCCCGCGGGCTGACGCGGCGGGCGATACCCTCGTCGCGTCGGCGCATGAGGCTCAAGAAACGCAAGCGACCGGGGAAGCAGCGGCCGAGCAGGCCGTTTCCGATACACCGCCGGCGTCGCCCGTGGTAGCTGTCGATGGGCCTGCCGCGGCTGCTGCGCCGGCCGTGTTGATCCCGGTGGCAGCACAGGTGCCGGCTGCCCAATCAGAACCGGAACCGGAACCGGAACCGGAACCGGAACCGGCTGCGGTGGCGGATGCGCCGCGCCCGGGCGATCCCTATCAATTGCCGGCATCGCCTGAGCAGGCTTACAGCGCCATCGCCGAGCGCGTCGAGTCGACTCTGTTCGGCCTGCTCGACGGCCTGCAGCTGCCCGAGCACCAGCAGGGCCAGGCGCAGGCCCTGCGCGAGCGGATCCAGGCTGGGCTCAACTGGTATGAGCTGGTCCCGGTGCTCGACGACCTTGCCCAGCTGATGCTGTCGCTGGCCGATCAGGGCCAGCGTGATTTCGAGAACTACCTGAAGCTGCTGAACGAACGCCTGGCCAGCATGCAGGACAGCCTCGGGGCTGCCCGCAGCGGCCAGGCGCAGAGCCAGGAAGCGGCGCAGGCGCTGGATCAGGAATTGCGCGAGCAGGTCGGTGGCCTGCAGCACAGCATGCTCGAAGCCAAGGATCTGCCGAGTCTGAAGCAGGTGGTGCAGATGCGCCTGGATGGCCTGCTCGAGACGGTCGATACCTACGAACGGCAGCGCAGCGAGCACGAACAGGCGCTGAGCGAACGGTTGGGAACCCTGGTCGAGCGGGTGCAGAGCCTGGAGCAGGCTGCGACCGGTATGCGCGAGCATCTCGAAGAGCAGCGCCAGAAGGCCCTGCGCGATCCGCTGACAGATCTGCCCAACCGCGCCGCCTGGGACGAGCGCCTGGAACTGGAAGTGGCCCGCCTGCAGCGGTATGGCGGCGAGCTGCTGCTGGCCGTGCTGGACGTCGACCACTTCAAGCGCATCAACGACAGTTTCGGGCACCTGGCCGGTGACCGGGTACTCAAGATCATCGCCAACGAGTTGCGCAAGCGCTTGCGCAAGACCGACTTCATCGCCCGTTTCGGGGGCGAGGAGTTCGCCCTGTTGCTACCCGGTACGCCCCCCGCCGCCGGGCTGCAGGTGCTCGAGGCGCTGCGTTCCGGCGTCGACGCCTGTCCGTTTCACTTCAAGGGCGCGCGGATCCAGGTCACCCTGTCTGGCGGGATGTCCGGCTTTGGCGAGGGCGATCGCCCCGAGCAGGTCTTCGAGCGTGCCGACCAGGCGCTGTACCGCGCCAAGGATGCCGGTCGCAACCGCATCGAGCAAGGCTGACCGGGCGCGCTGGGAGTGCCCGGGCGGGCTCGTTATACTCCGCGCTCGCCGGGACCGCCGAGATGCCGATCCCGGCGCCCCTCGTCCATTGCCCGCGTCTTTTCGGCCATCCAGAGGTACCGATGAAAGCCTTGTTTCTCGCCGCGCTGACCCTGCTGCTGGTGGGCTGCGCCAGTGGGCCGTCGATCGACACCCGCCATACGTCGCGGGGCCAGGACAGCCGGGTCCAGTTCATCGTCCTGCATTACACCTCCGCCGACCTGCAACGCTCGCTGCAGCTGCTCGAAGGCGACGACGTCAGCAGCCACTACCTGATCGATGAGGGCCCGGCGACCATCTACCGCCTGGTCGACGAAGATCGTCGCGCCTGGCACGCGGGCGACAGCGAGTGGAACGGCCGTACCTGGCTGAACGCGACGTCGATCGGCATCGAACTGGTCAACCGCGGCTTCGTCGATACGCCCAGTGGGCGGCTCTGGTACCCCTATTCCGAGCGTCAGATCCAGGCGCTGATTGCCTTGCTCAAGGACATCATGCAGCGCCACGGGCTCAAGCCCGGCGCCATTGTCGGTCACAGCGACATCGCACCCCAGCGCAAGGTCGACCCCGGCCCGCTGTTCCCCTGGAAGCGTCTGGCCGAGGCGGGACTGGTGCCCTGGCCGGACGCGGCGGCGGTGCAGCGCCAGCAGGCCCTGTTCGCCGCTCGGCTGCCCGACGCGGCCTGGTTCCAGGCGCAGCTTGCGCGGCAAGGCTATCGGGTGCCGGACAGCGGCCAGCTCGACCTGGAAACGCGCAACGTGCTCGCCGCCTTCCAGATGAAATACCGGCCGTCGCGCTTCGACGGCGAGCCGGATGCCGAAACCGCGGCAATCCTGGCCGTACTCGGCGCGCAGCCCTGACGCGTCAGCCGCGCGGGTTACAGCCGATCAGGCGGGAGTCTGCCAAGGCGGCGGTGCGGTGCAGCGTGGCCGCGCGGTATTGCGGGTCGGCGAGCATCTGCAGGAAAGCCTCGGGCGAGGGATAGCGCACCAGCAGCAGTTCGTCCCAGGCCTCGTCCGCCGGCGCGATCAGCGCCACCTGCGCTTTGGCTGCCACCTGCACGTCGCCGCCGGCGGCGCGCACCTTCGCCAGGGCGGTCCGGCTGTAGCGTGCGTAGGCCTCCCGGCCGCTGCAGGGCGCCTCGTGGCTGTCGGCCGGATACTCCGCCTGGGCATTGAAGCGCAGCAGGTTGAGCATCAGGATCGGCTCGCCGGGCGGCATCTGCTCGGCGAAACGCTTTAGCTGATCGGGGCTGGGATTGAGGCTGGGCATGGCGGCTCCTTTTCGGTTCTGGCCGCCCTGCCTGGCTCAGATGGGCAGGGCGATATAGAAGATCGTGCCGTGGCCGATGCGCGAATGCACGCCGATACGACCACCATGCAGCTGGGCGATTTCCTTGCATAAGGCCAAGCCCAGTCCGGCGCCGCCCCGCCGCCGGCCAATCTGCACGAACGGCTCGAAGATCCGTGCCTGCTGGCTGTAGGGAATGCCTTCGCCGTTGTCTTCGACGCTGAGAATCACACGCTCGCCGTGGTGTCGGGCCAGCAGGCGGATCTCGCCGCTGTCCGGGGTGTGGCGCAGAGCGTTGCTGAGCAGGTTGTCGAGGACCCGCTCCATCTGCTGGCGGTCCAGCAACAGGCTTGGCAGCGGCGGCTGCAGTTCCAGCTCGATGCGGATGCCGGTCTTGTCGGCCGCCGGCTGGAAGCGCTGGCGCGCCTGCTCGAGCAGTTCGCCCGGGTCGCAGGGTACGCGTTCGAGCTTCTGCTGGCCGCTCTGGTAACGCGAAAAATTCAGCAGGTCGTTGATCAACGTGACCAGTCGCTGCATCTCCTCGTGGACGGTGCAGAACAGATCCGATTCACGGCTGTTTTCCGGGTAATGCGTGCGTTCGCGCAGCAGGCTGAATGCCATCTGCATGCCGGTGACCGGCGTGCGCAGCTCGTGGGAGGCGCGCAGGACGAATTCGTTACGCACACGCTCGAAGGTGCGCTGGTCGGTGACGTCGTGGATCACCATCACCGCGCCGCTGATGCGGCCGTCGTGGTGGTTCACCGGGCTCATCCGCCACGACAGCAGCCGGCGTTCGCCATCGGCCTCGATCACCAGGTCCTCGGGCGGGGCGGACAGGGGCTTGTCGTCCAGCACCTGCTGGGCGGCGGTGTCCAGCTCCGGATAGCCGAGCGCCTGGCCGAGGGTTGAGCCCAGGTGTTCGGTTTCCCAGGCCAACTGCCGTTGCGCCACCGGGTTGGCGTGCTCCAGGCGGCCTTGCCGGTCGACGATCAGCAGCCCGTCGTCGATGCTGTCGAGCAGCGCCTGCAGCCGTTGCTGGCCGTCGACCAGCGCCTCGACATTGGTCTGCTTGAAGTCGTGCAGCGCCTGCGCCATGAGGCCGAAGCGGCGGATCAGTGAAGAGAGCTCGGCGATCGGCGA
This sequence comes from Stutzerimonas stutzeri, assembly GCA_002339675.1. Lineage (GTDB taxonomy): Bacteria > Pseudomonadota > Gammaproteobacteria > Pseudomonadales > Pseudomonadaceae > Stutzerimonas > Stutzerimonas stutzeri_O. The sequence continues at coordinate 314,915 of DDKB01000017.1, forward strand.
GGACGGCAGGTCGATGTTGAAGTCGCCGCGGCCGATCTGGTCGGCCACGCTGGACAGCTGCTCGATGGGGTCGCCAAAGCGGCGCGCGAAGCTGTGCGCGGTGACGAAGCCGATCAGCAGCACGGCGATCCCGGTGAGGCCGAGCAGGCCGGCCAGCAGCTGCGCACGTTCGCGGCTGCGGATCTCGGTGTCGCGAATCTGGTCGTAGGCACTCTGCTGCATGTCGACCATCAGTTCGCGGACGCGGTTGAAGGACTGGCTCAGCGCGTTGTCCTCGAGCAACGTCCAGTTCAGCTGGGTCGGGTCCTGCAGTTGCTCGAGAAAACGCGTGTAGGCTTCGCCGATGGCCCGGTAGGCATCCCGGTCGGTCGCCCGCGGCGCCTGGGCCAGCCCTTGGGCCAGTGCGGCCTGGAACCCGTTGCGGGACTCGTCGAAGGCGGCGTTGTCGCGTTCGTCGCGTACCAGCAGCAGCAACTGGTTACCCAGGGCCTGGCGCAACTGCTGGTTAATCTCGATGACGCCGAAGTTGTCGCGGATGAGCTTTTCCTGGCTCTGCGCCATCTGCACCACGCTGACCAGCGCCAGTACCAAGCCCAGCAGTGCCACTGTCATCAGTGCCGAGAAACCGAGGAACAGGCGGGTTCTCAGCTTCATCTGGAGTTTCATAGGCTGTATTGCTTGCGTTTCCGATAGAGCGTCGACGCGTCGATGCCCAGCGTCCGCGCCGCCTGCTCGAGGGTGTCGCTGGTGCTCAGCACACCGGCGATATGGGCCTTTTCCAGCTCTTCCAGGCTCAGGGGTTCGCCGATGCGCGGGGCATTGCTCGGCGCCTGGTCGGCCAGCCCGAGGTGGCTGACCTCGATCATCGCCTGCGGGCAGATGATGCTGGCGCGCTCGACCACGTTGCGGACCTCGCGTACGTTGCCGGGCCAGCGGTAGGCCTTCAGGGCAGCGATGGCGCTGTCGCTGAAGCCGCGCGCCGGCCGGCCGTAGCTCTTGACGAAGAAGGCCAGGAAGCGCTCGGCCAGCGCCAGCACGTCCTCGGGCCGCTCACGCATCGGCGGCAGGTTCAGGGTAATGACGTTCAGGCGGTAGAGCAGGTCTTCGCGGAATTTGCCTTCACGCACCATTTCCTCGAGGTTGAGGTTGGTCGCCGCGAGGATGCGCACGTCGGCGCGGCGGGTGACCGGGTCGCCGACGCGCTCGTATTCCTTGTCCTGGATGAAGCGCAGCAGCTTGGGTTGCAGCGCCAGTGGGAAGTCGCCGATCTCGTCGAGGAACAGGGTGCCGCCGTCGGCCTGGTTGACCCGTCCGAGGGTGCTCTCGGTGGCACCGGTGAAGGCCCCGCGGTTATGACCGAACAGCTCGCTTTCCATCAGGTCGGCCGAAAGTGACGGGCAGTTGATGGTAATGAAGGCTTTCTTCGCGCGCCGGCTCCAGTTGTGGATGGCCCGCGCCAGTTCGCCCTTGCCGGTCCCGGACTCGCCAAGAATGAGAATGTTGGCGTCGGTGTCGGCGACCTGCCGAGCGGTTTCCAGTACGCCCATCATCGCCGGGCTGTGCGAGCCCAAAGCGTCGCTGCGCTTCTGCACCTCGCCTTCGAGGGCCTCCAGCCGCGCCGCCATCTGCCGGACCTCCAGCTGCTTGGCGGCCGACAGGCGCAGCTGTTCCGGACTGCACGGCTTGACCAGATAATCCGCCGCGCCGGCCTGCATCGCGTCCACCGCCGTGTCGACCGCCGAATGCGCAGTGACGATCACCACGCGCATCCAGGGCGCCAGCACGCGCATCTGCTGCAGCACGTCGAGGCCGTTGTCCTCGCCCAGCCGCAGGTCGAGAAAGCACAGGTCGAACACTTGCCGCTGCAGGATGGCTTCGGCCTGAGAGGCGCTGGCCGCCGTCACAACCGTGTAGCCGCGGTCCTCGAGGCAGTAGCGAAAGGTGCGCAGGATCGCGGCCTCGTCATCTACCAGAAGGATGCGGCCACCGGTGTCGGTCGTTTGGTCCATGAATGCTCCAGTCAGGCCACGCGGGGTGCCCTGGCAGTTCGGTGAAAGGTGGTGCTCGAACCAGGCGAGTACAGGTCGGCGATTGCTTTAGTCTACGGAAAGTCTTGCAAGTTGCACGGTCGCGACCGGACATTCCTGCAGCCTGCAATCCACCGCGGGTCGGGTCGCCGCGACAAGCCGCTGATTATAAAGGCGCGGGGCGATTCTGCGCGGTGGCACGGGGCTTGCGCCAGAGGTTTCGGATATGCGCGGACCGGACCCGGCCCGCGCCCCGTTGTTCTTTCCCGGAGGTCCCATGAAGCACGACATCAACCACCTCAACGAGCTGATCGAGATCACCCGTGACGGCCAGCACTTCTACCAGCATGCCTGCGACGTCGTGAAGGACGTCCAATTGCAGCACCTGTTCCGTGACATGGCCCAGGCCAAGACGCATGTCATCCAGGCGTTGTCGGTCAAGGTTGCGGCCAACCAGGTGCGGCCGGCCCAGGGCGGCACCGCCGCCGGCAAGCTGCGCGAGGTCTACGCCGACACCCGCGCGCGGCTGGGCGACGCTGATGCGGTGTACGTCGATCAGCTCGACCAGATGGAGGAGCGCCTGCTCGCAGCCTTCGAAGACGCATTGAAGGACGCCGAGCCGGACGTGCGCGCCCTGTTGGCTATCGAGCTGCCGAAGATCCGCGCCTGCCATGAACGTATCCATGCATACAACCACCGCGAGGACCACGACTAAGGTCGAGGATTAGTCCGTCGTGCAAAACGCCCGGCGTTCAAACGGGCATCGTGCAATATAAGTTGACGTGGATGCGGATAGCCAATGTAAGTATCTGATTATTAAGGATTAATTTATTGTCGAAGCCTGGCATGACGCCTGCAACGTTACCCCCAAACAGTCATGCGCCGCATGCTTAGAAGGAGTTGAGGATGAATCGTCAAGCACGCTTCTCATTGGTTGGCAAAGGTTTCCTTACCGCTGCGGCGGTGATGCTGTTCATGGGTGCCCAGCATGCGCAAACCGACGCCGTCGCGTTTGGTCAGGCACCGCACGAATCAGCGGAACGAATCCAGATGTACGACGCCCAACCGGTAAGGATCGTGCAAACCGGCCCTGCTCCCAAGTCGATCGACTATGTGCAGGCACGGTCGGAGCAGCGCTGGGTGTTCTGAGTGGCAGTGCCAAGCTGATCGTCGCTCGATCGGTCCTTTAAAGATGTTTGAACCGAGAGGAGATACACCATGTTGAGTTGGGCTATTACGTTCCTGATCATCGCCATCATCGCCGCTGTCCTGGGCTTCGGTGGTATTGCCGGCGCCGCAACCGGGATTGCCAAGATCCTGTTCGTGGTTTTCCTGGTGCTGTTCGTAGCTTCGCTGATCTTTGGTCGAGGCCGCGGTCCGCGCGCGTGATGCAGTTCCGCCGCCCGTTGGGGCGGCTGCTATGCCAGGAAGCGACACCGGCGGGATGCCAATATTCAATCGCTTGCGCCGCAACGGCGCAGGCGTCAAGCAGCACCGGGACGCCGCATCACGGCGCCCTTAGCCCGCACGGCGGGGAACCAGGGGGTCGGGACGCTCTGTCTGACGGAGCGACCTAGGGGTACAGGGGGTACCTCCGTCAGGACCAGGTTCAGCGAAGGCAGCCGAAGGTGGCATCCACCACCTTCGGTTTGCGTATGTCCAAGCCGGCCGGCGCGGCGCGGCAAACTTCCTCCCTTTTCGTGTTCTCACGCGTACCGGCTCGCGGTCGGCTGGCATTTCATCGAGCGATCTCCCGCTGCGTGGCCGTCGGGCGGTGGCACGGCTATCATCGCGCGCAGTCTTTCGGTGGAGAATCACATGCTCAACGGCCTCTGGCTGGGCTTTTTCCTGGTCGCCGCGGTGGCGGCTCTCGGGCGTTGGCTGCTCGGTGGCGATGCGGCGGTGTTCGCCGCCCTGGTCGAAAGCCTGTTCGCCATGGCCAAGCTGGCCGTGGAGATCATGATCGTGCTGTTCGGCACCCTGACCCTCTGGCTGGGCTTTCTGCGCATTGCCGAAAAAGCCGGTCTGATCGAACTGCTGGCGCGTCTGCTGGGACCGTTGTTCAGCCGCCTGATGCCCGAGGTGCCGCCTGGTCATCCGGCCCTGGGGCTGATCACCCTGAATTTCGCCGCCAACGGCCTCGGCCTGGACAACGCCGCCACGCCCATCGGCCTGCGCGCCATGCGCGCCCTGCAGGAGCTGAATCCGAGCAAGACGGTGGCCAGCAACGCGCAGATTCTCTTTCTGGTGCTCAACACCTCCTCACTGACGCTGCTACCGGTGTCGATCTTCATGTACCGCGTGCAGCAGGGCGCCGAGGACCCGACGCTGGTGTTCCTGCCGATCCTGCTCGCGACATCCGCCTCGTCCCTGGCCGGCCTGCTGGCGGTGGCACTGGTGCAGCGGTTGCGCGTCTGGGACCCGGTGGTGCTGGCCTATTTCGTGCCCGGTGCGCTGTTGCTCGGTGGGTTCATGGCATTACTCGCCGGCCTCTCGGCCACCGCGCTGGCATCCCTGTCATCGCTGCTCGGCAACCTGACCCTGTTCGGCCTGATCATCAGCTTCATCGTGGTGGGTGCACTGCGCAAGGTGCCGGTCTATGAGAGCTTTGTCGAAGGGGCGCAGGAGGGCTTCGACGTGGCCAAGAGCCTGCTGCCCTACCTGATCGCCATGCTCTGCGCGATCGGTGTGCTGCGCGCCTCCGGCGCCCTGGATTTCGGGCTGGACGGCATCCGCTGGCTGGTCGAGGCGCTGGGCTGGGACAGCCGTTTCGTCGACGCCTTGCCCACCGCGCTGGTCAAGCCCTTCTCCGGCAGCGCGGCGCGGGCGCTGCTGATCGAGACCATGCAAAGCCAAGGCGTCGACAGCTTCCCGGCGCTGGTGGCGGCGACGGTGCAGGGCAGCACCGAGACGACGTTCTACGTGCTGGCCGTCTACTTCGGCGCCGTGGGCATCCAGCGCGCCCGGCATGCGGTGGGCTGCGCGCTGGCGGCTGACTTCGCCGGGATCGTCGCGGCGATCCTGGTCTGCTATTGGTTCTTCGGCTGAGCCGGATGGCGCAGCTGGCGGCAAAAAGAACCCGCCAATCGGCGGGTTAAGACGTGGTCCGTTGCCAGAGTCGGAACAGCGGCTCGGCGAGAAACATCACCAGAAACAGCCGCAGCACCTGCAGCGCGGTGACCAGCGCCACCGACAGCTGCAGCGCCTCGGCAGTCAGGCACAGCTCGGTGATGCCGCCGGGCATCATGCCCAGCATCAGCGAGGTCTGGTTCAGGGTTGCAGCCCAGCCCAGGGCTTTGGCCAGCCCGGCGGCGGCCAGCATCGCCAGCAGCGTGAAAGCCAGGATGCGTAGCATGAATCGCGGCGCGCTACGGAAGAACGGGCGGTCGAAATGGCAGCCCAGCGAGCAGCCGATCAGCCATTGGGCGAACTGACCGATCCCTTGCGGCATGCCGATGTGCAGATCGAACAGGGCGCTGGCAGCGGCGCACACCGTCAGCGGGCCGAGCATCCAGGGGTTGGGCTGGCCGAGCGCTTTCCAGGCCAGTGCCAGCAATCCGCCGGCCGGCAGCAGCACAGCCAGCCAGGGCCAGCTGACCGGTGCCGGTGGAGGGGCTTGGACCGACGGCAGGCTCCAGGTGAACAGCGCCGGGATGATCAGCACCACCAGCAGCAGGCGCATGCTGTGGGCCGCGGCGACCATCGCCGGCTGCGCGGCGTGGCGCCCGGCCAGGTTGACCATCTCGCTGGCCCCGCCGGGCATGCTGGAAAAAAACGCCGTGGCGCGATCCGTGCCGCTGCGCCTCAGAATGAAAATGCCGATCAGGCTCAGCAGCAGGGTGCCCAGCGCACCGGCCAGAATCACGCCGAAGTGGCTGAGGACCTGCTCCATTACCTCACTGGTGAAATGCAGGCCGATAGCGCTGGCGATCAGCCATTGGCCAGTCTGGCGGCCACGCGGCACTTCTGCGATCAACCAGCCACCGCAGCGCACCGCGATGACCGCCAGCAGCGAGCCGACCATCCAGGGCAGTGGCCAGTCCGCCAGGCTCGCCAGCCAGCCGCCAACCGCGCCAACCAGCGGCGTGGCCCACCATCCCGGCAGCCGGCGCGGCATCTCAGGCATGGGCCGCGCTCAGGCGGGCGCGACGGCGCTGGCGCCACCAGCGCAGGCCGGGCAGGGCCAGCATCAGGACCGCCATGGCCCAGAGGGTCAGCGTGATCGGGCTGCTCCAGAGGATGCCCAGGTCACCCGCCGAGATGGACAGGGCGCGGCGCAGGTTGTCTTCCATCATCTCGCCGAGCACGAAGCCGAGGATCAGTGACGACAGCGGGAAGTCCAGCTTGCGCAGCAGGTAGCCGAACACCCCGAGGCCGATCATCAGCACCAGGTCGAAGGTGGTGCTGTGCACCGAGTACACGCCCACCAGGCTGATCGCCGTGATCGCCGGCACCAGAACCCAGTTGGGTACGCTGAGCATCCGAGAGAACAGGCCGACCAGCGGGATGTTCATCACCAGCAGGATCACGTTGCCGATGAACAGCGAGGCGATCAGTCCCCAGACCACATCCGGCTGCTGCTCGAACAGGAGCGGGCCGGGGGTGATGTTGTACAGCGTCAGCGCGCCGATCATCACCGCGGTGGTGCCCGAGCCCGGTACGCCGAGGGTCAGCATGGGGATCAGCGAGCCGCAGGCCGAGGCGTTGTTGGCCGCTTCCGGCGCAGCCAGGCCGCGCAGGTCGCCCTCGCCGAAGGTGCCGCTGTCGCCGGCCATGCGCTTTTCGCTCATGTAGGTCATGGCGCTGGCAATGGTCGCGCCGGCGCCGGGCAGGGTGCCGATGACGAAGCCGGCTACGGCGCTGCGCACCATGGTCCAGAACGTCAGGCAGAACTCCTTGAAGTTGAACAGCAAACGGCCGCTGGCCTTCACCGCCTTCTGGCCGTTGTGGGTCTTTTCCAGCATGAGCAGCACTTCGCTGACGCTGAAGAAGCCGATCACGATAACCACGAACTGAATACCGTCCGACAGGCTGACGCTGCCAAAGGTGAAGCGATAGACGCCGGTGGTCGAGTCCACACCCACGGTGGCCAGGCCCAGCCCGATCAACGCGGCCATCAGGGTCTTGACCGGCTTGTCGCCAACCATGCCGCCGAGGCAGGCGATGGCGAAGATCATCAGCACGAAATACTCCGCCGGGCCGAAGGCCACCGCCCATTTCGCCAGCAGCGGCGCAAACAGCACCACGCCGCAGGTGGCGATGATGCTGCCGATGAAGGAGCTCACCGCCGAGAGCGACAGGGCGATGCCGGCCTTGCCCTGGCGTGCCAGCGGGTAGCCGTCGAGGGTGGTCATCACCGCGGCGGCGTCGCCAGGGACATTGAGCAGGATCGCCGAGATGCGGCCGCCGTACTCGCAGCCCAGGTACACGGCGGCCAGCAGAATCAATGCGGTCTCGGGCGGCAGGCCGAGGGCGAAGGCCAGCGGCAATAGCAGCGCCACGCCATTGATCGGGCCGAGGCCGGGCAGCAGGCCGACCACGGTGCCGACGAAGGCGCCGAACAGCGCCACCAGCAGGTTCATCGGTCGCGTGGCGACATCGAAGCCCTGCCACAAGAAATTCAAGGTTTCCATTTTCAGCTCTCCAGCAGGCGCAGCACGCCAAGCGGCAGGGGCACATCAAGCAACAGGTCGAACAGGCCGTAGAGCAGCACACCCATGAGCACGCCGCTGATCACGCAGGGCACCAAGCGTCCATTGAACAGCAGACCGAGGGCAAAGGTGGCCAGCGCCGTGGTAATGACGAAGCCGAGCGGTTCGAACAGCAGGGCGTAGCCCAGTAGGATCAGCACGCAGAAAAGCGCGCGTCGGGCCATCGTCCAGTCGAAAGGCGGGGTCGGCTCGCCGTGGGGTTTGCACAGCAGCCAGAGCGCACCACAGCCCATCAGGAACAACAGCAGCAACGGGTAGGCGCGCGGCCCGACCGGATCGTAGGCGAAGGGCGCTTCGAAACCCCAGGCGACCAGCGCGAGACCGGCGCACACGAGCAGCCAGAACGCGGCGAAGACACGAACGTACATGGTGGGTTACCTCGAAGGGAGCGGGCCGCGGCCTCCAGCGGGAGGCCGTGGCCCGCAAGGTGTTACTTGACCAGACCGAACTCGGCAGCGAGTTCCTTGTAGTCGGCGACCTGCTTGTTGACGAAGGCGGTGAGCTCGTCACCGGTCATCGACAGGGGGAACAGGTCACGCTGCTCGCGCAGCTTGGCGAAGTCCTCGTCAGCCAGCAGGGTGTCGAACTGGGTCTTCCACCAGTTGAAATCCTCATCGCTGACTTCCGGACCCATGTAGAAGCCGCGGATGACCGGCCAGCTGATGTCGTAGCCCTGCTCCTTGGCGGTCGGCAGGTTCGACAGCTTGCCGGGCAGGCGGTCGTCGGAGAGCACGGCGAGCACGCGGATCTTGCCGGCTTCGAGCTGCGGGGCGACTTCGCCCAGCCCGCTGCTGGTGACCTGCACATGGCCGCCGAGCATCGCCGTGAGGGTCTCGCCGCCGCCCTCGAAGGCGACGTAGCGCAGCTTTTTCGGGTCGACACCCGCGGCGCGGGCGATCAGCGCCGTCTGCATCCAGTCCTGGCCGCCAATGGTGGCGCCGGCGCCGAACACCACGCTGGCCGGATCCTTCTTCACCGCAGCGATCAGGTCGTCGAGGTTCTGGTAAGGCGCGTCGGCACGTACCGAAATGGCGCCGTAGTCGGTGCCGATGCCGGCCAGCCAGCGCACGTCGCTTTCGTCGTAACGCCCGAACTTGCCCTGCGCCAGGTTCAGCAGCGAGCCGCTGGAGAACGCCGTGATGGTCGAGGGGTCGTCGGCGCGCTGGGCGATCACCGCGTTATAGGCCACCGCGCCGACACCGCCCGGCATGTAGGTGACGCGCATGGGGGACTCCAGCAGGCCTTCGTTTTTCAGGCCGCTCTGGGCCAGCTTGCAGGTCAGGTCGAAACCGCCGCCGGGCTTGGCCGGGGCGATGCATTCGGGGCGCTTGGGCTCGGCCATGAGCTGGCCGGACAGCACCAGGCAGGATGAGAGCAGGGCAATACGGCGGATGGATGTCTTCATGGTGTTCTCCTGGAATTATTGTTGTGGCCGGCTTTACCAGATCGGCAGGCTGTAGCTGACGATCAGGCGGTTTTCGTCCGCGTCACGGGCGAAATCGGAACGGAACATGGCGTTGCGCATGCGCACGGCGACGTTCTTCAACGGGCCGCTCTGCACCACGTATTTCAGCTCGATGTCGCGCTCCCACTCGCTGCCATTGCTGCCGCCGCTGTACTCGGCGTTGTCACCTGAGACGTAGCGGGTCAGGAAGCTCAGCCCCGGAACGCCGATGGCTGCGAAGTTGTAGTCGTAACGGGCCTGCCAGGAACGTTCCTCGGCATTGGCGAAGTCATTGATCTGGACGAAGTTGACCAGGTACGGGTTGCTGCCGTCGACGTAGGCGTAACCGGTATCGCCGCGCATCTGCTGGTAGGCCAGGCTGATCTTGTGGCCGCCCAGCTTGTAGCCGAGCACGCCGTTCCAGGCCTGGTTGTCGATCTTGCCCGCATTCGCTGCGCCGGTGTCGTCGCTGAGTGTCAGGCGCAGGTCGGCCGACAGCGCCGAGTCCTCGCCCAGCGGTTGCACGGCCTTCAGGTTGAAGAAGTGCTGGCGGTAGATGTCGTCCAGCTCTGAGGTGTAGTAGCTACCGGTGAAACGCTCGCTGAAGTCGTATTCGGCGCCGGCGAAGGTGAGGTAGTCCGCTTCGGCGGCGCTGGCGAAGCGCTTGTTCTTGTTGTTCAGTTGCAGGTCCTGCGAGTTCGTCGAGGCGCGGTCGATGACCTGGTCGAAGCGACCGCCGATCAGCGTCAGGCCATCGATGTCGCGTGAGGTCAGGGTGGCCCCTTCGAACAGCTGCGGCAGCGTCCGGCTGTCGCTGGCGGTGACCACCGGCATCTCCGGCAGGTGGGTGCCGTAGCGCAGTTCGGTGTCGAAGACCTTGGCCTTGGCGGTCAGCCCCAGGCGGCTGAATTCGTCCGGGGTGCTGCCATCGTCGCGTACCGGCAGCAGATCGGTGCCGGTGCGGCCGCCGCCCGAGTCGAGCTTGACACCCAGCATGCCCAGCGCATCGAGGCCGAAGCCAACGGTGCCGTCGGTAAAGCCGGATTCGATATTCAGCAGGAAGCCCTGCGACCACTCCTCGCGTTTGGACTGACCGCTGCCTTCGCGGAAATCGCGGTTGAGGTAGATGTTCTGAGTTTGCAGGGTGGCATGGCTGTCTTCGATGAAAGCGGCCTGAGCCAGCGGCGCCAGGGTGGCGGCGGCAACGGCCAGGGCAAGACGAGCGTATGCGGGTTTCGTTCTGACGGCAGTCAGCATCCTGTATCTCCACTATTGTTTTTGTTGTGACGGCGGTGTTCCGCCTCCGGTGGTTCGAGCCACCTGATGCGATCCTAGGCGGCGAAACTTTCGCCAGGCTTTCACCTGTCCAGGCAGCGATTGGCGCGGCGTGTCGCTACACTGGCGCACCGTTCCGTGTGAGGCAGAGGACAGGCAATGCGGATTCTTCTGGTCGAGGATCATCCCCATCTGGCTGAAAGCGTGGCCCAGGCGCTGCGCGCGGCCGGCTGGACGGTGGACCTGCTGGACAACGGCGTGGCGGCCGACCTGGCGCTGGCATCGGAGGACTACGCCCTGGCGATCCTCGATGTCGGGCTGCCGCGGCTCGATGGCTTCCAGGTGCTGGCGCGCCTGCGCGAGCGCGGCAAGACCCTGCCGGTGCTGATGCTGACCGCGCGCGGCGAGGTGAGCGACCGCGTTCATGGGCTCAACCTCGGCGCCGACGACTACCTGGCCAAGCCCTTCGAGCTGTCCGAGCTGGAGGCGCGGGTCAAGGCGCTGCTGCGGCGCAGCGTGGCCGGCGGTGAGCGCCAGCAGCGCTGCGGCGCGCTTGTGCATGACCTCGATGCCCGCCGCTTCAGCCTCGGCGGCCAGCCGTTGAGCTTGACCTCCCGTGAGCAAGCCGTGCTCGAGGCGCTGATCAGCCGGCCCGGGCGAGTGATGAGCAAGGACCAGCTGGCGGCGCAGGTGTTCGGCCTGGACGAGGATGCCAGCGCCGATGCCATCGAGATCTACATTCACCGCCTGCGCAAGAAGCTCGAGGGCAACGCCGTGCGCATCGTCACGTTCCGTGGCCTGGGCTACCTGCTGGAGGCGGTCGATGGCTGAGACGGGGCTCGCTCGCGCTGGCAGCCTGCGCGCCGGCCTGCTGCGCCGGCTGGTGCTGCTGTTGACGCCGCTGCTATTGCTCAGCGGCTGGAGCGCCTACTGGAACGGTCGCGCCGCGGCCGACAGCGCCTACGATCGCACCCTCCTGGCGTCGGCTCGAGCCATCGCCGAGGGGCTGGTGGCCAGCGACGGCAAGCTGCGCGCCAACGTGCCCTACGTGGCGCTGGACACCTTCGCCTACGACAGCGCCGGGCGAATTTACTATGAAGTGCTCGGCACTCACGGGCGGCTGGTCAGCGGCTACGAAGACCTGCCGGCGCCCGGTGCCGACGTGCCGCGTACCGATGACTACCCGGCCCTGGCGCGCTTCTACGACGGTGAATACCGCGGTGAAGGGGTGCGCCTGGTCAGCCTGCTGCAGCCGGTCAGCGAGCCGGCGCTCAACGGCATCGCCGAGATACGCGTGGCCGAGACGCTGGGCGCCCGCGAACGCATGGCGCGCAGCCTGCTCACCGACACGCTGATGCGCGTCGGCCTACTGGCGGTGACCGCGCTGCTGCTGGTGTGGCTGGCGGTCAGCGCCGCCCTGCGGCCCCTGGGCAAGCTCAGCGAAGCGGTCGAGCAGCGCCAGCCCGACGACCTGCGGCCCTTGCCGCTGGTGACGGTACAGACCGAATTCAAGCCGCTGGTGGCGGCGCTCAACCATTTCACCGAACGCCTGCGCGGGCAGTTCGAACGCCAGGCGCAGTTCATCGCCGATGCCGCCCATGAACTGCGCACGCCGCTGGCAGCGCTCAAGGCGCGGATCGAGCTCGGGCAGCGCGAAACGCAGCCCCGGCACTGGCTGGACACCCTGGGCGAAGCCGGCGCGCACACCGATCGGGTGATCCACCTGGCCAACCAGTTGCTGTCGCTGGCACGCATCGAAAGCGGCGCGCAGTCCATCGCCGAAGGCGGCGCGCAACGCCTGGACCTGAGCCAGCTGGCCCGCGAGCTGGGGCTGGCCATGGCGGCGCTGGCGCACCAGCATGGCGTCGCCCTGGCGCTGGAGGCGGACCAGCCGGTGTGGATCGACGGCGAGCCGACCCTGCTCAGTGAGCTGTTGAGCAACCTGCTGGACAATGCGCTGGCGCATACCCCCGCCGGCGGCAATGTCGTGCTGCGGGTCGGGCCCGGCGCCGTGCTGGAGGTCGAGGACGACGGCCCGGGCATCGCCCCGGCCGAGCGCGACAAGGTGTTCGCGCGCTTCTACCGTGTGCAGGGCGGCGGCCACGGCGCCGGACTCGGCCTGGCCGTCGTCGGCGAGATCGTCCGCGCGCACCGCGCCAGTATCGAGCTGGACCGCGGCCAGCTGGGCGGGCTGCGCGTCAGGGTGCGCTTCGCCGAGCCGCTGCCTTTACACCCCTGAGGCATCGCAGTGCGCGGCCGGCTCGGCCAGTTCCACTTGGTTGCGGCCGTGGCGTTTGGCCCGGTACAGCGCCGCGTCGGCAGCCTCGAGCAGTTGCGCCGGCGTACAGTTGCCTGGCGGCGTGAAGCCCGCCACGCCGATGCTGATGCTCAGCTGTAGCGGCGTGTCGCCGTGCATTGGCTGCAGCGCGGCGACTGCAGCGCGGATCCGCTCGGCCAGCGCCGCGGCCTCCTCCAGGCTGGTCGCCGGTAGTGCCAGGACGAACTCCTCGCCACCGTAACGGGCGACCACATCGCCGGCGCGCTGGCCGAAGCCGCGAAGCGTGTCGGCTACCAGACGCAGGCAATCGTCGCCGAACGGGTGGCCAAAGGTGTCGTTGACACGCTTGAAATGGTCGATGTCCAGCAGCAGCACCGCGAGCGGGCGTTCGGTGCGCTGGGCGCGACGGATCTCCTGGTCGATCATCAAATCGAAGTGGCCACGGTTGGACAGCTGCGTCAGAGCGTCGGTGTGGCTCAACCGGGTGAGCTGCGCGTTGACCTGCTCGAGGCCGCACTTGGCCTCCTCCAGCGCCCGGGTGCGCTCGTAGACCCGCACCTCCAGCACCTCGTTGGCGCGCACCTGGGCGACGAGCGCCTGCTGCTGCGCCTGTAGGCGGGATTCGCGTTCCTGGGCCAGCGCCTGGGACGCCTGCAGCGCAGCGTGCTGCGCCTGGATACGGCGCTCGCGCTCGAGGTTGATGCGCTGGGCCAGGGCCATGGACAGCAGGACGAACTCGGTGAACATGCCGATCAGCTGGCCGTGCAGGGTCCAGCTGTTGAGCGGCACCAGGCCCTCCAACGCGAGCAGGTGGACGATGGTCGCCAGTAGCAGGGTCGCCCAGGCAATGGTGAACAGGCGCGCCGAATGGCTGCCGCGGCGCCACAGGCTGATAACCGCTGCCATGGTCAGGACGCAGTGCAGCAGCGCCATGGGCTCGATGGCCAGATAGTCGGTCAGCCCGGATGCGAACAGGGTGACCAGGATCACCAGCCCCCAGTAGGCCGTCAGCAGCCAGGTCACCCGCCAGACCCAGCCGCCGTGGCGGCGCACGTCGAGGAAGCGGGTGGCGAACAGCAGCGGGGCGAAAAAGCACAGACTGGCCGACAGCGCGTAGAAGCGGTGCGCGAAGGGCGGTGCGTTCGGCCAGAGAAACAGCTGGCCGAAGCCGGTCAGCGTCAGAACGTAAAAGATAGCGCTGAGCAGGTAGAGCACATAGAGCAGGTAGCTGGTGTCGCGGGTGAACATGAACAGGCTGCTGTTATAGAGCAGGATCACCAGCATGCCGCCGAAGAACAGGCTGATCATGGCCACGTCCGCCAGCTTGGCGCGGGCGAATTGCGCCTCGTCCAGCAGCACCAGGGGCAGGGCCATCAGCTCGTGGGCGTGCACCTGCAGATAGACCACGGCATGGTCGCCGCGCGCCAGTGCGATGGGGAACACCAGGTTCTGGCTCTTCAGCGGCCGCGCCTCCATCGGCACGTGGTCACCGGCGCGCATCAGCGGTCCCCATTCGCCCTGGTCGGGGTAGAACAGGCGCACGCGGACTTCGTCGAGCACCGGCCATTTGAGGCTCAGGAACCAGGTGCCGGCTGGCCCCGGATTGTCCAGGCTGAAGCGCAGCCAGACGCCGTCGGGTTGCCGGTGCAGGTTGGGTTTGGCCAGCATCTGCCAGTCCCGGCCGGCGCGGCGAGCGGCCTCGAAGCCTGCGTCGGCGTGGCCGGCCTGCCATTGCACCGCGCCCAGTTGCAGCGTGCGGCCGAGCTGCGTCGGCGTGACTGCGGCCTGCGCCGGACCGGACAGGACGACCAGCCAGCCAAGCAGGCAGCAGAGCGAAAACAGGCGGATGCGCATGGAGCTGGCCTCGTCGATCGGGCTCGGTCAGGGCGGCGGGCGCCGGCGGGCGTCGGAAAAGGATGACCCCGGGAACGATACGGATAATGGCTAACTGATACCACTACCAGCCGGCAGGCGGTCAGTCCACTGATCGGAAGCCGGATCGGCCCCTTGGCGGGGAGCCCGGGCCGTCGCCCCGATTGCCGTGAACGCCTGCCGCCCAGGCGAGTCCAACTGCTCGGGCGCATGCTGCGAGCCGTTGCGAGCCGGTGCGGCATACGTCGGTGCGGCGACAGCGTTACTCGCGCTAACCGCTGGCCTGCTAGACTCCAGGCTCACCGTCCGGCTCACGAGGTCGACGGGACAATTCCAAAACAACCAATAAAGGAGTGAATCCATGAAGGGCAAATCCTTGGCATGGATATTTTCCGCCGCATTGGCGGGGAGCGGTCTGGCCGGCATGGCTCAGGCGCAAGAGCAGTTCGTCACCATCGGGACCGGCGGTCAGACCGGCGTTTATTACGTGGCCGGTCAGTCGATCTGCCGCTTCGTCAACCGCAACGCCGAGGACCTCAAGTGCAACGCGCCAGCCAGTGGCGGCGGCGTGGCCAACGTCAACGGCCTGCGTTCGGGCGAGTTCAACTTCGGCATCATGCAGTCGGATCACCAGTACAAGGCGATGAAGGGCGTCGAGCCGTTCGACAAAGAAGGCGCCATGGAAGATATCCGTGCCGTATTCTCGCTGCAGAGCGAAGTCTTCACCGTACTGGCGCGTCGCGATGCCAACATCAAGAGCCTCGATGACCTGAAGGGCAAGCGCGTCAACATCGGTAACCCCGGTTCTGGCCAGCGCGACACGCTCGAAGAGATCATGAAGGAGAAGGGCTGGGACAAGTCGGTCTTCTCTCTCGCCGCCGAGCTGAAGCCGGCCGAGCAGGCCAGTGCCCTAGGCGACAACAACATCGACGCCATGACCTACTTCGTCGGTCACCCCAACGGCGCGATTCAGGAAGCCACCACCACCGTCGATGCCGTTCTGGTGCCCATCACCGGCCCGGAAATCGACAAGCTGCTGTCCGAGAAGAGCTACTACACCAAGGCTGAAATTCCGGGTGGCATGTACAAGGGCAATGACAGCGCCACTCAGTCGATCGGCGGCAAGGCGGTGCTCTCCACCACCTCCAAGGTCGATGACGAGGTGGTCTACAAGCTGGTCAAGTCGGTGTTCGAGAACATCGATCGCTTCAAGCGCCTGCATCCGGCCTTCAAGGACCTCAAGCCTGAGGACATGATCAAGGTCGGTCTGTCCGCGCCGCTGCATGACGGCGCCGTGCGCTACTACAAGGAACGAGGCTGGATGTAACGGCCTGTCGGCGCGCTGCATCGTTGTGGGCAGCCAGTCCTGCCCGCGGCTTTCGCCTGAAAACCCGTGTGCCTCGTGCCGCGGGTTTTCGCGGTTTCCGTTCCCTGAAAAAACAGGCCACCTGTCATGCAAGACTCCCAACTTTCCACTGAAGAGCTGATCGCCAAGGACGTCGGGGCCCGCATGCCCGAAGGCGCCATGGCCAAGCTGATCGCGGGCCTGGCCCTGCTGTGGTCACTGTTCCAGCTGTGGATCGCCTCTCCGCTGCCCTTCATGCTGCGTTTCGGCGTGTTCAACAACACCGAGGCCCGCTCGATCCACCTGGCGTTCGCCCTGCTGCTGGCATTTCTCGCCTACCCGGCGTTCAAGCGGTCGCCGCGCGACCGGGTGCCGCTGATCGACATCGCGCTCGGCCTGATCGCCGCGGCCAGCGCCGGCTACCTGTTCGTCGCCTACGAGCAGCTGGCCCAGCGTCCCGGCAACCTCACCACCCTCGACCTGGTCACCGCCTGCATCGGCATCCCGCTGCTGCTGGAAGCGACCCGGCGCGCCCTCGGTCCGGCACTGGCGGTGATCGCGCTGATCTTTCTCGGCTACAGCCTCGCCGGCCCGTACATGCCCGGCCTGCTGGCGCATCGTGGGGTGAGTTTCACCGCGCTGGCCAACCACCAATGGATCACTACCGAGGGCGTATTTGGCATTGCCCTGGGGGTGTCCACCAGTTTCGTCTTCCTGTTCGTTCTGTTCGGCGCGCTGCTCGAGCGGGCCGGCGCTGGGCATTACTTCATCCAGCTTGCGTTCAGCATGCTGGGTCACTATCGCGGCGGGCCGGCGAAAGCTGCCGTGGTGGCGTCGGGCATGACCGGACTCATCTCCGGTTCGTCCATCGCCAACGTGGTCACCACCGGCACATTTACCATCCCGATGATGAAGCGCACGGGCTTCTCGGCTGAAAAGGCCGGCGCGGTCGAAGTGGCCTCGTCGGTGAACGGCCAGATCATGCCGCCGGTGATGGGCGCGGCAGCGTTTCTGATGGTCGAGTACGTCGGCATTCCCTACGTCGAGGTGATCAAGCACGCCTTTCTGCCGGCGCTGATCTCCTACATTGCGCTGGTCTACATCGTCCATCTCGAATCGCTCAAGCTCGGCCTCACCGCCCTGCCGCGGGCCAACGCGGCCAAGCCCTGGATGCAGCGGCTGATCGGCTTCGTCTTTGGCGTGGCGCTGATCTCCGGTATTTCTCTGGCGGTGTACTACGGCCTCGGCTGGCTCAAGCCGGCCCTCGGCGATGCTGCGATCTGGGTCATCGGGGTGATGCTGGCACTGGTCTACCTGGCCCTGCTGAAAGTCGCCGCGAGCAACCCGCCGCTGCCGGCCGAAGATCCCGATGCGCCGCTGGAAAAGCTGCCCGAGACCCGTCCCGTGTTGCTCTCCGGCCTGCATTTCCTGCTACCTGTGGTGGTATTGGTGTGGTGCCTGATGGTCGAGCGGCTGTCGCCGGGCCTGTCCGCCTTCTGGGGCTCGGTGATGCTGGTGATCATCCTGCTCACCCAGCGGCCTCTGCTCAGCTGGATGCGTCGTGACGGCGGCAAGCAGCACGGCGGTTTCATGGACGGCGCCATCGACCTGCGCGAGGGCCTGGTGGCCGGTGCACGCAACATGATCGGCATCGGCATCGCCACGGCGGCAGCGGGAATCATCGTCGGCGCCGTCTCGCAGACCGGCGTAGGCCTGGTGCTTGCCGATCTGGTCGAGCTGCTGTCGATGGGCAACCTGATGCTGATGCTGTTGCTCACCGCCTTTCTCAGCCTGATCCTGGGCATGGGCCTGCCGACGACGGCGAACTATATCGTGGTGTCCAGCCTGCTGGCGCCGGTGATCGTCGCACTCGGTCAGCAGAGCGGGCTGATCGTGCCGCTGATCGCGGTGCACCTGTTCGTCTTCTACTTCGGCATCATGGCCGATGTCACGCCGCCAGTGGGGCTGGCCTCGTTCGCCGCCGCCGCGGTGTCCAAAGGCGATCCGATCAAGACCGGCGTCGTGGCGTTCTATTACAGCTTGCGCACCGCCGCGCTGCCGTTCCTGTTTATTTTCAATACCGATCTGCTGCTGATCGACGTCGACCTCTGGCATGGCGTGATCATCTTCATCGTGGCCACGTTGGCGATGCTGATTTTCGCCGCCGGCACCCAGGGCTACTTCCTGGTGCGCAGCCGCTGGTACGAGAATGTCTTGTTGCTGTTGGTGGCCTTCACGCTGTTCCGCCCGGGCTTCTGGATGGATCTGGCGCATGATCCGTACCGCGATATCCCGCCGACGCAGCTCATCCAGGCGCTCGAGTCGGTGGATGAGGACAGTCAGCTGCGCCTGCGCGTTCGCGGTGAAGACGCGGTCGGCGACATGCGCGAGTTCAGCTTGCTGGTCGCCATCCCGGAGGGCGCGAACGGCGAGGAAAAGCTCGAGAAGCTGGGCCTGATGACCTACGAGGAGGGCGGCAAGGTACTGGTCGACAGCGTCACTTTCGGCAGTCCGGCGGCTGAGTTGGGGCTGCAGTTCGACCAGGAGATCCTGGCCGTGCGGGCACCCACCGACCGCCTGCCCAAGGAATGGATGTGGCTGCCGGCAATAGTGCTGTTCGGCCTGGTCGTCTGGATGCAGCGACGGCGCCAGCGCGCCTGACCCGCGCATAAGCGTCAATGAGCCCGGCCATGCCTTGCATGGCCGGGGTTTTTTATGGGTGAAGCCATGGGCGGCCGGTCTCGCCGCCGTGTTCAGGCGGGCTTGCCAGGTACGAATGGCGGCTCTGCCATCAGCGGTTCGCGAGCCGGGTGGGCATCGTCCTGCACGCGTTGGCGGTTGACCCCGGCATTTTCCAGCGCTGGGTAAGCGGCGCTGCAGAACAGCGAGTTGAGCCGCTTCATGTCGGCGATTAGCTCCAGATGCGCGGCGCTGGTCTCGATGCTCTCCACCACCTGCTGATGCAGCCGATGCACGTGGGCGTGGGCCAGTTCGCGCTCGCGCTTGCGAAACAGGCGCTTGTGCTGCAGGAGTTGCCGGGCGCTGTGGGCATCGCCCGACAGAAACACCGAAAGGCCCAGGCTCAGGTTGGCCGACAACATGCTGTGCAACTGACCGAGTTCGTCCAGCCCGCGGTCGGAAAACGAGCGGCGCTTGGATGTCTTGAGATTTTGCACCTTGCCGAGCATGTGCTCGATGATGTCGCCGGCCTGCTCCAGGTTGATCGCCAGTTCGATGATCTCCGCCCAGCGCCGGCTTTCCTGTTCGGCGAGGTCGTCCCGAGGCATCCGCGCCAGGTAGAGCTTGACCCCGCGGTACAGCGCATCCACATCGTCATCCAGGCGGCGGATTTCATCGCCCGGCTCGGCACGGTCTTCGCGAAGGGCCTCGAGCAGGCGCGCCAGCATGGTTTCGACCAGATCGCCGATGCGCAGGGTTTCGCGCACCGCATTGGCCAGCGCCAAGGTGGGCGTATCGAGCGCGGCGGGATCCAGATGACGGGGCTGTGCGATGCCGTTGTCGATCAGCCGGTCGGGCATCAGGCGCTCGCAAAGCTGCGCCATGAGCCCGACGCTGGGTAACAGCAGCAGGCAGCGCAGCGAGTTGTAGGCCAGGTGAAAGGCAATGACCTCGGTCTGCGCGCTGTAGTCGAGGGTCGTCAGCCAGTCCACCAGCAGCGGCAGGAAGGGCAGCGCCAGGAGGCCTGCGAGCTTGTAGAGCAGGTTGCCGAGCGCTACCCGCCGAGCCGGAACCGGCTGCGGCGCAGCGTTGAGCCAGGCCAATACGCCGCTGCCGACGTTGGCGCCGATCACCACGCCGAGGGCCACCGGCAAGCCGATCAGTCCCGCACTGGCCAGTGTCGCCGTGAGCAGCACGGCCGCCAGGCTCGAATAGGTGAGTACGGCGAAGGCCGCACCGACCACCACAGCCAGCAGGGTGTCGCCAGCCAGTGACGAGAACAGCACGCGCATACCGCGCGCCTCGGTGATCGGCGTGGCGGCCAGCACGATCAGCTGCAGCGCGAGAATGATCAGGCCGAGCCCGATCAGCACGCGTCCCAGCTGACCGGCGCGGGTCTGCTTGCGCGACAGAAACAGGCAGACGCCGAGCAGCGTGAACAGCGGCGACAGCCAGGACAGATCGAGGGTCAGCACGCGCGCCATCAGCGCCGTGCCGACGTCTGCGCCAAGCATGATCGCCAGGGCCGTCGGCAACGCCATCAGGCCTTGAGCGACAAAGGAGAGGGCCAGCAGCGCGGTAGCGTTACTGCTCTGCACCAGCGCCGTAACGCCGATCCCGGCGCTGAAGGCCAGCGGCGCGTTGGCCATGCTGTGGCCAAGCAGCCGCCGCAGGTGCGAGCCATAGACCCGCATGATCCCGGTGCGCACGATATGCGTGCCCCAGACCAGCAGTGCGATGGACGACAGCAGGTGCAACAGCGTCAGCATCAGGCACGGTCTCCGCCCGCTCGTTCGACGGCCACTTGCCTCCGCGCAGCAAGCGGCAGAGGAACGTGGAGTGTGAACGGTTGACCATGGCCGGTGACCGGATGTTCACGAAAGCGTAACGAGCGGGTCGCTGTTGCGCCTTCGGGATCAGCTGGGTGTGTAGTAGCCGACTCCAAGCAGCACGTCGCCGACGCGCCGGATCAGGGTGTGCTTCTTTTCCACTGCATTGGTGGCCGGGTTGCGCCAGACGTATTCGACCGTTCCGGCGCCCTTGTCCTTCGCCAGGTCGATCATCTGCTGGAACAGCGGCGTGCCGGCGGCATCGGTAATTTTTCGGACATCGACGCCAACCAGATTCGGTGAGGCGCCACTGGCGCGGTACTGACCATCCTCCAGGCCAATGACGAAGACGTATTCGTCGCCCATGATGAAGCCACCCTGCGGGTCATTGAACGCTTGGTAGGCGGCCTCGTCGCCAGAGCGCTTGATCAGCGCCACGGCCTTGTCCAGCATCTTCTGCGCCTGTTCGGCGGTTGAGCGAGGGATGTAATAGCCGACCGCGAGGATGTAATCACCGACCTGGCGATACAGGCTCGTCTTGTTTTCTACCTTGTTGTCGACCGGGTTGAGCCAGTGGTATTCCACCTGACCGCTGTCGGCTTTCTTCGCGCCTTCGACGATGTTGCGGATAAACGGCGTGCCGGCGGCATCTTTCAGGTCCATTACGTTCAGACCGACCAGTGCGCGCGACGCCCCGTTACTGGCGACCATGGTGCCCTTGCGGTCCAGCACGAAGAGGTAGTGCTGGCCGTCGACGAACCCGCCTTCGGGGTCCTTGAACCCAGCCAGCGCCTGTTCCGGCCCCTTGGCCTGCAAATAAATCGCCGCGCGGTCGAGCAGTGCGCTGGCCTGGCGTACATGGCTGCGCTCCACCGAGCCCTTGGTCGGCTTGCCATCGGTGGCGGCGAAGGCGAGCGGGCTGCCGCTGAGGGCGGCTCCGAGGGTGAGGATCAGCAGGTTCCGGTTGTTCAGTTTCATCGATTGCTCCTAGCCTGAGGCAGGCGACAGGCTGCAGACGTGCTTGGGGACTGCCTGTCATGCAATATCCTATGCGCCATGGGGGTATTGATATTGATCACAAGGACCGTTGGGGTCCTGCGAAAGGAGTAGAAAACGCCGCGTGCCGGCCAGGCCGGCAGGCTCCGCGCGCCGACCCGAACTTGCTACCCTTGCCCGCTGACCCAACCGAAGCCGCCCCGATGCTCAGCCTCTATCACGCTCCTGACCTTGAAACCCTCGGTGAACTGGCCACGCGCCTGCTCGCCCAGCCGCTAGCCGACCCCTTTGCCCCGGCGCTGGTGGTGACGCCGAGCCAGGGCATGGGCCGCTGGCTGACGCTGGAGCTGGCGCGCAAGCAAGGCATCGCCATGCAGCTGGAGATTCAGCTGCCGGCCAAGTTCGTCTGGGACCTGAGCCGCACCGTACTGGGCAGCCTGCCGGAGCAATCGGCGTTCTCGCCGACAACCCTGACCTGGCGCCTCTATGGCTGGCTGTGCGAGCCAACCAATCTCGAGCTGGCGCCGCGCCTGGCGCAGTACCTCAAGGGTGGCGATGAGCGCCGACGATTGTCGCTGGCGGCCAAGATCGCCGATGTGTTCGACCAGTATTTGCTCTATCGCGACGACTGGCTGGCCGCCTGGGAGCGTGGCGAAACCCTCGATCTCGGCCCTGATGAAGCCTGGCAGGCGCTGCTCTGGCGCGAGCTGACCAAGGACGGCCATCCGCACCGCGCAAGGCTGCTCGGCGATCTGTTGCAACGCCTCTACAGTGACGAACCCTTGCCCGGTCTGCCCGAGCGCCTGCTGGTGTTTGGCATCAGCAGCCTGCCGCCGCACCACCTGCGCGTGCTCGACGGCCTGGCGCGGCATGTCGACGTGGTCGTCTGTGCGCTCAACCCGAGCCGCGAGGCCTGGGGCGAGATCCGTGATATCCGCGAGTTGGCACGCCAGCCCGAGAGCGGCGCTGATGATTGGTATCTCGATGTCGGCCATCCGCTGCTGGCCAGTCTCGGCAAGCAGGGCCGGGACTTCTTCGATTCCTTGTTCAGCCTGACCGCCAGCGAAGGCAGCCAGGATTTCGGCCTCTATTCCGAAGACGAAGACCTGCGTGACGACAGCCTGCTGCACGCGCTGCAGAACGACATCCTGCGCCTGCGCACCCGGCAGCCCGATGAGCGCATCACCTTGGCCGAGGACGACCGTTCGCTGGAAGTGCATATCGCCCATTCGCCGCTGCGTGAGGTGGAGATCCTGCATGACCAGCTCCTGGCGCGGTTCGCCGCCGACCCCGAGCTGAGCCCGGATCAGGTGGTGGTGCTGACCCCGGATATCGAGCGCTACGCGCCCTTCATCGAAGCCGTCTTCGCCCCGCGCGAGGGCAGCCCGCGGATTCCCTACAGCCTCGCCGACCGCAGCCTGCGCGCCGAAATGCCGTTGATCGAAGCATTTCTCGAATTGCTGATGCTGGCGCAGAGCCGTTTCACCGCCGAGGAAATCCTCGCCTGGCTGGAGCAGCCGGCCATCGCCCGACGCGCCGGCATCGAAAGCGAAGACCTGCCGCTACTGCGCGACTGGTTGCGCGACGCCGGCGTGCGCTGGGGCCGTGACGGCAGCCAGCGGGCCCGCCTGGGGCTGCCGGACGAATCGGCCTTTACCTGGCGCCAGGGGCTGGACCGCCTGCTGCTGGGCTTTGCCGCGCCGCCGCAGCTGGCCGGCGACCGTGCGCCCTTGCTTGGCGAACACTGGCCACTGGATGCGCTGGAAGGCGCGCGCGGGCAGTTGCTCGGCCGCCTGGTGGAGTTTGTCGAGCGCCTCGGCAACCTCGCCGATCAGCTGGCGCGACCACGGCCGTTGGCCGAATGGGCCGATGATCTGCAGGTGCTGATCGACACCCTGTTCGACGAGCGCGAAGCCGGCGACACGTTGCTCTTGTTGTCTCAGGCCTGCGCGGCGTTGCGCGAACAGGCCGTGGCGGCCGGCCTGACGCGGCCCATCGACCTGGAACTGGTGCACCAGCAGCTCAGCGCCGCGCTGCAGCAGGGCGGTGGCGCCTCGGGCTTTCTGACCGGCGCGGTGACCTTCTGCACCATGGTGCCGATGCGCAGCCTGCCGTTCCGCGTGGTCTGTCTGCTGGGCCTGGACGATGGCGCCTTTCCGCGGCGCACCCCGCCGTCGGGCTTCGACCTGATCGGCCGCCACCCGCGCCGTGGCGACCGGGCGCGGCGCCTGGACGACCGCTATCTGCTGCTGGAAACCCTGCTGTCGGCGCGCGAGGCGCTGTACCTGTCCTATGTCGGCCGCGACCCGCGCGACAACGCCGTGCTGCCGCCTTCGGTGCTGCTCAGTGAGGTACTCGAAGCCGTCGACATGACCGCCACGCTGCCGCCTGCTGATCCGGTATCCGGGAGCGCCGACGAGCCCGCGCCCAAGACGGTCAGCCAGAAGATCCTTGTCGCCCACCCGTTGCAGCCGTTTTCGCCACGCAATTTCCGCGATGCGCCTTGCGCCGGCTTCTCGCTGCCCTGGTTTCGCGCCGCCGGGCGCCTCGCCGAGCCGCCGCAGACCCAGCCGCAGCCGTTCGCCAGCCTGCTTGCCGAGCCGGACGAGGCCTGGCTGACCGTCGAGCCGTCGCAGCTGTTGCAGTGCTTCCGTCATCCGGCGCGCTTCCTGCTCGAGCAGCGTCTCGGTCTGCGCCTGGCCGACGACCAGGAATCGCTCGCCAGCGACGAACCGTTCGACCTGGAAATGCCGGCCTGGAACGGCCTGCGCCGCCTGTCGCTGCAAGCGATGGAGCACGGCTGGAGCGATGACGACGAGCGGCGCATGGCCTGCGCTGCCGGTTGGCTGCCCACCGGCGAACTGGGCCAGGCGCTGTGGGGCAAGCTGCGCGGGCCGGTGCGTGCCTTCGCGCCGCGCCTGTTCGAACTGCGCCCGGACGCCGTGCCCGAGCCGTTGCCGGTAGACATCACCCTGGCTGGTATCCGTGTGCATGGCTGGCTCGACGGCGTAACGCCGGCCGGCTTGTTCGGCTGGAAGCTCGGCAAGCTGGGCGAGTGGGATCTGCCACCGTTCTGGCTGCGCCATTTGCTGCTCAACCTGTCCGCCACGCCCGGTATCGAACGCAACAGCCTGATGCTGTCGCCCGCGGGCGATTGGCAGCTGGGCCCGCTGGCCAATGCCGCCGAGCTGCTCGAACCCTGGCTCGCGGCCTATCGCTGCGCCATCCGCGAGCCGCTGCCGCTGCTGCCGCGCAGCAGCCACGCTTTTGCCAAGGGCTACCGCAAACCGGCGCGCGGCAGCGAACCCATCGAGACGGCCCGCAAGCGGGCGCGGGAGGCCTGGGTAGGGGCTGAGTTCAGCCCCATCGCTGCCGAGTCGGAGGATCCCTGGAATGCCTTGGCCTTCCGCGACCGTGATCCGCTGGATGAGCGGTTCGAGACCCTGGCCGAACAGCTGATCGGGCCGGCGCTGGATGCATTGGCGAATGGAGAGGAGCAGAGCGATGACGTCTGAAGCATTGTGTCTCCACTTGCTGCCGTGCCTGTTCGGCGGTCAGGGTTTCGCCCCTGACGGGCGAGTCACTTTCTCTTTGCTTGTGCAAAGAGAAAGTAACCAAAGAGAAAGCACACCCCGCATCCGGCCCCGGCTGCGCCGGGGTTCCCTCGCTCCATCCCTGCTTCGGCGGCACGCAGCCAAGGGCCATCCCTGGCCCATCACTGCTCTCGCGGCATCCATGCCGCTCAACCGCCTGCGCAGCGATTCCACTCGGCCTCCTGAGGGGCCCCGGTCCGCGGCGCCAGCTTATTTCGGTATCCGTGTCTCCGGTGTTGGCATCACCCGCACGCACTGTCAGGCCCCGCATGAATCCCCTTCAGGAGGCCGAGCGCAGGCGTTGTGTAGGGGGACGCGAGGCATGGATGCCGAGCGAGGAATGACGGGGCAGGGACGCCCCGTCATGACGTGCCCCCGGAGCAGCGCCGGAGCGAGGGAAGTCTGGCCGCGCAGCGGCCAGACCCGGATGTTGGGGCGCGCTTTCTTTTGCTTACTTTTCTTTGCGCGGGCAAAGAAAAGTAAGGCGCCCAGCGGGGCGCAACCCGAGGGTGCGGCCAGCACTGCAAAGTCGGCTTTGGCTCGGAGGGTCATGCCATGAAACTCGACCTGCTCGATTCCCCCTTCGATGGCCGCTCGCTGATCGAGGCCAGCGCCGGCACCGGAAAAACCTGGACGCTGACGGCGCTTTACGCCCGTTTGCTGCTGGAGCGACAGTTGTCGGTGGGGCAGATCCTCGTGGTGACCTACACCACCGCCGCCACCGCCGAGCTGCGCGAGCGCATCCGTGCACGGCTGGCCGACCTATTGGCGGTCTATGACGGCACACCCAGCGATGACGACTTCCTCAATCGGCTGCATGCGCGCTACCCGGACGAAGCCTCGCGGCGGCGCCTGTTGCTGGCCGTGCACGGCTTCGACGAGGCGGCGATCTTCACCATCCATGGCTTCTGCCAGCGCGCGTTGCAGGACGCGGCGTTCGAAGCCGGTGGCGATTTCGACAGCGAGCTGACCGCCGACGACCGCGAGATCATCGATGCGCTGCTCGCCGACGCCTGGCGCAGCGAGCTGGCCGACGCTGATCCGGCCTGGGCGCGCTTCCTGGCCAAGAGTCGGATCACACCGCAGTGGTTACGCCAGCGGCTGCGCAGCCATCTGGGCAAGCCCTATCTGCGGGTCGAACCCCAGGGCGCACCGGTCGCCGCTAATTTGCACCCGGTGGAGGCTGCCTGGCAGCGCGCGGCCGAGTTGTGGAAGCAGGCCGGCACCGCCTGGGTCGCCGAACTGCTGGCCCATGGCGGCCTGAGCCAGAGCACCCACAAGAGCATCAAGTTTGCCCCCTGGCAGGCGGAGCTGGACGCCTATTTCGCCGACCCGGCGGTGATGTTCGACCTGCCCGAGGGGGCCGCGAAATTCGGTGTCCGTGCGCTGAGCAAGGCCTGCAAGAAGGGGAATGACGCGCCCGTGTGTGAGCTGGCCCATGCACTGGACGCGCTGGCCGATCAGGTTGCCGAGGCGTTGCCAGCGGGCAAGCAGCGACTGATCGCGCTACAGGTCGCGCTACTGGAGCGGCTCAACCGTGAGCTGCCCGAGCGCAAGGCGGCGCAGCGGCTGCTGGCCTTCGATGATTTGCTCAACCGTCTGGATCAGGCGTTGCAAGGGCCGGTCGGCGAAGACCTGGCGGCCTCGCTGCGCGCCACCTATCCACTGGCGCTGATCGACGAATTCCAGGACACCGACCCGATCCAGTACGCCATCTTCAACCGCATTTATGCAGAGGCCAGCGAGGCGTCGCTGTGTTTCGTCGGCGATCCCAAGCAGGCGATCTATGCCTTTCGCGGTGCGGACCTGGCGACCTACATGACCGCCAAGCAACAGGCCGACCGCGAGCCCTTCAACCTGCCGACCAACTACCGCTCGACGCCCGCGCTGATCGCCGCCCTGAACCAGCTGTTCAAGCACCCTCAACCTTTTGCCCAACCGGATCTCCGCTATCCGGCCGTCGGCGCGGCCGACAAGCCGCGCGCCACGCTGCGTCTGGTGGAAGAGGGCGAGGCGGCGCCGCTGTCGCTGGTCTGGCTCGGCGACGATCCGCTGGGCAAGGGCGAGGCCGCAGGACTGGCGGCGAGCGACACCGCACGACGCATCGCCCTGCAGCTGGCGGCTGCCGCCGAAGGCCGGGCAGGCTTCGACAAGGACGGCCGCTTCACCCCGCTCAAGGGCGGCGATATCGCCGTGCTGGTGGCCAACCATCGGCAGGCCGGGATGATTGCCGATGAGCTGGCCGCCCGCGGCGTGCCCAGCGTACGGCGTGGGCGCGACAGCGTCTGGCGCAGCGAGGAGGCCGGTGAGCTGGCCGCGGTGCTGGCCGCCTATGCCGAGCCCGGTCGCGAAGGCTTGCTGCGCTATGCCCTTGCCACCCGATTGTTGGGCCGCAGCGCCGCCGATCTGGCCCGCTGCCAGGACGATCAGCAGCAGTGGGATGCCGAGCGCGAAGCCGCCGAGCGCTATCACCAGCTCTGGCAGCAGCAGGGTTTCATGCGCGTGTTCCGTGCCTGGCTCGATGAGCAGGCGGTGGCCGAACGGCTGCTGGCGCGGGTCGATGGCGAGCGGCGGCTGACCAACCTCCTGCACCTGGGTGAGCTGCTCCAGGCCGAAAGCCTGTTGCGCCCCGGACTGGAGCCGCTGCTCGCCTGGTTCAACGCGCAACGCGGCAGCGAAGGCGCGGGAGAGGAAGCCCTGCTGCGCCTGGAAAGCGATGCCGAGCGGGTGCAGATCGTCACCATCCACACCAGCAAGGGCCTGGAATACCCGTTGGTGTTCTGCCCGTTCCTGTGGGACGGCAAGCTGCTCGGCAAAAACCGCGACAGCGCTCGCTGCCACGGCGCTGATGGCCAGCCGCTGCTGGATCTTGGCAGTGATGAATTGGAGGACAACCTCGACCGCGCTCGCGAGGAAGTCTTTGCCGAACAGCTGCGACTGGCCTACGTCGCGCTGACCCGCGCCCGTGACAGGCTTTGGCTGCATTGGGGGCCGGTGTGCCTGTGCAAGCCGAAGAAGGACGGCACGCTCGCCGACGAAGGCCTGCACACCAGCGCTCTGGCCTGGCTGCTGCACGGCCGTGAATTGCCGGGTGAGCATCCGCTGAGCGAACTGGGCAACCATCTGGCGGACCTCAACGGCGGCAGCCTGCGCCTGGCCATCGAGCGGCTGGTGCAAGGGAGCGAGGGTCATATGGCCTGCCTGCCGCTAGAGTCACGCGAGGCCAGCGCGCAGGGCCCCGGCCGGGCCATGCCACCGGAGCAGCTGTCACAACTCAATCGCAGCCTGCACAGTGCCTGGCGCATCGGCAGTTTTTCCGGCCTTGCCGCCGGCATGCACATGGAGGCGCCCGACCGCGACGCCCTGGCTATCCCCGATGCTGGCGAGCCGGGCAGTGGCTTCTTCGCCTTTCCCCGCGGTGCACGGGCCGGGACCTGCCTGCACGCGATCCTCGAAGATTGGGCGCGCGGCAAAGCGGCATTGCCTGATTTGGTCGAACCTGCGCTGCAAGCCTACGGCCTGCCGCTGGAATGGAAGGTGATCGCCACCGAGCATCTGCAACGGGTGCTCGACACCGATCTGGACGACACCGGCCTGACGCTCGCCGCGTTGCAATCGGCCCGACGCCTGCCGGAACTGGGCTTCACCTTTCCCGTACGGGATCTGGACGTGGCGCGGCTGCGCACGTTGCTGACTGATCCGACCCATGGCCTCGCCGCCCCCTTGCGGGAGGCTGCGGCGCGGCTGGAATTCGACAGTCTCAAGGGCTTTCTCAAAGGCTTTATCGACCTGACCTTCGAGCACGACGGCCGCTGGTACATCGCCGACTACAAATCCAACTGGCTCGGCCCGGATGCCAGCTACTACGGTGGCGAGCGGCTGCTGCAGGCGCTGGCAGGCGAGCATTACTACCTGCAATACCTGATCTACCTGGTAGCGCTGCGCCGCTTCCTGCGTCAGCGCCTGGCCGATTTCCGCGACGAGCAGCTGGGGGGAGCCTTCTACCTGTTCCTGCGGGGCATGCCTAAAGCCGGTGTCTATTTCGCAAGGCCAAAAGACGCACTACTCGATGCGCTGGACCGGTTGTTTGAGGAGGGGCGGTGATGCGTGTGGGGTCTGTTGAAATCATCGGATTGCAGTTTGCGTCAGTCCACTCTGTTCATCCTGCTGAGCTTATCGGTGGGCTGAAGCACATCCTACAGGCGGTGCGCTCGGATAGCTCTGTAGGGTGGGCCGGGCGGCGTTCTGCTTCAGCCCACCGTTGGACCTACCGTCCAGCACCTTCTGCGAGGCTTACCCGATGACGCTTCGTTCAGAGTTACCCCTCGGCCCACTGGAACGCGCCTTTATCGCCAGCCTGCAGCGCCTCGAGCCTGAGACGCCGGAAATGATCCTGCTCGCTGCCGCGCTCTGCTGCGAGGCGCTGGCATCGGGTGACGTTTGCCTGCCGCTCCAACGCTTCGCCGGCAAGCGCCCATGGCCTGAGGTCGACCTCAGCCTGCCGTCGCTGGGGCCATGGCGGGCCCAGCTGGAGGCCTCGCCGCTGGTCGGCGCGCCCGACGATTACGCGCCGCTGACGCTGGTCGGTGACCGGCTCTATCTCGCCCGTTACCAAGCCTACGAACAACAGCTGGCCGAGCAATTGCTGACCCGCGCCGCAGACGCACCGGATGTCGATGAAGCGCGATTGAGCGACAGCCTGGCGCGCTTGTTCGCCTTCAACCAGCAACGCCCCGACTGGCAGCGATTGGCAGCGGCCCAGGCGGTACGTCGGCGTTTGGCGGTGATCTCCGGCGGCCCCGGTACCGGCAAGACCACCACCGTGGTGCGCCTGCTGGCGGCGCTGCTGGAACAGCCGGGCGGCGAGCGGCTGGCCATCGGCCTCGCCGCCCCCACCGGCAAGGCGGCGGCGCGTATGGCCGAAGCGATCCGTAATGCCAAGGCCGAGCTGCCGGTCAGTGATGCGGTGAAGGAGGCGCTACCGGACGAGGCGCGCACCCTGCATCGCCTACTCGGCAGCCGCGGTGACAGCCCGAAAGTGCGCCACGACGCGGCCAACCCGCTGGCGCTGGACGTGTTGGTCGTCGATGAAGCCTCGATGGTCGACCTGGCGCTGATGGCCAAACTGGTCGCCGCGCTGCCACCGAAGGCGCGGCTGATCCTGCTCGGCGACAAGGATCAGCTGGCGGCGGTGGAGGCCGGCGCGGTGTTCGCCGAACTCTGCGAAGGGCGCGGTTTCGATGCCGAGGCGGCCGCGGATCTCGAGCGCATCACCGGCCAGCCCGTAGCGGTCGAGACGCCGCGCTCGCGCCTCGGCGATGCGGTGGTGTTGCTGACCCACAGCCACCGTTTCGCCGGCGACAGCGGCATCGGCGAACTGGCGCGGCGGATCAATGCTGGCGACGCCAAGGGCACGGTTGCGCTGCTGCAGGAGGGACGCGCAGACCTCGCCTGGAACGAGGCGCCTAGCCCAGCGGCGCTGATCGAACGGCTCGAGCAAGGCTATTCGCCTTATCTGCAGGCCGCGCGGCAGGCCGATCCAACCGCTGCTTTTGACGCCTTCAATAGCTTCCGTGCGCTCACCGCCCAGCGCGAAGGCGCCTTTGGCGTCAGCGGCATCAACGAGGCGCTGGAGGCGCGTTTCAAGCGCCGCCTCGGCGTGGCGAGCCGCGAGCGCTGGTATCCCGGCCGCGCGGTGATGGTGCGGCAGAACGATTACGCGCTGGGCCTGTTCAACGGCGATATCGGCCTGTGCCTGAAAACCGAACAGGGCCTGCGGGTGTTCTTCGAGGGCGACGAGGGCTATCGCGGCTTCGCACCAGCGCGGCTGCCGAGCCATGACAGCGCCTTCGCCATGACGGTGCACAAGAGCCAGGGCTCGGAGTTCGCCGAGGTGTTGCTGGCGCTGCCCGAGCAACCCAGCCCGCTGCTGACGCGTTCGCTGTTCTACACCGGCATCACCCGGGCCAAGCGCAAGGTGGAGATCTGGGCACTGCCGGCACGGCTGGCCGAAGCGGTCATCACCCGCGCCGAGCGGGCTGCGGGTCTGGCCGAGCGACTGGGTTGCGGCGGCAAGCGGCCCGCGGAGGAGGCGACGGGCCGATCGCTGCCGGCAGGCGAGCCGGCGGACCAGCTCAGCCTGTTCTAAGCGTGCTCGGCTGCCCGAAGCCGGCACGATCGCCGCGCATCGCGTCCCGTTTCGTGAAGCGGTTGTGCGTAAGCGACGGCCGTTTCTGATCCGATGGCCGTTCGCCGATAACCGACTCCGGAACACGCGATGAAATCCTTCTTCTTCCTGCTCTGGGCCTTGCTGGGCCTGCCGCTGGCGGGTGCAGCGCTGCGCGAGCTGTGGCTCGATCCGTCGCTCGCCTCTGCGTTCGCCCTGTTGGTGGTGGCTTATTACTTGCTTTGTTGCTTTCAGCTGATCCGTGCCGCCTATCGGCCCTGGGGCCTGCTCGGGCCGCGACGTGGCAGCGGTTACTGGTTGTGCCTGGCGATGCTGCCGCTCGCCCTGGTGCCCTTGAGTGCGGCCTATGACATCTGGCGGGCCGGCGCGTATCGCCTGGAGTCCGAGAGCGGCCAGGCGCACCTGGGCCTGGCCCTGTTCCGGCAACTGCTGGGATGGCTGCAGGAAGGCGTCGGCTATCTGGGGCCCCTGCTGGTGCTAGTCGTCAGCGGTATCGGCATGGCGCTGCTGCTGTTGCGCCTGTCGCGCGGCCAGATCGTGCGCTGATGGGTCGCTATCGGTACGCAGGCAGGCCGTCATGGCTTTCGGTTAGGGTGCCGGTTTGTGCGCTGTTGGATGACGAAGGGAGGCCTGAATGAAGGGACGTGGAGCCAGGGGGCTGTTGCTCGGCCTGGCGATCAGCCTGGCCGCTCAGGCCGACGAGGTTCGGCTGGTCACCGGCGACGATTATGCACCGCTGACCAGCCGGTCGCTGGCCGGTGCCGGGCTGCTGACCGAAGTAGTGCGCGCGGCCTTCGCCCAGAGCGGGATGCAGGCGTCGCTGGCCTGGCAACCCTGGAACCGCGGTTACCGGATGACCCTGGAGGGCGACTACGACGCGACCTTCCCCTATATACGCGCCGCCTGGCGGGAAAAGGATTTCTTCTATTCGGCGCCGTTGTACCTGTCCGAGCAGCACCTGTTCAGCCGTGCCGGCGAACCCGTCGAGCCTGGCGATCTGGCGCGCATGAGCGGCCGGCGCTTGTGCCAGCCGCTGGGTTGGCAGTTGCCGGCGCCGGTCCAGGCACTGGTCAGCAGGGGCGTGCTGAAGCGGCATTCGCCGCCGGGGCTCGGCGAATGTGCGCAGCTGTTGTTGCTCGGCCGCGACGACCTGTTCCTGGCGGATCGGCGATTGGGTGAGTTCGCTTTGCACTCGACCGGGGCACCGCTGGCGCGCTTCCATGTGTCCTCCGCGGTGGTGGGCCGCGAGACGATGCACCTCATCGTGCCGCGCCGTCAGCCTGGCGGCGAGGCGCTGGTCAAGCGTTTCGACAGCGGCCTGCAGGCGCTGCGTACCAGCGGCGCGTACCAGCGCTTGATCGATTCCTTCGCACGCGTCGAACCCGACGGCGCGGGGCCTCTGGCCAGCGACACGCGCTGACAGGGCGCGTCAGCGATCGAGCAGGGTCAGCACCAGTGGCAGGCTGGCCGCGGCGAGCAGCGTTTGCAGGGTGATGATCCCGGCCATCAGGTGACTGTCGCCGCCGAGCTGGCGGGTCAGGACGTAGGCGGTGGGGGCGGTGGGCAGCGCGAAGAACAGCACGATGATGGTGGTCTCCATGCTCGGCAGCTGCAACAGCCAGGCCACGCCAAAGGCCAGCAAGGGCACCGCCAGCAGGCGCACGGCACTGTTCCATCCCAATGCAGGAATTTCGCCGCCCAGTTCCTTTGGCTTCAGAGCCGCGCCGACGCACAGCAGGCCCAGCGGCAGGCTGGCGGCGGCCAGCAGGCCGAGCAGGCGGTCGGTGCCGCCGGGCAGGCCCAGTCCAGACAGATTCACCAGCGCGCCGGTCACGCAAGCAAGGATCAGCGGATTCTTCGCAATCGGCAGCAGCAGTCCGCGCACGCTGACACCGCGCTCGGCGGTCAGCGCCCAGACCGACATCACGTTCACCGTCGGCACCATCAGTGCCAGCATCAACGCGGCCATGGCCAGCCCCTCCTGGCCGAACAGGCTGCCGACGGCCGCCAGACCCAGGTAGGTATTGAAGCGCAGTGTGCCTTGGGCAAAGGCGCCGAAGCGCGCCGCCGGCCAGTCGCGCAGGCGTTTGCACAGCAGCAGCGCGACCCAGGCCAGGCCCAGCGCCAGCAGCACGGCACCGGCCAGGCGCGGCAGTGCCGGATTGTCCAGCGGGGCCTTGGCCAGGCTGCTGAACAGCAGGGCGGGAAACAGGACGAAATAGTTGATGCGTTCGGCGCCAGGCCAGAAGGCCTCGCTGGGGAAGTCGCGCAGGCGTAGGAAATAGCCGGCGACAATCAGGGCGAACAGGGGCCAGAGGGCAAGCAGCAGTGCGGTCACGCGATACATCCACGGGTGTAGGTGTCTTGATAGTGGAGTGTCACGCCGGCCTCGGCAAGCCGACATCTGCCGTTTGGCCGGCGGTATCGGCCATCCACCGTTCGCGTTCATCGGGAAATCCGCCGCACTGATGTCCAAGTGATATCATGCGTGGCCTGTACAAGAGCGCCTACGATGCACAACCTCGAACAGCAGTCCGCCGAGGACTTCCGCGATACGCCCTACGGCAGGCAGCTGCTCCACGGGTTTCGCTGGCTGTTTTTCGTGCCGGCGCTGGAGACCGAGTTTCGTCGCCATCTGAATCGCCAGGCGCGGCTCGCGCAGCGGCTCGGCGCCTGTCTGCTGGTGCTGGTGGTGGCCGGCTACCTCTACGTCGAGCGGCAGCTATTCGCCCAGTCCGACGCCGGCTGGCTGCGCGAACTGACGCTGTTGCGGCTGCTGGAAATGGTGCCGGGTGCCGGCGTGCTGGCCATGACCCTGTTCCACCGACGCATGCGAGTGATCGCCAACCGGCTGCTCCCGCTGTTCTTGGTGTTGGTCGGCACCGTTGCGGCGCGCATCGACATCCAGTACGAGATCATCCAGCCGCCGATGGCGTTCCGCTATGGAGCGGGGCTGCTGATCGTCTGCTCGTTCTTCTTCCTTGGCATCACCTTCTGGCGGGCCCTGGCCAGCGCGGCGGCGATCGTGGTGATCGACGTGCTGATGGCGGCGCTGATCCTCTCGTCGGACGAGCTGCGGGTGCACTGGATATCGGTGAGCTATTACCTGTTGCTGCTGTTGATCGGCGCGATCAGCCGCTACGTTCATGAATATTCGCAGCGCGAGCAGTTCCTCGTGCGCAAGCTGCTGGGCTGGGTCGCGCAGCACGATGCGATGACCGGGCTGGCCAACCGGCGCAGCTTCGATACGGCGCTCAAGCAGACGCTGCTGCAGGCGCGGCGGGACCGCCAGCCGCTGGCCCTGCTGCTGCTCGATCTGGATAACTTCAAGGCCTACAACGATACCCTGGGGCATCCCCGTGGCGATGCGCTGATCCGGGACTTTGGCGCCTTGCTGGAGCGCTTCGCCCGCCGGCCGCTGGACCTCGCGGCGCGCGTTGGGGGTGAGGAATTCGCCTTGCTGCTGCTCAATTGCGACCTGGCCGCGGCGCAGGCGATCGCCGGGCAGATCATCGCGGCCCTGGGCGACCAGGCGATGCCGCATCCGGCGTCGGCGCAGGGACCCTGCGTGACCACCAGCATTGGTGTGGCGATGTGGTCGCCCGGGCAGAGCGCCGAGCAGCTCTACCAGGCAGCCGATGCCGCGCTCTACCGAGCCAAGCAGGGTGGCAAGAACCGCTACGTGCTGGACCCTACGCTGCAGCAGCCCTGAACGGAAAGGGCCGCCTTCAGCGGCGCGGGGCGACCGGGCGGGTGCGCCCGCTGCCGTCAATGGCGACGAAGACGAAGACGGCCTCGGTCACCTTGCGCCACTCGCTGGACAGCGGGTCGTCGCTCCACACCTCCACCAGCATCCGGATCGAGCTGCGGCCGACTTCCAGCGTCTGGGTATAGAACGAAAGTTGTGCACCCACGGCGACCGGGACCATGAAGGCCATCCGATCGATGGAGACCGTGGCCACGCGGCCAGCGGCCACGCGGCTGGCCATTGCGGTGCCGGCCAGGTCCATCTGCGATACCAGCCAGCCGCCGAAAATGTCGCCAAAGCCGTTGGTCTCCCGTGGCAGGGCGGTCAGCTGCAAGGCGAGGTCGCCCTGGGGGATCGGGTCTTCCTGTTCGTATTCGTTCATCGTCGGACTCGCGGCGCGTTTGTTGTTCTGGCGCGAAAGCCCCGCAGTAGTGCGGGCGGGGCGAGTATAACGGCTCGCGCACCCTGACAGCGACCAAGCAGGCCTAAAGTTCAGGGTCGTCACCAGATTGTAATATTGCCTTCATAGAGTGTTCATCCGGCCCGCTGACAATGGCGCCCATATCCATACACTGAGCACAGCCTGTTAGGAGCAACGCATGACCCTGAATCGCTTGATGGCCGCCCTGACGTTCATCGCCGCGGGTGTTGGCGCCGCCAACGCCATCGCTGCGGTCGACCCGGCGTTGCCGACCTACGAGAAGACGTCCGGCGTCTCCGGCAACCTGTCCAGCGTCGGCTCCGACTCGCTGGCCAACCTCATGACCCTGTGGGCCGAGGATTTCAAGCGCAGCTACCCTAACGTCAACATCCAGATCCAGGCTGCCGGATCCTCCACAGCGCCGCCGGCGCTGACCGAGGGCACCGCCAACCTCGGCCCGATGAGCCGCCCGATGAAGGACAACGAGATCCAGGCCTTCGAAGAGAAGTACGG
The DNA here is from genome assembly GCA_002339675.1 of Stutzerimonas stutzeri. GTDB lineage: Bacteria > Pseudomonadota > Gammaproteobacteria > Pseudomonadales > Pseudomonadaceae > Stutzerimonas > Stutzerimonas stutzeri_O. The sequence continues at coordinate 350,833 of DDKB01000017.1, forward strand.
CTACAAGCCGACCGCCGTACCGGTGGCCATCGATGCCCTGGCGGTGTTCGTGCACAAGGACAACCCGATCAAGAGCCTGGATATCGAGCAGGTCGACGCGATCTTCTCCAGCACCCGGCTGTGCGGCGGTGAAAAGGACATCACCACCTGGGGCGATGTCGGCCTCACCGGCGAGTGGGCGAGCAAGCCGATCCAGCTGTTCGGCCGCAACTCAGTGTCCGGCACCTACGGCTACTTCAAGGAAGAAGCCATGTGCAAGGGCGACTACAAGTCCAACGTGAACGAGCAGCCGGGTTCGGCCTCGGTGGTGCAGTCGATCTCCAGCACCCTGAACGCCATCGGCTACTCGGGTATCGGCTACAAGACGTCCAGTGTCCGCGCGGTCCCGCTGTCCAAGGGCGGTGAGGCGTTCGAGGCCAACGAAGAGAACGCCCTGGCCGGCAAGTTCCCGCTGGCGCGCTTCTTCTACATCTACGTGAACAAGGAGCCGAACAAGGCGCTGAGTCCGATCGACGCTGAGTTCCTCAAGCAGGTCCTGTCCAGGCAGGGCCAGGAAGTGGTGGTCAAGGACGGCTACATCCCGCTTCCGAAAAAGGTCATCGACAAGACCCGTAAAGAGCTGGGCCTCGACAGCTGAGTACTGCGCCCGTCTGAGCCGCGCGCCTGAAACGACGCCCGCCGCGCCTGTGCGCCGGCGGGCGTCGTCATGTCGCGGGTCTGTAACTTTTCTGTCACACAACTGCATTAAATTAGGCGCCTGACAGGCTCCCGGCTGTCCGTGACGGTGCGCGCTGCAGGCGCACCCGCATCGCAGCCCGAGTGGCCAGGTACCCCGGCATGAACGATATCGAGACCATGAGCGCGAACTCCGAAGTGCAACGGCTGGACTTCAACACCCCGGCGCTGCAACGCAAGCGTCGCGTTCGCGCGCTGAAGGACACCCTGGCGCGCTGGTATGTCTCGATCGGCGGGCTCGCCGTGCTCGGCGCCATCACCCTGATCTTCTTCTACCTCGCCCAGGTGGTCGTGCCCATGTTCCAGGGCGCCGAGCTGGACGCCCGCGAGGTGCAGCAGCCGGCATGGCTGGCCGATGCCAGCGAGCCGCTGCTGCTTGCCGTCGAAGAACAGAATCAGGTTGCGATGCGTCTGGGGCGCGACGGGCTGGTGCGCTTCTTCAGCCTGGCCACCGGCGAATCCCTGCGCACGGTGCAGCTGCCGCTGCCGGCCGGCCGCCGGATCGTCTCGGTTGGCCAGGACACGCCAGGCTTCCGGCGCTTCGTGCTGGGCCTGGACAACGGCCAGCTGCTGGTGGCCGAGCACAACTACAAGACCACCTACCCGGACGGGCAGAAAACCATCACCCCGCAACTCGACTTTCCCTACGGCGAGACGCCGCTGTCGCTCGACCCCGACGGCCGTCCGGTCGACCACGCCGCGCTGAGCCAGAACGGCAAGACGTTGATCGTCGCCGGTGCCACCGATGGCGTGCTGCACGCGCTGCGCCTGTCGGCCAGTGAAAACCTGCTGACCGGCGAGACCAGCCTGGAGCAGGAGCGCCTGCAGCTGCCGCAACTGTCCGAGCCGATCAAGGCGCTGCGGATCGATCCGCGCCATATGTGGCTGTTCGCGGTCAGTGGGCGTGCCAGCGTCGACGTCTTCGACCTGCGCCGAAAGCAGCTCAACGGTCTCTACAAGCTGCTCGAGGGCGGCGGCGAAATCACCACCGTAGCCTGGCTGCTGGGCGGGATTTCGCTGATGGTCGGCGACTCGACGGGGGGCATCGGTCAGTGGTTCATGGTGCGCGGCGCCGACGGCCAGGCCGAGCTGAAGAACGTGCGCAATTTCCGGCTCGGTGACCAGCCGATCCGCCAGATCATTCCCGAGGAGCGGCGCAAAGGCTTCTTCGTGCTCGACGCTGCCGGCGAGCTCGGCGTGTTCCACAGCACCGCGCATCGCACCCTGCTGACCCGCGATGTCGCCGACGGTCCGGCGATCGCGGCGATGTCGCCCCGCGCCACCCGTCTGCTGATCGAATCGCCGGCCGGTCTGCAGCGTTTCGTGATCGACAACCCGCACCCGGAGATATCCTGGAGCGCGCTGTGGGGCAAGGTCTGGTACGAAAACTACCCGGCGCCGGACTACGTCTGGCAATCGACCTCGGCCACCGGCGACTTCGAGCCCAAGCTGAGCCTCGCGCCGCTGGCCTTCGGCACACTCAAGGCTGCGTTCTACGCGATGCTGCTGGCCGCACCGCTGGCGATCTGCGCTGCGTTCTACACCGCCTACTTCATGGCCCCCTCGCTGCGCCGCAAGGTCAAGCCGGTGATCGAGTTGATGGAGGCGCTGCCGACCGTCATCCTCGGCTTCTTTGCCGGCCTGTTCCTCGCGCCCTATCTGGAAAACCATCTGCCGGGCATCTTCAGCCTGCTGCTGCTCACCCCGCTGGGCATCCTGCTGGCCGGCTGGGGCTGGAGCAGGCTGCCCGAGCGTCTGCGCCTGAGCGTGCCGGACGGCTGGGAAGCGGTATGGCTGCTTCCGGTTATCCTGGCCGTCGGCTGGGGCTCGCTGGCGGTCAGTGGCCATCTGGAGAACTGGTTCTTCGGCGGCGACATGCGCCTCTGGCTATCCAACGACATGGGCATCCCGTTCGATCAGCGCAACGCCCTGGTGATCGGCCTGGCCATGGGGTTCGCGGTGATCCCAACCATCTACTCGATCGCCGAGGACGCCGTGTTCAGCGTGCCGAAGAGCCTCACCCTGGGCTCCCTGGCGCTGGGTGCGACGCCCTGGCAGACGCTGACCCGCGTGGTCCTGCTGACGGCCAGCCCGGGGATCTTCTCCGCACTGATGATCGGCATGGGCCGCGCCGTGGGCGAAACGATGATCGTGCTGATGGCCACCGGCAACACCCCGATCATGGAAGCCAACATCTTCGAGGGCATGCGCACCCTGGCCGCCAACGTCGCGGTGGAAATGCCTGAGTCGGAGGTGGGCAGTACTCACTACCGCGTGCTGTTCCTCGCCGCGATGGTGCTGCTGATGTTCACCTTCGTGATGAACACCCTGGCCGAGCTGATCCGCCAGCGCCTGCGCCGCAAATACGCCAGCCTGTAAGACGGCCCCCGCCTACGGGCAGCATCGTCGCCGAGGGTGGTGACGGACAGATTTCGACAAAGGTATCGATCCGTGAAAAAGGATTCGCTGAACACCTGGATCAAGAGCGGCGCCCCCTGGGTCTGGATGAACGCCGGCGCGGTGTCCATCGCCGTGATCATGACCCTTGGCCTGCTGGCGGTGATTGCCGTGCGCGGACTGGAGCATTTCTGGCCCAGCGACGTGATCGTCGCCGACTACCAGGTGCCCGGTGCCGAAGCGAAGGTGGTCGCCGGCGAAGTGGTGCAGGCCGAGGAGGTGCCACGCGCGCGCCTGGCCGCCAGCGGCCTGCCGGTGAGCGCCGAGGGCGGCGAATTCATGACCCGCGAGCTGCTCAAGGTAGGCAACCGCGACGTCTACGGCGCCGATTTTTCCTGGGTCGTCGGTGAATGGCTGAGCAACGTACGCACGCCGGATGACCTGGTGGTGCTCGAGCGCCGCGAGTGGGGCAATTTCTACGGCGAGCTGCTCAACATCAAGGAGGGCGACCGGCTGGTGGCCGAGGGCGACGCCGCCTGGGACGAACTGCAGCAGCGCATCGACCGTGTCGACGCGCTGTACGCGAGCATTTCGCAGTTGGAAAAGGGTGACATCGGCCGGATCAACCACGGCCTCGAGCGTCTGCGCCTGAAGACCCGTCGGTTGCAGATGGACGGCGCGCTCGATGCCGCGGCACAAGCTGATCTGGATGCCGAGCGCGCGCAGTGGGATGCCCAGTACCAGGCGCTCGAGGGCCAGTTGCGCAGCCTGCACGCCGACTTCGACCGTGACAGCGTCACCCTGCGCACCCTCGACGGGCAGCAGCGCACCTTCAGCCTCGGCAAGGTGGTGCGGGCCTATCGGCCGAACGCCATGTCAACGACCGACAAGCTGGGCTTCTACTTCGCCAAGGTGTGGGAATTCGTCAGCGACGAGCCCCGCGAGGCCAATACCGAGGGAGGTATCTTCCCGGCGATCTTCGGCACCGTCCTGATGACGCTGATCATGGCGGTGATCGTCACCCCGTTCGGCGTGATCGCCGCGGTCTACCTGCGCGAATACGCCAAGCAGGGTTTGTTGACCCGGGTCATTCGGATCGCGGTGAACAACCTCGCCGGCGTGCCCTCGATCGTCTATGGCGTGTTCGGCCTGGGCTTTTTCGTCTATGTGCTGGGTGGTTCGCTCGACCGCATTTTCTATCCCGAGGCGGCGCCGGCACCGGTATTCGGCACGCCGGGCCTGTTGTGGGCATCGCTGACCTTGGCGATCCTCACCCTGCCGGTGGTGATCGTCGCCACCGAGGAAGGCCTCGCGCGGATCCCGCGCATCCTGCGCGAAGGATCGCTGGCGCTGGGTGCGACCAAGTCAGAAACCCTCTGGAAAGTCGTGCTGCCGATGGCCAGCCCGGCGATGATGACCGGCCTGATCCTCGCCGTGGCGCGGGCCGCCGGCGAGGTGGCGCCGCTGATGCTGGTCGGTGTGGTCAAGCTGGCGCCGTCCCTGCCGCTTAATGGCAACTACCCTTACCTGCACCTCGATCAGAAGATCATGCACCTGGGCTTCCACATCTATGACGTCGGCTTCCAGAGCCCCAACGTCGAGGCCGCGCGCCCGCTGGTCTACGCCACCGCGCTGCTGCTGGTGCTGGTGATCGCGACGCTCAATCTCAGCGCGGTCGTCATCCGTAACCACCTGCGCGAAAAGTACAAGGCACTGGACCATTAATTAACAGCCGACATAAGCGCTGGAGGCCAGACGCTGGACGAGCATGCGGCTCCGACCGGCTCCAGCCTCCAGCGACTACGGAGACACCCATGTCACAAGCAAAAACACATTCCATCGACATCGCGGCACTGGGGCGTGACAGCCGATCGCTTGACCTGACCCGCGAATCGGTGGCCATCGAAGTGCCGGGGTTGAGCCTCTACTACGGCGATAAGCAAGCGCTGTTCGACGTCAGCATGAGCATTCCGCGCCAGCGCGTGACGGCCTTCATTGGCCCGTCCGGCTGCGGCAAATCGACCCTGTTACGCTGCTTCAATCGGATGAACGACCTGGTCGACGGCTGCCGCATCGACGGTGAAATCCGCCTCGAGGGGCACAACATCTACCGCAAGGGCGAGGACGTTGCCGACCTGCGTCGCCGGGTCGGCATGGTGTTCCAAAAGCCGAACCCCTTCCCCAAGAGCATCTACGAGAATGTCGTCTACGGCCTGCGCATCCAGGGCATCAAGCAGAAGCGCGTGCTCGACGAGACCGTCGAGTGGGCACTCAAGGGCGCGGCGCTGTGGGACGAGGTGAAGGACCGACTGCACGAGTCGGCGCTGGGGCTTTCCGGCGGGCAGCAACAACGCCTGGTGATCGCCCGGACCATCGCTGTGCAGCCCGAAGTGCTGTTGCTCGACGAACCGAGCTCGGCACTCGACCCGATTTCCTCGCTGAAGGTCGAGGAGCTGATCTACGAACTGAAGGCCAAGTACACCATTGTCATCGTCACCCACAACATGCAGCAGGCCGCCCGTGTGTCCGACTACACGGCGTTCATGTACATGGGCAAGCTGATCGAGTACGGCGACACGGACACCCTGTTCACCAACCCCGACAAGAAGCAGACGGAAGACTACATCACCGGGCGTTATGGTTGATAAGCGCAACAGACGAGAAAAGCGCTGGACGCTTGACGATCAAGCGCCTCGTCCAGCCTTCCAGCTTTCAAGCCTTCAGCGGCTTTCAGGAGCTTTTTAATGATCAACAAAGACAGCCATACCCAACACATCTCCCAGCAGTTCAACGCCGAGCTTGAAGAGGTTCGTAGCCGGCTCCTGGCCATGGGCGGCCTGGTGGAAAAGCAGGTCAACGACGCGGTCACTGCGCTGATCGAGGCCGATTCCGGGCTGGCGCAGCAGGTCCGCGAGGTCGACGACCAGATCAACCACATGGAGCGCGACATCGACGAGGAATGCATTCGCATCCTCGCCCGGCGCCAGCCGGCGGCGTCTGACCTGCGCCTGATCATCAGCATTTCCAAGTCGGTGATCGATCTCGAGCGCATCGGCGACGAGGCCACCAAGATCGCCCGTCGCGCCATCGAGCTGTGCGAAGACGGCGAGTCGCCGCGCGGCTACGTCGAGGTCCGCCACATCAGCGACCAGGTGCGGCGCATGGTGCAGGAGTCGCTCGATGCCTTTGCCCGCTTCGATGCCGACCTGGCGCTGTCGGTGGCGCAGTACGACAAGACCGTCGACCGCGAATACAAGACGGCCCTGCGCGAGCTGGTCACCTACATGATGGAAGACCCGCGCTCGATCTCCCGCGTGCTCAGCGTGATCTGGGTCCTGCGTTCGCTGGAGCGGATCGGCGACCACGCGCGCAACATCGCCGAAATGGTGATCTACCTGGTGCGCGGTACTGACGTGCGGCACCTGGGACTCAAGCGCATGGCCGAAGAGGTCGCCAAGCGCGACTGATCCGACAGGGGCGGAATCGGAACGCCATTCGGCCCACTGTTACCGGCAAGCTTGATCGTTCGTCGTGGTGAGCTGCGTGCGTGGGGCACTTGGGCGGTCCAGCGCGCCCCGCAGGCCACGTGCGCCAGGTCCACCGCGCATCAGCGCGCCACGCGAGGGCTTGCGAGGGCGGCTGCCGGCGCTGATGCACGTTGCGGCGCCAGCCCACCGTGCATGCCGCCGATTGGCTCAACGCGACGCCAGCGCCTCGCTGAGGTAATCGATCAGCGCGCGCTGTTTTGGCGGCAGGTGTCGGTTGGGCCGCCACAGCAGCCAGGCGGCGCCCTGGTACGAGCCGGTGTAACGCCATTGCGGCAGCACTTCGCACAGCCGACCGTCGGCCAGTGCCTGCGCGGCGGTGAAGTGCGGCAGGACGGTAATGCCCAGATCCGCCAGCGTCGCTTCCAGCCGCGCTTCGCTGTGGTTGCAGACATAGCGGCCGCGCACCGTCACCACTTCCTGCCGCTCGCCATCGCTGAAATGCCAGCGGTTGTCGCCCGCACGCTCACCGAGATAGATGCAACTGTGCCGGAGCAATTCCTGCGGATGCTGCGGCGTGCCCTGTTGTGCCAGATAAGCCGGGCTGGCGCATAGCAACTGACGCACCGGCCCCAGTGGCTTGCCGGCAAGGCCTTCGGGCGGTTGATCGGTGACCTTCACCAAGAGGTCGAAGCCGTCTTCGATCAAATCGGGGCTCTGGTCGCTGATCTGCAGCTGCACCTCGACCTCGGCGTAGCGTCGCAGAAAACCCGGCATCAGCGGGCTGATGACGAACTTGCCGTAGGCCTTGGGCACGCTCAGGCGTACCAGCCCGCGAGGGCTGCTCATCAGCCGCTCGCCGATGGCCAGTGCCTGGTCAGCGGCGTCCAGCATCGTTCGGCAATGCGCATAGAACTCACTGCCGGCTTCGTTCAGCCGCAGCTGGCGCGTGGTGCGCTCCAGCAGTCTTAGCGACAGCGCCTGTTCCAGTCGCGCGACCTGCCGGCTTACCGCCGACGCGGTGGTGCCCAGCTGCCGGGCTGCGGCGGAGAAGCTGCCGGCCTCGACCACGCGCACAAACACCACCATGCCCGGCAGCAGAGAGGCGCTTTCATTTGTTCTCATGGCGCACAAGTCCTGTTCCGTGTCGCTGGATTATCGATCTCCGCGCAGCAATGGACAATCGACGCGTTGATTCAGACGGGTAATCGAAATGCTTAAATTGGGTGGCATGGCAGGACGCAACCTCTGGCTGGCCGACGCCATGCTGTTGATGGTGGCGGTCATCTGGGGCAGCAGCTATGCGGTGGCCAAGCAGGCGCTGTGGTTCTATCCGGTGCTCGGGTTTCTGGCGATTCGCTTTGGCCTGACCTTCATCCTGCTGTTGCCACAGCTGCGCGGAGAGGGCCGGCGCGCGATTCGTCCGGGCCTGCCGCTGGGGTTGGTGATGCTGGGGATTTTCCTCTGCGAAACCTGGGGCGTAATGCTGACCAGCGCCAGCAACGCCGCCTTTCTCATCAGCCTGTGCGTGGTGTTCACGCCGTTTGTCGAATGGGCGATGTTGCGTCAGCGCCCGAGTAACCGTCTGTTTGCAGCTTGTGCGTTGTCGCTGGCCGGCGTCTGGCTGCTGACAGGAGGCATGGCGATGTCGCTCAACCTGGGTGATGGGTTGATGCTCGCCGCCGCGGTATTGCGCGCCGTTCTCGTGTGCCTGACGCGACGTCTGACCGCCGATCTCGAGGTGCCGCCGTTGGCGTTGACGGCGGTACAGAGCGGGGTAGTCGCCTCGGGTTGCCTGCTGCTGGGCGTGTCGCTGCCGGGCGGGTTGCCGGCGTTGCCGCAGAGCCCGGCGTTCTGGGCGGCGACCTTGTACCTGGTGGGCTTCGCCACGCTGTTTGCGCTTTACGTGCAAAACCTGGCGCTGGGCCGCACCAGTGCGACACGGGTGTCGCTGCTGATGGGTTCCGAACCGCTGTTCGGCGCGCTCATCGCCGGGTTCTGGCTTGGCGAACGGCTGGGGCTGCAGGGGTGGATCGGCGGGCTGCTGATCATGATCGCGACGCTGGGGACCTTGCGCCTCGGTCGTAAGGATTCGCCGGGCGTCGGGGAGCAGCATCAGCGCATTGCAGGACGCGAGGCGGTGGGCTGAAGCCCACCCTGCGGCGAGCCGGGTGAGGTGCGGCCGCCGTGTGGCACCTCTACTTGCAGGGCCCGACTGCCGGTTGTCCCGGTGTTCTCCAATACCCTAGGGTGGGCGTCAGCCCACCATGAACCGCTGCCACGTCGAAAGGCGTTCAGCCGTTGCGCAGTTCGGCTTGCAGCGCGTCAAGGGTGACCTGGCGCTCGGCGTCCTGCGGCCGGGCTTCGGGATTGAGCGAGGACCATTCCGGATGCGCGCGGCAGCGGTGCAGGGCTTCGGGCAGTTTGCCTTCGCGCCAGGCCTTGTCATCCGGCGCCTCCAGGCGGACCGCCTCCATTGCCGCGTGGCCGCGAGCGGCCAGGGCGATCAGCAACTGCCGCTGACGCAGGGCAAGCAGCCGCATCACGGCGTCGTCGACGGTGAGTTCGCGCTGGCCCTTGAGCTTGCCGAGCAGCCGGTTGCCGTAATGCCTGGCGGTCTGCGCGCCGCCGCCCGCCAAGGCTCCGAGCAGGGCTGCTGCACCCATGGTGATGCCGCCGACCATCAGGTCGACGCCGGCCCCAGCCGCCGCACCGGCCGCCATGCCACCGCCGATCTTCACGCCGAGCTGCCTGAGGGTTTCCGGGTTGAACAGGTCGTCGCCCCAGCGGCCGCCAAGCAGCGGCAGGTCGGCTGCGGCGGCATCCTGCGGGCGAAAGCCGTAGAGCCGCAGCAGCGCTTCGACGCATCGTTGCTCGCGGGCACGTACCGCATCGTGCAGTTCGCGAATGGCGCCGCGCTCGAGGTCAGGCTGGGCGGCGACGCTGCGGCGGCAAGCAGCGACATCCACCAGCAGTTCGGCGATCAGCCGGTTGCCTTCGCTCAGCCGCGCCGCCGCCTGGGCTTCATGATCGTCGATCAGCCGCTGCAGCTTGGGTCGTGCCTGTTCCAGCAGCAGCGCCAGGCTTTCATAGAGGCGGCGCTCGCCATCGATCGGCGGCGCCACGCTGTCGAAGCGCACCAGTGCATGCAGGCCCAGCCGCGCCAGGGCTTCGCGCCACTGTTCCTCGCGATGGCCAGGCTGCGCGACGAAGTTGAGCACCGGCAGCAGCGGCTTGCCGCAGCCGGCCAGCACCGCCAGCTCGTCCTTGTATTTGGCTAGCACCGGCTCGCGCGCATCGATGACGTAAAGCCCGGCGTCGCTGGCGAGTAGCTGGCGCAGCACCTTGGCTTCCTGCTCGAAACGCTGGCGCGCCTCGCTGCCATCCAGAAAGCGTGCGGTGCGGGCCGGGCCGTCGAGGCGTTCGCCGGGCCGCTCGATCCGCTCCAGATGGTCGAGCAGGGCGATGGCGTCTTCCAGGCCGGGCGTGTCGTAGAGCTCCAGCAGCGGCTCGCCATCGACCGACAGCCGCGCGCCCTCGACGTGGCGAGTGGTGCTCGGTCGGTGCGAAACCTCGCCGAAGCCGACGTCGCGGGTCAGGGTGCGCAGCAGCGAGGTCTTGCCAACGTTGGTGTGGCCGACCAGGGCGAGCTTCAGTGGCGTGCTCATGGCCGGTACTCCAGTTTGAAATTCGTGCGGTACGCGCCGTATGGCGCGGCGCCCGCGGCTGTCCGCAGCTGTTGCCGGAGCCAGCTTGCTGGCGAGCCAGCCGCCGGGCTGGTCGGCAGGAGGCGGGACCCTGCCGGAGCCGAGTCAGGTTCAATCATGGCCAGTCTCCAGCCAGGTCATGGGGGCGCTGCCCGCATGAGTTAGACCGAGGCCATCCAGTGCCTGGCGCCAGTCCTGCAGGCGGTTGCTGTCCAGCGATTCGCCCACGGGTGGCTGCAACAACCAGACGCGGCTATGCGCAGCGCAACGGCTCAGCTCGCCGATCAGTGCCAGCGTGCCGCGATCCGGCGAACGCCGCGGGTCGCAGGCGATGGCCAGGCGCTGGGGTGGGAAGCGGGTGAGCTGTTCAAGCAGACGTCGACGTTGCTCGCGATCATCCAGCACGCCGGCATCGGCGACACTTTTCGGCAGCTTGGGTGGCCAGGCATGGCTCTGGTCCAGTTCGATGCCGACCAGCACCGCGCCTTCGCTGCCGTCCAGTTGCGCACCGGCGCTCGGTGCATGCAGCTGCGGCGGCGCTGCATCGTTGATGCCGAGACGTTCGGCGGAGGGCTGAAGGCGCTCTCGCAGCAGCCTGTACGCCGGAAGCTGCAGGTCCAGGCGCAGCTGTGCCCGCCCACGCCGCCAGCGCCACAGGCACAGCAGCGCCAGTAGCAGGCGCGGCAAGAGGCCGTAGACCAGCACCACGCCGACCAGCCAGCCGGCCCAGCTTTGCGGCGCGGTGTCGACGCTGCCGGCCAAGGCGCTGCTGTCGAGCGCGCCACTGGCACGGATCTGGTCGATGTCCGGCACGCTGAAACCCAGCCACGAGGGCAGCACGCCGAGCGCCTGGGTCAGGTTGATAAAGGTAGCGTCGCCCAGGATGGTGGTTTCCCAGACGAAGCCGTAGCGCCGCGTGGCGAGCAGCATCAGCAGCGTCAGCAGAGCGCTGCTCATCGCCACCAGCCACAGCCCGTGGACGCCAAAGCCCAGCAGCCAGCGGCCCAGGCGGCGCTGGTCGAGCACCGCCAGCAACGCCGGCGCCAGCTGCACGGCGCGCGCATCGCGGGCGAGCTTCTGGCTGAGCCACAGCCACAGCCGGCCCAGTGCGGCGCCGCTGTCACCGGCGAGGAAAAAGCCCAGCAGCCAGCCGAGCAAGGTCAGCAGGTTCAACCCGAGCAGGCTGCCCAGCGCCCAGAACACGTTGACCGGCCGCACGCCATCCCCCAGCGCTGCCAGCACCAGCCCGGCGCCGGTGAACAGGGCCAGCAGCACCAGCGCAATGCCGGCCAGCTTCGCGCCTTGCCGCCAGTGCCGCAGCGCTTCGATCAGGCCGTCCCGGCGCGCCAGCCACAGCGCGCGATGCGTGATCAACGTCGGCAGATCGCCGCCTTGCGCGCGCGCCTGGCGGTTGGCTTCGGCATCGTCCAGCGGGCCGGCATGTTCTTCACGCAGGCGCACCGCTTCGGTCAGCCAGAGGCGGTCGAGAGGGTTCGGCAGCGACAGGGGAGGTTGGGACACGCGGTTTCTCGTAGAGGGGCTCGGTCCTGAGGATAACCGTTGCCGGTCAGAAGGGTGAAATGACCACCCCGCTGGCGCAGCGTGCCGATTCTGCTAGCATCCGCCGCCGATCGTCCGATCGCTCTGCGGTTCGCCGCCTCATCTGCCAGGGACAGGCCGATTCGCCAAGCAGCGCTTGGCCGCCACCTTGCGCACCTTCAAAAGGACTTTGCCATGAAAGACGTCTTCTTCTTCGACTCCATGCTGACGCCGAAGATCATTATCTTCATCTACTGGCTGGGCTTGATCAGTGTGGTTGTCGGTGCGATCGGCTCGATGTTCAGTGGCTACGGCGGGGGCTTCTGGTCTGGCTTGGGCATCCTGCTGTTCGGCTTGATCGGCACGCGGATATGGTGCGAGCTGCTGATCGTGCTGTTCAAGATCAACGAGAACCTGCAGAAAATCGCCAATCGTCAGTGATCGGCCTCAGGCGGTGTTCTTGCCGCCTGTTTTCAGCGCCGGCTGTTCGGCCGGGCGCGTCCTCTTACCGCAGCACTGCAGATCGAAGCACGGCGCCTTCAGGTTCCGTTAGCCGGCGGCGTTATCTTGCACAGCATCGCCCGCCGAACGTTTGATTCGCTCCTGCCAGTAGCGGCGCACGGCGAAGAACAGCGACAGTGCGGTCAGCACAATAAAGATCCAGGTAATCGGCCCGCGGAAGAAGATCATCGGATCACCGCGTCCGATCAGCAGCGTGCGCCGCAGGTTGTCCTCGAACATCGGCCCGAGGATGAAGCCGAGCAGGAAGGGCGCGGTGGCGAAACCGGTGCGGTTGAAGACGTAGCCGACCACGCCGAACAGCAGCATCAGGCCGATATCGAAGGTGCTGTTGTTCACCGCAAACGCGCCGTAGACACAGAACATCAGCACGATCGGCAGCAGGATCGCCTTCGGGATGTCGGCGACCAGAGAGAAGTACTTGATTACCCCGTGGCCGACGAACAGCAGCACCGCCGAACTCAGCATGATCCCGCAGAACAGCGCATAAACCAGCGTCAGGTTCTCCTGGAACAGCACCGGGCCGGGCGTCAGCCCGTGGATCATGAAGGCGCCGAGGATGATCGCCGTGATCACGTCGCCCGGAATGCCCAGCGACAGCAGCGGGATCAGCGTGGCGCCGGCCACGCCGTTGTTGCCTGATTCCGACGCCGCCACGCCCTCCAGTTCGCCTTTGCCGAAGTTGGCGCGGTTGGGTGAGCGACGCTTGGCCTCGCTGTAGGAAATGAACGCCGCGGCGGTCGCCCCGGTGCCCGGCACGGCGCCGATGATCACGCCGATGAACGAGCCGCGGACGATGGTCTTCAGGCTTGCCTTGAGTTCCTTGAGCGTCAGGCCCACGCCGCTGGAGGCGGCCTTGATGTGCGGTGCGGCCTTCTTCAGGTAGAAATCGAGGACTTCCGGCACGGCGAACAGGCCGATCAGCAACGGCACGAAATTCACCCGGTCCATCAGGTTGTAGTTGCCGAAGGTCAGCCGCTGGCTGCCGTAGACCACGTCCATGCCGATGGACGCCACGATCACGCCCAGCGCGGCGGCGATCAGGCCCTTGATCGCCGATTCGCCGGCGATCGAGATGATGATGGTCAGCGAGAAGCAGATCAGCCAGAAAAACTCCGGCGGGCCGAAGTTCAGGGCGATCTTGGCCAGATAGGAGGCGAACAGGATCAGCGCCAGGTTCGACAGCACGTCGGCAATGCACGACGAATAGAGTGCCATCTGCAGCGCCTTTTTCGCCTTGCCCTGCTGCGCCAGCGGGTAGCCATCGAGCAGGGTGCAGGCCGCCGCGGGCGAGCCGGGCGTATGGATCAGGATGGCGGTGATCGAGCCGCCGTACATGCCGCCCTTGTAGATGCCCACCAGCAACAGAATGGCCGTCACTGGCTCGAGGGAAAAGGTGAACGGCAGCGCCAGGGCGACGGCCATGGTGGCGGTCAGCCCGGGAATCGCGCCCACCACCACGCCGATCAGCACGCCGATGCCGATCGCGATGAAATTGTCGACGCTGAGGAACAGGCTCAGGACTTCGGAAAAGTGTTCCATGCGGTCACTCGCGAAAGGGGCGGGTCAATCCCAGAGGGTGCCGGAGGGCAGTGGGACGTTGAGGATATGGATGAACAGCAGGCTCACCAGCCACGGCAGGGCGATCGCCAGCAGGTACAACCAGGGCTTGCGCACCGGATGCGCGGCGAACAACAGCAGCGTGCCGAGAATGCCGGCAACGATGGCGCCCAGCGGCTCGAACAGCAGCCAGTAGACGGCCAGGCCGGCCAGCATCAGCAGCGGGCGCTGCACTGGCGCCCGCTCACCGGCCGCGGCGGCAGGTATCGGCGGGCGCAGGCAACCTTCGACAATCAGCGCCAGCGACAGCACCGCCACCAGCCAGCCGGCCACGCTGGGTAGCCAGCGCGGCGACTGCATGGGGTTCTCGACCATCGGCGCCTCGTCGATGTAGTTCGGCACCAGGTAGAACAGGAACACCAGCGCGGCCGCGAGCCAGAATGCGCCGAGCAGGGTGTTGACGTTGGCCCAGCGCGGACGGCTGGCGGCGGCAGCTGTCATGGTCGTCCTCCGCCTTACTTGAGTTCGGCCTGGCTGGCGACCCGCTGCCAGCGCTCGACGTCCTGTGCGACGTAATCGCGGAACGCATCGCCCTCTTCGCTGGCCCGCTCGCCGCCGATCTGCGCGACGAAATCCTTGAAGCTCGGGTCATCCATTGCCTTGTCGAGGGCGGTCTGCAGCGTCTTGACCGCTTCATCGGACAGGCTGTCGTCGCCGATCAGGCCGAACCAGGCGGTGGTGACGAAGTCGCCGAGACCCATGTCGGCGCCGATCTTCGACAGCGGCTCGACACCGGGCAGGTAGGGCGAGGGCTCGGCCGAGGTAACCGCCAGCGCACGCAGCTTGCCGGACTTGATGTGCGGCAGGACGGTGGGCATGTTTTCGAAGGACACGTCGACGTCACCACTGAGCAGCGCCGGCAGGGCTTCGCCGCTGCCACGGAAGGGCACGTGGGTCATCTGGGTGCCGGTCATGGTCTTGAACAGCTCGCCGGACATGTGGATCGAGCTGCCGACGCCGGAGGAGCTGAAGGTCATCTCCTTGTCCTTGGCCGCTTTGATGAAGTCCGCGACGGTTTTATAGGGGCTGTCGGCTGGCACCACCATCACGTTGGGGATCTCGATGACGTTACGGATGAATTTGAAATCCTTCACCGGGTCGTAGGGCAGGTTCTTGTAGATCACCGGGCCGATGGTATGCCCGGGCGAAGCCATCAGGATGGTGTGATCGGCGCCGCGACCGCCGCGTGCCAGTTGACCGGTAGCCATGGTCGAGCCGGCGCCGGGGCGATTCTCCACGACGACGGTGCCGATCTCCTTCTGCAGCAGGTCGGCGACCTTGCGCGAGAGGATGTCGGTGGTGCCGCCGGGGGCGTAAGGCACGACCAGGCGCACGGTGTCCGTCGGCCAGTCGGCGGCCTGGGTAAGAGCGGTGAAGGGGAGCGAGGCACTGAGTGCCAGCAGGCAGGCGGCGCGCTTGAGCATCGACGTCATGGATTACCTTCCGTTTTCTAATTGTTGTAGGGGTGTCGCGGACACTCCGAGCGGTTGCCCGGCCCCGGTGAACACCGTTCGGCTGCCACTGTGGACACCGGCACCTTACTGGATGCTGGCAGCGGCGATGATGGCCCTGGCGAATTTTCCGTGCGGTTATCGAACACTTGGGTGGTCGCCAGCGGTTGTGGTTTCGGTCCGCTTGCGCCACCTTCGCAGCGTCCTTTCGCGGATCCCATCGATTGAACCCAAGGAGACGCTGTGAGCGTATTGCAAGGCATCAAGGTGCTGGACCTGACCCGTATCCTTGCCGGCCCCTGGTCGACCATGGCCCTGGCTGACCTCGGTGCGGAAGTCTGGAAGATCGAGAGCCTGGACGGCGGCGACGACACCCGCAGCTGGATGCCGCCGGCCATTCATGGCATCTCGACCTATTACCTCACTGCCAATCGCAACAAGCAGAGCCTGGCGGTGGACATGCGCACTGCAGAGGGCCGGCAGCTGATTCTCGAGCTCGCGGCCAAGGCCGACGTGGTGGTGGACAACTTCCTGCCGGCCAGCCTCAAGCGCCTGGGGCTCGACTACGCGGCACTGTCGGCGATCAACCCACGGCTGATCCATTGCTCGATCACCGGCTATGGGCAGGACAACCCGCTGGAGAATCGCCCGGGCTACGACTTCATCATTCAGGCCGAGAGCGGTTTCATGTCCATCACCGGCGAAAAGGACGGTGAACCGATGCGCCTGGGCGTCGCCTTCATCGATCTGGTCACCGGCATGAACGCGGTGCAGGGCATTCTCGCGGCACTGTACGAACGGGAAAAATCGGGCCGTGGTCAGGCGGTGGACGTGGCGCTGTCCGACAGTGCGATGCATTTCCTCGCCAACATTGCCACCGGATACCTGAACACCGGCAAGGTGCCGCAGCGCTTCGGCAATGCCCACCCCAGCATCGTGCCCTATCAGCTGTTCAATACCGCTGATGGCCGGATTGCCCTGGCGGTGGGCAATGACGAGCAGTACCGGCGTTTGTGCGAAGACGTGCTGGAGCGGCCGGCGCTCTGCAGCGATCCGCGCTTCACCCGGAACAAGGGCCGCACCGAGCACCGCGACGAACTCCTGCCGCAGCTGCAGGCGGCGTTCGATGGCTGGACCAGCGAGGCGCTGATCGCCGCGCTGCGTGAGCGCAACATCCCGGTGGGTGAGGTGAAGACCGTGGCGCAGGCGTTCGACTCCGAGCCGGCGCGCTACCGCGACCTGGTCATCAGCGCCGAGCATCCGGTGGCCGGTGAGGTGCGCATGGTGCGCAGCCCGCTGCGGCTATCGCGCACCCCGACGGTGCCGCCGAAGGCGCCTCCGTTGCATGGCGAACACACCGAGAGCGTACTCTCCCGGGTGCTGGGCAAGGACGAGGCGCAGCTGGCCGCACTGCGCGCAGCGGGGGTGATCCGCTGAGCCGAAGCCCGCCCGTGGGCGCAGGTTTTCTTCGGGCCCGGGGCGCGGCGCATCCCCGCACCCCGGTAGGGTGGGCTTCACCCCACCCGCCCTTGTGCGAGCGCCTTGCCGTTACTGCCCGAGCTCGGCCTGGCCGGCGACGCGCTGCCAACGTTTGACGTCTTGTTCCACATAGCGGCGGAAGTCGTCGCCCTCTTCGCTCGCCAGCTCGCCACCGAACTGGGCGACGAAGTCCTTGAAGCCCTCGTCGCCGAGCTGCTTGTCCAGTGCTTTCTGCACGCGTTCAACCGCCTCATTGGGCAGGCTGTCGTCGCCGATCAGGCCGAACCAGGCGGTGGTGACGAAGTCGCCGAGACCCATGTCGTCGCCGATCTTCGACAGCGGCTCGACACCGGGCAGGTAGGGCGAGGGCTCGGCCGAGGTCACCGCCAGCGCGCGCAGCTTGCCGGACTTGATGTGCGGCAAGACGGTGGGCAGGTTCTCGAAGGAGACGTCGACGTCACCACTGAGCAGCGCCGGCAGGGCTTCACCACTGCCGCGGAACGGCACGTGGGTCATCTTGCTGCCGGTCATGGCCTTGAACAGCTCGCCGGACATGTGGATCGAGCTGCCGACCCCCGCCGAACTGAAGGTCATCTCCTTGTCCTTCGCCGCCTCGACGAATTCTTTGACCGAGTGATAGGGGCTGTCGGCCGGGACCACCATCACGTTGGGGATCTCGATCACGTTGCGGATGAAGGTGAAATCCTTCACCGGATCGTAGGGCAGGTTTTTGTAGATCACCGGGCCGATAGTGTGGCCGGGCGAGGCCATCAGGATGGTGTGGTCGGCGCCGCGGCCGCCGCGGGCCAGCTGCCCGGTGGCCATGGTCGAGCCGGCACCGGGACGGTTCTCGACCACCACGGTGCCGATCTCTTTCTGCAGCAGGTCGGCGACCTTGCGCGAGAGGATGTCGGTGGTGCCGCCGGGGGCGTAGGGCACGACCAGGCGCACGGTGTCGGTCGGCCAGTCGGCGGCCAGTGCGGCGAAGGGGAGCGTGGCGCCCAGCAGCAGCGGCAGGAGGCGTTTAAGAACGGGCTTCATGGCGGTTCCTTCTTGTGATTGTTGTCAGGATGCTCGGTCGTCCGTGGACGTCTGTGCGCGGCCGGAGCCGCACCTTCTAATAACCCCGCGAAGGCCGACAGGTTCCCCGGTGCGGCGGTGGATCGGCGCACGGAGCGTGGCCCGTGTCGGCTCAACTGACATCGCCCGGGTGTGGGGATGGCCCTACGCCGCGCCCTGTTTGCGATCCGGGCGCGGCCGCTGTCGGCTCCTCGGTCGCTCTGCTATTCTCGCGCCCATGACGCAGACCTCTCTTCCCCTGGCGATGATCGCGGCGCTTGCCGACAAGCGTGTCATCGGCCTCGACAACAAGATGCCCTGGCATCTGCCAGCCGACCTCAAGCACTTCAAGGCCATGACCCTGGGCAAGCCGATCATCATGGGTCGCAAGACCTGGGATTCGCTCGGCCGGCCCTTGCCGGGGCGGCTGAACCTGGTGGTCAGCCGTCAGCCGGACCTGCAACTCGAAGGTGCCGAGACCTTCAGCTCGCTCGACGCCGCGCTGCTGCGCGCCGAGCAATGGGCGCGCGGGCAGGGTGTCGATGAGCTGATGTTGATCGGCGGTGCGCAGCTCTATGCCCAGGCGCTGCCCCAGGCGCAGCGGCTCTACCTGACCCGCATCGAAGCCAGTCCCGAGGGCGATGCCTTCTTCCCGGCCTATGACGAAGCCGACTGGGCGCGCATCGACAGCCAGGCCCACCCAGCCGAGGGCGGCGCGCCGGCGTATCGGTTCGAGACCTGGCAGCGGCGCTGAGCCGAGCGTCCCCCACCTGATCTTGACCGGCGCCAAGTCTTCACCTGGCGCCAGCGCCTATGCTTTCCGTCCGTTCGCCACGAGACAGTTTCCATGCAGGACCCTAGAACCGACGCGGTGCTGACCGATGTCGAACGCAACGATGCCGAGCCGGCCGAACGCATTGCTGCGATCTTCGTACGCCATCCGCTGTGGGAGGACGCGCTGGCGATGCTGCTCGGTACCGCCATGGTGGCGCTCGGCATCGCCTTCTACAGCCACGCCGGCCTGCTCACCGGCGGCACAGTCGGGCTCGCCTTCCTGCTCAAGTACGTTGCCGGCTGGCCCTTCGGCCTGGTGTTCTTCACCCTGAACATTCCGTTCTACCTGCTGGCGATCTGGCGCATGGGCTGGGGCTTCACCCTGCGCACGGTGATCGCCGTGGGGTTGGTGTCGCTGCTGGCGGAGCTGACGCCGCAGTGGATCCGCTTCGCCGAGCTGAACATCTACTACGCGGCGCTGTTCGGCGGCTTCGCCATGGGCGTCGGGCTGCTGATGCTGTTCCGTCACAAGGCCAGCCTCGGAGGGGTGAACATCCTGGCGCTCTATCTGCAGGCGCGCATCGGCCTGCGTGCCGGCACCTTCCAGATGGGCATCGATGCGTTGATCGTGCTCGCTGCCGTGTTCATCGTGCCGCCGGATAAGGTCGCGCTGTCGGTGCTCGGCGCGGTGGCGCTGAACCTGGTGCTGGCGGTCAACCACCGGGCCGACCGCTACATGGGCGTCAGCTGAGGCTCAGCCGAGCGTGACCAGCTGCGCCCGTGGCTGGCCGTCCTCGATATCCAGCAGGGCCAGGCTGATCGGCAGCGTGAAGCGTCGGCGGCCGGCACTGCCGGGGTTGAGGTAGAGCACAGTATCGACCTCTTCGATTTTCGGCTGGTGCGAATGGCCGGCGATCACCACGTCGATGCCGTCGGCAACCGGATCGATCGCCATGGTCTTCACATCGTGCGTGACGTGGATGCGCAGCCCGCCGAGCTGCAGGTCGAGCTGCTCGGGAATCGCCGCGGCCCAGTCGCCGCTGTCGACATTGCCACGTATCGCTTCCAGCGGTGCCAGCGCGCGCAGTCCTGCCAATACCTCCGGCTTGCCGATGTCGCCGGCATGAATGATGCGCTCGCAGTCGCCCAAGGCCGCCAGTGCCTCGGGCCGCAGCAGGCCGTGGGTGTCGGATATCACGCCGATGCGCATGGAGCCTCCGGTCAAATTCATCGATACCCGACTATAGGCAAGCGAGGCTTGGCCGCGGTTCGATATTGCGGCAGGCTGGCGGCCGCCGAACGAAGAGGAGCGAGTCAATGGAACAGGTCGATTGCGTGGTTATCGGCGCCGGCGTGGTGGGGCTCGCGGTCGCGCGGACGCTGGCGCAGGCCGGCCGTGAGGTGCTGATTCTGGAGGCCGAGGCCGCCATTGGCACGGCCACCAGTTCGCGCAACAGCGAAGTGATTCACGCCGGTATCTACTATCCGCAAGGCTCGCTGAAGGCGCGGCTGTGCGTGGCCGGGCGCGATGCGCTCTACGCCTTCTGCGACAGTCATGGTGTGCCCTATCGCCGCTGCGGCAAGCTGATCGTCGCCACGGACGCCTCGCAACTGGCTGGCCTGGAAACGCTGCAGGCGCACGCCCGAGCCAATGGGGTGGACGATCTGCAGCGCCTCGACGGTGCACAGGTCAATGCGCTGGAGCCGCAGCTCAACGCGGTGGCCGGCCTGCTGTCGCCGAGCACCGGTATTGTCGACAGCCATGCCCTGATGCTGGCCCTGCAAGGTGATGCCGAGACGGCTGGGGCGCTGCTGGCGCTGCATGCGCCGGTCACCGCGATGGCGGTCACCGCGACGGGGTTGCGCGTCGAGGTCGGTGGTGAGGAGTCCATGACGCTGCTCGCCAACAGCGTGATCAACTGCGCCGGGCATGCAGCACCGCTGATTGCCGCGCACACCGAGGGGCTGGCGGCGGAGTGGGTGCCGCCGCGCTATTTCGCCAAGGGCAGTTATTTCAGCCTGGCGACCGCCACGCCGTTTCGCCATCTGGTCTATCCACTGCCCGAGCCCGGTGGGCTGGGGGTGCATCTGACGCTGGACCTGGGCGGGCAGGCGCGTTTCGGCCCGGACGTCGAGTGGGTCGACAGCCTCGATTACAGGATGGATGAAAGCCGCGCGGCCCGTTTCTACGCCGCGATCCGCCGCTACTGGCCAGGCCTGCCGGACGGCGCGCTGCAGCCGGCCTACACTGGCATCCGCCCTAAGATCAGCGGCCCCGGCGAGCCGGCGGCGGATTTCCGGATCGACGGGCCGGCCACACATGGCATTGCCGGCCTGGTGAACCTGTTCGGTATCGAATCGCCCGGGCTGACCGCGGCCCTGGCGATCGCCGATGAGGTGAGCCTGCGCCTCGCCGAGGAGGCGCGGGCGGCCTGATCAGACGGGTGCTTGCTCGTCGTTCACCGGCGACTCGGGCAGGAACCAGTTCATCAGCAGCGCGCAGATGCCGCCGGTTGCCACGCCCGATTCCAGCACGTTGCGCAGCGCCGCCGGCAGGTTCGCGAGAAATTCCGGCACCTGGGAAACGCCGAGGCCCAGTGCCAGCGACACCGAGATGATCAACAGGGCGCGGCGATCCAGCCGCACGCCGGCGATGATGTTGATGCCGGCCGCGGCCACCGCGCCGAACATCACCAGCGCGGCGCCGCCGAGCACCGGCTCGGGCACCGCCTGCAGCACGCCGGCGACCGCCGGGAACAGCCCGAGCACCACCAGCATGGCGGCGATCCACAGGCCGACGTAGCGGCTGGCGATGCCGGTCAGCTGGATGATGCCGTTGTTCTGCGCGAACACCGAGCTGGGGAAGGTGTTGAACAGGCCGGCCAAGAGCGAGTTGGCGCCGTTGACCAGCACGCCGCCCTTGATCCGCTGCATCCAGACAGGCCCTTCGACCGGCTGACCGGAAATCTTGCTGGTGGCGGTGATGTCGCCGATGGCTTCCAGCGAGGTCACCAGGTAGATCACCACCATGGGAATGAACAGGCTCCAGGAAAAGCCGAGGCCGAAGTGCAGCGGCATCGGCACCTGGAACAGCGCGGCCTCGTGCATGCCGGCGAAATTCAGCCGGCCCAGGTAGGCGGCCAGCGCGTAGCCGATGGCCAGCGCGATGATGATCGCGCAGCTGCGCATCCACACCACCGGCAAGCGGTTGAGCACCACGATGGCGGCCAGTACCACACCGGACAGCAGCAGGTTCTCGCGGCTGGCGAACGAGCCGTCGCCCATGGCCGCATAGCCACCGCCCATGCTGATCAGGCCGACCTTGATCAGCGTCAGGCCGATCATCAGCACCACGATGCCGGTCACCAGTGGCGTGATCAGGCGCTTGATGAACGGCAGCACGCGCGAGACGCCCATCTCGATGAAGGAGCCGGCGATCACCACGCCGAAGATCGCCGCCATCACGCCTTCCACCGGCGTGCCCTGCTTGACCAGCAGCACGCCGCCACCGATCAGCGGGCCGACGAAGTTGAAGCTGGTGCCCTGCACGATCAACAGCCCGGCACCGAGCGGGCCGAAGCGCTTGCACTGCAGGAAGGTGGCGATGCCGGAGATCACAAGCGACATGGAGACAATGATGTTGGTATCACGCGGCGATACGCCGATGGCCTGGCAGATCAGCAGGCCGGGTGTGACGATCGGCACGATGATCGCCAGCAGATGCTGCAGCGCGGCGAGAAAGGCGACCCATGGCCGGGGGCGGTCATCGAGACGGTAGAGCAGGTCGGTTGCAGCGCTGGGGCGCGGGTCGGGGGCGTTCATGGCCGTCCTTGCGGTAAAAAGAGCGCGATTCTACTGAGCGCCGCGGCCCACGGACAGGGGCGTGCCGGGCGGGGTTCGACGTGCGCACGGCGCTGCGCGGGTGCGACCCGCGAAAACAAGAAGCCCGACACGATGGTCGGGCTTGTGCTCGTAGCTGGTGACCGAGACGGTCAGTCGTCCAGCATCGCCTTGTTGCGCACCGCACCCTTGTCGGCGCTGGTAGCCAGCAGGGCGTAGGCCTTGAGCGCCGTGGTCACCTTGCGCGCGCGAGGCTGGGCGGGCTTCCAGCCTTTCTTGTCTTGCTCGATTCGGCGGTGGGACAGCTCTTCATCGCTGACCTGCAACTGGATGCTGCGGTTGGGGATGTCGATCAGTACCTTGTCGCCGTCGCGGACCAGGCCGATGGCACCGCCGGCAGCCGCCTCCGGTGAGGCATGGCCGATGGACAGGCCCGAGGTGCCGCCGGAGAAGCGGCCGTCGGTGAGCAGGGCGCAATCCTTACCCATCCCCTTGGACTTCAGGTACGAGGTCGGATAGAGCATTTCCTGCATGCCTGGGCCGCCTTTCGGGCCTTCGTAGCGGATGATGACGATGTCGCCGGCTTTGACCTCGTCATTGAGGATGCCCTTCACGGCGCTGTCCTGGCTTTCGAAGATCCTGGCCGTGCCTTCGAAGACGTGGATGGATTCGTCCACGCCAGCGGTTTTCACCACGCAGCCGTCCAGGGCGATGTTGCCGTACAGCACGGCGAGGCCGCCCTCCTGGGAATAGGCGTGCTCGACGCTCCGGATGCAGCCTTCGGCGCGATCGAGATCCAGGGTGTCCCAGCGGGTCGACTGACTGAAAGCCGTCTGTGTCGGGATACCGGCCGGACCGGCCTTGAAGAAGGTGTGTACCGCTTCGTCCTGGGTCTGGGTGATGTCCCATTGGGCGATGGCTTCTTCCATGCTGCGGCTGTGCACGGTGGGCACGTCGGTATGCAGCAAGCCGCCACGGGCTAGCTCGCCGAGAATGGAGAAGATGCCACCGGCGCGGTGCACGTCTTCCATGTGGTACTTCTGAATGTTCGGCGCGACCTTGCACAGCTGCGGCACCTTGCGCGACAGCGCGTCGATGGCGCGCAGGTCGAAATCGACTTCGGCTTCCTGAGCGGCAGCCAGCAGGTGCAGGATGGTGTTGGTCGAGCCGCCCATGGCGATGTCGAGGGTCATGGCGTTCTCGAACGCGCGGCGGCTGGCGATGTTGCGCGGCAGCACCGACTCGTCGCCTTCGCCGTAGTAGCGCTGGCACAGCTCGACAGCGGTGCGGCCGGCGCGCAGGAACAGTTGCTCGCGGTCGCTGTGGGTGGCGAGCGTCGAGCCGTTACCCGGCAGGGCGAGGCCCAGCGCTTCGGCCAGGCAGTTCATGGAGTTGGCGGTGAACATGCCGGAGCAGCTGCCACAGGTCGGGCAGGCGCTGCGCTCGTATTCGGCGACCTTCTCGTCCGAGGCGCTTTCGTCGGCGGCGATGACCATGGCATCGACCAGGTCCAGGCCGTGGCTGGCGAGCTTGGTCTTGCCGGCTTCCATCGGGCCGCCGGAGACGAACACCACCGGGATGTTCAGGCGTAGCGCGGCCATCAGCATGCCGGGAGTGATCTTGTCGCAGTTGGAGATGCAAACGATGGCGTCGGCGCAGTGCGCGTTGACCATGTACTCCACCGAGTCGGCGATGATCTCGCGCGAGGGCAGCGAATAGAGCATGCCGTCGTGGCCCATGGCGATGCCGTCGTCGACCGCGATGGTGTTGAATTCCTTGGCCACACCGCCGTGTTTCTCGATCTCGCGGGCGACCAGCTGGCCCAGATCCTTCAGGTGCACGTGGCCGGGCACGAACTGGGTGAAGGAGTTGGCGATGGCGATGATCGGCTTCTTGAAGTCTTCGTCCTTCATGCCGGTGGCACGCCACAGCGCGCGGGCACCGGCCATGTTGCGGCCGTGCGTGGAGGTTTTCGAGCGGTAATCGGGCATGACGGTTCCTGCGGCTAATCAGCTGGTCGAGTAGTGCGTATGGTGAGCGTCACCTGGGCCGCGTGCAACGGCAGGTGACCGTGCGTGCGGAGGGGCCGGATCGAGACGGGGTATCGCTCGGGCGGCCTGGGCTCATGGGCCCGCCGGGGGATGGCGGCGAGGAATGGGCCGATTCTACGCGCCGTCGTGGCACCGCGAAAGGCTGGTGGTCGGGGCTCAAGGATTGCGGGTAGGGCATACGGTTCACGCGACTGCCCCGCGTTCTGAGGCATCACTCAGAAGACGGGGCGACTGTCCTGGTCAGTTATCCTCGCAGCGTGGCGTTTGGTTGCAAAATGGCAGCGGGAATTTGCTGTAGCGCCAGCTCTTTTTCCACCGCACCGAGCTTGAAAGCTTCCTTGGGCATGCCATAGACCACGCAGCTGTCTTCATTCTGTCCAAAGGTTCGCGCACCGGCTTCGCGCATCTCCTTCAAACCCCGGGCGCCATCATCACCCATGCCGGTCATGATGATGCCCGCTGCATTGGCACCGGCCGAACCCGCCACAGAGCGGAACAGGACGTCTACCGACGGCCGGTGGCGGCTCACTGGTGGCCCGTCGACAATTTCCACCCGGTACTGGGCGCCGCTGCGCTTGAGCAGCATGTGGCGGCCGCCCGGGGCAATCAGTGCCAGCCCCGGCATGACCCGGTCACCATTGCAGGCCTCGCGAACCTCAATTTGGCACAGGCCGTTCAGTCGATCAGCAAAGGCTGCGGTGAAACGCTCGGGCATGTGCTGAACGATGACCAGCCCCGGGCAGACCCGCGGCAGCGCGGTGAGAACGTACTCCAGCGCCTGAGTCCCACCGGTCGATGTGCCGATCGCGACGAGGCTTTCAGTCGTGCGGGCCATTGCCTGGCCGGTGGGCAGAATGGCATCGGCGTTTTGGCGAGGCGCAGGCGTGACTGGGGTCACAATGCGCCGGAGGTTGACCCGAGCCGCGGCCTTCACTGCATGAATAAGATCGTCACTAGCATCGAGCAGAAACTGGCGCAGGTTCAGTTGGGGTTTGGTAATGATGCTCACGGCACCGGCCGCTAGTGCTTGCATCGTAGTAGCGGCACCTTTTTCGGTAAGTGTCGAGCAGATCACCACAGGCGTCGGGCGCTCGGCCATCAGTTGCTTGAGAAAAGTGATGCCGTCCATGCGAGGCATTTCCACGTCGAGAACGATCACGTCGGGCCACTGCCGATTCATCTTTTCACGCGCGAACAATGGGTCCGGTGCGGTGGCGATCACCTCGATGGCCGGATCAGCCGCCAGCGTAGCGGCAAGCACCTGCCGGACCACTGCCGAATCGTCGATGACCATGACTTGTATAGCTTTCATTGTTGCGACACTCCAGAGGCCGTCCCTGGCGATTGCGCGGGTAAAAGCTGGCGGACGGCCACCTGGCCGCTCCAGACATCGAAGATCAGGTTGCGATGGCCGGTACCCCCGACGTGCTCGCCATGGCACTTGAGCCCGCAGTCGGCGATCAGCCGCCGGGCGCGTTCGATGTTGCGTTTGCCCACACTGCACTCGGCCTGGCGGGTAACCTGGGGAAACATGTCGCCGCCGCCGAACAGGTACAGCTGGTAGTCCTCAGCCCGTGTGCCCGCGGCCTGAATCTCGCTCAGCAGCAGTGCCATGGCTTCATCGCCGTAGCGTCCATCCAGCGGCGCGGTGGCCGAACGCGTGCGGCCAGGCAGCATGAAGTGGGTCATGCCGCCGATGCGTCGATGCGGATGCCAGAGGACCAGCGAGACGCATGACCCCAGCAGGGTGCGCAGGCGCGTGTGCTGATCACCGAAAAACAGTTCGCCGGGCTGCAGAAAGATCTCGATGATGCCGGCGGGCTTACGCATGAGGCTTTCGGTAAATCGAGGGGCGAACCACCTTCACGGCATCGCTGATACCGTTGAGGCTTTCCGAATGGCTGATGATGAAGTACCCGCCGGGGCGCAGATGGGCCAGCATGCGCTGCATGACCTGGCGCTTGGTTTCCTGGTTGAAGTAGATCATCACGTTGCGCAGAAAGATCACATCGAACTGCCCTACGTCCGGCAGCGCCATGTTGAGGTTGATCTGCGCGAAGCGCACTCGCTTGCCGATCGCCGGGTCGACGGCGAACTGCCCCTCGAATCGGCCCGTCCCCTTGAGGCAATAGCGGTGCAACAGCTCAGCGGGGATGCCCTCGGCTTCTTCGAGGGGATAAATGCCGGCCTGCGCCTGCTCAAGTATGCGGGTGCTCAAATCCGAGGCGAGAATTTCCCAGGAGCGCTGTCCAAGGTGTTCGGCCAGCAGCATGGCGATGGTGTAGGGTTCCTCTCCACTGGAGCAGGCGCCGCTCCAGATACGCAATGGACCCGGGCCGCTGCGCAGCTCGTCCTGCAGCAACTGGCGCAGGAAGTCGAAGTGTTTCGGCTCGCGGAAGAAATAGGTTTCATTAGTGGTCAGCAGATCGACCGCGATCTGATGTTCGCTGCGGTCGACCTGAAGCAGCTGGAAATAAGCACCGTAGCTGTCCAGTCCCCGCTGGCGTAACCGCTTGCCGAGGCGGCCAGCGACCAAGGGCTTTTTGGCATCCGACAGGCTGATGCCGGCGACCTCGTGGATCAGCCCGCGGAACTGGCGGAACTCGGCGTCATTGAGAGCAATGGTTTGCATGGCGTTCGTCAGGCCTGCGCCTGCTCAGTCTCCTCGAGGTGTGCAAGCAGGGCGAGATCATCGGCCGACAACACCCGGGCGATATCCAGCAGGATTACGAGACGGCCATCCACCTTTCCCATACCGTGCATGAAGTCCGCACGCAGGCGTCCGCCAAAGCGCGGTGCCGGCTCAATGTCGTCAGCGCTAATTTCCAGAACTGCGTTCACCGCGTCGACCACCACGCCGATGACCTGGGTGAAGCTGTCCTGGGTCACTTCGAGGATGATGATGCAGGTGCGCCGGCCCAGCCGCGTGGCGCTGTCGCCGAAACGTAGGCGCAGGTCCACGACCGGTACCACGGCGCCGCGCAGGTTGATCACCCCAAGGATCGATGGCGGCATCATGGGTATGGGCGTCAAGGTTCCGTACTCGATGATCTCGCGCACGCTCAAGGTCTCGACAGCAAGCAGCTCGGTACCCAGGGTAAAGGTCAGGTACTGAGCCGGCCCGGCAAGAGGCCGGCCCGCATCCGAAACAAGATTGGCGTTTGACATGGTGTCACCCATTGAAGCGTACGAAGCCGGCCGGCACGGCGGTCGGACTAGCGACGGCTTTGGAAAAGGTTGCGCCGACGGCATCCTTCACGGCGTCGAGGCGCTTGATCTTCTGCACCGCCTGGGACGGCTGCAGCTCGGCACCGACCTTGAAAAACTCCATCAGCTGTTGCAGTTGCTCGGCCTGTCCGCTCATTTCCTCAGCCGTGGCGGCCAGTTCTTCGGCCGACGAGGCAGACTGCTGGGTAATCTGGCTGAGCTGGTTCATTGCAGTGTTGATCTGGCCGACGCCTGCGGTCTGCTCCTCGGACGCTGCGGCAATTTCCTGTACCAGATCAGAGGTGCGAGTGATCGAGGGGACCATTTCATCGAGCAGGCTGCCCGCACGCTCTGCCAGCGCCACGCTGCCCTTGGCCACTTCGCCGATTTCCTGCGCGGCCACCTGGCTGCGCTCGGCCAGTTTGCGCACTTCGGCAGCGACCACCGCAAAGCCTTTGCCATGCTCGCCGGCACGGGCCGCCTCGATGGCGGCGTTAAGCGCCAGCAGGTTGGTCTGATAGGCGATGTCGTCGACGATGCCGATCTTCTCGGCGATGGTCTTCATGGCCGCGACAGTTTCCTTCACGGCCTGGCCGCCCTCGGTTGCTTCGGTGGCCGCCTTGCTGGCCATGCCATCGGTAACGCGAGCGTTCTCGGTGTTCTGTTCGATGGAGGTGGCCATCTGTTCCATTGATGCCGAGGTCTCCTCGACCGA
The DNA here is from genome assembly GCA_002339675.1 of Stutzerimonas stutzeri. GTDB lineage: Bacteria > Pseudomonadota > Gammaproteobacteria > Pseudomonadales > Pseudomonadaceae > Stutzerimonas > Stutzerimonas stutzeri_O. The sequence goes on from DDKB01000017.1 coordinate 379,411, forward strand.
AGCAGCTTGCTCCGAGGCGCCCTGACTCATGTTCTGCGCAGTGGCGGAAATTTCCTCGGCCGCACTGGTCAGCGAATCGGCGTTGCTGCGCACCTCACTGATGATCTGCGAGAGCTTTTCGCTCATCTGCTTGATGGCGGCCAGCATGCTGCCGGTGTCGCCCGGCTTGGTCGTGACCTCGACGCTCAGGTCGCCAGCAGCGATGCGGCTCACCATCTCGGCGGCGTAGGCCGGTTCGCCACCCAGTTGCCGCAGCAGGTTGCGGGTGATGAACAGGCCCAACAGGGCTATCAGCACGAGCGTCGCTAGAGAAACGGCCACCGAGGTCAGCACGGCAGACGTCAATCGTTGGCTGGCTTCAGTGGCAGCCTGCTCGCCCAGCTTTTTGTTGAACAGCGTGTGTGCGTTGAAGTCGGCTGAAAGGTTATCGATGAGCGCTGCCTGCTGGAGGATAAGGTCGCTTGCGGCTTGGGTCTGGTTATCGCGCGACAGAGCCAGTATCTGCGTCTGGGCAGCGCGGAACTGCTCAAGCGAAGCGAGATCGGCCTCAAGCAATGTCTGATCTTCTTCATTCGAGAGCAGTTTGCGGTAGGCATCGCTGGCCTGGTCCAACAGGTTTTTGTTCTGTTGAATATCAGCTTCGACTGCTGCCATGCCCTGAGCGTCGGTAGTGAGAACGTGCCGGTAAAGCAGACGGATCTGGTCTTTGGAGAGGCTTTCCATTTGGCGCAGCGCCAGCAGGCTCGGCACGGTGTTCTCGTTTGCATAATTGGCAGCGGAAAAGACTTGGCGCAGCTGGTACTGGCCGAGGCCGGCAAGGACAAGCAGGCCAATCACAGCTGAAAGTACCAGCAGGGTCATTCTCTTGCTAATGGTCATGTACTACTCCGTCGCGTTTGCGCGTTTTGATTAGGGGGCTAAGACTTGCGTTGGCCCGCCAGGGCCGCAAGCTCGCTGATCGAGAGCACCTGCTCGATCTGTAACAGGGTCAGGAAGCCGTTTTCGATCCGGACCATGCCCTTCACGAAGTCGGTGCGAAGGGTGTGGCCAAAGGTCGGGGCAGCGCGCAGGCACTCTTCGTCGATGTGCTGTACTGCGCTGACCGCATCGACCAGCGCGCCGATCAGCTGCGGCTGCTCGGCATCGCTCAGCTCGACGATGACGATGCAGCTCCGCGAGCCCAGGGCACTCGCGCCGCTGGCGAAGCGTTCGCCGAGGTCGACCACCGGCACGACCGAGCCGCGCAGGTTGATCACGCCGCGCAGCAGCTTCGGCATCATCGGCACCGGCGTCACCTGCTCGTATTCGATGATCTCGCGCACGCCTTCGGTGGTCATGGCGTACAGCTCTTGGCCGACCCGAAACGTCAGGTATTGCCGGGCATCGTCTGCGTCCTCGAGGGCGTTCGGGATGGGCTGGTTCATGGTTAGCTCCCGAAGCGGACGAAGCCGCCCTCGGTGTTTTCACGTCGGTTTGCGCGTTGCTGGGAAGGGACGCTCGGTACGGCTTTCGGTGCGAAAGGCATATGGCCTTCCAGGCTGAAGAACTGCATCAAACGCTGCAATTGCTCAGCCTGGCCGCTCATTTCTTCGGCGGTGGCCGCTAGCTCCTCGGAGGCCGAGGCGTTCTGCTGGGTGATTTCGCTCAGCTGGTTCATGGCCGAGCTGATCTGGCCGACACCAGTGGTCTGTTCCTGCGAGGCGGCGGTGATTTCCTGTACCAGGTCGGAGGTCTTGGTGATCGAGGGAACCATCTGGTCTAGCAAATATCCGGCCCGCTCGGCCAGCGACACGCTGCTCTTGGCCACCTCGCCGATCTCCTGCGCGGCCACCTGGCTGCGCTCGGCCAGCTTGCGCACCTCTGCCGCGACCACGGCGAAGCCTTTGCCATGCTCGCCAGCGCGGGCTGCCTCGATGGCGGCATTGAGCGCCAACAGATTGGTCTGGTAAGCGATGTCATCCACGATGCCGATCTTCTCGGCGATCACCTTCATCGCCGCCACGGTGTCCTTGACGGCCTGGCCGCCTTCGGAAGCCTCGCAGGAGGCCTTGCCGGCCATGCCGTCGGTGATTCGGGCGTTTTCCGTGTTCTGCTCGATGGAGGCGGACATCTGCTCCATCGCGGCGGAAGTTTCCTCCACCGAGGTCGCCTGGCCGGAAGCCGCCTGGCTGAGGCTTTGCGCCGTGGCGGAAATCTCCTCGGCGGCGCTGCTGAGGATGTCGGTAGAGTGGTGGACCCGGCCGATCACTTCGGCGAGTTTTTCCACGGTGGCATTGAGGGATGTCTTGAGCTCGAGCAGGTGGCCCTTGCAGTCGCTCTCCATGGTTTGCGACAGATCGCCGTCGGCCAAGCGGGCGATCACGCCCATGGCGTCGTTGAGCGGGATGATGATGGCTTCAAGCGTACCGTTAATGCCGCCAACGATGCGCTGGAAGTCGCCGCGGTGACGCGAAACGTCGGCGCGGACGTCGAGCTGGCCCTGCATGGCAGCGTCACTGAGCAGGCGGGTGTCTTCGACCAGCGCCAGTATGTTGCTGCGCAATTGCTCGACGTTGTCGTTGATGAAGGCCTTTTTGCCGGGGAACTGTTCAAGCGGCGCGCTCAGGTCGCCTTCGCCGAAGGCTCGGATCGTCGCCATCGCCTTCTTCTTCACGCTGATATGCCCGGCAACCATGGCGTTGATGCCGTGTGCGATCTCGCGGTAAGAGCCGGCGAAGCGCTCGGCCTCGATCATCACTTCGATATCGCCGCGGTCATGCTCGTCGGACATGTGGCGCATCTCGTCCATCAGCCCAGTCAGGTTGTCACGCAGCTGCTCGATGTTGTCGTTGATGAACGCCTTCTTGCCGGGGAACCGCTACAGCGGGGCCGTTAGGTCGCCTTCGCCAAAGGCCTTGATGCAAGCCATGGCCTTTTTCTTGACGATGATGTGGGCAGCCACCAGCTCGTTGATGCCGTGGGCCAGCGCCTTGAAACTGCCACCAAAGCGGCTGGTATCAAGTACCACATCGATATCGCCGAGGGCATGTTCTTCACTCATGTATTGCAGCTCGGCACCCAGCGTGCGCACGTTGCGAAGCAGCATCAGCGACTGGATCGTGACGATCAGCACGCTGACCAGGGCAGCCAGCAGGGGCCATGCCGGGCCGGTGTTCTGGATAAGCGTCAGGCCCAGGGCCGTGAGGCTGACAAGGGCGCCGGCGACCAGCACTGCCATAGATCGGAAAAAGGTCATTGTCGTGTCTCTCTCTTAGAATGTGGCGGCGGGGCTGGCCTGGCGCAGTTCGAGCGCTGTACGGCTACCCTGACCGAGCAGGCCGGGAATATCGAGAATCAGGGCGACGGCACCGCTGCCCAGAATGGTGAAACCGGAGAAGCCAGAGACCTGGTCGAAGACCTTGCCGAGCGGCTTGATCACCGTCTGAAACTCGCCGAGCAGCTGGTCGACGACCAGCCCGGCGCGACTGCCGGCGTAGCGCACGACCACGACGCTTTCCCGGCGCGGCGGTGTACTGCCTTCGTCGAACATCTGGCGCAGCCGGATGTACGGCAGGACATCGCCGCGCAGGTCGAGGTAGTCCTGGCCGTCAAGGTGGCCCGGCGGCAACTCGATGCATTCCTCCACCATGTCCAGCGGCACCACGTAGCTGGCTGGACCGACGCCGATCAAGAAACCGTCGATGATGGCCAGGGTCAGGGGCAGCCGGATGCGCACGCAGGTGCCGACACCCAGGGCACTTTCCAACTCGACGGTGCCGCGAAGGGCCGTGATATTGCGCTTGACCACGTCCATGCCGACGCCACGCCCGGACAGGTTGCTGACAGATTCCGCAGTGGAAAATCCCGGCTCGAAGATCAGGTTGAAAATGTCTTTCTCGGCCAGCGCTTGCCCCTCTGCTACGAGGCCGCGCTGGATCGCCTTGGCCAGAATCTTCTCGGGGTCGAGGCCGCCGCCGTCGTCGGAGACTTCAATGACAATGCCGCCGGCCTCGTGATAGGCATTCAAGCTGACGCAGCCTTGCAGCGACTTGCCGGCCGCGCGGCGCACTGTGGCAGGCTCGATGCCATGGTCCATGGCGTTGCGGACCAGATGGGTCAGTGGATCGCCAATCTTTTCTACGACGGTCTTGTCCAGCTCGGTGTCGCCACCACTGATGTTCAAGCTGATGTCTTTGCCGAGCTCGCGTGCCACGTCGCGAACCACTCGCTGGAATCGGTTGAAAGTGCCGGCGATTGTCACCATGCGCAGCGTCAGCGCCGAGTCGCGGACCTCCTCGACCAGCCGGGAAAGCACCTCGGTTGCCTCGACCATGGCGCTGACACCGCTGCTCTGGGCGATCATGCGTGCGCCTGCACCGGCAATGATCAGTTCGCCGATCAGGTTGATCAGATGGTCAAGCTTGCTGGCATCGACACGGATCAGACTGTTGTCGCCCCGCAGCTTGGTCTTAGGTGGGGCCGCGTCTGTCGGAATTTGTTGAACGCTGGCTGTGACAGTCTGGCTTGGTGCGTCGGCGACGGCTGGCGGCACTTGCACCGCGTCCAGCTCGGCTAGGGTCAGACTGTCGCAGCGCAGCAGGTAAGCTCCAACAGCGGCTGGGGTCTCAGGCAGCGCGGCTAAGTGCGCCCGTAATGCGGCGAGGTCTGCGGCAGGGGGCAGGATGCGCACCAGGCTGTCGTCGCGAACGAACTCGAAGGCGCCCTCGATCGCAGCCTGATCGGCATCGCTGGAAAAGGCCAGCTCGAACCCGAGGTAGCAGCTCTCCGGATCCATTTCGGCCGCAACCGGCACTTGATCGGTAAGGGCCTCGACATGAAGGATGCGGCCGAAGGTGTTCAGGTAGCGAAAGAAAGCCAGCGGGTCCATGCCATTGCGCAAGGTGTCCGCCCCGAAACGCAGCGACAGGTGCCAGTGCGCCACCTCGCGCGCATCGGCGGCCTCGGTTGCGGCGACTGCGCCGACCGGCTTGCTGTCGGCCAGTAACGGGGTCGGGTCGAGATACCGGTCCATGCGCTGGATGAGCGCGTCGCCACGGGTGACAATCGATGGCGGCAGGGCGTCGAGCGAGGCATTGGCGTCTAGCTGAGCGATAAGCCCTGTCAGGTGGTCGCCGGCCTCAAGCAACAAGGCGCTGAGCGTGCCGTCAATGGCCAGCTCGCCGCAGCGGACACGATCCAGCACGCTTTCGGCCACATGGGTGAATGCCACGATCAGGTCGAAGCCGAACAGCCCTGCTGATCCCTTGATGGTGTGCGCGGCGCGAAAGATGGCGTTCAGCGTGTCCACGTCGTGCGGGTTCTGTTCGATATCGAGCAAGGCTTGCTCCATCTGCTGCAGCAGTTCCTGGCTCTCGGCGATAAAGGTCTGGAGTACTTCGCTCATGTCGATCATTCGGCTGCCCTCTGCGCGGTTTCGAAGGCGGATGACAGACCGCCAAGCGCCAGCGCGTCGTGCACGGCCTCGCTGCATGCGACCAGGTAAAGTTCGCCGCCTGCACGACGAGCTTCCTCACGGGCCAGCACCAATAGCTGCAGGCCAGCGCAATCGATCTCATCGACGGCCGAAAGATCGAGCCCCAGCGTGCCGGGCGGGTTCATCTGGGCCAGCAGCGTCTGTTTGGTGTCGGCGGCGCTGTAGATGGTCAGCGCGCCTTCCAGCCGGATGGGACGGAGGTCAGTGGTGCTCATGGGTGATCCCTCGGGTTACGGCAATATCAGCTTCGAAACGGCATTGAGCATCTGCGCGGGCTGGAACGGCTTGACGATCCAGGCGCGCGCGCCGGCGGCCTGGCCTTCCTGCTTGCGCGCTTCGCCGGCCTCGGTGGTCAGCATGATCACTGGGGTGAACTTGTAGGCGGGCATTTGCTTGACCGCCTTGAGAAAGCTGATGCCGTCCATGTTCGGCATGTTCACGTCGCTGATCATCAAGTGCACCTTGCGGCCGTCCAGCTTGCTCAGCGCGTCCTTACCGTCGACCGCTTCAACGACGCTGTAGCCGGCACTCTTGAGGCTGATACCAACGACCTGGCGAATGGAGGCGGAGTCGTCGACGATGAGAATGGTCTTGCTCATGGCGTGTCCTTAGAAAAAGGTGATGTCGGAATCACCGGCCGCGCCGGGGCGCTGACCGCGATGGATCTCGTGCTGTTCGGGGGTGGTGTAGGTGCGCGCCAGTTCATCCAGCCAGCGCTTGCTGTCCAGCAGCGGAGTGGCCTCTTCGACGGCCCGGCAGTTTTCGCGCACTTGCAAGTGCTGACTGAATTTCTCCAGGTCATCGCGAATATGGCCGAGCACTTGGCTGACGCGATCCTGGAACTGGAGCGATACCAGGACTTCGGCTATTTCCCGGCCTACCGCCTCGCTGTCCTGGCGCATGGTCGCTCTGCCATCGACCAGTTGGCCGGCGCTCAGGCGCAGCTGCCCGATGACGTCATGGATGACCCGATTGGCATCGCCCATCGCGGCGAGGTCCTGCGCGGCAGAGATGCGTGACACCTCCAGCGTCTTGTCGATGGCGGCGCTGACGGTGGCGACCGTCTCGCCGATCTTCTGCCCGGTCTCACCGGACAGCGACGACAGCTTGCGTACCTCGTCGGCCACTACCGCAAAGCCCCGGCCTGCTTCTCCGGCGCGTGCCGCTTCGATGGCGGCATTGAGCGCCAGCAGGTTGGTCTGCTTGGCGACGTCGGCCACCTCCTTGGCCATGCCGTGCAACTGCACGGTAAAGCCAGACAGCCGCGTGACTTCGTCGAGCAGTACCTGCTTGCTGTCCAGTGCCTGGCGCAGCGCGGAGACGATGGCTTCCAGGTCTCGCTCGCTGCTCGACAGCAGGTCGATCAGGTCACCGTCTTCGCTTGCGGCGACGCTGGCCTGAATCCGCCCGGCGAGCTCGGCGAAGCGCTCGGCCAAGGCACCGATGGCATGTTCGGTCTGGTCGCGTGCCGATTCGATGTGTGCGCTCCATACGGGTGCGAGCTGCTGGCAGGCCTCTTCGAATGCGGTGTCAGGTCGGGGCGCCGGTATTGGCGGTATGTGCCTGACCAGGGACGCAACGACGGCGCTTTGCTGACGGAGATGCAGAGCGAAGCTTGCCAGTCCAAGGGTCAGCACCAGCATGGCAAGTGACCAGGCAGTGGCGCTGCCCGCTCCGCTCCAGAGCACTGCCGCTGTGCTGGTGAAGATGCTCACCGCCGCTGGGATGGCGCTACGCAAGACGCCGGATGGAGAGGTTGAATCGGTCAATTGGGGCAATCTCCGCCGAATTATTTCAGCGGAGTCAAGCGCCCGCCAACGCCGTGATCGGGCCCCTATAACTGATATCAGTTTGATGGCGTCGATTCACGAGCGAAGCATGGCGTAGCCGATGTCAGCCAAACATCGGCTCATTCCGATCCTGCGGTAGGAATTGCCGCGTCCGGTGTAGGGAAATGCCTACGGGCGGCTACTCGAGACCTTGGTTCATGGCGTAACGCACGATATCGGCGTTCGACTGGAAGCCCATCTTTTTCATCAGACGGGTCTTGTGTGTGCTGACGGTTTTGTTGCCGATAACCAACTGGTCGGCAATCTGATTGACACTCAGGCCCTGCCCGAGCAGGCGCAGTATTTGAAACTCCCTATCTGAAAGGGTCTCGACCTGCTGCTCAGGTTCGGTATTGGCGAAGGCGATCTGCTCGGCCAGACGCGGGTCGATATAACGCCCCCCCTTGGCGACCCGGTGGATGGCGCTCAGCAGGGTTTCCGGATTGTGGTCCTTGGTCAGATAACCTGAGGCGCCGGCGCGTAGTGCCCGCAGGGCTATCTGGGGTTCGTTGTGCATGCTCAGCACCAAGATCGGCAGCTTGGTGTGCTGGGCATGCACCCGGGCGATAAGCGCCTCGCCGCTGATGCCAGGCATGCTCATGTCCAGCAGCAACAGGTCGCAGTCGCTCTCGCGGAGCCGCTCGAGCACCTGCGCGCCATTTTCTGCCTCGGCGCCTACTTGCAGCAGCGGATCTAGGCCTATCAGTTGCTTGAGCCCCTCGCGCATGATGGCGTGGTCATCGGCGATCAGCAGGCGGATCATAGCGGCTCCTTAGAGGGTAAATCCTGGGGGAACGACGCCTGGACGGTGGTGCCCTGGCCGGGATGGCTAAATACGATGACCTGGCCGCCAAGTGTCAAGCCACGTTCCTGCAGGCCAGCCAGACCGAGCGAACGCCCTGCTGCTTGACGTGGGTCGAAGCCTTGGCCGTTATCGTGGATTTCCAGCAAAAAACTGCCTTCGCGCAGCTGGAGTGTGATCGTGATCCGGCTTGCCAGCGCGTGGCGGGCCACGTTGGTCAGCGCTTCCTGGGCGACCCGGAAAGCGGCCGTGGCCCGCGTGTCGTCCAGTTCCACCTTTTGACATGGCAGGTCGAGGGCGCAACTCAGCCCGGTGTTACGCTGGAACTGATCGACTAGCCACTCCAGCGCGGCGACCAGGCCCATGTTCAATGCAGCTGGCCGCAGCTGCGTGGCCAGGTCACGAACCACCTGGATGGTGCCGTCGCACAGCTGCATGAGACGCTCCACAGGGGCGATCAGACCTGGCTCCTGGGTTCCAAATTGCAGACGCAGCATCGAAATACCCATGCGCAGAGCGGTCAGGTGCTGGCCGAGTTCGTCATGGATTTCCCGCGCGATCAGCTTGCGTTCCTCCTCGCGGGCGTTTTCACGGCGGCTGGCCAGATCGCGGAGCCGGGCATGAGAGGCCTCGAGATCACGTTCGGTGGCGCGTATGCCGGTGATGTCCCGGCTGATGGCAATGACGCTGCGTATGCGCGCCTCGGCGTCGAGTTCCGGCACCAGGCGCACCAACAGGTGCCGAGGCGCTCGTTCGGCTCCGGGTTGCCCATGAATGAACTCACGCTCCATGCTTTCGCCGGTTTCGACAGCATGGCTGACCAGCGCCGCAAACTCCGTGTGTTGCTGATGGTCGAGGCCGAAAGTTTGCTCTGCCGGCCGCTTGATCCTTCCGGCTTGCTGATACGGGACCAGCCGTCGCAATGTGGGGTTGGCGTACAACAATTGGCACTCGGGCGTGAACCTGCCGATACCATCCGGCGCATTTTCGACCAGCGTCCGGAAGCGTCGCTCGCTTTCGATGAGGCTGGCTTCTCTAATCAACCGCTCACTGATGTCCTCGATTCTGAGCAGCGCATAGCTACTATCGAAAAACTGAAGCGGCTGAAAGGTAAGCGCCAGTGTCAGCCGACTGCCGTCGTGTCTGCTGGTCAGGTTGATCGAGAACCGGCGCTGGCTCGCGAGCTGCTCCCAGAGATAGTCTGGCGCGTGCTCGCGCCATGGCTCGATGACTCTGTTAAGGGGCAGTTCGAGTAGCTGGTCCAATGACTGTCCCAGCAGGCGGCAGGCGGCACCATTGGCGAAACTCAGGCAGGTCTGTCGATCGATCAGCAGCATGCCGTCCTGTAACTGATCTAGCGGCAAGCTAGCGATCTGCTCGACCGGTGACGTCGGCAGCCTTAGGCGCAACAGATAGCAGGCCGACTCCGGCGAGGGGATCATGCTCAGAAATTGATGTACCCAGCGAAACCCGTCGCCATCGCGATAGCGGGCACTTGCGAGCTGCTGCTCCTCGGCCTCTCGGTGCATTGCGATGGCGGCCAGCAGCGCCGGGCAGTCTTCCGGATGCAACACGGCGGCGAGGTTGCTGGGCGGGCTGGCGGCCGTGCTGAGGAGGCGTTGGGCTGCCGGGTTGAGGTGCAGCAGGCTGCCGTCAGCCACTACCACCAGCAGCGGATCGGGCGCGTGCTGGAAGACGTGCCGCAAGATTGCAGTATCGGCCAGCGACAGGTTCGGTGACGGCATGCCTCCCACGGGACGTACTCGCTCAGCTATTCGGCAGAATGCGACAGGTGATGCTCTTGATATAGCGCGTCTCGGGAATCGCCGGATGCACCGGATGATCCGGGCCCTGGCTGCCGCGTTCCAGCAGCTGAATGTTGCGATCCAGGTGCCGCGCGCTGCCGAGCAGGATGTTCTGCAGGTGGTCCTCCTCCAGGTGCATGGAGCAGCTGGCGCTGACCAGGATGCCGTCCTTGTTCAGCAGGCGCATCGCGGCCTCGTTGAGGCGGCGGTAGGCAGCCTCGCCGTTCTTGATGTCCTTCTTGCGCTTGATGAAGGCGGGCGGGTCGGTGATGACCACGTCGAAACGCTCCTCGGCGTTCTTCAGTTCCTTCATCGCCTCGAAGGCATCGCCTTCCACGCAGGTCATCTTCTCGGCCACGCCGTTGAGCGCGGCGTTGCGCTCGACGCCATCGAGCGCGAAGGCCGACGCGTCGACGCAGAACACTTCGCTGGCACCGAACGCGGCGGCCTGTACGCCCCAGCCGCCGATGTAGCTGAACAGGTCGAGGACGCGCTTGCCCTTGACGTAGGGCGCCAGGCGCGCGCGATTCATGCGGTGATCATAGAACCAGCCGGTCTTCTGGCCCTGCAGTACAGGCGCTTCGAACTTCACGCCGTTCTCTTCCAGGGCGACCCACTCGGGGACGACGCCAAAGGCGGTGTCGACATAACGCTCCAGCCCCTCGGCGTCCCGCGCGCTGGAGTCGTTCTTCCACAACACGCCACGCGGCTTGAGCACCTGCACAAGGGCTTCGAGCACCGCGTCCTTGTTGCGCTCCATGGTGGCGGAGGCCAGCTGCACCACCAGGTGGTCGTGGAAACGGTCGACCACCAGGCCGGGCAACAGGTCCGAGTCGCCATAGATCAGGCGATAGCAGGGCTGGTCGAATAGGCGATCACGCAGCGACAGGGCGACCTGGATGCGATGCACCAGCAGCGACTTGTCCAGGCTGTGCTTGAGGTCGCGCGACAACAGGCGCGCGCAGATCAGGTTGTTTGGCGAGACCCCGACGATGCCCAGCGGTTTGCCGCCCGCCGCTTCGAGGATGGCCTGGTCGCCTGCGGCGAAGCCGCTCAGCGGGGTGGCCGCGGTGTCCACCTCGTTGCTGTAGACCCACAGGTGCCCCGCGCGCAGGCGGCGGTCGGCGTTGGCTTTGAGACGCAGGCTGGGCAGGGTCATTGGGAGGCTCCGGGTAAAAGGGCGGGATTATAGGGAGAAAAGCCGATAAAAGCGCTGGGAGCTGGAGGCTGGACGGGTAGCTGAAAAGGGAAAACCGTCCCGTGCGAGCAATGGCCCCAGGCAGGCTTCAGGCCTGCCGCCTGCCTGCGACCAGGGCGACGCAGGAAGCCGTAGCCGGTCGCAGTAGAACCTGCTCCTACACGAGGGTGAAGCCTGCGACCGCGGCTAGGCCTTCGGGCTTGCCTGGCACCTAAAGCCTACCTGTAGGAGCCGGCTCTGCTTGCGACCAGGGTGATTCAGGCGCCTTACCCGGTCATGCTCCTACACGGGGTAGAGCCTGCAGCCGCTGCTACGCCGCCAATGCCTTGATCAGGGCATCGCTGAACGCCGGGATATCGTCCGGTTTGCGGCTGCTGATCAGGTGGCCATCGACCACCACTTGCTGGTCGACCCACTCGGCGCCGGCGTTTTTCAGGTCATCGGTCAGCGAGGGCCAGCTGGTCATCTTCTTGCCCTTGACCAGGTCGGCCGAGGCCAGCAGCCAGGCGCCGTGGCAGATCACCGCGATGGTCTTGTTCGCCCGGGCGGCATCGCGCACCAGCTCCTGGGCCATCTCGTCGGTACGGATGGTGTCGGAGTTGACCACCCCACCGGGCAGCAGCACGGCGTCGTAGTCTTCCATGTGGATGGTGTCGAAGGTCTTGTCGACATGGAACTTGGTCGCCGGCGTGGTGTGGTTCCACCCGGTCACTTCGCCGTTCTTCGCCGAGACGATTTCGGCGGTCGCGCCAGCCTTCTCCAGCGCTTCCTTCGGGCCGGTCAGCTCGACCTGCTCGAAGCCGTCGGTGACCAGGATCGCTACACGTTTGCCTTTAAGGGATTCGGCCATTTCGGTTTCTCCTCGTCGGTTATGAAAATGAGGGTCCGGTTCGGAGCCACTAGAAATCCGACCATGGCGGCCGCCAAAGTTCGCCCCAGCGGCTGACCGGCAGCCGCCGGGTGACAGCTGACCGCTCGGGCCGATTGCTGCTAAGGTCGCGTCCCGCGCCGCTCTGCGCCATTGTCGGATCGCTCCCATGCCTGAACTTCCCGAGGTCGAAACCACCCGCCGGGGCATCGCGCCCCACCTGGTCGGTCAGCGTGTGCGCCACGTGATCGTGCGCGAGCGGCGGCTGCGCTGGCCCATCCCCGAGGATCTCGACACGCGTTTGTCGGGGCAGCGCATCGAGGCGGTGACGCGGCGCGCCAAATACCTGCTGATCCAGGCCGAGGTCGGTACGTTGATCGCCCATCTCGGCATGTCCGGCAGCCTGCGGCTGGTACCGCAAGACCTGCCGCCGGCCAAGCACGAGCATGTCGACATCGTGCTCGAGTCGGGCCAGGCGCTGCGCTACACCGACCCGCGCCGGTTCGGCGCGCTGCTCTGGAGCGAGGACCCGCTGAGCCACGTGCTGCTCGCCAACCTTGGTCCGGAGCCACTCGGCGACGGCTTTGACGGTGAGCGCCTGTATCGGCTGTCGCGCGGCCGGAGCATGGCGATCAAGCCGTTCATCATGGACAACGCGGTGGTGGTCGGCGTCGGCAACATCTACGCCAGCGAGGCGCTGTATGCCGCCGGCATCGATCCGCGGCGGGCTGCGGGGGCGGTGTCGCGGGCGCGCTATGAGCGATTGGCCGGCGAGATACGGCGCATCCTGGCGTATGCCATCGAGCGCGGCGGCACCACGCTGCGCGATTTCGTCGGTGGCGACGGCAAGCCCGGCTACTTTCAGCAGGAGCTGTTCGTCTACGGGCGAGGCGGCGAGTTCTGCAAGGGCTGTGGCGCGACGCTGCGCGAGATTCGCCTGGGGCAGCGGGCCAGCGTCTACTGCAGCCGCTGCCAGCGATAACGGCGCACTGTGCAGGCATTGACGGCGTTCACGATCAATATCGGACTGCCACTGCTATAGTGACCGGCACAACAATCACCTGCCTCGTTTCGCCCAGCTGAAGGACCACACCATGAATCTGTTTCGCTCCACTGCTGTTGTCTTGGCCCTGACCACCGGCCTGCTGGCGCTGCCGGCCCAGGCGCAATCGGTGCAGCAGAATGCCAGTGGCGATCCGATGTACACCGTCGAGGCGCCGAAGGCCTTTTCCATCGTTGGCGACCTGCTGATCGCGCGCCCGCTGCTGATCGCGGCAACCGCCATCGGCGCCGGCCTGTTCGTGGTCAGCCTGCCGTTCAGCGCCATGGGCGGTGGCATCAAGGAGACCGGCAAGGCGCTGGTCGTCGAGCCAGGCGCGGCGGCCTTTGCCCGCTGCCTGGGCTGCACCCGGGTCGGCTACAACCGCCAGGACTGAGGTCGCGGTCAGCGCCGCACCGATACTCGTTTCGAAGGCCCCGCCGCGTGATGCGTGCGGGGCCTTTTGCGTGGGCGAAGCCTGGCCGCCCGGTTTGGCCGAATCGACGATATGGGGGTCGCTGAGAAAGCGGGAGGCGGGGGCGGGCCTCAGGCCTTGCCGGTGATGATCAGGTATTTTTGCATCAGCTCGTCCTTGCTCTCGACATTGTTGGCGTCGAGCGGAATGCAGTCGACTGGGCAGACCTGCTGGCATTGCGGCTCGTCGTAGTGGCCGACGCATTCGGTGCAGAGATTGGGATCGATGACGTAGATTTCCTCGCCCTGGGAAATCGCGCTGTTCGGGCACTCCGGCTCGCACACGTCGCAGTTGATGCAGTCATCAGTGATTATCAGGGACATCCAGCTAACTCCAGCCGTGGCGGGCGCCACGGCGCAGGTAAAGTCGAGCCGCCAATTTTGCCCCATCGGCGCGCCCGGTGCACGCAGCGGGCATGCACCGGCCGTCGTCGCGCCGCCCTCAGGCGCCCTGGCGCGCCGCGTAGCGCTCGGTCAGCGCCTTCATCACCGACGGGTGGACGAACTTGGTGACGTCGCCGCCCAGGCGGGCGATCTCGCGCACCAGGGTGGAGGAGATGTAGGAAAACTTCTCCGACGGCGTGAGGAACAGGCTCTCGACGTCGGGCACCAGCTGGCGGTTCATGTTGGCCAGCTGAAACTCGTATTCGAAGTCCGAGACCGCGCGCAGGCCGCGCAGCAGCACGTTGGCCTTCTGCTCGGTGACAAAGTGCGCCAGCAGCGTGGAGAAGCCCATCACCTTGACGTTCGGCAGGTGCGAAGTGACCTCCCGGGCCAGCGCCACGCGCTGCTCGAGGGGGAACAGGGGGTTCTTGTTCGGGCTGGCAGCGACCGCAATGATCACTTCGTCGAACAGACGCGACGCGCGCTCGACCAGGTCGGCGTGGCCCATGGTGATCGGGTCGAAGGTACCCGGATACAGCACTCGATTCATCGCGGCGTCCTGACGCAGGCGTGGGGGGTGGATGGTAGCGGCTCGGTGTCGACAGCGTAAAGCATCAAAGCGGATCACTGCCGGATGCCGGCAGGACGTCGCCGTTCACGCCTTTTTCAGCCGTTCGGCCAGTTGACTGGAGAGCATTGCGGTGAGCCCGTAGATCGACAGCTGGGGGTTTGCGCCGATGCTGGTGGGAAACAGCGAGCCGTCGTGGATCGACAGGTTGTCCAGCTGGTGATGCCGGCCAAGGCTGTCGGTGACCGCCTGGCGCGGGTCCTCGCCCATGGCGCAGCCACCCATTACATGGGCGCTGCCGAGGCGGGTGCGGTAGCGCTCCAGTCGCAGACTGTCGATCAGCGTGCGGGCCTCGGCGAGCCGGGTGACATAGTCAGCGTCGCGGTGCAGCGGCAGCACGGCGCGGGCCCCGGCGGCGAACTGGATTTCGGCCATGCTGTGGTAAGCACGGCGGATGCCGTCCCAGGTGTAGTCGGTCATCTGGTAGTCGAGGGTGGGCGAGCCGTCGCCGCGCAGGCGGACGCGGCCCTCGGCGCTGTCCGGGTGGAAGCCGTCGCGCATCAGCGCAATCATCGCGTTGGTGTGGGGCAGCTGTTCCATGCGCAGCGCGTTGTCGACGCCAAAGCGGCCAAGCAGCGTTGCTGCCAGCGCCGGGTGAACCGGGGGCACCTCGAGCTTGTAGCCCATGCGCCCGTCGCTGCCATCGCGCCATTGGAAATGGTCCGAATAGACCGACTGAGGCGCGCCGTAGAAGGGATTGATGACTGCGTCGAACTGCGCGGCGGAGAAGTTCACCAGATGCAGGAAGGTACGCTTGCCGAGCCGCTGGTGCGGATCGGGCGCGTCCGACCGCAGCAGGATGGCAGGCGTGTTGATGCCGCCCCCAGCGAGGATGTAGTGCCGCGCGCGGACGCGGATACGCTGGCCGGTGGGGTGGACGCAGCGGGCGTCCATCGCCACGCACTCCAGCGCCTCGACCCGGTCACGGTCGAGCAGCAGGCGTTCGGCGCGGGCCAGGTAGAGCAACTCGCCACCGGCTTCCAGAGTGGCGGGAATCGTGGTGACCAGCATCGATTGTTTGGCATTGGTCGGGCAGCCCATGCCGCAATAGCCGAGGTTCCAGCAGCCGCGCACGTTGCGCGGGATCACCGCCCAGTTGTAGCCGAGTGCTTGGCAACCGTCGCGCATCACCTGATTGTTGGCATTGGGCGGCAGCGCCCAGGGCGCCACCCCGAGGCGTTGTTCCATGCGCTCGAACCAGGGCGCCAGGTCTTGTTCGGAGAGTCCCTGAACGGCGTGTTCGCGGGCCCAGTGGGCGAGCGTGGCCGGCGGGGTGCGAAAGCTCGAGGTCCAGTTCACTAGTGTCGAGCCACCGACCGCCCGCCCCTGGAGAATGGTGATGGCGCCGTCCTGGCTGGTCCGGCCGATGGCTTCCTGGTAAAGCGAGGCGTAGGCGGTGGGCTCGAGCATGTCGAAGTCGCGGCTGCTGCGCAGCGGGCCTTCCTCAATCAGTAGCACCCTGAAGCCGGCGGCGCTGAGGATTTCGGCGCTGGTACCGCCCCCGGCGCCACTGCCGACAATGGCGATGTCCGCCTCCAGGGTGATGTCGTGCGCCAGGCTCGAGCCGTCATGGACGGTCCAGCCACGGGCGAGGCCGTCGGCAATGGGGTCGGCTACAGGCATCTGGGGCTCCTTGGTGGGTGGGCAGGCGGATGGGCCGGTCAGACGGTTGGCGGGCCGGGATAGCCGCAGTGCGCCCAGGATGCCGGACGGCCGTACCAGGCCATCAGGATCATCTGTTCGAGCGACGCATGTCCCTGGCGAAGCAGGTCGAGGGCGCTGTCTTCCCAACGCTGCAAAAACGCGCGGACCTCGGCGTCGCTCGCCTGCGTCCAGCTGCCCCAGACCCCGGTGAGCGGGCCGCGGGTGAGCGGTAGCGAGAGCAGGTCGAACAGTTGGCTGACCTGCTTGGCGACAGCGGGTGAGAGGTGCGCCAGGCCGCCGTCCAGGCTGGTCAGGGTGGCGTCCACCGCGTCGGCAAGCGTCGCCTCCGGCGTGGCGCCGGCGAGCATCACCGCTGTCACCCGGCGCAGCATCGGCAGGTCGCTGTCGCGCAGCAGGACGAAACCCTGTGCCGGCTGCTCCGGGGTGCAGCCCGACAGGCCGCCGAGCAGGCTGGCGCCGGCCAGCAGCGTGCTGCCGAACAGGCCGACCCGCAGCAGGCGGCGCCGTGTGATCAGGGGGATGCTGTCGGTCATGGCGAGAGGTCCGGCGGGGCGCGTCAGCGCACGAACAGCGCGTAGACGAGCCGCTGCAGCGCCTTGCCATACGGCGGATAGATCAGTCGGGCCGCGTTGAGGCGCTGCTTGGCGAAGACGCCCTTGGCCTTGCTAAACGTGAGGAAGCCTTCGTGGCCGTGGTAATGCCCCATTCCGGATGGGCCGATGCCGCCGAACGGCAGATCATCCTGCGCCACGTGCAGCAGTGTGTCGTTGAGGCAGACACCGCCCGAGTGGCTGTGCCGCAGCACGTGGCGTTGCTCGGCCTTGTCGTAGCCGAAGTAGTAGAGCGCCAGCGGCCGCGGCCGCGCGGCGACATAGGCGAGCGCCTCGTCGAGGCTGTCGTAGGGCACCACCGGCAGCAGCGGGCCGAAGATCTCGTCCTGCATGACCTGCATGTCGTCCGTCACGTCCAGCAGCAGGTGCTGCGGCATGCGTCGCCCCTGGCCCTGCTCGAACAGCGGCAGCAAGCGGGCGCCCTTGGCCCTGGCATCGTCCAGGTAGCCCTGCAGGCGGGCCTGCTGTCGCGCATTGATCAGGGAGGTGTAGTCGGGGTTGTCGACCAGCTGCGGATAGAAGCGCCGCACCGCCTGGCGATAAGCGTCGACGAACCCGTCCAGGCGTGGACGAGGTACCAGCACATAGTCCGGGGCCACGCAGGTCTGGCCGGCGTTGAGGGTCTTGCCGAAAGCGATGCGCTCGGCGGCATCGGCGAGCGGCACGCCGGCCGAGACGATGGCCGGCGACTTGCCGCCCAGCTCCAGGGTTACCGGTGTCAGGTTATCCGCCGCGGCGCGCATGACCTGGCGGCCGACCTGGGTGCTGCCGGTGAACAGCAGGTGATCGAACGGCAGCCGCGAAAAGGCGACGGCGGTATCGACCTCGCCGAGGATCACCGCGACCTGGTCTTCCGGAAAGATCTGCGCCAGCAGCTCGCGCAGCAAGGCGCCGGTGGCCGGCGTCGCTTCGCTCAGTTTCAGCATCACACGATTGCCGGCCGCCAACGCGCCAATCAGCGGGCCAATGGCGAGGTAAAGCGGGTAGTTCCACGGCACGATAATGCCCACCACCCCCAGGGGCTGGTACACCACACGCGCGCTGGCCGGTTGGAACGCCAGGCCGACCCGCCGCCGCGAGGGTTTCATCCAGCGCCGCAGATGGCGCTTGGCGTGGTCGATGCCCTGCAGGCTGGGCATGATTTCGGCCAACCGCGTCTCGTCTGCCGAACGGTTGCCGAAGTCCTCGCTGATCGCCTCGATCAGCGCTGGCTGGTGATTGGCGAGCAGGTCGTGCAGGGCCTCGAGGGCCTGCAGTCGCTCCTCTGCGGTGGGGCAGGGATGGGCCTGGAAGGCAAGCTGCTGGCGTTCGAACACCGGCAGCAGGCGCGCGGTCTCGAGGCTGGACGGGTGGGCATAGGAGGCATCGACGAGCATGGCACGCGTATCCGCAAAGGCAGGCAGATGGACTGTTTAGAGCAATGACTCTAATCTGTCAAACCCGTGCGCCGCGACGCAGGCTCGGGTTACCTTGTCTTCCTGATTTCCGTGACCGACCTTCTTCTAGCCATGCCCGCCAAGCCAAGTACCCGCGAGCGCATCCTGCAGGCCAGCCTGGCGCTGTTCAACGCCCAGGGTGAGCGCAGCGTGACCACCAACCACATCGCCGCTCACCTGGCGATCTCGCCGGGCAACCTCTATTACCACTTCCGCAACAAGCAGATGATCATCGCCGAGCTGTTCGCGCGCTACGAGGCCGACGTCGACGCCTTCCTGCAACTGCCCGAAGGCCGCGCGCTGACCGTCGCGGACAAGACCCGCTACCTCGAGGCGCTGCTGTCGGCCATGTGGGACTACCGCTTCCTGCACCGCGACCTGGAGCACCTGCTCGGCAGCGATCCAGCACTGGCCGAGCGCTACCGGCAGTTCGCCCGGCGCCACCTGCGCAGTGCGCAACGCATCTACCAGGGTTTCGTCGATGCCGGGATCCTGGTGATGACACCGCCGCAGGTCGAGGCGCTGGCGATCAACGCCTGG
>DDKB01000017.1:398326-802123 GCA_002339675.1 Stutzerimonas stutzeri
CGCCTGGGTGCAGTTCCTTTGCACCGTCCACGGCGCCCCCGATCAGGCGCTCGACCGGGACATGCTGCGGCGCGGCATCTTTCAGCTGCTGGCGCTGGAGCAGGGGTTCGTATCCCAGGCGGCCCGCTCCGAGGTCGACAGGTTGCGTGAGCAACTTGAGGTGCCGTGGGATGCCTTCCGCCTGTAACCCGTCGAAGCGGAATGCAACTGTCGAGCGCAGGCAAGGGTATGGCGGCGAGATATTGACGCTTTCGATAGCCTGGTCAACCTTTCGCCGCGAATAGTGGCATTGTGCTTGTAGTGGCACTTTGAGTGTGGGTAAATTCACCTGCCGTAACCTCTAGTCTGGTGAATCATGCGGGACCTTCGACACCTACCCTGCCGATTCTCTGCAGTAGCCATCCTGCTTCGCATGCCTGGTATCTCGCACCTGGTCGCAATGCTTGGCTTGCTGTTGGCGTCGCTGGGCGCCGCTCATGCCGCTGCCGATGTTCCGGCCACCCCTACCAGTGTCGCGTTCTGGTACGCAGAAAGTCCGCCCCTACCTGAACTTGCCCAGTTTGATTGGGCGGTGGTCGACCCGTCTCATCTGCTCGCAGAGGATGTTCAGTTTCTCCGCGCTGAAGGCAGCGAGCCCTTTGCTTATCTCTCGATCGGAGAATATGACAGCGCAAGTGCCGAGCTGGACGGCCCCTTGGCAAGCGGCGCAAGTGGCGTGCGCAATCAGGCATGGAATAGTCAGGTGATGTTGTTGTCCTCGCCGGTCTGGCGCCGTCATCTGCTAAGCCGCGCCAGCGAGTTGGCAAGTCTGGGTTACTCCGGGTTGTTCCTGGATACGCTTGACAGCTTTCAGCTGTTGCCCGAAGGGGCGCGCGAGGCACAGCGCGTGGCGCTGCGCGACTTTCTCAAAGAACTCAATCGGCAGCAGCCATCCCTCAAGTTATTTTTTAACCGCGGCTTTGAAGTGCTCGGCGATCTGCCTGGTGTCGCCGCGGCGGTCGCGGTCGAATCCATCCACTCGGGTTGGGATGCCGGCGCGAGACGCTACCAGACAGTGCCGCAGAGTGATCGGGATTGGCTGAGCGCTCAGCTCGCCCCGTTGCGTGCGCAGGGGCTGCCGTTGATCGCCATCGACTATCTGCCTTCGACGCGCCGCGAGGAGGCGCGTGCGCTGGCGGTGCAGCTGCGCGAGGAGGGTTACATACCTTTCGTGACCATGCCGGACCTCAATTACCTTGGAATCAGCGAGCTCGAGGTGGAGCCGCGGCGCATCGCTGTGGTGTATGACCCGCGTGAAGGGGCATTGAGTACCAATCGTGCGCATCTGTTTCTCGGTGGGCTACTGGAGTACCTCGGCTATCGAGTCGATTACCTGCCGTCCGACCAGCTACCGGAGGGGCCCATGCGCGGGCTCTATGCTGGCGTCGTGACATGGATGACCAGCGGTCCACCGGACGATTCAGTCAGCTTCAACCGTTGGGTAGCTGCGCGGATGGATGAATCCGTACCGCTAGCAATCATGGCGGAACTACCGACTACGGACAAAGGCTTGCTAAATCGGATGGGGCTGCGTCGCGAGCGGGATCCCGTGAAGGGGCCGATAACTGTCAGCGGTTTCGACGAGACATTGCTGGGCGGCTTCGAGGCGCCCGTGGTCGCTCGCACCCGCGACCTGGTTCCTCTCAGTCTGATCGAAGGCAGCGGCACGGTACCGGCATTGATGCTCACCGACAGTAAGCAGCGGCAGTTCGCTCCGGTCGCGATCGGAGCGACCGGTGGCATTGCGCTTACGCCCTACCTAGTCGAAGAGGGCCCGGACAGCCAGCGCTGGATCATTGATCCATTCGCCTTTCTGCAGCGCGCCTTGCGTCTACCCGCTTTGCCGCGACCGGACGCCACCACAGAGAACGGCCGACGTATCGCCACGGTGCACATCGACGGTGACGGTTTCGCTTCGCGTGCCGAAATGGACGGTTCCCCCTATGCAGGTCGTGAGGTACTTGATGCTTTCATCAAGCCACACCCCTTTCTCACGTCGGTTTCGGTTATCGAAGGTGAAATCGGCCCGAAGGGCCTGTATCCGAATTTGACCCACGAACTTGAACCGATCGCACGAGAGATTTTCGCCGAACCCAAGGTCGAGGTTGCGAGCCATAGTTTCAGTCATCCTTTCTACTGGCAGCCGGAAAGAGAGAAAAAGCAGGAGGGGTTCACTGCCGAGTACGGAATGATGATGGCAATTCCCGGCTACGAGAAATTGGATTTCACCCGGGAAATCGTTGGCTCTACCGCGTATATCAACGATCGCCTGACCAGTGCGGACAAGCCGGTGAAAATGATCTTCTGGTCCGGCGACGCACTGCCGGATGCGGCGACCATCAAGCTGGCCTACGACACCGGCTTGGCAAACGTCAACGGGGGCAATACCGCCCTGACGAAAGCCCACGCGTCCTTGACCGGCTTGTCACCCTTGATCCGGCCCACCGCGGGCGGCGTTCAGTATTACGCCCCAATCATCAATGAAAATCTCTACACCAATCTATGGCACGGCCCCTACTACGGGTTTCGTGGCGTACTCGAGACCTTCGCGCTAACCGACACGCCGAGACGGCTGCGTGGGTTGAACCTTTATTACCACTTTTATTCGGGCACTAAACAGGCCTCGATTCGTGTGATGAAGGATATCTACCAGGCGATGGAAGCTGCACGACCCATATCGTTATGGATGAGTCAGTACATCAGGCGAATGCATGGCTTGTATCAGGCCAGCGTTGCGCGTTTGCCCGATGGACGTTGGCAGCTCAGGGGTATGGACGGACTGCGTACCCTGCGGCTGGATCCGGCAATGGGCTGGCCGGACCTTTCGCGATCACAGGGCGTGGCCGGTGTCCGCGATCTGCCACAGGGGCGCTACGTGCATCTGAGCGATGCCAACGCGATATTGGCGTTGCGTGACGAGCGAGACCCGCGACCCGCCCTGGAAGAGGCAAGCGTGCCGCTTAAGACGTGGGAATACATCAGCCGGAACAAGGTCAGGTTGTCGTTTTCGGGACAGATGCCATTGCGCTTTTCGGTGCGTGCCGCTGGCCCCTGTTCGCTCAATGTTGCAGGTAAGGCGTATCGAGCCAATGGCAGGAATGGTCTGTGGCGATTCAATCTACCGGTAAATCGGGTGGCTGATGCGCAACTCAACTGCGGCTGAGCCAGTCCGGCTGATCACACCCTGGGCGTTGCTGCTGATAGTGGCCTTGCTGGGGGCGCTGATAGTCCTGACCTATACCGGCGAAGATGTGTTCATGCCGGGTGAGAAGCAACCCGACGCCGTCTCGGTCAGCTACGCAGAGCTGTTGCTAAAGGCGCACCCGGAAGACACCGGCTTGCGTTTGAAGCTAATAGACCAACTGATCGCACTGGGGGACATACAACGCGCACGCTCGCATGTATTTCAGCTCGGAAAAGATGAAGCTGGCGCTGTGCGGGTCTATCTTGCCGAGTTGGCGGTGCTCGAGGCACTGGTGGAGCCGGACGGCCTGTCGGAGCAAGGACGCGATGAGTTGCGTGGTCGGTTGCGCGCGGTACCGCGCGACAGTCTGTCCAACGAACAACTGGTTCGCTTTGCCCGCTATGCGCTTGCAATCACTGACCCGGGATTGGCTGCGCAAGCCTATCGCGACCTCGCAAGGCGGGAGCCTGCGAACAGCACCAGCTGGCTAGATTCGGCTGCACGGGCTCATCTGGGTGCCGGCCAGGTGCCGGAAGCGGCAGAGCTCTTTTCAGAACTGCTAAGGCGAGCCGAAACGCCTGCCGATCAGCGCCGGTACCTGGGGGATGCGTTTGCGGCGTTGGTCGCTGCGGATCGAAGCGAGCAGGCGGCGGAGCTGGTATATCGTCACCTTTCGCGGCTTAACGCAAGCGATAGCTCCCTGTTTCTGGCAACGGTGCAGGCTGGGGTCAGGAGTCACCGCTATGACCTGGCGAACGAGACGGTGTCCGCTTGGCGTCGGGTTCTTCCAGATGACGAGACGGCCCTGGCCGCAGAGTTTCGGCTGCGAATGGCTGCCGGAGAGCTTGAGCCGGCCTGGCAACTCGGTGAAAGGCTGGCAACAGCCCAGCCCAACGACGCAGAGTTGCTTGAACAAGTAGCCAAGCTTGGCGAGTGGGCCGGGCATACCAGCGCCGCGCTAGGGTTATGGCTGCGTCTGATCCAGTTGCAGGACGCCCCCGAGACTCGTGAACACGCCTGGCGCCTGGCTGCTCAGCTCTACGACTTCGACAGCACCATCGATCTGCTGTCGGGAATGGGCTCGCATCGCCAATTGTCGGACGTGGAATTGGACGCTCTTGTATACAGCCATAGTGAGCGAGGCACACCGGAGCAGGCCGAGCGCTGGTTGCGCAGATATGTCCACTTGCATCCCGCCCACAAGCTGGCCTGGATGCGTTTGCAGCAGCTGCTGCAGCAGACCCAGCAGCTCGATGCGCAGGTTGCGCTCTGGGCGGAACTGGAGCGGCGGTTCGGATTGTCTATCGCGCAGCGGCTCGAGTGGGCTGAAGCCGAATGGCAGCGATTCGAACCGCAGGCAGCCTGGCAAGTTCTTGAGCGCATAGATAAGGGCTCGGTAACCGACCAGCCGTTTTGGCGGCTTCGCGCTGAACTGGCCTGGGAATTGGAGCGTGACACCGAGGCGCTCGAGAGCTACAGCCGGCTCATTGTCTTGGGTGTTTCTCCGGACACCACCGCCGAAGAGCGGCTGATCGCATTATACGAGCGCAGCGCGCCGAGCAAGGCGCTGGACGTGATGGTCGCCAGCTGGCAGCGTAATCGAACCGCGCCCCATCTGGCTCGGGCCTTGCAGCTGGCCATGAACCTTGGTGACCTGACACGTCTGGACGCACTGGTGCGCGAGGGGCGAGAACTGCCCGACAGTGATCGCATCAGCGAGCTTTGGAGTGCCCGTGCGCTGCAGGCGAGCCATGCGGGTAATTGGGAAGAGGCCGAGCGGCTATACCGCGATGCCATGGCACGTTTTCCGCAATCGGACGAGTTCTTACCACAGCTCATCTGGCACTTCATCGATAACGGACAGCGGGAGTCGCTCGGCGTTTTGCTGCGCCAATGGCGCCGTCTGGCCGCCAAGCGGAGCGCCTTATGGCTACCCTTCGCCAGCGCCAATGTCATGCTGAACCGCAGTCAGGAGGCGTTGCGCTGGTTCGATCTCTACTTGCAAGTCAATGCCGATGACAGCCTGGTACAAGCCGCCTATGCGGATGCGCTGGACGGAGCGGGTTACACCGATAGAGCGCTGCGGCTGCGCCGTCATCTGCTTCGAAGCACTGGCGCCCCTTCGCATGGCGCGGATGTGGCGCAGTACGAGACTTACCTCAGGCTGCTTAGGGCGATCGGCGCGAACCCGACAAGTAGAACCGTCGCCTTGCAGTGGCACAACGGGGCGCGGCCGATGCTGCAGCTCTGGTTCGATCAGTACAGCGAGCAGCTGGATGCGCTCGGTCAGGCCTCATTGAAGGGACAGTGGCTTGCGTGGGCTCGGCGCAATGGCTTGAAAATCAGCAAATATGCGGACCTCCAGGATGCGCTGCTGGCCGACAACCGTCAGGCGCTGGTGGGTTTGCTCGCCTCGCCTGGGTTGGACCCGGCACAACGTGTCGAGGTGCTGCAGCGGCTCGGTTATACGAGCCAGGCAATGGCTGAAAGTCTAGCGGCGCTTTCTCCGGAACAACCGGTCGACACGCGCCAGCAGTTGCTTCGGCAGGCTCTTTCGTTGCAGGAGCGTAACCCTCAGGGCCTTCAGATCGGCATGCGCCAACAGGATTTTGGCTCGCTGCGGCTACGGGGATATACCGCTCAGGCTGCTCGGCAGCTGGACCGCGATTGGCATGCAACCCTGTCGCTCGCCCGTCTGGATTATTCGGGAGCGGGTTTTCCAGGCGCCCGTCCAGGCGTGGAGCGAGTGGCCGGACTGGAGGCGTTCCGCACGCTTGGTAACGGGTCGCTGGGGGCCGCTGTCGATGCCAGCGACAACGAAGCTGGCAGGCGCTTTGGTTTGGGACTCTCTCGGACGCTGCAGCTAAGCAGCACCGACACTGTGAAATTTCGCGCCGACTGGCGGCGGCAGGCTGAAGAAAGTGGGTTGCTGCGGGCCTTTGGACGACGCGATGGGCTTGGCATCAGCGGCTCTCACGGGATAAGCGCGCGTGATCAAGTCACCTGGTCACTAAGCCAGCAACGGTACAGCACACTATCCGGCGAACAGGTGGGTAGCGGGCGCCAGGCGAATCTGGAGCTTAACCATGCGATTTTCTTCGAAGGGCCGAGCTGGACGCTACGCAGCGGCCTCGATTACGCGAAATATGGGGTCGAGGGCGACGATCTGCTTTCAGTTGGGGCGCCCCCGGCCGATGTCCTGCAAGAGCGCTTTGGTCAGGTTTACCTCGGCAGTACCTGGCGGCGCGGTTTGCTCGGAAGTTTGAATCCTGGCGCAGCGCAATACACCTGGTTGCTCGACGGTCTGGTTGGCTGGCAGTGGACTGAGCGGCAGTTCAATTATTCGGTTACCGCAGGCGTAGGCATGCAAGTGCTTGGCGATGATGAATTGGCTTTCACGTTTGGCTTCCAGTCGGCGCCCCGCGGTGGCGACGGAGAGCCCGGTGGAACATTGGGCGTGACCTATGGCGTTCGTTTCGGACGCTGATACGAGACTTACAGGGGGAAACCATCATGTCTTTCATTCGCAGCGTGGCCTTGCTGGCCGTGACGCTCGTTGTTGCTGGCTGTACGACCTTTACAGAGCCGGGCGGAACGGCCTTGCCACGCGAAGCCAGCTGGGGGTTGGTGCCGATCGTCAATTATTCGCAAGCGCCACAGGCGGGCGAACGCGCTGAACAGATATTGCTGAGCGTTCTTGCCGAGCGCGGATTGCACCCTCGCCATTATCCCGTAGAAGGAAAGTCGGATCTGCCCGTGCTCGATGACCGTGACCGTTTGTCAACGGCGCTGGCCTGGGCGCGGGCCGAACGGCTCGACTACGTCATCAGTGGCAGTGTTGAGGAATGGCAGTACAAGAGCGGTTTGGATGGTGAACCGGCGGTGGGGGTCAGCCTGCAGGTGGTAGAGCCTGCTAGCGGACGCGTGGTTTGGAGCAATAGCGGGGCGCGCTCCGGCTGGTCTCGTGAGAGTCTCGCTGGAGCAGCACAGAAAGTGCTGCGTGAGCTCGCCGGCGCGTTGCGTCTCGAATAATGGCCTTCAGCTCTGCTCATAAGGATTTCACCCTGGCGCCTCGCGCCAGTGGCGCCGTTTCATGGCTGGAAACCTGGATACTCAGTGGTTCAGTGCTCGCAATCGGCTATTGGCTGGCTCCGGCCGACCCGCTGATGGTCAATGGGTCGTTTCCATGGCCGGTCCTGGCACCATTGCTATTGGGCATGCGCTACGGCTTCATGCGTGGGCTGGTCAGTGCTGTTCTGCTGATTCTTGCGCTGATTGCCTATCACCACTACGGAGATGGGCTTTATCCCGAAATGCCCGCATCCTTTATCGTCGGTGTGCTGGTCAGCGGAATGCTTGTCGGTGAGTTCCGTGATATCTGGGAGCGCCGACTCGAGCGGTTGGACATGGCCAACGATTATCGCCAGCTGCGACTCGATGAGTTCACCCGGGCGCATTACATCCTTCGTATTTCGCACGATCGGCTGGAACAGCGAGTCGCCGGTAACGACCAAAGCCTCCGCAGTTCGCTAGTTGGTTTACGCGACCAACTGCGTAGCCTTTCGCGTGGTGATGATGCGCTTGGTGCCCTGGCCGATTCGGTGCTGAATCTGCTCGCGCAATATGGCTCGTTTCGCGCGGCCGGACTTTACCGGGTGAGCGCAGGTACGGTCGCTCCCGATGCGTTGAGCTCGGTCGGGGAAATCGAGCTGCTGAAGCACGGTGATGTGCTAGTGCAAACGTGCCTGAAGCGCGGTGAGCTGGTGAGCATTCGCGAACACCTGTTGGAGCGGGGCGAGCATCGGCAGCATTCCCGCTATCAGGTTTGCGTCCCGCTCATTGATACGGACGGTCGTATCCATGCAGTGTTGGCGGTCGAACAGATGCCCTTTTTTTCGTTCAATGACCGAGTGTTGGGTCTGCTTGCAATCCTGGCGGGTCATATCGCTGACCTCGTTGTGAGCGATCCGCATCTTCTTCGGTTGCCAGACATGGATCACCAGTTCTTCAGCCAAAACCTGAAGCGCTCGCTGATCGATGCGCAGTGCCATTCCCTAGACGCCAGTCTGTTTCTGCTGGAAGTGACCGCCTCTGCGAACAGTGAAGTCTTGCTGCGTCTGATCGAGGAGAGCCGCCGTGGGCTGGATCTGCAGCTCAGATTGACGAACCAGCGCGGTAACAGCTGCATTCTTGTGCTGCTACCGCTGACTTCACGCGACGGTGCGCAGGGATATCTGTTCCGCCTCAATTCGCTGGTTGCCGAGCGTTTCGGCATAGGGCAAACGCTTGTCGGCTTGCAGACGCAAGTGCTGGCACATGATGTCGGGGCGGCCGGTGGGCAGGACGACCTGCGACATTTCCTTTACGGCGAGTGCGCTCTGAATGATCAGCAAGTGGCTATTTAGCGGTGCGCTGTTGTTTGAAATCGCGAGCTGGGCGGCGTTCGGTGATCAACTGAGCGTTGTGCTGGCTGCATCGCTGTACCTCACCGCCCACGCCACTGGCTGCGCCATGCTTACTGGCGGGATCTGGTTGCTGTTGCCGCGTCGTTACAAGTCCCCTTTGCCGTGGAGCCCGCTCTTCATCTTCAGCCTGGCATTTTTCGTACCCGTGCTGGGGGCGGTGGGTGTGGTTGCGTCGCTGTTTCCCGCTCTGTACCTCCCGCGTCGACACCGGGAGCAAAGCTGGGAGTCGATGGGCTTGCCTGAGTTGCCTTTTCTTCCGCAGGTGCGAGGTAAGGAATTGATGTTCAACGACGGCGGGCTTCGGGATGTGCTGCGGCATGCTCCGGATACCGAGAAGCGGCTCACCGCATTGTTCGCTACGCGCCGCATGCCGGCGAGGGAGGCGATTCCCATCTTGAAGCTGGCGTTACGCGACCGCGCGGATGACGTTCGCCTGCTGGCCTATTCAATGCTCGACAAACTGGAAAGCGAGATAAATCACCGTATTGAGGCCTCGTTGCGACAGCTTGATGCAGCCGAGGGAGAGCATCGTATGGCGCTGCACGGCGCCCTTGCTCGCTGGTACTGGGAGCTTGCTTACCTCGGGCTGGCACAAGGTAGCGTGCTCGACCATGTCCTCGAACAAGCGCGCTTGCATGCAGAACAGACCCTTGGCTCGGCGGAAGACCCCTACATGCACGTGCTGGCAGGGCGAATCGCCATGGAGCAGGCACGCCTGAGCATGGCGGAGGTTCACTTCGATGACGCTGAGGCGGCCGGGGTCGGTGCGCAGGCGCTGGCTCCGTTTCGCGCAGAAGTCGCGTTCCTGGAAGGGCGTTACCAGGACGTGCCGAAACAGCTTGCAAGGCTGTCAGTTGATGTTCTTCATCGCCCACCATTTGCTGCCCTGGCGGAGTTCTGGCTGTGACCCGTACCTTTTCCGAAGCGCCTGTTGCCGATGTATGCCTGCTGCTAGAAGGCACCTGGCCTTATGTTCGTGGCGGTGTGTCCAGCTGGGTGCATCAACTGATCCTGGGCCTGCCTGAGATCACCTTCTCGGTATTCTTCATAGGGGGCCAGCGCGAGGCGTACGCCGAGCGGCAATACAAAATCCCGCAAAACGTCGTGCATATCGAAGAGCACTTCCTGGAAAGCGCCTGGCGCCCCGGCGATTCGGTGGTCGCGTCCAGGCGAGGCGGCGATCGGGACAGCATGCGCGAACTGCATCAATTTCTGCATCATCCCGACTCTCCCAGCAATGAGCTAGGCGAGGCCGTCCTCGACATCCTGGCTTCGGGCAAGTTGAGTCTGGATGACATCCTGCACAGCCGGTCCAGTTGGGATGCAATTACCGACGGCTACACGAGGCATTGCAGCGATCCCTCATTCATTAACTATTTCTGGACGCTGCGCACGATGCAGTCGCCGCTGGTCATGCTTGCGCAAGCCGCCATGCGGCTGCCTCGCGCAAGGGCGTTGCACTCCATCTCCACCGGCTACGCTGGACTGCTGGGTGCAATCTTGAAGCGGCGCTGGCAATGCGCCTTTCTGCTAAGCGAGCACGGCATCTATACGAAGGAAAGGAAGATCGATCTGGCTCAGGCCAGCTGGATATCCGAAAGCCCGGATGAGGCGCTTCAGTCGGGGCTGGACACCGAGTTCAGCTACATCCGCAAGCTCTGGATTCGTTTTTTCGAACGTATTGGGTTGCTCACCTACCAGGCGGCCGATCCGATCATTTCCCTTTACGACGGGAACCGCCAACGACAGATCGCTGACGGGGCGGAGCAAGCTCGCACGTTAGTCATACCGAATGGCATCGCCATGGAGGCATGGAAAGATGCGTTACAACGCCGCCCTCCGGGGATCGTTCCCGTCGTTGGGCTAGTCGGCCGGGTCGTACCCATCAAAGATGTCAAAACGTTCATCCGTTCAATGCGTGGCGTGGTCAGTACCATCCCCGAAGCGGAAGGCTGGATTGTGGGCCCGGAAGAAGAGGATCGCGCATACGCAGCCGAATGCCACAGCCTGGTCGCCAGCCTGGGGCTTGAGGGCAAAGTGAAGTTTCTCGGCTTTCGCCAGATCCATGAGCTGCTCCCCACGCTCGGATTGATGGTGCTGACATCGATCAGCGAGGCACAGCCACTCGTGATACTCGAGGCCTGGGCAGCAGGCACGCCTGTGGTGACCAGCGACGTCGGCTCGTGTCGCGAGCTGATTGAAGGCGCGCCTGATGAGGAGCCTCGATTGGGAACTGCGGGCGAGGTCGTTGCGATCGCCGATCCTCAAGACACGTCACGAGCGATCGTCGGCCTGTTGAGCGATCCCGAGCGTTGGCTTGCGGCTCAAGCTGTGGGCCTTCAACGGGTCAACCGCTATTACACCGAGGCGATCATGCTCGATCGATACCGCAGGCTCTATCGCAGCGCTATCGAGGAGAATTGACATGGCAGGCATCGGTTTCGAACTGCGCAAGATCCTGTCACGCGATTCCTACACGGCTACGCTGCGCGCATACATCTATGCGGGACTGATCAGCTCTGGTCCGTGGGTGCTTTCCATCATAAGCGTGATGGTCATAGGCGTGATGAGCCTGGGCGTGGTCGTGCCTGAATTGTTGGTGCGCCAGTTTCTGGTGAGCGTGACTTATCTGATGGCCACGTCGCTGATCGCCACAGGCGGCGTCCAGCTGTTTTTCACTCGGTACATTTCCGATCGTCTGTTCGAGAAGCAGGACGAGCAGATTCTGCCAAATCTGGTGGGGATCCTTTTCGTCGTGACAGTCTCATCTGGCATCCTAGGGTGCATTCTGCTCGGCCTTTTTTTCGAGCAGCCGTTCATTTACCGCTTGTTGATGCTGGCCAACTTCGTCGTGCTCTGCGACTTGTGGCTGACAATTATCTTTCTGTCCGGCATGAAGGCCTATAACCGCATCCTACTGGTCATGGTTGCAGGTTATTCACTCATGGTGCTGTGTTCGTTCCTGTTGCGTTTCCTGAAACTCGAAGGTCTTTTGCTGGGGTTGCTCATCGGGCATGCCAGCCTGTTCTTCATGTTTCTGTTCGATATCCTGCGGCAATACCCGGCTAAGCAACTCGTCGCATTTGATTTCTTCAGGCGCAAGCAAGTATTTGCCAGCCTGTTGCTGACCGGACTTTTCTATAACCTGGGTATCTGGATCGACAAAATCGTGTTCTGGTTCAACCCCGGTACCTCCAACACGGTCATTGGGCCGCTGCGCGCCTCGATGTTATATGACCTGCCTATCTTCATAGCTTATTTGGCGATCATCCCTGGCATGGCAGTTTTCCTGGTGCGGATCGAAACCGATTTTGCAGAGTGGTATGACCGCGTCTATTCGGCAATCCGCGGTGGCGAAACGCTACAGCACATTGGTCAGCTAAAACAGGAGATGGTCTTGTCGGTCCGTCAGGGCCTGCTGGAAATTTGCAAGGTGCAAGGGCTGGCTGTGGTGCTGCTGTTTTTAATCGCGCCCCAGTTGCTGGAGTGGCTCGGGATTTCGGCATATTACCTGCCGCTGTTTTATGTCGATCTGATTGGCGTAAGTATTCAGGTTGTGTTCATGGCATTGCTGAACGTGTTTTTTTATCTCGACAAGCGCAGCATCGTTTTGGAGCTGTGTCTGATTTTCCTCTTGCTCAACGCTGTGCTGACTTTCGCCAGCTTGGAGTTGGGGCCGAGCTTCTTCGGGTATGGCTTCACTTTGTCCGTATTGATCTGCGTATTGATCGGTTTGGTACGCCTGTCCAGCTCCCTTGAAAATCTGGAATACGAGACGTTCATGCTTGGTCGGTGACGCTCGTTGCTCAGCCCGGACTGCCCAACCACTCCGGGATGCGCCGTTCGAGGTAGTAGCGCGGCGCCCATGGCAGGCCTTCGACAAAGCCGACGTGGCCGCCGCTGCGGTGCAGTTCCAGGGTCGTGACGGGTGACAGCTCGGCGCGTTCGGGCACGCTGTGGCGAAACACGAAGGGGTCGTCTTCGGCCTGGATCAGCAGGGTGGGGATGGCGATATCCGGCAGAAAATAGCGGCTCGAGGCGCGGCGGTAGTAGTCGCTGGCATCGGCATAGCCGTGCAGCGGGGCGGTGAAGCGGCCGTCGAAATCCCAGAAGGTCCGCATGCCCTCCAGGGAGCCAAGCCGCTCGAGCGCCGAGAGGCGGTCGGTGTGCCCCAGTCGCGCGAACAGGCTGCGTTTTTCCCGCACGTAGGTGACCATCTCACGCATGAAGTGCGCCTGGTAGACCCGCGAAAAACCGAGGCCGATGCGGTCGGCGCACTGGTCGAGGCGGAAGGGCACCGAGACGGCGACGGCGCGCTGCAGCGGGGCGGCCGCACCGGATTCGCCGAGGTACTTGAGCAGCACGTTGCCGCCCAGCGAATAGCCGACGGCATGCAGCGGGGCGAGCGGACGTGCGGCCTGAAGGTGGGCGATCACTTCGCAGAGGTCATCGCTGGCGCCGGAATGGTAGGCGCGTGGCAGCAGGTTCGGCTCGCCCGAGCAGCCGCGCCAGTTGATCGCGACGCTGGACCAGTGGTGCTCGGCCAACCGTTGCTGCAGGCCGAGCACGTAATGCGAGCGCGAAGAGCCGGTCAGCCCGTGCAACACCAGGACCAGGGGTGTGGTCGGGTCGTCCGGGCCATGCCAGTCCAGGTCGATGAAGTCGCCGTCGGCCAGCCAGAGGCGTTCGCGGCGGCGTGGCAGGGCCGGCGAGCGGCGGCAGAACGGGTTCCACAGGGTTTGCAGGTGACCGCCCGGCAGCCACCGGGCCGGGGCGAACGCCTGGCCCGTGGTGGGCATTGCGCGAGGGTCCGGGCAGGTAATGGCCATGGCGGTCCGGGGTTCAGGTCAAGTGGACAGGGTCGCCGGTCGGGCATCGGCTCACGCCGGCGGGTAGCTACGCTCCCAAAGCGCGTAGTGCACCTTGCCTGCGGTCTTTTCGCGGTGCAGCCGCCAGTTGGCCGGTAGGCCGAGGCTCGAAGGCGGGGTTTCGCTTTCGGTATAGACCCACGCGCGCTTGGCCAGCCAGCCCTTCCGTTCAAGTAACTCGCAAGCCGGCTGCAGCAGGTTCTTGTTGAAGGGTGGATCGAGGAATACCAGGTCGAACGGCGTTGGCTGCTGGGTCTCAAGATAGCGAAGCGCATCGCTTTGCAGCAGTTGGCCTTGTCCGCATCTGAGCGTGTCCAGGTGGCCGCGCAGGCTGGCGATGGCGTTGGCGTTTACGTCCAGTGCCAGTCCCATCGCTGCGCCGCGCGAGAGTGCTTCGAGGTAGAGCGCGCCGCTGCCGGTGAACGGATCGAACACCCGGGAACCCGACAGATGGGGGGCAAGCCAGTTGAACAGGGTCTCACGAACCCGATCGGGCGTCGGGCGCAGGCCCTCGGCGTCGGGAAAACTGAACCGCCGGCTGCGCCATTCGCCAGCAATGATGCGCAACTGGCCCTGGCCGCTGCGCGCGGACGGACGTATGGGGGGAGTGGCCATCAGTGCTCCGGGACGCCGCTGGGGGGTGTGACGGGGGTGTCGCTGGGCGCCGGCAGCGGCAGCTGGTCGACCTCCGGTCCGGCGGTGAGAATCACGAACTGGTCGGCGGTCAGATGCTTGTTCATCGCGGTCTTGACCTGTTCGACCGTCAGCGCCTGAATCTGCTGCATGAAGTCCTCGAGGTAGGTCAGCGGCAGGTGGTAGAAGCCGATGCTGCCCAGCTGTCCGACAATATCGGCGTTGCTGGCTGTCGACAGCGGAAAGCTGCCGGCTATCTCGCGCTTGCTGCGGTCCAGTTCGACCTGGGTTGGGCCCTGTTGCAGGTACTCGTCGACCAGCCGCTGGACCAGATCCAGGGTCGCCTCCGAGAGCTCGGCACGGGTCTGCAGGTTGATCATGAAAGGGCCTTCGGCCTGCATCGGGCTGAAGCCCGAGTACACGCCATAGGTCAGCCCGCGCTTCTCGCGCACCTCTTCCATCAGGCGAGTGCCGAAGCCGCCACCGCCGAGGATCTGGTTGCCGAGGTAGAGCGCGGCATAGTCCGGATCGCCGCGCGCGATGCCCAGCTGCGCGAGCATCAGGTGGGTCTGGTTGGATGGATAGTCGATGCGGTGCCTACCGGCCACAGGCTCCTGCGGAGTGGGTGGCGCAGGTAGAGCAGGGCCTTGCGGCAGCGCGGCGGACAGTTGCTCGGCGATGGCTTCGGCGGTCGGCCGGTCCAGGTCGCCGACCAGGGCGATCACGGCGTTGCCCGCGGTGTAGGCCTTGTCGTGGAAGGCGCGCAGCTGCGCGGCGTCGATTCCGGGAATGGACGCCGGGGTTCCCTCGCTGGGGTGCGCATAGGGGTGCGTCTGGTAAAGCTGCTCGAACAGCTCGAGGCTCGCCAGCTTGCCTGGGTTCTGCTTCTGGAACTCGAAGCCGGCCAGCACCTGGTTCTTGATGCGCTGCAGCGAGTCCTTCGGAAAAGTCGGCTGGCCGACCACCTGACCGAACAGGTCGAGTGCCGGCTGGCGCTTATCCGGCGCGCTCAGGCTGCGCAGGCTGGCCACGGCCATGTCGCGATAGGAGCCGTTGCCGAACTCGGCGCCGAGCCCTTCGAATGCCTGAGCGATGGCCGTGACATTCTTGCCCTCGACCCCTTCGTTGAGCATGGCGTTGGTCAGCATCGCCAAACCCGGCACGCCGCCGTCCTGGGTGCTGCCGGCGGCAAAGGTCAGGCGCAAGTCGAACATTGGCAGCTGGTGGGCCTCGACGAACAGCACCCGCGCGCCGCCGCGGGTTTCCCAGCTCTGGATATCGAGCGCCCGACGCGGCAGCGGCTTGGAATCGAGTTCGTCCAGTGACTCGAGGCGGGTCTGCTGCTCGTCGGCCTCCTTCGCAATGGCCTGGCCGGACTCGGCCGGGGTGGCAACGGTTTCTTCGGTGGGGACCGGAAGGGCCGCAGCCGTCTCGCTGTGCTGGTCGCACGCGACGAGTCCCAGGCAAGCAGTCAGCAGGAGGCCGAGCAGGCCGCCGCGCAATGGATGGCGATCACTCATCGCTGGACTCCTCGGGCAGTACATGGGCGACGCTCAGGCGCGAGCGAGTGAAGTAGTGGCGGGCGGCCTGCTGAATGTCCTCGGGCGTGACGGCTTCTAGCGCGCGGAGTTCTTCGTCCATCAGCTGCCAGGACAGTCCGACCGTTTCCAACTGACCGATCGTGGTGGCCTGCTGAGTGATCGAGTCGCGCTCGTAGACCAGCCCGGCGATAACCTGAGCACGCACTCTCTCGAGCTCTTCTGCGGTTGGTGCGTTCTGCTTGAGCCGCTCGAGCTGTTCCCATAACGCCGCCTCGACGTCGTCGAGGCCGTGCTGCTTTTGCAGGTTGGGCGTGGCACTGAGCACGAACAGCGAGTCGCCGCGGGTATAGGCGTCGTACCAGGCGGACGCGCTCGTCACCAGTTCCTTGCCGCGCTCGAGCTGCTCGGGCAGGCGGGCGCTGTAGCCGCCGTCGAGCAGCGCGCTGATCAGGCGCAGGGCGTGGATCTGCCGGGGGCTGTCGGTCGTCGCCAGGCTTGGCGTGTTGAACGCCATGATCAGGCTCGGCACCTGCGTCTTCACGTGTAGGGTAAGCCGCCGCTCGCCAGGCTGGTCCAGCTCCAGCGGCCGTTCGGCGACCGGGACCGGGCGGCGCTCGATCGGGCCGAAATAGCGCTCAGCCAGGCTGCGCACCTCCTCCGGCGTGACATCCCCGACCACCACCAGTGTCGCGTTGTTCGGCGCGTACCAGGTCTGGTACCAGGCGCGCAATTCCTCGATGGACATGCGCTTGAGATCGGCCATCCAGCCGATCGTGGGGGTGTGGTAGCCGCTGGCCGGATACGCCATCGCCTTGAAGCGTTCGAAGGCCAGGGCGCTGGGCTTGTCGTCGGTGCGCAGCCGGCGCTCTTCCTTGATGACCTCGATCTCGCGGGCGAACTCGTCGGCCGGTAACGTCAGGTGGGCCAGTCGATCGGCTTCCAGCTCGAAGGCGACGGCCAGCCGATCACGGGCCAACACCTGGTAATAGGCGGTGTAGTCGTCGCTGGTGAAGGCGTTCTCCTCGGCACCCAACTCACGCAGGATGCGCGACGCCTCGCCGGCTTCCAGCTTGCGGCTGCCCTTGAACATCATGTGCTCCAGCGCGTGAGACAGGCCGGTCTGCCCGGGTGACTCATAACTGGAACCGACCTTGTACCAGAGTTGGGACACCACCACCGGCGCGCGGTGGTCCTCGCGCACGATCACCTTCAGACCATTGTCCAGCACGAATTCGTGGGTCGGCTGGCTGTCGGCTGCGACGGCCAGGGGTAAATACAGGGCGCCGAACAACAGGGCTGCGGCGCTGCGTAGCATCAGGGGCATAGTCAGGGCTCGTTCGGAAATCGGTGTCGCTGCGCGGTGGCAGGCGAACGCATCCAGGCATGGTACTGGGGCATGGGGATCAGGGCAAAGAGGCCGCGCCAGGCGGGCTTTGCCGTGACGTGCCGCCGGCCGATGGCCGCGCTTAGCACCAGCGGTTGTGCGGTGCTAGGATAGCCCCCGTCTGGCCGGTGGCGTGACCGCCGGCGTTTCGCCCTCTTGAGAATATCTTCTCCATGTTTGGTTCCAACGACGATAAGAAGACGCCAGCCCCGGCTGGCGAGAAGAAAGGCCTGTTCGGCTGGTGGCGCAAGAAGCCGCAGGCGCCGGCCGAGCCACCTGCCGCCGAACCGCTGGAAGACAGCCAGCCGTTTGCCGATGAACCCGACCACGTGCAGGCCGACACGCTGGCCCACGAACACAAGCACGAAGGCGAAGACGACTCGTCGGCACCGGAGCCGGCCCGCGACGAGCTCGCTGCGCCCGAACTTCCAGGCATGGAACCCGAGCCCCCTCTGCTTGCCGAGCCGGAGCCACAACCGGAACCGGTCCAGCCCAGGGACGTCCCGGAGGCACCGGCGCTGGCTGAAGTCGCCGTTGAGCCGGCTTCGCGGCCGACGCCCGCCGAAGCCCCTGGCAAGCTGGGCTTTTTCGCACGGCTCAAGCAGGGCCTGTCGAAGACCAGCGCCAGCATCGGCGAAGGCATGGCCAGCCTGTTTCTGGGCAAGAAGGCCATCGACGACGACCTGCTCGACGAACTGGAAACCCGCCTGCTGACCGCCGACGTTGGCGTCGAAGCCACCACCGCGATCATGCAGAACCTCACCCGCCGCGTCTCGCGCAAGGAGCTGGCCGACAGCGGCGCGCTGTACAAGGCGCTGCAAGAGGAGCTGGCGACACTGCTCAAACCTGTCGAGCAGCCGCTGCAGATCGATGCCGGCAAGCAGCCATTCGTGATTCTGGTGGTGGGTGTCAACGGCGTCGGCAAGACCACCACCATCGGCAAACTGGCGAAGAAGCTGCAGCTCGAAGGCAAGAAGGTCATGCTCGCCGCAGGCGATACCTTTCGTGCGGCCGCAGTCGAGCAACTGCAGGTGTGGGGCGAGCGCAACCACATTGCGGTCATTGCCCAGCACACCGGCGCCGATTCAGCCTCGGTGATCTTCGATGCCGTACAGGCGGCCAAGTCGCGCGGCATCGACGTGCTGATCGCCGATACGGCCGGTCGCCTACACACCAAGGACAACCTGATGGAGGAGCTGAAGAAGGTCCGCCGGGTGATGGGCAAGCTCGACGAGACCGCGCCGCACGAGGTGCTGCTGGTGCTGGATGCCGGTACCGGGCAGAACGCGATCAACCAGACCAGGCAGTTCAACCAGTCGGTGACGCTGACCGGCCTGGCGCTGACCAAGCTTGACGGTACGGCCAAGGGCGGGGTGATCTTCGCGCTGGCCAAGCAGTTCGGCACGCCGATCCGTTACATTGGCGTTGGCGAGGGCATCGACGACCTGCGTACTTTCGAGGCCGACGCCTTCGTCAGTGCCCTGTTTGCCGAGAAAGGGACGGGCGGAGCCGGTTCATGATTCGTTTTGAGCAGGTCGGCAAGCGCTACCCCAACGGTCATGTCGGGCTGCACGAGCTGTCCTTTCATGTGCAACGCGGCGAATTCCTCTTCGTCACCGGCCATTCCGGTGCCGGCAAGAGCACGCTGCTGCGGCTGCTGCTGGCGATGGAACGTCCCACCAGTGGCAAGCTATTGCTGGCCGGGCAAGACCTGTCGCGCATCAGTAATGCCCAGATTCCCTTCCTGCGCCGCCAGATCGGCGTGGTGTTCCAGAACCACCAGCTGCTGTTCGACCGGACGGTGTTCGACAACGCCGCCTTGCCGCTGCAGATCCTCGGGCTGAACAAGCGCGAGATCGGCCAGCGGGTGATGACCGCACTGGAGCGCGTCAGCCTGAAGGACAAGGCGCTGCAGTACCCAGCGGACCTGTCCACCGGCCAGCAACAGCGCGTCGGCATCGCCCGCGCCGTGGTCCACAGGCCGGCCCTGCTGCTGGCTGACGAACCCACCGGCAACCTCGACCCCCGTCTGGCGGCTGAAATCATGGGTGTATTCGAGGACATCAATCGCCTAGGCACGACAGTGCTGATCGCCAGCCACGATCTGGCGCTGATCGCGCGCATGCGCCATCGCATGCTCACTTTGCAGCGCGGTCGTTTGATTGGAGATGGAGAGGCGGCCCGATGAGCGCACCCGAACACAACCCGAACCCGGCCGAGCGCGCCGGCGGGGCACGCAACAAACCCGCGCCGCCGGCCGGCGACGAGCCGGACTTCAAGACCCTGTTTCATGCCTGGGTCGAGAGCCATCGCGCCAGCCTGGTCGACAGCGTCGGGCGGCTGGTCCGGCAACCGATCGGCAGTTTCTTCACCTGTTTGGTTATGGCGGTGGCCCTGAGCCTGCCAATGGGACTTGCGCTGTTGCTCGACAACGTCGAGCGCCTCGGCGGTTCCTGGCAGCGGGCAGCGCAGATCTCGCTGTTCATGAAGCTGGACGTCGGCGCCGAGCAGGGCCGCGGCCTGCGCGAGCAGATCCTGCAGATGCCGGATGTCGCCGAGGCCAGCTGGATCAGTCGCGAGCAGGCGCTGGAGGAGTTCCAGCAGTTGTCGGGGCTGGGCGAGGCGCTGCGCGAGCTGCCGGAAAATCCCCTGCCGGGGGTGATCCTGGTGACGCCGAGCAAGGTCGACCGGGACGATCTCGAGGCCCTGCGCCAGCGCCTGGCCGAACTACCGGGCGTCGAGCAGGCTCAGCTGGACCTGCTCTGGGTCGAACGCCTGTCGGCGATCCTCAAGCTCGGCGACCGTTTCGTGTTCGGGCTGAGCCTGCTGCTGATCGCCACCTTGCTGCTGGTGATCGGCAATACCATCCGCCTGCACATCGAAAACCGCCGCACCGAGATCGAAGTGGTCAAGCTGGTCGGCGGAACGGACGGCTACGTGCGCCGTCCGTTCCTGTACATGGGCGCGCTGTACGGCCTCGGTGCCGGACTGATCGCCTGGGTGTTGCTGGCTTACGGCCTTGGCTGGCTGAACGAGGCGGTGGTGGGGCTGGCCGGACTGTACAACAGCGACTTCGGTCTCGGCGGTGTGCCGCCAGACGATGGGCTGTCGCTGGTATTGGGTGCAGTGCTGCTGGGCTATATTGGCGCCTGGTTGGCGGTCGCTCGCCATCTGAGCGAGCTGGCTCCTCGTTAAGCTATTGATTTATAAAGGTTTTATTAGGTGTAGCGGAACCTTTCCACAGGCTTGCAGTCTCATTCGGCAGTGCTAAACTGCTGCAGCTCTAATTTCGGAGGATCTGCATGACTACAAATCTGCAACCTGTTCAAGCCTTGGTCCCGGGAGCGAATCTCGAGGCCTATGTGCAGACGGTCAACAGCATTCCGCTGCTCACTGTCGAGCAGGAACGCGATCTGGCCGGGCGCCTGTTTTATCAGCAGGATCTCGAGGCTGCGCGCCAGATGGTTCTTGCCCATCTGCGCTTCGTCGTGCACATCGCCCGCAGCTACTCGGGCTACGGTCTGGCGCAGGCCGACCTGATCCAGGAGGGCAACGTCGGCCTGATGAAGGCCGTCAAACGCTTCAACCCGGAAATGGGTGTGCGCCTGGTGTCCTTTGCCGTGCACTGGATCAAGGCCGAGATCCACGAGTTCATCCTGCGCAACTGGCGTATCGTCAAGGTCGCCACGACCAAGGCGCAGCGCAAGCTGTTCTTCAACCTGCGCAGCCAGAAGAAGCGGCTGGCCTGGCTGAACAACGATGAAGTCGAGCGGGTCGCCGACAGCCTTGGCGTCGAGGCGCGTGAAGTGCGTGAGATGGAAAGCCGTCTGACCGGACACGACATGGCGTTCGATCCGTCCGCCGATGCCGACGACGACAGCGCCTACCAGTCGCCTGCCCACTACCTCGAGGATCACCGTTATGATCCGGCACGGCAGTTGGAAGATGCCGACTGGAGCGACAGCTCCAACGCCGGCTTGCACGAGGCGCTGGAAACGCTGGACGAGCGCAGCCGGGACATCCTGCAGCAGCGCTGGCTGAGCGAGAGCAAGGCCACCCTGCATGACCTGGCGGCGAAGTACGGTGTCTCTGCCGAGCGCATTCGCCAGCTGGAGAAAAACGCGATGTCCAAGCTCAAGGGCGCCATCCAGGCCTGAGCCGCGTAGGGATCAACGAGGCGCTGCAAGCGATTGCAGCGCCTTTTTTGTGCGTCCCATAACGGAAATGCCTAGGCGGGTAGCGATCCCGGCACGGGGCGGATGCCGGCGAATGCTGCCGAGCGCGTCCCCTCAGGCTTGGCGGCGCGCGCTCTCCAGGCTGTCGCTGAGTGCAATCAGCAGTTGGGCGGCGCTGATCGGCTTGTGCAGCCAGGTGATGCCGGTATCGGCCTCGCGCCGCTCGAACTGGCTCGCCGCGGACACCACGATGATCGGCAGGTGGCGGGTGTCGGGGTTGGCGCGGACCTCGTCGATCAGTTCGCGGCCGCTGCCATCGGGCAGGTGCATGTCGAGCGTCATCGCCTCGTACCGCGTGCCGGCCAGCTTGCTTCTGGCTGCGTGCAGGCTCTGCACGCGATCGACTGCATACCCGGCGTCGCGCAGCATCAGGTGCAGGAGGCGGCCGGTGTCCGGTTCGTCTTCGATCACCAACAGCCGGGGCTGGCCCTGGTCCGCCGAAGAATTCGTGGCCTCGAGTACCGGCAGTTCGCACCAGAAGGTGGTGCCCTGGCCTTCGGCCGTCTCGAAGCCGACGCGGCCGCCCATGCGCTCGATGAATTCCTTGGTGATGGCGAGTCCGAGGCCGGTGCCGCCTTTCTGCCGGCTATCCGAGGCGTCGGCCTGGGCGAACTTCTCGAACACCCGGGCCTGGAAACTGCTGGGAATGCCCGGGCCCTGGTCGGTCACGCTGATGCGTACATGGCCCTCGTCTGGCTGACTGCAGTGCAGCGTCACTTCGCCGCCTTCCGGGGTGTACTTGATGGCGTTGGAGAGGAAGTTCGTCAGCACCTGCTGAAGGCGCAGGCCGTCGACCCAGACGTTCACCCTGGGCGGCTCGCGCAGCACGCAGCGAACGCCGAAATGCGTGGCGAACGCCTGGTTGCTCGCCAGGGCCTCTTCCAGCAGGCGGCGCAGGGCGTGCTCGCGCATGTCGAAGGTCATCTTGCCGGCGGTGATCTTCTCCATGTCCAGCAGATCGTTGATGAGGTAGCCCAGGCGCAGGCTGTTGCGGTGCGCGATCTCCAGCATCTGCTGGATGGCCGGCGGCGCCTCGCCCAGGGCGCCCCCGGTGATCAGGCCGAGCGCGCCGCTGATGGAGGTCAGCGGGGTGCGCAGTTCGTGACTGACCGTTGAGACGAACTCGTCCTTCATCTGCTCGATGCGCTTGTGCTCGGTCAGGTCCATGCTGGTGCCGCTGATACGCTGGGGCTGTCCGTCGCGGTCGCGCTGGATGTAGCCCCGGATCAGCACGGGGGTGATGCCGCCGCTCTTGTGCTGCAGGCGCAGCTCGGTGGTGAAGTGGTCTGCCGCCGAGAGCATGGTCTGGGCCAGCTGAGCGCGGGCCTGGGCCAGGTCCTCGGGAACGATCAGGCGTTCCCACAGTTTGAGGTCCGAGGGCAGCTCGTTGGGGCGGTAGCCGAGCATGTGCCAGGCGCGCGGCGAGGCGTAGAAGGTGCCGGCATCCAGGTTCAGGTCCCAGAGGCCATCATTGCTGCCCTTGAGGGCCAGGCTCAGGCGCTCCTCGCTGAGCTGGAGGGCGCGCTTGTTTTCCCGGATGTGCTCGGTCATCTGCTGCGCCAGCGCTTCGGCGCGGCTGCGTCTGAGCGACAGCGAGAAGGTCAGGAAGAACAGGACGGCACTCAGCCCGACGCCCAGCACGATCATCAGGCCATTGTTGGTGTGGAAGAACTGCTCGAAGGCGGGGCGGCTGTCCAGGCGCAGCGTCCAGGTCTGGCCGTACAACTTGAGCCGTACCTGCTGGCGGTACTTGGCCTGGTGCTCGGTGGGGGACTGGCGGCTGGCGTACAGCAGTTGCTCGGCCTGTTCGGCGTCGCCGGCGTAGACCCGCAGGTCGAGATTCGGGTCGGCCGCGCCAAGGATGCCGCGCATCAAGTCGTCCAGGCGGTACGGGCTGTAGACGAAGCCTTCAAGGGCTCGCATGCGCTGCGCCGGGGTGTCCAGCGGCTGGCCCTGGCGGTACAGCGGCACATACATGAGGATCCCGGCCTGTACCTTGCCGTGGGTTTCCTGGCGCAGCGTGACCTTACCAGTGATGCGGGTCTGCCCGGTTTCCGCCGCCTGCTGCATGGCCTGCCGGCGGACCGGTTCGGCGAACATGTCGTAGCCGAAGGCCGCCAGGTTGCGGTCCTGGAAAGGCTCAAGATAGATAATCGGGGTATAGAGCGTGCGATCCGAGCCGGGTGGCGAGACCTGGTAGTCGGCAAAGCCCTCTGCGCGTATGGCCTGGACATGCGCCTGCAGTTCGTCGGGTCGGACGGCCTTGGCAAAGCCGACGCCCTGAATCCCCGGGTAGCGGTCGGCCAATTGCAGGCGCTCGTTGTAGGCGCGCCACTGGGCACGCGTTACCTGGCGGCTGGCGTCGAACAGGCCGGCGGCACCGAGCAGCACCTGCTCGTGGTCGATCATGCGCTTGCGGATCGCATCGACAGTGGTGTCGACCAGCAGCTCGAACTGCTGCGCGGCCGTTCGCTCTTCTTTCTGCTCCAGGTGGAGCAGCAAGGCAAGCTGCACCAGCAGTGTGGACGCCAGGACGAGCCAGGCGATGCTGTTGCGCCAGTAGAAATACTGTCGCACCTTGCTGAAGGGTGCGCGGGTTGCGGTTTCGCTCATGCTCTTGCTGCCGTGCATTCAGTGGCGAATGGCTGGAAGGCCTGCGTCGTCCGATCGACGGGCGTCCTGCACGTCGAACATCGTCCTGCATTCGTCACCGGTCGTTGCAGCTTACTCGCTGCGATGGCGTACTGCCATAACGCTCCGTCTGGCCAGGTCCCTTGACGGTATATCGGCCGCGACGGGTGGGGCTCGAGCGGCTGGCACAGGCTCACGGGCCCATTCATCGGGTTTCGGCCGGCTGCAGGTTGTCGAGGTAGCGGTGGCCGCCGAGTTGCCGCATCTGCTGGCGGATCCAGCCGGCGCGCCGGCGCACGTGCGGGCCGGGTCGGGCTGCACTCCACTCGCGCGGATTGGGCAGCACGGCGGCGAGCTGGCTGGCCTGCGCCGTAGACAGCGCGGCGGCGGCCACGCCGAAATGGCGTTGCGCAGCCGCCTCGGCACCAAAGATGCCGACGCCCCATTCGACGCTGTTCAAATACACCTCGAGAATGCGCTGTTTGGGCCAGAGCAGCTCGATCCAGGCGGTGAACCATACTTCGAAGCCCTTGCGGAGCCAGCTGCGCCCGGACCAGAGGAACAGGTTCTTGGCGACCTGCTGGCTGAGGGTACTGGCGCCGCGCAACGAGCCACCGCGCTCGTTGTGCGCGAAGGCGGCGCGGATAGCGGCCAGGTCGAACCCCCAGTGGTCGGCGAATTTCTGATCCTCGGCGGCGATCACGGCCATTTTCAGATCGTCGGGCAACGCCTTCCAGGGGCGCCAGCGGCGTTGCAGGTCGATGGGCTCGCCGCTGGTCCAGGACTCGATCTTGCGCTCGACCATCAGTGCGGTGAACGGCGGCGGCACCCAGCGCAGGACCAGCACCAGCAGCACGGAGAGCGCGGCCAGCCATAGCAGCAGGGTGATGAAGCGGCGCGTCAGGGCTCGGAGCATGGGCGGTGGTCGCGACGGGGGAGAACGGGCATTATACCGGCGCATCCATTCGCTGACCGGAAGCCTGCATGATTCGTTCGTTTCTCCTGCTTGCCGGCTGCTTCGGTTTGACCGGCGTAGCCCTTGGCGCGTTCGCCGCGCACGCCCTGAGAGACCGCCTGTCGGCCCAGTACCTGGCCGTGTTCCAAACCGGCGTGCATTACCAGCTGATCCATGCCCTGGCCCTGTTCGGCGTGGCCCTGCTCGCGCTGCACGTACCGAGTCGCTTGCTGTTCGCCGCCGGCAGTCTGTTCGTGGCGGGTGTCCTGCTGTTTTCCGGCAGCCTCTACCTGCTGGCGCTGACCGGTATCACCAAGCTCGGCATTGTCACTCCCATCGGCGGCACCGCGTTCCTCGCCGGTTGGCTCTGCCTGATTCTCGCGGCCTGGCAACTGCGCGGCTGAGCCGGGCAGCCGGCGAGATAAATG
The DNA here is from genome assembly GCA_002339675.1 of Stutzerimonas stutzeri. Classification (GTDB taxonomy): domain Bacteria; phylum Pseudomonadota; class Gammaproteobacteria; order Pseudomonadales; family Pseudomonadaceae; genus Stutzerimonas; species Stutzerimonas stutzeri_O. Next base: position 423,690 of record DDKB01000017.1, read on the forward strand.
GCGTCGCCCGCCGCCTTGGTGCCCCGGGCCTATCGGGCTAGAATGCGGGCCCCTTGGCAACGGTGGCGACCACGATGCACATCCAGTTGAATGGCGAAGGCTATGAGCTTCCCCACGGTCAGTCCGTGGCCGACCTGCTGCAGCGCCTGGAACTGACGGGACGGCGGCTGGCGGTTGAACTGAACCGGGACATCGTGCCGCGCAGCGAACACGCCTCCACGCTTCTGGCCGAGGGTGATCAGGTCGAAGTGGTGCACGCCATCGGTGGCGGCTAAAGCGCGACCACCGTTTCCCGACGCCGCCCGGTCGCGCGGCGTACTCCTCGCTCCATCACGTCTGAACAGGAGGGTCGCATGAGCCCAGTTCCGCAGGACAAACCTTTCACGCTGGCCGGTCGCACCTACCAGTCGCGCCTGCTGGTGGGAACCGGCAAGTACAAGGATCTCGACGAGACCCGCGCCGCCATCGAGGCGTCCGGCGCCGAGATCGTCACCGTCGCGGTGCGCCGCACCAACATCGGCCAGAACCCGGACGAGCCGAATCTGCTCGACGTCATCTCGCCAGATCGCTACACCATCCTGCCGAATACCGCCGGCTGCTTCGATGCCGAGGAAGCCGTGCGTACCTGCCGCCTGGCCCGCGAGCTGCTCGACGGACACAAGCTGGTCAAGCTCGAAGTGCTGGCCGACCAGAAGACGCTGTTCCCGAACGTCATCGAGACCCTGAAGGCCGCCGAAGTGTTGATCCGCGATGGTTTCGACGTGATGGTCTACACCAGTGACGACCCAATCATCGCGCGCCAGCTGGCCGAAATGGGCTGCATCGCGGTGATGCCGCTGGCAGGCCTGATCGGCACCGGACTCGGCATCTGCAACCCGTACAACCTGCGCATCATCCTCGAGGAAGCGAAGGTGCCGGTGCTGGTCGACGCCGGTGTCGGCACGGCCTCCGACGCCACCATCGCCATGGAACTCGGTTGTGAGGCAGTGCTGATGAACAGCGCCATCGCCCATGCGCAGAACCCGGTGATGATGGCCGAGGCGATGAAATACGCCATCGATGCAGGGCGCCTGGCCTACCTGGCCGGCCGCATGCCGAAGAAGCTCTACGCCAGCGCGTCCTCGCCTCTGGAAGGCCTTATCCGCTGATCTGACCCTTGCCTACCGGCCGCACCCTTCGCGGGTGCGGCCCGTTCTTTTTTATCTGCAGGACTATTCATGAGCGACACCCTCTCTCCGGCCGACGGCCAACGCCGCATGCGCACCATCAAGAGCTTCGTCATGCGCGCCGGGCGCATGACCGAGGGCCAGCAGCGCGGCCTGGACCAGGGCTGGCCGTTGTTCGGGCTGGAGCTGGCCGACGGCCTGCAGGACTTCGATCAGGTCTTTGGCCGGTCCGCGCCGCGAACCTTCGAGATCGGCTTCGGCATGGGCCACTCGACGCTGGAAATGGCCGCGGCGGCACCCGAGCAGGACTTCATCGGCGTGGAGGTGCACTCGCCAGGCGTCGGCGCCCTGCTAAACGGGCTTTTGTCACAAAATCTGCAAAATGTACGTGTCTACAGTTGCGACGCGCTGGAAGTGCTGCGTGAATGCGTCGCCGACGCCAGCCTGGACCGGGTACTGCTGTTCTTTCCCGACCCCTGGCACAAGAGTCGCCACCACAAGCGGCGGATCGTCCAGCCGGCATTCGCCGAGCTGGTGCGACAGAAACTCAGGATCGGCGGCGTGCTGCACATGGCCACCGACTGGCAGGCCTATGCCGAGCACATGCTCGACGTCATGAACGTCGCGCCCGGCTACCGCAACCAGGCGGTGGACCAGCATTATGTCGAGCGGCCAGCCGAGCGCCCGACAACCAAGTTCGAGCGCCGCGGCGAACGGCTCGGGCATGGGGTCTGGGACCTCAAGTTCGAACGCATCGCCTGACACCCGACCCAGGCGCCCGATCGGCGCCCACAAGAGCCGCACCCATGCGGCCAGCCCAACACATGGCGCCAGCGAGGCTCGTTACCGGTGCCGGCGCCTGCTTGTCCAAGAGGCCAACACCTGACGCACCCCGTGCGAAGCAAGGAGCAATGAAATGTTTAGGACAATCGGAATTCTGTTGCTGGCCGCCTGTGCCGGCCAGGCCCATGCGCGGGTCGACGACAGCCAGGCCGCGCGGCTGGGCCAGGACCTGACCCCGCTCGGGGCCGAGCGCGCCGGCAATGCCGCCGGCACCGTCCCGCCCTGGAACGGGGGCGTCCAGGCACCGGCTGGGTACTCGCCGGGCATGCACCATCTGGATCCCTATGCTAGCGACGCCGTGCTGTACCAGGTCGACCGGAGCAATGTCGCGGAGTACGCGGCCCTGTTGCCTGAAGGGTTGCGCGCGCTGATCGAGCGTCATCCCGACTTCCACCTGCGGGTCTTCCCGACGCGGCGCAGCGCCGCCAACCCCCAGCGCATCTATGACGCGACGCGGGAGAACGCAGCCAAGGCCGAGCTCATTGCCAACGGCAATGGCATCCGCGGCGCGGCGGCAGGCATTCCCTTCCCGATTCCGCAGAACGGCATGGAAGTGATCTGGAACCACGTGCTGCACTACAAGGGCGACCAAACGCATTTCGTCAACAACCAGGCCGTGGTGATCGGTGGCAGCGCGGCGTACATCAAGCGCGACCGCAACATCTATTACGTCTACAACCGCGAGGGCATGACCCAGGCCGACCTGGAGAACACCTCGCTGTACTACAAGTATCGGGTCACCGCGCCGGCCAAGCTGAGTGGCACCGCGCTGGCCGTGCAGGACCCGCTGGACCAGGTCCTGTCGGTGCGCAAGGCGTGGCGCTACAGCCCCTCGGATCGCCGTGTGCGTCGCCTGCCGTCGCTGGCCTACGATTCGCTGCAGCCCGACACCAGCGGCCTGGCTACGGCCGACGTGGTCGATTCCTTCAACGGTGCGCCGGACCGCTATGAGTGGTCGCTGGTGGCCAAGCGCGAATTGCTGGTGCCGTACAACAGCTATGCATTGCACCAGAAGGGCATCCCCTACGACGAGATCGTCGGTCCGCGTACCCTCAATCCCGAGCTGTTGCGCTACGAGTTGCACCGGGTCTGGGTGGTCGACGCCACCCTGCGCAAGGGCTTTCGCCACCCCTATGCGAAGCGCCGGTTCTACATCGACGAAGACAGCTGGTCGATCCTCGCTGCCGACCTGTTCGACGAGCAGGGTGAGCTGATCGGCCTGCAGGAAAGCCATCCGATCAGCTACTACGACGTGCCGATGTTCAACAGCACGGTCGAGACCCTGTACCACCTCAAGGACGACAACTACTTCGTCGATGGCCTCGACAACAACGAGCCGATGTACGACTTCAACGCCAAGTTGAATCCGCGTGACTTCTCGCCGGCAGCGCTACGGCGCGGTAATTGAAGCGGGCTAGGACGCTCCGTCCGGTCTCAGGGTGACGCGGGTCCCGGCACGCCCTTGGACGATTGCCTCGATATCGCCAAGCGAGCCGATGACGGCCGTCTTGCCGGTATTTCGGGCAAACTCGCAGGCCGCCTGCACCTTGGGGCGCATCGAGCCCGCCGCGAAGCCCAGCCCTTCCAGCTGGTCGGGGTGGGCTTCTTCGATGCGCCGCTGCTGCGGCGTGCCCCAGTTCAGGTAGGCACCGTCGACATCGGTGGCGATCACCAGCAGGTCCGCGCCGAGCTGTTCGGCCAGCAGTGCCGAGCACAGGTCCTTGTCGATCACCGCCTCGATGCCGTGCAGCTTGCGATCCTGGTCATAGACGGTCGGAATGCCGCCACCGCCGGCGCAGATGACCACGGCACCCTTTTCCAGCAGCCAGCGGATCGGTCGGATCTCGAAGATGCGTTTGGGCCGTGGGCTGGCAACAACGCGGCGGAAGCGGTCGCCGTCGGCGGCGATGCTCCAGCCCTTCGCCGCAGCCAGACGTTCGGCTTCTTCGCGGCTGTATACCGGGCCGATCGGCTTGCTCGGCTGAGCGAAGGCCGGGTCATCCGCGTCCACTTCGACCTGCGTCAGCAAGGTGGCGAAGGGCACTTCGACGGGCAGCAGGTTGCCCAGTTCCTGCTCGATGATGTAGCCGATCATGCCCTCGGTTTCCGCCCCGAGGACGTCCAGCGGGTAGCTGGGCACCTCCTGGTAGGCGGCGCCCTGCAAGGCCAGCAAGCCGACCTGAGGGCCGTTGCCGTGCGCCACGACCAGCTCGTTGCCCGGCGCGATCCGCGCAATCTGGGCACAGGCGGTCCGCACGTTCTCCCGCTGATTTTCAGCGCTCAGCGGCTCGCCTCTGCGAAGCAGGGCATTGCCGCCCAATGCGATGACGATACGCATGCTGCATCCTCCGGGGCGCCCGTATGGACGGGCGCCGAATCGTTCAGATTTCGGCCAGGGTCGAGACCAGGATCGCCTTGATTGTGTGCATGCGGTTTTCCGCCTGTTCGAAGGCGATGCACGCCGGCGACTCGAAGACGTCCTCAGTCACTTCGATACCGTTGGCCAGGTGCGGGTACTGCGCCGCGATCTCCTTGCCGACCTTGGTCTCGCTGTTGTGAAAGGCCGGCAGGCAATGCATGAACTTGGTCCGCGGGTTGCCGGTGGCCTGCATCAAGGCGGTGTTCACCTGATAGGGCAGCAGCAGTTCGATACGTTCGGCCCAGGCCTCGACCGGTTCGCCCATCGATACCCAGACATCGGTATGCACGAAGTCGACGTTCTGCACCGCGGCCTGCGGGTCTTCGGTGAGCTGCAGCCGGGCGCCGCTCTGTTCGGCAAAAGCCCGGCAGGCGGTGACGTGCTCTTCACTCGGCCAGAGCGCGCGAGGTGCCGCGATGCGCACGTCCATGCCCAGCTTCGCGCCGATCAGCAGCAGTGATTTGCCCATGTTGTTGCGGGCGTCGCCCAGATACGCATAGCTGATCTGGTGCAGCGGCTTGTCGCTGTGCTCACGCATGGTCAGCACGTCGGCGATCATCTGGGTGGGGTGGTATTCGTCGGTCAGGCCGTTGTAGACCGGCACCCCGGCGTAACGGGCGAGCTCCTCGACCACGTCCTGCTTGAAACCGCGGTACTCGATGGCGTCGTACATCCGGCCGAGCACCCGGGCGGTGTCCTTCATGCTCTCCTTGTGGCCGATCTGCGACGAATTCGGATCGATGTAGGTGACGTTGGCGCCCTGGTCATAGGCGGCCACTTCGAAGGCACAACGGGTCCGGGTGGAGGTCTTTTCGAAGATCAGCGCGATGTTCTTGCCTTTCAGGTGCTGGCGCTCGGTGCCGGTGTACTTGGCGCGCTTGAGGTCGCGGGAGAGGTCGAGCAGGTAGCGCAGCTCGCGCTCGCTGTGGTGCATCAGGCTGAGCAGGCTGCGGTTGTGGATATTGAAAGCCATGATCGAGAGTCCTCTGTATGCAGGGTTGCCGGCGCGGCCGGCGGCATGGTCAATAGTCGAGCGCGTCGCGCACGATCGGGCAGGTCATGCAATGGCCGCCACCGCGGCCGCGACCCAGTTCGCTGGCGCTGATGGTGATCACCTCGACGCCGGCCTTGCGCAGCTGGGTGTTGGTGAAAGTGTTGCGGTCGTAGCCGATCACCACGCCGGGCTCCAGCGCGACCACGTTGTTGCCGTCATCCCACTGCTCGCGTTCGACTTCGTAACTGTCGCCGCCGGTTTCGACCACCCGCAGCGCCGGCAGGCCGAGGGCTTCGGCGACGACCTGCAGGAAGCTCGCGCTCTCCCGGCGCAGGTCGATGCCGCCCGGCTTGCTTTCGTCTGGACGCAGGCTGAAGGCGACGATGCCCTTGACCACCTCGGGGTAAATGGTCACCAGGTCGCGATCACAGAAGCTGAACACGGTGTCCAGGTGCATGGCCGAGCGCGAGCGCGGCAATCCGGCAACGATGACCCGCTCGGCTGCGCCTTGGCGGAACAGGGACTGGGCCAGCTGGCCGATGGCCTGGCGAGAGGAACGCTCACCCATGCCGACGAGCACCACGCCTTTGCCGATCGGCATCACGTCGCCGCCCTCGAGCGTGGCCAGGCCATGGTCGAGTTCCGGGTCGCCGTACCAGACCTTGAAGTCCTGCCCGGCGAACTGCGGATGGAAGCGGTAGATGGCCGCCGTGAGCAGGGTTTCCTGCCGCCGCGCCGTCCAGTGCATGGGGTTGAGCGACACGCCGCCGTAGATCCAGCAACTGGTGTCGCGGGTAAACATCGTGTTCGGCAGGGGCGGCAGGATGAAGCTGGAGTGGCCGAGGTAGTCGCGGAACAGAGTGACGATTTCGCCGCTGTGGGTGCCTGGCAGATCGCTGCCCGACACACCGCCGATCAGGTACTCGGCCAGTTGCCTTGGTGATTGTTCTTCCAGCCAGGCGCGCACCTCGTTCTGCAGCCCGACGCCGACCTGGTTGGCGGTGATCTTGCGGTCGAGGATCCATGTGCGGGCTTCGGCATTGCCCAGCGTTTCGGTGAGCAGGTTGTGCATCTCCAGCACCTCGACGCCTCGCTCACGCATCTTGGTGACGAAATCGAAATGGTCGCGCTTGGCCTGGCTCACCCAGAGCACATCGTCGAACAGCAGCTCATCGCAGTTGGCCGGGGTCAGCCGCTGGTGTGCCAGGCCGGGTGAGCACACCATCACCTTGCGCAGTTTCCCGGCTTCGGAATGGACGCCCAGTGGCATCGGTTGTGAGGTCATGTCAGTTCTCCTTGCAGAGGCCTGCACCTGTGGGTGCATGGCGGCAAGCCACCGCTCGTGACGGTGGCGGTATGGGCGACGCTTGCCCGACGGTCAGAGGGACAGGAAGCCCGCGTACAGGCCGTAGGCAGCGATGGCGGCGCCGATCAGTACCGCTGCGAAGATCGCCTTCTCCAGCGCGGTGAACACCGGTTGGCCGAGTTCATGCTTTGCCTTGGCGAAGAACAGCACGCCGGGCGCATAGAGCAGGGCCGAAAGCAGCAGGTACTGCATGCCGCCGGCGTAGACCAGCCAGAGCGCGTAGAGCGTGGCGATGACGGCGATCGCGAGGTCCTTGCGCCGTTCGCCGGGCTGGCCCGCGTAGCCTTCGCCACGCAGGCTGACCAGTACGGCATAGGCGGCGGACCAGAAGTACGGCACCAGGATCATCGAGGTGGCCAGGTAGAGCAGGCTCAGGTAGGTCGAGGCATTGAACAGGGTGATGATCAGGAACAGCTGGATCAGTCCGTTGGACAACCACAGCGCGTTGGCCGGGACGTGATTGGCGTTCTCCTTGCGCAAGAAGCTCGGCATGGTGTGGTCGCGGGCACCGGCGAACAGGATTTCGGCACACAGCAGTGTCCAGGCGAGCAGGGCGCCGGCCAGCGACACCACCAACCCGACACTGATCAGGATCGCGCCCCAACGCCCAACCACATGCTCCAGCACGCCGGCCATCGAGGGGTTTTTCAGTCCGGCCAGTTCAGCCTGGCTCAGAATGCCCATCGACAGCACGTTGACCAGCACCAGCAGGGCCAGCACGCTGACAAAACCGATTACGGTCGCCTTGCCGATGTCGCTGCGCCGCTCGGCGCGCGCCGAATAGACGCTGGCGCCCTCGATGCCGATGAACACCCAGACGGTCACCAGCATCATGTTTCGCACCTGCTGCATGACACTGCCGAGCTCGGGCTTGGCTTGGCCCCAGAAATCAGCGGTGAAGACATCCAGGCGAAACGCCACGGCTGCGATGACGATAAACAGCAGCAGCGGAACGATCTTCGCGAGGGTACTGATCAGGTTGATGAACGCCGCCTGCCGGATGCCCCGCAGGACCAGCAGGTGCACGCCCCACAACACCACCGAGGCGCCGATCACCGCTGGCAGGGTATTGCCTTCGCCAAACATCGGGAAAAAGTAGCCGAGCGTGCTGAACAGCAGGACGAAGTAGCTGACGTTGCCGATCCAGGCACTGATCCAGTAGCCCCAGGCGGACGAAAAGCCCATGTAGTCGCCAAATCCCGCCTTGGCGTAGGCGTAAACGCCGGCGTCGAGCTCGGGCTTTCGGTTGGCCAGTGTCTGGAAGACGAATGCCAGGCTCAGCATGCCGACGGCGGTGATCGCCCAGCCGCAGAATATGGCACCCGCGCTGGCGCTGGCTGCCATATTCTGCGGCAGAGAGAACACTCCGCCGCCGATCATCGAACCCACTACCAATGCCACTAGCGCGCTGAGTTTCAGTTGCCTCGAATTCCCGGCCATGACCTTGTCTCCTCAAGGATGGTGCGTGACTGGGGTCCATTGAAAGCCTGCAACGGTGAAGCGGTTATGACGGGCGTCAACAAAGACAGGGGATGGCGATGTCAGCATCGATCCGGTGCCGGAACATTGCCTAAGGCGGCGGCAAAGTACCGTCCTAGACGCGGTGCATGGCGCAAGTAGCTACCAGGAGGATCTATGTTCAGACCGGGTCACGCGGAGATCAGTCGATTGGTTTCGCCTGGGCTTCCCGGGTATCACCTGGTTCTCGACTACCACGTCGAGGGACCGGAAAACAGACCGGAGTGTGCCAGCTTCCATCTGCATGGGCAGGTCGATGAGACGCCGATCGACGAGCATTTCTCGATGCATCGGGACGTGGCGTTCAATTTCCTGCAGCGCATCCATCAGTGCTTGCGCAAGCGAGGCGTGGACCTGCATGCCGACGTGCTGTTCGAGTTCCATGCCGACTACGATCCGCTGTTCGAGGATCTGCGCCATCAGCTGCACGGTACGCCTGGGGAGCCGGTGGATCTCGATCGGTTTCTGCGCGAAGAGTGATGCCGCTCAGTTGCGGTCGGCCACCACGCCGATGATGAACAACAGGAGCAACAGCACCGGGGCGAGGGTGTAGTTGTTGAACTGGGCCAGCCCCTTGGCCAGCCAGGGGCTCAGGTAGATGATGCCCAGCCCGTAGACCACGGCGCAGAACACCACGAAGGCAAGCGTGCGCAGGACGAAGTTGAGGCCGCCGATGTTTTTCTGTACCCAGGCGTTGAGTGCTGGTCCGAACAGCACGAACAGGGTCGCCATGACCGCCAGCGAGATGTCGAACAGGTGATGTCGGCTCCAGCGCGACAGGGTGGCGATGAGGTCGAGTACAAGATCCATGCGGGGTCCTTAGGGCAGGAAAAGCTGTAGCAGGTCGTTGAGAAATAGCTGGCCCTTGGCCGTGGCGACCAGGCGCTGCGGATCGCGCTCCAGCAGTACACGCGCTTCGGCTTCGTGGCGGCCTTGGGCGAGCAGCGTCGTCGACAGGCCGGTGCGTTCAGTGAACAACGCCGCCGGCACGCCGTCGGTGAGGCGCAGCACATTCATCAGAAATTCGAAGGGCAGCTCATCGTCGCGCAGAACGTTCTCGCCGGCGCGAAGACGCTTGGCCGGGTCCAGATAATCCTTGGGCAGGCGGGTCTTCCAGGTCCGGCGAATCTGCCCGTCCGGGCTGCTCGCCTTGCCGTGGGCGCCGGCACCGAGGCCGAGGAAATCACCAAAGGTCCAGTAGTTGAGGTTGTGGCGCGCCTGATGCCCCTGCTGGGCATAGGCCGAGGTTTCGTACTGGCGGTAACCGTGCTCGGCGAGCAGCGCCTGACCGGCCTCCTGGATGTCCCACAGGGTCTCGTCTTCAGGGAGCACGGGCGGCTTGCTCCAGAACTCGGTGTTGGGCTCGACCGTGAGCTGGTACCAAGACAGGTGCGTCGGTTGCTGAGCGATGGCGATGCGCAGGTCGCCCAGCGCATCGTCCAGGCTCTGCTCAGGCAAGCCGTGCATCAGGTCCAGGTTGAAGTTGTCGAATCCCGCCGCACGCGCCATATCGGCGGCGCGCACCGCTTCGTCGCCATCGTGGATGCGTCCCAGTGCCTTCAGCTTGGCAGCCTGGAAGCTCTGCACGCCGACCGACAGCCGATTAATCCCCAGGCCGCGGTAGTCACGGAATTTCGCCTGTTCGAAGGTGCCCGGGTTGGCTTCCAGGGTGATCTCGATGTCGGCGGCGAAACCGACCCGTTGTTCCAGCCCCTCGAGAATCCGGCCTAACGCCTGGGCGGAAAACAGGCTCGGGGTACCGCCACCGAAGAAAATCGAGGTGAGCCTGCGACCCCGGGCCTGATCCAGATCGCAGTCCAGATCGGCCAGCAGCGCCGCTACATAGGCGTCTTCAGGTAGGGATGGGCCGGCAGCGTGCGAGTTGAAGTCGCAATAGGGGCACTTGCGCACGCACCAGGGAATATGGACGTAGGCGGCCAGCGGCGGCAGCTGGAAGGTGGAAGCTGGTGGTTGGAGGCTGTCCGTGTGCTTTTCGCTTCCAGCGTTCAGCTTCTGGCTTCCGGCTTCGCTCATGCGATACCCAGGCGCTGCTTGAGCAGGGCCATGGCGCGGGCGCGGTGACTGATCTGGTTCTTGTCCTGTGGGGCCAGTTCGGCGCTCGAGCAGTTGCGCTCGGGCACCCAGAACAGCGGGTCATAGCCGAAGCCGTGCTCGCCCTGTGGCGCATGCAGGATGCGCCCCTGCCAGAGGCCTTCGCAAAGGATCGGCAGCGGGTCGTCGGCGTGGCGCACCAGGGCCAGCGCGCAGACGAACTGCGCGCCGCGCTCGGCATCCGGCACCCCGTCGAGGGCCTGTAGCAGCTTGGCGTTGTTCGCCGCGTCGCCCTGGCCGTCCGCGTAGCGGGCCGAGTAGATTCCCGGCGCACCACCGAGGTGATCCACGGCCAATCCGGAATCGTCGGCAAGTGCGGGCAGGCCCGACACCTTGGCCGCATTGCGCGCCTTGAGGATTGCGTTCTCGACGAACGACAACCCGGTTTCCTCGGGCTCCACGTCGCTGAATTCGCCCACCGAACGCACGCGGATCGCATGGCCCAGCATGGCCTGGAGTTCCTTGAGCTTGCCGGTGTTATGGCTGGCCAGCACCAGTTCGTTGAAAGGCATCATTCGTCTGGAAAGAACTCTTGAGTGAAGTCGAAATTGATCGGCGCGGCGCCGTTAGGCTGTACGTTCAGATTGAAGCGCAGCACTTCGCGAGACTCGAAAGGAAACTGAGCCAGGTAATAAATGGCCTCGTCGCCTTCCTTGAGCTGCTTGAACGTCAGCGGATAATCCTGCCCCAGCAGGTTCTTCACCGACCCGCTGACCTGCGCGGCGGCCGGTTTGCCGGCCTTGAGCACCGAGACGTTGACCACGCCCTGGGTCTTGCTGCGCACCAGGCCCGCCGCGGCGGCGATGTCCGGCTGCAGGAAGCCGGAATTGAAGGCGATGTAATGGACGTCGTAGTCGCCCACGCTGTGCTTGCGTTCGGCCAGGGCGGGCACTGCCAGCAGCAGCGTAAGCAGGCATATCAGGCTTCTTTTCATGGTGTACCTCCAGCGGTGAAGGGTCAGCGGGCGCGGCCGGTGACCCGATAAATGCCGATCTCGCCAATCAGATTGGGCCACAGGCGGCTCGCCACGCCGTGCTTGTGATGGCGGTCGACCGCCAGGCGCTCGAGCACACGGGCGCCGAGTTCGCGGCTCAGTCGCTCGAAATCCTCGAAGGTGCAGAAGTGGATGTTCGGTGTGTTGTACCACGTGTAGGGCAGGAACTCCGAGACCGGCATGCGGCCCTTGCTGGCCAGGTACCAGCGGCAGCGCCAGTGACCGAAGTTGGGAAAGGTGATGATGCACTCGCGGCCGACCCGCAGCATTTCCCGCAGCAGCGCATCGGGATAGTGGACCGCCTGCAACGCCTGAGTCATGACCACCATGTCGAAGCTGTCGCTGGCGAAGTTGCCCAGCCCCTTGTCGAGGTCCTGCTCGATGACGTTGACGCCTTTCTCGATACAGGCGGCGATGTTGTCCGGATCGATCTCGAGGCCGTAACCACTGACCTGCTTGTTGTCACGCAGCCAGGCGAGCAGCTCGCCGTTGCCGCAGCCGAGGTCGAGCACGCGGCTACCGGCCGGTATCCAGTCTTGAATGATGTCCAGATCGGCGCGCATGTGGGTTCCTTTATACGGCGATGCGGTTCATGTAGCCGCGAAACGCCTGCAGGTAACGGGGGATGGGGATCAGGAAGGCGTCGTGACCCTGCGGCGCGTCGATCTCCAGGTAGCAAACGTTCTTGCGCGCGGCCATCAGTGCATCGACGATCTCGTGAGAGCGTTCCGGCGAGAAACGCCAGTCGGTGGTGAAGGACATCACACAGAAGTCGGCCTGGGCGACCGACAGTGCCTGCGCCAGATCGTCATCGTGGGCCGCCGCCGGGTCGAAATAGTCCAGCGCCTTGGTCATCAGCAAATAGGTGTTGGCGTCGAAACGGCTGGAGAACTCCTCGCCCTGGTAACGCAGGTAGCTTTCGACCTGGAACTCGACGCTGTTGAAGTCGTAGTTGAGCTTTTCGCTCTTCAGGCCCCGGCCGAACTTGGTGCCCATGGCGTCGTCGGACAGGTAGGTGATGTGGCCGACCATGCGCGCCAGCATCAGGCCGCGCCGGGGGATGACATTCTGCTCGAGGAAATGCCCGCCGTGGAACTCCGGGTCGGAGAGGATCGCCTGGCGGGCGACCTCGTTGAATGCGATGTTCTGTGCCGACAGCTTCGGCGCCGAGGCGATCGCCACGCAGTGACGTACGCGCTCGGGGTAGCTCATCGTCCATTGCAAGGCCTGCATGCCACCGAGACTGCCACCGACCACGGCGGCCCACTGCTCGATGCCGAGCACGTCGGCCAGGCGTGCCTGGCTGTTGACCCAGTCTTCCACCGTCACCACCGGGAAGTCCGCTCCGTAGGGCCTGCCGGTCTGCGGATTGGTGCTGCTGGGGCCGGTCGAGCCGTTGCAGCCGCCGAGGTTGTTCAGGCTGACGACGAAGAAACGGTTGGTGTCGATCGCCTTGCCCGGACCGATGCAGCTGTCCCACCAGCCGGGCTTGCGGTCTTGCGGATCATGCAAGCCGGCCGCGTGGTGGTGGCCGGACAGCGCATGGCAGATCAGCACGGCATTGCTGCGCGCAGGGTTCAGTTCGCCGTAGGTTTCGTAGATCAGCTGGTAGTCGTGGAGCGTGCGGCCGCAGGCAAGCGCCAAGGGTTCGGAGAACTGCTCGACCTTCGGGCTCACCAGACCAACGGAATCGGCTGGGATGGCTGTGGGCATCGACCCTGGCTCGTACTGGAAGAAGGCGGCAAAGTCTAAAGCTTAGCGCGCCTCAATTCATCCTCAATCGCAACGGCAGTATCAGCCCAGTGACGCGCTGGTGAGGCTGACCACCTTGCCTTGGCGACGCAGCGGTGCCGGTTTGCGCAGCACCCGGAGCATTTCGCCGGCCTGGCCGAGCTGCAGTTCGAGCGCATGGCTATAGCGGGCCAGCACGCGCCCGCGCTGGCTGTTCTGCTGAGTGTCCTGGGCCAGAGCTTTGAGCTGCAGCATGTGCCCCTCAAGCTGCTGCTTGTGCTCGAGCGAGTGTTGCATGAGCGGCATCAGGGCCTCGGCGGCCCAGTGCTCGGCTTCCTGGCGCAGCCGTTGATGCATGCCGATGACCTCCTGCACGAGGGTGGCGAAGAAGCGCCGGGTCAGGGTTCGCTGCTCGGTGAGCAGGGTCTTGAGCTGCAGGCGGAACTGGTCCGCCTTGTTCTGCAGGCCCTTGAGTTCCTTCTGGTACGGCGCCAGGCGAAACAACGGCGCGTCGACCCCGTGCAGCGGATTTTCCTCGTTGTGGCGGCGATAAATGGCGGCGACCATCTTGTTCGCCAGTGCGGCTTCCTGCTCGAGCGAGCCCAGGTCCTGCTCCACCGAACGGAAAAAATGCAGGATGCTCAGGTTGATGCCCAGCGTGGTCAGGCTGCCGGTGAGGCTGCGGCGCAAACGGGTCAGGTGTTCGTCCAACCGCTCGACTCGCACCGTACTGCGCAGCAGCTCGCCTTGACGCTGTAGCAGCCGCTGGTTGGTCTTGAGCTGCAGCAGGCGCTTGTGGTGCTGGTTGTGGTCGTGGCGGGTGCGCGCGGTGAGTTCCATCAGGAGCTGCCCATCGTCCTGGCGACGGCCGTCGAGCAGTTCGCTCTGCTCACGCACCTTGCCCAGTCGCTGGGTCAGGATTTGTTGGCTGTTTTGCATCAGTGCCATGACCTGGCGTACCACCTGCTGCTCCAGCAACCGCTCCTTTTGCGCAAGGATACGCTCGCACAGCAGGTGTTCGAGGGCGAGCAGACGGCTGCGTTCCAGCAGGGCGCGGTCGCCGCGGATCTTGGCCAGCAGGGCCTGCTTGGCCGATAGCGGAAGCACGTCCTCCACGGCGATGCCCAGCTGCTTGGCGGTTCCGGCCTGCATGCGCTCGATCGCCGCGTCGACAAAGGCTTCACCCGCAACATCGTCCCAAAGCACATCGATCTTGTTGAGCACCGCGAACAGCCGATGGCGGTCGCTCTCGTCGAGCTGGCGCAGGTGTTGTTGCCAGATGTGCATGTCGCTGGCGGTGACGCCTGCGTCCGCCGACAACAGGAAGACGACGGCCTGGGCGGTGGGCAGCATCGACAGGGTGAGTTCCGGCTCGCTGCCCAATGCGTTGAGCCCGGGCGTGTCGAGAATCCGCAGGCCCTGGCGCAACAGTGGGTGGTCGAAACTGACCATGGCGTGGCGCCACGCCGGCACCATGACCTCGCCGTCAACCGCCGAGGGCTCGAGGGCGTGCGCCTGGAAGCCGAGGCGGATGGCCTGCGCCTCTGGCATCGACTTGCTCGCGGCTACCTGGGAAAACGCTTCGATCATCGCATCGGCGTTGTCCGGGTCCAGCTGGATGTGCGTCCAGAACCGTGGGGTGCGCTTGAGCTGCGCGATGCTTGTCTCGTCCAGGCGTGACTCGATGGGCAGCAGGCGGATGTACCCGCGTTCGGCCCGCGGGTCGAAAAAGAGTTCGGTCGGGCACATGGTGGTCCGCCCGGCCCGCGACGGCAGGATGCGCTGGCCGTAGCTGGAAAAGAACAGGCTGTTGATCAGTTCGGTCTTGCCGCGGGAGAACTCGCCAACGAACGCGAGGGTGATGTGGTCGGTGCGCAGCAGGCGCAAGGCGCGCTCCAGGCGTGCCTCGACGGCTTCTGAGCTGAGCCGGTTGTGAGCCAGCCAGCTGCGGTAGCGGATGATCTCGCGCACCAGGTCGCGTTTCCAGGTGACGTAGGCGTCCACCTGACGGTCGAGTCGTTCCATGAGCCGGTCGCTTCCAGAAGGGCGTAGCGGGCGATTATCGCAGTCGCCCGGAGCCGGTCAATCGCGGGGATGTGAACTGCTGCTCAAATGGCCCGCATGGCGCCTGCGCGGGCGCCGCGGCAGCTCAGATCAACGAGCGCAGGATGTTGGGCATGTGGGTCATCACGGCCAGGTTGTTAATGACGAGCATGTCGAGCAGCTTGATTGCCAGGAACGCAAAGATCGGTGAAATGTCGAGCCCGCCCATGCTGGGCAGCAGGCGACGGAACGGAGCCAGTGCCGGTTCGCAGATCTGGTTGACCAGTTGCGCGCCGGGGTTGTGGCTGCCGGGTGCAACCCAGGACAGGATCACGCTGATGATGAGCGCGTAGAAGAACACGTTCAGCAGCAGCCCGGTCACCCCGACGAAGGCCCAGACCAGCAGCTGCAAGGGGTTGCCGATGGTGCCATAGGCAATTAGCAGGATCGCCGCCATCAGCAGCGCCTGAACGATGATGGCCAGCACCAGCGAGGACAGGTCGAGGCCGCCAACGCTCGGGATCACGCGGCGCAGCGGGCGCAGCAGCGGGTGCGTGGCGCGGACGATGAACTGGCTCAGCGGGTTGTAAAAATCGGCCCGGACCAACTGCAGGACGAAGCGCAACAGAACGATCAGCAGGTAGAGACTGCCGAGCGTCTGGACGATCAGAATCAGGGCTTGCGAGAGTTGCGACATGAAGGCTCCTTAGGATCTATTGGTGTGTCGTCGCGAGCCGCACTGCTGCGCCAAGGGGCGCGGCCACGGCGCGGGACGCCGGTAATGGTTGTGCCTTGGCAGTCGCGCAATGCCGCCTGGCCCGACTGCGCTGTAGACCGTTCGCACGGTGCGGCCTTGTTCGTCGCTCGTTTGCCGTAACCCATTGCTGTGCTCATGCGAAGCCGTGGGTGGGTGAGGCGGCAGCCCGTTCGCCGCGGACGATGCCTGGCGCTGCCCCAAGCGGGCTCCGGCGCGGCCGCGAACAGGAGCCAACAGCCCCTACTTGCCCAGTTGCTCGGCGAGTTCGGCCGAGCGGCGCGCGGCGGCGTCCATCGCCTGTTGCACCAGCGCCTCGAAGCCGCCCGCTTGAAAGGCTTTGATCGCCGCTTCGGTGGTTCCGTTCGGTGAAGTGACCCGGCGACGCAGTTCGGCTGCGTCGACGTCGCTCTCACAGGCCATCCGGGCAGCGCCCAGGGCGGTCTGCAAGGTCAGCTGCGCAGCGGTGTCGTGCGGCAGGCCCAGGCGTTCGCCGGCGGCGGTCATGGCTTCGATCAACAGGAAGAAATACGCCGGACCGCTGCCCGACACCGCCGTGACCGCGTCGATCAGTGCCTCCCGGTCCAGCCAGAGCGCCAGGCCGACGGCCGATAGCAGCTGCTCGGCCTGCTCTTTCTGCTCGGCGCTGACCACCGCGTTGGCGAACAGCCCGCTGACGCCCTGGCGCAGCAGGGCGGGGGTGTTCGGCATGCAGCGCACGATCGCCCGCGGGGTGTCGCCAAGCCATTGCTGCAGGCTGGCGCAGGTGACGCCGGCGGCGATCGATACGATCAGCTGATCCGCCTGTAGCGACGATGCCAGGTCGCGGCAGACCGCCTGCATGACCTGTGGTTTGACCGCCAGCACCACTACCTCGGCCCCGGCGATCGCCTGGGCGTTGTCGGCGAACGCCTCGATACCATGAACATCGTGCAGTTCGGTGCGTCTGTCCGCGCCAGGGTCGCTGGCGCAGATGGCGGAGGCAGGAATGCCCTGGGCGCGTAGCCCGCCGATCAGGCTGGCGGCCATGTTGCCACCGCCGATAAAGGCGATACGGGGAGTGCTCATGCGAAATTTCCTTTGTTCATGCAGAGGGGCGGCCGTAGTCCCGGGCGCCGAACAGGGCGGTGCCGACTCGGACCCAGGTGGCGCCTTCGGCGATGGCCGCTTCGAGGTCCTGGCTCATGCCCATGGACAGGGTGTCGAGGCCGAGGTCCAGTGATTGCTGCAGCTGGCGCAGGCGGGCGAAGGCTGCGCGTTGCTCGGCCGGGTCGTCGGTCGGCTCGGGAATTGCCATCAGCCCGCGTAAGCGCAAGCGGGGCAGGGCCGAGATGGCCTGCGCCAGCGCCGGTACGTCCTGCGGCTCGCAGCCGGACTTGCTGGCTTCGCCGCTGACGTTGACCTGCAGGCAAATGTTCAGCGGCGATAGCGATTCGGGGCGCTGGTCGGACAGGCGTTGCGCGATCTTCAGGCGGTCCACCGAGTGCACCCAGTCGAAGTGCTCGGCGATGGATTTGGTCTTGTTCGACTGGATGGGGCCGATGAAATGCCAGGTCAAGGGTAGATCGCTCAGGGCTGCCTGTTTTTCCAGCGCTTCCTGCAGGTAGTTCTCGCCGAAATCGTGCAGGCCGGCTTCGCTGGCCTGACGGATCGCGTCGGCCGGTTGCGTCTTGCTCACGGCCAGCAGGCGCACCTCGCCGGGTGTGCGCCCTGCAGCTTGCGCCGCCTCACGGATGCGCGTTGCGACCTTTGCAATATTGTTCGCTATCGTGGACATTACGGGCGCCTGCCACCTTAGGGTCTGCGCGGCATTCTACCTGCTTGCTTGTAATTGGGGAGTCCCATGGATATCACAGAGCTGCTGGCCTTCAGTGCCAAGCAGGGTGCGTCGGATTTGCACCTGTCTTCCGGCTTGCCGCCGATGATCCGCGTCGATGGCGACGTGCGTCGGATCAACCTCCCCGCGATGGACCACAAGCAGGTGCACGCGCTGATCTACGACATCATGAATGACAAGCAACGCAAGGATTTCGAGGAATTTCTCGAAACCGACTTCTCGTTCGAGGTGCCCGGCGTGGCGCGCTTCCGGGTCAACGCCTTCAACCAGAACCGCGGCGCAGGCGCGGTGTTCCGGACCATTCCGTCGAAGGTCCTGACCATGGAAGACCTGGGCATGGGCGAGGTGTTCCGCAAGATCACCGACGTGCCGCGCGGCCTGGTGCTGGTCACCGGGCCGACCGGTTCGGGCAAGTCGACCACCCTGGCGGCCATGCTCGACTACCTGAACAACACCAAGTACCACCACATTCTCACCATCGAGGACCCGATCGAATTCGTTCACGAATCGAAGAAGTGCCTGGTCAACCAGCGGGAAGTGCACCGAGACACCCTCGGCTTCTCCGAGGCGTTGCGTTCGGCGCTGCGTGAAGACCCCGACATCATCCTGGTGGGCGAGATGCGCGACCTGGAGACCATCCGCCTGGCGCTGACCGCGGCGGAAACCGGCCACCTGGTGTTCGGCACCCTGCACACCACCTCGGCGGCGAAGACGATCGACCGGGTGGTCGACGTGTTCCCGGCAGAGGAGAAGTCGATGGTGCGCTCGATGCTCTCCGAATCCCTTCAGGCGGTGATCTCCCAGACCCTGCTGAAGAAGGTCGGGGGCGGACGGGTAGCGGCGCACGAAATCATGATCGGCACCCCGGCGATCCGTAACCTGATCCGCGAGGACAAGGTCGCGCAGATGTATTCCTCGATTCAGACCGGCGGCTCGCTTGGCATGCAGACGCTGGACGCCTGTCTCAAGGGGCTGCTGGCCAAGGGCCTGATTTCGCGCGACAGCGCCAAGGAAAAGGCCAAGCAGCCGGAAAACTTCTAACCATGGCGGCCGGGCATCGCGCCCGGCTTTCGCTTCGCTGCATGGCGGCACTGGCCGCCCACGAGACTGATGATGGAATTCGAGAAACTGTTGCGCCTGATGGTGGAAAAGGGCGGCTCCGACCTGTTCATCACGGCGGGCGTACCGCCGTCTATGAAGGTCAACGGCAAGATTCTGCCGGTGAACAAGACCCCCATGTCGCCCGAAATGACCCGCGAAACCGTGCATGCCGTGATGAACGAGCAGCAGCGTCGCGAGTTTGCCGAGAACCACGAGTGCAACTTCGCCATCAGCGCGCGCGGCATCGGGCGCTTCCGGGTCAGCGCGTTCTACCAGCGCAACCTCGCCGGCATGGTGTTGCGCCGCATCGAGACCAACATTCCGACCATCGACGAACTCAAGCTGCCCGAAGTACTGAAGAAGCTGGCGATGACCAAGCGCGGCCTGGTGCTGTTCGTCGGCGCCACCGGGACCGGCAAGTCCACCTCGCTGGCGGCGATGATCGGTTACCGGAACCGCAATTCCAGCGGGCATATCATCTCCATCGAAGATCCCATCGAGTTCATCCACCAGCATCAGAGCTGCATCGTCACCCAGCGTGAGGTCGGCATCGACACCGACTCCTTCGACGTGGCGCTGAAGAACACCCTGCGCCAGGCGCCGGACGTCATCCTTATCGGCGAGGTGCGCACCCGGGAAACCATGGACTACGCGGTCGCGTTTGCCGAAACCGGTCACCTGTGCCTGGCCACCCTGCACGCCAACAACGCCAACCAGGCGCTGGACCGCATCATCAACTTTTTCCCCGCGGACCGGCAGCAGCAGGTCTGGATGGACCTGTCGTTGAACCTCAAGGCCATCGTCGCCCAGCAGCTGATCCCGACGCCCGATGGCAAGGGCCGGCGCGCGGTCATCGAGGTGCTGATCAACACGCCGCTGGCGGCCGACCTGATCCGCAAGGGCGAGGTCCACGAACTGAAGTCACTGATGAAACGGTCCACCGACCTCGGCATGCAGACCTTCGACCAGGCGCTGTACAACCTCTACGTGCAGGGCGAAATCACCTACGAGGATGCGCTGGCGCACGCGGACTCTTCCAACGACTTGCGCCTGATGATCAAACTGGGGTCGGAAACCGACGGCGAGCACCTGACCAGCGTGTCACAGGGGCTGACACTGGAGGTCAGCGACGACGATCCGGGGCGCAGCTTCCGCTAAGCCTCCTTTTCCTGCCCTCGTCCGATGCGCTTGCCGGGCTGGCCGGCGACGCGCTCGGCCTGGCCATCGCGCTGCGCACCGGCGCGCGCGCGGCTCATGAGTTGGGGTATCAGCATGCCCTCCGGCAGGTGCTTCCAGAAGCGCACCGGCAGGTTGCTCTCCAGCACGCTGCGGTTAAGCCGCGCCGGATTGAAAGTGCTTTCGTAATAAGCCTTCCACAGGTCGCCCCCAGGGTCGACGGCGTGTATCGCCAGCTCACGCCAGGCGGGCGGGCAGGGACGCGCATGCTGCAGCTGGCTGCCATCCCAGTGGACCCCGTCGGTCGGGGTGGCGATCAGCCAGCTGTGCCTGCCCATGCGTTCGGCGAAGTGCTCGGCGGCCCAGGGCAGGATGTCATGAGCCGGTTCGAACCAGGCGGCATGCCTCGGGCCGTCGCCCGTGGCGATCGGGCTGAAACGCAGGAAGGCGTGCAGGTGATGGGCTTCGCGGCGGACCGCCTTGATCCTGGCGTGCAGCACGCTGCCGTCAGGGTCGCCGGGCAGACGGGCTGCCGAATCCCCCTGGATGACGCGCCAGAGCACGCGGTAGAGCAGGCTCCAGCGCTGCTCGACGCGATAGCGCGCCGCCATTTCCAGCTCGTCCAGCAATGGGCGCGGCACCCGTATGCGAAGTGCCGGCCCGGCTGCTGGCGGGGGCGGGGTATCGTCGAACAGCCCTGGCGCTTCGCGCTCCGTGGTCCAGTCCACCTCGTGCGGGGGCACGCGCTCGCCTAGCAGCGCCCGCGCGCGAGTTCTCCAGCCGTCGAAACTGCCATCGAAACGGACCGTGATCATGCCCAGAGCGCCATTTGCACCGGTGCCTCGCGCAACTGCTGGTGCAGTGCCGTCGACTCATGGCCGGCCTGCGCGGGGCGGTAATCCTGGGTGATCACGAAGGGCTTGGCCTTTTCCAGCGCACAGCGCAGACGCGTCAGGTCGTCGAAACGAATGCGCCTGTGCCGGCGCAGGTCGACCAGGCGCCGGGCGCTGAGCATCCCGATGCCCGGCACGCGGGCGATCATCTGCGCTTCGGCGCGATTGAGGTCCACGGGAAACTGCTCCCGGTGTGCCAGTGCCCAGCCGAGCTTTGGGTCGATGTCGAGTTGCAGGTTGCCGGGCCCGCTGAGCAGCTCGCCGGCCTGGAAGCCATAGCCGCGCATGAGAAAGTCGGCCTGGTAGAGGCGGTGCTCGCGCAGCAACGGCGGCGCCGCGAATGGAACGCTGCTGGGGCTCTGAGGGATCGGGCTGAAGGCCGAATAATAGACCCGGCGCAAGCGATAGCTGCCATACAGGGTCTGGGCGGTGTGCAGGATGGTGCTGTCGTCGGTGGCGTCGGCGCCGACGATCATCTGCGTGCTCTGCCCGGCGGGGGCAAAGCGCGGGGCGCGTCGCTCCGCGCTGGCCTCGGTTTCGCCTTCGTGTATGGTCTGCATCGCCTGCTTGATGGTGACCACCTGCTTTTCCGGCGCCAGGCGGATCAGGCTGGCTTCGGTCGGCAGCTCGATGTTCACGCTCAACCGGTCGGCGTGGCGGCCGGCTTCGGCGATGAGCAGCGGATCGGCGTCTGGAATTGTTTTCAGGTGGATGTAGCCGCGGAAGCCGTGCTCTTCACGAAGGAGCTGGGCCACCCGGACCAGCTGTTCCATGGTGTAGTCGGCCGAGCGGATGATGCCGGAACTGAGGAACAGGCCGCTGATGCAGTTGCGGCGGTAGAAGTCCAGCGTCAGGCTGACCACCTCCTCTGGCGTGAAGCGCGCCCGTGGCACATCACTGGAGCGCCGGTTGACGCAGTACTGGCAGTCGTACAGGCAGAAGTTGGTCAGCAGGATCTTCAGCAGCGCCACGCAGCGGCCATCGGGCGTGAAGCTGTGGCAGATGCCCATGCCATTGGTGGCGCCCAATCCTGGCTTGCCCCGTGAGCTGCGCTTCGGCGCCCCGCTGCTGGCGCAGGAGACGTCATACTTGGCGGCGTCGGCGAGGACGCTGAGCTTGTCGATCAGTTGCATGGCAACGCACCTGGATACTGTTTTTATATACAGTATCATGGACGTGCCCCTGGGCAACGGCCGTCCGGCGGCGCGGTCGGGGCGGTTTATCGGATAAGCTGGACCCTCTCCAAATTCGACGCGAGGCTCAGATGCGGCAAAACACCCACAACTTGCTGATTGGCTACCTGCTCTGGATTTTCGGCTTCCTGGGGTCGCACCGGTTCTACTACGGCAAGCCGGTGACGGGCACTATCTGGTTCTTTACCTTCGGGCTGTTTTTCGTCGGCTGGATCATCGACCTCTTCCTGATCCCTTCCATGGACCGCGAAGCGGACATGCGTTTTCAGCCCGGACCGATCGACTACACCGTGGCCTGGATCCTGCTGACCTTTCTCGGGGTCTTTGGCGTGCACCGGATGTACCAGGGCAAGTGGCTTACCGGTCTGCTCTACCTGTGCACGGGCGGCTTGTTCTTCATCGGCGTGCTCTACGACTTCTGGACGCTGAACAGCCAAGTGTCGATGCGCAACATGGAAAAGCGCTTCTGATCGATGGGGTGCGGGTCGCCGGCAGTGCTGCGCCGGTCGACCCACGGCGGTCAGGCCTGAAAGGCGATGCGCCCGTCGACCAGCGTGTAGCGCACCGCGCCCGGCAAACAGTGGCCGATGAAGGGGCAGTTGCGTCCTTTCGAATGCCATCGCTCGCCTGCGAGGGTGGACGCGCGGGGGTCGAACAGCACCAGGTCCGCCGGTTCGCCGACTGCCAGGCGCCCGGCGGGCAGGTTCAGGGCGGTCGCCGGGCCGCTGCTCAGGCGGGCCAGCAAGGTCGGCAGGTCGAGCAGGCCATCGTCAACCAGGGTCAGCGCCAGGGGCAGCAGGATGTCGGCGCTGCTGATGCCCGGCTCGGTCTCGCCGAAGGGCGCCTGCTTCGCGTCGGCCTCGTGCGGTTGGTGGTGGCTGGAGATAACCGAGATCACACCGGTGCGTACGGCTTCACGCAGGCCATCGCGGTCGGCGGTGCTGCGCAGCGGAGGCTGCACGTGATAGAGGCTGGAGAAGCCGTGCAGCGCCTCGTCGGTAAGAATCAGCTGGTACATCGCCACGTCGGCCGTTACCGGCAGGCCTCTGGCCTGGGCGTCGGCGATCATCTGCGCGCCACGGGCGGTGCTCAGCTGGCTGAAGTGAGCACGCACGCCGCTTTGTTCGACGAGCAACAGATGACGCGCCAGCGCGACGGTCTCGGCTGTCTCGGGAATTCCCGCCAGGCCGAGAAAAGCCGCGGGTGGCCCTTCGTGGGCCAGACCACCGGCAGCCAGGTCGCTGTCCTGCGAATGGATGACTACGGTCAGATCAAAGGTGGCAGCGTACTCCAGGGCGCGGCTGAGGTTGCGGTTGTTGCTGAAGTTCGTCAGCCCGTTGCCAAATGCCACGCAACCGGCTTCGCGCAGCGCCACCAGTTCGGCGAGCTGCTCGCCGCCCAGGCCGCGGCTCAGCGCACCGATCGGAAACACTTTGGCATGGCCGGACTCGCGGGCCCGATCGAGGATGAGTTCGGCCACCGCGGCGGTATCTAGCACCGGCCGGGTCGTGGGCGGACAGCAGAGGCTGGTGATGCCCCCGGCGGTGGCGGCAAGTGTCTCGCTGGCGATGTTGCCCTTGCGGCTGTAGCCCGGCTCGCGCAGTGCCACGGACAGGTCAACCAGTCCGGGCGCTGCGACCAGGGATTGCGCGTCGATCGTCTGCGCCGCTGCAAAGCCCGCCGGGGCCTGGCCGATGGCGACGATCCTGCCGTCCTGGCAGAAGATATCGGTGACCTCGTCGCGTCCGCTCGCCGGGTCGATCAGGCGAGCACCGAGAATCTGGGTTGGCATCAGTTCTGCTCCTCGGTGGCGTGTTCCTGCTCGAGTTGGCGCTGCGCGGTCTGCCCGCTCATGGCCATGGACAGCACCGCCATGCGGATGGCGATGCCGTAGGTGACCTGGTTAAGAATGACCGATTGCGTCCCGTCGGCGACGGCGGATTCGATCTCCACCCCGCGGTTGATTGGCCCCGGGTGCATGACGATGGCGTCCGCCTTGGCCAGCGCCATGCGCTGGGTGGTCAGACCATAGAGCCGGTAGAACTCGCCCTCGCTGGGCAGCAAACCGCCCTGCATGCGCTCACGCTGCAGGCGCAGCATGATCACCACGTCGACCCCGCGGATGCCTTCGTCCATGTCGTGGTAGACGCTCACGCCGTACTGCTCCAGGCCGACGGGCAGCAGCGTCTTGGGGCCGATGACACGGATGTCCGGGCAGCCCAGCGTCTTCAGCGCCAGCATGTTCGAACGCGCCACCCGCGAATGCAGGATGTCGCCGACGATTGCCACCGACAGCCGCTCGAAATCGCCCTTGTGCCGTCGAATGGTCAGCATGTCGAGCATCCCCTGGGTCGGGTGCGCATGCCGGCCGTCGCCGCCGTTGATGACCGCCACGTCCGGCGACACGTGCTCGGCGATGAAATGTGCCGCGCCCGAATCGGCATGCCGCACCACGAACATGTCGGCCGCCATGGCTTCGAGATTGCGCAGGGTGTCGGTCAGGGTTTCGCCCTTGCTGGTCGAGGAGGTCGACACGTTCAGGGTGATCACGTCGGCCGATAGCCGCTTGGCCGCCAGTTCGAAGGTGGTGCGGGTGCGCGTGGAATTCTCGAAGAACACGTTGCACACCGTCTTGCCGCGCAGCAGCGGGACCTTCTTCACGGCACGCGCGCCAACTTCGAGAAAGGAGTCGGCGGTATCGAGGATTTCGGTCAGCAGCGCTCGGGGCAGGCCGTCCAGCGAGAGGAAATGGCGCAGCTGGCCGTGGTCGTTCAGCTGCAGCGGGCGCTTGGCGTCGGTGGGCGTCATCGCGAGGATCTCAATTGGCGGAGGCGAGGGTCTGGAGTTCGAGTGACAGCGGCGTCGGCCCGATCAGCTTGACGCGCTGGTCGGGCGCGAGCGCCAGGGTCGCGCCGACCACGTCAGGGCGGATCGGCAGTTCACGTGCGTCAAGATCCAGCAGGCACACCAGGCTGACGCTGGCCGGACGCCCATAATCGAACAATTCGTTGAGCGCCGCGCGGATGGTCCGGCCGCTCATCAGCACGTCGTCGATCAACACCAAGTGCTGGCCGTCGATTTCGAACGGCAGCGCCGACGGGCGCACCTGGGGATGCAGACCGTTCTGGGTGAAGTCATCGCGGTAGAAGGACACGTCAAGCACGCCCAGGGCGCCGGGCTCGTCGCGCAGTGCCATCAGTGCTTGTGCTACCCAGACGCCGCCGGTGTGGATGCCCACGAAGCGCGGCGCGGTTATCCCGTGCCGGTGCAGGTGCCGGTCCAGCGCCGCAGCCATCTGGGGCAGGAGTTCATCGGGGTTCGGCAGGGTCATCATTTCTCCTTGGCTTGCTCGGGCGGGGGCCGGTTCGACAGCCAGCCTTCGAGCAGAAGGGCGGCGGCGAGGGCGTCGACTGGACGTTCGCGGTAGCCGCCATGCTGCCCGCTGCGCAGCCGCTCGCCCTTGGCCTCGTAGGTTGTCAGGCGCTCGTCGTGGGTGTGGACGGGCAGATTGAAACGGCCGCTCAGGCGCCGGGCGAATTTTTCCGCGCGGGCGCTCATGTCGCTTGGGCTGCCATCCATGTTCAGCGGCAGGCCCACCACCAGGGCGTCCGGTTGCCACTCGCGCAGCAGCGCGTCGATCTGCGCCCAGTCAGGGATGCCGTCGCGGGCCTTCAGCACGCAGAGCTCCCTGGCCTGGCCGGTCACCACCTGGCCCACGGCGACGCCGATCTGCCTGGTGCCGTAGTCGAACCCCAACAGAAGGCGCAGGGTCATGCGTGGCCGACCTGGCTGCTGAGCAGTCGCAGGTCGACGCCGAGCGAGGCGGCCGCTGCGCTCAGGCGCTGCTCGGCCGGCAGGTCGAAGAGGATGTGTGCCTGCGCCGGGCAGCTCAGCCAGGCGTTTTCGATCAGCTCCGCCTCGAGCTGGCCGGCCTCCCAACCGGCGTAGCCCAGGGCGATGAAATGCTGGCGTGGACCCTGGCCGTCGGCGATGGCGAACAGCACGTCCTGCGAGGTGGTGACGCCGAGTTCGCCCAGGACGAGGGTCGCCTGGAACTGGCTGCTCGCCGGGTGCAGCACAAATCCGCGGTCGGTCTGGACCGGTCCTCCCGAATAGACCGGCAGGGCCTCGATGGCCGGCTCGCACGGCACGTCAGGGCGCAACTGCTCCATGACGTCGGCCAGGTTGAGTCCGCTCGGACGATTGATGATCAAACCCATGGCGCCGTCCTGGTTGTGCTCCACCAGGTAGATCAGCGTCTGGGCAAAATGGGCATCCGCCATGTGGGGCATGGCGATCAGGAACTGATGCTTGAGGTAGCTGGGAGTGGTCGCGGTCATGGCTGCTAGCTTAAGCGTTGCGGGCAGGGCCGTGAAGCGCTGCGCGGCGGCCAGGCCGTCGCACTCGCCAGCGTCACTGGCTCGACAGGCGGTCGCCACGCTCGAAGCGCCAGGTGCGGATGATCTCTACCTGGTCAAACTTCTGTGCCAGCTCACCACTGAACGGGGCGAATGGGGCGGCCAGTCGCACGATGCGCATGGCGGCTTCGTCGAGCACCGGCTGGCCGGATGATTCCAGGACGCGCAGCTCCACCACCGTGCCGTCGCTCTTGATGATCACCAGCATGCGCAGGCTGCCGTAGATCCGCTGCCGCCGCGCTTCGTCCGGATAGTTGAGGTTGCCGATCCGCTCGACCTTCTTGCGCCACTCGTCACGGTACCAGGCGCTGATGTCGCGCATGGTCGCCGCGCTGTTCTGACGGCTCACCCGTGGCCGTTTCGCGTACTGCTGCACCTGTTGGGCCAGCTCGGCTTCCAGGCTGGCGATCTCGGAGCTGAGTTGCGAGCTGTCATATTCCGGCGCGGGAGATGCCTGCGGCTTGGGTGCGTTGTCCTGCGGTTTGCTGGGTGTCTTTTGCGCTTGAGGGGCGCGGGTCGCGACGGCGGTCTTCGGCGTCTTGCTGCGGTTGCTCGGCGGCGGCGCCGATGCCGGCGTGACCTTGCGCACCTGGGTGTCCTGGAAAGGCGCCTGCTCGGTGGTCTTCGGCGAGGCCTTGTGCTCCAGCGTACCGCTGCCCTGCTGGTTGTCCTGGGCGAGGAAGTCGGCTTCCTTTGGCTTGTCTTCGCTCTTGAACGTCGCCAAGGTGATGTCCAGCGTCTTGCTTACCTTTGGCGGCTCGGACAGTGTGAAGCCGAGGCCGAGGATCAGGGCGACGTGAAGCACGGCGGCGAGGAACAGCGTAAAGCCGAGACGATCCGCCGGGCGAACGCCGGTACGGGCAGGGGCGGGTTGGCGTGTCGCGGCGTTCATCGCGGTCCAGTCGGCTCAGGGTGCGCGCAGTCTGCCCAGCGCGACCGTAAAAGTCTATGAACCAGGCGGCAGCTTTGGCGCTTCATGGGTCGACAGAACGCGTCACGTCCGGGTTGTGCGCAGGCGCTGCGGGCCGCTGGTCCGCAGCGTCACCGATCAGTGGTCGGGCAGTTTCGCGGCGATGGCATCCATCAGGCGTTCGCCAATCCGGGTGTCGAAGGCGTTGTCGATTTCCCGTATGCAGGTCGGGCTGGTGATGTTGATTTCGGTGAGGAACTCGCCGATGACGTCCAGGCCGACGAACAGCAGCCCGCGTTTGCGCAGTTCGGGTCCTACGATCGCGGCGATTTCCCGATCCCGGTCGGACAGGGGTTGCGCCACACCGCGCCCGCCCGCCGCCAGGTTGCCCCGGGTTTCGCCCGCCGCGGGAATGCGCGCCAGGCAGTAGGGAACCGGCTCGCCGTCAATCATCAGGATGCGCTTGTCGCCCTGGCTGATCGCTGGAATGTACCGC
This sequence comes from Stutzerimonas stutzeri, assembly GCA_002339675.1. Taxonomy (GTDB): domain Bacteria; phylum Pseudomonadota; class Gammaproteobacteria; order Pseudomonadales; family Pseudomonadaceae; genus Stutzerimonas; species Stutzerimonas stutzeri_O. The sequence continues at coordinate 451,654 of DDKB01000017.1, forward strand.
TGCGCCATGATCTGGCGGCGGCCATGATCGGTCAGCACCTCCAGAATCACCGACAGGTTGGGGTCGCCTTCACGGTGTCGGAAGATTGAGGCGCCGCCCATCTCGTCAAGCGGTTTGAGAATAATGTCACGCTGTTCGCTGGCGAACTCCCGCAGAATGTCCGCCCTCCGGCTGACCAGGGTCGGCGGAGTACACTGCGGAAACTGCGTAGCAAAGAACTTTTCGTTGCAATCGCGCAAGCTCTGCGGCCGGTTCACCACTAACGTGCCAGCCTGTTCGGCAAGTTCAAGCAGGTAGGTCGCGTAGACGTATTCGCTGTTGAACGGCGGATCCTTGCGCATCAGGATCACGTCAAGATCCGCCAGCGGGCCGTCGATCTCATCGCCGGTCTCGAACCAGTTCGTGGGGTCGTGGCGGACCGTGAGCGGTCGCATGCGGGCGCGCGCTTCCCCGGCCAGTTGGTAGAGATCGCGCTGCTCCATGTAATGAAGGGACCAGCCTCGCGCCTGGGCTGCCAGAAGCATGGCCAGGGAGCTGTCCTTCTTGAAGGCGATCTGGGCGATTGGGTCCATGATGATCCCGACCCGAACGGTCATTTGTTGGTCTCCGACGAAGGGGGCAGAACAGGGCTGCCAAGGGCTTTGATGTCGACGCAGATTGGCGGCGGTTGTGCGCTGGGTCAAGGAAAATCCAGCCGCTCCGGCGGCAGATAGCTTGCTCCTGAGGAGTGTGCTAAAAAGGTCCGGCGATTGGGTTAAGCCCATCGACCGCAGGGCCTCCGGCGCACTGGCAGAACGATTAACTACGACTCACCGAGGCGATGGTAGGGCGAAATGGAACAGCACTCCGAGGGCTTGAAGGTCATGGTGATCGACGATTCGAAAACGATTCGTCGCACCGCCGAAACGCTGCTGAAGAAAGTAGGTTGTGACGTGATCACGGCAGTGGACGGCTTCGATGCGCTCGCCAAGATCGCGGACAGTCACCCGCGGATCATATTCGTCGATATCATGATGCCTCGGCTGGATGGCTATCAGACCTGTGCGCTGATCAAGAACAACAGTTCGTTCAAATCCACCCCGGTCATCATGCTTTCCTCCAAGGATGGTCTGTTCGACAAGGCCAAGGGGCGGATCGTGGGGTCCGATCAGTACCTCACCAAGCCATTCAGTAAAGAAGAGTTGCTCGGCGCGATCAAGGCGCATGTGCCTGATTTCGCGCCGGTAGAGCAAGTATCCTGAAGTTCGGCCTAGTGTGCCGTTGAAGCCTTTCCCACGGAGAAACCATGGCTCGCGTTCTGATTGTTGATGATTCACCAACTGAAATGTACAAGCTCACGGCCATGCTCGAGAAGCATGGCCACAGCGTCCTGAAAGCAGAAAATGGGGCCGATGGCGTCGCCCTTGCGCGTCAGGAGAAGCCGGATGCCGTCCTGATGGATATCGTGATGCCGGGGCTGAACGGCTTCCAGGCCACGCGCCAGCTCACCAAAGATGCTGAAACCAGTCACATTCCGGTGATCATTGTGACCACCAAGGATCAGGAAACCGATAAGGTCTGGGGCAAGCGCCAAGGCGCTAAAGACTACCTGACCAAGCCGGTGGACGAAGCGACTCTGCTGAAGACCCTGAACGCCGTGCTTGCCGGCTGATCGGCGATCTCGTTTCTCGGACAAGGGAAGTTGCCAGCATGTCGGATACGCCTACACCCTTTGAGCGGCTCCTGGCAATCGACGCGCAGTGCCGCGCGCTAGCTGCAGGGCTGCCGTCGCAGCAGGAGGCCATCCAGACCTGGGCCGGGATCGGCTTTCGCATGGGCGGTCGGCTGTTCGTCGCGCCTATGGGTGAAGTAGGCGAGATCCTTCATGAGCCCCGCTACACGTTGCTGCCTGGCGTCAAGCCGTGGGTCAAGGGTGTGGCGAACGTGCGCGGCAGGCTGCTGCCGATCATGGATCTGTGCGGTTACCTGGGGCTGGAACTGTCGCCATTGCGCAAGCAGCGCCGGGTATTGGTCGTCGATCACCACGACGTGTTCGCGGGCCTGACGGTCGATGAGGTATTTGGCATGCAGCACTTCCCGGTCGACGCCTTCTCCGAAGCGCTGCCGCCGGTGGAGGCATCGATCCAGCCCTTCATTCACGGTGTATTCCAGCGAGAGCAGCCCTGGCTTGTCTTCAGCCCTCATGCTCTTGCGTCGCATCAGACGTTTCTCGACGTAGCGTATTGATTTAGGTGGGGTCGGCTGATGCCGGCCTTTTGGTTCTTGAAAGGAAACGTACGGGTGGTCCAGGCGGGGGCCGACAACATGAAAAAAATGAACGCAAATGCATTGCTGGCAGGGGTACGTAGCAATACGTTGATCGCCGGGCTGTTTATTCTTCTGATCGTATCGATGGTGCTGTTGTTCGCGAACTTCGCATACCTCAATACCCAGGCCGACTACGATAACGAGTACATCGGGCACGCGGGCGAACTTCGCGTTCTGTCCCAGCGTATCGCAAAGAACGCCGTGGAAGCCGCCGCCGGTACGGCAGAGGCGTTCGACTCCCTGAAGGAGGCCCGAAACGACTTCAGCGAGCGCTGGAGCTACCTGTCCCAGGGTAATGACAGCATCGGCCTGCCCGCGGTTCCCGATGCGCTGCAGGCCGAAGTGGCCGCCGTGCAGCAGGACTGGGATACGCTGCGGCAGAACACTGACGCGATCCTCGCCAGCGAACAGACCGTACTGTCCCTGCATCAGGTAGCGGCAACCCTTGCCGAGACGATTCCTCAACTGCAGGTCGAATACGAAGAGGTGGTCGACATCCTGCTCGAAAGCGGTGCGCCAGCCGCCCAGGTGTCGGTCGCGCAGCGCCAGTCGCTGCTCGCCGAGCGGATTCTGGGTTCGGTCAACAAGGTGCTGTCCGGTGACCAGGACTCGGTGCAGGCCGCCGACATGTTCGGTCGTGACGCCAGCCTGTTCGGCCGCGTCCTGAGCGCGATGCTCGAGGGCAACGAGGCCATGGGTATTTCCCGCGTGACCGATGCCGAGGCGCTCGATCGCCTGGCCGCCATTTCCGAGCTGTTCCAGTTCGTTTCCGGCTCGGTGGACGAGATCCTCGAGACGTCCCCGGAGCTGTTCCAGGTGCGCGAGTCCTCCAACAGCATCTTCGAAGTGTCGCAGACGCTTCTGGACAAGACCTCCGCCCTGACTCAGGGGCTCCAGGCCCGTGCCGACGCCCGCTACGTCAATACGCTCGCCGGCTACGTGCTCGGTGCGCTGGCCCTCGCCTCGATCCTGTTGATCGGCCTCGTCATGGTCCAGGAAACCCGCCGGCGCCTGAGTGAGACGGCGGAAAAGAACGAGCGTAACCAGACGGCGATTTTGCGCCTGCTCGACGAGATCGGTGACCTCGCCGACGGTGACCTGACCGTAGCCGCCACGGTCACCGAGGATTTCACCGGCGCCATCGCCGACTCGATCAACTACTCGATCGACCAGCTGCGCGATCTGGTCGAGACGATCAACCAGACCGCCGTGCAGGTGTCCGGTGCGGCGCAGGAAACCCAGGCGACCGCCATGCACCTGGCCGAAGCCTCGGAGCACCAGGCTCAGGAAATTGCCGGGGCCTCGGCGGCGATCAACGAAATGGCCGTGTCGATCGACCAGGTATCGGCCAACGCCGCTGAGTCCTCGGCGGTAGCGGAACGTTCCGTAGCCATCGCCAACAAGGGCAACGAGGTGGTGCACAACACCATTACCGGCATGGACAACATTCGCGAGCAGATTCAGGACACCTCCAAGCGCATCAAGCGCCTCGGTGAATCGTCCCAGGAGATCGGCGACATCGTCAGTCTGATCAACGACATTGCCGACCAGACCAACATCCTCGCCCTGAACGCTGCAATTCAGGCCTCCATGGCCGGAGATGCGGGACGTGGCTTCGCCGTGGTTGCGGACGAGGTTCAGCGTCTGGCGGAACGTTCGTCGGCGGCCACCAAGCAGATCGAGGCGCTGGTCAAGACGATTCAGACCGACACCAACGAAGCGGTTATCTCGATGGAACAGACGACCTCCGAAGTGGTGCGCGGCGCCCGTCTGGCGCAAGACGCCGGGGTGGCGCTGGAAGAAATCGAGAAGGTATCCAAGAGCCTTGCGGCGCTGATTCAGAACATCTCCAACGCAGCGCGCCAGCAGGCTTCGTCCGCCGGCCACATCTCCAACACCATGAACGTCATTCAGGAAATCACTTCGCAGACGTCGTCGGGTACTACCGCCACCGCCAGAAGCATCGGCAACCTGGCGAAGATGGCCAACGAAATGCGTCACTCGGTTTCCGGCTTTACCCTGCCCGAGACGCAGGAACAAGCCTGAGTTGAGCGCGCGGCGGCCGGCAGCGGCCGCCGCGGGAGTCCACGATGAAGGGGCAGGGCATGCAGCCAAGCGTCGACTGGTCACTGAGACCCTTGGCCGATATGTCGTCAGCGGAATTTCACGACTGGCAGGCGCTGCTCGAAGAGCGCTCCGGGCTGGTCGTGACCGAGCAGCGGCGTATCTTCCTGCAGGCTAACCTCAGCTCCCGCATGCGCGAGGTCGGAGCAGCCGACTACGCCAGCTACTATCGGCAGGTGACCGACGGGCCACGCGGTGCGGTGGAATGGTCAACGCTGATGGATAGGCTGACCGTTCAGGAAACCCGGTTCTTTCGCCATCCCCCCTCGTTTGCCCTGCTTTCGCGGGTGCTGCGCGAGCGGGGCGCTTCTCGCGACGCCGCGCGTCCCTGGTCGCTCTGGAGTGTCGGTTGCGCGAGCGGCGAGGAGACCTATTCCCTGGCCATCTGTGCAGCCGAGGCGCTGGCCCTCGGAGGTGGTGAAACGTCGTTTGGTGTGATCGGGACCGACATCAGCCTCAGTGCCCTGAGTCGATCCCGCGAGGGAGTGTACGGTCTGCGCCGGCTCGAACAGCTGGAGCCCGGCCTTCGCGAGCGCTACTTCCGGACGCTCCCCGGCGATCGATTCCAAGTGATACCTGACCTGGCAGCGCGTGTGTGCTTTGCCAGGCTTAACGTACTGGAGCTGGCCGGTGCGCCAATGTCCGATATGGACGTCATTTTTTGTCAGAACCTGTTGATCTACTTTCGTCGCTGGCGTCGCCGCGAAATCCTCGATCGCCTGGCCGAGCGCCTAGCACCGGGCGGTTTGCTGGTAATCGGGGCGGGCGAGGCGGTCGGCTGGCAGCACCCGGACCTCGTTCCGGTAGCTGACAGTGAGGTTCTGGCCTTTACCCGGAAATGTTTATGAGCGGAGTCGCTATGGGTGATCGGCACGATTATGTCGCCCTGGAGTGGGTGAAAGGCGAAATTGCCGAGACGCTGAAACAGGCGCGGCAGGCGTTGGAGGCGTTCGTCGAAAACCCGCAGGACTCGACGCGGATGCGCTTCTGCCTGACCTATGTGCATCAGGTGCATGGCACCTTGCAGATGGTCGAGTTCTACGGTGCCGCGTTGCTTGCCGAGGAGATGGAACAGCTGGCCCGCGCTTTGCTGGACGAGCGGGTGGCCAGCCAGACCGAAGCCCTCGAAGTGCTCATGCAGGCCATCCTGCAGATGCCGGTTTACCTGGACCGCATCCAGAGCGCGCGGCGCGACCTGCCGATGGTGGTGCTGCCGCTGCTGAACGACCTGCGCGCGGCCCGCGGCGAGAAGCTGCTCTCCGAGACCAGTCTGTTTTCACCGAACATGTCGGTCCGTGCGCCAGCCTTGCCTGGCGAATCCGTCGCACAACGGCAGACCGACGACCTGCCCGGCCTGTTGCGCAAGTTGCGGCAGATGCTGCAGGTGGCGCTGGTTGGGGTGATCCGCAACCAGGACCTGCCGACCAATCTCGGCTACATGGCGCGAGTCTTCGCGCGTCTGGAAATGCTCTGCAAGGATGCGCCGCTGGGCGCGCTCTGGCAGATCGCCTCGGGTGTGGTCGAAGGGCTCGCCACCGGTGCGGTGGCGAACGGAACGACCGTCAGGAACCTGCTGCGGCAGGTCGACCGCGAGCTCAAGCGTCTCGTTGCCCAGGGTGCTGCCGGCATCAACCAGGCCGCACCGGACGAGCTGACCAAGAACCTGCTGTTCTACATCGCCAAGGCCCCGACGCAGTCGCCGCGCATCCAGGCGTTGAAAGCGACGTACAGCCTGGATGACGCACTGCCCGACAGCGCCCTGGTGGACGAGGAACGCGCGCAACTGGCGGGTCCGGACCGGGGCGCGATGCGCTCTGTAGTGGCGGCACTCTGCGAGGAACTGGTCAGGGTCAAGGACAGCCTGGACCTGTTCGTACGTAGCGACCGCATGGGTCTGGCCGAGCTGGCTGCCCTGCAACCCCCGCTCAAGCAGATCGCCGACACGCTGGCCGTGCTGGGGTTCGGCCAGCCGCGACGAATCATTCTCGACCAGATCGCCGTTGTCGAGACCTTGGCCCAGGGGCAGCGGCAACCCGATGACGCGGCGCTGATGGACGTCGCGGGCGCGCTGCTCTACGTCGAGGCGACGCTGGCCGGGATGGTCGGCGGTACCTCGGACGAGCGCGGCGAGGAAAGCCACCTGCCGACCACTGATGTTGCCCAGATCCATCGCCTGGTAATCCGCGAGGCACGGACCGGCCTCGAGCAGGCCAAGGACGCGATCATCGAGTTCATCGCGTCGCAGTGGAACCACCAGCATCTGGCGCGGGTGCCCGAACTGCTGACGCAGTCGCGTGGTGGCCTGGCCATGGTCCCGCTGGGCCGTGCCGCGGGCCTGCTCGACGCCTGCAACCGTTATATTCAGGAGCAGTTGCTGGCCAAGCAGGCGATTCCGGATTGGCAGAGTCTCGACACCCTGGCCGATGCAATCACCAGCGTCGAGTATTACCTGGAGCGGCTCAGCGAGGACTGCGGGACCCAAGGCGACCTGATTCTCGACGTGGCCGAGGAAAGCCTGCAGGCACTGGGTTACCCGCTCAACGATTCAGGTCTGCCTCAGCCCGTTGAAGACAGCTCCGGGTTCGAATGCCTGGAAGCGCACACCGATCCGCTGGACGAGATCGAAATTCTGCCGCCGGAGCCGGAGCCGGAGCCGGAGCCGGAGGAGCAGGCTGAGCTGCAGGCGCCGGAGCCGTGGTTCGCATACGAAGAGACGCAAGAGCGGCAAGAGCTGCCGCAGTCGGACGCGCAAGATGCCGGGATGCTGGCCGATGCGCCGGCATCGGTAACAGAGCCCGAGGCCTTTCAGGTGATCGCCGAGGATGCCGCCGTCGACCCTCACGCCGAAGCGGGTAGTGCTGCGACTGATGAGTCGACGGAGTCGCTTGCGTGGGCTGAGACGATCGAGCTACCCGCAGCGGTCGATGCCGATGCGGGTGCCGATCTGCTAGGGGAGGCCGACGTCGGTCACCCGACCGGCGATGAGGCGTCGGATGCCGCCGAAGCGCCCGCGCCATCGCTGTCGTGGAGCGAGGCCGACATGGCCGCGCTGGACATGCCGGAAGTCGTATTGCCCGAGCCGATGGAGCAGCCGAGCGCCGACATCGCGCCCCGCTCGATCGAAGACGTCATGGCGGCGCCCGTTGCCGCCATCAACCCGCCCGCACGGGACGTGCCGCCGAGCCTGCTGCCGCCGCCGGACGGCGAGGAGCCGGTTGACGACGATTTGCTCGAGGTTTTCATCGAGGAAGCTGCGGAAGTCCTCGAGACCATCGGCGTGTACCTGCCGCAGTGGACCGCCGACACCGGTGACAAGGCCGCACTCGGCGAAGTGCGGCGGGCATTTCACACGCTCAAGGGCAGCGGTCGCATGGTGCGCGCGCTGATCATCGGAGAGCTGGCCTGGTCCGTGGAGAACCTGCTCAACCGGGTGCTCGACCGCAGCATCGAGGCCAGTGAGTCGGTCAAGGCGCTGGTCGCCGATGTGGTCGCGCTGATGCCGGCGCTGGTCGAGGAGTTCGCCAGCAAGGCGCAACGCCAGCGCGATGATGTCGATCGCCTGGCGGCCAACGCCCATGCCCTGGCCAAGGGTTTACCCACCGATCCCGGGCCGCAGGGCGGCGTCGCGCCCGAAGCGCCGGTGCCCGAACTGGTGCCCGAGATAGTCAGCGAGGACGTGCTCGACACGCAGTTGCTGGAGATATTCCGCAATGAGGCCGAATCGCATCTGAGCGCCCTGGTGGACTTTCTCGCCGACTGCGCGCAGCGCCTGCCGCAGCCAGTTACGGATGCGTTGCAACGCGCCTTGCATACGCTCAAGGGCAGCGCACACATGGCGGGCATCCTGCCCATGGCAGAAATCGCCACTCCGCTGGAGAAGATGGTCAAGGAATTCAAGGCCAACCTCATTCTCATGGAACAGGCCGAAGCCGAGTTGCTGCATGAGGCAGAGCGCTTGTTGCGCCGCGGCCTCGACAATCTCGACAGCCAACCCTTGCAGCCACTGGAAGGAGCCGAGGCGTTCATCGCCCGCGTCCACGCGCAGCACCAGGCCAGGCTGGTCGGTCGCGACCAGGCCGGCGTCAACGAGCAAGGCGAGCCGCGCGATCCCGGGATGATTGCCCTGTTCCTGTCCGAGGGCATGGATATCCTGCTCGATGCCGAGGACCTGCTGCGCCGCTGGCGCGAGCACCCGGCGGAGCGCCAGGAACTGAGCGCTCTGCTGGAAGAGTTGACCGCACTGGGCCTGGGCGCGCAGATGGCCGACCTGCCGCAAATCGATGACCTGTGCCGGGTGTTGCTCGACCTCTATGCCGCAGTGCAGGAGGGTCGGCTGGCCGTCAGTCCGCGGTTCTTCGACGATGTCGAGCAGGCCCACGAGGCGCTGGTGGGCATGATGGATCAGGTGGCCGCCGGCTTGCAGGTTTCACCCCGGGCGGATCTGGTCGCTCGGCTGGAAGAGCTGTTGGCCGATGCGCTGGATCCGCAGGCCTATGAACTGCCAGAGCCAGAGCCCGAGCCGCTGCCAATGGAGACGACGGCGGAACCTGCGGCCGGTTTGCCCGAGACTCTCGAGGAGGACATCGCCGCCGAAGCGCAGGCGTGGCCGGCCGAGGAGTCGGTGGCTGCCGACGACCTGGACGCGGAGATGGTCGACATTTTCCTTGACGAGGCGGTGGACCTGCTCGACAGCGCCGGCGGTGCGCTGGAGCGATGGCTCGCCGATCCGGCGAATCAGTTGGCGCTGTCCGCGTTGCTGCGAGACCTGCATACCCTCAAGGGTGGCGCGCGGATGGCCGAGATCCGCCCCATTGGCGATCTCGCGCACGAACTGGAAACACTCTACGAAGGGCTGTCGGACGGCCGTTACCAGCACACCGCCGAACTGGCGGCGCTGCTGCTGCGCAGCCACGATCAACTCGCTGTCCAGCTTGAGCAGCTACAGGCGAAAAGCCAGATGGACCAGGCGAATGCGCTCATCGAACGGATTCGCGGTTACCGCCAGGGCGTCATACCGACCTTCACCGACGAAGAGAAGAGCAGCGCTGTAGCCTTGTCCGACTCCGACTCCGACTCCGACTCCGACTCCGATACCGCCGACGATACGGGCGCGGCAACTCCTTCCGCGGCGAACCTCAGCGACACGGCTGATTTTGGTCCGCTAGAGGAGTCGTCGGACCCCACGCCGAGCGATGCGACCGAGAATGCGGACGGCCTCGACGGGTCTCCCCCGTCCACGGCTGACACCGCGCCGCAGGGCGCGGACCTGACTGCGGCGTTGGAAATCGTCGAAGGCGTGTCGGAAGCGGACTTCGACGGCGTCGCAGCAGACAGTCAGTCCGACGAACCCCTGGCAGCCCTCGCGGCGCCGAAAGACGACGCAGCGGCATCCGAACGCTGGGACAACCGTGATCCGGAGCTGGTCGAGATCTTTCTCGAGGAAGGGTTCGATATCATCGAACGCGCCGGCGCCTCGTTGCAACGCTGGATGGACGACGTCGGCAACAGTTTCGAAATCGAGACCTTGCAGCGCGATCTGCACACCCTCAAGGGTGGCGCGCGGATGGCTGACATCCGCGAAATCGGCGACCTCGCCCATGAGCTGGAATACCTGTACGAGGGGCTCTGCGCCGGCAACTACCGCGCAAGCCCGGCATTGTTCGCCCTGTTACAGGGCTGCCACGATCGGCTGGCGGTCATGCTGGAGGCCGTGCGGGGCTACCAGGCCGTGCCGAACGGCGATGACCTGATCGCGACCATCCGGCACTTTCGCGACAATCCTGACGAGCAACTGACCATTCCGAGCAGCGTGGCCCTGCGGGCCGCTCAAGATCTTACCCAGTCTTCGGCGGAGGCCGAAATCCTGGACATCTTTGTCGAGGAGGCGGACGACCTGCTCGAAGAGATGGAGTCGGCGCTTGGCCGCTGGGAAGCCACGCGCGACAGCGTCGGACCGCTGGTCGACATGATGCGCGTGCTGCATACCCTCAAGGGTGGTGCCAGACTGGCCGGGCAGGTCGGCCTGGGCGACATGGCGCACGACCTCGAGCAACGCCTCGGAGAAGCGCAGCAGCAGGGCGGTGCCTGGTCGGACAGCCTGTTTCTCGACGTGCAGGGTGGCTATGACGCCCTGCTCAAGGCGGTCGAGGCAATGCGCGCGCAGTTGCAGAATGAACCGGACGCCGAGTTCGAGGCGGCGCCGTCGCCCTCCGTGGGCGACGGCCCTGCCGATGCCGCGGTGATTCGACTGGAAACCCCCATCGTCGCGGCCAGTATCCAGGCACCGGCCAACAAGGCGCCGGCCAAGGTGCTGCCGTTCATTCGCCGGGCCGAGCAGGCGGCGCAGGACGCCGCGTCCCGACGCGCCCCTCAGGAACTGGTCAAGGTCCCTGCCGAGCTGCTCGAAGGCCTGGTGAACCTGGCGGGCGAAACCTCGATCTTTCGTGGGCGCGTCGAGCAGCAGGTCAGCGATGTGGGCTTTACCCTCGGCGAGATGGAAGCCACCATCGAGCGTGTGCGCGATCAGTTGCGCCGGCTAGACACCGAAACCCAGGCGCAGATCCTCAGTCGCTACCAGGCCGAAGCCGAGCGCGCCGGCTACGACGATTTCGACCCGCTGGAAATGGACCGCCATTCGCAACTGCAGCAGCTTTCGCGCGCGCTGTTCGAGTCGGCATCCGACCTGCTGGATCTGAAAGAGACACTGGCAGCGCGCAACCGCGATGCCGAAACGCTCCTGCTGCAGCAGGCGCGTGTCAATACCGAGCTCCAGGAAGGCCTCATGCGGACCCGTATGGTGCCGTTCGACCGGCTCGTGCCGCGTCTGCGGCGCATCGTCCGCCAAGTCGCCAGCGAACTGGGCAAGCAGGTGGAATTACACGTCGGAAATGCCACCGGCGAAATGGATCGCAGCGTGCTCGAGCGAATCGTCGCGCCGCTGGAGCACATGCTGCGCAATGCCGTGGACCATGGCATTGAGACGGCGGCCGTGCGTCAGGCGGCGGGCAAGCCCGAGCAGGGCAATATCCGTCTTGAGCTCGGGCGCGAGGGCGGCGATATTGTGTTGGCGCTCAGCGATGACGGTGCCGGCATCAATCTGCAAGCGGTCCGGCGCAAGGCAGTCGAGCGCGGCCTGATGCTACCCGGTGCCGAACTGTCGGACCATGAAGTGCTGCAGTTCATCCTCGAAGCTGGTTTTTCCACCGCCGCCCAGGTGACGCAGATCTCGGGGCGCGGCGTCGGTATGGACGTGGTGCATTCGGAAGTCAAGCAGCTCGGGGGCTCGATGAGCATCGAGTCCACCCTTGGGCAAGGCACCCGTTTCCTGATCCGATTGCCGTTCACCGTCTCGGTGAACCGAGCGCTGATGGTTTACTCGGGCGAAGACCTGTATGCCATCCCTCTGAATACCATCGAAGGCATCGTACGGGTCTCGCCCTACGAACTGGAAGCCTACTACCAGCCCGGGGCCTCGCGCTTCGAGTATGCGGGGCAGACCTACGAGCTGCGCTACCTCGGCGAGCTGCTGAACAACGGCCAGCGGCCCAAGCTGGTCGGCCAGAGCCTGCCGCTGCCGGTGATCCTGGTGCGCTCCAACGAGCACAGCGTGGCCGTGCAGGTCGACAGTCTGGCCGGTTCGCGCGAGATCGTGGTGAAGAGCCTCGGGCCGCAGTTCGCCACGGTGCCAGGTATCTCCGGCGCGACCATCCTCGGGGACGGCCGCGTGGTGGTGATTCTCGACTTGCTGGCCACCATTCGTGTCCTGCACGCGCACCTGCTCACCCAACAGCAACCGATGCCGCTGCTCGGACATGATGAACCGGCCGATACGGAGGCCGACCGGCCGACCCTGGTCATGGTTGTGGATGATTCGGTGACCGTACGCAAGGTCACCAGCCGCTTGCTCGAGCGCAACGGCATGAACGTGCTCACCGCCAAGGACGGGGTCGATGCCATTACCCAGCTGCAGGAGCGCAGGCCCGACATCATGCTGCTGGACATCGAGATGCCGCGCATGGACGGGTTCGAGGTCGCGACCCTGGTGCGTCACGACGAGCACCTGAAAGACTTGCCGATCGTCATGATCACCTCGCGTACCGGGGAAAAGCACCGCGATCGGGCTATGGCGATCGGTGTGAACGAATACCTCGGCAAACCGTACCAGGAGTCCCTGCTGCTCGAGACCATCCAACAGCTGGTCAAACGTCATGAGTGAGGTGGTCGCTGCCCGCATCGGCGTCATTGCCGACACCTCGCTGCAGCGCCATGTGCTGCAGCAGGCGCTGAGCGCCAACGGCTATCAGGTGGTGCTCAACAGCGACCCGGCCCGACTGGAGGAGGCGGACGTCGCAGCAGTCGAGGCCGACCTCTGGCTGGTGGATCTGGCGCAGACCGAAGACTCGCCTCTGGTGAACGCGTTACTGGAACGGGACAGCTGCCCGGTACTGTTTGGCGAGGGGCACGCGCCCGAGCGCCAGTCGGAGCATTATCCGCGCTGGGAACGCCGGCTGTTCGGCAAGCTCAAGCGGCTGGTTGGCGATCCATCACGGATCGTCGGGCCACGCCTGGCGGTACTGCGCGGCGACGGTGAGCGTCCGGCACGACTGGTGCTGCCCGGCATGCTGGCGGCTGCGTCCGACTCGGTCGGCGAGCCGGCGCGCGATGTCTGGTTACTGGCGGCGTCGTTGGGTGGCCCGGAAGCCGTGAAGACCTTTCTCGATGCGCTGCCCGCCGGCTTGCCGGTCGGCTTCATCTACGCCCAGCACATCGAGGCGACGTTCGAAACCGCGTTGGCCCAGGCGGTGGGCCGGCACAGCCAGTGGCACGTGACGGCCAGCCGGGACGGTGACGCGATTCGCTGCGGCGAGGTGGTGATCGCGCCTATCGCCCAGGAGCTGGGTTTCACCCGCGACGGCGCGATGCAATTGACCGGGCGCAGCTGGCCCGAACCCTACAGTCCGTCGATCGACCAGATGATGCTGAACCTGGCGCAGCAGTTCGCTAGTCGCTGCGGCGTTATCGCCTTCAGTGGCATGGGCAGCGACGGTAACGCCGCGGCGGCCTACCTGGTGCGCCAGGGCGGTCGCGTCTGGACCCAGCGTGCCGAGTCCTGCGTCTGTTCGAGCATGCCGGACAGCCTTCGCGAAGGCGGATACAGCGTGCTCAGCGGCGACCCCCGGGAACTGGCGCAGGCACTGGTCAATCACTTCCTGCAACAGGCCAGCCCTGCTGCGGCCGTTTCTCAACTGGACGTACCATGAGCCAAACCATCGCTTCCCAGGACACGCCCGCCAGCCTCACCGGCCTCCTGGTGCCGCTGGCAGACCGCACGTTGCTGTTGCCCAACGTGGCCGTGGCCGAGCTGATCCCCTTTCGTGCGCCACGGGCTGCCCAGGGCACGCCGCCATGGTTTCTCGGGCAAATCCCCTGGCGCGACCTCATGCTGCCGCTGCTGTCGTTCGAGGCCGCCTCGGACGGGCAGCCGTCAACCGGTCCGCTGGCGCGTGTCGCGGTGCTCAACGCTCTGGGCGGCCGGGACCACGTGAAGTTCATCGCCCTGCTGGTGCAGGGCATCCCGCGTTCGGTCAAGGTCGATCCGAGCCTTGCGCATTCGGACGTCGCCCTGGCACCGCTGGAGCTCGACGCCGTCAACCTCGGTGACGTGCAGGCGCGGATTCCCGATCTGGTGGCGCTGGAGCAGAAACTGGCGGATGCCGGGCTGATCTGAGCCGCCCGCGACCTCATCGGCCGCCGGGTCTCAGGAGGGCGGTTGCAGGTCGCCCCACAGGTGCTGCGCCACGCTCAGCGCCACCACGGGCGCGGTCTCGGTACGCAGCACGCGCGGGCCCAGGCGAGCGGCCTGGAATCCCGCGCGCTGGGCCTGGTCAAGTTCAGCATCTGACAAGCCGCCCTCGGGCCCGATCAGAAAGGCCAAGGTGGTAGGGCGCGGGTGCGTCGCCAGCGCCTGTGCCACGGGATGCAGCACCAACTTCAGTTCGGCCTCGAGGCTCAGCCATTGCTCGAGCGGCATGGGCGGGTGGATGATCGGCACCACGGATCGACCGCACTGCTCGCAGGCGCTGATCGCAATCTGTCGCCAGTGCGCCAGGCGCTTGTCCGCGCGGTCCTCGTTCAGGCGCACTTCGCAGCGCTCACTTAGAATCGGGGTGAGTTCGCTGACGCCCAGTTCGGTCGCTTTCTGGATAGCCCAGTCCATCCGCTCGCCGCGCGACAGGCCCTGTCCCAGGTGGACGCGCAGGCTGGATTCGGGCAGGCCGGGCAGGCATTCGTGCAGGTGCACCATGACCCGCTTCTTGCCGACTTCCACCAGCTCGCCGCGGTACTCGTGCCCGCTGCCGTCGAACAACTGCACCACGGCGCCGGCTGCCAGCCGCAGGACGCGGCCGATGTAGTGCGCCGCCGCCTCCGGCAGTTCATGGCTGCCAAGCGAAAGAGGGACATCGATGTAAAAGCGGGATATACGCATCGGGCACGCTGCGCTCTGTCAGGAAAGCAGGCAGTCTAAAGCCAAAGGGCACGGCCCTGAAGTCCCGGATCGAGGCCGTTCGGTTGCGGCTAGCCGGGATCGCGGAACTCGCGCGGCGCGCCGGCAGCCACGGCGACACTGACCGAGGCGCGCGTGGCGATCTCGATGCCTTCGCTGGCGACCTCGGCGAGGAAATCAATTTGCTCCTCGGTGATGGTGTAGGGCGGCAAGAAGTACACCACGCTGCCCAGGGGGCGCAGCAACGCGCCGCGCTGTAGCGCGTGCTGATAGACCTTCAACCCGCGACGTTCCTGCCAGGGGTAGGCGGTCTTGCTGGCCTTGTCCTGGACCATCTCGATCGCAACGGCCATGCCGGTTTGCCGGACCTCGGCCACGTGGGGGTGATGGGCAAGGTGAGCGGTGGCGCTGGCCATGCGGGCCGCCAGTGTCTTGTTGGCCTCCAGCACCTGGTCCTGCTCGAAGATGTCCAGCGTGGCCAGGGCCGCCGCGCAGGCCAGCGGGTTGCCGGTGTAGGTATGCGAGTGCAGGAAGGCGCGCAACGTGGCGTAGTCGTCGTAGAACGCCTGGTACAAGCGGTCGGTGGTCAGGACCGCAGCCATCGGCAGGTAGCCGCCGGTGAGGGCCTTCGACAAGCAGAGGAAGTCGGGGGTGATACCCGCCTGCTCGCAGGCGAACATGGTGCCGGTGCGGCCGAAGCCGACGGCGATCTCGTCGTGGATCAGGTGCACTTCGTAGCGGTCGCAGGCTTCACGCAACAGCTTGAGGTAGACCGGGTGATACATGCGCATGCCGCCGGCGCCCTGTATCAGCGGCTCGACGATGACGGCGGCGATGTCGCGGTGATGCTCGGCCAGGGTCTGCTCCATGTGCACGAACATCTGCCGCGAGTGCGCTTCACAGCTCACGCCGTCCGGGCGCAGGTAGCAATCCGGGCTGAGTACCTTGTAGGTGTCGAGCAACAGGGGCTTATAGGTATCGGTGAACAGGGCCACGTCGCCCACCGACATCGCCGCCACGGTCTCGCCGTGGTAGCTGTTGGTCAGCGTCACGAATCGCTGTTTTTCCGAGCGGCCGCAGTTTCGCCAGTAGTGAAAGCTCATCTTCAGCGCGACCTCGATGCCGGTCGAGCCGTTGTCGGTGTAGAACACCCGGTCCAGGCCCTGCGGCGTGATCCGCACCAGCCGTTCGGACAGCTCAACCACCGGCTGGTGGCTGAAACCGGCCAACATGACGTGCTCAAGCTGGTCGAGCTGGTCCTTGATGCGCTGGTTGATTCGCGGGTTGGCGTGGCCGAACACGTTCACCCACCAGGAGCTGACGGCGTCCAGGTAGCGTTTGCCATCGAAGTCTTCGAGCCAGACGCCTTCGCCGCGGCGAATGGGGATCAGGGGCAGCTGTTCGTGATCCTTCATCTGGGTGCAGGGGTGCCAGAGGACGGAAAGGTCGCGTTGCATCCAGCTGTCGTTCAGGCTCATCTCGGCTCCTTCGGGTCGTGCGTCGGCGCAGCCTAGCAAATCCGCGAACGCATTCGCCCGGCGGATCTATCTGGCGGGTCGATATTTTGAAACGAAAAAATGCGATTCATTCCGATCTGTAAGCCGTTAGGCTAGCGCCATCGATTAAGTGGGGACGCGAAGCGATGCAATGGCGGAATTCTTCCAGTAACTACGGGCTGATCAGCATCACCATGCACTGGCTGGTAGCGCTGGCGGTGGTCGGGCTCTTCGCGCTGGGCTATTGGATGGTAGGGCTGACCTACTACAACAGCTGGTACCGCACCGCCCCGGATATCCACAAGAGCGTCGGCCTGCTGCTGTTCGCCTTGATGCTGCTGCGGGTTGTCTGGCGCATGTCGAGCCAGGGGCCGGCGCCGCTGGCGGACCACTCGCGACCAGTCCGGCTGGCCACGAAAGCTGGCCATGGGCTGCTCTATGCCGGCTTGTTCGCCGTGATGTTGACCGGCTACCTGATTTCCACCGCCGATGGCCGGGGCATCAGTGTGTTCGGCTGGTTTGAAGTGCCGGCCCTGGTCACAGCCATTCCGGACCAGGAAGACGTCGCCGGCCAGCTCCACCAATACCTCGCCTGGGCGCTTGTGATCCTCTCGGCGATCCATGCCCTCGCGGCCCTCAAGCACCATTTCATCGACCGCGACGCGACACTCAAGCGGATGCTCGGTCGTGCCGATGCCTGATCCATTTCGAAAAAGGAGAGTTCCATGTTGAAGAAAACCTTCGCGGCGTTGGCCCTGGGTTCGGTGACCCTCGCCGGCCAAGCGGTCGCGGCCGATTACGTCATCGACACCAAAGGCCAGCACGCTTTCGTCAACTTCAAGATCAGCCACCTGGGCTACAGCTGGGTGTGGGGTAGTTTCAAGGAGTTCGACGGCCGCTTCAGCTTTGATGCCGACAAGCCGGAGGCGAGCAGCGTTACCGTCGAACTCAAGACCGCCAGCGTCGACACCAATCACGCCGAGCGCGACAAGCACCTGCGCAGCGGCGACTTCCTGAACGTGTCCGAGCATCCGACCGCGACCTTCGAGTCCATCTCGGTCAAGTCGACCGGAGAAGGCACTGCGGACATCAGCGGCAACCTGACCCTGAACGGCGTGACCAAGCCGGTGGTCATCGCCGGCAAGTTCATCGGCGAGGGCAAGGACCCCTGGGGTGGCTACCGTGCCGGGTTCGAAGGCACGACGACCCTGAAGCTGAAAGACTTCGATATCCAGATGGACCTTGGGCCGGCCTCGCAGACGGTCGACCTGATCATTTCGGTCGAAGGGGTGCGTCAGTAAGGTTCGATGCGATATCAGACGCCGGCGCAAGCCGGCGTTCTGCTTTCTGCGGCGCCGGCTGGCGAAGCTTGTCATCCGCTCCAGTGTCGCAATGCATTGCCGCGAACGGCCGTTGCAGACGCGAATCGCTGTTTACAAACATTGTTGAATGTAAGTATATTCCCGTGATCCTGCCATCCGAGTCTGCCTGAGCCTTGCGCTCGGGCGCTGTCTGTTCAACGAGGTCGCTTTCGATGTCCATCAAGCCAGCCAGTGCTGCTCTGATCCCCTTTCTCGCCGCGGCGTTCCTGCTCGGCGGCTGTCGCGACGATCAGGCGGCGCCTACCGGGGGCGCGCCACAGCAGAAGCCCCAGGTCGGCATCGTCACCCTGGAAGCCGAACCCTTCGCCCTGACCACCGAGCTGCCCGGCCGCACGACGGCCTACCGGGTTGCCGAGGTGCGGCCGCAGGTCAACGGCATCATCGAGAAGCGTCTGTTCACCGAAGGCAGCGAAGTGAAACAGGGGCAGCAGCTCTATCAGATTGACCCGTCCGTCTACGAGGCGACGCTGAGCAGCGCCAAGGCGAAACTGGCCTCGGCGAAGTCGTTGGCCGATCGCTACGAGCTGCTGGTCAAGGAGCAGGCGGTCAGCCGGCAGGCCTACGACGAGGCCCGTGCCGCGGCGCTGCAGGCCAAGGCCGAGTTCGAGCGCGCACAGATCGACCTGCGTTACACCAAGGTCCTCGCGCCCATTGCCGGGCGCATCGGCCGATCTGCCGTGACCGAAGGCGCCCTGGTCAGCAACGGCCAGGCACAGGAGCTGGCTACCATTCAGCAGTTCGACCCAATCTACGTCGATGTCACCCAGCCGGTGCAGGACCTCGTCGCCCTGCGCCGTGATCTGGAAAGTGGCCGGCTGCAGCGCGCCGGCGACAGCGCGGCCAAGGCGCGGCTGGTGCTGCAGGATGGAACCGAGTATCCACACGACGGCACCTTGGAAGTGTCCGAGGTCACGGTGGACGAGGGGACCGGTTCGGTCACGCTGCGTGCGGTGTTCCCGAACCCGGACAAGAATCTTCTGCCCGGCATGTTCGTCCACGCTCGGCTGTTGGCCGGTGTTCGTGAGCAGGCGCTGCTGGTGCCGCAGCAGGGGGTCACTCGTGACGCCCGCGGCGAGCCGACGGCGCTGGTGGTCGGCGCAGGCGACAAGGTCGAGCTGCGGCAGATCAAGACCGAACGCGCCGTCGACAACCGTTGGCTGGTCAGCGAAGGCCTGCAGCCGGGCGACCGGCTGATCACCGAAGGACTGCAGTTCATCCGTCCCGGGGTAGAGGTCGATCCGCGCCCGGCGGGTAACGTCCAGCAGGCCAACACGCCGAACGGGCAGGCCGGCGCCGCGCCCGCCGCTGGCCAGGGGGAATAACCGCGCATGTCCAGATTCTTCATCGATCGGCCGATCTTCGCCTGGGTCATCGCCCTGGTGCTGATGCTGGCCGGCACGCTGGCAATCCTCAATCTTCCGGTCAATCAGTACCCAAGCATCGCGCCGCCGAACGTGTCCATTTCGGTCAGCTACCCGGGCGCCTCGGCGCGCACCGTTCAGGACACGGTGGTCCAGGTCATCGAGCAGCAGCTCAATGGCCTCGACGGGCTGCGCTATATCTCCTCGGAGAGCAACTCCGACGGCAGCATGACGATTAACGTGACCTTCGAGCAGGGCACCAACCCCGACATCGCCCAGGTGCAGGTGCAGAACAAGCTGCAGCTGGCGACACCGCTGCTGCCGCAGCAGGTCCAACAGCAGGGCATCCGGGTCTCCAAGTCGGCGCGCAACTTCCTGATGGTGGTGGCGCTGGTGTCTAAAGATGGCCAGCAGAGCAACTACGACCTGGCCAACTACATCGTCGCCAACGTCCAGGACCCGATTTCGCGGACGCCGGGCGTCGGTGACTTCCAGGTGTTCGGCGCGCAGTACGCGATGCGCATCTGGCTCGATCCGGCCAAGTTGCAGCAATATCAACTGACTGCTGCCGATGTTCGTTCTGCGATCCAGGAGCAGAACGTGCAAGTGTCCTCCGGCCAGCTCGGCGGGCTGCCTGCGGTAGAGACCCAGCAGCTCAACGCGACCATCATCGGCAAGACGCGCCTGGAAACGCCCGAGCAATTCCGCAAGATCCTGCTGAAAGTCAACGGTGACGGCTCGCAGGTACGTCTGGGCGATGTCGCCCGGGTCGAACTCGGTGCCGAGAGCTACGCCATCCGCGCCGAATACAACGGCCAGCCCGCCGCGGGGCTGGGTATCCGCCTCGCCGCCGGTGGCAATGCGCTGGACACCGCCAATGCGGTGCGCAAGACCATCGCCGAGCTGGAGCCGTTCTTCCCGCCGGGAGTCGAGGTGGTTTACCCCTACGACACCACGCCGGTCATCTCGGCCTCGATCGAGGGCGTGGTGCACACCCTGCTCGAAGCCTTCGTGCTGGTGTTCCTGGTGATGTTCCTGTTCCTGCAGAACCTGCGGGCGACGTTGATCCCGACGCTTGCCGTGCCGGTGGTTATCCTCGGCACCTTCGCGATCCTGCTGACCTTCGGCTACAGCATCAACACGCTGACCATGTTTGCCATGATCCTGGCGATCGGCCTGCTGGTGGACGACGCCATCGTGGTGGTGGAGAACGTCGAGCGGGTGATGCGCGAGGAGGGGCTTTCGGCGCGAGAGGCGACGCGCAAGTCCATGGGCCAGATCCAGAGCGCGCTGGTGGGTATCGGCGTGGTGCTGTCGGCTGTGCTGCTGCCGATGGCCTTCTTCGGCGGTTCCACCGGGGTAATCTATCGGCAGTTCTCCATCACCATTGTCTCGGCCATGGTGCTGTCGGTGCTGGTGGCGCTGATCTTCACCCCGGCGCTGTGCGCCACCATTCTCAAACCGCATGACGGCGAGCACGAGGGCAAGCGCGGCTTTTTCGGTTGGTTCAACCGCACCTTCGACCGCGGTACCCAGCGCTACGAGCGTGGCGTGGCTGCGCTGTTGCGGCGCAAGGCACCCTTCCTGCTCATGTACCTGCTGATCGTCGGCGTGATGGTGTGGATGTTTACCCGCATTCCCACCGCCTTCCTGCCTGAAGAAGACCAGGGCGTGCTGTTCGCCCAGGTGCAGACGCCGGCCGGCTCGACCGCCAACCGCACCCAGGAAGTGGTCGAGCAGATGCGTGACTATCTGCTGACCAAAGAAAGCGAGACGGTCCGCTCGGTGTTCACCATTACCGGTTTCAACTTCGCCGGTCGCGGCCAGAGCTCCGGCATGGCGTTCATCATGCTCAAGCCCTGGGAAGAGCGCACCGAGCCCGGCCAGGGCGTGTTCGACCTGGCCCAGCGGGCCCAGGGCTACTTCTTCAGCCTGCGCGACGCCATGGTGTTCGCCTTCGCGCCGCCGGCGGTGATGGAACTGGGCAATGCCACCGGCTTCGACGTCTATCTGCAGGACCAGGCGGGACTGGGCCACGAGGCGCTGACCCAGGCGCGTGACCAGTTCATGCAGCTGGCGGCCAAGGAGCCGACCCTGACCGGGGTTCGCTTCAACGGCCTGCGCGACGAGCCGCAGTACCACTTGATCATTGACGACGAAAAGGCGCGCGCCCATGGCGTCTCGATTGCCGCGATCAACGATTCGCTGTCCATCGCCTGGGGGTCGAGCTACGTCAACGACTTCATCGACCGCGGGCGCGTCAAGCGTGTCTACATGCAGGGCGAGCCCTCCTCGCGGATGAACCCCGAGGACCTCGGCAAGTGGTACGTGCGCAACGACGCCGGCGAAATGGTGCCGTTCACCGCCTTTGCCTCCGGCGAGTGGACCTACGGCCCGCCGAAGTTGACCCGCTTCAACGGTGTGCCGGCGATGGAAATCCTCGGGTCGGCCGCGCCGGGCTACAGCTCCGGCGAGGCGATGGCCGCAGTCGAGCGGATCGCCGAGCAGTTGCCGGCCGGCATCGGCTACTCCTGGACCGGGCAGTCCTACGAGGAGCGCCTGTCCGGCTCCCAGGCCCCGGCGCTGTATGCGCTGTCGTTGCTGGTGGTGTTCCTCGCGCTCGCGGCGTTGTACGAAAGCTGGTCGGTTCCGCTTTCGGTGATGCTCGTCGTGCCGCTGGGTATCGTCGGTGCGCTGGCCTTCACCATGGGCCGCGGGCTGTCCAACGACGTGTTCTTCCAGGTGGGCCTGCTGACCACCGTGGGGCTGTCGGCGCGTAACGCGATCCTCATTGTCGAATTCGCCAAGACGCTGCACGAGCAGGGGATGACGCTGTTCGATGCGGCAATCGAAGCCTGCCGCATACGGTTGCGGCCGATCGTCATGACTTCGCTGGCGTTCATGCTGGGCGTGCTGCCGCTGGCGATTTCCAGCGGTGCCGGCGCGGGCAGTAAGCATGCCATCGGTACCGGTGTGATCGGCGGCATGCTCAGCGCCCTGGTGCTGGCGATCTTCTGGGTTCCGCTGTTCTATGTGCTGGTGTCGTCGCTGGCCGAGCGCAAGAAGTCGGCCCGTGACAAGCAAAATGGAGAGGCGCAATGAACAAGTCAGTCCTGAGCCTGGCGCTGATGGCTGCGCTGGGCGGCTGCTCGCTGATTCCAGACTATCAGCGCCCTGACGCGCCGAGCCCCGCCAGTTGGCCCGAAGGCGAAGCCTACGAGGGCGCCTCCGCTGCGACCCAGGGTGGATCGATGGACCTGGGCTGGCAGGCATTCTTCCGTGACCCGGCGTTGCGTCGGTTGATCGGCGTGGCGCTGGAAAACAACCGCGACCTGCGCGCTGCTGCGTTGAATGTCGAGGCCTACCGGGCGCTCTACCGGATCCAGCGCGCCGACCTGCTGCCGGCCGTCAGCGCCGACGGTTCCGGCAGTCGTACGCGTACCCCGGGCGACCTCAACCAGACCGGCGACAGCGTCGTCAGCAGCCAGTACAGCGCCACGCTTGGCGTGTCCTGGGAGCTGGACCTGTTCGGGCGCCTGGGCAGCCTGCGCGAACAGGCGCTGCAGGAGTTCTTCGCCACCGCCGCGGCCCAGCGCAGCACGCAGATCAGCCTGATTGCCAGCGTCGCCAACGCCTGGCTGACCCTGCAGGCCGACCAGGCGCTGCTGCAGGTCAGTCGTGACACGCTCAAGACCTACGAGCAGAGCCTCGAGCTGACGCAGCGCAGTTTCGACGTGGGCGTCGCGTCCGCTCTGGAGCTGAGTCAGGCCCGCAGTGCCGTCGACACCGCCCGCGTCGGCATCGAACGCTATTCGCGCCAGGCTGCTCAGGACCGCAACGCGCTCGTGCTGTTGCTCGGTCAGGGCCTGCCTGAGCAACTGCCGGACGCGGGCGAACTCGAGCGTGACCAGCTGGCGCCCTTGCCGGTCGGGTTGCCGTCGGACTTGCTCTACCAGCGGCCGGACATTATCCAGGCCGAATACCAGCTGCGCGCGGCCAACGCCAACATCGGCGCTGCCCGTGCTGCCTTCTTCCCGCGTATCAGTCTCACCGGGGCCGCCGGGACTGCGAGCAGCGAGCTGTCCGGCCTGTTCGGCAGCGGCTCGAGCTACTGGAACTTCTCACCGAGCATCAGCGTGCCGATCTTCAACGCCGGCCAGCTTCGCGCCAATCTGGATTACGCCCAGATCAGCCGCAACATCGAAGTGGCCCGCTACGAGTCGGCGATTCAGACCGCCTTCCGTGAAGTCTCCGACGGACTCGCTGCGCAGGGCACCTACAGCCGCCAGGTGCAGGCGCAGCGCGACCTGCTGCAAGCCAGCGAAGACTACTATCGGCTCGCCGAGCGGCGTTACCGCACCGGTGTCGACAGCTACCTGACGCTGCTCGATGCCCAGCGTCAGCTGTTCGAGGTCAAGCAGCAGTTCATCAGCGACCGCCTGGCGCAGATGACCAGCGAGGTCGAGCTATTCAAGGCCCTCGGCGGCGGCTGGGAGGCCCAGACGCAGCCGCTGCCGGACCAGGGCTGAGATGCTGCCCGGTTCCAGCCGGCCGTAACGAAAAACGCCGCCCCGAGGGGCGGCGTTTTTCGTAGGGGTGGCGGTCAGCGATTACGCGTCAGCAGTGCCGGCTTCTCGCCGCGGGGACGGCTCGGCAGTTGCTCGAGCTGGTCGATGCTCGGCAGGCGGTCGATCTTCGATTCCTTGTGGATGATCACCGGCTGCTTTTCCTTGGGCTTCTCGGCCATGTCGCGCCGTACGTCCATGTTGTCGTTATCGAGGCGACGGCCTTCGTTCTTGCGGCGCGGCTGACCGCCTCGGCCGGCCGGCTGACCGGTCCGCTTGCCTTTGCCAGCACCGCCGCCGGCACCGCCGTTGCGTGGCGCTGAGGCTGCGCGGGGCTGAGCGCCGGGCTGTGCCGGTGCACCCGGACGGCGGCCGCGACCCTGCTTGTTCTGGTAAGGGCTGACGTAGTCGACGCGATTGCCGAAATTGTCCACCTCGTCGTCCAGGAATACTTCCGGGTCACGGTCGTTGGGTAGGCGCGGCGGCCGGCTCACTGGCGCTGCGGCAGCGGCCTGTTCGGTTGGTGCCTGGGAGGCGCGGGCGTTGCGTGGCTTGTTGCGTGTCCGCCGGTTGCGCTCGCCTTTCGCTTCACCGCTGCCTTCGGCGGCCTTGGCGGCGCGCTCCGGCCGTGGCTTGCGCTCGCCGTTGCGCGGCGGGCGTGGCTGGCGCGGCTCGCGTACCTCCGGCTTCTCCGCCTCGATGGTGCTGGCGTCAAAGCCCATGAGATCGCCGTCGGCGATCTTCTGCTTGGTCATCCGCTCGATGCCCTTGAGCAGCTTTTCCTCGTCGGGCGCCACCAGCGATATGGCCTCGCCGCTGCGGCCGGCACGGCCGGTCCGGCCGATACGGTGGACGTAGTCCTCCTCGACGTTGGGCAGCTCGAAATTGACGACGTGAGGCAGCTGGTCGATATCCAGGCCACGGGCGGCAATGTCGGTTGCCACGAGGATCCGCACGGCATTTGCCTTGAAGTCGGCCAGCGCCTTGGTGCGGGCGTTCTGGCTCTTGTTGCCGTGAATCGCCACCGCAGGCAGGCCATGCTTGTCGAGGTATTCGGCCAGGCGGTTAGCGCCGTGCTTGGTGCGGGTGAAGACCAGTACCTGCTCCCAGGCGCCCTGGGTGATCAGGTGGGCAAGCAGGGCGCGCTTGTGGCTGGCCGGCAGGCGGAAAACGCGTTGCTCGATGCGCTCGACCGTCGTGTTCGGCGGCGTGACCTCGATGCGCTCGGGTTCATGCAGCAGCTTGCCGGCGAGATCGGTGATGTCTTTGGAGAAGGTCGCCGAAAACAGCAGGTTTTGGCGTTTGCTCGGCAGCCGGGCGAGGACCTTCTTGACGTCGTGGATGAAGCCCATGTCGAGCATGCGATCGGCTTCATCAAGGACCAGGATTTCGATGTTCGACAGGTCGACGGCCTTCTGGTTGGCCAGGTCGAGCAGTCGGCCCGGACAGGCGACGAGTACGTCGAGGCCCTTGGCGATCGCCTGGACCTGCGGGTTCATGCCGACGCCGCCGAATATGCAGGCGCTCTTGAAGGGCAGGTCGCGGGCGTAGACCTTGAAACTGTCATGAACCTGCGCGGCGAGTTCGCGCGTCGGGGTCAGCACCAGCACGCGTGGCTGTCGCGCGCCATGGCGATGGGTGGGATCGGGATGACCGCCCGGAAAGAGGATTTCCAGCACCGGGAGGGCAAAGCCACCGGTCTTGCCGGTTCCCGTCTGTGCGGCGACCATCAGGTCGCGTCCCTGCAACACGGCGGGAATGGCCCGCTGTTGCACAGGTGTAGGCTGGGTATAGCCGGCGGCCTCGACGGCAGCGGCCAAAGCCTCGGAGAGACCGAGGGAAGCAAAGGACATGAGTAATCCTGTCTTGTGTAGGGCGTTGCCCTGGGATGGTCATGCCTGGCTCGAATCGCGACTGGCGTGCGATCCCGTCCGGTCCTGCCGTCCCTCTATGGGAGAACGACATCCGGGCGTAAGCCTGGCGGAAGCGCGGAGTATAACAGAGCCTGTTCACGCCGCATTGGTAGGACAGTGTGGCAGGTCGCAGGTTCATTGACCAGCTTCCCGTTTCCGGGAAGCGGATGTTTCTTCAGCCCTGCAGGCCGAGGTTGTCGCGGATCGCCAGGCTCGGTTCAGCCTGGTTCAGCGTGTAGAAGTGCAGGCCCGGCGCGCCACCGGCCAGCAGCCGCTCGCAGAGCTCGGTGATGACCTGGTTGCCAAACGCCTGGATGCTCTCCATGTCGTCGCCGTACGCCTCGAGCTGCTTGCGCACCCAGCGGGGAATCTCGGCACCGCAGGCATCGGAGAAGCGGGCCAGCTTGCTGTAGTTGGTGATCGGCATGATCCCGGGGACGATCGGTGTCTCCACCCCCAGCTTGCGCACCCGCTCGACGAAGTAGAAATAGCAGTCGGCATTGAAGAAATACTGGGTGATGGCGCTGTTGGCACCGGCCTTCGCCTTGCGCACGAAGTTGGCCAGGTCGTCTTCGAAGTTGCGTGCCTGCGGGTGCATCTCCGGGTAGGCGGCGATCTCGATATGGAAGTGATCGCCCGTCTCGTGACGGATGAACTCCACCAGCTCGTTGGCGTAGCGCAGCTCGCCGCTGGCCATGCCCATGCCCGAGGGCAGGTCGCCGCGCAGTGCGACGATGCGGGAGATGCCGGCACTGCGGTACAGCTCGAGCAGCTCGCGCAGCTCCTGTTTGCTGTCGCCGACACAGGACAGGTGGGGCGCCGTGGGCACCTTCACTTCACCGTCGAGTTGCAGCACGGTGTTGAGGGTGCGGTCGCGGGTCGAGCCGCCCGCGCCGTAGGTGCAGGAGAAAAAGTCCGGCTTGCATTCGGCCAGCCGGCGCGCGGTGGCCATCAGTTTTTCGTGCCCGGCATCGGTCTTTGTCGGAAAGAACTCGAAGCTGATGGAAGGGCGGGATTGCGGTGTGCTCATGACGAATCCAGGGTTGCCGGGCAGCTGCTGCCCGAGACGTCCTTTTATCGATGAAGGCTGAGGCTGGAGGCTGGACGAGAGAGCAGCACGGTGCGGCCATTTCGTCCGGCTTTCCAGCCTCTAGCCTTCAGCGGCTCTTAGTAGCGGTAGCTGTCCGGCTTGAACGGGCCTTCGACTTCAACACCGATGTACTCGGCCTGGCTCGGCGTCAGGCGCGTAATGACACCGCCGAAGCCCTTGACCATTTCCGCGGCGACTTCCTCGTCGAGCTTTTTCGGCAGCACCATCACGGTGACGTTCGCAGTCTTTTCCGCGACCGGCAGGTCGGCAAATTTCTCGTTGTAGAGATGGATCTGCGCCAGCACCTGGTTGGCGAACGAGCCGTCCATGATCCGGCTCGGGTGACCGGTGGCGTTGCCCAGGTTCACCAGACGGCCTTCGGCCAGCAGGATCAGGTAATCGTCGTTCTGCGCATCGAAGCTGCCAGCGCCGGTGCGATGGATCTTGTGCACCTGCGGCTTGACCTCTTCCCATGCCCAGTTCTTGCGCATGAAGGCGGTGTCGATCTCGTTGTCGAAGTGGCCGATGTTGCACACCACGGCGCGCTTCTTCAGGGCTTTGAGCATGCCGGCGTCACAGACGTTGGCGTTGCCTGTGGTGGTGACGATCAGGTCGATCTTGCCCAGCAGCGCGGCGTCGATGCTGGCATCGGTGCCGTCGTTGAGGCCGTCCTTGTAGGGGGAGACCAGCTCGAAGCCGTCCATGCACGCCTGCATGGCGCAGATCGGATCGACTTCCGACACTTTAACGATCATGCCTTCCTGACGCAGCGACTGGGCCGAACCCTTGCCCACGTCGCCGTAGCCAATGACCAGCGCCTGCTTGCCCGACAGCAGGTGGTCGGTGGCGCGTTTGATGGCGTCGTTGAGGCTGTGGCGGCAGCCGTACTTGTTGTCGTTCTTGCTCTTGGTGACCGAGTCGTTGACGTTGATCGCCGGGATCTTCAGCGTGCCTTTCTTCAGCATGTCCTGCAGGCGATGCACGCCGGTGGTGGTTTCTTCGGTGACGCCATGGACGCGCTCGAGCACCTGCGGGTACTTGTCATGCAGGATCTGGGTCAGGTCGCCGCCGTCGTCGAGGATCATGTTGGCGTCCCACGGCTGGCCGTCCTTGAGGATGGTCTGCTCGATGCACCACTCATACTCTTGCTCGGTTTCGCCTTTCCAGGCGAACACCGGGATGCCGGCAGCGGCGATGGCGGCAGCGGCCTGATCCTGAGTGGAGAAGATGTTGCAGCTGGACCAGCGGACTTCGGCACCGAGGGCGGTCAGCGTCTCGATCAGCACCGCGGTCTGGATGGTCATGTGGATGCAGCCGAGGATCTTCGCGCCTTTCAGCGGCTGCTCACCAGCGTACTTGTGGCGCAGACCCATCAGGGCGGGCATTTCCGACTCGGCGATGATGATCTCGCGGCGACCCCAGTCGGCCAGGGAAATATCGGCGACCTTGAAATCGTTGAAACCGGCAGGCGTCATGACAGCACTCATTGAAGAGTTCTCCATTCGTAGTGTGCGAATGGGCGCCGTTGATGCGTTCAGGAACGCCCCATCCGAGCCTGACAGGCGAAAGCTGGCGTGGACCGGCTGCGGTAAAGCAGCGAAGCGCAATGGCTTGGACGGTCCCGGACAGGTTCTACCTGCTGCAGCGCCCCTCGGACAGGTGGCGGGCACGACCAAACGGTGTCGGTCGAGTCAAACCCGGCGAGTATAGCGGCGACTGCGCTCGAGCCCAAGCCCAAGCCCAAGTCTGGCTCCCGGTCAGTGGTCGTTGCCGCCGGCCCCGCAGATCCGCCGCACCAGCTTGCCGATAGTCAGGCCCTGAACGAGGATCGAGAACAGCACCACCAGGTAGGTGATGTTGAGCAGCAGGTTGCGCTCATCGCTCGCCGGCAACGCCAATACCAGGGCCACCGAGATGCCACCGCGCAGGCCGCCCCAGGTCAGGATGCGCACCGTGCCGTCCGGCAGGGCGCGGCCGAGTTTGCGTAGCAGCAGGGCCGGCGGGCCGACGGCAATCAGGCGGGTGCCAAGGATCAGCAGCGCCACGCACAGCGCGATCAGCAGGTACTGCGCGCTGAACGGCAGCAGCACCAGCTCCATGCCGATCAGCACGAAGAGCACCGCGTTGAGGATTTCGTCGAGCAGCTCCCAGAAGTTGTCGAGGTTTTCCCGGGTGTGATCGGACATTGCGTGGCGGCGCCCCTGGTTGCCGATGATCAGGCCGGCCACCACCATGGCGATCGGCCCGGACACGTGCAGGTGGGTGGCCAGGGTATAGCCGCCGATTACCAGCGCCAGGGTCAGCAGCACTTCCACCTGATACTGGTCGATGCTTTTCAGCAGGGCAAAGGTCATCGCGCCGAGCAGGCCGCCGAGCAGCATGCCGCCGCCGGCTTCCTCGACGAACAGCCAGGCCGCCTCGCCTATTCCCGGGGCCTCGCCGCGGGCCAGCACGCCCATCAGCACGGTGAAGACCACTACCGCGACCCCATCGTTGAACAGCGACTCGCCGACGATGGTGGTTTCCAGGGCCTTCGGCGCCCCGGCTGAGCGCATGATGCCGAGCACCGCGATCGGATCGGTCGGCGAGATCAGTGCGCCGAACAGCAGGCAATAGATCAGCGCCGGCTGAAGGTCGAACAGGCCGAGGATCCACCAGGTGCCCGTGCCGATCACTGCCGTGGAGAACAGTACGCCAAGGGTCGCCAGCAGGCCGATCGCCCAGCGTCGAGCCCTTAGGTCGGTGAGGTTGATGTGCAGCGCCCCGGCGAACAGCAGGAAAGACAGCATGCCGTCCATCAACAGGTGATTGAAGTCGATGCGGCCGACCAGCGCTTCGATCTGGTCCTCGATCGATGGCAGGCCAAGAACGGCCAGGCCATGCAGCAGGGTCGAGAACACCAGCGCAGTCGCCATCACGCCGATGGTCGGCGGCAGGCCGATGAACCGGTAGTTGAGATAGGCGAGCAGTGCCGTGAGGGTGATGAAGATGGCCGACAGTTCGAGCATGGGATCTCGAGTTCCTTCCGCAGGTGGGTTATGCAATGGACTGGACCGGGCAGCAAATGGTGCCGGGCGTCGCGCCGCATCGGCTCGCGAAACATGCGCCGGCGCAGGCGGTCAGATAAGGCGTTCGGCGACTTCGCCGGGCGAACCCACAGGAGCCGCCCACATGAACCTCTTGTTCCGTTCCGTTCCCGTGTTCTTCTTTGTGCTGTTCAGCCTGCCCGCTGCTGCCAATTCTTGCTACGTCACCAGTGATTCCTCCGGCGCGCTGCCGCCGCCGGTGGTGACCGAGCAGTGCTTTCGTTTCGAAGGCATGGATGACAATGACATCGACTGGGTCTGCCAGAACGACGAGGCGGTGAAGCACGCGCGCCGTGAGATCCTCGACAGCTGTCCATCCGGCCATTTCGGCGTCTGCACCGCGGCGTTGACCGAGGCCACGCTGGCCAACGAGCAGGCCACCGGCAGCCAGGCGAACGAGCAGCTGGCACCCTCCAGCGTGCCGGAGCAGGCCCGGATCGTCACCTATCTCTACGAAGCCAGTGATCATGCCCAGGCGAAGATCGACTGCGAAAGCGCCGGCGGTCAATGGTCGCAGTAGCCCCGCGAGGTTTGGTGAATCCGGCGCATGGGTAGATAATCGCCGGCCGTCGTCGTCCCGAGTGGTTGAGCTATGAAAGTGTTGCCGTTGTGTCTGTCGCTGGTTGCCGTTGTCGCGCTGGCCGGCTGTAACCGCATCGATCCCAATTCGCCGCTGGGCAAGCGCAAGGCGATCTACCAGCAGATGCTCGACACCAAGGAAGACCTCGGCGGCATGCTGCGCGGCCGACTGACCTTCGACGCCAAGGCCTTTGTCAGCGGTGCCGCCAAGCTTGACGAACTCTCGCGCCAGCCCTGGCAGTACTACCCCGAGGTCAAGGAAGAGCAGAGTGAGGCGCGCGACGAGGTCTGGCAGCAGCAGACGCGCTTCAAGGAGTTGTCCCGCGAGCTGGAGGCGAACACCGCCGCACTGGTCACGGCCACGACCGCCGGGCCGGTCACTGCCGACAGCGTCCGGGACGCCTTCCAGCGTGTCGAGGACACCTGCGAAGCCTGCCACAAGAAGTTTCGCAACTACTGATCCTGCCCGCGGCCGCGGTCAGCGCCTCGCCGCTTCCAGCTCGCGGCGCGCCTGGTCGAGGCGCCGCTTGCTGATCTCGATGACTTGCGGGTCGCCGGTGCCCAGTGCCTCGCGCAGCTGGGCTTCGCGCACCGTGGCCACGCGGGTGGCGCGTTCGATCGCGGCATGATTCGGTTGCAGTGCAATGCCGCCACGGCAACGCTCGTTGAGCGCCTGCAAACGCGTCTCCAGCAGCGCCCGCTCGCCGGCGTCCCCGCTCAGGCGAGCCTGCTTGATCTGCTCACCCATCCGTTCGCGCGCCTCGCTGCAGGCGCGGTCCGACTCGCTGGCGGCCATCACCGGTGTAATCCAGGGCAGGGCGACCAGCAATAGGAGCAGCACGCGCGGGTCGATCATCGAGCGTTTCCTTTTCTTGTTCTTGAGTTGTTATGACTGGGCCATGCCTGCGAAGTGCCGTCAGAAGCCGGCAATGCCCGCCGCGGCCAGCTGCGCCTGCAGCGCCATCACTTGCGCGGCGTGGAAAAAGGCCTGCAGCTGCTCGGCCCGCGCCGGACCGATACCCGGGCGTGCCTGCCATTGCGCGGCTTCAGTCGCGGCCAGCGTGGACCAGTCGTCGGCGGGCAGCAGCGGGGGTTGCCCCGGCACGCCGAGCGCCGCCATCCATTGAATGAACGGGCGCCGACGGGCCAACCGGAAACTGTCGACCAGCTGGGTCGCGCGGGCCGCGCCGATACCCTGGACCTGCTGCAGCCGCCGTTCGTCGAGGTCCATCCAGTCGAGCAGCCCATGCACCAGGCCGGCCTCAACCAGCGCGTTCCAGGTGGCTGCGCCGAGGCCGGGCAGGTCCAGGCCGTGCTTGCCGCTTAGCCAGGCCAGGCGGGCGATGAACTGCTGCTCGCAACCCGGGGCCACACGCCAGCAGCTCAGGGCGTGGTAGGCGCGGGCGTCGGGCGCGGTCACCGGCTGACGCGTCTGCGCACGCCAGACGACCCGGTCGTAGCGGGGAATGGTCAAGCCGGCAAGGCTGATTGCGACCTGGTCGTCGGGACGGATGTCGGCGGCCCGCCAACGGGCGAGCGAGCCCAGGCTGACCCGGCTGATACGTCGGTCATCGAGCTGCAGCGGCTCGAGCTCCAGCACGGGGGTAATCCGGCCGCTGCGTCCGATCGTGAAGACCACCTGCTGTACCCGCGCGACAGCGGTGCGCAGCGGGTATTTCCAGGCCGCTGCCCAGCTCGGAGGCTGGGCCCGCCAGGTGCTGGCGTCCGGGCGCGCGCCCTGGCGCAACACGATGCCGTCGCTGGCGAACGGCAGCGCCTGGTGGAACCAGTGGTCGCGCCAGTAGCGGGCACGCTCGGGGCTCTCGAGCGGCACGGTGAGGGCGGCGCTCTGGCCGAAGCCCATGGCGGCGAGGCCGTCCAGGCGTGCCGCCATCTCGGCCGGGCCGTTGGGCCAGTCCCAGACGAACAGGCCGATGCGTTCAGCCGCCGCCTGGTCCAGGGTCTGCCGCGCCATCGCTCCGGCAACCAGGCCGCGGGCGCCGACGCTGCCGGCGCGGGCTTGTACGTGGGCGTTCAGACGCCAGTACAGCTCGCCCTGCAGGATCACCTCGCCACGCGCCGGCAGGTGCGACGGCACCGCCGCCAGCTGGCGCGCACGGGCGGTCCAGTCCTGGCCGCGGTTGCCGTCGCCGCGACTGAGGGCTTGCACCAGCGTGCCGTCGCGGTAGTGCAGCGTCACGGCGACGCCGTCGACCTTCGGCTGCACCCACAGGCCGTCGCGCCCGGCCATCCAGGCGTCTACCGCGTGGCGATCGCTGAGCTTGGCCAGGCCGGTCTGGGCGATTGGGTGCAACACCTCACCCGCCGCGGTGGCCAGCGGATTGGCGCCGTCGCCCTGGCCAAAGCAGGCGTGCCAGCCCTGCAGCCGCTGGCGCGCCTGGTCGTAGATCTCATCGTCGACCAGGCTGAGGCCGCGGTGATGGTAGGCATCGTCCCATTCGGCGAGCTGGCGTTCGAGGGCGCGGGTTTCCGACGCGGCGCGTTCGGCCGGCCAGTCGGGACATTGGGCCTGGGACAGGGCAGGGGCGAGGCACAGCAACAGCGTGATGAGGGGGCGCATCGGAGCATCCTTGCTCGGTAGGGCTCCGCATTCTGCCAAGTGGGCAGCGGCGTGACCGTGCGCTAACGCATGTTGAACAGTTCCTGGTGGAAGTCGGCAGCCGGCAGCCCCGCGCCGGCCAGGTCGCGTTGCAGCTGGTGGCCGAACGCGGCCGGCCCGCAGAACCAGACGTCGCGCTGGCGCCAGGCCGGGACCTGCTGGCACAGGCGCTGTGCAGTCAGGCGGCCCTGTTCGCTGGCGATCAGCAGGTGCAGCGAGATGCGGGCGCGATCGGCGAGCTCCCGGATGCGGGCAATGAAGTGCGGGTCCGGCGCGCTGGTGCAATAGAACAGGTCGACGCCGCCACCGCCGCCCGTGGCCGCCAGCGCTTCGAGTCGTGCCATGAACGGCGCAATGCCGATGCCGCCGGCCACCCAGATCTGCCCGGCCTTGTGACTGGCGAAGTCAAAGCAGCCGTACGGCCCTTCCACCGTGACGGGATCGCCAAGGTGCAGCGACGCCGGCAGGCTGCGGGTGTAGTCGCCGAGGCCCTTGATCGCGAACGCCAGCTGGCCGTCGTCCTGCCAGGCGCCGGACAGGCTGAACGGATGCGGCCCCTCCCGGTCATCGAAGCTGACAAAGGCGAACTGCCCCGGTTGGTGGCCCGGCCAGGGGCCGTCCAGCGCGACCCTGACCTGCAGGACCCGGTTGTCGTCGTGATAGGTCAGCTCCTGGATGTGCCCGAGCACCTGGTGCTGGCGGCCGACGCGTCGCCGCAGCGAGACAACCGCGGCGTAGCTGCCGGCCACGAGCAGCACGACCAATGCCATGCCCAGCGGCGAGGGCCAGTCGGCGGGCGTCAGGAGGACCACGCTGTGCGCCGCCAGTGCCAGGTAGACGGCCGCCAGCCAGCGATGGGCCCGGTAGAACCAGCGGTAGGGGATGCGCTGCAGCAAGGCCAGGACGATCAGCAGGATGGCCAGGTAGAAGGCCCACTCGCCAATCCCCTCGGCAAGGCCGCGTTGCCCGTGCAGCCAGCCGAGCACGCCGTCCGGCGCCTGGCCCGCGCCGCGCCGGGCGGGGCGCTGCAACCAGCCGAACCCGACCAGCCATTTGGGCACCTGCGCCCAGCCCCAGTGCGCCACGGCGGTCAGCAGCGCGGCGATGCCCAGCCACTTGTGCAGCCGGTAAAGCTTGTCCAGCCCTTGCAGCCGCCGTTCCAGCCAGCGCGGACGGATCGCCAGGTAGAGCGCTGCGCTCATGGCCGTGATGGCGAGCAGGCCGCTGAACTGAACCATGTCGGCGCGCAGCGGCCAGAACCGGGAGCCATTGACGTGGAAGCCGTGCGCGGCCAGCCAGAGCAGGGTTGCGGCCGTGAACAGGCCGATGAACGCCAGGCGAATCGGTTGCATGGCCAGAGCCCTCTTGGTGCGGCCGAAGCGGGCGTCCAGCATGCGCCGGGGATCTGCCGCGCGGCATGATCGATATCAATGGCATCGATTAGTGAGCTAAGCATCTGCGTCGTACAATTCGTCGCCCATGTCCTGCGGAGAGCCTCATCAGTGCAGCCTGTGATTTCCATCGAACAGCTGAGCAAGACCTATGCGTCGGGGCATCCGGCGCTGAAAACGATTGATCTGCAGATCCGTAAAGGCGAGATCTTCGCGTTGCTTGGCCCTAACGGCGCGGGCAAGACCACGCTGATCAGCATCGTCTGCGGCATCGTCAACCCCGGCGGCGGGCGGGTGCTGGTCGATGGCTGCGACATCATCGGCGACTACCGCCAGGCTCGGTCGAAAATCGGCCTGGTGCCGCAGGAGCTGTTCAACGAAGGCTTCGAAAGCGTTTGGGCCACGGTGCGCTTTTCCCGCGGACTGTTCGGCAAGGCGCCGGACGACGCCTACCTCGAGCAGCTGCTGCGTGAGCTGTCGCTGTGGGACAAGAAGCAGGCACGGATCATCGAACTGTCGGGCGGCATGAAGCGTCGCGTGATGATCGCCAAGGCGCTGTCCCACGAGCCGAGCATCCTGTTTCTCGACGAGCCCACCGCCGGTGTCGACGTCGAGCTGCGCCGCGACATGTGGGCGATGGTTCGCCGGCTGCGCGAGCGCGGCGTGACCATCATCCTGACCACGCACTACATCGAAGAGGCCGAGGAAATGGCCGACCGCATCGGGGTGATCAGCAAGGGCGAGATCATCCTCGTCGAGGACAAGCAGGCGCTGATGCACAAGCTCGGCAAGAAACAGCTGACCCTGCACCTGCAGCGGCCGCTGGCCGAGGTGCCGGCGGAACTGGCCGGCTACCCGCTGGAACTGGTCGACGGCGGCAACCAGCTGGTGTTCACCTTCGACGCGCAGCACGAGGACACCGGCATCGCCGACCTGCTCAAGCGCCTCGCCGAGCACGGCA
Organism: Stutzerimonas stutzeri; assembly: GCA_002339675.1. Taxonomy (GTDB): domain Bacteria; phylum Pseudomonadota; class Gammaproteobacteria; order Pseudomonadales; family Pseudomonadaceae; genus Stutzerimonas; species Stutzerimonas stutzeri_O. The sequence continues at coordinate 487,033 of DDKB01000017.1, forward strand.
TCGACTTCAAGGACCTGCAGTCGAGCCAGAGCTCCCTGGAAGAAATTTTCGTCAGCTTGGTAAAAGGCAGCCGCCCATGAATGTCCATGCTATCCGCGCCATCTACCTGTTCGAACTGGCCCGTACCTGGCGCACCCTGCTGCAGAGCATCGCCACGCCGGTTATCTCGACGTCGCTGTATTTTGTCGTGTTCGGCTCGGCCATCGGTTCGCGCATGGAGGCGATGCACGGCATCCCCTACGGCGCTTTCATCATTCCCGGCCTGATCATGATGGCGCTGCTCACCGAGAGCATCTCCAACGCGTCGTTCGGCATCTACATGCCGCGCTATTCGGGGACCATCTACGAAGTGTTGTCGGCGCCGGTGTCCTACCTGGAGATCGTGATCGGCTATGTCGGCGCGGCCGCGACCAAGTCGATCATTCTCGGCCTGGTGATCCTGCTCACGGCGCGGCTGTTCGTCGACTACCAGATCGCCCATCCCTTCGTGATGGCGCTGTTCCTGCTGCTGACGGCGGTGACCTTCTGCCTGTTCGGCTTCATCATCGGCATCTGGGCGGACGGCTGGGAGAAGCTGCAAATCGTGCCGTCACTGATTGTCATGCCCCTGGCCTTTCTCGGCGGCAGTTTCTACTCCATCGAAATGCTCCCGCCGTTCTGGCAGACCGTCACGCTGTTCAACCCGGTGGTGTACCTGATCAGCGGCTTCCGCTGGAGCTTCTATGGCGTCTCGGATGTGAATGTCGGGGTCAGCCTGGCGATGACGCTGGGCTTCCTGGTGCTCTGCCTGGTGCTGATCGGTTGGATCTTCAAGACCGGTTACCGGCTGAAGAACTGAGGTAGCTGATGGTTAGCCGCCGAATTGCTGCTCGCAAGGAATGCCATCTCCGTCCCCGTCCATTTTTGTATTGGGGCAGTTACGAATGAAGAACTTGGCTTCTTCGTAAGAGCGCATCTGGCTGCAATGCTGGCGGCCATCACAACTGAATGTCTGGGCTGGTGCAGAGCTACTACGGGTGGACTGGCTGGTTGGGTTTTGATGGGTGACAACAGAGCTGGAGTTGGGGCCCCAAGGCAGGCTCCAGGTACCAGTGAAATAGCCGTAACCGAAATAAGCCAAAGCCGCGATAACCAAGAGCTTGCGCATGCCAAATCCTTTTAGTGCCTACGATGTTTTTTACGGGCGATGTACCGGCGCGGAAGCGTAACGGGATCGGTTTTCTAACGAAAGGGTCGAGGAAGCGTTTCTCCGAGGCAATAGATAGATAGCCCCGCACAGCTCTCGCTGACGGGGCTCTTTTCTGGCTGCGGTCTGGGTTTACAGCCCGGCGGCGGCGCGCAGGGCATCGGCCTTGTCGGTGCGTTCCCAGGTGAAGGCGGTGAAGGTGTCGCCACCGACCGTCATTTCATAGGGGTCGCGACCGAAGTGCCCGTAGGCCGCGGTGGCTTTGTACATCGGGTGCAGCAGGTCGAGCATGGTGGTGATGGCGTACGGGCGCAGATCGAAATGCTCGCGGACCAGAGCGACGATCTTCTCGTCGCTGAGCTTGCCGGTGCCGAAGGTGTTAATCGAGATCGACGTCGGCTGCGCGACGCCGATGGCGTAGGAGACCTGGATTTCGCAACGCTCGGCGAGGCCAGCGGCGACGATGTTCTTGGCCACGTAGCGGCCGGCATAGGCGGCCGAACGGTCGACCTTGGACGGGTCCTTGCCGGAGAAGGCGCCGCCGCCGTGACGGGCCATGCCGCCGTAGGTGTCGACGATGATCTTGCGTCCGGTCAGGCCGCAGTCGCCCACCGGGCCGCCGATGATGAACTGGCCAGTCGGGTTGATGTGGAACTGGGTGTCCTTGTGCAGCAGTTCTGCCGGGATCACGTGCTTGACGATCAGCTCCATCACCGCTTCCTTGAGGTCGGAATGCTTGACCTCCGGGTTGTGCTGGGTGGAGAGCACGATGGCGTCGATGCCGACCACCTTGCCGCCTTCGTAGCGGCAGGTGACCTGGCTCTTGGCATCCGGGCGCAGCCACGGCAGCAGGCCGTTCTTGCGGGCTTCGGCCTGGCGCTCGACCAGCGCGTGGGAGAAGCGGATCGGCGCGGGCATCAGCACGTCGGTTTCGTTGCTGGCGTAGCCGAACATCAGGCCCTGGTCACCGGCGCCCTGGTCTTCCGGCTTGCTGCGGTCGACGCCCTGGGCGATGTCCACCGACTGCTTGCCGATGATGTTGATGATGCCGCAGGTGGCGCCGTCGAAGCCGACTTCCGAGCTGTTGTAGCCGATGTCGACGATGACGTCGCGCACCAGTTGCTCGAGGTCGACCCAGGCGCTGGTGGTGACTTCGCCGGCAACGATGGCGACGCCGGTCTTGACCAGGGTTTCACAGGCCACGCGGGCGTGTTTGTCCTCGGCGATGATGGCGTCCAGCACCGCATCGGAGATCTGGTCGGCGATCTTGTCCGGGTGCCCTTCGGACACGGACTCGGAGGTGAAAATCGAGTATTCGCTCATCTATCGGTTTCCTAATTACCGGTGGGTGAGGCGGCTGTCAGGGGCGGGCCGGGAAAAATACCGGGCCTGGATCTGAAAACCGTTCTTCAAGCCAATGTAGAGGCTCTCGCCGGGCGTGAGCCCCGCGGCATCGGCCCAACGGGCCAGATCGTCCTGTTCGAACCCCAACCACAGATCGCCGCAGGCCTCCCTGGCCCAACTCTGGTTGTGGCTGCACAGCTCGGTGACCAGCAGGCTGCCGCCCGTGTTCACCAGCCGTGCCAGTTGCTTGAGCGCTTCACCCGGCGCCGCCAGGTGATGCAGGACCATGTTCAGCACCACGCAATCGGCCGCCGGGCAGTCGTCCTGCAGGGCGTCGGCGAGCCTGACTTCGACGTTGTCCAGCCCGAGGCGTTCGCAGCGGGCGCGGGTCAGCTCGAGCATGGCCGGGCTGTTGTCCACCGCCGTCACGCGGGCGAATCGCTGGGCCAGTTCGGGCAGGAAGCTGCCATCGCCCGGGCCCACTTCGAGGGCGGTCGCCGAGGGCGCGAAATTCAATGCGTCGAGTAGCGCGACCACGCTGTCGCGGTAGTGCGGCAGGCCGGCGATCAGGTCCTGGCGCGCCTGGAAGCTGGCGGCCATCCGCGCAAAGAAGTCCTCACTGGCGGCGCTGCGCTGGGCATGCACCGCGGCGATGCGTGCCTGCACGTCGGGCGGCAGCTTCAGTTGGTCGACTTCTTCGAGCAGGGCCGCGTGCAACCGGCCACCGAGGCTGTCGCCGTGGGGCAGGGTGCGGCGGTAGAAGATCGCGTTGCCTTCGCGGCGGGTCGCCAGCAGCCCGGCCTGGGCCAGCACCTTGAGATGATGGCTGATGCCTGATTGACCGGTGGCGAAGATCTGCGCCAGTTCGAGCACGCCAAACGAGTCGCTGGCCAGCGCCCGCAACACGTTCAGGCGCAGCGAATCGCCGCCGGCCTTGCACAGGGCGGCGAGCTGGTCGCTGTCGTCGAAGGAAATCTGGGGAATGCGCAGGCTCATAGGCCGCGCAGTCTAGTCGGTCGTTTTTCGTCCAGCAATGGCTGTATCAAAAAGTTTTGATATTGGACAAGCGCCGGCTTCAGTTCACCAGGCTGTCGATACCCATGCCGCAGGAGACCAGGCCAAGCGCCAGGAGAAAGAAGCTTGGCAGCAGGTCGAGCAGCTGTTGCAGCCGTGCATGGCTGGCCAGGTGCCGCGCGGCGAGGCTGTAGGTGACCAGTACCGACACGTCGACCAGCGCCCAGATGGCGATCAGCGCCGCGGCCTGCGGCACGAAGGGCTGCGCCGGCAGGATGAAGCCCGGCAGAAACGCCAGGAAGAACAGGATGTCCTTGGGGTTCGACAGGCCGACCGCCATGGCGCGCCAGAACCGGTGCGCCTGGGGCCGCACTGCCTCTTGCGTGCCGACTTGTCCGCCGCACAGGCCGTCCGCGCCGAGCCAGACCAGATAGAGCCCGCCGAGTACCTGGCCCCATTCGAGGATCAGCCGGTCCACGTCAAGCGCCAGGTAGATGAGCCCCAGCGCGGCAACCAGCAGCACTTGCGCCGATAGCACGCCGCCGAGGATGGTCCACGCCGGCCAGTGGCGCCGGGCATCGGCGATGACCAGCGCGACTACCGGTCCGGGCGAGGCGATCAGCAGGGCCACGGCCGCGGCAAACGCGAGGTAGGTGGCGTTCACAGTTCGGTCACCCGGTCGAAGATGCGCGTCTGCTTGCCGAGTCGTTCGGTGTAGAAGCGCAGGTTGCTGCTGGCGAAGGCGCGTTGCAGCCAGCGATCGCTGCCGTCGAAGCGTGCACTGAAGGGGCTGCGCGCATGGGCGGTGCGGCGGTTGTCGATGATCAGCAGGTCGCCCTGGCGCAAGCGCACGGGCTCTACGGCCTCCCAGGCCAGGGCGCGCAGCGTGTCGAGGGCCCGCTGCGCACGGTCGCTGTAGGCCACCATGAATTGCGGGTCGAAGCGAAAGAACTGCGAATCCGGGTCGCCGTAGAGCACCGTCTGGTGACGGTTGATGTCGATGCGCCGGTTCTTGCCGGTCGCGTCGTAGTCGGAGAGGAAGTTGTAGGGTTCGGTGAGCAGGAAGGCCTGCTGCTCGTGGCTCAGGCGCTCGAGCAGGCGGTCGATCGAGGCGATGTAGGTGATCGCTTCGGCGGCCGGATCCTGGCGCAGGCAGAGCAGCAGCAAGTAGTCCGGCTGCACCGCATGGAAAGCGTTCTCGGTGTGCAGGTCGAGCTCGGTGTCATAGCTGTCGGAGGTAGCGGCGCGCGAATGCTGCCGCTGCGGAAAGAAGTTGTTGACGATGTGCCCGCCGGATTCCTGCGCATAGCCGATCGGCTCGCCGAGCAGTGCGGTGGCTTGCAGCAACAGGTGCTCGCTTGTAGCGTCCGGCTTGCGCAGCTCAGCGCGCGAGGGCGGCGTCGGTGGGATTTCGCCGATTGCCGCGGCCTCGAGCAGGAGGAAGCCGCGGGTGTTGCCGAGCATCCGGAACTGCAGGATCTGCGCGATCTGCGCCGGGCTGAGCCCTCCTTGGTGAATGCTGGCAGCGATCAGGGGATCGAAGTCGCGACTGGGCATGTCATCCTTCCCTAGTTCTTATACGAGGCGCCGGCCTCTTGATTGGCGTGGCGCTGAGCGATGCCGGCCGATTGGCGGCGAGTATCGGCAGCGCCCGGAGGGTTTGGAAAATGGAAAAAACGGCCAGCTCGGATGAGTTTTTGTCATCCAGGAAGCCGGCGGCATGACCTTGCGCATGCCGCCGCTCTACGCCCTGCGGGCCTTCGAGGCGGCCGCCCGCTTCGGCTCCTTCACCCAGGCGGCGGAAAGCCTGTGCATCACCCAGAGCGCGATCAGCCGCCATGTCAAAACGCTGGAGGAGCATCTCGGCTGCCAGTTGTTCGAGCGGCGCGGCTCGAAGCTGGCGCTCACCGATACCGGCCGCCTGCTGGCGCAGGAGCTCAGGGTGGGCTTTCGCACCATCGAAAACGCCTGCATCGCAGTCAACCGCCAGCGCGAGGCGCTGCGCTTGAAGGCGCCGTCAACGCTGACCATGCGCTGGCTGCTCGGTGCGCTGGACGCCTTTCACCTGCGTCATCCGCAGGACCGCGTCCAGCTCACCAGCGCCTGGATGGACCTCGATGCGGTGGACTTCCACAACGAGCCCTTCGACTGCGCCATCCTGCTGGGGCATGGCGGCTTTCCGGCCGACTGGAACCGGATCAAGCTGTTCGACGAGTGGCTGGTGCCGGTATGCGCGCCGGCGTTGCACGGTGCCACGCCCTGGTCGGCCGAACAGCTGGCGGCCGCCGAGCTGCTGCACCCGTCCCGCGATTGCCGGGACTGGCGGCGCTGGCTGCAGCGGGTGGGGCTGATCGATGCGGTCGCCTGGCAGCAGGGCAAGCTGTTCGACACCCTGGAACTGGGCATTTCCGCTGCGGCACAGGGTCACGGGGTGTCCATCGGTGACCTGGCACTGGTTGCCGGCGAGCTGCGCAAGGGCACGCTGGTGCTGCCGTTCGAGCAGGCCGTGCGTTCCGGCGATGCCTACTACCTGGTCTGGCCGGCCGCGGGCGAGACCCCGGCGAGCCTGACCCGGATGAAGGCCTATCTGCTGGCGCACCTGCCGGACGTGGCGGACTGCGGCGTAACCCTGCTGGACTAGGTCCGGCGGGCGACCGGGCCGCGATTCAGTCATTGCCCCGCCTTGCCCGGTAGGGGAAAATGGCCGCCTTTTTCTCAAGTACACCCCCGCAGGAGATTCAGCGATGCCCAGCCGTCGTGAGCGAGCCAATGCCATCCGCGCCCTCAGCATGGATGCTGTGCAGAAAGCCAACAGCGGCCACCCCGGTGCCCCCATGGGCATGGCGGACATCGCCGAAGTGCTCTGGCGTGACCACTTGAAGCACAGCCCGACCAACCCGCAATGGGCCGACCGTGACCGCTTCGTGCTGTCCAACGGTCACGGCTCGATGCTGATCTACTCGTTGCTGCACCTGACCGGCTACGACCTGTCCATCGATGACCTGAAGAACTTCCGCCAGCTGCACAGCAAGACCCCGGGCCATCCCGAGTTCGGCTACACCGCGGGCGTCGAGACCACCACCGGGCCTCTGGGTCAGGGGCTGGCCAATGCCGTCGGTTTCGCGCTCGCGGAAAAGGTCATGGCTGCGCAGTTCAACCGCGACGGGCACAAGATCGTCGACCACCACACCTATGTCTTCATGGGCGACGGCTGCCTCATGGAAGGCATCAGCCACGAGGTCTGTTCGCTGGCCGGCACCCTCGCGCTGAACAAGCTGGTCGCCTTCTATGACGACAACGGCATCTCCATCGACGGCGAGGTGCACGGCTGGTTCACCGACGACACCCCGCGCCGCTTCGAGGCCTACGGCTGGCAGGTGATCCGCAATGTCAACGGCCATGACGCCGAAGAAATCCAGATGGCCCTGGAGACCGCGCGCAAGAGCGACCGGCCGACGCTGATCTGCTGCAAGACCATCATCGGCTTCGGTTCGCCGAACAAGCAAGGCAAGGAAGAGTGCCACGGCGCCGCGCTCGGCGACGCCGAGATCGCCCTGACCCGCGAAGCGCTGGGCTGGACGCACGGCCCGTTCGAGATCCCGGCCGAGATCTACGCCGAGTGGGACGCCAAGCAGAAGGGCGCCGACGCCGAGAACGAGTGGAACAAGCGCTTCGCCGCCTACGAAGCTGAGTTTCCGGCCCTCGCGTCCGAGTTCAAGCGGCGCATGGCCGGTGAACTGCCGGCCGACTTCGCCGAAAAGGCCAGCGAGTTCATCCGTGAGGTCGCCACCAAGGGCGAAACCATCGCCAGCCGCAAGGCCAGCCAGAACTGCCTGAACGCCTTTGGTCCGCTGCTGCCGGAACTGCTCGGCGGCTCGGCGGACCTGGCCGGTTCCAACCTGACCCTGTGGAAAGGCTGCAAGCCGGTGGTGGCCGAGGACGCCTCGGGCAACTACATGTACTACGGTGTGCGCGAGTTCGGCATGGCCGCGATCATGAACGGCGTGGCCCTGCACGGCGGCCTGATTCCCTACGGCGCGACCTTCCTGATGTTCATGGAATACGCCCGTAACGCGGTGCGCATGTCCGCGTTGATGAAGCAGCGCGTGCTCTACGTCTTCACCCACGATTCCATTGGCCTGGGCGAAGACGGCCCGACCCACCAGCCGATCGAGCAGCTGACCAGCCTGCGCACCACGCCGAACCTGGACACCTGGCGGCCTGCCGACACCGTCGAATCCGCGGTGGCCTGGAAGCATGCGGTCGAGCGCAAGGACGGCCCGAGCGCGCTGATCTTCTCGCGCCAGAACCTGCCGTACCACATTCGCGACAACGAGACCGAAGCGGCCATCGCCAAGGGCGGCTACATCCTCAAGAACTGCGTCGGCGAGCCGGAGCTGATCCTCATCGCCACCGGTTCGGAAGTCGGACTGGCCGTTCAGGCCTACGACAAGCTGACCGAGCAGGGCCGCAAGGTGCGCGTCGTCTCGATGCCTTGCACCAGCGTGTTCGATAGCCAGGACGCGGCCTGGAAGCAGCACGTGCTGCCGGTGGAAGTCGGCGCGCGCATCGCCGTCGAGGCGGCGCACGCGGACTACTGGTACAAGTACGTCGGCCTCGACGGTCGCATCATTGGCATGACCACCTACGGCGAATCGGCCCCGGCTGGCCAGCTGTTCGAGGAGTTCGGCTTCACCGTCGACAATATCCTCGCGGTGGCTGAAGAACTGCTGGAAGACTGATTCGAGCCGCGGTGGGTGACTGCGGTCACCCACCCTACGTAACTCCACCTTTCGTAGGGTGGAAAACCCGCGCAGCGGGTTTTCCACCGCCAGGATCGACGACTCCCATGGCCAACGCCCGTCCCTATCGCGTCGCCCTTAACGGCTACGGCCGCATCGGCCGTTGCGTGTTGCGCGCATTCTATGAGCGCGGCGCCGCCTTTGATTTTCAGGTCGTCGCCTTGAACGACCTGGCCGACATGGCCAGCATCGAGTACCTCACCCGTTTCGACTCCACCCATGGTCGCTTTCCCGGCGAAGTGAGCGTGGATGGCGATTGCCTGCACCTGAACGGCGACTGCGTGAAGGTGTTGCGCGAATCGAGGCCCGAGTCGATCGACTGGCGGGCACTGGAGGTCGACTTGGTGCTGGAGTGCTCCGGCGCCTATCACAGCCGCGCCGACGGAGAGCGCTTTCTCGCCGCCGGGGTGCCGCGGGTGCTGTTCTCCCAGCCGATGGCCAGCGCAGCGGATATCGATGCTACGGTCGTCATGGGCATCAACCAGCAGCAGCTGACCGGCGCCGAGCGGCTGGTGTCCAACGCCTCCTGCACCACCAACTGCGGCGTGCCCCTGCTCAAGCTGCTCAACGAGGCGGTGGGTATCGAGTACGCCTCGATCACCACCATCCACTCGGCGATGAACGATCAGCCGGTGATCGACGCCTACCATCACGAGGATCTGCGGCGCACGCGTTCGGCCTTCCAGTCGGTGATTCCGGTGTCCACCGGCCTGGCGCGCGGTATCGAACGCCTGCTGCCGGAACTCTCGGGGCGGATACAGGCCAAAGCGGTGCGGGTGCCCACGGTGAACGTGTCCTGCCTGGACATCACGCTGCAGACCGCGCGTGATACCGATGCAATGGCCATCAACCGGGTGCTGCGCGAGGCGGCCGAAAGCGGGCCCTTGCGGGGCTTGCTGGCGTACACCGAGCTGCCCCACGTCAGCTGCGACTTCAACCACGATCCGCATTCGGCGATCGTCGATGGCAGCCTGACCCGCTCCAGCGGCCCGCGCCTGGTGAACCTGCTGGCTTGGTTCGATAACGAGTGGGGGTTCGCCAACCGCATGCTCGACGTCACCGACCACTATTTGCGCGTGGCCAATCGCACCTAGCCGTCGCGCGCTGGAAAATCGCTGCTTCTCGACCTTAAGGAAGACCACATGACCGTTTTGAAGATGACCGACCTCGACCTCCAGGGTAAGCGCGTGCTGATCCGTGAGGACCTCAACGTGCCGGTGAAGGATGGCGCGGTGAAGAGCGATGCACGCATCCTGGCCTCGTTGCCGACCATCAAGCTGGCGCTGGAGAAGGGCGCCGCGGTGCTGGTCTGCTCGCACCTGGGCCGTCCGGAAGAGGGCGTCTACAGCGAGGAGGACAGCCTCAAGCCGGTCGCCGACTACCTGGCCAAGGCCCTCGGTCGCGACGTGCCGCTGGTCAAGGACTACCTCGAAGGTGTCGAGGTGCAGCCGGGCGAGCTGGTGTTGCTGGAGAACGTGCGTTTCAACAAGGGCGAGAAGAAGAACACCGACGAGCTGGCGCAAAAGTATGCGGCGCTGTGCGACGTATTCGTCATGGACGCCTTCGGTACCGCGCACCGCGCCCAGGGCTCGACCCACGGCGTCGCCAAGTTCGCCAAAGTTGCCTGCGCCGGCCCGCTGCTGGCTGCCGAGCTGGACGCGCTGGGCAAGGCGCTGAAGAGCCCGGCCAAGCCCATGGCCGCCATCGTCGCCGGCTCCAAGGTGTCGACCAAGCTGGACGTGCTCAACAGCCTGAGCCAGGTCTGCGACCAGCTGATCGTCGGCGGCGGTATCGCCAATACCTTCCTCGCCGCAGCGGGTTTCCCGGTGGGCAAGTCGCTGTACGAAGCTGATCTGGTCGACACTGCCAAGGCCATCGCGGCCAAGGTCAGCGTGCCGCTCCCGGTGGACGTGGTGGTGGCCAAGGCCTTCGCCGAAGATGCCGAAGCCACGGTCAAGGCGGTAGCCGACGTTGCGGAAGACGACATGATTCTGGATATCGGCCCGCAGACCGCGGCGAACTTCGCCGAGTTGCTGAAATCCTCGAAAACCATTCTGTGGAACGGCCCGGTCGGCGTGTTCGAATTCGACCAATTCGGTAACGGCACCCAGGTGCTGGCTCAGGCGATCGCCGAAAGTCCGGCCTTCTCCATCGCCGGCGGTGGCGACACCCTGGCGGCGATCGACAAGTACGGCGTCGGCGAGCAAATTTCCTACATCTCGACTGGTGGCGGCGCCTTCCTCGAGTTCGTCGAGGGCAAGGTGCTGCCGGCGGTCGAGGTGCTCGAGCAGCGCGCCGGTTGAGGGCGCGGCCGGCTCGGCGCAACAGGCGCAACGGTAAAAGGCAACCCTGCGGGCGCGGTGCTGTCTCTGTTCTGTCCTGATACGAAATGGAGCTTCACCATGCGTTATGCCGCGATCGCTGTTTGCTGCCTTGGCTTGGCTGGTTGTGCCGGGAACGGTCCGGATTCGGCCTGCGAAGTGTTCGACCCGCCGCCGGCGCAAAGCCCGACGGCGCAGAACGACCAGCGCGTCGAGATGCAGAGCACGGGCGACCCGACCGCAGGCACGGCAGCCGACGTGCAGACCTGCCCATGAGTGCTCGCCGGACCCCGGCGGCACGCCTGCATGGCCTGCCGCTCGCGCTCGTCGCGCTGCTGCTCGGCGGTTGCGGTCATATGCAGTCTGGACCCGATGCGCCGTTCGTACGCTGGAAGTGCCAGGGCGCCCAAGACATCGCCTGGCGCTACGTCGACGCCACCCATCAGGCGGTGGAACTGAAGCTTGGCGCCAACGACCAGGTCCACCGGCTGCAGAAGGAACCTGCCATCCGCGGCGCTTTCTATAGCGATGGCGTTCTGGCCTTTCATGACAAGGCGACCGGCGCACTGGTGTACCGCGTGGCGGATGACAAGGTCCTGGCCCACGGCTGCAGTGCGTCGCTGATTTCGTTCTGACGGGTGTTGCCGTCCGGCCTGTCCGTCGGTGCGGCGCGCTCCCGTTGCAAGGCTTTATTGCCGGTCCGCGTGGCTTTTGCCCCGACCGCCACTACAATGCCACGCCATACCGCGCGGCGCTTGAACACCGCCAGCCCCTGCGGCAGGCTTGACCCGATTAAACGACCCAGACCGGGAGAAGGAAAACATGGCACTCATCAGCATGCGCCAGATGCTCGACCACGCCGCCGAATTCGGCTACGGCGTGCCGGCTTTCAACGTGAACAACCTCGAGCAGATGCGAGCCATCATGGAAGCGGCCGACAAGACCGACTCCCCGGTGATCGTCCAGGCTTCGGCCGGTGCGCGCAAATACGCCGGTGCGCCGTTCCTGCGCCACCTGATCCTCGCCGCGGTGGAGGAATTCCCGCATATCCCGGTGGTGATGCACCAGGACCACGGCACCAGCCCGGACATCTGCCAGCGTTCGATTCAGCTGGGCTTCAGCTCGGTCATGATGGACGGCTCGCTGAAGGAAGACGGCAAGACACCGTCCGACTATGAATACAACGTCCGCGTGACCCAGCAGACCGTTGCTTTCGCCCACGCTTGCGGTGTGTCGGTGGAAGGCGAGCTAGGCTGCCTGGGCAGCCTGGAAACCGGTATGGCCGGCGAAGAGGACGGCGTCGGTGCCGAAGGCACGCTGGACCACAGCCAGCTGCTGACCGACCCGGAAGAGGCCGCCGACTTCGTCGCCAAGACCAAGGTCGACGCCCTGGCCATCGCCATCGGCACCAGCCACGGCGCCTACAAGTTCACCAAGCCGCCGACTGGCGACACCCTGTCGATCCAGCGCATCAAGGAGATCCACCAGCGCATCCCGGATACCCACCTGGTGATGCACGGTTCCTCCTCGGTGCCGCAGGAGTGGCTGAAAATCATCAACGAGTACGGCGGCGACATCAAGGAAACCTACGGCGTGCCGGTCGAGGAAATCGTCGAAGGCATCAAGTACGGCGTGCGCAAGGTCAACATCGACACCGACCTGCGTCTGGCGTCCACCGGCGCAATCCGCGAATTCATGGCGAAGAACCCCAGCGAGTTCGACCCGCGCAAGTACCTGGCCAAGACCGTCAGCGCCATGCGCGACATCTGCATCGCCCGCTACGAAGCCTTCGGCACGGCTGGCAATGCCTCGAAGATCAAGCCTGTCTCCCTCGAAGGCATGTTCCAGCGCTACGCCAGTGGTGAGCTGGATCCGAAGATCCGCTGAGCCGCCACGCTGTCATCGACGAGCCCGCCCTGAGCGGGCTCGTTGCGTATGGGCGGTCAGAAAGGGAAATGCCAGCCAGAAGCGCGGCAGCGCGCTCAGGCGAGCAGTTGCTGGATCTGGCTGCGCAGCTTGTCCAGCGAAAAGGGCTTGGCAATGATCGGCGCAGACTGTGCGATCGGGCTGCCCGACTCCTGAATCTCGATGGGGTAGCCGCTGATGAAGATGACCTTTAGGTCAGGCCGCAGTTTCAGTGCCGGTTCCGCGATCATGACGCCCGACACGCCACCCGGTAGCCGGAAATCGGTCACGAGCAGGTCCAGTTGCGGCTCGGTCGCGAGGATCTCGAACGCCTGGGTGGCGTCGGCGGCCGCCAGTACCGCGTAGCCTTCGCTGGCCAGGTAGTCCGATAGCAGCGCCAGGATATGGGGTTCGTCCTCGACGAGCAGGACGGTTCGATTGGATGCTTGACTCATGAAACGATCTCGAGGCGTCTGGCCGCGGTGAGGGGCAGCGCGGTGATTAATCCGGGTTGGGAACAAGCCTGTTGGAGCCCGGTGGCAGGCTGCAAGTTCAGCATTGCCGCGCCTTTCGTCAAGCTTTATCGTCGCCGCGGCGTCCACGCGGCGTCCACGCGTTGGCAGCCGGCGCTGGCGGCGCTAGCCTCCTGGCTTTACCTGCCGGAGCCCTGCATGCCTGACGACGATCTGCGCGCCATAGCCGCGCGCACCCTGGACGATTATCGCGACAACGCCGAAGCCTTCCGCGAAGGCACCCGTGATCACGATGTCAGCCAGAATATCGAGGCCTTGTTACGCCATATCCACGGCACGCCGCCGTTTCGCATCCTCGACCTGGGCTGCGGGCCGGGGCGCGACCTCAAGGCCTTCACCGCCCGCGGGCATGTCGCGATCGGACTCGACGGCGCCGAACCCTTCGTGCAGATGGCACGCCACGACAGCGGTTGCGAGGTGTGGCACCAGGACTTCCTGGCGCTCGACCTGCCGCCTGCGGCATTCGACGGCGTGTTCGCCAATGCCGTGTTGTTCCACCTGCCGAGCCGCGAGATCGCCCGCGTGTTGCAGTCGCTGCATGCCGCCCTGCGCCCGGGCGGGGTGCTGTTCTGCTCCAACCCGCGCGGCGACAACCGGGAAGGCTGGAGCGGTGCGCGTTACGGCACCTGGTATGACTGGCCGACCTGGCGTGCGCTGCTGCAGTCGGTGGGGTTCGCCGAGCTCGAGCACTACTACCGTCCTGCGGGACTGCCGCGCGACCAGCAGCCCTGGCTCGCCAGCGTCTGGCGCAGGGGTTGAAGCAGAGGACCTCGAGCGTCTTGGATTGTTCAGCAGACCCAGCAGAATGCATGCCGTATGCCCGACCGTCATGCGATTTGCATGCAGTCATTTAGCCATTATGTGACGCAGATCACTGATTTTGCTGGGTTTAGCGGAAGCGGGAACTTGGCACGATCACTGCTCCGGTTAGGGACGCTGGACCATCACCGGAGTAAACAATAATGATCGCCGCTGACAAAATTCTCGCTGCCGCCTTTCCCGAGTTCGAAGTCGTGACTGCGCCCCGCCCCGATGGCGGGCTGTTGCTGACGCTGCGCAATGACGACCGCGACATCATCAAGCGCGCCCTGTCCAAGGGGCAGACGCAGACCCAGATCCAGCTCGAATGGGTCATCAGCTCGGTTCGTCGCGACCTGGCGCTGGAAGCCGGCATGTCGCCGGCTATCGCCCGGCTGCAGAGCCAGAGCCGCACGGCGCTGCCGACCTACGATTACGCCTGAGCGCCGCCCGGCCAGCCCGTCAGCTGGCCGCTGCCTTTCGATGCGCATCCTGCGCAAGCGAGCAGACCGGGCCCTAGAGCGCGGATGCTTGCAAAGCCTGAAAGCGATGAGGGATACCCATGAACGCCATTGACCTGTTGATCGACGACCACGAGACCGTGAAGGACATCCTGACGCGTCTGACCGAGAGCACCGAACGCGCGGTCAAGACCCGCGCCGAGCTGCTGCAGAAGCTAGAAATGGAGGTCAGCATCCACACCCAGCTCGAGGAGCAGATCCTTTATCCCGCCTTCAAGGAAGCCGGCGGCAAGGAAGAAATGAAAATGTTCCACGAAGCCAAGGAGGAGCACCGCGCGGTGGATTCGCTGGTGCTGCCCGACCTCAAGGCGACGGATCCGGCCAGCCTACAATTCTCCGGGCGTGCGAAGGTGTGCAAGGAGCTGCTGGAGCATCACATCGAGGAAGAGGAATCCGAGATGTTTCCCAAGGCGCGCGAGCTCTTCGACAAGGCTCGCCTGGAGGAAATGGGCCAGCAGATGGCCGAACTGAAAACCCGTTTGAAGAAGGAATTCAGCGCGACCCGCGCAGCCTGACTCACCCCACCGGGGCCTGTCGGCCGGCGCCCTGCCGGCCGCGGGGCCGGCCCTGCGCCGTCCTGATCTGCATCAATAACCCCATCTAGAGCTGATGAGAACCTTGCTGGCTTATTGATATCAGCGCGGCGGTTGGTGGGCGGGTGCGCCGGTGAATGCCGCTGGTCGCCGCCCAGCCGAGTCGGGCTTGGCGAGCAGGGGACGAGCATGGAAGACGCGCTGAAAGCGCTGCTGCAACGGGTCGGCCTCGGGGTCGAGCAGATCCTGACACGCAAGCGGTTCTTGAAATGGCAGACTGCTGATGCGCTGCGCCTGAATCGGGCGGATGTCGACCTCGATGCGGCGCACCGGCAGTTCATCGATCGCCTCTACGCGCACCTCGGCGACTTCGCCGCGCCGGCGGCCCTCCTCAACGACCCGGATGGGGTCGCCCGGCTCAAGCACAGCCAGCTCGGCTATTACCAGCGCCTCTGGAAGGGTCCGTACGAGCGGGACTATGTGCAGGATCGGCTGCTGGTCGGGCTGGTCCATCAGCGTGAGGGCGTCGACCTGGAGTGGTACCTCGGCGCCTACCGCCTGTACCTGTCCGAAATGCTCCGCCACCTGCTTGGCGATACCGAGCCGGTGGCGGTCTACGACAGCCTGCTGAAAATCGTCTTCTTCGACATGATCCTCGCCATCGACACCTACAGCGCGGCGCAGCGGCACGCCCTGGAGGACAGCGAGGCGCGCCTGGCGCGGGCTCTGCGCGGCTCGGAGGACGGCATCTGGGAGTGGGACATCGAGCAGGACCGCCTGCACCTGTCCGAGCGCTGGACGGCGATGCTCGGCATGGCTGTGGAGCCCGACTACCACAGCCGCAGCTGGTTCGACCGGGTTCACCCCGAGGACCTGCCGGCGCTGCGTCAGGCGATCAACGACCACCTCAGCGGCCGCAGTCCCTCGTTGACCCACGAGTACCGCATCCGCACCCGGTTTGGCGACTACCTCTGGGTACTGGTGCGCGGGGTCGTCGAGCACTGCGAACACGGCGCGCGGCGGATGGCCGGCTCGCAGACCGATATCAGTGCGCGCAAGGCGGCCGAGGCGTGCCTGCGGCACGCGGCCCGGCATGACGCGCTGACTGGGCTGGCCAACCGGCTGCACCTCGACGAACTGCTCGAGGCCGCCCGCCGGCGTCCCGCCGGCCGCGCCTGCGCCTTGCTGTTCATCGACCTGGATCGGTTCAAGCTGATCAACGACAGCCTGGGCCATGGCGCCGGCGACCAGGTGCTCGTCGAGGTGGCGCGGCGGCTGGGTGGTTGCCTGCGGCCGGGCGATCACCTGGCGCGCTTCGGTGGCGACGAATTCGTCGCGCTGCTCGGCGACTTGGCCTGCGACGCCGACGCTGAGCGGGTGGCGCAGCGGATGCTCGGTGCGCTGCGCGAGCCGCTGCAATTGGGCGAGCGCACCTTGTCGGTCAGCGCCAGCATCGGCATTGCGCCGCTGTCGCGTGAGGGCGAGACCCTCGATGCGCTGCAGGCGGCCGACCTGGCGCTGTACCGCGCCAAGAGCGCCGGCAAGAACCAGTACGCGCTCTATTGCGAAGGGCTGCATTCCAGCGCCGCGCGCCAGCTCGAGCTGGAAAGCGCGCTGGCTCAGGCGCTGGTGCGCCAGGAATACGTGCTCTATTTCCAGCCCATCTGCCGGACGCGCCAGGGCAAGCCCTACCTGCTCGGCGTCGAGGCGCTGCTGCGCTGGCGCAAAGGCGACGCACTGGTGGCGCCGCAAGAGTTTATCCCGGTGCTGGAGGAGTCCGGCGAGATCGTCCGCGTCGGCGAATGGGTGCTGCGCGAGGCCTGCCGCCAGGTGCTGCGTTGGCGGCAGGCCGGCCAGAGCCAGCTCTACTGCACGGTGAACCTGTCGATCCGGCAGCTGCAGGAGCCGGGATTCACCGACCTGCTGGCGCGGGTGCTGGACGAGACCGGTCTGCCACCGGCGAGCCTGGTGCTGGAGATCACCGAAACACTGCTGATGCACAACCGCGAACTGATGCTGCGCCTGCTGCAGGACATCGCCGCGCTCGGTGTGCGCCTGGCGCTGGACGATTTTGGCACCGGCTTCTGTTCGCTTGGTTACCTCAAGCGTTTCCCGCTGCACATTCTCAAGGTCGACCGCAGCTTCATGGCCGCTGCCCCGGAAGATGCCGACTCGGTGGCCATCAGCCGTGCCGTCATCGGACTGGGCCACAGCCTTGGCCTGGCGGTGATCGCCGAAGGGGTCGAGCGCCCTGAGCAGCTGCAGTTCCTGCTCGACGAGGGCTGTGCGGACGCCCAGGGATTCTGGTTCACCCGACCGCGGCCGGCCGACGAACTGCAGCGGCTGTTCTGCGCCGACACCTGCGTCGATCAGCTCTGGGCGCTGCTGCCTCAGGCCGGGCTGGCGATTACCGGCTAGCCCCTCAGGCCCGGCGGTCGGGGGGCCGGCACTCCTGCCTGGATGACGGGTCAATCCTCTGCAGCCCTTGATGGTCAGGGGCATCCCGGCCGATATCCGGCCCCCTGTCGAGGAGGTGTGTCAATGCGTCTTGCTTATCTGTCTGTGCCTGTACTGGGTCTGCTGCTGGTGGGCTGCGGTCCGGACGAGGACCGCGAGCGCGAGGCCACTCCGGCCAAGCCGGTAACCGAACAGCCCGCCGCGCCATCGAGCGGCAACCCGTCCACCGGCACGTCGGCACCGGAGGCCGGGAACGCCGCCGGTACCACAGGCACCGGGACCGGTGCTGGTGTGGAAACCACCGGCGGCACCGCCGGAGACGTGGAAACTGCGCCCGGTGACAACGGCAGCGGTCTGGGGACCGCCTCCGGCGCGGGTACCGCACCGAATACCACCGGCACCGGTACCGGCGCCGCGCAGTAAATCGCTCGTGCCCGCGCCTCCGCCGGCGCGGCAACCTAGAGGAGTTTTTTCATGAAAGTTCGTTACCTCGCCGCGGCTTTGCCGCTGTCGCTGTTGCTCGCGGCCTGTTCGCCGGACGACGAGCCTTCGGCGCTCGACAACGTCAGCGAGAACCAGCAGGAATACCAGAACACCGCCACCGACCCGGCCGGGCCACGCGAAGCGACACCGCCGTCCAATCTGGCCAACGAGTGAGCCGGTGGCCTGCGGTCAGACGTGCTGCGCCGCTGCATAGCCCGACGCCCAGGCCCACTGGAAGTTGAATCCGCCGAGGTGGCCGCTGACGTCGAGCACCTCGCCGATGAAATACAGCCCCGGCGCCTTTTGCGATTCCATCGTCTTCGATGACACCTCGCGGGTGTCCACACCGCCCAAGGTGACCTCCGCGGTGCGGTAGCCCTCGGTGCCGGCCGGCACCACCTGCCAGCTGGCCAGCTGCGCCGCCACGGCGTCGAGTTCTGCGGCGCTGTATTGCTTCAACGGGCGTGAGGCGAACCAGTGTTCGGCCAGCAGGCCCGCCATCTTGCGGGTGAACAGCTCGCCCAGTAGGGTTTTCAGCTCGGTATTGGGCCGCGCCTCGCGCTGCTGAGCCAGCCACTCCGGCAGGTCCAGGTGCGGCAGCAGGTTGATCTCCACCACGTCGCCGGGCTGCCAGTAGGACGACACCTGCAGGATCGCCGGCCCGGACAGCCCGCGGTGGGTGAACAGGATGTTCTCGCGAAAGCTCTGCCCGTTGCAGCTGACCAGACAGTCTTCTACCGAGGTGCCCGACAGCGCCTCGCACATGGCCTTGAGCTGCGGCTCGGTGATGGTGAAGGGCACCAGCCCCGCGCGGGTCGGCAGCACCCGATGGCCGAACTGGCGGGCCACCTGATAGCCGAAGCCGCTGGCACCGAGGGTCGGAATCGACAGGCCGCCGGTGGCGATCACCAGCGAGGCACAGCGCACCTCGCCGGCGCCGGTCTGCAGGTGGTAGCCGGTTTCGACGCGCTCGATCGCCTGCACGGCGGTGTCCAGCCGCAGGTCGACGCCGGCCTGCCGGCACTCGTCGAGCAGCATCTCAAGGATGTCGCTGGCCTTGTGGTCGCAGAACAGCTGGCCGAGTTTCTTCTCGTGGTAGGGGACGCCGTGGCGGCTGACCATCTCGATGAAGTCCCACTGGGTGTAGCGGGCCAGGGCCGACTTGCAGAAGTGCGGGTTGCCGGAGAGGAAGTTCGACGGCTCGGTATAGAGGTTGGTGAAGTTGCAGCGCCCGCCGCCGGACATGAGGATTTTCTTGCCGGCCTTGTTGGCGTGGTCGAGCAGCAGCACCGTCCTGCCGCGCGCCGCCGCGCTGAAGGCGCACATCAGGCCCGCGGCCCCGGCGCCGATGACTGCCACGTCGGTCTGGATCACGGCTCACCTCGTCTGCAAAACGCGCGATGGTACTCCGCTGCCCGGTTGGCTGCAGCCGGCACACGCGCGATCCGACGAGACGATCCCACCGGCCTGCGCATTTGTGTTCTGCTTGGCGGGTGGCGCTTGGCCATTAACCGGCGAGAGAGAACGTGACGGCGACAGGACGACTGCTGGGACTGATCTTGTGGCTGGCGAGCGCAGCGGCCTCGGCCGAGGTGCTGCGGCTGGCGGCTGACACCTGGCCGCCGTATACGGATCAGCGGCTGCCGGCACAGGGCCTGTCCGTCGACCTGATCCGCACTGCGCTGGGCCGCGCCGGCTATACGGTGAAGTACATCGAGGTGCCCTGGGAGCGGGTCGTGCTGGGCCTGCAGCAGGGCCGCTACGACCTGATCAACGACTGGTACACCGCCCGCCACGCGCCCTACGCGCGCTACAGCCGTCCGTTCCTGACCAACCGCGTGCGCTGGGTCAAGCGCCGCGGCGATGCCATCGAGTACGACGGCCCGGACAGCCTGCGCCGCTACCGCATCGCCCTGATCCGCGGCTACGCCTACAGCGACGCGCTCGCGGCGGATACGCAGCTGCACAAGGGCTACGCCACCAACTTCGTCCAGGCGGCGCGGATGCTGCTGGCCGACCGGGTCGACCTGGCGCTCGAAGAGGAGCGCACGGTGCTGTTTCACTTTCGCCACAGCCTCCGGGACGTCCGCGACAAGCTGGATTTCGTGCCGGGTGAGTTCAGCCTGCGCAATCTGTCGCTGGTGGTGCGCAACGACCATCCGCAGCAGGCGGGAATCATCGCCGCGTTCGAGCGCGAGATGAACGCCATGGTCGCGGACGGCACCTACGCCTCGATCTTCCATCGCCACGGCCTTCGGGCGCCGGCGGCCCTGCCTCAGCCCTGATCGGGTGGGCGCCTGACCAGGTGCGCGGCCATGCTGCGCAGCGGCGCGAGCTGCCGGCAGATCAGGCCGAGCTGGGTCTGCAGGAGCCGGTGCGCATCGTCCATCTCGTCGGTCGCCTGTTCCAGTTGCTGGGCCAGGGCCTCTTCGGCCTCGCTGTAAACGGCCACCGGCTCGTTGGCCTGCAAAGCCGCCGCCAGTTCGTCGAGGCTATCGGCCAGTTGATGCGCCGCGCGCTCCAGCAACGCATCGCGCGCATCGTCCGGCAGGCTTTCGCGGTGCGCACCAAGTCCCGAAAGATAGTTGAGCAGGGTGTGCGAGAGGATCAGGAAGCGAAAGCCGGTCTCGGCATCCTTGCGGAAGTGGCCGGGCTCCAGAAGCATGTTCGACAGGGTGGTCGACAGCGCGGCATCGGCGTTGTGAGCGTTGCGCCGGGCCAGGCGATAGGCCAGGTCGTCGCGCTTGCCGCTCTCGTACTGCGCCATGATCTGGCGCAGGTAGTCGGCACTGCGGCCGAGGGTGTTGGCGACCACCTGGTTCAGCCGGCGGCCCTGCCAGTCCGGCAGAATCAGGAACACCGCCGCGGCCGCGATCAGGCTGCCCAGCAGGGTGTCCACCAGCCGCGGCCAGAACAGCCCATAGCCGTCCCCGACCTGGTTGAAGCAGAACAGCACCAGCAGGGTGATCGCGGCGGTGGCCAGGGTATAGCGACTGCTGCGCATGGCGAAGAAGACCACCCCGGCGACCACCGCGAACAGGGCCTGGACCTGCGGGCTGGGGAACAGGTCGAACAGCGCCCAGCCGACCACCAAGCCGAGCGCGGTGCCACTGACCCGCTGCACCAGCTTGATCCGCGTGGCGCCATAGTTCGGCTGGCAGACGAACACCGTGGTCAGCAGGATCCAGTAACCCTGCGCCGGGTGGATGGCATGCAGCACGGCGTAGCCGCACACCAGCGCCAGGCTCATGCGCAGCGCGTGGCGGAACAGCAGCGAGGTGGGCGTCAGCTGCAGGCGGATGCGCGCCAGGGCGTCGCGCAGCGATTGCGGATCGCGGTCGAGCAGGCTGCTGTCCTGCTCGCCTTCGAGCGCATCGGGGTTGCTGGCGCTGGCCAGCTGGCGCTGCATGGTCGACAGGTTGCCCGACAGCGCACGCAGCGAGCGCAGCAGTCCGCGCCAGGCCGGGTTGCTCTGCAAACGCAGGTGCTCGAGCGAAGCCGCCAGGTCGGCCTGCGCCTGTGCGCTGGCCTCGCTGTAGCGAAACGGCTGACGCAACTGGATCGCCTGTGCCAGCTCCGCGCAGGCCACGCTCTGCAGCCGTAGCAGCCGGCCGCAGCGGAACAGCACGTCGCTGTGGAAGAACGCCTCGGCCAGGGCCTGGTAGGGGTAATGCGACGAGCTGACCCGCTCGTGCAGGTCCTGGGCGAGGAAGTACAGCTTGAGGTAGTGGCTGATCTTCACGCCTGGCCGGCCGTTGCCCAGGCGATGCAGCAGGGTCTCCTTGGTGGCGTTCAGTGCGCTCACCACCCGGCCGTTCTGCTGCGCCAGCTCCAGGCGCCGTTCCTCGACGTCCAGCTGGCGCACCGGCTCGAACAGCGCCGCCTTGAGCTTGAAGTACTGGCCAAGCTCGCGGTACAGCCGCGCCAGGCTCTGCTGCACCGGCTGATGGGCGAACAGCGCATTCCAGCCGATCGACAGCAGCCCGTACCAGGCTGCGCCGGCCAGCAGCAACAGGGGCTCGCGCCAGGGATCCAGCGTGCCGCCTCGCTGGTCCGCGGCGATCATGCTGTAGATCGACAGGATCAGCGTGGCCTGGGCAATCGTGGCGTAGCGCTCGCCCAGCGCGCCGAGCATTACCAGGCCGAACGCGGCGGCGGCCATGCCGGCGGCGAACACCAGCGGATAGGGGAACAGCAGCTTGACCGAGACCGCCGCGATGCTGAAGCAGAACAGCGTGACCAGCAGTGCCGAGAGCCGGCCAAGCCAGCTGTCGTCGGTTTCTGCCAGGGCGCTGGCGATGACGCCGAGAAACAGCGGAATCACCATCGTCGGCTGGCCGAGGTACCAGCTCAGTCCCATGCTCGAGGCCAGTGCGAGCGCGACGCGCAAGCTGTAGCCGAATTTGTCCAGCGCCCAGAGGCGGCGCAGGGAATGGCTGAGCGAGGTAGAGCGCATGAATTCGTCCGGCCTGACTGGGAATGATTGGACGCGCGCGCGGCGCTGGCGTCACGACGCCCGTGCAGCTTATACGGTCATCCGTCCGCGATCACCGGAACGCCATCGCGCAGTCATCGTTTAGCCGTATTCGTCTGGCTTCATTCATGCCGCCCCTCCCATCTCCCGAACAGAGGACACCGCATGAACCGTGAACACGATGCCACTCGCCGCAAACTGCTCAAGGGCGGCGCCGTCGCTGCCGTGGTGGCGACCACGCCGTTGTTCGGCACGCTGCAGGCGTTCGCCGCACGCAACGCCCAGGGCCGCAACACCGGCCTGGTGCGCAGCAGCTACGGCCCGCTGCGCCCGGCGCGGGACCTGAGCACCGGCCTCGAACTGCTGCAATTGCCCGACGGCTTCCAGTACCGGAGCTTTTCCTGGACCGGCGACCCGATGGATAACGGTCAGCCCGTGCCCGGTTCCCACGACGGTATGGGCGTGGTGGAAGTGCGCCGCGGTAGCAGCGGTCCGGAGATCGTGCTGGTGCGTAACCATGAAGCCGGCACCGGCAACCCGATCGACGCCCGCGGCGTCTACGACGGGGTCACCCTGGCCAACGGGCAGCGCCCGGCCGGTGGTACCACCAACCTCTACGTGCCGCGCGGCATTGATCAGCCGGCCCGTACCCTGCCGAGCCTGGGCGGCACCCGTACCAACTGCGCCGGCGGCGTCACGCCCTGGGGCACCTGGCTGTCCTGCGAAGAGACCACGGTGGACTACTCGAGCGTCGGCGGGCGCGCTCATGGCTACGTGTTCGAAGTCACCGCCGATCCGGCACTGACCACCGGCCAGCCGCTGGTCCAGATGGGCCGCTTCGCCCATGAGGCCGTGGCGGTGGACCCGCGCAACAGCTACGTCTATCTGACCGAGGATGCGCGCAACCGCGCCGGTTATTACCGCTTCATCCCCACCGATGCCAGTCAGCAGCCGGGCTCGCTTGCCGCCGGTGGCATTCTGCAGGCCGCACGGGTGCGCAACCGCGCGCTGGTCGACCTGCACGCGCCGACCCAGGGTGACAGCTACCAGCTGGAGTGGGTGGAAGTGCCGAATCCGGACCTCGGTCCGCAGCCCGAGGGCAGCGGACCGTTCGTTCAGGCGCGCCAGGCCGGTGCGCTGAGCATGAGCCGCGGCGAGGGCATCTGCCACCGTGACGGCAAGCTCTACATCGTCGACACCAGTGCCGGTACCGACGCCCAGGGGCGCGCCGGCTACGGCCGCGGCGCGGTGTGGGTGCACGACCTGGCCACCGATCGGCTGACCTGCCTGTTCGCCTCGACCGATGCGGAAATCGCCAACAACCCGGACAACATCACCATCAGCCCACGCGGCGGCGTGGTGCTTTGCGAAGACGGTGGCGGCGTGCAGGATGCCTACGGCTTCGGCGAGCGGCTGCTGGGCCTGACCGCGGCGGGCGAGGCCTACATCTTCGCCAAGAACAACGTGGTCTTCGACGACGTCCAGGCAGCGGCTGCTGGCAAGAAAGTCTCCGGCGGCGACTACCGCAACCGCGAATTCTGCGGCGCCTGTTTCGACCCGACCGGCCACTTCCTGTTCGTCAACATCCAGACCCCGGGCATCACCTTTGCCATCTGGGGGCCTTGGGCGCGCGGGGCGTTGTAGGAAGCTGGAGGGCTGAGGGTTGCGTTTTACGCGTAGCGGCCGCCATGGACGGTGGGTCGGAGAAGCGTGATGCACCCTGCGTCAGCTCGGGGCCGTGCGAGCGGAAAGCCGGAAGCTGGAAGCGACAGCAGGGGCCTGGGCTCGAGGGTGGTGTTGCGTTGTGCGTTCAGCAACGGACGTAGGGCGGATCGGTGAAACGTGATCCGCCCTACGTCCAGCCTTCAGCCTCCATTCCCCTCAAAGCTGCCGCACCTTCAACCCCCGGCCCTTGATCTTGCCGGCGTTCAGGCGATTGAGGGCCTGGCGGGCGACGTCGCGTTCGACGGCGACGAAGGCCTGGAAGTCGAAGATCGCGATCTTGCCCACCTGGGCGCCGGGGATGCCCGCGTCGCCGGTCAGCGCGCCCAGGATGTCGCCGGGGCGCAGTTTGTCCTTGCGTCCGGCGCCGATGCACAGGGTCACCATCGGCGGTTGCAGCGGGGCGCCGGGTTGCGGCTGCAGGCGCTCCAACGGCTGCCAGTTCAACGGCGCCTGCTGGCGTTCTTCGATCGCCCGGGCACGGTGCGCCTCGGCTGGCGCCACGAGGCTGATGGCGATGCCCTTGTTACCGGCCCGTCCGGTGCGGCCGACGCGGTGGATGTGGATTTCCGAGTCGCGAGCCAGCTCGACGTTGATCACCATGTCCAGCGCATCGATGTCCAGCCCCCGCGCGGCGACGTCGGTGGCCACCAGCACCGACAGGCTGCGATTGGCGAACATCGCCAGGACCTGGTCCCGGTCGCGCTGCTCCAGGTCGCCGTTCAAGGCCATGGCCGAAATGCCCTGGGCGCTCAACCGCTCCACCAGTTCCTGGCACTGCTGCTTGGTGAAGCAGAAGGCCACGCAACTCTGCGGACGAAAACTGGCGAGCACGCGGATCACCGCGTCCATGCGCTGGTCGGGGTCGATTTCGTAGAAGCGTTGCTCGATCTGGCTGTCGTCATGCAGGGCTTCGGCCTTGACCTGCTGCGGGTCGCGCATGAAGGTCGCGGCCAGCTGCTTGATGCCGCTGGGGTAGGTCGCCGAAAACAGCAGCGTCTGACGCTTGGCCGGGGTCTGGCCGATGATCTCGGCGATGGCGTCGTAGAAACCCATGTCGAGCATGCGGTCGGCTTCGTCCAGCACCAAGGTATTGAGCCCGTCGAGGCTCAGCGAGCCTTTCTTCAGGTGTTCCTGCACGCGGCCGGGGGTGCCGACGATGATGTGCGCGCCATGCTCCAGCGAGCCGATCTGCGGGCCGATGGACACGCCACCGCAAAGCGTGAGGATCTTGATGTTGTCAGCGCCGCGGGCCAGGCGGCGCAGCTCCTTGGCAACCTGATCGGCCAGTTCGCGCGTGGGGCAGAGCACCAGCGCCTGGCAGCCGAAGTAGCGGGGGTTGAGCGGCTCGAGCAGGGCGATGCCGAACGCGGCGGTCTTGCCGCTGCCGGTTTTGGCCTGGGCGATCAGGTCCTTGCCACGGAGCATGACCGGCAGGCTCTGCGCCTGGATCGGTGTCATTTCGGCATAGCCGAGCGCCTCCAGGTTGGCCAGCGTGGCGGGGCTGAGGGGCAGGGTGGCGAAGGCTGAACTGGGCACGGTGGGAATCTGCAGAAAGGAAATGGCGTGCAGTCTAGCAGGCCGCCCCTAGTGCCGTGCGCAGGCGATCGGGAGAACCCCGCCACCATGCGCGGGTCCCACAAGGGTCCGTTGAAATCTCTGGAGGTTGGTTTGTCCCGTTTGTTGTGGCTGTTGTGCGCGTTTACCCTTCCTGCCGTGGCCGCCGAGCCGACCCTGTTCGGCCGCTACGAGCAGATCAAGATCGAAGATATCGGCAAGACGCTCAAGGCAAAGATGGATACCGGGGCGATGACCGCCTCCCTGTCGGCGCGCGACATCGAGCGCTTCCAGCGTGACGGTGAAGACTGGGTGCGCTTCCGCCTGGCGGTCGAAGGTGCCGACGAGACGCTCTACGAGCATCGCCTGGCGCGTATCGCCGAAATCAAGACCCGTGCCGAAGAGGCAGCGGACCCCGACGACGATACCGACGCCGAGCGTGGGCCGGACGTCGCCGAGCGTCCGGTGGTCCAGATGCAGTTGTGCATCGGCGACCAGTTGCGCGAGGCGGAAGTCAACCTGACCGACCGCAGCCACTTCCGCTACTCGCTGCTGATAGGCGCCACCGCGATTCGTGACCTGGACGCGGCGATCGACCCGTCGCGCAAGTACACAGCGGGCCGCCCGGCCTGCTGAACACGCGGCCGCCGCGCGACCCGGCTTTGCCTGCCCCGCCCCGTCCAGAGGGCTGGGGCGGATGGCGGCGAGCAATAGACGGTGAAAACATGCCGTCGCTGTCACAATTGTTGAATTCTTGCCGGCTATAAATAGAGCAAATTATCGAACCCGCGCGGTGTTATTCGCTGAGATGGTTTTATTTGCAACTCAATTTGCCCGGCGCCGGGTTAATTGCTGCTCACTTAATCTCTCATTGCCCGGATCGTTTTTATCGCCTTGTTTTTGTTATTTGGGCGTTTCGTGTCGTGGGTCGGTTTGCCTGCCGCCTTGTTCCGAGGCCGTGGCGGCGGCCTGGATACCGTTTCGGCGAGGTTGCCAGCAGGCCCGTCCAGGGTGCGCGGCCCGGGTGTGAAGACAGCACTGGCCAGTCACCTTGTGGTGCCTGGGTCGCCTGACCTAGACAGCCTGGGCAGGCTCGGTAAAGGCCCGCTGGCTGCGCCTGTCAGACTAAAGTCGGGGCTTTCAATGCGTGACCCAACCTTGCTAGATTCACGCTGTGGTTCCCTTTACCCGTAATAACAATAAGACGGAGAACGTCATGGCCGACGACGATAAAAAAAAATGCTGATGCGTACTGGAAGGCGAATGTTCGCCTCATAACAATGTGTTTGGTGGTGTGGGCTCTAGTCTCTTATGGCTTTGCCATCCTCCTGCGTCCGTTGCTGGCCGGTATTCCGGTTGGGGGAGCGGACCTGGGCTTCTGGTTTGCGACTCAAGGTTCCATTCTGACGTTCCTGGCGATCATCTTCTTCTACGCGTGGCGGATGAACAAACTGGATCAAGAATTCGGTGTTGAGGAGTAAGCGGCCATGAGTCAGTTCTGGATCAATATGTTGTTCGTGGGCGCATCCTTCCTGCTGTATTTCGGGATTGCGTATTGGGCCCGTGCCGGGTCGACCAAGGAGTTCTACGTCGCCGGTGGCGGTGTCCACCCCGTGACCAACGGCATGGCCACTGCGGCCGACTGGATGTCCGCGGCCTCCTTCATTTCCATGGCCGGTATCATCGCCTCCGGCGGTTATGCGACCTCCACCTACCTGATGGGCTGGACCGGCGGCTATGTCCTGCTGGCGATGCTGCTGGCACCGTACCTGCGTAAGTTCGGCAAGTTCACCGTACCGGACTTCATCGGTGACCGTTTCTACAGCCGTGGCGCACGCCTGGTTGCCGTCATCTGCCTGATCCTCATCTGCGTCACCTACGTGATCGGCCAGATGTCGGGCGCTGGCGTCGCCTTCTCGCGCTTCCTTGAAGTCGACAACGACACCGGTATCTGGATCGCTGCTGGCGTGGTGTTCTGCTACGCGGTATTCGGCGGCATGAAGGGCATCACTTACACCCAGGTCGCCCAGTACGTCGTGCTGATCATCGCCTACACCATTCCGGCGGTGTTCATCGCCATGCAGCTGACGGGCAACCCGATTCCTGCGCTGGGTCTGTTCGGTGATCACGTCGAATCGGGCATGCCGCTGCTGGCCAAGCTGGATCAGGTAGTTCGCGACCTCGGCTTCCAGGCATTCACCGCTGACGTCGACAACAAGCTGAACATGGTGCTGTTCACCCTGTCGCTGATGATCGGTACTGCCGGTCTGCCGCACGTCATCATCCGCTTCTTCACCGTTCCGCGCGTGGCTGACGCCCGCTGGTCGGCCGGCTGGACGCTGATCTTCATTGCGCTGCTGTACCTGACGGCTCCTGCCGTGGGCGCCATGGCACGTCTGAACCTGCTGAACACCATCTACCCGGAAGGCCCGCAAGCCGAAGCGATTCGCTTTGAAGAGCGTCCGGACTGGATGAAGACCTGGGAAGAAACCGGCCTGATCTCGTGGGCGGACAAGAACAGCGATGGTCGTATCCAGCTCTACAACGACACCAACGCCACTTTCGCGCCGACTGCGAAAGAGCGTGGCTGGAACGGCAGCGAGCTGACCGTCAACAACGACATCATCGTGCTGGCCAACCCGGAAATCGCCAACCTGCCGGGCTGGGTCATCGGTCTGATTGCAGCCGGTGGTATCGCAGCTGCACTGTCGACGGCGGCCGGTCTGTTGCTCGCCATCTCGGCGGCCATCAGTCACGACTTGATCAAGAACATCATCAACCCGAAGATCAGCGAAAAAGGCGAAATGCTGGCCGCGCGGATCTCCATGGCCTGTGCGATCGTGCTGGCGACCTGGCTGGGTCTGAACCCACCGGGCTTTGCGGCTCAGGTGGTGGCGTTGGCGTTCGGCATTGCCGCGGCCTCGCTGTTCCCGGCACTGATGATGGGTATCTTCTCCAAGCGCGTGAATAGCAAGGGTGCCGTGGCAGGCATGGTCGTAGGTCTGGTGAGCACACTGGTCTACATCTTCCTGTACCTGGGCTGGTTCTTCATCCCGGGCACGGCGTCCTTCGCCAACACGCCTGACAACTGGATGTTCGGCATCTCCCCGCTGTCCTTCGGTGCAGTGGGCGCGATCATCAACTTCGCCGTAGCCTACGGCGTGTCGATGGCCACCGAAGCACCGCCGCAGGCGATCCAGGATCTTGTCGAAAGCGTTCGTACCCCCAAGGGTGCCGGCGCTGCGCTTGATCACTAAAGCAACCAGCGGCCAGACCTTCGGTCCGGCCAGCGGTTGAGGTACAAATCGGGCTTCCATCTGGAAGCCCGATTTTTTTAAGGAAGCCGTACATGTTCTGGCATTTAATCGCTGCATTGGTCGCCGCTGTCGCGGGCGCCGGGATCGCACTGCTGTTGCGCTCCCTGAGCCGCAAGCGGCTGCCAAAATGGCTCATCCCGGCCTTCGCTGGCCTGGGCATGCTCGCCTATACGATTCACTACGAGTACACCTGGTTCGACACCAAGCAGGCGCGCCTGCCGGCCGGCTCCGTGGTCGTCGCAAGCGAAGAGGGCGAGATGCTCTGGCGCCCCTGGACCATGCTGTTCCCCATGCCGCTGGGCTACACGGTGCTCGACACCGCCAACGCACAGGTCGAGGAAACCAGCCAGGGACGTGTTGCCCGCTTCGTGCTCTATCGCTTCAACAAGCAGCACCTGATGTCCACCGTGACCAGCAGCCCCTACCAGCTGATGTGCGAACGCAAAGTCATGTTCAGGCTGAACGAGGCAGGCCAGGCAAAGATCGAGTCGATGATCGAGCTTGAGGCCGACGCCCCCCTGTATCGGACGCTCTGTGTGGGCGGCCGCGCCTGAGCCGCAGCATCAGCGCGCTCGGCGCGCTGAGGCCGGGCCCTGCGGGACGATATCGGCACGACGTTGCCATCCGTTTCGTCGTGCGCTGCGCTCAGGCCCGGGCGCGCGCTGTGCGGCGGCGGGGCAGCGCCCAGAGGCTCACGCCGGCGGGAATGGCCAGCCCGACCCACGCCAGCAGATCCCACCAGCCATCGCCGAGTAGCGCGGCGAACAGCCCGACAAAGCCCAGCAGCGCCAGCAGCGTCGGCAGGCGAAAGGTCGACTGACGCCAGCTCATGCCGTCACCTCGCGTGCGGCGACTGTCTGGACGCCGCGCCGACGTACCCACCAGAGGTACAGGCCGCTGCCCAGCACGATCATTGTCAGGACATCGAGCACCGCCCACAGGATCTGCATCGGCCGGCCGCCGTAGTCGCCGAAGTGCAGCGGTTGCGACAGGCCGAGCGCATCCATGTACCAGGGGCGCTCGCCCACTGCGGTGACGTCCAGCGTCTGGGCGTCGATCAGCACCGGCGTGTAGAGGTGCGAGGTCAGGTGCGTGCTGCCGTTGAGGAATACCGTGTAATGGTGGGCGCTGGAAAAGCGTGTGCCGGGAAAGGCGATGAAATCAGCCTGCATGCCAGGCGCCGCCTGATCGGCGATGCGCAGCAGGTCGCTTACCGGTGCAAGCCGGGTCAGCGGCGGTGCGTCCCGGTAGGGCTCGACCATGCGACCCAGGGTTTCGCTGCGCCAGGCATCGATCAGCAGGTCGGCGCAGGCGCTGATGACACCGGTGACCCCGACCACCAGTGCCCAGCTGAGTGTGACGATGCCGATCAGGTTGTGCAGGTCGAGCCAGCGGGTTCGCCGCGACCGCTCGTGCCGCACCTGGGCGAACTCCAGCCGGCGCATGAACGGCGCGTAGAGCACCACGCCGGAGATGATCGCCACCACGAACAGCAACCCCATTAGCGCCAGGAACAGCTTGCCGGGCAGGCCGGCGAACATGTCCACGTGCAGCCGCAGCAGGACCATCATCAAGCCACCGTTGGCAGCCGGCATGTCCACGGCTTCACCCGTACGGGCGTCGAGCATGAACGTATAGGTGGAGTTGGGGTCGGCATCGGCGGTTTCGGCCATAAAGGCCATCACCCCGTTCGGCTCGTCCTCGTCCCAAGCCAGGTATTGGACGACCTCGCCGGGCCGCGCGCGTTGGGCTGCCTCGACCAGCTGCTGCAGATCCAGGTGCGGGGTGTCGGGCGCCAGCTGGCGCAACTCCGGAGCATCGCCCAACAGGTGCTCAAGCTCATGGTGAAAGATCAGCGGCAGGCCGGTGATTGCGAGCATCAGGAGAAACAGCGTGCAGATCAGGCTGCTCCAGGTGTGGATGAACGACCAGCGGCGAACAGTGGTTGATCTCATGGGCAATCCGGCAGGTGGTGGCGTCAGGTCGGCATGGCGCGGCTTGGCATCGGCGGCGCCGCGGCGTTGTTGCCGAAGGGCAGGCCAGGGCAGCCGTTGGCGCGCATGGGTTAAAAGGCACTAACGAGAATTATTCGCATAGGATCGCAGGTCGTTGCGATTCCCGCAACGTTCGGTTGCCGTACGTCGCGGGAGTGGAGGCGCAGGGCGCTGTGCTAGATCAGTTGCGCCTGCTGGCGCTGACGCCAGTTGGCCAGGCGCTGGGTGAGCGTGGCGAGGTCTTCGACGCCCTGGCGGCGCGCCTTGCTGAACAGGATCAGCGCCAGTTCTGCAGTGACCAGCGCGTCCGCGCTGGCGTGATGGCGCTGCAACACCTGCAGGCCGAAGTGGCTGCACCACTCGTCCAGCCCGTTCTGCCGCGGACGGTTGTTCGGGCACAGCATGGGCGCGAGCTCGGCGACGTCGATAAACGGATGCCGGAGTTTGTAGCCGAGGGTCAGTTTCAGCGCCCGGGTGAGCATGCGCCGGTCGAAGCCGGCGTGGTAGGCCAGCAGCGGGCTGTCACCGACGAAGTCCATGAAATCGAGCAAGGCCTCGGCTGGTTCTTCCCCCGCTTCCAGCTCGCTCGGCGCGATCCCGTGGATCAGTACGCTCTCGCTGACCTTTTGTGCCGGGCGCAGCAGGGTCGATTCGAACTGCTGGCCCAGGTCGATGGCGCCGCCCTCGATGACCACCGCTCCGATCGACAGGACGATGTCGCGGCGCATGTCCAGGCCGCTGGTCTCCAGGTCAAGGACCACCATGCGCTGTTCCTGCAGCAGACGGCCGTATAGTGCCGCTGGGGGGCACAGCTGGTCGCGCCGCTGCAGCTGGGGCAGGTCGAGCAGCGGGCCGCGACGTCGGAACCAGGGCATGTTCATAGCTGGTAGCGGACCGCCAGGCTGCTCTGCAAGCGCTGGGCCTGGCGGAAGGATTCGCGCAGGATGCGCCGGTCCAGGTGGTTGAGGCTGTCGGGGTCGAGCCGGTTGGAGTAGGGCCGCCCCTCGCGCGCCTGCTGCTGGTGCTGCTGCATCCGCGTCTGCTGAATGAAGTGGTAGGCCTCCTCGTAGGCCGCACCATCCTTCTCATCAATCGCCTCGTGCTCGACCAGCTGGCGCAACCGGTCGAGGGTGTTGCAGGCGGCAATGCCGTGGCTCAGCGCCAGCAGCCGCGCGCCGTCGACGAAGGGCGTCAGGCCTTGCACCTTGAGGTCCAGAGTGGCCTTGCCGTCACCCTTGCGTGCCACCACGAAGTCGCGGAAGCGCCCCACCGGGGGGCGATGGCGCAGGGCGTTTTCGGCCATCATGCGCTGGAACAGGCGGTTCTCACCGATCTCGTCGAGCAGGCGGCGGCGCAGCTGCTCGCAACCCTCGCTCGGTCCCCAGATGGTGCGCAAATCGAAGAAGATGGTGCTGCTCAGCAGGTTTTCCGGCGTCGATTCGCGAACGAACGAACTGAACCGGCGCTGCCATTCCTGGCGCGACAGGCACAGCTCGGGGTTACCGGCCATGATGTTGCCCTTGCACAGGGTGAAGCCGCAGCGGTCCAGGTCCCGGTTGATGCGCTCGGCCAGCGGCAGCAGGCGTCCACGGATGTGCGCGGCTTCGGCCGCATCGGCCGCCTCGAAGAGAATGCCGTTGTCCTGGTCGGTGTGCAGGGTCTGCTCGCGGCGGCCTTCGCTGCCAAAGCACAGCCAGGTAAAGCTGACGCCTGGATCGCCGACGTCCGCGAGTGCCAGCTCGATCACCCGGCAGACGCTGTGGTCGTTGAGCAGGGTGATGATGTGGGTGATCTGCGTCGAGGACGCGCCATGGGCGAGCATGTTGTCGACCAGCTGCAGGATACGGCTGCGGATGATCACCAGGGTGTCCACGCTGTCGGCATGGGAAATCGCCTGAGCCAGGTGCACCAGGTCCACCCGCTGCAGGGAGAACAGGTCACGCTCGGAAATCACGCCGCGCAGCAGGCCGCCCTCGACCACGCAGACGTGGGCGATGTGCCGCTCGGTCATGGCGATGGCCGCGTCGAAGGCCGTGGCGTCCGGCGGCAGGTGGAAGGGGTCCTGCGTCATGAAGTCGGCGATCGGTGCCGACAGGTCGGTGGTGCCGGTGCCGATCACCCGCCGTAGGTCGCGCAGGGTGAAGATGCCGCGCGGGTGCAGTTCAAGGTCGGTGATCACGATGCTGCCGATGTTGTTTTCGTGCATCAGTGCCACCGCGTCGGCCAGGGGCAGGCTCGGCAGGCAGGAGACGGGATGGTGTATCGCCAGGTCGCCGATACGGGTCTCCAGCGAATACTGTTCGCCCAGGCTCTCCACCGCGCGCATCTGCGCCTGCTGGTTGACCAGGTCGAGCAGGCTGCTGACGCCGCGCATGGCGAAGTCGCGAAAGGCCGCCGACTTGGACACCAGCTTGACGAAAGCGGGCTTGTTCAACAGAAAGCAGAAGGTGTCCTCGGCGGCGAAATGCCCAGTGCGCGTGGCCCGCTCGCCCATCAGGGCCGCCATCGGGAAGCATTCCCCGACGATCACCTCGAAGGTGGTGTCGGTGCCGCGCTTGCTGGTGTGCGGGCGCTGGCCATGAACGCGGCCCTGCTTGACGATATAGAAGTGCTCGACCACGCCGTCGTCGGGCGAAATGATGCAGTCGCCTTCGCTGTAGAAGCGCAGCTGGCAGTTCTCCACGAGGTAGGCCAGATGCCCCAGTTCCATTTGGTTGAACGGCGGGTACTTGCGCAGGAATTCCATGGTGCCATGGATGTTCTGCAGCACAGCGGTCTTGCCTGCCTCGGCGAACGCATCGGCTTTGCTCATGGGTCGCTTCCATTTTTTAGCGCCCAATGGTGGGCGGTGGCGCCGCGAGGGCACATTGGACGTAAGTCTAGTCGCGTGCCGGGCGCCACGGGCTGACCGGGATCAGCCGGCTCAAGGTGGCTGCGGTGTGCAGACGAAAAAAGAAACCCCGCCGGACCGGGCGGGGTTTCTCGTCACGCCTGGCCGTCCTGAACCGCGGCCGCGTCTGGCTTACGGCAGGGTGAACAGCACCTTGACCGAGTCGGTGACCGATGCGCTGTCGACATAGCCGATGGCCTCGGCCTCGGCCGCGACCTTGGCCACCACCGCGGCGTCATCCGCCACGCTGGTCATTGGCTGGCCCTTGCCGGTGAACACCAGACCCGACCAGTAGGACTTGAGCTGCGACTCGTTCTTGCTGGTGACCACGGCGTAGAAGTGCTCCTTGGTCGCGGTCCAGTCCTTGAGGTCGACACCCTTCATGGACTTGTCCTTGCCCAGGAAGATATTGGCGACCTCCGACTGCGACGGCGCCTTGGCCGCACCGGGGTTGACGATAACGGCGACCTCGGCCTGCGCCAGGGAAGCCAGGCCGAACAGCGCGGCGGCGCCGAGGATGCGAGTGGATGCTTTCATCGGGACGCTCCTCAGAAGACGAAATCGACGCCGACGGACACGATGTCGCCGTCGTAGTTGCGGGCCGGGGCAACGCCGATGGCGTTCTCGAACACTTCCTGAGCGTTACGGGTAAACACGCCGTCATAGCCATTCTGGGTATCGACGCGCTTGTACTCGCCCTTGACCACGACGGTCGGGGCGGCCTGGTAGTTCAGGCCCAGCGTCCAGGAGCCCTGGCGACCGCCGTTGTCATCCAACTGCGCGTAGGTGACGTGCGGCAGGAAGTCGCCGAAGCGGCGGCCGCCCATCAGGTAGAACGAGTCGATGGACTCCAGACCGTCGTTCTCGATCATGCGCGAGGTCCACTCGTTGCTGCTGACCCAGGTGCCGTTGTCGTACTGGTAGCCGATCGAGGTGAACTTGCCTTTTTCCTTGTCGAGGTTCAGCAGCGACAGCGTCCGGTTAGTACCTAGGCCGATCACCGAGGCATCCACCGTGCCGCTGATATCGGTCTTGATGTCCGCCTCGACATAGCCGATGCGTAGGGTGCCGAAGTCATTGGTGGCCAGGCTGACGCTGGCGCCGAAGAGGTTGCCGTAGTCGATGTCGAACTGCTCGTCGTAGGCGTAGTAGTCCCGGTCCTTCGCCTGGCCGCCGGCCAGCTGGAAGGTCACCGAACCGTAGGACAGCGGCAGCGTGTAGACCGCGTCGACGCCTTCGTAATTGGTCACCTGGACCTGGCTGTAGACCTCGTCGGGCAGGCGCAGCCAGGGGTAGCTGTAGCCGACGTCGAGGCTTTCGGAATACATGTAGACCGGGCTGCGCAGGCGGCCGGCACGCAGCATCAGCTGGTCGTTGGTTTGCCAGGACAGGTAGGCCCACTCCAGGTTGGCCTTCCACTCATCCTGCTGGGCCTTGGCGGTGGCCTGGACGGTCACGCCGACGGTGTCGGTCACGCCGTAGCTCAGCTGTGCGCCGAATTTGGACAGCTGGTCGCCACGCCAGGAATCGTTGGTCTGGCCCTGGACGCCATAGCTGCGGCCTTTGTCTTCGCCGCCCAGGTGGGTGACGCCGACGGTGCCGAAACCGGCGAAACGGTGCTCACCCTGCTCCAGGGCGAAGGCATGGGTAGTAGCCAGGCAGAGCGCTGCCAGGCCGATAACACGTACTGCGGTCATCAGGATGCTCCTAAAGCGGTTAAACGCGGAATTGGGCCGTGGCTGCACGCAGGTGATCGCCCGTGCTGACCAGTTGCTCGCCCAGGCGGGCGGTGGCTTCGGCGCCGTTTGCGGTTGCTTGCGCGTCCTGCTGCAACACTTGGGTTTCTTGTCTGATGGAACTCGACAGACCGATCTGCTCCTGGGTGAACTGGGCGATGCAGGCATTCAGTTCATCGATCTGGTTCACGGTGTGGGCAATGGTCTCCAGCAGTTGGGTTGCTTCGACCGAACGCTCGATGCTCGCACGGGACTTCTCGCCGTTGCGGGTCATGACGTCGAGTACGGTGTTGGCGCTGGTCTGCAGGCGCTGGATGATCTGCTGGATCTCGGCGGTCGACGCGGCGGTCTTCTGCGCCAGGTTGCGCACCTCGTCGGCGACCACGGCGAAACCGCGGCCCTGCTCGCCGGCGCGGGCGGCCTCGATGGCGGCGTTGAGCGCCAGCAGGTTGGTCTGTTCGGCAATGCTGCGGATCACCGTCAGTACCGAGCCGACTTCCTGGGTTTCCTCCTCCAGCTGTTCCATGGCCTTGACCGCGCCCATCACGCTGTCGCCCAGATCGCTGATGCCGGTCGACAGGCTGCCGACGTGCTCACGCGCGGTCGCGGCCTGGCGCGCGGCCGAGTTGGCTTCATCGGAGGCCTGCTGCGAGCGCTGCGCGACCTCCTGGATGCTGCCGGTCATGGTGAGGATGTCGCGGGAGATCGACTCGGTGTGGTGTTGCTGGGACTTGGCGTTCTCTTCCGAGCCCTGGGTCAGGTCGTAGAGTTCCTTCGACACTGCGCCCAGCGGGCTGGCCGCCTCGATGATCTGGCGAATGGTGCGCTGCAGCTTGTCGAGAAACCCGTTGAACAGCTCGATCATGGCGCCGATCTCGTCGTTCGATTCGACGTTCACGCGCCGCGTCAGGTCGCCGTCGCCGCGGGCGATGGCTTGCAGCGAGGCGATGACGCCACGCACGTTGGCCATCACGCTGCGAATCACCAGCCAGGCGCCGAGGCCGACCACGACGACCAGTACCAGGCTGAGGACAATGCCCAGGCGGGTGGTCTGCTCGTTCGCTTCCCGGGTTTCGGCCAAGGTGCCCTGGAAGTCGGCATAGGCGCCGGCGCGGAAGTCGGTGGCCTGCTGCTGCGCCCGCGCCAGGTCACTGGCCATGCGGTCCAGGCTCGGTCGCAAGTCGTCGAAGGAGGCGCTGCCGTCGATCAGCTTCGCCGAAGCACCAAGGGCGTTCTCGGCGTAGGTCTGCACCGCGCCGCGCCAGCCATCGAGGGCCTGCTGACGTTGGGGCTGACCGCTGAGCAGCGTGGCCAGCGCCTGTTGCTGACTGTCGATGTCGGTGAGCAC
Source organism: Stutzerimonas stutzeri (assembly GCA_002339675.1). Classification (GTDB taxonomy): domain Bacteria; phylum Pseudomonadota; class Gammaproteobacteria; order Pseudomonadales; family Pseudomonadaceae; genus Stutzerimonas; species Stutzerimonas stutzeri_O. The sequence goes on from DDKB01000017.1 coordinate 523,968, forward strand.
CTGGCGGGCTTCGTCGAGCAGACCTGCCTCGCCGGCGGCCACGGCGTTGTTCAGCAGGCCGGGCAGTCGCGAGAACTGGAAAATCACCGCGTCGGCCTTTTCCAGCGTCGGATAGCGCTGGGTTTCCAGCGCGGCCAGCCGCGAGTCGGTGGCCGACAGCTGCAGCGAGGTGTAGCCGACATAGAGGATCAGGCCGAGGAGCGCGACGGCAGGTACCAGGGACAGCTTGGCGGTCAGGGACAGGTTCTTGAACATGCATCGACTCCACGGCGGGTGGCGGATACTACGAGACGGCCGCCTGATAGCGAATTGCCATCTGTCGGATAAATTGTGACCGAAATGTCGGTTCGGGTCACGTTATCGGTTGTCGCAGGGGGAACTTGAGCGTCATCGGCAGGCGAAGGCGCATAAAAAAACCGCCCCGAAGGGCGGTTCCTGTGCGGCGCTGAGGCGGGTTACAGGCCGTTCTTGGCCTTGAACTCGCGGCGGCGGCGGTGCAGCACCGGCTCGGTGTAGCCGTTGGGCTGCTTGGTACCTTCGAGGACCAGCTCCAGGGCAGCCTGGAAGGCCACGCTGTTGTCGAAGTCCGGCGCCATCGGGCGGTATACCGGGTCGCCCTGGTTCTGACGATCGACCACCGGCGCCATGCGCTTGAGGCTTTCGACCACCTGATCCTTGGTTACCACACCGTGACGCATCCAGTTGGCCACGTGCTGGCTGGAGATACGCAGGGTCGCGCGGTCTTCCATCAGCGCGATGTCGTTGATGTCCGGCACCTTGGAGCAGCCGACGCCCTGTTCGACCCAGCGCACCATGTAGCCGAGGATGCCCTGCGAGTTGTTGTCCAGCTCGTTGCGCTTCTCTTCCTCGGTCCAGTTGGTGTCTTGCGCCAGCGGGATGGTGAGGATGTCGTCGATGGACGCCTTCTCGCGCTTGGCCAGTTCGACCTGACGCGCCTGCACGTCGACCTTGTGGTAGTGCATGGCGTGCAGGGTGGCGGCGGTCGGCGAGGGTACCCAGGCAGTATTGGCACCGGCCATGGGGTGGCCGAGCTTCTGCTCGAGCATCGCAGCCATCAGGTCAGGCATGGCCCACATGCCCTTGCCGATCTGCGCCTTGCCCTGCAGGCCGCAGGCCAGGCCCACGTCGACGTTGTTGTTCTCGTAGGCACTGATCCACTTCTCGGCTTTCATGGCCGCCTTGCGCACCATCGGGCCGGCTTCCATGGAGGTGTGGATCTCGTCGCCGGTGCGGTCGAGGAAGCCGGTGTTGATGAACACCACGCGCTCGCGCGCTTCCTTGATGCAGGCCTTGAGGTTGATCGTGGTACGACGCTCCTCGTCCATGATGCCGACCTTCAGGGTGTTGCGCGACAGCTTGAGGACGTCCTCGACGCGGCCGAACAGCTCGGTGGCGAAGGCCACTTCTTCCGGGCCGTGCATCTTCGGCTTGACGATGTACATCGAGCCGGTGCGGGTGTTCTTGCGGCTGGTGTTGCCCTTGAGGTTGTGGATCGCGGCGAGGCTGGTGAACAGGCCGTCCATGATGCCTTCGGGGACTTCGTTGCCGTCCTTGTCGAGAATGGCATCGTTGGTCATCAGGTGACCGACGTTACGGATGAACAGCAGGGAACGGCCGTGCAGGGTGAGTTCACCGTTGCCGTCGGCCCTGGTGTAGACGCGGTCCGGGTTCATGGCGCGGGTGATGCGCTTGCCGCCCTTGTCCAATTCTTCGACCAGGTCGCCTTTCATCAGGCCGAGCCAGTTGCGGTAGACGATGGTCTTGTCGTCGGCGTCGACGGCGGCGATGGAGTCTTCGCAGTCCATGATGGTGGTCAGCGCTGATTCCATCAGGATGTCTTTCACGCCGGCCGCGTCGGTCTGGCCGATCGGGCTGGCCGGGTCGATTTGGATCTCGAAGTGGATGCCGTTGTTCTTCAGCAGCACGGCGATCGGCGCGCTGGCTTCGCCCTGGAAGCCCTGCAGCTGGGCCGGGTTCTTCAGGCCGGTGGTGCTGCCGTCCTTCAGCGAAACGACCAGCTTGCCGCCTTCGATGCGGTAGCCGGTGGAATCGACGTGGGAGCCGGCTTCCAGCGGAGCGGCTTCATTGAGGAAGTTGCGTGCGTAGGCGATGACCTTGTTGCCGCGGATTTCGTTGTAGCCCGGGCCCTTGCTGGCGCCGTCTTCTTCGGAGATCGCGTCGGTGCCGTAGAGTGCGTCATACAGCGAGCCCCAGCGGGCGTTGGCGGCGTTCAGCGCAAAGCGCGCGTTCATGATCGGCACCACCAGCTGCGGGCCGGCCATGCGTGCGATTTCTTCGTCGACGTTCTGGGTAGTGGCCTGGAAGTCTTCGGCTTCCGGCAGCAGGTAGCCGATTTCCTGCAGGAAGCTCTTGTACGCCACCGGGTCATGGGCCTGACCGGCGCGCGCCTGGTGCCAGGCATCGATCTGCGCCTGCAGCTCGTCACGCTTGGCCAGCAGCGCGCGGTTCTTCGGCGCCAGGTCGTGGATGACGCTGGAAGCGCCGGCCCAGAAGGCATCGGCGTCAACGCCAGTACCAGGAATCGCTTCGTTGTTCACGAAGTCGTACAGGACTTTGGCGACCTGCAGGCCACCGACTTCAACGCGCTCAGTCATCTCTCGCCTCACTTGGTTCTTTCAATCCGACACGGACGAATCGGTTCTTGTAGTCCGGGTCGCCGGATACTACATGAAGCCGTTCGGAAAATCAGTCCGCCAAACGGACCGCTCCCCGACGCCCTGCGACGCGTGCAAAAGTCGTGTGCTGCGGCCCTGAAACTGGCGTTTCAGCGCGGCGCATGCGGCAGATTGTTCTATACCTAGGGAGCCGGGCGCCGCGGGCGCGATCCATAGCGTTCCTGTTCCGGCGCGATGCGTTCCGCGCGCCAGCCACCAGTCGAGGAGTTACAGATGGATCATCTCGTCCTAACCGTCATTGCCGAGGACCAGCCCGGGCTGGTCGAACGTCTGGCCAAATGCATCGCCGATCACGGCGGCAATTGGCTGGAAAGCCGCATGTCGCGCATGGCCGGGCAGTTCGCCGGGATTCTTCGGGTGGCGGTTCCGGTCCAGGCGCATGCCGAGCTGACCGCCGCGCTGCAGGGGCTCGAGGCGCAGGGCATCCGCGTGCTGCTGGCACACAGCGGTGCAGAACCGGAGAGCAGCTGGCAGGAGATCCAGCTGGAACTGGTCGGCAACGACCGCCCGGGCATCGTCCGCGACATCACCCGGCTGCTCGCCGAACATGGCGTCAACCTGGAAAGCCTGGACACCGAAGTATTGCCGGCACCGATGAGCGGCGAGCTACTGTTCCGTGCCGAGGTGCGCTTGGCGGTGCCGAGCGAGCTGTCGCTGGAGGTGCTGCAGCAACGCCTGGAAACCCTGGCCGACGACCTCATGGTCGAGCTCAAGTTGCAACCGGCGGAGTGAGCGATCGGACCGCGCGTCAGGCCGGGGCAGCCCTGCGCATCAGTCTCCAGGCGTCGTAGCTGTACACGGCCAGGCCTGCCCAGATGCAGATGAAGGCCAGCTTGCGGTCGGCCGGGAAGGGCTCGTTGAACACCCAGACCGCGAGGATCAGCAGCAGCGTCGGGGTGATGTACTGCAGGAAGCCGAGGGTCGAATAGGGCAGGTGCCGGGCCGCGGCGTTGAAGCACAGCAGCGGCAACAGCGTCACCGGCCCGGCGGCCACCAGCCAGAGAGCCTGTGGCTCGGTCCAGAACGACCATTCGGTGCTCGGGCCGCTGCCGAAGAAGAACAGCCAGCCGAGTGCGATCGGCAGCAGCAGCCAGGTCTCCACCACCAGGCCCGGCAGGGCGGCGACGGGCGCCTGCTTGCGCAACAGCCCATAACTGCCGAAGCTCAGCGCCAGGACGATCGACACCCAGGGGAAATCACCCAGCGTGACCAGTTGCAGCACCACGCCCGCTGCCGCCATGGCCACCGCCAGCCATTGCAGCGGACGCATCCGTTCGCGCAGCACCACCAGCCCGAGCAGCACATTGACCAGCGGGTTGATGTAGTAGCCCAGGCTCGCCTCGAGCATGTGCCCATGGTTGACCGCCCAGACGTAGATCAGCCAGTTGCTGGCGATCAGCACGCTGGAGATCATCAGCACCCCAATGCGCCGCGGGTGGGCGAGCAGTTCCTGCCACCAGCCGGGATGCCGCCAGAGCATCAGCACCAGGGTGCCGAACAGCGCCGACCAGATGGCGCGCTGGGTCACGATCTCGAGCGCGGCGTACTGCTCGATGGACTTGAAGTAGAGCGGGAACAGGCCCCAGATGCTGAAGGTCGTCAGACCCAGCAGGTAACCCTTGCGCAGATCGGCGGTGGCCATGGAAATCCTGAAACGGAGCGGCGGAGAGCCGGACATTTTGCGCTGTCAGGATCGCTTTGTCTGCCGGGCTCGCGCGTTTCGCCGAGCGCGCCATCGGCCACCGCCGTGGAACGCCTGCGGTAAATGCCCCGTCTCATGTTTTGGACGGGTCGCACGCGCGACCTGCCAGCCATGCGAGGTATCGGATGAAGCTGCAAGGCAAGGTGGCGCTCGTCACCGGCAGTACTCAGGGCATTGGCCGTGGAATCGCCGTTCGCCTGGCGCGCGAAGGCGCTGACGTGGTGATCAATGGGCGACATGAGGGTGAGGATGCGCAGGCGTCGGTCGCGCTGGTGCGGGCCGAAGGGCGGCGCGCATGCTTCATCGCCGCGGATGTCGGCGAACCCGCCAACTGCCGCCAGTTGATCGAACGGGCCATCGAACAGATGGGCCAGCTCGATGTGCTGGTCAACAACGCCGGCGTGCAGAAGCATGCCGCCTTTCTCGATGTCAGTGAGGCGGATTACAACCAGGTGCTGGACGTCAATCTGCGCGGGCCCTTCTTCCTGTCCCAGGCCTTTGCGCGGCACCTGCGAGACAGCGGGCGCGGCGGCCGCATCATCAACAACAGCTCGGTGCACGAGGAGTTGCCGTTTCCCAATTTCAGCGCCTACTGCGCCAGCAAGGGCGGCATGAAGATGCTCACGCGCAACCTGGCGATCGAACTGGCGCCGCTGGGCATCACGGTCAACAACGTCGCCCCCGGGGCCATCGAGACCCCCATTAACCAGGCCTTGATGAGCGAGCCGGAGAAACTCGCCGGGCTGCTGGAAAACATCCCCGCCAAACGCCTCGGCCAGCCGCACGACGTGGCCGGCGCGGTGGCCTTTCTTGCCTCCGACGATGCCGACTACGTCACCGGGACTACACTGGTCATCGATGGCGGACTGCTATGGAACTACAGCGAGCAATGACCGACACCGACACCACTCCTTTCGACTACGACACCCGCGCGGTCTCGGCGGCCGACACCCTGACGCCGGCCGACCGCTATCAGGAGTTGTTCGTCGCGGTGCAGACGCAGCGCGTCTTTCCCGACAGCAAGACCTTCGTCGATTGCGCGCCGCGGCAGCATCCGGAGCGCATCCTTGAAGCCTATCGAGCCGGAAACAGCGCACCGGGATTCGACCTGAAGCGGTTCGTGCACGAACATTTCGAGCTCTACGAGCGCAAGCCGAGCGAGTTCGTGGCCGACCCCGACAACAGCCTGAGCGAGCACATCGACCGGCTCTGGCCGGTACTCACTCGCCAGCCTCACAAGCACCCGGAGTTCTCGTCTTTGCTACCGCTACCCCACGATTACGTGGTGCCGGGCGGGCGCTTCACCGAGCTTTATTACTGGGACTCGTACTTCACCATGCTCGGCCTGGACGAGAGCGGCCACTGCGAACTGCTGCGGGCCATGGCCGACAATTTCGCGTACCTGATCGACACCTACGGTCACGTGCCTAACGGTAACCGCTCCTACTACCTGAGCCGCTCACAGCCGCCAGTATTCGCGCTGATGACCGACCTGTTCGAGGAGACGGGCGTGCATCGCGCCAATGACTACCTGCCGCAATTGCGCAAGGAGCATGCGTTCTGGACCGAGGGTGGCGAGCACCTGCGCCCCGGCGAGGCGCACCGGCGCTGCGTCTGCCTCGACGACGGCAGCGTGCTCAACCGTTACTGGGACGAGCGCGACACGCCGCGGGAAGAGTCCTACCGCGAAGACGTCGAAACGGCACGCAGTTCCGACCGGCCGGCCCACGAGGTCTACCGCGACCTGCGCGCCGGCGCCGAATCGGGCTGGGATTTCAGCTCGCGCTGGCTGGGCGACCCGCAGCGGCTGTCGAGCATCCGCACCACCCGGATCATTCCGATCGACCTCAACTGCCTGCTCTACAACCTCGAGCGGCAGATCGCCCGGCTCAGCGCGGCCAAGGGCTGGCAGGCCTGTGCGGCGGAATTCGAGCAGCGCGCTCAGGCGCGTGCCGCCGCCATCGACCGCTACCTGTGGAACGAGGCGCAGGGTGCCTACTTCGACTATGACTGGACGCTCGGGCAGCAACGCGAAAATCTCACTGCGGCGACGCTCACGCCCCTGTTCGTCAAGCTCGCCAGCGATGTCCAGGCGACCCGTGTTGCTGACGTGGTTCGTCATCGCCTGCTGGCGCCGGGAGGGCTGTCGACCACCGAAGTCGGCGGCAGCGGGGAGCAGTGGGATCGCCCCAACGGCTGGGCGCCGCTGCAATGGATCGGCATCCGCGGTTTGCAGCACTACGGCCATCAGGACCTGGCGCAGGACATTGAGGAGCGCTGGCTGACGATTGTCAGCCACCTGTTCATGCACGAGCGAAAACTGGTGGAAAAATACGTCCTGCGGCCGTGCACCGAGCACGCCACGGGTGGCGAATACGAACTGCAGGATGGTTTCGGGTGGACCAACGGCGTGACGCGCAAGCTGATGCAGGAGGATCCGACCCACGAAGCCCACCGCTGCCGGGCGGGCCATTGCTCCGGTCCGGGCGCCGCTGCGGAGGACTAGCGCCGCGCCTGTTGTATGGCATGCACGTGCATGCGCACCCGCCGCTCGCGGCGGCGAGTGGGACGTAGGGTCAAGGCCGGCGGTAAGGGCCGGTCAGCACACCCGACAGGTCCAGCGTGCCCTTCTCGACGAAGCGCTGCGTGCCGAACAGGCCACCCGCCAGCTTGCCGCGCAGCACGTAGGGGACTTCGTCCATGCCGATGTGCTCGGCCAGCCCAAGGGCCTGGCGCGCGGCGGAAAATGCCGACACGGTCATCGGCACGCTGAGGACGGTCTCGCCAAAGCGCGGCACGCTGCCGCGCGCATCGCTGACGCCGCTGGCCAGGCGGCGGCCGTTGACTTCGAGGTCCAGCGCCACGCCGTCGTAGTCGAGCGCCAGGTCGTTGGGGTTCTGGATCCGCAGCTTGACCGCCATGCGCAGCTCCAGCCCCTCGCCGGGCAGGGGCTGGATGCCGGCCACCTGGACGTTGAGCGGGTCGCGCGCCGATAACGCGGCGCAGCCAGCGAGCAGCAGTGTCAGCAGCAACGCCGGCAGGCCACGGAGAATGGAGGGGGCGGGGCGAACGGGCATAGCGGCTCCTAGTCGGACTTGCGGGTGAGGTGGCCCAGGCCCTGCAACAGCTCCATGGGCAGCGGAAAGACGATGGTGGAGTTCTTGTCGCCGGCGATGTTGCTCAGCGTCTGCATGTAGCGCAGCTGCATCGCGCCGGATTGCCGGCCAAGCATCTCGGCGGCCTGCATCAGTTTTTCCGACGCCTGCAGTTCGCCCTCGGCATGAATGACCTTGGCCCGCCGCTCGCGTTCCGCCTCGGCCTGCCTGGCGATGGCGCGGATCATCGATTCATCCAGGTCGACGTGCTTGATCTCGACATTGGCCACCTTGATGCCCCATGCGTCGGTCTGCGCGTCCAGCACCTGCTGGATGTCGTTGTTGAGCCGCTCGCGCTCGGCCAGCATGTCGTCCAGATCATGCTTGCCAAGCACAGCGCGCAGGGTGGTCTGGGCCAGCTGGCTGGTGGCCGAATGGTAGTCCTCGACCTGGATGATCGCCTTCTCGGCATCCAGCACCCGGTAGTACACCACCGCATTGACCTTGACCGAGACGTTGTCGCGCGAAATCACGTCCTGCGTCGGCACGTCCAGCACCAGGGTGCGCAGGTCGACCCGCACCATCTGCTGAATGCCGGGAATGATCAGGATCAGACCCGGCCCCTTGACCTTCCAGAAGCGCCCCAGCTGGAACACTACGCCGCGCTCGTATTCACGCAGGATGCGGAAGGTCGAGGCCAGCAGCGCGACCGCCAGCACCAGCACGGCGATAAAGCTGATTTCAATACCCATGGTTCACCTCTTCTCGGTGGACGGCGCGTCAGTGGCCGTCACGTCCAGTTGCAAGCCGCGCCGTGCTACGACGCGCACCCTCTGGCCCGCCACCAGGGGCGCCGGACCGGTTACCTGCCAGTGCTCACCTTGCAGCAAAACCCAGCCGCGCCCCGGGTCGTCGGCATCGACGCTGGTCACGCAGGCCAGCGCCCCGATCAGCTCCGCATCGCCGCTGACCAGCGGCCGCCGCCGGGCCTTCAGCGCCATGCGAACCAGGACGAAAAGCAGCAGCGCACTGACCACCGCGAGCGTGGCGATCAGCGTCAGCGGGATGCCGAAGCCCGGCGCGTCGGTGTCGACCAGCATCACCGAGCCGGCGATGAACGCCGTCACCCCGCCCAGGCCGAGGATGCCGAAGCTCGGCACGAAGGCCTCGGCGATCATGAAGGCCAGCCCCAGCAGGAGCAGCGCGGCGCCGGCGTAGCTGATCGGCAGCAGCTGCAATGCGAACAGCGCCAGCAGCAGGCAGATGCCGCCGACGACGCCCCCGCCGCCGGTGCCCGGGCTGGCAAACTCGAACACCAGCCCGTAGACGCCGACCATCAGCAGGATCAGGGCAACGCTGGGGTTACCGATCACCGCCAGCAGCTTCGTCCGCCAGTCCGGCTCATGGCGGACCCGTTGCGCGGCCGTGGTGTGCAGTGTCAGCGTGCCAGCGGGGGTCTGCAGGGCCTTGCCGTCGAGTTGGGCGAGGAGGTCGTCGAGATCGCGGGCCAGGTAGTCGACCACGCCGCGCGCGGCGGCGTCGCTGGCGGTCAGGCTGGCCGCGTCGCGCACCGCCTGTTCAGCCCAGTCGGCGTTGCGCCCGCGCAGTTGAGCAAGGCCTCGGATATAGGCCGCCGCGTCGTTGACCTGCTTGCGGGTCATGGCATTGCCTTTCTCCGCTGGCTTCTGCCCGGGCCGCGCCGCTGGCTCGGCGTCAGTCCCGCCGAGCTGCACCGGCGTGGCGGCACCGAGGTGGGTGCCGGGAGCCATCGCCGCAACGTGGCTGGCGTAGAGCAGGTAGGTGCCGGCACTGGCGGCGCGCGCACCGCTGGGCGTCACGTAACTGGCAATCGGCACGGGGCTGGCGAGAATCGCCTGGATGATGCGGCGCATCGAGCTGTCCAGGCCGCCGGGGGTGTCCAGTTCCAGCACCAGCAGCTGGGCGTTGGCCTGTTGCGCGCGCTGGATACCTCGCGTGACGTAGTCGGCGGCGGCCGGCCCGATGACGCCGTCGACCCGCAGCACCTCCACGGTATCTGCCATGGCTGGGGCGGGCGCCAGCAGCAGGAGCCACAGCCAGCCGAGAGACAGGCGCAGGCAGCGTTGCATCGGCAGGTCCTCCACGGGCAGGCGGCGACAGGGGGCGCCGGCATTCCATGAGGATAGTCGAGTCGGGCGGTGCTCCGGGGGCCAGGGCGTCGCCGGTCAACGCGGATCAGCCGCGATCGGCAAACGGGCCTGAACTCTGCGCCTGGTCCGGCCCTCACAACTGCAACAGCACGACGGCGACGCGACCGTCGAGACACGAGGAGCCCAGCATGCGCATCCATCACCTGAACTGCGGTTGCATGTGCCCGTTCGGCGGCCGGCTGTTCGACGGCTTCAGCCGCGGGCTGACCGCCAGCCTGGTCTGCCACTGCCTGTTGATCGAAACGGACCAGCATGGGCTGGTGTTGGTCGACACCGGTTTCGGCAGCGCCGATGTCGAACACCCCCGCGGGCGGCTCAGCCGGCTGTTCATCGTCGCCAACAACATCCGCTTCGAGCGCCAGCTGACCGCCATCGAACAGGTCCGCGCACTGGGTTTCCGCGCCGAGGACGTGCGGCACATCGTGCTGACGCACCTGGATTTCGACCATGCCGGCGGCCTCGAAGATTTTCCCGCGGCGCAGGTGCACCTCCTGCAGCGCGAGATGGACGCGGCGCGCTCGACCCACAGCTTTCTCGGCCACCGGCGCTATCGCCACACGCAGTGGGATGCGGTGCGCAACTGGCAATTCTATGCGCCCGAGGGCGACCACTGGTTTGGCTTCCAGGCGGTGAACGGCCTGCGCGGCCTGCCCCCGGAGATCCTGCTGATTCCCCTGGCCGGGCATACCCACGGGCATGCCGGGGTGGCGCTGCAGACCGGTGACGGCTGGCTCCTGCACGCCGGCGACGCCTACTTCTACCGCGACGAGGTCGGCTGCAACGAGCGCCACTGCACACCGGGGCTGCGGCTCTATCAGCGCATGATGGAGGTCGACCGCACTGCGCGACTGGCCAACCAGCACCGCTTGTGGACGCTGTCCATGGAACACAAGGACCAGGTCAGGCTGTTCTGCAGCCACGATGCCCGCGAGTTCGAGCACCTGCGGGGAGCGGCCTGATGGACGGCAGGCCGTCTCCGCTGCGCGTGCTGATGGCCGCGGTGAGCTGGATCGGGCTGGTCGCCTGCAGCGTCGCCGGGCTCGGCTACCTGTTGGCCGGCGCCTACAACCTCGCCGGGCTGATGCTCGCGCTGGCCGTACTCAGCTGGATCAATATCCGCCGCAAGCGTGGCGGTCCGCACACGCAGCCGCCGCGCCGCTGAGGCCGACAATCTCCCGCACGTGGCACCCGCCGCACCCGCTGCCGATGCCCAGAAGGAACCCCGCCTGCCGCCATCGGTCGATTTCTCAGTACTGCATTTTTCATTCGCTGACCCAAAGGGGACCGCAACCATGGACCTGATCCGCATACTCATCGCGATTCTGCTACCGCCACTGGGGGTCTTTCTGCAAGTTGGCCTGGGCGGTGCCTTCTGGCTGAACATCCTGCTGACACTGCTGGGCTACATCCCCGGCATCATCCATGCGGTCTGGGTGATTGCCCGCCGCTAGGCCCGGCCCGCGCCAGACCCGCCCGACCCATGGTCGGGTTTTTTGTCAGCCGCAAGCGAGGCGGTGTAAAGTTCCGGGTCAACTCGCTCGCGTGACCCCATTCACACGAAACCACACGAACGCGCAGGGATCCTCGCGGCTGGCCTGGCCAGGCTGCGAGACCTTGCTGCGCAGTGGGCCAGCGCCCCTGCACCGACCGGAAAGGACACCCGATGGCCGACTCCCTGATCGACCAGAGCCACTTCAGGCGCATCCTCAACCGCAACGTGGCGGTGCCGCTCGGGTTTGGCTTTCTCAGCGCGTTCTTTTTCTGCGGCATCGTTTATTTCCTGATCAACGTCAGTCACTGGGTCGAGCGCTCGGTGCTGGGCGTGGCCTATGCCCATGAGCTGATGAAGGCGATGGGCGACATGGAAGCCTCGATGCGCGGTTACCTGATCGCCGGCGACGAGGCGTTTCTCGAACCCTATCGCAGCGACCAGCCGACGTTCGACGCCCAGCTGGCGCAGCTGCGCGACTACGCCAAGGACGATCCGGTGCAGGCCGACCGCGCCCGGCGCATCAGCGAGCTGCACCGCAACTGGCTGGAGTTCGCCGAGCAACTCATCGCCCAGCGAGCGCGGGGGGAGACGGTGGTCGAGGCCGTGAGCAGCAAGCGCGGCCTGGAGATGAAGGAGCAACAGCGGCAGCTGCTCAGCGAATTCATCGCCTACGAGCGGCAGATCCGCCGCGAACGCACCGACACCTCGGAGACGATCAGCACGGTACTGATCGGAGGCTTCCTGGCCTTCAACCTGATCTTCAGCGGCCTGCTGGCTTATTTTGGCCGGCGCGACCTGTACAGCTTGTCGGACCGCTTCGCCGAGTCGCTGGCGCAGCAACAGGCGCATGCCGCAGCGCTCGAACAGCAGGCCTGGTACCGCACCGGGCAGACCCAGCTGAGCGAGGCGGTGATCGGCGAGCAGACGCTGCCAGCCCTCGGCCAAAACATCCTCAATTTCCTCTCGCGCTACCTCGGCGCGGTGGTAGGTGCGCTCTACATCACCCAGGACGGCCGGCTGCAGCGGGTCGCAGAGTTCGCCTGGGACAAGGAGCGGCTGGCAACCGGGCGCAGCCTGGAACTGGGCGAAGGCCTGGCGGGCCAGGTGGCGCTGGAGCGCCGCGCGCTGATGCTCGAACGCCTGCCGCCCGGTTACCTGAAGGTCAGCTCGGCGCTGGGCGAAAGCGACGCCGGGGCAGCGCTGGTCGTGCCGATCGAGGACAGCGGCATGCTCAATGGCGTGCTCGAGATCGGTTTCCTGCGGCCGCTGCGTGAGCAGGACAGCGAACTGCTGCGGCGCATCGGCGACAGCCTCGGCTCGGCCATCGAGGCCGCGCGTTACCGCCAGCGCCTGCAGCGCATGCTGGCCGAAACCCAGCAGCTCAACGAGGAGCTGCAGGTCCAGCAGGAGGAACTGCGCGCGGCCAACGAGGAACTCGAGGAGCAATCCAATGCCCTGCGCGAATCCCAGGCGCATATGGAAGAACAACAGGCCGAGCTGGAGCAGACCAACGAGCAGCTCGCCGAGCACACTGAGGAACTGGCGCGCCAGCGTGACGAGATGGACCGCAAGAACCTGCGCTTGCACGAGGTGCAACTGATGCTCGAGGAGCGCGCCGACGAACTGCAGCGCGCCAGCCGCTACAAGTCGGAGTTCCTCGCCAACATGTCCCACGAGCTGCGCACGCCGCTCAACAGTTCGCTGATCCTGGCCAAGCTGTTGGCTGACAACCCGGACGGCAACCTGCACGATGATCAGGTGCAGTTTGCCCGCTCGATCTACTCGGCGGGCAATGACCTGCTGAACCTGATCAACGACATCCTCGACATCTCCAAGGTCGAGGCCGGCAAGCTCGACGTGCGGCCCGAGTTGCTGATCCTCACGCGCATGGTCGACGGGTTGAAGAGCCTGTTCCTTGCCCAGGCGCTGGAGAAGGCGCTGCAGTTCGAGGTGGTGCTCGACGACGACCTGCCGTCGAGCCTGTTCACCGACCGCCAGCGCCTGGAGCAGATCCTCAAGAACCTGCTGTCCAACGCCTTCAAGTTCACCGAGAAAGGCTCGGTGACGCTGCGGGTGATGCGCCGCGACGAAGACCGGATCGCCTTTGCGGTGCGCGACTCGGGGATCGGCATTCCGCCCGACCAGCAGGACGTGATCTTCGAGGCCTTCCGCCAGGCCGACGGCACCACCAACCGTCGCTACGGCGGCACCGGCCTGGGCTTGTCAATCTCCCGTGAGTTGGCGCAGCTGCTCGGGGGAAGCATCGAGGTCAGCAGCGAGCCGGGCGCCGGCAGCCTCTTCACCCTGGTGCTGCCAGAGCACTACAGCGAGCCCGCTGCCGTCGAGCCTGCCGCGTCCGTATCGGCGCAGAGTCCGGCGCCGGTCGCCGCGCTGCCGCGCAGCGAACTCACGCCAGCGTCACGTCCGGAACCGGCCATGGCGACGGCGAGCGTGCCGGACGACCGTGAGCGTTTCCCCTTCAGCGAGCGTTCGGTGCTGGTCATCGAGGACGAGCCGCAGTTCGCCGGGATCCTGCGCGACCTGGCCCACGAGCTGAACTACAGCTGCCTGATCGCACACAACGCCGATCACGGCTTCGACACCGCCGTGCAGTACCGTCCCGATGCAATCCTTCTGGACATGCGCCTGCCGGATCATTCCGGCCTGACCGTACTGGAGCGGCTGAAGGAAAATCCCATCACTCGGCATATCCCGGTGCATGTGGTCTCGGTGGAGGACCGCAAGGAAGCCGCGCTGCAGATGGGCGCCATCGGCTATGCGTTCAAGCCGACCACGCGTGAGGACCTCAAGGAGGTGTTCGGCCGCCTGGAGGCCAAGCTGGCGCAAAAGGTCAAACGCATCCTGCTGGTCGAGGACGATGCGCGTCAGCGCGAAAGCGTGTCGCGCCTGATCGAGGATGTCGACGTCGAGATCACTGCGGTCGGGTACGGCGAGCAGGCCCTGGCCTTGCTGCGTTCGACCGTGTTCGACTGCATGATCATCGACCTCAAACTGCCGGACATGGACGGCCACCAGTTGCTCGAGCAGATGGCACGCGAGGAGATCTGCTCCTTTCCACCGGTGATCGTCTACACCGGGCGCAACCTGACGCGCGACGAGGAAGCGGCACTGCTGAAGTACTCGCGCTCGATCATCATCAAGGGGGCACGCTCGCCGGAGCGGTTGCTCGACGAGGTCACCCTGTTCCTGCACAAGGTCGAGTCGGACATGCCGCCAGAGCGACAGAAGATGCTGAAAAGCGTGCGCAGCCGCGAGAAGGCCTTCGAGGGGCGCACGATCCTGGTGGTCGATGACGACGTACGCAACGTGTTCGCCCTGACCAGCGCCCTGGAGCAAAAGGGCGCACTGGTGGAGATCGCGCGCAACGGCCACGAGGCGATCGCCCAGCTGCAGGCAGTCGAGGCCATCGACCTGGTGCTGATGGACATCATGATGCCGGAGATGGACGGCTTCACCGCCATGGAGGAGATCCGCAAGGATCCGCGCTTTGCCAAGCTGCCGATCATCGCCGTCACCGCCAAGGCCATGAAGGATGACCAGGACCGCTGCCTGCGGGCCGGCGCCAACGACTACCTGGCCAAGCCCATCGACCTGGACCGCCTGTTCTCGCTGATCCGGGTCTGGTTACCGAAAGTGGAGCTGCTGTGACATGCCCGATCGCAACCAGGCCATCGAGCTGAAGCTGCTGATCGAGGCGATCTACCTGCGCTACAGCTACGATTTCCGTGACTATTCCAGCGCCTCGCTCAAGCGCCGGGTGCTGCTGGCGCTCAAGCAGATGCAGTGCGAAACGATCTCCGCGCTGCAGAGCCGCATTCTTTACGATCCCACGGCCTTTGCCGAGCTACTGCAGTTTCTAACCATCCCGGTCAGCGAGATGTTCCGCGACCCAGGCTACTACCAGGCGCTGCGCGAGCAGGTGGTGCCGGTGCTGCGGACCTACCCGTCGCTGAAGATCTGGGTGGCCGGGTGCAGTACCGGGGAGGAAGTCTATTCGATGGCCATCCTGCTCGAGGAAGAAGGGTTGCTCGAGCGCACCCTGTTGTACGCCACCGACATCAATCCGCTTTCGCTGGAGCGGGCGCGCCAGGGCATCTTCGATATCCATGACATGCAGCAATACACCGCGCAATACCAGCGCGCCGGCGGCAAGCGCAGCCTGAGCGATTACTATACGGCGGCGTACGATTCGGCAATCATGGATAAGTCATTGAAAGAAAAGGTAACGTTTGCCGATCATAGCCTGGCGACCGACAGCGTGTTCGCCGAGACCCAGCTGATCTCCTGTCGCAATGTTCTGATCTATTTCAACAAGCCCCTGCAGGATCGGGCCTTCGGCCTGTTTCACGAGTCACTTTGTCATCGAGGGTTCCTCGGCCTTGGCAGCAAGGAAACCGTCGAGTTTTCCGGCTATGCCGAGCGTTTCGAGGCGTTCAACAAGCAGGAACGGATTTTCCGCAAGCTATGACGCGCAGGTCTGGTGACGCCTTCGACATCCCGCCCGCCCACGCCGTGGATGCGGTGGTCATTGGTGCCTCTGCTGGCGGCCTGGCGGCGCTCAGCGCGCTGGTCAGCGGCTTGCCCGCTACCTACCGGCTGCCGCTGCTGATGGTTCAGCACGTGCCGCCCACCGGGCCCACCCAGCTGGCCGAGATTTTCCGGCGCAAGACCGAGCTGCGGGTCAAGGAAGCCGACGACAAGGAAACGGTGCGCGGGGCGACCCTGTATTTCGCCGCGCCGGGCTACCACCTGCTGGTGGAGAATGACCTGACGCTGTCGCTCAGCCAGGACGAGGCGATGCACTTTTCCCGTCCGTCGATCGACGTCTTGTTCGAATCGGCGGCCGATGCCTGGGGCGAGCGGCTGGCCGGCATCCTGCTGACCGGCGCCAACGAAGACGGCGCGGCCGGCCTCGATGCGATCCGTCAGGCGGGCGGTCTGACCATCGTCCAGGACCCCGTTGAAGCCGAGGTCGCCACCATGCCTCGTGCCGCACTCCAGCGCTTTGCGCCGGATTACCTTTTGCCCTTGCGCGATATCCATCGACTGTTGCGCGTACTGGAGTGACCGATGTCTGACCAAACGGACGAAGCGAACCTGCTGATCGTCGACGACCTGCCGGAAAATCTGTTGGCGCTGCAGGCGCTGCTGCGGGCGCCTGGCATCCGGGTGCACCAGGCCGAGTCGGCGGAGCAGGCCCTGGAGCTGTTGCTGCGGCACGAATTCGCCCTGGCCATCCTCGATGTGCAGATGCCCGGCATGGACGGCTTTCAGCTGGCCGAGCTGATGCGCAGCACCGAACGCACCAAGCAGATCCCCATAGTCTTCGTCAGCGCCGCCGGACGCGAGCTGAACTACGCGTTCAAGGGCTACGAGACCGGCGCCGTGGATTTCATGCACAAGCCACTGGACACCCATGCCGTGCAAAGCAAGGTCAGCGTATTTGTCGACCTGTACCGCAACCGCAAGCGGATGGCGCGCCAGCTCGATGAACTGGAGTGCAGCCGCCGCGAGCAGGAAGTGCTCCTCGACGAACTGCGTCACACCAAGGCCGAGCTGGAAGACGCGGTGCGTATGCGCGACGACTTCATGTCGATCGTCTCCCACGAATTGAAGACGCCACTCAACACGCTGATCCTTGAGGTCCAGCTGCGCAAGCTGCAGCTCGCCCGTCACAACCTGGCGGCCTTCAGCGAAGACAAGTTGCGGCAGATGGTCGACAAGGACGAGCGGCAGATCCAGAGCCTGATCCGCCTGATCGACGACATGCTCGATGTCTCGCGGATTCGCACGGGCAAACTGTCGATCCGGCCGACGTCGGTGGACATCGGCAAGCTGGTCGCCAGCGTGGTGGACAACTTCGCACCGCAGATGGAGGCCAGCGGCTGCGTCCTGCAGTTTCAGCAGTGTGCCCCTCTACAGGGCGTCTGGGATGAATTCCGCATCGAACAGGTGGTGGCCAACTTGCTGACCAACGCCATGCGCTACGGTGCCGGACAGCCAGTGCAGGTCTGCGTGTCGCGGCGGGGCGAGTACGCCTGCGTGGAGGTACGCGACCACGGCATTGGCATCAGTCCGGAGAGCCTGGAACGGATCTTCTGCCAGTTCGAGCGTGCCGAGGGCAGCGAGAGCAGCGCCGGGCTCGGCCTGGGTTTGTACATCGCCGAGCAGATCGTCACTGCCCACGGCGGGCGCATTCAGGTCGAGAGCGAAACGGGCAAGGGCGCGCTGTTCCGCGTGCTGTTGCCCCTCGACGACCAGGCCTGAGCCGCTGCGCTCAGCGCCATTGATGGATCGGCCAGCTGCGAATCCCGGCTTGTTCGCGCAATAGCGGGTCCGGGTTGACGACCTGCGGATGCGCCACCTGTTCGAGCAGTGGCAGATCGTTGATCGAGTCGGAGTAGAAATGCGCGCCGTCCAATGATTCGCCGGCCGCTTCGGCCCACTCGCGTAACCGTGTCACCTTGCCTTCACGGTAGGTCAGTACGCCCCGCGTATTGCCGCTGTAGAAGCCATGCTGCTCTTCTAGCTGAATGGCCAGAACCTCGCTGATTCCGAGCCGCTCGGCAACCGCGCCGACAAGAAACTCCGCCGACGCGGAAATCACCAGGATGCGGTCGCCGGCCTTGCGATGCTCGGCGAGGCAGCGCATGGCATCGCTGTAGATCAGTGGCTCGATCACCTCCTCGACGAAGGGCCCGACGACATGGGCAACTTCTTCGGCGGTACGGCCCACCAGGGGTGCCAGGCTGAACGCCATGTAGTCTTCCATCGCCAGCCGGCCGAAGGCGTACTCGGCCATCAGCTCGGCATCCTTGCGCAGGAAGGATTCGCCGTCCACCCAGCCGATCTTGGCCATTTCGTGCGACCAAAGGCTGGCGCAGTCACCGTCAATCAGGGTTTCGTCCAGGTCGAAAATTGCCAATGTCATCAAGCTACCTCGTGAATTGCCGAATCGTCGATGGTAAGGCTTACCTGGCGGCCGTGGGGGTGAAGATCGGCGGCGGAGCGGTTGAGCACATCGACCAGCAGCTCGACGCCGCGCGCCTCGACCCGATAGCGGATCACATTGCCGAGCAGGCTGTGGGTCTTGATCACGGCGGCGATGAGTTCGCTGTGCATGCCGCTCGCATCGTTCAGCGCGATGGATTCGGGACGGATCGCCACCTGGGCGGCGATCGGTCGCTGCAGCAGGCGAGTGGCGACGTCAGCGGCGAGCAGGTTGTAGTTGCCGATAAAGCCTGCGGCGAAGGTATCCACCGGCGCGGTGTACAGCGTTTCGGCATCGGCGCTCTGGACGATCCTTCCGGCGTTCATCAGCAGAATTCGATCGGAAAGCGTCAGCGCTTCCTCCTGGTCATGGGTGACGAAAATGGTGGTCAGTCCCAGCTCCTGCTGAATCGAGCGGATCTGCTCGCGCAGGTGTTTGCGGATGCGGGCGTCCAGCGCCGATAAGGGTTCGTCGAGCAGCAGCAGGCGAGGGCGGGTTACCAACGAACGCGCCAGTGCCACGCGCTGGCACTGGCCGCCAGACAGCTGGCTGGGGTAGCGCTTGGCAAAGTCGGTGAGTTCGACCATCTCCAGCACCTCAGCGACTCGTCGTGCGCTTTCGTCTCGGGCGATCTTCTGCATGCGCAGACCAAAGGCGACGTTTTGCTCGACGGTCATGTTGGGGAACAGCGCGTAACTCTGAAACACCATGCCGATCTGGCGCTTCTGCGGCGACAGCGGCACCAGATCCTCGCCGTCGAGCAGGATCTGGCCACCATCGACTTCGGTAAGCCCGGCGATGCAACGCAGCAGGGTCGACTTGCCGCAGCCGGAGGGGCCGAGCAGGGTGATCAGCTCGCCCTTGGCGACCTCGCAGTTGATGTCGCTGAAGACCTGGGTGTCGGCAAAGGCTTTGTGCAGGCTGCGGATGGAAAGGTAACTCATGGGGTGTTCCTGTCTGGAATAACCGCTGCAGTGGTCGGGATGGGGCGGGCGGTATGCCGCTTCAGCCCAGCGCTTCTACAACGCTTCGTCAGTCGACCTGTCGCTTGGCGCGCTTGATAAATCATCAGGGTCTGTCTCGGTTCAGCCGGGTCGCCGCCCAGGTAAATACCAGCACGAAGAAGAAGTAGGAGATCACCAGCGCGCTGTTGAAGTGGCCGCTGCTGTTTTTCATGTTGTTCAGGTACACCTGCAGGGTTTCGTAGCGGGTGCCCACCAGCAGGTTGGCGAAGACGAATTCGCCGAACAGAAACGAGAAGGACAGGAACAGCGACACCATCAGCCCCTTGCGCAGGTTCGGCAGCACCACCAGAAATGCCGCCTTCCAGGTGCTGGCGCCGAGCAGGTGGGCAGCGTCCATCAGGTCGCGCAGGTTGATCGCCTGCAGGTTGTTGCTGATGGCGCGGTACATGAATGGCAGGGCGATGGTGAAGTAGGCGCCAATCAGGATCCACGGCGTACCGACCATCGCCAGCGGCCCGGAGCCATACAGCTGCAGCAGGCCGACCGAGGACACCACCGGCGGCACCGCGAAGGGCAGCAGGATCAGGATGTTCATCAGGCCATCGAGCTTCGGGAAGTGGTAGTGGACCACGAACAGCAGCGGCAGGATCAGCACCACTGCCAGGGCCAGCGCACCGAAGCAGACCAGCAACGATTGACCGAAGGCACGCAGGAAGCGCTCGTCGCTCCAGAGCTGCAGATACCAGTCGATGGTCAGGCCGTCCGGCAGGATAGTCGCCGACCAGCTGCTGGAGATCGAATAGAGAAAGGTCGCTGCCAATGGCAGCAGCAGGGTCAGGAACAGCAGCCACACCACCGTTCGGTGGTAGAGCAGCCCGCGCCGGGCTTCAGCGGCTCGCATGGTAGCTCCTCTTCAATAGCAGCTGGTGCGCCACGGTGATCACCGCCATCAGCCCGACCAGCACCATCGCCAGCGCACTGGCCATGTGCGGATCCAGCGAGATATCCCCGGAAATCATCGCCGCGATGCGGATCGGCAAGACGTTGAAGTTGCCCGTGGTGAGGTAATAGACGGTGGCATAGGCGCCCAGCGCGTTGGCCAGCAAGATGACGAAGGTGCCAAGCAATGCAGGCGTCAGCACCGGCAGGCCGATATAGCGCCAGTAGCTCCAGGTTCCCGCGCCCAGCAAGAATGCCGACTCGCGCCAGTCCTCGCGCAGCGCGTCGAACGCGGGGTAGAGCAGCAACACGCCCAGCGGAATCTGGAAGTACGTGTAGAGCACGATCAAGCCGGTCTTGGAGTAGAGGTTGAAGTCTTCGATGATCCCGGCCTGCTTCAGGAGGATCGTCAGCGCCCCGTTGAAACCGAGCAGGATGACGAAGGCAAACGCCAGCGGCACGCCCGCGAAGTTGCTGGTCATGTTGGAAAAGGCCATGACGAAGTCGCGTAGTTTGGAGTCGACCTGACGCAAGGAATAACTGCCGAGAATCGCGATGACGATGCCGAACAGGCTCGACCAGAAGGCGATCTGCAGGCTGTGCTTGATGGCTTGCAGATAGAACTTCGAACCAAAGATCTTCTGGAAATTGGCCAGGCCCCAACCGTCTGCCGTATGCAGGCTGTTGACCGTCACCCACAGCAGCGGCGCAATCTGGAAGGCGAAGAAGAACACGGCGAACGGCAGCAGGCAAAGCAGCGCCAGGCGTTTACTGCGTGGAGCCCTGTGACTGGCGGCGGTCGGCGCCGCGCTGTCGCGGATGGCGGCGGTCTTGAGGTTGTTCTCAAGCGGCACGGTCATTTCAGCAGCTCCCGGCACAGCGGTTTGTCATGGGCAACGCCGAGCAGTTCGCACAGCGTACCGCACAGCTCGGTCTGTTTCGGGCGCGCGGCGGTATCGAGGCTGAAGGCCGAGCCGAGAACGAACAACGGCACCTCGCGCTCCTCCGGCAGCAGGCCGTTGTGGGAGCGATCGTTGTTCATGCCATGGTCGGCCGTGACCAGCACCTGATAGCCGTCCTCCAGCCAACGCTGCAGGTACTCCGCTAACAGAACGTCGGCACGGCGCGCCGCGTTGCGGTATTGAGACGAATCCAGGCCGTGCTTGTGGCCGGCGTCGTCGATGTTCATCGGGTGCACCAGAAGGAAGTCAGGGCTATGCCGCAGGCGCAGGCTGTCCGCATCGACGAACAGATGGGAATCGGGGTAGTGGTCTTCGTAGTAGAAATGCCCGTGCTGGATCGGCAGCTCCGGGGTGTCGCTGTGGCGGTCGCGTGCCGCATGGAAGGGCGCGCGGTTGTACAACTCGCTGACCCAGTGATAGGCCGCGGCCGCCGTGCTTTTCCCAGCATCCTGGGCGTAGTGGAAGATGCTGCGCTCGGTGGACAGCCGTACCACATCGTTATGCACGATGCCGCTCTCGATGGGCGGCACGCCGGTGAGGATGCACTCGTACAGCGGCCTGGATAGCGCTGGCAGCTCACACTGCAACCGATACAAAGCGCCGCGCCCGGCCAGGCAATACGCCTGCAGGTGCCCGAGTGCGTGCTCGGCCACCTGGTAGCTGAGGCCGTCGACGATGACGAGAATGGCTTTGCCCATGGCGCGTTCCTTGTTGAGGGCGGTCGTAGGTGGGCTTCGATCGGAGGCGTTCCACTTCAGCCCACCGCCCGCGTGCGGGTGGCTAGAGCGGAACGCCCCCGGTCCAGGCCCACCGCAACCGGTCACTCCATTTCGATGATCACGTTTTCCTGCCACTGCTGCGGTAGCGCCTTGGAGGTCGCTTCCCAGGCCTCGGCGTTCTTGATGGGCTTGACCTTGGCGTACTGCTCGTTCGGCAACAGCTTGGCCTGCACCTCGGCGGGCAAGGTCAGATGCTCGGCCCGGATCGGTCGCGCATTGCCCTTGGCGAGGTTGATCTGCCCGGCGTCGGAGAGGATGTACTCACGCGCCAGCTTGGCGGCGTTGGGGTGCTTGGCCCACTTGTTGATGATGGTCGTGTAGCCGGAAATCACCGAACCATCGGAGGGGATCAACACTTCGAAGCGGCTCGGGTCGATCTGGTCGCGGTAAGACAAGCCGTTGAAGTCCCAGACCACACCGACCTCCACTTCGCCGCGCTCCAGCGTCTGGATCGTCGGGTTCGACAGGGAAAGGCGGCCCTGCTTGGCGATCTCGGCGAAATAATCCAGGCCCGGCTGGATGTTCGTCTCGTCACCGCCGTTGGCGATGGCGGCTGCCAGCACACCGTTTACGGCCTGGGCGGCGGCGCTGACGTCACCAATGGCGACCTTGTACTTGCCGTTCTTGAGCTCGGCCCAGGACGTTGGTGCCTCCTTGACCAGCTGCTTGTTAACGATGAAGGCAATCGAGCCGGTGTAGGCCAGCAACCAGTGGCCGTCCTTGTCCTTGGCCCAGTCGGGGACCTGTTCCCAGGTGCTCGGCTTGTAGGCTTGCGTCACGCCCTGCTGCACGGCGATGGGCCCGAATGCGGCACCGACGTCGCCGATGTCGGCCGTCGCATTGTCCTTTTCGGCCGCGAACTTGGCGATCTCCTGGGCTGAGCTCATGTCCGTGTCCATGTGCTTGAGACCGTATTTTTTCTCCAGGTCCTGCCAGGTGTCCTTCCAGTTGGCCCAGCTGTCCGGCATGCCGACGCTATTGACCTCACCTTCCGCGCGTGCCGCCTCTTCGAGGCTTTTCAGGTCCGTTTGTGCAGCGTTCGCCGATGTCGCCAGGGCGATCGCTGATCCCAGCAGTGAAGCCAGCAGCAGTCGTTTCATCAGAAGCTCCTTTCGCAGGTCGTTGGTCTAGATCAGCAAGACGTGAGCCAATCTAGGGGGTGCAAATGACAATTTGATGTCGTTGCCTCCGCCGCCGCCGGTTAGGGCGACACCGCGACAGGAGTGCCGTAGCAAGCCTAGCTCAGGCTGAAGGCCTTGCCCTGTCGGCTTTACGGCTTTTTTATGGCGTTGGCCGGGGCGATCGACGGCGCCCTTCAACGCCGGCTGCAGGGCGATTGTCATGAGCTGTTCATCTGCCCAATCTAGGCTGGGCCGCGAATTAAGAGAGGAAAGGTAGCGAGACATGTGCTGTTCTGGTGCTGGGCTAGTCCAGCAGGAGACACGCTGATGAGTGATGAGGCGCCGCGAACGGTCACCGCGATCTGTCGCGCATTGCAGGAGCAGATCGGCCACGGCCTGCTGCCACCTGCCGGGCAGCTGCCGTCCGAGCGCAAGCTCAGCGAGCTGTTCGATACCACCCGTATTACGCTGCGCGAAGCGCTCGGTCAGCTCGAATCCCTCGGCTTGATCTACCGCGAGGACCGTCGCGGCTGGTTCGTATCGCCCCCTCGGGTGCTGTACAACCCGCTGGTGCGCAGCCATTTCCACGCCATGGTGGGCGAGCAGGACCGGTCACCGGCCACCGAAGTCCTCTCCGCCAGATTGCAACCCGCGACCGCGGACATCTGTGCGCGCCTGGCGCTACCCGCGCTGTCGAGCGTGATCCAGATCCGCCGTGCTCGGCGCATCGACGGTCGGCTGGTGCTTTACGTCGAGCACTACCTGAACCCCCGCTACTTCCCGGGCATCCTCGACTTCGACCTGACCCGCTCGCTGACCGAGCTCTATGCCAGCGAATACGACATCCACTACGGCCGCGTCCGCTTCGATATGGTCCCCACGGCGCTACACCCCGAAGCCGCCACAACCCTGCGCACCGCCCCCGGCAGCCCAGCCCTGCGCATCACCCGCCTCAACCGCGACCAGCATGATCGGTTGATCGATTGCGACGTGGAGTACTGGCGGCACGATGCGATTCATGTGTGTGTGGAGGTGCCGGAGTAGTGAGGGATGCCGACTCACCGATTGCCCACGAAAGTAAGCGTCGCCGAACTGAACGAGGCCGCGACGCTTGGCTACTACATAAGCGCGGCGTCGTGTTCATACGGCGTTACGGTAGGACGCGAGCGGCATTCCTCCCGAACACAGCCGCCTCATACTGAGCAGCGCTGCTACCGAGAGTGCTCCATCGACTAGCTAGGCTCGGTACCGACACGATGTTGATCGACATTGCTGAAATCATTGCCCTTTGGAGTGGCATGGATGCATTTCGCCTCCTGGCTACGGTAGTAGTCTTCGACGCTCAGGCCTGGGGCGATATTGGCGCGCAGCGCGCAGGGTTGTTGTTGCCAAGGGTGGCTGGCCAGTTTCTCCCTCAGCTTCTTCGACGCAGAGTTGCGCTTCCAACCTTCGAGGGTAAGGTCGCGCCAGTAGCGTTCGGGTCGGCCAATGGTGGCGTCATGGGCGGCGGTAACCGGGTCCAAGTGACGGCTCTGCTCCAGTACGGGCAGATCGGGCAGCGGCTGCTCGACATCCATATATCGCTGCAAGGTATCCCAGAAGGCGTAAAGGTTGGGTTTGTCGAGGCCCAAGCTGTGCATTTTCATGCCTAGGCAAACCTTAGTGTCGGTGTAGCGGTGGTGCAGCCAGAGTACGTAGTCGTGGCCGCCATGAGGGGTGATCTGCAGCTGCATGACCGGGTCGAATTCGTAGAACGGGGCGACGAAGGGCGAGCGGAAGCGCCGGCCGATACGTAGCATGCCGTCGCGCCGGTTGAAGCCGCTGCCGTCGTGGGTGTAGATCAGGGAATAGAGGCCGATCAGCAGGTCGACGCCGATTACGGCCATAAAGAGCAGAATCGCGCCGAACCAGAATGCAGTTTGTTCGTCCCAATACCCCCAGAGCGCGCCTTGGTCCCAAGCAATGGATCCGGCGGTAATTATTCCGAACACTCCGCCAAATATATAAGCCAGCCAGGGCCTCGATGAGCCGTAAATCACGAGGCAGGCGATCATAATGAAGAGACCTAGCGTTGTGACCAAGAAGTTACTATTAAAAAAATCTGCCAGCTTTAGTGTCCATGGGAAAAAAAATGACATTAAGCAGCAAAGCTTTAATATGAATAAAAAATGCAATAGCTTGCCGCTATTTTCAAAATTCCAGCGCTCCGCATCGCAATAAATCTGCTGTTTGCGTTTTTCCTTGGTTTGCCGCTCATAGGCCAGATGAGCCTCACCCATAAGCTGGCCTTCGCCCTCGGATATTGAATCCAGGTGAGCGTAATGCCCCCATTTTAAGGCGGTATCGAACAAACCTTGCTTGTCGCGAATCGGTGGAGGCAGTGGGGGCAAGGCTTGGCCGCGATAGGCGGCAGGGCCGTAAATGTCAGTCATACGTTGAATTCCAGTGTTTCGATTTGCCAGTAGGGAACGTCATCGGTCCTAGCGTTTAGCGCCGGGGGCTTGGCGAAGGCTGCTTGATAAGGTTGCCAGGTTTTCGGATTGGGCTGTGGCAGCACCAGCTCGTCAGAGCGGTCGGCCTCCTTGGCGAGGCGGAATTGACCGAAAACCTTGAGACGCTGGGTGACCTTCTGCCCATGGCGCTGTAATGGGGTGAGCGTCATCACGGGAAACTGCTTCGGCAATATATAGAGCACCGAGGCCTCGTCCAGAGGGTGCGCGGTCAGCTTGGCCTCGTCGATCGGGCGATGCTCGGTGCGCTCCGCACTGAAGGCGCCATTGAGGGGAAGCACCCCCAATGCTTCCCGAGCAAAGAACTGAAAGTGCTGGGCGTCGAATAGGCCCAACAGGGGAGAGTGGATACGCACCGCCCAGTCGTCGCGCTCGAAGGGCTGGGCCGAGGTGCGACGGCATTCCAAGGCCGCGTTCAGCGGGGCGCGCTGCCGATTGAGGCTGCTGATACCCGCACGCACGTTTGCTGGCGCCAGATCCAGCCAGTCGCCTAGATGATTCACCATGATCACGGGCCGGCCGAGGATGCCGAGCAGCTGCTGGTAGGCAACATGCGGGTCGCTCAGATGAGCGAAGCGCTGGTCGTCTCCAAGCAATTCGTCGAGCGCGCCGACCTGCCCGTGATCCTTGCCGAAAGGCCCGTTCTTCATCAGCGCCTCGACGTCGCTGTCGACCAGCCAGCCGGCGAGGATATTCCCGCCGATAAACAGAGTGGCCCCGGCAATCAGCACCACCGGATTGATGCACATGCCCAAGGCATAGGCCGTCCAGGCCGCCCCGCCCGCCGCCGCCGCGCCATAGGCCAGGGCGGCATCGCGGTCGCCCTGATGCCAGGCACGCTTGGCGTCCCAGACGGTGATCGCCGTCGTGAAAAGCATGGCCCCGCCCGAAAGAGCGCGCAGTACTGGCAGACGAGGGTTGCCCGTCTGCTCTGCCAGATTTGCTGTCCAGCGGGTGGAGATTTTAGAAACATCGAGGCGTGATTTATTCAGCAAGCTTACGAGCTGATGCTCACCGCCAAGAATAAATTTCGATAGGTTGCCCGAGGCAACGACAAGGTCAGCCGCTGCAGATATATATCCGGCGCGATAGCGGTCTTGACCATCCCCCGCTTCCTTTTCCAAACTCCTCATCCCCTCAACCTGCGCACTCAGGTTGTACAGGGCGCAAGCCACCGCCACTACAGGCATGGAAGGCGACTGCGCGACAGTGTCGAGTTTGCTGGCCACCGCATGTTTCCAAGCGCTGTACTTGATCACCTCAGGATGGTCGGCAGGGGCGGCGATGATGACTCCTGCCCCACGGTTGGGCAGCCCCCTGCCGACCTGGCGCGGGCTGGTGGAGCCGATGACCTGGCCCTCCGGATCAGTGATATTCATGTACCGGTAGCTCTTGCGGGTTATGGCAGCCCGCTCGGTGGTGGTCAGCCCATAGCGCAGCCCCTCTCCTTGAACGCCCAAAATCCGTAGGTTCGAAGCCTGGGCCTGTGCTTCGCTGACCAGTTGAATGCCACGCCAGCTGGGAGAAAGTATCTCGAGTACGCCGTGAGTCGGTGCGAACAGGCGGTAGAACTCAATGGCTACGTTCACGTTAGCATCGTTCAAGCGCTGCACCTGGGTCAGCACGGCTATGGAGAAAGTGTCCATAAAGTCGCCGATCAGGGCGTGCAGATTCTTGTACACCAGCACCTTGTCGGTGTCCTGCGGGTCAATGTCAGCCATGTGCAGCAGGCTGTTCATCCCCATGCGCTGTGGCTCGGGTTCGCGTTTTTTTGCGGCCAGGGCGACAAGCCGCTCTACGGCTTCGGGTAAGGTGCCGTCCGCCTGCGCCAGGAGAGGCTTGGTGAGGGGGTGATGGCCGGTCAGGAGGCGTTCGCTCAGCTGGGCGATTCGGATTCGCAACGAGTTATTGGCGTCGGCCAGAGATAAGGCATCGATATGCTCGGGTAATTTGCCCAAGGTGCCGAATATCTCGCTGAGCAACTGGTAGGGTTCCAGCAGGCGTTCGTCGTGGGTGTATTGCCAGTCCCACAGCGCTGCCGCCAGCGAAACATCCGATAGAAGGCTGACCAGGCGTTGCAGTTGGGATGACAGGGCGGTCCTTACCAGCTTGCGCTCGCCGTCGAACACAGCGTCGTGAAGTTGCTCGAGGTGCAGGTGCTTCTTGAACTTGCCCAGAGGGCTGGTAGGGCTCTGCATGACCGAGCTGTACAGCGCATGGGCGTAGCGACCATTGGGGCGATGGGGCACCAGCGCATTGAGGGTAAGAAGGTAAGACTCCGCCAGACGCGCTTGCGCACAGGCATGCCTGAGCGCGAACAAGGGGTCGTCGAGCATCAGCCCTACCAACTTCGGATAGGCTCGCATATTGCGTTCCGCAAGCACATCCGCACTGGCCGCCAAGGTGGGTAGGGGCTGCGGTAGCGCACTACGGGAGGCAGAAGCCAGTTCTTCCAGGCGCAGCTGCATGCGGCTGCTCATTTCATTCGAGGGGATGCTGCTCAGGCTGGGGGTGAACAGGGACGGATCACTCAGCAGGCTCTCGATGCTGAAGTCGCGCGCTCGAAAGCCTTCCGTCTGAGCGCTGATCACCACCGCCGGCATGGCCTGCGTCGGCCGCCATTGATCCATCCCAACGACCGCCGCCGACCAGGCGAACGCGACGATCTGGGCGCGGCTTTTGACTCGATTCCGATCTGCCTCAAGCCAGCGGATATATTCCCACGTCCAGGGCTTCTCGCTGTAGGCCATCAGGTAGTTGTTGGCGACAGATTGCCCCTGCACAAGGATAGGAATCAGCAGGACTTGCTGCTGCGTGCCGACAGAGTGCCGTTCATCGGCAGCCGCCCCGCTCTCGGCCTGCCTGCGCCAATGTGCGAGATCGACATCCTTCATGTTGCCTTGGCCGTCGCACCAGATTTCACGCCAAAGCTTGCCATTCTGGAAGACGTAGATTCGCCCTGGACGTGGCAGCGCTCCCCGGGGTGCCTCGTTGTAGGCGTCATGTCCTGGCAGCTTGGCCAGCGGCATGATGGCCAGGAAGGTGTTCTGTTGAATGTGTTCTTCTTCCTCATGGCTGCGCATGTCTACAGCGATGGGCAGAGACAGCTTGCCACCATCCTCCCGGTCGACATTCAGCACGAGCCTCTTGCGCTGCGCATTTTTGTACTCGGCACGCTTGCGAACACCCTGCTCAATGGGCTGATCCTTCAATTCGCTCATGCGTCTTCCTCGGGGTCGAGCAAGTCAACTTGCCCGCCTTGCTCCGGGTCGCCCCAGACATCCACGATCAATTGTCGCGGTGTCTGGGCCATTTTTTCTATGGGGGCAGGTAACTGGTTCGGATTGGCGGTGCTGGTTTTCTCCCCCACCGGAGCGGTATCTGCTGGTTTGGGCAATACCGGTGAGACAGGCGCCGCCGCTGAGCCATCGCCCGGTGCCCCGCCGGAGTTGATCCTGATCACCGGCCCCACCATCGTCACGCCGCTGCCGTCGAGCTTCACAAAACTGCCCGCAGCCTTGAAGGTCAGTTCGCTGCCGGCTTCCAGGACGACTTTCAAGCCGCTCGAGAGATGAATCTCTTGGCCGGCTTCGATGAATTGGCCGGTGCCGATCTTCAGATGCTGGTTGTTACCCACGGTCAGGTGGTCATTGGCTTTGACTTCGCTGCGGCGGTCGGCGTGGGTGGTGCGGTGTTCTTCGGACTTGAATTCGCTGTAGCTGTTGGCCTCGACGGTGTCGTGGCGCTCGTGGCCGACGCGGATTTTCTGGTCGTGCTCGATGTTCTCGTCCCAGTCGCGCTGGGCGTGGAGGTAGATCTGCTCGGCGCCCTTGCGGTCTTCGATGCGCAGTTCGTTATAGCCCTCGCCGCCCGGGCTGCTGAGGGTTTTGAACACGCTGCGGGTCTTGTTGGCCGGCAGGTCGTAGGGGACCGCATTCTCCTTTTGGTAGAGGCAGCCGGTGATCAGTGGCTGGTCGGGATCGCCTTCCAAAAAGGTGACCAGTACTTCCATGCCGACGCGGGGAATGGCGATGCCGCCGTAACGATCGCCGGCCCAACTCGACGAAACGCGTAGCCAGCAGCTGGTTTTGTCGTCAGCCTGGCCGTGGCGATCCCAGAAAAACTGCACCTTTACCCGGCCATATTCGTCGCAGTGGATTTCCTCGCCGGCCGGGCCGGTAACCACTGCGCTCTGGCTGCCGAGGATGCGTGGTTTAGGGTGGTTGAGCGCGGGGCGGAACGGGGCGGCCCAAGGCGTAGCGGTGAAACGGTTGCGATAGCCCTGATGGAACGAGTCGTCTGTTCTCCCCTCAGCTTTGGCAGCCTGCGTCGCTCTACCTCCTACATCCCTGGCGTCACCCCAGTGCTCTCTTCGGAGGGGCGAGGGAGCCGATGGGCGTAGCGTCATATCACTGGTGATCGACTCTTCCAGCACCTGCGGTTGCTTGCCTTCGTGCAGCACCTCACTCAGCAGCCAGAGCTGGTTCCAGTCGCTGCGGGGGTGCGCTCCGAGTGAGAGAAAGTGGCCGCTGACCAGCGACGGCTGATCGCTTTCGCCCTCGGCCAGTTCGAAATCGTGACGGTGACGTTCCAAGGCGCGGCGGGACAGGTGCTTGCCACGTTCACGGTCGACGAATCGGCCTGGGTAGTCGTAGTCCTCGAGGTCAGGCTGAATGCTGCCCTGCGCCGCCGCTTCCATTGTCAGACGGGGTTTCTCGAAGTCGTAATCGCGACGGGTGACGCGGCTGGTACGCGTCTCGACGCGCACCCCGAAACGCTTGACGACCGGTGCGTCGGCGACCAGGCCGCTGTCCTGCTGATAGGCGACCGGGGCCAGCGTCGGGAACACCGTCTGGTCATCGCCGAACACCAGCAGATGGCCGGTTTCGCTGTGCCGGAAATGGTAGTGAATACCTTCTTCCTCGCAGAGGCGCTGGATGAAGTGCAGGTCGGTTTCGTCGTACTGAACGCAGTAATCGCGTTCGGGATAGATCACCGGACCCAGGTCGAACCGGTGGGCGTCTCCGGCCAGAATGCCGTGCTCTTCGAGCACCTGGGCGATGATCTGCGGCACTGTGAGGTGCTGGAAAATGCGTTGGTTGGTCCGGTGTGTCAGATAGGCAAGACGGGGCACGATGACCAGTCGGTAGCGCGTCAGGCGCTTGCCGGATTCGCCTTGAGCAGCGTGATAGATCTGGCCATGAATGCCACCGCCATCCCCGGCGAATGCCAGAAACGCCGACTGTTGCAGCAGGCTTTCCAGATCCAGATCCGGACGCTCGCTGACCAGTTCCAGTTCGAAGCGGTAGGGCTGGCTGATGGCTTCTCGGCCGCTGAATTCGAGCACTTGAAGGTCATGCTCGATGCCTTCGATGTGCAGGTAAAAGTGCTGCTGGTTGGCGGGGGCGAACATCCTTGTTCCTCCTGGATCCGTCCATGGTGCGCGCCAGGGCGCATGCGGGGGCTCGATGTACCACGCATAGACGGCGCTGCGGTGCGCTGGGTCGCGCATTGCTTCGCCGCGGTATCAATTTCTGTTGCTGCTTCGCAAAAAAGCTTTAGCCGGGACGTGCCCGGCCAAAGTCATCGGTGCGTGATCGCCTTAGCTGGCAATCGGGGTGCGCCAGTCGTCGGAGCCGGACGTGCCGGAGACTTCGTGGGTCCAGACGATCTTGCGGTAGGTGAAGTACACGTCTTCCAAGTGGGTGAAGTGCGACATGTTCGGATCCTGGCAGTTGGGCATGCGCGACTGCACGTCGACGATGACTGCATCTTCCAGCTCGATGGTGAAGTAGTGCTCCTGGGTACCGGTGGAGGAGGTGCGGTACCACTCCAGGCGGCACTTGTTCAGGCGCTCACCGGAGGTCAGGGCGTTGAAGATCAGCGGCGACGACTTGTCGAACACCTTGGTGATCATCAGCGGCTTGTGCACGCGCTGGCCGGTGGGCTGGCCCGACTGTGGATCGCGCGGAATGATGACCTGGTGCTGGAAGGCCTGCACCAGGATCTGGTCTTCGTGTCCTTCCTGGAAAATGTTGCCGACCGAGTCCTCGGTGAAGGTCCCTGCAGTGATCAGGCCTTGCTTGGTGCCTTCGAGGGACAGATACGCGGGTGTTGGCATGGGTGCTCTCCTTGCTGTGTTGAATGCCGGAATGGCCTCGGAACAGGTACAAGTGGCGTGCCAGGTTCGATAAATCCTTTGTTTTCAAGTGCTTATCTATTGATCGGCGGTCGCGTCGAACCGCGCTGGGCCCTCGCTCACATTTACCTGGGCAATATCCTGCCGACACCTGTGCAAGATCTGGCGCAGCCCTGCGCCGGCCCCGTCATCCGGCGTGTCGCAGCGGTAGAGGCAGATGCGAGAGCCGCGTCCTGCGCAGTATTTTGCGCAAGGCAGAGGCTCAGGATGAGCAACTGATCTCCAGATGCTTGCCCCATTCCGGTGGGCGTTCGGCGTAGCGTTCCATGCCCGTCTGGTCGTCGAACGGGCGGCTGAGGACCTGATGCAGCTCGCGCACCGGACCGTAGTCGCCGGCTTCGGCGGCCTCGATCGCCTGCTGGGCCAGGTAGTTGCGCAGGATGTACTTGGGGTTGGCTGCCTGCATGCGCGTCCGGCGCACCTCGCAATCGACGCCTTCTTGCTCGCTACGCTGGCGGTAGGTCGCCGCCCAGTCATCGAAAGCCTTGATGTCGATGAAGTCCTCGCGCAGCCGCGCCAGTGCCTGGTCGATCGGGCTGTCGCCGAGTTCACGGAAGAAGCGCGTGTAGTCGATGGCGCTGCTCTGCATCACCTGCAGCAAGCGTTGGATCAATGCTTTGTCGCTCTCCTCGGCGGTCTGCAAGCCCAGGCGTTTGCGCATCAGATTCAGCCACGCCGCTTCGTAGATCGGCAGGAACAGGTCCATGGTTGCGCGCAGTTGGTCGATGGCGATGAAGGGCGTCAGTGCCTGCGCCAGCGCAGCGAGGTTCCAGTGCGCGATCGGCACCTGGTTCTCGTAGGAATATCGGCCGGTATGGTCGGAATGGTTGCAGATGAAACGCGCATCGAAATCGTCGAGAAAGGCATAGGGCCCGAAGTCGAAGGTGATGCCCAGGATGGACATGTTGTCGGTGTTCATCACGCCGTGGCAGAAGCCGTAGGCCTGCCAGTACGCGACCATTTCCGCGGTGCGCTCGAGCACCTCGCGAAAGAACGCCTCGTAGGGCTGGGGCTGGTTCCGGCAGGCGGCGAAATGGCTGTCGACCACATGGTCGAGCAGTTGCTTCAGCGCGTCATGCTGCTTGGTGTAATAGAAGAACTCGAAGTGCCCGAAGCGCACGTGGCTCGGTGCCAGGCGCGTCAGCATGGCACCGCGTTCCGGGCGTTCGCGATAGACGGTGGAATCCGATCCGGTCACGCAGAGCGCACGTGACGTGGGAATGCCCAGCGCATGCAGGTGCTCGCTGGCGAGAAACTCGCGGATCGACGAACGCAGCACGGCACGACCATCTCCCATGCGCGAGTAAGGCGTCAGGCCGGCACCCTTCAGGTGCAGGTCCCAATGCTCGCCGGCGTCGTTGAGCACCTGTCCGAGCAACAGCCCGCGGCCATCGCCCAGTTGCGGGTTGTAGCTGCCGAACTGGTGGCCGGAATAGACCATCGCCCGTGGCTCCGCGGTGCTCCATAGCTTGTGCCCGGAGAACAGCTCGGTGAACAGCGGCTCGTCCGCCTGCGCTGGATCGAGGTCGAGCAGTGCCATCGCCGCCTGGCTGGAGACCACCAGCCGCGGCGCCTCCAGCGGTTGGGGCATGACCGCGGTGGAGAAGGTATCGCCCAGGCGGGCGAAACGGTTGTCCAGTTGCAGCTCGGTAAGGCTTTTCACGGCGGCTCCGGCGTTGGGCTGTCGCGCGCCTGAAGGCGGGCGCGTCATGGTTTGGAGGCGGCCCCGACCCTGATGTTCCTCAGTTCGGGCCGGCGGCCGGCGCGTCGTCGGCCGGTTTGGCCGGCGGCAGGCTGCCGAGCTGCAGCTGCTTGCCGTCGAAGTTCTTCAGGAACACGTCGACCTGGCGGAAGGCGATGTTGATGCCGGCCTTGGCGAATTCGCGGTCGATGTAACGGTTGATCTCGTCGGTGGCCGGGTTGCGATCGCCCAGGTCACGCACGTGGATGCGCAGCTCGTGGTCCAGCGTGCTTTCGCCAAAAGTCAGGAACAGCACCAAAGGTTCCGGGTCCCTGAGTACCCGCGGGTTGTCCTGCGCGGCCTTGTAGAGCAGCTTTTTCACCAGGTCCAGGTCCGAGCCGTAAGCCACGCCGACCTTGATCGTCACCCGGGTGACGGTGTCGCTCAGCGACCAGTTCACCAACTGGCCGGTGATGAAGGTCTTGTTCGGGACGATGATGTCCTTGCGGTCGAAGTCGGTGATGGTGGTGGCGCGGATACGGATGCGGCTGACCGTGCCGGACAGGTTGCCGATGGTCACCACGTCGCCGATGCGCACCGGGCGCTCGAACAGAATGATCAGGCCGGAGATGAAGTTGGCGAAGATCTCCTGCATGCCGAAGCCCAGGCCCACCGAGAGCGCGGCCACCAGCCACTGCAGCTTGTCCCAGCTGACGCCGAGGGTGGACAGTGTGGAGACGATGCCAATACCAGCCAGCAGGTAGGACAGCAAGGTGGTGGTGGCATAGGCGCTGCCCTGGGCCAGCTGCATCTTTGACAGCACCAGTACTTCCAGCAGGCCAGGCAGGTTGCGCGCCACCGCGACCGTGATCGCGACGATCAGCAACGCGCCGAGCAGGTTGTTCAGCGTGATCGCATTGGTCGTCGCGGTGTCGCCGGTGCCACTGACGAATTCGTAGAGCACCACATTATCCAGGTAGGAAACGACGCTGATCAGGTCGGCCCAGACCCAGTAGAGCACCACGAAGAACAGGCCGAACATGGCCAGGCGGGTCAGTCGCAGCGACTGCTGGTTGACCTGCTCGATGTCCAGCGTGGTCGCGCCGGTGGACTCGCTGGTGTCGCTGCCTTCCTCGACCTGGGCTTCGCGCTTGGCCAGTGCACGCTGGTAGGCGAGGCGGCGGGCGGCGACGGTGAGGCCGCGGATCAGCGTGGCCTCGATGACGATCCAGGCCAGCAGCAGGTAGAGGGTGTCGATCAGTCGGCCGGTCAGCTTCAGCGCCGTGTAGTAGTAGCCGAAGCCGACCACCACGATCAGCGCCAGCGGCAGGACGCTGAACAACAGGCCGATCAGCCTCCGCAGCGGCGGGGCGTTCTGGCTCGACGGCCCTTTGAGCAGCAGGCGGGTCAGGCGCCAGCTCATCAGGCCAAAGCAGACCAGCACCACGACGATGCCGATGACATCGTCCACCAGGGTGCCCGGCTGGTGCTCGGCGATCGCCACCACGGCGACCAGGGCCATCACCACCAGGCCCAGGCGGCGGATCTCGTTTCGCAGGAAGGCCACCTGCGGGCGATACCAGCCGAAATGGGTCTCGGCCACGCGGTTGGGTGCGAGCATCCGGTAGGCGCTGTAGAACACCAGCCAGGCCTGCGCCATCTGATAGAAGGCTGCGCCCAGGCTGATGTTCTGCCCGCGCCCATCCATCTGCAGCAGGTAGCCGCACAGGGCGAGGAACAGGGCGCCGGGCAGCGCCAGCAGCAGGTTCAGCAGCAGGGCCAGTGGCGTGTGCAGCTGGCTGTCGCGACGAAAGTGACCGATCTCGCCACTCAATGCATCGAGCTTGGCGTTGATCGCCTGGCGGCGCCACAGCAGCAGGCCGATCATCAGCAGCAAGGGCACGAAGAACAGCGGCCGCTCCAGCAGCCCCGCGCCCAGCGCCTCGAACACCGAGCCCCAGGGCATTGCGCGCAGTTGCCGGTCAAGCAGGGTGGGCACGTTTTTGAACCAGTCCAGGTCCAGCGGTCGATTGCTCGGGATCCAGAACATCTGCTCGTCGAGCGTTTCGCGCAGGGTCTCGGCCTTGCTCTGCAGCTGGCGCTGGTTCAGTTGCAGGGTGATCGATTCGCTGAGCAGGGCGTTGAGCTCGTGATTCAGGCGGTCGAGCAGCTCGCTGCGGGTGCGCACCAGCTCCAGCAGGGCGCTGCGCAGTTCGGGCGTGACCTCGCCCGGTGGCTGGCTGGCCAGCTGCTGCTCGACGTAGGCCTCGGCATTGCCGGCTGCCTCGCGGCGCTGGTTCAGTTCGAATTGGTAGAGCCGGATATCGGCGATCTCGTCGGCGAGGTTCTTGTCCAGGCTCAGCTGCGGCAGGGCCTGCTTCTGCTGGTAGAGAATCTTCGACAGCAGCAGGCTGCCCTCCAGCACGGCGATCTGCTCTTCGAGCGCCTGGTCGGACTGGTTCAGCGTGTCGAGTTGCTGGCGTGTCTGCAGATTTTGCTGGGTCAGGTCGTTCAGGCGCTCGGTGGCGCGCAGCAGGTAGCCGGACAGGCGCCGGTTCTCGGCGCTTTCGGCGGGCAGCAGCTTGTCCGAACCGGTTTGTTCGGCCTTCAGCGAGAACTTGGCGACGGTCTGCTCGGACTCGGCCCGACGCTTGTTGTTGATCGCGGTCTGCAGCGCCATGGTCTCGCGCTCGGCCCGGGCGATGCGCTCGGACAGCAGGTCGCGGCGCGCGACGCCCAGGTCCTGCAGCAGACTATTGCCGGCCAGCTCGTTGCGGCGCAGTTCGATCAGCGCGTTGAGCGCGGCCTTCTCCGCGCCAAGCAGGCTGCGGCGCTCGTCGCTCAGGGGCTTGCCGCCCTCGCGGCCGGTCTTGAGGAGGTTATTGATCTCGTCGATACGCGTCTGCGACTTGCTGATGTCGGCCTGGGCGCGCTCGGGGCGGGTCTGCGCGCTGATGATCATGCTGTTGGCCGCGGTCAGGGCGGTCTGCCAGTTCGACAGCTCCTCCACGCGCTGGTCCAGGCGCTGCTCCAGGGCCGGCACCTTCAGCTTGGCCAGCTTGTCGGCCAGGTCGCTCTCGTCGCTGGCCTTGAGCTTGCCGAGTTCACGCTGCGACTCGACGATTTCCTTGGGTGCGCTGGCCAGCTCGGCTTTCAGTTCGGTCAGTTTCTTTTGCGCGGCTTCGGCCTGCTCGGCGAGCCGTGCAAGGCCGTCGGCAGCGCTGGGCTGGGCCGGCTGCGCCTCTTCCTTGGCCGGTTGGCTGCCGGTCAGGCCGGGAATGGACTGGGCAAAGGACGACGCGGGGGCAAAGGCGAGCAGGGTCGTCAGCAGGAGGAGGCGCAGAGGTGACATGGAGGCTATCGTGGTGAAGAACGAACGCGGAGTCTAAGGGCTGGCGCAGGCCGAGGCGAGTCCGCAGATCGGAACCCGGCGGGCGGCGCCGCGGGCCTGGTGTGCCGGGTCAGAAATGCAGTGCGGGGCCGGGCTTGTTGCCTTCCGGAAACTTCAGGCCGACCTTGCGCACCTGGCCATGCTCCATGGTCGCGATGGTCCAGGTCAGGCCGTTCCACTCGATCTGGTCGCCGACCACCGGCTTGCCGCCGACGCGCTCGGCGATGAACTGGCCGATCTGCAGGCGGCCGTCGACCTCGCCCAGCTTGAGCCCGTAGAGCGTCGCCAGGGCGCTCATCTCGGCCTCGCTTTCGAGGATGAAATCACCGAAGAAACGCATGTCACGCCCGCGCTGCGGCGCTTCGCTGAACAGCTTGCCGAGTGCCGGCAGGTCTTCTTCGTGGCCGATCACGCAAAGGATATCGTCGACCTGCAGGCGCGTGCTGCCAGAGGGGTGCAGCAGGGCACGCCCGCGAAACAGCGCAGCGATGCGGGTGCCGGCCGGCATCTTCAATTCGCGCAGGGCGGCGCCGACGCACCACTTCTTGGCGGTCAGGCGGTAGATGAACAGTTCCCACTGGCTGGTGGTGTGGATCTGCAGCCCGGCACGGGAGATCGGCAGCGGCGAGGGCGGTACTTCGACCTTGGCTTTCTTCGCCGCCCAGGTCAGCGTGGTGCCCTGCAGCAGCAGCGACACCAGCACGATGAAGAACGCCACGTTGAAGAACAGCTGGGCATTCTCCAGCCCGGCCATCAGCGGGAACACCGCAAGGATCACGGGAACCGCGCCGCGCAGGCCGATCCAGGAGATGAACAGGCGCTCGCGCAGGTGAAAGCTGCGAAACGGCAGCAGGCCGACGAACACGGCTAGCGGCCGGGCAAAGAGGATCATCCACAACGACAGCGCCAGCGCCGGCAGGGCGATGGGCAGCAGCTCGCTGGGCGTGAGCAACAGGCCGAGCACCAGAAACATGCCGATCTGGCTGAGCCAGGCCAGGCCGTCGAACATGTGCAGGATGCCGTGCCGGTTGCGGATCGGCCGGTTGCCGAGCAACAGGCCGCAGACGTAGACCGCGAGGATGCCGCTGCCGCCAATGGCTCCGGAGAATGCGTAAATCATGATGCCGCCGGCCACTGCCAGCAGCGGGTAGAGGCCGTCGGCGACCGACAGGCGGTTGATCAGGTGCAACAGCAGCCAGCCGCCGGCCAGCCCAAGCAGCGTGCCGATGCCGAACTGCTGCAGCAGGTTGAGAAAGAAGCCCCAGCCGAAGCCGGTCTGGCCGGAGGCGAGCATGTCGATCAGCGCGACGGTGAGAAACATCGCCATCGGGTCGTTGCTGCCCGACTCGATCTCCAACGTTGAGCCCACGCGCTCGTTCAATCCGCGGCCGTTGAGCAGGTTGAACACCACTGCCGCATCCGTGGAGCCAACGATGGCGCCGATCAGCAGGCCCTGCATCAACGGCAGGTCGAACAACCAGGCGGCTGCCAGGCCGGTGAGCCCCGAGGTGATCACGACGCCCGCCGTGGCCAGGGAAAACGCCGGCCAGAGCGCCACGCGGAAGGTGGCGGCGCGGGTGCGCATGCCGCCGTCGAGCAAGATGATGGCCAGGGCCAGGTTGCTGATCAGGAAGGCCAGTGAATAGTCGTTGAAGACGATGCCGCCGATGCCGTCGACGCCGGCCAGCATGCCCACGGCGAGAAAGATCACCAGGATCGGGACGCCGAGCCGGGTGGAAAGCGAACTCATGAGGATGCTCGCCGCAACCAACAGGGCACCGACAAAGAACAGTTGGTTGATGTTGCCGATATCCAAGCGTCCGCTCTCCGAAGGTTAGTGCGCTGGCGAACATGCAGGGCGCATGCCAGCGATTCTAACCCGCTGATTTGACATGCTGTCAAAAAAGCCCGGTAGAGCGACGGGCGCAACGGAGCGGCGTTGCAGCCTCAGCCAAGGGAGGGGTCGCACGCCCTGCCGCCGAGGCGCGGCAGGGCGCGCATGGCGGTCAGAACCAGCTGTCCTCCATGGCCAGGCAAACGTCGTCGCGGTTGGCCAGCAGGTCGAGCTCGTGGTGGCAGCCGGGCACTTCCCAGGTCAGGAAGTAGCGCGCAGCCTGCAGCTTGCCCCGGTAGAAGTCAGCGTCGGCGGGGTTGCCATCGACCAGCCCCTGTTCGGCGCGGATCGCCTGCTCCAGCCAGCGCCAGCCGATCACCGTGTGGCCGAACACCTTCAGGTACAGCGCCGAGTTGGCCAGTGCCTGGTTGACCTTGCCAGCCATCAGGTCGCCGAGCAGCACCTGGGTGACCTCGGTCAGGCGCGCCAGCAGCTGCTCCAGAGGCTGGCGCAGCGCATCCAGCGAGCCGAACTCGCCCGCGCGTTTGCAGGTGTCCTGAATCAGGCCGAGCAACTGACGCAGCCCGGCGCCACCGTTCTGCGTCAGTTTGCGTGCCAGCAGGTCGAGCGACTGGATACCGTGGGTGCCTTCGTGAATCGGGTTGAGCCGATTGTCGCGGTAGTACTGCTCGACCGGGTATTCACGGGTATAGCCGTGGCCGCCAAGAATCTGGATCGCCATCTCGTTGGCCTTGAGGCAGAACTCCGATGGCCAGGATTTGACGATGGGCGTCAGCAGGTCCAGCAGCTCGTGGGCATTCTTGCGCTCTTGCTCGGTGGCCGCGGTCTGCTCTTCGTCGACGATGCGCGCGGCATAGAGACCCAGATCAAAGGAGCCTTCGACGTAGGCTTTCTGCATCAGCAGCATGCGCTTGATGTCAGTGTGCTGAATGATCGGCACCTGCGCCGACGCCGGGTTCTTGCCATCGGGCAGACGGCCTTGCGGACGCTCACGGGCGTAGTTGAGCGAGTACAGGTAGCCGGCGTAGCCGAGCATGATCGCGCCCATGCCGACACCGATGCGCGCGTCGTTCATCATCTGGAACATGTACGACAAGCCCTTGTGCGGCTCGCCCACCAAGTAGCCGACGCAGTCGCCGTTGTCGCCGAAGTTCAATGCGGTAGAGGTGGTGCCGCGCCAGCCCATCTTGTGGAACAGCCCAGCGAGGATCACGTCGTTGCGCTTGCCCAGCGAGCCGTCATCGTTGACCAGGAATTTGGGCACGATGAACAGGCTGATGCCTTTTACGCCGGGCGGGGCGTCCGGCAGCTTGGCCAGGACCATGTGCACGATGTTTTCCGACAGCGGATGGTCGCCGCCGGAAATGAAGATCTTGTTGCCCTTCAGGCGGTAGCTGCCGTCGCCGGCCGGCTCGGCGCGGGTGCGCAGGTCGGACAGGGAAGAGCCGGCGTGCGGCTCGGTCAGCGCCATGGTGCCGAAGAACCGGCCTTCGAGCATCGGCTGGAGGAAACGCTGCTTCTGCTCGTCACTGCCGAACACTTCGATCAGGTGAGAGGCGCCCATGGTCAGCATCGGGTAGGAAGAGGTGCCGATGTTGGCCGACTGGAAGTGCGCAAAACAGGCCCGTGACAGGAGGTTCGGCAGCTGCATGCCGCCGTCGTCGAAGCTGCGCGAGGCGTTGTGGAAACCGGCCTCGATGAACGCATCGACGGCAGGCTTCACTTCCGGGATCAGGACGGCTTCGCCGTCCTTGTAGATCGGCTCGTTCTCGTCAGCCTTGCGGTTGTGCGGGGCGAAGAGGTTCTCGGCGATGCTGCGGGCGGTGTCGATGGCCGCGTCGAAGGTTTCGCGACTGTGATCAGCGAAACGCTCACGCTGGGTCAGGCCTTCGGCGTCGAGCACTTCATACAGCTCGAAGGCCAGGTTACGCGGGCAGAGCAGAGTCTCGGGCATGGCATTTCCTCCGTGTACAGGCCCGCGAGTCTAAGGAGCCGGCCGCACGGCTGCCTAGCACCATACATTCGCGTGATGGGCCGACACAGTGGCGTCTTCTGGCGCCCGGCCGGCGCGCCTCAATGTGGCCGCGCGCCGACTCGTTCGAGCAGGCGGGCCAGGTGACCCGCGCCGATACCGGCGGCGGCCAGGTGCTGGCCGGCGCGTGCCAGGTGCGCAGCGATCTGCTGGCGCGTGGCGTCGGGGCCGAGCAGCGCGACCACGGTGCTCTTGCCGGCGTCCTTGCCGGCGTCCTTGCCGATCTGCTGCGGGCTGAGGCCGTCGGCCAGGTCGTCGATCAGCTGGAACGCCATGCCCAGCTCGGTGGCGAACCCGCTGAGGTGCCCCGTGCAACGGGCATCGACGCCGGCGACCAGCGCGGCGAACTCTACCGCGGCGGTGAACAGCGGGCAGGTCTTCAGGCGGTTGGTCTGGGTGATGGCCTGCAGCGGACGGGCGCGCCGGCCTTCATGCAGATCATGGAACTGGCCGCGTACCAGGCCCTGCGCGCCGGTGGCCTGGGCCAGCACGCGCACCAGCTGGGTGGCGGTGGCTGGGGGGATGCCCGTGGCGCTGGCGGCTATGCTGAAAGCCTGGCTGAGCAGCGCGATGGCGCCCAGTACGGCGACGTCTTCACCGAACTGCCGGTGAATGGTCGGCTGGCCGCGGCGCAGCTCGGCATCGTCCATGCACGGCAGGTCGTCGAGGTAGAGTGAGGCGGCATGCACCAGCTCCAGTGCGCAGGCCAGGTCCAGCGCCGCCGCATTGTCCCGTCCGGGCTGCAGGTCACGCAGGGCCAGCAGCAGCAACAGTGGACGGATGCGCTTGCCGGGAGCCAGCGTGCCGCTGCGCATGGCGTTGCCGATCAGGTCCGGCGCCGGACAGCGCGGCAACCAGTGATCGAGCCGCTCGTCGACCTGGGAGCGCAACGCGCCGAGCAGTTGCTCGAAATCGGGTGGCGTACTCGGCATCGCAGTGGCCATGGCGACCTCCTCTGCTGCGGTTAGAAAAAATGTTACAAGTCTTGTACGGTCTGTACAGGTTGTCGGCACTTTTAATGACAACGCCCGTCAACATAAGGTCATTCGAACGAGGCGAAGCATGAGCAACGATCTACTCGCGGAGCGCAAGAACGACCACCTGGACATCGTCCTCGAC
The DNA here is from genome assembly GCA_002339675.1 of Stutzerimonas stutzeri. Classification (GTDB taxonomy): domain Bacteria; phylum Pseudomonadota; class Gammaproteobacteria; order Pseudomonadales; family Pseudomonadaceae; genus Stutzerimonas; species Stutzerimonas stutzeri_O. Next base: position 565,728 of record DDKB01000017.1, read on the forward strand.
CCCTGCCGTGCCCGGTCCACCGTCGATGCCGGCTTCTCGGCGCTGACATTCGAGCATTGCGCGCTGCCGGAGTTGCGCCTGGACGAGGTAGATCTGCAGACCCGGCTGTTCGGCCGGCGCCTCGCCGCGCCCGTGCTGATCAGCTCGATGACCGGCGGTGCGGCGCGCGCGGCGCGAATCAACCGGCACCTGGCAGAAGCGGCCGAGGCGCTGGGTATCGCCCTGGCCGTCGGCTCGCAGCGCATCGCGCTGGAAACTGGCGCCGACCAGGGCCTGACCGGGCAGTTGCGCGAGTTGGCGCCCAGCGTCCCGCTGCTGGCCAACTTCGGCGCCGCGCAGCTGGTCGGCGGGTATGGCCTGGCGGAGGCGCAGCGGGCGGTGGAGATGATTGAGGCCGACGCGCTGATCATTCACCTCAACCCGCTGCAAGAGGCCGTGCAAATAGGCGGCGACCGCGACTGGCGGGGCGTGCTCGAGGCGATCGAAGCCCTGGCGGCGCGGTTGCCGGTGCCGCTGGTGGCCAAGGAGGTCGGTGCCGGCATTTCGCCGCGGGTGGCCCGGCGCCTGCTCGACGCGGGCGTGGCGGTCATCGATGTTGCCGGCGCCGGCGGCACCAGCTGGGCGGCGGTGGAGGCCGAGCGCAGCGCCGACCCGCAGCAGCGCGCCGTCGCCCAGGCCTTCGCCGGCTGGGGGATACCCAGCGCCCAGGCCATTGCCGCGGTGCGCCGTGCCTGCCCCGGCGCGCGGCTGATCGCGTCCGGCGGCATCCGTGACGGGATTGACGCCGCCAAGGCCATTCGTCTCGGCGCCAACCTGGTCGGCCAGGCCGCCGGCGTGCTGGACGCGGCCCTCAGTGGCCCCGACGCGGTGATTGCGCACTTCCAGATCCTCATCGAGCAGCTGCGCATCGCCTGCTTCTGCACCGGTTCGGCGGACCTGGTGGCGCTGTCCCAAGCGCCGTTGCTGGCTGCCTTCGACCCGGTCGCCAGCTGATGCAGGGGCAACGCGCAGGCGCCGGACGTCGGCGGGGGCGGCCCGGATGAGCCACTTCGCGGTGATCGCGCCGCCCTTCCACAGCCATCTGCGCGCGCTGGAAGCCCTGGCGGCGGTGCTGCGCGACAGCGGCCACCGGGTCACCTTCGTGCAGCAGGCCGATGCTGCCGCGGGGCTGGCACACCCGGAACAGGGGTTTGCCGTGGTCGGCGCCGCCTCGCACCCTCCCGGCTCGCTCAAGCGTGTGATCGACCGCGCGGCACGGCCGGGCGGCCCCTGGGGCATTCGCCGGGTGATCGCCGACATGGCTGCGGCGACCGCGATGTTCTGCCGCGACGGGCCGGCGGTGCTGCGGTCACTGGGGGTCGACGCGTTGCTGGTCGACCAGATGGAGCCGGCCGGCGGCCTGCTGGCCGATTACCTCGGCCTGCCGTTCGTCTCGGTGGCCTGCGCGCTGCCGGTCAATCGCGAGCCGCTGGTGCCGCTGCCGGTAATGCCCTGGCGCTACCGGGCGACGCCTTGGGGTGAGCAACTGAACCTGCACAGCAGCCGGGTCTACGACCGCGCCATGCAGCCCCATGCCGAGGTGATCGCGCGCTGCGCCGCGGCGTTCGGCCTGCCGCCGCGCCAGCGCCTGGACCAGTGCCTGTCACCGCTGCTGCAGCTGAGCCAGACCACGCCCGGTTTCGACTTTCCGCGCCTGCACTGGCCGGCGCATGCCTATGGTGTTGGCGCACTGCGGCCTGAGCTGGCCGCCGAGCCGGCGCTGGACCTGCCGGTAGCGGGCGACCGGCCGTTCGTGTTCGCCTCGCTCGGCACCTTGCAGGGCGATCGTTTCGGGCTGTTCCAGCGCATCGCACAGGCCTGCCGGGCGCTCGATGCACACCTGTTGATCGCCCATTGCGGCCGCCTCGACACCAGTCAGGAAAGACGCCTGCAGCGGGCCGGGGCGCGCTGGGTCACCGATTTCGCGCCGCAGCGCGCCGTGCTGGCCCGGGCCGATGTGCTGGTCACCCACGCGGGGCTGAATACCTTGCTCGATGCGCTGGAAGCCGGCGTGCCGAGTCTGGCGTTGCCCATCGCCTTCGACCAGCCGGGCGTCGCGGCGCGGGTGCTGCACCGGGGAGTCGGCCTGCGCCTCGATCCCCGGCTGGCCAGCCGCGGGCGTATCGTCCAGGCTTTGCGCCGCCTGCTGGACGAGGCCTCTTTTGCCCGGCGTGCCGGGGTGCTCGGCGAAGAGCTGCGGGCTGCGGGCGGTGCGCCGCGGGCCGCGCGGCTGGTCGAACGCGCGCTGGGAATCGAGTCGCCGGCGGCGGGGAGGGCGCATGGCTGATGCGGACCTGATCCTCGTCGGCGGCGGGCTGGCCAATGGTCTGTTGGCCTTGCGGCTGCGCCAGCAGCGGCCCGACCTGCGCCTGCTACTCGTTGAGCAGGGCGAAGCGCTGGGTGGTAATCACACCTGGTCCTTTCATGAGCACGACCTGACGCCGGCTCAGCACCGTTGGCTGGCGCCCATGGTGGGCAAGCGCTGGCCTGGCTATGAGGTGATCTTTCCCGACTTGCAGCGCCGGCTGAGCAGCGGTTACGCGAGCATCTTCTCGGAGCGCTTTCACCGGTACCTGATGCCCGAGCTGAGCGATGGCGTGCGTTTGCGCACCACCGTTGCCAGCGTGGAACCCCACAGGGTGCGTCTGGCCTCGGGGGACATCCTGCAGGCCGGCGCTGTGATCGATGGACGCGGCGTGCGACGGACCGATCAGCTGGCGCTGGGTTTTCAGAAATTTCTCGGCCAGGAATTGCGCCTGCAACAGCCGCACGGCTTGCGCGAGCCCATCATCATGGACGCCAGCGTCGCCCAGCGCGATGGCTATCGCTTCGTCTACGTGCTGCCGCTGAGTGCGGACACCCTGCTGATCGAAGACACCTACTACGCCGACGGCGATGCCGTGGCGCTCGATAAGCTGCGTGACAACATCGGCAGCTACGTCAGTACGCGCGGCTGGGCTATCGCCGACGTGTTACGCGAGGAGCAGGGCGTGCTGCCAATCGTGCTTTCCGGTGATCTGCCGGCGTTCTGGGAGGAGGCGCGCGGCGTGCCGCAGACGGGGCTGGCCGCGGCGCTGTTTCATCCCACCACCGGCTACTCACTGCCCGACGCGGTGCGTCTGGCCGATCACCTGATCGCGCTGGATCGCTGGGATGCCACCAGCCTGTTCGAGGCGATCCGCGACTACTCGCTGGCGCAGTGGCGCCAGCGCGGCTTCTTCCGACTGCTCAATCGCATGCTGTTCATGGCCGGTCCGGCGGATCGCCGCTGGGCGGTGATGCAGCGTTTCTATCGCCTGCGTGAACCGCTGATCCAGCGTTTCTATGCGGCGGATCTGACCACCCGCGACCGCTTGCGCATCGTCTCGGGCAAGCCTCCTGTTCCGCTCGGCGAGGCGCTGCGTGCGCTCGCCGCCCATGATCTGCATCGCAAGGATTACCGATGAACCAAGCTAAACGAGCGGTGGTAATCGGCGCCGGCTTCGGCGGGCTGGCGCTGGCCATCCGCCTGCAGCGCGCCGGCATCCAGACCACGCTGCTGGAGAAGCGCGACAAGCCGGGCGGCCGCGCCTACGTCTATCACGACCAGGGCTTCACCTTCGATGCCGGGCCGACGGTGATCACCGATCCGCCGGCACTGGAAGAGCTCTTCACCGGCGCCGGCAAACGCATGGCCGATTACGTCGAGCTGCTGCCGGTCAGCCCCTTCTACCGGCTGTGCTGGGAAGATGGCTACAGCTTCGATTACGTCAACGACCAGGCCGAGCTGGACCGGCAGATCCATGCACTGAACCCAAAGGATGTTGCCGGCTACCAGCGCTTTCTCGCCTATTCCCGTGCGGTGTACGAGGAAGGCTACGTCAAGCTCGGCACCGTGCCCTTCCTGTCGTTCCGCAGCATGATCGGCGTCGCGCCGCAGCTGGCCAAGCTGCAGGCCTGGCGCAACGTGTACAGCATGGTGTCGAGCTTCGTGGAGAACGAGCACCTGCGCCAGGCCCTGTCATTCCACTCGCTGCTGGTGGGCGGCAACCCGTTCGAAACCTCGTCCATCTATGCCTTGATCCACGCGCTGGAGCGGCAGGGGGGCGTCTGGTTTCCGCGCGGTGGCACCGGCGCGCTGGTGCAGGGGATGGTCCGGCTGTTCGAAGACCTGGGTGGCACGCTGGAACTGAATGCCGAGGTCGCGAGCATCGAGCTTTCCGGTGGGTTGGCAAGGACCGTGGTCACCTGGGACGGGCGCCGCTTCGTCACCGATGCAGTGGCCTCGAATGCCGATGTTGTGAATACCTACAAGCAGCTGCTCGGCCACGAACAGCGTGGTCGCGACGAGGCCAAACGGCTTTCCGGCAAACGCTTTTCCATGTCGTTGTTCGTCATCCATTTCGGCCTCAAGCGCCGTCACGAACACCTGCAGCATCACACGGTGTGCTTCGGCCCGCGCTATCGCGAGCTGATCGACGAGATATTCAAGCGCGAAACCCTGGCCGACGACTTTTCCCTCTACCTGCACGCGCCCTGCGTCACCGACCCCTCGCTGGCGCCGGAAGGCTGCGCCAGTCATTACGTGCTGGCGCCGGTGCCGCACCTGGGCACGGCGGATATCGACTGGGCCGTGGAGGGGCCGAAGTACCGCGACCGCATTTTCGAGTACCTCGAGCGGCACTACATGCCTGGGCTGCGCGAGGATCTGGTCACTCACCGGATCTTCACCCCGTTCGATTTTCGCGACGAGCTCAACGCCCATCTCGGTTCTGCATTTTCGCTGGAGCCGATCCTCACCCAGAGCGCCTGGTTTCGCCCGCACAACCGCGACGACGTGATTCCCAACCTCTATATCGTCGGCGCCGGCACGCATCCCGGTGCCGGCGTGCCGGGCGTCGTCGGGTCGGCCAAGGCCACCGCCGGGCTGATGCTGGAGGGCCTCGCATCAGCGGGGCTGGCCGGATGAACGATCAGGTCATCGATCATTCCACTCAGGCGATCAACGTCGGCTCCAAGAGCTTCGCCGCGGCGGCCAAGCTGTTCGACGAGCGCACCCGCCAGAGCGCGGTGATGCTTTATGCCTGGTGCCGTCACTGTGACGACGTGATCGACGGCCAGACGCTGGGGCATGGCCAGGTCGAGGGCGATCGCTCCACCGGCGAAGCGCGACTGGCCGAGCTGGTTGACCTGACCGAACGCGCCTATGCCGGCGAGCCGATGCGCGATCCGGCGTTCGCTGCCTTCCAGCAAGTGATCCAGCGTCACCGCATTCCCCGCGAGCATCCACTTGAGCATCTGGCCGGTTTTCGCATGGATGTGCAGGGCCACCGCTACCAGACCCTCGACGACACCTTGCTCTACTGCTACCGGGTTGCCGGCGTGGTGGGGCTGATGATGGCGCGGGTGATGGGCGCCGAAGCGGAGCCGACGCTGGATCGCGCCTGTGATCTGGGCTTGGCCTTTCAGCTGACCAATATCGCCCGCGACATCGTCGAGGATGCCGAGATCGGGCGCGTCTACCTGCCGGCCGAGTGGCTGGCCGAAGTGGGCATCCCTGAAGATGCGGTCGAGCTACCTGAGCACCGTGCCGCGCTGGCGACGCTGGCGGCGCGGTTGGTGAATCTGGCCGAACCCTACTATCAATCGGCGTCCCAGGGGTTGCGTGACCTGCCGCTACGCTCGGCCTGGTCGATCGCCACGGCCCATGGCGTCTACCGGCAGATTGGCGTCGAAGTGAAAGCGCGCGGCGCGGGGGCGTGGGATGCGCGGGTATCGACCAGCAAGGCGCAGAAGCTGCAATTTCTACTCGGTGGAGGCGTGCTGGCGCTGGCCTCACGGCGGATGCAGGTCAGGCCGCGTCCTGACGATCTCTGGAGGCGTCCTCGCTAGGTAGGGTCTGTTGACGTTTAGCTCGCGGCTCGCGCCGAAACGTCAACAGACCCTAATTCTTCTTGCGCAGCGGGCCGTCGTGCAGCTCGCGCAATTGGCGCTTGAGCACCGGCAGCGGCGGCGCGTAGAGGAAACCAAAGGACACGCAGCGCTCCTTGCCCTCGACCGCATGGTGCATACGGTGCGCCTGATACAGCCGCTTGAGGTAGCCGTTGCGCGGCACATAGCGCAGCGGCCAGCGGTGATGCACCAGCCCGTCGTGGGCGACGAAGTAGAGAAAGCCGTAGGCCGTCATCCCGGCGCCGATCCATTCCAGCGGGTGATAACCGGCCGTGCCGAGGGCGATCAGCAGAATCGCCACCCCGGCGAACACGACGGCGTACAGATCATTCTTCTCGAACCAGCCGTTGCGTGGCTCGTGGTGCGACTTGTGCCAGCCCCAGCCCCAGCCGTGCATCACGTATTTGTGTGCCCACCAGGCGAAGACCTCCATGCCAGCCAGGGTGGCGAGGAAGACGAGCGTATTGGTCAGTGGACTCATGGGCGGCGTTCCGTGTGACGTGCGGTCGATTCTACGCCCCGTCGCGGCGGCTCAGGGCTCGCCGCGACGGACTGCGTAATGACTCAGGCCCGCCAGCCGGCCGCAAGTTCACGCGTCAGCTGGCCGGCCGGGATCTCCCGGCAGCCGCTGACGTTTTGCCCGGCCCACAGCGGCGTGCAGTGATCCAGCCCCTGCTTCTCGGTCTGGGCGCGCAGCGCGCCGATGGCATTGCCGGCCAGCGGGAAGGGCGGCACGCCTTCAGGCAGCGGGCCCAGCTCGCGCATGATGCGGTTGACGATGCCGCGCGCCGGCCGCCCGCTGAACAGGGTGGTCAGCGCGGTATGCGCCGCCTGCGGGCTCTTCAGCGCGGCGCGATGCAGCGCGTTGGTGCGGCTCTCCGGGCACAGCAGGTAGGCGGTGCCCAGTTGCACGCCAGCCGCACCGAGAGTCTGTGCCGCCGCTACGCCCCCGGCATCGGCAATGCCGCCCGCGGCGACCACCGGCACGTCCAGCGCGGCGACCAGTTGCGGCAGCAGGGCAAAGGTGCCGAGCTGAGTGGTCAGGTCCTGGCTGAGGAAGATGCCGCGGTGGCCGCCGGCTTCCAGGCCCTGGGCGATCACCAGGTCGACGCCGTGCTGCTGCAGCCAGAGGCCTTCGGCGACCGTTGTCGCGCTGGAGGCGATCTTCGCCCCGGTGGCGCGGGCGCGCTGCAGCAGTTCGGGGCTAGGCAGGCCGAAGTGGAAGCTGACCAGCGCCGGCTTGTGCCGCTCCAGCACCTCCGCCATCGCCGCGTCGAACGGCTGGCGGGTGGCGCCGGCGGGAATGCTCGCCGGGTCGATGTCGAACTCGGCGAACATGGGAGCCAGCATCTGGTGCCAGGCGTCGAAGGCCGTCGGGTCGGCGGCCGGCGTCTGGTGGCAGAAGAAGTTGACGTTGCAGGGAAGGTCGGTCAGCGCCTCGATGGCGGTCAGCTCGGCGTCCAGCGCCTCTGCATTGAGCATCCCGGCCGGGATCGAACCCAGCCCGCCGGCCTCGCACACCGCCGCGGCCAGCAGGTGATTCTGCGCACCGGCCATCGGCGCCTGGATGATCGGGTGCTTGATGCCGAAGAGATCGCGCAGGTCCATGAGGTCAGCTCCGTTCAGTCGTCGTGGGTGGGCACTGTAGCCCTAGTCGGTGGCTGGGGAAAACGACGCCGGTCATGCCGGGCCTGCGCGGCGCCAGGCGGACGGGTAAACTGCGCCGCTCTCCAGGAGGAATCGATGAACTACCGCCACGCCTTCCATGCCGGCAACCACGCCGATGTGCTCAAACACCTGGTGTTGAGCCGGATCTTCGCCCTGCTGTCGCGCAAGGAGGCGCCCTTCGCCTACCTCGACAGCCATGCCGGCGTCGGCCTCTACGACCTGGCTGGCGACCAGGCCAGCCGTACCGGCGAGTGGCTGCAGGGCATCGCCCGTATCTGGCAGGCCGAGGCGCACCCGGCGCTGCTCGATGACTACCTCGGCGTGATTCGTGAGTTGAATCCAGACGGGGCGCTGCGCTATTACCCCGGCTCGCCGGAACTCGCGCGTCAGCTGACCCGCGGGCAGGATCGCCTGCAGCTCAACGAGAAGCATCCCGAGGACGGCGCGCTGCTCAAGGACAACATGGCCGGCGACCGCCGCGTGGCCGTGCATCGCGGCGAGGGTTGGCATGTGCCGCGGGCCTTGATGCCGACGCAGGAAAAGCGCGTGGTACTGCTGATCGATCCGCCGTTCGAGCAGGCCGACGAACTGAGCCGTTGCGTGACGGCGCTGAAGGAAGCGCTCGGCCGCATGCGCCAGACCATCGGCGTGATCTGGTATCCGATCAAGGACGAGCGCCAGCTCAAGCGCTTCTATCAGGACCTGGCGCGCAGCGGGGCGCCCAAGTTGCTGCGTGCCGAACTGTTCGTCCACCCCGCCGACGATGCCAGCCGCCTGAGCGGTTCGGGCCTGGCTATCGTCAACCCGCCTTGGGGGCTGGAGGACGAACTGCGTGAGTTGTTGCCCTGGCTGGCCGGGCAGCTGGCGCAGAGCCAGGGCAGCTGGCGGCTGGATTGGCTGATCGAAGAGGTCTGAAGAGGGCGTTTTTGCCGAAGGGTTGGTCCGCTCGGTGGGCTAAAGCCCACCCTGCGACGCTTATCGAAGAGGCTTGAGCCTGCAGGGTGGATGTCGCTTTTTACATCCACCGGGGCGCTGCGTTGGTGGATCGGTGAGGCGTGATCCACCCTACGGTTCTGCACCGTCGTGTGGGTTTTCGTCAGTCAATGACACGATCCCGAAAGGCGACTCGCTGGCCTCCAGCTTCCAGCCCTAAAACAGCTTCAACGGCTCTTCCTGCAGCGCCGACATCTGCTCGCGCAGGATCAGCACCTGGTCGCCCCAGTAGCGCTCGCTGCCGAACCAGGGAAAGCTCATGGGGAAGGCCGGGTCGTCCCAGCGGCGGGCGAGCCAGGCGCTGTAGTGCATCAGCCGCAGCGCGCGCAGGGCCTCGATCAGCGGCAGCTCGCGCGGGGCGAAATCGTGGAATTCGTTGTAGCCGTCGACCAGTTCGGCCAACTGGCCGAGCCGCTCGTGGCGTTCGCCGGCGAGCATCATCCACAGGTCCTGCACCGAGGGGCCCATGCGGCAGTCGTCCAGGTCGACCAGATGGAAAGCATCGTCACGGGCGAGGATGTTGCCCGGGTGGCAGTCGCCGTGCAGGCGGATCGGTTGGTACTCGGTGCGGGCGAAGACCTCGTCGACTCGCTTGAGCAGGTCGCGGGCAACCGACTCGTAGGCCGGAAGCAGGCTTTTCGGCACGAAGCCGCCTTCAAGCAGCGTCGCCAGGGATTCATGGCCAAAGTGCTGGGCGTTCAACGTCTCGCGGTGTTCGAACGGGCGGCTGGCGCTGACGGCGTGCATGCGGCCCATTAGCTGGCCGAGTCGGTAGAGCTGGTCGAGATTGCCGGGCTCCGGCGCGCGGCCACCGCGGCGGGGGAACAGGGCGAAGCGAAAACCGGCATGCTCGAACAGGGTGCGGCCGTTGCGTTCGAGAGGCGCCACCACCGGAATCTCGCGATCGGCCAGCTCCTGGGAGAATTGGTGTTCCTCGAGAATCGCCGCGTCGCTCCAGCGGCCGGGGCGGTAGAACTTCGCCACGATTGGCGTCTCGTCCTCGATGCCCACCTGGTAGACACGATTTTCGTAGCTGTTGAGCGCCAGTACGCGGGCATCGCTGAGAAAGCCGGTGCTTTCCACCGCATCGAGCACAAGGTCAGGCGTGAGTGTGTCGAAGGGGTGGCTCATGGTCGGCTCCGCAAATGGGTCGGCCAGTGTATTGCACTGAGGGGTTAACACAACCGGCATGCCTGATGGCGCGAAGACACCCGCGCCGCTGGTTCAGCCGGGCGCGTCGCCGGGTTTGGGCGTACGGGCCAGACAGTAGACATCGACCCGCGCGGCACCGGCGCGTTTCACCAGGCGGGCCAGTGCCTGTGCCGTGGCGCCGGTGGTGAGCACGTCATCGACCAGGGCGACATGGCGGCCGGCCAGTTGGGCGCTGCCGGCGAGGGCGAACGCGTGGCGCAGGTTGCGCCGACGGCTGGCGGCTTCCAGCCCCTGCTGCGACGGGGTGTCCTGCACGCGCAGCAGGATGTCGCCCCGGACCGGGACCTGCAGTACCGGGCTCAGCCAGTCGGCGAGCATCTGGGCCTGATTGAAGCCACGCTGGCGCAAGCGCTTGCGCGCCAGCGGCACCGGTAACAGGGCGTCGGGGCGGGGCAGGTCATCATCGAGCCGGTGGCGGATGTGGCGCGCCAGTTGCTCGCCAAGCAAGCGGCCCCATGGCCAGCGCGCCTGGTGCTTGAAGGCGCTGATCAGGCTGTCGATGGGAAAGGCAAAGCGCCAGGGCGCAACGACATGGTCGAACGCCGGCGGACGCTTGAGGCATTCGCCGCAGATCAGCCCGCTGCGCGGCAGGGGCAGCGCGCAGACCAGGCACTGTTCAACGAGCCAGGGCAGTTCCGTTTCGCAGGGCCCGCAGATCGACAGTCCGGGCTCGCAACGCTCGTCGCACAGCTCGCAGAGTTGATCGCTATTTAACCACTTGTAAACCATGATTCCGTTCCAGGTTGACAGCGCTTTCGGCTTGGCTAACCATTTCGCATCCGTGCCAGGCCGCCGAGCCGCTATTTATTACAAGGAATGCCCATGAGCGCCACTGCCGCTTCCGTAACCCGCCACGACTGGAGCCTCGCCGAAGTCAGGGCGCTCTTCGAGCAACCCTTCAATGACCTTATTTTCCAGGCGCAGGCGGTGCACCGTCAGCACTTCGATGCCAACCGTGTGCAGGTGTCCACGCTGCTCTCGATCAAGACCGGCGCCTGTCCGGAAGACTGCAAGTACTGCCCGCAGTCCGGCCATTACAACACCGGTCTCGATAAAGAGAAGCTGATGGAAGTGCAGAAGGTGCTCGACGCCGCTGCCGAAGCCAAGGCCATCGGCTCCACCCGTTTCTGCATGGGCGCGGCCTGGAAGCACCCGTCCGCCAAGGACATGCCCTATGTGCTGAAGATGGTCGAGGGCGTGAAGGCGCTGGGCCTGGAAACCTGCATGACCCTCGGCAAGCTCGACCAGGAGCAGACGAAGGCGCTGGCGGCGGCAGGCCTGGACTACTACAACCACAACCTCGACACCTCTCCGGAGTTCTACGGCAACATCATCACCACCCGGACCTACGCCGATCGCCTGGAAACCCTGAGCTACGTGCGCGACGCGGGGATGAAGATCTGCTCCGGCGGCATTCTCGGTATGGGCGAGTCGCTGGACGATCGCGCCGGCCTGCTGATCCAGCTGGCCAACCTGCCTGAGCATCCCGAGTCGGTGCCGATCAACATGCTGGTCAAGGTCAAGGGCACGCCGCTGGCCGACGAGCAGGACGTCGATCCCTTCGATTTCATCCGCATGCTCGCGGTGGCGCGGATCATGATGCCCAAATCCCATGTGCGCCTGTCCGCCGGGCGCGAGCAGATGAACGAGCAGATGCAGGCCCTGGCCTTTCTCGCTGGCGCCAACTCGATCTTCTACGGCGAGAAGCTGCTGACCACCGGTAATCCGCAGGCCGACAAGGACATGTTGCTGTTCAAGCGCCTGGGCATTCAGCCCGAAGCGCGCGAAGAGCACGACGACGAGGTGCACCAGGCCGCCATCGAGCAGGCCCTGGTCGAGCAGCGCGACAGCAAGCTGTTTTACGACGCCGCGTCGGCCTGAGTAGCGCCAACGGAAAAGTACGACCGCTGTAGCCGCGAAGCGCCCGATGCATCGGCGCGGCTACAGGTTCGCCAGCAAGCTGGCTCCTACAGAAGCCCTTCTGCCATGCCGTTCGATCTCGCTTCACGTCTCGCCGAGCGCCGCGCGGCCCATCTCTATCGCCATCGCCCATTGCTGGAAACACCGCAGCAGCCGGAGGTGACGGTCGATGGCGAACCGTTGTTGGCGTTCTGCTCCAACGACTACCTGGGCCTGGCCAGTCACCCCGAGGTGATCCGCGCCATGCGGCAGGGCGCCGAGCGCTGGGGCGTGGGCGGCGGTGCCTCGCATTTGGTCATGGGGCACAGCACACCGCATCACGAACTCGAAGAGGCGCTGGCCGAGTTCACCGGTCGACCGCGGGCGCTGCTGTTCTCCACCGGTTATATGGCCAACCTCGCAGCCGTCACCGCGCTGGTGGGGCAGGGCGATACGGTGCTGGAAGACCGGATCAATCATGCCTCGCTGCTCGACGCCGGCTTGCTCAGCGGCGCGCGCTTCTCCCGTTACTTGCACAACGATGCGGAAAGCTTGGCGAAGCGCCTGGACAAGGCCGCCGGCGACACGCTGGTGGTCACTGACGGTGTGTTCAGCATGGACGGCGACCTGGCCGACCTGCCGGCGCTGTGTGCCACCGCGAAGGCACGGGGCGCCTGGATGATGGTCGACGATGCCCATGGCTTCGGCCCGCTGGGAGCGACCGGCGGCGGCATCGTCGAGCATTTCGGACTGGGGATGGCTGAGGTGCCGGTACTGGTCGGCACCCTGGGCAAGGCCTTCGGCACCGCCGGCGCCTTTGTGGCCGGCAGCGAGGAGCTGATCGAAACGCTGATCCAGTTCGCCCGCCCCTACATCTACACCACCAGCCAGCCACCGGCGGTCGCCTGCGCCACCTTGAAAAGCCTGGAGTTGCTGCGCAGCGAGGGCTGGCGCCGCGAGCACCTGAACCGCCTCATTGCGCGTTTTCGCGCGGGTGCAGCCGAGATCGGGCTGACCCTGATGGACAGTCCGACGCCGATCCAGCCGATCCTGGTTGGCAGCAGTGAACGCGCCCTGAAGCTGTCCGCTGCGTTGCGTGAGCGCGGCATTCTGGTCGGTGCCATCCGCCCGCCCACCGTACCGGCCGGCAGTGCACGGCTGCGCGTAACCTTCAGTGCGTCGCACAGCGAGGCGCAGTTGGAACGACTGCTGGCGGTTCTGGCCGAATGCTGGAATCGATTGGCCGAGGAGCCTGAAGCGGATGCATGATCAGCTGATTTTGTTGCCCGGTTGGGCATTTGGTCCGGCTGCGTTGCAGCCGTTGTGCGAGGCGCTGAACGAACAGGCGCCGGCCCTGCTGGTCCGCATCGAGCCGCTGCCGGAGCTGGCACGGGCCAGCGCCTGGCTCGATGAACTGGATGCGCGCCTGGCGCCTGGCAGCTGGCTGGCCGGCTGGTCCCTTGGCGGCATGCTGGCCACCCAGCTGGCGGCACGGCGGGTGGATCGTTGCCCGGGGCTGATCACGCTGGCCAGCAACCTCTGCTTCCGGGCGCGCCCGCAATGGCCGGAGGCTATGGAACCCGAGATCTTCGACGCCTTTGGCGAGGCGTTTCGCCTGGATCCCGAAGAAACCTTGAAACGCTTTCGCATGCTCTGCAGCCGCGGCGGGTTCGATCCTCGGACGCTTGCGCGCCAGCTGCAGGTCAGCCAGGTGCAGACGTCGGCGGATGTGCTGGGCGCCGGCCTGCAGCTGCTCGCCGAGCTCGACGGCCGCGACGCTTTGCACGGCTACTTCGGCCCGCACCTGCATCTGTTCGGTGGCAACGACGCATTGGTGCCCGCTGCGGCCTGCGCCGCCATGCGTCGTTGGATGCCGGGCGCCCAGGCCGAGCTGCTGGAGGGCGCCAGCCACGCGCTGCCGCTTGAGCGCGCTGACGAAGTCGCCGCGCGGATGCTCGATTTCATGGGCAGCGCGGCGGCATGACCGTTGGCATCGCGCCGGCGCAACAGCCGGACAAGCGCCAGGTCGCGGCGTCGTTTTCACGCGCCGCCGCCAGTTATGACGCGGTGGCCGACCTGCAGCGTCGCGTCGGCCATGCCCTGCTGGCGCGCCTGCCGGCCGACCTGGCGCCACAGCGCTGGCTCGACCTGGGTTGCGGCACCGGATATTTCTCCCGGGCGCTGGCGGAGCGGTTTCCGCGCGCCGACGGGCTGGCACTGGACATTGCCGAAGGCATGCTGCGCCATGCTCGTCCGCGCGGCGGGGCCGGGGCATTTGTCGCCGGGGATGCCGAGCGTTTGCCGCTGCGCGAAGCGTCGGTCGATCTGATCTACTCCAGCCTGGCGCTGCAATGGTGCGGCGATTTCCAGGCGGTGCTGGGCGAGGCGCGGCGGTTGCTGCGGCCGAGCGGTGTGCTGGCCTTCAGCAGCCTGTGCACCGGCACGCTGCAGGAGCTGCGGGACAGCTGGCAGGCCGTCGATGGTTTCGCTCATGTCAATCGCTTCCGCCCCTTCGAGACGTACCGATCGCTGTGCGACGGCAGCGGGTTGCGTGTGGAGCGGCTCGAGGTGCTGCCGGACGTCCTGTACTTTGCTGAACTGCGCCAGCTCACCCATGAGCTCAAGGCGCTCGGCGCGCACAACCTGAATCCTGGCCGGCCCGGCGGCCTAACCGGCCCGGCAAGGGTGCGTGCGTTGCTCGCCGCCTACGAAGGGTTTCGCACTGCCGAGGGCCTGCCGGCGACCTATCAGGTTGTCTATGGCGTATTGCGCCGGGAGGAGTAACGACATGCAGGCGTTTTTCGTAACCGGAACCGACACCGAGGTGGGCAAGACCACCGTCGCGGCAGGGCTGCTGCATGCCGCGCGCCAGGCCGGGCTCAGCACTGCGGCGGCAAAGCCGGTGGCGTCCGGCTGCGAGATGACCACGCAGGGTTTGCGCAACAGCGATGCGTTGGCGCTGCTCGGCGAATGCACCCTGGCGCTGCAGTACGAGCAGGTCAACCCGCTGGCGTTCGAACCGGCCATCGCCCCCCATCTCGCCGCGCGCGAAGCGGGGGTCGAGCTGAGCGTGGCCGCGCTGCTCGAGCCGGTCCGGCGTGTGCTTGCCTTGCAGGCCGGGTTTACGCTGGTCGAAGGTGCCGGGGGCTGGCGCGTGCCGCTGGCTGGTACGCAGGCGCTTTCGGACCTGGCCATTGCGCTCGGACTGCCGGCGGTGCTGGTGGTCGGGGTGCGCCTCGGCTGCATCAATCACGCGCTGCTGACGGCCGAGGCGATTCAGCGTGACGGGCTGCTACTGGCAGGCTGGGTCGCCAACATTGTCGAACCGGCGACGTCCCGGTTGCAGGACAACCTCACGACGCTGGCTGAGCGCTTGCCGGCGCCCTGTCTCGGCCAGGTGCCGCGGCTGCCGTCAGCCAGCCCGAGCGCAGTCGCCCCGTTTCTCGACCTCCAGCCGCTGCGCGACTGGCGCATTCGGTAATAACCGCGCGCTGCTTATAGCGACCTGAAACTGGCGCCAGCGGAACGGCTCTGCTTCAATGGTGGCCAGATGATTTCGGAGCCCTCGAACCATGCAGATCAACAGCAGCCTCCTCTCCGCCGGCCTCGATGCTTACCAGGCCGGCCAGCAGCGCGTCGACCGGGCGAGTGTCGGCATCGCTGATCTGAACCTGCCGGCGGTCGAACGCTCGCAGGCCGTGTCCGACAGCGTCGAACTGACCGACGAGCTGGTGCAGATGAGGGTCGGTGAGCACCAGGCCAAGGCGGGCGCGCGCCTGCTGGAGACCGCCGATGACGTGCTCGGTACGCTGATCAACACCACCGCCTGATCCCTCCGCCATCGGCCATTCGTGCCGATGGCTTGCCCTTTCCCGGGCGATTACTTCCCTCTCGACAACCCAACGATGCCGACGAACGGCGTCCCGCTCGCGGCTTGACATCGTTCAGGCCTAAACGTATGTTTCAAACGCCTGTTTGACCTGCCGGGGCTATGCCGGATGGTCCATTCCAATCAAGCGTGACCGACCCGCCGGTCACCTGAATCAAGAACCCACCGCTGAGGTTTACGCTATGCCTGACTACAAGGCCCCCTTGCGCGATATTCGCTTTGTACGTGACGAACTGCTCGGCTACGAAGCGCACTACCAAAGCCTTCCGGGTTGTGAAGACGCCACCCCGGACATGGTCAATGCCATTCTTGATGAAGGCGCCAAGTTCTGTGAGCAGGTGATCGCTCCCCTGAACCGCGTGGGTGACATTGAAGGCTGCACCTGGAGCGAAAGCGGCGTGAAGACGCCCACTGGCTTCAAAGAGGCCTATCAGCAGTTCGTCGAAGGCGGCTGGCCGAGCCTGGCCCATGACGTCGAGCACGGTGGCCAGGGTCTGCCGGAATCGCTGGGCATGGCCATCAGCGAAATGGTCGGCGAAGCCAACTGGTCGTGGGGCATGTACCCGGGCCTATCCCACGGCGCGATGAACACCCTGCACGAGCACGGCACCCCCGAGCAGCAGCAGACCTACCTGACCAAGCTGGTTTCCGGCGAGTGGACCGGCACCATGTGCCTGACCGAGCCGCATT
This sequence comes from Stutzerimonas stutzeri, assembly GCA_002339675.1. Taxonomy (GTDB): domain Bacteria; phylum Pseudomonadota; class Gammaproteobacteria; order Pseudomonadales; family Pseudomonadaceae; genus Stutzerimonas; species Stutzerimonas stutzeri_O. The sequence continues at coordinate 582,049 of DDKB01000017.1, forward strand.
GCGGCACCGACCTGGGCATGCTGCGCACCAAGGCCGAACCGCAGGCCGACGGCAGCTACAAGGTGTCTGGCACCAAGATCTTCATTTCCGCTGGCGAACACGACATGGCCGACAACATCGTCCATATCGTGCTGGCTCGCCTGCCCGATGCACCGCAAGGCACCAAGGGCATTTCGCTGTTCATCGTGCCGAAATTCCTGCCGAACGCCGAAGGCGGCGTGGGCGAGCGTAACGGTGTGTCCTGTGGCTCGCTCGAGCACAAGATGGGCATCCACGGCAACGCGACTTGCGTGATGAACTTCGACGGCGCCACCGGCTTTCTGATCGGTCCGCCGAACAAGGGCCTGAACTGCATGTTCACCTTCATGAACACGGCGCGTCTGGGTACTGCTCTGCAGGGCCTGGCCCATGCCGAGATCGGCTTCCAGGGCGGCATCAAGTACGCGCGTGAGCGTCTGCAGATGCGTTCGCTGACCGGTCCGAAAGCGCCGGAAAAGGCCGCGGATCCGATCATCGTGCATCCGGACGTGCGTCGCATGCTGCTGACCATGAAGGCCTTCGCCGAAGGCAACCGGGCAATGCTGTACTTCGCCGCCAAGCAGGTCGATATCGTCCAGCGCAGCAATGACGAAGAGCAGCGCAAGGCCGCCGACGCAATGCTGGCGTTCCTGACCCCGATCGCCAAGGCGTTCATGACCGAAGTCGGCTTCGAAGCGGCCAACCACGGCGTGCAGATCTACGGCGGCCACGGCTTCATCGCCGAGTGGGGTATGGAGCAGAACGTTCGCGATAGCCGCATCTCTTGCCTGTACGAAGGCACCACCGGCATCCAGGCACTCGACCTGCTGGGCCGTAAGGTGCTGATGACCCAGGGCGAGGCGCTGAAAGGCTTCACCAAGGTCGTGCACAAGTTCTGCCAGGCCAACGAAGGCAACGAGGCGGTCAAGCAGTTCGTCGAGCCGCTGGCCAAGCTGAACAAGGAGTGGGGCGACTTGACCATGAAGGTCGGTATGGCCGCGATGAAGAACCGCGAGGAAGTCGGTGCCGCTTCGGTGGATTACCTGATGTACTGCGGTTATGCCTGCCTGGCCTACTTCTGGGCCGACATGGCGCGCCTGGCGTCGGAGAAGATTGCCGCCGGTGAAGACGCAGACGGCTTCTACACCGCCAAGGTGCAGACCGCGCGCTTCTACTTCCAGCGCATCCTGCCGCGTACCCGTACGCACGTCGAGGCCATGCTGTCCGGTGCTGACAACCTGATGGACATGGACGAGGCGCACTTCGAACTGGCTTACTGAGGCTCGTTCGGCTGGTGAAGGAACCGCTGCTCCGGCAGCGGTTTTTTTATGGAGCGAGCGCTCCGGTCCCGTCTTTGCAGATCCCGGGTGAAGCTGTCATCGAGTGCAGGCAAAATGCCTGCTTTCCTTCTGGTCGCCGATGGAACTCTCGTGCCACGCCCGAGCCCTGCACGCTTCAGTCATTTCCACGCACCGCTGGCACTGCTGGCGGGCGGCCTGATGGCGGCCCGCCAGCCGCAGCTGAACGAGTTCTTTACCTCCCTGTTCAACGTGCTGCCCACCGTGCTGCTCCTGCTTGGCGGCGTGCTCTGCATCGCCTATGCCCGCCTGCGCGAGACCTGTTTGCTGCTGATCGTCTACCTCATCTATTTCCTGCTCGACAACCAGGTCGATCAGTACCGGCTGACCGGCGTGCCGGCCCCCGAGGCGGCGCTGATTTTCCATCTGTGCAGCCTGCTGCTGCCGGTGCTCTTCGGCCTGTATGCGCTCTGGTACGAACGGGCGCATCTGCTCCAGGACGGCCTGGCTCGGCTGGCCGTGCTGTTTCTCGTGGTGGTGCTGAGTTTTGCCCTGGCGCGCCGCTTTCCGAATGCCACCCTCGGCTGGCTGGCCGAGGTGCGCTGGCCGTCCCTGCAGGCGCGTTGGCTGCCGCTGATCCAGCTTGCCTACCCGCTGTTTCTTGCGGCGCTGCTGGCGTTGCTGGTGCAGTACTGGCGCCGCCCGCGGCCGGTGCACGCCGCGCAACTGCTGGCGCTGGTCGGCCTGCTGCTGATGCTGCCCCAGGTGTTCAATCGCCCCGGCGCGCTCAACGTGTTGAGCAGCCTGACGATGATGATGCTGGTCGTCGCGGTGGCTCAGGAGGCCTACCAGATGGCCTTTCGTGACGAGCTGACCGGTCTGCCCGGCCGGCGCGCCTTGAACGAGCGCCTGCAGCGCCTCGGCCGGCAATATGTGATCGCCATGGCCGATGTCGATCGCTTCAAGGCATTCAACGACACCCACGGGCATGACGTCGGCGACGAGGTGCTGCGCCTGGTGGCCAGCCGCTTGCGCAAGGTGGGCGGCGGTGGGCGGGCCTACCGCTATGGTGGCGAGGAGTTCGCGCTGGTGTTTCCCGGGCGCGATTTGGCGCACTGCCTGCCGCATCTCGAAGCGGTCCGCCAGGCAGTCGAGCATTACCCGCTGCAGTTGCGTGATCGGGCGAGCCGTCCCAAGGATGCGGAGCAGGGGAGGCGCCGGCGTGGTTCCAGTGCGGCGACCAGCGTATCGGTCACCATCAGCATCGGTGTCGCGGAACGCCAGCTGAGCCAGCGCAACCCGGAAGCGGTCATCAAGCAGGCCGACCAGGCGCTTTACAGCGCCAAGCACGCAGGGCGCAATTGCGTCCGTTCGCAGGACGACACCCGGCGTGGAGCGGTGCGAACCGGCAAGCGGACCGCCGCCGATGGCTGAAGTTATGACGGCGCATTCATCGGCTGCAATGTGATGGCGAGTGGGTCGATCAGCCAGTAGCGTGCCCGGCACAACCTGCACGCTGTGCGTTCCGGAGAACGATATGCCCGCTTACAAGGCTCCCCTGCGCGACATGCGCTTCCTCATCGATGAAGTGTTCGACTTTCACGGCAGCTACGCCGCCAATGGTGCCGAGGAGGCGACGCCGGACATGGTCAGCGCCATCCTCGAGGAAGGCGCCAAGTTCTGCGAACAGGTACTCGCGCCGCTGAACCGCAGCGGCGACGAGGAAGGTTGTCACTTCGACAATGGCGTGGTGACTACACCCAAGGGGTTCAAGGAAGCCTTTGCACAATATGCCGCCGGTGGCTGGATGGGGCTGGCGTCGGATCCGACCTACGGCGGCCAGGGCCTGCCGCATTCGTTGGGGCTGGTGATCGGCGAAATGGTTGGCTCGGCCAATACCTCGTTCGGCATGTACCCGGGCCTGACCCACGGCGCGATGGCGGCCATCGGTGCCCATGGCACCGAGGCGCAGAAGCAGACCTACCTGACTCGAATGACGGAAGGCCGCTGGACCGGCACCATGTGCCTGACCGAGCCGCACTGCGGCACCGATCTGGGGATCATCAAGACCCGCGCCGTGCCGCAGGCCGATGGCAGCTACGCGATCAGCGGTACCAAGATCTTCATCTCAGCCGGCGAGCACGACATGAGCGAGAACATCGTGCACCTGGTTCTGGCCAAGCTGCCCGACGCACCGGCCGGCACCAAGGGCATCTCGCTGTTCATCGTGCCGAAGTTCTTACCAACAGAGGGCCTGCCGGATGACGCGGGCGAGGCGGGCGAGCGCAATGGCGTCGCCTGCGGCTCCATCGAGCACAAGATGGGCATCAAGGCGTCGGCCACCTGCGTGATCAACTTCGACGATGCGACCGGCTTTCTCATCGGCGAGCCGAACAAGGGCCTCAACTGCATGTTCACCATGATGAACCATGCCCGGCTCGGGACCGGCATGCAGGGGCTGTGCAGCGGTGAGGCAAGTTTCCAGGGCGCGATCCAGTACGCCAATGAACGCCTGCAGATGCGCGCGCTGACCGGTGCCAAATGCCCCGACAAGCCGGCCGACCCGATCATCGTGCACCCGGACGTGCGGCGCATGCTGCTGACGATGAAGGCGTTCAACGAAGGCAATCGCGCGCTGGCCTACTTCACCGCGCAGCTGCTCGACCAGATTCACAGTCCGGATGCGGACAAGCGCAAGGAGGCCGAGGATCTGCTCGCCTTTCTCACGCCGATCTGCAAGGCCTTCATGACCGACACCGGGCTGGAGGTGACCAACCTGGGTATGCAGGTGTTCGGCGGCCATGGGTACATCCGTGAGTGGGGCATGGAGCAGCTGGTGCGCGACTGCCGCATCGCGCCCATCTACGAGGGCACCAACGGCATCCAGGCGCTCGACCTGCTGGGCCGCAAGGTGCTCGGCAGCCAGGGCAAACTGATGCTCGGCTTCACCAAGCGGGTGCACAAGTTCTGCGAGGCCAATGCCGAACACCCGCAGCTTCAGCAGTATGTGGAGCAGCTGGCGGGGCTCAACCGGGACTTGGGCGAGATCACCAAGGGCGTCGGCATGGCGGCGATGAAAAACCCGGACGAGGTGGGCGCGGCATCCGTCGACTACCTGATGTATTGCGGCTACCTGATCCTTGGCTACTTCTGGTTGCGCATGGCCGTCGTCGCCCACAGCCGTCTCAAGCAGGCCGGCAATGACGTGGCCTTCTATCAGTCGAAGCTGGCCACGGCCGAGTTCTACTTCCTGCGGCTGCTGCCGCGCACCGCTGCGCACAAGGCGGCGATAGAAGCGGGCAGCGCAAGCCTGATGACTCTGGCGGCGGACCAGTTCGCGTTCTGAACCATCCGCCGGAAACCGAGCCCGCCTGGTGCGGGCTTTTTTCCGCCTGCCTGCGACGACCTGCCCTTGCCGCCAGGCGGACAAGCTGAGCCGGGAGATAGCTTGGTCAGGACGGGAACCGCTCGGTCATTTTAAGACGCTTCGGGCGGCGATTGGTCTTCAGTTAGACTCGCAACACTGCTGCGGCCAATCGGCCGGGTGACCTGTGTTCTGCGAGGTTCTTTTCATGGCTGACTACAAAGCACCGCTGCGCGACATGCGTTTCGTCCTCAATGAAGTCTTCGATGCCCCGGCGCTCTGGCAGACCTTGCCCGCGCTGGCGGAGCTCGTCGACGCCGACACCGCCGATGCGATCCTCGAGGAGGCGGGCAAGATTACCGCCAACACCATCGCCCCGCTCAACCGCAGCGGCGACGAAGAGGGTTGCCACTGGAAAGACGGCGCGGTCAGCACCCCGGCCGGCTATCCCGAGGCGTATCGCCTGTACGCGGAAGGCGGCTGGGTGGGCGTCGGTGGCGACCCGGCCTACGGTGGCATGGGCATGCCCAAGGTGATCTCGGCGCAGGTCGAGGAAATGATGAACTCCGCCAGCCTGGCTTTCGGCCTGTACCCGATGCTGACCTCCGGCGCCTGCCTGTCGATCTACGCCCACGCCAGCGAGGCGTTGAAGCAGAAATACCTGCCGAACATGTACGCCGGCGTCTGGGCCGGCTCGATGTGCCTGACCGAGCCCCATGCGGGCACGGATCTGGGCATCATTCGCACCAAGGCCGAGCCCCAGGCCGACGGTTCCTACAAGGTCAGCGGCACCAAGATTTTCATCACTGGCGGCGAGCACGACCTGACCGAAAACATCATCCACCTGGTGCTGGCCAAGCTGCCCGACGCGCCTGCCGGGTCGCGCGGTATCTCGCTGTTCCTGGTGCCGAAGGTAATGGTCAACGAGGACGGCAGCCTGGGTGAGCGCAACTCACTGTCCTGCGGCTCCATCGAGCACAAGATGGGCATCCAGGCCTCGGCCACCTGCGTCATGAACTTCGACGGCGCCACCGGCTGGATGGTCGGTGAGCCGAACAAGGGGCTGGCAGCGATGTTCACCATGATGAACTACGAGCGGCTGGGCGTCGGTATCCAGGGTCTCTCCACCGGTGAGCGTTCCTACCAGAGCGCCATCGAGTACGCCCGCGAGCGCATCCAGAGCCGCGCGCCCACCGGCCCGGTGGCCCAGGATAAGGCCGCCGACCCCATCATCGTGCACCCGGATGTGCGCCGGATGCTGCTGACCATGAAGGCGCTGAACGAGGGCGGTCGCGCCTTCTCCAGCTATGTCGCGCTGCAGCTGGACATCGCCAAGTTCAGCGATGACGCCGAAGCCCGCCAGCGCGCCGAAGCGCACGTTGCGCTGCTTACGCCGGTAGCCAAGGCCTTCCTGACCGACATGGGCCTGGAGACGACCGTCCATGGCCAGCAGATCTTCGGCGGTCACGGTTTTATCCGTGAGTGGGGCCAGGAGCAGCTGGTACGCGACTGTCGCATCACGCAGATCTACGAAGGCACCAATGGCATCCAGGCGCTCGACCTGCTGGGCCGCAAGGTAGTCGGCAGCGGTGGCGAGCTGTACCGGGCCTTTGCCGACGAGATCCGCGGTTTCTGCAGTGCGGCGGGTTCGGAGCTGGATGAGTTCATCGCCCCCCTGCGGGCAGCACTGGATAATCTCGACGAACTCACCGCCTTCGTGCTCGACAGCGCCCAGCGCAATCCCAACGAAATCGGTGCGGCCTCGGTGGAGTACCTGCATGTGCTCGGCTATACCGCCTATGCGTACATGTGGGCGCGAATGGCTGCCGCCGCGGCAGGCAAGGAAGGGCAGGACGACTTCTACGCAAGCAAGCTAGGCACGGCGCGCTTCTATTTCGCGCGGCTGCTGCCGCGCATTCATTCGCTGACTGCCACGGTAAAGGCTGGCAGCGAATCGCTCTACCTGTTGGCGGCCGAGCAGTTCTAGGCGGCTTAAGCCGTACAGGCACATTGAAATTAATCCGCCATGTTTTGGAACATTGCGCCACTACACCAGTCATAGACGTGCATCGCTTGTAGTCATTTGCTTACACGAAACGCCGTGGAGTCGGATCCATGTAGGCGATGGCTTACAAATCGTGGTGCAAATTGCTACTACAGGTTCGCCCGGGCGGCCGGTAGGCTTTTGCTCCATGGACGCCGCGTAGGGAAGCGCACAAACAACACGGATGCGAAGCGGAACGACGCCAGGAAGGCGCACGTCACGGATGTCAGGATTCAGTCTGCAAAGGCCCCGCTTCGGCGGGGTTTTCTTTTTCTGGCGGGCGCGCCAGCGCCGGACGGCGCAGCCAGGCGCGGCGCCCGGCGCCGTTTTCAGGCTGGCAAACAGACGCCTGTCCCACCCAGCCCGCAATAGCCGCCGGGGTTCTTGGCCAGGTACTGCTGGTGATAGGCCTCGGCATAGTAGAAAGCCGGTGCTTCGGCGATTTCGGTGGTGATGCTGCCAAGGCCATTGCGCGTCAGTTCGGCCTGAAAGCGCGCCTCGCTGTCGCGCGCGGCCTGCAACTGGGCTGCGTCGAAACAATAGATGGCCGAACGGTATTGCGTGCCCATGTCGTTGCCCTGTCGCATGCCCTGGGTCGGGTTGTGCGCCTCCCAGAACACCTTCAGCAGCTGCGCATAGGACACCTGGTCGGGGTCGAATACCACCAGCACGGCTTCGGTGTGGCCAGTCAGCCCCGAGCAGACTTCTTCATAGGTGGGGTTGGGCGTGTGCCCGCCGGCATAGCCGACCGCGGTGGTCCAGACGCCGGGCAGTTCCCAGAAGCGTCGCTCTGCGCCCCAGAAGCAACCCATGGCAAAGACCGCCTGCTGCAGGGATCCCGGGAAGGGTGGCTGCAGGGGGTTGCCGTTGACGAAGTGCGCCTCCGGCACCGGCACCGCGGTAGCGCGTCCGGGAAGTGCTTGCCCGGCATCTGGGAGGGCCTGTTTGTGAACGAGTATTTGCGAGCGCAGGGTCATGGCGGGTCCTCGAACCTAGGGTCTGGCCCTAGCCTAAGCTACCGGGCCGGCAAAACCAACGCGGCGGGTCGAACGGCGGTGACCGTGCCTCAGAGCCAGTTTGGATAGCGGCGCAGCGAGCCGAGCAGCTCGTTGCCAGGGATGGGCTTGTCGAACAGGTAACCCTGGCCGATGTCGCAGCGTTGATGGCGCAGGAACGCCAGTTGTTCGACGGTCTCGATGCCTTCGGCGACGACCTTCAGGTGCAGGTTGCGCGCCATGGCGATCACGGCGGAGGTGATCTCGATGTCGTCTTGGTTGCCGGGAATGTCCTTGATGAAGCTCCGGTCGATCTTGATCACGTCGATGGGAAACTTCTTTAGATAGCTCAACGAGGAATAGCCGGTCCCGAAGTCATCCATCGCCAGCGTCACGCCAAGGGCCTTGAGACCGATCAGCTGCTGGCGGGTTTCTTCGGTCGCCTCAAGGAGCAGGCTTTCGGTGAGCTCCAGCTCCAAGCGCCCTGGGGGTAGCCCTTCCTCTTCGAGGATGGTGGCGATCGAGCCGACCAGGTCGGGGTCGGAGAACTGCTTCGGTGAGAGGTTGATCGCCACCTGGGGCGTGCCGCTGCCTTGCGCCGCCAGTTGCAGGCCCATCCGGCAGGCTTCCCGCGCAACCCACTTGCCGATGGGAATGATGAGCCCGGTTTCTTCGGCCACGCCGATGAACTGGTCCGGCCGGATCATGCCCTTTTCCGGGTGATTCCAGCGCAGCAGCGCTTCGAGCCCCTGCAGGCGCCCCGTTCGCAGGCAGAGCTTGGGCTGGTAGAAGACCTCGAGCTCGTTTTGCACCAACGCGCGGCGCAGGTTGTTCTCGACGAACAGCTTGTAGTTGGCTTCAGCATGCAGGGTTTCGGTAAACACCTGCACCTGGTTCTTGCCGTTGGCCTTGGCCTTGTGCAGCGCAAGGCCCGCATGCTTCATCAGGGTTTCCGGGTCGCGGCCGTGCAGCGGCGAGCAGGCTAGCCCCAGCGAGCCGCTGACGCTGATCAGCTGCTTGTCGACGAACAACGGCTTGTCGAGGATGCGCAGCACCTGATGCGCCAGGTGCTGGCCTTCCTCGATGTCCATGTCATCGAGCAGCAGCGCGAATTCGTTGCTGGCGAAGCGCGCCAGTACGCTGCTGCGGTTCAGGCTGTTGCGCAGGCGACGGGCCAGGCTGGTCAGCAGTTTGTCGCCGGTCTGGTGGCCGAGGCTGTCGTTGATGCGCTTGAAGTTGTCGATGTCCACCAGCAACAGGCACAGCTGAGGTTCCCGACCGTTGGCGAAGCGCTCTTCGATGCTGCGAATGAAGAATGGCCGGTTGCCCAGGCCCGTCAGGTTGTCGGTATAGGCCAGGCGCTCGATGTGCTGCTGCGCCAGCTTGCTGTGGGTAATGTCCTCGTAGATGCCGATGTAGTGGGTCAGCTCGCCGCTCTCGCCGTATACCTTGGAAATCGACAGCTGCCCCCAATACGGCTCCTGGTTCTTGCGCCGGCTGCGGAACTCACCTTGCCAGCTGTTGCTCTGGGCCAGCGCCGAAGACGTGTCGAATAGCAGCTCGCTGAGGTTTTCCAGGGTGGTCAGCTCTGCCAGTCGGCGGCCGCGAACCTCGCCGGCGGAGAACTGGGTGATGGCCGTGAAGCTGGGGTTGACGTAGTCGACCACGCCGTTCTTGTCCACCAGGATGAAGGCGCTGGCGCTCTGCTCGACGGCGCGCTGGAACAGGTGCAGGGTGTGAGTAGCGCTGACCCGCTGCTGGTTGGCCAGCACCTGGGCGTACTGGTCGGCCAGTTCCCCGGCGAAGGCGATCTCGTCGGTATGCCAGGCACGGGTGCCGCCGGCGTGCTCCAGGCAGAGCACACCGATCACGTCGCCGCCGACCCGGATGGTCGCGTCGAGGATCGAGGTGATCTCGCGTGGCTTGAAGAAGGTGCCGTGCAGTTCACAGGTGCGCGCATCCTCGGCGACGTTCTGCACGTCGATCACGCGGCCGCTGTGCACCGCCTCCATGTAGCGGGGGCAGGCTGTCAGGTCCAGGGTCGATGGGTATTCGAGGCTGCCCTTGTCTCGGCAGTAGGCGGCGATGGCTTCGAGCTGCTTGCCGGTGAGATGCCAGATGGAGGCGCGAGCGATGCCGTAGGCTTCGCAGGCCGCCTGGGTTATCAGTTGCGCCGCTTCCAGCTGGGGATTGGCCGTGCTGTAGCGATGCCGGGCCAGCCGCACGATCAGGCTCTGCTGCGCGCGCGAGCGGATCAGGTGCTCGAGGTGTTCGTCCTGGGCCTGCTGGTAGAACTCCAGCGAGGCGCGAAGCTTGGCGTTTTGCGCTTCGAGCGCCGGTGAGCTGCCGCTCGCCTGGGGCTGGACGATGAGGTAGCCACGCACCAGTTCTCGACCATACTGTTGGCAGAGTTCGCCCGTTTCCAGGACGTCCCGCGGGCCGCCGACGGTGTGCAGGCAGTAGCGAATCACGTAGTGGCCCTGGACGGCCAGCTGGGCCTGCACGACGTCATGCAGCTGTAGCCGGGCCTGGGGTTCCATCAGGCTGGCATAGGGCGAGTCGATCAGTGAGCAGAGGTCGTGTGCCGGTTGACCGAGGTGACGTTCGCAGGAGGGGTCGAGAAACAGCAGGGCCCAGCTGGATTCGTTCAAACGCTCGAAGCGCAGCATGCCGAGCCGGGTGGGCTCTGGCAACTGCGTCACAACCTCGGTCGCCAAACGGCTGGCGGCATCGGTATGTATTTTCATCGAGCGGTTTGCTTCCAGTATGCTGCGCGAATTCGCTTCGTTAGCCGCAGCGTAGACGCCTTTTGGGGCGCGGCGATGGCGAAATAACATTAATTGGCTCAAGGGTGCATCATGCAGCAGGGACTGACAAGCCGGCTATCAAAGTTACTGGTGATATCCCTCTGCCTGATCGCAGGCGGGCCGCTGCGAGCCGCCGAATCCGGCGTGCTGGGCTCGGACGAATCGACCCGTTATCTGGCCGAACTCAAGTCACTCTATCTGGCCGGGGACGAGCGCCAGGCGCTGCTGGCGCACAGCAACGCGCTGCTCAAGACCTACGCGCTACGCGCCGCCTACCAGGTGGGTCAGGCCAATCCGGTCGACCTCGAATACCGCCTGAGCATCGGTGCGCCTGGCGAGCTGCGGGTGCGCGAAGAACGGCGTGACGCGGCCGGCAACCTGGCCGTGCGCAACCGCAGCTTCTCGGTATTCGGAATGGACCCCTATATCCAGTATCAATGCCCGCCGCAGGGCGTTGTCTGTAGCTTCCAGAACCCGGCGGACGGCGATTCCTGGCTGACCATCCTGCGCGAACCGCAGGGCGCCGAGGCGCTGGCGAAGGCACTTTCCTATCTGTTCCGCAATCTGCAGAAAGGCTAGCCCCGCGCCGCGGCTTCGAACCCCCTACCAGAACGCAAAAAGCCTGGAGCTGTTCAGGCTTCAGGCTTTGCTGTCGATGCGGAAATGCCCTGCGGGCCAGGCCAGGCGGCAAGGCCCGCGTAGCTCAGCTCCTCACAGCAGCATCGTGCGGATATCCGCCAGCAGCTCGGACAGGCGCTTGGTGAAGCGCGCCGCCGCAGCACCGTTGATGACGCGGTGGTCGTAGGACAGCGACAGCGGCAGCATCAGGCGAGGCTGGAAGGCCTTGCCGTCCCATACCGGTTGCATGGTTGCCTTGGAGACGCCGAGGATCGCCACTTCCGGCGCGTTGACGATCGGCGTGAAGCCGGTACCGCCAATGTGGCCGAGGCTGGAGATCGTGAAGCAGGCGCCTTGCATGGCATCGGGTGACAGCTTCTTGGTACGCGCTTTCTCGGCGAGTTCCGCTGCTTCGGCGGCCAGCTGCAGCAGGCTCTTCTGGTCGACGTTCTTGATGACCGGAACCAGCAAGCCGTCCGGCGTATCCACGGCGAAGCCGATGTGGACGTACTTCTTGCGGATCACCGCCTTGCCGCTTGGCGCAAGCGAGGCGTTGAACTCCGGCAGCTCCTTGAGCAGATGCGCGCAGGCCTTGAGCAGCAGTGGCAGTACGGTCAGCTTGACGCCGGCCTTCTCCGCTACCGCCTTCTGCGCTACGCGGAAGGCTTCCAGCTCGGTGATGTCCGACGACTCGAACTGGGTCACGTGCGGCACGTTGAGCCAGCTGCGATGCAGGTTGGCGGCGCCGACCTGCATCAGGCGGGTCATCGGCACTTCTTCGACTTCACCGAACTTGCTGAAGTCCACTTCCGGAACCGCTGGGATACCCGAGCCGCCCGCCGCGCCGGCGGCTGGCGCCTGCTTGGCTTTGTGCATCATGTTCTTGACGTAGGCCTGGACGTCTTCCTTGAGGATGCGTCCCTTTGGGCCTGTGCCTTGAACGTCAGCCAGCTCGACACCGAATTCTCGCGCCGTCATGCGCACCGCGGGGCCGGCGTGTACCTTGCTGCCGGCCTTGCTTGGCCCGCTTACCGCAGGTGCCGGCGTGGCGGCAGCCTTGGCTTCGGGCACGCCCTGCTTGTTCGGCGCGACGGCCTGTTGCTGTGGCGCGGCTTCCTGTGGCTTGGACTCGGCCTTTTTCGCTGGCGCTGCGCCTTTGACTTTCAGGGTCAGGATCAGGTCGCCGGTCTTGGCATCGTCACCCACCTTGATCGACAGCGACTCCACGACGCCTGCTTTGGGCGCCGGGATTTCCATGCTGGCCTTGTCGGACTCGAGGGTGATCAGCGACTGATCGGCCTCAACGCTGTCGCCGGCCTTGATCATGACTTCGATGACCTTGGCGCTGCCGCTGGAGCCGATGTCCGGGATACGGACGTCTTCCACGGACTCGCCTGCCGCTTCAGCGGGTGCTTCTGCTGCCGGCTCGGTCAGTTTCTCCTGGGCTGGAGCTTGTGCCGGGCTGGACGGAGCGCTACTGGCAGCTGCCGGCTTGCTTGCGGTCGCGCCCTTGAGGACCAGTATCAGGTCGCCAGTGCCCAGCTCGTCGCCCACCTTGACCGAGATGCTTTCGACCACGCCGGCGGCCGGAGAGGGAATCTCCATGCTGGCCTTGTCAGACTCGAGGGTGATCAGCGGTTGTTCGGCCTCAATGGTATCGCCGACATTGACCGAGACCTCGATCACGCTGGCTTTGCCAGACGAGCCGATATCCGGGACCTTGATCTCCTGCGATTCTCCTTCGGCCGAGGCGGAGGATGACTCTTCACCCTGGGCGGCGGGCGCTTCGGCTTTGTCGGCCGGGCCGCTAGCGTCGGCGGCAGGCTCGGCATCGGCTTGCGCCGGTGCTTCGCTGCCCTGGGCGTCTTCGCTTTCCAGCTCCAGCAGTTCGTCGCCTTCCTTCAGTCGATCGCCCAGCTTGACCTTAAGCGCTTTCACGACGCCCGCCTTGGGCGCGGGGATTTCCATGCTGGCCTTGTCGGACTCCAGCGTCAGGATGCTCTGGTCGGCTTCGATACGGTCGCCGACCTTGACGAACAACTCGATAACTTCACCCTCACCGCTGCCGATGTCGGGTACGCGTATGGTTTCACTCACAATAGGTTCTCCTGTGCGCACGCATCAGCAATCCAGCGGATTGCGCTTCTCGGGGTCGATACCGAACTCGGTGATGGCATTGGCCACGACCGTGCGTTCGATGGCGCCGCGATCGGCGAGTGCTTGCAGTGCGGCAACAGCCACCCAGCGACGGTCGACTTCGAAGAAGTCACGCAGTTTGGCGCGCGAGTCGCTGCGGCCGAAGCCGTCGGTGCCCAGTACCTGGTATTCGCGCGACGGAACCCACTGGCGGATCTGGTCGGCGAACAGCTTCATGTAGTCGGTGGAGGCGATGACCGGACCTTCGCGGCCTTCCAGGCACTGCTCGACATAGCTCTTGCGCGGTTCGTCGGTCGGGTGCAAGCGGTTCCAGTGGTCCACGGCCAGGCCGTCGCGGCGCAGCTCATTGAAGCTGGTCACGCTCCAGACGTCGGCACCGACGCCCATCTTGGCGAGGATGTCCACTGCGGCGCGTACCTCGCGCAGGATGGTGCCCGAGCCCAACAGCTGTACGCGATGCTTGAAGTCGCCCTTGGCTTCCTCGAGCAGGTACATGCCCTTGATGATGCCGTCTTCGACACCCTGCGGCATGGCCGGCTGCTGGTAGTTCTCGTTCATCACGGTGATGTAGTAGTAGACGCTCTTCTGCAGCTCCATCATCTCGTGCATGCCGTGGTGCATGATCACCGCCAGCTCGTAGCCGTAGGTGGGGTCATAGCTGCGGCAGTTGGGGATGGTACTGGCGAGGATGTGGCTGTGGCCATCCTCGTGCTGCAGGCCCTCGCCGTTGAGCGTGGTGCGCCCGGAGGTGCCGCCCAGCAGGAAGCCGCGGGTCTGCGCATCGCCCGCCGCCCAGGCCAGGTCACCGATACGCTGGAAGCCGAACATCGAATAGAAGATGTAGACCGGCAGCATCGGCTGGTTGTAGTTGCTGTAGGCGGTTCCCGCTGCCATGAAGGAGGAGAACGCGCCGGCCTCGTTAAGGCCTTCCTGCAGGATCTGGCCGTCCTTTTCTTCGCGGTAGTACATCACCTGGTCGCGGTCGACCGGCTCGTACAGCTGCCCCACCGGGGAGTAGATGCCCAGCTGGCGGAACATGCCCTCCATGCCGAAGGTACGCGCCTCGTCGGCGAGGATCGGCACGATGCGCTTGCCCAGGTCCTTGTCCTTGACCAGCTGCGAGAGAATTCGACCGAACGCCATGGTCGTGGAAATCTCGCGATCGCCAGAGCCATCAAGCACGGCTTTGAGGGTGTCCAGCGGCGGCGTCGGAATGCTGAAACTCTTCGGGCGGCGCTGCGGCAGCGAGCCGCCAAGCTTTTCGCGGCACTTGCGCAGGTACTTCATCTCGGCGCTGTCTTCGGCCGGACGGTAGAACGGCAGTTCTTCCAGCTGAGAATCGTTGACCGGGATGTCGAAGCGATCGCGGAATTTCTTCAGGCTGTCGATATCGACTTTCTTGGTGTTGTGGGCGATGTTCTTCGCCTCACCGGCACCGGTGCCGTAGCCCTTGATGGTCTTGGCCAGAATGACCGTCGGCTGGCCCTTGTGGTTGACCGCCTGGTGGTAGGCCGCATAGACCTTGTAGGGGTCGTGGCCGCCACGGTTGAGCTTCCAGACTTCCTCGTCGGACATGCTCTCGACGCGCTTGAGCAGCTCTGGGTCAGCACCAAAGAAGTGTTTACGCACGTAGGCGCCGTCTTTGGCCTTGTAGTTCTGGTACTCGCCGTCGATCGCCTCGTCCATGCGGCGCTGCATGCGGCCATCTTCGTCGGCGGCGAACAGCGGATCCCACAGGCGGCCCCAGACGACCTTGTTGACGTTCCAGTTGGCGCCTTTGAACACGCCCTCCAGCTCCTGGATGATCTTGCCGTTACCGCGCACCGGGCCGTCCAGACGCTGCAGGTTGCAGTTGATCACGAACACCAGGTTGTCGAGGTTTTCGCGGCCGGCCAGCGAGATGGCGCCGAGGGTTTCCGGCTCGTCGCATTCGCCGTCGCCGATGAAGCACCAGACGCGCTGCTTGCCTTTCGGGATGAAGCCGCGGTTTTCCAGGTACTTCATGAAGCGCGCCTGGTAGATCGCCGTGATCGGGCCCAGGCCCATGGACACGGTCGGGAACTGCCAGAAGTCCGGCATCAGGTGCGGGTGCGGGTAGCTCGACAAGCCCTTGCCATCCACTTCCTGGCGGAAGTTCAGCATCTGGTCTTCGCTCAAGCGACCTTCAAGGAAGGCGCGGGCGTAGATGCCAGGGGAGGCGTGGCCCTGGTAGTAGATCAGGTCCCCGCCATGTTCCTCGGTGGGGGCCTGGAAGAAGTAGTTGAAGCCAATGTCGTAGAGCGTCGCGCTGGAGGCGAAGGTAGAGATGTGTCCACCCAGGTCCGGGTCCTTCATGTTCGCGCGCATCACCATCGCCAGCGCGTTCCAGCGAACCAGGGAGCGGATACGGCGCTCCATGAACAGGTCGCCGGGCATCTTGGCTTCGCGAGTGACGGGGATGGTGTTGCGGTACGGCGTGGTGATGCCATAAGGAAGTGGCGTGCCGCTGCGGGTGGCCAGTTCACCCATCCGGGTCATCAGATAGTGGGCGCGGTCTTCACCTTCGCGGTCGAGTACGGACTCGAGGGCGTCCAGCCATTCCTGGGTTTCGACGGGATCGAGATCTTGCATGGCTTGCTCCAGGGCGGAAAGGCTTCCAGAATCGGTTGCCTGCTTCGCTGCCGGCTTTGTGGGCCGGTGCGTATATGTTCTTGGATGTGATGCCGGGGGTAGAGCCGGGCTCTGTAGTTTTACTACATAACTGCGCCCAGATCAGCCCCCTGTCACATTCTTTCGTAGTAAAACTACATCGTTGGCGGGCCGGCCTCCGCGGTTGGTAACGGCTTCAGGGGCTCTGCTCCGGGCGCTCCCGCTGTGCCGGAAGTCCTTCTTGCGTCAGGGAACTTTATGAGTCTGCCACCGCTCGTTGCAACGCCGACCTCGCTCCAGTCTTTGGTCACTCGTGCCGAAGAGACGTTCCTCGAGGCGGTCCGCAGCGTGTCGGCGCAGGCCGAGCAGCAGCTGGCTGACTGGCCTGCCAGCCGTCGCGAAGCCCTGGGCCGTGTGTGCGCCGCCAGCGACTTCGTCCTCGAACAGGTTAGCCGAGAACCCGAGCTGCTGCTCCAGCTGGCCGCTTCTGGATTGCTCGACCGCTCGCTGCAGGATGGCGAGATGCGTCGCGCGCTCGCCGAGCAGCTGGATCAGTGCTCTGGCGAAGACGACCTGGCGCGCCAGTTGCGGCGTTATCGCAACCGCCAGCAGGTGCGCATCATCTGGCGAGACCTCTGCCGCCAGGCAGACCTCGGCGAGACCTGTACTGACCTGTCCGACCTGGCCGACGCCTGCATCGACCTGGCCTATCACTGGTTGTACGTTCGCCACTGCGAGCAGTTCGGTGTGCCGACCGGCCGGCGCAGCGGCGAAGCGCAGCACATGGTCATCCTCGGCATGGGCAAGCTCGGTGCGCGCGAGCTCAACCTGTCTTCCGACATCGATCTGATCTTCGGTTATCCGGAGGGCGGCGAGACGGTCGGCGCCCGGCGCTCGCTGGACAATCAAGAGTTCTTCGTTCGCCTGGGTCAGCGGTTGATCAAGGCGCTCGACGCGCCCACGCCCGACGGCTTCGTCTTTCGTGTCGACATGCGGCTGCGGCCCTATGGCTCGTCCGGCGCGCTGGTGCTGAGCTTCAACGCCCTGGAGCAGTACTACCAGGACCAGGGTCGCGACTGGGAGCGCTACGCCATGATCAAGGCGCGGGTGGTGGGGGGCGACCAGGCGGCCGGCAAGGAGTTGCTGGACATGCTGCGGCCCTTCGTTTATCGCCGCTACCTGGATTTTTCCGCCATCGATGCGCTGCGCACGCTGAAGCAGCTGATCCAGCAGGAAGTGCGGCGCAAGGGTATGGCCGCCAACATCAAGCTGGGTGCCGGCGGCATTCGCGAGGTGGAATTCATCGCCCAGGCCTTCCAACTGATCCATGGCGGGCGCGACCTCAGCCTGCAGCAGCGGCCGCTGCTCAAGGTGCTGGCGACGCTGGCCGATCAGGGTTACCTGCCGGCGCCGGCAGTCGCCGAGCTGCGCGAGGCCTATGAATTTCTGCGCTATACCGAGCATGCGCTGCAGGCCATTGACGACCGCCAGACGCAGATGCTGCCGGAGACCCAGACTGACTGCGACCGGGTCGCCTTTATGCTGGGCTTCGACGGCTGGGAGGCATTCCACCGCCAGTTGCTGCACTGGCGCGGCCGGGTCGAGTGGCACTTCAACCAGGTCATTGCCGATCCGGACGAAGATGAGAAAACCGGAGGCGAGGCGCTGGTCGGCGGTGAATGGCTGCCGCTGTGGGAGCAGGACTGGGATGAGGAATTCGCCTGTCGCCAGCTGGGTGACGCAGGTTTCCGCGATGGCGCAGCGGCCTGTCAACGCCTCGCCGCACTGCGCAGCGGTAACCAGGTGCGCACTATGCAGCGGCTTGGCCGAGAGCGACTGGACGCCTTCATTCCGCGCCTGCTGGCGCAGGTGGTCGAACAGGGCGATCCGGACCTGGTGCTCGAGCGTGTGCTGCCGCTGGTCGAGGCGGTGGCCCGGCGTTCCGCCTACCTGGTCTTGCTCACCGAGAACCCCGGGGCCTTGCAGCGGCTGCTCGAACTCTGTGCCGGCAGCCCCTGGATCGCCGAGCAGATCGCGCGCTTCCCCTTGCTGCTCGACGAGTTGCTCAACGCCGGCCGTCTGTTCAGCCCGCCGCAGGCGCCGGAGCTGGCGGCCGAATTGCACGAGCGGCTGGCGCGCATTCCCGAGGACGATCTCGAACAACAGATGGAGGCGCTGCGGCATTTCAAGCTGGCGCACCGCCTGCGCGTGGCGGCATCGGAAATCGCCGGCACGCTGCCGCTGATGAAGGTGAGCGACTACCTGACCTGGCTGGCCGAAGCCATCCTCGAGCAGGTGCTGGCACTGGCATGGCGGCACACGGTCGCCCGCCATGGCCAGCCGCGGCGCGTGGACGGATCGCTGTGCGATCCGGCCTTCATCATCGTCGGCTACGGCAAGGTCGGCGGCATCGAGCTGGGGCACGGCTCGGATCTCGATCTGGTGTTCATCCACGACGGCGATCCCAATGCCGAGACCGATGGCCTCAAGCCGATCGACGGGGCGCAGTTCTTTACCCGGTTGGGTCAGCGCATCATCCACCTGCTCACCACCCAGACCACCTCCGGCCAGCTCTACGAGGTCGACATGCGCCTGCGGCCCTCCGGCGCCGCCGGCTTGCTGGTCAGTTCGCTGAGCGCCTTCGAGCGCTACCAGGGTAGCGAGGCCTGGACCTGGGAGCACCAGGCGCTGGTGCGGGCGCGGGTGCTGGTCGGTTGCCCGCGGCTGGCGACGGATTTCGAGCAGGTCCGCGCCGCGGTGCTCGGGCGTTCGCGCGAACTCGAGTCCCTGCGCCGCGAGGTCAGCGAGATGCGCGCGAAGATGCGCGACAACCTCGGTACCCGCGCCACCCACGCCGGGACGGCCGACAAGGCCTTTCAGGCCGACGGCGAGTTCAATCTCAAGCAGGACGCCGGTGGTATCGTGGATATCGAATTTATGGTGCAATACGCGGCTTTGGCGTGGTCGCACCAGCAACCGCAACTGCTGCGCTATACCGACAACATCCGCATTCTTGACGGGTTGGAGCAGGCCGGGTTGATGACCGGCGATGAGGTTCGGCTGCTGCAGGATGCCTACAAGGCGTACCGTGCCGCGGCCCACCGGCAATCACTGCAAAAGCTGCCCGGCGTGGTGAGTGGGGATCAATTTCATGACGAGCGTCGCGCCGTGATGCGCATCTGGCATGAGCTGGGGCTCAGCTGATCTCGTCAAACTGCATTTATCGAATTCCGAGGTGGCAACAATGTCGATGGCCGATCGTGATGGCGTGATCTGGTATGACGGTGAAATGGTCCAGTGGCGCGATGCGACCACCCATGTGCTGACCCACACCCTGCACTACGGCATGGGCGTGTTCGAAGGTGTGCGTGCCTACGACACGATAGCCGGCACCGCGATCTTCCGCCTGCAGGCGCACACCGATCGCCTGTTCGATTCGGCGCACATCATGAACATGCCGATGCCGTATTCGAAGGAAGAGATCAACGAAGCGACCCGCGCCGCGGTACGCGAGAACAACCTGGCGAGCGCCTACATCCGCCCGATGGTGTTCTACGGATCCGAAGGCATGGGCCTGCGCGCCAGCGGCCTGAAAGTCCACGTGATCGTTGCGGCCTGGCACTGGGGCGCCTACATGGGCGACGAGGCGCTCGAGCGCGGCATCAAGGTGCGCACCAGCTCCTTTACCCGCCATCACGTCAACATCAGCATGACCCGCGCCAAGTCCAACGGTGCCTACATCAACTCCATGCTGGCCCTGCAGGAAGCCATCTCCGGCGGTGCCGACGAGGCGCTGATGCTGGACCCGGAAGGCTACGTGGCCGAGGGCTCGGGCGAGAACATCTTCATCATCAAGAACGGGGTGATCTACACCCCGGAAGTGACCGCCTGCCTCAACGGCATCACCCGCAGCACCGTGCTGACCCTGGCCGACGAGCTGGGCATTAAGGTGGTGGAAAAACGCATCACCCGCGACGAGGTCTATATCGCCGACGAGGCCTTCTTCACCGGCACTGCCGCTGAAGTCACGCCGATCCGCGAGGTTGACGGGCGCAACATCGGCATTGGTCGCCGCGGCCCGGTCACCGAGCGCATCCAGACCGCTTACTTCGACCTGGTCTCCGGCAAGACTGATGCCCATGGCGAATGGCGGACACTGGTCAAGTAAGCCGAACGCCGGGAACCGGCGCTGAAGAGCATGACTTCAGCGCACGCTTCCCGCATCGGCTGATGGCTTCTAGCTTATGAATATTCTGATCGTAGGTCCCAGCTGGGTCGGCGACATGGTGATGGCGCAGACGCTGTTCGTCTGCCTTAAGCAGCGCCATCCCGACTGCCAGATCGACGTGCTTGCACCCGAGTGGAGCCGGCCGATCCTTGAGCGCATGCCCGAGGTACGACAGGCGCTGAGCTTTCCGGTGGGGCATGGCGTGCTCGACATGACGACCCGGCGCAGCATCGCGCAAAGCCTGCGCGGGCAGTACCAGCAGGCGATCCTGCTACCCAACTCCCTGAAATCCGCGCTGGTGCCGTTCTTCGCCGGTATTCCGAAGCGCACGGGGTGGCGCGGCGAGATGCGCTTCGGCTTGCTCAATGACCTGCGCAAACTGGACAAGCAGCGCTATCCGCTGATGATCGAACGCTTCATGGCGCTGGCCTACGAGCCCGGCGCCGAGTTGCCCAAGCCCTATCCGAAACCGGCGCTGCGCATTGTCGAGCAGACGCGAGAGGCGGCCTTGGCGCGCTTCGGCCTGACGCTCGATCGGCCGGTGCTGGCGCTTTGCCCGGGCGCGGAGTTCGGTGAATCCAAGCGCTGGCCGGCGGCCCATTTCGCCCGGGTGGCCGAGCAGCGCATCCGCGAGGGCTGGCAGGTGTGGCTGTTCGGCTCGAAGAACGATCACGGCGTCGGCGAAGAAATTCTCCAGCAACTGATTCCCGGACTGCGCGAAGAGGCCACCAACCTCGCCGGCGAGACCAGCCTGGCCGAGGCCATCGACCTGCTGTCCTGCGCCGCAGCGGTGGTCAGCAACGACTCAGGGCTGATGCATGTCGCCGCCGCCCTTGGCCGGCCGCTGGTGTCGGTCTATGGCTCGACGTCGCCGGCGTTCACCCCGCCGCTGTCCGAGCAGGTCGAGGTGGTACGCCTCGGTCTCGAGTGCAGTCCCTGCTTCGAGCGCACCTGCCGATTCGGCCATAACAACTGCATGCGCGAGCTGCCGCCGGGCCTGGTCATCGAGGCGCTGGAGCGCCTGACACCGCAGCCGATCGAGGTACGCTGAGTGAGGGTCCTGCTGGTCAAGACCTCCTCGTTGGGCGACGTGGTGCACACGCTGCCGGCCTTGACCGATGCCCGGCGTGCGCTGCCGGCCATCCAGTTCGACTGGGTGGTAGAGGAGGGCTTTGCGGAAATCCCCGCTTGGCATCCGGCGGTGACGCAGGTGATCCCCGTGGCGATTCGCCGCTGGCGCCAGCACCCGCTGCGGACCCTGCGCAGCGGTGAATGGAAACGCTTCAAGGCGCGGCTGCGCGAAACCCGCTACGACCTGGTGATAGACGCCCAAGGGCTGCTCAAGAGCGCCTGGCTGACCCGCTACGTCAGCGCGCCGGTCGCCGGGCTCGACCGGGCCTCGGCGCGCGAGCCGCTGGCTGCCCGCTTCTACGACCGCCGCTACCCGGTGCCGCGCGAGCAGCATGCCTTGGAGCGAGTACGCCAGTTGTTCGCCCAGGCGCTGGGCTATCCACTGCCTGACACGGTCGCCGACTACGGGCTGGATCGCAGCCAGCTCGCCACGCCCGGCGAGCAGCCCTACCTGTTGTTCCTGCACGGCACCACCTGGCCGAGCAAGCACTGGCCCGAAGCCTATTGGCGGGAACTGGCCGAGCGGATGACCGGGTTTGGCTGGGCGATCCGTCTGCCCTGGGGCAATGCCGAGGAAAAGGCGCGTGCTGAGCGCATCGCCAGCGGGCTGCCCGCTGTGTCGGTGTTGCCGCGGCTGAACCTCGGCGGCATTGCCAAGGTGATTGCCGGCGCCCGCGCTTGTGTTGCGGTGGATACCGGCCTCGGGCATTTGGCGGCGGCGCTGGATGTGCCGAGCATTTCGCTGTACGGCCCGACCCTGCCGGGACGGGTCGGGGCCTATGGCCGCTCGCAGGTGCATCTGTGCGCCAGCGGGCCGAATGCCGGCAAGGGCGACCGCCACACCCCCTGCTTCGACGACCTGCTGCCCGAGCGCGTCGCGAACGAACTCAAGGCCCTGTTGCGGTCCGCGGAGGCGCCATCCTGATGCAACTGGCCTTTGTCCTGTACAAGTACTTCCCCTTCGGCGGGCTGCAGCGCGATTTCATGCGCATCGCGCTGGAATGCCAGCGGCGCGGCCATGCGATCCGCGTTTACACCATGATCTGGGAAGGCGAGGTGCCCGACGGGTTCGAGGTGCTGATCGCGCCGGTCAAGGCGCTGTTCAATCACACTAGAAACGAGCGCTTCACCGCCTGGGTCGAGGCTGATCTGGCCAAGCGGCCGGTAGAGCGAGTGATCGGCTTCAACAAGATGCCCGGGCTCGACGTCTACTACGCGGCCGATCCCTGTTTCGAGGACAAGGCGCAGACCCTGCGCAACCCGATCTACCGCCGCTGGGGGCGCTACAAGCACTTCGCCGAATACGAGCGGGCCGTGTTCGACCCCCGCTCGCGGACTGAGATCCTGATGATATCCGAGGTCCAGCAGCCGCTATTCGTCAAGCACTACGCGACGCCGGCCGAGCGCTTCCACCTGCTGCCTCCGGGCATCGCGCAGGACCGCCGGGCGCCGGCCAATGCCGACGAGATCCGCCGGGCGTTTCGCGACGAGTTCGAGCTGGGCAGCGACGAGCTGCTACTGGTGCAAATCGGCTCTGGCTTCAAGACCAAGGGGCTGGACCGCAGCCTCAAGGCGCTGGCGGCGTTGCCGCGCGAGCTGAAGCGGCGCACCCGGCTGTTCGTCATCGGCCAGGACGACCCGAAGCCGTTCCAGCTGCAGGCCCGCACCCTGGGCATCGCCAGCCAGGTCGAGTTTCTCAAGGGGCGCAGCGACATTCCCCGCTTCCTGCTCGGGGCGGACCTGCTGATCCACCCGGCCTACAACGAGAACACCGGCACGGTGCTGCTCGAAGCGCTGGTCGCCGGCCTGCCGGTGTTGGTCACCGCGGTCTGCGGCTACGCCCACTACATCGCCGAAGCCGAGTGCGGGCAAGTCGTGCCGCAGCCGTTCGAGCAGCGCCAGTTCGACCAGCTTTTAGTCGAGATGCTGGCCGATGACCCGCAGCGTCGCCAATGGGCGCGCAACGCGCTGGACTATGCCGAGCGTGCGGACCTCTACAGCATGCCCCAGCGGGCGGCCGACGTGATCCTGGCGGCGCGAACATGACCCTGATCCTTGCCGAGCCCTTCCGTCGCCTCTGGGCGGGGCGCGACCCGTTCGAAGCGGTCGAGCAGCTCGAGGGGCAGGTTTACCGCGAGCTCGATGGCCGGCGCACGCTGCGTACCGAAGTCGAAGGGCGCGGCTATTTCGTCAAGATCCATCGCGGCATCGGCTGGGGTGAGATCGTCAAGAACCTCAGCACGGCCAAGATGCCGGTGCTCGGTGCCGGGCAGGAATGGCGTGCGCTGGAGCGCCTGCATGCCGCCGGCGTGCCGACCATGACCGCGGTGGCCTACGGGGAGCGCGGGCGCAACCCGGCGGCGCAGCATTCGTTCATCATTACCGAGGAACTGGCCCCAACCGTCAGCCTCGAGGATTACAGTGTCGACTGGCTCGCCCGGCCACCCGAGCCTGCGCTCAAGCGGGCGCTGATCGCGGAAGTCGCGAAGATGACCGGGACCATGCACCGTGCCGGCGTCAACCACCGCGACTGCTACATCTGCCATTTTCTGCTGCACATCGACCAGCCGGTTTCGCCGGGCCGCCTGCGCCTGTCGCTGATCGACCTGCACCGCGCCCAGGTGCGCCGCCAGGTGCCGCGGCGCTGGCGCGACAAGGACCTGGCCGGCCTGTATTTCTCGGCGCTGGGCATCGGCCTGACCCGGCGCGACGAGCTGCGCTTTCTCCGCGGGTATTTCCAGCGGCCGCTGCGCGAAATACTGCGCGACGAGGCCGAGTTGTTGCGCGACCTGCGGCGCAAGGCGGCAAGACTCAGCGCCCGCAAACAGCGCTACGGGGATGCGCTCTGATGGCCGGCTGGATCCTCGATCCAGGGTACGCAGCGCTGTCGCCCGAATTCGGCAGCCTGCAGGCGGTGTTTGCCCTGGCCGGCGAGCGCGTCACCCAGGATGCGATGTCCGAAGTGATCCGCGTGGAGCGCGGCGGCGTGGTCTATTACGTCAAGCGCTACACCGGATCAGGCAAGGGCTTGCGGCGATACCTCGGGCGGCCCCGGGTCAAGGCCGAGTGGCAGAACCTCAAGCTGTTCCGCCGCTGGGGCATTCCTACCGCCCCCATCGTCGCCTACGGCCTGGAGCGCCGGCTCGGCAGCTTTACCCGCGGCGCGCTGATCACCCGCGAGCTGGCCTGCACCGAGGACCTGGCGGCCCTGGCCGGGCGCCGCGACCCCTGCCTTCGCGATCGCGAGTGGGTGCGCTGCGTGAGCCTGCAGCTGGCCGCCGCGACGCGGCGCTTGCATGCGAAACGGTTCGCGCACAACGACCTGAAGTGGCGCAACCTGCTGGTCGATCCGCAGCTCAACGTCTACCTGATCGATTGCCCGACCGGCGCCTTCTGGTGGGGGCCCTTTCTCGAGCGGCGAATCGTCAAGGATCTCGCCTGCCTGGACAAGGTTGCCAAGTACCACCTGAGCCAGACCCAGCGGATGCGTTTCTACCTGCAGTATGCCGGGTGCACGCGGTTGGGGCCTCGCGACAAGGTGCGTCTGCGCCAGGTGCTGGCCTATTTTGAGGGGCGCGAATGAAGGACTTCATCGCAGAGGTGGATCGTGAGCTGCTTAGCCGTCACGCCATGGCCGATTTCGACGCCCTCTGGGCGTTGCAGCTGACCGCAGTGGACGAGCCGAACATCGAGCGCGGCGGCTGGAGCAGTGTGTTTCGCCTGGAACTGGAGGGGCTGGCTTTCTACCTCAAGCGCCAGAGCAACCACCTGACGCGCAGCCTGGCGCATCCGTTCGGCGAGCCCACGTTCGCCCGGGAGTTTCGCGCCATCCGGCAATTCCAGCTCCTCGGAATTCCCGCCCTGCAGGCCAGTTTCTTCGCCAGTCGGCGAATTGCCGGCGAGCAACGCGCCGTGCTGCTCACCCGCGCCCTGGACGACTGGCACGACCTCGACAGCTGGCTGGCGCGATGGTCAGCGTTGAGCGTGACGCAGCGCAGCGCGATCGTCCGGGCCACTGGCGCGATCGCCCGCCAGTTGCACGCGGCGGGGCAGATGCACGGCTGTTTCTATCCCAAGCACATCTTTCTGCGTGAACAGCCGGAGGGCTGGCAGGCGCGCCTGATCGACCTGGAGAAAACCCGGCCGCTGCTGCTTGGGCGCGTCGATCGGGTCAAGGATCTCGAGCCGCTGTTGCGTCGCGCCCCGAGCTGGGGTGACGAGGAGGTCCGCTGGCTGCTTGGCGCCTACCTGCAGGATGACGACGAGATCGATGGTTGGGCGGATCGGCTGAACCGCCGGCGCCGGCACAAGGCGGCGCGCGCATGAAGCTCTTGGCGCTGGAGCACTGCGGACGGCAACCGCCATTGCCGCTGATGATCGACATGGACGGCGCGGGCCAAGTGCTCGTCGAGCAGTGGTTGCGCGTGCTGCCGGGGCAACGCTACGTCGGCCGGGCGCTATGGAACGGCCGGACCGTGCTGGCCAAGCTCATGGTCGGCGGCCACTCGCAGCGCCACTACGCCCGTGAGCGCGAGGGTGCAGCGCTGCTGACTGCCCAGAACCTGCCGACTGCGGAGACGCTCGCCGAGGGTTGGCAAGCGGATGAGGGCGGCTGGCTGCTGTTCGCCTTTCTCGACGATGCGCAGAGTCTCTGGAACGCCTGGCGCGACTGCGAGCACGAGGCGCCGCTGAGCGAGGCCCAGGCCGAGCTGCTGGGCGCCGCACTGACGCTGATCGCGCAAATGCACAGCCGCGGCCTCTGGCAGGACGACCTGCACCTGGACAACCTGCTGATGCACAGGGGCGTGCTGCATGTGGTCGACGGTGGCGGCGTTCGCGCCGAAACGCCTGGTCAGCCATTGTCGCGCGAGCGTGTCATGGCCAACCTGGGGGTGTTCTTCGCTCAGCTGCCGGCCGAAATCGAGCCCTTTATCGAAGAATTGCTGGTGCACTACCTGTTGGCCAACGGTGCGCATGCCCTGCCACTCGAAGCGCTGCTCCGCGAGGTGCACCGGGTGCGTGAATGGCGTTTGCGTGACTACCTGAAAAAGGCTGCCCGTGACTGCAGCCTGTTCAGCGCGCGTGTCGGCGCATTCGGCGCCCGAGTGCTGCGCCGCGAGGAATCGCCCGGCCTGTTGCCGGTGCTGGACGACCCCGATGCCTTCATTTTCCGTGGCAGCCTGTACAAGACCGGTGGCGCGGCGACCGTTGCGCGTGCCGAGCTGGACGGACGGCCGCTGCTGATCAAGCGCTACAACATCAAGGGCCCGCTGCACTGGCTCAAGCGTTTCTGGCGGCCCAGCCGGGCCTGGCACAGCTGGATCGAAGGCAATCGCCTGGATTTCCTCGGCATCGCCACGCCGCGGCTGCTGGCTGTGGTGGAGCAGCGCTGGCTGTGGCTGCGCGGGCCCGCGTGGCTGGTTACCGAATTGCTTGGCGGAGACGATATAATCGCGCGCTGGCAGCCGTACCTGAACGATCGGCCGCCGGAAACCGAGCTGGTTGCATTGGATCGCCTGTTTGCCGCCCTGCGGCGCGAGCGCATCAGCCATGGCGACCTGAAAGGGCACAACCTGTTCTGGGATCGGGGGCGCTGGTCGCTGATCGACCTCGATGCGGTGCAGCAACATCCGAGCGACGCCAGCTTTGCCCGGGCCTATGCCAGGGACCGTGCGCGGTTTCTGCGCAACTGGCCGACCGACTCGGCGCTCTACCGGCTATTGGACGAACGGATACCGACAGGCAGCTTGAAGCGCGAAGCTTGAAGCTGAAGAAATGCTCTGCGGAGCTGAACTAGAATTTGCTGTTGCTTCAAGCTTCCGGCTTCAAGCTCCGAGCTGCTTTAAAGAGGCTTTAATCCGTGTCATTTACGATTCTCGGCCTTTCCGGCGCCCTCAGTCATGACCCTTCCGCCGCCCTGTATATCGACGGCAAGCTGATCGCGGCCGTCGAAGAAGAGCGCTTCGTGCGCGACAAGCATGCCAAGAACCGCATGCCCTACGAGTCGGCCAAGTTCTGCTTGGAGCAGGCCGGCATCAAACCGTCCGATGTCGACGTGGTGGCGATTCCCTTTGCCCCGATCAGCATTTTCGAGAAGGCCCGCTGGCACTACGCCAAGCGCTACTGGTACGCACCAGACCGTGCGCTGGATGCCATCTTCACCGGCAATCGCCGCTACTACCGTTACAAGAAGCGCATCGAGTGGTGCCTGCAGCAGCTGGGCTTCGACCTGAAAAAGGTCAAGCTGCAGCCGGTCGAGCACCACCTGGCGCACGCCTCGAGCGCCTATCACTGCTCCGGTTTCACCGAGAAGACCGCCATCCTCGGCATCGACGGCAAGGGCGAGTACGCCACTACCTTCTTTGGCTGGGGCGAGAACGGCAAGATTCACAAGATCAAGGAATTCTACGACCCGGATTCGCTCGGCGGCCTTTACGGCGCGATCACCGAATTCCTCGGCTTCGAGATGCTCGACGGCGAGTTCAAGGTCATGGGCATGGCGCCCTACGGCGATGCCGCCAAGTATGATTTCTCCCGCCTGGCCACGTTCGAGAACGGCGAGCTGACGATCAACACCGAGTACGCCAACGTCATCGGTTTCCGTCGCTACAAGGAAAAGGGCAAGGGCTATTATTTCTCGCCCAAGCTGATCGAGTGGCTGGGTCCCAAGCGCGAAGGCGACATCGCCGACGACCCCTACATCCATTACGCCGCCGCGATGCAGGCGCTGTTCGAGAAACTCGCGCTGCAGATGATGGATTACTACCTGGGCGACATCATCCGCGAAACCGGCAAAATCGCCTTCGCCGGCGGCTGCGCGCTGAACGTCAAGCTCAACCAGAAGATCATCGCCCGTGACGAGGTCAAGGAGCTGTTCGTTCAGCCAGCGTCCGGCGACGCCGGCACCGCGGTGGGCGCCGCCGCCTACGTCTCGGTACAGCGCGGCGTCCCGGTGGAAAAGATGGAGCACGTCTATCTCGGCCCGTCCTACTCCAACGAAGACATCATCGCGGCCTGCGTGCGACATTCGAACAAGCCCGTGTTCAAGCAGATTTCGAACACAACCGAGCGTATCGCCCGGATCATGGTCGACGGCAACCCGGTCGCCTGGTTCCAGGGCCGCATGGAGTTCGGCCCGCGTGCCTTGGGCGGGCGCTCGATCATCGGCTGCCCGAGCGTTCCGGGCGTGGCCGATCGCATCAACGAGCAGATCAAGTTTCGCGAGCGCTGGAGGCCCTTCTGCCCGTCGATGCTCGACACCGTCGCGTCACAGATGCTCAAGGTCGACCACCCGAGCCCGTTCATGACCTTCACCTTCGAGGTCAACGAGGGCTGGAAGGAGCGCGTCGGCGAAGTGGTCCACGAGGATGGCACTTCCCGCGCCCAGGTCCTCGAACGCCGGCACAATCCGCGCTGGTATGACCTGATGCTGGAACTGGAAAAGCTCACCGGCAACGGCGTCTCGCTGAATACCTCGCTGAACCGCCGCGGCGAACCGATGATCTGCTCGCCGACCGATGCGCTGAACATGTTCTACGGCTCGGACCTGCAGTACCTGATCATGGAGGACATTCTCGTGGTGAAGGATGGCAAGGGCTGGTATGACAGCGTCTGAGCCCTGGGTGCTGCAGTTCTGCCACGGCTATGACGGTCCTTTCATGGATTGTGCGCGGCAGTACGCCGCGCTGTTCGTCGGCTCGCCTTATCGGGTCTGTACCGTCTACCTGACCGGTACACCGAGCGATCAGGTCGTCCAGGGCACCGGCTCGGACGAAGTGATCTTCCTCGATTACAGCAGCCGCGACGTTCGCGGCCTGAAGCTTGGGGCGATTCGCGACATTCGCCGCCTGGCCGGTGAGCGCCGCTTCGTCCTGTGCATCGCGCATCGGTTCAAGCCGATCTACGTGGCGCTGCTCGGCACGACGCTGCCGGTGATAGGCGTGCACCATGCCTTCGGCGACTACCGGCGCCGGTCGCGCCAGCTGTTTGCCAACTTCTACCGCAAGCGCCTGACGCTGCTCGGGGTGTCCAACGCGGTACGTGACGACATGCGCGCCTGCCTGCCGGACTGGCCGGCCGAGCGAATCGAAACCCTGTACAACCGGATCGACGTCGAAGCCGTCCAGGCCGAACAGCTGTCGCGCACGGCAGCGCGTGCCTTTCTCGGCTTGCCGGAACACGCCTGGATTGTCGGCAACGTCGGCCGTCTGCACCCGGACAAAGACCAGGCGACACTCATCCGTGCGTTCGCCCAGGCGCTGCCGGCGCTGCCGGCCGGAAGCCTGCTGGCGATCATGGGTAGCGGCAAGCTCGAGGCCTCGCTCAGGTCACTGGCCGCGCAACTGGGCGTTGCCGAGCAGGTTCGATTCCTCGGGCAGGTGCCTCACGGGCGGCGTTATTTCAAAGCGTTCGACTTGTTCGCGCTGACATCGGACCACGAACCCTTCGGCATGGTCCTGCTAGAAGCCATGGCCGCAGGCGTGCCGGTGGTTTGCAGCGCCTGTGGCGGCGGTCAGGAAGTGGTCGAGGGGGTGGGCGAGGTGTTTGCGCTCGGGGATGCCGGGGCGCTGGCAACCCTTATGGCTCGGCAGATGCCGGCGCAGGATGGCGACCCCACGGCTCGTATCGTCAAGCAGCGGTTTTCTGATCAGGCGGCGGTGGAGCATTTCTGGGCGTTGCCCCTGATGCGCGGGTTTCGCGAGCGCATCAGCCGATGAATCCCGTTCAGCTGATTCGGGACAGCCTGTGCCGGCGCTGGTTACGTCAGCGCGGGATCAAGTTCTCGCCATCCCTGCATCAGTTGGGCGGGCGAGCCGAGTTGCTGCTCGAAGGCGGCGTTGTCCTGCGCAACAGTGCGCTGGGTTTTTCCCGTCTCGAAGTGGGCGCCATGACTTACATTCGGGGCGAGTGCGGGCTATGGAACATCAGCCGGATCGGCCGCTTCTGTTCGATCGGCAATGGCGTGCTGATGGGGCATGATCGCGCCGGGCACCCGCTGGACTGGGTCAGTACGCACCCGTTTTCCCATGTCGGCGAGCGATTTCCCTATCACACGGCGATCGAGCCGGCCACGATTGGCCATGACGTGTGGATTGGGCGCGATGCGATGGTGCTGGAGGGCGTAACGGTTGGCACGGGCGCTGTCATCGCGGCGCGTTCCGTCGTCACCAAGGACGTGCCTGCGTATGCAATCGTTGCCGGTATGCCGGCGAAGATCATCCGGTACCGCCATCCACCCCAACTGATCGAAGGGCTACTCGACAGCGAATGGTGGCGATGGCCCGTCGAGCAGTTGCGCAAACTGTCGCTGGATCGCCCGGAAGCGTTTCTCGACGAGGTGAAGGGTGCCGACATGGGCGCGGCGATGCGCTATCCAAAGGTTGCCCTGCGGCGGGATCGGTGGCGCGATATTGAGGCATAGGGTGACCTTGGCGCCGGTTGATGAGTATCGCCCTGGTGAGGGTGTGGACGTGGCGAAGCGCCAAAAAAGGGGATGCAGTTGAAGGTACTTTTCTTGGTCCAGGCCGAGCAGCGCGCCATTCTGGACCGGCTCTACGAGGGCGTGCAGGCTCATTGCGACTGCGACATCCGTTGGTTGGATCGTCAGGATCATGCCGATCTGGCCGATTATTTTCGGCACAACGTCGATGTTTCCAGTTACGACCGGATACTGTTTTTCCTGCGCTTCAAGCAGGAGATGCGCCAGGTATCGTTCATCAGCACGCTGAAAAATCTGGTCATCCTCGAGCACGATGCCTACCAGAACTACATTCCCTGCAAGTACACCGGGAAATTCGCTCGACATTATCGGCAGTTGCCCTCCGCACGGGTGATCAGCTCGGGTTATACGGTCACGCAGCGTCTTCGGGCAGAGGGCGTCGACGCGGTATTCGTACCGAAAGGGTACGACCAGGGGCTGGTTCGCTGCCTGCAGCGCAAGCGAGATATCGAGCTTGCGTTCATCGGCAGCACCAAGAGTGTCGCCTACAGTGGCAGGCGCGCATTGCTGGAAGAGCTGGGGGCCGTTGAGCCGTTGCTGGTGACCCGCACCGGTTCCGGGGCGGAGTACGTCGAGATGCTCAACCGCGTGCGCTTTTTCGTCGGCGCCGATGTCGGCATGGGCGAATACATGATCAAGAACTTCGAGGCGATGGCGGCTGGCTGTGTGCTGTTGGCCTACGACCAGGGCGCAGAGGAAAATGCCGCGCTGGGGTTCGAAGACATGCACAACCTGGTCCTGTATCGAAATGTCGATGAGCTCCGTTCCAAGCTGAACATCTTGCGTGCGGACCTGTCGCGTGCAGCCGCGATCGCCGAGGCGGGCCAGCAACTCGTTGAGCAGCGCTACAGTTTTGCCGAGATCGGGCGCTCGATCGTCGAGGCCATGCAGCCGCCGTTGCGTGACTACACCCGACTGTCCTGGGCGCGCCGCCAGCTTGCCAAGTGGAAGCGCTGAAATGGGCGGTGCGACCCGGTCGGAACATCCGCGTCTGGACGTCCTGAATGTCATGTGGAGCGGGGGGGCTGCGTTCGTTTCGGTGCAAAAAGTGCATCGGGATATCCTTCGGCAAGCCGGTTCCTGCGCTCGGGTCGAGTCGCTGTTGTTGCAAGCCGGCGAAGCGGAGCCGTTGACAGAGCTCGGACCGGTCTCGACCCTCGACCTGAGCCCCAACCGGATCAAGGGGCGCGGTGCTGGGGCCTTGCGGCGCTGGCTCGACCAGCGTCGCTTGCGAGCCTGGATTGCCGAACGTCAACCCCGGGTCGTACTGCTCGACGGCATAGGCGTCGCTGCTTATATGCTGCCTCTATTAAGGAGGCTCGAGGATACCCGCGCTGTCATCCTGTTCCACGGGGCGAAGCGTTTGCGGCCTGCGGATGTACGTCTGGTGCAGGGTTTCGACGCAGATCGCCTGATCTTGATGGCAGTGTCGGAAACCCTGGCTGCCGAATCGGCACTGCAAATCGGGCGACCGGTAGGCGGATGTCGAGTGGCGATCGAACCTGTCGCCTTTCGCTCTGCACTTCTGTCGCGAGATGCCGCACGGGCAGCGCTCGGGCTTGCCGAAACCGGAGGGCGTACGGTGGGTGCCGTGGGGCGGCTAGTTCCGGATAAGGGGTTCGAGTTGCTCGTCAGGTCCATGGCCGATCGGCTGCTGGAGCACCCGCAAGATCAGCTGGTGATCGTGGGCGAAGGTGTGGCGCGGCGGGACCTTCTGGCTCTGGCCCAGCAGCTGGGTGTTGCCGGGCAGGTGCATCTGGTCGGCCATCACCCGGTGGTACCCCGGCTCTACCGGGCCTTCGATCTGATCTGCATACCATCGAAGCAAGAGGGGCTTGGGCTGGTTCTGCCTGAAGCAGTGATTGCAGGAGTGCCTGTGCTGGCCAGCGATCTACCGGTCTTTCACGAGCAATTATCCTGCGATGCCGGGCTGTTGCCCTCGGGTGATGCAGAGGCTTGGCGCTGCGCCTTGGCGCAGGTGCTCGGGGGCGACGCGCAGGCGCTCGCCGAGACACAACGGGCTGGATTGGCCGCCGAAGCCGCCTGGTTGCGCTTTGTCGATACCTTCGGGCGGGTTCTGCGTAGCTAGTCGCTGAGCACGGCGGCAGACAATTCGGCGAATGGAAACCGCTCCTCGATGCCCATCTGCCGCAGCAGGCGAAGAAAGTGGGCTAGGTTTCGTCTGGCCTTGGCTTTTGGCAGGGGGCGGGCCTGCACCGACAGGTCCGCGATGTCTATCAGGCCGAGCGTGCCCTGCGGCGTCAGGACGATATTGCCCAGGTGAAGCGAACGGAAATAGATCCCGTTTTGATGCAGGCCGCGAATGAACTGAGCGAGCTGCGGCAAGTACTCGTCGAACCTGCCAGGTGCGTCGAGGTACAGCTCCTTGAGCGTTTTGCCTGCAAGTGGGCGGTACAGGACGGCGGTGAGAGAAGCGTCGGCGAGCTTGAAAAGCGCCAGGGGCTCGAGGGTGGGGACGCCGCGATCGGCCAGCCGCTCGGCGTTGAGGCAGAAGCGCACCGAGTAGGGCCTAAGGGCTGCCGAAGAGATCAGCCGTTTGCGGCGGAACAGCTTCAGGAAGTTTCCGTCGGCCAGGCGGTACACCTTGGGTCCGTGGCTGTCGGCTTCCAGCACGGCTGCGCCATCGGTCAGTGCGGCCAGCGCGCTATTGCTCAAGTCACTCGGGATAAGCATGGGGGCGTGATTCCTTCACGAGGATTGCTGGGCTTCGAAGCGTTCAAGCAGGTGCCTACGCAACGCAGGGTAGTGGTTGCCGGCCAGGCATCTCAGGACAGGATCGCCCAGCCAGCCGTCGAGCTCTTCGGTCGACAGAGGGCGTTGCAAGCGGTCTCGTGCATTGGATAACGCCTTGTCCCACCAGACCGGCGCGCAAGCGCGGTCGAACTCGTTGGCGTAGGTATGGCAGCCGTAAAGCAGCTCGCGGGTGAATTGCCGGCGTTCGCTGGCGACCAATAGGGTCAGTGTTTTCTGTACGGCCCTGAGTGGTTGCGGCGGGCGCGGAAGGCGATCGTTGACGAGCCGTGAGTCGCTGATAGCAGCCTCGCTCAGAGGGGCCTGGCCGTGTTTGGCATACCACGCATCGATCTTCGCTCTGAATTGCGCCTTTCTGCTCCAGTAATGGTGGATGACGTCAGTGCATGCGGCCAACTGCATGTGCCCATGCGCAACCAGCGCGAGGCTGAGTTCCTCGAGGGTGTACAGGTCGGGGACCGCCGGGCGTAAGTCATCCATGAGCTGGATGGAGCGGTCGAGCAAGGCCGCATCGCGGGCGACCAGGCCAATCACCCCGGAGTTCGTTTGGCGTAATTCGGGATTCAGCAGCCCGTGCCGGCCAAG
This sequence comes from Stutzerimonas stutzeri, assembly GCA_002339675.1. Classification (GTDB taxonomy): domain Bacteria; phylum Pseudomonadota; class Gammaproteobacteria; order Pseudomonadales; family Pseudomonadaceae; genus Stutzerimonas; species Stutzerimonas stutzeri_O. The sequence goes on from DDKB01000017.1 coordinate 616,193, forward strand.
GTAATCCAGTAAGGCCGCAGGCATCCCGGCAGCCTCGCCCAAGGGTGAGCCTATGGCGTTGCACAGCAGCGTGCCGGCGCTGACCCGATCGAACAGAGCGTCTGGCGAGACCCGGAAAAAGGTATCGGTGTCTATCAGGACGGCTTTTGCACACTCGCTCAATACCTGCCGCAGGGCGGCATGCTTGATCCTGAAGTGATACCCATGCGGACCGCTCCAAGATGGATCGATCGTCCTGACTATCACCGGCAGTCGAGCGAACACGCCTGGCTTGTCGGTAAATACCTGGATGCCGAATGAGGCAGGACGCGCGCCGGGGATGTGGCTCAGCGCACTGACGATGCTGAACACCGCTTCACGTTGATAGGTGTCTGCGCCAAAGGCGAGGAAAACGAGCTGGGGGACTTCGGTCATCTGGGGCGGGCATCACACATGGTTTTCTATAGAATACCGCCCCCGAACCCAACATGCGCCAACAGGTTGCGCGATCTCAGGAGCTGGCCGATGTGGCGCAAGGAACAAAGGCTCACTGCCTTTATGGCGATAGGGTATCTCTGGTTTCTGCTCGGCATCGCCTGGGCTCCCAGCAACAAGCTTTACCAGCAAGGGCTGGTCGTTCTGCTTTGGTTGCCAGCGTTGCTATCGGCGATCGTCTTCCGCTCATGGCTTGTCGCAACCTGGCAAGGCGCTCGCGCCTACTGCACGCTGCTGATGGCGCTGGCTGTGTGGGCCGCGGTCAGCTGCTTCTGGGCGGATGCCGTAGATCCTCTGCGTGCGCTCAAGCGTGTCCTGTTCGTCCTCCTTTTCCTGACTGGCTTGGTCGTGCTGAGCCGCGGCCGCCCTTACGCCGTAGGCAAAGGACTGGCAATTGGCTTCGTCGGTTTGGCTCTGGCGGCAGGGGCGGGCATCTATGTCTTCTATTTTCGCGATATGCATCCGCTCGTTGAGCGGCTCCAAGGAATAGGCGAGGTCAGCCATCCCATCCTGGGGGCTTACGTAATGGCGGTAGCCACCATCTGGGGCCTCCTGACGTTTCCGCACGGATCGGCTCGCCGTCTGGTATGGATCTGTCTGCTGCTGATGCTGCTGTCGTTCATCGCGCTTGGGCAAAGCAGGGGGGCGATGCTGGCGCTTGCCATGGGTATAGGCTGCATGCCGCTGCTCGGCGGTGGACGCGTCGCCTGGATCTGTTGGCTGGTACTGGCGATCGCGGCGGGTGCGGGATACCTGGCGTTCGAACCGCTGATTCTGGAAAGGGGGTTGTCGTACCGTCCGGAAATCTTCATGGCGAGCCTCGACATGATCATGCAACACCCGCTGCAGGGCATCGGCATCGGAACGCCCTATCGGGTAGTGACGGCCAACTATCCTGCGGGCTTTGATCATTCCCATAATGCCTTCACCCACGTCGGCATCCAGCTCGGGCTCGTCGGGGTTGCCCTGTTGGGCCTGATTTGGGCATCGGCCGTCTGGACGGCCTGGCATCATCGGCGGTCTCGCGAGGGGCGGCTGGTGCTCGGCACGCTGATCGTCTCCTTTGTCGCGTTGCAGTTCGATGCGGCCAGTCTATGGGGAACCCCGCGCGCCGAATGGTTCGTGACCTGGCTGCCGCTGGGGCTCACCCTGGCACTCGTCGCTCGCAACCAGAGTGATAGACTCCGCACCGGCTATTCCCTAGCGAGCTGATTAATGAATGATGTGAAAGGCGATTCAGCAGAAGCGTCCAGTCTGAAGATATACCTTCGGCTGCTGGGCTATGTCAGGCCGTATGTCGGTGCTTTCATGGTCAGCATTCTCGGCTTTCTGATTTTCGCTTCTACCCAGCCGATGCTTGGTTACATGCTCAAGTTCTTCGTCGACGGGCTCACCAATCCTGACGCTGGTCTGTTCGCCGAGGTGCCCTGGTTGCTGGATCACGCGCCTTGGCTCGCCGAGCTCAAGCTGTTGCAGGCCGTGCCGTTGCTGATCGTGCTGATTGCCTTGTGGCAGGGCATCGGGTCCTTTCTCGGCAACTACTACCTGGCCAAGGTATCCATGGGGCTGGTGCAAGACCTGCGTGTAGCGCTGTTCAACAATCTGCTGACGCTGCCCAACCGGTATTTCGACAACCACAATTCCGGGCATCTGATCTCGCGCATTACCTACAACGTCACCATGGTCACCGGAGCGGCCACCGATGCGATCAAGGTGGTGGTGCGTGAAGGTATGAGCGTCGTGTTCCTGTTTGCCACATTGCTCGTCATGAACTGGAAGCTGACCCTGGTCATGGTGGCCATACTGCCGGTGATCGGCCTGATGGTCTCCAGCGCGAGCAAGAAGTTTCGCAAGCAGAGCAAGAAGATCCAGTTGGCGATGGGGGACGTGACCCACGTGGCTTCCGAAACCATCCACGGATACCGCGTCGTGCGCAGTTTCGGCGGCGAAGGTTACGAGCAGCAGCGCTTCCTGTCGGCAAGCGAAGACAACAAGCGCAAGCAGCTGAACATGGTCAAGACCAATGCGATCTATACGCCCAGCCTGCAGCTGTTGATCTACAGCGCCATGGCTGCATTGATGTTCCTCGTGTTGTTGTTGCGCGGCGATGCTTCGGCCGGCGATCTGGTCGCCTATATCACCCTGGCCGGCCTGTTACCCAAGCCGATCCGCCAGTTGTCGGAGGTCAGCTCAACCATTCAGAAAGGGGTCGCGGGAGCCGAGAGCATTTTCGAACAGCTCGACGAAGCGGCGGAGGTCGATTACGGCACTCAGAGCCGCGAAAAGGTTACCGGGCGTCTCGAGGTTCGCGACCTGACATTTTTCTATCCTGGAACCGAGCAGCCGGTGCTGAAGGCCATTTCGTTTACCGCCGAGCCAGGTCAGATGGTGGCGCTCGTGGGGCGCTCGGGAAGCGGTAAGTCGACGTTAGCCAACCTGATCCCACGGTTCTACCACCATGAGCAGGGGCAGATACTGCTGGACGGCTTGGATGTGGAGCAGTATCGCCTGCGCAATCTGCGTCGGCACATTGCCCTGGTCACCCAGCATGTCACCCTGTTCAACGACACCGTGCGCAACAACATCGCCTATGGTGATCTGGCCGGCGCCCCGCTCGAGGCGGTCGAACAGGCTGCACGGGATGCCTATGCCGCGGAGTTCATTGAAAAGATGCCCCAGGGTTACGACACGCTGGTGGGCGAAAACGGCGTGCTGCTTTCCGGTGGGCAGCGCCAGCGCCTGGCAATCGCGCGGGCGTTGCTGAAGAACGCTCCGCTGCTGATTCTCGACGAGGCGACGTCGGCACTCGACACCGAGTCCGAGCAGCACATTCAGACGGCACTCGACCAGGTGATGCGGGGGCGCACTACGCTGGTAATCGCCCATCGGCTGTCGACCATCGAAAAGGCGGACATGATCCTGGTGATGGATCAGGGCGAGATCGTCGAGCAGGGCACGCATGCCGCTCTGCTGGCTCAGAACGGTTACTACGCCAGGCTGCATTCCAAGCAGTTCGGGGCCGGCGGCGACATCATCGAACCAGAGCCTGTGCATTGATGCTGAGCTATCTGCGAAGCTGGCGCGAGCGCGGCTGGCAGGTCATCGACGCGTCGGCGTATGCGCACGCCTGGCAACGTTATGGCGGCAGTGTGGCCACGCATCCGGAAGTGGTCGAGCGGTTGTCGCGCCTTGCCGGGGTCCCGCTGCGCTACCTGGGCTGGGAACAGGCGGGCGCTCTGGTGGCGGCGGTCCCTTGTTGGGGGCGGCATCTTGCGTTGTCCCGGGATGTGCTGAAAAAGACCGGCAAGCGCGGGTTGTTCGACCTGGGCAATGCCGAGGTCATCCTGCCGGTCGCCGAAGGGGCACGGGTGCCCGTGCGCCAGCGCATGCGCTATGTGTCCGAGCTGAACGCCACCGGCATCAGCACGCTGCGCGAGCAGCCCGAGGGGCTGGCGCTGGCGCGCGAGCCGGAGGACTACTCGAAGAAATTTCGCTACAACCAGCGCCGTGAGCAGCGGCTGCTGGAGGAAGCCGGGGGCGTGCTGCGTCCGATGCTCGACTTCTCGCCGGCAGAGCAGGCGGCGATGTACGCCGATCTGTTCCAGCGCCGCTGGCAGTTCGAGGCGCCCGGAAAGGACCATCTGCAGGAGGTGTTTGCGCTGCTGCGCGAGTTCATGACCGGCTCGGTGGTCTTGCTTGGCGAGCAGCCCATCGCCATCCAGGTGCTCTACCGGGTCGAAGCGCCGAAATGGGTGTCTCTCGAATACATCAACGGGGGCGTTGATCCCCAGCAGCGCGACTTCAGCCCCGGCAGCGTGCTCAGCTTCGTCAATACCCAGGCGGCCTGGACCGAGGCCCGGGCGCTGGGCAAACCGCTGCGCTATTCCTTTGGGCGTGCGGACCGTGAGTACAAGGACCGCTGGTGCCATCGCGTTTCCGTCTATCAGGTGTGAAGCATGAGCGCACGCAAGCAGCAACTGCTTAAACGCCACCGCCGGCACAAGCGCATCGCGCTGCTGGTCGCGCTGGTGGTGCTGTTACTGGTCGGCGCGCTGTTGAGCTGGTGGCTGGTGCTGCCGTTGGTCCTGCTGGGCTGGGTGGCCCATGAAGCCTGGTTCGCCGACCACCTGTTCTATCGTCCACAGGACGATTACCGCTACGACTTTCCGCCGGATGCCCGTCAGCTGGCGGTCCGGCTCGAGCAAGGGCAGCTGCGAACGGCGGCCGACTGGACGGACCGCGACACCCTCATCCTCGAGGTCCGGATCAAGGCGAGCTGGCTGGGGCGCGTGCTCGATCCCCAGGTGCACATCGGCGATGACCGCCAGGATTTCGAGCGGGGCGTCGACGGTCGGCGCTATCTGAATCTTTCCGGACAGCAGGCGGCGTTGCGGGCCGGGACGCTGACGGTTCGGGGCCGACATTGCCGGGTCGAAGCGGACGCGGTGCTGCACGCCATGGCCGGTCCGGACTACGCCGAGCGGCGCCTGCTGATCATCGCGCCACATGCCGACGACGCCGAGCTGGCGGCCTTCGGGCTGTACAGCCGCGCCCGGGAGGTGGCCATCGTCACCCTGACCCAGGGCGAGATCGAGGCTGAACACTACCGCCGCCTGGGGCTCGACGGCGCCGCTGCCGCACGTCTCAAGGGCCGCCTGCGCAGCTGGGACAGCCTCGCCGTCCCGCTGTGGGGTGGCGTGCCGGCCCAGCGCTGCGTGCAGCTGGGGTATTACTGCCTGCAGCTGCCGGCGATGGCCGCCGAACCCGGGCAGCCTTTCGCCTCCCGTGAATCGGGCGAGGCGGACGTCCGCAGCGTTCGCGGCAACAACCCGCTGCGCCTGCCGGGTGACGACGACGGCCAGCCCACCTGGCAAAACCTGCAGGCTGACCTGCGCGCGCTGCTCGCGCATTTCCGCCCCGAGGTGGTAGTCACGCCGCATCCAGAGCTGGATCCGCATGCCGACCATGTCGCCGCGACTCGGGCGGTATGCCAGGCAATCGAGGAGGGCGACTGGCTGCCCGACACGCTGCTGCTGTATGCCAATCACCTGCACGACAATGACCGCTGGCCGATGGGCCCGGCCAATGGCGGCGTGGCGCTGCCGCCAGCGATCGAACCGCTGCCGGCCGATCCCCTGTGGAGCCCGACGCTGGATGCCGATACACGGCTGGACAAGGCGATGGCGCTCGGCATGCAGCACGATCTGCGCGGCCCCCTGCCGCTCAAAAAGCGACTGCGCCGGTTGATCCAGACGGTGCTGGCCGGCCGCCGCTGGCCGGCGACTGGCGATGACGAGTTTTTCCGCAAGGCCGTGCGCCGCCACGAGCTGTTCTGGGTGCGCAAGCTCTGACCGGGCCGCTCGGGGAAGCAGCATGCCCCCGCGTGCTATGATCGCCGCCGTTTTTTCTTCTTCGCCGGAGCCGCCATGAAGCTGTCCATGCCCCGTTTCGACCAAGCCTCCGTCCTGGTGGTTGGCGATGTCATGCTCGATCGTTACTGGCATGGCGGCACCTCGCGAATCTCCCCGGAAGCGCCGGTGCCGGTGGTCCGGGTCGATCAGGTGGAAGACCGGCCGGGCGGCGCGGCCAACGTGGCGCTGAACATCGCGGCGCTCGGTGCGCCGGCGGCGCTGGTCGGCGTGACCGGCATCGACGAGGCGCGGCAAAGCCTGCACGACAGCCTGGCGGCGGCCGGCGTGGACGCCCATTTCCAGGCGATCGAGCACCAGCCGACCATCATCAAGCTGCGCGTCATGAGTCGCCACCAGCAACTGCTGCGGATGGACTTCGAGGAACCCTTCGACACCGATCCCGCGGCACTGCTGGCGCAGGTCGAGGCGCTGCTGGACGGCGTCAAGGTGCTGATCCTCTCGGACTACGGCAAGGGCGCACTGCGTAACCATCAGGCGCTGATCCAGGCCGCGCGCAAACGCGGCATCCCGGTGCTGGCCGACCCCAAGGGCAAGGACTTCGGCATCTATCGCGGCGCAACCGTCATCACGCCCAACCTCGGCGAGTTCGAAGCGATCGTCGGGCCCTGTGTCGACGAGCCCGAGCTGGTCGCCAAGGGCGCCGAACTGATGCGGCAGCTGGAGCTGGGCGCCTTGCTGGTGACCCGCGGCGAGCACGGCATGACGCTACTGCGCCCGGACCATTCGCCGCTGCACCTGCCCGCGCGCGCCCGCGAGGTGTTCGACGTCACCGGTGCCGGCGACACCGTGATCTCCACCCTGGCCGCGGCGCTGGCGGCCGGCGAAGAGCTGCCCCAGGCCGTTGCCCTGGCCAACCTGGCGGCAGGCATCGTGGTCGGCAAGTTGGGGACCGCCTGCATCAGCGCGCCGGAACTGCGCCGTGCCGTGCAGCGCGAAGAGGGCTCCGAGCGCGGCGTGATGACGCTCGAGCAGCTGCTCACCGCGATCGAGGATGCCCGCGCCGACGGCGAGCGCATCGTCTTCACCAATGGCTGTTTCGACATCCTGCATGCAGGCCACGTGACCTATCTGGAACAGGCGCGCGCTCAGGGCGACCGGCTGGTCGTCGCGGTCAACGACGACGGTTCGGTCAGCCGCCTGAAAGGGCCGGGCCGGCCAATCAATTCGGTGGACCGGCGAATGGCCGTGCTGGCCGGGCTGGGGGCGGTCGACTGGGTGGTCTGTTTTGCCGAAGACACGCCGGAACGGCTGCTCGCCCAGGTAAGGCCTGACGTGCTGGTCAAGGGCGGCGACTATGGCGTCGATCAGGTGGTCGGGGCTGACTTGGTCACCGGTTACGGCGGCCAGGTGAAAGTGCTGGGCCTGGTCGAGAACAGCTCCACCACGGCGATCGTCGAAAAGATCCGCAAGCGCTGAGTCCGCCCTAGCGCGGGCTACCGTCCGACCGCCGTCCTGGTCGCCTAGCCCGATGCCGCCAGCGCCAGGCTGCGGATCCAGTCGCGCCAGCTGATTCGCTCGTCGCGTACCAGCCAGTCGTCCTGCCGGGCAAAGCTCTCCGACAACCACAGCCCGCGCGTGCTGGCCGGCACCGGCTGGCCCTTGCGCAAGGTATACAGGGCTGCAGTCGGGCGGCCCTGTTGCAGCGGTATCAGGTAGAGGTCGGGACGGCTGCGGTCGAGCCGTGCGACGAGCTGGTCGTCCTCGAGCCGTTCATCGACATGGAACAGGCTCAGCTCGCGGGTTTCCCTGGGCAGCTCGAGGCACATGTCGTAGACCAGCTGCAGCGAGGCCGTGGGCAGGTGTACGTAGGCGCGCGGTCGCTCCATCAGGGTCATCTGGCCGCACTGCACCGGCCGCGCCGAGCCGGACAGCGACGACAGCTGGAAATGCACCGCCTCGCGGTAGCGCAGGCTCTGCTGATAGGGCGCCGGCAGCCAGGTATCGCCGTAGCGCCCGGCCAGCCAGCCCTCGGGCGTTTCCAACAGGCACTCCTCGGCGACTTCCTGAATGGCGGTCAGCAGGGGCAGGCTGAGCTCGTGGGCGGGCACGTAGCCGGAGATCAGCTTGAGCACCACGTCACCGCGATCCTGGCGCTGCTGGCGTACCAGCACCCAGTATTCCTGGCCTTGCCAGCGGACGGTCAGGCGGACCGAGACCCCCAGGTTGGCCAGTTCCACCGAGAAGCGCGTCGGGTCGGCGAGGGTCACCGGCTTGCGTCGCTCGAGCATCTCGCTGAAGTTGAGCGGACGCCCGAGGCTCTGGTAGCGCAGGCCATCGGGGGAGGCCTCGACGAGCAGCGGCAGGGTCTTGAAGGCGGTCGGGTTCTTGCGAATCAGCACGCGCGGCATTCGGCTCCTCCTGGTAGCGGGTCGGCCGTGAGGCCGTTGTTATTGTTGTGGCGACAGAACGGCAGCCGCGGTACGCACGTTATCCGACAAGTGTTGCGGGTTGATGGTGCCGATGATGGCGGCACCCACGCCCGGGTGGCCGAACAGCAGTTCGAAGCTTAGCCGAACCGGATCCCGGCCCGGCTCGAGGCAGGCATGCCCGCTGGCCAGCGCCTTCTTGACCAGGATGCCCTTGGCGTGTGCCTGAGCGTAGTCCAGGACCGGGCGTTCGGCCCTCTCGTTGAGGTTGTAGGTGACCATCGCGCAGTCGCCCTGCTGCAGTGCCAGCAGACCACCCTCGACGGTCTTGCCGGACAGGCCGTAGCCGAGAACCTTGCCCTCGCGCTTGAGCTCGGCGAGGGTTTCGTAGACGCCGCTGTGGCGCAGGATGTCCAGGTCACGCCCGTCCGAATGCACCAGCACCAGTTCGATGCGGTCGGTCCGCAGGCGTCGCAGGCTGCGCTCCACCGAGAGGCGGGTGTGCCCCGGCGAAAAGTCGAACCGTGACTGGCCGTCGACGAACTCCTCGCCCACCTTGCTGACCACTACCCACTGCTCGCGCTGGCCCTGGAGCAGCGGCCCAAGGCGCTCTTCGCTGACGCCATAGGCCGGCGCCGTGTCGATCAGATTGATGCCCAGGTCGCGTGCCAGGTCCAGCAATTGGCGGGCCTGGGCATCATCCGGAATACGGAAGCCGTTGGGGTATTTCACTCCCTGGTCGCGGCCCAGCTTGACGGTGCCGAGCCCCAGCGGCGACACCTGCAGCCCGGTGCTGCCCAGCGGCCGGTGCAGCCCATGCAGCGTGGCATCCATCAGAGCAGACCCTCCCAGAACGGCGCGGTGATCGCCGGGCGCGGCAGCTCGGGTAGCGGCGGGTGCGGCTGTGGCTCGATGCCGTCGCGTGTCAGCGCTGCCTCGACCCGGTCCGCGAAGTCCGGCGACAGGGCCAGCTTGGTTGGCCAGCCCACCAGCAGCCGGCCCTGCTCGGCGAGGAACGCGTTGTCCGGGCGGGCCAGGGCCGATTGCGCCGGTTCGGCCCGATCGATGCGCAGCGTGGCCCAGCGGGCTGTCGACAGGTCGAGCCAGGGCACCAGCTCGGCCATCTCCTTTTTCGCCGCGGCAATCTGCGCTGCTTCATCACGGGCGACCCCAGCTGCTTCGGCGAGATCACCGCCCAGGTACCAGACCCATTCGCCGTCGGCGGCCGGGTGGCTGGTGACCGTCACGCGCGGCTTGGACCCGCCCCCCAGGCAATGGGCATAGAGCGGCCTCAAGGTAGCGGCCTTGACGATCACCATGTGCAGCGGCCGCTTCTGCATGGCCGGCTGGGCCAGGCCCAGGGCCTGCAGCAGTTCGGCGTTGCCTGCGCCGGCGGTGAGCACGATGCGCTGGGCGCGGATGGCGCGGCCGTCGACGTTGAGCCCGGTCAGCTCGCCCGCTTCGCGCAATGGCTCGATCCGCTCGGCCTTCAGCAGCCCGGGCCCGGCGAGGTCCGCCAGGCGCTGGATCAGACTCGGCACGTCCAGCACCAGTTCGCTGAGGCGGTAGACCTTGCCCTTGAAGCGCGGGTCCTGAAGCGCCGGGGGCAGCTCGCTGCCCTTGACCTGGCCGACACGTGAACGCACGGCCTTGCTGGCGAAAAAGCTGGTGAGGTTGCCGGTCAGGGTGCCGGGCGACCACAGGTAGTGCGCGTCCGACAGCAGGCGCACCCCGGCCAGGTCCAGCTCACCCTGGCCTTCCAGCGCCTCACGCCAGCGGCGCGGCATGTCGGCGATCGCCTCGGATGCGCCGGTCAGCGCACCGCCAAGTGCGTACTTGGTCCCGCCGTGGATGATGCCTTGCGACTTGACGCTCTGCCCGCCGCCTAGCACGCCCGTGTCCACCAGGAGCGTCGCATAGCCCAGGCGGCGCAGGCGGGCGTTGAGCCAGAGGCCGGCAACGCCGCCGCCTACGATCAGGACATCGGTGCTCAGGGAGTCGGACATGGAAGGGTCTCGTGTGTGGATCAGGGGCGCAGTATAACCGCTTGCTCCGGGCCTTCATTCGCCAAGAAGACAGCAGCGCCCGGCTCGATGCCGGCTGGCGAGTGCGTCGCGCTAGTGCCCGGTGTTGCCGGAAAACAGCTGGATCACCGCCACCCCCGCAATGATCAGCGCCATGCCGAGAACGGCGGGCAGGTCGAGCTTCTGGCCGTAGAGCGCGGCCGCCGCCGCGCTCACCAGCACGATGCCGAGACCGGCCCAGATGGCGTAGGCGATGCCTACCGGAATGGTCTTGACCACCAGGCTGAGCATCCAGAAGGAAGTGCCGTAGCCGACGATCACCAGCAACAGGGGCAGCGGGCGGCTGAAGCCGGCTAGCGCCTTCATGGAGGTGGTGGCGATGACTTCGGCAGTGATCGCGATTGCGAGGTACAGATAACCCGTCATGGCGGCTCCGGTTGGCGCGCTTCGGCAATTGCACAGGCTAGGTTCGGCTCCGGCCAGGACCGGAAGTTCGCATCGGCCAAGGTGACATCTGCAGCCGCCGCCGTGGTGGCTGCCGGCTTGGCGCCTTTGCTAAGCTCCGCGCCCATGAATCGCACCCTCTACACTCTCTTGTTCCATCTCGGCCTGCCACTGGTGGCGCTGCGTCTGTACTGGCGGTCGCGCAAGGCCCCGGCCTATGCCCGGCGCATCGGCGAGCGCTTTGCCGTCGCCCTGCCGCACCTGACGCCCGGAGGCATCTGGGTGCACGCGGTCTCGGTGGGCGAGAGCATCGCCGCCGCTCCGATGATCCGCGCGCTGCAGGCGCGTTATCCGCAGCTGCCGATCACCGTGACCTGCATGACGCCGACCGGCTCCGAGCGCATCCGGGCACTGTTCGGCGACAGCGTCGGGCACTGCTACCTGCCCTATGACCTGCCGTGGGCCGCGGCGCGTTTCCTCGATCAGGTGCAGCCGAAGCTGGCGGTGGTGATGGAAACCGAACTCTGGCCCAACCACATTCATCAATGTGCCCGTCGTGGCATCCCGGTGGCGCTGGCCAACGCCCGGCTGTCCGAGCGCTCGGCTCGCGGCTACGCGCGCTTCGGCGGGCTGACCGCGCCGATGTTGCGCGAGTTGAATCTGATCGCCGCGCAGACCGAGACCGAAGCGGCGCGCTTTCGCAGCCTTGGTGCGCAACCGGCGGCGGTGCAGGTCACCGGGTCGATCAAGTTCGATCTGCAAATCGACCCGGCGGTGCCCGCCCGCGCACGCGCGTTGCGCGAGCACTGGGGCGCAGCCGGGCGGCCGGTGTGGATCGCAGCCAGTACCCACACCGGCGAGGACGAGATCCTGCTGACGGCGCACCGGCAGCTGCTCGCCGAACGTCCCGATGCGCTGCTGATCCTGGTGCCCCGCCATCCGGAACGCTTCGCCTCGGTGCTGGAGCTGTGTCGGCGGCTGGGCTTCGCCACGGTGCAGCGCTCGCGCGACGAGCCGCCCCAGCCAGGAACGCAGGTGGTACTCGGTGACACCATGGGCGAGCTGCTGTTGCTCTTTGCGCTGGCCGACGTCGCCTTCGTGGGCGGCAGCCTGGTGCCGACCGGCGGCCACAACCTGCTCGAGCCCGCCGCCCTCGGCAAGCCGGTTCTGACCGGTCCGCACCTGTTCAATTTTCTCGATATCGCCGCACAACTGCGCGATGCCGGCGCGCTTGTGGAGGTCGACAGCGCGCCCGAACTGGCGACCCAGGTGGCGTTGTTCTGGGACGACGCCCGATCCACGGAGAGGGCCCGTACGGCCGGCTACGAGGTGTTGGCGAACAACCAGGGCGCGCTGGCGCGGCTACTGGCATCACTGGCACGCCTGCTGCCGCAAGGCTGAGACAGGATCGCTCGGTCCTTGGCGTGTATTCGCCCACCCCCGTAGCCTGGATCAGCCGAAGGTGTAATCCGGGTTCTCGTAGCCCCTCGTCACACCCATCCGCCACGGCCTGAGGAGCAGAACGCTCCCTTCTCGCTGACGGGCACCGGCCCATAGCCTGGATTAGCCGAAGGCGTAATCCGGGAGAGGCGTTATTCGACCCGCACCGGCTTGCCGATGTTTTCCGACAGATCCGGCGGCAGGAAGTCGCTGTCTGGGTTGTAGTCGGGTTTCAGGTAATGCTGCAGGTCCTCAAGGTCGCCCGGGTTGAGCGTGCCGGCCGCCTGCTTCAGGCGCAGACTGTCGAGGATGTAGTCGTAGCGAGCGTTATTGTAGTCGCGCACGGCGGCGAACAGGCGGCGCTGGGTGTCGAGCACGTCGACGATGTTGCGCGTGCCGACCTGGTAGCCGATGTCGGTGGCTTCCAACGCGCTCTGGTTGGAGACGATTGACTGTCGGCGGGCCTGGACCTGCTCGACGTCGGTGTTGACCGCGCGGTGCAGGTTGCGCGTCGACTCGACCACCTGGCGACGCAGGCTTTCGCGCTGCTGCTCGGTCTGGGTCAGCCGGTAGAAGGCTTCGCGGCCTTGCGAGCTGGTCAGGCCACCGCTGTAAATTGGAATATTGAGCTGCAAGCCAATGCTGCGCTGCTCCACATCGCCGGTGTAGCGGGGAATGCCCGGGACCACCGCTTCACTGCCGGTGTTGGTAAAGCCCAGGCTGTCGTTGTCACCCTTGCTGTAGCGCGCCACGGCGTCCAGCGTTGGCGCGTGGGCCGAGCGGCGCTGACGCAGGGTTTCTTCGGCCGCGTTGACGGCCTGGTTGCTGGCCAGCAGGTCGAGGTTCTGCTGCGTCGCGGTATTGACCCAGGCGCTGGCGTCGTTAGGCACGGGCGGCAGCACCGGCAGGCTGTGTTCGATGCCTTCAAGCGCCAGGTATTCGCGGTTGGTCAGGGTGAACAGCGCCTGGAACGCATCGTCGACCTGCCGCTGTGCCAACAGCCGGTTGGCGCGGGCGGTGTCGAATCCTGCCTGGGCTTCCAGGACGTCGGTGCGGTCGGACAGACCCACCTCGAAGCGTTCGTCAGCCTGGTCGAGCTGACGCTTGAAGGCCGCTTCTTCGGCCTTCGCCGCGGCCAGGGTATCCTGGGCTCGCAGCACGGCGAAATAGGCCTGAGCCGTGAGTCGGATAAGGTCCTGCTCGGCGATGGAATATTCGATGGAGGCTTGCTCGCTGATGGCGTTGGCCGCCTGCAGCTGGAACCAGCGATCGGCACGGAAGATCGGCTGGCTCAGCGTCGCCTGGTACACCGTGCCGCTGCGCTCCAGCGAGCGCGAGCCCCGGCTGGTATCGACGTCGGTGCGCGTGCTGCTCAGCTCGGCCCCGCCACTCAGGTTGGGCAACAGGCCCGCGCGCGCCTGCGGAACCACTTCCTGCGCGGCCTTGAACTGGGCGCGGGCGGCGGAGAGGTCGGCATTGTTGGCGACGGCCTGCTGATAGACGCTGATCAGGTCGGCGCGGTTGGAAAGCGGGGGCGCTGTCTCGGCCCATGCGAGCCCCGACGAGGCGGCGGTCACGGCGAGTGCCAACGTGAGTCTGCGCAGCATGTGCGTCTTTCCTTGAAGCGAGGTGAGGGGCAAGGCTATGCGCGGTCATGCGGCCGGTCAAGGCGCTTGAAAGGGCGGTTCCGTTGCCAGCCGAGGGCGCCTGCCGGGGTCACCGGTGGTCACCACGTCGTGACCCGCCGGTCGCCACGTGCGCCAGCGGCATGGCGTTCGCCGGGCCACTTGATTAGACTCGGCCCCGTTCTTGTCGGGGTGCCTTGAAGCGAAGGCTGAGATCGGAAAGTTCCGGATCCCGTTGAACCTGATCAGGTTAAGGCCTGCGTAGGGAACAAGATGTGCTCGCCAGCCGTCCGGCGAGCGCTCTCGGCGCCAGTCCCGGCGCGCCCCGATGCCCTTTCCCCGCCGTGTTTTTCAGGTTCGCTCCGACAACTTTCGAGGAGCTAGCCTGATGCGTGCAGAACAACAAAACCTGAGTGAATCCGCCCAGGTCGACCAAGGGTCGATCCAGCCTTTTCCGCGGTCGCAGAAAATCTATGTGCAGGGTTCGCGCCCTGACATTCGCGTGCCGATGCGCGAGATCAGTCTCGATGTGACACCCACCGATTTCGGCGGCGAGATCAACGCGCCGGTGCTGGTGTACGACACCTCCGGTCCCTACACCGATCCGAACGTGCAGATCGATGTGCGTAAAGGCCTGGCCGACGTGCGTTCGGCCTGGATCAAAGACCGTGGCGACACCGAACTGCTCGATGGCCTGACCTCGCACTTCGGCCAGCAGCGCCTGGCCGATGCCGAGCTGACCAAGATGCGCTTCGCCCACGTGCGCAACCCGCGGCGCGCCAAGCCGGGCAAGAACGTCAGCCAGATGCATTACGCACGTCAGGGCATCATCACGCCCGAGATGGAATTCGTTGCCATCCGCGAAAACCTGAAGCTGCAGGAAGCGCGCGCCGCCGGCCTGCTCACCGAGCAACATGCTGGACAGAGCTTCGGGGCTTCGATCCCCAAAGAAATCACTGCCGAGTTCGTGCGTGACGAAGTGGCCCGCGGCCGCGCGATCATTCCCGCCAACGTCAACCACACCGAGCTCGAGCCGATGATCATCGGCCGCAACTTCCTGGTGAAGATCAACGGCAACATCGGCAACTCGGCGCTGGGCTCCTCGATTGAAGAAGAAGTGGCCAAGCTGACCTGGGGTATCCGCTGGGGCTCGGACACCGTGATGGACCTGTCCACCGGCAAGCACATCCACGAGACCCGCGAGTGGATCATCCGCAACTCGCCGGTACCGATCGGCACCGTGCCGATCTACCAGGCGCTGGAAAAGGTCAACGGCGTCGCCGAAGACCTGACCTGGGAGCTGTTCCGCGACACGCTGATCGAGCAGGCTGAGCAGGGCGTGGACTACTTCACCATCCACGCCGGCGTGCTGCTGCGCTATGTGCCGCTGACCGCCAAGCGGGTCACCGGAATCGTCAGTCGCGGCGGTTCGATCATGGCCAAGTGGTGCCTGGCGCATCACCAGGAGAATTTCCTCTACACCCACTTCGAGGAAATCTGCGAAATCATGAAGGCCTACGACGTCAGCTTCTCGCTGGGTGATGGCCTGCGCCCGGGCTCGATCGCCGATGCCAACGACGCGGCGCAGTTCGGCGAGCTGGAAACCCTCGGCGAACTGACCAAGATCGCCTGGAAGCACGACGTGCAGTGCATGATCGAAGGCCCGGGCCACGTGCCGATGCAGATGATCAAGGAGAACATGGACAAGCAGCTGGAGTGCTGCGACGAGGCGCCGTTCTACACCCTCGGCCCGCTGACCACCGACATCGCGCCGGGTTACGACCACATCACCAGCGGTATCGGTGCGGCGATGATCGGCTGGTTCGGCTGCGCCATGCTCTGCTACGTCACGCCCAAGGAGCACCTGGGCCTGCCGAACAAGGATGACGTCAAGACCGGGATCATCACCTACAAGATCGCCGCCCACGCTGCCGACCTTGCGAAAGGCCATCCGGGCGCGCAGATCCGTGACAACGCCCTGTCCAAGGCGCGCTTCGAGTTCCGCTGGGAAGACCAGTTCAACCTCGGCCTCGATCCGGACACCGCACGCGCCTTTCACGACGAAACCCTGCCGAAGGATTCGGCCAAGGTCGCGCATTTCTGCTCCATGTGCGGGCCGAAGTTCTGCTCGATGAAGATCACCCAGGAAGTCCGCGAGTATGCCGCGGAGAACGGCCTGACCGATGAGCAGAAGGCCATCGAGGCCGGCTTCAAGGAGCAGTCCTCGCGCTTCAAGGAAGAGGGCTCGGTGATCTACAAGCAGGTGTAGCGACGACAGGAGCGCTGGAAGTTTAGGCCTGTAGGTGGATGTCGTTTTTTACATTCACCGTGGCGCTGGCGTGCGGTGGATCGGTGAGGCGTGATCCACCCTACGTCCGGTTTCCTCGGAAAGCGCGCGCCGGAACGACGCCCGGCCGTAGGGTGGATGTCGCTGTTTACATTCACCATGAAGCCGGCTTGCGGTGGATCGGTGAAGCGTGATCCACCCTACGTCCGGTTTCCTCGGAAAGCGCGCGCCGGAACGACGTCCGGCCGTAGAGTGGATGTCGCTGTTTACATTCACCATGAAGCCGGCTTGCGGTGGATCGGTGAAGCGCGATCCACCCTACGCGGGACCGGTGATAACTGCCGCAGCGCTGGCTGCGGAACCATTTTCTGCTGCGAGCGAAACGCTCGCTCGCGGCGCTGTGCCGGGTCGCCGGCTACGATGAGATACAACAACGTGAACATTCCTGGCCGTTATTCCCCGCATCAGCGCATCGCTGCCGAGCACCGTGTGTTCGGTGGTCGCGATCTGTTTTCCCTCTGGTTTTCCCTCGGCATTGGTCTGATGGTGCTGCAGCTCGGTGCCTTGCTGGCGCCGGGGCTGGGCATGAGCGGCGCTTTGCTCGCCATTGTCAGCGGCACCGCCGTGGGTGTGCTGCTGCTCGGCGCCGTCGCGGTGATCGGCAGCGATACTGGACTGTCGTCGATGGCCAATCTGAAGCGCACGCTCGGCGACCGCGGGGCGGTACTGCCGGCGCTGCTCAATCTGGCGCAGCTGGTCGGTTGGGGCGCGTTCGAAATCATCGTCATGCGCGATGCGGCGAGCCTGTTGGCGACGCGCGCCTTCGGCGAGCAGAGCATGCTGGTCAGTCCGGCACTCTGGACGCTCCTGTTCGGTGGCCTGGCCACCGCGCTGGCCGTCGCCGGCCCGCTGACCTTCGTCCGGCGCATCCTGCGCAAATGGGGTATCTGGTTGCTGCTGGGCGCCTGCACCTGGCTGACTTGGAACCTCTTCGCCAAGGCCGACCTGGCCAGCCTTTGGGCGCGCCAGGGCGACGGCTCGCTGCCTTTCGCGCTGGGTTTCGACATTGCCATTGCCATGCCGTTGTCCTGGCTGCCGCTGATTGCCGATTACTCGCGCTTCGGCAGGGCGGCGCGGCGGGTCTTCGGCGGCACAGTGCTGGGCTTTTTTGTCGGCAACGTCTGGCTGATGAGCCTGGGTGTCGCCTATACCCTGGCGTTCGCCGACAGTGGCGAGGTCAACGCGCTGCTGCTGGCGCTCGCCGGTGCCGGGTTCGGCATTCCACTGCTGTTGATCCTGCTCGATGAAACCGAAAACGCCTTTGCCGACATCCATTCGGCGGCGGTCTCGGTAGGTGTGCTGCTGCCCGTCCGGGTCGAGCGCCTGGCCCTGGCGATCGGCGCCCTCGCCACCCTGATCGCCTGGTTCGCACCGCTGGCCGAATACCAGAACTTCCTGCTGCTCATCGGTTCGGTCTTCGCCCCGCTGTTCGGCGTCGTGCTGGTCGACCACTACGTCCTGGGTCACCGCGGCCACCGGCTGCCCGCCGCCCGGCCCTTACGCTGGGAGACGCTGCTCGCCTGGGGCTGCGGCGTGTTCGTCTATCACCTGCTGGCGCGAGTCTGGCCGGAAATCGGTGCCAGCTTGCCGGCCCTGTTCCTGTCGGGTGCGCTGCTCTGGCTGTTCAGCCTGTCCGGTCGTGCTACGGCACGTACGCCGCACGCCGTCGCCAAACAATCGTAGGAGCGGCCCCTGGCCGCGAAGAGGTATGCGGTGACGCCTCGGAGATCTTCGCGGTCATGGCCCGCTCCTGCGGGGTGGCGGGCCTCGCGGGGAAGGTGGTGCGATACCTGAGCGCTCGGCTTCAGAAGATGTGACCTGTCTGATTGCCGTTTGCCCCCGATGCCGTATCTTTCGGTACATCATCAGAGCTAAGGGAATAGCGATGGAAATCCTCCATCATGGCGCCCGGGATGGCGTCACTGGGTCGTGCCATCAGTTGCGGATGAACGCCGACACCAGCGTGTTGATTGATTGCGGCCTGTTTCAGGGCGCCGAGGCGTCGGCGTCCGGCGCGGCTGGCCGTGACCGGCTGGCCATCGACTTCGACCTCTCCGGCATCCGTGCGCTGGTCGTCACGCATGTTCACATCGACCATGTCGGCCGTATCCCCTATCTGCTGGCGGCCGGGTTCAAGGGGCCGATCCTCTGCAGTGAGGCCTCCGCCAGACTCCTGCCGATCGTGCTGGAGGATGCTTTCAGGCTCGGCATCAGCCGTGACCAGGCAAAGGTTGAACGCTACCTCGCGCTCATTGAGGAACGGATCATTGCCTGCCCGTACAAAGCCTGGTTCACGCTTCATGATGATGCTTCGCTACACGCGCGGATCCGCTTGCAGCGCGCCGGCCACATTCTTGGCTCGGCCTACGTTGAACTGGATGTGCACGACCGGCGTACGGACGAGACGAAACGCATCGTCTTCTCCGGTGATCTGGGAGCGCCTCATGCGCCGTTGCTGCCTGCGCCCAGGCCGCCGCAGCGGGCCGATATCGTCGTTCTGGAAAGCACGTATGGTGACCGTAACCACCAGAGCCGTGCCGATCGGCGTCTGCGCCTGCAAGCGGCGGTCGAAGACGCGCTTCGGGACAAGGGTACCGTGCTGATTCCGGCGTTCAGTATTGGCCGAACCCAGGAGTTGCTTTACGAGCTGGAAGACATCATCCACCGCTGTGCCGTAGGCGATTCGTCGCCCGCCGCGCCCGATCCTGCCGTTTGGCCGGCCTTGCCAATCATTCTGGATTCACCGCTGGCCAGCCGCTTTACCCAAGCCTACCGGCAGCTCCAGCCATTCTGGAATGAAGAGGCGACCAAGCGAGTCCGCAACGGCCGGCGCCCGCTGGCGTTCGAGCAGCTGGTCACTGTAGAGAGCCACGCCGACCACCAGCGCACTGTCAACCACCTGGCGCAAACGGGGCGGCCTGCAGTGGTCATTGCCGGCGGAGGGATGTGCAGCGGTGGCCGCATCGTCAATTACCTCAAAGCCATGCTCGGCGAAACGCGGCATAACGTCGTGTTTGTCGGCTACCAGGCGCGGGGCACGCCAGGTGCGCAGATTCAGCAAGTTGGCCCGCGCGGAGGCTATGTTGAACTCGACGGAGAGCGCTACGAGATCTGCGCGAAAATTCATTCGCTCGGAGGCTATTCGGCGCATGCCGACCAGATTGGACTGGTGCGCTTCATTACCGGTATGCGCGAATGGCCAGGCGAGGTTCGCCTGGTACACGGCGAGGCCCAGGCGAAGGAACTACTGCGTCAGGTGTTGGAGCGCGAATACCAACGCAAAGGCGTTAATACCAGCATCCATATCCCCTGACCGCGCCAGGCTTATGTAGAACCGATCCATAGCCGCAAACAGGGCCGGCTCGGTAATTCGGGGTCGGTTCTCGGGCCTGGCCAGCTCCTACGAGGTGCATGGCTTTTGCGGGGGCGGCCCCTGGCCGCGTACTGGGGCGCCTCGATGATTCAATAAGGCTTCTGGCACATGGCCCGCTTCTATGGATGATGCGCCTCGACCACCTCGCGATAAACGCGCGCCGTTTCCGCGCACATGCGCTCGGCGGTAAAGAGCTGTTCGAAGCGAGCGGCGGCATTGGTGCCGAACTGGCTTGCCTCTTCCGGATTGCCCCAGAGACGTGCCATCGCCTCGCGTAGCGCTGGCGGGCTGGCAGGTGGCACGGCAAGGCCTGTTACCTCGTGCAGATTGACGAACGTGGTCCCGGTGCCGATCTCGCAAGAGATCATAGGCTTTCCATACATCGAAGCCTCCAGCAGCGAGATGCCAAACGCTTCCGAGCGCAGATGAGACGGAAACACCAGGGCATGACACAGCTGGAGCAAACACGCTTTGTCGTCGTCATCGAGCCGGCCGAGAAACTGCACCTGCCGCAACCCGAGCCGTTCGGCCTGTGCCCGAAGCTCGGCCTCCTGGGGTCCCGAGCCCACGATGACCATCGGAAAATCGGTGCCCACAAGCGCATCGAGCAGCCTATCCAGGCCTTTGTAGTAGCGCAGTACGCCCACGAACAGGAAAAACTTCGCACCTACCCGTTGGCGCCAGTAGTCAAGCTTGGTTGCGGTGCACTGGGGGTAGGCAGATCTGTCTAGCCCATAGGGAATGACCTCGACCCTGTCGGAAAAGTGCTGCAGTACCGGGCTGCTGCGCTGGTAGTTCGGCGAAGCCACCAGGATGCGATCGACGCTGCGAAGAAAGCGCATCATCAGCGGACGGTAAAGGGTCAGCAACGCGCGCTGCTTGACGATATCCGAGTGATAGCTAACGACGGTGGGGCGTCGATGGCGTGCCACGAAATGCACCACATCCATCACCGGCCATGGAAAGTGGAAGTGCACCACGTCTGCCTTGGCGGCCATCTCGGAAAACATGCCGAAGGCCTCGCGAGAGAAGCCGGTCGAGGCAATGAACAGGTCCTGTCTGGCTCGGCGTACGTCATGGTTTGAGACCCTGACCCGCTCAGGAACAGGCTGCGCGCTCAGGGTCAGTACCTCTCCCTGGATGCCGTGCGCCGAGCCCCCTTCGCAGAGCTGAAAGATGACCTGTTCGATACCGCCGGTGGTATCCGGGAGGTAGGTCTTGAAGAAGTGGAGGACCCGCATTGCATTCCTTGTATTGCCCGTTGCGATGAACCGGCGCCGCACTGGCATTTCGATAACCCTTCGCGGGCATGGCCCGCTCCTACGTGGCGTCGCTCTACTGTAGGAGCGGCCCCTGGCCGCGAACCGGCGCCGCACCGGCATTTCGATAACCCTTCGCGGGCATGGCCCGCTCCTACGCGCGCGCGATGATCCTTATCTTGGGCGTAGCCGACTCCTGCGTGGCTCGGGCCGCAAAGGCCGCGACTCTACAGCGGCCAACCGACAGCGACAAGGCAGGGCAGTTCGTCGCATCCCTCAGGCGCGCATTCAACGCTTTTCGCTTCGGTGATACACTCCGCGGCTTTTCACGCACCCGGCAGTACGGAACTATGCGCAACGCACAAGAAAACGCCCTGAAGGTTGCATTGAAGGCCTGCAAGGGCAGCTTCATTTCAGTGGGCTTCTTCAGCTTCTTCGTCAACGCGTTGATGTTGGTGCCGTCGTTCTACATGCTCCAGGTATACGGCCGCGTCGTTACCAGTGGAAGCATATCCACGCTGGTCATGCTGACGCTGATCATGACGGTTCTGATGCTTACCATGGGGGCGCTCGAATGGGTGCGTTCGCGTGTCATGGTTCGGGTCAGCACCAAACTCGACGTGCTGCTCAGTCCGGATGTCTACCGGGCAAGCTTCAAGCGCGCCCTGGACAGCGGCGGCATGGACGCTTCGGCCCAGCCTCTGAATGACCTCACCGGGCTGCGCCAGTTCCTCACGGGGAATGGACTTTTTGCGTTCTTCGATGCGCCTTGGTTGCCGATTTACGTCGGCGTGATGTTCCTGTTCCACCCTTGGTACGGCTGGATCGCCATCGCCAGCGCCATTGTCCTGCTGCTGCTGGCGGTCGCTAACGAGCGGCTGACCGGCAAGTCCATCGCCGAGGCCAACAAGCAGAACATTGCCGCCAACCTGCATACCAACAAGACGCTGCGCAATGCCGAAGTCATCGAGTCAATGGGCATGCTGCAGACATTGATGGGGCGATGGGGGCTGCGCCAGCGCAAAGTGCTCATGCTCCAGTCGGAAGCGAGCGACAACGGAGGAATGATCACCTCCCTGTCCAAATCGTTCCGCATGCTGATCCAGTCCCTTATTCTCGGCGTTGGTGCCTACTTGGCCGTACAGCACGAGATTACCCCTGGCCTGATGATCGCCGGCTCCATCCTGCTGGGGCGTGCGCTTGCGCCGATCGATCTGATCATCGGCAGCTGGAAAGGCTTTATCGCCGCGCGTTCGCAGTACGCCCGGCTGAACGAAATGCTCGACCAGCAGCAGGCTGAGCCACAGCGTATGTCGTTGCCGGCGCCGGAGGGCAATGTCCAGGTCGAGAATCTGATCGTCGCTGCGCCGGGCTCGAAGACCCCCATCCTTCGGAACATCACCTTCGCTGCCCCGGCCGGCGCCGTCGTCGGCATCATTGGTCCGAGCGCGTCCGGCAAATCGACGCTGGCGCGAGCCTTGCTCGGCGTATGGGCGCCGCAGCACGGAGTGGTTCGACTCGACGGCGCTGACATCAACAACTGGGACAAGCAGGAGCTGGGCCCGTATGTCGGGTACCTGCCGCAGGACATTGAACTGTTCGAGGGCAGCATCAGTGAAAACATTGCGCGGTTTGGAGAAATCAACCCCGAGAAAATCGTCCAGGCCGCCAAAACGGCCGGTGTTCATGAAATGGTCCTGCAGCTGCCGGAAGGTTACGACACGGTAATCGGCGCCACCGGCGTCAACCTCTCCGGGGGCCAGCGGCAGCGTATCGGATTGGCTCGCGCGATTTACGGAACCCCTCGGCTCATCATCCTGGACGAGCCGAATTCGAATCTCGATGAAGTCGGCGAGCGAGCCCTTGCCGCTGCCATCCAGCAGTTGAAAGCAACTGGCGCGACGATATTCGTGATCACTCACCGTACCAACATCCTTGGTCAGCTGGATCGTCTGATGGTGATGACAGGAGGCGCGATCGCCATGTACGGGCCGCGCGATCAGGTCATGGCTGAACTCAACAAGCAACAGGTCGCTGCGCAACCCCATACGGGACCAGCCGCGGTCGCGTCAGCGCGCTCTTGACGAGAAATTATCGATGACCAGCATGACCACTCAAATTGACGATAGTCTCGCCAACCTGCCGACATCGGATCGCCGTTCGCGCCTGATCGGCTTCGCCATCGTATTCGTGACCTTTGGGGTTTTCGGAACCTGGGCGACGTTCGCGCCGCTGGAAAGCGCGGCACTGGCGCCGGGGGTGGTGACGGTTCAGTCCTACCGCAAGACGGTCCAGCACCTGGAAGGCGGGATCGTCAAGGAATTGCTGGCGCACGATGGTGGCATGGTCGCCGCCGGTGATCCGTTGATCGTACTTGACGATACCCAGTTGCGAGCAGAGTACGGCATGACCCGCAGCCAGCTCGTAGCGTCGCAGGCCATGGAGGCCCGCCTGGTGGCTGAGCGCGACGGCCTCGACGCCATCGATTTTGGTCGCATGCTGGAAGCCGACACCACACGTGCCCAGGAGGCTCGCGAGAGCGAGACCCGTATATTCAACGCGCGTCGCGGCTCCCGTCTTGGGGAAATATCCGTGCTGCAAAAGCGCATCGGTCAACTGAACGAGCAGATCAGCGGGTTGCAGTCGATGATCTCGACCAAGCGCAAGCTGGAAACATCCTACAGCGGAGAAATTGGCGAGCTGCGGGAGCTGCTCTCCGAGGGATATGTGGACAAGCAGCGTCTGCTCGAGCAGGAGCGCAAGCTCGGGATGCTTCGCGCCGAAATTGCCGACCATCAGTCCGACATCACCCGTACGAAGCTCCAGATCAGCGAAACCGAGCTGCAGATCGTCCAACTCAACAAGGACTTCAGTTCTGAAGTGGTCGGCCAGCTGGCAGAAGTGCAGACGCGCGTTTTCGACCTTCAGGAGCGAATCTCCGCGCTCGAGGACCGCATCAGTCGCGTGGTGATTCGCGCACCCGAGGACGGCATGATCCTCGGCATGAAGATCCACACGGTCGGCGGTGTCGTCGGGCCGGGTACCCCCCTGCTGGACATCGTGCCGTCTGTCTCCGACCTGATCGTCGAAGCCCAGGTGTCGCCCATCGACATCGACCGCGTCAACGTGGGCAAGAAGGCGGACATTCGCTTCAGCGCCTTCAAGAACGCCACCACGCCGGAAATCGAAGGAAAGGTGGTGCAGCTCTCGGCAGACAGATTGATGAACGAACAGACCGGGATGCCTTACTACCTGGCACGGGTGGCCTTGACCGAAGAGGGTAGCCAGGCCCTCGGCGCGCTCAAATTGCAGCCGGGCATGCCGGCCGAAGTGCTGATCAACACCGGTAACCGCACCATGCTCCAGTACCTGATGCAGCCGGCAACCGATGCCTTTGCACGGTCGATGATCGAGGACTGACCGGTGCGAATCCTGATCTGCTTTATCTTGATGCTCCTGACCCTGCCGCTGCGCGCCGAGCCCGCCGGCAGCGTCAATGCATCGACGTACGCCACGGACCTGATGTCGCTCTACCGCGAGGCGAGGCTCGAGGACCCGCGTGTACTGGCGGCCTACGCGCGCGCGCAGGGCGGGCAGGCCCGCCAGCGCGAAGCCCTGGGCGGCCTGTTGCCACAGCTGAGCGCCAGCAGCTCCTTCAATCGCACCAAATACGACAATCATACGGGCGACCCCGCACTCTATAACAACGAGCGCTACGTACTCAGCCTGACGCAGTACATCTATAACAAGGCAGCTTGGGAGAATTACCAGAAGTACAAGAGCCTTGCGCGGCAGGGCGAGTTTCAGGCGGTTGAGGCGCAGGCGGAAGCCACCGTCGACCTGGCGCAGCGTTATTTCGTTGCGCTGGCGTCCGACGACGAGTTGGAGCTGGTTATTGCCGAGCGCCGCGCAACCCAGAAGAATCTGGACCGCGTCAATGCCTTGTACGATAGAAAGCTGGCCATGATCACCGATGTCCTGGACCTCAAGGCACGGGTCGATGCGTTGGCTGCCCAGGAGGTCGAGGCGCGCAACCAGGTGCGTTTGAGCCGCGAAGACCTGTCCGAGCTGGTCGGGCGGCCCGTCACGGAGAAGCTCAGCCGCATCCGGGAGGACGTTCTGCTGACGGTTCCCGGTGAGGGCCTGGATGTCTGGATTGATCGCGCAGTTGCGGCGAACCCTGCGCTAAAGGCTCGGCAGAGCGCCCTCGATGCCGCCGAAGCGGCGGTGCGCGAGGGCAAAGGCGGCCACTATCCCCAGTTGAGCCTGAACCTCAGCGCCCAGCGCAGCGATATCGGCTACGACAATACCTTGGCTCCGCTTTCCGACAGCTATGTAGCAAGTGTTGGCGTGCAAGTGCCCTTGTACAGCGGCGGTTCTACCTCAGCTCGGGTCCGGGGTCTGTACAGCGACAGGCTTGCCACCGAGCAGGACCTCGAGGCAGTACGCCGGCAGGTCGTCAAGGAAACGACCGGCGCTTTCCTGACAGCTCAGTCAAGCATCGAGCGCATCCGCGCGTCACGTAATGCGTTGGAGTCCGCTGAGAAATCCAGCGTTGCGGCCGAGCGAGGTTTCAAGTTTGGCGTTGGCAATGCCGTCGATGTACTTACCAGCGTACAGAACGAATACGCCACTCGCCGTGATCTGCTGAAGGCCCAGTACGACTTCATCACCAATCTGCTGGTTTTGAATCGTTGGGCCGGACGGTTGTCCGAGCAGAGCGTCGAAAACGTCAATGTGTGGCTGGCTCGTAGCGAAGAAGCGCGAGCCCTGGAACGGAAAGCAACGGAATGAGCATGAAAGGCAAGACTGCAATCGTCACTGGCATCACCGGCCAGGACGGCGCATACCTCACCCAGCTGCTGCTGGAAAAAGGCTACAAGATATTCGGCACCTACCGCCGGACCAGTTCAGTGAATTTCTGGCGTCTGGAAGAGGTTGGTGCGTTCGGGCATCCGCATCTGGAGCTAGTCGAGCATGACCTGACGGACCTGGGTGCGAGCATCCGGCTGATGGAGGAGGCGCAACCTCACGAGGTCTACAACCTCGCCGCGCAGAGCTTTGTGGGCGTTTCGTTCAACCAGCCGATCACCACCGCGGAGATTACCGGGCTGGGTGCGGTCAACCTGCTCGAAGCCATTCGAATCGTCGATCCGAAGATCCGCTTCTACCAGGCGTCGACTTCTGAGATGTTCGGCGAAGTCCAGCAGATCCCGCAAACGGAAGTGACGCCCTTCTACCCGCGTAGTCCCTACGGTGTTGCCAAGCTCTACGCACACTGGATGACCATCAACTACCGCGAGTCCTACGACATCTTCGGTACCAGCGGCATCCTGTTCAATCACGAATCCCCGCTGCGCGGCAAGGAATTCGTGACTCGCAAGATCACCGACGCGGCAGCGCGCATCTCGCTCGGCATGCAGGACTGCCTCCAGCTCGGCAACCTCGACGCCAAGCGCGACTGGGGCTTCGCCAAGGAATACGTCGAGGGTATGTGGCGCATGCTGCAGGTCGACCAGCCGGACACCTTTGTGCTGGCTACCAACCGCACCGAAACCGTCCGCGATTTCGTCTCGCTGGCATTCAAGGCGGTGGATATCCAGCTCGACTGGCAGGGCAGCGCCGAAAGCGAACGCGGCATCGACAGCCGGACGGGCAAGGCAGTGGTGGCGGTCAATCCCCGTTTTTATCGGCCGGCCGAAGTCGATCTGCTTATCGGCAATCCGGAAAAGGCCAGAACTATCCTGGGCTGGGAGCCGAAGACGTCACTGGAGCAGTTGTGTCAGTTGATGGTGGAAGCTGATCTACAGCGGGTTCAGACAGGCAAATCGTTCTAGGTCGCTACGCCGGGGCTGTTGGCGCTAGCAAGGTGAGTGTGGCCGACTCTGTTTGCCCAGGGCACACCAGTAGCCTCAAGGGACTTCTATGCGCCAGCGCCGTTCGCATGGCCACATGCCACAGGGGCGCCGATGCTGCGGTCGGAGCCGCCGGTGATTGCAAAGCATCGCCCCATGCCCTCGGCCACGCTCCCGCGTTGCCTGCCGGCGGATGCGTGTTGCGACTTTGCGGCTGTCCGCTCTCTGCGCAGGTCCAGGGCTGTGTTAAAGGAGGCAATGGTCGCGGGGGAGGCTGTGTGACAATACCTCGTTGTGGCTGGTCGTTGTGGCTGGCGGACTCGTCTCGTTGGTACAGCCAGTCCCTTATGGCTCCTGCCTGCTGACATAAGGCAGCCACAAGCTTCCCCAGGCGTGTTCTGCTCCACCGGCCGCCTCGCTTCTGTAAAATCCCGGTCCGCGAAGCGCGGTCCGGCTCGGCTAGCCAGCTGCGGGAACGCTTCGATCTGCGGCATATCCTTCACT
Source organism: Stutzerimonas stutzeri (assembly GCA_002339675.1). Lineage (GTDB taxonomy): Bacteria > Pseudomonadota > Gammaproteobacteria > Pseudomonadales > Pseudomonadaceae > Stutzerimonas > Stutzerimonas stutzeri_O. Next base: position 643,336 of record DDKB01000017.1, read on the forward strand.
GAACACAGGCAAGTCAATGCACGCGCTACCCCCGCCCACTGTCCACCAGTTCGCTATCGATTGCACGCCCGGTGACGGCATCACCAATGGCATGCTGTTGACACGCAAGTTGCTTCGTTTGGCGGGGGTGCGCTCAGAGATCTATTGTGCCGGTATCGCCGACGCGTTGCGCGAAGACGTGCTGCCGATGGATGCGTATGTGCCTGGCAGTGCCGATGCGCTACTTATCCATCACGGTATTGGCAATAGCCATGAAGACTGGCTCAGGCAGCTGCCTGAAGCGAAATTCATGGTTTTCCACAACATCACCCCTGGTGATTTGTTTCCGGCCGATCACCCGATTCAACCCATGCTTGCACATGGCTGGGAGCAGGTGGAGAGCTGGAAGAGCTGGCTCACGGGCAGCATCGCCGATTCGAGGCAGAACCTTCAGGAACTGCTGCAGCGCGGTTACGATCCAGCAAAAACGGCCGAGATTCCGCTGCTCGTCGATCTCGACCGCCTGGCGCCAGGGCGCGTGATGCCCCACGATTTGCCACGGCCTTTTACCCTGCTGTTCGTCGGTCGCGTGATGCCGCATAAGAACCAGCTGGCATTGGTCGAAGCCTTCGCAGAACTACTGCGACACGCGCGGGTGCCGTTGCAGCTGTTTGTAGTGGGCGGGTTCACCGTTCCCGAGTATGCACAGCAGGTGCAGGCGCGTATCGACGAGCTTGGGATAGCCCGTTTCGTCACACTTACCGGAAAGGTCGACGACGCGGCGCTCATCGAGCTGTACGGCCGCAGTGACCTGTTTGTCTCGTTGAGTCGTCATGAAGGCTTCGGGATGCCGTTGATCGAAGCCATGGTCCATGACTTGCCCGTGCTCGCTCACAACGCTGCCCATAGCAACATTGCGCACACCCTCGATGGCGCTGGCTTGTTGCTGGCCACCTGCGAACCACGGGCCGCTGCGGCGGCGATCGTGCAGCTCATGGAAAATCCAGTGCTGCGTGATTACCTGCGCCAGCGCGGAGCCGCGCGCCTGGCCGAGTATCGCTATCAGAATCTTTATGATCGCCTTCGCGACCACTTGCAGCAGTTTGCGATCGAGCTGCCGGCGCACCGTTTCGCAGAACAGGTTGTGGCAGCGCCACCCATCGACTATCGGGTGGAAGGCCCTTTCGATAGCAGCTACAGCCTTGCCCTGGTCAACCGCGAACTGGCTCGTGCATTGAAGGCCGGCGGCAGCCGCGTGGCGTTGCGTAGCACTGAGGGGCCTGGGCCGGTCAAGGCCAGTGAAGCCTTTCTCGCGGCCAATATCGATTGCGCCGCCATGCATGCCGAGCGGGATCTGCCTGCGCGTAACGTCTTGCGCCTGCTGTATCCGCCCCGTGTGACCGACATGCGAGGGGAAAGAAAGGTCCTGTCCTGCTACGGCTGGGAGGAATCCTGCCTGCCGGAAGCCTATTGCCAGGACTTCAACCATCAGGTTCATCTGGTCACCAGCATGTCGAGCTGGGTGACCCGTACGCTGGTGGACAACGGAGTGACAGCGCCGTTGGTGACGGTAGGGCTGGGCGCGGACCATATTTTGCGGGTCGAGGCGGACGCCGACCTGCTGCCGGACATGCCGTTGGCAACGGCGGACCGCTTCAAGCTCCTGCATGTTTCGTCCTGCTTCCCGCGCAAAGGTATCGATGTGCTGTTGAACGCCTACGGCGCGGCATTCACCAAGCACGATGCCGTCGTGCTGATCATCAAAACGTTCCCCAATCCGCACCACGACATCGCTGGTGAGCTTGCGGCCTGGCGAAAGGGGCATCCCGAAGCGCCGGCCGTCGAGCTGATCAACGCAGACCTGCCGGACGCCGGCGTACGCGCGCTCTATCAGCTGGCAGATGTCCTGGTCGCACCGTCCCGCGGCGAAGGGTTTGGATTGCCGCTGGCGGAAGCCATGTTGCACCGCTGCCCCGTCATCGCGACGGGGCAGGGGGGGCAACGTGATTTCTGTCGTCCCGACACTGCCTGGCTCATCGACTACCGCTTCGCAAGAGCGCGCACCCACCTGCAGGCTGGGCCTTCGGTTTGGTACGAGCCGGACGTCGACCATCTCACCAGGCTTCTGACCGTTTTCCACTCCGCCTGGAAAGGACGGTCCTTTGAGCGGATGGTTGCCTCCCGGGTCGAGTTGGCCGAGCGCACCATTCGCGAGCATTTCTCCTGGGCGCAGGTTGCCGAAGCGACCACGAGGGCGATCGAGCACGCCAGCCAGCAGCCGCTGCTGAAGGTCGCGCCGCGGCTTGGCTGCATCACCTCATGGAACAGCGCCTGTGGCATCGCGACCTATAGTCGCAAGCTGATCGAGCCTGCCTTCGGCAGCGAATGCCACGTGTTCGCCAACGACGATGCGCGATGCTTCACGCCTGATGAAAGCCACGTTGAGCGGTGCTGGACCGCTGGCGACAGGGACGACTTGCAGCGGCTGCGGGCGGCCATTGAGCGATCCTCCGTGAACACGCTACTGATCCAGTTCAATTTCTCGTTCTTCGCCCTGCAAGCATTCGCTGATCTGCTCGACTGGGCGCATGCGCGGGGCATTCGTACTTTGGTCACCTTTCATTCGACAGCGGATGTGGAGCATGGCGGTGTGCTGAAAAGCCTGCGGACGCTGAGCGCCTCGCTGGCACGATGCGCTCGGCTGCTGGTGCATAGTGTTGGCGATCTCAATCGGCTGCTTGATTTCGGCCTGTCGGACAACTTGCTGCTGTTTCCCCACGGCGTAATCGAAACGCCTGCGCCGGAGCCCGGCCCAGCGCAACTGGCGGCGGGTCTGCAGGGAAAGACCGTCATTGCAAGCTACGGCTTCCTGCTGCCCCATAAAGGCATACCGGAGCTGATTGAAGGCTTCGCACAGCTCGTACGACAGGACCCCGGTTTGCACCTGTTGCTGGTCAATGCTCAATATCCCGTGCCAGCCTCGGCTGAGTTGGTCGCGGCTTGCCAGGCGAGGATCCGGGAGGATGACCTGGCAGGTCGCGTGACCCTGGTCAGTGACTATCTCGAAGACAGCGAATCGCTGGCCTGGCTGGGGCTGGCCGATTGCATCGTGTTTCCGTACCAGCACACTCAGGAATCATCGAGTGCCGCCGTGCGTTGGGGGCTGAGCGCAGGCAAGCCGGTGCTTTGCACCCCGCTGGACATCTTCGAGGACGTGGCCGAGGCAGTAAGCTTCCTACCCGGGACATCCAGCGCGTCCCTGGCCGAAGGGTTGCGCCAGTACCTGCGCGAGCGCCCCGAGGCCAAGCAGCAGCAATGGCTGCGTACCCATGCGTGGGGCGCCGTCTCGGCGCGCTTGCGCAACCTGCTCACTGCCCTGGCCATGCAGGCCTGACGTCAACCACCCGCTCACTGCACCCTAGGAGCGGGCCACGCCCGCGAAACGCCGAACCCAGCCCCCGCAAAGGGGCGGGTCCGTCCGCGAACCGCTCCCCGCGCGAAACGAACCCAACCCCTGCGAAGCAGCGTGCCATACCCGCGAACCTGGCCCGGGTAATCGCATTCTTAAATCGAATCCATTGCGCGCGTCGCGCCGATGACGCTCGGGCCAAGGCATCTGCGACATCAAATTGACGAATAGCCCGTCTGGCTTACCGGTTGTCGGTTAATTGACTCCGCCCATAGAACAATTCATTTCAACGGTTACTCTCTTGAGGCAGGCGCAAGCCAGCAAACCCATCAGGGAGGCTATGCCCAAGGGGTTGCGAGCAGGTTGGGTCGACGGGCCTCATCCCTGCGCAAGCCTGTAGATCCGAATCGACTAATGGAGATGAAGTAATGGCTGTTACCGCACAACAAGTTCAACAACTTTACGTGGGCTACCTGGGCCGCGCTGCAGACCAGGCGGGTCTCGATTATTGGCTCAACGAGCTCAATGCCGACAACGCAACCCTCACCCTTGAGAACCTTCGCTCCAACTTCGTCAACGAGCAGCCCGAATACGCCGCTGCGTACCAGGGCCTGAACCGGCAGCAGACCGTCAGCCAGATCTACCAGAACGTCTTTGGCCGTACGCCCAGCGATGCGGAAGTCGCCTACTGGACGTTCGATTCGAACGTCAACACCGACCAGCTCATCACCGCATTCTTCAATGCGGCCTCGCCGACTGACCGCCTGATCATTGAGAGCAATGTTGCTGCCGCCCAACAAGTCACTAGCGCCTATGCAGGCTCGAGCTTGACCGGAACGGCGCTGACCACGCAGCTGAACAACGCCACCGATCAGTACATGATCACCGCCACGACCACCGGCAGCGGCTCGAGTGCAGTGACGACCTACCAGGTCGGCGGCTCTGGCACGACCTACTCGACCATCCAGGCGGCGGCCCAGGCTGCGTCGCAGCAGGCCCAGGCTGATTTCGGCACGACCTTCGGTTCCTCGGCGGGGACTACCCTGGCACCGAACCTGTATGGTACGTCAGCAGAAATCACCCTGAACAACCTGACGGATGGCGCCACCATCACCTTGGCCAACCAGGCGGGCGGCAACCTTCACGAGCTGACGGTCAACGGTTCCGTTGGCGTGGCCAATGCTTCCAGCAGCACGCTTACGCTGACCACCGCTGCAGGCACCACCGCAGCCCCGGCTGATCCTACCGCAACCACCGACATCACCTCGCTCAAGCTCGGCCTGACCTCCAACACCGAGGTGGTGCTGGCCACACTGACCGACCTCAAGACCATCGACGCATCCGCCTCGACCGGTAATCTCACCATCGACGCATCGGATGCCAGCTTTACCCAGCTAAGCAGCGTCATGGGTGGTAGCGGCAATGACACGCTGACCGTCGGCGCGGTCGCGGAGAAAGGCAGCCTCAGCGTCATGGGTGGCGCAGGCAATGACAACCTGACCGTCGTGTCCGGCAACGGCGCGCTGACGGTGGACGCTGGTGCTGGCAACGACGTGGTCAACCTCACCGCCAACGGCGCGACCTCCACCGACGCGCATTCGGCAGCGATCACGCTGGGTGCCGGCAATGACCGTTTGAACGTAGCGACGCTGGCCAACCTGACTGGAGATGTGGGGGTCACCAGCGCATCGACTGCGGCGCAGGTTGAGGCGGCTAACGGCGCCTTGATGGCCGGCATGGTCACCGTCACCGACTTCAACGCGTCCCAGGACGTGTTGAGCCTGTCCGGTGTGAAGCTGGGCAGCTTCAACAATATCGAGCTGGGTAATATCGGGGCGGCTGGCTCTCTGGCCGAAGCGCTGAGCTTGGTGGCAGCGGGCCTTGATACGGTAGCGACCGAGAACGCTGCAACCTTCACCTACGGCGGCAACGCCTATGTCTACACCAGTGCTGATACCACGGTTGACGCGGGTGATGGTCTGATCCAGCTGACCGGCGTGACCACTGCCCTGACCGAGGGTGGCAACCTGCTGGTGGCGTGATGTATTGACACAGGGGCCCGCCCCGGCCCCCTGTTGCGGCCAGACCCCGCTTCGCAAGAAGCGGGGTTTTTTGTGCATGAGCGGCTAGGGCGGCGGCGTGTTGAGTCGTCTATTGCGTGCTGGCTACTGTGCGCAGGGTCACGTTTGGTTGCCGTTGCCGCCGTGAGCGGCATGCGTCGCGGGACCGCTCGTCGGCACTCAGGGCGCGGCGACGCGCACCTGGTCCGCTTCAAGGCAGACGAAGCGCCGAGCGGCGCGAGGCCAAGCAATCCGGCCTCTTCGGCTTATCGCGGTGCGTTATAAGGCACTGGTAACGCTACGAAACTCGCGTGCGACCGATCAGTTATTGACCAGTTCCATAAATTTTCCCTAAACGAAACGGTCAGCCGCTGCGCCATTGTTGACGTCAGGCACTTGTTATTCCACGAACCGCTTCGGTATGCTCCTCCCGCAGCTGAGAGAGCTGGCCATGTGATTTTAGATCGCCATGCCGTTTTCCCCGCTGTGTCGGCGTAAGCCGACTTCCCATTGAGGGGGCTGTGCCCCGATGGGGCATGGCAACAGGCCGGGGCCGACGGGCTCTGTTCCGGATGGAAGCCTGAATGTCGATTCGACTCATATTGGAGATTTAAAGTAATGGCTGTTACTTCTGCACAAGTGCAAGAGCTGTATGTTGCTTACCTTGGACGTGCTGCTGACAAAGCTGGTCTGGACTACTGGACTGCTGAACTCAACGCAACTCCTGCCGTCCTGACCCTCGAAGACCTGCGCGCCAACTTCGTGAACGAGCAGCCTGAATATGCCGCGATCTACGGTGACCTGACTCGCGAAGAAACCGTAGTTCAGATCTACAACAACCTGTTCGGCCGTACTCCCGATGCGGCTGGCCTGACTTACTGGACGACGGGTGACGGCGCCTCCGTCAACGCTGACCAGCTGATGGTTGCCTTCATCTCTGGTGCCTCGGCGACTGACGCCAAGGTCATCGCCAACAAGACTCTGGTGGCCGAAGTTTACACCAGCACTGCAGGCGCTCAGTTCTCCAAAGCTGATGCTGCGGCTATTATCTCCGGCGTGGATAACACCAACACCAGCATCTCCACTGCTCTGGACAAGCTTGCCAATGGCAGCCTGAGCGGTATCGCAGTGCCACAAGCTGTTTCGGCTATCGTTGCCCAGCAAGCCGCTGCCAAAGCAGTGGTTGATTTCGAGAAGGCCAAGGTTTCCGACCTGCAAGCGTTGAGTAAGGATATCGCTGCGCTGACCACCACCGCTGACAAGCTGAATCTGCTGACTGACGTGACTGCAAGTTCTGCAACTAGCTATAGCGCTCTGCAAACTGCAGTTAGCAACGCGCTGTCTACCGCCCGGGCCACTGACCTCGGCGGCAGCACCACTGCATCGTTGAAGGCAGCTGCAGTCGTTGCTGCGAGCGATCTGGAAGCGGCTCGCCTCGCCTACTTGGCCGCCGACAAGGATGCAGTTGCTAACCTCAATGCATACAAAACTGCATTGGCCGCTGTATCTGCCAACCCGGCTCCGAATGCTGCTGACACTGCTCAGGCTGTTGCTGTTCTGGCTGCCTACGCCGCCAACACCAACAACACCGCTACCTATGAAGCAGCCCTGACCAAGGCTGGTCTACCTGGCACGACCACTGCTCAGCAGCTGTACGACAAGCTGGCCGACACGCAGACCACCGCCGCCGAGATCACCAAAATTGGCGACGCGTTTGCTTCCATCAGCCAATTCTCCGCCGTGAAGTCTTACGCTGCTCAGGAGAACGCTGCGGACAAGGCATCAGGTGCGTTGGCCGCTGCGGTGGACAAGCTGGACGATACCGCTGAGGGCACTACCTACCTTGGCGAATATAGTGACAACGTTGAGGCCACTGCTAAGGTCGAACTGTCGACCAAGCTGGATGCTCTTGAGGGTCGTGACAAGGCGATCGACACTGCCTACGACAGCCTTACGTCTGCATCCACTGCTGCTGGCACTGCGCTGAATAATTCTAATGCCAAGGATGTTGTCGCTGCTGCAGGCGACGCTACCAAGGCTGATGTGTTCTATTTCGCGGACGGCGTCAAGGATAGCGATGATTTCTCCATTGGCATCACCAAAGGCGATGTTATCTACCTGGGCAACGGCTTCACTCTGAATACGACCGCTCAGTTCAACGATGACGGTGTGTTCGTAGGTGGTAACAACGGCGCTCTGGAAGCTTTCGTTCTGAAAGATGGCAGCGGTGCAATTAACCTGGTCCTCGAAACCAAGAACTTTGGCAGCGATGGTCTGGCTATCGATAGCACTACTGGCGAGCTCGGTAACACTCCTGACAACATCGCAGTGATCGAACTGAGCGGCGTTACATCTGTCGATCAGGTCTCCTTCGCCAATGGCGTGGTTAGCTTCAACATCGCGTAAGCGCTGTTGCTGCTTGCTTGATGGTGTAGAACCCCGGCTCAGGCCGGGGTTTTTTATTGCCCGGAAAAAATGAGCAAGAAAGCCGTCAGGAACATTTTTCGCAGCCTATCCCGTCTTTGTGGAGTGCTTGGGTCGTTCTCTAGGTTTGATGCTCACGTAACGCCCGAGCATCTGCTTGATTTCGCAGGCGAAGCGTGGTGAGCCGAAGGCCCGTTTGGCTGGGTGGCATCGCGCAGCTGAGCAGTCATCTCTTCCGTTTCGTGCTGCAGGACTAGCGCCCGATAGCACGTGGAACGCTCGTCGTCACCGGAGCCGAGGGCAAGATACTCAGGGCCCGGCGTTACCCGTCCGGAGCGACGCGTGCCGACAGTGGCGTGCCACGAACGCCATGGATAGGCCTCTGGGTGAGTCACCATTCTGGCTTGCGCGGGAGTCAGCTCGGTAGCCCATGCAGCAAAGCCCAGTGCGTCAGCCTGAACCCAGCGTTGTGCAGTAATCATCTACGTAAATGGGGGCTCAGATTTGAGTGCCCCATTTACCATTAAGCTACGAAATAGTCGAAGCTGTATGTCTGTGCCGGATCGCCATAGCTGGCCGTGCCTGAAATTGCGATCTCGATAGTTTCGCCGGCGAACACCTTGGCTGTATCTGAAAAATTCAGGACGGGCTCTTTGTTTAATAGCGATGCCACGTAGGTGTCCATGAGATTACCGCCCCCGGACATGATCCGGACGTAAATATTGTCATCGCCGGTGTAGTTGAAGTTCAGGAGGCCATCTTTGTCTGCTTTGAAGCGGAAGATGTCGATGTTATCGCTTTGTGTTGCGCTGTAACGGATGTTGACGACGCCGTCTACATGGCCGTTGCTCGCAATAGGCGTGAAGTTGGTCTGATTGTTCCCCGCATCGTTGACCCGATCATCGTAGTGGGACGCTAGCGGCAGCGTTGAGGCATATTGATCGGATGCCGTTTTCGATGCGGCAACGGTCGAATCCACGTGGTTAACGTTTGAAACAGCTGCCTTTGCCTGCGCGATGAACGCAGCTGAGCTGCTGTCAGCGCTGAGCGCTTTGGTGGTGAAATACTGGGCACTTTCCACCTTGTTGGCCAGAACCTTGGCATCGGTTAGGGTTTGGCTATCGGTAGAAGGAGACTTGGCGGCGTTGATCACCGCGTTGACAAAAAAGTCGGAAGTGATGGCACCGGTGGTCAGCTCCGATACCCAGTACGTCTTTCCCGCAACGTCCGGGGTTCGCTCCAAGAAGTTTTCATACACCTTGTCAACCAGAGCGCTCGCGCTGAGCCCGCCATAGGTGGACCAGTATTCCGGCTGGTTTGGGCTGGCGAACGAAGCGCGGGTATGCTCCAAGGTCATGGCACCGCTACTGATCTGATCGGCCCAGTACTTTAACCCTGCGTAGTCGGCTGCGCGGCCAAGAATCCCTATGTACAGCTCCTGAATGCTTGTTTCAATTTGTCCGCGGGTCATTGAGGTCTTCCTTATGGTTTGGGGTGAAAAGTACAGTGGTACTGTGAAGGGCAGGCATTCTGCCATCACTGGAGAATGTTTAGCACGCATATTGACGACTGTGCGGCTCGCTGATCGGGCGTCATCGGCGCAGCCATTCCCTGCTTCGTGGCGGGAGGTTGTGGCAGATGGCTCACGTTCTGCTTGGAATTAGGCCACTTAATCTGTGCTCAACACCATGATCGAAAACCCGCCTCACTTCATCGATGAGCGCGCGGCGCATCAGGAAGGCGCCGCAATGAACAGAGGAGTGATCTGGTTTACCGGGCTTTCCGGAGCGGGCAAGTCCACGCTGGCCGCTGCGGTCGCAAATGCATTGGAGGGCGACGGCAGCCGGCCTTACAGGCTGGACGGGGATGTGTTGCGTGCGGGGCTGTGCAGTGACCTGGGATTTTCCCTTGCCGACCGTTCAGAGAACGTTCGCCGGGTGGGGGAGGTGGCGCGTTTGTTTTACGAGGCGGGGCACCTGGTGTTGGTATCGGCCATATCACCGCTTCGCGCCGACCGGGATCGTGCCCGCAGCCTGATTCCGGCTATGCGTTTCATCGAGGTCCATTGCAGCTGTCCGTTGAGCACCTGCGAAGCGCGAGACACCAAAGGGTTATACCGTCGAGCCCGTGCTGGTGAGCTTGCTGAGTTTACCGGGATTAGCTCTCCTTATGAGGAGCCCGTCGCACCGGAGGTGCAGGTTGACAGTTCGGTGATGTCTCTGGATCAGCAGGTGAGCTGCGTATTGAAGGAACTTGAGCGCAGTGGCATGCTTCGCCCAGCTCGTTATGGCGGATAGTTGAAGGCCATGCTTCCGTTTTGGGCCGTGTGTATAAGGCACACTGAACACGTTGGCTGTTTCCTTTGGGCTGAGTGTCGGTCGGAGTAGGCTTAATCCGGTCGAGTCAGCGGCCTGGTCGTTTCGGCTGTTCCAGCATTTCCAGAGCGTGTCGTGCCCATCATGTCTTCTCAGTCTCCTGCTGATCGCGAGCGCCAGTTCCACTTCATTTCGGGCCTCCCCCGTTCCGGCTCGACTCTGTTGTCGAGCATTCTGCTGCAGAACCCGCGCTTCCATGCCGGCATGACCAGTCCGGTGGGCTCGCTGTGTAGCGCCGTGCTCGGCCAGGTGAGTGCCGGTAGCGAGTTCGCTCCGGTAGTCGGTACCGACAAGCGCCGCACGCTGATGCGAGGGCTGTTCGACGCCTATTATGGAGATCTGGACAAGCCCGTCGTGTTCGACACCAACCGCGCCTGGTGCGCCCGGATGCCGATGCTGCGCGACCTGTTTCCGCGTGCGAAGGTCGTCGCCTGCGTGCGCAACGTGGCCTGGATCATGGACAGTTTCGAGCGCCTGTACCGCGCCAATCCCTACGAAAGCACTCGGCTGTTCGGCGCGAATGCGCGCACGGTCTACAGTCGTCTGGAGGGCTTGGCTCAGCACGACCAGACCGTCGGCTATGCCTGGTCAGCCCTGCGCGAAGCCTTTTATGGCGAGCATGCCTCGTCGCTGTTGGTGGTCGATTACGAATTGCTGACCAGGGCGCCGGCCAAGGTCATGCCATTGATTTATGACTTTATCGGCGAGCCGGCTTTCGAGCACGACTTCGAGCATGTCGAATACACCGCCGACGAATTCGACGCATCGCTCGGCGCGCCCGACCTGCACCGGGTAAAAGCGCAGGTGAAGTTCACGTCTCGGAAGACCGTACTCCCGCCGGATCTGTTCGAGCGATTTGAACAGATGACCTTTTGGACCGACAAGGCCGGCAGCGCCGCCAACGTCATCACGCCCCAGCCCAATCAACAAGGAAGGTAAGCATGCAGCGCACTCCCACCTACGCCGACATCGGCGACCTGATCATCGCTGGGGCACCGGTTTCGCTCGCTGGCGATCCCGAGGCAGGCGCATCGGTCGTGCCTGAATTGACCATTGCCGGTTCGCGTTCCGAAATCATTTTCATCGAGGACAACGTGCCGGACCTCGACGCCTTGATCCTCGGCTTCGGCGCGGGCAGGGAAGTCGTCATTCTCGACTCCGCGCTGGATGGCTTGCAGCAGATCGTCTTGGCGCTGCAGGGCCGTAGCGGCGTCGATGCGCTGCATATCCTGTCGCACGGGGCTGCCGGCGCGTTGAATCTGGGCGCGCTGACGCTCGATGCGACCAACCTGAATGCCCATCAGGATGCGCTCCGGGCGATCGGCAGCGCGATGAGCCCCGATGGCGATATTCTGCTCTATGGCTGCGAGATCGGCGCCGGGCCAGGCAAGGAGTTCATCGGCGAGCTGGCAATCGCTACCGGCGCCGACATCGCCGCGTCTGACGATCTCACCGGTGCCGTGGCAGGGGGCGGCGACTGGGAGCTGGAGGTCCGTGCCGGTCAGGTCGAGGCAGACGGCGTGGTTGATGCGAGATTGGCGGAGCATTACCAGCATGTGCTGGCGTTGACGAATCAGACGGTCACCTTTGGCACTGACGCTAATTTCGTCAGCAGACCCGGGGACGTTTATGCGGGGCCGGGCGGCGACATCATCTATCGCGTTGGCGGAAACGATGCCTATCGGCTGGTGGTTGATGCGGTTGCTACCGCAGTTACGGCGTACAGCGAAGGCGCGCCTTATTACTTACCCAATTCATACGTGAATATTGCTGGCCAAGACGAACCGAATCTGGAAGGAAGCGTCACGCTTTCATTCCAGGACGGGCAACTGTTTTCGTTGAACTCCCTGAAACTGAGCGGGCTGAGTATCGCGGCGCAAACGCTAAACCTGACCGGTCTGGACGCTAATGGCAACGCGGTAGCGAACACTTCCGCCTACGTCAGCGCGACTCAGGATTATTCGACGGTCCTGCTCGGTGGCTTCAGCGATATCAAGAAACTGGTGATCACAACCAACGACAATGGGGGTTACCTCCAGTTCGTTGCCCTGGATGACCTGGTCTTCAGCGATATTCACACCGCCGTGGTTGCGCCCAGGATTATTTCCGTCTCGTCATCGAATGTGGATGCGGCTTACAAGGCGGGTGAGGCGATCACACTGACCGTCAGCTTTGACCAAGCGGTAATGGTCGACACGTCAGGCGGCACGCCTGCGCTGCAGCTCGAAACGGGCGCGACCGACCAAGTCGCACACTACGCGGGTGGCAGCGGCTCGAATACCCTCACGTTCGTTTATTCGGTACAGGCCGGTGACGTCAGCGGCGATCTTGAATACCTCGGTACCGCAGCGCTTGGCCTGAACGGCGGCTCGATCAGGCTGGCCGATGGCACCGATGCGGTGCTGACGCTACCGGCGCCGGGTGCCGCCGGCTCCCTCAGTGCCAACAAGGCCATCGTGATCGATACCGCTGCGCCGAGCGCACCGGCTGCGCCGCTTCTGGCGGCCGGCAGCGACACCGGCCTTTCCAACAGTGACCGGATAACCAGCACGAATGCACCGACCCTGGCGGGAGCGCCGGGCAGTGTCGAGGCTGGAGTGACGGTCCGGCTGTACGATACTGACGGTGTCACCCAGATTGGCTCGACAACCGCTGCGGGCGACGGTAGCTGGCTGGTGGTTGCCAGCGCACTGTCCGGCGGCATGCACACGCTCACCGCGAAAGCGGTGGATGCGGCAGGCAATACCAGCACCGCCTCGGGTGGCGTGACGCTTACGATTGACCGTACGGCCCCGTCGACCGAAGTGATTGGCGTCTCGCTGTCACCGGATACCGGTGCATTGGCTGATGATTGGCTGACATCGCGCGCCCAGGTCACGGTCAATGGCAGCCTCAATGCCGCTTTGGGCAGTGACGAGCGGGTCGAAGTCTCGCTGGATAACGGCGCTACCTTTTCCGCGGCGACGGCAGCGTCCGGCGATACCAGCTGGTCCCTGGCTGCGACGTTGGCCGGCAACAATACGCTGCTGGCGCGGGTCGTGGACGTGGCAGGCAATGCCGGTGCGGTGTTCTCGAAGGGGTTTGTACTCGACACCGTTGCTCCGTCCGCGCCATCCATACCGGATCTTGACGCGGCGTCCGACACCGGTAGCTCGGCCAGCGACAATATCACGGGCGATACGACGCCGACGTTCAGTGGCACGGCAGAAGTCGGTTCTACCGTTCGGCTTTATGACGGTGTCACCGAGGTTGGCAGCGCCGTTGCCACCGCCGGTGCGTGGAGCATTACCAGCGCTGCGCTCGATAGCGGTACTCACAGCATCACCGCCGTGGCGACGGACAATGCCGGCAACACCGGAGCTGCATCGGCGGCGCTCGAGGTCTCCGTCATAACCGATGCCCCTATGACCCAGATCACGGGAGTTGCGCTCTCTGGCGATACCGGCGCCTCAGGGGTCGATCTGGTCACTCGCACGGCAAGCCAGACGATAACCGGTACCCTCGATAATGCTCTGATGGCGGGAGAGCGGGTTGAAGTGTCGGTGGATGGCGGCCAGCACTGGGCCGTCGCAAGCGATGCGTCCACTAGCTGGAGTCTGGCGACAAACCTGGCTGCCGGCACGAATCAGTTGACGGCTCGGGTAGTGAACGCGGTGGACAATAGCGGCCCCCTGTTCGCACGAGCCTATACGCTGGACACCGCTGCACCTGCTGTGACGATTACCTCCAGCAGCTCGCAGCTGACGCTCGGTCAGACTGCTGTCATCACCTTCACCTTTAGCGAGGACCCGGGAGCAACCTTTACCTGGGACGGCAGTTCAGGCGACGTCACGGTCAGCGGGGGCACGCTGTCTGCGATATCCGGTACGGGCACGAGCCGGTTTGCCACCTTCACGCCAGACGCAAACGCCAACAATGGGCATGCCAGCATCTCCGTCAGCCAAGGGGCTTATGCTGATCTTGCCGGAAACTTCGGGCTTGCTGGCGTGACGCCAGTGCTTAGCTTCGATACTCAGGCTCCGGCGGCGCCCACAACGCCTGCACTCGCCATAGGCGCTGATACCGGCACTTCGGTCAGCGATCAGCTGACATCGATCAGCCGGCCCACCTTCACGGGCACAGCCGAAGCTGGATCACTGGTCACCCTTTACGATACAGATGGTCAGGTGATTGGCAGCGGCCCCGCGGTCGACGGGAACTGGTCGATTAGCGCCACGGCCGACCTGGGGCAGGGCGTGCATATGGTCACTGCGGTGGCGAGCGACGTTTACGGAAATGCCAGCGCAGCCAGCGCCGGTCTGGCCGTCAGCATCGATACGACCGCTCCGACGGTGACCGTAACCAGCGATATCGAGGCACTGAAGGCGGGTGAAACGGCGGTGGTCACGTTTACCTTCAGCGAGGATCCGGGCGCGACGTTTAGCCTTGCCGATATCACCGTTACCGGTGGCTCGTTGAGTGAAGTCAGCGGTAGCGGACTGATCCGCAATGCTGTCTTTACGCCGGCAGCGGCTACTGACGCGGGCACGGGATTGGTCACGGTTGCTGCCGGTAGCTATACCGATGCGGCCGGTAATGCTGGCGGCGCCGGTAGCTCTTCGTCACTTTCATTCGACACGCTGGTACCACCCGCCCCGGGCCGGCCAGCCCTGACGGCAGCCAGTGACACCGGCACGCTGGGTGATGGTCGTACTACCAACACCAAGCCGGTGCTTGAAGGTAGCGCTTCGCCTGGAGCTGCAGTGATCGTGTACGACGGCCTCCAGCAGATCGGCACGGCTGTCGCTGACGGCCTCGGCCACTGGACGTTCAATGCCGCGCTCACTGCAGGCAGCCATTCGTTGGCTGCGGTTGAGCGGGATATAGCGGGCAACACTTCCTCGCTGAGCCAGACTTTTGCGCTGACAATCGAGACACCGTCGACGCCGCCCAGCCAGCCAGCCACTTTGGTTGATGGGGTGTCCGTCCAGATGGGCCAGGTGACGCTTGCAGGTGGTGTGCAAGGTAATTCGATCTCGGTACCGATTGTCACCGCCGCGCGTAATGAGACCAGTGGGGACGTAGGCGTCGCGGACATACCCCTGGCCGGCGCAGGCGGGAGCATATTGCTGGCGCAGCTTGCGCCCGGCTATGGCCTGTCTGGCAGCGGCGCCAATGTCGGCGTTCTGGCTGGGTTGGATTTATTGGCCGCCTCGATCAAGGCGGCCACGCCGGGTCATGGACCGGGCGACCAGGGGCATCTCTTGAGCACCGGCCAGTCGTTTCTTGGCGGGCTGGGCGCGATTGGCTCGGTACTCGTTCAAACCTTGAAACCGGTGAGTGACGCCGGGCCCGACGGGGTGCTTGCGCTGACTGGGCAGAACTCGCCTGGACAGCAAGTTGCGTTGGTTATCGATACGGCCAATCTTGGGGCAGGTAGTGTCATTAACCTGGAGCACATCGGCTTTGCGGCCGTGGTCGGCAGCGCCAGTATCAATGTGCGGGACAGTTCAATCCTGAGTGGCGATGGCGCCGGCCAGCATTTCACTTTGCAGGGGGCGAGCGTCGGTGCGGTTTTCGCCGGCGCGGGCAACGATGCGTTCACTGTTGACGTTAAGGCCGAAGCGTCTGCCGGTTCGCTGCCTTCGGTGATGCTGCATGGAGGTTCTTCGGCCGACGTCGCCACGTTCCTCGGCGCGCGCAGTGATTACGAGGTTGAAAGCCACCGCGGCTATGTCGTGGTCAACAGCCTGGCGGATCCTCAGCGAAAAATGCTCGTCGTTAACGTCGAGCAGCTGAGGTTCGAGGATGCAGATGTGGTTGTCGAACAAAGCGTCGCGCTTGAAACCATTGCGGGGATGTACCAATCGGTGTTGGGGCGACAGGCTGACCTATACGGCTTCGAATACTGGGCCGATCAGCACGCTGCCGGTTCCAGCTGGGGGGCGATCGCCTTGAGCATGATCGACTCCAGCGAGCGGTTGGGGTCGAATGAACAGTTCGACGGAAACCCCCTCCATGACGTTGGGCTGCTCTACGACGTTCTCTTCGGTCGGGCCGCCGATACTGCTGGCCTGGATTACTGGCAGTCCGAAATCAGCCGTGGGTTAACCCTCGAGCAGGTCGCGACCAGCTTCGTAGCAGCAGTGGAGATGACCGGCCATCATAAGGCGGCGGAGGAGTGGGACTTTCAGGTATAGGTGTACGAGCCGCCGTCCGGCGGCCCGTAGGCAAGTGGCCCGACTATGGTCCGCGTGTTCCCCCCGGGCCTTATGCGGGCTCGGGCCTGCGCAACCCTCGATTGCTCACAATAGATTGCCAAAGCTAAAAGTTTCCCCCTGCTGAACCGAGCTGCTGCTACCAGTCTCTGAAGGGGTCTTTTGGTCGGTTCGGCTGGCGGCGAGACTTGCCAGCTCGGCAAGTTGCTGCATGGACAACAATTGCAAATAGCAGACAAGCAGTGCGCCAGCGTCGCGCAGTTCGACCAGAGCTTCTGCAGCAACCGAGTTGAGCATTTGCTCATCGATCCGAAACAGCCCGCCTATAAGCTGCGTTCCTGTTGCGCTCTGTACGGTCAGCGGCCACGGCTGGATCAGTTGATGTCGCTGCAGCAATTCGATGACCCTTGTGGCGGCCTCACGGCTCGCGTTGATCTGCTCAAGGAATGACAGAACTTCCAGCACTCCGGAGCTAGGTTTGCCGTCGAGCCCAAACAGGCTTTCACCTTCGGGGGCATCGCTAACGAGCCCGCTGTCTTCCTCTACGCACAACACCTGTTGGCCGTTTTCCGCCTTGACCAGCCGAAACGGATAGCTGCGATAGATCGCCGGTATATATCGTGCCAGCCACTTTCCAGTTGCCGAAACCAGCAAGTTCCGGCCTTGCTGGAAGCCCATCAGGGCAACAGGGACAAGATTGCCGTCTAGCTGAATGAAAGCGATCGGGAATGCCGCGGCAGCTTTAGCCAGTTCCGCCAGCGCCAGCGGGACCAGGGCGTCGTTTGCGGCAAATGTATAGGACGAGCAGCGTTTCCAATGCTTGTCGCCGTGGCGTTGTGGCGATACCGGCACGATAGGCGGCACAGGAGATCCCTCCGTTTCGGTTGTGGTTTCGAGGAGGCAGGCTGACTTTTGCCGAACTGCCTGGCCCTCATGCTAGAGGTCGAGTACATGCATAGCCAACCAACAACGCGTTGAACCGCTGGATGGCTGGCTCGGTAATCACTATTAATCTTTCGTCCCGCAGCCGACAGATCTGATGTGTCCGGTGGCCGAAACGCCAGCTGGCAAACTGTTGGACGAGCCGAGATGCCGGCGCGCCGCGAGTAGGCCGGCACACTTGGCATTGGGCCGCGCATGGGGACCTGCCCTAGTTGCATGCTGGGTGACGACGCGGTGCTCCACAGCACATGAACTGTTTCGCACTGGTTCGCCCGGCCTGGTCGGTGCGATAATCGCCAGCCATTTCTCCGGCTTCAGGCAGGTAAAAGTGCTGATCAGCGTGGTGGTGCCGATCTACAATGAAGGGCCACGGATTGTCCACAATCTGGAGCGCATACTCGGCGCTGCGCAATCCGATCAATACGAACTTGAGCTGCTCGCCATTGACGATGGTTCTGCCGATAACAGCGCAGCGGAAATCGAAAGGCTTGCGAGCACCGATTCACGTGTCCGGCTGTTGAGTTTTACCCGTAATTTTGGGAAGGAAGCGGCCGTATATGCGGGGCTGGATCATGCCCAGGGAGACGCTGTTGTGGTGCTGGATGCGGATCTCCAACATCCACCGTCATTGATTCCTCAGATGGTGGCGCAGTGGCAAGCGGGCTTTTCCGTCGTGGAAGCCGTCAAGCGTCACCGGAATGATCCATCCAGGCTTGATGGCCTGTTTGCACGTTCGTTCTATTCACTGTATCGCCGTTTCTCCGGGTTCGATATCGAAGGCCATTCCGACTTCAAGCTACTCGACCGCCAGGTTGTGGATAGTTATCTCGGGCTTCCCGAGCGGTATAGATTCTTTCGTGGTCTAGTCAACTGGCTGGGTATCGAAAGTGCCGTGTTGCATTTCGACGTCAATGCGCGCGAGGGGGCTAGTCGATGGAGCAAGTTAGGGCTGCTGCGCTATGCATTACATAATGTCACTGCGTTTTCTACGATCCCTTTGGCAATCGTCACCTGGCTGGGCTGTTTGACTCTTGGTTTCGGTGTTTTGATGGTCGCCCTAACGCTTTTGCAGAAAATGACGGGACACGCTGCAGTAGGTTTTACGACTGTCAATATTCTGCTTATCCTGATCGGTGGTTCCATCATGACCAGCCTTGGAATCATCGGCCATTACGTTGGCAAGATATATTTCGAGATCAAGTCACGGCCGATTTACGTCTGCAAGCCTACCAAGCGGAGTGCAACGTGCAGCAGCCGATCCTCATAGCTATCGCCGTCTTGCTCAATGTTGGGGCGCAAATATCCATAAAATTTGCCGGACAACAAGGTCGATCGTTGTCTGTGCTTGGGCAATTGCTCTCGCCATGGCTCGTGGGTGCTCTCGCGCTTTACGGCCTGAGCTTTCTCTTGACGGTAAGAATCTATGCGGTGAATTCGCTTTCTGTCGCCGCTCCATTCATGGCCGCTTGCACTTTCATGTTGATCTATCTGCTGGGCTACCTTTTGTTCAGTGAGCCAATTACGCTTGCTAAAACAGCGGGGCTTGGTCTTATTGTTATCGGAATGGCACTCGTCCTTCACTAAGCTTTGTACGCCGAAGCTTTATTTTATTTAAAAAGCGGCGATCCCTTTATGTTCTTATCGTTTTCAAGTTTAGCAGTTTACCTGGATCGCCCCCTCAGACCTTCCTACTATTATTTTGCGGCCAGCTTGGTCGCGGCCATTTATACGTTCCACTTGTTTCCGATTGATTTCTTTACCGGCACATCAGGTTTCTGGTTCAATACTCACACGGACCCAACGCAGCATATAACGGGTATGTGGGCGTTCGTACAGGACAGCTGGCGCTTTCCACTTTTGCATACTCGCCTGCTTAATGCGCCGGAAGGGGTTTCGGTTGCTTTCACGGACAGTATTCCGCTAGCTGCGATTTTGTTCAAACCGCTCTACGGCTTGCTGCCCACGGGCAGCCATTACTTCGGTGTCTGGGTGTTCTTGTGCTATATGCTGCAGGGCATTGCAGGTGCATGGGCGGCCGCGACCATCGGTTGCCGGTCGTTCGCTGCGCTTCTCGCTGGCACGCTGTTCACGTTAATGATGCCGGCGCTACTGATCCGCATCCCTCACGCTGCTCTGCTTTTTCAGTGCAGCTTGGTTGCGATATTGGTGCTCTATTTTCAGCTCAGTTGCGGCCGCTGCTCGTTGCGCCGATTTGTCATGGCTGCAGTGGCACTACTACTGCTTGCTGGGTCGATTCACCTCTATCTCGTTGCAATGTTGTATGCGCTTTACATTGCAGCACTACTCGGCCAGTTGTGGCGATCCCTATCGTGGCGCGCACTTGGCCATTCGTTTTTCCTCGTGCTGTTGCCTGCTCCGTTGCTGCTATTACTCTTCTTCGTATTGGGCTATTTGTCGTTTTCGACAGGCCTTCCTCCTGCGGAAAACGGATTCACTGAGTCATCGATGAATTTGTTTTCCCCTTTGCTGGGTACGCAGCTGGCGCCCAGCGGTTTCATTCCGACAAACGGGGTGGTGCTCGATGCGACAGGTTTGCAGATTGATGGCCATAACTACCTTGGACTGGCGGTGTTGATCATGCTTGGTTTCGCCGCGCTGAGTCGGCCGCTGGCCCTGCTTCGGTTCTCGCGAAACCATGTACCTATGATTCTGGTGCTCCTAGGCCTCTTTGGATACTCGGTATCGAATGTGGTTTATCTGGGTGCAAACGAAGTGTTGACCTATTCGTTACCCCGTTGGATCGAGCCTCTGACGCATATTTTTCGTGGGTCGGGCCGGTTCTTCTGGCCGGTGGGTTACGCTCTTCTGCTATTAGCCATTGGTTTTTTTCTTACGCGGGCAAGCCCGGTATATCGTCTTGCCTTGCTGGCGTTTGCCGTCGTGCAATACATTGATATCGCTCCACACCGTGCATACCTCTACGAAGCTTCCCATAGGGCGCCTGTTTTCGCTTATGACCGGGAGCTCTGGGATGCACGGATCGAGAAAGCAAATGCCGTATATCTTCTTCCAGCTTACGGCTGCGGGGCGCTGGGCGACGATGCCCTTTTCCTGCAATATTTCACATCGCTACATGCTGTGCCCTTTAACACAGGTTTCATTGCGCGGGTCGCGACCGACTGTGCTGCTAAAAATGGGGTTCTGGGGCGCCAGCGACGTCCCGGTGAGCTATTCGTGTTTAAACGAGCGGAATATTCCGATGCTCAGATTCGCACCGCCATGGGAGCGCAGGCTGATCAGTGGTGCAACGAGGAGCCGATTGGCGTTGTTTGCATCGTGCCGGCCAAAGAGAGCAGCGGAAAAGCCCGTTAGTTTTGGCTATCGTCGTAGGCTGCTGCCTGGGCCGGTTGTCTGCTGCCGTTTGCCTTCAATAGGCTGGGTAGCGCCAGCTCGTTTCTATCGAACCGTCAATACCGCTCCGCTGATTGCTTTCGGACGTTCCTATGAATCAAGAAATCACTAATCTGGGTGTCTACCCGTACCGTGCCGTAGCACATCTGTACGTTACCTTCCCCGACGGCAGCGTCGCCTTAGGTACAGGTGCGGTAGTTGGGCGAAACGACATACTGACCGCCACCCATGTCGTTTATGACCCTGATGCCGGCGGCTGGGCTCGCGACGTCCGTATCGCTATCGGCGCTGATTACGACTCCGTTACTTTTCGCTATGACAGCCCCTCGCTCGTCGATCTGGAGGGGGCGCGCTGGACTATAAGCGGTTTCCCGTCTCAAACATTCTCCGACGGTGACAACGAATCGCTAACCTTCGCGGAGTCGCAGTCCGACGTCGCGCTGATCGGTCTCAGCCTCCCGGTTGGCGATCAGGTGGGTTACTTCGCATTGGCACCCGGTTATGACTCCACGCAGCTGGCATTCCAGATCGGCTATCCGCAGGGCAGCACTGGCATGATGGCTGGCCCGTTATTAGTGCAGCACAACAGTGTCTTTGACATATACGCGGCGACATCGGGGGGGGCGAACCAGCTTATGGGGCCCGGTAGTTCCGGCGGTCCGCTGTACATCGTCGACGGGGAGGTTCCTCTTATCGTAGGCGTTCGCTCCAGCGGGTCGGATACAAAGGCTTATTGGGCCGACATAGGCTATACCTACGATCAGCTCCTTGCGGCTATGAGCAACAACGATCAACTGGTCATCGGCCGGGCGGCAGGCCATTCCTTTGCAGGGACCGATGCAAATGATGTCATCACCGCAACTGCGTCGGCGGATGCGGTTACGGGCGGGGCAGGTCTGGATACATTTGTCTATGCATCGGTGCGTAGTCAGTACGTAGTTGCTGTCGGGCTTGATAAGGTGACCGTCAGCAATCGCGCAGATGCTTCAGATATCGACAATCTCGCAGGGTTTGAGCGTCTGTCGTTTGCGGACGGTGTGCTAGCGATCGACGTCGCGGCCGGTGAGGTTTCCGGTAGTGCATATCGGCTCTATCAGGCTGCGTTCGATCGACGGCCGGATATTGCCGGACTCAACTACTGGATCGACCGAATGGATTCAGGCATGTCGCTGCAGGATGTTGCGCAATCGTTCGGGCAGAGTCCCGAATTCCAGTCAATTTATGGGGTTGCCCCTGGGAACCAGGCGCTTATTACCGGCTACTACCTGAATGTTCTGGATCGTCTACCCGACCCGGACGGCTATGCCTATTGGCTTGACGAGCTGGCTGGCGGGCTCAGCGCTTCGGGTATGCTTGCGTCGTTTTCGGAAAGTGCGGAGAACCAGATCAAACTCAGCGGTGCGCTAGAGCAGGGGATATGGCTGGCGTAGGCTGCGTAGTGCTTCGTCGCTAGGGTGAGCACATGGAAACGTGCGAGGCGCGGTTTCGCGTAGATTATTTCGTTCTTGAACGGGTAGATGCCGTTTTCTTGCGCTGTAGCACGGCGTGTACCAACCGCGACCGCGGTTTTTTTATCGCGCCGATGTGAGTATTCTTCCCGACTGTTTTTTCACCGGCACTCTCATGAACTGGAATCTGATACTCAATTTCACGCGTCAAGACCTGGTCGATCGCCATTCTGCGTCGGTGCTAGGGGCGGCTTGGACCTTCATCCTCCCCCTGATCAATATT
The DNA here is from genome assembly GCA_002339675.1 of Stutzerimonas stutzeri. Classification (GTDB taxonomy): domain Bacteria; phylum Pseudomonadota; class Gammaproteobacteria; order Pseudomonadales; family Pseudomonadaceae; genus Stutzerimonas; species Stutzerimonas stutzeri_O. The sequence goes on from DDKB01000017.1 coordinate 665,825, forward strand.
TTGATCTTCACGCTGGTCTTTTCACGCATCATGGGGATGCGCCTTGGTGGGGTTGGCCAAGATCTGGGCCCTTACGGCTACAGTATTTATCTGGTAAGCGGTTTGCTCGCCTGGAACTGCTTCGCAGCGACGTTGACACGGGTTACCCAGGTGTTTCATGAAAAAGCTCATTTGATCGGTAAGGTTCGTCTATCTCTTTGGTCATTGCCTCTCTATGTGATCCTCAGCGAGACAGTTCTTTACTTGATTTCCACCGGGTTTTTCCTGATTTTCCTTTGGGTAATCGACTTCAACTTTTCAGTAAGCTTGTTGTGGTGGGTGCCGACGTTCATATGCATGCAGTTGTTGGCTTTTGCTATAGGCCTGTGTTGCGCGATTTTGTCGGTATTTCTCCGTGACATCAAAGAAGTCGTTGGGGTTGTCGTACAGCTCTGGTTTTGGTTGACCCCTATCGTATACGTTCCGGGGATCCTGCCAGAAAGCGTCCAGCCGTTAATCAAATTGAACCCTTTCTTTCATCTGGCGAATGCCTATCGAAGCGCTCTGCTAGGTACCGAGCCGCCTTCAGTCGTCGGGCTGCTGCTGATCGCGGTGATAGGGGCTTGTATGCTCGCTGGATCTATCTGGATAGGAAGGCGTCTGGAACGAGACATTCGAGACTTTCTTTAAGTCTGCTGCCTTGGTCGCGATCAATTGCCATGTTAATGGGTGTCTCTATCGATAAGCACAGCTCCAAAGGATACTCAGGGAGTTGCGGCTCGATACAGAGTCTGGATATATGATTTTCAGTTCCTATCCGTTTCTGCTCGTATTCCTTCCAGTTGTGTACGGATTGTTTTTACTACTGCGATGGCGGCAAATGGAGCGTGCGGCTCCTGTTGTGCTGTTGTTGGCCTCGCTGTATTTTTATGCAGCTTGGAACTGGGGGTATCTCGGGCTTCTGATTGGCTCCATCTTGTTCAACTATGTTCTAGGCTACCGGGTCACCGCGCATCGTGGCAGGTTCTGGCTTGTAGTTGCTGTGTCCGGAAATTTATTGTTGCTCGCCTATTACAAATATGCGGGGTTCTTTTTCGGTTTTCTGCCGGGGAGCCGCGACTGGCACATTTTGCTTCCTTTGGGTATTTCCTTCTTTTCATTCCAACAGATTGCGTGGCAGGTGGACTTGCACCGCAAGCGCCTGTCAGCGCCTGGCAGCCTTGTCCGTTACGGCTTCTTCGTCAGTTTCTTTCCTCAACTGATCGCCGGCCCGATCGTACATGCACGTGAGATTCTCCCGCAGATTGGTCGGGGCTGGCTGCAGCGCCCATTGGCGTGGGAGATGGGTTTGGCACTGCTGGTGGTCGGGTTGATGAAGAAAGTACTGTTGGCTGATCCGCTGGCACCGGCCGTTGACAGTTTGTTCAGTCGCGCCGCAAACGGCGACCTGCTAGACGCTTCGGAAGTTGTCCTGGCCGGGTGTGCATATGGCCTCCAGTTATACTTCGACTTCTCTGGATATGCAGACATGGCGCTTGGCCTGGGATTGATGTTTGGAATTCGACTGCCGGTGAACTTCCGTTCTCCTTACAAGAGCGGTTCCATTGTGGAATTCTGGCGGCGTTGGCATATCACGCTGTCGCATTTCTTGCGCGATTATCTGTACATTCCGCTGGGCGGTAGTCGGGCTGGGCGGCTCCGGGCGAATGCGAACCTCATGATCACGATGCTTCTGGGTGGCCTATGGCATGGAGCCGGATGGCAGTTCATCCTATGGGGGGGGATGCATGGCGGTATGTTGGTTATCAACCACAGCTGGTCCAAGTGGGTTCCCTGGCGTTTTCCGCATATCTTGGCGCTCTTTTTGACCTTGGTATTCGTCATGCTGGCCTGGATCCCGTTTCGTGCGGAATCGTTGTCGGTGACCATGCACATGTATGCAGGTTTGTTTGATTGGCATTGGGCTTGGCAATTCGATAAGGCGACGCTATTGCGAGAGGTGTTGGCGATGCGCATAGATAAAAGCCTGCCTTGGGCATGCACCGCGCTGTTGGGACTCGCTTTAGCAGCGCCGTGCAGCAGAACGCTGTGCTTGAAGCTAGGAAGCCTGGGGCGTGGGGCGTTGATCGGCGCTGGCTTGTTGGCCGTGTTGAAAGTCATGGCTGGCGAGCCCGATCGTGCCTTTCTGTACTTCAATTTTTAGCCTTCCTATGACTCGATACAGACGAAACCCTAAACGTTTTATCGGTGGCGTTGCGCTGGGTTGTATGGTCTTGCTGGTTGGTTGGCTTGCGCTATTGGTCGGCCAGCTCGGTCGGCCCGTGGTGACGGACCAATGGGTCGAGCAGAGTTACAAGCGCAAGTTGGCTGTTGCCGCTGCGCTACAGGGGCCGCGAGTTCTCGTTGTTGGTGGCTCCGGTGCGTTGTTTGGTCTCGAGTCGGCGATTCTGACCCAGTCGCTGGGTCGGCCCGTGGTAAATCTTGGCGTCAACGCCGGTGTGCAATCGCACTTCATAAGCCGCTACGCATACGAGGCTATACGACCCGGCGACTGGGTGATACTGCCGCTCGAATATCCGCTTTATCACGACCGGCACCGGGTTAACTACGCTTTCGATAGTTATTGGTTAAGCCATCCGGAATTCGGTCGTCTGGATCTGAGTGCATTGCAGTTGGTCAAGTTACTTTGGTTTACGCCGCTTTCCCGCGTCGCAGACGGCTATGTGGGACTGCCGCATGGGTACCGGGTCGAGGGGCTATATGGGCCGCAGAACATGAATGCGCAAGGGGACCAGATCAACAGTGAGGCTGCCAGGCAGGAAATCTGGATGAGAGAGGCGGTTGAGCGCTCAGCGGACCAGACATACGGGGCTGATGCCGCGCCTAGTCAATCCAACTGGGATCGTTGGGCCCGGTTGGCGAAGTTGGTGGAAGGTCAAGGAGGGTGCGCCATATTCATTCCGCCCCCGCTGCTGGATCGGCCTTCTTACCATCGAGGCGTTGAAGCAGAGTACTACTCGGCCTTAGCCTCCCGGGCAAGAGAGCACGGGCTTAACTATCTGGGCAATCCGTTTGATTTCATGTACCCAGTTGATTATTTCTTTGACACAAATTTTCATTTGAACGCGGAGGCGCGCCGGCAGCACACCTCAAAAGTGGCGAAACTGCTGGCTCCGGCATTCGCAGATTGCAGCGCTCCTCGCTGAGCCAGCCTCTCGGGGAGCAGTGCAGCGGTGCCACACGCACTATTTCATCGCGTCTTGGACATGAGTTTGCGATAAACCTCTAGCGTTCCGGCTGCGCAGGCTTCCCATGTGAATGCTCTTGCTCTTCGCTCTCCAGCCTCGACATTCGCTTCGCGTCTGCTGTGATTGTTCAGCACATCAAGCATGGCGGCCGAAATATCGGCAGCATCCGTGGGGTCGACTAGCCAGGCAGCTTGTCCGGCCACCTCAGGCAACGATGTCGTGTTGGACGTTATCACTGGGCAGCGGGCTGCAAACGCCTCCACAACGGGCAATCCGAATCCTTCGTATAGAGATGGAAATACAAGGGCGGCGGCGCTCTGTAGCAAAGCCATTACGTCGTGTCGGGGAAGATATTTCAACCAGTAACCTTCACCACTTGCCTCTAGTTCGGCTAGCTGTGGCATCAGGTCATCATTGCCCCATCCATCTCGCCCAACCACGACAAGCTGGTGGCGCCTTCGGGTTTCCGCAGGCAGTTGTTTGAATGCTTCGAGAATGCCACGTAAGTTCTTGCGTGGTTGCAACGTGCCGATGAATAGAAAAAAGCCCGGCTGCAGTGCGTGCGCGTTGAGTGTTTCCTCTATCTGCTTGGCGGGGATGCGGTCGAAATAGCACGGTTCCACGCCAAGTGGGGTGACGCTGACCTGCGCTGGGTCGAGACCGAGATGGTTAACCAGGTCCCGCTTGCTGTGTTCTGAAATGGTTATGACATGATCGGCCGACTTGATGGTCTGGATGAACAGCCAGTTTTTTAGGCGAGGCAGATCCTGCCTGATCCATTCAGGGTGAAGCAAAGGAATCAGATCCATAACGGTAGCTACAACCGGAACGTCATCTATGCGAGGGATGTGATGGTCCGTTGCATGAAGCAGATCCAGATCCGCCTTGAGCTGTGCTGAACCCAGCAATGACATCCGAAAAGTCGCCGATAGAAGGCAAGACACCGAGAAACGAGGGGCGAGCGACTGGGGAGTACCACACTCCAGTGTTGGTAGGTCCCGACCGAACGCGTATGGCCGAAAGCGCCAGACTCCCTCGGTGTCGGCAGTGATCTTTTGCATCGCATGCCAAAGTGCGCGGGTATAGGTTCCGATGCCGTCCAGATGGCCGGCGCGCTCGCCGATGCACCAGACCGTGCAGCTGAATCCGACGGTCGGTCCAAAGGACTGGTTTGCGTCACCGGGTAGTCTGGGTTCGTTCATTCGAATTCCACCCGCTGACGCCAGTAATCCAGCAGTTCCTTCAGCGTTTGCTCGATAGGGATGTGCGGTTGCCAGCCAGTAAGTGTTCGCAATCGTTGACTATTACCTGTCGCCACGGGGATGTCCGAAGGCCGTAGGCGTTGCGGATCAAGTTCGACGCTGATCTGCGAGCTTGTCATGCTTAGAAGGGTTTCGAGCATAGCGCGGATCTGGCGTGGAACGCCGGATGAGATGTTGACGATGCGCGACTGTTCAGGAATGGGCGAAAGGGCGAGCAGCCTCAGGTATGCTTCGCAGACGTCCCTCACATCCAGAAAATCACGGCTTGCATCGATATTGCCGACACGCAGGACCGGTGGCTGTTTGCCGGCTTCGATAAGGGCAATCTGGCGGGCAAAGGAGGCGGTCACAAAATTGGCAGACTGCTGTGCTCCGATGTGGTTGAAGGGGCGAGCAATCATCCCTTTCATTCCTTGCCGAAAGTACTGTTCAAAGGCGCACTCGGCAGCGAGTTTGCTCGCCGAATATGGATTCATCGGCGCGCATTGACTTCGCTCATCGAGCGCGATGCCTTCTCTGAAGGCTGCCCCGTAAACCTCGGCGGAACTCGTGAAAAGGATGAACGCGTCGGGTGCGTGTAATCGAGCCGCTTCCAGTAGATGCATGCTCCCGGCTACGTTAGTCCGCCATGTGGATAGAGGGTCGGTGAAGCTTGCTGGTACGTTGGATACTGCGGCAAGGTGAATGATGTGTGAAGGTTGCGTTTGCTGCACGGCAGCAGCAACTGCTGACGCATCGTGTATGTCACACCGGATGTAGTCACCGGGCTGCCCGGGGTATGGCTGGGGACGGTTGCTTAACGCGATGACGTCATAGCCTTCACGCTGGAGAGCCGGGGTAAGCACGCCACCAACGAACCCACTGGCGCCTGTCATGAGGACGCGGTGCGTCATGTTGGTTCCTTCGGTGTATGGCGGGCAAGGAGTGGGGACAACCAGGAGGCCAGTTCGCGTTTTAGTGAGTCGCGCTCGAAACGCTGCAGGTTTCGTTCTGCTGCGTCAGCTAGCTTCCGCCGCAGACCGTTCGTCTGATCGAGTATCTGCGCCACCATCGCTATGTGCAATGGATCATCGGTCCCAAGCAGAAAACCACCTTCACCAAGCGTTTCAGGAATATTTGACTGAGCGCATGCAATTACGGGGAGGTCTGCATGCTGCGCCTCAATCAACGGCATGCAGAAACCTTCATGCGCACTGGCGCACCAATACTGATGTGCGTTTCGATACAGCCAGCGTAACTCAGAGTCACTGCATTTGCCGGGCATCAATACTCGGCCCTGTAAACCCAGTTGCTTGATGTGATGAGCCAGTCCTCGCGCATAGTCCTCACTCGTCGTGCCGCCCACCAGCAGCAACTTGGCCCGCTGCGCAGCTTTCTCTTCCTGCATTTGCAGCAGATGAAAAAACGCTTCGATGAGCAAATGTTGTCGCTTGTTTTCGGCCAGTCGGCCTACGCACAGATAGTAGGTGGCATCTGCGTCGTCTCGCGCAAAGGCAGGCGCCGTACTTGGACCCTCGAGCCTGCGACTGTCAACTAGCAGGGGCAGCGTGCGCGCATCGACGTATCCCGCGGCTTCCAGCTCGCTTTGGTTTAACGGCGAGTCCGCGATGGCGGCAACGAAGTCATCGCGCCAGTCGACCAGTTGCTGTCGTCCGAGAAGGGCATATTGCCGCAGCCCGCTTTGCGCTGGAAAGAAATCAGCTGGGGTGATGTTGTGGTAAACGAGCGCCTTGAGGCATGTCTGCGAGAGCAGCCAGTTACCGTGATCATGGCCCATCGAGTGGTGATAAAGCAGCAGTGTTTCTTCGTTACCGTTGAACGTTTCAGCTGGATGTATGATTCGTTTTAGCGGTTCGGGAATGCAGAAACTGAATATTTCCGATGTGTAGCCCAGCTCTTGCAGCAGCTCCTGCGTGAATAGGAGGCTGTTGGTGACTCCGTCCCCTACGGCGACCGACGCGGCAAACTGATCAATTCGGGGGATGGTCATTCTAAGCTCTTCTGCGCAGTAACGGCATAGTCCTGTGCGCCATAAAACAGTGCGTTACACCGCCTGGCTACCTCGCTATCCTCCACCAAGGCGTACTCGCTCGGTATCGGGTTAAGTCTATGAACCTGTACGGCCATAAAACCCTTGTACTCCAGCATAAACTCGGAAAAAGCTGGTGGTAATGGATGAATATGTGTCGGGTCGGTGTAGAAATGGGTTGCCGCAGATACTAAGTTTTCAGGATTCGGCGTCTCGAAGATCACCATGCCGCCAGGGGCTAACACACGTAGGCATTCGTCCAGCAAGGTGTTGAACTGGTAGAAGCTTAGATGCTCGATTACATGGAACCCTGTAACCGCAGCGATACTGTTGTCGGGCTGCCGCTTTAACCAGTCAAGCCCGTCAGCCACTTCGGCTTCAAGCCCCTGTTCGCGGCAAGCCTCGACATTCATGCTGTTGAGGTCGATTCCGATACGCAGCGATGCTTCCGGGAGCATCTGCAACCATTCACCGCGGCCGCACCCGATATCTACGAGGGGTAGCCGCTCGATGAGATGCCTCAATTGATGGATTAACGGCAGGTAGTAGCTCAGCCGCGACTGGATTGTCTCGGTGTCACCTCTAAACCGGTGCTCGAATGCCAAGTAGAAGCTGTCAGGAATTCTGTCCTCGCCAAGGCTGGTTTGGGCGATCTCGGCAGTTGCGTTGTGAGCAGTTGCGGGTGACTTAGCGCTGTTGCGCTCTAGAAAGCCGAGGCGCCCGCGCAACTCCTGCTGGACCCTCAGGTGCTGCTGTAGCTGCGTTTGTTGTTCGAGCTCCCGTTTCTGTAACTGGTCCTGCAGCTTCAGAATCTGCTCTTGCTGTGATTCGATGCTGCTTTGCGCGTCACGCATAACGGACCGTAGCGCCGCTTCGCTGGCGGAAATTACTTTGCTCTGCTGTTCTAGTTGACGCGAGTGGAGGTCGAAGCGAGCCGTGTAGTAACGATGCCGCACATCTGTCGAGAACCAGCCATAGGCGTTAGCTAGCAGTGTGCCGAGCAAAGGCGTGCGTCGGAGCGCACTTTTTATACGGGCGCGGCGCAGCCCGTGTACGGGAACGCCGTGACGCTTGCCTTCAGTTGAATAGCGGAGTGTGGCGAGGAATTCGAACCGGTCGGTCCCTGAGCGAAGCTCCGCTAGCCAGGCTGCCGCTTCGGACGCTTTGGCTTTACGTCCCAACAATGATGGGAATGCAGCCTGGACCAGGGCCTCATCGTCGAGCTGCACCAGAGCGGACCACGAATATGGTTGGTCATGAATGTGTGGCGGTGCGGGGTCGAACGGTGGAAGAACCTTGTTAGGGCCTGCCAGTTGGTAGCGATGGAGTTCGGCGTCGATGCGTCGGTTTAGTTCGACGAAATCGATGTCTGGGTTGTTTGGGATGAGCATTCGTATTTCCGTCAATTGCCGCAGCTGGTTACTGGATGTTCTCGAGGGTGGGTGAAAGATCGCAAACGCCACCAAAAAACGTTCCCTGGATTCCCGCAACTTCAAAACCAACCGCGTTGTCGCGCCAGTGGTAGCAAGTGCCTGTGTGGTCCGCGCCTTCATGGAGGGCGACGGTGATGGTGTATTTGCCCGGTGCCAGGCGCATTGGAAAACGGTACCGCAGCCGCTTGCGTTCGCCGGCCCCTAGCATGATCGGCAGATCCAGGTAGTGACTGTTGGTGCCGAAGATGTCCTGGCCGAATCGGTCGCGGATCATCAGTCCGAGGGAAACATCCGTCAACTCTCGGGTAGCAGTTATTGTGACATCCATGTTGGCGATGTCGCCGCTTGCCAGAATGGGGCTGCGGGAATTCTCACCACCGAATTCGATACGCTCTATTATCGCGTCACGGTTTCCATAGCCTGAGTCGTCGGACCGTGCTGGGGCGGCGTCTTCCTCGTCGTCTCCAGCGAGGAGCTGGTTATAGATGTTTACCGCGCGCTCGGGTTCCGTATCTGCAACCACGCGGCCCTCGCTGAGCACCACTACGCGATCACAGATCATTTTCACAGCATTCAGATCATGCGAGACGAAAACAATCGATCCCCCTTTCGCCCTGAACTCCTTGATGCGGCGCATGCATTTTTGTTGGAAGTGCCCATCGCCTACCGAAAGTGCTTCGTCGATGAGAAACAGGTCCGGGTCGGCATGAATTGCGATCGCGAACGCAAGGCGCATAGTCATGCCAGACGAATAGGTGCGAATGGGTTCTTCGATGAACTGGCCGAGCTCCGAGAAGGCAATAATTGCTTCACGACGTTCTTCAATCTGCGAACGTGTCATGCCCAGCAGTAGTCCGTTACCTATGATGTTTTGCGCGCCTGAGAGATTGGGGTCGAATCCGGTCCCTAACTCCAGTAGCCCGGTCACTCGCCCGGTTATGTTGATGCTGCCGGCATCCGGCAGCAGCACGCCATTCAGCATCTTCAGCAGCGTGCTTTTCCCTGCCCCGTTGCGGCCTAGAATGCCTACAGTCTCGCCACTGGCAACGCTGAACGAGATGTCGTTTAGCGCGAGGTGGCGCCGATGAAAGCAGCGTCTGAAAGCAATTTCTTTCAGGCGGTGCCATGGGCGGTTGTATAGCTTGAATTCTTTGGAGACGTTTGCCACTTGGAGCATCGGGTCGGCCTGACATAGCGCAGTGGGTGGGCAATTCTACAGTGTCCGCGGCTCGGCGCGGCAGGTTTGCCAAGCGAGCTGCACTGGGATGGCTTCAATATCGTCTGGATACCAAGCCAGGTCTGAGATGTTTGCGTCAGGCACCGCTCGCTCCGATAATGTTTCGTTTGGTCTGTTCATGTCGGAGAACCGAATGTTTACGCCCGTTATCCTGGCTGGAGGAAGTGGCTCGCGCCTTTGGCCGCTGTCACGACAGGCTTTCCCCAAGCAGTTTCTCGAAATCGGCGAGGGTACAGGGAGCATGTTTCAACGCACGCTATTGCGGTTGGGTGGGCTTGAGCACGGCGATCCTCTGGTTGTGTGCAACGAGCAACACCGCTTCCTGGTTGCTGAGCAACTTCGTGTCGCTGGGATGCAAAGCCGTCGGGTCATCCTGGAGCCATTGCCTCGGAATACTGCGCCAGCAATAGCGCTGGCCGCCCTTGAGGCAATTCGGGATGGTGCGGACCCGCTCCTCTTAGTGCTTGCAGCGGACCACTATATTCCCGATGAGCGCGCTCTACAGGAAGCGATCCTGAGCGCAACGGCGTATGCAGAGGCGGGACGTCTCGTAACGTTTGGTATAAAGCCCGTCCATCCCGAAACAGGGTTTGGTTATATCCAATGCGGTGATGCATTGGGTCCGGGGCCTGGCTCCGCCATTGCAGGTTTTACTGAGAAGCCGTCATCAGCGGTCGCACGGCAATACGTCGAGTCTGGGCGTTACTTATGGAATAGCGGCATGTTCATGTTTCGAGCGTCCCGGTTTCTCGAGGAGTTGCAACGGCTATGCCCGGGCATGATGCAGGCTTGCCGTGTCGCAATGCTGCACGCACAAGACGACAGCTATTTCTTGCATCTGCCCGCAGAACAGTTCGCGCATTGCGACGACGAATCCATCGACTATGCGGTAATGGAGCGGACGGATGACGGCGTTGTGGTGCCGCTGGACGCCGGCTGGAACGATCTGGGCAGTTGGTCCGCGATCTGGGACGTGGCAGCGCGCGATGCCGAGGGCAATAGCCATCAGGGCGACGTGATGGCGGTCGACAGTCGCAACAACCTGGTGCATGCCCATCACCGCCTGGTCACCACGGTCGGGGTCGACGATCTGGTGATAGTCGAAACCAAGGATGCGGTGCTGGTCAGTCGTCGGGACAGCTGTCAGCAGGTCAAGCGGATCGTCCAGCGGTTGCAGGTCGAGCAGCGTGAGGAGTTCGTTAGCCACCCCCTGGTCAGCCGACCCTGGGGCCACTACGACACCGTCGACAAGGGCGAGCGCTATCAGGTCAAGCGCATCACGGTTCTGCCGGGGGAGTGCTTGTCGCTGCAGTTGCACTACCACCGTGCGGAGCACTGGATCGTGGTCTCCGGGACCGCCAGGGTTGTGTGCGGAGACAAGGAGATGGTGCTCTCGGAAAACCAGTCGACCTACATTCCCCTTGGGGTCAAGCACTCCCTGTCCAACCCGGGCAAGGTGCCTTTGGAGCTGATTGAAGTGCAGTCCGGTGCCTACCTGGGCGAGGACGACATCGTACGGTTCGAGGACCGCTATGGCCGGGTCCCGACGTGATAGCGGCGGCCACGGTGCGCCGTGACCTTTCAGTGCGGGCCTTCGGGCCGCCCTAGAGCGTACAATCCGACGCCGGACGGCTAAGGAGGGCTGCGGATGTCGGAGAACACGTTGAGCGTCAAGAAAAAGATACTGGTGACCGGTGGCACGGGTTTTATCGGGCACGCCCTGCTGGAGCGTCTTGCCTGTCGGCCAGAGCTGCGGTTGCTGGCCTGGATTCGCCGGGTGGATGCGGTGCTGCCGGTCGGTGTCATTCCGGTGTCGGCGTCCCGCGGCAGGATGTTTGCCGCCGGAGGGCAGGCAGATGACCTGGATACCGTCATTCATTGTGCTGCGCGTGTTCATGTGATGATGGACAAGGCGCAGGATCCAATGGCTGAGTTTCGTAAGGCCAATGTCGACCTGACGCTGGAGCTGGCACGCAGCGCGGTCGAGGCAGGAGCCCGGCGCTTCATATTTCTGAGCTCGGTCAAAGTCAACGGCGAATCCACGCCGCCGGGGCGGCCCTTTACCGCCACCGATCAGCCTGCGCCGGTGGGCCCCTATGCGCTGTCGAAATACGAGGCCGAGGCCGGGCTGCGCCGAATCGCCGAGCTAACCGGGCTCGAGGTGGTGATCATCCGCACGCCCTTGGTGTATGGGCCGGGCGTCAAAGCGAATTTCCGCAGCATGATGCGCTGGCTATCGGTCGGCGTGCCGTTGCCGCTGGGCGGGCTGGAAAACAGGCGCAGCCTGGTCGCGCTCGACAACTTGGTCGATCTGATCGACACCTGCATCGACCATCCGGCTGCCGCCAACCAGATTTTCCTGGTCAGTGACGGCGAGGATCTGTCCACCAGTGCGTTGTTGCAGCGTTTGGCCGCGGCGATGGGACGATCGGCCAGACTGTTGCCCTTGCCGGAGCGTGCGCTGGCCGGGGTAGCGCGGTGGCTGGGGCGACAGGAGGTGCATGCACGTCTGTGCGGGTCGCTGCAGGTCGATATCGGCAAGACGTGCGAGCGTCTGGGGTGGACCCCGCCGGTGCGAGTCGACGAGGCGCTGAGCAAAACCGCCGCCGATTACTTGCACCGGAAGTGCGCCTAATGATCGGATGGGGCCTGCTGCTGGCGTTTGTCGCGTCTTTTTCGCTTACTGCGGCCCTGCGTTGTTATGCGCTGCGCCGGCAGCTAATGGATGTGCCCAACGCGCGCAGTTCTCATCGGGTGCCCACGCCACGAGGTGGAGGCATGGCCATCGTGGTGACGCTTGCACTGGCGATCGGCGCGCTGGCGACCTTCGGCTTGGTCGCCGATTCCCTCGCGTGGGCCGTGCTCGGCTCAGGGCTAATGGTCGCGCTGATCGGGTTCATCGACGACCACGGGCACATTGCGGCGCGCTGGCGGCTGCTCGGGCACTTCGTCGCGGCGGGCTGGGCGCTGTTCTGGCTTGGCGGGCTGCCGGCCATTCCGGTGTTCGGCTGGACGCTGCAGTCTGGCTGGTTCGCGCAGCTGGTTGCGCTGCTGTTCCTGGTCTGGATGCTCAACCTCTATAACTTCATGGACGGTATCGATGGTCTCGCCAGCATCCAGGCCCTGTGTGTCTGCGTTGGAGGGCTGTTCTGTTATGCCGCGGTAGCCGATGCCGGCGCGTTGCCGGCAGGGCGTGTGGAGTGGCTGATGATGGCGGCCGTGGCGGGGTTCGGCTGCTGGAATTTTCCGCGCGCGCGCATTTTCATGGGGGACGCGGGCAGCGGGTTTCTCGGCATCACGCTGGCCGTGCTTGCGGTGCACGCGGCTTGGATTCGGCCAGTACTGTTGTGGAGCTGGCTGATCCTGCTCGGTGTGTTCATCGTCGATGCAACTTTCACCTTGTTACGTCGTCTGCTGCGTGGCGAGGCTGTATACGAGGCGCATCGCAGTCATGCCTATCAGTCTGCGTCGCGGCGGGTGGGGCGCCATGTCCCGGTGACGCTTGCCGTCGGGTTGATCGACCTGGGCTGGTTGCTGCCCTGGGCGCTGATGGTGGCGTTTGGCTGGATGGACGGCGCCGTGGCTCTGGTCATTGCCTATATGCCGCTGGTTGGGCTCTGCGTCTGGCTTCGCGCGGGTGCCAGGGAATGACTCGGTGCTTCGCCTTTCGCGGGCATGGCCCGCTCCTACGGGGTGGTGTTGGTTGAACGGCGCATCCGTAGGAGCCCCCCATGGCCGCGAAGGACTGATTCGCGGGAGGGGTGGCACGTGGATAGTGTTTCGCGGGCATGGCCCGCTTTTGCGATTGCAGATTAAGCAGGTCCTCGATGTTGCATGACTACTTGTTGGGGCTACCGAGGCGTTACAAACGCCTGCTCCAGGTGCTGGCCGATGTGATTCTGGTCTGGGTGTCGTTATGGTTGGCGTTCGTGGTGCGCTTGGGCTCGTTCGACGAGGTGTATCCGTTGGGCGGGCACGCCTGGCTATTTGCGCTTGCGCCGCTGTTGGCGATTCCGCTGTTCATTCGTATCGGCATGTACCGGGCGGTGATGCGCTACTTGGGCAACGATGCCTTGATCACGATCGCCAAGGCGGTCACGCTTTCCTCCCTGCTGCTGGCGCTGGCGATCTACTGGTACCGTGACGTGCCGGCGCTGGTGCCCCGTTCGCTGGTGTTCAACTACTGGTGGATCAGCCTGATGCTGCTTGGTGGCCTGCGTCTGCTGTTGCGTCAGTACGTGCTGGGCGACTGGTACCGCGGCATGCTGGCTGCTCCCTTCGGGCTCGACGATGGGCTGCCGCGCGTGGCGATATACGGTGCCGGGGCGGCAGGCAATCAACTGGCCGCTGCACTGCGGATGGGCCGCGCCATGCGTCCGGTCGCGTTCATCGATGATGACGGGGAGATCGCCAACCGCGTCATCGCCGGGCTCAAGGTCTACAAGCCGAGGCACATTGGTCAAATGATCGCGGACACTGGCGCCAGCGAGATCCTCTTGGCCATTCCTTCGGTAAGCCGTGCGCGGCGCCGGGAAATCCTGGCAGACCTGGAACGACATCCGCTGCATGTGCGTTCGGTGCCCGGTTTCATGGATCTCGCCAGGGGGCGGGTGAAGGTCGAGGATCTGCAGGAGGTCGATATCGCCGACCTGCTGGGCCGCGACAGCGTTTCGCCGGACGCCAGCCTGCTAGCTCGCTGCATCCAGGGCAAGGTCGTGCTGGTCACCGGGGCTGGCGGATCGATCGGCTCGGAGCTCTGCCGGCAGATCGTTGCGCTGGAGCCGACCATTCTGATCTTGCTGGACCACAGTGAATATAACCTGTATGTCATCCACCGGGAGCTGCAGCACCAGCTGGCCGAGCAGTCGATTCAGCTGGAGCTGATCCCCATCCTCGGTTCGGTCGGCAACCCCCATCGATTGCTCGACGTGATGCGCACCTGGAGTGTCGACAGCGTCTACCACGCGGCAGCCTACAAGCATGTGCCGATGGTCGAGCACAACATCGCCGAAGGGGTCATGAACAACGTGCTGGGCACCCTGCATTGCGCCCAGGCGGCGATCCAGGCCGGCGTGTCGCATTTCGTCCTGATTTCCACCGACAAGGCCGTGCGCCCGACGAACGTCATGGGCAGCACCAAGCGCCTCGCGGAGATGGCTCTCCAGGCACTCAGCCAGGAAGCCGCGCCGGTCCTGTACGGCCAGCCCGCAGGGCTGAACCAGGTCAACCGGACCCGTTTCATCATGGTCCGTTTCGGCAACGTACTGGGCTCGTCCGGATCGGTGATCCCCTTGTTTCGCGAGCAGATTCGCCGAGGCGGCCCGGTGACCGTGACCCACCCGAAGATCACGCGTTATTTCATGACCATTCCCGAGGCGGCCCAGCTGGTACTGCAGGCCGGCTCGATGGGGCTGGGTGGCGACGTGTTCGTGCTCGACATGGGGGCGCCGGTGAAAATCGTCGAGCTGGCCGAGAAGATGATCCACTTGTCGGGATTGTCAGTCCGAAGCGAGCGCAACCCGGCCGGCGACATTGCCATCCACTTCAGTGGCCTGCGCCCCGGTGAAAAACTCTACGAGGAGTTGCTGATTGGCGACAACGTCACGCCCACCCAGCACCCGATGATCCTGTCCGCCAATGAAGTCTTTCTGCCCTGGCCGGAATTCTGTGAAGTACTGGACAAGCTAGTCTCCAGCCTGCAACGCGATGACTTCGAACAGGTCCGGATCGTGATGCGTGCCACGGTGGACGGTTACTCCCCGCGTGAAGAGATCGTCGACTGGGTGTATCGACAGCGCCAGGGCAAACCGCTGATTTAGGCGTCAAGCCTGTGATGCCTGCCCGGAGATGGCCACACCGTTCCGGCCACCGGCACCGCCCGGGCATCAGTCGGAAGGAGGCTGGACGATCCCTTCCAGCGCGCCATAGGGGATTTCCAGCATGGGGTGGCCGCTGGAATAGGGCGCGATACTGTAGACATCGTATTTGAGCAGGACCCTGTCGTGTAGCAGTGCCACGTTGGTGGTCTGTTGGAATGGCCAGTGGCGGCTGAACTCGGCGTCGTGCCCGTTTGCAGCCAGCCATCGCTGGTGCGCTTCGGCGGCCGCGCGCCAGAATGCGCCTTCCTTGCCGGGCAGCAGCACATCGGCGAGTTTCAATTCGCGGTCGGTTCGACGGTCATAGTTGATAAAGCCACGGCCCGGCATGCCATGGGCGCCGCCGGTGTAGAGGTAGCTGGAGAGCTCCACCACGAGTACCGAGTCGTACTGATCGATCAGCTTGGCCTGCAGGTAGCTGCTCCAGCCGGGCCGGGCGTCGCGCAGGAAAGACTGTTGGTAGGCTTCGAGCGAGACGGGCAACTCCGCATCCGGTGTGTTGATCGTCATCTGGCGCAGGCGTCGATCGATCAGTGCATCCAGTGCGGGCTCGCTCGCGAACGTCTGGGTGTCGATGTTCACCAGCGGGCAGCTGTCGTCGGTTTCGGGACAGGTCGCGGCGTGCTGTTCGCTGATGTGCTGGCGAGGCTCGGCGGGGCGTTCGCTGCCCAAGTGCGCGCAGCCGCCAACGAGTAGAGCCAGTGTCGTTGAAACGATGAGCTTGCAGGCGGACATCTCGGATAGGGTTTCCTGTGATCGTATGGGTGCCGGTTCGAGTGTATTGCACTGCCGGAGTTCGGGAGGATTCGCGAGCGGTTTTCTCGTGCGAGTGGTCTGCAAAGGGCTGCGCCTGAACAAACGGCGCGCTACGATGAGCCCATGGAGACCGCTCACGCCGTGACGGTTGCTGTCTTTCTGCGCGGCAAGCGCGGGAACAAACCGATTATGTGAGTTGCTCATGAGCGAGATTTTCAAGCCGCAGGCCGGTGATGTGGAGATTGTCCACCGTGAACGCTGCTTCAGCGGATTCTATAACCTCGACCGATTCCGTCTGCGCCACCGGCTCTTCCGCGGCGGCATGGGGGCGGAGATTGAGCGCGAGCTCTTCGTCCGCCATGATGCCGTGTGCGTGCTGCCGTACGACCCGCAACGGGACGAGGTCGTGCTGATCGAACAGTTCCGCGTCGGCGCCATGGCCCGCGGTGACGATCCGTGGCTGGTCGAGACGGTGGCGGGCTTGATCGACAAGGACGAACAGCCCGAGGAAGTGGCGCGTCGCGAGGCGATCGAGGAGGCGGGGCTGGCGCTGGGTGAACTATGGCCGGTGTCGGCGTACTACCCGTCGCCGGGTGGCAGTACCGAGCGCATTCACCTCTATGTCGGGCGCTGCAACAGCGTTGGCGCCGGTGGTGTGTTCGGCCTGGAAGAAGAGGGCGAGGACATTCGGGCGGCGATATGGTCGTTCGATGAGGCGCTGCAGGGAGTGAAGGACGGGCGCATCGACAATGCCGCCACCATCATCGCCCTGCAGTGGCTGGCGTTGAACCGCGACGAGATCAGGGGGGCCTGGACATGAGGCGAACGCGCGAGCGTTACCGAGTGGATCTGCGTGAATTGCAGTCGGCCTGCGAGGCGAATTACCTGCGCCTGATGCGGTTGCTGCCTGGCATGCGCGATGCCCCGGACACCCGCCGCATCGCCATGAGCCAGGGCGACCGGCTGCTCGGTGTGCTCGTGCTGCATGTGGTGGAGAGCTGCCCCTATACCACCACCGTGCAGATCAGTCAGCAGGACTGCCTGCCCTGGCTGCCGGTGCCGCAGTTGGAGGTGCGGGTCTACCACGACGCGCGCATGGCGGAGGTCATCCGCGCCGAGCACGCCCGGCGCTTTCGCGGCATCTACAGCTATCCCAACGCCCAGATGCACCAACCGGACGAGAAGAGCCAGCTCAACCTGTTCCTCGGAGAGTGGCTGGGCCATTGCCTGGCCTGCGGGCACGAACTTGAGCCGGTACTCTGAAGGCATCGCTATGCTGGACGCGCGGACCTAGCAGTAACGCAGCAAAAGCGTAGCGGAGTTCAGCACTCTCGTGCCTCGGCTCGCGGCGGTGAGTCGTGCTTTAGGGGGGCTCGCTTCAGAACAGCAGTGCCATCGGTAACCCGGTGTCGCGCTTTTTCCGGGCATGGCACCGCCTGGTGGGTCGGTGAAGCGTGATCCACCGTACGGGTTAACGCAGCCGTGCTGGAAGCCGTTGGTTTGAAGCGACCGATAGCAGTTGGGCTCACCCGAGCCCGAGCAGCGTCCGGCTTCCAGCGTGCTTTGTGATGCAGGCCCGCATCGCGCGGTTTACCCCTGCGACCGCCGACCACCATAATTCCCCGGCAAATTCGCCAAAGGAGACGGGTCTTGGCTGCTGCGCCCCTTACTGCTGATAGAGACTCGGTACTGCTGGTCCAGCTCACCGACAGCCATCTGTTCGCCAACGCGGGCGGCAAGCTGCTGGGCATGGACACGGGCGACAGCCTCCAGCGCGTCGTCGATCTGGTGCTCGCTGAGCAGCCGTGCATCGACCTGATGCTGGCGACCGGTGACCTGTCCCAGGACGGTTCCCTGGCGTCCTACGAGCGCTTCCGCGCGCTCTGTACGCGCATCGAGGCACCGTCGCGCTGGTGTCCCGGCAACCACGACGAGCTGACGGCGATGCAGCAGGCGACGCAAGGCAGCGACCTGATGGGGCCGGTGCTGGACATCGGCGCCTGGCGCGTGATCCTGCTCGACACCCTGGTGCCGGGCGAGGTGTTCGGTCAGCTTCGCCAGGCGCAGCTGGACATGCTCGACCAGGCGCTGGCCGAGGCGCCGCAGCGCCACCACCTGATCTGCCTGCATCACCACCCGGTGAGTATCGGCAGCCGCTGGATGGATGGCATCGGACTGCGCAATCGCGACGCCCTGTTCGAGGTCGTCGATCGGCATCCGGCGGTCAAGGCCTTGCTCTGGGGGCACATCCACCAGGAGTTCGATGGCAGCCGCAATGGCGTCCGTTTGCTGGCCACGCCGTCGACCGGCGTGCAGTTCACCCCGGGCAGCGAGCGTTTCGATGTCGACAAGCTGGCGCCCGGCTATCGCTGGTTGCGGCTGTACGCGGACGGCCGGCTCGAGACGGGCGTGTCGCGGGTGGTCGGGGTTGATTTCGACGTCGACTACAGCGTCAAGGGATACTGAGCCCGCGCCCCAGGGTGAGCGAGGCCGACCGGCACGGCTAGTCGCGGGCGTCCGCTCCCTGCGGTTGCAGGTTAAGGTGGCCGCCTTGTAGCCTTTCCCGTCCTTTTCCAGCCCAGCGAACCAGCATGACCTGCGAATCACCCGCGATTCTTTATTTGCACGGCCTCAACAGCTCGCCCCGGTCGACCAAGGCCAGCCAGCTGACCCGTGCGCTGCAACGGATCGACGCGAGCGACCGGCTTCGCGTGCCGGCGCTTCACCACCATCCCCGCCAGGCCATCGCGCAGGCGGAGGCGGCGATCGCCGAGCTGGGGCGGCCCGTGCTGGTCGGCAGCTCGCTCGGCGGCTACTATGCGACCCACCTCGCCGAGCGTCATGGTCTCAAGGCGCTGCTGATCAACCCGGCCGTGAGTCCGCATCGCCGTTTCGATGGCTACCTGGGCCCGCAGACCAATCTCTACACCGGCGAAGTCTGGCAACTGACCGACGACCACGTCCGTGCCCTGGCCGAGCTGGACGTTCCCGCGCCAGAGGATGCCGAGCGCTACCAGGTATGGCTGCAGACCGCTGACGAGACCCTGGACTATCGTCAGGCCGCGGACTACTACCGCGGCTGCGCCGTGCGCATCCAAGCTGGCGGCGACCATGGTTTCCAGGGGTTTGCCGAGCGCATCCCGGCGCTGTTGGGCTTTGCCGGATTCGATCCGGCATGCTTTGCCGAACTCGATTTTTCCGACCTATAAGGACATCACGAGACGCTCATGTCGTACACCGCAGAAGCCATTGAAGTCCTCTCCGGCCTTGATCCGGTGCGCAAGCGCCCGGGCATGTACACCGATACGTCGCGTCCCAACCACCTGGCGCAAGAGGTGATCGACAACAGCGTCGACGAAGCGCTCGCCGGGCATGCCAGTTCGGTGCAGGTGATCCTGCACCAGGACAATTCGCTTCAGGTCATCGACGATGGCCGCGGGATGCCGGTGGACATCCATCCCGAGGAAGGCGTTTCCGGTGTCGAGCTGATCCTCACCAAGCTGCATGCCGGCGGCAAGTTCTCGAACAAGAACTACCAGTTTTCCGGCGGTCTGCATGGCGTCGGCATCTCCGTAGTCAACGCCCTGTCGACCCGCGTCGAGGTGACCGTCAAGCGCGACGGCAGCGAGTACCGCATGGCCTTCGCCGACGGCTTCAAGGCCAGCGAGCTGGAAGTCATCGGCACGGTCGGCAAGCGCAACACCGGTACTAGCGTGCATTTCTGGGCGGACCCCAAGTATTTCGATTCGCCGAAATATTCCATCAGCCGGCTCAAGCATGTGCTCAAGGCCAAGGCCGTGCTCTGCCCGGGACTTAAGGTCAGTTTCGAGGACAAGGGCAGCGGCGAGCGTGTGGAGTGGCACTACGAGGATGGCCTGCGTTCGTACCTGGTTGATGCCGTCAGTGGCTTCGCGAGGCTGCCGGACGAGCCATTCTGCGGCAGCCTGGCCGGCACCAAGGAGGCGGTCGACTGGGCCTTGCTGTGGCTGCCCGAAGGCGGCGACAGCGTCCAGGAAAGCTACGTCAACCTGATCCCCACCGCGCAGGGCGGAACCCATGTCAACGGGCTGCGGCAGGGGCTGCTGGATGCGATGCGCGAATTCTGCGAATTCCGCAACCTGTTGCCGCGCGGGGTCAAGCTGGCGCCGGAGGACGTCTGGGAGCGCATCGCCTTCGTGCTGTCGGCGAAAATGCAGGAGCCTCAGTTTTCCGGTCAGACCAAGGAACGGTTGTCGTCGCGCGAGGCGGCTGCGTTCGTTTCCGGTGTGGTCAAGGATGCCTTCAGCCTCTGGCTCAATGGGCACCCCGAGCTCGGGTTGCAGTTGGCCGAGCTGGCGATCAGCAACGCCGGGCGGCGCCTGAAGGCGAGCAAGAAGGTCGAGCGCAAGCGCATTACCCAGGGGCCGGCGCTGCCCGGCAAGCTGGCCGACTGTGCCGGTCAGGATCCGGCGCGTTCCGAGCTGTTCCTGGTCGAGGGCGACTCGGCCGGCGGTTCGGCCAAACAGGCGCGCGACAAGGAGTTCCAGGCGATCATGCCTCTGCGCGGCAAGATCCTGAACACCTGGGAAGTCGACGGCGGTGAGGTGCTGGCCAGCCAGGAGGTGCACGACATCGCGGTGGCCATCGGAGTCGATCCCGGCGCGGTGGACATGAGCCAGCTGCGCTACGGCAAGATCTGCATCCTTGCCGACGCCGACTCCGACGGGCTGCACATCGCGACCTTGCTGTGCGCGCTGTTCGTTCGTCATTTCCGTCCGCTGGTCGATGCCGGCCACGTCTACGTGGCGATGCCGCCGCTGTATCGGATCGACCTCGGCAAGGACATCTTCTATGCGCTGGACGAAGCCGAGCGTGACGGGATTCTCGAGCGCCTGACCGCGGAGAAGCGCCGCGGCAAGCCGCAGGTGACCCGCTTCAAGGGCCTCGGCGAGATGAACCCTCCGCAGTTGCGCGAAACCACCATGGATCCCAATACCCGCCGGCTCGTGCAACTGACCCTCGATGACTTCGACGGCACGCGGGAAATCATGGACATGCTGCTGGCCAAGAAGCGCGCCGGCGACCGCAAGAGCTGGCTCGAGTCCAAGGGCAACCTGGCCGAGGTGCTGCTGTGACCATTGCCTCGCGTGTGCTGGCCTGCTGCCTGCTCGCGCTCGGTGCGCCCGCATGGGCGCAGGCGCCGGCCGAGACGCTGTCGCTGGTTGGCGAGCATCCGGTGGAAGGCATCGAGATGGGCAATCTGTCGGGACTGGCCTGGTGCGGCGATGGCCTCTGGGCCGTGTCCGATCGCGAGGACGCCACCCTCTATCGGCTCGACGCCAGCGAGGCCGTGTGGCGCGCCGTTGCCGAGGCGATCAGCGCGCCCCCGCCGCCGGACAGCGGGCTGTCCTGGGGGACGCGGGTGCGCTCTCAGGTCAGCGGTCTGGCCCGCGGAGGCGAACTCGATTTCGAGGGATTGAGCTGCGACAGCCTGGGCAATCGCTACCTGGTCAGCGAGGCCTACGCCGCCGTGCTCAAGGTCGGTCCGGCGGGCAAAGCCGAATGGCTGGACCTGCCGGACGGGCTGGTCCGCCAGGCGCGCGCCAGCGGCATGCTGCTGCAGTTCAACGCCATGTTCGAAGGCCTCGCGGTCGATCCCGAGGCCGGCCGACTATGGCTGGCGGCTGAGCACAACCGTCGCGGCCTGATGGTCATGCATCGCCAGCAGGGTCGTTGGCGCTGTACTGGCGGTTGCGTCCTGCTCGCCGAAGGCGGGCGTGAGTCACCACCGACGGTGGCGGAAGAAACCGATCAGCCGCGGCGTTTCTCCGGGCTGGCCTACCACGCTGACAAGCTGTTCACCCTGGAACCGGTGGCTTATCGCATCTGTCGCCGCGCACTGGATACCGGCGAGCGCGAGCGTTGCTGGTCGTTCGCCGACACGGCGATGTCCGATGCGCGGCGCTATGACACGCCGTTCGGCAATGCCGAAGCGCTGTGGATCGATGCGGAGGGCGCCTGGGTCGGTATCGACAACAACCAGATGACCCGGGCCGACGGCGAGCAGCGTCCGGTCGTCTGGCGGTTTGCCGCGCCGAAGGGCGGTTGGGGCGCGAAGCCGTGACCCAGCCCGCCGGCCGCCGCGCGGGCCGTGTGATGCTGGTGCTGGCCTGGGCGGCAGGATTGTTTCTGGCGACCCGCTTCTTCGCCGACTGGGAACAGGGACGCAACAACCCCAACCAGCATCCCGTATCGGTGGTGCAGGGCGAGCGGGTCGAGGTCCGCCTGGCCGGCAACGCCCAGGGGCATTTCGTGGCGGATGGGAGCATCAACGGGCAACCGGTGACCTTTCTGCTGGACACCGGTGCCACCGATGTCGCCATTCCCCTGCAACTGGGCGAGCGCCTCGGCCTGCCGCACGGCGCGCCGATCGCATTGCAGACCGCCAATGGCCAGGCGACCGGCTACCGCACCCTGCTCGACAGTCTTCGCCTGGGGGACATCCTGCTCCATCAGGTTCGCGCTATCGTCGTGCCGGGCTTCGATGGTGACCAGGTACTGCTTGGCATGAGCGCCCTCAAACAGCTCGAATTCACCCAGCGCGGCGGCACCCTGGTGCTGCGCCAGGACATCCCCTAGGGCCGGCCGCATGACGACCATGATTGAGGCGACCGTGCCGGTGCTGGCATCCCTGGATCTCGACGAAAGCCGCGACTTCTACCTGGCCCGGCTCGGCTTCAAGCTGCTCCGGCAGCAGGCCGACTACCTGATCCTCGCCCGTGACGGGGCCGAGTTGCACTTCTGGCGCTGCACGGAGCGCAAGGTGGCCGAGAACACCTCCTGTTATGTACGCACCGGCGACTGCCAGGCGCTTTTCGCCGAGTTCACTCGCCGCGGCCTGCTGCTGCAGCCGCCCGTGCCCTGTCGGTGGGGCATGACCGAGCTGTACGTCATCGACCCCCACGGCAATCTGCTCAAATTCGGCGAAATCGCCTCGAAACCCACCCCTTCAAGGGAAGAACACTGCTCATGAGCGAAACCCTGGACCTGAGCCTGGACGGCGTCGAGCGCCGCTCCCTTGCCGACTTCACCGAGCAGGCTTACCTCAACTATTCGATGTACGTGATCATGGACCGCGCCCTGCCGCACATTGGCGACGGCCTCAAGCCCGTGCAGCGGCGGATCATCTACGCCATGAGCGAGCTTGGCCTGAACGCCGACTCGAAGCACAAGAAGTCGGCGCGTACCGTCGGTGATGTGCTGGGTAAATTCCATCCCCACGGCGACTCGGCCTGTTACGAAGCCATGGTGCTGATGGCGCAACCGTTCAGCTACCGCTACACCCTGGTCGACGGCCAGGGCAACTGGGGCGCGCCGGACGATCCGAAGTCCTTCGCCGCCATGCGCTACACCGAGGCGCGGCTGTCGCGCTATTCCGAAGTGCTGCTCTCCGAGTTGGGGCAGGGCACGGTGGACTGGGTGCCCAACTTCGACGGCACCCTCGACGAGCCGGCGACGCTGCCGGCGCGCCTGCCCAACCTGCTGCTCAATGGCACCACCGGCATCGCCGTGGGCATGGCCACCGACGTGCCGCCGCACAACCTGCGCGAGGTGGCTGCTGCCTGCGTCCGCCTGCTGGACGATCCCAAGACCACCGTCGAGCAGCTCTGTGAGCACGTGCAGGGTCCGGATTACCCCACCGAAGCGGAAATCATCACGCCGCGTGCCGACCTGTTGAAGCTCTACGAAACCGGCCGCGGCTCGGTGCGCATGCGCGCCGTGTACCGGGTCGAGGACGGCGACATCGTCGTCACCGCGCTGCCGCACCAGGTATCGGGGTCCAAGGTGCTCGAGCAGATCGCCGCGCAGATGCAGGCGAAAAAGCTGCCGATGGTCGCCGACCTGCGCGACGAGTCGGATCACGAGAACCCCTGTCGGATCGTCATCATCCCACGCTCCAATCGTGTCGATGCCGACGAGCTGATGCAGCACCTGTTCGCCACCACCGAGTTGGAATCGAGCTACCGAGTCAACACCAACGTGATCGGCCTCGACGGGCGACCGCAGGTCAAGAACCTGAAGGTCCTGCTCGGCGAATGGCTGACCTACCGCATCGGCACGGTGCGCCGTCGTCTGCAGTTCCGCCTGGACAAGGTCGAAAAGCGCCTGCACCTGTTGGAAGGCTTGCTGGTGGCATTCCTCAATCTGGACGAGGTGATCCACATCATTCGCACCGAGGACCAGCCCAAGCCGGTCCTGATGGCGCGCTTCGGGCTGTCCGAACTGCAGGCCGATTACATCCTAGACACCCGACTGCGCCAGCTGGCGCGGCTGGAAGAGATGAAAATCCGTGGCGAGCAGGACGAACTGGCCAAGGAGCGCGAGCGGTTGCTGGCGCTGCTTGGCAGTGAAGCCAAGCTCAAGAAGCTGGTGCGCAAGGAGCTGCTCGCCGACGCCGAAACCTATGGCGACGAACGCCGCTCGCCGATCGTGGCGCGGGCAGAGGCCCGCGCCCTGTCGGAAAACGAGCTGCTGCCGTCCGAGCCGGTTACGGTGGTCATTTCCGAGAAGGGCTGGGCGCGCTGCGCCAAGGGCCACGATATCGATGCGACCGGCCTGTCCTACAAGGCCGGCGACGGTTTCCGTGCGGCAGCGGCGGGGCGCTCGAACCAGTACGCCGTGTTCATTGACTCCACCGGCCGCAGCTATTCGTTGGCGGCGCACTCGCTGCCCTCGGCGCGCGGCCAGGGCGAGCCGCTGACCGGGCGCCTGACGCCTCCGCCCGGCGCCAGTTTCGAGTGCGTGCTGCTGCCCGAGGACGAGGCGTTGTACGTCATCGCCTCGGACGCCGGTTATGGCTTCGTGGTCAAGGGCGACGACCTGCAGGCCAAGAACAAGGCGGGCAAGGCGCTGTTGTCCCTGCCTGCCGGGGCCCGGGTCGTCGCACCGCGGCCGCTGGCCAGTCGCGACCTGGACTGGCTGGCAGCAGTAACGACCGAAGGGCGCCTGCTGGTATTTCCGGTGCGCGACCTGCCGCAGCTGGGCAAGGGCAAGGGCAACAAGATCATCGGTATCCCCGGCGATCGCGTGGCCAGCCGCGAGGAATACCTCACTGATCTTGCGGTGCTGCCGGACGGTGCGACCCTGGTGCTGCAGGCGGGCAAGCGTACCCTGTCGCTGAAGAGCGAGGACCTGGAGCACTACAAGGGTGAGCGCGGACGGCGAGGCAACAAGCTGCCCCGCGGTTTCCAGCGTGTCGATGCGCTGCTGGTCGAGGCGTCTAACTGAAGCCCGAGGGCATTGGAGGGTGGCATCCGCCGATGGTTTCACGGAAGATAGCGGCCTTCCATTTTTCACCCGATCCGCATGACGGCGGCCTCGCAGTTGCCGGGTGGGATCGATGACATTCGGCACGGTGACCGAGAGTGAGCGCCAGCGGCGGGTCGAGTTCCGGCCTGCCGGCCACGCCCACGCGGCCCGTGCAAAGGTAGAGACGAACGTGCAGCGCTTCACAACTGTTTTGCTACTTGCCTGTGTCAGCCTGGCCGGCTGCATGTCCCAACCGGTGCCCCTGTACCGCCTCGACAACGGGACGGTAGACGTACCGGACCAGACCGATGGCGCGGCTGTGCTCCTTGGGCCAGTGAAACTGGCCGACTATCTGCAGCGCGACGCCCTGCTACAGCGCATGCCGGATGGCAGCCTCGCGGCCGACGCGCAGCAGGCGCGCTGGGCCGGGGACCTGCAGGGCGATATCAACCAGCTGCTGATGCGCCAGCTGGCCTGGCGCCTGAAGACCCAAAGCCTCGAGCTGAGCCCTGGCAGCGAGGGCTTCGCCCCGGACGTGCAGATTGAAGTGGAAATCACTCGCCTCGATTCCGGCCCGCAGCATCCCGCCGTGCTCGAAGCGCAGTGGCGCCTGCTGGACAAGCAAGGCAAGCGCAAGGCCAGCCGGCTGGTGCGGCTGCAGGAAGCGCATCAGGGCAGCACCAGTGACCAGGTGCGCGCCCAGAGTGTGCTGCTGCAGCGCCTGAGCGAAATGCTGGCAGGCGCAATCGAGCCATTGGTGGTCGCCAAGGCGCCAGTCAAGCGCAACACCGTCAAGGCCCCGAGCCGGCCAGACAACGCACCGCCGGCACTACCCGCCGTCGAGCCGATCCGGACGGAGATGGAAGTGTTTCGCTTCTGATCGAACGGATCGCCGTCGCAGCCTCTCCCCGGCTCGCCGAGCCTTAGGCAGGCCCGCCCTGAAGCATTGCATTGCGCGTTGCGCTAAGAGCGAAGTCGCAGGAACCCTTAGGAACGGCCATGCCCGCTAAAAAGCCCGCCGCCGCGGTGGCGTGGTAGCCCTTCGTGGCCATGGGCCGCTCCTACCGGGCAGGGGCCGCGCGATATGCCGTAACTGCCATCCGCCGAGGGCAGGTTGCTCCGCCGTCCGCTGATGACCTCGCGTCGAGCGGGCCATGCCCGCCAGGATAGCTGTTCGAAATGCCTGCGCCCGATCAGCCGCGCTGACGCAATTCGTGCATGCGGGCCAGTTGCCGTTCGAGCAGTGAAGGGTAGGGCTCCAGCAGGCGCTCCACGCAGCAGGCCCCCTCCGGGCTTGCGATGGGGCGGATCCGGGCGCGTTGGCGGATCAGGCCGTCTTCGCCGATATCGCGCTCGATCAGCAGCAGATTGCGGCTGTGTTGCGACAGCGCCAGGGCGGCCTGGGCCGGTGCGCTGAGCAGCAGTTCGCCCTGGCTGAGGTCGTAGAGACCCTCGCCCAGCGTCAGGCCCAGCTGGAGTTGCAGGGTGATGCCGCTGTCGGCAACTTCGATCTGCAGGGCGTGGCCCAGGGCGCGCATCAGTTCGCCACAGCACAGGGCATGGGTCAGGTAGTTCTGCTCGTCGTCCTGGCTGTGGAACAGCATCAGGCTGCTGCCGTCGTTAAGGGTGTGCAGTTCGGCCTGGTAAAGCGTCGCCGCCTGTTGCAGGCAAACACTGTAGCGCTGCAGCAACTCGGTGAGCCGCTCGCGGGGGAGCCGGCGCAGTTGTTCCTGCGCGCCAAGCTGGACCGCCAGGACGCCGCTCTTGCCGGCCGCTTCCGGCGTGGCGACGCTCAGCGGCGCGACCACCCGTGGCGCGGGGTCGGCCGGTGGCAGGGCGTCGGTCTCGGTGGCGACCAGGGTTCCGCCGTCGTCGTTCTCGATCCATGCCTCGACGTCGACCAAGGGATCGCGCAGCTCGGCAGGTTCACGTTCGTAGTCTCTCACCGGCGCTGTGGCAGGCACCTCGAAATGCGCCGAATAGAGGTCTTCCATGTCGTCGTCCAGCTCGATCTCCGGCTCCGGCTCCTCTGGCACCAGGCGTGCCTGCAGCTGGCGCGCCAGATCGCCGATCTCGTCCAGGCGTCCTGCGCCGGGCGCCGGGTCATCGGGGTCGCGCAGCCACAGGCGCAACTGCATCAATGGCAGTGAAATCTGGCGCCCCAGGCGCATGCTGAGTGTCAGGGTCAGCGCCAGCAGGATCAGGCTGAGCAGTCCCATGCTCTGCAGGCTGATGGTCATCGGCTGCTGGAACTGACGCATGTCGAGGCTGATGCGCAGATGGCCAGCGATCACCTCCTGGAAGCTGATCGGGGTCGAATAGAGCCCCTCTTCATCGCCCAGCAGGTTGCGCTGCGGGCGCACGCCCGACTCGGCGAGCACACGGTTGTCGACGCTGTAGATAGCGGCATGCGCGACCAGCGGGTTCTTCACCAGGTTACCGAGCAGGACGTTGAGGCTGAGGACGTCGTTGGCCACCAGCAGGTCGGTCGCCGAGGCGGCCGTCTGGGTCATCAGGCTCTGGCCCAGTGCGTCGGCCTGTTGCTCCATGGCGTGCTTGAACTGCATGCCCATGACCCAGGCATAGATGACCAGCGCCAGGACAACGAGCAGCAGGGTGTGGCTGACCACCCGCAACACCAGCGGGACACGACGCTGGCGCAGGGCACGGTAGATCAGGAGAAAAAAGTTGTCGGGCTTGACGGATGCGGGCCGGTTCACAGAGCGCGGCTCTACTCTTGAGGAAGGTGCCGCGCAGTATACGGAAAGCACCGGGGGTGCTAAAGG
Source organism: Stutzerimonas stutzeri (assembly GCA_002339675.1). GTDB lineage: Bacteria > Pseudomonadota > Gammaproteobacteria > Pseudomonadales > Pseudomonadaceae > Stutzerimonas > Stutzerimonas stutzeri_O. The sequence continues at coordinate 693,719 of DDKB01000017.1, forward strand.
TCGCTGGTCAATGCGCACGTCTGCCGGCGAACGCTCCCCCGCTGCAGCGTCCCCCACCGGCTGTTGTAGAATGCCGCCTTCATTGCATAGGAGCTGCGCCTTGCGCGAAATCGTCCTGATCAACATTACCGGCGAGGACCGCCCTGGGCTGACCGCAGCCATTACCGGCGTGCTCGCCCAGGGGGGGGTGAACATCCTCGATATCGGCCAGGCCGTGATCCACGACACCCTGTCGTTCGGCATCCTCGTCGAGATTCCCGATACCGAACGCGCCTCCTCGGTACTCAAGGACGTTCTGTTCACCGGCTACAAGCATGACCAGCAGGTGCGCTTCACGCCGGTCGCCGAGGCGGATTACCAGCAGTGGGTGGCCGGACAGGGCAAGCCGCGGCACATCGTGACCCTGCTGACCCGCAAGGTCACTGCCGAGCAGCTGCAGCGAGTCAGCGCCATTACCGCCAAGTACGGACTCAACATCGATCATATCGACCGGCTCTCGGGACGCCAGCCTTTGGACATGCCGGAAGAGCGGGGCAAGGGCTGTATCGAGTTCTCGGTGCGCGGCGAGCCGGAGGACACTGCTGCCCTGCGCGCCGAATTCCTCAGCGTGGCGCAGGCGCTGAACGTCGACATCGCGTTCCAGCGTGACTCGGTGTTCCGCCGCAACCGTCGGCTGGCGGTGTTCGACATGGATTCGACGCTGATCGAGGCGGAGGTCATCGACGAACTGGCGAAGGTCGCCGGCGTCGGCGAGCAGGTAGCCGAGATCACCGAGCGCGCGATGCGCGGCGAGCTGGATTTTCGCGCCAGCTTCAAAGAGCGCCTGGCGCTGCTCGAGGGGCTGGAGGAGCGCGCGCTGGCGGAGGTGGGCGCCAGCCTGCGCCTCACCGAAGGCGCGGAGGTGCTGTTCGCCGAACTCAAGCGGCTGGGCTACAAGACGGCGATCCTCTCCGGCGGCTTTACCTATTTTGCGCGCCAGCTACAGGCCAGGCTGGGCATCGACTACGTCTACGCCAACGAGCTGGAAATCGTCGACGGAAAACTGACTGGCGTGGCGCAGGAGCCCATCGTCGATGCGCAGCGCAAGGCCGACCTGCTGCGCGAACTGGCCGAACGGGAGGGGTTGCGCCTGGAACAGACGATCGCCGTGGGCGACGGCGCCAATGACCTCCCGATGCTCGGGCTGGCGGGGTTGGGCGTGGCGTTCAGGGCCAAACCACTGGTCAAGCAGTCGGCCAAGCAGGCGATTTCCACCCTGGGCCTGGATGGCATTCTCTACCTGCTCGGGTTCCGGGACCGGGAGGGGACGGACTAACGCCGGAGGACGCGTTGGAGGCTGGGGGTTGGGCGAAAAGGTGCTTTCCACGCGCCTGGATGACGCCGAGCCTCGACGGGCATTGCTCTGCACCCTTGTGTCGACCTGCAAGAGGCATTGCCTCCAGCCTCCGCCTACTCCTCGTCCGAGGAGAAGTTGTAGTCCATTGACTGGCTCGGCCCCTGCAAGTACTGCCCCTGGATATAGCCCACGCCGGCCTGCCAGAGGGTCGCCAGCACGGTGGCGCTGTCGACGAACGGGACGATCGTCTGGCGGGCCTGCTCGTGCAGGTCGGCCAGGAGCTGCTTGAGGGCATCCTGGTTTTCCTGGCGGCTGAGGTCCTGAGTGTAGGAGCCGTCGATCTTGACGAACTCGGCGTCCAGGTGTTTGAGCGTATTGAACGGGTTCAGCACGCAGCCGAACTGGCTCAGGGCGATTCGGCAACCCAGCCCGGCCAGGCCCTGAGTGAGCGCCTTGGCCTGCTTGAGGTAGGCGACCGCATCCTGCTCGTCGAGCTGGAAGATCAGCGCGTCGGATGGCAGGCGCGAGGCCTTGAGCGCCACGCTGAGCCATGCCAGCAGCGACGCGTCCTGGATGCTGGCGCCCGACAGGTGAACCATCAGGCGCGTGCTGTGGCCCTTGTTGCGGTGCTCGGCCAGCAGCTTGATGGAATTGAGCAGCACCCAGCGATCGATCCGGGTGGCCAGCCCTGCCTCCTTGGCGGCACCGAGGAACTCGCCGGGTGGCACTTCGGCCCCTTGCGGATCGAGCAGGCGCAGCAGGACCTCGTAGTGCTCGTGGCTGTCGCCGCGCAGACTGATGATCGGCTGGAACAAGAGGCGGAAGCTGTTTCGCTCCAGGGCCTGTTGCAACATGGCCAGCACGTTGCCACGGCTGGCTGCCGCTGCCAGCTCGTCGGCCGGATCGTAGATGCGCAGCCCGTTGCCATCGGTGAGTTCTTCGGCACAGCGATGAGCGCGGTCGATGACATCCCGTGCCTTGGCGGTCTGCTCATCGAGCGCGGCGACGCCGATGCTCAGGCTGGTCTGTACCGTACGCCCGCCAACGTCGAACAGGTGCCCCTCGACCTGGCGCAGCATGGCCTTCAATGGCGGCTCCAGCTGTGCGGGTAGGGCACCGGCCATCAGCACAGCGAAAGCGTCGTCGCCAAAACGTGCCAGGTCGGCTCCCTCCTTGAACTGCCCTCGCAGCAGGTTCGCCAGCTCGGCGAGCAGGCGGTCGGAGTCGCCGAGGCCTATCTCCGCCTGCAGGCTGGCAAAACGGTCGATGCGGATATAGGCCAGGCTCGCATGCGCGCCGCCATTGACCGCGCGCTCGACCGCGTCGTCGAGCACCTCGAGGAAATGGTTGCGGTTGTAAAGCCCGGTCACCAGGTCCTGGCTGCTGATTTCCCGCAGCTTTTCCAGTTCCGCATTGCCGGTCTCGGCGCGTATCACCACCTGGATGCAGGGTTCGCCGTCGTAACTGGCCGGCGAGAAATGCATGCGTGCCTTGAAGTTGCCGCCGTCGGCGCGAACGCCGCCGCACACCAGCTCGGCGCTGCCCTGCAGGGTCTGGTAGCGTTTGAGGAAGCCCTTGAACTCGCCCTGGTCGCAGGAGGCGATCAGATCGATCATGGGCATCCCTTCGAGGTCCTCGACATCGGCGTAGCCGAACAGCTCGAGGTACGCACGGTTGGCATAGATGTGCATGCCATCGTGTACGTAGGCGATGGCGTCGACCGAGCTGTCGAGCAACAGCTGGCAGCGTTTCTCGGCTTCGCGCAGCGACAGCTCGGCGGCTCGGCGCGCGCGACGCTCTTCGAGGTGGGCCAGCTCGCGGGTGGCGGCCAGGATCAGCCATTCGTCTTCGCCTTGCGGTAGCGCCGCCTGGGCGCCGAGCGTCAGGGCGTCGGTGATGGCGTCGGCGTCGTTGCCGTCGATCAGCTGGATGACGGGAATGTCTTTGGCCTGCTGGCGGATGGCGGTGAGGGTCTCGCCGGGCTCGAGGTGGCTGCTGGTCGGGGCGTTGATCAGCAGATCCCAGGTCTGCTGCAGCGCATCGGCGAGGTCTTCGCTGGAGGTCAGGCGATGGACGCGCGTTGCCTGGCCCGCGTTGCGAAACAGGCTGACCAGTCGCTCGGCTTCATTCTGCGAATCCTCGAGGATCAACAGGCGGATGGTTTTCTTGTGCGGGGCCATGGCAGCAGCTTTGGGACGCGCCCTGGAAGGACGCCAAGGCTAAAAAACGGTGAGCGGAATCTACAGCGTGTTCCAGAGTGAGTCAAAATCTTCACCCCGCGCTGCAGCCTGGGTGCCCCGGGCTGTGACCGGCGTCTCCTGGGCTGCGCCGGTCGCCCCGACCAGCTGGTACTCGAACTGGTTGTAGCTGCTGGTGCCGGTCTGTCGCCGGTACAGCAGCGCTCGTTGTTCGTCGCCATTCTGGTTGATCTGCACCTTTTGCCCTTCCTGGAACGGCAGACGCGGCACCAGTAGTGTCGCCGGGCGCGAGATGACGCTGATCTCCGGCAGCAGCAGGGCGCGCAGGTATTCGCTGCCCTGCTCGGTCTTGCGCAGCAGGCGCAGGCCGCACGGCTGGGCCTGCGGTGCAATGAGCTCAACGCCCATCTGCGGGCCGCGCCCACGGACCTGCCGAATCCAGCGCACCACGGCGACGCTCCAGCCGCGGCCGGTCTCGTCCTGCAGGCCGAGCAGCTCGCCGGCCTGCAGCTGGGCCGGCACCTCGCCCGGCCAGGCCAGGCAATAGCCGCCCGGGCTGTGGTCGACCCGCTGTACCTCGAAGACAGGATAGGAGTTGCCGCTTGCCGGGCCTGGCGAGGTTTGCTTGGTAACGGGGTGGGTATCGCCTTTGCCGGGCATGACGAAGTCGATGCGCTCGTACGGCAGGATCGGGTCGTTGTTGACCGCCTGCGCATCGAAGGCGACGGCCCAGACATCCGGTGCCGCATTGTTCAGTTTGAACACGGCGGCCTGGGCCGCCTCGGGCCGCTGCAACAGGTCGGCGAATGGCTGTTCGCCGGCGAGGTAGTAGTGCAGGGCGCTCATGCCGATGCACAGCTTCAAAGAGCCCTGCGCGGGGCTGCGCTGGAAACTGCGTTCGGATAGGTCGCCCCAGGCGGCGACGACGTGGCGCAGCAGGTCGGGATTCAGCCCCTCGGGCAGCGCCAGGCTCGGATCGCCCGGCCCTTCTTGCAACTGCGTCTGGAGCGCACTGACCAGTGCCCGTGGGTCGATCCCCAACAGGTTGGCGCGCTCCGCCGCCGGGAACATCGAACGGTAGCGCGGCGGGCCGTCGATGCGCGCCGAAACAGCGAACAGGCAGTGCGGGTCCGCACCGCTGTGTAGCTGCACCCGTGCGCTCCAGGGTTCCAGCAGTTGCGCCAGCTGGCCGATGCCTTGCTGGCGCATCTGGTTGCAGCGCGCACTGCCCAGCATCAGGGCGACGACGTAGGCCTGCTCGACGCTGAGGCCATCGACCTGATAGCCAAGCTCGTCCCGCACGCGGGTGCGCTGAACGCCGTGCGCCACGGCAAGGCTGTACAGGTGGTGCAGTTCGAGCCAGAGGCCGTCGGGGGTCGGGCTGTACAGCTGGGTCGAGCGCACCAGGATCGCGCCGAGGCTGCGCACCGCACGCTGCACGGCGATGGTCAGCAGCTGCGCGCCGTCACGGTTGTCCGGTGCCGCAAGCTCGGTGGCGATCAGCTTGTAGCCGATGGCGAGATGGTTGTGCAGCGCCTGGCACAGGCTGGCGACCTTGCGTGCGCGTTCGCCGAGGACGATGGGCTGGTTGAAGAAATAGCGTTCCAGTTCGCGGCTGGCGAACTGGATCTCCGGCCGCAACAGTTCGAGCAACTGCAGGCGATTCGAGGCCGGGGTGCGTAACTGGTTGAGTTCCCGGATGGCCTGGTAGAGCAACCGCGCCGTTTCGCCCAGGTTGGCCTTGGGCAGCCCGGCAAGCCAGCGTCGCAGGCCACGCACGCTGGGCTCGCAGAACGACAGCTCCTGGCAATCCGGCGTGGGCACGCGCAACAGCAGTGGTTGGCTCTGGTTTTCCAAACGTGGACTCCGTGACGTGCCGCGCACCATCCGAGGCGTTGGCGGGGTGCGCGCTTCGTCACCTGGTGATGTCAAAATGCGATCGTGGCACCTTCATCATAGCGAACGCAGAGCCGTTGGCCAGCGGCAGCCGACCATTGGTGCCGGCTCGCGGCGGCGGGTCCGGCTCAGGGTTGCGACAGGTCGGGCACCGGGCTGGCCGGCGCGGACGCGGCCTTCGCGCGCCCGAGGGTTTCGCCCATGCGCACCGGCGTGAGGGCCGACAGATGATCGGTCCAGTCGGCCTGGTCCGGTCCGAACAGCAGGATCACGGTGGAGCCCAGCTTGAAGCGGCCCATTTCGGCTCCTTTCTCCAGCTGGATGGGCGCGCGCGCCGCCTCGTCGTAGCGCACGCGCTTCAGGGTCCGCTTGGGCGGCGTCACCAGACCGGCCCAGACGGTCTCGATGCTGGCGACGATCATGGCCCCGACCAGCACCATGGCCATCGGCCCGCGCTCGGTGTCGAACAAGCAGACCACGCGCTCGTTGCGGGCGAACAGCTCCGGTACGCCTTCGGCGGTCACGGTGTTCACCGAAAAAATCCGCCCCGGCACGTAGATCATCTCGCGCAGGGTGCCGGTCAGCGGCATGTGGACCCGGTGATAATCCTTCGGCGACAGGTAGACCGTGGCGAAATCCCCGCCCATGAAGGGCGCGGCGCGCTCATGGTCTCCACCGAGCAGCTCGGTCACGCTGTAGCTGTGGCCCTTGGCCTGGAAGATCCGGCCCTGTTCGATCCGGCCCAGCTGGCTGATGGCGCCGTCGCACGGGTTGAGGATCGCGCCGGGGGTCGGGTCGATAGGGCGTGCGCCCTCCTTCAGGGCGCGGGTGAAGAACGCGTTGAAGTGTTCGTAGGCTGTCGGGTCTTCCACCTGGGCCTCGTGCATGTCGACCTGGAAGTGGCGGACGAAGGCCTTGATGAAGGTGTTCTTCACCCAGGGCACGCGGCACTCGGCGAGGCAGCCGGCCAGGCGGGAAATCAGATGGTGCGGAAGCAGGTACTGGCTGAGTACGAACAGGCGATCTTTCATGGGTGACCTTTTCATTGCTGGATCGGGGTGTCGGGCAGGTTGCCCCATTCGCCCCAGGAGCCGGGATAAGCCTTCACGCGCGGATAGCCCAGGGCCTTGGCCAGCAGGTAGGTGAAACCAGAGCGGTGATGCGTCTGGCAGTGAGTGATGATCTCCTTGTCGGCGGTGATGCCGAGGGCCTCGAGCCGCTGGGCGATGTCCTCGCGGATGCGCAGGGCGCGCGCCGGGTCCATCGCCTGTGTCCATTCGAAATTGATGGCGCCGGGGATATGGCCGGCCCGGGCTGCCAGCACCTTGTCGCCGCGGTATTCCTCGGGCGAACGGGCGTCCCAGATCGCCAGGTCGGCGGCGTCGAGGCGGCTTTCGATGTATTCGCGGCTGGCGCTGGGCGTCTCGTCGAGGCGCAGCGCCACCGGGCCGCCGTTGCTGGCCGGTACTTCGCGGCTCAGCGGCCGCTGTTCGGCCAGCCAGGCATGCAGGCCGCCGTTGAGATAGTGGTAGTGCGGGTGGCCGATCACGTCGAGCAGCCAGATGAAACGCCCGGCCCAGCCACCGCCCTCGTCGTCGTAGACCACATAGACCGCGTCGTCACGGTGGCCCAGTGCACCGAACAATGCCTCCAGCTGAGCCCGTTCCGGTAGTTGCCCGGGCGCTGGCGGCTGGCCGCGCTGGGTCTGTTTCGGGTCGACGAAACGGGCGCCCGGCAGGTGCCCCTCGGCGTAGCGGGTCGGGCTGGTCAGGTCGACGAGGATCAGTTCGGGTGCACTCAGGCGTTCGGCCAGCTCGGCCGGCTCGATTACCAGGGGCAGCGAAGAAAAGGCAGACACGGCAGGCCTCGAACGGGTCGTAAAAGGAACCATTCTAGCGAATAAAGTCAGCGGCCGCGCCGGCTGAACGTGGCCAGCGCCCGTTCGATGCACTGGACCGTCTTGTTGAAGGTCTGCAGTGCGGTATCGCCGATGGCGGCGCCATCCTGGTCGGCCACCAGCAGCATCACCACGCGCCCCTCGTGACCAACCGAGCGCAGCAGCAGGTGCTCGCCGGGGAACAGCGCTTTCACCGGGCCGGGCAGCAGGGCGGAGAACTGTGCCACGTTGTCCGGCCGCAGGCGCAACAGCACCGGCTTTTCCAGCAGCCGGCGCAGCACCTGGCTCTGGCCTGGGTCGAGGATCGTCCGGCCGGCTTCGCGCGGCAGTCCGCTGGTCTGTTGCGTCACCAGGCGTTGTTGCTTGCGGTCGACGAACAGCAGCAGCAATCGCTGCATGCCGCCGCACGCCAGCGCCCGGCTGGCCGTTGCGGTGAGCTGCAAGACGTTGTCGTAGGGCGTCGGGTCGGCCAGCAGTTCGCGGCAATGGGCGCGCCATTGGGCCAGTGCCTCGGCGTCCGGCTCGCTGGCCTTTTTCGGCGCCTGGAACAGGGTGTCCCAGGGCCAGAGCAGCCCCTGGGCCGGATGCCAGAGATCGGTCGGCCCGATGGCCTGGGCGCTGGCAGCGGCCTGCTGATGGGTCAGTTGCTGCAGTTCGGCCAGTGGCAGTTGCAGGTAGAGGCCGGCGAGACGCTGCCAGCGCAGGCTGTGTACGCCGCTCCAGCTGTGGTGTGCCGAAAGCGCCAGGCCGTTGGCCAGCACGATGGTGTTACTCGGCAGGGTGAGCCAGCGGCGCAGCTCGGGATCGGCGTCGAGCATCTGCTGCTGGTGCAGCGGGTGGTCGTTGTCCCGGGCGATGTGCAGGGCCTTGATCAGCTTGCGCCGGTGCTCGTTCAGCAGGCGATAGCCCTGGGCGATCCAGCCGGGCAGGCCCCAGCGTTCCGCTGCCGCGGCGCAAAGTTCGAGCAACGGCACGCCGAGCAGCGACTGTTCGACCTGGCGGGCCGGCTCGCGCCGCACCAGCACGCGCTGCTCCCAGGTCTCGAGCAGTGCCGGCTGGATCGCCACCAGTGCCCAGGCCGGCGCGAGGAACAGCAGGCTGCTCCAGTGGATTTCCTGCCACAGGCGTGCCAGGCGTGCGGCGAACAGGCCATTGGCCTGCTGGCTGGCGTGGTTGCTGATCAGTATCAGTTGGCGCAACGGCGCAGGGATGTCGTGCGGCTTGGCGGCGGGGATTCGCGTGAACAGCGTCTCGGCGCGCTTGAGGCCGATGCGGCTCAAGGCCACCTCGAGGCTTTCGGCAGGCTTGCTGGTGCTCGCGGCCGTGCGGTTGGCTTCGCGTATTACCGCCAGCGCCATTACCGGGCTTTCCTGGATCAGCTCGGAGATCTGGCGCATCGACAAGCTGCTGTCGCGCAGGGCGCGATGAACGCGGGCATAGGGCTCGGCTGCCGCCGGCAGCACGACGGCGTCGAGCGCGTCTAGCCAGGCCGCGAGCGTGCGGGGAAGTGATGTCATGGTCATGGCGCCGCCGAACTAGCATTTCGTCGAGATGGCCTTTAGTCTGGCGCAAAAGTTCCGATAACCAGAACAATTCTTTCATACGCCCCGCCTGTCACTCAGCGTGCGCGCGAAATCGCGTGGCTTTCCTCCAGGTGTCCCGAGATCAGGTCAGACGTCCCCTCCTATGGCAAAAATCATTGGCATCATCGTTGTCATCGCCAGCGTCCTGGGCGGCTTTGTGCTGTCGGGCGGAAAGCTCGGCGCGCTCATCCATCCGTTCGAGGTGATGATCATCGGCGGCGCGGCGCTGGGCGGCTTCCTGCAGGCCAACCCGGGCAGCACCACGAAGATCGTGTTCAAGAAATCGCTGCAGATGTTCAGCTCGCGGTTTACCCACAAGTACTACCTCGAAGTGCTCGGCATGCTTTACGAGATCCTCAACAAGAGCCGCCGCGAGGGCATGATGGCGATCGAAGCGGACCTCGAGGAGCCCAGCGCCAGCCCGATCTTCAGCAAGTACCCGGCGATCCTGAAGGACGAGCGGATGACCGCATTCATCTGCGACTACCTGCGGATCATGTCGTCGGGGAACATGGCGCCGCACGAGCTCGAAGGGCTGTTCGACATGGAACTGAACAGCATGAAGGAAGAGCTTGAGCATCCCTCCCACGCGGTGGCAAAGATCGCCGACGGCCTTCCGGCGATGGGTATCGTCGCCGCGGTGCTCGGCATCGTCATTACCATGTCGGTGCTGGCCGAGGCGAACAACGCGGAGATCGGTGAAAAAGTCGGCACCGCGCTGGTCGGTACGTTCCTCGGCATTCTGGCGTCCTACGGCTTTTTCGGCCCGCTGGCGGCCGCCCTCGAGCACGATGCGAAGGAAGAGCTGAACCTGTACGAAGGCATCAAGGCGACTCTGGTCGCGTCGGCCTCCGGCATGCCGCCGACCCTGGCAGTGGAGTTCGGGCGAAAGGTGCTGCTTTCGGCCCACCGTCCGAGCTTCGCCGAGCTCGAACAAGCCATGCGTGGTAGCTAAAGACGACGATGGACAACAATCAACCGATCATCGTCAAGCGGATCAAGAAATCCGCGGCGGGCCATCACGGCGGGGCGTGGAAGATCGCATTTGCCGACTTCGCGACGGCGATGATGGCGTTTTTTCTGGTGATGTGGCTGATGTCCTCGGCCACGCCCGAGCAGAAACGCGCCATTTCCGGCTATTTCCAGGATCCGATCGGCTTTACCGAGAGCGCCAGTCCGCACGTCATCGACCTCGGCGGCACGCCGACTCCCGCGCCGGATCGCACCCTCAACGAGGCGGTCGATCCAGCGATGCAGCAGAGTCAAGCCGACAGCAGCACCCCGATCGATGCCGACCAGGCGCAGACCCTCGCCGAACAGGTTGAGCGCGAGCGGCTGGACCTGCTGCTGCAGGAGTTGCAGAACAAGGTCAACGAGGACCCTGACCTGACGCGCTTCAAGGACCAGATCCTGTTCGAGATCACCCAGGACGGCCTGCGCATCCAGATCATGGACGCGGCCAACCGGCCGATGTTCGCCCTCGGCAGCGCGCAGCTGCAGCCGTACTTCGAGGACATTCTGCTGGCGATGGCCGATACCATCCGCGCGGTGCCGAACAAGATCAGTATCAGCGGCCACACCGACGCCAAGCCCTATGCCGGGCGCGGCGACTTCGGCAACTGGGAACTGTCGGCCGGGCGCGCCAACGCGGCGCGGCGGACCCTCGTCGCCGGCGGCTACCCGGAGGAGCAGATCGCCCGGGTGGTCGGCTATGCCTCCTCGGCGCTGTTCGACCGGGAGGACCCGTTCAACCCGGTCAACAGGCGCATCGATATCCTGGTCCTGAACAAGAAGGCTCAGCGCGACATTGAGGGCGAGCAGTCGGACGGTACCGGGACATCCGTCGAGGGTGCTGGCGCTGCGCCAGCGACCGGCCCAGGCGTCCCTGGGCAGCCGGCCAGCACGGTGACACCGGCCAAGGCCCAGCCGGACGTGCTGCCGCCCGGGCAGGTGCGCGAGCGATTGAATATCTTCGAGGATGGGGTGCTGAAGTTCGACGAGCCGGTCGGGCGCTAACCCTGCGTTGCCGGCGCCTCCGCGCGCGGCGTTCCGCTGGCTAGTTGGCCAGTCCGCTGATGATGTGCCGGTAGCTGGCCATGCGTTGCGGCTGTATCCGTCCGTCCTCGAGCGCCTTGAGCAGCGCGCAGCCCGGCTCGCGGTCATGCTTGCAGTCGCGAAAGCGGCAGTGGCCGAGCAGGTCCTGGAACTCCACGAACCCGGCCTCCACGTCCCCACGGCTGACGTGGCCCAGGCCGAATTCGCGAATGCCGGGCGAGTCGATCAATTCGCCGCCGCCAGGAAAGTGGAACAGCCGGGCGGTTGTGGTGGTGTGAGTGCCCTTGCCGGTGAGCTCGGACAGAGCGCCAACGCGGGTGTCCACGCCGGGCAGCAGGCTATTGACCAGCGACGACTTGCCAACCCCGGACTGACCGACGAAAACGCTGACATGACCGTCTAGGCGGGCCTGCAAGGCAGCCATGCCGGCACCGTCGTGGGCGGACACTTCCATCAGCGGGTAGCCCAGGGTGCGGTAGACCGACAGCAGTGCTTCGAGCGCGACCTGGTTGCGCTCGTCGATCAGGTCGGCCTTGTTCAGCAGCAGCAGCGGGGCGATGCCGGCGTGCTCGGCGGCGATCAGGTAGCGGTCGATCAGGTTCGCGTGGGGCTCGGGCAGTGGGGCGAAGACGATCACGATGAGGTCGACGTTGGCCGCCACCGGCTTGAGCTGGCCACGGGTGTCGGGGCGGCACAGTTCGGACTGGCGCGGCAGCTGCGCGACGATCACGCCGATGCCCTGATTGCCGGGGCGCCAGACCACGCGGTCGCCGGTCACCATTGCCGGCAGGTTCGCCCGCAGGTGGCAGCGGAACACCTGGCCACGGTGCTCGCCCTGCTCGGCCTCGACCTCGACCTGGACGCCGAAGTGGGCGATCACCAGGCCGGTCTGTTCCGGGCCGAGATCGCCGCCCTCGAGCTCCTCGACGGCACGAGACTCCCGGCGGGCGGCGCGGGTGGCGCGCTCTTCCTGGATCTTCTCGATGCGCCAGCTCTGGCGGCGATTGAGTTGGCGTTTGGCCATTGTGTTGGGATGCCCGGCGGAAATGGTAGGCGAGTCTAGCATGCTGCCCGGGGCGACCGCGGGGCTGTATGGGCGACGGTCGCGGCGCTAGACTCGGGCCCCTGTTCTCCGTGGCGAAGCGTTTCCATGTCGGTGATTTCCCGGGCGCGCGCACCTGCCCTGCTGGCCCTGGCCAGCCAGTCGCTGGCGCTGGTGGCCAGCTGGTTGCTTCTGCTGGCGCTGGCGCGGCTGTTCGGCCTGCACCTAGGCCTGCTCAGCGCCGCCATGATGCAGGGCGTGCTCGCCGCTGCGTGTGGCCAGCGACTCGGGTTGTCGCCCTGGTGGCTGCCGATCAACCTGGGCTTCGTGCCCGGCCTGGTGCTGCTGCAAAGCCAGGCAGTGCCGCCCTGGCTGCTGCTGGCCGCCTTTCTGGCGTTGCTGTTGCTGAACTGGAATGCGCTGGTCGAACGGGTGCCGCTGTACCTGACGGGGCCGGCGACTGAACAATGCCTGGCCCGGCGGCTGGAACGCTTGCCCGCCACGTTTCGCTTCGTCGACCTGGGCTGCGGGCTTGGTGGCACCTTGGCGCGGCTGGCGCGGCGATACCCGCATGCGCAATTCGCCGGGGTCGAGACGGCTCCACTGACCTTTGCTCTGTGCTGGCTGCGCTGCCTGCCGCGGCGCAATTGCCGGGTCCGCTTGCGCAGCCTGTGGCGCGAGCCGCTGGGTCGTTACGACGTGGTCTACTGTTTCCTGTCGCCGGCGCCGATGCCGGCCTTGTGGCGCAAGGCCGGCGCCGAGATGCATGGCGATGCGCTGCTGATCAGCAACAGCTTCGAGGTGCCCGGCGTCGCCCCGCTGGAGGTGCTGGCGGTCGACGACTGGCGGCGCTCACGCCTGCTGCTCTGGCGACCCGGCGCCGGCCGGTCACCTGACGCTGGGCCCTTGAACGGCTAAACTGCGCGCCATGTCCAAGGAGCCCACCATGCAGAATCCGCAGAACCTCATCTGGATCGACCTGGAAATGACCGGGCTGGATCCCGACCACGACGTCATCATCGAGATGGCCACTATCGTGACCGACAGCCAGCTCAACGTGCTGGCCGAAGGGCCGGTCATCGCCATCCACCAGAGCGACGAAATCCTGGCCGGGATGGACGAGTGGAACACCCGCCAGCACGGCGGCTCGGGACTGACCCAGCGGGTCCGCGACAGCCGCATCTCCACCGAAGAAGCCGAGGCGCAGACGCTGGCCTTTCTTGAGCAGTGGGTGCCGAAGGGCAAGTCCCCGATCTGCGGTAACAGCATCTGTCAGGACCGGCGCTTCCTCTATCGCCGCATGCCGAAGCTGGAAGCCTATTTCCATTACCGCAACCTCGACGTCTCGACCCTCAAGGAACTCGCCGCACGCTGGGCGCCCGAGGTGCTGGCCGGCTTCAAGAAGGGCGGTACGCACCTGGCCCTGGATGACATTCGCGAGTCCATCGCCGAGCTGCGGCACTACCGCGAGCATTTCATCAAAGGCAGAAAAGACGAAGAAGACGCTTGAGGCTGAGGGCTGGACGAGGCGCAGTTCACTTGCCTGGGAGGTGCTTGCCGGCTTCGCTGCCCATCTCCATCTCCATCTCCATCTCCACCTCCAGCCCTGCGCGCGAACGCCCGGTTCGCGCGCGTTACCTCCCCAGCCGCCTCAGTTCGTCCGACTCGACCACCCGTGTTCCGTCGCCTTCCTCCAGTGCCAGACGCCACAGTGCACGGGCGAGCGTGCATGCCGAGATGCCGCGGTATTTGCCGGGCAGCAGGTGCGACAGTGGGGCGGTGAGGCGCTCCACCGGCCGCACTTCCATGCGCGGCCCGAGCAGCTGGGCGGGGCGGGCAATGGTCAGTTGTGGCCAGCCCTGCGCACGCAGGGCCGCTTCCATCTCGCCCTTGACCCGGCAATAGAAGATCGAGCTGTCCGGATTGGCGCCCAGCGAGCTGATCACCAGCAGGTGCCGAACGCCGAGTGCGCGGGCACGCGCGGCGAAGCGCACCACCAGGTCATGGTCGATGGCGCGAAAGGCTTCCTGGCTGCCGGCCTCCTTGAGCGTGCTGCCCAGGCAGCAGAAGGCCGTGTCGATCCGCCCGGATAGCTGCGGCAAAAGGTCGGCCAGCGGAGCGACCGGATTTTCCAGTCGCGGGTGCTCGGCCAGCGGCTTGCGTGTAGGGGCGAGAACGCACTCGACCGTCGGTTCGTTGAGCAGGCGGTCGAGCAGGTGCTCGCCGGTCAGCCCGGTGGCGCCGGCAAGCAAAATGCGCTGGGGCGTCAGATACATGGTTTGGCTTCCTGTAACGATTCAGTCGGTCGGCGGGTGCTGCGAGTCGGTCAGCGCGCGCCAGTGTTCGACAACCTGCTGCGGTGCCCAGATCTGTGGCTCCGAAGCCTGATAGTGGTCGGCTCGCTCGCGTTCGGCAACTGTGGCCTGCGCCAGCGTGAACGCCTGCTCGATATCGCGGGTCTGGTGCAGGGCCTCGGCAAACAGGGCGCGGCCGAAATAGGTGAAGTCGCTGTCCTCGGAACAGCCGAACGACACCCGGTCGGCACGCGCGGCCGCGATCAGCAGCGTGTGTGGGTCTTTCAGTGGCTCGATAAAGCCGCCGGCGTAGCAGGCCGAGATGACGACGATCTTGTCGCGTCCGGCCAGTGGTTCGAGCAGGGCGGCCAGATCGGCGGCGGCCAGATCCTCCAGTGCAAGCCGTGGTTGCGACAGTACCAGTTGGTGGTCAGCGGTCCCGTGGCTGGTCAGGTAGAGAAACACCAGGTCCTCCGGGCCGCTGCGTTCGGCCAGCTGGCGGATCGCACGGTCCAGGTTCTCGCGGGTCGCCAGCGGCCGGTCGGCGAAGTGGTCGCGGTGGTTGACCAGGGTGATCCCGCCGCGTGCCGCAAAACGCTCCGCCAGCAGGTCGTGGACGTAGTCCGCTTCGCGCAGGAACACGCTCTGCTCGCCGTCGCCGCCCAGCGTCAGGCTGTAGAGTTCGGCGTCCGGGGTCGAGGCGGGAATCGCTTCCAGGGCCTCGGCCAGCAGCCGGCCCTGGCGCAGCAGGCCGACCTCCAGCGGGTCGGCCAGCGCATGGCCGTCGCGGTCGTGGCTGCGGCGGCCGGCCCGCCAGGTGCCGTCGAGCGTAGAGCCGTCCGCCAGGGTCAGTGTGCCGCGGCCCTCGAACCGGCCGGCGCGAAAGGTGCCCTGGTAGTGGCTTCCGTCGGGTTGCCGCAGTTCGCCCTTGCCGTGGTACTGCCAGTGGCGAAAGCCGCCGCGGTAGTGTGTGCCATCGGCTCCGCTGTAGACGCCATCCCCGCTCAGTTCACCCGCTGCGAAACGTCCCTCCCAGGCGTTGCCCTGGGCATCTTCGTAGCGCCCCGGGCCGTCGAACTGGTCGTTGCGGAAGTCGCCGGCGTAGCGCTCGCCGTCTTCTCCCTGGTAGGTGCCCGGGCCGCTCAGCACGCCGTCGATGAAGGTGCCGGCGAAGGTGCCGTCGGTGTCGCTGCGAACGCCTTCGCCGTTCGGCAGACCCCGGACGAACGGGCCGTGATACTTACTGCCATCGGCCTGCTGCAGCCGCCCGGCGCCTTCATAGAGGCCGTCCTTGAAGTCGCCTGTGTAGCTCAGGCCCGGCTCGGTGTAGCGCCCCGGGCCGTTGAGGCTGCCGCCGCGGAACTGTCCTTCGTAAACACCGCCGCTGGCATAGGTGAAGCGCCCAGCGCCGTCGAACAGCCCGTGGCGGAAGCCGCCTTCGTAGTGGTCGCCATTGGCGCCGTGCCAGACGCCTTCGCCCTGCCACTGGCCGTCTTCGAAGCGCCCCTGGTAGTAGGCGCCGTTGGGATAGTCGATCCGCCCGTCGCCCTGTAGCAGGCCATCGACGATGTCGCCCCGGTAGCGGCCTCCATCGGGCAGGCGGGCATCGGCCGGCAGCAGAGGCTCGCCGTCGCCACAGGCGGCCAGCAGGCAGGTCAACAGCAAGGGAGCGAGGGCGCGCATGGGGTGGTCCGGCGACAGGATGCGCGCAGTATGCCGCAAACGCAGCGGGGTGCGACAAGGCCGCACCCCAGCGGTCAGACGATGCAGAGCGCCAGTGTTTCGGCGATGAAGGCGGGTTTTTCCTGCCCCTCGATTTCCATCACGGCGCGCGATTTGAGCAGCCACTGGCCCGGCTTCTTCTCATGCGCCTCGAGCAGGGTCGCGGCCACCCGCACGCGCGAGCCGACGCGGACCGGCTGCAGGAACCGCAGGCTGTCGAGTCCGTAGTTGACGCCCATCCGGGTCCCCTCGGGCCGGACCATCAGCTTCTCCATCAGCATCGGCAACAGCGACAGGGACAGGAAACCGTGCGCGATGGTCCCACCGAAAGGCGTCTGCGCCGCCTTTTCCGGGTCGACGTGGATGAACTGGTGGTCGCCGGTGCATTCGGCGAAACGGTCGACGCGCTGCTGGTCGACGGTGAACCATTCGGAATGTCCGAGTTCCTTGCCAATGTAGTCGTTGAGTGCTGCGACGGGTACCTGCGGCATATGGCCTCCGGGGCGCTGTTGGTCTGGTCGGGATAGCGAGGCGTCTACATCAGCACGCAGGCGCTGGTGAGGCAACCTTGCATGCCTGTCGCGAATGGTCCTCCATAGCCCTGGTCGGTGGCGGAGGCGGGAACCGTCCGGGGCAACGGCTTATACTGACGCCCTTTTTGTTCTGGAGGCTGCCATGCTGCTGCGCGGGCTCACCTGGTTGGTGCTGTTTCAACTGATCGGCACGGCGCTCAACGTGTTGCTGGTGCCGATGCTGCCCGGGCCGATCCTCGGTCTGCTGTTGCTGTTCGTCGCGCTGCTGGCGCGCGGGCATGCCAGCGAATCCCTGCAGGTCGCCGCCAGCAGCCTGCTGCGCTACTTGCCGCTGCTGTTGGTGCCGCCGGCGGTGGGCGTGATGGCCTACACCGAGGCCATTCTCGATGACTTTTGGGCAATCGTCGGGGTGCTGGTGCTGTCTTTGCTGGCCTCGCTGGTGTTCACCGGCTGGCTGATGCAGACCTTGATCCGCCGCCAGCAGCGCAAGGTAGAGGGGGCATGATCTCAGTCCCTTGGCAGGCGGCGCTGGACGCGGTGATCCACCATCCGTTGTTCGGCGTGGCGATCACCCTGGCGGCGTTCCAGCTGGCCTATGCAGCCTACGAGCGGACCCGCTGGGTGTTCCTGCAGCCGGTGCTGGTGTCGATGTTGGTGGTCATCGGCATTCTCTTGCTGTGCGGCATCGGCTACGAGGAGTACCGCGGCAGCGCGCAGCTGCTCACCGTGTTGCTCGGCCCGGCGACCGTCGCCCTGGCGGTGCCGCTGTACCTGAACCTGCGGCGCATCCGCGAACTGTTCGGGCCGATCATGCTCACCCTGCTGATCGCCGGCAGCGCTGCCACCGCGTTGGGCATGGCGCTGGCCTGGGCGTTCGGCACCCAGCCGATGATGCTGATGACGCTGGCGCCGAAGTCGGTAACCTCGCCGATTGCAATGCTGGTGGCCGACCAGATCGGCGGCATCGTCGCGCTGGCCGCGGTGTTCGTGATGATCACCGGCATTCTCGGGGCGATCATCGGTCCGGAACTGTTGCGGCGCTTTGGCGTTCAGCATCCTGCGGCCCGCGGCATGGCGCTGGGCCTGACGGCGCACGCGGTGGGCACCTCGCAGGCGATGCAGGAAGGTGACGAATGCGGCGCCTTCGCGGCGCTGGCGATGAGCCTGATGGGTGTGCTGACCGCCGTGCTTTTGCCCCTGGCCGTGTTGCTGCTGTCCTGACGACGGTCACCGCCTCGCCGGTAACCCTGAGGAATCCAAATGAAGTTGCCGCTGTTTCCCCTCGATACCGTGCTGTTCCCCGGTTGCACGCTGGACCTGCAGATCTTCGAGGCGCGCTACCTGGACATGGTCAGCCGCTGCCTGAAGGCGGGGCATGGCTTCGGTGTGGTGCGCATCATCGAAGGGGCGGAAGTCGGGCCAGCCGCCGCCCAGTTCGCCCCGACCGGCTGTGAGGCGCTGATTCGCGACTGGCAGCAGCGTCCCAACGGGCTGCTGGGGATTCGCGTTGAGGGTGCGCGTCGCTTCGATGTGCAGAGCGCGGAGGTCGAACGCGACCAACTCACCGTCGCCAGCGTTCGCTGGCGCGACGAGGCGGCTGAACAGCCGCTGGGCGATGAGCACACCGAGCTGGCCTTGCTGCTCGAGGCGCTTGGCCGGCATCCTCTGGTCGAAACCCTCGGCATGGGCGGGCCGGTGCAGGGCCAGCGCGCGCTGGCGAATCAGCTGGCGTACCTACTGCCGTTCAGTCCGGAGCAGAAGGTCGAGTTGCTGCAGCAGGATGCGGTCGCGCTGCAGCTCGAGTGCATCGCGCGCTGGCTGGAGCAGTTGCAGGACGCCGCGCAGGCCTGACCCACTGCTCGGCGGCAGCCGCCGTTACTGATAGCGGTACAGCAACATCGCCCCGGGCAGCGCCCAGGCGGCGAACGCGGCAATCAGGCCAAGGGTCGCCGGCAGGACCAGCCACCAGACCCGCGGCGGCAGCGCCGGCATCGGCGTGTGCCACTGCACCAGGGTCAGGCTGGTCGCGCACAGGGTTGCCGCCAGGACCGCGCCGGCGATCACGTCGCTTGGCCAGTGCACGCCCAGGTAAACCCGCGACGAGGCAATGGCCACGGCCGGCAGGGCCGCGAGCAGCACCCAGGTCAGGCGCAGGCGCGGCGGTTGCCCGCGTCCGGCGAGGACGCCAAGGGTGAGAAAGAGCGCGAACGACGCCGAACTGTGGCCGCTGGGGAAGCTGTAGCTGTGCAGTGGTTCGAGAAGAATCTCCGGGCGTACCCGGGCAAAGGTGGCTTTAAGTGCGCCGTTGGCCAGCGCCGTGCCGAGCAGCGTGACGATTGCGAAGCCCGCCGCTCGCCACTGCCGCATCGCCAGCAGCAGCAGGCCGAGCAGCACCGCCACCCATAACTGCGTATTGAAGTCGCCCATGCGCGTCACCACCACCATGACCTGATCGGCCAACATGCTGCGCTCGCCCTGGACAACGCGCATCAGCCCCTCGTCGAACGCCACCAGATGTGGCCAGCCAATGATCAGCCCGGCCATCACCGTGGCGCCCAGTCCGGCGGCCAGTGGCGTGACCCAGCGCACCTGGTGCAGGCTGCTGTGCACCACCGCGCCGATGAACAGCAGCAGGGCGGCGATCACCAGGCCCGCTTCACTCCAGAACCCGTCCGGCAGTGGCAGGCGTACCGCGGCGCCGGCGGTCCAGCCCGGCAGCAGGTAGGCCATGGACCAGCCGGCCGCCGCGACCAGACTGACCAGCAGGAAGCGCCCGAACGGCATGTCGAGCATCCCCGCGGTGAGCGGCAACATGGGTCTCAGCGGGCCGACGAAGCGCCCGACCAGCAGGCTGGCGATGCCGTAGCGCTCGAAATACAGCTCCGCCCGGTTGAGCCATTCCGGGTGGGTGCGCAGCCCGCGCAGGCGGCGGATGTTTTGGTGATAGCGGCGCCCCAGCCCGTAGGACAGCAGGTCGCCGAGCAGGCCGCCGGCGTAACCCAGCAGCAGGGTCTCGCCCAGACTGAGCACGCCGCTGCCGGCCGCCAGCGCCAGTGCGAACACCATGACGGTGCCGGGCATCAGCAGGCCGACCACGGCCAGGCATTCAAGGCAGGCCACCAGGAACAGGCTCACACCGAGCCAGTGCGGGTGGTCGGCGAGCCAGCCGGTGAACAGGGTTAGCCAGTCAGGCATGGCGGGTTCCTTGGGAACGAGAGGATTTCGACCGGAGCAGGCGGTACGGGTTTCACCCGCCGCGCGCCGATGTGATGCGGGTATGCGGCAGGCGCTCGCGATTGGCCACCCGATTGTGTCATCTCCGGTCATGCCGGTCGCCATTCGCCCGGCGCCGCTGTGCGCGCGGTGCGCAGCCGGCTATAATCCGCCGCTTTCCCTCCATTCAGGCCAGCCAGACCATGACCGAGTCCGTACTCGACTACATGACCCGCCTCGGTCGCGCCGCACGCGAAGCGTCGCGTGTGCTTGCGCGCGCCCATACCGCGCAGAAGAACCGGGCGTTGCAGGCGGCGGCTGCCGCCCTTGACGCGGCGCGTGATGCGTTGGTCGAGGCCAACCGGCAGGACCTGGACGCCGGTCGCGCGAACGGTCTGGACGAGGCCATGCTCGATCGCCTGGCGCTGACCCCGGCGCGCATCGACGACATGATCGAGGGCCTGCGCCAGGTGGCGAGCCTGCCGGATCCGATCGGCGAAATCCGCGACATGCGCTACCTGCCCTCCGGCATCCAGGTCGGCAAGATGCGCGTGCCGCTGGGGGTCGTCGGGATCATCTACGAGTCGCGGCCGAATGTGACCATCGATGCCGCCAGCCTGTGCCTGAAGTCGGGCAACGCCACCATCCTGCGTGGCGGCTCGGAAGCGATCCATTCGAACCAGGCGATCGCCCGCTGCATTCAGCTGGGGCTGGCCGACGCCGGGCTGCCTGCAGCAGCGGTCCAGGTCGTGGAGACCACCGATCGTGCCGCCGTCGGCGCGCTGATCACCATGCCCGAATACGTCGACGTGATCGTGCCGCGCGGCGGCAAGGGCCTGATCGAACGCATCAGCCGCGATGCCAAGGTCCCGGTGATCAAGCACCTGGACGGCATCTGCCATGTCTACATCGACCAAGCTGCCGATCTCGACAAGGCGATTCGCGTTGCCGACAACGCCAAGACCCAGCGCTACGCACCGTGCAACACCATGGAGACGCTGCTGGTGCATGCCGCCATCGCCGGGCGGGTACTGCCACCGCTGGCGGCGATCTACCGGGACAAGGGCGTCGAACTGCGCGGCTGCCCGCGTACCTGCGAGCTGCTCGGTGGCGACGTGGCAGTGGCCAGTGAAGCGGATTGGTCCACCGAGTACAACGCACCGATCCTGTCCATCCGGGTGGTCGATTCCCTCGACCAGGCCATCGAGCACATCAACCGCTACGGCTCGCAGCACACCGATGCCATCGTCACCGAGAACTTCACCGATGCCCGGCGCTTCATCACCGAGGTCGACTCGGCGTCGGTGATGGTCAACGCGTCCACGCGCTTCGCTGACGGTTTCGAATACGGCCTGGGTGCCGAGATCGGCATTTCCACCGACAAGCTGCACGCGCGTGGGCCGGTGGGCCTGGAAGGGCTGACCAGCGAGAAGTACGTGGTCTTCGGCGATGGCCATGTGCGGACCTGATGGGCGCTAGTCGCGCGCCGCGGCGCATTGGTGTCCTCGGCGGCACCTTCGATCCGGTGCACATCGGGCATCTGCGCGGGGCGCTTGAAGTGGCCGAAACGCTCGGGCTCGACGAGGTTCGCCTGATTCCCAACTTCCGCCCGCCGCACCGCGAGGCGCCGAACGGCTCTGCGCAGGACCGTCTGGCGATGGTGCGCCTGGCGGTGCAGGACCTGCCGCTGCTGAAGGTCGACGCGCGCGAGCTGGAACGCGACATGCCGTCCTACACCCTCGACACCCTGGTCTCGCTGCGAACCGAGCTGGAGGCCGGGGATACGCTGTTTCTTATCATGGGCTGGGATGCCTTTTGCGGTCTGCCCGGCTGGCACCGCTGGGAAGAACTGCTCGACCACTGCCACCTGCTGGTGATGCAGCGGCCGGACGCCGATAGCGAGGCGCCCGAAGCGCTGCGCGACCTGCTGGCGGCGCGCTGCGTCAACGACCCGCTGGCCCTCGCCGGCAGCGGGGGACAGATCGCATTCGTCTGGCAGGCGCCTCTCGGGGTTTCGGCAACGCGAATTCGTCAATTTTTGGCCTGCGGCCGGTCGGTCCGTTTCCTGGTCCCCGACGCCGTACTGGCTTATATCCACGCGCACGGGCTGTACCGGGCGTCGAACTGAGGTTGTGACACGTTATGCAGAATGAATCTTTGGTCCAGCTCGCCATCAGCGCCCTGGAAGACCTGAAAGGCGCCGATATCACCACCATCGATGTGCGCGGCAAAACCAGCGTCACCGATTTCATGGTGATCGCCAGTGGCACCTCCAGCCGCCATGTGAAGTCGCTGGCCGACAATGTGCTGGAAAAGGTCAAGGAACAGGGCGTGCGCCCGCTAGGCAGTGAAGGTCTGGACGGCGGCGAGTGGGCGCTGCTCGACCTGGGCGATGTGGTGGTGCACGTGATGCAGGTGCCGACCCGCCAGTTCTATGACCTGGAGCGCCTCTGGCAGGGCGCCGAGCAGAGCCGCGCGCAGCACGCCGGCGAGCAGGAATAGTCGATTCGTGCGGATCAGGCTGATTGCGGTGGGCTCGAAGATGCCGCGCTGGGTGGAGGACGGTTGGCGTGAATACGCCAAGCGGCTGCCGCCCGAACTGCCGCTGGAATTGCACGAAATTGCGCTCAATACCCGGGGCAAGAACGCCGACGTGGCGCGCTTGATCCGCCAGGAAGGCGACGCCATGCTGGCGAAGGTGCAGCCGGGCGAGCGGGTGGTCACTCTGGAGGTGACCGGCCGGCCCTGGAGCACCGAGCAGCTGGCCGCTGAGCTGGACAGTTGGCGGCTCGATGCGCGCAACGTCAATCTGATGGTCGGCGGTCCCGAGGGCCTGGCGCCGGAGGTCTGCGCGCGCAGTGACCAGCGCTGGTCGTTGTCGCCGCTGACCCTGCCGCATCCGCTGGTGCGCATTCTCATCGGCGAACAGATCTACCGCGCCTGGACCCTGCTCTCGGGCCACCCCTACCACAAGTAGTACAGCCAGACCCACGATGTCTCAGCCGATCCCCCTCAAGGACCACGAAAAGGACGCCCGCCTGGTGCGCCAGCGCGTGATCGCGGGCGCCGTACTGGTCGCGGTGCTGATCGGGGCGCTGGTGGCGCGGCTTTACTATCTGCAGGTCATCCAGTACGAGCACCACTCGACGTTGTCGGAAAACAACCGGGTGCATGTGCAACCGATCCCGCCCAACCGCGGGCTGATCTTCGACCGCACCGGCAAGATCATTGCCGACAACCGGCCGAGCTTCAGCCTGACGGTGACCCGCGAGCGCGCAGAAGACCTGCACAAGACGCTGGAAACGGTCGTCGAGGTGCTGGGGCTGCCACATGAGGAGCTTGAACTGTTCGAAAAGCGCGTCTTGCAGGGCCGTCGGCCGTTCGAGCCGGTGCCGATCATGTACGAGCTGTCCGAGGAGCAGATCGCTCGGATCGCCGTGGACCAGTTCCGCCTGCCGGGCGTCGAGGTCGCCGCCCAGCTGGTGCGTCACTACCCGCAGGCCGAGCATTTCGCCCATTCGGTGGGCTATGTCGGACGGATCAACGAGGCTGAGCTCAAGCAGCTCGATCCGGTCAACTACAGTGGCACCCACCACATCGGCAAGACCGGGATCGAGCGATTCTACGAACCGCAGCTGCACGGCCAGGTGGGTTACGAAGAGGTCGAGACCAACGCCCGCGGTCGTGTGCTGCGGGTGCTCAAGCGCACCGACCCGATACCCGGCAAGGACATCACCCTGACCCTTGATCTGCAGCTGCAGAAGGCCGCCGAGGCGGCGCTGGCGGGACGTCGCGGCGCCATCGTGGCGCTGCAGCCGGCGACCGGCGAGGTGCTGGCGATGGTCAGCGAGCCGAGCTTCGATCCGAATCTGTTCGTCACCGGCATCAGCTTCAAGGCCTACGGCGAATTGCGCGACTCGATCGACCGTCCGCTGTTCAACCGGGTGCTGCGCGGCCTGTATCCGCCCGGCTCGACGATCAAGCCGATGATGGCCGTTGCCGGCCTCGACTCAGGCGTGGTCACCGAAGACAACCGGGTATTCGACCCAGGGTTCTTCCAGTTGCCCAACGTGAAACACAAATACCGCAACTGGAACCGCGGCGGCGATGGCTGGGTGAACCTGGAAACGGCGATCATGCGGTCCAACGACACCTACTTCTACGAGCTGGCCCACAAGATGGGCATCGACCGGATGCACGACTACATGAGCCGCTTCGGCATCGGCCAGCGCGTGGCCCTGGACATGTTCGAGGAGACTTCGGGGCTGATGCCCTCGCGCGAGTGGAAGCGCGCCCGCTACCGCCAGGCCTGGTACCCGGGCGAAACCGTGATCCTCGGCATCGGTCAGGGCTACATGCAGGCCACGCCGCTGCAGCTGGCCCAGGCCACTGCGCTAATGGCGACCCACGGCAAGTGGACGCGCCCGCACCTGGCCAAGAGTATCGAAGGCGAGGCCCCAGTTGATCCCGATCCGATGCCGGACATTCAGCTGCGCGATCCGCGCTATTGGGACGCAGCGATCAACGGCATGCAGCAGGTCCTGCACGGCGCTCGTGGCACGGCGAGAAAGGTCGGCGATACGATGAAATATCGCGCCGCCGGCAAGAGCGGCACGGCGCAGGTGGTCGCCATCAAGCAGGGCGAGCGCTACGACAGCGGCAAGCTGGCCGAGCGTCACCGTGACCACGCGCTGTTCGTCGCCTTCGCGCCCGTCGACAACCCGCAGATCGCGGTGGCGGTGATGGTCGAGAACGGCGAGTCTGGTTCAGGCGTCGCTGCGCCGGTCGCCAAGCAGGTGATGGATGCCTGGTTGCTGAACGAGGAGGGTGAGCTGAAACCCGAGTATGCGAACCGGCAAGCGGTTGAAGAGGACAAGCCATGAGCGGGACATTCGACCGTACGCTCTCGACCACCGATGTGATGCGCCGGCGCGCAACGCTGCTGCAGCGCATGCACATCGACGGGGTCCTGTTGCTGCTACTGCTCACCCTGGCGTCCGGGAGCCTGTTCGTCCTCTACTCCGCTGGCGGTCGGAATTGGGATCTGCTGATCAAACAGGCCACGTCCTACGGTATCGGGCTGGGCGCCATGCTGGTCATTGCGCAGCTGGAACCGCGATTCATGGCCCGCTGGGTGCCCCTCGGCTACCTGCTGGTGGTCGCCTTGCTGGTGGCGGTGGACGTGGTCGGCTACACGGCGATGGGGGCGACCCGCTGGATCAGCATCCCCGGGGTGATCCGCTTCCAGCCATCGGAGTTCATGAAGATCATCATGCCGATGACCATCGCCTGGTACCTCTCGGCCCGCTCGCTTCCGCCAGGCATCAAACACACGCTGGTCAGCCTCGGCATGATCCTTACGCCGTTCGTGCTGATTCTCAAACAGCCCGACCTGGGCACCTCGATGCTGGTGCTGGTGTCCGGTGCTTTCGTGCTGTTCATCGCCGGGCTGCGCTGGCGCTGGATCCTCGGTGCGGTCGCCGCGCTGGTGCCGGTCGGCGTGGGGATGTGGTACTTCGTGCTGCACAACTACCAGAAGCAGCGCATCCATACCTTCCTCGACCCGGAGAGCGATCCGCTCGGAACCGGCTGGAACATCATCCAGTCGAAGGCAGCGATCGGCTCCGGTGGGGTATTCGGCAAGGGCTGGCTACTCGGAACCCAGTCTCACCTGGATTTTTTGCCCGAAAGCCACACGGACTTTATCATTGCCGTGCTCGCCGAGGAGTTCGGCCTGGTCGGGGTCTGCCTGTTGCTGCTGGTGTACCTGCTGCTGATCTCCCGGGGCCTGATGATCACCGTCCAGGCCCAGACGCTGTTCGGCAAGCTGCTCGCGGGCGCCCTGACCATGACGTTCTTCGTGTACGTATTCATTAACATCGGAATGGTCAGCGGCCTGCTGCCCGTGGTGGGGGTGCCGCTGCCCTTCATCAGTTTCGGTGGCACATCGTTGGTGACCCTGCTATCAGGGTTCGGGGTTTTGATGTCGATCCACACCCATCGCAAGTGGATCGCGCAGGTTTGACTTGGAATAGAGTGAATTTCTTGAATCGATTACCGCGCCGCTGGTTGGCACGCATGCTCTGTGGGGCAAGCCTGTTCGGTGCGTTCGGCCACACGCCGGCGCTTATGGCTGCCGACTACGAAGGCGAGAAGGTCGCCGACTTCGTCCGCGAGATGACCCTCGACCACGGCTTCGCCAGTGAGCAGCTGGTGGAAATGCTGGGACAGGCGCAGCGCAAGCAGGCGATCCTCGATGCCATTTCGCGGCCGGCCGAGCGCGTCAAGCCGTGGAAGGAATACCGGCCCATCTTCCTCACCGAATCGCGCGTCGCGCAGGGCGTCGACTTCTGGCGCGAAAACGAGGCAGCGCTCGCCCGTGCCGAGCAGGTGTTCGGGGTGCCGGCGCAGGTCATCGTCGCGATCATCGGCGTCGAAACCTTCTATGGCCGCAACACCGGCAATTACCGCGTGATTGATGCGCTGTCCACGCTGGGTTTCGATTACCCGCCGCGGCAGGCCTTCTTCCGCCAGCAGCTCAAGGAATTCCTCTTGCTGGCCCGTGAGGAACAGGTCGACCCGCTGAGCCTGACCGGCTCCTATGCCGGCGCCATGGGGCTGCCGCAGTTCATGCCGAGCAGCTTTCGCGCCTATGCTGTGGATTTCGACGACGACGGCCATATCGACATCTGGAACAACCCAGTCGATGCCATTGGCAGCGCCGCGAACTATTTCAAGCAGCACGGCTGGGTCGCCGGCGCGCCGGTCGTGGCGCGTGCTGAGGTCAGTGGCGAGCGGCACGTCGAAGGCCTGACCGAAGGCCTTGAGCCGGTGCTGGATGCGGCGCAGTTGCGTGCCCTCGGCTGGCAGTGGCCGCAGCAGGACGGGACGCCGGATGACACCGCCGTGACCGCCTTTCGCCTCGACGGTGCCGACGGCGATGAATACTGGGTCGGCATGCCCAACTTCTACGTGATCACGCGTTACAACCGCAGTGTTATGTACGCCATGGCGGTGAACCAGCTCGCCGAACAACTGGCCCAGGCGCGAGGCGACCGATGAAAACTCGCTTGCTTGTCTCCGCCGCGCTGGTCGTGCTCGTTGCCGGTTGCTCGTCGCCGTCCCGGCAACCAGACGCGCCGGCTGCCCCAAGCAGCAACCCCGACGGCTTTGCGCGTCCGCACAAGGACGGCGCCCCCTGGTGGGATGTCGATGTGTCCAAGATCCCTGACGCGACGCCGATGCCGCACAACGGACCGTTCAAGGCCAATCCGTACACGGTCTTGGGCAAGACCTACTATCCGATCGGGGACGGCAGCCGCTACCGCGCGACGGGCACCGCCTCCTGGTACGGCACCAAGTTCCACGGGCAGCCCACCGCCAACGGCGAGAAGTACGACCTGTACGGCATGAGCGCGGCGCACAAGACCTTGCCGCTTCCTAGCTACGTGCGCGTGACCAACCTCGACAACGGCAAGACCGTGGTGCTGCGCGTCAACGATCGCGGCCCCTTCTATTCGGACCGGATCATCGACCTGTCCTTTGCGGCGGCGAAAAAACTCGGCTACGCCGAGACCGGGACGGCCAGGGTCAAGGTCGAGGGCATCGACCCCGAGCAGTGGTGGGCCGAGCGAGGCCAGCCGGTGCCCACGGTGCTGGCGCAGCCGCGGACCGCTGCGCAGACGCAGACGACGGCGTCGCTGTCCCAGCCGGTCGAGCAGTACACGCCACCGCCGGCTCAGCATGCTGCTGCGGCCGTTCCGGTGCAGCTGGACGACCGGCCAAGCGGCCAGGGCAGCGCCGCGGGTCTGTTTCTCCAGGTGGGCGCCTTTGCCAACCCGGACGCCGCCGAGCTGCTGCGCGACAAACTCAGCAGCATGACCGGCGCACCGGTGTTCGTCAGTTCCGTGGTTCATCAGCAGCAGGTCCTGCACCGGGTGCGGCTGGGGCCGATCGATTCGGCGGATGAGGTCGCACGGCTGGAGCAGAGCGTGCGCCTGGCCAACCTCGGGTCGCCACGCCGCGTGCAGGGCGACTGAACCGGGCCGCCGCCACCTTTCACACACTTCTTGTCATCACCCACTTCTGAGAGCGCAATGACTACCACCACCTTCGTGCACCGCCTGTTACTTCTCGTCGTGCTGGCCGTGGCGCCGGCAGCCTGGGCCGAGCCGATCATTCCGTCACCGCCGCAACTGGCGGCCAAGTCCTATGTGCTGATGGACGCCGCGAGCGGCGAGGTGCTGGTTGAAAATGCCGGCGACGAACGTCTGCCGCCAGCCAGCCTGACCAAGCTGATGACCGCCTACATCGCCACTCTGGAGATCAAGAAGGGTCAGATTTCCGAGAGCGACATGGTCACGGTCAGCGAAAAGGCCTGGCGCACCGGCGGCTCACGCATGTTCATTCAGGTCAACACCCAGGTCTCTGTGGGCGACCTGCTGCACGGCATCATCATCCAGTCCGGTAACGATGCCAGTGTGGCGATGGCCGAACACATCGCCGGCAGCGAGGAAGCCTTTGCCGACCTGATGAACAGCACCGCGCAGCAGCTGGGCATGACCAACACGCATTTCATGAATGCCACCGGTCTGCCGCACGAAGAGCACTACTCATCGGCCGCCGACATGGCCAAGCTGGCCCGCGCAATCATTCACGAAGACCCGTCTCACTACGGCATCTACGCGCAGAAGGAATTCTTCTGGAACAACATCAAGCAGCCCAACCGCAACCTGCTGCTGTGGCGTGACAAGACCGTCGATGGCCTGAAGACCGGCCATACCGACGAAGCGGGGTACTGCCTCGTAGCCTCCGCGCTGCGTGACGGCATGCGTCTGATCAGCGTGGTGTTCGGCACCAACAGCGAGCAGGCGCGTGCCGCCGAAACGCAGAAGCTGCTGACCTACGGCTTCCGATTCTTCGAAACCCGAACCTTTTACCAGAAAGGTGTGGAGCTGGCGAAGTCGCGCGTGTGGAAAGGCCAGCAGGACCAGGTCAGTGCGGGCCTGGCTCAAGACCTGACCCTGACCCTGCCGCGTGGCCAGATGGATAAGCTGGAGGCGAGCCTGGTGTTCAACCCTGAACTGACGGCGCCGATCCAGCAAGGCGACGTGGTCGGCAAGGTCGAGGTACGGCACGAGGGCAAGGTGCTCCAGAGCACCGACCTGATCGCCCTGAGTGCGGTAGAAGAAGGTGGGTTGTTCGGGCGGTTGTGGGATAGCATCCAGCTGTTCTTCTTCAACCTTTTCAACTGAACCCGGGAAGCAGGCCTGGCCATCCGCCGGACCTGCTCGCGGATCACGAGTCCGTTGCCATGAGCGAAAGCAAAAGCGAAGCACCGCCACCAAAGATCGAATTTCCCTGCGAGCGCTACCCGATCAAGGTGATCGGCGATGCCGGCGAGGGTTTCAGTGAGACAGTGATCGAGGTTATCCGGCGGCACACACCGGACTTCGACGAAACCACCCTGGTCAGCCGCGACAGCCGCAATGGACGGTTCCTCTCTGTACAGGTTCTGATCACGGCGACCAGTGTCGAACAACTCCAGGCCATCCACGTCGACCTGCGGGCGACGGGGCGTGTCCACATGGTGCTGTGATGCACCGTCGTGCACGGGTGCGCGGCTGGGCGGCCAGTTGTCCGGCAAGCGGTCATCGCGGTCGGGGAGCTAGGCGATGAGCGCCGCGATACTCGGTGTCCGCGCGCTTGGCCTGGTGGATTACATGACCGCCTGGCAGGCCATGCAGCGCTTTACCAACGGGCGTGGGCCGGACACCCAGGACGAGATCTGGTTGCTCCAGCATCCTCCGGTCTTCACCCAGGGCCAGGCCGGCAAGGCCGAGCACCTGCTGCTACCGGGCGACATTCCGGTGGTGCAGGCGGACCGGGGCGGCCAGGTGACCTATCACGGCCCGGGTCAGCTGGTGTGCTACCTGTTGCTGGATGTCAGGCGCCTTGGCGTTGGCGTGCGCGAGCTGGTCAACCGGATCGAGGGCAGCCTGATCGACCTTCTCGCCGGCTACGGCGTCGAGGCGCTGGCCAGGCCCGATGCACCGGGCGTTTACGCACAGGGCGCGAAGATCGCCTCGCTCGGTCTGCGTATCCGCAACGGGCGCTCGTTCCATGGCCTGGCGTTGAACGTGGACATGGACCTGGAGCCCTTCCGGCGTATCAACCCTTGCGGCTACGCCGGCATGCGCATGACCCAGCTGGCCGATCTGATCGAGGGGCCGGTCGAGTGGTCAGACGTCAGCGATCGCCTGCGCAACCAGTTGGTGAGGCAGCTCGGCTACGCCGGACAGCGGACCTTGTCGACAGCGATTGATTGCTAGCCCCGCGCCTTGCTCGCTCGGGTTGCCTGAGTCGTCGGAAAGAGGTGGGGCGCCTGCGCCGGCAAGCGCAGGCAGGACGCCGCAGGGCGCGGCGCGTCAGTTCAGGTTGAGGGCCGGTATCAGGCTGCTGTCGACTGGCTGGCCCGGGACCGGCACCGGGGCGGCGAGGCCCAGATTGTTCTTCTCGAACACCCGGTCGGCGCGGTAGCTGGAGCGCACCAGCGGGCCGGCGGCGACTTCCATGAAGCCCTTTTCCAGACCTATGTCGCGCAGGCGGTTAAATTCTTC
The DNA here is from genome assembly GCA_002339675.1 of Stutzerimonas stutzeri. Classification (GTDB taxonomy): domain Bacteria; phylum Pseudomonadota; class Gammaproteobacteria; order Pseudomonadales; family Pseudomonadaceae; genus Stutzerimonas; species Stutzerimonas stutzeri_O. The sequence goes on from DDKB01000017.1 coordinate 724,107, forward strand.
CGGGCTGACCCAGCGTTTGACCGGCAGATGGTTGCGGGTTGGCTGCAGGTACTGGCCGAGGGTGAGGATGTCCACGCCGATGGCGCGCAGGTCGTCCATCGTCTCCAGCACTTCTTCATCGCTTTCGCCCAGGCCCAGCATCAGGCTGGTTTTGGTCAGCATGTCCGGACGGTGGCGCTTGGCGTGCTCCAGCACGCGCAGGGTCTTTTCGTAGCCGGCACGCGGGTCGCGCACCTCGCGGGTCAGGCGCTTGACCGTCTCGACGTTCTGCGCAAAGACCTCAAGGCCTGAGTCCGCTACGCGTTCGATGGCTTGCAGATCACCGTCGAAGTCCGGGGTCAGCGCCTCTACCACTACCTGCGGGGTGCGCTGCTTGATGGCGCGCACACAGGCGGCATAGTGCGCAGCGCCGCCGTCGTCCAGGTCGTCGCGGTCCACCGAAGTCAACACGATATAGCGCAACGCCATCAGCTCCACCGACTTCGCGGTGTTCTGCGGCTCCTCCAGATCCAGCCAGCCGTTGGGATTGCCGGTATCCACTGCGCAGAAGCGGCACGCCCGGGTACACACCGAGCCCATCAGCATGATGGTCGCGGTGCCGTTGGACCAGCATTCGCCCATGTTTGGACAGTGGGATTCCTGGCACACGGTGCTCAGCCGATGCTCGCCGACATTGCGCTTGACGGCTTCGAAGCGGCTGCCGGTTGGCGCCTTGACCCGCAGCCACTTGGGCTTGGGTTCGAATACCTGCGGTTCGCTGGAGGCGCGGCGCTTCTGCCCGTCCTTGATTGCGGTGATGCCCTGGTTGGTGCGGAATTTTTCGCCGCTGGCGACGGTCTTGGGCTGGGCTGTATCGGACATCGGCTTATTGGGCTCCGCTAGAGGCTCCGTGGACGAGGCGGCTTGTGGCCGCCGCGCAGTTTATCACAGGCACTGACCGTACCGTCTGACTGGCAGGCGTGCTGCGGTTGTCCGGGCGCTGCGCTAGGGCTTTCCATGGCTCTGCTAGGGCGCTGCGCGCAGCCGGCCCAGCAATTCCTGCGTCGGATGTCCGTCTGCCGGCCAGCCCAGCCGTTGCTGAAAGCCGCGTATCGCATTGCGTGTATTGGCGCCGATGATGCCGTCTGCCGCGCCGGGATCGAAGCCCTGCCCGAGCAGGCGTTCCTGCAACTCGACACGTTCCGAGCGACTCAGTGGCAGCTCGCCACGCGGCCAGCTGCCGCTCACCTGGCCTGCACCCTCGAATCGTTCCGAAAGCAGGCCGATTGCCAGAGCATAGGACGATGAATTGTTGTACCGCAGTATCGCGCGGAAGTTGTCCAGAATGATGAATGCAGGCCCGCGGTAGCCGGCAGGCAGCAACAGGCTGGCCATCGCTTCATCGTTACCGGACGGAATGCCGGCCAGGCCTGCGCGGCGCCATTCACCAAGGGACTTGCGAATACCGGCGTCGGCCAATGCGTAATCGAAATCGTCCGGTAGGCTGACTTCGAAACCCCAGGGCTCGCCGGCTTTCCAGCCCGAGGCTTGCAGGTAGTGCGCGGCGGAGGCGAGGGCATCGGCAGGACTGTTCCAGATGTCGCGCCGGCCATCGCCATCGAAGTCGACCGCGTGGGTGTTATAAGTCGTCGGGATGAACTGGGTCTGACCCATCGCGCCGGCCCAGGAACCGCGCAGCTGTTCAGGCGGAACGTCGCCATGGGCAAGAATCTGCAGGGCCGCCAGCAGCTGATCCTTGGCGAAGCCCGGACGCCGCCCTTCATGTGCCAGAGTGGCTAGCGAACGAATCACTGATTTGTCGCCCTGGATCTGGCCGAAGCTGCTTTCCAGACCCCAGATGGCGACCAGTGCGTGGCGGTCGACGCCATAACGCGCCTCGATGCTGTCTAGCGTCCGCGCATGTTCGTCGAGCAATCGTTTACCCCCGCTCACGCGCGTTTTCGACAGTGCTCCGTCGAGGTATTGCCAGATCGGGCGACTGAATTCGGGCTGGCTGCGATCCGCTGCGACCACGCTGGGGTCCGGCGTGATGCCTGCGAACGCCCGGTCGAATACCCCTTGCGAAATACCGGCTGCCAACGCCTCGCGACGGAACGATTCGCGCCAGGCCTCGAAGCTCGGTTGCTCCGCGAGCGTCTCGGGCCCATCGGGCGCTGCCGATGGCTGGGGCTGCTGTGGCTGCACCGCGGTTGCTGGCGCCTGGACGGTGCTAGCGCCTGAGGAGGGCTCGGCTGCGCAGGCCACTACGATGCTCAGTGCCGAACCGGCAATCAGGGTACGCAACAGCAGGACGGGAACGAAGGTGTAAAGCATGCACCACACTCGGCAGGACGTCGGCAGGTGACATTATCACGCTTTGATGAGAATGACTTTTCAAGCTGCCAGAAGGAGCGAAGCCTCCCAGTTGGTCGACTGGGAGGCTTCGCGGCGATAGCTGCCTTTGCCCTTTTTCGGTTGTTCCTGGCGGCTGCGAAACAGCGGTTGTGCCACCAGCGACTTGGCCTTGTTCGGCCGCTTTCGCGTCTTGCTCATCGATACCCTCCGGTGCGCCCGTGGTTCGGGTGCAGGCATCATAGGCACAGGACGGCAAATGTCCAGCCGCTTGGATGACCCCGGACGGTCGAGCGGATGACCGGGCTGTCACTGATCGTCGAAGAAGTCGCCTAGAGCCCGAGGCGCCGCCCGCTCAGCTGGAGGCAGAGCGTCGACAGACCGATCCACGGGTCGCCCTCGGCCTGCCCCTTGATCTGCTCGTCAATTTGCTGGGCGTCGGCCAGCAGACGCTGCCAGCCCGCCGCGTCGTGGCGCTGCAGCGCCTTGCCGACCAGCGGCTTGCGCTTGTCCCACACCGGCGGGCGGGCCTGGCTGAAGGCGCGGTCGAGGGGGATCCCCTGGCTGTATTGCTGCGCAATATTGGCCAGCTGGCGCACCTCGCGTGCCACGGCCCAGAGGATCACGGGGGCTTCGATGCCTTCGCCACGCAGGCCCGTCAGGATCTGCAGGACATGCTCCGGCTGGCCGAGCAGCGCGGCATCGATCAGCCCGAAAACGTCGTAGCGGGCGCTGTCGGCTACCGCGGCATGGACCGTCTCGACCGTCACTTGGCCGCCCTCGGCCAGCAGCTTGAGCTTTTCGATCTCCTGCGCCGCCGCCAACAGGTTGCCTTCCACTCGCGCCGCGATCAGCTCCACGGCGTCCTGGTCGGCGGCGAGTCCCGCCTGCGACAGCCGCTGACGGATCCACGTGGGTAACTGCTGGGCATCCACCGGCCAGATCTGCAGGAACTGCACGGCCTTGCCGTCGATCAGCGCCTTGGCCCATTTGGTCTTTTGCGTATTGCCGTCGAGCTTGGGCAGGCTGACCAGCAGCACGGTGTCTTCTGCAGGGCGCGCGAGGTACTCGATAATGGCGGCGGCGCCCTTGTCGCCGGGCTTGCCGGAGGGCATGCGCAGCTCGATCAGGCGCTTTTCGGCGAACAGGGAGAGGCTTGCTCCGGCCTCGATGAGCTGGCCCCAGTCGAAACCGGACTCGACGTTGAGCACCTGGCGCTCGGCGAAGCCTTGCTGGCGGCAGGCATTGCGGATGGCATCGCTGGCTTCCTGGCACAGCAGATGCTCGTCGCCACTGACTACGTAGACCGGTGCAAGCGGGCCTTGCAGATGCTTGCCGAGCTGGGCGGGAGGTAATTTCATCGGACGGATCGGGAGCCTGCGCTGACAGGCCCCCTGCTGGTCACTGCAACGGCAGTTCGATGGGAGATTGTTGCGGCTTGGCCGCCTGCTCACGGATCTGCGCCTCGATGGCCTCGGCCTCGGCGCGGCGCTTGGCCTCGGCAGTCTGCTGCCGCTGGTCCAGCTCTGCAGGGGTGATGCGGCTGACGCGCATGACCAGTTGCTGCAGCAGTTCGCGGCGCATTTCCTGGCGCAGCTGGGCGGCTTCCTGGTCCGAGCTGATCAGGTTGCTGCTGTCATGGACGTAGACCCGCTGCACCTCGATGTGGTCGTCGAACAGCACCGTTTTCTCGGGTCCCCGGAGTTGGTAGTCCAGGCGGCTGGTCAGCTCGTACTCGGCGCTGCGTGCGGCCGTGGTGTAGCTGGCGGTGCGCTGGCGAGTCTGCTCGCGCACCAGATCGAGGGTATAGCGTGCGCCCTGGTGAACCCGTACGCCGTTGTGCTCGAGCAGGTCCTCGAGTTGCTGGGCGGTGTCGCCATAGCTGTTGCGTGCCTGCAGGTTCAGCTCCTGCAGGGCGAAGCGGGTATCTCCGGTTCCGCGCAGGTGGAAGCCGCAGGCGCTCAGCAGGAAGGCCAGGCCGACCACCAGCAGGTTGCGTTTGATCATCTTGTTGTTCCCCTTGCCAGCCCGGCGCAGCGCGCCGCGGCGAATCAGTTAGCGACGATGTTGACCAGCTTGCCCGGCACCACGATGACCTTGCGGATGGTCAGGCCCTCGGTGAAGCGCACCACATTCTCGTTGGCACGGGCACTGGCTTCGACCGATTCACGGCTGGCGTCGGCCGGGACTTCGATCTGGCCGCGCAGCTTGCCGTTGACCTGCACCACCAGGGTCAGGCTGTCCTGTACCAGGGCCGATTCATCGACCTTTGGCCATTGCGCGTCGATGATCGCGCCCTGCCTGCCCAGCTGCTGCCAGAGTTCATGACAGATATGCGGGGTGATCGGCGCGAGCAGCAGGGCGACCGTTTCCAGGCCCTCCTGCAACAGGGCGCGGTCCTGTTCGCCCTCGGTCGCGGCTTTTTCCAGCACGTTCATCAACGTCATCACCTGAGCGATGGCGGTGTTGAATTTGTGGTGCTGGCCGACATCGACGCTGGCCTGCTTGATGGCGAGATGGATCGCGCGGCGCACGGCCTTCTGCTCGTCGCTCAGTTTGGCGGTATCCAGCATGCCTGCAACGCCCGCGCTGACGTGCGCGTGGGCCAGGCGCCACACGCGACGCAGGAAGCGGCTGGCGCCCTCGACGCCGGAATCGGACCACTCCAGGCTCATGTCCGGCGGTGAGGCGAACATCATGAACAGGCGGCAGGTGTCGGCGCCGTATGCATCGATCATCGCCTGCGGGTCGACGCCGTTGTTCTTCGACTTGGACATCTTCTCGGTGCCGCCGATTTCCACCGGTTGCCCGTCGCTGGCGAGCTTGGCGCCGATGACCTTGGCCTTGGCATCACGCTCCACGACGACGTCGGCCGGGTTGAACCAGTCCTTGCCGCCGTTTTCCAGGGTGCGGTAGTAAGTGTCCGCGATGACCATGCCCTGCGTAAGGAGGTTTTTGAACGGCTCGTTGGAACTGACCAGCCCCTCGTCACGCATCAGCTTGTGGAAGAAGCGCGCATAAAGCAGATGCAGGATCGCGTGCTCGATGCCGCCGATGTATTGGTCTACCGGCAGCCAGTGGTTGGCCGCGGCCGGGTCGACCATGCCTTGCGTGTAGTGCGGGCTGGCGTAGCGGGCGAAATACCAGGACGACTCGACAAAAGTGTCCATGGTGTCGGTTTCGCGCTTGGCTGCCGCGCCGCACTTGGGGCAGCTGCAGTCGTAGAACTCTGGCATGCGCGCCAGCGGTGAACCGGCGCCATCCGGCACCACGTCTTCTGGCAGGACTACCGGCAGCTGGTCTTCCGGTACCGGTACGTCACCGCAGCTCTGGCAATGGATGATCGGGATCGGGCAGCCCCAGTAGCGCTGGCGGCTGATGCCCCAATCGCGCAGGCGGAACTGGGTGCGGGCCTGGCCGAGGCCCTTTTTCTGCAGGGCGACTTCCATGGCGTCGAACGCGCCGTCAAAGTCCATGCCATCGAATTCGCCAGAGTTGATCAACTCGCCGTGTTCGCCATAGGCATCCTGCCAGGGGGGCGGCGTCTGGTCTCCGGCGCTGGTGCGCACCACCGGCTTGATCGGCAGGCCGTACTTGGTCGCAAAGGCGAAGTCGCGTTCGTCGTGGGCAGGAACAGCCATCACCGCGCCTTCGCCATAATTCATCAGGACGTAGTTGGCGACCCACACCGGCAACAGCTCGCCGGTCAGCGGGTGCTGCACGCGCAGGGTGGTGGCCAGCCCCTTCTTCTCCTGGGTGGCAATGTCGGCTTCGGCCACGCCGCCGCGCTTGCATTCGTCGATGAACGCCTGCAGCTCGGGGTTGCCCTGCGCGGCCAGGGTGGCCAGCGGGTGTTCCGCAGCGACGGCGACGTAGGTGGCGCCCATCAGCGTATCGGGGCGAGTGGTGAACACCTTCATCACGCCTTCGCTGCCGATGCTGGCCACGTCGTAAGGAAAGCTGATCTCCATGCCGCGCGACTTGCCGATCCAGTTGCGCTGCATGGTCTTGACCTGCTCCGGCCAGCCGTCCAGCTCGTCCAGGCTATTGAGCAACTCATCCGCGTAGGCGGTGATCTTGAAGTAGTACATCGGGATTTCGCGCTTTTCGATCAGCGCGCCGGAACGCCAGCCGCGGCCATCGATGACCTGCTCGTTGGCCAGCACGGTCTGGTCGACCGGATCCCAGTTGACGGTACCGTTCTTGCGGTAGATCACGCCCTTCTCATACAGGCGGGTGAACAGCCATTGCTCCCAACGGTAGTAGTCGGGCTTGCAGGTGGTCACCTCACGGGTCCAGTCGACGGCCAGGCCCAGGCTCTTGAGCTGGGTGCGCATGTAGTCGATGTTTTCGTAGGTCCATTTGGCCGGTGCGACCTTGTTTTTCATGGCCGCGTTTTCCGCCGGCATGCCGAAGGCGTCCCAGCCCATGGGCTGCAGCACGTTCTTGCCCTGCATGCGCTGGTAGCGCGCGATCACGTCACCAATGGTGTAGTTGCGCACGTGACCCATGTGCAGCTTGCCGCTGGGGTAAGGGAACATCGACAGGCAATAGAAGGTGTCCTTGCCGGGCTGCTCGCTGACTTCAAAGGATTTCTGCGCGTCCCAGTGGGACTGTGCGGCGGCTTCGATTTCGCGGGGCTGATACTGTTCGTGCATGGCTACTGGCATTGGATAGGGGCGGGCTGCTCGACGGCGGCGGTCGGGCGACGCGGTGCCGGGGGTACGGGCAGGGCGCGGCACGACGGGCCGGAAACGAACGCATGGAAGCGCCGTAGCATACATGACGCTCCGCAACCGAGGGAAACCCGATTTGCCGCGCCTCGCGGCCCCGTTTGTCGCGCCCGCCGTGCATGGCCGACAGTGAGCTACGCTTGATTAGGGGGCGGGAATACACGAGGTGAATCATGGGTAGAGAGCGCCAAGCGGATGATGGCAACCTGTACGGACGCGTCCTGCAGCGACTGACGTCGGCCCTGGAGGAGGCGGAGCGCGGTAGCGACAACGGCTCGACAACAGCCGAGCTGGAGGTGGGCGGGCTGACGCCGGCCGAGTTCGACCTGATCCGGGCCTATCTGAAACAGGACTCGCAGTGGCTGTCGGGCTGGCACGCGGCGGCCGAGGAGCAGGCGCAGTTGGTGCGCCAGGCGACCCGGCCAGCGCTGCGCAACGTGCTTCGCCACCACCCGGGCAAGCGCTGCAAACAGAGTCCGCCGGCGCTGCAGCAGGCCATGACCTGTGCGCTCTGCGGCGCCAGCGTGCACTGGCCCGAGGGCGCCGGTGCGGTGGCCTGTTCGGCGTGTGGGTCACAGTTGCTGCGGGCGCGGCAACGGTTGCATACCTACCCAAAGCACTGATGGCGTCCGCCGTGCCGACATGCGGACGCCTCGGCAGGTAAAGTAGCCCGGCCCGAATTGCCGGAGTTGCGCATGCCGATTCGCTATTTCTTCAAACAACTGCTGCTGCCCCCGGGCGGTTTCCTGCTGCTGTTGCTGGCCGCCTGGGCGTTGCGGCGGCGGGCTCCGCATGCGGCGGCGCTCTGCTTCGTGTTGGGCTGCGGCGGGTTGTGGCTGATGAGCCTGCCGGTGACGGTGGAATGGGCAGCGCGCCTGATCGAGCGCGAGCCGGCGCTCGATCGCGCCGAGTGGACCGGGCTGTCCCGGCAGGCCGGGGCGATCGTGGTGCTCGGGGCCGGTCGCGAGCAGGCCGATCCCGCCTGGGGTGGCGACCAGCCCAGCCACCTCGCGCTCGAGCGGCTGCGTTATGCGGCGAGGCTGGCGCGGGCGTCAGGACTGCCGATCCTTGCCAGCGGCGGCTTGCACTACGGCCAACCGCCGAGCGAGGCGCAACTGGCAGCCGATACGCTGCGCGACGATTTCCAGTTGCCGACTCGCTGGCTCGAGGCGCGCAGCCGGACCACCTGGGAGAACGCACGCTACAGCGCCGAGCTGCTCAAGGCCGCCGGCATCGAGCGCGTCGTACTGGTCACCTCCGCGGCGCACATGGCGCGTTCGCGCTGGTGCTTTGAGACGGTCGGGTTGCAGGTGATCGCCGCGCCGGTGGGCTTCATGGGCGTGCCTAACGGGCGGCCCTTCGGTGGCTGGCTGCCCGAGGCCAAAGCCGTCTGGCAGAACAGCCTGCTGCTCAACGAGGCGGCCGGCCTGCTCATCTACCCGCTGGTCTACGAGGCGCCAGCCGGCGCGACCGCCGAGCCGTGAGCGACGCGGGCGGTGCCTGATCGTCGGCGATCGCCGCGGTCAGGTTTGCCGCCGACGACGCAGCACACCCCATCCGAGCAACAGCCCGCAGACCAGGATCAGCGGCCAGGAGCGCCACCGCAGGTAGGGTGTCAGGCCCTGCATCGGGGTGACTTCGCCGTAGAGCACGGTTTCCTCGAAGGCCGGCACCTGCCGGGTGATGCGGCCCTTGGGGTCGATCAGCACGGTGACTCCGTTGTTTGTCGCGCGGACCATCCAGCGTCCGGCCTCCAGCGCGCGCATCTGTGCCATCTGCAGGTGCTGCAACGGCCCTATGGAATGGCCGAACCAGGCATCGTTGCTCACCGTCAGCAACAGGTCGCTCTGCGCCGCGAGGCTTGCGGCGAACTCCGGATAGACCACCTCGTAGCAGATGAACGGCGCGACACGGTAACCCTTGGCCTCCAGCAGTGCCTGCCCCGGCTCGCCGCGGGCGAAGTCGGACATCGGCAGGTCGAAGAAAGCGATCAGGCCGCGCAGGAGGTCCTGCAGGGGGACGTACTCGCCGAACGGCACCAGCTTCTGCTTGAGGTAGGTGCCCCGGGCGTCGCCGACGGTGGTCAGGCCGTTGTAGTAGCGCGGCTCGCCGTCCGCGTTGGGCTGGCGTACCGGCACGCCGGTGATCATCGCCGACTGCCGATCCCGCGCGAAGCGCCCCATCATCGTCAGGTAGCCTTCGGCATGTTCCTTGAGGATTGGTACGGCGGTTTCTGGCCAGACGATCAGATCGGCTGGGCGGCTGCGAAAGGTCATGTCGCGGTACAGCAACAGCTGCATTTCCAGCTTCTTCGGGTCCCACTTGACGCTCTGGGCGACGTTGCCCTGCATCGCCGCGACGGTGATCGGCTCGCCCTTGGGCTGGGTCCAGCGGTAGCGGTCCAGGCCCGGCGCACCGGCCCAGCACGCCACGAGCAGAAGCAGGGCGACAGCCAGTTGCGGTTTGCCGAGGCGCAGGCGGGCCAGCTCGATCACCAGCGCCGCGGACAGCGTCAGGGCAAAGGTGAGCAGCCAGACGCCGCCGATCGGTGCGAGACCGGCCAGCGGACCGTCCAGCTGGCTGTAGCCGGCATACAGCCAGGGGAAGCCGGTCAGGACCCAGCCGCGTAGCGCGTCAATGGCCAGCCAGAGCGCAGCGAACAGCAGGGCGTTGAGCAGCGGCGCACCGGACTGGCGCAACCAGCGCGACCAGAGCCAGCCAAACAGCGCGAAGAACAGCGCGAGCCCGGCGACGAAGCCCAGGGTCAGCAGCCCGGCGAGCGCAGGCGGCGCATCGCCGAAATCGTGGATGCTGACGTAGACCCAGCTGACGCCCGAGGCGAACAGCCCGAAGCCGTAGCACCAGCCGCGGCGTGCGGCCTGCCCCGGCGAGAGATCGCCCAGCGCGAGGTATAGCCAGCCGATCGACACCAGCGCCAGCGGCCAGAAATCGAAGGGCGCCAGCGAGAGGGTGGTCAGTGCGCCAGCCAGCAGGGCCAGCAGGTTGCCCGGCCAGCCGGGGCGAGTGATCCAGTGCATGGGAGTCCTTACAGACGGGAAGACGATAAAAGCCTTGGAGGTTGGAGCGTTTGACGAATGCGACCACCGCGGACGGGAGTCGATTCGCTGGGAGGCGGCTGGCGCCGGGGCAGGTCTGCGCTGTCCAGCGTCCAGCCTCGGTCAGCTTGCCCCTTCGGTACGTGTCAGGCGCAGCATATGGACGCGTCGGCTGTCGGCGTTAAGCACGCGAAAACGGAACCCGTCGATCTCGGTGATCTCGTTGCGCTTGGGCAGATGACCGAAGGCGTTCATCACCAGCCCGGCAACGGTATCGAACTCCTCGTCGGAGAAATCGCTGGCGAAGAAGCTGTTGAAGCTATCGATCGGCGTCAGCGCCTTGACCAGGAAGTCGCCGCTGGGCAGTGGCCGGATGTAGCTGTCTTCCTCGATGTCGTGCTCGTCCTCGATGTCACCGACGATCTGTTCCAGCACATCCTCGATGGTGACCAGGCCCGCCACGCCGCCATATTCGTCGATCACGATGGCCATGTGGCTGTGGTTGGCGCGGAATTCGCGCAGCAGCACGTTCAGTCGTTTCGACTCGGGCACGAAGGTCGCAGGGCGCAGCAGATCCTTGATGTCGAAGGGCTGGTCGCCCTGCAGGATCAGCGGCAGCAGATCCTTGGCCAGCAGCACGCCGATCACCTCGTCGAGGCTGTCGCCCACGACTGGATAGCGCGAGTGCGCGGCGGAAATGATCGCCGGAAGGAACTCTTTCGGTGACTGGTCGGCACGGATGCTCATGACCTGCGAGCGCGGCACCATGATGTCGCGCACCTGCAGATCGGCGACCTGAATGGCGCCTTCGACGATCGCCAGGGCCTCGTTGTCGAGCAGTTTGTTCTGATGGGCGCCGCGCAATACCTCTAGCAGCTCCTCGCGGGTTTTCGGCTCATGGGCAAAAGCCTGGGTGATTTTTCCAAACCACGACTTCTGCCCGTTGCTCGATCGGTCTTCGCTCATGTCTTTGACTCAATGGTCCTTGCAGTGCCCATGGGGCTATTCGTCGGCATAGGGGTCTGGGTGACCCAGTTCAGCCAGCAGTTGACGTTCGAGGCTTTCCATTTCTTCGGCTTCTTCGTCTTCCAGGTGATCGTAGCCGAGCAGGTGCAGGCAGCCGTGGATCACCAGGTGCGCCCAGTGCGCCTCAAGGGCCTTGTGCTGCTCGGCGGCTTCGCGCTCGACCACCGCCACGCAGATCACCAGGTCGCCCAGCAGTGGAATGTCGAGCAACGGCTCGCCGTCGGGCCCCTCGGGCAGGTCGGCCGGAAAGGACAGGACGTTGGTCGGGTAATCCTTGCCCCGGTAGTCGCGGTTCAGCGCGCGCGCCTCGGGTTCGTCGACCAGGCGGATGGTGAGCTCGGAGTCCGCGCTGCGCTGGCGCAGGGCCAGCGCGCACCATTGGCGAAACGCCGACTCGTCGGGCGTCTGCCCCTGGGTCGCCTGCTGCAGGTCCAGCTCAATCATCGCGGCGATGTTCCCGGCGCTGGTAATCGGCGCCATCGGTGCGCTCGTCGAACCGCTCGTAGGCCTCGACGATGCGCTGCACCAGCGGGTGCCGCACCACGTCCTTTGGCTTGAAGTGGGTGAAGCTGATGCCATTGACGTCCTTGAGCACCTCGATCACGTGCGCCAGGCCGCTCTTGGTGCCGCGCGGCAGGTCAACCTGGGTGATGTCCCCGGTAATCACCGCCGTCGAGCCGAAGCCGATGCGGGTCAGGAACATTTTCATCTGTTCCAGCGTGGTGTTCTGGCTTTCGTCGAGGATGATGAAGCTGTTATTCAGGGTGCGGCCGCGCATGTAGGCGAGCGGGGCGATCTCGATCACCTGCTTTTCGATCAGGCGGGCGACCTGCTCGAATCCGAGCATTTCATACAGCGCGTCATAGAGCGGCCGCAGGTAGGGGTCGATCTTCTGCGCCAGGTCGCCGGGCAGGAAGCCGAGCTTCTCGCCCGCCTCGACCGCGGGGCGCACCAGCAGAATGCGGCGGATCTGCTCGCGCTCCAGGGCGTCGACCGCGCAGGCGACGGCCAGGTAAGTCTTGCCGGTCCCTGCCGGCCCGATGCCGAAGTTGATGTCGTTGTCGAGGATCGACTTCACGTAGCGCTGCTGGTTGGCGCCGCGCGGACGGATATTGCCCTTGCGCGTGCGCAGGGAAATGTTCGGTGTGGTGGAGGTGTCGGCCATTTCCTCCATGCCCGATTCCTGCAGGAACAGGTGGACCAAGTCGGGCGACAGCTCGGTGCTCTTGGTTTCGCGGTAGAGCCGGCGTAGCAGGTTCTCCGCGGCCTTGGCCGTATCGCTCGCGCCGACCAGTTCGAACTGATTGCCGCGGTTGCGGATCTCCAGATCCAGGCGCTGCTCGATCAGGCGAAGGTGCTCGTCGAATTGGCCACAGAGGTTGGCGAAGCGGTTGGCTTCGAAAGGCTCGAGGGTAAAGCGATGGGGTTCGATGGGGGCGTTCAAGGGCTTTTGTTTGACCTGCTTGGCAATAGGGTTTGCTGAGAATAGCGCCGCGCGGGGAAAAATGCAGCGGGCGCAGAGGGCGGCCGGCCCGAGGGTCGGTGCCACGGTGGCGGCTGTTCCGACGGGTGGTGCGCCTGGTGCAGGCGCCGCTACGCGAGCAGCGCCTGGTGACGGGCATGGCGACGCTTCAATCGATCAGCGTGCCACGCAGCGAGTGTGGCAGCGCGTCATCGATGTGGACATCGACGAACTGCCCGATCAGCAACGGGTTGCCGCTGCGGAAATTGACGATCCGGTTGTGCTCGGTGCGGCCCTGCAGCATGCCCGGGTCCTTCTTCGAGTAGTCGGTGACCAGGATGCGCTGGCGGGTACCCACCATCCGCCGGCTGTTCTCGAAGCCCTGCTGGTTGATGCGCTGCTGGAGGATCGCCAGGCGCTGCTTTTTGCGTTCGTCGGGCGTGTCGTCCGCCAGATCCGCCGCGGGCGTGCCGGGGCGCGCGCTGTAGACGAACGAATAGGAGAAGTCGAAGCCGACGTCCTCGATCAGCTTCATGGTCTGCTCGAAATCCTTCTCGGTCTCACCGGGAAAGCCGACGATGAAGTCCGAGCTGATCAGCATGTCAGGCACCGCAGCTTTGAGTTTGCGAATCCGCGACTTGTACTCCAGCACCGTGTGGTTGCGCTTCATCGCCGCCAGGATCCGGTCGGAGCCCGCCTGGACTGGCAGGTGCAGGTATTTCACCAGCTCCGGCACCTCCGCATGGGCCTGGATCAGTGCATCGGAAAACTCCAGCGGGTGGCTGGTGGTGTAGCGAATGCGATCGATGCCGTCGACCGCGGCCACCACGCGAATCAGTTCGGCGAGGTCGGCGATGCGGCCGTCATGCGTGGCGCCCCGGTAGCCGTTGACGTTCTGGCCGAGCAGGGTGACTTCGCGCACGCCGTTCTCGGCCAGGTGGATCACTTCGGCCAGCACGTCATCGAACGGACGGCTGACTTCCTCCCCACGGGTGTAGGGCACCACGCAGAAGGTGCAATACTTGCTGCAGCCTTCCATGACCGAGACAAAGGCCGTCGGGCCATCGACACGTGGCTCGGGCAGTCGATCGAACTTCTCGATCTCAGGAAAGGAGATGTCCACTTGCGGCTGCTTGGTGGTGCGCGCCGCATCGATCATTTCCGGCAGGCGATGCAGCGTCTGCGGGCCGAACACCACGTCCACGTAGGGCGCGCGGTCACGGATGGCGGCGCCTTCCTGGCTGGCTACGCAGCCGCCGACGCCGATGACCAGTGCGGGGTTGTCGAGCTTCAGTTCGCGCCAGCGGCCCAGCTGTGAGAAGACCTTTTCCTGGGCCTTTTCGCGGATCGAACAGGTATTGAGCAGGATCACATCGGCTTCCGCCGGATTGGCGGTGATCTCCAAGGGCTGTTGCTCGCCCAGCAGGTCAACCATGCGCGAGCTGTCGTACTCGTTCATCTGGCAGCCGTGGGTTTCGATGTAGAGCTTGCGGGTCATGTCTCGTGCCGGCGTTGTGCAAAAAATGACCGGCGATTATACGGTCAGGGCGCGGTGGATAAAAGTGAAAGGCGTCAGCCCGGAAAAAGCGCAGAAGCCCGGCGGCTGACGAGTCAGGCCTGATCCGGCTGGACGACGCCCGACGGCCTCGTCATTGCCGCAGGGGTGTGTTCTCGCCCGCCGTCTGCATATCCATCAGGTAGTCGCGGAAAATCTGCCCGAGCACCTGGGTGGCGATTTCCAGCTCGTCGCGACCCATCTGCGCCGAGACGTGGTCAGCGGTGTCCAGGGCGTCTTCCTCGCCGTTGACCGCCGACATCTTCAGCACCACGTAGGCCTGGACGTTGTTCGCCGGGACGCCTTCGCCGCGAAAGAACATCACACCCAGCCGGTGCTGCGCCAGGGCGTGGCCCTTGAGCGAGGCCAGCTCGAACCAGTGCAGCGCCTTGGCCAGGTCACGCGGCGCGCGGCGGCCATCGTAATGGTACTCGCCGAGCTCGTAGGCGGCCTGCAGGTCGCCTTCGCTGGCCGCCTGCTCACAGGCGCGCAGCGCTTCCTGCATGGCTTCGGGCACGGTATTGAGGGCACAGCGGGAAGTGGCCGGGATCAGCAGCGAATTGCCGCCCGCAACGGCCAGCAGGGGCGTGATTAGCAGCAGGCAACCCAGGGTGAGGCTGCGGCCGGTGCGAGTCATGGATCTAGGCGCCTCGAAGAGCAGGGCGGTGAACGGAGGGCCGGCATAAACGAGCCGACCGTCACATTATGGATAAGCCGTAGCCTGCTTACAAAGGCTTTGATCGTGCCGGTTGTGCTTTTCAATCCACTGCTGGTTGCGGCCGGTGCGCGCGCTCTGGCAGGGCGAGCAACAGCCACGCCAGCAGCGGGCAGGCAAGGGCGAGGCAGAGGGGCTGGTAGGCAGCCAGTGGATTGGCGCCGCCCGGCAGCGCCGGCCACACGGTGGCAGCCAGCAGCAGCACGGCGGCAGCCGCGCCAGCACTGGCTTGCAGGCGTGCCGGCCAGCACAGCCAGCCGGCGTAGAGCACCAGCAGAGCAGTGGCCAGGCCCACGCCGAGTGCGTACTGCCGGCTCCAGGCGAGCTGGCGAGCCAGCTCGAAGCAGGCACAGAGTCCCAGCACCAGACGGCCCCAGGTGGGGCGGCTCCAGATCCAGTGCCGGGCCAGCGCCAGGGCGGACAGTCCGACCAGCGGCAGGCCCAGTAGCAGCGTGGCCTGCCGCAACCAGCCTTCGGCTGCCAGCGTGTCGAGGCCCAACGCCTGGTCACCGAACAGGCAGGCACCGACGCCAGCGGCCAGAACGAAGCAGAGCAGGGCGCAGAACAGCGCCGGTTGGTCCGGTTCGGCATATCCCTGGCGCGCCGCACCGATGCGGATCGCGCTGGCGCTGCCGGCGAGGACCAGCAACAGCGCTTGCAGCCACTCGGGCATCACGCGTGCTTCAGTGCCTGGAAAGCGCGCTCGGCGGCGTCCAGGGTCAGCTTCAGCTCGGCGTCGCCGTGGGCGATCGAGGTGAAGCCGGCTTCGTACGCGCTGGGCGCCAGGTACACGCCGCCCTCGAGCATCAGGTGGAAGAAGCGCTTGAAGCGCTCGGCATCGCTGGCCATGACGTCATCAAAGGTGACGATGTCATCCGCTTCGCTGAAGTACAGGCCGAACATGCCGCCGACCTGGGTGGTGACGAAGGGAATGCCGGCGGCGCGGGCGCGCTCGGCGAGGCCGTCGAGCATGCGCGTGGTGTAGTCGGTGAGTTCCGCGTGGAAGCCCGGGCGGTTGATCAGGCGCAGCGTGGTCAGGCCCGCGGCCATGGCCAGCGGGTTGCCCGACAGCGTACCGGCCTGATAGACCGGGCCGAGCGGAGCGATACGCTCCATGATGGCGCGCTTGCCACCGAAGCAGCCGACCGGCATGCCGCCGCCAATGATCTTGCCGAATGTGGTCAGGTCCGGTTTCACGCCGTAGTAGGCCTGGGCACCGCCGAGCGCCACGCGGAAGCCGGTCATCACCTCGTCGAAGATCAGCACCACGCCATGCTGGTCGCACAGCGCACGCAGGCCTTGCAGGTAACCCGGCGCCGGCGGCACGCAATTCATGTTGCCGGCCACTGGCTCGACGATGATGCACGCCACTTCGCCGCCGACGTCGCCGAGCATCTGCTCGACGGCGGCCAGGTCGTTGAACGGCAGTGTCAGGGTGTGCTTGGCAAAGGCGGCGGGGACGCCGGCCGAACTCGGCACGCCTTGGGTCAGGGCACCGGAGCCCGCTTTGACCAGCAGGCTGTCCGAATGCCCGTGGTAGCAGCCTTCGAACTTGATGATGCTGTCGCGGCCGGTGTAGCCGCGGGCCAGGCGAATGGCGCTCATGGTCGCCTCGGTGCCGGAGCTGACCATGCGCATCATCTCCATCGATGGCACCAGGCTGCACACCAGCTCGGCCATCTCCGTCTCCATCGCGGTCGGCGCGCCGTAGGACAGGCCGTGCTGCAGCTGGCGGCGTACCGCGTCGAGGACGTCGGGGTGGCTATGGCCGAGGATCATCGGCCCCCAGGAACCGACATAGTCGACGTAGCGCTTGTCATCCTCGTCGGTGACATAGGCCCCCTCGGCATGCTTGAGGAACAGCGGCGTGCCGCCGACGCTCCGAAAGGCGCGGACCGGCGAGTTGACGCCGCCGGGAATGTGGGTCTGGGCGCTGGCGAAGAGGGTTTCGGAACGGGACATCGGGGACCTCGCGGGAAAAGGTGGACGGGACGGCGTGACCTCGGTCAGCGGCCGGCAAAGAGTTCGGTAAAGGCGCGTGCCCGCCGCTCGACGTCCTGCGGCGACTCGGCCGAGAACAGGGCGTGGACCACGGCAACCAGGCTGGCACCGCGGGCGATCAGCTCGGCGGCGTTGTCCAGCGTCACGCCGCCGATCACCGCGATTGGCAGGCCGAAGCGCTGCCGTGCCTGCTCGAGTAACGAAACGGTAGCTGCCGGTGCGCCGGGTTTGGTGCGTGAGTCGAAGAACCGGCCGAACGCGACATAGCTGGCGCCCTCGGCAACGGCCTGGTCCGCCAGCTCCAGGCGCGCATGGCAGGTGGCGCCGATGATGGCGCGACGGCCCAGCAGGGCGCGCGCTACCGCCAGCGAGCCATCCTCCTGGCCCAGATGCACGCCCACGCCGAGGCGCGCAGCCAGCTCGGCGTCATCGTTGATGATCAGGTCCGCGCCGTAGCGCTCGCACAGCTCGCGCAAGGCCTCGGCCTCGCGCAGGCGACGGCGGTCGTCGTCGGACTTGTCACGGTACTGCAGCAAACGCGCACCGCCTGCCAGCGCCGCTTCGGCGTAGGGCAGCAGGCGCCCATCGGCGAGCAGGGTGCTGTCAGTGATGGCGTAGAGTCCGCGCAGCTTGGTGTCTTTCATCGGCGCTCCAGTCAGGCCAGGTCCAGCGGAAGCCGACGCGGAACGTACTGCCCGCGCCCCGGCCGCTCCGCATCGCGCAGGGTGCGCCAGGTGTAGTCGAGGGCGGAGCGCACAGCGCTGGCAAGCCCTTCGCCCAGGGCTAGCCGTCCGGCCAGGGCGCTGGCCAGGGTGCAGCCCGAACCGTGGTAGCTGCCCGGCAGGCGCTGGCAGGCGAAGTCCTGACGCTGGCCGTCGCGGCTGTAGAGCCGGTTGTGCACCTCGGCTTCGTCGCCATGCCCGCCGGTGATCAACAGGTGGGCGATGTGTGGCAGCAGTTTTTGTGCGCATTCGTCGGCGGTGCCGTCCGGCAGCTCGGCCAGGATGCGCGCTTCGGGCAGGTTCGGGGTTGCGATGCTGGCTACTGGAAACAGGCGCTCGCGCATGGCGTAGCCGACATCGTCCTTGCCCAGTGCTCCACCGCCGCCGGCGCGCAGCACCGGGTCGCAGACCAGCGGCACCCCGGGCAGCTGCTCCATGAGCTGCAGCACCGTGTCGACCATCTCCACCGAGCCGAGCATGCCGAGCTTGACGGCCGCGATCGGCATGTCGGCGATCACCGCGCGGGCCTGGGCCAGCACCCACTGGCGATCGAGCACGCGGAAGTCGACGACATCGACCGTGTCCTGCACGGTCAGCGCTGTGACGGTCGGCGCGGCATGGCAGCCCTGGGCGAGCAGCGCCTCGATATCCGCCTGCAGCCCGGCTCCGCCGCTCGGGTCATGGCCCGACAGGCAGAGCACGACAGGACGGGAGCAAGGGACGGTCATCAATGGTTTCCCCCAGGGCAGGCGTAAGGGTGGATCGGACGCGGCATCGCCCGGATTTTCTGGCGAGCGAGCTTATCACCATTCGTACCGGCCGGCGCGCGCCGGCGACCGCTCGGCGGCTGGCCGCCGGCGCGCCGCGCAAGCAGGGCCGTCTCGGCTGGCGCCATGCTAAAGTGCCATCAGTTTGCGGGTCGCGGTGTTTCAGGCAGCGGGGTTGTCCTGACGCGGTTCGACAGGTCTTCTTGCCATGCACCACTTCTTCCTGCTTTTCATCCTGCTGCCGGGCCTGGCCTGCGCAGTCGACTTCGACCAGGACAGCCGTCGCGTGCCGCTGGGCAGGGCCATGGCGGTGCTCGAAGACGCCAGCGCGGACAGCCGCATCGACGAGGTCGTCGCGCTCGACGCCGCCGGGCGTTTCGAGGCGCATCAGGCCGAAGTACTGAATGCTGGCTATTCGCGCTCGGCGTTCTGGCTGCGGGTGGACCTCGTCTACCACGCCAACCGCGGCCGCCTGCACAGTCGCTGGTGGTTGGAGCTGGCCTATCCGCCACTCGATCGCGTGGACCTGTACCTGCCCGACGGTGCCGGCGGCTACCGGCTGGCCGCGCGCAGTGGCGATGCGCTGCCATTCGGCGAACGCTCCATTCGCCAGCGTAATCACCTGTTCGAGCTGGACCTGAGCGACGGGCAACCGCAGCGCGTCTACCTGCGCGTGCAGAGCGAAGGGTCGGTCCAGGTGCCGTTGACGCTGTGGGCGCCGGCGGCCTACCTCGAGGAACAGTCGGCGCACATCTACGTGCTGGCGATCATCTACGGCGTGCTGCTGGTGATGCTGGTCTACAACCTGTTCATCTACCTCAGCGTGCGCGACCGCAGCTACCTCTATTACATCCTCTATATCGGCTCGTTCGGCCTCTACCAGGTCTCGGTGAACGGCCTGGGAGTCGAGTATCTCTGGCCCGACTCGCCCTGGTGGGCCAACGCCTCCACGCCGTTCTTCATCGGCGCGGCCGGCTTGTTCGGCTGCCAGTTCGCGCGCAGCTTCCTGCACACTCGCGAGCACAGCCGCTGGATCGACTGTAGCCTCATGGCCCTGATGGCGCTTGGCGCGCTGACCATGCTGCTGGCCTTCACCTCCAGCTACGCCCTGTCGCTGCGCCTGGCGACCTTTCTCGCGCTGTGGTTCACCGTGGTGGTCTTTATTGCCGGCTGCCTGGCCTGGTACCGCGGCATGCGTGTGGCGCGCTACTTCATGATCGCCTGGACCACCTTTCTCGTCGGCGCGCAGATCAACACCCTGATGGTGCTGGGCTACCTGCCGCACAACTTCTTCACCATGTACGCCGGGCAGATCGGCTCGGCCATCGAGGTGGCTCTGCTGTCGCTGGCGCTGGCGGACCGGATCAACGCGATGCGCGACGAGCGAGCGCAGATCCTCCAGGAAACTGGACGCACGCTGGAAACGCTGAACCGCGAGCTGGCTGAGAGCAACCGGCTCAAGGACCAGTTCCTGGCCAACGTGACCCATGAACTGCGCACCCCCATGCACGGCGTGCTGGGCAGCCTGGAACTGATGCGCACCCTCGAGCTCGACGGCGAACTGGAGCAATACCAGCGCATCGCCTCGGCCTCGGCGCGGGAGATGATGCAACTGGTCAACGATCTTCTCGCCCTGACCGAGCTGCAGGCCAACCGGCTGGCGCTGCGCATCGAGCCGTTTGCGCTGCAGGCCGTCGTCGACGCGCTCGTCCAGGTTTACGGTCCCCGCGCTGCGGCGCGCGGCCTGGCCTTCGAAGTCGAGCTCGCCCCGCAGCTGCCCGAGCGTTTGCTCGGCGACGCCGACAAGCTCAGGCAGGCCCTGGGCTACCTGCTCGACAACGCCATCAAGTTCACCCCGCAGGGGCGGGTCGTGCTGACGCTGGCCGGGCAGGCCGAGGCGGATGGGCGCGTCCGGCTCCAGGCCGAGGTGATCGACACCGGCATCGGCTTCGATGCGCCGGCGGATGCTGCGCTCTACCAGCATTTCCGCCAGCTCAACGGCAGCATGACCCGCCAGTACGGAGGCCTGGGAATCGGCCTGTCGCTGTGCTGGCAACTCGTCGCGCTGCAGGGCGGGCAGATCCGCCACCAGTCCGAGCCGGGTCGCGGCAGTCGGTTCACCTTGAGCGTTCCGCTGGCCCTGTCCTGAGTCGGCCGCGCGCCGCAGGTTTTGGCCGAAACCGCGCTTTTTCGACCGTCACAGGCATGCTTCACTTCCCCTGGCGGGCCGTGCGAATGCGGCCCGCGTTCTGCCGGCCCTGGCAGCCGCGCGCTGCCGGCCGGTCCCGCCGCGCCGAGCCAGAGGAGAGCCGCATGAGCCTGCAGCCGTTCGCCGAAACCCACGAGGTGCTGAACCAGGTGCCGCCACTCGACGGCGCCAACCTGTACCGCCTCGATCTGCCGCTGCAGGACTGGGTGCGTCGCTACCGCGGCGGCTGGGCCGAATCGCGGCTGGACCGCTATGGTGCGCTGGCCGGCGGGCCACTGATGGCGGCCGGCTTCCTCGCCAACGAAAACAAACCCATCTTCAAGAGCCATGACCGCTACGGGCATCGCATCGACCTGGTCGAGTTCCATCCGGCCTACCACGAGCTGATGGCCACGGCCGTCGCCCATGGGATTCCTTCCCTGCCCTGGACCGACCCGCAACCCGGCGCCCAGGTGGCCCGCGCCGCGCTGATGTACCTGCACAACCAGGCCGAGGCCGGCAGCAGCTGCCCGCTGACCATGACCTACGCCAGCGTTCCCGCGCTGCGCCAGCAGCCGGACCTCGCCGACCGCTGGCTGCCGAAGATCCTCAGCCTCGACTACGACCCGCGCAACCTGCCCATGGAGCAGAAAAACGGCGTGACCATCGGCATGGCCATGACGGAGAAGCAGGGCGGCACCGACGTGCGCGCCAACACCACGCGCGCTCACGCCGTCGGCAGTGGCGGCCCGGGGCAGCCTTATGAACTGGTGGGACACAAGTGGTTCTGCTCGGCGCCCATGTGCGACGCCTTCCTGACCCTGGCGCAGACCGACAAGGGCCTGTCCTGCTTTCTCCTGCCGCGGCATCGCCCGGATGGCCGTCGCAACCAGTTTTACATCCAGCGCCTGAAGAACAAGCTAGGCAACTGGGCCAACGCTTCCAGCGAAGTTGAATATCGAGGGGCACTGGCCTGGATGATCGGCGAGGAGGGCCGCGGCGTGCCGACCATCATCGAAATGGTCTCCTCGACCCGCTTCGACTGCATGATCGGATCCAGCTCGCTGATGCGCCAGGCGCTGACCCAGGCCATGCACCACTGCACCCACCGCCAGGTTGGCGGTCGCGCCCTGCTCGAACAGCCACTGATGCAGAACGTACTTGCCGACCTGGCGCTGGAAAGCGAGGCCGCGTTGGCGCTGACCCTGCGCATGGGACGCGCGCTGGACAACCCGTTCGACGAACAGGAAGCGAAATTCGCCCGCCTGGTCACCGCGGTCGGCAAATACTGGATCTGCAAGCGCGCCCCGAACATGATCGCCGAAGCCAGCGAATGCCTGGGTGGCGCCGGTTACGTGGAAGAAACCATCCTGCCGCGGCTGTACCGCGAAGCGCCGGTCAACTCCATCTGGGAAGGCTCGGGCAACGTGCAGTGCCTGGACGTGCTGCGTGCGCTGTCCAAGGAGGCGGGCGTGCTCGACGCGCTGTTCGACGAGCTGGGCGACGGCCATGGCGATGCCCGGCTGCGCGCCCACATCGCGCAGCTGCAGGCGGATTTCTCCGATCGCGGCGATATTCAGTACCGTGCCCGCCAGCTCACTGAAGACGTCGCCGTCGCACTGCAGGCCAAATTGCTTCTCGAAGCGGGCAACGAGGCCGTCTCCGACGCGTTCATCTCGAGCCGGCTGCAGCCGCGTAGCCGCGTATTCGGCACCCTGCCGCGGGGGCTCGACATCAGCGCGCTGCTGGCGCGTAGTGCGCCCTATCTGGAGTGATTTTCACCGGAGCTGCGTAACGGTGTCGCCCTGTTCGGCAAGGATCGTCGCCAACACCGCCCGGTCGATATTCGCCCCGCTGAGCACCACAGCGATCCGCTGGCCGCGGTTGCGTTCGCGTTCCTGTGTGGCCGCTGCGAGCGCGGCAGCGCCGGCGCCCTCGGCGAGGTTATGGGTGTCTTCGTGCAGGGCGACGATGGCCGCACGGATCTCGGCATCGCTGACGCGTACGATCCGCGCCGCGCCTTGCCGGATGATCTCCAGCGCCTCGGGTGCCGGCATGCGGCAGGCCATGCCGTCGGCGAAGGTGGCCGCCGTGTCGGTAGTGACGATGCGTCCCTGCTCGACGCTCTGTGCATAGGCATCGGCTGCGCTGGAGACGACGCCGATGATCTCGGTGTCCAGGCCGAGCAGGTCGCGGGTGCGGATCATCCCGCAGATGCCCGAGCCGAGACCGATCGGGACATAGACGCGCTTCAGATCAGGGACGGCTTCGAGCAGTTCCAGGGCGTAGGTGGCGACGCCGCGGATTAGCGCCGGGTGCAGTGATGGGACGAAGTGCCAGCCGTTCGCCTCGGCCAGGTCGGCGGCGCGTTGGCGGGCGGTGTCGAAGTCGCGCCCGTGCTCGATGACCTCGGCGCCCCATGCGCGCATGGCCGCGTTCTTTTCCAGCGAGTTGCCCTCTGGCACCAGCACGGTCAGGCCCAGGCCGGCCTTGCGTGCGGCCATGGCCAGGCTGATCCCGTGGTTGCCGCGGGTGGCCGTGATGAGACCGGGCACGTTCGTCTGCCGCTTGAGCAGTTCGTTTACATAAAGGATACCGCCGCGGACCTTGAAGGCGCCGGCCGGGGTGTGGTTCTCGTGCTTGACCCACAGGTCGCAGCCAAGCCGCTTGGCCAGCAGCGGCCAGGCCAGTTGCGCAGTTGGCGGTACGCTCTGGTGAATCAGATCGGCTGCCTGGCGCAGTTGGTGAAGATCGAACATCGAAACCTCCTGGGTGGGTTTGACGCCCATCCTAGGGGCCGAGCATTGTATGGGTAAATCTCTATATTGAATGGCAAACAATGTGGCTACCTGCGCTCGAACCCACTGAGCAACCCCGCTATCTCGCACTGGTCGATGCCATTGCCGGCGCGATAGCGCGTGGCGAGCTGAAGCCCGGCGACCGCTTGCCACCGCAGCGGCGGCTGGCCTGGGCGCTCGGCCTCAATCCCAGCACGGCGATGCAGGCTTATCGCGAAGCGGCCCGGCGGCACCTGGTGGGCGGCGAGGTGGGACGCGGCACCTATGTGCTGGCGAGCAGCCGTGAGGCCAGCCTGTTCCGGCTGAAGGGCCCCGAGGTGCACCCGGCGACGGTCGATCTGTCGACCAACCTGCCGGTGCTCGATCCCGACGACACCGACCTGCAGCGCAGCCTGGCGGCATTGTGCGCGACGGCCGAATTGACCCGCCTGCAGGGTTACCCGTCGGCGCGCAGCCTGCAGCGCGGACAGCTGGCGGTCAGCGACTGGCTGCGCGGGCGCACGCTGGAATTGCCGCCGCAGCAGGTGATGCTCTGTGCCGGGGCGCAACAGGGCGTGTTCGCCGCCTTGCTGGGCCTGTGCGAGCCGGGCGAGCCGTTGCTGGTCGAGGCCCTGACCTCGCCGGGGATCAAGGCTGCGGGCCGGCAGTTGCGCTTGCCGTTGCACGGGGTGGCGATGGATGAGCAGGGCATACTGCCGGATGATTTCGATCGCCTGGCCCGCGCCACCTCGGCAAGGGTGGCGGTGCTGACACCGTGCATGCAGAACCCC
This sequence comes from Stutzerimonas stutzeri, assembly GCA_002339675.1. Taxonomy (GTDB): domain Bacteria; phylum Pseudomonadota; class Gammaproteobacteria; order Pseudomonadales; family Pseudomonadaceae; genus Stutzerimonas; species Stutzerimonas stutzeri_O. The sequence continues at coordinate 748,231 of DDKB01000017.1, forward strand.
ACCGCGGTCAGCATGACGGCGCAGCGCCGCGAGGCCATCGCAGCGGTGGCGCGTCGACACGACTTGCTAGTGATCGAGGACGACGTCTACGGCGCGTTGGGCGACGAGCCGCCACTGGCTGCGGTTTTGCCGGAACGCTGCCTGCTCATCAGCAGCTTGTCGAAGACGGTCGCACCGGGGCTGCGGCTGGGCTTCATTGCTGGCGCGCCAGCCTGGCTATCGCGTATCGATCCCGAGGCTCAGGCGACCAGCTGGGCACTGTCGCCGCTGTGCCTGCAGATCGGCAGCGAATGGCTGGAAGACGGCACGGCGGCGCGCCGGCTGGCCTGGCAGCGTGAGCAGGTCGCACGGCGCTGGCGGCTGGCGCAGAAACTGCTTGGATCGCCGGGGCGTCCGCCGTCGCCGCACCTGTGGCTGGAACGGCCCGGGGATTTGGCGGCGCTGTGCCGGGCAGCCGGTATCGAAGCGGCGATGGCCGAGGTGTTTGCGGTCGGCCACGGGGCGCCCAACGCGCTGCGTCTGAGCCTCACCGCGGCGCCGAGTCTCGCGGTGCTGAAGGCTCGACTCGAAGCGATTGCCGCGCACGCCGCGGATCTTGATCGGTGAAAGCCACAAACCGCCGCTACCGCTGTCATCGATCCGCAGGCAAGATGTTTTCAATGACCAGACAAGGAAACCCAGCATGAAACCAGCAGGCGAGACCTTTCGCATTGCCACCAGCGCTGAAGCGGCCGTGGACCACCTTGCCGAGCTGCATCAGCACGCCACCCGCTCGCTGAACCAGGCGCTCAAGCGCTACGTCGCCACGCGCCAGGAGCCGGATGCCGCAGAGCGTGCACTGTTCCGTTATCCCGAACTGCGCCTGACCTACGAATGCCATGGCGAGGTGCCGGCCTCGACCCGTGCCTATGCAAAAGTGCAGGCACCGGGGGTCTATAGCGTGACCGTGACCCATCCGGCGTCCTTTCGCAGCTACCTGCTCGACCAGCTGCGGCCGCTCATGCATGACTTTGGCGTGAAGGTCGAAGTCGGGATCAGCGAGCGGAACATTCCCTATCCCTATGTCATCGAGCAGGGCGATGAACTGGCCGGCACCGGGGTGACCGCTGCCGAGCTGGCACGGGTCTTCCCCAGCACGGATCTGTCGGCCGCCACTGACGACATCGCCGATGGCCTCTACGACTGGGAACATGCCGACCCCTATCCGCTGGCGCTGTTCGACGGTGCGCGGGTGGATTTCTCCTTGCGCCGGCTGGTGCATTACACGGGTAGCGACTGGCGCCACGTGCAGCCCTGGATCCTGCTGACCAACTACCACCGCTACGTCGACCAGTTCATCCGCCACGGGCTCGACATGCTGCGCGATGACACCCGCTTCGTGCGCATGGTGCTGCCCGGCAACATCATCATCGAGCGCGGGATGGAGGAGGGCGAGGCGCAGGCCATCATCGGCGGGGTGCTCTGGCACCGCTACCAGATGCCCGCCTATCACCTGCAGGCCAAGGACGGTGATGGCGTGACCCTGGTGAATATCGGTGTCGGCCCGTCGAACGCCAAAAACATCACCGATCACCTCGCCGTGCTGCGCCCGCATTGCTGGCTGATGATCGGCCACTGCGGCGGGCTGCGGCAGTCGCAATCCATCGGCGACTACGTGCTGGCGCACGCCTACATGCGCCGCGACGGCATCCTCGACCGGGTGCTGCCGCCGCATATCCCGCTGCCGGCATTGGCCGAAGTGCAGCAGGCGCTGCAGGAAGCGGCGGCGCAGGTCACCGGGGAGAAGGGCGAGGCGCTCAAGCGGCGTCTGCGCACCGGCACCGTGCTGACCTACGACGACCGCAATTGGGAGCTGCGCTGGGCCCAGGAACGCCCCCTGATCAACCTGTCGCGCGCCGTGGCCGTGGACATGGAAAGCGGCACCATTGCCGCCCAGGGTTATCGCCTGCGGGTGCCCTACGGGACGCTGCTCTGTGTGTCGGACAAACCGCTGCACAGCGAGATCAAATTGCCGGGTTCGGCCAACGCCTTCTATGAGCGTGCCGTCACCCAGCATTTGAAGATCGGCATCGCCGCGCTCGACCTGCTGCGCGACCAGCTCAATTCGCTGCACTCGCGCAAATTGCGCAGCTTTGACGAGCCGCCGTTCCGGTAAGGGCATGTCGCTGGCTGGCGCCCGGTTTCTGGACCGGACGCCGCGGCTAGTCGTCGAGGAAGTCGGGCAGTTTCGGATCGCCTTTGGCCGGTAGGCTGTAGGCGATTACATAGTCGCCCGGTGGCGTTTCCATGAAGTGATGCCCGCCAGCGTTGATCACCAGATATTGACGGCCGTTGACCTCGTAGGTCATCGGTGTTGCCTGGCCGCCGGCCGGCAGGACGTCCTCCCATACGACTTCGCCGGTGTCGATATCGATGGCGCGGATCAGGTTGTCCGTCGCTGCAGCGATAAAGATTAGCCCTCCGGCGGTGATCACCGGGCCGCCATTGTTCGGTGTCCCGACGGTGACCGGCAGGTGCGACGCGATGCCGAACGGGCCGTGGCGCCGAGCCGTCCCGAGCGGCTCGTTCCATAGCACCTGGCGGGTGTTCAGATCGATTGCCATGATGCCGCCGAAGGGCGGGCGCGTGCAGGGTACGCCGGTGAAACCGTTGCGCCAGGCCGAGATGGACACCGCATAGGGCGAGCCTGCCTGCGGTACCGAGCCGCCGCCCGAGGTTTTTCCGCCTGGCACGCCGAGCGGGACCATGCCGCGTTCGTCCGCCTTGTCACGCGGGATCAGCTGGTCGTACATGGCGATGTGGTTGTAGTTCAGCACCAGAATGTTGCGCTCCGTGTCCACGGCCGCGCCGCCCCAATCGTTTCCGCCGTTGTAGCTCGGGTACTCGATAAAAGGCCGATCGGCACTCGGCGGTGTGTACATGCCCTGGTAGTTGGCACGCTCGAACTGGATTCGGCACCAGAGCTGGTCCAGCGGGGTGACACCCCAGGCGTCGGCTTCGGTCAGCGTTTCGCGCGGTATCGATGGCATCCCGACGGAAAACGGCTGCGTCGGTGACAGCGTCTCGTCGGGCAGCGGGCTGGCCGGCACGGGGCGTTCCTCGACCGGGGTCAGTGGCTCGCCGGTGCGGCGATCAAGCACGTAGATGTCGCCCTGCTTGGTCGGCAGGATCACCGCTGGTGCGGTTTGGCCATCGTCGAGAGGGAAATCCACCAGCGTGCCCTGAGAGCCGAGGTCGTAATCCCAGACATCGTTATGCACCGTCTGGAATTCCCAGCGCACTTCGCCGCTGGTGACATCGATGGCGACCAGCGCCGTCGAGTGTGGCTTTTCGAACTCGCGGCGGTTGCCGCTCCAGTAATCCACGGCAGAATTGCCCATCGGCACGTAGACCATGCCCAGCGCTTCGTCGCCGGTGAAGGTGGTCCAGGCATTGGGTGTGCCGCGGGTGTACACCTCATCACCGCTCGGCAGGCCGGTTTTGCCGGGGCGGCCCATGTCCCAGGCCCAGGCGAGCTCACCGGTCACGGCGTCATAGCCGCGGATCACGCCGGAGGGCGCGTCTTCTTTCTGCCCGTCCAGCACCTGATGGCCGACCACTGCAATGCCGCGGACGATGGTCGGTGGTGAGGTGACCGCGACGTAGCCCGGCACCGAACTGCCCATGCCTTCCATCAGATCGACATGACCGGCATGCCCGAAGTCAGCGCATGGTTCTCCGGTGTCGGCATCGACAGCGACCAGCTCGGCGTCCAGCGTGCCCTCGATGATGCGCCGTTTGCAGGCTTGATCAGCCGGGACGTCAGGCACCTCGTAATAGCTGACGCCTCGGCAAGTGGCCGAATAGGGGATATGGTCGGTGGTCACCTTCGGGTCGTAGCGCCAGCGCTCGCGACCCGTACCGGCATCCAGCGAAACCAGCACATTGAGGGCGTCGCACAGGTAAAGGTTGTCGCCCACTTTCAGCGGCGTGGTTTCCGGTGCCCATTTCTTGTCGACCACCGACTGCTCCGGCAGATTGCCGGTGCGATAACCCCAGACGGGCTTGAGGTTGGCCACGTTGTCGCGGTTGATCAGGGCGAGCGGTGAATAGCGCGTGGCGGCATCATTGCGACCATATGCCGTCCAGTCGGCCGGCTCGGGTTCGTCGCCCGTGGAGGCGGGTGTCACGCTGGTGGCCGGCTCCAGCGACGGGTCGGCGGCGGGCGTCTGGGCATGGCTGGTCGGCAACCAGACCAGCGCGACCAGGCCGAACAGTGTGATCAGGCGAGTCATGCGCGGGCCTCCTGGTGAGCGGCGCGCCGCAGCGCTGGAACGAACGCGAGCGTAAGCAGGGCGATTACTGCCAGTGCGAGCAGCCGTGGCAACAATGCCCACGGCTCTAGCCCAACTTCCCAAAGCGCCCAGATGGCCGTCCCGACGAACACCAGCCAGTACAGCCAGACGCCGCTGATGCGCTGGACGAACATCAGCCAGCCAGAGATCAGCATGCCGGTGCCGGCGATCAGGTAGTACCAGGAGCCGCCCAGGGTGATCAGCCAGACGCCGCCAGCGGCAAGGGCGAGGCCAAACAGGGTGACGATGGCGGCGAAGACTTTAAGCGCCCAGTAGGCAAAGCCGTGAGCGTGAGGGGATTCAGACACGTTGCGCGCTCTCCGTATGACCGATGGCTGAGCCGTCGCCGCTGGCGAAGCGGCGACGTGTACTCAACGTTTGGGTCCCGGAGCGGGCTGGGGTTCCTCGGATGTATCGAATTGTGTCGAATCAGGCCGCCAACAGCCAGGCGCCGGTCAGTGCAGACGCGGCACCGGCGAGACGAACCAGCGGAGCGGCCACCTGGGGCAGATTGCGCGCCACGGCGTAGGCGATGCCGTGTAGCGCTGCGGTTGCGGCGACGAAGCCTGCCGCGTAACCCCATGGGCTCGACACTGCGGGCAGCTCCAGCCCATGGGCCACGCCATGGCTGAGTGCGAACAGCGCTGTCAGCCCGGCCGCGACTGCCAAGGGCGGGCGCACGGCCAGCGCCACCAACAATCCGAAGGCGAGCACCGAGCCGGCGATGCCGGTTTCCATCAGCGGCATGTCGATGCCGGCAAAGCCGATCAGCCCGCCGAGCAGCATCGTGGCCACGAAGGTCAAGGGCAACGCCCAGCGTGCCTGGCCGGTTTGTTGTGCTGCCCAGAGGCCGACCGCCACCATTGCCAGCAGGTGATCAAGGCCGACTATCGGATGGGCGATACCCGACATGACGCCAGCGTGGTCGTGGCCGGGATGGGCGAGTGCCAACGCCGGGCTGAGTAGCAGCGCTGAGGCGAGGATGAATGTGCGGTTCCGATGCATGCGGTGTTCCTTCTGGTGTGCAGGGTGGTTGCGACGTCGAGCCGGTCGATGGGCGCCGGACGAACTGTCCCGATGGAAAGGTTTGTTGCGGGCAAAGCGCATCAGCCGTGCCACGATGGCCTCAGGCCGCGCTCAGCATTCCTTCCTTTTCGATAAACGCGATGATCTCGTCGAGGCCCTGGCCGACTTTCTGGTTGCTGAACACGAAGGGCTTGTCGCCGCGCATCTTGCGCGTATCGCGGTCCATCACCTCCAGCGAGGCACCGACCAGGGGCGCCAGGTCGACCTTGTTGATCACCAGCAGGTCGGACTTGCAGATGCCCGGTCCGCCCTTGCGCGGCAGCTTGTCGCCGGCTGATACGTCGATCACGTAAATCGTCAGGTCCGACAGTTCCGGGCTGAAGGTCGCCGACAGGTTGTCGCCACCGGATTCGACGATGATCAGGTCCAGCCCCGGGAAGCGGCGATTGAGTTGCTCGACCGCTTCCAGATTGATCGAGGCGTCCTCGCGGATCGCCGTGTGCGGGCAGCCGCCGGTCTCGACACCAATGATGCGCTCGGGCGCCAGGGCCTCGTTGCGCACCAGAAATTGCGCATCCTCCTGGGTGTAGATGTCGTTGGTCACCACGGCCAGGTTGTAGCGCTCGCGAAGGGCCAGGCAGAGGGCGAGGGTCAGCGCGGTCTTGCCGGAGCCGACCGGGCCGCCGATGCCGACGCGAAGGGGTTGGGTGTTCATGGGTGGTCTCCTCGGGATCGCAGCTGGGGTGCATCGGGGTTGATATAGGGGGATCGCCGCTGCCGGTTGGGCTGCGAGGCGATATGGGATTCGTTGGGGTGAGTTTTTTGCTCGCATGAAAATGCTGGGCGTGTATTGGCTGTGGCCCGGGCGTCGCTGTGGGGCGCCGCGCTTTCCTCGGCAGGGACTGCAGTTTGCGCCTTGCACGGCGCGTCACTTTTTCTTGTGTGGCCAAGAAAAAGTAACCAAAAAGAAGACCACACCTGCATCCGGGTTTTGCTTCGCAAAACTTCCCTCGCTCCGGTGCTGCTCCGGGGGCCGTCGCGAAGGGACATCCATGCCGACGGCGGCCCCGACCCATCACTCCTCGCTAGGCATCCATGCCTCGCGCCCCCCTGCGCAACACCTGCGCTCGGCCTCCTGAAGGGGAGTCGAGACCGAGCCGCCTGAAAGATCGTAAACAGCGAAACAAAAGCGCTTTGCTTTGTCGCTGACAAACGGGCTATCAGGCGACGCCGAACGCCCCTTTCAGGAGGCCGAACGGAATCGCTGCGGAGAGGGGCGAGCGGCATGGATGCCGCGAGAGCCGTGAAGGGCCATGGATGGCCCTTGCGCGGCGACCCTCGGAGCAGCGATGGAATGAGGGCAGTCGAGCGAAGCGAGACCCGGATGCAGGGGCAAGCGTTTTTGCTTACTTTTTTCGCGTTTGAAAAAAGTGAGTCGCCCAGCAGGGCGAAACCTGAGTCGATTGACCGCAGCGAAGCGGCGCCGTATCGGGAAGTGCGTGCCAATTGCAGCCAGTTACATGCGACGTCACGGCTTGCTTCGTCGCTCTCACGACCGCATCCGAAGTCGGCTCTTCGCCTCAGGCTCCTCATGACCTAAACAACCGACTGTACTGCCGCTCATGCCCCATGCTCATCAGCGCCAGCCCAATGGCGGCGCTGCCCCAGTGCTCCGGCTCGATGGTCGTTGCGTCGTGCTGGGCCTGTTGCAGTGTGGGGAGCAACTGCGAAGTCAGGCGTTGCGCCGCCTGCTGGCCCAGCGGCAGGGTTTTCATCAACACCGCCAGCTGGTTTTCCAGCCAGCCCCAGAGCCAGGCGGCCAATGCATCCTCGGGGCTGATGCCCCAGGCACGCGCGGATAAGGCCCAGCCGAGGGCGAGGCCCGGTTCGTCGGTGCGTTGAAACAGGGCGCGGGCCGGGGCGTCGAGTTCGGGCAGGTTGTCCAGCAGTTGCTTCAGTGAATAGCCCATTTGCCGGCTTTCCAGCCGCAGCTCGCGGGTTTCGCGGCTGGCGCGATGGCAGCCGGCGAGGCGCTCCAGTTCGTCCCATTGCTCAGCCGCGGCAGCTTGGCAGTGCGCGCGCAGCAACGGGGCTTCGAAGCGCGCCAGGTTCAATAAAAGCTGGTCGGCCAGCCAGCGGCGCGCGCTGCTCTCGTCATGCACGATCTGCTGCTCGACGGCCATTTCCAGGCCCTGCGAATAGCTGTAGCCGCCGATCGGCAATTGCGGGCTGGCGAGCCGCAGCAGCGCGAAGGCAGCCGGGGTCACGTGCGCACGCCAAACTGATGCAGGCGCGGCGCGTAGCTGAATTCCGCTTCGCCTGCATGGGAGTGGTGATGGCCACCACCGTAGGCGCCGTGCTCCGGCTGGAAGGGTGCCTCGATGGCTTCGACGCTGGCACCCAGCTGCAGCAGCATGTCTTTCAACACGTAGTCGTCGAGCAGGCGCAGCCAGCCAGCGCCGATCTGCAGCGCCACGTGACGATTACCCAGGTGATAGGCGGCACGGGTCAGCTCGAATGCACTGCTGCAGGTCACATGCAGCAACTTTTCGGTGCGGGCCTGCACACGGACGATGCGGCCGTCTTGGGCGCGCAGACATTCGCCATCCTGCAGTGGGGGTTGGCCGCGTTCGAGAAACAGGCCAACTTCTTCCCCGGCAGTAGTGAAACAGCGTAGGCGGGATTTGCTACGCGCTTCGTAAGTCAGCGCCAGTTCGGCGTCGGCCTGTGCTTGCGCGGAGGCGCGGTGATGGATGACCAGCATGGGCGAGGCGGTTCCGGTGGGACGAGACCTTGAGCAGAGCAAGGCCCTTGCCAACCGGCTACATCCGGCGCCACGCGTCGCGTCAATGCACGCCATGCCAGAAAATGGCGCCTGGCGATGGCACCGACATGGTGCGTGCAAATGAGCAAGGCACCACCACTGTGCACTCAGTGCAGGGCGCGCACCATATACACCGCCGGAATCTGGTAGCTGGCCAGGTTGTCGACCTGCGGCGCGTCGAGCTCGTCGTGCGCGGCGTAGCCGAGGCGCGACCAGAAGGCTTCGGATTCCTGCACCGATACCAGCGCGGAATAGCGCAGCTGCTGGGTGCGGGCCTGCTCGAAGTTTTTGCGCACCAGCGCTGGGCCGATGCCACGCCCGCTGGCCCGGCGGGCGACGGCCAGGTCGTGCAGATAGAGGCAGTCGGCTTCGGCATGAGGCTGGAATTCGCCGTCCAGTGGGGTCACTTTGCCGACGCGCGAGTGGTAGGCGAAGAGGTAGGCGCAGACGCCCTGGTCGTCCTCGGCCACCCAGGCCAGCTGCGGACAGGCCGCCAGCCGGGCTCGGATCACCGCTTCGTCCTCGAGGACCTCGGCGGCGTAGGATTCTTCCTGAATCGCCATCACGGCAGGAATGTCACGCGCCTGCATCGCTCTCAACTGAAACATCATCACTACTCGAACGGACTCGGGCCGCCTGGCGTCCCGGGAAGGGCTGGCGATCATACGCGAGGCCGTATGACAAAGTGAGTGGCCCGACGAACCGCCGCCCGGGCCGCGTGGCCGGCGCGTCGCCTGACCACATCGGACGACTGACGAACCTGCTTTTTACGGGCATAATTCTTAGGTTGCTACCTATTGTCGCGGTCACTGCCTTGAACAACACTCACCGGCCCCTGCTTGGCGTCCTGCTCATCCTGGCTTCCTGCCTCACGCTGGCCAGCCACGACGGCCTGTCCAAGCATCTGACGCAGCTGTATCCCGTGTTCCTGGTGATCTGGGCGCGCTACCTCGCCCAGACCACGCTGATGTTCACGCTCTTCACCCCGCGCATGGGGCGACGGGTATTCCATACCTTGCGGCCGAGATTGCAGGTCTGCCGTGGCCTGAGCCTGGTCTGCGTGAGCATGCTGTTCATCAGCGGGCTGAGCTACATCCCGCTGGCCGAGGCGACCGCCGTCATCTTCCTCACGCCGCTGCTGGTGACCATCGCTTCGGCGCTGCTCGGCGAGCGGGTCACCCGCAGCCAGTGGCTGGCGGTCGGCTGCGGTCTGATCGGGGTGATGATCATCGTGCGCCCGGGCGGCGCGCTGTTCACGCCGGCCATTCTGCTGCCCTTCGGTGCGGCGCTGAGCTTTACCGTCTACCAGCTCATCACCCGCCGACTTGCCGCGACGGATCATCCGGTCACCAGCAACTTCATCACCAGTCTGGTGGGCAGCTTGGTGATGAGCGTGCTGGTGATCTTCAACTGGCAGACGCCGTCTCTGCATGATGCGCTGCTCATGGCGGCGCTCGGTGCCATGGCCATGAGCGGCCATCTGCTGCTGACCAATGCGTTCCGCTTCGCCAGTGCGGCCGCGCTAGCGCCGTTCACCTATTCGCAGATCATCTTCGCCGGTGTCGTGGGCCTGATCGCCTTTGGCCACACGCCGGATACCGGCGCCATTGCCGGCATGGCCATCATCATCGCCAGCGGGCTGGTGATGGCCTGGGTGCAGGGACGCCAACCGCGTCCGCGCCTCTGAACGACCACGGGCGCGTCGGCATGTCCGGCGCCTTACTTATCCAGACCAGACGGGGGCGACTCGACCCCTTGCGTGCGATTCATCAGGAAAAACCCATGCACCGTATTTCTCACCACACCCTGCGCAACGACTTCCGCCAGCTGCTGGCCTCTGACCGCTGCTACCACACCGCATCGGTGTTCGACCCGATGTCGGCGCGCATCGCCGCTGACCTGCAGTTCGAGGTCGGCATCCTCGGCGGCTCGGTGGCCTCGTTGCAGGTCCTGGCCGCGCCGGACTTCGCCCTGATCACGCTCAGCGAGTTCGTCGAGCAGGCGACCCGCATCGGCCGCGTTTCACGCCTGCCGATCATCGCCGACGCCGACCATGGCTACGGCAACGCGCTCAACGTGATGCGCACCGTGGTCGAACTGGAGCGCGCCGGGATCGCCGCGCTGACCATCGAGGATACGCTGCTGCCGGCCAAGTTCGGGCGCAAGTCCACCGACCTGATCGGCATGTTCGAAGCGGTCGGCAAGATTCGCGCAGCGCTGGAAGCACGCATCGACCCGGAGCTGGCGATCATCGCGCGGACGAACGCCGGTGTGATCGGCCTGGAAGAGGTGATCGCGCGGGTGCAGGCCTACGAGGCGGCCGGTGCGGACGCCATCTGCCTGGTCGGCATCGAGGATTTCGAACAGCTGGAGCAGGTCGCCGAGAAGCTCAGCGTGCCGCTGATGCTGGTGACCTATGGCAACCCTCAACTGCGCGACAACGCGCGCCTGGCGGAGCTGGGCGTGCGCATCGTGGTCAACGGTCATGCGGCCTACTTCGCCGCGATCAAGGCCACCTACGACTGCCTGCGTGAACAGCGCCAGATCGATGCGTCGGACCTGAACGCCTCGCAGTTGTCGGTCAAGTACTCGACCGCCGAGGAGTACATGGTCTGGGCCGAGGAGTACATGCAGGTCAAGGAATGACCCCAAGGCCCTGAGCGCGTCACCCCTTTTCCCTTGCCAGCGGAGATCCGATGAGCCCACGCCTGCTGACCTTCATGGTGGCCTTTGCCGCGTTTCTCGGGCCCTTCACGCAGACGGTCTATGCGCCGATCCTGCCGGAGCTGGGCGAGGCGCTGCAGACCACGCCGTTCCTGATCAACCTGAGCATCTCGATCTTCACCTTCGTGCTGGCGTTCATGCAGATCGTCTACGGGCCGCTGGTCGACCGCACGGGACGCAAGCGCACCCTGCTGGCGGGGCTGACGATCTACATCGTCGCCTCGCTCGGCTGCTTTGCCTCGCAGAGCATCGAGCTGCTGCTGGTGTTTCGCGCGCTGCAGGCGGTGGGCATCGCCGCCGGCGCGGTGGTGGCGGTGACGGTGATTGGCGACCGCTTCGATGGCGCCGAGCGCGGCCGGGCGATGGGCTCGTTCCAGATGATGGTAGCGCTGGGGCCGGTGGTCGGTCCGGTGGTGGGTGGCTTTCTCGGCGAACACCTGGACTTCCACTACGTGTTCCTGCTGCTGGCGCTGGTCGGCTGCGTGGCGCTGCTGAGCAATGCAATCTGGCTTCGCGAGACCCGCCCCGCCGGCGGGCCGCCGCGGGCGTTCCACCCGGTGCAATACCTGGAGGTGCTGCGCGATCGGCAGGGGCTGGCGATCATGCTGCTGAGCTTCGTGCAGTACTACGCCTTCTATAACTACCTGGTGTTCATGCCGCGGCTGCTGGGCAGCGTCTACGGCCTGAGCGCGAGCGAGAAGGGCCTGGTCTTCCTGCCCCTGTCGATCGCCGTGGTCATCGGCAGCTTCTGCGGCGGCCGCCTGCTGGGGCGCTGGCGGGCACGCCCGATGCTGCTGATCACGGCGCTGCTCAATGCGCTCAGCCTCCTGCTGTTTCTCGTCGTCGCGCCGCTCTCGCTCGTTGCGCTGGTGGTGGCGGTATCAGCGTTCGGGCTGTTTCTTGGCCTGTCGCTGCCGGTGCAGACCAGCCTGCTGATGGACCTCTACCAGCACAATCGCGCCACAGCAGTGGGCAGTTACAACTTCTTTCGCTTCATGGGCATGGCCACCGGGCCGGTGCTCGGCTCCTGGCTGTATCAGGACGGCCGTCTGGGCGTGCTGTACGGCTTCGCCGCAACGGCCTTCCTCCTGGCCGTCTGGCACGCACGGCTGCGCTTCAGGCAGGCCGCCCCGGGGCGCTAGAACAACGCCCGTTCGGCCTTGAACATGAAATAGCTTTCGCAGTAGGCGTTCTGCCCGGCATATACCCCGCACTCGCGCCCGCGCAGGTTCGAGTCGGTGTAGGACAGGTCCATGCGCAGCCCCAGCCATGGACGCGAGAGGTTCAATGACCAGTCGTTGAACACCTCGACGCTGCCTCCCGGGTGGTACAGGGGGCTGTCCATGGAATGGCTTGCGTATTTGAACCGCAGGTCGACGTCCAGCGGGGTGACGCTGCCCAGTTCCAGCAGCAGCGTGCTATCGGTGCGCCCCGGCGAGCTGCTCAGCGCGCCGCCCAGGCGGCTGCCGGCCAGGTTGAAGCCTGCATAGAGTTCGTGACGGTCGGCATTTTCCAGCTCGGGAAAGCTGTAGCGGATCACCCCCAGCTCGTAGCCTGGGGCGCTGTCGAAGCGATGCTGGACGTAGCCCACGTAGCTGTCGAGTTCCAGCTGGTTGCCCTCGACGATGCCCATGCTGGGCGCCCACTGGCCGACGTACCAGCCGCTGCTGTGGGTAAGGTCCAGCCCACCGCTAAAGGTGCTGGCGGCAATTGGGTTGACCAACCCCTGCGCCATGCTTCGGGTCGGCAGGGTGCCGAGTTTGAGGTCGAATTGTCCGAGGTCGCGCTCGACGACCTCAGGCTGGCTGGCGCATCCGCTCAGCACCATGACCAGCGCCGTCAGGATCTTCTTGTTCATCACCGCATCCCTGGGGGTGTGTTGGCAGACAGCCGCAACGCGGCCACGAGCAGCAGACCCTTGGTCCGATACGTCTGGACCGGGCCTTTCGCCGCCCGACCGGAGTGCAAGGATAGACAATGAGTCTCTTTGGGGAGTCCCGCTCGTCGTTTTGACGCCATTGGATCGACGGATGGCGCCGTTGCGCTGGCGTCCCTGCCGGCTGCTGGCGCACTGAACGGCCCCGCCCGGCCACGCTCCAATGCAGAACAGCATCAGCAGAATGCCGGAGGTCGCGATGGCTACGGGTTGGGCAAACGAAGGGGCGGTTCAGGATCAGATCGACAGCACCATCGAGGACGCTGTGCAGCGGGCCCGCAGCCGGCTCGGTCACGGCGAGAGCCTGGCGCGCTGCGAGGAATGCGATGCAAAGATTCCCGAAGCGCGGCGCCAGGCGGTCCCGGGCGTGCGGCTGTGTGTGAAATGCCAGACCGAACTGGACAAGCACGAAGCGAAGTTCAGCGGCTACAACCGCCGCGGCAGCAAGGACAGCCAATTGCGCTGAGCGTCAGGCATGGCCGGTGCGTGGGGGTGGGCTTTGCAACGGCGCTGAACCCTGGCTGCGTGGGGCGGAGGCGTTCGCGAGCGAGTTCGCTCCTACGGGGCGGGGCGGAGCAGCCAGGCGGGGCAGGTTAGCCAGGGGCGGTCGGCCCGGTTCAGCGCGACGAACGGCCCGTGATAAAGTGCTTGCCCTCTACAGGCGCGGCGATGACACCTGCATGAACCGATCGATAACCGACGACATTTCGGCGATCAGCCGGATCAATGCCGTACCGGCGATTCTCCAGGTCATTTCCGAGACCACCGGACTGCGGTTCGCCGCGGTCGCGCGGGTGACGGAGGATACCTGGACGGCCTGCGCGGTGCTCGACCGGATCAACTTCGGCCTGCAGGTCGGCGGCGAGCTGGACGTGACCACCACGCTGTGCCATGAAATCCACGCCTCCCACGAAACCATCATCATCAGCAAGGCGAGTGATGATTCGCGTTACTGCACGCACCAAACGCCCCGCCTGTATGGCTTCGAGAGCTATGTCTCGACCCCTGTGTTTCGTACCGACGGCAGCTTTTTCGGCACCGTCTGCGCGCTCGATCCGCGGCCGGCCAAGCTTTCGGAAATGCCGATCCAGACGATGATGGAGTCGTTCGCCAAGTTGCTGGCCATCCAGCTGGAGGCCGAAGAACAGTTCGAGGCGACCGAGGCGGCATTGCTCGATGCGCAGCAGACGGCCGAATTGCGCGAGCAGTTCATCGCCCTGCTCGGACACGACCTGCGCAACCCGCTGTCGTCGATCCTGTCCGGGGCGCAGCTGTTGATGAAGCGCTCGGCGGATGCCTCGATCAACGGCATCGCCGCGCACATGCTCACCGCCACGCGGCGCGCTTCACGCCTGGTGGATGACGTGCTGGACTTCGCCCGTGGGCGTCTGGGCCACGGCATTCCGTTGCAACGCCGCGACTGCGCGGACCTGCACATCGTCCTCACGCATATCGTCTCGGAGATGCAGAGCGCCCATCCGCAGCGCGCGATCGATGCCGAGATTGCTACGCTGGACGGGGTCCGTTGCGATGCGGACCGGCTCGCACAGCTGCTGTCCAACCTGCTGGCCAATGCGCTGGTGCACGGTGCGGCCGATGGCCGGGTTCGGGTGCGCGCCGTGATCGAGCAGCAGCAGCTCGTGCTGTCGGTGAACAACCAGGGCGATCCGATCCCGGCGGACCGCCTGGCGCAGCTGTTCAAGCCTTATTGGCGCGAGGCGTCGAGCACGCAGTCGGGGCTCGGCCTGGGCCTGTACATTGCCCAGGAGATTGCCGTGTCGCATGGCGGCAGCATGCAGGTCACCTCGACTGCCGAGGCGGGCACCACCTTTACCTTCAGCATGCCGGTCACCGCCTCGCTCGCTTAGGCGGGCTCGGCTTTCATCAGGTCGTAGGCGCCGAGGTAGGCGCCGGCGAGCTGGCTTTTCTGGCGCTCGCTGAGCAACTTGCCCGCCATCTGGAAGAACTTGTGCTCTTCTTCCTGCAGGTGGTGGTGGACCTTGTCCGACAGTTTGCGCGCATGGGCGAGCCAGCTTGGGCTGCTGGGGTCGGTGGCTTCGAGCGCCTCGATCATTTCGTCCATTTCGTGGTGCTCGGCGATGGCGTGGCGGGACAGGTCCACGCCATCGTCGTCATGCATCAGCGGAATGTAGAAATGCCGTTCCTCGGCGACCGAGTGGACCCAGAGTTCCTGCTTGAGCTGGGCGAACAGGGCCTGGCGCTCGTCGCTGTCGCCCTGGGTCTGGACCAGGCGCTCGGACAGCTCGCGCTGGATGTCGTGACTCAGGCGCAGCGCTTCGAAAATCAGCATGACGACGTTTCCTCTTCCATGGGATGGTGGGCGTCTGACAGGTGCCTGCGCGCCGAGTGCCACCTGGGGCGGCTTTATTTACGGACCTCGGCAACCGCAGGCGCGAGCTTGCTCAAGAATGGCGACGCCGCGCCGGCAGCGTTCGACGAGGCGCGACGGCGGGTTGGACGGCCAGTTGGCCGAGGCCTTGGGTACCGCCCGTTGATGGGCGGAGCCCACCGAGTCTGCATACCCGCACGTCTGTTCAGGCGCCGGCCCCGGCGTTCGGCTCAGAACAGAAAATACCGCTGCGCCATCGGCAGCACTTCGGCCGGCTCGCACCAGAGCAGTTGGCCATCGGCGCGCACCTGATAGTTCTGCGGGTCGACCTGAATATCCGGCGTGTAGTCGTTGTGGATCAGGTCTTTCTTCTGCACCGAACGGCAGCCCTTCACCACGCCGATCTTCTTTTTCAGCCCCAGTTGCTCGGGCACGCCGGCCTCGAACGCGGCCTGGCTGATGAAGGTAAAGCTGGAGGCATGCAGCGAGCCGCCGTAACTGGCGAACATTGGCCGGTAGTGCACCGGTTGCGGTGTCGGGATCGAGGCGTTGGCGTCGCCCATCAGGCTGGCGGCAATGGCACCTCCCTTGAGGATCAGCGTCGGCTTCACGCCGAAGAAGGCCGGGCGCCAGAGCACCAGGTCGGCCCACTTGCCGACTTCGATGGAGCCCACCTCGTGGCTGACGCCGTGGGTGATCGCCGGGTTGATGGTGTACTTGGCGATGTAGCGCTTGGCGCGGAAGTTGTCGTTGCCGGCGCCATCACCGGGCAGGGCGCCGCGCTGCTTCTTCATCTTGTCGGCGGTCTGCCAGGTGCGGGTGATCACCTCGCCAACGCGGCCCATGGCCTGGCTGTCGGAGCTGATCATCGAGAACGCGCCGAGGTCATGGAGGATGTCCTCGGCGGCAATGGTTTCGCGGCGGATACGGCTCTCGGCGAAGGCCACGTCCTCGGCGATGCTCGGATCGAGGTGGTGGCAGACCATGAGCATGTCCAGGTGCTCATCGATGGTGTTCTTGGTGAACGGCCGGGTCGGGTTGGTCGAGCTGGGCAGCACGTTGGGCAAGCCGCAGGCCTTGATGATGTCCGGCGCGTGACCACCGCCGGCACCTTCGGTGTGGTAGGTGTGGATGGTGCGGCCCTTGAAGGCGCCGAGGGTCGTCTCGACGAAGCCGGATTCGTTCAAGGTATCGGTGTGGATGGCCACCTGCACATCGTATTGGTCCGCCACGTTCAGGCAGTTGTCGATGGCCGCCGGGGTGGTGCCCCAGTCTTCGTGCAGTTTCAAGCCGATGGCGCCGGCCTTGACCTGCTCGATCAGCGGCTCGGGCAGCGAGGCGTTGCCCTTGCCGGTGAAGCCGATGTTCATCGGGAAGGCGTCGGCGGCCTTGAGCATCATCGCCATGTGCCAGGGACCGGGCGTGACCGTGGTGGCGTTGGTGCCGGTGGCCGGACCCGTACCGCCGCCGATCATGGTGGTCACGCCGCTCATCAGCGCCTCTTCGATCTGCTGCGGGCAGATGAAGTGGATGTGCGAGTCGATGCCGCCGGCGGTGAGGATCATGCCTTCGCCGGCGATGACTTCCGTCGCGGCGCCGATGGCGATGGTCACATCTGGCTGAATGTCCGGGTTTCCGGCCTTGCCGATGGCGGCGATGCGGCCGTCCTTCAAGCCGACGTCCGCCTTGACGATGCCCCAGTGGTCGAGGATCAGTGCGTTGGTGATCAGCGTGTCGACGACGTCTGCGGCGCACAGTTGGCCCTGGCCCATGCCGTCGCGGATCACCTTGCCACCGCCGAATTTCACTTCCTCGCCGTAGGTGGTGAAGTCCTTCTCGACCTGGATCCACAGCTCGGTGTCGGCCAGGCGCACCTTGTCGCCGACGGTGGGGCCGAACATGTCGGCGTAGGCTTGTCTGCTGATCTTCATCGGGGCTCCTTGGTCGGTCCCTGTATTGGCTCTGCCCTCACCCCAACTCTCTCCCGGAGGGAGAGGGGGCTGAACGGCGTTGGTCCATTCCGTCGCGGTGGCTGCTTTTCTCCCTCTCCCCGTGGGAGAGGGCTGGGGTGAGGGGCTTTTAAAGCGCGCCCATCACTCGCCCGGCGAAACCGAACACCCGCCGATCACCGGCCAGCTCAACCAGCTCCACCTCACGGCTCTGGCCCGGTTCGAAGCGCACTGCGGTGCCAGCCGGGATGTTCAGACGCATGCCGCGCGTGGTGGCGCGATCGAAGGTGAGCGCGTCGTTGGTTTCGAAGAAGTGGTAGTGCGAACCGACCTGAATCGGCCGGTCGCCACTGTTGGCCACGCAGAGGGTCAGGGTGCGGCGGCCGGCGTTGAGCTCGATCTCGCCGTCCTGGATCTGGTATTCGCCGGGGATCATGGCTGGGACGTCCTGTTCAGGGTCAGTTGCATCATGGTCAGGTCCAGCCAGCGGCCGAACTTGCAGCCCACCTGGCGCATCTGGGCCGCGTGGATGAAGCCAAGCTGCTGATGCATGTGAATGGACGCGCGATTCTCGCTCTCGATGGCCGCGATCATCACGTGCTTGTGCATCTCGCGGGCGCGCTTGATCAGCGCCTGCATCAGGCTGCGGCCCACGCCGCCACCGCGTTGGCCGGGGCGCACATAGACGGAGTTCTCAACGGTGTGGCGGAAGCCGTCGTGCGGGCGCCAGGGGCCGAAGGAGGCATAGCCAGCCACCTGTCCGTGATCGTCAATCGCGACCAGCACCGGGTAGCCCTGTTCATGGCGCTCGGCCAGCCAGGCGCGGCGGTTGTCGAGGTCGACGACCTTGTCGTTCCAGATCGCCGTGCTGTTCTGCACCGCGTCGTTGTAGATTTCTAGGATGCCTGCAAGGTCGGCATCCAGGGCGTCACGTATCTGCACGTTGCGTTCCTTCAATAACGGTTCAATTCGGCTGCAGTAGACATTGACCCGCGTTTCAGGGAATAGGTTGATGCACCGTGACCAGCTTGGTGCCGTCCGGAAAGGTCGCTTCGACCTGGATCTCCGGAATCATCTCCGGCACGCCTTCCATCACCTGCTCGCGGCTCAGCAGGGTGGTGCCGAAGTGCATCAGCTCGGCGACCGTCTGGCCGTCGCGGGCACCTTCTAGCAGGGCGGCGGAAATGTAGGCCATGGCTTCCGGGTAGTTGAGCTTCAACCCGCGGGCGAGACGGCGCTCAGCCACCAGCCCGGCGGTGAAGATCAGCATCTTGTCTTTTTCTCTTGGCGACAAATCCATAACAGCTCCAGTCGTGGGGTGGATGTCACTGTTCACATCCACCGGCTCGTGGCGGCAGACCACGCAGCGTTATTCAGTGCAGCGCGCACGCAGGCGCGCCAGGGTACGGTGGGCAACGGCGCCGCCTTGCCCACCGCTCATTCACGTACTCCAGATTCGTGGCGCTACCGCCTCGCGGCCCAGCAGTTGGGGGCGCAATAACCGCCATAAATCGATCAACCAGGCGCGCGCATGCAGCGCTTCGTCGCAGAGGCAGCGCGCTACTACCAAGCCGGGCAATTGCGTGAGGTCGCCGCGCACGCGGCCGGGCAATTCACGGCAGCGCTCCATCAGATCGGCATCGATCTCGCCGCTGACAATCATGGTCGCAAACACCGGCTGACCATCGAGACCGATTGGCGAATCCAGCAAGCCATCGTTGCCCACCACACGCTGGCGTTCGTGCCAGAGCAGGTCACCGTCGCGGCTGATATTCAGGTGTGCCTGAAAGTGGCCCGCATCGAAGCGCTCGCCACTGGCCGGTCGGCCCAGCGCAATGATGTCCCAATAGAACAACCGAGCGTTGCCCTCCAGTTCGATGGTCGTGGTGAGCTCGGCCTGCGCCGCAGAGTAGACGATGGTCTCCTGCGGCAGCCATTCCAGCGTCGCGCCGGTCTCGACGCGCAATTGCACGTTCTGGAACGCCGCGCCGCCAGCGCGATACCACTTCGCCGCGCCAGGGCTGGTCAGCTGTGCCCAGGCACCGGCGGCAACCGAGGCGCTGATATCCAGTCGGTCACCGCCGGCAATCCCGCCCGGCGGGTGCACGATGATGTGCTGGCAGACTTCCGGCCCTTCTGGATAGAGGTGCTTCTGCACCCTCAGCGGCCCGCTGTGCCGGCGCAACACCGGGCGCGTGGCGCCGGCGCTCAGTGCATAATCGAGCTCCAGCTCGGCATGCCAGTGGGGGGTGAACAGCGGTGCAGGGGCGTTCATGGGCGCAGGCTTTTCGATCTGTCGGTCAGGAAAGCAGAGCAATCGCCATGCCTGTTGTGCGCTGCCCTGGTGCGTCGTCCTGTGGCGCGGCCTGATAGCTCGGCGCTGCAGCGCTTTCTGCCGCGAGTTAGCGTCCTGATCAGGCGTCTCTGGCTGATGCTCTTGTGCTTCGGGCTGGTGCGTTGAGCTTTTGATGCGCCGTTTTGGTGCGTTGTTCGATCAGATCGCGACCAGCCCGCGTACGCCTTCGGCTTCCATCGTTTCGCCGCGCCCCTGCTGAATAATCTCGCCGCGGCTCATCACCAGGTACTGGTCGGCCAGCTCGGCGGCGAAATCGTAGAACTGCTCCACCAGCAGGATTGCCATGTCACCGCGGGCAGCGAGTGTCTTGATCACCGCGCCGATTTCCTTGATCACTGACGGCTGGATGCCCTCGGTAGGCTCGTCGAGGATCAGGAGGCGCGGTTGGCTCGCCAGCGCGCGGCCGATGGCCAGTTGTTGCTGTTGGCCGCCGGACAGGTCGCCGCCGCGGCGGTGCTTCATTTCCTTGAGGACCGGGAACAGCTCGTAGATGAATTCCGGTACTTCCTTCGCCTCTTTTGCGCTGAAACGCGACAGGCCCATGAGCAGGTTTTCTTCAACCGTCAGCCGGCCGAAGATTTCACGCCCCTGGGGCACGTAGGCGATGCCGGCGTGTACGCGCTGGTGCGGCTTGAAGGCGGTGATCGGCTTGCCTTCCCAGTTCACCGCGCCTTCCTTGGCCGGGATCAGGCCCATCAGGCATTTCAGCAGGGTGGTCTTGCCCACGCCGTTACGCCCGAGCAGGCAGGTGACTTCGCCGATGCGGGCATCGAACGACAGGCCGCGCAGGATGTGGCTGCCGCCGTAGTACTGATGCAGTTGTTGGACTTGCAGCATGTCGATGTCCTTGTTTTGTCATTACGCGTGGAAAGGGCTTCGCCGTTTTCGGTGGATAAGCCTGCGGCGTTTTCCACCCTGCGTTTACGTTGCGATGATGCGGACGCCGGCGTCCGGTCTGGCCTACTGGGTACGCGTGGAAAAGGCTTCGCCGTTTTCCACCCTACGTTCGGCGGCGTAGGGTGGATGGCGCTTCACCCATCCACCTTCATGCGGCCTCGATGGGCGACCGGCGCCGAAGCATTCACCGCCCGAGATACACCTCGATCACGCGCTCGTCGTTCTGCACGGTTTCGAGCGAGCCCTCGGCCAGCACCTGGCCTTGGTGCAATACGGTGACGTGGTCGGCGATGGTGTCGACAAAGCCCATGTCGTGCTCGACCACCATCAGCGAGTGCTTGCGCGCCAGGCGCTTGAACAGCTCGGCGGTGAACTCGGTTTCAGCGTCGGTCATGCCCGCCACCGGTTCGTCGAGCAAGAGCAGTTGCGGGTCCTGCATCAGCAACATGCCGATTTCGAGGAACTGCTTCTGACCGTGGGAGAGCAGGCCGGCGGGGCGGTTGCGCGAGGTTTCCAGGCGAATAGTGGCGAGCACTTCGTCGATGCGGTCCTTCTGCTCGCCATTGAGCTTGGCCTTCAGGCTGGCCCACACCGATTTGTCGGTCTTCTGCGCCAGCTCGAGGTTCTCGAACACGCTTAGCGCCTCGAATACCGTGGGTTTCTGGAATTTGCGACCGATGCCGGACTGGGCAATCTCTACTTCACTCATACGCGTCAGGTCGAGGGTGTCGCCGAAGAAGGCCGTGCCGCTGTCGGGTCGGGTCTTGCCGGTGATGACATCCATCATGGTGGTCTTGCCGGCGCCGTTGGGGCCGATGATGCAGCGCAGTTCGCCGACGCCGATGTAGAGGCTGAGATTGGTCAGCGCCTTGAAGCCGTCGAAGCTGACGTTGATGTCTTCCAGGCTGAGGATGGTCCCGTGACGGGCATCCAGGCCGGAGCCCTTCACCCGGCCGAGGCCGATGGCGTCACGACCGCTGCCGTCGATATCCGACCGGCCGCCCAGGTCGATGAGTTCAGGAACGGGTGCGGTTTTCATTGTTCGCCCCTCCGGCGCAGCAATCCGATGACGCCCTTGGGCAGGTACAGCGTGACGACGATGAACAGCGCACCGAGGGCGAACAGCCAATACTCGGGGAACGCCACGGTGAACCAGCTCTTCATGCCGTTGACGATGCCGGCACCCAGCAGCGGGCCGATCAGCGTGCCGCGGCCACCGAGGGCGACCCAGACGGCGGCCTCGATGGATTGCGTTGGCGCCATCTCGCTGGGGTTGATGATTCCCACCTGCGGCACATAGAGCGCACCGGCCAGGCCGCAGAGCACCGCCGACAGGGTCCAGATAAACAGCTTGTAGCCGCGTGGGTCGTAACCGCAGAACATCAGGCGATTCTCCGCATCGCGCAGCGCGGTCAGCACCCGGCCGAACTTGCTGCGCGCCAGGCGCCAACCGAGCAGCAGGCTGCCGGCGAGCAGGAGGACGGTGGCGAAGAACAGCGTGGCACGGGTCGCCGGCGCGGAGATCGAGAATCCGAGAATGGTCTTGAAGTCGGTGAACCCGTTGTTGCCGCCGAAGCCGGTTTCGTTACGGAAGAACAGCAGCATGCCGGCGAAGGTCAGCGCCTGGGTCATGATCGAGAAATACACGCCCTTGATCCGCGAACGGAAGGCGAAGAAGCCGAACACGAAGGCCAGCAGCCCCGGGGCCAACACCACCAGACACATGGCCCAGAGAAAGCTGGAGGTCCCGTACCAGTACCAGGGCAGTTCGGTCCAGGCGAGAAAGCTCATGAACGCGGGCAGCCCGTCGCCGGCGCTTTCGCGCATCAGGTACATGCCCATGGCATAGCCGCCGAGGGCGAAGAACAGGCCGTGGCCGAGGGACAGCAGGCCGGCGTAACCCCAGACCAGGTCCAGCGCCAGGGCAACGATGGCGTAGCAGAGGATCTTGCCAACCAGCGTTAGGGTGTAGGCCGAGACGTGAAAGGCGTTGTCCGCGGGCAAGAGGTGCAGCAGCGGCATGGCGACAAGAATCGCCAGCACCACGCCCAGCGCGATGGCAGTCAGTCTCGGGCCGGCTTTCTGCGCGGCGGTGATTGCGAGTGGCTGGTTCAATCGATGACCCTCCCCTTGAGGGCGAAGAGCCCCTGCGGACGCTTCTGGATAAAGAGGATGATCAGCGCAAGGATCAGGATCTTGCCCAGCACGGCGCCGATCTGTGGTTCGAGGATCTTGTTGGCGATGCCGAGGCCGAAGGCGGCGAAGATGCTGCCGGCCAGCTGGCCGACACCGCCGAGTACCACGACGAGGAAGGAATCGATGATGTAGCCCTGACCGAGATCCGGGCCGACGTTGCCGATCTGCGAGAGCGCCACACCGCCGAGCCCGGCGATACCCGAGCCCAATCCGAAGGCCATCATGTCGATACGCCCGGTCGGCACGCCGCAGCAGGCGGCCATGTTGCGGTTCTGCGTGACCGCACGCACGTTCAGGCCCAGACGTGTCTTGTTCAGCAAGAGCCAGGTCAGCAACACCACGAACAGCGCGAAGCCGATGATCACCATGCGGTTGTACGGCAGCACCAGGTTCGGCAGCACCTGCAGGCCGCCGGAGAGCCAGGCGGGGTTGGCCACCTCGACGTTCTGCGCGCCGAACAGCACGCGCACCAGCTGGATCAGGATCAGGCTGATGCCCCAGGTCGCCAGCAAGGTTTCCAGCGGGCGACCGTAGAGGTGGCGAATCACGGTGCGTTCCAGCGCCATGCCGACTGCGGCGGTGACGAAGAAGGCCACCGGCAGCGCGACCAGCGGGTAGAACGCCAACGCCTCCGGCGCCAGGCGTGCCATCAGCACCTGCACCATGTAGGTGGAGTAAGCGCCGAGCATCAGCATTTCGCCATGGGCCATGTTGATCACCCCGAGCAGGCCGAAGGTGATGGCCAGGCCCAGCGCGGCGAGCAACAGGATCGAGCCCAATGACAGACCGCTGAACGCCTGTCCGAGCAGCTCACCGATCAGCAGCTTGCGTTTGACCTGGGCGAGGCTGGTTGCAGCGGCCTTGCGTACGGATGCGTCGGTTTCCGCCTCGTCGGCCAGCAGGTTTTCCAGCCGGACCCGGGCCAGCGGCGCACCGGTTTCGCCGAGCAGGCGCACGGCGGCCAGGCGCACGGCCGGGTCTTCCGCGCTGAGTTGCAGGTTGGCCAGCGTCAGGGTGAGTGCTTCATGCACGGCCGGGTCGTCCTCGGCTTCGAGGCGCTGTTGCAGGAGTGGGAGCTGTTCCGGTTGCCCGCTGCGCTGCAGGCGCTTGGCGGCGCCGAGGCGTTGCGACGGGTCCTCGGAGAACAGTTGGTGGCTGGCCAGTGCGGTATTGAGCAAACCGCGCAGGCGGTTGTTCAGGCGCAGCTTCTTCGGCGTGCCGACAGGTTCGGCGTCGCCTTCGAGGGCGCGGTAGGTGTCGCCGTCCTCGACGAAGGGCGTCTTGTTCTTGTCGATCGCCACGCGGTTGGCGCGCAGCGCTTCGATCAGTGCCAGGCGCTCGGGAACCGGCGCGATGGCCCAGTCTTCCAGCAGTTTGGCCTGTTTGGCTGGACTGGCTTTGGCGTAATCGGCCGCGTCTCCGGCCTGGGCCGCCCAGGGAAGGGCGAGCAGGAGCAGCAGCATTAATCGGCGCAGGGCAGTGTTCATTTGGATATTCCCCAGGAGACGCCGCGTGCCCTCTTGATGGAGCTTGCGGCGGCCGGCAGGTGGATGAGAAAGGCGTCGACTCCGCATCCCGATCCACCCTACGAAAGCCTAGTGATCGTTGCGGTGGAGCGGGACGCGGAGTTGGCGCGTTATCCACCCACCGCAACGACGGCAGCGATCAGTTCGACTTCACCGCGTAGTCCGGCTTCTTGTCGTTGCCCGGAATGTAGGGGCTCCACGGCTGCGCACGGACCGGGCTTTCGGTTTCCCAGACCACCGAGAACTGACCGTCGTCCTGGACTTCACCGATCATCACTGGCTTGTGCAGGTGGTGGTTCTTCTCGTCCATGGTCAGGGTGTAGCCGCTAGGTGCTTCGAAGGTCTGGCCGGCCAGCGCGTCGCGCACCTTGCCGACGTCGGTGGTACCCGCTTTCTCGACTGCTTGCGCCCACATGTGGATGCCCACGTAGGTGGCTTCCATCGGGTCGTTGGTCACGGCCTTGTCGGCGCCGGGCAGGCCTTTTTCCTTGGCGTAGGTCTTCCACTTGCTGACGAAGGCTTCGTTGACCGGGTTTTCTACCGACTGGAAGTAGTTCCAGGCAGCCAGGTGACCGACCAGCGGCTTGGTATCAATGCCGCGCAGTTCTTCTTCACCGACCGAGAAGGCCACCACCGGCACGTCGGTGGCTTCCAGGCCCTGGTTGGCCAGTTCCTTGTAGAACGGCACGTTGGAGTCGCCGTTGATGGTCGAAACCACCGCGGTCTTGCCGCCGGCGGAGAACTTCTTGATGTTGGCGACGATGGTCTGGTAGTCGCTGTGGCCGAAGGGGGTGTAGACCTCTTCGATGTTCGATTCCGGTACGCCCTTGCTGATCAGGAAGGCCCGCAGGATCTTGTTGGTGGTGCGCGGGTAGACGTAGTCGGTGCCGAGCAGGAAAAAGCGCTCGGCGCTGCCGCCGTCTTCGCTCATCAGGTACTCGACGGCGGGAATGGCCTGCTGGTTTGGCGCTGCACCGGTGTAGAACACGTTGGGCGACAGCTCTTCACCTTCGTACTGGACGGGGTAGAACAGCAGGCCGTCGAGTTCTTCATAGACTGGCAGCACGGATTTGCGCGACACCGAGGTCCAGCAGCCGAAGGTCACCGCGACCTTGTCCTGGGTCAGCAGCTGGCGGCCCTTCTCCGCGAACAGCGGCCAGTTGGACGCCGGGTCGACCACCACGGGCTCGAGCTGCTTGCCGAGCACGCCGCCCTTGGCGTTGATCTCGTCGATGGTCATCAGCGCCATGTCTTTCAGCGAGGTTTCCGAGATGGCCATGGTGCCGGACAGCGAATGCAGGATGCCGACCTTGATGGTCTCGGCAGCCTGGAGGGTGAAGGGGAACAGGCCGCTAAGCATCAGGGCGCTGGCGGCGAGGGTGGACTTGATCAGAGGACGGCGTTTCATTGTGGGCGGCTCCTTGGCGGTCCGTGCGCAACGGTGGGGTTGATCCTTTGGGACTGGCAGCCCCATCGCAGCATCCGTGCCAATTCGTTGGAAGCCTTCTAGGCCGGTGCTTCTGGCTCGATTGGAAAATGCGCACTAACGGAGCACCCGTTCTCAGCCGTCCGATAACGGGGCGTGTCATGTAGCGGCGGGGCACGCGCCGCACCGCGCTGGTGCGCTTGGTCCGCTGCGTCGTTTGGCCTGTTGAGGGGTATCGCTTCGCTCCGCACCATCCTGGCGGCGGTGATGTGGCGCGATGAACGGTGGGACGTTGGGCAGAGTGGATGTCGCGTTTCATCCAGCGGTTGGTGTTTCGCAAACGGGGGAGCCGGGCGACGCACGGTCGTGTGCCCGTCCAGCGAGAATGGCGCCGTCGCTTGCCGGCTAGCAGGGCTCGCCCTAGCATGGCCGGCCTGTTCTTGAAGGCCTCGCCATGCCGCGTACGTCACCCCCACGTCCACCGCGCTCTGTTAAGGGGCGCCCTCAATCGCGCCGAGTCGCCAAGGCGCCGCCTGCCGAGCCGCGCCTGTTGCTGTTGAACAAGCCGTTCGATGTGCTCACCCAGTTCAACGATGCCGATGGCCGCGCGACGCTCAAGGACTTTGTCCAAGTAGCTGGCGTCTATCCGGCCGGGCGCCTTGATCGTGATAGCGAAGGCCTGCTGCTACTGACCAATGACGGGCAGTTGCAGGCGCGCATCGCCGATCCCAAGCACAAACTGGCCAAGACCTACTGGGTGCAGGTGGAGGGGGAGGTGAGCGACGAGCACCTGCAGCGCCTGCGCGACGGCGTCGAACTCAACGACGGCATGACGCTACCCGCTGAAGCCCGGGCGCTCGATGAGCCGGAATTGTGGCCGCGCAACCCGCCGGTGCGCTTTCGCAAGAGCGTGCCGACCAGTTGGGTCGAGCTGGTTATCCGCGAAGGTCGCAACCGTCAGGTACGGCGGATGACTGCCGCGGTCGGGCTGCCGACGTTGCGGCTGGTGCGGGTCCGAATCGGGCCCTGGACACTGGATGGGTTGCAGCCCGGCGAATGGCGGGAAGTGCCGGCGCGCTTGTGAGGCACCCGCGGGTCGGCGGTCAGTGCGGTATGCCCTGCGAGACCTCGATGACGTAGCCGATGATCGGCTTGGCGAGAAACGCGAACAGGCATAGCCCAAGGCCGAGAAACAGAATAGTGGTGCCGAGCCGACCGGCTTTTGACTTCTTCGCCAGGTCCCAGATGATGAAGAACATGAAGGCCATCAGGCCGCCGACCAGGACGATCATCATCCACTTTTCAAATACTTCGGGTTCCACGCGGGTCTCCTGACTGACTTCGTCGATGGCGCCCGCGGCAGGCCGGGCGCGAAAGCGCGGCAGTATACGCCTGCACAACGCGGCGCGTGTGCCACCGCTGGTTCGACGGTCATGCGCGCGAAGCGTTCGGATCGCGCCGGCCGGGCCCCGATGCGGCGAAATGTCCCACCTGTGATCAGTAGACGGCTTTGATCACGTCGATACCCTTGTTCAGCACCGCGCGCCAAGCCTGCAGGTCCGCCTGCTGCAGCTCGTCATCGTGCTGACCGATGGTTTTCAGAAGCGCCGCGATCCACAGGTCGTAGAGCTCCGGATGGATGTCCAGCTGCGTGCGCGAATGGCTCTGGCCCAACGCGCGGAGCTTGGTATCCGGCATGCCGCGGGCGAACAGCACCAGGTTGAGAATGCCGGCGCGCAGCAGCTGCTTCTGCGCGGTCATGTCGGTACGGGCGAACTTTTCGCGTATCGCTGGGGAGCTGGCGAGAAAGGTGGCATAGAAGTCATCGAAGAAGCGGGGACGGGCGCAGCAGCGGCCATAGCTCTGCATGACGCGGTTGGTGTCGTTCATCGGGCATCCCTTGCGGGAAGGAGCTGGAGCAACGCCTGTGATGGGGCGTCGCATTCGGTCGTTCCGCCACCTGAGGTGCCGGAAAACAAGGGCGCGGATTATAGGCAGTAACCCTGCGAAAAGTAGGGTTCTGACTGTGCGCTGTGTCTCAGCTACGCAAATGCTCCAGCGGCAGCTCCGTGCTTGACGACACCTGCCGTAGGACGAAGCTCGACCGCACGCTCGACACGCCCTCGATGCGTGTCAGGGTGCCGAGCAGGAAGGCCTGATAATGCTCCATATCCGGCACCACGACCTTCAGCTGATAGTCGGCGTCCATCCCTGTCACCAGGCTGCATTCCAGCACTTCCGGGCATTTTCCGATGACCCCCTCGAAGTGTTCGAAGCGCTCCGGCGTGTGCCGATCCATGCCGATGAGCACATAGGCGGTCAGAGTCAGGCCGAGTTTCTTGCGATCCAGCAACGCGACCTGACGGGCGATGAAGCCGTCGTCCTCGAGCTGCTTCACCCTCCGCGAACAGGGCGAGGGCGACAGGCCGATGCGCTCGGCCAGATCCTGGTTGGAGATGCGTGCGTCGCGCTGCAGTTCGTGGAGGATACGCAGGTCGTATCGGTCTAGTTTGCTCATTTTCGGTTTGCTCGCGTTGTCTTGTTGCGCTGGTTTGCGTTTAGTTGCGGATGAATTGCGCAAGAGTCGCTTATCTGAGCAATATTCGCAAACATCTATCGCCGTGCGGGGCGTAAGCTTTATCCAACTTCAGCCCCCGGCAGATAGGCACGGCACGCGATCCCCGCCGTGACCTCCGAAGGCCTTATCCAGGTCGACGGTCCGGGCCCCCGGCGCTCACGAGGCCCCGCGCGAAGCAGCCGTTACCATCGGCCAGACGAATCGAAGAGACCACGCCCGGGCGTGGTCTTTTTTGTTTTGGGGTTTTGTTTGGTGTTGAGTGGGTGGGGCTGTTCCTAGCCGCTGTGTATTGCGCTGTTGTGGGAATGGCCTTGGCTACGAAGTTGTTGGCCTTTGGGTTCACGTGGCTACGCCCGTTGGCTGAGTTGGCTGAGGCATTGGTTTCGCCCGGCTCTGCAGACGGAGCTTTTTCAGCTTTCGGCTCGCGCAAACGTCACCCCTTCGCCCTAACCACCTCAAGCGGATCAGCATGAACCAACACTTCGGCCCGCGGGTACTTGGTGTGAATCGCCGCCTCCACCTGATCACACAGGGCATGCGCCTCGATCAAAGGCAGCTGTCCCGGCAACTCCAGATGCATCTGCACGAACCAGCGGGTGCCGGACACGCGGGTGCGCAGGTCGTGGCAGCCGACCACACCGGGCACTGCGCAGGCCAGCCGATGCATGTCTTCGCTGATCTCCGGCGGCAGCTCGGTATCCATCAACACCGCGCCGGCCTCGCGGACGATGCTCAGTGCGCTCCAGAAGATGTACAGGGCGATGGCGATGCCGAAGACGGCGTCCAGGCGCTCCCAGCCGTAGCCGGCCAGGACCAGGGCGACCAGGATGCTGCTGTTGAGCAGCAGGTCGGAACGGTAGTGCAGCGAGTCGGCGCGGATTGCGGTGGAGCCGGTTTCCCGCACCACGTGGCGCTGGTACTTGAGCAGCGCCAGGGTCAGCACCAGCGACAGCACCATTACCGCGATGCCCAGTGCCGGCGCGCCCAAGGGTTCGGGGTGCAGCAAGCGGTCGACGCCCTGGACGCAGACCAGGATTGCGCTGACCGAGATGAACGCGCCCTGGCCGAGCCCCGCGAGCGCCTCGGCCTTGCCATGGCCGTAGCGGTGATCGTCGTCGGCCGGCCGCAGCGAGTAGTGCACGGCCAGCAGGTTGAGCAGCGAGGCGGCGCCGTCGAGCAGGGAGTCGGTCAAGCCCGCAAGCAGGCTGACTGAGCCGCTGAGCCACCAGGCCAGGGCCTTGCACACCACCAGCGTCAGGGCGACGGCCAGCGCCAGCCGGGTGGCCCGGCGCATCAGCCGGGCGTGTTCGGCGCTGACGCCCTTGCGCTCGCGGGTATGCTGCATCAGGCGGCTGGCCGCAGGCCAAAGGCCGCCAGTTGCTCAGTGCTGCCGGTGTGCTGGATCAGACGCGGGTCGTCGAGCGGCAGGCTACGCCCGGTTTCCGCCTCGATGATGGCTTTCAGCTTGGCCTGGTCGATCACGCCGTCGGCGCCAATGGCTTCCTGGAGCTTTTCCGGGGCCATGGAGTAGCTGTCGTCGGGCAGGTAGATCGCGCCGGTGGCGAAATCGATGCCAAAGGCGATCAGGCCGGGGATCACGTAGAACAGCAGGCCCACCGCGTTGAGCACGGCGACGGCAGGGTCGATGCGCCCGTCGATCTGCCCGCGGCGGTCGGGGTAGAACAGCGTGCCGCAGGCGGCCAGTTGAGTGAACAGAGAGACGGCCAGCACGCCGCCGATAACACGGGAACGAGTACGCATTTGGACCTCCGGAAAAGTGGCGACACTATACAAGGGCTACATGATGTTTTCCTGCTATCAGACACTTCCGGTGCCCGCTCTGTTCGGCAGTGTTGCAATGTGTAGAACCACAGCCTCCCCGCGTCCCTGCGCCGAGGGCCTGGCCGCTATAATCGCCGCCCTCAAAGCGGAGTGCCCATGATTGCCCTGCCCATCGACGAAGCCCTGCCGGCGCTGCGCCAGGCCCTGTTGACCCGCGACGAAGCGGTGCTCGAAGCGCCGCCCGGTGCCGGCAAGACCACCCGCGTGCCGCTGGCGCTGTTGCGCGAGCCCTGGCTTGGCGGGCAGTCGATCCTGATGCTCGAACCGCGGCGCCTGGCCGCCCGGGCCGCCGCCGAGCGCTTGGCCTGCGAGCTGGGCGAGAAGGTCGGCGAGACCGTCGGCTATCGCATCCGACTCGAAAGCAAGGTCGGGCCGAACACGCGCATCGAGGTGGTTACCGAGGGCATCCTTGCGCGCCGCTTGCAGGACGACCCGGCGCTGGACGGCGTCGGCCTGGTCATCTTCGACGAATTCCACGAACGCAGCCTCGATGCCGATCTGGCCTTGGCGCTGACGCTCAATGCGCGTCTGTTACTGCGCGACGAACCGCTCAAGCTGTTGCTGATGTCCGCCACCCTCGAAGGCGCACGACTGTCCAGCCTGCTCGGCGAGGCGCCGGTAGTGCGCAGCGAGGGGCGCATGTACCCCGTCGCGCAGCGGTGGGGACGGCCCTTCCAGGCCGGTGAACGCGTCGAGCCGAGGGTGGTGCAGACCATTGTCCAGGCCCTCGATGAAGAGTCCGGCAGCGTGCTGGTCTTCCTGCCGGGGCAGGCCGAGATCCGCCGCGTGAACGAGATGCTGGCCGAGCAGTTATCGGATCGAGGCGAGGTGGTGCTCTGCCCGCTGCATGGCGAGCTGGAGCTGACGGCCCAGCGCGCGGCCATCGAGCCGGCGCCAGCGGGCAAGCGCAAGGTGGTGCTGGCGACCAACATCGCCGAGACCAGCCTGACCATCGAAGGCGTGCGGGTAGTGGTCGATGCGGGACTGGCACGGGTGCCGCGCTTCGATCCGGGCAGCGGCATGACGCGCCTTGAAACCCGACGCATCTCCCGCGCGTCGGCCACCCAGCGCGCAGGCCGGGCGGGGCGGCTGGAGCCGGGTGCCTGCTATCGGCTCTGGTCGGAAGATCAGCACGCCCAGCTGGCCGCCTATGGCGAGGCGGAAATCCTCCAGGCCGACCTGGCCGGCGTGGCGCTGCAGCTGGCGCGCTGGGGTGCCGAGCCGGATGAGCTGGCCTGGCTGGACATGCCGCCTGCTGCTGCTTACCGGCAGGCACAGGACCTGCTCGAGCGCCTCGGGGCGCTCGCTCGTACCGCGCGTGGCGGCTGGCAGTTGACGGCCCACGGCCAGGCCATGGCCGAACTGCCGGCGCATCCGCGTATCGCCCATCTGTTGCTGCGCGGTCAGGCGCTGGGCCTGGCGCCGCTGGCGGCTGATCTTGCAGCCTTGCTGGTCGAACGGGATATCCAGCGCGGCGGCGAGCGCGGCGGCGAGCGCGGCGGCGAGCGCGGCGGCGCGGATATTTCGACTCGCCTCGGCTTGCTCGATGGCAGCGCAAGCCGGCATGCCGGTGCGCAGCGGGTGCGCCAGCTGGCCCGGCAGTTTCGCAACCTGCTGCGCGGCCCGGCGGTGGCCGCCCCGGCGGATGCGGCCGATCACCGCTGGCACGGCGCGCTGCTGGCGTTCGCCTATCCCGACCGGATCGCCCGTCAGCGTCGCGATGGCGGTGGCGAATATCGCCTGGCCAACGGCCGCGCGGCGGTATTCGGCGAGCCGGATGCCCTGATGAAGGCGCCCTGGCTGGTGATCGCCGAATTGGGCAGCCGCCAGGGTCAGCGCGAGGAACGCATCTACCGTGCGGCTTCATTGGACCCTGCGCTGTTCGAGACGGAACTCGCCGAGCTGGTCAGCCAGCGCGACGAACTGGAATGGGACGAGCGCGAAGGTGTGTTGCGCGCCGAGCGGCAGCGGCGGGTCGGCGAGCTGGTGCTCAGCCATGAGCCGTTGCCCGGATTGGACGACGACGCGCGAAGCCGCGCCCTGCTCGGGCTGGTCAGGCGCAAGGGGATGGAGCTGCTGCCCTGGACCCCGGAGTTGCGCCAGTGGCAGGCGCGAATCGGCTTGCTCCGAGCGTTGGACCTATGCAAAGGCGATTCGAGCGAATGGCCCGATGTCAGCGACGCGGCGCTGCTGGAGCGGCTCGAAGACTGGCTGCTGCCCTACCTGGGCAAGGTCTCGCGGCTGGCGCACTTCGCTGGGCTCGACCTGCGGAGCATGCTCGCGACCTTGCTGCCCTGGCCGCTGCCACAGCGACTCGAGGAGCTGGCGCCAGTTGCCGTTGTCGTGCCGTCCGGCTCGCGGGTGCGGCTCGACTACAACGAATCACCGCCAGTGCTGGCGGTGCGCCTGCAGGAGCTGTTCGGCCTGGCCGACACGCCGCGCATCGCTGGCGGCCGTCAGGTGGTGAAGTTGCATCTGCTGTCGCCGGCGCGGCGGCCGGTGCAGGTCACCCAGGACCTGGCGAGCTTCTGGGCCAACACCTATGCCGAGGTGAAGAAGGACCTCAAGGGACGCTATCCCAAGCACTACTGGCCCGACGACCCGCTGATCGCCGAGCCCACGGCGCGAGCCAAGCCGCGGGGCACCTAGGCCTGGCGTCCGGCCTCGGACACCCGGCGGCGTCGCGGACTGGCTATGCTGGTGGCTATGCGTGACGCCGCAGCCAGTGGGCGTCCTCCGGTCATGGGGTAGAGAGGTCTATGTATCGCAAGGTGTTCGCCAGCAAGGTATTCGATCGCAAGGTGGTGCTGATCACCGGGGGCTGCGCCGGTATTGGCCGCGCGCTGGCCGAGCGGATGGCGCAGGGAGGCGCGCGGCTGGTGATCTTCGATCTCGACCAGAACGCCATCGATGGCCTGGCCCAGCACTTGCGCGATCACCATAACGCCGAGGTGTTGGGCCTGCGGTGCGACGTGGCCGACGCCGCGGCGGTGCAGCAGGCCGTGGCCTTGGTGCTCGAGCGCTTCGGCGGCATCGACGTGCTGGTCAACAACGCCGGTATCACCCATCGCAGCCGGGTCGCCGAGACCGGCCTGACGGTCTTCGAGCGCGTCATGGCGGTCAACTTCTATGGCGCGCTGCACTGCACCCAGGCCGCGCTGCCCAGCCTGATCGCGCGCGACGGGCAGATCATCGTGCTCAGCTCGCTGTCGCGCTATGCCCCGGTCCCCGACCGCGGCGCGTACAACGCCAGCAAGCATGCGCTGCACGGCTTGTTCGAGACGCTGCGCGGCGAGCTGGCCGAGACGCGGGTCAACGTCATGCTGGTTTGCCCGGGCTACACGGCCACTGACCTGCGCAAGAATGTGCTCGTTGGCGATGGCTCCACCGCCCCGCAGCCACTGCTGGCGGTAGGCCGGGTCGCCTCGCCACAAGACGTTGCCGAAGCCATCTACCAAGGCGCGTTACGCCGCCGCCGGCTGCTGGTGCTGTCCAACCTGGACTGGCGCGCGCGGTGGCTGGCGCGGCTGTTTCCCAAGGCCTTCGAATACCTGCTGTTGCCCCGCCTGGCGGGGAGCCAGGCACCGGTCCGCACGCCCTGAGGGCGGCGCTCAGGCGTCGGCGTCGGCGGCCGGCGCGCTGCAGAGCATGAAGCCGCGAAACAGCACCACCGTGGTGAACAGCTGCAGCAGGCCGAAGCCGCTGTCGACGGCGATCGCCAGTGGGCCGCGGGTGCTGCCCTCGGCCCAGAGCTGCTGGGCGACCCAGGCCTCGAACAGCCAGATCGGCAGCAACACCGACAGCACGCAGCCAAGGATCAGCAGGAAATGCCCGCGGGTCTGCACGAAGCTCTGCTTCAGCGCCGTCAGCGGCGTCAGCCCCTCCAGCACCAGCAGGTATTCGGCAAAGGCGATACGCACCATCACCCAGAGGCCGGGCAACACGAACAGCGAGCCGCCGAGCAGGATCAGCAGCGTGGCCAGCCCGGCGAGCACCGCCATCCGCGGCCATAGTGGCAGCGCACGGGCCATCACGGCGCGCATTGGGGGCGCGTGGCCGCGGCTGCGGGCGTCGAGGTAGAGAATCAGCGCAGCGGTGTAGAGCGGGTAAAAGAGCATGCCCACCAGCACTTCCTGCGCGACCATCGCTCCGCTGCCGAATGCGCGGTCAACGGCATAGCGGGTCGCGCTCTCAAGCACGATCAGCGGCAGGCACAGGCGGGCAATGGTGGCCAGGTGGCGGGAATAGAAGAACCAGGCGTCGCGCAGGATCGACAGGACGTTCATCGGGCAGGACGGTGCTCATGACAAAAACAGGCGCGCACTTTAGCCCAAGCGGCCCGGCGGCGACATGCGCGGCATGGGCGTCCATACTGGCCGGCCCTCCCTCTGATCGGGTTGCCGCGTGAAGAAGATCGCCCTGTTTGCCGATGTGCAAAATCTCTACTACACGGTGCGCCAGGCCCACGGCTGCCACTTCAACTACGCCGCGCTGTGGGCCGAAGTCAGCGCCCGCGGCGAAATCGTCGAGGCGTACGCCTATGCCATCGACCGGGGCGATGCCAAGCAGCAGCAGTTCCAGCAGATCCTGCGCAACCTCGGGTTCACGGTGAAGCTCAAGCCCTACATTCAGCGCAGCGACGGCTCGGCCAAGGGCGACTGGGACGTGGGCATCACCATCGATGTGCTGGACGTGATCGGGCGTGTCGATGAGGTGGTGCTGGCTTCAGGCGACGGCGACTTTGACCGGCTGCTGGACCGCGTGCGTGCCGGCGGCGCCGAAGCAACGGCGTATGGCGCGCCGGGGCTGACCGCGAATTCGTTGATTCGCGCGGCCTCGCGCTACGTGCCGATCGAAGGCAAGCTGTTGCTGCGTTAAGCATTGCAACGCACGAGCAGAAGCTTGAAGCGAGTTTGCCGTTGGTGCGAGCTGTCCATGCTGTTTTCGCTTGTAGGTTGCGTCTTCTGCCTCCGAGCGGAGTTGCGGTGGATGTAGACAGCGACATCCACCCTACGCTTGGCTTCCAGCTTCCAGGCGCCTTTCCGAGTAAACTGCGCAGCCTGTTTTCGTCCTCCCGGTTACCGTCATGACCTTCGCCTCCTTGGGCCTGATCGATCAGCTGCTACGCACCCTCGAATCGCTTGATTACACCCAGCCGACGCCCGTCCAGGCCAAGGCGATTCCGGCAGTGCTCAAGGGCCGCGACCTGATGGCCGCTGCGCAGACCGGCACCGGCAAGACGGCGGGTTTCGCCTTGCCGCTGCTGCAGCGGCTGCTCCATGAAGGCTCGCAGGTGACCAGCAATTCGGTCCGGGCGTTGGTGCTGGTGCCGACCCGCGAGCTTGCGGAACAGGTGCACGAGTCCTTCAAGACTTACGGGCAGGACCTTCCGCTGCGCACCTATGCGGTCTACGGCGGCGTCAGCATCAACCCGCAGATGATGGCCTTGCGCAAGGGCATCGACGTGCTGGTGGCAACGCCTGGGCGGCTGCTCGATCTGTACCGGCAGAACGCCGTGAAGTTCAGCCAGGTGCAGGCGCTGGTGCTGGACGAGGCCGACCGCATGCTCGACCTCGGCTTCTCGGAAGAGTTGGACGCACTGTTCAGTGCCTTGCCGAAAAAGCGCCAGACGTTGCTGTTCTCCGCCACCTTTTCCGATGCGATTCGGCAGATGGCGCAGAGGTTGTTGCGCGACCCGCTGTCCATCGAGGTCAGCCCGCGTAATGCCGCCGCCAAGACGGTCAAACAGTGGCTGGTGCCGGTGGACAAGAAGCGCAAGTCCGAGCTGTTCCTGCACTTGCTGGCGGAAAAGCGCTGGGGCCAGGTGCTGGTGTTCGTCAAGACACGCAAGGGCGTCGACCAGCTGGTGGAGGAGCTGCAGGCCGAAGGCATCGCCAGTGATGCGATCCACGGGGACAAGCCGCAGGCGTCGCGGCTGCGCGCATTGGAGCGCTTCAAAGCCGGTGAGGTACAGGTGTTGGTGGCGACCGATGTGGCTGCACGCGGCCTGGACATCCATGACCTGCCGCAGGTGGTCAATTTCGACCTGCCCATCGTCGCCGAGGATTACGTGCACCGCATCGGCCGCACCGGCCGGGCGGGCGCCACGGGTGAAGCGGTGTCGCTGGTCGCTGCTGACGAAGTCGATCAGCTGGCGGCCATTGAAACCCTGATCCAGCAGGTGCTGCCGCGCCACGAGGAGCCGGGCTTCGTCCCCGATCATCGGGTGCCGACGACCCAGCCCGGCGGGCAGATCATCAAGAAACCGAAAAAACCGAAGAAACCCAAGGAGGGCGCTGGCAAGGGCCGCGTTCATCTGGGCAACTGGTTCGATGACAGCGAAAAGCCCAACGCCAAGCCGATCCGCAAGGTGCCGAGCCTGGGCGGGGCCAAACCGGGCCGGAAGAAGCCGTAGCGCAGCGTCGTATTACGCCTTCGGCAGTTGCAACCTAACAAAGCCCCGTCAATGCATGCCGTTGGACGGAATCGCCGCAAGCGCTTCCGTCGCCCAGCGCACGCCTATGGTTCTTGCCTGGTGAGGTGTCGATCGGCAGGGCAGAAGACCGCTCAGGAGCTGCCGTCGCCCAGCCAGCGCAGCATGCCCCGGGCCGCGGCGCGCCCGCTGGCGAAGCAGGCTGTCAGCAGGTAGCCACCGGTCGGGGCCTCCCAGTCGAGCATTTCCCCCGCGCAGAATACCCCTGGCAACTGGCGCAGCATCAGCCCTTCATCCAGCGCCTCGAAGGGCACTCCGCCGGCCGTGCTGATGGCCTCGTCCAGCGGCCGAGGGCGCAACAGGGTGATCGGCAGCGCCTTGATTGCCCCCGCCAGCGCCTCGGGTCGTTGCCGCGTCGCCTCATCGGTCAGTTCGCGCAGCAGCGCCGCCTTGAGCCCCTCGAGGCGGAGCTGGCGCTTGAGGTGCCTGGCCAGCGAGTCCGAGCCGCGCGGCTTGCTCAGCGCCCGGGTGATCCTTTCCAGCGAGTGGTCCGGCAACAGGTCGAGCGCGACCGTGGCGCTGCCGTCCTGCTCGATGGTCTGGCGGATCTCGGCCGACAGCGCGTAGACCAGGCTGCCCTCGATTCCCGTGGCGGTGATCACGAACTCGCCGCGGCGTGGCGCGGCGCTTGGCAGTGCCAGGCTGACGGTCTTCAGCGGTGCGCCGGCGAAGCGTTCGCGCAGATGCGGGCTCCAGGCCGCGACGTCGAAGCCACAGTTGGCCGGACGTAATGGCGCAGCGATGACGCCGCGTGCGCCCAGCTCCTGCACCCAGGCGCCATCCGAACCCAGGCGTGCCCAGCTGCCGCCGCCAAGGGCCAGCAACACGGCATCGGCGGCAACGCGCAGCTCGCCCTGCGGGCCGTTCAGGCGCAGGCTGCCGTCGGGCTCCCAGCCGAGCCAGCGGTGGCGCGTGTGGATGCGCACCCCCGCTTCGCGCAGGCGGTGAAGCCAGGCGCGCAACAGCGGCGCGGCCTTCATGTCGGTGGGGAACACGCGGCCGGAGCTGCCGACAAAGGTGTCGATGCCCAGCCCGTGAATCCAGGCGCGCAATCGCTCGGGGCTAAAGGCCTCGAGCAGCGGTCGCAGCGCAGCGGCCCGCTCGCGGTAGCGGCCGACGAAGGGCTCGAAGTCCTCGGCGTGGGTGATGTTCATGCCGCCGACGCCGGCCAGCAGGAACTTGCGGCCCACCGAGGGCATGGCGTCGTAGAGGTCGACCGCCAGGCCTGCCTGGCTCAGCACCTCGGCGGCCATCAGCCCGGCGGGGCCGCCGCCGATGATGGCGACGCGAAAATGTGCTTGGGTCATGGGTTCAGGCTGGCGGTAGCGGGGCGCGCATTGTAGCGGCTGGCGGGCAGTGGGGCACGGTGGCGGTCAGCGCAGGCCGTAGCGCTGCCAGGCCTCGGCCGCGCTCAGGTGCAACTGTGCGTGGCGACGGGCGAGCAGTGCCCGGTCCTTGTCGTAGCCGCCGCCGATCACGCCGACCACCGGAATGTCCCGGCCCAGGCAGTGCTCGATCACGGCGCTGTCGCGCATCGCCAGCCCTTCATCGGTGAGGTTGAGCAAACCCAGCGCATCGTCGCGGTGCACGTCGACGCCGGCGTCGTAGATCACCAGGTCCGGCTGGTACAGCGGCAGCAGATAATTCAGCGTGTCATCGACCACCTTCAGGTAGTCGGCATCGCCCAGTCCCGGCGCGAGGCCGATGTCCCAGTCGCTGCGGGCCTTGCGGGCGGGGAAATTCTTCTCGCAATGCAGCGATACGGTGACAGCGTCGGGCACCTGTTCGAGAATTCGCGCCGTGCCGTCGCCCTGGTGCACGTCGCAATCGAAGATCAGCACCCGTCCGACGCGGCCGCTGGCGAGCAGTGACAGCGCCATGATCGCCAGGTCGTTGAAGATGCAGAACCCCGAGGCGTGGTCGAAGTGGGCGTGGTGGGTGCCGCCGGCCAGGTGGCAGGCCAGGCCATGCTCGAGGGCCAGTTCGGCGGCGAGCAGCGAGCCGCCGACCGCGCGCACGGTGCGCCGAGCCAATGGTGGGCTCCAGGGCAGGCCGAGGCGCCGCAGTTCCTCGCGGCTCATGTCGCCGGTGCAGTAGCGCTCCACGTAGGCGCGGTCATGGGCCAGGGCCAGGTGTTCGGGCGAGCAGAGTTCGGGGCGTAACAGCGCCTGGTCGGTGGTCATACCGCAGGCGACCAGGTGGTCACGCAACAGGCGGAACTTCTCCATCGGGAAGCGATGCCCGGGCGGCAGCGGCGGGCTGTAATCGTCGTGAAACACCAGCGGCAAGGACATTGAGCGGCGCCCGTAAAGGTCAGCCGAGAGTATGCAGAGCGGGTCGCCGACCCGACAAGGAACCCGCATGAAGCAACCGATGGAACGCATCGAACTGGAGACGCCGCGCCTGCGGCTGCGAGCCTGGCGCGACAATGACCTCGATGCGCTGGCCGAGATGAGCGCCGATCCGCTGGTGATGCGCTTTTTCCCCGACCTGCTGTCGCGGGACGACTGCGCTGCGGCATTGGCGCGCTGGCGGATCCACTACATCCGCTACGGCTTTACCTTCTGGGCGCTGGAGCGGCGCGACGACGGCCGTTTCATCGGCATCACCGGGCTGGCGTGGAGCCGCCTGACGCTGCCGTTCTGTCCGGCCGTGGAGATCGGCTGGCGGCTGGTGCCGGACCAGTGGGGGCAGGGCTTGGCCCAGGAAGCCGCGCAGGCCGCGCTGGCCTGTGGGTTCGAGCGGCTCGCCATGCCCGAGGTGATCGCTTATACCGCGGCGGTCAATGAGCGGTCGCTGCGCCTGATGGCGGCGCTGGGCATGCAGCCGGGTGAAACATTCGAGCATCCGTCTCTGCCTGAGGGGCACCCGCTGCGTGCGCACCGGCTTTTTCGGCTGGGGCGTGCGGATTGGGTGCCGGTCGCGCCGTGAGGCTGATGCTGGAGCGAATCCGGCGGAGTCCGTAACATTGTGCACCTGCCCCGTGCCCGTTTGATCAGGAAGACACACATGACCGACACACTCGACACTCTGGTGAACCTGCTGTCGCTGGAACGCATCGAGGAGAATCTGTTTCGCGGCGCCAGCCAGGACTTGGGTTTTCCCCAGCTGTTTGGCGGTCAGGTGGTCGGTCAGGCGCTATCCGCCGCCAGCCAGACGGTCGCACCGGAGCGCCATGTGCATTCCATGCATGGCTATTTCTTGCGCCCCGGTGACTCGCACCAGCCGGTGGTCTACGACGTCGATCGGGTCCGCGATGGCGGCAGCTTCACCACCCGCCGGGTCAGCGCCATCCAGAAGGGCCAGACGATCTTCACCTGCAGCGCCTCGTTCCAGGCCGACGAAACCGGCTATGAGCACCAGCTGCCGATGCCGGACGTCGAAGGCCCGGAGAACCTGCTCAGCGAGTGGGAGCTGCTGCACAAGCTGACGCCGCTGGTGCCGCCGCGCGTGGCCGAGAAGCTGCGCCGGCCCAAGCCCATCGAGATCCGCCCGGTGACCCTGCAGGACCCGATCAATCCGCAGCCCATCGAGCCGATCCGGCACCTCTGGTTTCGCGCCGACGGTTCGTTGCCGGACAACCCGGCGCTGCACAAGTACCTGGTGGCCTACGCCTCGGACTTCAGCTTCATCGGCACCGCGTTGCAGCCGCACGGGGTGAGTTCCTGGAGCAAGTTCATCCAGCTGGCGAGCCTTGACCACTCCATCTGGTTTCATCGCGAAGTACGCGCTGATGAGTGGTTGCTGTATTCGATGGACAGCCCGTGGGCCGGCAATGCCCGTGGTTTCGCCCGCGGCAGCATTTTCAACCGCGCCGGCCAGCTGGTCGCCTCGGTGGCCCAGGAAGGGCTGATTCGCGTGCGCGAGGACTGGAAGTGAGCCTGGCCGATGCGCGGCATTGGGTGTTCGACATGGACGGCACCCTGACCATCGCCGTGCATGATTTCCCGGCGATCAAGCGGGCGCTGGACATTCCCGAGAGCGACGACATCCTCCATCACCTGGCAGCGTTGCCGGCCGACGAAGCGGCCAGCAAGCGCGCCTGGCTACTCGAACACGAGCGGGAGCTGGCGTATGCCGCAACGCCTGCGCCTGGCGCACGTGAGCTGCTGCATTGGCTGCGTGAGCGTGGCTGCCGCCTTGGCGTGCTGACGCGCAACGCCCATGAGCTGGCGCTGGTGACCTTGCAGGCCGTCGGCATGGGTGATTATTTCGCCAGCGACGACATTCTCGGCCGCGACGAAGCACCGCCAAAACCTGACCCTGGTGGGCTGCTGCACCTGGCAGCCCGATGGTCCGTTGCGCCGG
The DNA here is from genome assembly GCA_002339675.1 of Stutzerimonas stutzeri. Classification (GTDB taxonomy): domain Bacteria; phylum Pseudomonadota; class Gammaproteobacteria; order Pseudomonadales; family Pseudomonadaceae; genus Stutzerimonas; species Stutzerimonas stutzeri_O. Next base: position 788,996 of record DDKB01000017.1, read on the forward strand.
CCGAGCTGGTGATGGTCGGCGATTACCGCTTCGATCTGGAATGCGCCAAAGCGGCCGGCGCGCGAGCCGTGCTGGTCAACCTGCCGGACAATCCCTGGCCAGACCTGACCGATCTGCATGCCCGCGATTGCCTGCAATTGCGTGACATGTTGGGTTGAAGAGGGCCGGCGGAGAGTCGCTGTGCAGGGCTGCATAGCCGAGCGACCGAGTAATGAGTGGCTGGGTAGCCCTGTGCGAGCCCCGAGCTCGGGCCAAAGCCTTTGCCTCTGCGCGGGCCCGGCCACCTCGTTCGCCACGGGTCGCGGCTCCTACAAAGAGCGCCGCGGGTTGGCACGCACTGCCGTTGTAGGAGCCCGACCCCGGGGCGAAGCTGTTGCTTTTCACGCCTTCTGCGAGGCAGCCTGGTTTCCGGGCTTAATACAGCGCCTGGTACAGCTTGCGGCGGTAGGTCGTGACAAGCGGATGATCGCTGCCCAAGAGATCGAACACCTGCAGTAGCGTCTTGTGCGGCAGCCCGTCAGCGTAGGTCCGATTACGCACGAACAGCTTGAGCAGGCCGTCCAGCGCCGCCTCATGCTGTTGGCGAGCGAGCTGCTGCACGGCCAGCTGGTAGGCCGCCTCGTCATCCTCGGGGTTCTGCGCCAGGCGACTCTTCAGGTCGGCGACTTCCGGCAGGTCGTTGGCTTGGCGCAGAAAGGTCAACTGCGCACGCGCGCCAGCCAGCGCCTGCTTGTGTTCGTCTCCCTTGACCGCACCGAGGACGGCTTCGGCCTCGCCCAGTTCGCCGCGTTCGGCCAGGCAGCGTGCATAGAGGATCAGCGCGGCGGCGTTTTCATTGTCGTCGGCCAGCAGTTGCTTGAGCTGCTCCTCGGCATCGCCGATACGGCCTTCGGCAAACAGCGCCTGGGCCGTTTCCAGACGGTCGGCTTCGGGCGCCGGCGGCGCCTGGACATGAGGTTGCAGCATGGCGCGAATGGCCGACTCGGGCTGCGCACCGGCGAAACCGTCCAGCGGTTGGCCGTCCTTGAACAGCACGACGGTGGGCAGGCTGCGCACGCCGAAGCGGGCCACCACGTCCTGCTCGATGTCGCAGTTGACCTTGGCCAGTAACAGTTCGCCGCCGTATTCCTCCGTGATCTTAGCCAGCAGCGGCATCAGCGCCTTGCACGGCGCACACCACTCGGCCCAGAAGTCCACCAGGACCGGCTTGTGGAAGGAGTTCTCCAGCACCAGTTGCTCGAAGTTGGCGCTGGTGACGTCGAAGATATAAGGCGTCTGGCTCATGGCGGTCTCTAGATTGGCGTGCGGATTCAAGCGTGCATCTTAAGTGGGGCTGCGGCCAGGTGAAAGCAAGCCCTCGCGCGTTGCCGCAGGTTCGTCTATGTTTGCGCCGCCCGGGTTGCAGCGCCGCTGTCGGCACGAGGCAAAACCCCTTTCCTAGACCGGTGCGGCGTTTGCAGTCGCGCGTCAGATGGAGCTTCACAGATGTCCTTTCTCTCCGATTTCCGGGAGCGCTACCTTGTGCGCTTCTGGTCACCCTTGCCGGCCCTGGTGGCCCTGGGTGTCGCTTCCGCTTACTACTTCGCGATTACTGGCACCTTCTGGGCCGTCACGGGTGAGTTCACCCGGTGGGGCGGCCATGTGCTCGCCTGGCTGGGCTACCAGCCGCAGGAGTGGAGCTACTTCAAGATCCTCGGCTTGTCGGGCACACCTCTAGACCGCGTCGACGGGGTGATGATCATCGGCATGCTGCTTGGCGCGCTCTGCACCGCGCTGTGGGCCAACAACGTCAGCCTGCGCTGGCCGACCAGCAAGCGGCGGCTGCTGCAGGGGCTGGTCGGCGGCATCGTCGCCGGCTTCGGCGCGCGCCTGGCGATGGGCTGCAACCTGGCGGCGTTCTTCACCGGCATTCCGATGTTTTCCCTGCACGCCTGGGCCTTCATGCTGGCCACGGTGGGCGGTGCCTGGATCGGCGTGAAGATCTGCCTGCTGCCGTTTCTGCGCACCCCGCTCAAGGTGGGCAGCCAGGCCAGTTCACTGTTCAGCGACCCCCAGGCGACCCAGCGCCGTGCCGCCCGGCAGGCGCGGCTCGGCGTCGCGGTCGCCGTGCTGGCGCTGGTGTTTCTGGCCTGGCGCTTCGACACTTCGCTGGTGCTGGGCATGGCCGTGCTGTTCGGGCTGGTCTTCGGCGGGCTGATCGAGCGCGCGCAGATCTGCTTTACCAGCGCGGCGCGAGACCTGTGGACCACCGGGCGCACGCGCGCCGCCTACGGCATCCTGCTGGGCATGGCGGTTGCCTGCATCGGCACCTTCGGTGCGATCGCACTCGGCGCCAGTCCGAAGATCTTCTGGATGGGCCCCAATGCCATCATCGGCGGCGTGCTGTTCGGCATCGGCATCGTCGTGGCCGGTGGCTGCGAGACCGGCTGGATGTACCGCGCCATGGAAGGTCAGGTGCATTTCTGGGTGGTCGGTATCGGCAACGTCATCGGCGGCACGCTGGTCGCGGTCTATTGGGATGAGCTTGGCACCTCGCTGGCGCTGCCCTATCCGAAGGTCAACCTGCTGGAGACGTTCGGCCCCGCCAACGGTCTGCTGCTGACCCTGGCCGGGCTGGCCATCGCGATGTTGCTGGTGCACCTCAATGCCCGTCGTTTCCAATCCAACAGGAGTCCTGCCCGTGAGCCAGGCCACACCGAATCTATCGCTTGATCTGCGCGGCGAGCACTGCCCGTACAACGCCATCGCCACGCTGGAAACCCTGGCGACCATGCAACCCGGGCAGCTGCTGGAAGTGGTGACGGACTGCTCGCAATCGGTGCATGGCATCCCGGAAGACACCCGGGCCAAGGGCTACGAGTGCCAGGTCGAGCAGCACGGTTCGTTGTTTCGCTTCCTGATCCGCATCCCGGCCTAGTCGCTAGCCCGAAGTCGCCTCGTCGGCGGCTTCGGGACCGGTCAGCGGCCAGCTGCCCAACTCGCGGTAACGCACGCCGTCTTCCGTGTTCTCCGACCGGTAGAGCACGAAGCGATCGGCTCCCCAGCAGAACGCCGCTGGCTCGCCTTGCTGGGGCAGTTCGGCCTGGCGGGCCAGGGTCAGGTGCGGCAGGAACGGGCGGCTGTCGAGGACGATGCCCTGCGCGCTCAGCGATTGGCCAAGGCTCGCCGCCAGCTGCAACAGGGCCGTCGGAGGCGACTGCGGCCGGAGGCAGACGAATCCCTTGCCTAGGGCGACCAGGCCGTCGAGCGTCAGCTCGAAGCGCGGCGCCTCGATGGCCGCGGCCAGGTGTTTCAGCGCCTCCAGGCGGGCGGCTGGCTGCGCGCCGAGAAAGGCCAGGGTCAGGTGAAAATTCTCCGGCGCGACCTTGCGCCTTCCTAGGATCTGCTGGTCGCGCCAGCGGGCGATGACGGTTGCCTGCGCTGGCGGGCAGGGTAAGGCGAAGAACAGTCGCAGCGTGTCGGCGTGGGCCTGCATGGCACCCTCCCGCGTCGTCGATTCAGGCCCGCTTGGCGTGGTACAGGCTGACCCGGCGGAACTCCGCGGGCTCAGCCAGATCCGGCCAGGTGCAGGCATCGAGCACGGCCAGCCGTTCATAGGCCGGGTGCTGGAAATCGCGCACCCGGGAATCGGCCACCAGCACCTCCTTGCCACGGCTGAGAAACTGGTCGAGCAGCGGCAGATTGGCGCGATCATAGAGCACGTCGGCGACGATGATCAGGTCGTAGCGGTCGGGCTCGGCGAAGAAGTCCTGCGAATAGCCTAGCTGCACCCCGTTGAGGGCGGCGTTGAGCCGACAGGACGCCAGCGCGGTCGGGTCGAGGTCGTATGCCACTACCTCTGTGGCACCGGCCTTGGCCGCGGCGATGGCCGCAACGCCGGAGCCGGCGCCGAAGTCCAGTACGCGCTTGCCACGCACCCACTCCGGGCGTTCGGCCAGCCAACGCGCCAGGACCAGGCCGCTGGCCCAGCAGAACGACCAGTAGGGTGGGTCTTCGAGGATGCGCCGGGTTTCGTCCGGGCTGAAAGCGCGCGTCATGTTTTCCGGATCGATCAGCCACAGGCGGATGGCGGTGCCGGGCAGCGTGGCGACGTTGAGCTGCGCATCGCCCAGCAGGACCGATAACGGCGCCTGCAGGTCGACAGGGGGCGTCACGGCGCCGGGACCAGGCGCAGCGGACCGAGCGATTGGCTGGCCGCGCTGGTGACCGGCACGGCAGGCAGACGCATGATCAGCTGGCCCGAGCGGGTCACCCGGCCACGCAATTCCACCGGCTGCGCCTTAGGAAATTTCTCGGCGTTGAACTTGAGGATGAACGGCAGCTCGCTGCCGCGACCCTGCAGCCGAACGCTGCTGAGCAGACGGTCGGGCTGGTCGCGGCGGTTGACTTCCAGCAGTGCCAGCTCCACCTCGGTTCCCGCGGGCGCGCCAATCACGCTGCCGTGCAGTTCGTGCATTGGGGCGAGGACCTGCGGCGGTTCGCCGAAAGTGACAGGGGCGCTGGGGCGCTGGGTTTCGTGGCTGGAACAGCCGGCCAGCAGCATCAGCAACGCGGGAAGCAGAAAGGGGCGTAACGGCACGGACGGCCTCCTCGGGACGGTGAATGCGCGCCTGTATAGCAGCAATCCCGTCAATTTGTCTTGCCGGCGGGATGCGCTACCATGGCCCTCCCGACGTCTGACAGCCTGAGCCCATGCATTGTCCCTTCTGTGGTGCACATGACACCAAAGTCATCGACTCGCGCCTGGTGGCCGAGGGCGATCAGGTGCGCCGTCGCCGCGAATGCCTGGCCTGCGGCGAACGCTTCACCACCTTCGAGACGGCTGAACTCGTGATGCCGCGGCTGATCAAGCAGGACGGCAGCCGTCAGCCCTTCGACGAGGAAAAGCTGCGTGCCGGCATGCAGCGCGCGCTGGAAAAACGTCCGGTGAGTGTGGAGCGGCTGGAAGAGGCGATCGCGCATATCAAGCATCGCCTGCGTGCCACCGGCGAACGCGAAATCAAGTCGCGCGTGCTCGGCGAACTGGTGATGGTCGAGTTGCAGAAACTCGATGAGGTCGCCTACATCCGTTTCGCTTCCGTTTACCGGCGTTTCCAGGACCTCAACGAATTCCGCGAGGAAATCGAACGCCTGTCGCGCGAACCCGCCAAGACCGAATGAGCGCCGACGATCACGCCTGGATGGCCCGCGCGCTGCAACTGGCGCGCAAGGGGCTATATTCGACCCATCCGAATCCGCGCGTCGGCTGCGTCATCGTCCGCGATGGCGAGCTGATTGGCGAAGGCTGGCACCGGCGCGTCGGTGAGCCGCACGCCGAAGTCCATGCCTTGCGCCAGGCCGGTGAGCGCGCACGCGGTGCCACCGCCTACGTCACCTTGGAACCCTGCAGCCACCATGGCCGCACGCCGCCCTGCGCCGAGGCGCTGGTCAAGGCTGGGGTAGGTCGTGTGGTCGCCGCCATGCAGGATCCGAATCCACAGGTCGCCGGGCGTGGTCTCGCGCTGTTGCGCTCCGTTGGCATCGAGGTGGTCAGCGGCGTGCTGGAAAGCGAGGCGCGGGCGCTGAACGCGGGCTTTATCAAGCGCATGGAGACGGGGCTGCCATATGTGCGTGCCAAGATGGCGATGAGCCTCGATGGGCGCACCGCCATGGCCAGCGGCGAGAGTCAGTGGATCACCGGCCCGGCCGCGCGCGCCGAGGTGCAGCGGCTGCGTGCGCAGTCGAGTGCGGTGCTCACGGGAGCCGATACGGTATTGATGGACCAGACGCGGCTGACGGTGCGCGGCGCCGAGCTGGGGCTGGATGACGAAGCAACGGCCCTGGCCCTCGCACGCCCGCCGCTGCGGGTGCTGGTCGACGGGCGGCTACGCGTACCGCTGGACGCCGTTTTTTACCAGGCCGGGCCGGCGCTGGTAGCAAGCAGCCGTGCAGACGTGGCTGCCGATTACCGATCGGCCGGTCACGAGCTGCTGACGATCGCCAGCGACGGCGGGCGTGTCGATCTGAGGGAGCTGCTGCGCCAGTTGGCCGAACGAGGCGCCAACGACGTCCTCGTCGAAGCCGGCCCGCGGCTGGCCGGCGCCTTCGCCGCCCTCGGACTGATCGATGAGTATCAGCTGTTCGTCGCGGCCAAGTTCCTTGGCTCCAGCGCCCGGCCGCTGCTCGACCTGCCCCTGGAGCGCATGAGCGAGGCGCGCGAGTTGCGGATCGTCGATATCCGGGCAGTTGGCGCCGACTGGAAGCTCATCGCCCTGCCGCAAGGCTGACTCGCCCCAATCCCTGATCAGTTCACCGGCCGCAACCCATTGTGGTCGAGCTTGGCGCGGCGCTTGTTCGCGCCCAGCAGCACGCGGGCCAGGGCGCTGTCGTGGTGCGGGTTGCCGAAGTGAAACAGCGCGGTGGCGCGCAGCCGGGCCGGGTCGCATTCGTCGTTGGCGTGCAGGCTGCGATAGCCGGAGAACAGGTACAGGTTGCCCGGCACCAGCTTCAGCCTGAGCGGCTTGAGCCAGCCTCGGCGCACGCCGAACGCGACCAGCTTCTGGCTCAGGGTGTTGTGCAGCACGGCCTTTTCCACCACGTTGCGCAGGGCGTTGAAGCGCACGTGGCGCAGGTTGCGAAAGAGGATCAGGTCGCCGCAGTGCTCGCCCTCGGTGGGGATGAACAGCGGCAGCAGCGCGGTAAACGCGGTGGCATCGAAGTGATAGAAATGCGAGTGCCTGAGCCCACTGCGGCCCTGCAGGCAGCGCACCACGGGGAATACCTGTTCGGTGGGCGAAGGCTCGCGTCCGGTCTGGGCCCGGTACAGCGCGGTCATCAGCTCCCTGAGCGGTGCGGCGAGGGCAAGCGTCGCCACGGTGGTGCCGGCCAGCGCCTCGACGCCGTGGATCGCGAAGTATTCACCGCCCGCACGGGCCGCCTGTTCCTCGATGAAGCGTCGGCCCTGCTCGAGCAGCTCCGGCGGCAGGTAGTGTTCCAGCACGGCATAGCCGTTGTCGTTGATGGAGGCGGCCAGCCGGGCCGCCTCCCTGTCCAAAGCCGTAACCCCTGACATACCCGTCCCTCTCGGTACATGTGAAGGTACGGAGCGTTCTTCCTGATCGTGCGCGTGGCGCTGGGGATCCCTGTGTACGAGCTGGGTCCTGGCTCGGCGTGGCGGTACGAAGCGAATGCGAAGTGACGATCCATCCTGACGTCGTGTGCGCGGCAGCCCGGCGGGGGCGGGTGTTGGCCCGTCCATCGGTGAGTGCGCTGCGTATTGACCAACAAGCGGAACGCGAGTTGCGTGGCTGTAAAAAAATGTTTCGGGCGCCTCTCGGCCGTCAAACGGTCGTTTGCCGGCTGCAGAACAGCCTCGTCTGTGGTAAAAACTGCGCCGGGCCGTGATCGCCCACGTTCTCAGGGCGGGGTGCGATTCCCCACCGGCGGTAATACGCAATTAAGTAGATTGAAAGCGTAGCGAGCCCGTGGCAAGCAAGGCGTGATTCGACGAGAAAGCGGAGTTTACTGCGGTAAATGAGCATTTCGAGAAGGGTCACAACGCAGCTTGGCAGGGGCGCAGTAGCTTTCAATGCGTCTAGCCCGCGAGCGCTTGCCAAGGCAAGGTCAGCAGACCCGGTGTGATTCCGGGGCCGACGGTATAGTCCGGATGAGAGAGAGCGGGATGCCTCGACGGGCGCCGTTCGTGCGCGCGTCTACTCCCTATCGATCTGCAGCGCCCTGTTTTGTCCAAAACAGGAGTTCGTCATATGCATCGCTTCAACTGCCTTCCGCGGGAGGCCGCATGTTCACAGGAATAATCGAGTCCATCGGTACGATCCGCGCCATGACGCCCAAGGGCGGCGACGTGCGGGTGCTGGTCGAGACCGGCAAGCTGGACCTGGCCGACGTCAAGCTCGGCGACAGCATCGCGGTCAACGGCGTCTGCCTGACCGCCGTCGAGTTGCCGGGCAACGGCTTCTGGGCCGATGTCAGCCGCGAGACGCTGGCGCGCACCGCCTTCGTCGACCTCAAGGCCGGCAGCCGGGTCAACCTCGAAAAAGCGCTGACGCCGACCAGCCGCCTCGGCGGGCATCTGGTCAGCGGTCATGTCGATGGGGTGGGTGAGGTGGTCTCGCGCGAAGAAAATGCCCGCGCGGTGCAGTTCCGCATCCGTGCGCCGCGCGAGTTGGCCAAATACATCGCGCTCAAGGGCTCGATCACGGTCGATGGCACCAGCCTGACCGTCAATTCGGTCAATGGCGCGGAGTTCGAACTCACCATCGTTCCGCACACCCTGGCCGAAACCATCATGGTCGACTACCGCCCCGGGCGGAAGGTGAATCTGGAAGTGGATCTGCTGGCGCGTTACCTGGAGCGCCTGCTGATGGGTGACAAGGCCGCCGAACCCAATGCCTCGGGCCTGACCGAAAGCTTCCTCGCCGAACACGGCTACCTGAACCCGGCTCGGTAAACGAATAGAAGGAATGGCCACCATGGCTCTGAACACCGCTGAAGAACTGATCGAAGATATTCGCGCCGGCAAGATGGTCATCCTCATGGATGACGAGGACCGCGAAAACGAGGGCGACATCATCGTCGCCTCCGAATGCGTGACTGCCGAGCACATCAACTTCATGGCCCGCTTCGCCCGCGGCCTGATCTGCATGCCCATGACCCGCGAGCGCTGCGAGACGCTGCAGCTGCCGCTGATGGCACCGCGCAACGGTTCCGGTTTCGGCACCAAGTTCACCGTCTCCATCGAAGCCGCCGAAGGCGTGACCACCGGCATCTCGGCCGCCGACCGCGCACGCACCGTGCAAGCCGCCGTGGCCCGCCACGCCAAGGCGGAGGACATCGTCAGTCCCGGGCATATCTTCCCGCTGATGGCGCAGCCGGGCGGCGTGCTGGCCCGCGCTGGCCACACCGAGGCGGCATGCGACCTGGCGCGCATGGCCGGCTTCGAACCGTCGGGGGTGATCTGCGAGATCATGAACGACGACGGCACCATGGCCCGTCGCCCGGAGCTCGAGCTGTTCGCCGAACAGCACGGCCTGAAGATCGGCACCATCGCCGACCTGATCCACTACCGGATGATCCACGAGCGCACCGTCGAGCGGGTTTCCGAGCAGCCGCTGGACACCGAACTCGGCCAGTTCACCCTGGTGACCTATCGCGACGAGGTCGAGGACACCGTGCACATGGCACTGACCCGCGGCGACATCTCGCCGGAAACCCCGACCCTGGTGCGCGTGCACAACATGGAGCCGCTGCGCGACCTGCTGATGGTGACCGTGCCCGGGCGCTGGAGCCTGCGCGCCGCTATGAGCGAAGTGGCCAAGGCCGGCAGCGGCGTGGTGCTGCTGCTGGGCAACCCGCTGACCGGGCCGCAACTGCTCGCCCAGCTCAACCGCCAGCAGTCGCCGAGCCCGGCGACCTACAGCACGGTGGGCGCCGGCTCGCAAATTCTCCGCGACCTCGGGGTGCGCAAGATGCGCCTGATGAGTTCGCCGATGAAGTTCAATGCGATATCCGGGTTCGACCTGGAAGTTGTAGAATACCTGCCCGCTGAGTGAGGGCTGCCGCGCTACTGCGCTTGGACATACTGCGTTGAAAACAGGCTCGGCTTGCTCATTTACAACAGTGCTACAGAAATAAAAAGCATCGCCGCCTTGCCTGTTTGATTCGCTGCGCTCACCCTTCGGGCCAGCCTTTGGCTGTTACTCCCGTTGGTCGTTGCGCCTTGTCTGTCCTGCGCTCGCTACGCGCTGCTCCACCGGGCTGCCTGAAAGCCCACTAGCTCTTTAACGCTAAATGAGATTGTTTCCATGACACTGAAGACCATCGAAGGTACCTTCATCGCCCCGCAGGGCAAGTTCGCCCTGGTCGTTGGCCGCTTCAACAGCTTCGTTGTCGAGAGCCTGGTGAGCGGCGCCGTCGATGCGCTGGTGCGCCACGGCATCGCCGAAGACGCCATCACCATCATCCGCGCGCCGGGTGCCTTCGAGATTCCGCTGGTCGCACAGAAAGTTGCCCAGCAGGGCGAGTATGACGCGATCATCGCCCTCGGCGCGGTCATCCGTGGTGGCACCCCGCACTTCGAATACGTGGCTGGCGAATGCACCAAGGGCCTGTCCCAGGTCTCCATGGAATTCGGCGTGCCGGTTGCTTTTGGCGTGCTGACCGTCGATTCCATCGAGCAGGCCATCGAGCGCGCCGGCACCAAAGCCGGTAACAAAGGCGCTGAAGCCGCATTGTCCGCCCTGGAAATGGTGAGCCTGCTGGCGCAGCTGGAGGCCAAGTGAGCCTTAATCACGACGATAGCCAAGACGCCCCGCAGCCCAAGGCCACGGGCAAGATCGCCACGCGCCGCGTCGCGCGCAGCCTGGCGATGCAGGCGTTGTATCAGTGGCACATGGCAGGCCAGAGCCTCAACGAAATCGAGGCGCAGTTTCGCGTCGACAACGACTTCTCGGGTGTCGACGGTACCTACTTCCATGAACTGCTGACCGGTGTGGCCCGCGCCAAAGCCGAGGTCGACGGCGCCATCGTGCCGCATCTGGACCGTCCGCTGGACGAACTCGACCCGGTGGAGCTGGCGATCCTGCGCCTGTCCACTTACGAGCTGATGCAGCGCATCGACGTGCCCTACCGCGTGGTGATCAACGAAGGCATCGAGCTGGCCAAGGTGTTTGGCGCCACCGACGGGCACAAGTTCGTCAATGGCGTGCTGGACAAGCTGGCGCCCAGCCTGCGCAGTGCCGAGGTCAGCGCGCACAAGCGCTGAGCCGGATCGGCCTGATGGGTGAGTTCGAGCTGATCCGCCACTACTTCGCCGCCGCCGCCTGTGCCAGGGCTGGCGGCGACGTCGTGCTGGGCATCGGCGATGACTGCGCCTTGCTCGCCGTCCCGCCCGGCGAACAGCTGGCGATCTCCACCGATTCGCTGGTCGCCGGCGTGCATTTCCCCGATCCCTGCGACCCGTATCTGCTCGGCCAGCGCGCGCTGGCGGTCTCTGCCAGCGACCTCGCCGGCATGGGCGCCACACCTGTCGGTTTTACCCTGGCGCTGACGCTTCCTGCGGTCGATCCCGACTGGCTGGCCGAGTTCGCCCGTGGCCTCGATGCGATGGCGGCGGCTTGCGAGCTGCGCCTGATTGGCGGCGACACCACACGCGGCCCGCTGAGCATGACGCTGACGGTGTTCGGCCGGGTTCCGGCTGGCGCCGCGTTGCGTCGCAGCGGGGCGCAACCCGGTGACCTGCTCTGCGTCGGCGGCGCCCTCGGTGATGCGGCCGGGGCGCTGCCGCTGGTGCTCGGCGAGCGCGTGTGTCAAGGCGCCGATGCGGTTGCCCTGCTGCGGCGCTACTGGTCGCCGCAGCCCCAGCTCGCGCTTGGCCAGGCCCTGCGCGGCAAGGCCAGCGCGGCACTGGACATTTCCGACGGCCTGCTGGCCGACTGCGGGCATATCGCCGCGGCATCGGGCGTGTCCCTGCAGATCGAGCAGGCCAAGCTGCCGCTGTCCGACGCGCTCCTGGGCGTTGCCGGGCCGGAGCAGGCGCTGCGCTGCGCGCGGAGCGGCGGTGACGATTACCTGTTGGCGTTCACCTTGTCGCCGGCGTTTTTGCCCGGGCTGCGTGCTGACGGCTGGACGATCCATGTGATCGGCCGGGTCGTGGCGGGCGAGGGTGTCCGCTTGCTGGACGCCGATGGCCAGCCCATCGCCGCCGGTGACCGGGGCTACAACCACTTCACGGCTTGAGCGGCGCATGCCGTCTGGCCAGAACCCGAGGACCATTTGTGACTGATCCCCTACCGCCGGCCGCCGAGGCCCTGCCCGTGTCGGTCTGGAGTAATCCCTGGCACAACCTCGCCTTTGGTTTCGGCTCCGGCACGCTGCCGCAAGCGCCAGGCACCTGGGGCTCGCTGGTGGCGCTGGCGTTCGTGCCGCTGTGGCAGCTGCTGCCGGGCTGGGGCTACGCCGCGCTGATCGTCGCCAGCATCCTGTTCGGCATCTGGCTGTGCGGCAAGGTCGCGCAGGATCTGGGCGTACACGACCACGAAGGCATCGTCTGGGACGAGTTTGCCGGGATCTGGATTACGTTCTGGCTGGCGCCGACGGGCGGCTACTGGCTGCTACTCGGCTTTCTCGTGTTCCGCGTGCTGGATATCTGCAAGCCTTGGCCGATCAGCTGGGTCGACCGGCATGTACACGGTGGGCTGGGCATCATGCTCGACGACATCCTCGCCGGCTTCGCCGCCTGTGGCCTGCTGCACCTGGCCGCCGCGTGGCTGGCGTGACGGCCTGCCGGGCGTCCACCACGACGCTGTGCGGCCGGTCGCTGCATCGCGCCCGTCGGTCATGGAAGAATGCCGGCCTGTTCCCGGTCAGGAAAGGCGCCCGCTGATGCGTTCCGTTGCTCTGCTGTTTGCCCTTGCGGTTTCCTTGCTCTGCCAGCTGGCGGCCGCGGCACCCTGGGTGCAGGTGGTCGGCCTGTTTCCCGGCGCTGCGGTCGTGACCGTCGATGGTCAGCGCAAGCTGGTGCGGGTCGGCCAGACGGGCCCGGGCGGTGTTCAGGTGGTGAGCGTCGACGCCACGGGCGCAGTGCTGCGGGTCGAGGGTGCCGAACGGCGTTATGCACTTAGCCGGGAGCTCAGCGCCGGCTTTGCCGAGCCCGAGCGGCGGCAAGTGAGTATCGCCCAGGGGCAGGGCGGCCATTACTTGATCGCAGGCTCGGTCAATGGCCAGCCGGTGCAATTCCTCGTCGACACCGGCGCGACATCGGTGGCGATCAACGAGGCGCAGGCCCGCCGGCTCGGGATCGACTACCGGGTCGATGGACGCCAGATCGTGGTGGGCACCGCCAGCGGCACGGCGAAGGCTTGGCGCGTCACCCTCAACAGCGTAAAGGTCGGTGCGATCGACGTGCTCGGGGTCGAGGCGGTGGTTGTCGAGGGCGGTGCTCCCGCCGATGCCCTGCTCGGCATGAGCTTTCTCAGCCGCGTCAGCTGGCGGGAAGAGCAGGGCGTGTTGAAGCTCGAGTCGAAGATCTAACAATCAGCCTGAAGCCTGAGCCGACGGCTGCGTACGTATTCATGCTTGACTGGGGCAGGTCCGCCCCAACACTCGTACGCTTCCCGCTTCCCGCTTCCC
>DDKB01000017.1:802345-1089288 GCA_002339675.1 Stutzerimonas stutzeri
CCCGCTTCCCGCTTCCCGCTTCAAGTTGCTGTTACAATCCCGCTTTTCAGTCCTCTGGAGCGCCTCCGGTGTCTGTTGTCTTCGTCGCCGCTTCCCAATTGCCGACGCCGTTCGGTGTGTTCACCATGCATGGTTTCCTCGATCAGGACACGGGCAAGGAGCATGTCGTGCTGACCCTGGGTGACGTGGCCGACGGCAAGCCGGTGCTCGGCCGGCTGCACTCCGAATGCCTGACCGGTGACGCGCTCTTCAGCCTGCGCTGCGATTGCGGTTTTCAGCTCGAAGCGGCCATGCGCGCCATTTCCGAGGAAGGCCGGGGCGCACTCTTGTACCTGCGCCAGGAAGGCCGCGGGATCGGCCTGCTGAACAAGATCCGCGCCTACGAGCTGCAGGATGCCGGCGCCGACACGGTGGAAGCCAACGAGCGCCTGGGCTTCGCCCCCGACATGCGCGACTACGCAATCTGCCTGCCGATGCTCGAGCACCTGGGCATCGCCGAGATCAAGCTGATGACCAACAATCCGCGCAAGGTCAAGGCGCTGCAGGGCTTTGGTATCCGCGTCGCCGAGCGCATGCCGCTCGAGATCGCCCACAACCCGCACAACAAGAAGTACCTGGCCACCAAGGCCGGCAAACTCGGCCACATGCTCGGCGAGATCCACCAGGGCGAAGCCGAGCCGTCGTGAGCCGCGCCGCTGCCCGTCGCCAGCTGCGCGGTGACGGCTGGCGCTATGGCGTGTTGATGCTCGCGCCGGTGCTGGCCAGCAGCCGGCTGGACGAACGCCCACTCGGCGATACCCTGGCGCTGCTGCTGTTTGTCACGGGCCTCGGATTGCTGTTTCTCAACCTGCCGCGTTTTCGCCACTACAAGCACGCCCTGATCGCCACCGAACAGGCCTTCGACAGCCCTGCCGAGCCGGACGCCTGGGCCCGGTTGCGCAGGGTGCGGCTGGCTGCACTGCGGATCGCCGCGTTGCCCGCCTGGCTGGCTGCCATCGGCGCCCCGTTCGGCCTGGAGCCGGTCGCCCTGGTGCTGTTCACCGGCGCCTCGCTGGTGCTCTTGCAGCTCTACCGCGTGCCCAGTCAGCTGCAATGAAGCGTTTCGCGCTGCTGTTGACTGCGTTGCTCGTTGCGCCGTGGCTGTCCGCGGCAGAGCGGGTGGTCAGCCTGGCGCCGTCGCTGAGCGAAATCATGCTGGAGCTGGATGCCACTGACCTGCTGGTCGGTGTGCTCGACGGCGGCGAGCGGCCGCCGGCGCTGGCCCGGGTGCCTTCGGTGGGGCGCATCGGCCAGCTGGAAATGGAAAGCCTGCTGGCACTGCAGCCGAGCCTGGTGCTGCTCTGGCCGGACAGCATCAGCCGCGCGCAGCAGGACCAACTGCTGCAGTTCGGTATCCCGGTACTGGTCACACGACCCGCGTCGCTTGGCGAGCTGGCCCGGCAGTTTGCGCTGATCGGCACGCGGATCGGCCGTCCCGAGCAGGGCCGCCGGTTGCGGCAACGCTTCGAACAGGGGCTCGAGGCGCTGCGGCGGCGCTACCGGCGCGAGCGTCCCCTCGCCGTGTTCTACCAGGTCTGGAACCGGCCGCTGTATACCCTCGGCGGCGAGCAGATCGTCAGCGATGCCATCGGCGTCTGCGGCGGTCGCAACGTGTTTGCGGACCTGAGCCTGCCGGCGCCGCAGGTCAGCGTCGAATCGGTGTTGGCGCGCGACCCGGAGGTCATCCTGGCCGGCAGCGGCGCCCAATTGGCCGAGTGGAGCGCCTGGCCGCAACTCGCCGCGGTGCGCAAGGGTCAGCTCTGGGAGGTACCCGATAAGGGCCTGGAGCGGCCGAGCTTCCAGATGCTCGGTGCGATCGGGAAGCTCTGCGAGGTGATGGCGCAGGCGGCGCCCGCGCAGCCTTAGAGCGTCGGCGTCCAGGTCACGGCGAACAGCAGCGTGCGGCCTTCGGTGTTGTAGCCGTACTGTCCCGAACGGTAGGTCGCCTCGACATAATCCCGATCCAGCAGGTTGTTTACCTTGGCTTCCAGGCTGATCTCGCGGCTGGCCTTCCAGCTACCGCGCAGGCCCACCACGCCGTATCCGCCGAGTTCGAGGGTATTGGCGGCGTCATCGTAGCGGCCCGCTAGCGCGCGCCAGGAGCCCCCGACCGAGAAGTCGCCGAACGGGCGATCCAGATCCAGGCTAAGGGTGCGCTTGGCGCGGCGCGGCAGGGTGTGGCCGCTGTCCCGGTCGCGCGGGTCGATCAGGCCTATGGCGAGTTTCGCTTGCCAGCCTAGAACTTGCTCGTTGAGCGCCGCTTCGAAGCCGTTGATACGTGCGGTCTGCACGTTGAAGGGGCGCCAGCCGGTGCTGCTGTCCGAGACGATCGCGTCATGGATGTCGGTGCGATACAGCGAGAGCTCCAACGAGCCCGTGTCGCTGTAGCGGCTCCGCCATTGCGCTTCGTAGCTGCGCGAGCGCTCTGGTGAGAGGTCCGGGTTGGCGCTGGAAAAGCAGCTCCCGAAGTAGCATTCGTCCGGGTAGTAGAGGTCGTTGAAGGTCGGCGCGCGGAAGCCCTCGCTATAGGACAGCACAAGGTCGTTGCGGGTATCGACGGGAAGCGTCAGCGCGGCGTTCCAGCTGTTTTCGCTGCCATACTGCTGGTTCTTGTCGTGGCGCAGCCCCAGCTCGGTGGAGAACAGGCTGCCGGTGAACCGATGCTGGATGAAGCCGGCCTGGTTCCAGCGCGATTCCTCGACGAAGTCGGTGGTGCTGTGCAGACGGTCCTCGTACCAGTCCGTCCCCAGGGTGAGGTCGTGTCCGGGCGCGAGCGCCAGCGTGTTGATCCAGCTGGCCGAGTCGCGGAAGGTGCTGAAGCTGTAGGACATGTCGGCACTGGCCGCCGGCAGGTCGTTGCCTGTGTTGCGCTTGTCTTCGCTATGGCCCAGCTCGATCCGGCTGGTCCAGCGGTCGGAAAGCATCAGGCTGGCGAAACCGGACAGGGTGCTGAGCTGGAAACCGGTGCTAGGCAAGGACGGGCCGAAGACGTCGTCGTATTCAATCTGTCCACGCTGGTCCAGCGCACTGAAGCCGGTCTCCAGGCGCTCGCTGAAACGGTGCGTGAGGTTGAGGCTCAAGGCGCGGTTGCGATAGGCATCTTCGTCCCGGTTCAGGCGGTCGTCATGACGGGTCGCATCGATCCCGGCGGTTTCATCCAGGGAGGCGGCCAGATCCAGGCGGGTCCTGTCGTCGCCGCCGGACAAGCCCAGGCTGCGCTCGAAGGTCGAGTCGCTGCCGACCCCGAAGCGAACGCGCGGTGCCAGGTCGGCCTCATCGCCTTGACGTGTGAATATCTGAATGACACCGCCGATGGCATCGGAACCGTAGAGGGCCGACCGCGCACCCCGGACGACTTCCACGCGCTCGATGTGCTCGGGGTCGAGGAACTCGATACTGCTGGTGCCGCTGGATGCCGCCGCGATGCGCTGACCGTCCACCAGGACCAGGGTCTGCCCGCTGGCGGTGCCGCGGACCAGGACGCTGGTCAGGCTGCCCGTGCCACCCGTCCGCACCACGCTCACCCCCGGCACGCGCTCGAGCAGTTCGGCCACCGTGCGGACCTGCAGCCGATCGATGTCGGCGCGGGTGAACACCGTGGTGGCCGCGGCCGTCTCGGTGCGCAACTGTGGCAGGCGGTTGGCCGACACGATCGTGTCGCTGAGTGTGAGTGCGTCACCATGGTTGGACGACTGGGCGACGGCGGCGCCGGGGAGTAGGGCCAGCGCCAGGCAGGCGGGAGACAGTTTCAATTCGAACATCCTCAAAAGAGCGGAGCTTTTGAGAAGGGCAGGAACAAGCATGCAGTAGGCAGGGCGCACGCTTGACGGTGCTGCCCTCCGCAACACCAGTCGAATCCGTCAGGCCGGTCTCCGGGCTGTCGACACGTACCGCGCTCGCCTTCCCATGCTGGGCACAGTGGCGGTTGAGCGGGGCAGTGATCCCGGGGATCACGGTCGATTACCGTTGCGGGGGCAGCGCCGGCCTTGCTCTGTGAGCGCACCGGCTTCCCGTTTAATGCGCACCTCGTCGGTACGCACACCTGGGCGGATAGGAAAATCGCGCGAACCTTACGGCCTGGACGGGCGAAAGACAAGCGCTGGGGTATACCGGCAAAGGGTGATGGGCGGTGTTGGCCGTCGGGTGGCACGGCGGCCGGTCCGTCGCCTGACCCGCGCCGCCGGACAGGCGCGGCGTCGGGTGCGAAGGTCTCGTATGCCGGCGTGAGGCCGTCGGGCGGTCCTCCCGGCCGCCGGCGAAATTAGCGGGGCGCGTCCAGTGCCGCCAGCCGCGCATGGATCGAGGCCTCGATTCCGGCGGCATCCAGCCCGCACTCGGCCAGCATCTCGCCCGGCTTGGCGTGTTCGACGTAATAGTCCGGCAGGCCGAGGTGGAGGATCGGCAGCTGCAGGTTGGCCCTGGCGAGGCACTCGCCGACCGCGCTGCCGGCACCGCCCATGATGCTGTTTTCCTCGAGGGTCACCAGCAGGTCGTGGTTGCCTGCCATTTCCCGGACCAGCGTTTCATCCAGCGGTTTGACGAAGCGCATGTCGACGACAGTGGCATCCAGCGTTTCGGCGACCTGCATGGCTTGCGGCAGTTGCACGCCGAACACCAGCAGGGCGACCCGCTTGCCCTCGCGACGCACCACGCCCTTGCCGATCTCCAGCGGCTCGAGACCCGGCTCGAGTGGTGCGTTCGGGCCGTTACCACGCGGATAGCGCACCGCGGCGGGACCCTCGTAGTGATAGCCGGTGGTGAGCATGCGGCGCATCTCGTTTTCGTCGCTCGGGGTCATCACCAGCATGCCCGGGATGCAGCGCAGGTAGGTCAGGTCGAAGCTGCCGGCGTGGGTCGGGCCGTCCTCGCCGACCAGCCCGGCGCGGTCGATGGCGAAGAGCACGTCAAGATTCTGCACCGCGACGTCATGGATCAGTTGGTCATAGGCGCGCTGCAGAAAGGTCGAGTAGATCGCCACTACCGGCTTGG
Source organism: Stutzerimonas stutzeri (assembly GCA_002339675.1). Classification (GTDB taxonomy): domain Bacteria; phylum Pseudomonadota; class Gammaproteobacteria; order Pseudomonadales; family Pseudomonadaceae; genus Stutzerimonas; species Stutzerimonas stutzeri_O. The sequence goes on from DDKB01000017.1 coordinate 807,374, forward strand.
CGCCCTCGCAGGCCATGCCTGCGGCGAGGGTCACGGCGTGCTGTTCGGCGATCGCCACGTCGAAATAGCGGTCCGGGTAGCGTTCGCTGAACTCGACCAGGTCGGAGCCTTCCTTCATCGCCGGGGTGATGCCGGTCAGGCGGGCGTCGGCGGCCGCCATGTCGCACAGCCACTGGCCGAATACGTTGGAGTACTTCGGCCCGGCGGGTTTTTTCGGCGCCGGCTTGCCGTCGACCGGCTCGAGCTTGCTGATGGCATGCCAGGTGATCGGGTCGACCTCGGCAGGCGCGAAGCCCTTGCCCTTCTTGGTCACCACATGGAGAAACTGCGGCCCGGCCAGGTCGCGCATATTGCGCAGCGTGGCGATCAGCGTGGGCAGGTCGTGGCCGTCGATCGGGCCGATGTAGTTCCAGCCCAGCTCCTCGAAGAGGGTGCCCGGGACGAGCATGCCCTTGGCGTATTCCTCGGTGCGGCGGGCGATCTCCCAGGCGCCTGGCAGGCGCGAGAGGACCTTCTTGCTGCCTTCGCGCATGCTCGAATAAGTGCGGCTGGAGAGGATCTTGGCCAGGTAGTTCGACAGGCCGCCGACGTTGCGCGAGATCGACATGTCGTTGTCGTTGAGCACCACCAGCATGTCGGCGCCGACTTCCGGTGCGTGATTCAGTGCTTCGAACGCCATGCCGGCCGTCAGCGCGCCGTCGCCGATCACGGCGATCGACTTGCGCTTCTTGCCCTGCAGGCGGGCGGCGATCGCCATCCCCAGTGCCGCGCTGATGGAGGTGCTGGAATGGCCGACGCCAAAGGTGTCGTATTCGCTTTCGCTGCGCCTGGGAAAAGCGGCGAGGCCGTCCTTCTGGCGCAGGCTGCCCATTCGCTCACGGCGCCCGGTGAGGATCTTGTGCGGGTAGGCTTGATGGCCGACATCCCAGACCAGGCGGTCCTTGGGGGTGTCGTAGACGTAGTGCAGGGCAATGGTCAGTTCGATCACGCCGAGCCCGGCTCCGAAGTGCCCGCCGGTACGCCCGACGCTGTAGAGCAGGTCTTGGCGCAGTTCGTCGGCGAGTTCTTCAAGTTCCGCTTCGCCCAGTCGGCGCAACCGCTCTGGTGTGGCAGCACGGTCTAGAACGGGCGTCGCAGGGCGAACCCGAGGAATCTCATGGAACGTCTTGGGCATCAGGCGAATCGTTTTGGTTGAAAAAAGAGCCGCAGTTTAACTGATGGTTACAAAGAGAAGAACGACTCAGGCGCCAACGGTCACGGCACGCCGCCCGGCACAACGGGCGGCCCGGCTCAGCTGCGTCGCTCGACGATGAAGCGCGCCAGCTGGCGCAGCGGCTCGGCGCTGGCCGCGAACGGTTCGAGCGCGCCTAACGCCAGGTCGCGCAGCTCCAGCGCGTAGCGCTTGGCTTCAGCCATGCCCAGCAGCGCCGGGTAGGTGGGTTTGTCGCGAGCGATGTCGGCACCCTGGTGCTTGCCGAGGGTGGCGGTATCGCTTTCCACGTCGAGGATGTCGTCCTGCACCTGGAAGGCCAGGCCCACCGCTTGCGCATAGCGCTGCAGCGCGGCGAGGGCCGCTTCGTCGGCACGCCCGCTGGCCAGGGCGCCAAGCCGGACGCTGGCCTCGATCAGCGCGCCGGTCTTGTGCCGGTGCATCTGTTCTAGGGCGGTGCGGTCGAGTTTGCGTCCCACGGCGCCGAGGTCGATGGCCTGGCCGCCGACCATGCCGGCGGGCCCGGCCGCCCGGGCGAGGCTGGCGAACATGGCCAGGCGCAGCGCCGGGTCGCCGGGGTTGTGCGCCGGGGCTGCCAGTGCCTCGAACGCCAGGCTTTGTAGACCGTCGCCGGCGAGGATCGCGCAGGCTTCGTCGAAAGCCTTGTGGGTGGTCGGCTGGCCGCGGCGCAGGTCGTCGTCATCCATCGCCGGCAGGTCGTCATGCACCAGCGAATAGGCGTGGATCAGCTCGACCGCGCAGGCCGCGCCATCGGCGTCCGCACTGTCGCCCTCAAGCGCCTCGCAGGCGGCATACACCAGCAGCGGGCGCACCCGTTTGCCGCCATTCATGACGCTGTAGCGCATGGCCTGGTAGAGGCGTTCGAGGGGCGGTTGCGGTGGGACGAACAGCGCCTCGAGACAGGCGTCTACGCGCAGCTGGCAGCGCTTCTGGTAGTCGCCGATCATGCTTCGGGGTCCGCCTCGAAGGGCACTTCCTGCACGGTGCCGTTGCGTTCGAGGAGCATCTGCACCTTTTGCTCGGCCTGGTTCAGGGCCGCCTGGCAGTCGCGCGTCAGGCCGATGCCCTGCTCGAAGCAGGTCAGCGAGTCCTCGAGCGACAGTTCGCCACTTTCCAGACGCTCGACCAGCTGCTGCAGCTCGGCGAGGGATTGTTCGAAATCGAGGGCAACTTTCTTGCGGGCCATGGCGGAACCTGTTCTGAGCGGCGGCTTTGAAACGGGCGCGACACTAGCAGAGCTGGGCGGTGGATGCCATAAGCCGAGCGGGCCATGCGCCGGTCGGCTAGCTCCAGTACAGGACGCGGAAGTAGTACAGCGTCATGCCGCTGCCTACCGTGATGACGAAGCGGCGCAGCCACACCGCCGGCAACGTCTTGCTCAGCGCGCCGCCGGCGTAGCCGCCGAGGGTGGTGCCGATCAGCAGGATCGCCAGTTCGTGCAGGCTGACCCGCCCGGCAATCACGAAGGTCGCCGTGGCCACGCTGTAGATCACAGCCGAGATCAGGTTTTTTAGCGCGTTGGCGCGCACCAGTGCGTGGCCCTCGATCGAAAACGCGGCCAGCTGCAGGATGCCCATGCCGGCGCCGAAATAGCCGCCATAGATCGACACCAGGCCGTGGGCGGCGAGCGAGGCCGGTGCGTGCGGCGGTATTGCGCTTTCTTCCTTGCGCCGCGCCGCCAGTTTCCGGCTCAGCCAGGGACTGGCGGCGAACAGGGCGGTGGCGAGCAGCAGCAGCCAGGGGATCAGCAGGCTGAACACGGCGTCGCCACCAGCGAGCAGCAACAGGCCGCCAAGCAGCCCGCCGGCCAGCCCGGCCAGCAGCAATGGCACCAGGTAATGTCCCAGCGGGCGCAGCGCCGAGCGAGCCGCCCAGGCGCCTGCCAGACTGGCCGGCCACAGGGCCACGGCATTGGTCGCGTTGGCGGTCACCGGCGGCAACCCGGTGGCCAGCAGGGCGGGAAAGGAAAAGAAGGTGCCGCCGCCAGCGAGCGCGTTCATGCCGCCGGCAGCAAAGCCGGCGGCGATGAGCAACAGAATGTCGAGCAAAGGCATCAGGAAGGGCTCACGGCAAAAAGGCGCAGGGTAGCCTGACCGCCTCGCTGCGCCAAGCCAGCGACGTATGCTGCGCTGCTGCCGCGGTCTCAGGTCTCAGAGTGCTCGCCGTTCGGGTGCGCCAGTTCCTGGAGGATGCCGCAGTCGCCGGCCGAGTGGTTGCCGCTGCAGCAGCCACGTAGGCGCTGCAGTTCACGTTCGAGCCCGCGCAAGCTGTCCAGGCGGGCCCGGACGCGTTCGAGCTGCTCGTCGATCAGCAGGTCGATGTCGCCGCAATCTTCTTCCGGGGCATCGGCAAAGGTCAGTAGCCGGCGGATGTCGACCAGGGCGATGTCCAGCGCCCGGCAGTGGCGGATGAACGCCAGCTGCGTCAGCTGCTTGCGGGTATAGGCGCGGTAGCCGTTGGCGCCGCGTGCGGGCGCCGGCATGAGGCCGATCCTCTCGTAATAGCGGATGGTCTCGACGTCTACCCCAGCAGCCTTGCTCAGCTCGCCAATGCGCATCGTGCTGCCTCCTGTGTCGCAGGAAATGCTTGACCCTGAAGCTGCTACAGGGTGTGCAATTCGGGCGGACTATACAAAAGGAGACCCTGCATGTCGTCAAGATGCTGCGATTCCGGTTGTTCGACCCCCGCCGCCGGCCCCGCTTTTCGCAAGGCGCTCTGGGTGGCGCTGGCAATCAATCTGGTGATGTTCATCGTCGAGATCGTCAGCGGCCTGCGCGCGGGCTCGGTGTCGCTGCTCGCCGACGCCATCGACTTCGCCGGCGACGCGGCCAACTACGGTATCACCCTGGTGGTGCTGTCGATGGGGCTGGTCTGGCGCTCCCGGGCTGCCCTGTTCAAGGGCGTGACGATGCTGGCATTCGGCGTGTTCGTGCTGGCCCGCACCGGCTGGTCGCTCTATGCCGACGTGGTGCCCGAGCCGCTGACCATGGGTGTGATCGGCGCGCTGGCCCTGCTGGCTAACGTCGTCACCGCGCTGATGCTCTATGCCTTTCGCGAAGGTGATTCGAACATGCGCTCGGTCTGGCTGTGCAGCCGCAACGACGCCATCGGCAACGTTGCGGTGATGATCGCTGCGGCCGGCGTATTCGGCACCGGCACCGGCTGGCCGGACCTGATCGTCGCGCTGGTGATGGCCGGGCTGGCGCTCTCCGCCGGCGCCTCGGTGGTGCGCCAGGCGCGCCAGGAATTGCGCACCGCCATTGCCTAGCCCCTGCGGCCGCCCGACGCGATCGAGGCGACCAGCGCCACGGCGCCCACCGTCACCGCGGCGAGACCGGCGACGGCCAGTTTGCCGACGGTTTCGCTGCTCAGGGCGGGCGCATGGTCCTGGGCCTGGTCGGCGAATCGCCCCTCGGTGCGGTGCAGCCCCTCGACCGGCTCGAACAGATTGCCGCGCTGCGCCGGGTCGGTGCGCTCGTCGGTCATCTGCCCGTCCCAGGCCTGGCGGGCCATCATCCGGTCGAGCAGCCCCGGCATGAACAAGGTGCCGATGATCGCCTGGAACGACGCCTTGCCGAGCCACAGCTCGCGCGGCGCCTGGTCGGCTGCGCGCAGGATGGCGCGCGCCGCCACCTCCGGCGTATGGATGGGCGGGACCGGCTGCGGGCGTCGCGACATCTTGTTGCGCGACCAGTCGAACTGCGGCGTGTTGTGCGCCGGTAGCTGGACCATGGTCAGGCGCACCTGGCTGCCGTCGTGGATCAGCTCACAACGCAGCGAGTCGGTAAAGCCGCGGATCGCGAACTTGGCCGCGCAGTAGGCGGATTGCAGCGGGATGGCGCGGTAGGACAGCGCCGAGCCGACCTGCACGATGGTGCCGCGGTTGCGTGGCCGCATGTGGCGCAGCGCCGCGAGCGTGCCATGGACGAAGCCCAGGTAGGTCACCTCGGTGACGCGCTTGTACTCCGCGGCGCTGATCGACTGCACCGGGCCGAAGACGGTGGCCATCGCGGCGTTAATCCAGAGGTCGATCGGCCCCAGCTCGGCTTCGACCCGGTCGGCGGCACGGTCCACCGCGTCGGCATCGGCGACATCCGCCGCGATGGCCAGGACCGTCGCGCCCAGCCCTTCGAGCTCCTGGCGCGTATCGGCCAGGCCCTGCGCGCCGCGCGCAAGCACGGCGACCCGGTAGCCCGTGCGGGCCAGGGCAAGGGCGGTGGCCCGACCGATGCCAGCGGTACCGCCGCAGACCACGGCGGTCTGTTCGCGAGGGTTCATGTCCAACCTCCTCTTGTTGTTTGTTGGGGAACGGCCGTTACTGCGCATGCTGCGTTCCGTTCAGCTAGCCGTCGCAGCGCGGCTCGGTCGTGAACGTTTTCGACGCATCCACCAGCCCGACCTTTTCCAGCGTGCGTCGGCCGATCAGCACCGGGTAGTTCATCTTGTCCCGGTCGTTCAGCGAGAACTGCTCCTCGTACACCTGCTTGCCGAGACAGACCTTCATCATCACCACCGGCCGTTCTTCGGCCCCGCCAGCGCCGCGCACGCGGATATCGCGGATCATCTTGCGCTCCAGGCGCGTGCGGACCTCCCTATCCGTGTCGATGTCCTCGAGTTCCACGGTGAAACGCACCCAGTCGTCGCCGTCCTTCTCGAAATGCTCGATGTGTTCGGCGTGCATCGAGGAAGTCAGTGCGCCGGTGTCGAGCTTGAACTTCACCGCGACCTTTTCCGGGTAGATCAGTCCTTCCTCGATCCAGCCCAATACCTGGCGGGAGTCGGCCGAGGCCTGCGGGCTGGCCAGTGCGATCAGCAGCGTGGCGAGGGCGGTACGGTGGCGGGGCAGGGCGCGTTTCAGCGGCATGGATGACCTCGAAAATGAGTGGGTGCCTGGTTTCGATAGAGTCGCCAAGCGCGATTACGTTCAGGCCCGGCTGCCGGTGCGCGCCGCGCTCGACAGCAGCGACGGCCAAAGGCGCCATTGGCAAATTCCATCGGCCCCATTGAAAAAGACAATCGGACGCCTGCCCTCCGCTGCACTCCACCCATAGGGCCGCCGGCAAGCTGATGACGGCGGCACCGTTTCGACCACGAAGGAGGCAGTGACCAAGGGAAGTCCATTTCGAGAGGTGAACCATGTTCGTCCACAACAAACGACTTCAGTACACCGTGCGGGTGGCGGGACCCAATCCGGGCCTTGCCAACCTGATGCTTGAGCAGTTCGGCGGTCCGCAAGGGGAACTCGCCGCCGCGATGCGCTATTTCACCCAGGGCGTTGCCGAGGATGACCCAGGCCGCAAAGATATGCTGATGGACATCGCCACCGAGGAACTGAGCCACCTCGAGGTGATCGGCTCCATCGTCGGCATGCTCAACAAGGGCGCCAAGGGCGAGCTGGCCGAGGGCGCCGAGAAGGAGGCCGACCTGTATCGTTCGCTGACCGGCGGCGGCAACGACTCCCACATCACCTCGTTGCTCTACGGCGGCGGCCCGGCCCTGACCAACTCCGGCGGCATTCCCTGGAGCGCGGCCTACGTCGACACCATCGGTGAGCCCACGGCCGACCTGCGCTCGAACATCGCGGCCGAAGCGCGGGCCAAAATCGTCTACGAGCGGCTGATCAACGTCACCGACGACCCGGGGATCAAGGATGCGCTCAAATTCCTGATGACCCGCGAAATCGCCCACCAGAAGTCCTTCGAGAAGGCGCTGCATGCCATCCAGCCGAACTTCCCGCAGGGCAAACTGCCGGGCGATCCGAAGTTCGCCAGCGTCTACTACAACCTGTCGCAAGGTGAAGGCGACCTGCGCGGCCCCTGGAATCAGGGTCCGGAGTGGGAGTTCGTCGAGGATCCGCAACCGGCCGTCGACGGCGGTGACGGCAAGCCCTCCGTCGATCTGAGCAAGGCACAGCAGAAAGTGGTGCAGCAGATGGCGGTGCGGACCCAGTCCGACGTCTCCGTCGATCCGATGACCGGAGCCGATCTCGGTTCGGGAGCGGCCATCAAGAAAGGCAAGAGCTGACGGGCGAACGCTGCCGATTCGTCTGTCATCAGACGCATCGGTAGTGTTCTGTTTACGGCTTCGTGAGCCGGCCTGTCAGGCCGGCTTTTTTGTGTCGGACGGCCCGCTGCCGTGAGGTGAGAGCGGTGTTGAAGCGTTTCGTCGGGCTGCATGCGCGAGTGCGGCGCGTGGCTCGGCTCAGTCCCAAGGCTGGGCCGAAACCGCAGCGCCACCGGCAGAGCGCTGGCAACAAGGCTCCGGCCGGCCGGCCAGAGCCGGCTGCCTTCCAGCGGCCTTCGCCGTTACGCCTGTTTCACCGAAGCCGGGACGTCCATCAGCTTGTCCAGGGTGATCGGCAGGTCGCGGATGCGCTTGCCGGTGGCGTGGTAGACCGCGTTGGCAATCGCGGCAGGTATCCCGGTGATGCCGATTTCGCCAATGCCGCGCGCGCCGAACTCGTTGAACTTGAGGTCCGGATAATCGAGCAGGATGACGTCGACGTCCGGCTGGTCAGCATGCACCGGCACCAGGTATTCGGCGTAGTTGTTGTTCACCGGGCGTGCATCGCGGTGGTCGTAGTCGGTCTGCTCGAAACGCGCCATGCCGATGCCCATGACAATGGCGCCCTCGACCTGATTGCGTGACGTCAATGCGTTGATGGCACGGCCGACATCGATGGCGCTGACCACGCGGGTGACGCGCAGGTTGGAGATGCCCGGGTCCCAGCGTACCTCGACGAAATGTGCACCGAACGAGCGGAAGGCATAGGTCTCGGTGGGGGCGCCCTCGGTATGCGCCTCACCGTCGGCACTGGCCAGCTGGCGGGCCTTGAGCACCTCGGCGAAACCGATCGACGTCCCATCGCTGTTCTTCAGTTGACCGTCTTCGAAAGTAAGGTCCTCTGGCTTGGCATCTGGAAAGGCCCCGTTTTCCGACGTCGCATACTCCTTGAGCACCTCGATGGCCTTGCGCCCGGCTGCGGCGATAGCGGGCAGGGTGGTCGCCGTCGCCCAGGAACCGCCGGAGATCGGCCCGGACGGATAGGAAGAGTCACCGAGCTCGACCTCGATCTTCTCAAGCGGCACGCCGGTCACGTCACTGACCGCCTGGGCCACGATGGTGTAGGTGCCGGTACCGATGTCCTGGGTTGCACAGGAAGCAAAAGCGGAACCGTCGGCACGCAGCGACACCCGCGCATCGCAGGGCCGGCGGATCGCCTCCCAGTTGCAGCTCGCCATGCCCCAGCCAATGATTTCATTGCCCTCGCGCATCGAGCCGATTGCTGGATTGCGTTTGGCCCAGCCGAAGCGCTCGGCGGCCTGGTCGTAGGCTTCACGAATCTGATTGCTCGACCAGGGCAGTCCCTTGCTCTCGTCAGTGTCGGAGACATTGCGACGGCGGAATTCGAGCGGGTCCATGCCGAGTTGCTCGGCCATCTCGTCCATCGCTGACTCCAGCGCAAACATGCCCGGCGCCGCGCCTGGCGCGCGCATCGAGGTGGGCGTGCCGCGGTTGGTACGGGCCGCAGCGTGGGTCACGCTCAGGTTGTCGCAGCTGTACAAGCCCTGAGTCATCTTTCCGCACGACTCGACGTAGGTATCGACCTGGTCGACCGTGGACGTGGTGTAGATCGTCTCATGGCGCAGCGATACCAGTCGACCGTCATTGTCGGTGCCCAGTCGCATACGCTGGCGCGTTTCGGGGCGGTGGCCGGTGGTGGTGAACATCTCCTGGCGCGGTACCACGAGCTGCACGGGCCGACCGACTTCACGGGCGGCCGCCGCCGCGGCAATGGCGTTCGGCCAGGGCCAGAGTTTGCTGCCGAAACCCGAGCCGAGGAACGGCGTCAGCACCTCGACCCGATCCGGTGAAAGGCCAAACACCTGGGCATAGACGTTACGCGCATTCACCACGCCCTGGGTCGTGTCGTACATGGTCAGCTTGCCGTCATGCCAGGCCGCCACGGTGGCGTGCATCTCCATCGGGTTGTGCGTCTCGACCGGCGTGTAGTACGTGGCATCGATGGTCTTGGCCGCGCTCCCGTAAGCCTCCTCTGGATTGCCCCGGGTATGGTTGGATTTTTTCTGCATCTTGCTGCCGTTGCGCTCGACAGCTTGGTCAAGATTGGCGATGGCGGCGCTCTTCTGATAATCGACCTTGACCTTGTAGGCAGCTGCACGGGCGTTCTCGAAGGTATCAGCCACCACCAGCGCGACGAACTGGCCGGCGTAATAGACCTTGTTGTCTTCGAACGGCAGGCGCACCTCGTCGACCTTGTTTTCCTGCGCCATGCTGCTGGGCGTGTGGTACAGCTGCGGGAAGTGGTTGTGATGAAAGATGTCGATCACGCCGGGAGACTGTTTCGCCACGCGGGTATCGATGTGGGTGATTTCGCCGCGGGCGATGGTGCTGAACACGCCGTAGGCATACACCATGCCGGGCAGGTTATTGTCCGAGGAATACTTGGCGCGGCCGGTCAGCTTCTGCGGGCCGTCAATGCGGGGCTTGGCGGCACCGATGATTTTCTCGCTCATGGTTACAGTCCTGTATTGGCTGGCTTCATCCGGCGGTGAGGGTGGTCAGCGTGCGCACGATGGCTTGCTGCCCCAGCGGAATCTTGAAGGCGTTGTGCTCGTAGCCCTTGGCCCCTTGCATGGCGATGCGCGCAGCCTTTTCGAAGGTGGCAGTGTTAGCCGGTTGCCCTTTGAGGGCCTGCTCGGCTTCCAGGGCGCGCCAGGGTTTGGTCGCGACGCCACCGAGTGCCAGACGCGCATCACGGATGGTGTTGCCATCGAGTGCAACGATGACTGCGCTCGAGGCCAGGGCAAACTGGTACGAGGAACGATCGCGCAGCTTCAGATAGCCGGACTTCCCGCCCTGCAGCGGCGCATCCAGGGTGACGTGGGTGATCAGCTCATCATCCTTGAGCGCGAACTCTTCCCAGGGCTTGTCGCCCGGTAGCAGGTGAAAGTCGAGAAAGTCGATATCACGTGCCCCATTAGAGCCGACTACGTTGACCTTGGCGCCAATGGCTGCCATGGCCACGCACATGTCGGAGGGATGGCTGGCGATGCACTGATCGCTGGTCCCGAGCACCGCATGCACCGAGCGGTTGTAGCCGCCAATGGCCGAGCAGCCAGAGCCCGGGTCGCGCTTGTTGCAGGCCGAGGTGCCATCGCGGAAGTAGGGGCAGCGCACCCGTTGCATGACGTTGCCACCGGTGGTCGCCTTGTTGCGCAATTGTGTCGAGGCGCCGGACAGCAGCGCTTCGGACAGCACCCGGTAGTCCTTTTCCACCCGCGGGTGGCGGGCCAGCGCGGCGTTGGAAACCATGGCGCCGACCTTGAGTCGTCCGTCATCCAGTTCTTCGACCTGACCGAGTTGCAGCCGATTGACGTCGACCATCAGCTCGGGACGCATGATATCGAGCTTGACCATATCCAGCAGGTTGGTGCCGCCGGCGAGAAACGAGGCATCTTTGCCCCCGGAATAAGTAGCGACCGCCTGCTCGACGCTGTCGGCGCGGCTGTATTCAAAATGGCGCATGGCGATCTCCTAGGCGGGCTTCATCTGCTTGCGCGCCGACTGGATGGCGCTGAGGATGTTCTTGTAGGCACCGCAGCGGCAGATGTTGCCGCTCATGGCCTCACGCACGGAGAGGTCGTCCTTGCCCACACTGGGGTCGTTGAGGATGGCCACGGCCGTCATCATCTGGCCCGAGGTGCAGTAGCCGCACTGATAGGCGTCGTGTTCGAGGAACGCCTGCTGGATGGGATGCATCTGGCCGTCGCGCTCCAGGCCTTCGACCGTGGTGATCTCGTCACCGTCGTGGGCAATCGCCAGGCTCAGGCAGGAATTGATCGCTTGCCCGTTGACGTGAATGGTGCACGCGCCGCACTGGCCGTGATCGCAGCCTTTCTTGGTGCCGGTCAGATCGAGCTGATGTCGCAGCACGTCGAGCAAGACCATGTTGGCCGCGACATCCAGGGTATGGGGTTTGCCGTTGACCTTGAGCGTGATGCGCTGATGGCCGGCTGCCGGACCCGCCTCGCCATCCGGACGCTGGGCGGCTGGCTCCTCTTTGTCGTCATTGACGTAACCGACCCGACCCCAGGCGGGCACCGCAGCCGCCGCCAGGCCGGTCGCCCCGACCGCCTTGAGAAAGGCGCGGCGCGATCTGGATGCGGTATCAGGGTCATGGATTTCGACGCCGTTGCGCGGGTGGCTGTCGCGGGCGTCCTGGCCCGGAGGGTTGCGGTTGTCATCGGCCATGGTCTGCCCCATCGCTGGGCTGCCTTGCGGCAGCGGGTTGCTGACTAGCGTTCTTCGCACGCCGTCCTGATTCCCGCGACGAGGCGCGGACCAGGAGTGAGATACGTTTTGACTGCCGTTGGGCAGCAAGCGTTTCAGCGCAGGGCCTGTATGACGGGGATACGGAAGAGGGCAGCCGAGGCGACAGAAAGGGACCAGCGCTGCGATGCCAGGGCAAAGCCCCTCTAGCAGCGGGGTGGCGCGTTGGCTTTTGATGGTTCAGAGGATGGCGACCGCTCGTCGATTTGCCTGCTTCCTGTTCGGCGAAGGCATCACGAGCCGCATCAAGGAAAAGCTACTCGCCGAATGCAACCTGCACACCATCGTTCGCTTGCTCAACGGCGTGTTGAATCCCTACACCGGCATCAAGACCAACCTGCTGTTCTTCACCAAGGGCACGCCGACCAAACAGGTGTGGTTCTACGAACATCAGTACCCAGCCGGCAGTGAAGAACTGCTCCAAGATCCGCCCCATGCGCATCGAAGAGTTCGCCGTGGAGGAGGCCTGGTGGGGCAGTGAGGCCGATGGCTTTGCCGCAAGCGTGGAAAACGTTCGCGTGGAAGGTCAGCCTGGATGACCTGAAAGCCCGCTACTGGAACCCGACTGCAAGAACCCCCATGTGGGCGAGCTGATAGCCATGACCCGGCCCCGTTGCTACGCGACTACGCCCAGCTGCAAGGCGAAATCAGCGAGCTGCGCGACCAGATCAAGGCGGTGCTGGCCGAGGCGCTGGAGCGGACTTGAGTCAGCAGTGGTGTTGGAACTGGCTGTTCACAACGGTCCTCCAGATGTTGCAAAAAGTGCAACTACTAAAAATTTCTTAGCCGTTCAAATTTCGGGCAATGTGCAAAATCTGCACATTGCCGCCTCTCGGAGATCGTTCGCCTTGGAGGCTCGTGCATGACCGCCTTGCTCACCGACAACCTGCCATTGCTGGCCGGCGCGCCCAATGGCATCAAGAAACTGCGCGAGTTGATTCTGGAACTGGCCGTGCGTGGCAATTTGGTACCGCAGGACTCGAATGATGAGCCGGCCAGTGAGCTGCTTAAGCGGATTGCTGCAGAGAAAACCGAGCTCTCGCCGAGAGTAAAGAAATTGAGTGAAACCCAAACGGGTGAGGTCGCCGAGTATCGGGAAGGCGTTCGTATATCAAACCTGTCAAGCAAGGCCTTGGCCTCGACTCCAATGCCGCTTCCGCCACTAGCCGAAAAACACCGCATCGTTGCCAAAGTCGATCAACTTATGGCTCTCTGCGAAAAAACTAAAAAGCCAGGCTGGCCCAAGCTCGCCTGCTCAACGAACAGCTGGCCACTGCGCTGGTCGAGCAGGCCGTGGCCGACGATTACCGGCAAACGCCAAATATTTCTCATCGGAAAGCCGCTCGCACCCTGCTCGCCGCCGAGATCACTCACCAGCTACATGGGCAACGCACCTTCGGTCAGCGCAAGCTACAGAAGGTGATTTATCTCGCCGAGCACGCGACCAAACTCGCCGCAATCCAGGGCAACTACCTGCGCAACGTAGCTGGCCCCCATGATCGTCAGCTGATGGATCAGGTTGAAGGTAAGCTGGAGAGCCACCAGTGGTACGAGCGCATCGAGCGCGACACCGTGGGTCATGCCTACCGGCCGCTTGAGAAGGCAGGTCAACACAGGCAGGCGTATGAAAGCACCTGGTCGGCCCCCGAGCGCGCCACTATCGAGCAAGTCATCACGCTGATGCGGGGCTGGGATACGGATCGTTGTGAAATGACCGTGACCCTCTACGCCGCCTGGAACGACTTCATCCTCGAAGGTCAGCCAGTTGCCGATGACGCCATCGTGGAAAAGGTCATGCACCGCTGGAATGACGCCAAGCTGCGCTTCAATAGGGCCGAATGGCTGGCCGTGCTAGGCGAGATGAAGAAGCATAGCCTTCTAACGCCGAGCGGCTTCGGGAAGCGCACGATCGGCGGCGCGCTTACCTTGCCTGGTTTGGAATAGAAAAACGCCAGGCGTAAAAAAGCCGGCTTGTGGCCGGCTTTTCTTCAGTGCTTCGGCTTACTTCTGATAAGCCTCGGCAGCTTTGATGATGGCGGCGCGGGCGGCGTCGGCGCCTTCCCAGCCTTCGACCTTGACCCACTTGCCCTTCTCGAGATCCTTGTAGTTCTCGAAGAAGTGCTTGATCTGCTCGATCAGCAGCGGCGGCAGGTCGGTGTATTCCTTGATGTCTGTGTAGAGCTGGGTCAGCTTGTCGTGCGGGACGGCGATCAGCTTGGCGTCGCCGCCGGCTTCGTCGGTCATGTTCAGCACGCCGACCGGACGGCAGCGGATGACGGAACCTGGGGCAACCGGATAGGGGGTTACAACCAGTACGTCGAGCGGGTCGCCGTCGTCGGCCAGGGTGTGCGGGATGAAACCGTAGTTGGCCGGGTAGAACATCGGGGTAGCCATGAAGCGGTCGACGAACAGGCAGTCGGTGTCGTGATCGATTTCGTATTTGATCGGCGCGTGGTTGGCCGGGATTTCGATGGCGACGTAGATGTCGTTTGGCAGGTCTTTGCCGGCCGGGACTTTGCTGTAGCTCATGAACATTGCTCCGTGGTCGGCCGAGGCGGCCTGGGGCGAAAAAAGTGGGCGCGATTATAGGCGCAGTGTCGGGCGTTTTGCCATGCCGGCGGTGGCGATGCTCCCTGGCCCGGCAATGCGCGCATTCGACGGTCGCAAATCAGTGAGGTTCCGCGTACTGCGGATGGCTGGCTTGTAGTTGCTGCAGGCGTGCCAGCGGGTCCTGTCGATAGAAGGCCGCGAGCTGCCGGTAGACCTCTGGATAGGCCTCGTGCAAGAGATCGGGGGCGCTGAAGAAATACTCGCTGGTGACGGCGAAGAACTCGGCCGGGTTCTCCGCGGCGTAGGGGTCGATGGCGGTGTGGGCATGGGGATGGGCGTCCAGCCGGGCGTTGAGGGCGTCGTACGCCTTTTGCATTGCGTGGGCCCAATCCTTGATACGCATGGTGCGGTGCAGCGGGGGCAGGCCGTTGGCGTCGCCGTTGAGCATGTCGAGCTTGTGGGCGAGCTCGTGGATCACCAGGTTGTAGCCTTCCCAGGCGCCACTTTGCTGCACCCCTGGCAGGGCGAGAATCACGGGCCCCTGCAGCCAGGCTTCACCGCTGTGTTCGCCGTCCCATTCATGCACCACGCCAGCGGAGTCGCGGTGCTTTTGCGGGCTGTGGAAGTCGTCGGGGTAGATGACGATTTCATGGAAGCCCTGATACCAGTCCAGATCCGCCAGGTGCAGCAAGGGCAGCTCGGCCTGGGCGGCCAGGCGCAGCCGGTCAGCCGGCTCCAGTTGGACGCCGGGCAGGGCGGTCAATCGTTTGGCATGCAGGAACAGCAGGCTGCGCTCACGCAGACGCTCGGTCTCCTCGGTGCTGAGGCCATCGAGAATCGGCAGGCTGTGGAGCACGTTTTGCCAAAGCGCCGGTTCGATGGCGAGACGGGCGAGGATGCGCTTGCGGCGCCAGTCGCGGAACGACCACATGAAGGAGCTTCCAAACTGGGGGCGATCACCTTAAGCGCGGTGGCGATGGGCAGCAAGCGGGTGGCTCTGTGGTAAGTGCGCCAGTGGCGCGCCTATGTGGGCGAAATGGTGCGGACGCTGGCCTATCGATGCGTTCAGTCGTCAAAGCGGCTGCGGTTGAGTCGCGTGCCGCGGGCAGCAAATCGGCTGCGCATCCTCTGTCGCGACAGGCGATTCATTAACCGAGCAGGAAATTGCCGACCTTCGGCGTGCTGTCATCCAGGCTGAGCATTTCCGCTTCGTCTTTGAGATTTACGCCGGAGAGCTGCCGACGGCAGGCTTCGCGCATCAAATGAATCAGGCGGTGGGCGGCGAGGTTGTAGCTCAGGCCTTCGAGGCGGATGTTGGAGATGCAGTTGCGGTTGGCATCGGTGCGGCCGACCTTGGGCGCATAGGTGAAGTACAAACCGAGACTGTCCGGCGAGCTCAGGCCGGGGCGTTCGCCGAGCAGCATGACAACCATCTTCGCCTTCAGCCGCTCGCCCACCTCGTCACCAAGCGCGACGCGGCTCTGCTGAACCAGGCTGATCGGCGCAAGGCTCCAGCCGTCTTTCTCGATCTGCTCCTCGATTCGCTGTAGCAGCGGCAGGGCGTGGCGCTGTACGGCGAGCGCCGAAAGCCCGTCGGCAATGACGATGGCCAAGTCATAGCCCGCCCCATGTTGCTGCGCGTGGGTGTCTACCCGCTCGGCCGACTCGTCGCTTAATCGACGTCCCAGGTCTGGCCGTTGCAGATAGATGTCGCGGTCCGGTGCGGCGCTGTGCAGTTGCAGGACGCGATGGCCGCGTTGTTCCAGCTGCATGGCCAGAGCTTCGGTGTCCAGAGTGAGGTGTACGGCGTCGCGGGCCTGGGCGTGGGCGTATTGGAAATCCAGTTGGGCCTCGGTGGGCAAGCTGGCGCCGGCTCGGCCCAGTGCGATCCGTGCCGGGGTGTGTTGGCGCAGGTGCGCCCAGGGATTGGTGATCGCGGTGGGTGCTGGAGGTGGGCGGCTCATAGAGCACTCCTTGGAGAGGGTCGACCGTGCACGCGACACGGGACTTCATGTCATGCGCTCCAGCGCCTGGCGGAACGCAGGTGGGAGCTGGCTGCCCATCTGCAAGCGGCCGCCGTCCTGGCGCAGGATCTCCATCTTCGCTAGCCATTCCTCGAACTCTGGCGCCGGACGGAGGCCGAGGCTCTGACGCAGGTAGAGTGCATCGTGGAAGGAGGTGGTCTGGTAGTTGAGCATCACGTCGTCGGAGCCGGGGATGCCCATGATGAAGTTGATGCCGGCGGTGCCGAGCAGGGTCAGCAGCACGTCCATGTCGTCCTGATCGGCTTCGGCGTGGTTGGTGTAGCAGATGTCGCAACCCATGGGCACGCCAAGCAGTTTGGCGCAGAAATGGTCTTCGAGCCCGGCGCGAATGATCTGCTTGCCGTTGTAGAGGTATTCCGGGCCGATGAAACCGACCACGGTGTTCACCAGCAGCGGTTTGAATTTACGGGCCACGGCATAGGCGCGCGCTTCGCAGGTCTGCTGATCGACGCCGTGATGGGCATTGGCCGACAAGGCGCTGCCCTGGCCGGTCTCGAAATACATCAGGTTGTCACCCACCGTGCCGCGCTTCTGCGACAGGCCTGCCTCGTAGCCTTCCTGCAGCAGCGCGAGGTTGATGCCGAAACTGCTGTTAGCCGCTTCGGTGCCGGCGATGGACTGGAACACCAGGTCCAGCGGCGCACCGCGGTTGATCGCCTCGATAGAGGTGGTGACGTGGGTGAGGATGCAGCCTTGAGTCGGGATCTCGTAGCGACTGATGACCGCATCAAGCATCTTCAGCAGCTCGCAGATGCCGCTGGTGCTGTCGGTGGCCGGGTTGATGCCAATGACCGCATCGCCATTACCGTACAGCAGACCGTCGACGATGCTCGCCGCGATGCCGGCGGCTTCGTCGGTGGGATGATTGGGCTGCAGGCGGGTGGACATGCGCCCGCGCAGGCCGATGGTGTTGCGAAAGCGCGTCACCACGCGCACTTTCTGCGCCACCAGAATCAGGTCTTGCACCCGCATGATCTTCGATACCGCGGCGACCATCTCCGGCGTCAGCCCCGGTGCCAGGGCGTTCAGCGCCGCCTCGTCTGCATCGTCCCCGAGCAGCCAGTTGCGGAAGTCGCCCACAGTCAGGTGACTGACCGGGGCGAAGGCTTCGGCGTCGTGACTGTCGATGATCAGCCGCGTGACTTCGTCGGTTTCATAGGGGATCAGCGCTTCCTCGAGAAAGCGCTTGAGCGGGATTTGCGCGAGGCACATTTGCGCGGCGACCCGCTCGGCATCGCTGCCCGCCGCGACTTCGGCGAGAAAGTCGCCGGAGCGCGCCGGGCTGGCCTTGGCCATGACCTCGCGCAGGCTGTCGAAGCGCCACTGGGTGCCGCCTACGCTGTGCGTGTATCCCGCCATGACCCGTCTCCTGCTAGTTAAGCGACGCCTCGGCGTTCTCAATCGCCGCAAATTCCTCTTCCGGCGTACCGGCCACCAGATGATGCCGGCTGTAAAGAGCGAAGTAGGCGATGAATATTCCGTAGATCACCGCCGCAGCGATTACCACGCGCGGATCGACCAGGAAGCCTGCGACCACCGCGATGCAGGCCAGCACCAGCGCCACGCCTGAGGTCAGCACGCCGCCGGGCGTCTTGTAGGGGCGGGGCAGATCCGGCCGGCGCATGCGCAGGACGATGTGCGAGGCCATCATCAATACGTAGGAGATGGTCGCGCCGAACACTGCCACCAAGATCAGCAGGTCGCCCTGGCCGGTCAGCGAAAGCAGAAAGCCGATGATGCCCGGAATCACCAGCGCCATGACCGGCGCCTTGTTCCTGTTGGTCAACGACACCTTGCGCGGCAGGTAGCCAGCCCGCGACAGGGCAAAAATCTGCCGGGAATAGGCGTAGATGATCGAGAAGAAGCTGGCAATCAGCCCGGCTAGGCCGACCAGGTTGACGAAGCCGCTCATCCAGGTCGAAGAGCCGTAGGCGGTGGTCAGCGCTTCCACCAGCGGGTTGCCGGATTCAACCAGGGTGCTGGAGCCGGCGCCACCGGGGCCAACCAGCAAGATTAGGCCGGCGAACGCGGCCAGAATCAGCATGGCCCCGATCAGCCCGCGCGGCATGTCGCGCTGTGGATTCTTGGTTTCCTCAGCGGCCAGCGGCACGCCTTCGACGGCAAGGAAGAACCAGATCGCATAGGGGATCGCTGCCCAGATACCCACATAACCGTAAGGCAGAAAATGGCTGGCGCCAGCAGCGGTGGTCGGTGCGATGTCCAGCAGCTTGTCCACGGAGAAATGCGGCACCATCGCCACGATGAACACGCCCAGCGCCAGCGCGGCGACCGCGGTGATGATGAACATCAGCTTCAGCGCTTCGCCGACGCCGAAGATGTGGATGCCGATGAAGATGATGTAGAAGGCCAGGTAGATCGCCCAGCCGCCGATGCCGAACAGCGACTCGCAATAGGCGCCGATGAACACGGCGATGGCCGCCGGTGCGATGGCGTACTCAATGAGGATCGCCGTGCCGGTGAGAAAGCCACCCAGCGGGCCAAACGCGCTGCGGGCAAAGCCGTAGCCGCCGCCTGCGGTGGGAATCATCGAGGACAGCTCGGCCAGCGAAAAGCACATGCACAGGTACATGGTCGCCATCAGCAGCGTGGCGATGAACAGACCGCCCCAGCCGCCTTGGGCGAGGCCGAAGTTCCAGCCGGCGTAGTCGCCCGAGATGACGTAGGCGACGCCGAGGCCAACCAGCAGCACCCAACCGGCGGCGCCTTTCTTGAGCTCGCGTTCCTGAAAGTAGGTACTGCCAACTGCTTCGAAATCGGTGGCGTGGGTCGCGGGTGTCGCACTGCTGCGTTCGAGAGCCATGGAGGATCATCCTTTGATGGGGTCGGGTACGGCAGGATCGTTAAAGCAAGCGCTGTGCCTTTGCGCGATCTACGGCGTTTGGGAGCCTCTTGAGTGGAAGTGCAGCCGCGGATGCACCAGCCCGACGCCTCTCGGCGCGGGCGGGCACTCTTTATGGGCTAGAAGTTATGGGCTAGAAAAACCCCAGCGGGTTGATGTCATAGCTGATCAGCAGGTTCTTGGTCTGCTGGTAGCTGTCGAGGATCATCTTGTGGGTTTCGCGACCAACGCCGGACTTCTTGTAGCCACCGAAGGCCGCATGGGCCGGGTAGAGGTGGTAGCAATTGGTCCACACGCGGCCTGCCTTGATCGCCCGGCCCATGCGATAGGCGCGGTTGATGTCACGGGTCCAGACGCCCGCGCCGAGCCCGTACTCGGTGTCGTTGGCGATGGCCAGGGCCTCGGCTTCGTCCTTGAAGGTGGTCACGCCGATCACCGGGCCGAAGATTTCCTCCTGGAACACACGCATCTTGTTGGTGCCCTTGAGCAGCGTCGGCTGGATGTAATAGCCGGTGGCGAGGGAGCCTTCGAGCTTCTCGGCCGCGCCGCCAGTGAGCACTTCGGCGCCTTCCTGCTTGGCGATTTCCAGATAGGACATGATCTTGTCGAACTGCTGCTGGCTGGCCTGGGCGCCGACCATGGTGTCGGTGTCCAGCGGATCGCCGCGCTTGATCTGCGCGACCTTCTTCATCACCGCTTCCATGAACGGTCCGTAAATCGACTCCTGCACCAACGCCCGCGACGGACAGGTGCAGACTTCGCCCTGGTTGAAGAAGCCCAGCACCAGCCCTTCGGCTGCCTTTTCGATAAAGGTCGGCTCGGCCTGCATGATGTCTTCGAAGTAGATGTTCGGACTCTTGCCGCCCAGCTCGACGGTGCTCGGGATGATGGCCTCGGCGGCGCGTTTCATGATGTGCGAGCCGACCGGTGTCGAGCCGGTGAAGGCGATCTTGGCGATGCGCTTGCTCGAAGCCAGCGCTTCGCCCGCCTCACGGCCGTAACCCTGCACGACGTTGAGCACGCCAGGTGGCAGCAGGTCACCGATGACTTCCATCAGCACGGCGATGCCCAGCGGGGTTTGCTCCGCCGGCTTCAACACCACGCAGTTGCCGGCGGCCAGCGCCGGGGCGAGCTTCCAGGCGGCCATCAGGATCGGGAAGTTCCACGGGATGATTTGCCCGACCACGCCCAGCGGTTCGTGGAAATGGTAGGCAGCAGTGTGCTCGTCGATCTCCGCAGCGGTGCCTTCCTGGGCGCGGATGCAGCCGGCGAAGTAACGGAAGTGGTCGGCGGCGAGGGGGATGTCCGCGTTAAGGGTTTCGCGCACGGCCTTGCCGTTGTCCCAGGTTTCGGTGATGGCGAGCATCTCGAGGTTCTGCTCGATGCGGTCGGCGATCTGCAGCAGGATCAGCGAGCGCGCCTGCACGCTGGTTTTGCCCCAGGCGTCGGCAGCGGCATGGGCGGCGTCCAGCGCCTTTTCGATGTCGGCGGCGTCGGAGCGCGGAAACTCGGCGATGGGCTGGCCGTTAACCGGCGACAGGTTGGTGAAATACTGGCCGTTGAGCGGCTCGACGAACTCGCCGTTGATGAAGTTGCCGTAACGGGACTTGAAGGAAACGACAGCGCCTTCGCTGCCGGGATGGGCGTAACGCATGGTGAGTCTCCGGGGCTTGTAATTGTGTTGGGACTGCTGTCATTCAGCGTAGAACAAAGCCCGTTCGTCGGTTGCCGAGGCGACGTGCGGTGTACCGCTGGTCGGGCATTGGCAGCGCCAGTGCTGTGCTAATCTGCGCCGCAGTTTTCAGCGCCGACAGGCGTGGCTGTGCCGCCTGATCCGATTGCCCGGCGCGGCGCTTTTCAGAGGTCATTCATGCATATCCATATTCTCGGCATCTGCGGCACCTTCATGGGTTCGCTGGCGGTGCTGGCCAAGGAACTTGGCCATCGAGTCACCGGTTCGGACGCCAACGTCTATCCCCCGATGAGCACTCAGCTCGAGGCCCAGGGTATCGAACTGACCCAGGGCTACGAGCCCAGCCAACTCGAGCCCGCACCGAATCTGGTGGTGATCGGCAACGCGATGAAGCGTGGCAATCCGGCGGTCGAATATGTGCTGAACAAGGGATTGCCTTATGTGTCCGGCCCGCAGTGGCTGGCCGATCACGTGCTACAGGGGCGCTGGGTACTGGCTGCGGCCGGCACCCATGGCAAGACGACCACCAGCAGCATGCTGGCCTGGGTGCTGGAGCATGCCGGCATGAGCCCGGGCTTTCTCATCGGCGGCGTACCGCAGAACTTCGGTATTTCGGCGCGGCTGGGCGGCACGCCGTTCTTCGTGGTCGAGGCGGATGAGTACGACAGCGCCTTTTTCGACAAGCGCAGCAAGTTCGTCCACTACCGTCCGCGCACGGCGATCCTGAATAATCTGGAGTTCGATCACGCGGATATTTTCCCAGATCTGGCGTCGATCGAGCGGCAGTTCCACCATCTGGTGCGTACCATCCCGAGCGAGGGACTGGTCATTCATCCCGAGTCCGAAGAAGCGCTCAAGCGCGTTATCGGCATGGGTTGCTGGACGCCGGTGCAGACCACCGGTGACGGCGGGCAATGGCAGGCCAATCTGCTCAGCGCCGACGGCTCACGCTTCGAAGTGATCTTCGACGGCGTCGTGCAGGGCGTCGTCGATTGGGAGCTGACCGGTCAGCACAACGTCAACAATGCCCTGGCGACCCTGGCCGCGGCGCGCCATGTCGGTGTGCTGCCGAAGCAGGGTGCCGAGGCGTTGAGCGAGTTCTTGAGCGTCAAGCGGCGCATGGAGAAGGTTGCCGAGGTCAACGGCGTGACCATCTATGACGACTTCGCCCATCACCCGACCGCCATTGCCACCACGCTCGACGGGTTGCGCAAGCGCGTCGGTGAGGCGCCAATCATCGCGGTGGTCGAGCCGCGTTCCAACTCCATGAAGCTCGGCGCGCATCGCGAAGGGCTGGCCGAATCGGTGGCGCTGGCCGATCAGGCGATCTGGTATGCGCCGCCGAATCTCGGCTGGGATCTGGCCGCGACGGTTGCTGGCTCGCCGGTCGAAACCACGGTCTGCGATTCGTTGGACGCGATCATCGCCAAGGTCAAGGCTGACGCCACGCCGGGTACGCAGGTGGTGGTGATGAGCAATGGCGGCTTTGGTGGCTTGCACGTCAAATTGGCCGCCGCACTGGCGTAGGGTGGAAAACGCCGAAGGCTTTTCCACGCGTAAGGTTACGGCCGAAGCCCCAGCGTCAACGTCAGGTAACGGTGGAAAACGCTTCGCGGTTTTCCACCCTACGGAGACCGTGGGTAGGGTGGAAGTCGCCGAAGGCATTTCCACGCGCATCGCATCAGGAGCACATTGAATGAACGGACCGGAACGCATCACTTTGGCCATGACCGGCGCTTCAGGCGCCCAATATGGTTTGCGCCTGCTCGATTGCCTGATCCAGGAAGACCGCGAGGTGCACTTTCTGATCTCCAAGGCGGCACAGCTGGTGATGGCCACCGAGACCGACGTGGTGCTGCCGGCCAAGCCGCAGGCCATGCAGGCGTTCCTCTCCGAATACACCGGCGCCGCGGCGGGGCAGATCCGCGTGTTCGCCAAGGAAGACTGGATGGCGCCGCCCGCGTCCGGTTCCGGCGCGCCGACGGCGATGGTGGTGGTGCCATGTTCGACCGGCACCCTGTCGGCCATCGCCACCGGCGCCTGCAACAACCTGATCGAACGCGCCGCGGACGTCGCCTTGAAAGAGCGTCGTCAGCTGATCCTGGTGCCGCGCGAGGCGCCGTATTCGAGCATCCATCTGGAGAACATGCTCAAACTGTCCAACCTCGGCGTGACCATTCTGCCGGCGTCGCCCGGCTTCTATCATCAGCCGCAGACCATCGATGATCTGGTGGATTTCGTCGTGGCGCGCATCCTCAATCTGCTCAACATCCCGCAGGACATGCTGCCGCGTTGGGGTGAGCACCATATCGTCAGCGACGAGTGAGCGCGCCGAGGCCTGGCCTGGAACAAGGGAGTCCGTCGATGAATCGAGCGCGCACATCCGCCGTCCTGCTCGCCGCCGTCCTGCTGGCCGGTTGCAGCACGGTGCGTACCCTCGATGCGGCAAAGCCGGGCGCGCCGATCATCTACTCCGGGACGCGGCTGGACTGGTACAGCCTTCACGGCGGTTGCTGCCCGCTGGACCGATTCGGTGCCGAAGCGCCACGGCACGCCGCGCTGGACCTGCCGCTCAGCGCGGCACTGGATACGCTGCTGCTGCCGTTCGCCCTGGCGGCGGAGCTCGGCGTGGGGTTGGGCGTGCGCGGCGGGTTGTAGCGCGACGTCGCGATCACTGATCTGCGTCCGGGTCAGGCGTGCGCCGGGCTGCCATAGTGAGACGCTCAGGCACGCGGCGCGGCGCCGACTTAGAGGGGGTGCAGGGTGAAAGAGAAAGCCGGATTCCACGTGAGCTATTGGATGTTCGCCGTGCTGGCGTTTGTCGGCATCCAGTACCTGCTGAGCCTCCAGCAGGAAGTGGCCACGCTCCCGTACAGCCAGTTCGAGCAGTACCTGCGCGATGGCCGTATCGACGAGTTGGCCATCGGCGAGCGGCGCATCGAGGGCACGTTGAAGGAGCCATTGCCCGGCGGCCAGCGACGCTTCGTCAGCACCCGTGTCGAGCCGCAGCTGGCCGAGCATCTGCAGCAATTCCCCGTGCGCTACACCGGCAAGCTGGAAAGCACGGTCATGCGCGACCTGCTGTCATGGATCGTGCCGGCGGTGATGTTCTTTGGCATCTGGATGTTCCTCCTCAAGCGCATCGGCGGCGGCCTGGGTGGCGGCGGCATGATGCAGATCGGCAAGAGCAAGGCGCGGGTCTACGTCGAGACCGACATGAAGGTTAGTTTCGCTGACGTAGCCGGCGTCGACGAGGCCAAGGACGAACTGGAGGAAATCATCGAGTTCCTGCGTGATCCGCAGGCCTACGGCCGCCTCGGCGGACGCATGCCCAAGGGCGTGCTGCTGGTCGGCCCGCCCGGGACCGGCAAGACATTGTTGGCGCGGGCCGTGGCGGGCGAGGCGAAGGTGCCGTTCTTCTCCATTTCCGGCTCCGAATTTGTCGAGATGTTTGTCGGGGTGGGTGCCGCGCGAGTGCGTGACCTGTTCGAGCAGGCCCGTGCCCAGGCGCCGGCGATCATCTTCATCGACGAACTGGACGCCCTCGGTCGCGCCCGTGGCGCCGGGCCGCTGTCCGGCGGGCACGACGAAAAGGAGCAGACGCTCAACCAGCTGCTGGTCGAGATGGACGGCTTTGATACCTCCAGCGGGCTGGTCCTGCTGGCCGCCACGAATCGCCCGGAGATTCTCGACCCCGCATTGCTGCGTGCCGGGCGTTTCGACCGCCAGGTGCTGGTGGATCGGCCGGACAAGGTTGGCCGGGTGCAGATCCTCAGCGTGCATCTGAAGCGGGCGCGGCTCGGCTCGGATGTCGATCCCCAGGCCATCGCCGCGCTGACGCCGGGCTTCACCGGCGCGGATCTCGCCAACCTGGTCAACGAGGCGACGCTGTTGGCGACCCGGCGGCATGCCGAGGCGGTGGAAATGGCGGACTTCACCGCAGCCATCGAACGCATCGTCGCCGGCCTGGAGAAGCGCAACCGCCTGCTCAACCCACGCGAGCGGCAGGTCGTCGCGCATCACGAGATGGGCCATGCACTGGTGGCCATGGCGCTGCCGGGGGTGGATCCGGTGCACAAGGTGTCGATCATCCCGCGCGGGATGGGCGCGCTGGGGTACACCATCCAGCGGCCGATCGAGGATCGTTTCCTGATGACCCGCGAGGAGCTGGAGAACAAAATGGCTGTGCTGCTTGGTGGGCGCGCGGCGGAGTGGCTGATGTTCGCCCAGCTGTCGACCGGCGCCGCGGATGATCTGGCCAAGTGCACCGATATCGCCAGGGCCATGGTGACGCGCTATGGCATGTCCGAGCGGCTCGGCCACATGGCGCTGGAGCGCGAGCCCAATGCCTTTCTCGGCAACGAGGCGATGCTCGGCTACAAGCCGCAGCACGATTACTCGGAGAGCACGGCCACCGCCATCGACGAGGAAGTCCAGGCGCTGATCGGCGCGGCGTTCAAACGCAGCCTCGGCGTGCTCGAGGCGTGTCGTGCATCGCTGGAGCGGGGTGCGCAGCAGCTGTTGCAGCAGGAGACCCTGGACGCCGAACAGCTGCGCGCGCTGGGCGAGCCGGTGGCGGAGGCGGCCGGGTCGCGGGCCTGAGTGCGTGGCAATGCCGACGGCTCAGGCGTGCGCGCGCCGGGCATGCTGTTCCAGCGCCCAGTGGACGTGTTCGCGGACCAGCTCAGAGGGGTCGTCGCGGCGCGCTTCGAGAGCTTCCAGCACGGCGATCGTCGACGGCGCATTGCCCAGGCCCACTGCAAGATTGCGCAGCCAGCGCTCGTAACCGGCGCGGCGCAACGGCGAGCCTTCGGTGCGGCTGAGGAATTCTTCTTCCGTCCAGCGGAACAGCGCGGCCAGCTCGATGTTGTCCAGACTGTGGCGTGGCTGGAAGTCGCGCTGCTCAGTAGGGCGCGCGAACCGATTCCAGGGGCAGACGATCTGGCAGTCGTCGCAGCCGAACACTCGGTTGCCGATCTTCTCCCGCAGCTCCAGGGGGATCGGGCCCTTCAGCTCGATGGTCAGGTAGGAAATGCAGCGCCGCGCATCGAGCACCCGCTCACCGACGAACGCATCGGTGGGGCACACGTCGAGGCAGGCCCGGCAGCTGCCGCAGTGGTCGCGGCTCACCGGCTCGTCGACGGGCAGCGCGACATCGACGAACAGCTCGCCAAGAAAGAACCAGCTGCCGGCCTTGCGGTTGAGTACCAGCGTGTTCTTGCCGATCCAGCCGAGGCCTGCCTGTTGCGCCACGGCCTTTTCCAGCACCGGGGCGCTGTCGACGAAAGCGCGAAAGCCGAAGGGGCCGATGACCTTTTCAATGCGCTCGGCCAGTTGCTGCAGCCGCTTGCGGATCAGCTTATGGTAGTCGCGGCCCAGCGCGTAGCGTGAGACATAAGCATTTTGCGGGTGCGCCAGTTGCTCGGCCATGCGGGTATCGCCCGGCAGGCAGTCCATGCGCAGCGAGATGACCCGAACGGTACCAGGCAGCAGTTGCTCGGGGTGGGAGCGCTTGCTGCCGTGCGCCGCCATGTAGTCCATCTCGCCGTGGTAGCCGGCCGCCAGCCAGCGCTCGAGATGAGCCTCGTGTTCGGCCAGGTCGACGCCGGTGATACCGACCTGCTGGAAACCGAGTTCGCGGCCCCACGCCTTGATGGAATCGGCAAGCGCAGCAGGGTCGAAAAGCGTGCTGGACATAGAGCGTGGTGTCGTTGGTGTGCGAGGCGGCTGGAGACCTCAGGGGTGTCGACGATCCGACGGGTGATCCGGCAGGCCGGGCGCGTTCGTAAGGGAGCCTTCACGCGCTGCGGGCGGCCCGACGGGGGCGTGCGTATAATTCTGCCAGATATCCGCTCGGGTGATTCATGTCTCAGACCGCCGACACACTTCCCAATCGTCTCTATTCCGCAGCCCAGGTGCGCGCGCTGGACGCCCAGCTGATCGCGGCCGGTACGCCTGGCTTCGAGTTGATGCAGCGCGCCGCCCATGCGGCCTGGCGCGCGCTGCGCCGGCGCTGGCCCGATGTCGAGGCGATCACCGTGCTGGCCGGGCGCGGCAACAACGCGGGCGACGGATACCTGGTCGCGGCGTTGGCGCAGCGTGCCGGCCGCCAGGTGCGGGTGCTGGCAGTGGGCGATCCGCTGCAGCTGCAGGGTGATGCGGCCTTGGCTTTCCACGAAGCCCAGACGGCCGGGGTGGCCGTGGCGCCCTGGTCGGCCGAGGTCGAACTGCAGGGCGTACTGGTCGATGCGCTGCTCGGCACCGGCATCGCCGGCGAGGTGCGCGAACCCTACGCCGACGCGATCCGCGCGCTGAACGCCAGCGGCCTGCCGATCCTTGCGGTGGACCTGCCATCGGGGCTATGCGCCGACACAGGCCGCGTGCTGGGTGAAGCGGTGCGGGCCGAGCTGACGGTGACTTTCATCGGTCTCAAGCTCGGATTGTTCACCGCCGAGGGCAAGGATCGGGTGGGCGCGTTGGTATTTGATGACCTGCAAGCTGATGCCGCGGTCGTAGAAGCACATCCGTTCGTGGCAACGCGCCTGACCGGGCCGACGCTGCCGCGGCTTGCGCCGCGCTCGCCGACCGCGCACAAGGGCAGTTTCGGCCAGGTACTGGTGATCGGCGGCGACCTGGGAACCGGTGGCGCCGCCTTGCTGACGGCCGAAGCAGCGCTGCGCTGTGGTGCCGGCATGGTCACCCTGGCGACGCGTCCCGAACACGTCACCGCGTCGCTGGTGCGGCGACCGGAAATCATGTGCAGCGGCGTCGAGTCGACCTACGCGCTGACCGCGCTGACCGCGCGCGCCGATGTGCTAGTGATTGGCCCGGGGCTGGGCCAGGCGTCCTGGGGGCGCAGCCTGTTGTCGCTGGCGCCGCAGTGCCGGGTGCCCCAGGTGTGGGACGCCGATGCGCTGAATCTGCTGGCCACAGGCGCCCTCGACTTGCCGGGCGACTGCCTGCTGACGCCGCATCCGGGCGAGGCCGCACGTCTATTGGGCCTGACGGTCGCCGAGGTTCAGGCCGACCGGCCGGCGGCCGCGCGCGCGCTGGCGGCGCGCTTCGGTTGCGCGGTGCTGCTCAAGGGCGCGGGCACCCTGGTCGCCGATCGTGACGGGCGCCTGGCGCTGTGTGATCTTGGGCACCCGGCGATGGCCAGCGCCGGCCTGGGCGATGTGCTTGCCGGAGTCGCCGGTGCCTTGCTGGCGCAGGGGCTGACCCCATTCGATGCGGCCTGTCTCGCGGTCTGGCTGCACGCTGCGGCTGGCGAACGCCTCGGCCGGCAGGGTCGGGGTCTGGCCGCTGCAGACCTGATCCCGGCCATCCGCCAACTGCTCGAGGAGCATTCGCCATGCCTGAGTTGACCCTGTTTGCCGCGGATGAGGACGCCATGCTGGCGCTGGGGGCGCGGATCGGCCAGACGACCGGCGGTCGGGGCGTGATCTACCTGCACGGCGACCTCGGCGCCGGAAAGACCACCCTGTCACGCGGGCTGATTCGCGGGCTGGGTCACGCGGGAAAGGTCAAGAGCCCGACCTTTACCCTGGTGGAGCCCTACGAAACCCCGTCGGCGCGGGTCTTCCATTTCGACCTGTATCGCCTGGTCGACCCGGAAGAACTGGAATTTCTAGGCATTCGCGACTATTTCGAAGGGGACGCACTGTGCCTGGTGGAGTGGCCGGAGCGTGGCGCCGGTATTTTGCCAAAGGCCGACCTGGACATTACCATTGCGCCGCGGGAGGCTGGTCGGAGCTTGCGCCTGACGCCTCGGGGCGAGCGCGGTGAAGGCTGGTGTTCCATCCTGACCGTCGGCAATCAATGAACAACGTGGGGTTGGGTATGCGCATGCGCGCGCTGGTAAGCGGTTTGGCACTGATGTTCGCGGCCCTGCAGGCCCTGGCCGCGTCCGACGTGCAGAGTGTGCGCCTGTGGCGGGCACCGGATAATACCCGCCTGGTGTTCGACCTCTCCGGTCCGGTCGAACACAAGGTGTTTACGCTGTCGGCGCCGGATCGCATCGTGATCGACGTCGAAGGCGGCAACCTGCCCAAGCCGTTCGAGCAGCTCCCGCTGCAGAACACGCCCATTTCGGGCCTTCGCGCGGCAATGTTCGATGCCGATACGCTCCGCGTAGTCATCGACCTTTCGGCACCGGTCACGCCCAAAAGCTTCACGCTGCCGCCGAACCAGCAATACGGCAACCGCCTGGTGGTGGACCTGTTCGACGACGGTGTGGACGCCGCGGCCGGTGCCGATGTTCCGGTGACCACCACGCCCGGCAAGCCGGCGGCGCCGGTGTCGCCGACCCTGCCGGCGCTGAAGCTGCCGCCGCTACCCTCGAGCAAGCGCGACATCGTCATTGCCATCGACGCCGGTCACGGCGGCGAGGACCCCGGCGCGATCGGTGCCGGCAAGGTGTTCGAGAAGAACGTGGTGTTGCAGATTGCCAAGGAGCTGCAGCGCCAGATCAACGCCGAGAAGGGCTTCCATGCCGAGCTGGTGCGTACCGGCGACTATTTCATCCCCTTGCGCAAGCGCACGGAAATCGCCCGCAAGAAAGGCGCGGACCTGTTCGTCTCGATCCATGCGGATGCTGCGCCCCGCTCGTCGGCCTACGGTGCGTCGGTGTTCGCGCTCTCGGACCGAGGAGCGACCTCGGAAACTGCGCGCTGGTTGGCTGACAGTGAGAACCGTTCGGACCTGATCGGCGGTGCTGGCAATGTCAGCCTTGGTGACAAGGACCAGATGCTTGCCGGCGTGTTGCTCGACCTGTCGATGACGGCCTCGCTGTCATCGAGCCTGAACATTGGCCAGAAGGTCCTGACGAACATGGGGCGGATCACGCCGCTGCACAAGCGGCGGGTCGAACAGGCGGGGTTCATGGTGCTCAAGTCACCGGACATTCCCTCAATCCTGGTGGAGACCGGCTTCATTTCCAACCCTTCCGAGGCGCGCAAGCTGCAGACCGCTTCGCACCAGCAGTCGCTGGCCCGCTCGATCCACAGCGGTGTGCGCCAGTTCTTCCACGAGAACCCACCGCCCGGCACCTACGTCGCCTGGTTGCGCGATGCAGGCAAGATTGCCAGTGGCCCGCGTGAGCACGTGGTGCGTGCTGGCGAAAGCCTGGCGCTGCTCGCCGAACGCTACCAGGTCACTCTGCCGGCACTGCGTAGCGCCAACAGTTTGAAGAGCGACGTAATCAAGGTCGGCCAGACGCTGAATATCCCCGCCGCCACGACGCTGGCCGCCCAGCCATGATCGAGGCGGCGCGTATCCAGCTGCTCAGTCCGCGGCTGGCGAACCAGATTGCGGCAGGCGAAGTTGTCGAGCGGCCGGCGTCGGTGATCAAGGAACTGCTGGAGAACAGCCTCGATTCCGGTGCGACCCGCATCGATGTGGAAGTCGAGCAGGGCGGGGTGAAGCTGCTGCGCGTGCGCGACGATGGCTGCGGCATCCCCGCCGACGATCTCCCGCTGGCGCTGGCGCGCCACGCCACCAGCAAGATCCGCGACCTGGATGACCTCGAGCGGGTGATGAGCCTGGGGTTTCGCGGTGAGGCACTGGCCTCGATCAGTTCGGTGTCGCGCCTGACGCTGACCTCGCGCACCGCAGGCGCCACCGAAGCCTGGCAGGTCGAGACCGAGGGGCGCGATATGGAGGCGCGCGTGCAGCCCGCAGCGCACCCGGTCGGCACCTCCGTGGAAGTGCGCGACCTGTTCTTCAATACCCCGGCGCGGCGCAAGTTCCTGCGCACCGAGAAGACCGAATTCGACCACCTGCAGGAGGTTATCAAGCGTCTCGCGCTGGCGCGTTTCGACGTCGCCTTTCATCTGCGTCACAACGGCAAGGTGGTGCTCGCCCTGCACCCGGCCAATGATCCGGCGTCACGCGGGCGGCGCGTGGCCTCGGTCTGCGGTCCGGCCTTTCTCGAGCAGGCGCTGCCGGTGGAAATCGAGCGCAACGGCCTGCATCTCTGGGGTTGGGTGGGGCTGCCGACCTTTTCGCGCAGCCAGGCCGACCTGCAGTATTTCTATGTCAACGGGCGCATGGTGCGCGACAAGCTGGTGGCGCATGCCGTGCGCCAGGCTTACCGCGACGTCCTGTTCAACGGCAGGCACCCGACCTTCGTGCTTTTCCTCGACGTGGATCCCGCGGTGGTGGACGTGAATGTACACCCCACCAAGCACGAGGTGCGCTTCCGCGACAACCGGATGGTGCATGACTTCCTCTATGGCACGCTACACCGCGCGCTCGGCGACGTGCGTCCCGAAGATCAGTTGGCGGCGCCGGCCAATACCGCACCCATCACCCAGGTGACGGGGCGCGAGGCCGGGGAGTTCGCCGGGCAGAACGAGATGAGCCTGGCCGCCAGCGTGCTTGAGCCGTCGCCTGCTCCGGCGCCCGCCTGGCGCGGTGCCGGCGCGGGCTACCAGGCTCCTGCGCCGATGCGTACCGGCACGGTAGGCGAAGCGCAGGGTGCCTACCGCGAGTTCTTCTCGCCGCTTGCCGAAACGCCTGCCGCCGCGCTGCCTGAAAGCCAGGATGACATCCCGCCGCTGGGCTACGCGCTGGCCCAGCTCAAGGGTGTCTACATCCTGGCGGAAAATGCCCTGGGCCTGGTGCTGGTCGACATGCATGCCGCGCATGAGCGGATCATGTACGAGCGGCTGAAAACAGCGATGGCCAGCGAAGGCCTGCGCGGCCAGCCGCTGCTGGTGCCCGAGTCGATTGCCGTCAGCCAGCGCGAGGCCGATTGCGCTGAGGAGCACGCGCAGTGGTTTTGCATGCTGGGCTTCGAGTTGCAGCGGCTCGGGCCGGAAAGCCTGGCGATCCGCCAGATTCCCTCCCTGCTCAAACAGGCCGAGGCGACACGACTGGTACAGGACGTGCTGGCCGATCTCCTCGAATACGGCACCAGCGACCGCATCCAGGCGCACCTGAACGAGTTGCTCGGCACCATGGCGTGCCACGGCGCGGTGCGAGCCAACCGACGGCTGACGCTGCCGGAAATGAATGGCCTGCTGCGTGATATGGAGCAGACCGAGCGCAGCGGCCAGTGCAACCACGGACGCCCGACCTGGACCCAGCTGGGCATGAGCGACCTGGACAAGCTGTTCCTGCGCGGTCGCTGACCCTGCTTCGCCGCCACCGTCCGTCCTGGCGCGTGTACATCCCCCATCTGCGAGTCTTCCGATGAGCCAGCTGCCCCCCGCTATTTTCCTGATGGGCCCCACCGCCGCCGGCAAGACCGACCTGGCGATCGCGCTCGCCGAGGTGCTGCCCTGCGAGCTGGTCAGCGTCGATTCGGCGCTGGTCTATCGCGGCATGGACATCGGCACGGCGAAACCCTCCCGCGAGCTGCTGGAGGCCTTTCCGCATCGTCTGGTCGACATTCGCGACCCGCTGCAGAGTTATTCGGCGGCTGACTTCGTCGGCGATGCCCGGGCGGCGATGGACGCCATCAGCGCGGCTGGGCGGATCCCGCTGCTGGTCGGCGGCACCATGCTGTACTTCAAGGCGCTGCTTGAAGGGCTTGCCGACATGCCCGCGGCCGACCCGCAGGTGCGTGCCGAACTTGAGGCTCAGGTACAGGCCGAGGGCTTGGCCGCGCTGCATCGGCAGTTGGCGGAGGTCGATGCGGAGTCGGCGGCGCGGATTCATCCCAACGATCCACAGCGTCTGGTGCGCGCGCTCGAGGTCTATCGAGTGAGTGGCATCAGCATGACCGAACACCGCTTGCGTCAACGGTCGCAAAATCCCGGAGCCGGCACGCCAGACGGCGTTGTCTTGCCTTATACTGTCGCCCAGCTGTCCGTCGCGCCTGCCCAGCGGCAGGTGTTGCACCAGCGCATCGAACAGCGCTTCCAGTCGATGGTCGAACAGGGCTTCGTCGAAGAGGTCGAAGCGCTTCGTGGGCGTGGCGATTTGCATCCCGACTTGCCGTCCATGCGTGCGGTTGGCTATCGTCAGGTGTGGACTTACCTGAACGGAGGCTGCTCGCAGGCGGAGATGGTGGAGCGCGGCGTCATTGCCACCCGGCAACTGGCCAAGCGTCAGCTGACCTGGTTGCGCGGCTGGGAAGGGGTTCACTGGCTGGAGAGCTCGGCCTGCGACAATCTGCCGCGCGCATTGAAATACTTGGAGCGGCTCACCATATTGAGCTGACACTGCAATTTGACCGGCTATTCTCAACGTAACGATCGCCGTGTTCGATTCTAAAAACTAATGAGAAAGATCCTTTAAGGAGTGCGGCACATGTCAAAAGGGCATTCGCTACAAGACCCTTACCTGAACACCCTGCGTAAGGAACGCGTTCCGGTTTCCATCTATCTGGTCAACGGCATCAAGCTACAGGGCCAGATTGAGTCGTTCGATCAGTTTGTCATCCTGTTGAAGAACACGGTCAGCCAGATGGTCTACAAACACGCCATCTCCACGGTCGTCCCGGGGCGCCCCGTGCGTCTGCCTGCTGCTGGCGATGCCGAGCAGTCAGAGTCGGGTAACGACTGATAGGGGGTCTTCTTTGTTCTTCGAACGTCCCGGTGGTGGAGAGCGGGCTATCCTGGTTCACCTGGATGGTCAGGATCCAGCGGCGCGTGAAGACCCTCAGGAGTTTCGGGAGCTGGCGCGATCTGCCGGCGCCGAAACCGTTGGTTTCGTCAATGTGGCCAGGCATCAGCCGTCGGCCAAGTTTTTGATCGGCAGCGGCAAGGTTGAAGAACTGCACGATCTCGTCAACGAGGGCGAGGTCGAGCTGGTCATTTTCAACCACACCCTCACGCCCAGCCAGGAGCGCAACCTCGAGCGTGCCCTTGAGTGTCGCGTGCTCGACCGGACTGGTCTGATCCTCGATATCTTCGCCCAGCGTGCCCGTACCCACGAAGGCAAGCTGCAGGTCGAGCTGGCCCAGCTTGAGCACATGAGCACCCGGCTTGTGCGCGGCTGGACACACCTTGAGCGCCAGAAGGGCGGTATCGGTCTGCGCGGGCCGGGTGAAACCCAGCTCGAGACCGACCGACGCCTGTTGCGGGTGCGCATTCGTCAGATCAAACAGCGGCTGGAGAAGGTGCGAGGCCAGCGCGAGCAGGCCCGTCGCGGTCGCCGTCGCGCGGATATCCCGCTGGTTTCCCTGGTCGGCTACACCAACGCCGGCAAGTCCACCCTGTTCAATGCGCTGACCGAGTCGGAGGTGTACGCCGCCAATCAGCTGTTCGCCACCCTTGACCCAACGTTGCGCCGGCTCGAGCTGGGCGACCTGGGGCCGATGGTCCTCGCCGACACGGTGGGGTTCATTCGCCACCTGCCGCACAAGTTGGTCGAATCCTTCCGCGCCACGCTTGAGGAGTCGAGCAATGCCGACCTTCTGCTGCACGTCATCGATGCCCATGAGCCCGAGCGCGACCAGCAGATTGAGCAGGTGCTGGCGGTGCTGACCGAGATCGGCGCGCATGAGCTGCCGATCCTGGAGGTTTACAACAAGGTCGACCTGCTTGAAGGCATCGAGCCGCAGATCCAGCGTAATGCCGACGGCGTTCCCCAGCGTGTCTGGGTGTCGGCGCAGATGGGGCTGGGCCTCGACTTGCTCAAGCAGGCCGTCGCCGAGTTGTTGGGCAACGACCTGTTCGTCGGCACGTTGCGACTGCCGCAGCGGCTCGGCCGCCTGCGCGCTCAGTTGTTCGATCTTGGTGCCGTGCAGTCCGAATCCCACGACGAGGAAGGTGGCAGCCTGCTGGATGTCCGGGTGCAGCGTGTCGAGCTGCATCGCCTGATCAGCCGTGCTGGACTGGAGCCGGAGCAGTTTTTCGACCAACACACTTTGCAATAAAGCCCGGAAGGCTTTTGAGCCGTTCGTTCCGGGCTTTCGGTAGCATTGGCCGGCGCGCCGTTGGCGCGCCTTATAGCTTTATTTGAATGGAGAGCGCTATGGCTTGGAATGAGCCGGGTGGCAACTCGAACAACCAGGATCCCTGGGGCAGCGGCGGTGGCCGTCGCGGCGGTGGCGACCAGAAAGGTCCGCCGGACCTGGACGAGGCCTTCCGCAAACTGCAGGACAGCCTCAACGGCATGTTCGGCAAAAAGAAGCGAGGCGGCGGCTCATCGGGCGGCAGCGGCGGACGGCGTGGCGGCTTTGCGTTGGTCTGGGTCGGTCTGGTGCTGCTGCTTGCGGTCTGGTTGTTCAACGCGATCTATATCGTCGACGAGCAGGAGCAGGCAGTGGTGCTGCGGTTCGGCAAATACCATGAAACTGTCGGCCCGGGCCTGAACATCTATTTCCCTCCATTCGATCGCAAGTTTCAGGCGAACGTCACGCGCGAACGCTCCTACAGCAAGCAAGGGCAGATGCTCACCGAAGATGAAAACATCATCGAGGTGCCGTTGACGGTGCAATACAAGATCAGCGACCTGCAGGCTTTTGTGCTCAATGTTGAGGACCCTGAGGCCTCGCTGCAGCACGCCACCGACAGCGCCGTGCGCCACGTCGTCGGATCGACAGCGATGGACCAGGTACTGACAGAGGGTCGGGAGGCCATGGCCGGCGAAGTGAAGGAGCGTCTCCAGCGTTTCCTCGACAACTATGGCACCGGCATCATCGTGACTCAGGTGAACCTGCAGAGCGCGGCTGCGCCTCGCGAAGTGCAGGAGGCCTTCGACGACGTGATCCGTGCACGAGAGGACGAGCAGCGCGAGAAGAACCAGGCCGAGTCCTACGCCAACGGAGTCATCCCGGAAGCGCGTGGTCAGGCTCAGCGCATGCTCGAAGAAGCCAGCGGCTATCGCGATGCGGTGATCTCGCGTGCCCAGGGTGAGGCTGATCGTTTCTCCAAGCTGGTCGCCGAGTACCGCAAGGCGCCGGACGTGACCCGCGAGCGCCTGTACCTGGAAACCATGCAGGAAGTCATGGGCAACACAAGCAAGGTGCTGGTGACTGGCGAAAATGGCCAGAACAACCTGCTCTACCTGCCACTGGATAAAATGATTAACGGTCGCGGGGCTGCGTCCGACCGTACACCGGCGGCGTCGCCATCCGGGGCTTCGACGCAGACGACGCGTCTGCCTCCCGAACTCGATCCGCGTGAAGTACGTACCCGGGAGGCCCGCTGATGAGCAACAAGTCCCTGACCGCCCTGATCGTGGGCGTGGTGCTGGCCATCGTGATGTGGAACAGCTTCTACATCGTGTCGCAGACGGAGCGGGCGGTTCTGCTGCGTTTCGGCCGCATCGTCGAGCCTGACGTCAAACCCGGGTTGCATCTGAAGATTCCCTACGTCAACAGCGTGCGAAAGTTCGATGCCCGCTTGATGACCCTGGATACCTCCACGGCCCGCTTCCTGACGCTGGAGAAAAAGGCGCTGATGGTCGATTCATACGCCAAGTGGCGCGTGGACGACGCCGAGCGTTTCTATACGGCGACCTCTGGCATGAAGCAAATCGCCGACGAGCGGCTCGCCCGTCGCCTCGAGGCGGCGCTACGTGACCAGTTCGGCAAGCGGACCCTGCATGAGTCAGTGTCCGGACAGCGTGACGAACTGATGGCGCTGGTTACCAACAGCCTGAACCGCGCGGCGCAGCAGGAGCTGGGAATCGAGGTAGTGGATGTCCGGGTCAAAGGTATCGATCTGCCGCGTGAGGTAAACCGCAGCGTGTTCGAGCGGATGAGCTCCGAGCGTGAGCGCGAGGCGCGCGAGCACCGGGCGAAAGGCAAGGAGCTGGCCGAGGGTATTCGCGCCGATGCCGATCGCCAGCGCCGCGTGCTGCTCGCCGAGGCCTTCCGCGAAGCGGAAGAGCTGCGCGGTGACGGCGATGCCCAGGCTGCAGCGATATATGCCAAGGCCTACGGCCAGGACCGGGAGTTCTACTCCTTCCACCGCAGCCTCCAGGCCTACCGCGAGAGCTTCGCCAACAAGGACGACGTGCTGGTGCTGGATCCGAAGAGCGAGTTCTTCCGTTACCTGCAGTCCTCGACACCGCAATAAGCGTCACGGCACCCGGAGGCTGTGCCGTCCTCCGGGTGACCCGCTGGCGAAACGTTGTTATGATCTCGCAAGCCGGGGCAACCCCCGGCTTTTTTGCGTCTGCGCCCCAGGGTCTGGCAGACCGAACCAAGCCTCCTGTGGCGTGCCGCTCTCCTTGGGGCCGGTTGCAGGCGCGGGCGTCATGGTTTTGAACACAATTGCACGCGACCGGTGGGCGGCTCAGGCGCAGCCCCGGCGTTCGTCTGCTTGACTAGTGCCGTATCGAGAGGTGATTGGCGAAATGGCAACGGTAGACCGCTGGCTCTTGCCAGATGGCATCGAGGAAGTGCTTCCCCCTGAGGCGGCACGTATCGAAACGGCGCGCCGAGGCGTTCTGGATCTGTTCCAGCGCTGGGGCTACGAGCTGGTGATCACCCCGCATGTCGAGTTCCTTGAATCGCTGCTGACCGGCGCGGGTCAGGACCTGGATCTGAAGACCTTCAAGGTGATCGACCCCTTGTCCGGTCGGCAGATGGGCTTGCGTGCCGACATCACACCGCAGGTGGCGCGGGTCGATGCCCATACCCTGCGTCGCGAGGGTCCCAGTCGCCTGTGCTACGCCGGCAGCGTCCTGCATGCCAAGCCTCACGCGCTCTCGACTTCCCGCAGCCCGATCCAGCTGGGTGCCGAACTCTACGGCGACAGCAGCACCTCGAGCGACCTGGAAGTCATCAGTCTGATGCTCGAAACGCTGGGCCTTGCCGAGGTGTCGGACCTGCATATGGACCTCGGGCACGTCGGCATCTACCGTGGCCTGGCGCGCGCGGCCGGTCTCGCCGAGGCGGCTGAGCAGCGCTTGTTCGATGCGTTGCAGCGCAAGGCGATGGACGAGATCGAGCAGCTAACCGCAGAGGTGCCGCCGGCGCTGGCCGAAATGCTCCGCGCCCTGGCCCGCTTGTGCGGTGGCCGGGAAACGCTCGAGACGGCCCGGTCCGTTCTGGCTGGGGCGCCTGCTGTTGTGGTCGAGGCGCTGGATTGCCTGGCCCATATCGCCGATCAGCTGGCGATGCGCTATCCGCATTTGCCGCTGTACTTTGATCTGGGTGAGTTGCGCGGTTACCACTACCACACCGGTGTCGTGTTCGCGGTGTTTGTGCCGGGTGTCGGGCAGTCGATCGCCCAGGGCGGGCGCTATGACGATATCGGTGCCGACTTCGGGCGCGCGCGGCCGGCGACGGGCTTTTCCACCGATCTGAAGACGTTGGTCAGTCTCGGCAACGCGCCGCTGGCCGAGCCGCTCACCGGCGTCTGGGCGCCTTATGGCACCGAGCCTGCGCTGTGGCAGCTGATCTGCCAGTTGCGCGCGCAGGGCGAGCGGGTCGTCCAGGCGCTCGACGGGCAGTCGGCCGCGGCTGCTGCTGCCGCAGGTTGCGATCGACAGTTGCAGTGGCAGGGCGGCGCGTGGGGCGTGGCGCCGCTAGCTCGCTGAGCCGTCCAGAGCCCTGTGCCGGGCTGCTTTTCAGGTTTATTTCGCCGGTCATGACCGGTTCGCTTCGCCAAGAGGACAAGCTTTATGGGTAAGAATGTCGTGGTCCTAGGCACCCAGTGGGGTGATGAGGGCAAGGGCAAGATCGTCGACCTGCTGACCGATCAGGCAGCGGCCGTGGTGCGTTTCCAGGGTGGCCACAATGCCGGCCATACGCTGGTCATCGACGGCGAAAAAACCGTTCTGCACCTTATTCCTTCCGGCATCCTGCGCGAGAACGTGCAGTGCCTGATCGGTAACGGGGTGGTGGTTGCTCCTGATGCGCTGATGCGAGAAATCACCAAGCTCGAGGAAAAGGGCGTGCCGGTCCGCGAGCGGCTGCGCATCAGTCCGGCCTGTACCCTGATCCTGCCGTATCACGTGGCGCTGGATCAGGCGCGCGAGGCGTCGCGCTCCGAAGGCAAGATCGGTACCACCGGTCGCGGCATCGGGCCGGCCTATGAGGACAAAGTGGCGCGGCGCGGCCTGCGCATCGGCGACCTGTTCAATCCCGAGCGATTTGCTGTCAAGCTGCGCGAGCTGCTCGAGTACCACAACTTCATCCTGCAGCACTTCTACAAGGTCGAACCGGTCGACTTCCAAAAGACGCTCGACGAAGCGCTGGGCTACGCTGAAATCCTCAAGCCGATGATGACCGACGTGTCGGCGCGCCTGCACGAGCTGCGCAAGCAGGGGGCACGCATCATGTTCGAGGGTGCCCAAGGTTCCTTGCTGGACATCGATCATGGCACCTACCCCTACGTGACCAGCTCCAGCACCACCGCCGGCGGTACTTCGACCGGCTCCGGGTTCGGACCGCTGTACCTCGACTACGTGCTCGGCATCACCAAGGCCTACACGACCCGCGTCGGTTCCGGACCGTTTCCGACCGAGTTGTTCGATGACATCGGTGCGCGCTTGGCCGAGCGCGGCCATGAGTTCGGCTCGACCACCGGGCGGGCCCGTCGCTGTGGCTGGTTCGATGCGGTGATCCTGCGTCGCGCCATCGAGATCAACAGTGTGTCGGGTATCTGCCTGACCAAGCTGGACGTGCTCGATGGGCTGGAAACAATCCGCATATGCGTCGCCTACAAGGATCGCAATGGCGATCTGCTGGTCGATGCGCCGACCGATGCCGACAGCTATGACGGCTTGCAGCCGGTGTACGAAGAGCTGCCTGGCTGGTCCGAGTCGACCGTTGGTCTCAAGGCGCTCGATGAACTGCCGGCCAATGCGCGCGCTTATATCAAGCGTCTGGAAGAGCTCGTCGAGGCGCCGATCGATATCATTTCGACCGGTCCGGACCGCAACGAAACAATCGTGCTGCGTCATCCGTACGCCTGATCAGGGATCGCCAAACAAAAAAGACCGCCTTCGGGCGGTCTTCCTTTATCTGGCATCGTCGGCTGTGCAGAGGGGGGTAGGTTGCTCGGCCGATGATCGCTGAAACGAAAAAACCGAGCCGTGGGCTCGGTTTTTTCTGAAGAGTGGTGCCCAGGAGAAGACTCGAACTTCCACGATGTTGCCATCGCTAGGACCTGAACCTAGTGCGTCTACCAATTCCGCCACCTGGGCACATTGCGATGATTGCTCACCGACTTGCTGTCGATTGCTGGTCGAGGCCGACAAACCTCGTGTCTATGAGACTCCGGGACAAGCCAGGAATTTCATCGGTGTAATGGTGCCCAGGAGAAGACTCGAACTTCCACGGTGTTGCCACCGCTAGGACCTGAACCTAGTGCGTCTACCAATTCCGCCACCTGGGCACTGCAAACGATGATACTTCGTCGTTTCCGTGTTACAACGTCTACCGGACATTGTGGGCGCGAACTATACGGGCGAGGTTGTGCCTTGTAAAGCCCCGCTCAGGAAAAATAATTCGCTCGAAAGCTGCCGCCGGCATGCGTTTCGCGCTTCAATAGATATAGAGCGTTCTGCCTCTATACATGAATGAAAGGTGACATCTCTTAATGGCCGATTGGCAATCCCTCGACCCCGAGGCCGCACGTGAAGCGGAAAAGTACGAAAACCCCATTCCCAGTCGCGAGCTGATCCTGCAGCACTTGAGCGAACGCGGCTCCCCGGCGTCCCGCGAGCAGCTCGTGGACGAGTTCGGTTTGAGTTCCGAAGACGATATTGAAGCGCTGCGCCGCCGGTTGCGTGCGATGGAGCGTGACGGTCAGCTTATCTACACCCGGCGCGGCACCTATGCCCCGGTGGACAAGTTGGACCTGGTTTGCGGCCGTGTCAGCGGTCATCGTGACGGTTTCGGTTTTCTGATTCCCGACGACGGTAGCGACGATCTGTTCCTCAGTCCCGCGCAGATGCGCCTGGTCTTCGATGGCGACCGCTGTCTGGCGCGCGTCGCCGGGCTCGACCGGCGGGGTCGTCGCGAAGGCGCCATCGTCGAGGTTATCAGCCGCGCGCACGAAACCATCGTGGGTCGTTACCAAGAGGAGAGCGGTATCGGCTTCGTCATGGCCGACAACCCGAAGATCCAGCAGGAAGTATTGGTCACCCCCGGGCGCTCCATGGATGCCAAGCCGGGGCAGTTCGTCGAGATCAAGATCACCCACTGGCCGACCCCGCGCTTTCAGCCGCAGGGTGACGTGATCGAGGTGATCGGCAATTACATGGCGCCGGGCATGGAAATCGACGTCGCCCTGCGCAGCTTCGACATTCCGCATGTCTGGCCGGACGCGGTACAGCGCGAGGCTGCCAAGCTCAAGCCGGAAGTCGAGGAAAAGGACAAGCTCAAGCGCGTCGATCTGCGCCACCTCCCATTCGTCACCATCGACGGTGAGGATGCGCGTGACTTCGATGACGCGGTCTATTGCGAGAAGCTCAGTGGCTGGAAGCTGTTTTCCGGCGGCTTCCGTCTGTACGTTGCCATTGCCGACGTCTCGCACTATGTGAAGGTCGGTTCCGCGCTCGATCAGGAAGCCGAGGTGCGCGGCACCTCCGTGTACTTCCCTGAGCGCGTGGTGCCGATGCTGCCAGAGGAGCTCTCCAACGGGCTCTGCTCGCTGAATCCGCATGTCGATCGCCTGGCGATGGTCTGCGAGATCACCCTGAACAAGTCGGGGAAGATGACCGACTACCAGTTCTACGAAGCGGTCATCCATTCCCACGCGCGGCTGACCTACAACAAAGTCAGCAGCATGCTGGAGCAGGCTTCGTCGCCGGAAGGCAAGCGCCTGATCGGGGAATACGGCGAGGTGCTGCCGCATCTCAAGCAGCTCTATGCGTTGTACAAGGTGCTGCTCAAAGCGCGTCACACCCGCGGCGCGATCGACTTCGAAACCCAGGAAACACGGATCGTCTTTGGTGCCGGGCGCAAGATTTCCGAGATCAAGCCGACCGAGCGCAACGACGCGCACAAGCTGATCGAGGAATGCATGCTCTGCGCCAACGTGGCCACGGCGCGCTTCCTGCAGGATCACGACATTCCGGGCCTGTACCGGGTGCATGACGGTCCGCCGCTGGAGCGCCAGGAAAAGCTTCGCGCTTTCCTCGGTGAGCTGGGCTTGACCCTGCACAAGGGCAAGGAGGGGCCGACACCGAAGGATTACCAGGCGCTGCTGGAGCACATCCAGGGGCGTCCGGACTTCCACGTTATCCAGACCGTGATGCTGCGCTCGCTCAGCCAGGCAGTCTACAGCCCCGACAACAACGGCCACTTCGGCCTCAACTACGAGGCCTACGCGCATTTCACCTCGCCGATCCGTCGCTACCCGGACCTGCTGATCCATCGGGCGATCCGCAGTGTGATCCGCTCCAGGCGCGAGACTTCCCATGTCCGTCGGGCCGGGGCGGCGAGCATGCCCAAGGCGCGTATCTATCCCTATGACGAGGCCGCTCTGGAGCAGCTCGGCGAGCAGTGCTCGATGACCGAGCGGCGAGCGGACGAAGCGACCCGTGATGTGGTGAACTGGCTCAAGTGCGAGTTCATGAAGGACCGTGTCGGCGAGAGCTTCCCGGGAGTCATCACCGCGGTGACCGGCTTTGGTCTGTTCGTCGAACTGACCGACATCTACGTCGAAGGCCTGGTACACGTCACGGCGATGCCGGGCGACTACTACCATTTCGATCCGCTGCACCATCGCCTGTCGGGCGAGCGCAGCGGGCGCAGCTTCCGCCTTGGCGATGGTGTCGAGGTGCGGGTGATGCGCGTCGACCTCGACGAGCGCAAGATCGACTTCGAGCTGATCAGTGGCGGCAGCAAGGTGGGCATCGCCGAGCGCGGCGCCTCGGAGGGGCGCGGACGCAAGAGCGAGCGCGGCGCGCGCACCTCGAAGGGTTCCAGGGACAAGGAGCCGGTCAGTGAGGATGTGCGCAAGAGTCGCGACATGAAAAAGGCCCTGCTCTCCGAAGCCAAGGGCAGCAAGGCGGGTGGCAAGCCCAAGCGCAGCGCGAGCAAGGGGGCCGGAGACGGCAAGTCGCGCGGCAAGTCCGACGGCGCACCCACAAGCAAGCGCAAGGCGAAGCCATGAGCGATCTGGAAAAGGTCTACGGGCTGCATGCCGTCGAGGCGCTGCTTCGTCATCATCCCAAACGGGTCAAGCAGGTCTGGCTGGCCGAAGGCCGGGGCGATCCGCGCGCGCAGGCCTTGCTGCAGCTGGCCGAGCAGGAGCGGGTTCGCGT
This sequence comes from Stutzerimonas stutzeri, assembly GCA_002339675.1. Taxonomy (GTDB): domain Bacteria; phylum Pseudomonadota; class Gammaproteobacteria; order Pseudomonadales; family Pseudomonadaceae; genus Stutzerimonas; species Stutzerimonas stutzeri_O. Next base: position 850,228 of record DDKB01000017.1, read on the forward strand.
CGGTCAATGCGAGCGCCGCGAGATGGACGCCTGGGTCGAGGGCGTGCACCAGGGGGTGGTCGCTGAGGTCAGTCCGAGCCAGGTCTGGGGAGACGCCATGCTCGACGAGCTGCTGGATCGCACCGATGCACAGCCGTTGCTGCTGGTGCTTGACGGTGTGACCGACCCGCACAACCTGGGTGCCTGCCTGCGCACGGCCGACGCTGCCGGCGCGCTGGCGGTGATCATTCCAAAGGACAAGTCGGCGACGCTGAATGCCACGGTGCGCAAGGTGGCCTGTGGCGCGGCCGAAGTCATCCCGCTGGTGGCCGTGACCAATCTGGCGCGGACGCTGGAAAAGCTGCAGCAGCGCGGCTTGTGGGTCGTCGGGACTGCGGGCGAAGCCGAACAGGAACTCTACGACCAGGACCTCAGCGGCCCCATCGTGGTGGTCATGGGGGCGGAGGGCAAGGGCATGCGCCGCTTGACGCGCGAGCATTGCGACTTTCTGGTGCGGCTGCCGATGTCCGGAAGCGTCAGCAGCCTGAACGTCTCGGTGGCCACTGGCGTCTGCCTGTTCGAGGCGATGCGGCAGCGCCGTTCACGTCGCGTCGCGGGCTGATCGGGCGCTGACCCCGCAGCGCGCATCGCGCCGTTAGCGCTGCCGTTCGTCGCGAAACGGATCCGCGGCCTCGTGGTCCATTGTCCGTTCCCATCACGGCCGGCCTTGTCGATTAACGCCTTGGCCGTGTTTTCCCCGCTCATGACAGCGACCCGGTCAGGCGCGCCTCATGGAGGTTGTATGCCGCAACACCCGCCTTTCGAGGCATTGTTCAGACACTCGCCAAACGCCTACCTATTGCTCGATCCTGCGCTGGTCATCCTTGATGCCAACGACGCCTATCTGCAGCTCACCGCGCGCAGCCTTGAAGACATCCGGGGTCAGCGCATCCACGAAGCGTTCGCGGCCGATCCCCAGGCGCCGGAGACTACCCATGTGGATGCGCTGCTGGCGTCATTCGAACGGGTCCTGCGCAGCAAGGCGGTGGATTCTCTTCCGGTCATCCGCTATTCGATCGCCGTCAGTTCGGGGCATGGTGCCGCCTATCAGGACCGTTACTGGAGCGCGACCCACACGCCGATCCTCGATGAACATGGCGAGGTTGGCGCGATCCTCCAGCACACCACCGATATCACCGAACTGCAGTCGCTCAAGGCATCGCTGCGCTCTGTCGAAGGAGCGGCCCAGCCACCGCAGCAGATCCAGGCTGCTTTATTGCTGCGGGCCAAGTCGGTGCAGGACGAGGGCAACCAGCTGCGTCAGCTGTTCGCCCAGGCACCGGGCTTCGTCTGCTTTCTGCGCGGGCCGGAGCACGTGGTCGAGCTGGTCAACGAGGCCTACCAGCAGCTGGTGGGCGACCGCCGCCTGATTGGCAAGCGCGTCCGCGACGGGCTCCCGGAGCTTCAGCAGCAGGGCTTTGTCAGCCTTCTGGATCAGGTGTTTCGCAGCGCTGAGCCCTACGTGGGCAGGGGCGTGCAGCTGTTTCTGCAGCGTCGTCCCGATGAGGCCGCCCAGGAGGTCTATCTCGATTTCGTGTTTCAGCCCATCACCGAGCACGGCGGCCGGGTGTCCGGCATCTTCGTGCTTGGCAGCGATGTCACCGAACAGCATCGCAGCCAGCAGGAGCTGCAAGAGCACCGTGTCCATCTCGAAGAGCTGGTGCGCGAGCGAACCCGCGAGTTGTTGCAGAGCGAATCCGAGCGGCGCCTCGCCGAGGCAGCGCTGATGCAGGCGCAAAAGCTCGAGGCAGTGGGCAAGCTGACCGGCGGCATCGCGCATGACTTCAACAATATGCTGCAGATCATCGGTGGCAACCTGCAGCTGCTTCGACGCAACCTGGGCGCGGACGAAACGGCGCAGCGGCGCCTGGAGTCGGCTGTCGGTGGCGTGGAAAAGGGAGCCCGGCTGGCTTCTCAGCTGCTCGCGTTCGCCAGCCGCCAGCCGCTTCAGCCGCAGGCGGTCCATCTCGGTGAGCTGCTTGAGCAAATGAGCGAGCTGCTGGGTGGCGCGCTGGGGCGCGGGGTTCGCCTCGACGTGGATGTTCAGCCGAATCTCTGGCCGGTGCTCGCCGACGTCGGCAACCTGCAGGCGGCCATCCTCAACCTGGCGGTCAATGCGCGCGACGCCATGGCCGGTGGCGGGGCGCTGCGCATCCACCTGCACAACCGTATGCTTGAGGCCGAGCAGTTGATCGGTCAGGCGGATGCCGAGCCGGGTCCGTACGTGGAGCTGAGCGTCGTCGACGAGGGTGAGGGCATGACGCCCGATGTGCTGGCGCGCGCGTTCGAGCCTTTCTTCACCACACGCCAGGAGGCCAATGCCTCGGGCCTTGGCCTGAGCATGGTCTACGGCTTCGTTCGCCAGAGTGGCGGTTTCGTCACGCTGGACAGCCGGGAAGGAGTCGGCACCTCGGTGCGGGTCTATCTGCCGATCGCCGATCGCCGATCGTGGCGGGCGGAGTGGCCACCTGGCCGAGGAGGGCGGCGCAGCGCAGCAGGGTGGCGAAGAGGACGGGCAGGCGGCGCGCAACGATGCGCTGCACGTGCTGTTCGTCGAGGATGACCCGACGCTGCGGATGCTGACGGCCGAAGTCATGGAAGAACTCGGCCATGCCGTCACGGCCTGTGACTCGGCCGAGGCTGCGCTCGAGTTGCTGGAGCAACGCCGCTTCGACGTACTTGTGACCGACGTCGGCCTGGCCGGCATGAGCGGCATCGAGCTGGTGCGCCGGGCCAGGGAGCTGGACGCCGCGCTGAGCATGGTCATTGCCTCCGGATACGCGATCGATGCCAGAGACGAGGGCCTGGACGCACTGCGTACCATGCTCAAGCCCTACGACATCCACCAGGTCAGGACGCTGCTTGAGGACATCGCCGCCGAGCGGGCTTCCTGAGGTCAGGTGGGCTGGTCAAATAATCACCAAATCGCCTTGCGCGGGCGGGCGCGCTTCACTAGAATTGCGCCCCTTGCCCGGATGGCAGGCGTTTGCGCGCCTCTCTGGCTGGCAAGAGTCACATCCTGATTCACTCCTTGCCTGATCCGCGTCGTGCGGCAGGCTGCAACCCGTAAGGAGCAACAATGCGTCATTACGAAATCATCTTCCTGGTCCACCCCGACCAGAGCGAGCAGGTTGGCGGCATGGTGGAGCGTTACACCAAGCTGATCGAAGAGGACGGTGGCAAGATCCATCGTCTGGAAGACTGGGGTCGTCGTCAGCTGGCCTACGCCATCGACAACGTCCACAAGGCTCACTACGTGATGCTGAACGTCGAGTGCAGCGGCAAGGCACTGGCCGAGCTGGAAGACAACTTCCGCTACAACGACGCCGTCATCCGTAACCTGGTCATCCGTCGCGACGAAGCTGTGACTGAACAGTCCGAGATGCTCAAGGCCGAGGAAAACCGCAGCGAACGCCGCGAGCGTCGTGATCGCCCTGAATCTGACAATGTCAACGAAAACGACAGCGACAGTGACAGCCGCGACAACAACGCTGACGAGTAATCCACGGACTTATTGAGGAGCCTATTTCATGGCACGTTTTTTCCGTCGTCGTAAGTTCTGCCGTTTTACTGCAGAAAACGTGAAAGAGATCGACTACAAGGATCTCAACACACTGAAGGCCTACATTTCCGAAACCGGCAAGATCGTTCCTAGCCGTATCACCGGAACCAAAGCACGCTATCAGCGCCAGCTGGCTACCGCTATCAAGCGCGCCCGCTTCCTGGCCCTGCTGCCCTACACCGACAGCCACGGCCGTTGATCGAGCTGGTCGACAGACGTAAAGGATAGATCGCATGCGTGCCCTGGCTGAGTTCATCATGCGCGGCCGTATGCAAGCCATCGTGGTGATGGCAGGCTCTGCGGCATTGCCGATGTTGTTCTGGCTGTGTGCGGCTGCGGGAAGCCTGGTGTTGTTGCGTCGCGGACTGAACGACGCGCTGGGTGTGCTGGTATGGGCGGTTCTGCCTGCCATCGCCTGGTGGTTCTTCGGTGATCCGCGCACGCTGCTGGTGCTCCTGGGTGCCTTCTCGCTGGCGTGGTTGCTGCGTGAAAAGGCGTCCTGGACCCTGGTGATGCTGTGCAGTGTCGGGCTCGGGTTGTTGTATGCCTGGGCGCTGGGGATGGTTTTCGGTGAGCCGATCGCGGCACTCGCCGCGGAATTGCAGAAGGTGTTGCCCGAGATGCTGTCGGACGCCTACCAGCAACTCTCCGCGGAAGAGCAGGCGCGTTTGGGTTCGCTGCTGACACCGGTCTTGACCGGCCTGTTGGCGGCCTTGCTGCAGATCGCCACGCTGCTCAGTCTGATGCTGGGGCGTTACTGGCAGGCGCTGTTGTACAACCCGGGTGGCTTCGGGCTCGAGTTCCGGGCGCTGCGGTTTCCGCCGGCGCTGGCGATGATGCTGCTGGTCGGCATCCTCCTGGGGCCGAGTCTGAGCGTTCAGCTGGCGCTGTTGGCGCCGCTGTGCAGCGTGCCGCTGGTATTCGCCGGCATTGCGTTGCTGCATGGCCTGGTCAGGCAGGGGCGCATGGCGCGGTTCTGGCTGGTGGGGCTGTACGTGACGCTGGTGCTGTTCATGCAGTTGCTCTATCCGTTGCTGGCCGTGATGGCCGTTGTCGACAGTTTGTTTGATTTCCGCGGTCGTGCCGCTCGTGATGACGATGCAGGGCCTGCGGACGGTGAAGGTTAAAAGTTAAGAGGTAAGACTCAAATGGAAGTCATCCTGCTGGAAAAAGTCGCAAACCTGGGCAACCTGGGCGACAAGGTAAACGTCAAGTCTGGTTACGGCCGCAACTACCTGCTGCCGCAGCGCAAGGCTACCGCTGCAACGCCGGCGAACATCGCCGCGTTCGAAGCGCGTCGTGCCGACCTGGAAAAAGCTGCTGCCGAGCGCAAGGCCTCCGCCGAGACCCGCGCAGCCCAGCTTGCCGAACTGGAAGTCACCATCACCGCGACTGCGGGCGACGAGGGCAAGCTGTTCGGTTCCATCGGTACCCATGACATCGCCGACGCCCTGACCGCCTCCGGCGTTGAAGTGGCCAAGAGCGAGATCCGCCTGCCGAACGGAACCATCCGCCAGGTAGGTGAATACGACGTGGCTGTGCACCTGCACACCGACGTCGAAGCGACCGTGAAGCTGATCGTGGTTGCTGGCTGAGACCGGCCATCGTCTGGCACCCCTGGTGCCTGACGCGTAACATCGGGCACGTTTCCACTCCCGTGGAACGTGCCCTTTGTCTTTGTGACGTCAACGAATTCCGAGTGCCATGAACGACATCAGCGTCCCGCAGCAATACGATCTGGAAACCGCCGCGCTCAAGGTGCCGCCCCATTCGATCGAAGCCGAGCAGGCAGTGCTGGGTGGTCTGATGCTCGACAACAATGCGTGGGAGCGTGTGCTCGATCAGGTCTCCGATGGAGACTTCTATCGCCACGACCACCGCCTGATCTTCCGTGCCATCTTCGCGCTGGCCGAGCGCAACTCGCCGTTCGATGTGGTAACCCTGTCCGAGCAGCTGGACAAAGCGGGCCACCTGTCGCAGGTGGGCGGGCTGGCCTACCTCGGCGAGCTGGCCAAGAACACCCCGTCGGTCGCCAACATCAAGGCGTACGCGCAGATCATTCGCGAGCGCGCCACGCTTCGCCAACTGATCGGCATCAGCAATGAAATCGCCGACAGCGCCTACGCGCCGCAGGGGCGTACCGGCGAGGAGATTCTCGACGAGGCCGAGCGGCTGATCTTCCAGATCGCCGAGGCGCGGCCCAAGACGGGTGGTCCGATCGGCATCAATGACATCTTGGTCAAGGCCATCGACCGGATCGACACCCTGTTCAACGCGGGGGAGGCGATCACCGGACTGTCTACCGGCTTTACCGATCTCGACGAGGCGACCAGCGGCCTGCAGCCGGCGGACCTGATCATCGTGGCCGGCCGTCCGTCGATGGGCAAGACGACCTTCGCCATGAACCTCGTGGAGAACGCCGTGCTGCGTTCGGACAAGGCCATCCTCGTCTACTCGCTGGAGATGCCGGCCGATTCCATCGTGATTCGTATGCTCGCCTCGCTCGGGCGAATCGACCAGACCAAGGTCCGGACCGGCAAGCTCAGCGATGATGACTGGCCGCGCCTGACGTCGGCCGTCAATCTGCTCAACGACCGCAAGCTGTTTATCGATGACACGGCCGGCATCTCGCCTTCGGAGATGCGCGCTCGCACCCGGCGCCTGGCGCGCGAGCATGGCGAGATCGGCATGATCATGGTCGACTACCTGCAGCTGATGCAGATCCCGGGTTCGAGTGGCGACAACCGTACCAACGAGATCTCGGAAATTTCCCGCTCGCTCAAGGGCCTGGCGAAGGAATTCAACTGCCCGGTGATCGCCCTGTCGCAGCTCAACCGCTCTCTCGAACAGCGGCCGAACAAGCGCCCGGTCAACTCCGACTTGCGCGAATCCGGTGCGATCGAGCAGGACGCCGACATCATCATGTTCGTCTACCGGGACGAGGTCTATCACCCGGAGACCGAATACAAGGGTGTGGCCGAGATCATCATCGGCAAGCAGCGGAACGGTCCGATCGGTACCACCCGCCTGGCATTCCTCGGCAAGTACTCCCGTTTCGAGAACCTCGCCCCGGGCAGCTACCAGTTCGACGACGAGTAACCGCTGGCGGTGCCGGGCGGCCACCGGCAACCGCTTGCGACCGGGCCGGCCGGCACCGGACAATAGCGCTCCCTCCGCATTCTTCGAAGGACATTCCATGCGTCCCCTGGTTGCCACGGTCGATCTCGCAGCGCTTCGCCACAACTATCAGCTTGCCAGGCAGTGTGCGCCCGGGCGCAAGGCGTTCGCCGTGGTCAAGGCCAACGCCTACGGGCATGGGGCGGTGGCGGCGGTGCAGGCACTGGCGGAGATCGCCGACGGCTTTGCGGTTGCCTCGCTGGAGGAGGCCGAGCAGGTTCGTGCGGCCCATCCGCATGCCCGCCTGCTGCTGCTCGAGGGGTGTTTCGAACCGCGCGAGTACCTGGCGGCCAGCGAGCTGGCGCTCGATGTTGCCGTTCAGGGCGAGGCGCAGGCGGAGGCGCTGCTTGCCGCCGCCATCGACCGGCCGGTTAACGTCTGGCTGAAGCTGGACTCGGGCATGCATCGGCTGGGCTTCTCGACACGGGCCCTGCGCCAGTGGCATGGGCGGCTGGCGGGGGCGGCCCAGGTGGCCGAGCTCAACCTGATGAGTCACTTCGCCTGCGCCGACGAGCGCGGTCACCCGCTCAACGAGGCGCAACTGGAGCAGTTCGTCAGTCTGCTGGACCTGGACTTCGCCAACCGCTCGTTTGCCAACTCCGCGGCGGTGTTGACCCTGTCTGCGGCGCACATGGACTGGTTGCGGCCCGGGATCATGCTCTATGGCGCTTCGCCATTCGCCGAGCTCAGTGCCGAGACGCTGGGCCTACAGCCGGTAATGACCCTGGCCGGCGCTATCATCGCGATCCGCGATATCGCGGCGGGCGAAAGCGTGGGCTACGGTGCCGGTTGGGTGGCGCAGCGGCCGTCGCGGATCGCCACGGTGAGCTGCGGCTACGCCGACGGCTATCCGCGTACGGCACCGCCCGGCACCTGCGTGGCCATTCGCGGCCAACGGTTGCCGCTGGCCGGGCGGGTGTCGATGGACATGCTCGCCGTGGACATCACCGACCTGCCCGAGGCGACGCTGGGGGATGAGGTCGAGCTATGGGGCGCACAGGTCTCGGTCGACGAGCTTGCCCGGGGCTGCGGCACCATCGGCTACGAGCTGCTGACCAAGGTGACCGGCCGGGTGCCCCGCCGCTATCTGGGCTAAGCGCCGTCCGGTCAGGCGCACAGGCGCCGGCGGATCAGGCGGCAGCGCGCGTCACGGAGGGGAGCGCTGTCGGCAGCGCAACCCACCCGGCGTTTGCGCTTATCGGTGGGCTGTTCATTCGCAAGTCCGAGCACGGTGCTCGGCTTTCCTGATCATTTTTTGTGCTATATTCCGCGCCCGTTTCTGTTGCCTCCGGTTCTCGCCATGCCTGCCGCCAAACCTCTGTTCGACTACCCCAAGTTCTGGGCCGAGTGTTTCGGTCCGGCGCCGTTCCTGCCGATGAGCAGGGAGGAGATGGATCAGCTCGGCTGGGATTCGTGCGACATCATCGTCGTCACCGGAGACGCCTACGTTGACCATCCGTCGTTTGGCATGGCGATCATCGGTCGCCTGCTGGAAGCGCAAGGATTTCGCGTCGGCATCATCAGCCAGCCCGACTGGCAGAGCAAAGACGACTTCATGAAGCTCGGCGAGCCGAACCTGTTCTTCGGCGTCGCCGCCGGCAACATGGACTCGATGATCAATCGCTACACCGCCGACCGCAAGATTCGCTCCGACGACGCTTATACTGCCGGCGGCCTGGCCGGCAAGCGGCCGGATCGCGCCAGCCTGGTCTACAGCCAGCGCTGCAAGGAAGCCTACAAGCACGTGCCGGTGGTGCTTGGCGGAATCGAGGCCTCGCTGCGCCGTATCGCCCATTACGACTACTGGTCGGACAAGGTGCGCCGCTCGATCCTGATGGATGCCACAGCCGACATCCTGCTCTATGGCAACGCCGAGCGGGCCATCGTCGAGGTGGCGCAGCGCCTGGCCCGTGGCGAGCCGATCGAGGCCATCACCGATGTGCGCGGCACCGCGTTTATCCGCAAGGACACGCCCGAAGGCTGGTTCGAGATCGATTCCACGCGCATTGACCGGCCGGGCAAGATCGACAAGATCATCAACCCCTACGTCAATACCCAGGACCTTTCTGCCTGCGCCATCGAGAAGGAAAAGGGCCCGCAGGATGACCCGAACGAGGCCAAGCCGGTCGAACTGCTGCCGCATCCGAAGCTGGAACGCGACCGTACCGTCATCCGCCTGCCGTCGTTCGAGAAGGTGCGCAACGATCCGGCACTCTATGCCCACGCCAACCGGGTGCTGCACCTGGAAACCAATCCCGGCAACGCCCGTGCGCTGGTGCAGCGCCACGATGATCGCGAGCTGTGGCTCAACCCGCCGCCGATCCCGCTGACCACCGAGGAAATGGACTACGTGTTCGCCGCGCCCTACGCGCGCGTGCCGCACCCGGCGTACAGCGGGGCGAAGATTCCGGCCTACGAGATGATTCGCTTCTCGGTGAACATCATGCGCGGCTGCTTCGGTGGCTGCACCTTCTGCTCGATCACCGAGCATGAGGGGCGCATCATCCAGAGCCGGTCCCACGAGTCGATCCTGCACGAGATCGAGGAAATGAAGAACGTGCCGGGCTTCACCGGCGTGGTCTCCGACCTCGGTGGGCCGACCGCCAACATGTACCGCCTGGCCTGCAAGAGCCACGACATCGAGAAGCACTGCCGCAAGCCGTCCTGCGTGTTTCCGGGCATCTGCGAGAACCTCGATACCGACCACAGCTCGCTGATCGAGCTGTACCGCAAGGCGCGCGCGCTGCCCGGTGTGAAGAAGATCCTTATCGCATCCGGCCTGCGCTACGACCTCGCTGTCGAGTCGCCGGAGTACGTCAAGGAGCTGGTCACCCACCACGTCGGCGGCTACCTGAAGATCGCCCCGGAGCACACCGAGCGTGGTCCGCTGGACAAGATGATGAAGCCGGGCATCGGTACCTACGATCGCTTCAAGCGGATGTTCGAGAAGTACTCGAAGGAGGCGGGCAAGGAGCAGTACCTGATTCCGTACTTCATCGCCGCGCATCCCGGCACCACCGACGAGGACATGATGAACCTCGCCCTGTGGCTCAAGGCCAACGGCTTCCGTGCCGACCAGGTGCAGGCCTTCTACCCATCGCCCATGGCCTCGGCGACGGCGATGTACCACACCGGCAAGAACCCGCTGCGCAAGGTGACCTACAAGAGCGAGGGCGTCACCATCGTCAAGAGCGAGGAGCAGCGCCGGTTGCACAAGGCCTTCCTGCGCTATCACGATCCCAAGGGCTGGCCGTTGTTGCGCGAGGCGCTGATCCGCATGGGGCGCGCTGACCTGATTGGCAGCGGCAAGCACCAGCTGATCCCGGCGCACCAACCGGCCAGCGACGGCGCCTACCAGAGCGCCCGGCGCAAGAATTCCACCCCGGTCGGTAGCAAGAAGGCCGGGCAGGGCGGCAAGATTCTCACTCAGCACAACGGACTGCCGCCACGCAGCCACGACGGCAATGCCTGGGACAAGCGCGAGCAGGCCAAGGCCGCCGCCGAAGCCCGCCGAAAAGCGGCCGCGGGTGGTGCCAAACCCTCCGGCAAGAGCCGCAAGCCGTCGCAGCGCCCCGCCGCCCCGCGCTAAAGGTCCGGCGTTGGCGGTTGCCTGGTGCGGCAGCTGCCAGCGGGTCGGCATGCCCTGCCTGGGCAACCAGGGTCGCCCTGTTCAGCTCGCCGGCCGCATGCAGGTCGGTAGCAGTGAGTCCCTGCGTCGAGGACGGTCGGCGCCGCCTTGTGCAGCAGGGCGGGGCCAGCGCTCAGCTAGCCGAGGATATTCCGGGACAGCGCGCTTTCACCTCGTAGCGCCGCGCCAGCGATCGCTCCGACGGGTCCCCAACGCGCACCGGCGAACACGAGCAACTGCGGGTTGAGTGCCGTGCCTGCAGGCGCATCCCGGCCGCCGGTCGTTGAGGCGGTCAGCAACTATGGCTAGTGAAGTCGTCTATGAGGGTCGTTGCGCCTCGGTGCGGTTGCGGCCGCCGCGCTTGGCGCGGTAGAGCGCCTCGTCCGCATCATGGGTCAGCGACTTGATGTCCGCGGTCGGGGTGAGCCCGGCAATGCCGCAGCTGAAGGTGCAGCTCAGGTCGGCCGGATGCGCAGGAAAACGGATTTCGGCGAAGCGCTGGCGAATTTCGTCGAGCACCGCCACGGCGTCGTCGAGCCCGGTATCGGGCAGCACCACGGCGAACTCCTCACCGCCGTAACGGCCAATATGGTCGGTCTTGCGCAGCCGTTGTTTGAGAAACAACGCGAGGCTTTTGATAACCCGGTCGCCCATGGGGTGGCCGTAGGTGTCGTTGACCTGCTTGAAATGGTCGATGTCGATCATCGCGAAGCACAGCGGCTGGCCGTCCCGGCGTGCGCGTGAAGCCGCATCCTCGAGCAGTTGCAGGCTGTGCGTGTGGTTGTACAGGCCGGTCAGGCTGTCACGCACGATGCGGGCCTTGAGGTGCCGCGCTCGCTCGGCCCGCGTGCGGACGGTGGCGATGAGATGGCTGGGCTTGATCGGTTTGGTGAGGAAGTCGTCGCCGCCTTCGTTCATCGCGTCGAGCTGCTTGTCCAGGTCGTCCTCGGCGGACAGGTAGATGATCGGGACGCTGACGTAGCGCTCGTGCTGGCGAATGACCTTGGCCAATTCGGTGCCCATGCAATCGGGCATGTACATGTCGAGGATGATCAGGTCCGGCTGGAACTCGGCCAGGCAGGCGATTGCCTGAATCGGCTCGTTGAGCGTCTGGGTAATGATCCCGGCGTTGTTTAGGACGCGTTCGGTGTGCGTCGCCTGGGCGCGCGAATCGTCAATGATCAGCACCCTGAAAGGTTCGTAATGGGCGGTACGGGTGAAGATCTCGATCTTCTCCAGCAGGCTCGAGGCATCGAGGGTGCCGGTGAAGAAGTCGAGCCCGCCGGCCCGCACAGCTGCCAGGCGCATTGGCGTATCGGTCTCGTGATGGCTGAAGAAGATCACCGGCAGCATGTCTTCCAGCCCTTGCTGAACCTGCTCGGCCAGCCGCAGGCCCTGGCCTGCGCCATTGAAGTCGACGTCCATCACCAGTGCCGCCGGATGCCGCTCGTGCATCGCGGCGCGGAAGTCCCGTTCGCTGGTGAAGGCGCGGGCGACCATGCTGAAGAACTCGAGCTGGCGCACCACGTGCTGGGCACGCTCGTGATCCTCCAGGGCGATATAGACCGGCTTGCTCAGCGGCGGCACGTAGCCGGACTGGCCGCGCGGGTCGGCGTGGCGCAATCCGGTGCGGGCGAGACGATAGACCAGCTGGCTGAGCGTGGCGATGGTGGCGCTCGTCAGTCGCCCCCGGTTGTCTTGGATGTCACCCAGGCAATCCTCGATGCCCAGCGCGAGATTACGGTGCTCGACCTGCCCGAAGCGTTCGGCAAAGCGGCGCAGGCGCTGGTTGGCGTCGGCCAGCGTGGCGCGGCAGTTGTCGTTCCATTCGCTGCGCTGCAGTTGCTGCCAGACTTCAAGGACTTCCCGGGCCTGGTGGATCACCCGTTGCGCGAAGTGTTGTTTGAGTTCTTCCTGGTCCGACATCTGGGTTTCCCTGGCCGGTTGCGGCGTTCTGTCCGGCGGCCATATTGATGGCTCAATGCTACCACTGTCGTGTGGTATCGCGCGTGCCTGCGCAGGCGCTCTGGTTCTCATTATGAGCGTGCTGTGAACCAGCTGCGTTATAGTGGTTCACATGCCACGACGCGCCCGACTGGACGCGCGCATCGATCAATTCGTACAGAAGGACAAACGCCCATGTTGGATTGGAAGAACCCCTTTGGCCGCCTCGGCTCCTCGGCCACTACCGCCAGGGCGGACGGCGCGGGGCGACATCCGTTGCTCCTGGCCCGGGGTGTAGTGATCGGCGTTTATCTCCTGGCCGCGCTGCTGGTCGGCTGGTACTGGAGCTCGGAGCCGGATCGTTTTCCCGTCCAGCAGCACGTGCGTGAAGCGGCTGACGCGGCGCAGCGGCAGATCGTCAATGGCTACACCACTGTCGAGACCCTGCGGGAGGTGGCCAGCACCCTGCTGGACAAGCCGGGCGGCTACCTGACCAACGATATCGCCCCGCCCGGTTTGTGGTTGGACAACATGCCGAGCTGGGAATATGGCGTGCTGGTCCAGGTGCGTGACCTCAGCCGTGCGCTGCGCAAGGACTTTGCCCGCTCCCAGTCGCAGTCTACCGAAGATCCTGACCTGTCGAAGGCCGAGCCGCTGTTCAACTTCGACAACCGCAGCTGGGCGCTGCCGGCCAGCGAGTCGGAATACCGCAACGGCATTCGCTACCTCGATCGCTACCTGGCACGTCTGAGCGATCCTGCACCGAACGCCAAGTTCTATTCGCGCGCGGACAACCTGAACAACTGGCTCGGCGATGTGGGCACGCGTCTCGGTTCGCTGTCGCAGCGACTGTCGGCGAGCGTAGGTCGGGTGCGGCTGGACGCAAAAGGGGCGGTGCAGACCGAGACGCAGGGCGACGGCCTCGGGCCGGCGCTCGAGGAGGAGCGGGTCGAGACGCGCTGGATGCAGATCGACAACGTGTTCTACGAGGCACGTGGGCAGGCCTGGGCGCTGTCGCACCTGTTGCGCGCGATCGAGGTGGATTTCGCCGACGTGCTGGCGAAAAAGAACGCCGCGGTCGGCGTCCGGCAGATCATTCGCGAGCTGGAGGCGGCGCAGGAGCCGCTGTGGAGCCCGATGGTGCTCAATGGCAGCGGCTACGGAGTACTGGCCAACCATTCGTTGGTCATGGCGAACTACATCTCGCGCGCCAATGCGGCGATCATCGACCTGCGCAACCTGTTGTCGCAGGGGTGAGCGCGAAGCGGCGAGCGTGCTCGCCGCTTCGATCAGTCCAGTCCGAGTTTCTTTAGCCGGTATCGCATGGAGCGGAACGAAAGGCCCAGGCGCTGGGCGGCGGCCGTGCGGTTCCAGCGGGTTTCTTCCAGCGCCTGCATTATCAGCTTGCGTTCGACGTCCTCGAGGTGGTCCTCCAGGTTGTCGATCTGGGCCAGGCTCGCCTCGCCGTTTTCCGGCGCCCCCGGTGCGTCGGACAGGCGCAGGTCGCTGGGTTTGATTTCCTCGCCCTCACACAGCGTGTAGGCGCGTTCCAGCATGTTCTCCAGTTCCCGTACGTTGCCCGGAAAGCGATAGCTCTGCAGCTTCGCCAGCGCGTCGGGGTGTAGCCGGGCGGGTGATTCGCCGGCTGCCTGGGCGAGGCGCTTGAGCATGACTTCGGCCAGCTGGGCGATGTCCTCGCGGCGCTCGCGCAGCGGCGGGACGCGCAGCTCAATGACGTTCAGGCGGTAGTACAGGTCCTGGCGAAAGCGCCCCGAGGCGACCTCGTTGGCCAGATCCTTGTGTGTGGCGCAGAGGATCCGCACGTCGACCACCACCTCCTTGGCGCCGCCGACCGAGCGCACCGCCTTTTCCTGGATGGCGCGCAGCAGCTTGACCTGCATGGGCAGTGGCAGGTCGGCTACCTCGTCGAGAAAAAGGGTCCCGCCGTTCGCCGCCTGGAACAGGCCAGGCTTGTCTTCCATGGCGCCAGTGAAGCTGCCCTTCTTGTGGCCGAAGAACTCGCTCTCCATCAGCTCAGACGGGATCGCTCCGCAGTTGACCGGCACGAATGGCTGTTCGTGCCGCGGACCTTGTTCGTGGATCAGTCGTGCCACGAGCTCCTTGCCGCTTCCGGACTCGCCGCTGATGTAGACCGGCGCCTGGCTGCGCGCCAGCTTGCCGATCTGTTTGCGCAGGGTGTTCATCGGCGGCGAGGCGCCCAGCAGGCGACCGTCGACCGTCAGCTCGCCTGGAGCAGGGCTACGCAGGCGCAGCGCGGTGTTGACCAGCTCGCGAAGCCGGCCGAGATCCACAGGTTTCGTCAGGAAATCGAAGGCGCCCGCCTTGAGTGCGCCTATTGCGGTATCCAGGCTGCCATAGGCGGTAATCATTGCCACCGGCAGCTGTGGATAATGTTGTTGGATGAACTGCACCAGCTCCAGGCCGCAGCCGTCCGGCAGGCGCATGTCCGTCAGGCACAGGTCGTAGCGCTCGCGAGCCAGGCACTCCTTGGCCTCCTTCAGGTTGCGGGCACTGCGGGTGTCCAGTTTCATGCGCCCGAGGGTGATCTCCAGGAGCTCCCGGATGTCGGGTTCGTCGTCGATGATCAGCGCTTTCTGGCGGGCGGTCATGGTGTCGGTCTTTTTTGTTCGGGGGTCAAAGAGAGCAGGTGGCGCGCCATGTTAGCGCGCCCGCCGGCGAGTTGTATCTCGACCACGGCAATGTGTGATCCGCGCCCGGCCAGGGTCAGCTCAGCTTGCGCGGATGCGCGAAGACGATGCGAAAGCAGCTGCCGCCCGCCTCCCGCTGACGATAGTCAAGCCGAGCCTGGTTGCTTTCGCAAAGCTCGCGGGATATGTACAGGCCCAGCCCGGTCCCCTTGTTTTCCGTGGTAAAGAAAGGCTCGAAGATGTGCTGCACCTGCTCGGCTGGCACGCCGGGGCCGTCGTCGAGAACGTCGAGCACCGGCAGGTCGCTCGCCTCGTCCCGAAACAGGTGCAGGCAGACCTGGGCCTGGCCATGCTGCTTGGCGCTGTAGCGCATCCCGTTCTGCACCAAATTGGTCAACACCTGGATCAGCTGGTTGGGATCCATGCGCGTCTGCAGCGAGCTGCCCCAGGTCTCGACATGAAGCAGGTGGTCGCCCGGCAGCGACTGGCGAAATTCGCTGGCGAAGCGATGCACCCAGTATTTCAAGTCCAGCAGTTGGGGCTCGGCCTGGCGTCGGCGCGACAACTGCAACACGTTCTCGATCACCAAGTTCATCCGTCGGGAGTGGTCCTGGATGATCTGGGTGAGCCGTAGGTCGGCGGCATCCAGTACCTCCGACTCCTGCAATAACTGCGCGGCATGGCTGATGGCGCCCAGAGGGTTGCGGATCTCGTGGGCGATGCTGGCGGTCAGGCGCCCCAGGGAGGCTAGCTTGAGCTGCTGCGCCTTCTGCGCGATCTGCGAGTTGTCCTCGAGAAATACCAGGGTGTCGAGCTTCTCTCCGTGCTGCAGCGCGGCGAAACTGGGCTGCAGCGTGGCCCCGTCGGGCGTGGCCTTGAAGCTGGTCGGGCGCAGGGTCGGGTTGTCGCGCCATTGCTGCAGGCCGCGAATCAGCTCGGGGCAGCGCGGTGCTAGCCGCTCCCCGGTCAGCGCCTGCTGGCCCAGCAGGTCGAGCGCCCCCTGGTTGGCCAGCAAGACGCGCTCCTGCGAGTCTAGGACGATGATCCCGGTGCGCATGCGCTGCAGGATCTGCGCGTTGAGCGCCTCGAGGTTGGCGACTTCTTCGGCGCGCTGACGGGCGAGCGTTTCGCTGACCTGCAGCCTGCGGGTCAACCCCTGGACCAGCATCGCCGCCGCGAAGCACAGCGTGCCCAGTGCTGCCGCCTGCACGTACTGGCCGCTGGCCGCGGCATCGCTGAGGCTGAGGTAGAAGGTCAGGTAGATGAGGCCGGTCGCGGCCACCGCGGCGATGAAGTAGCCAATGCGTCCGTGCAGCAGGATGTTGGCGATGGCGACCGCCACGATCAGCAGGTTGCCGATCCCACTGGGCGTGCCCCCCGCGAAGTAGAAGAGCGCGGCAAGCAGCGTCACGTCGAGCAGCGCGAGCGCGAGTACCGGCAGCTCGCGCTTGGGGTTCTGCAATAGCACCGCGATGGGGACGTTGACGATCAGGTAGAGCCAGGAGCCATAGCGAAATGCGGCAGGGTCGACCATATGCAGCAGGTCATTGTGCAGGTCGCTGCTGACCAGCAGCACCAGCACCAGGCCGATGACGACGCGATAGAGGTGGTAGAGCCGGAAGATGCGCCGGCCCTGGTAGCCGAGGAAGGTCAGCCGCTCAGTGCCCACGATGGCCCTGTTGCAGGTGCGCCTGGCTGCAATACCAATGGTCCTGGCTTTGCAGTGCCTGGTCCCTGGGCAGGTGGACGCCGCACTGGGCGCAGCGAACCATGGTCAGGGTGCGCTGCTCGGGCTTGCCTGGTGCGGCAGGCTTGCGCACGAGGCGGCGCCAGAGCCAGACCGCCGCGGCGATCAGGATGATCCAGAAAAGCAAACGAAACAGACCCATGATGCAAGTTCCTGGCTGGCGCAGGCGGCCTGCGGTAGGCAGGCCTGTGCGGGTATGAGTGCGGTCGCGCCGCCGTCAGTCGAACAATCCGAACGTCAGGTAGCTCCACCAGGAGCGCTTCCTGGCCTGCTCGGCGTTGGCCGACTCGGCCTCTTCGAGCACAGGACGCAGCTCGTCCGGCAGGTCCTGGGCGGCATTCTCGTACTGGCGGACCACATCGCGGTTGGACTGCGACGCATCCGGCGCCTTGTTTTCCGTTTCGATCAGGCCCAGCGTCGCGCGGGACAGCCAGCTGCGGTTGTCAGCTTCCTGCTCGCGCGGCACGAACTTGCCGTCCTCGAGGCTCGGGTGTTGTGGGTAGTTGAGCTTCAGTGTCTGCAGGCTGCTGTCTGCCAGTTCGGTGAGGCCCATGCGCTGGTAGGCCTCGGTCATCACGGCGAGGCCGTCGCCTACCGCCGGCGTGCCCTGGAAGTTTTCCACGACGTAACGGCCGCGGTTGGCCGCCGCGACATAGGCCTGGCGGCGCAGGTAGTAGTCGGCGACATGGATTTCATTGGCCGCCAGCAGGTTGCGCAGGTAGACCATGCGGGCCTTGGCATCGGGTGCGTAGCGGCTGTTCGGGTAGCGGGTGGTCAGTTGGGCGAACTCGTTGAACGAGTCGCGCGCCGCGCCGGGGTCGCGCTTGGTCATGTCCAGCGGCAGGAAGCGCGCCAGCAGGCCGCGGTCCTGGTCGAATGAGGCGAGACCCTTGAGGTAGTACGCGTAATCGACGCTCGGATGCTGCGGATGCAGGCGAATGAAGCGTTCAGCCGATGAGCGCGCGGCCTCCGGTTCGGTGTTGCGGTAATAGGCGTAAATCAGTTCGAGCTGCGCCTGCTCGGCGAAGCGGCCGAACGGGTAACGGGACTCCAGGGCCTTCAGTTTGTTGATCGCGCTGGTATAGCTCTTGCTGTCCAGGTCGGACTGCGCCTGCCGGTACAGTTCCGCCTCGCCGAGGTTCTCGCTGATGGTGTCGTTGGACGAGCAGGCAGCGGTAAGGGCGAGTATGGCGATCAGCAGCAGGTGTTTCACTTGCATGGCGGCTTGCGTCCCTGTGACGGCTGGCTGTCTCGCGCGGAGCCGTCCTGTTATGATGAGCGCCCCGGCTGGCCGGGACAAAGACGCGGTATTTAAACACAAGCCCGTTGCCGAAACCAAAGGCTCCACCGCTGCCCGCGGCGGGGCCTACCGATGATCAGGGCGGTGGCCGGCGGGCCGCTCGCCGCCGGCGGCGCAGTCGGTGCGCTCATCGCCGATGCTCATGACCGGCTGCAGCCTGCCCTTTGCCTTTCCTCCTTCTATAAAGCGCCTTCAATATGTCCACGATCTCCACCCAGGCCATTCAACTCCGCGCCGAGGTGCCCTTCGATCTCGGCGGGCAGCGCCTCGATCAGGTCGCGGCCCAGCTTTTTTCCGAGCACTCCCGCTCGCGCCTCTCAGCCTGGATCAAGGATGGCCGGCTGACGGTCGACGGCGCCGTGCTGCGACCGCGGGACACTGTGCATGCCGGAGCCGTTCTGGCGCTCGAGGCGGAGCAGCAGGCGCAGGGCGAGTGGGTGGCGCAGGACATTCCGCTGGACATCGTTTTCGAAGATGAGCATATCCTGGTGCTGAACAAGCCGTCCGGCCTGGTGGTGCATCCGGCCGCAGGGCACGCCGACGGGACGCTGCTCAACGCCCTGTTACACCATGTGCCGGGTCTGATCAACGTGCCGCGCGCCGGCATCGTGCACCGCCTCGATAAGGACACCACCGGCCTGATGGTCGTGGCCAAGACACTGCAAGCGCAGACCCGGCTGGTCGAGCAACTGCAGGCGCGGACCGTCAGCCGGATCTACGAGGCCATCGTGATCGGGGTCATCATCACCGGCGGCACCATTGACGCGCCCATCGGCCGGCACGGTCAGCAACGCCAGCGCATGGCGGTGGCTGAGGGCGGCAAGCCGGCGATCAGCCATTATCGGGTGCTCGAACGGTTTCGCTCGCACACCCATGTGCGCGTCAAGCTGGAGACCGGCCGGACCCACCAGATCCGCGTGCACATGACGCACATCGGCTACCCGCTGGTGGGTGATCCGCTCTACAGCGGGCGCTTCCGCATCCCGCCCGCGGCGAACCCGACAATGGTCCAGACCCTGCGCGACTTCCCTCGCCAGGCGCTGCATGCCCGGTTCCTCGAGCTGGAACACCCGATCAGTGGCGCGCGGATGAAGTGGGAATCGCCCCTGCCGGACGATTTCGTCTGGTTGCTGACGTTGCTGCAGCAGGATCGCGAGGCCTTCAGCGGGTGAGTGCCTGGCCGGGCGACTGGTTGCGTCCTGACTGGCCCGCCCCGCCCGGTGTGCGAGCCTGTGTGACCACCCGGCTCGGTGGCGACAGTGCCGAGCCGTTCGGCACCTTCAACCTGGGCGACCATGTGGGCGATTCGCCGCAGGCTGTGGCGGCCAATCGGCAACGGCTGCAGGATGTGCTGGATTGCCGTCCGGCCTGGCTCGAGCAGGTTCATTCATCCGTCGTGGTCGAGGCGGCGCCGGGCGACCGGCCAACCGCGGATGCGAGCTGGACGGCCACCCCCGGCATTGCCTGTGCCGTGTTGACCGCAGATTGCTTGCCCGTGCTGTTCTGCGATCTCGCCGGCAGGCGGGTCGCGGCGGCGCACGCGGGTTGGCGCGGGCTGGCCGCTGGTATCCTCGAAGAAACGGTGGCAGCCATGGGGGTTCCGGCCGATGAGCTGTTCGCCTGGCTTGGGCCGGCGATTGGCCCGAGTGCCTTTGAGGTTGGTCCGGAAGTGCGCGAGGCGTTCGTGTCCCAGGGCGGGGAGGCAAGCCGCGCCTTTCGGCCGAGCCCCCATCCCGGGCGTTTCATGGCGGACCTTTATGAGCTGGCGCGCCTGCGCTTGGCCAGTTGTGGCGTTGCGGGCGTGTACGGAGGCGGTTTCTGCACCGTCAGCGATCCCCGCTTCTACTCCTATCGACGTGCTGCGCGCACCGGGCGTTTTGCCAGCCTGATCTGGCTCGCCGCCGGGCCAGACGAGGCCTGGATACGCCGTTAGTCATCGGCGTCCAAGATGACCTGCATCAAGGTCAAGCGGCTTGAATCTCCAACAATGGACCTCATCTAAGAGCCATCTCGCAGGCTTTTGTCGAGGTGCGATTGACTGCGCCGGCCTGCCTTACTCGCAAAGGTGACTATATGCGTATCGATCGTTTGACCAGCAAACTCCAGCTCGCCCTATCCGACGCCCAATCCATCGCGGTTGGCCTCGATCATCCTTCCATTGAGCCGCTGCACCTGATGCAGGCGCTGCTCGAGCAGCAGGGCGGCTCGATCAAGCCGCTGCTGATGCAGGTGGGGTTCGATATCAACGGGTTGCGCCAGGCGCTGACCAAGGAGCTCGACCAGCTACCGAAACTGCAGAACCCCACTGGCGACATGAACATGTCGCAGGACCTGGCGCGTTTGCTAAACCAGGCCGATCGGTTGGCGCAGCAGAAGGGCGACAAGTACATCTCCAGCGAGCTGGTGCTGCTCGCGGCTTTGGACAGTAATACACGTCTGGGCAAGCTGTTGCTGGCCCAAGGCGTCAGCAAGAAGGCGCTGGAAAACGCCATTAGCAACCTGCGCGGCGGCGAGGCGGTCAACGACCCCAATGCCGAAGAGTCGCGGCAGGCGCTGGACAAGTACACCGTCGACATGACCAAGCGTGCCGAGGAGGGCAAGCTCGACCCGGTGATCGGTCGCGATGACGAGATCCGCCGGACCATCCAGGTCCTGCAGCGGCGGACCAAGAACAACCCGGTGCTGATCGGCGAGCCGGGCGTGGGCAAGACCGCCATTGTCGAGGGCCTGGCGCAGCGAATCGTCAACGGCGAGGTGCCCGATGGGCTCAAGGACAAGCGTCTGCTGGCGCTGGACATGGGCTCGCTGATCGCCGGGGCGAAGTTTCGCGGCGAGTTCGAGGAGCGCCTGAAAGCCGTGCTCAACGAGCTGGGCAAGCAGGAGGGCCGCGTCATCCTGTTCATCGACGAGCTGCACACCATGGTCGGGGCGGGCAAGGCCGAAGGCGCCATGGACGCCGGTAATATGCTCAAGCCCGCCCTGGCGCGCGGCGAGCTGCATTGCGTGGGCGCTACCACCCTCGACGAATACCGGCAGTACATCGAGAAGGACGCGGCGCTCGAGCGGCGCTTCCAGCGCGTACAGGTCGATGAGCCGAGCGAAGAAGACACCATTGCCATCCTGCGTGGCCTGAAGGAGCGCTACGAGGTGCATCACGGCGTCTCGATCACCGATGGCGCGATCATCGCCGCAGCCAAGCTGTCTCACCGCTACATCACCGATCGGCAGCTGCCGGACAAGGCCATCGACCTGATCGACGAAGCCGCCAGCCGCATCCGCATGGAAATCGATTCCAAGCCCGAGGAGCTGGACCGCCTCGACCGCCGTCTGATCCAGCTGAAGATCGAGCGCGAGGCCCTGAAGAACGAAGACGACGAAGCGACCAAGAAGCGGCTGGCCAAGCTCGACGAGGAAATCGTCAAGCTCGAGCGCGAATATGCCGATCTGGAGGAAATCTGGAAATCCGAGAAGGCCGAGGTGCAGGGCTCCGCGCAGATGCAGCAGAAGATCGAGCAGGCCAAGGCCGATCTGGAGGCGGCGCGTCGCAAGGGCGATCTGTCGCGTATGGCCGAGTTGCAGTACGGCATCATTCCTGATCTGGAACGCAGCCTTCAAATGGTCGACCAGCACGGCAAGACTGAAAATCAGCTGTTGCGCAACCGGGTGACTGACGAGGAGATCGCCGAGGTCGTGTCGAAATGGACTGGCATCCCCGTCTCGAAGATGCTCGAAGGCGAGCGTGAGAAGCTGCTGAAGATGGAAGACCTGCTGCATCAGCGCGTGATCGGCCAGCACGAGGCGGTGGTGTCGGTCGCCAATGCGGTGCGCCGGTCGCGTGCCGGTCTGGCCGACCCGAACCGGCCCAGCGGCTCCTTCCTCTTCCTCGGGCCGACCGGGGTGGGTAAGACGGAGCTGTGCAAGGCGTTGGCTGAGTTCCTCTTCGATACCGAGGAGGCCATGATCCGCATCGACATGTCGGAATTCATGGAGAAGCATTCGGTGGCCCGGCTGATCGGTGCCCCGCCCGGATATGTGGGGTATGAGGAGGGCGGTTATCTGACCGAGGCAGTGCGGCGCAAGCCTTACTCGGTGGTGCTGCTCGATGAGGTCGAGAAGGCCCATCCGGACGTGTTCAATATCCTGCTGCAGGTGCTTGAGGATGGCCGGCTGACCGATAGCCACGGGCGCACCGTGGACTTCCGCAATACGGTGATCGTGATGACCTCCAACCTGGGCTCGAGCCAGATCCAGGAGCTGGTAGGCGATCCGGATGCGCAACGGGCCGCGGTGATGGATGCCGTCAGCAGCCATTTCCGTCCGGAGTTCATCAACCGGATCGACGAGGTGGTGGTGTTCGATCCGCTGGCTCGCGAGCAGATTGCTGGGATCGCGCAGATCCAACTCGGCCGCCTGCGCCAGCGGCTGGCCGAGCGCGAGCTGAACCTTGAGCTGAGCGACGAAGCGCTGGACAAGCTGGTGGCGGTTGGTTATGACCCGGTCTACGGCGCCCGGCCGCTGAAGCGGGCCATCCAGCGCTGGATCGAGAACCCGCTGGCGCAGGACATCCTGTCTGGCAGTTTCGATGCCGGAACGACCATCGTCGGCAGGGTCGAGGACGACGAGATTCGCTTCGCCAAGGCCTGAGGTCCGGCCGCAGCGTACCCGCGAGGGCCTCGCGGCGGCCGTTTTGGTGCCTGCCGAAGGAGGTCCCGCCGGGGCGCGCAAGACGTTGTAGATAATCGGATTTTTCTGTTGACAGCGCCGTTTAGAACCGTAAAATGGCGCGCCTCTGAGGGGGGTTTGCAAGGTTGTAGCAAGCCCGCTGAAGTGCTGGAAAGTTAAGTTCCGCGATAGCTCAGTCGGTAGAGCAAATGACTGTTAATCATTGGGTCCCAGGTTCGAGTCCTGGTCGCGGAGCCAATTTCCAACCGGGGTATAGCGCAGTCCGGTAGCGCGCCTGCTTTGGGAGCAGGATGTCGGGAGTTCGAATCCCCCTACCCCGACCAATTCTGGGTCGTTAGCTCAGTTGGTAGAGCAGTTGGCTTTTAACCAATTGGTCGTAGGTTCGAATCCTACACGACCCACCAACACCGCCCCGAAAGGGGGTAGAAAGCCGGAAGGTTCCTCACGGACCTTCCGGCTTTTTCATGCCTGCGTTTTCTTGGTGGTCTGCCGAGCTTCGGCTCCTCGCGGTGCCCGCGCCGCGGTGGCGCGGGCGCCGTTTCCTCAGTGCAGCTTGAGTCGCGGCACGGTGCTGGTGCTGAGTTTGTCACCGAGCATCATCAGCGCAGTGCGCGCGATCCCGTAGAGTGCGATCTGGTGCATGCGATACAGGGAAATGTAGAACATGCGCGCCAGCCAGCCCTCGAGCATGACGTTGCCGGTGAGGTTGCCCATCAGATTGCCCACTGCCGAGAAGCTCGACAACGAGATCAGCGAACCGTAGTCGCGGTAGCGGTAGCTCGGCAGGCTTTCGCCGGCGAGGCGACGCGCCAGTGACTTGGTCAGCAGCGAGGCCTGCTGGTGAGCCGCCTGGGCTCGCGGCGGTACGTTGCGATCGCTGTCCGGTTGCGGGCAGGCGGCACAGTCGCCGAGCGCGAAGATGTTTTTGTCGCGCGTGGTCTGCAGTGTGGGCAGAACCAGCAGCTGATTGATCCGGTTGGTTTCCAGTCCGGCGAGCTCCTTCAGAAAGCTCGGCGCCCGGATCCCAGCGGCCCAAACCTTGAGGGTGGCCGGTACGAAATGGCCATCGCGGGTGTGCAAGCCGTCCTGCGTCACCTCGCTGACCGCCGCGTCGGTGAGCACCGTGACGCCAAGGTCGCGCAGCGTTTGGTGGACCGGCTGGCTGATGCGTTCCGGCAATGCCGGCAGTACCCGCGGACCTGCCTCGATCAGTGTGATGTGGACGTTTTCCGGCTTGATACGGTCCAGTCCGTAGGCGGCCAGCTCGCGGGCCGCATGGTGCAGCTCCGCCGCCAGTTCCACCCCGGTGGCGCCGGCGCCGACGATGGCCATGTTGATGGCCTCGTGGCGGTCGTCGTGGGCGTGCGCTCTCATGTAGTGGCTGAGCAACTGGCGGTGAAAGCGCTCAGCCTGCTCGCGGGTGTCGAGAAACAGGCAGTGCTCGGCCGCCCCTGGGGTGCCGAAGTCATTGGTGGTGCTGCCAACCGCGATGACCAGCGTGTCATACGCCAGCGTCCGCGCCGGCACCTGCTCGACGCCATGTTCGTCCTGCGCGGCCGCCAGCTGGACGCAGCGGTGCTCGCGGTCCAGGCCGCACATGCGGCCCATCTGGAATTCGAAATGATTCCACTTGGCCTGGGCGAGGTAGTTGAGTTCGTCGGCCGAGGAGTTCAGCGAGCCGGCGGCCACCTCGTGCAGCAGCGGTTTCCAGATGTGGGTCAGGCTGGCGTCGATCAGGGTAATGCGTGCCTTGCCTCGTTTGCCCAGGGTTCTACCCAGGCGGGTGGCTAGTTCGAGGCCGCCGGCGCCGCCGCCGACGATTACGATGCGATGTGTCATGGAATGGACTCATAGGCTTTGCGGGATCTGTGCGAGCGGGTGGGCTGGTGGCGTGGTTACAGTACCAGGCGGCTCAGGAGGCGGCTCAGCAGGCCAAGGCCAACGACCACGACGATGACCAGCACGAGCAACAGGAGGGGCCGGAACGGGCGGCGCTCGACCTGGTGCTGGGGTGCGCTGAGGTATTGATCCACGCGCTTCTGGTCTTCGGGGTTCAGGCGGCTGGGCATTCGCACCTCGCTTAGGAATGCATGCATTCTAGCGGTGCGGCGACAAAAACCAAATTGGCGGGCGGATGAGGCAGCTAACGAGGCTGCCGTGCGCCTCTATCGGCCGTGGTTCTTCAGGCTGCGCAGGTTGCCGATCACCGACTCGAGCGCCCGATCGAACAGCAGGGCGTCGTTGAGCAGGCGGATGGCTCCACGGCGAAACTCGATGGCGAGGCCCGTGCGGGTCTTTTCCAGGACCTTCATGCCGGTGCGGTTGACGAAGATGTACTTGCCGGTGGGCTTGATGATCGCGGCCAGCTTGCAGCGCAGCTTGTGCTCCTCGTCTTCCTGGAACTCGACCCAGCTGCCGACGCGCAGGTTGTCGACCTGGGTCAGTGCCTCGTCATTGTCAGCCAGATTGATTTCAGGCTCTTGCTCGCGCGTCTCGCCAGGGGCGAGCAGCACGATTTCCTCGTTGACCTCGACCATTGCGGCTGCGACTGGCTCTTGAGCCGGCTCGTCGCGCGGCGGCAACTCGAGCTTGGCATCGGCAGCGTGCTCGTCCGAGATGCGCTCGGCAGCCGCCGGAGCGGCCGGCTGGCTGAGTTGCTGCAGCGTCTGCACATGCAGTGCTTCGAGGCGGGTGAAGAAATCACTGGTGGAGAAAGGGTCGAACGCCGCGCTTGCCAAGCCTTCGCGCAGGCTTTTCAGCAGGCTGGGCACCAGCTCAAGCAGGGCTTCGCGGGATTCGGGGTCGTCGTGCGGGCCGACGCTCCAGATCAGGTCGTCCATGGTGGCAAGCGCCGCGTTCCATTGCTCGGACTGGGTGCCGTGCTTGAGGCAGGTCAGCAGCAGAACCTTGCTCCAGGCCTCCTGCAGCAGTCGAACCACCACCTCGGGCAGGGTCTTGCCGAGCAACCGCTCGTTGAGCGCGTGCTCGACTTCCTGGCGGGCCATCTCGGCCCTGGCGCGTCCTTCCTCGGCGTCACGGGTGCGCTGTTCGAGCAGCTCGCTGCGGCGTCGTTCGTCGCCGGTAAAGGCGAGAAAGTCTGCTAGCAGCTCGGAAAAGATCGCCGGGTCGTCGACGAAATCGTTCAACAGGCGCGACACCACCTGCTCGATCTTCTGGTAGAGGCTGTCGCGCTGGGCTTCATCCTGGTCGCCCCAGCCCATCGCGGCCGAGGCGATCTCGTTCAGCAGTCGCCGCGCTGGATGGCTGCCGCGGCTGAAAAAGGTCTTGTCGAGCACTGCGACCTTAAGCACGGGAATCTGCAGTCGTCCGATCAGCGCCTTCAGCGAGTCGGGCAGGGTGCGGTCGTCGAGGATGAACTCGAAAAGCATCGACACTAGATTGATGACGTCTTCGTCGACCTCGCCAACCACGCGGGACTTGCCGCTCTTGGCGCTGACCCGGTGCAGCAGCTGCTCGAGCTGGGCTTGCAGGTCGAACTGGTCGACCTGCTGCATGGGCGCGCGTAATTGCAGGTGCGACAGCAGGCGCATCAGGTCGTTGCTGGATATCGGCACCGCATCGCTGGGCAGGTTGCGCGCCGGCAGCGCGCTGCCCCGCAGCTCTGACAACAGGGCCTGCAGGGTGCCAAAGGCCTCCTGGGTGCCTTCATCGACATAACCCTGGTTGCTGCCGTAGTCCGTGCGCGTCGCGCTGCCGGATGAGCCGGGGCGGGCCGGGTTGCGGCGCGGCAGGGCCGATTGCAGTTCGGGCAGGATGCCGGCCGCGACGAGTGTCTGGTTCGATTCGGCGTACAGCTGTTCGATATCGGCGAGGACATAACGCTCGAACAGCTTGAGGATGATCAGCTTGACCTTGATCTCGACGCCAAGGGTGCGGCACGCCTCGAGGAAGTACTGGCAGAGCGGGTCCGGACCGAGCGGGTTGTTCTTGTCGTCGAGCTTTCGGCTGACCAGGGCATTCATCCGGGTCGTCAGGTGGCTGAGCGGCTGGGCTGCGCGGCTCATGACCTTGGTTACCATGGTGTCGATCGCGACGGATTCTTCCAGTTCGTCGTTCTGTACCAGCGCCAGGCTTTCGAACGATGCCTCCGGCTGCGCCGGCTTGCCGATTTCATATTGGTTCAGGCGGGCAAAGGCCTCGAAAACCTGCTGCAGGAACGCTCGTTCGATGCCGCGTCGCTTCATGCGCAGGTCGCGCATCGCTTCGAAGAAGGCGTTCTGCTCGGCGTTGCTGGTGGCGCGGTCGGCGATCTCGAACAGCGAATCGTCGGCATTGTCGAACAATGTCTGCAGGGCAAGGCGCAATTGCTGGGCGGCCTTGTCCCGCACGCTGATGAGCGCGACAGGTAATCGACCTGCCGGTGAGGTCGGCTTTTGCTCAGGGGCAGCCTTGAGGTGCACCACTTTCGCATCGGTTCGCATCGAGACTCTCCGGTCGCTTGCTCTGGGAAGCGATCAACATCGCGTAGCATGCCGCTGAAAAGACTCAGGGGCAACGGCTTTGCCGGCTGGACAACGGGTCGCCATTTCTGTGGCGTCAATTTATGACGGCATTATAAGCATCCGGTTTCCCAGCCTAGCGCGCTTTTGTTTTGGACATGACGCAGCTCACAGATACTCCCCGGAATTCCTACAGGCGGTCATCGTGCGCTTGCGGCCGCTGGCATTCGCGGCCGCCACAGCGCCAGTCGGAGGCTGTAGGAGCGCCGGGGAGCGCCGTATACTCTGGTCCACTTGAAATGGGAGCCCGTCGTGACTGATATCACCCTCGCAGAACTGACCGCCGACATCGAGAACACCGTACGCAAGGCCTTGAGCGAAGACATCGGCACCGGCGACGTCACGGCCCAGCTGATTCCAGCCGAGCGCCTGGCCCACGCCGCAGTGATCACCCGCGAGGCCGCGGTCATCAGTGGCACGGCCTGGGTCGATGCGGTGTTCCGGCAGCTCGACCCGCGGGTTGCGGTTCACTGGCGGGTCGTTGACGGCGAACGCGTTTCGGCCGATCAGGTGCTGTTCCACCTCGAGGGGCCGGCCCGGGCGCTGCTGACCGGCGAACGCACCGCGCTGAATTTCCTGCAGACCCTGTCAGGCGTCGCCACGCGCTGTCGGCACTACGCCGACCTGGTCGAAGGCACCGGCGTGCGGCTGCTCGACACGCGCAAGACGATCCCGGGCCTGCGTCTGGCGCAGAAATACGCGGTCACCTGTGGTGGCTGCCATAACCACCGCATCGGGCTGTACGACGCCTTTCTCATCAAGGAGAACCATATCGCCGCCTGTGGCGGGATCGCCGAGGCGATTGCCGCGGCCCATCGCATCGCGCCGGGTACTCCGGTGGAGGTCGAGGTGGAGAGTCTGGACGAGCTTGAGCAGGCGCTGCGGGCCGCTGCCGACGTGGTGATGCTCGACGAGCTGAGCCTCGATGACATGCGCGCCGCGGTCGGGATGGCGGCGGGAAGGGTGAAACTGGAGGCGTCCGGCGGAATCAGTGACGAGACGTTGCGGGTGATCGCCGAGACTGGCGTGGACTATATCTCGATCGGCGCCCTGACCAAGCACGTCAGGGCGATCGACCTGTCGATGCGCCTGACTCAGTAGGGCGCCGCGTGGCGGCACGGGAAGCGGCCGCAGGGGGGGTGTCAGTGCTTGCTCTTCAGGCCGAAGTTCTCGTGCAGCGTACCCGGCACGTCGGCGTCTTTGGGTGCGTAGTCCTTTGGCGGCTCGGTGAAGGCCGGCGAGCTGAGGCGCTCTCGGTGGCTGTGGGTCTCTTCGCTGTGCAGGGCGGCCAGCAGGCGCTGGCGGGTCTGCTCGTCGAGCGCCAGCCGGTCGGCGCCCTCGGTCAGGTGCTCCTGCATGTCCTGGTAGCTGCTGGTCAGCTTGCGCAGCAGGCTGGCCGTGGTGTTGAAATGGGTCACCACTTCGCTTTGGTAGGTATCCAGGCGCTCCTGCAGTTCGTCCACCTGACGCTGCGTGCTGCTCGGTGCGCTGGTGCGCGCAATCAGGAATCCAATGACGATGCCGGCGATCACGCCGATGATCGGGAGCAACCAGGTCGCGAGGCTCTGTTCCACGAGTACTTCCTCTAAATAAACGGCTGTGCTGTTCAGCAACGAAAAACCAGGATGGACGGTCGGCGGTGCGCTGGCAGGCCCGCGTCCACTGACCCGCCAGGCACCGCCTGAGCGGTGGTTTTATCACGGCCTGATACGTTAACGTCTCGTACCTGCCCTGTATACCGCCTTGCGATGGGGCTGGCCCCGCGCAGCACAGAGCATGACGAGTCGATTTGCCCCCAGGTCACGGAGTGAGTGCAGTGAAACGAGAAGACCCGATATTCATCGACGGCCCGGCCGGTGTGCTGGAAGGGCTGCATTTCGATCAGCCCGAGGCGCGTGGCGTGGCCCTGATCTGTCATCCCAACCCGGTGAAGGGCGGGACGATGCTCAACAAGGTGGTCTCGACGCTGCAGCGCACCGCCCGCGACGCCGGCTATGCCACGCTGCGGTTCAACTTCCGCGGCGTCGGCGCCAGCGCCGGCACGCATGACATGCAGATGGGCGAAGTCGAGGACGCCGAGGCGGCGCTGCTCTGGCTGCGGACGCAGCATCCCGGACTGCCGCTGACGCTGCTGGGATTCTCCTTTGGCGGCTTTGTCGCGGCTGCGCTGGCCGGGCGGATCGAGGCGCGTGGCGAAGCGCTGGAGCGCCTGGTCATGGTGGCGCCAGCTGTTTCGCGTCTGGCCGGGCTGCCACAGGCCGAGCGTAGTGCATTGGCAATCATCCAGCCGGACGACGACGAGGTCATCGACCCGGCGCAAGTGCACGCGTTTTCGGCCGGACTCGAACGCCCCCACGAGCTGCTGAAAGTGGCAGAATGCGGTCACTTTTTCCACGGCAGGCTGGTCGAGCTCAAGGCCTTGCTGGCGCCCCGGCTGGTCTGAAGCATCCGGGCTGCGGCGTACCGCCTGCCGTTCGTGCGAACTGTATCGAGATAAGTATGAAAACCCGAATCCTGACCGGCATCACCACCACCGGTACGCCCCACCTGGGCAACTATGCAGGCGCGATCCGCCCCGCAATCCAGGCCAGTCGCGCCGCTGAGGCCGACTCCTTCTACTTCCTGGCCGACTACCATGCGCTGATCAAATGCGACGACCCGCTGCGTATCCAGCAGTCGCGCCTGGAAATAGCCGCCACCTGGCTGGCCTGCGGACTGGACGCCGAGCGTGTCACCTTCTACCGACAGTCCGATATCCCCGAGATCCCCGAGCTCACCTGGTTGCTGACCTGTGTGACCGGCAAGGGCTTGCTCAACCGTGCCCATGCCTACAAGGCCTCGGTGGACAAGAATGTCGAGCGCGGCGAAGACCCCGATGCGGGCATCACCATGGGGCTGTTCAGCTACCCGGTGCTGATGGCTGCAGACATCCTCATGTTCAACGCACACAAGGTCCCGGTGGGCCGCGACCAGATCCAGCACGTCGAGATGGCCCGCGACATCGGCCAGCGATTCAACCACCTGTTCGGCAAC
The DNA here is from genome assembly GCA_002339675.1 of Stutzerimonas stutzeri. GTDB lineage: Bacteria > Pseudomonadota > Gammaproteobacteria > Pseudomonadales > Pseudomonadaceae > Stutzerimonas > Stutzerimonas stutzeri_O. The sequence continues at coordinate 880,530 of DDKB01000017.1, forward strand.
GGCCGTGAGCTGTTCACCGCGCCCGAAGCGCTGATCGAGGAGAGCGTGGCGACCCTGCCCGGCCTCGACGGCCGCAAGATGTCCAAGAGCTACGACAACACCATTCCCCTGTTCGCCAGCGCCAAGGCGCTGAAGGACACCATCGCGCGCATCGTCACCGACTCGAAGCTGCCCGGTGAGCCGAAGGACCCGGACGATTCGCACCTGTTCACCCTGTATCAGGCGTTCGCCACGCCGGCCCAGCTCGGCGAGTTCCGTGCCGACCTGATCGGTGGGCTGGCCTGGGGTGAGGCCAAACAGCGACTGTTTCAACTGCTCGACGCCGAACTGGGCGAGGCCCGCGAGCGTTACCACGGCCTCATGCAGCAGCCGGCCGATCTCGAGGACATCCTGCTGGCCGGCGCTGACAAGGCGCGCCGCGTAGCGACGCCGTTCCTCGGCGAACTGCGCGAAGCTGTCGGGCTGCGCAGTTTCCGCAGCGAAGCGAAAAGCGCGGCACCGACAAAGAAAAAGGCCGGCAAGACCGCACGCTTCGCCAGCTTCCGCGAGCCGGACGGCAGTTTCCGCTTCCGTTTCTTTGCCGCCGATGGCGAGCAACTGGTGCTGTCGCGACCGTTCAGCGATCCCAAGGCAATCGGCGTCGCGACGCAGCGGCTGGTCGCCCAGGGCGTCGATGCCCTGGAACTGCGCGCCGACGAAGGCAATCAATTCACTTTGTGGCTCGACAGCGAATGCATCGCCGACAGCCCCGACTATGCCGACGAGCAGGCGCTGGAAGCGGCCATGCTGCGCCTGCGCGAGGCGCTGGCCACCCTGGCCGTGTAGCGCCAGCCGCGGTCCGGGCGGTCGCGGTTCGATCGCCAGGGCCTGCCGACCCACTGATCCCACCGAGGCGCGAGCGCGTGAACGATTTGCGTAAATTGCCAACCACCGAGGGCGCGGCTAAAGTGTCGGCCCCGTTTCATTACCCAGACCCCGCCATGACCCCTCTTGAGCGCTATCAGGCCGACCTGAAACGTCCCGACTTCTTTCATGACGCGGCGCAGGAAACGGCCGTGCGTCATCTGCAGCGCCTGTACGACGACCTGGTAGCCGATGATCGCAGCAAGACCGGCCTGTTCGGCAAGCTGTTCGGCAAGAAGCAGCAGGACCCGATCAAGGGCCTGTACTTCTGGGGCGGCGTCGGCCGCGGCAAGACCTACCTGGTCGACACCTTCTTCGACGCCCTGCCGTTCGAGCAAAAGACCCGCACGCACTTCCACCGCTTCATGAAGCGTGTCCACGAGGAAATGCGCACCCTCAAGGGTGAGAAGAATCCACTGACCATCATCGGCAAGCGGTTCGCCGACGAATCGCGGGTAATTTGCTTCGACGAGTTCTTCGTCTCGGACATCACCGATGCGATGATCCTGGCGACCCTGCTCGAGGAACTGTTCAAGAACGGCGTCAGCCTGGTAGCCACCTCCAACATCGTGCCTGACGGCCTGTACAAGGACGGGCTGCAGCGTGCTCGCTTCCTGCCGGCGATCGAGCTGCTGAAAAAGCACACCGAGATCGTCAACGTCGACAGCGGCATCGACTACCGCCTGCGCGCGCTGGAGCAGGCCGAGCTGTATCACTTTCCGCTGGACGCCGAAGCCGAACAGAGCCTGGAAAAGAGCTTCCGCAGCCTGCTGCCGGAGAAGTGCAAGATCCAGGAAAACGAGGCGCTGGTCATCGAGAACCGCGAGATCGTTGCCCGCAAGGTCGCCTGCGGGGTGGCCTGGTTCGAGTTTCGCGAGCTCTGCGACGGGCCCCGCAGCCAGAACGACTACATCGAACTGGGCAAGATCTTTGATGCGGTGCTGGTTTCCAATATCGAGCGCATGGATGTCTCCAAGGACGACATGGCGCGGCGCTTCATCAACATGGTCGACGAGTTCTACGACCGCAACGTCAAGCTGATCCTCTCGGCCGAGGTCGAGCTGAAGGACCTCTACGCCGGCGGCCGTCTGGAGTTCGAATTCCAGCGCACCCTCAGCCGCCTGCTGGAAATGCAGTCCCACGAGTACCTGTCGCGTCCGCACAAACCCTGACGGGACTGGCCGAGCTGGACCGCACGACCAAGGTAAGGTCGTGCTGTCCAGCTACCAGCGTTCACCCACTCTTCAACCGATACTGCTGCCGATACTGGTTCGGCGACAGCTCGGTGTGCTGGCGGAACAGGCGAGCAAAGAAGCTTGCATCGTCATAACCGACTTCGTAACTGATGGTCTTGATGCTCTTGCGCGTCGTCGACAGCAGCGTCTTGGCCGTTTCGATGCGCAAACGCTGCAGGTAATGCAGCGGTTTGTCGCCAGTGGCGGTCTGAAAGCGGCGCATGAAGTTACGGATGCTCATGCCGTGGTCGCGCGCCACGTCCTCGAAACGGAATTTTTCCGCGAAGTGCTCTTCCAGCCATTCCTGGATCTGCAGCACGCGCGTGTCCAGGTGCAACTTTTGCCCACCAAAGCCGATGCGGCCCGGGTTGTAGTTACGGCGTACCTCGAACAGGATGTCGCGCGCCATGCCCTGGGCAATGTGCGCGCCGCAGAAGCGTTCGACCAGGTGAATGTAGAGGTCGCAGGCCGAGGTCGTGCCGCCGGCGCAGTAGAGGTTCTCGCTGTCGGTGAGGTGCTTTTCCTGGGTGAACAGCACCCGCGGAAAGCGCTCGGCGAATTCCCGGGCGAAGCGCCAGTGGGTAGTGCCTTCGCGACCATCGAGCAGCCCGGCCTCGGCCATCCAGAAGGCCCCGCTGGCTTCGCCGCAGATGGTCGCTCCCGCGGCATGGCGCTCGCGCAGCCAAGGCGCGACCTGCGGGTAGCGCTGGCACAGCGCATCGAAATCACGCCAGAAGGCCGGCAGGATCACGGCGTCGGCGTCGTCCAGCGCGCCGTCCACCTCGATGCGCGGGCCGCTGAACGTTTCGACCGCCCGGCCGTCGGGGCTCACCAGCGAGGTTTCGAACGCCGGCGTGAGGTCCAGACCCAGCTGCTTGCCGTAGCGCAGGCTGGCCATGTGAAAAAAATCCTTGGCGTGCAACAGGGTGGAGGCAAATACCCCGTCGGTGGCCAGGATGCTGATGCGTTTGAGAGGCTGCGCGTCGATCATGCGGGGCTACTGTTCAATTGTTCTTATTGGGGGATTGCAGGGTAAAAATGCCGTGCTCCGGCGGGAGCGTCTTATTTTTTCGTCTGACTGTCCAGTCCCGCATGGACTGCAATGCCCTGAGGCAGGACGTCAGCCAATCGAGAGAACCAACATGAGCGAGCATATGCCCCCTGTGGGCGCCGCGTTCAGCGGCTGGAACGGCAGTACCGCCGAGGCCCGCGAGCTGCAGAAGACGCTGGCCGCGCGGCTGCTGCTGAGCGACGACTTCGGGCCCTTGCGCCTGATCGCCGGTGTCGACGTAGGCTTCGAGGAGGGCGGCGCCATCACTCGTGCGGCAGCGGTGCTGCTCGATGCCGAGAGCCTGGAGCTGCGTGCGCAAACCATCGCCCGGGTGCCGACCTGCATGCCCTATATCCCGGGTCTGCTCTCGTTTCGCGAACTGCCGGCCGTGCTGCAGGCCCTCGAGGCGCTGGGGCAGGTGCCGGACCTGGTGTTTTCCGACGGCCATGGCATCGCGCACCCGCGCGGACTCGGCATCGCCGCGCACCTGGGGATCATCACCGGCTTGCCGACCGTCGGCGTCGCCAAGAAGATCCTCACCGGCCAGCATGAGCCCCTGGGCGAGCGCCGCGGCGACCAGGTCGCGCTGCAGGACAAGACCGGCAGGCAGATCGGCACGGTGCTGCGCAGCAAGGACAAGGTGCGCCCGCTGATCGTCTCGCCGGGCCACCGGGTCAGCTTGCAGAGCGCACCCGCGCTGGTGATGCGCTACGTCACCCGCTACCGGCTACCCGAACCTACCCGGCTGGCCGATCGGCTGGCATCGCGTCGGGACGAAAAGCGCGGCGGCCCGGCGGCAGACTGACGTCTTTGCTTGCAGCAGGCGGCCCGCAGGCGCTAGCCTGCAGGCCCGCCGATTACCCTGGTTCGCCGCGATGCAGTTGGATCTTGCGACAGGCTGGTGCCGAGGCATCCGCCATTGCCCTTCGCCCAACTTCAATGCGCGCCCCGATGGCGAAATCTCCCTGCTGGTGATCCATAACATCAGCCTGCCGCCCGGCTGCTATGGCACCGGCAAAGTGCACCAGCTGTTCCAGAACTGCCTGCCCGGCGACGAGCACCCCTATTTCCAGCAGATCGCCGGGCTGCAGGTATCGGCGCACTTCCTCATCGAGCGCGACGGTTCGGTCAGCCAGTTCGTGTCCTGCCTGGACCGGGCCTGGCACGCCGGTGTCTCCTGCTTCGATGGCCGCGAAGGCTGCAACGACTTCTCGCTGGGCATCGAGCTGGAGGGCACCGACGACGCGCCTTTCAGCGACGCCCAGTACGAGCGCCTTATCGCCTTGGCGCGGCTGCTGCAGCAAGCCTACCCGGGCATCACGCCGGCACGGGTCTGCGGCCACAGCGACATCGCCCCGGGGCGCAAGACCGATCCCGGCCCAGCGTTTGACTGGGGCCGGCTGCGTGCCGCCTCGATCTGCGCCTGACTTTCCCCACAGGATGCGACGATGATTTTCTTGGTGGTGCTTCTGGTCCTGCTCATCGACAAGCTCACCGACTGGCGCCGCGAGGTCCAGGACGACCGGCTCTGGCTGCGGCTGTTGCGGCGGGTCGAGCGACGCGGTGATGCGGCGCGGCGACCCTGGCTGAGCCTGGTGGCGCTGGTGCTGCTGCCGGTCCTGCTGCTCGCCGGGCTGCTCGCTGCCCTGGAACCTCTGGCGTACGGCTGGCTGAGCCTGCCGCTGCACCTGCTGGTGGTGCTCTACAGCCTTGGCCGCGGCCAGGGCAAGCGTGAGTTCGGTCCCTTCCGTGATGCCTGGCGCCGCGGTGACGAGGAGGCCGCCGCGCTGGTGGCCGAACGCGACTTGGGCCTCACCGCGGCAGATGCCTCGGGGCTGCTGCGCGCCGTTGAGGCGCAGGTGCTGTGGCGCAGCCACCAGGGCTTCTTCGCGGTGATCTTCTGGTACGTGCTGCTCGGTCCGGTCGCGGCGCTGGGCTACCGGCTGCTGGCGCTGACGGTGGCGCACACCGGCAGCGAGGCGCTCGGCGAGCGTGCCGGGCAGTTGCGGCATGCCTTGGACTGGCTGCCGGTGCGGGTGCTGGCGGCGAGCTTCGGGTTGGTCGGCAATTTCGTCGCGACCAATCGCGCCCTGCTCGGCGAGCTGTTGAACTGGGATATTTCCGCCCCTCGGTTGTTGGCGGACGTCGGCCCGGTCGCGGCCGACCTCGAGGAACCCGGCAACGGCGAAGCCGGCCTGGCCCGGCTCGACAGTCTCGCCGCGCTGCTGGTGCGCACGCGCATGCTCTGGTACGCGGCCATCGCGCTCTGGGTCCTGCTGGTCTGAGCCCGCCGAGTCCGGTCACCGATCAGTATCGGCGGCGGCAGTCTCGAGACTGTCTTGGCACCAATCCCCGGGCGTCTGTCCGATAAGCCGGGTGGATAGGCCGCAATTGGCGGCCCTTCTGCCACTTGGCGTGCCATCACCCTGCCAGTACCTTAAGTTACAGATCCCCCAACCGATACCCCGAACAAGGTTCCGCGCGGCACCTCTCCGACGACCTTGCCGTGGCCAGCGCTGCCCGGCGGGCACAACAAGAACATGGGAGACGTCCTTTGACCAAGCTGTTGTATCCGGCGATCGCTTTGATGAACCGTCTGAGCTTCGGCATGAAGTTCAGCCTGATCAGTGTGCTGTTTTTCGTACCCATGCTGCTCACCAACTTCTACCTGGTCCGCGACGCCTACGACGAGTTCCTCGGCACCCGGGCCGAACTGCGGAGCCTCGAGCTGCTCGGCTCGGCCCTGCAGCTGCGGCGCGCCATGGAAGACTGGAAGGACCTCGTCGAGATCGAGGGCATCATCGGCCAGGCAGGCGAGAACCGGACCCTGGCCACGCGACTGGAAGCCGTCGAGGGTACGCTCTCGGCCCTGATGCAGCGGCTTGAACCGGTCAGCGACAATCCCGAGCAGGTGGCCGAATTCACCACACGCCGCGACCAGCTCGCCGCGGCCCTGCGCGACGCGGCGGCTCAGCAGTCGCTGCAGGCAAAGGCCGCGATGGCGCGGGCGCTGCTGGCCAAGAGCCAGGTGATGATCAAGCTGATCGCCGCGCAGTCCGGTCTCAGCCAGGACAGCCAGCGCGACGTGCGCCTGCTGGCCGAGCTGCTCACCGTGGTCACACCGGCGATCACCGACACCCTCAGCGAGGGCCGGGCGATCGGGTCTTACACCTTCGGCCAGGGCTTTCTCAATTCCGATGCCAGCAACAAGCTCGACGACTTGCTGCTGGAGTTGGAAAAGCAACAGGTCCAGTACGCCGCACAGCTGCAGGACGTACTCGGCGGCAGCGCAGCGGCGCAACGCCAGCTCGAGGCCTTCGCCGACGCCAGCCGCGCTTCGCTGCAGGCCAGCAGCGACATCTTCCAGGATCAGGTCATCATGGCCGAGGCGCTGGATACGCCCTGGGATACCTTCTTCGAACAGGTCAGCGGCGAGATGGGCAAGACCTACGCGCTGAACGACGCGGTCGTGCGTTTTCTGGGCGTCGAGCTCGAGCAGCGCCTGGCGCAAAAGCAACGCATGATGGTCCTCTTGCTGGTGGCCCTGGCTCTGGTGTTCCTGCTGGTGGTGTACCTCTACAGCGCGTTCTACCTGTCCACCCGCGGCGCCCTGCGCAGCCTTGGTGCGACCATGCGGCAGGTGGCCGGCGGCGACATGACCGCGCGTTTCCCAGTGCAGAGCCGGGACGAGCTCGGTGAGCTGGGCCAGGTGTTCAACGAGACTGTCGGGCGCATCCGTGAACTCATCGAGCGCGTCGGCCAGACGGTGGGCGACGTCGAGCGCCAGGCCACGCGGGTGGAAGCGGTGTCCGGGCAGAGCAACCAGACGGTGTCCGAGCAGCGCGGCCAGATCGAGCAGGTCGCCACCGCGATGAACCAGATGTCAGCGACCGCCCAGGGCGTCGCCACCAGCGCCGAAGCCGCGGTCGGCAGCGCGCAGAGCGTCAACGAGGAAACCACCAGCGGCCGCGGCCTGGTCGAGGCGCAGGTCAGCGGTATCCAGCGTCTGGCGAGCGAGCTGGAACGCTCGGTCGCGGTGATCAACCAACTGGCCGACGACAGCAAGGCCATCAGCCAGGTGCTCGATGTGATCAAGGGCGTCGCCGAGCAGACCAACCTGCTGGCACTCAACGCCGCGATCGAGGCCGCCCGCGCCGGCGAGCAGGGACGCGGCTTTGCGGTGGTGGCCGACGAGGTCCGCAACCTGGCCCGGCGCACCCAGCAGTCGACCGAGGAAATCGAACAGATGATCGGCCGGCTGCAAGGCGGCGTCGGCGCAGCGGTCAAGACCATGCATGCCAGCCACTCCCTGGCAGACACCACGGTCAGCCAGTCGGCGCAGGTGCAACAGGCGCTGGAGAACATTCTCGCTGCGGTCGGGGTGATCGTCGACCAGAACCAGCAGATCGCCGCGGCCGCCGAGGAACAGACAGCAGTCGCCCACGACATCGACCGCAACATCGTCGCGATCAATGAGGCTGGGCAGCGTACCGCGGAGGGCGCTGGCCATACCGAGCAGGCCAGCCGCGAGCTCACCGAGCTTGTAGGGCGCCTGCAGCAATTGATCGGCGCGTTCCGGGTCTGATCAGCGGCCGGAGGCCGTTGTCATCGCTACGGCGGCGGCGGCCGTTCGGGTCTCGACACCGAGCTTTACGTAAACGTGTTCGAGGTGCTTGTTCACGGTGCGCGGTGACAGCCCAAGGATGTCCCCGATGTCGCGGTTGGTCTTGCCGCAGGCGACCCAGTGCAGCACTTCGACTTCTCGCCCGGTGAGCTGGAAGCGCTCGCTGAGCAGCGCCTGTTGTTGCTTTTCGTCGCGTACCGAGGTGGCGGCCGAGGCCTGCCGCGCCGCGCGCAGGCTGCGTGCGGTTTTCAGGTGCGCGCCGACGCGGGCGACCACCTGTTCCGGGTGGATCGGCTTGGTCACATAGTCCACGCCGCCAGCGGCGAACCCTTCCAGTACATGCTCGCTTTCGGTCAGCGCTGTCATGAACACCACCGGCACGTCCTCGAAACCCGCTTCGGCTTTCATCAGGCGACAGGTCTCGAAGCCGTCGAGCCCCGGCATCATCGCGTCGAGCAGCACGATCTCGGGCTTCAGGCGCTGCATGCGATCCAGTGCGCTGCGCCCGTCCAGCGCGACCAGCACCATGTAGCCGGCCTGCTCCAGCGCGCTGGATAGCAGTGCCAGGTTGTCCGGAACGTCATCGACGATCAGGACCACGCCCTGGTGGTCGGGGACTCGCAAAGCATTCATCGGGCAAGGTTCTCCGTGGTCGGGTGGTCCTCGGCAGCGGCCGAGGCCTCAGCAAGGCAGGTACTCAGAGCGTCCAACTGAAAACGTCGCGCCAGTTGGCGCAGCCGCTCGAGAAACGGCGCGCAGGCCGGCTCGTCGTTGGCGAGCCGGTCGAGTCGTTCGAGTAGGCCGCGCACATAGCCGAGGCCTGTCAGCTCCCGCAGTTCGCTCAATGCCGCGGCCGAGGGCAGCACTGACGAAGCGGGGTGCGGCGCGCGCTTGAGCCAGCTGAGTTGAAGGTGGTGTTCGATCTTCGCCAGGAGCGTCGGGGTGTGTACCGGTTTGGCCAGGTAGTCGTTGCACTGCGCACCAAGGCTGCGCTCACGGTCATCGGCAAAGGCATTGGCCGAAATCACGATGATCGGCGCGGGCGAGCCCACCCGCTGGCGGATCAGCTCGCTGGTCTGCCAGCCGTCCAGCCCCGGCATCGACAGGTCCATGAGGATCAGGTCGGGGTTGTGCAGCGACACCTGGCTGAGCGCCTCCTGGCCGTTGGCCGCGAGCAGTACGTCGAAGCCCAGGGGCGCGAGCATGCCGTCGAGCACGCGGCGGTGCTCCAGATGGTCGTCGACGACCAGCACTCGTCGCCGCGGCCCCTGGTAGCCGACGATGTCGTGCTCGACATGCACCACGGCCTGCGGCACGCGCACTTCCGGCAGGTAAATGCGCAGCTGAAAGGTGGTGCCCTCGCCGGGCATGCTGCGCACCGACAACTCGCCACCCATCAGTGCGGTGAGCATCCGCGCAATGGTCAGGCCGAGGCCGAGGCCGTGATCCTTGCGCAGCGGATCGCCGCGTTCGAGCGGCTGGAACAACCGTTCCAGCTGGTCCGGCGCGATGCCGATGCCGGTGTCGACGACGTCAAAGGTGGCGGTTTCGCGCAGGTAGCTCAGCCGCAGCGTGACACTGCCCCGGTCGGTGTAGCGCACCGCATTGCCGAGCAGGTTGATGAGGATCTGCCGTACCCGTTTTTCGTCGCCGCGCACCACCGCCGGCATGCGGCCCTGCGGCTCGAAGACGAATGTCAGGCCCTTTTCCTGCGCCTGCGGATCGAACATCTGCCGCAATTGCTGAAGAAACTGCGTAAAGGGGATTTCGCAGGGCTCGAGGTTCAGCTTGCCGGCCTCGATCTTGGCGATGTCGAGCAGCCCGTCGATCAGGGACAGGAGATGCGAGCCGCTGCGGTAGATGGTCCCCAGCGCTTCTTGGTGGCGGACGGCGGTGGCCGGGTCGCGCTGCAGGATCTGCGTATAGCCGAGGATACTGTTGAGCGGCGTACGCAACTCGTGGGAAAGGCCGGTGACGTAGCGGCTCTTGGCTGCGTTGGCGGCTTCGGACGCCTCCTTGGCGCGCTGCAGCTCTTCGTCGGTCTTGCGGTGCGCCTCGATCTCCTGCATCAGCAGGTGCGTCTGGCGATCGGATTCCTCCTGTGCGACCTTGCGGCTCTCGCGGGTCAGCACTACCCACCAGGCGAGGATGCCCGCGAACAGCGAAAGCGTCAGGAAGGCCTTGAGAAAGGCATGGGAGAGCGCTTCGAGCGCCTGCTCCGGGTTGCTCGCAAAGCTGTGCGCGACCTGGCTGTAGATCAGCCAGAGCGCGGCGGAAATAAGCCCAATGATCAGCCCGAGCACGCCCAAGTAGTGCGCCAGGCGAGTGTGCAGTCGCGGCACCGAAACGCGTGGGAAGGCCCAGCGAACAAAGTCGTCGAACTGCTCGGCCAGCCGTGCCCGTGGCTTGCAGGCATCGCCGCAACGCGCGTCGAGCGAACAGCACAGCGAGCAGATGGGGCACCCATAGGCTGGGCAGAAGGCCATGTCCTCCGGTTCGAATGGGTTGCTGCACAGACCGCAATCGATCGTGCCCTGTTGCGGTGGATAGAGCAGGGCCGGCTCGCTGGTGCGGGCAATGTAGTAACGGCCCTGGGTCAGCCAGGCGATCAGCGGCGCGCAGATCAGCGCCACCACCAGCGCGATCATCGGCGAGGCCGCCTGCGCCAGCGTACCGAGTACCCCCAGGTGCGCCAGGATGGCCAGCAGCGAGGCAATGAGCATGGCGCCGACGCCGACCGGGTTGATGTCATACAGGTGCGCACGTTTGAACTCGATGTGACGCGGCGACAATCCGAGCGGCTTGTTGATCACCAGGTCCGCGACCAGTGCACCGATCCAGGCAATCGCCACGTTGGCGTAGAGGCCGAGCACCTGTTCGATCGCCTCGAACACGCCTAGCTCCATCAGCATCAGGGCGATGACTACGTTGAACACCAGCCAGACCACGCGCCCCGGATGGCTGTGGGTCACGCGCGCGAAGAAGTTCGACCAGGCCAGGGAACCGGCGTAGGCGTTGGTCACGTTGATCTTCACCTGCGACACAATGACGAACAGCACCATCGCACTGAGCGCCCACGCCGGCGATGCGAAGACGTAACTGAACGCGACCAGGTACATCTGCGTCGGCTCGGTGGCTTTCTCCACCGGGATTTCATGCTGCAGGGCCAGAAAGGCGAGAAAGGCACCGGCGAGCATCTTCAGCGCACCGGGGATGATCCAGCCGGGCCCGGCGAGCAGCATCGCCGCCCACCAGCGTGTACGGTTCTGCCGGGTTTTTTCCGGCAGAAAACGCAAGTAGTCCACTTGCTCGCCGATCTGCGTGATCAGCGCCAGCGCCACGGTACAGGCGGCGCCGAACGACAGCAGGTTGAACGCGCCGCCGTCGCCCTCGCGACCGGCGAAGCTCGGCAGGTCGGCCAACGCGCCCGGGTTCTTGGCAATGACGAAGGCATAGGGCAGCAGCAGGAGAAACAGCCAGAGGGGCTGACTCCACAGCTGCAGGCGGCTGATGCGGGTAATCCCGTAGGTGACCAGCGGAATGATGATGATCGCGCAGAGCACATAGGCCAGCGCCAGCGGAATCGACAGATAGAGCTCCAGCGCCAGCGCCATGATCGCCGCTTCCAGGGCGAAGAACAGAAAGGTGAAGCTGGCGTAGATCAGCGAGGTGATGGTCGAGCCGATGTAGCCAAAACCGGCGCCGCGGGTCAGCAGGTCCATGTCCACGCCATAGCGTGCCGCGTAGTAGCTGATCGGCAAGCCGGTGAGGAAGATCACCAGTGCCACAGCGAGAATCGCCCAGAGGGTGTTGGTGAAACCGTAGGACAGGGCGAGCGTGCCGCCGATCGCCTCGAGCGCAAGAAAGGACACTGCGCCGAGCGCGGTGTTGGCGATGCGGAATTCCGACCACTTGCGAAATGACTTGGGGGTGAAGCGCAGGGCGTAATCTTCCAGCGTCTCGTCGGCGACCCAGGCGTTGTAGTCGCGCCGGATCTTCACCACCCGCTGTGTGCCCGTCGAATGCACGGTCGTGCTCCCCGGCTGATTGTTTGCTGTAGTGCATTTGCAACTTCTATGCCCCGCCACGCGCGGGCCTCCACGGCCCGCCCGCTGCGGTATGGCGGCCCTTCGTGCGGCGCCGAAACAGCACATTGCTGCACCAGCGGCGCCGCGTTCGTGCCTGAGCATGCACCAGCCGGGCGCGCGGCGCGGTACGTCAGATGACGTACGCCCTTACGTCAATGTGCGTATGTCCCGCCTGTGGCCACCGGCCCATGCTTGCTCCCGACCCGATGCCGTTCCGCCACCTTGCGGCACGCCGGGCACGGCCCACCGAGACAGGAGCATCACCATGGACTTGAAACCGAAAGGCGCTTCACGCCTTCTCCCGCGTCGGCTGGCGCAAAGCGCCGCCGCCCTCTCGATGCTGGCGATGAGCGTCTTCGCTTCCTCGGCCAGCGCCGAGGTCAACACCACCGGCCTTGCGGTGACCGACAGCGAAGTCATCGTCGGGCAGCTGCATTCGGCCACCGGCACCATGGCCATTTCCGAGACCGGCTCGATCCAGGCCGAGCGGCTGGCCATCGAGCAGATCAACGCCTCCGGCGGCATCCTCGGTCGCCAGATCAAGATCGTTCAGGAAGACGGCGCCTCCGACTGGCCGACCTTCGCCGAGAAGGCACGCAAGCTGCTCGAGCGCGACAAGGTTGCCGCGGTGTTCGGCTGCTGGACCAGCGCCTCGCGCAAGGCCGTGCTGCCGATCTTTGAGAAGGAGAACGGGCTGCTCTACTACCCGACCTTTTACGAAGGCCTGGAGCAATCGAAGAACGTCATCTACACCGGGCAAGAGGCGACCCAACAGATCCTCGCCGGGCTCGACTGGGTGGCGAAAGAGAAGGGCGCCAAGACCTTCTATTTGCTCGGTTCCGATTACATCTGGCCGCGCACCTCGATGAAGATTGCCCGCAAGCACATCGAGAACGTGCTCGGCGGCAAGGTGGTCGGCGAGGAGTACTACCCGCTGGGCAACACCCAGTTCGGCTCGCTGACCAACAAGATCAAGCTGAAGAAGCCTGACGTGATCTTCGCCGCCGTGGTGGGCGGCTCCAACGTGGCCTTCTACAAGCAGTTGAAGGCCGCTGGCATCACCGCGGACAAACAGACCCTGTTGACCCTCTCGGTGACCGAGGACGAACTGCTCGGCATCGGCGGCGAGAACATGGCCGGCTTCTATGCCTCGATGAAGTACTTCCAGAGCCTGGACAACCCGAACAACGCCGACTTCGTCAAGGCGTTCAAGGCCAAGTACGGCAACGACGCGGTCATCGGCGACGTCACCCAGGCCGCCTACCTCGGGCCCTGGCTGTGGAAGGCGGCGGTCGAGAAAGCCGGCAGTTTCGACGTCGACAAGGTGGTCGCGGCCTCTCCGAGCATCGAGCTGAACACCGCGCCGGAAGGCTACGTGAAGGTTCACGAGAACCATCACCTGTGGAGCAAGACCCGCATCGGGCAAGTGCAACCCGACGGCCAGTTCCACGTGGTCTACGAGTCCGGCCTGATCGAACCCAACCCCTTCCCGAAAGGCTACCAGTAAGCCCACCCGGCAAGCGGCGATCCACCGGGGTCGCCGCTCGCCTGCCTGCCCCACTTGCAACGATCGGGAGACTTCAATGGACCTGTCGCTATCGGATTTCGGCGCCATCGCCATCATGCAGGGGTTCAACGGCCTGTCCGTGTTCTGCGTTCTCCTGCTGATGGCGCTGGGACTGGCGATCATCTTTGGCCAGATGGGCGTGATCAACATGGCCCATGGTGAATTCCTCACGGTCGGCGCCTACACCACGTTTCTGGTGTCGACGCTGACGCTCAAATACGTGCCTGCGCTGCAGCCGTACTACTTCTTCTTCGCCATCGTGCTGTCGTTCGTCATCGCCGGCGCGCTCGGCTGGCTCGCCGAATGGGCCTTCATCAGCCGGCTCTACCATCGCCCACTGGATACGCTGCTGGCCACCTGGGGGTTGTCGCTGGTGATGCAGCAGGCGTTCCGCTCGATCTTCGGCGCCCGCGAAGTCAGCGCCACCTTGCCGGACTGGCTGATGGGCTCGTGGATGCCTACCGAGAGCATCGACATCCCGCTCAATGGCTTGTTCGTGATGGGCCTGACGCTGCTGCTTACCTGCACCATCTTCGTGCTGATGTATCGCTCGCGCTGGGGACTGCAGGTACGCGCTACGGTGCAGAACCGGGTCATGGCGCGTTCAGTCGGGATCAACACCAAAAAGGTCGACCGCATGACCTTCGCCCTCGGCTGCGGGGTGGCCGGTGTCGCCGGTGCGGCCTTCACCACCATTGGCTCGACGGGCCCGACCTCCGGCTCGCTGTACATCGTCGACACCTTTTTGGTGGTGGTCTTCGGCGGCGCGGCCAGCCTCTTCGGCACCATTGCCTCGGCGTTCGCCATCGCCCAGACCCAGTCGATGGCCGAATTCTTTATCAGCGGTTCGATGGCCAAGGTGCTGACGCTCTCGGCAGTGATCCTGATCCTGATGCTACGCCCGCAGGGGCTGTTCTCTCTCAAGGTCCGCAAATAGGAGCCGCCCGATGAAGCCATTTCTCGACAACCTGGTCGGCGGCAAGCAGGGCGCCGCCGGCCTGCTGATCCTCGCCGTATTGCTGCTGGTGGTGTTCCCGCTGGCGCTGGATGCCTTCCGCCTGAACATGGTCGGCAAGTACCTGACCTACGCCTTCGTCGCGGTCGGCCTGGTGCTCTGCTGGGGCTATGGCGGCATCCTGAGCCTGGGGCAAGGCATCTTCTTTGGCCTCGGGGGCTACTGCATGGCGATGTTCCTCAAGCTGGAAGCCTCCGACCCGGAAAGCACCAAGATCCAGTCCACGCCCGGCATTCCGGATTTCATGGACTGGAACCAGATCACCGAATTGCCGTTGTTCTGGCAACCCTTCCACAGCTTCGGCTTTACCCTCGTGGCGGTGATCGCCGTGCCGGTGCTGCTGGCACTGATCGTCGGCCTGGCGATGTTCAAGCGGCGCGTCGGTGACGTGTATTTCTCGATCGTCACCCAGGCGATCGCCGCGATCCTGACGATCCTCATCATCGGTCAGCAGGGGCTGACCGGCGGGGTCAACGGCATCACCGATCTGCGCACGCTGATGGGCTGGGACATCCAGAGCAACGAGGCGAAGACCGTGCTGTATTTCGTCTGCGCGCTCCTGCTGCTGGGCTGCATCCTGCTCGGGCGTTTCATCCTCTCGTCCAAGCTGGGCCGCCTGCTGATGGCCATGCGCGACAAGGAGGAGCGGGTGCGCTTCTCCGGCTATGACGTGGCCAGCTTCAAGGTCTTCGTGTTTTGCGTGGCGGCGGCTTTCGCCGGCATCGGCGGCGCGCTCTTCACGCTGCAGGTCGGCTTCATGTCGCCGAGCTTTGTCGGCATCGTGCCGTCGATCGAGATGGTCATCTTTGCCGCCGTCGGCGGGCGTATGTCTCTGCTCGGCGCGGTGTATGGCGCGCTGCTGGTGAACTACGGCAAGACGGTGTTCTCCGAGAGCTTCCCCGAGCTGTGGCTGTATTTCATGGGTGGGTTGTTCATCGCCGTGGTCATCTACTTCCCCAACGGCCTGGCCGGCCTCTGGCAGAGCCATGGCCGTCCCTGGCTGGCCCGCATCGGCCAGCGTCGCCAGGCGCAGGTCGAGACGGCGCCGATCACAGCGACGCCCGCCGCCAAGCCGGAAACGAAAACCGCTACCACTGCCCTGGAGACCACGCCATGAGTGCGACCGGCTTCGTATCGCCCAAACCGGTGCTGGCCATCGAGGGCCTGACCGTGTCCTTCGACGGTTTCAAGGCCGTCGACGGGCTCAACCTCTACCTGGACCGCAACGAGGTTCGCGTGGTGATCGGCCCCAACGGCGCCGGCAAGACCACGGTGCTCGACCTGATCTGCGGCAAGACCAAGGCCACCGCTGGCTCGATCCAGTTCGACGGTCGCGAGCTGACGAAGATGAAGGAGTTCGACATCGTCCGTGCCGGCGTTGGACGCAAGTTCCAGAACCCCTCGATCTACGAAAACCTCAGCGTGTTCGAGAACCTGGAGATGTCCTACCCGGCCGGGCGCAAGGTGTTCAGTGCGTTGTTCTTCAAACGCTCGCCCGAGGTGGTTGCACGGGTCGAGGAGGTCGCCGCCGACATCGGCCTGGCCGAGCAGCTGCACGAGGAGGCCGGGCTGCTTTCGCACGGGCAGAAGCAGTGGCTGGAGATCGGCATGCTGCTGATGCAGGACCCCGAGTTGCTGATGCTCGACGAGCCGGTCGCCGGCATGAGCGTCTCCGAGCGGCTGCAGACCGCCGAGTTGCTCAAGCGCATCAGCCGGGGGCGCTCGGTACTGGTCATCGAGCACGACATGGAGTTCGTCAAGAGCATCGCCCACAAGGTTACGGTGCTGCACCAGGGCAAGCTGCTCGCCGAGGGCAGCATGGACGCCGTGCAGAACAACCCCAAGGTGGTCGAGGTGTACCTCGGGCACTGAGCGCTACGGCGTTTGGAGCGCTTGGATGACGCTGCGCGGTTAATCCACCCACGCCAAGCTGGCCGTAGGGTGGACATCGCCGCAGGCATGTCCACGCGTGTCGCCGCCAATATCGGATTGGACGTACGCCCAGCGGGCACCTAGGAGTTAACTATGTTCCAGATCAGCAACCTCGCCGCCGGCTACGGCCAGAGCCAGATCCTTCATGATCTCAATCTCAAGGTCGAAAAGCAGGAGATCGTCGCGGTCATGGGCCGCAACGGCATGGGTAAAACGACCCTGTTCAAGACGCTGATGGGCATCGTCGGGCAGACCGCCGGCAGCGTGAAGGTCGCCGGCCAGGAGCTTGCTGGCCTCGAGACCCATCAGCGCGTCGAGCGGGGCGTGGCCTACGTGCCACAGGGGCGGATGATCTTCCCCAGCATGACGGTGCTGGAGAACATCCAGACCGGCCTGCCAGCTTCGGCCGGTGGCCAGGTGCCGGAGGACCTCTACGCCCTGTTTCCGGTGCTGCACGAGATGCGCAAGCGCAAGGGCGGCAACCTCTCCGGCGGCCAGCAGCAGCAACTGGCGATCGCCCGCGCCCTGGCGACCAATCCCCGGGTGCTGTTGCTCGACGAGCCCACCGAAGGCATCCAGCCGTCGATCATCAAGGACATCGCCCGCACCCTGAAGGAGATCCGCTCGCTGCGCGACCTGACCATCATCGTTTCCGAGCAGGTGCTCTCGTTCACCATGGAGATCGCCGACCGCTTTCTGGTGATCGAGAAAGGCCGCTTCGTGCTCGAGGAGCGTGCTGCCAACGCCGACGAGGCGACCATCAGCCGCTACCTGTCCGTCTGAAGCAATCACTGGCGGCGCCGGGCCGGTCGTCGCGCCCGGCGAACTCGCTGGCGCCTGTCGAGTCGGCTATAGCAACACCGGCTTCGAGAGGGCGCCTCCGTGACCGCCACCGCGAAAAAGACCGATCCGCAGCTGTGGGAGCGGGTCAAGCAAGCCGTCACTGACGGCGACAAGGGCGGTGCGCCCGGCCAGTGGTCGGCGCGCAAGGCGCAGTACGCCGTGCAGGAGTACAAGAAGCGCGGCGGCGGTTACGCGGGCGGCAAGGCCACCGACAATCACCTGCGCGAGTGGACCCGCGAGGACTGGGGCACGCAGTCTGGCAAGCCGTCGGGCGAGACCGGCGAGCGCTACCTGCCCAAACACGCCCGCGAAGCGCTCAGCGACGAGGAATACGCCCGCACCACGCGCAAGAAGCGCGCGGATTCCCGGCGTGGCCAGCAACACTCCAAACAGCCTGTCGACGTCGCGCGCAAGGCCAGCCGTGAGCGCGAGCCGGCGCTCAGCGGGCTGAACAAATCCGAACTCATGCGGCGTGCAGCCCAGCGCAATATTCGCGGTCGGTCCTCGATGAGAAAGGCCGAGCTGGTCGCGGCGCTCGAACAAGCGGGTGAACGATGAGCGATTTCAGTGAACACGAGCGGCGCGACACGCGCGACGAATTCCACAGCGTGGTGAACATGACGCCTTCAGCGTTGCGGCGTTGGCTCGGCAGCGAGCAGAGCCGCAGCGTTGGCATGACCGTCGAAGGTGAAAAGGTCACCGCGCCAGGGAATGGCGAGGCAGTCGGCCACCACATGGGCGAGCGCATCCTCCAGCTCAAGGGCACCCGCCAGGCCGATCTCGGCGACGACGATTACGAGGCCATGCGCAAGGTCATCGGCTACGTGCATCGCCATCTGGCGCAGCGCCCGAAGGGTGACGTCACCGATAGCCGCTGGCGCTATTCGCTGATGAACTGGGGGCATGACCCGCTCGAGGATTAGCGTCACCTACGTCATCCAACGTATTTGCCGATCGACCGATGCGGCGAAGACTAGGCCCGTACTCAGCGCAACGCTGACCCTTCAACGGTCCCAGGAGCTTCGTCATGACCGACACCCTGATCAAGGTCGATTTGAACCAGCCCGCCCCCGAAAATGAACAGATCCACAACCGCTGGCACCCGGACATCCCCATGGCCTGCTGGGTCAAGCCAGGCGATGATTTCATCCTCGAGACCTACGACTGGACGGGCGGGGCGATCAAGAACGATGACGACGCCAGCGATGTGCGCGATGTCGACCTTTCCACCGTGCACTACCTCTCCGGCCCAGTGGGTGTACAGGGCGCAGAGCCGGGCGACCTGCTGGTGGTCGAGCTGCTGGACATCGGCGCCAAGCAGGATTCGCTGTGGGGCTTCAACGGCTTCTTCTCGAAGAACAACGGCGGCGGCTTTCTCACCGACTACTTCCCCGACGCGCAGAAATCCATCTGGGACTTCGAGGGCATGTTCACCAAGAGTCGGCACATTCCCGGCGTGCGCTTCGCCGGCCTGATCCACCCCGGGCTGATCGGCTGCCTACCGGATCCAAAGCTGCTCTCGGCCTGGAACGAGCGCGAGCAGGCGCTGATCGACACCAACCCGACCCGTGTGCCGCCGCTGGCCAATCCGCCGTTCGCCGCCACTGCCCACGCCGGCAAGGCCTCCGGCGCGTTGCGTGACAAGATCGCCGCCGAGGGCGCACGCACCGTACCGCCACGCGAGCACGGCGGTAACTGCGACATCAAGGATCTGTCGCGCGGCTCGAAGATCTTCTTCCCGGTCTATGTCGACGGTGCCGGGCTCTCGGTGGGCGACCTGCACTTCAGCCAGGGCGACGGCGAGATCACCTTCTGCGGCGCCATCGAGATGGCCGGCTGGGTGCACATGAAGGTCGAGCTGATCAAGGGCGGCATGGCCAAGTACGGCATCAAGAACCCGATCTTCAAGCCCAGCCCGATCGTGCCCACCTACAACAACTACCTGATCTTCGAAGGCATCTCGGTGGACGACAGCGGCAAGCAGGCCTACCTGGACGTGAACCTGGCCTACCAGCAGGCCTGCCTCAACGCCATCGAATACCTGAAGAAGTTCGGCTATTCCGGTGCCCAGGGCTACTCGCTGCTCGGCTCGGCGCCGGTGCAGGGTCACATCAGCGGGGTGGTCGACATTCCCAACGCCTGCGCGACGCTGTGGTTGCCGACCGACATCTTCGAGTTCGACATCAACCCCAGCGCCGCCGGCCCGACCCGTTTCCTAGACGGCTCGATCAACATGCCGATCGCCTACGACAAGTGAGTTCGTCTATCCGGGCGGGGCAGGTGCTCTGGACGGCGGCCTGGCCCGCCCGGATGGAGAACACGGAGGAACGCGGTATGCCTATCTACGAATACGACTGTGCCGGTTGCGGCGATTTCACCCAGCTCAAGCCCATGGCCGAGCGTGATCAGCCATGCCAATGCCCGGCCTGCGGTGAGTTGGCCATGCGGGTGGTTCTCAGCGCGCCCGGGCTGGCGACCCTCGCCGGCAGCCAGCGCCGGGCCCACGAGACCAACGAGCGCAGCGCCGATGCACCCAAGTCGCTGGCCGAATACAAGGAAAGCCGCCAGCACGGCGCCGGCTGCAGCTGTTGCGCGCCGAGCAGGCCGGTCGAGCGCACCAAGGCCAATCCGCATGGGCTCAAGGCCAGCCCTTCGGCACGGCCGTGGATGATCAGTCACTAGCCATTGTTTCCAGACGCGTGGAAACCGCTGCGCGGATTTCCCTCCTAGCGTCCAACCCCGACCTTCGCACCCTAGGGTGGAAAACGGCGAAGCCTTTTCCACCGAGCGTCCCGCGAGGCGAACTCATGAATGGAGATCCCCCATGCGCCACGGCGATATTTCCAGCAGCCCCGATACCGTCGGCGTCGCCGTCGTGAACTACAAGATGCCGCGCCTGCACACCAAGGCCGAAGTGCTCGCCAATGCCCGCCAGATCGCCGAAATGATCAAAGGTATGAAGCTCGGCCTGCCGGGCATGGACCTGGTGGTGTTTCCCGAGTACAGCACCATGGGCATCATGTACGACCCCGGCGAGATGATGGACACCGCCGCCAGCATTCCCGGTGAGGAGACCGCGATCTTCTCCGCCGCCTGCCGCGAGGCGAAGACCTGGGGCATCTTTTCGCTCACCGGCGAGCGCAACGAGGACCCGGCCAAGGCGCCCTACAACACCCTGGTGTTGATCGACGACCAGGGCGAGATTCGCCAGAAGTACCGCAAGTGCATCCCCTGGTGCCCGATCGAAGGCTGGTACCCCGGTGACCGCACCTACGTCACCGAAGGCCCCAAGGGCATGAAGGTCAGCCTGATCATCTGCGACGACGGCAACTATCCCGAGATCTGGCGCGACTGCGCGATGAAGGGCGCCGAGCTCATCGTGCGCTGCCAGGGCTACATGTACCCGGCCAAGGAGCAGCAGGTGCTGATGGCCAAGACCATGGCCTGGGCCAACAACTGCTACGTGGCGGTGGCCAACGCCGCCGGCTTCGATGGCGTCTACAGCTACTTCGGCCACTCGGCGATCATCGGCTTCGACGGCCGCACCCTGGGCGAGTGCGGCGAGGAGGAAATGGGTATCCAGTACGCGCAGCTGTCGGTCTCGCAGATCCGTGATGCGCGTGTCAACGACCAATCGCAGAACCACCTGTTCAAGCTGCTGCATCGCGGTTACACCGGCGTCTACAACTCCGGTGACGGTGACAAGGGGGTGGCCGACTGCCCGTTCGAGTTCTACCGCACCTGGGTGCTGGACGCACAAAAGGCGCAGGAAAACGTCGAGGCCATGACCCGCAGCACGGTCGGCGTGGCCGATTGCCCGGTGTACGAACTGCCCCATGGTGGCAAGGAAAAGACCGCAGGCTGACGCCGCAGCTTCGGCGCACACCGATCCATCGGGCGCCCCTTCAGGCGTAGGGTGGATCGCGCTTGGTCGAGCCACCGGGCGGTGCACCGGTGGATGGAAAAGAGCGTCCTTCACCCATCGGAACTTCAACCCCTCCAGACAGGCCGCCACATGCCCTTCGTCAACGACCTGATCGAACACAACCGCGCCCAGGCCGGGCAGCCTGCACGCACCGCGGCGGCGAAGGCCTCGCGCTTTCTCTTCGAGGTCGAAGCGGTCATGGCCCTGCTGCGCGAGCGCATCGTTGGCCAGCCCGCGGTGCTCGACGCGGTCGAGGCCATGCTGCAGGTGGTGAAAGCCGACCTCGGGGACCCCGAGCGGCCGCTGGCGGTGAACCTGTTCGTCGGCCCCACCGGTGTCGGCAAGACGGAAATCGTTCGCCTGCTGGCGCTGGCGATCCACGGCCGGGCCGACGCCTTCTGCCGCATCGACATGGGCACGCTGGCTCAGGATCACTACGCCTCCGCGCTCACTGGCGCGCCGCCCGGCTATGTGGGTAGCAAAGAGGGCGCCACGCTGCTGGATGCCGAGGCCATCGCCGGCAGTTTCAGCCGGCCCGGCATCGTGCTGTTCGACGAACTGGAAAAAGCCGGCCCTGAGGTGATTCGCAGCCTGCTCGGCGTGCTCGACAGCGGCCAGCTGCGCCTGACCGCTGGCAGCCGCACGCTGGATTTTCGCAACGCGCTGGTGTTCTTTACCAGCAATGCCGGAGCCCGCGAGGCCTGGGCCGCCTTCCATCGCCATGCCCATGGCTGGCGCCGCTGGTTGCGGCGTTCGGCCCCCGCGGAGCAGCGAACGGTCGAGACGGCGCTGGCGCAGCGGTTCGATCCGGAGTTTCTCAACCGGCTCGACCGCGTACTGCTGTTCCGGCGTTTGGATCGCGACTGGTACGACGCCGTGCTGAGTATCGAACTGGCTCGCCTAAACGAGCGGCTGGCGCGCAGGGGCGTGCGGGTCGAATTGGCCGCCGAGGCGCGCCGGCTGCTGTGTGCCAAGCCCGACCCGCGCTACGGTGCGCGGGAGATCGCCCGGCGGCTGCGCACGCGCCTGCAGCCGGTGCTCGCCAAGGCGTTGCTGCACGCGCCGCAGGTCGGCGCCTGGCGGATTGCAGCGGTGAACGGTGCCTTGCAGGCCGAGCCGCTCGAGCCGGACGTAAGCGAGAGTCAGCCGTGCGCCCAACCGAACAGTTCGCAGCTGTTGCGGTAGCTCGCCTCGGCCAGCTCCTCCGGTGCGATGCCGCGCAGTTCGGCCAGCTCGCGGCAGATATCGGGCAGGAATTCCGGGCTGTTGCGTTGGCCGGCATGGCTGTGCGGGGTGATGTCCGGGGCGTCGGTTTCCAGCACGATGCTGTCGAGCGGCAATTGCCGCAGCACCCGGTGCATGCGGTGCGCCTGCGGCCAGGTGCCGGCGCCGCCGAGGCCGAGCTTGTAGCCGAGCCTGATATATTCGCGGGCTTCTTCCCAGCTACCGCTGAATGCATGGGCAATGCCGGCGCGCTTGAGCCTGTGCCGCTTGAGCGTGGCGATCATCTGGGCATGGGCACGGCGCACATGCAGGAGCACCGGCAGCTCGAATTCGTTGGCCAGCTCCAGCTGCGCCTCGAGCAAGGCCTGCTGGCGCGCCTTGTCTGGCTCCTCGATATAGAAGTCCAGACCGATCTCGCCGATGGCGCACAGTTTGGCCTCGCCGCGCAGGCGCTGCAGCCAGCCGCGCAGGCTGTCGAGATCGTCTGCGCGGTGATCCCGCAGGAACACAGGGTGCAGGCCGAGCGCGGCATAGACGGCCGGTTCCGCACAAGCCATCTGCCAGACGCGCTCGAGGTTCGCCGCGTGCACGCCGAGCACCAGGATGCGTTCCACCCCAGCGGCGCAACTGCGCTCTAGCACGGCTGCGCGGTCATGCTCGAAGGGATCGAAATCAAGGTGTGTGTGGGTGTCGATCAGGCGCACAGCTGGGCTCCGTCCGGCGGGTTGAAGGGTCAGTGGTCAGGTTCTTCTTCGATCTGGATATCGCTGACGCCCAGCTCCGCCATGCGGCTGTGCTCGCTTTTGTGCTCGGGATGCTCCCAGGGTGCGTCGACTGCCGCGCGTGGTTCGCGGACATGATGCAGGAGGATTTCCAGTTCCGCCTGTGCGATGTCCGGCGTTTCGAACGAGCTGAGCGTCAGCGAGGCGGGGTTGCCGTTGATCAGGTAGTGGATGCGATAGCGTTTCAGGTCGGTCATGGCAGGCTCGGGCTGGATGAGGGGCTGTACAGCATCGGACCGCCGATTCGGCGTCAGGCTCCCGAGGATCCGCCTTCAGCCTCCAGCAGAGCCGCCTTGCGCTCGAGTCCCCAGCGGTAGCCGGTCAGCGCCTGGTTGGCGCCCACCACGCGGTGGCAGGGGACCAGCAGTGCGACGGGGTTGCTGGCACAGGCACGCGCCACCGCGCGGGCATGGCTGCCGAGGCTGGCGGCCAGTTCGCCGTAGCGCCGGGTTTCGCCCGCGGGGATTGCCTGCAGCGCCGCCCACACGCGCTGCTGGAAGGCGCTGCCGCGCAGGTCCAGCGGCAGCTGCGCGGCGCGGGCCGGCTCTTCCAACTGGCTTACCACTGCCTGAAGCCAGGCGCCCAGACCAGCATCGTCGCGCACCAGATGGGCGGCGGCGAAGCGCGCCTGCAGCTCGTCCAGCAAGCCGCTCTCGTCATCCCCGAACAGCAGGGCGCAGATGCCGCGTTCACTGGCGGCAATCGCCAGCCGGCCCAACGGACAAGAACCGATGGCATAGCGAAGCGATTCGCCGGCGGCGCGTTGTCGTCGCTGGGCAGGGCTCAAGGCTGCGGCGTGCTGGTAGGCGCCGCGGTTGCTGCCAAAGCCGGCCTCGAGCGCCGCGTCGAGGACCGAGTCGGCGCCCGGCAGCTGGGCTTCGAGGCGCTCCCGCCGCCGTGCCGTCGCCCAGGCGCGCGGCGTCACCCCGGTGCGCGCTTTGAAGGCGCGGGCCAGATGCGAAGGTGAAAGACCGATGCGGGCCGCCAGCTGCGTCAGGGTCACCGGCTCGTTGCTGGCGTTCAGGATCCTGCAACTTGCGACGACCAGTTCGTCCATCTGTTGCGCAGGGCTCAGGCCGCGGGGCGAGCAGCGTTTGCATGGGCGAAAGCCGGCCGCTTCGGCATCGATCGGCGTGGCGAAGAAGCGCACACCGTCGCGGCGCGGGCGCCTGGCCGGGCAACTGGGACGGCAGTAGATACCGGTCGATTGCACGGCAAACACGAAGCGCTCGTCGTAACCGGCGTCGCGGTCACACAGCGCCTGCCAGCAGCGATCAAGGTCCAACATCGCGGTGCTCCAAAGTGGGAGGGTCCGATTGTCCGCGCTGTGCGCGCTCACGCCAATGCACAGTGCGCTTTCAAACTTGCGAGCGAGCATGGAAGGGCGCTAGCGATTGCCGTAACCTGCAGGTCTGCCTAGCCATGAAGGGTCTGTAAGCCGCTGATGAAAACGCCAAAACGACTCGAGCCGTTGGTCGAGGATGGCCTGATCGACGAAGTGCTGCGCCCGCTGATGAGTGGCAAGGAAGCAGCGGTCTATGTGGTGCGCTGCGGCGACGAGCTGCGCTGCGCGAAGGTGTACAAGGAGGCCAACAACCGCAGTTTTCGCCAGGCGGTGAAATACCAGGAGGGGCGCAAGGTGCGCAGCAGCCGTGACGCCCGCGCCATGGCCAAGGGCTCAAAGCACGGGCGCAAGGAGAAGGAAGAGAACTGGCAGAACGCTGAGGTGGCAGCGCTGTTCCGCCTGGCCGAGGCCGGCGTGCGGGTGCCCAAGCCGTACGATTTTCTTGATGGCGTGCTGCTGATGGAAATGATCAGCGGCGAGGACGGTGACGCCGCGCCGCGGCTCAACGATGTGGACCTGCACCCCGACGACGCGCGCGAGTTCCACGCCTTCATGATCGGCGAAGTAGCCAAGATGCTCTGCGCCGGACTGGTGCATGGCGACCTGTCCGAATTCAACGTGCTGCTCGATGAGCACGGACCGGTGATCATCGATCTGCCGCAGGCGGTGGACGCCGCGGGCAATAACCACGCGTTCGAAATGCTCGAGCGCGATGTCGGCAACATGTCGGCCTATTTTGGCCAATTTGCGCCGGAGCTTAGATACACCCGCTATGCCAAGGAGATGTGGGCGCTGTACGAGGAGGGCAAGCTGACGCCGGAAACCGAGCTGACCGGCGAATTCGCCGAGCCGGAGGATGCCGCTGACCTCGACGCGGTCATGCGCGAAATCCGCGCGACCCTGGCCGAGCAGGCGCGCAAGGAAGCGCTGCGCAACGCCACCGACGAACCGAGCGACGAGCCGCCCACGCCACCGTGGATGCGTCACTGAGACTGGCTTGACGCTGGGCGCAGCGCTCGGTCATACGCTGCGATGAACGAGCGCTTGCTCACGCACCCTGACGACTCGCCCGCTGGGTTTTCACCACGCCGGTGCTGACCCAGCGGCAAGGGGCGACCCAGGTCTTTTCCTTCCCCGACGCGACCGCCGCTCACAGTGCCTCGGTATAACGCTCAGCTCGCATTGCGTGGCTTATCTCGTCGCCGTGTCGGTATCCGACTCTGCATCCCCGACCGCCTGCGGTTCCATTTCCCAGCCGCCGCCGAGTGCGACGAACAGCGCGACCTGTGCCGTCGCCAGGGCGGTGCGGCCCTGCAGGGCCTGCTGCCGCGCTTGTAGCGAGCCGCGCTGGGCGTCGAGGACCTCGTTGAGGTTGGCCTCGCCCAGTCGGTAGCTGGTCTGCGCCAAGGCATAGGCGCGCTCACGGTGGGCCAGGGTGTCGCGCAGGGCATTCAGGCGCCGCTGCTGGCCCTCGATTCGCACCAGTGAACGCTCGACTTCTTCCAGGGCTTCGGCCAGCGACTGCTCGAATCCGAGATAGGCGCTGTCGCCCTGCACGTCGGCCAGGTCGATGGCTGCTCCGCGGCGCCGATAATCGAGAAAGGGCAGGCCGAAGGTCGCGCCAAGCCGGGCGAAGTTCGAGGCGCTGGAAAAGGCGTCGCCCAGCGCCAGCCCGGAGCGGCCGACCGCCGCCTGCAGCGCCAGTGTCGGGAACAGGTCGCGGCGGGCCGCCAGTGATTGCAGCTGGGCGGCCTGCAGTTGCGCCGCGGCGGCGATCAGGTCCGGGCGCCGCCGCAGCAGGTCCAGCGGCTGGCCGGGTGGGATCGGACGTTCGGCCAGCGGTACCCGGACCGAAGCCTTGAGCTGCCGTTCGACGGTGCCCGGCGGCTGCGCCAGCAGCGTATCCAGGGCCAGGCGGGCTTCGGCCAGGTTGATCTCCAGTTCGTCGCGCTGGGCTTGCAGCGAGGCGCGCTCGGCGGCGCTGGCCTCGACGTCGAGCCGGGTGACTTCGCCCGCCTCGAACAGCTTGCCGGCGATGCGCTCCAGCTCGGCGGCCAGCCCGATACCCTCCACCAACAGCTGGTGCTGGCCCTCCAGCGCCCGTAGTTGCAGATAGCCCTGCGCCGTGTTCGAGGCCACGGCGAGCCGCGCCGCGATGGCCTGCGCCCGGGCAGAGCGAATCTGCTGGCGTGCGCTGTCGGTACGGGCGCGGGTGGCGCCGAAGATGTCCAGTTCCCAGCTGGCCTGCAGCGCCAACTCCCAGTTGTCGAAGGTGATGATGTCGTCGTCCGGAACGAATTGGCCGATGGGGCTGTTCGGGTCCGGTTCACGGTCGTTCTCGATCCACTGGCGTCTGGCCGAACCCGGCAGGTCGAGGGTCGGGAACAGCCCGGCTCGCGCCTGGCGTAACTGTGCGCGCGCGGTGTCGACCCGCAGCATGGCCTGGCGGATGTCGCGGTTATGCGCCAACGCCCGCTGTACCAGGTGGGTCAGCGTCGGGTCATCGAACTGGCGCCACCAGTCACCCAGGGCCTGGGCGTCGGCTAGCTGCTGGCGTACGGCGTGAAACCAGGCGTCCGGTACATCCGGTGCGGGGCGATCCGGGACGCTCGAGCAGGCGCCGAGGGCGAATGCCAGCGCCACGGCCCAGGCGAGGCGCGATCGAGGCAGGCGGCCGGGCATCAGGTTTCCTCCGGTTTGACGCGCATGAACAGCCGGTACAGGCAGGGCACCGCCAGCAGGGTGAGCAGGGTGGCGAAGCCCAGCCCACCCATGATGGTCACGGCCATGTTGGCGAAGAATGGGTCGAACAGCAGCGGCACCATGCCCAGCACCGTGGTGCCGGCGGCCATCATCACCGGGCGCAGGCGCGAGGCCGACGCCTCGACAATGGCGGTCAGGCGCGGCACGCCGTCGTCGATCTGGCGGTCGATTTCATCCACCAGCACCACGGCGTTCTTGATCAGCATGCCGGTCAGGCTCAGCAACCCGAGCAGGGCCATGAAGCCGAACGGTTGGCCGGTGACCAGCAAGCCGAGCGTGACGCCGCACAGCGCCATCGGTACCACCAGCCAGATCATCAGCGGCTGGCGCACCTTGGCGAACAACAGCACGGTGACCAGCACCATCGCCAGGTAGGGCACGGCAAGGGTGCTGGCCAGCGCCTGCTGCGCGTCGGAGGACTGCTCATGGTCGCCGCCCCACTCCAGTGAATAGCCGGTCGGCAGCTCGATGCCTTCGATCAGCGGGCGAATCCGTTCGAAGGCGACGTTGGTGTTTTCCCCATCGCGCGGTTCGGCCCGCACGGCGATGGTCCGCTCGCGGCCATAGCGGCGGATCATCGACTCCTCGGTGGTCGCTTCCACGCCGTCGGCCACCTGGGACAGCGGCACATAACGCCCGGTGGCCGGGCTCCAGACCAGACGCTGCAACAGGTCGCCGGGCTCGACCCGATCCTCTGGCGTCGCGCGCAGAAGGATCGGGATCAGCTCGTCCTGGTCGCGGAACACGCTGACCTGCTGCCCTTCGCTGGCGACCGACAGCGCCTGCGCCACCTGCTGGCGGGTCAGCCCGGCGTTGGCCAGGCGATCGAGCGCCAACCGCGGGCGCAGCACCGGGACCGTTTGGCGCCAATCGTCGCGAATGTCGAAGACCTGCCCTTTCTCTTGCAGGAGGCGCTGGCCCTCGGCCGACAGCCGGCGCAGTTCGTCCAGGTCGGGGCCGCTGATACGGGCTTCCAGCTTGGCCTCGGCGTTGGGGCCGAACATGAACTGCGCGGCCGCGACATCGGCCGAGGGGTAGCGGCCCGGCAGCGTCTGGTTGATCTCCCGAACCAGGCCGGCGATCACCTCTGCATTCTTTGTCCGCACGAGGAAATGCATCAGGGCCGGATTCGGCTGTTCCGGCGCATAGGTGAGCATGAAACGCGAGGCGCCGGCACCGACGAAGGTCGACACGTCGGTGACGCCGTCGAGCTGCTTCAGGTAGCCCTCGACGTCCTCGGCGGTGCGGCTGGTTTCGTGAATGTGCGTGCCCTGCGGTAGGAACAGGTTGAGGTAGAAGATCGGTGTGCTCGACGGCGGGAAGAAGCTCTGCGGCACGCGGCTGAAGCCCAGCACGCTGAGAACCGTCAGCACCACCAGCACGCCGAGGGTCAGCCAGGGCCGGGCAAGCACCGCGCCGGCAATGCGTCGGTAGCGCCCGTAGATCGGCCCCCTGTAGGCGTCATCGGGATCGCCGCCCTCGTCCTGTTTGTCGCCCTTGCGCTCGAGCAGGTAGTGGCCGAAAAGTGGCACGACCAGCAGCGCCAGCAGCCAGCTCAGCAGCAGCGAGGTGGCGATGACGTAGAACAGCGAGAAGAGGAATTCGCCGGTGGTGTCCTGCGACAAGCCGATCCCGGCGAAGGCCAGGATGCCGATGAGCGTCGCGCCAAGCAGCGACCATTGCGTCTGCTGCAGCGTCTTGCGTGAGGCCTCGAGGATGCTCAGGCCGCGCTGTTGCTGGATCAGCATGCCGTCGCAGACGACCACCGCGTTGTCCACCAGCATGCCCATGGCGATGATCAATGCACCCAGGGAGATGCGTTCGAGCTCGACGCCGCCCAGCCACATCACCAGCAGCGTGCCAAGCACGGTGAGAAACAGCACCGCGCCGATGATCAGCCCGGCGCGCAGGCCCATGGCCAGGCACAGCACGCCGACCACAATGGCCACCGAGAGAAACACGTTGAGCGCGAAGCTGTTGACCGAGTCATCGACGATGCGGTGCTGCTGGTAGAGCGGATGCAGCTCGGCGCCCAGTGGCATCAGGTGTTGCATGGCGTCGAGTTTGGCCTCGACCGCGTGCCCCACCTCGACGATGTTGCTGCCGGAAATGCCGCTGATGCCGAGCGTCAGCGCCGGCTCACCGTTGTGTCGAATGATCTGTCGTGGCCGCTCGGCATAGTCACGTGTGAGCGTGGCGATGGCGCCCAGGTCGACGCGCTGTTCGCCCTGGCCCACCGGCAGCGCGCGCAGCGCGTCGAGGGAATCAAAGGCGCCGCTCGGGCGAATGTGCACGAAGTATTCGCCGGCGCGCAGGCCGCCGGCTTCCACGGCGGCGTCGGCATCGCTCAGCGCGGCGACCAGCTCGCGCGGCGACAGACGCAAAGCGGCCAGGCGCGCCTGGTCGACCTGCACCAGGATGCGCTCTTCGCGCACGCCGGCGATCTCGACCTGGCCGACACCTTTGGCGGTGATCAGCCCGCGGCGCAGGTCCTTGGCGACTTCGTGCAGTTCCTCCAGGGTCAACCCCTCGCCGGTCAGCGCGAAGAAGATGCCGTAGACATCGCCGAAATCATCGTTGACCAGCGGTGGGTCCAGCCCGGGCGGCAATTTCTGCCGGGCATCCCCGACCTTGTTGCGCAGCTGGTCCCAGATCTGCTCGAGCTGATCACCGGAATAACGGTCCTGGATTTCGACGCGTATTTCCGCAGCGCCGATCATCGAGCGCGAGCGGATCTCCTTCACCTCGGACAGCTCCTGAATGGCGCTTTCCAGGGGCTCGGTGACTTCCTGCTCGACCTCCAGCGCCGTCGCGCCGGGGTATTGCACCGTGACGATGGCTTCCTTGATGGTGAATTCCGGGTCTTCCAGGCGCCCCATTTCGAAGAACGCGAGCACGCCGCCGACCAGGCAGATCAGCACCAGCACCCAGATGTTGACCGATTTGCAGATCGCGTAGCGGGCCAGATCCATCGGCTCAGTCCCGCCGTTTCGCATTGATCGGCTGGTCCTCAGCCAGCTTGCTGCCGCCGGCTACCACGGCGAGCATGCCATCATCGAGGGCTCCGCCGAGCACGGCGTGGTCCTGCTCGATGCCGTCAAGGTCGACCGCCTGGCGTCGGGCGTGCCCATCGACCGCCAGCCACAGGTAATGGCTGCCATCCGGCGCGGTCTGCACCGCGCTGAGCGGCAAGCGGAAGCGCGGTGGCGCCTCGCTTGGCGTCGGTGGGCGCTGCAGCTGAACCCGCATGGCCATCCCCGGCAGCAGGTTGTAGTCCTCCGGCGGATCGCCCTGCAACGTGAGCCGGTAGGTACGCGCGCCCTGGCGCGGTTGCGTGCTGTGCTCCTTGTAGGTCAGTGGCAGGCTCAGGTCGGCAATCACCAACTGGCCTTCGGCCTGCAGCGAACTGTCCAGCGGCAGGCTCAGGGCCGCCGACTCCGGCAGGTCGACGCTGACCTCGACGTGCTGGTTGTTCTGTAGCTCCAGCACGGGCGTCCCGACCGCGACCACCATGTCCGGCTCGGCCAGGCGCCGCGCAACGACGCCGTCGAAGGGGGCTTCCAGGCTGCTGTGGTCGAGATCGCGCCGGGCGCTGTCACGGGCGACCCGTGCCGCCACGACGCTGGCCTGCAAGGGCTCGACAGCCGCAGGCGCGAGAATGCCGGCGGCCAGCAGGTCACGCTTGCGCGCCAGGTCTGCCTCGAGCTGCTTGAGCCGGGCCTCGGCCTCGCGCAGCTGCAGGGCGTAGTCGGTGCCGTCGATCCTGGCCAGCGGCTGGCCCCGTTCGACGTGCTCGCCTTCGTCGACCAGGATGCGCTCGATGCGACCCGCGACCTGAAAAGCCAGCTGGGTGCTGGTGACGCTGTCCACCACGCCGGGATAGCGCAACACCTGCGGCCCGGAATCGATCCGTTGCACCGGCTCGACAAAGGCCACGCGCGGCGGGACCTCGACCGGCTCCTTATCGTCGGCGCAACCTGCCAAGGCGAACAGGGTGCAGAGCGGCAGAAAGAAGCGGCAAGGCTTGGCGAGGCCTCGGGTGATGGGCAGCGGCATCCGTACTCCCGGCAAAGGTCGAACGAGGGTTGACGGCGCCGGTCCGACAGGTGGCGCCAGTTCAATAGAACCCCGCTCTACGCCGGGAGTTCGGCCTATGCTCAGGTGACCGCCGGGTCAGTGCACGCGGCCCGATGGGCAGGGCGCCCGGCAACGGCCTGCCAGGCGTCGATTGGGCGTATCATGGCGCGGCGTTTCACAGGTCACTGCAGGAGAGAGTCGCAATGCAAGGTCAGCCACAGGTCATCGAATACCTCAAGGAACTGCTGCGCGGGGAGCTGGCGGCGCGCGACCAGTATTTCCTGCACTCGCGGATGTACGCCGACTGGGGGTTCACCAAGCTCTACGAGCGGATCAACCATGAGATGCAGGAAGAAACCGAGCACGCCGATGCGCTGCTCAAACGCATCCTGTTCCTCGAAGGCACGCCGGACATGACGCCGGAGGCGATGCACCCCGGTCAGACCGTTCCCGAGATGTTGCGCGCCGATCTGGCACTCGAATACAAGGTGCGCGAAGCCCTGGCCAAGGGCATCGCCCTGGCCGAGCAGCACGGTGATTACCAGACGCGCGAAATACTCGAACTGCAGCTGATGGACACCGAGGAAGACCACGCCTACTGGCTGGAGCAGCAGCTGGGGCTGATCGACCGGATCGGCCTGCAGAACTATCTGCAGTCGCAAGCGGGGTAAAAGCCGCTCAAGGCGTGAAGCCTAACGCGAAGGCGAGGTGGTCGAGGCGCGAGGCGCCAGCCTTGATCCTTACCGCCAGCCCGACGTTAACAACACCCTCCCGATTCGAGATCCTTGAGGATCGGGCAGTCCGGACGGTCGTCGCCCTGGCAACTGTCGACCAGGCTCTTGAGGGTGTCGCGCAGGCCGACCAGCTCGGCGATCTTGCGGTCCAGTGCCTCGATGTGCGCGCCCGCCAGGGCCTTGACGTCGGCGCTGGCGCGCTGCCGGTCCTGCCAGAGCGTCAGCAGCCGACTCACTTCCTCCAACGAAAAGCCCATGTCCCGCGAGCGCTTGATAAAGGCCAGGCGGTGCAGGTCGTCCTCGCCGTAGTGCCGGTAACCGTTGGCGCTGCGCCCCGCGGGGGCGATCAGGTCGATGGATTCGTAGTAGCGGATCATCTTGGCCGAAAGGCCGGATTTCTTTGCCGCCTGGCCGATGTTCATGCGCGATCCTCCGGTTTCCAGCGCTTGAGCAGCAGGGCGTTGCTGACCACGCTGACGCTCGACAGGGCCATGGCGGCGCCAGCCACCACGGGGCTGAGAAAGCCCAGCGCGGCCAGCGGAATGCCCACCAGGTTGTAGACAAAAGCCCAGAACAGGTTCTGCTGGATCTTGCGGTAGGTGCGCCGGCTGATGTCCAGCGCTGCGGGCACCAGCCGCGGGTCGCCGCGCATCAGGGTGATGCCGGCCGCGTGCATCGCCACATCGGTACCGCCGCCCATGGCGATGCCGACGTCCGCTGCGGCCAGCGCCGGGGCGTCGTTGATGCCGTCGCCGACCATGGCGACCACGGCGCCGCCTTTTTTCAGCTCGGCGACGACCGCGGCCTTGTCCGCCGGCAGCACTTCGGCGTGCACGCTGTCGATCTGCAGCGCCTCGGCGACCACCCGGGCGCTGCCGCGGTTGTCACCGGTAATCAGGTGGCTGCGGATCTGTCGGGCGTTGAGGCCGGCGATGGCGTCGGCGGCGCCGTCCTTGAGGCTGTCGCCAAAGGCGAACAGGCCCAGTACGCGCGGTTGCGGCGCGGTTTCGATCAGCCAGGACAGGGTGCGCCCCTCGGCTTCCCAGGCATGCGCCTTATCGGCCAGGTCGCCGGCTGCCAGGCCCTGTTCCTCAAGCAGTCGCCGATTGCCCAGGGCCAGCGAGCGGCCGTCGAGGTCGCCGGCAATGCCGCGGCCGGTGAGCGACTGGCTGCGCGCCACGTCGGGCACCGTCAGACCCTGTTCCGTACAGCGTTCCAGCACCGCCCGCGCCAGCGGGTGTTCGCTGCCGCGCTGCAGGGCGCCGGCCGCGCGCAGCAACGCGGCGTCGTCGCCGTCCACCGCTTGCAGGTGCACGATGCGCGGCGTCCCGGAGGTCAGGGTGCCGGTCTTGTCGAAGGCGACCGCGGTGACCGCATGGGCGACTTCCAGGGCCTCGGCGTCCTTGATCAGGATGCCGTGACGCGCAGCGACGCCGGTGCCGGCCATGATCGCCGCCGGCGTGGCCAGGCCCAGGGCGCAGGGGCAGGCGATGACCAGCACGGCCACCGCGTTGATCAGCGCGACCTCCACCGGCGCGCCACTGAGCAGCCAGCCGAGCAGCGTGAACACGGCGATCACCAGCACGGCCGGGACGAACACCTGGCTGACCTTGTCCACCAGTTTCTGGATCGGCGCCTTGGCGGCCTGGGCGTCTTCGACCAGGCGGATGATGCGCGCCAGCACGGTTTCCCCGCCGAGCGCGGTGGTGCGCACCAGCAGGCGCCCCTCGCCGTTGATCGCTCCGCCGGTGATGCGGTCGCCGGGTGCCTTGGCCACCGGCAGGCTTTCGCCGCTGATCAGCGCTTCGTCGGCCTGGCTTTCGCCTTCGACCACTTCGCCGTCCACCGGAAAACGCTCACCGGGCTTGACCAGCACCAGGTCGCCCAGGCGCAGCGCGGTGATGGCAACGTCCTCTTCACGACCATCGACCACGCGTACGGCGCGTTCCGGCCGGAGCGCTTCAAGGGCGCGGATCGCCGTGCTGGTCTGGCGCTTGGCGCGGCTTTCCAGGTATTTGCCGAGCAGGACGAGCGCGATGACCACCGCGGAGGCCTCGAAGTACAGGTGCGGCATGGCGCCGGCCGGCGTGGCCCACCACTGGTAGAGGCTCAGCCCGTAACCGGCGCTGGTGCCGATCGCGACCAGCAGGTCCATGTTGCCGGCGCCGGCGCGCACGGCCTTCCAGCCGGCCACGTAGAAGCGTGCGCCAAGAATGAACTGCACCGGCGTGGCGAGCAGGAATTGCGCCCAGGGCGGCAGCATCCAGTGCAGGCCCAGCAGGTCGCCGAACATCGGGATCACCAGCGGCGCTGCCAGCAGCAGCGCGGCGATCAGCGCCAGGCGTTCGCGGTGCAGGCGGCGTTCGCTGCCGTCCTCTTTCGGCTGCCTGTCGTCGAGGGCCTGCGCCTGGTAACCGGCAGCCTCGACCGCCTGGATCAGCAGCGCCGGCTCGACCGCGCCGAGCACCTCAACCCGGGCGCGCTCGTTGGCCAGGTTCACTGCGGCGCTGCGCACGCCGGGCACCTTGAGCAGAGCGCGCTCGACTCGGCCGACACAGCTGGCGCAGGTCATGCCGTCGATGGCCAGCTCCAGGCTCTGTACCTGCACGCCATAGCCGGCTTTCTCCACAGCGGCCACCAGCCCGCTCAACTCGGCACCGTGGGCCTCGACCCGCACCTGCTCGGCGGCCAGGTTTACCGCGGCGCTGTCGACGCCCGGCACCTTCAGCAGGGCGCGCTCAACCCGCCCGGCACAGCTGGCGCAGGTCATCCCGGTAATGGGCAGGGTGTAGGTGGCATTGGACATGCGGAATCTCCGGATCGGCCTTTGGCAAGCATGGTCAACCTTCACCTTATGGCAAGGTCAAGTCCAGGCGCGGATTGCCGCAGTCCGCAGCTTGACCTTCCGCCGTGGCACGCTCGAGCATGGCGTCTGATCACCGATCCTGTTCATCAATAGAGGAGAAATCGCATGCAGACGTTTCAGGTAAAGGGGATGACCTGCGCCCATTGCGAGCGCGCCGTGACCCAGGCGATCCGGGCGCTGGATGCGGATGCCCGGGTCCGGGTCGATCTCGCGCGGGGCCTGGTCGAGGTGGATGCTGCGCTGGAGGCCGAGGCGATTCGCGAGGCGATCCGCGAAGAGGGGTATGAGGTGCAGTGAGCCCGCGGGCTTTGACAGTCGGCGCCGGGTTCAGTGCCCGTCGCCGGCGTGCTGCAGGGCGTCCCAATCGCGGACCAGGCCGCCAAACAGGGGGTCGACGAGCGCCGCTGCATCGGTTTCGGGATCGAACAGGCTCGGGTCCCGGGTCCAGTCACTGAACAAGCCGAGGATCAGCGCATGCACCGTGCGCGCAGCCAGGCGCGGGGTCACGCCCGGGCGCAGCGTCCCGGCAGCGCATTCGAGCAGCTTTTCGCAGAGGTCGATGAACTGGTCAATGAAGGCATGGTGGCGCTCCTCGGCCTCGCGCAACTCGTCGGTGAACTCGCAGCGGTGCAGCAGAATGGTCATGACCCGGCGCTTCTGTTCGTCTCGCGCCAGCGAGGCGATGCCTTCGATGCAGAGGTCGCGCAGCGCGCGCAGCGGTTGCTGCTGAGAGCAGGCGCACAGCCGCTCGGCCATTTGCTCCGGCGGCAGGCGCACCTGGTTGAGCATCTCGTGGAACAGATGGGCCTTGTTCTGGAAATGCCAGTACACGGCGCCGCGCGTCACGCCGGCGTCGCGGGCGATCTGGTCGAGGCTGGTGTGCGCCACGCCCTTGTCGAGAAACAGCCGCTCGGCAGAGGCGAGCAGGGCGATCCGGGTCTTTTCGGCGTCTTCTTTGGTTCTTCGCATGGTCGGCTACGGCAGCTGGAAGCTGAGTCAGAGAGGCCCTGAAGGGCGGACAGCGCGGCGTTCTTCCCTCAACGTCTGCAACTTTGCGTATTTACAATCGTATGTGTATGTAACAGCATCTGCGCTTCCCTGTAAACGCTCGATCGCCGCGGCCGCTCTCCAGCCGGTGGCGTTCCGTCTTTTTCCGCGCTCCGTGAGTCCTGTCCATGCCCCTTCCGATTCTGTTGATCCTGGGCGCGCTCAGCGCCTTTGGCCCGCTGGCGATCGACTTCTACCTGCCGGCCTTTCCGGCCATGGCCCGTGCCTTCGCGACCGACGCCGAGCACGTGCAGCTGTCGCTGGCCGCCTACTTCATCGGCCTGGCCCTCGGCCAGCTGCTCTACGGCCCGCTGGCCGATCGCTATGGCCGGCGCAAACCGCTGCTGGTGGGCGTCACCCTGTTCACCCTGGCGTCGTTTGCCTGTGCCTTCGCGCCCTCGCTGGACTGGCTGATCGCGGCGCGCTTCGTCCAGGCCCTCGGCGGTTGCGCCGGCATGGTCGTGACCCGGGCGGTGGTGCGCGACCGCTGCGATCCGGTGCAGGGCGCCAAGGTGTTTTCCCAACTGATGCTGGTGATGGGCGTGGCGCCGATCCTCGCGCCGCTGGCCGGCGGCTGGCTGCTTGGCAGCTTCGGCTGGCAGGCGATCTTCGTCTCGCTGACTGCCTTCAGCGCGGCCTGCGGCATCGCGGTGGCGCTGCGCCTGCCGGAAACGCTGCCGGCCGATGCGCAGCGCGCGCCGCTGCGGGGCACGTTCAGCCGCTACGTCGCGTTGTTCCGCGATGCCGAGTTTGTCGCCTTCGCCCTGGCCGGTGGCGTGGCCATTTCCGGAATGTTCGCCTACATCGCCGGCTCGCCGTTTGTCTTCATCGAGCTTTACGGTGTGCCTGCCGATCAATATGGTTGGCTGTTCGGCAGCAACGCGGCGGGTTTCATCATCGTGTCGCAGATCAACGCCCGGCTGCTGCGCCTGCGTGGCCCCGGCTTCTGGCTGCGGCGCTTCGTCTGGTTCTATTTCGCCTGCGCCGTCACGCTCCTGCTACTGGCCCTGAGCAAGCCGGCGGCGCTCTGGCCGTTGCTGATTCCGCTGTTCGCCGGGCTGGCCAGCCTGGGGAGCATCCTGCCGAACGCCACCGCCTGCGCCATGGCCAAGCAGGGCCGCCAGGCCGGCCTGGCGTCGGCGTTGATGGGCAGCCTGCAGTTCGGCGTCGCCGCGCTGGCATCGGCGTCGGTGGGCTGGTTGCACAATGGCACGGCGATCCCCATGGCGCTGGTGATCACGGTGTGCGCCTGCCTGGCTGCGTGCCTGGCCTGGTACACCGGACAGATCGAACTCAGCCAGCGCCGCGAAGAGGCCGCCGCCTCCTAGGCGGCCTCGTGCCGGAGCGGTCGGCCTCAGAAGCCTTCGAGGACGATCTTGCCCTTGGCCTTGCCGCTTTCGATAAAGGCGTGCGCGCGGCGCAGGTTCTCGGCATTGATGGTGCCGTAGTGCTCGCCAAGGGTTGTCTTTAGGACGCCGCTGTCGATCAGCTCGGCGACCCGGTTGAGCAGTCGGTGCTGTTCGATCATGTCCGGCGTCTGGTACAGCGAGCGCGTGTACATGAACTCCCAGTGCAGCGACAGACTCTTGCGCTTGAGCAGGCTGATGTCGAGGCTCGCCGGGTCGTCGATCAGCGCCAGGCGGCCCTGGGGCCGCAAGGCCTCGACGATCTGCTCCAGGTGGCGGTCGGTGTGGGTCAGGCTGGCGACGTGGGTAACCTCGGCGATGCCCACGCGTTGCAGTTCTTCGGGAAGCGGCTGGCTGTGATCGATCACCTCATGCGCGCCCAGCTCGCGCACCCAGGCCTGGGTGTCGCTGCGCGAGGCGCTGCCGATGACCTTGAGACCGGTCAGTTGCCGCGCCAACTGAGTGAGGATCGAGCCGACCCCACCCGCTGCGCCGACGATGAGCAGGCGCTGATCGCGGTCTTCCTGGCCTTCGCTGATCTGCAGGCGTTCGAACAGCAATTCCCAGGCGGTGATCGAGGTCAGCGGCAAGGCTGCCGCGTCGGCGAAGCCGAGGGTGGCGGGTTTACGACCGACGATGCGCTCGTCGACCCGATGCAGTTCGCTGTTGGCGCCCGGGCGATCCAGCGCGCCGGCGTAGAACACCTCATCGCCCGGCTGGAACAGGGCGACCTCGCTGCCCACCGCGCGCACCACACCGGCGACGTCCCAGCCGAGCACCTGATGCTGGCCGGCCTCCGGCTGGACACGCCTGCGAATCTTGGTGTCGACCGGGTTGACCGAGATGGCGCGTACCTCAACCAGCAGGTCGCGCGGGCCGGGGGTAGGGTCGGGGAGTTCGATGTCGAGCAGCGAGCGTGGATCGTCGATAGGTAGGGACTGCTGATAACCGATGGCTTTCATCTGGTTCTCCGTTCGGGAATTGGGCGGGTTGCAGCCATGTTCGGCTTTCAGGTCGTGAAGAAAAACCGCATATTGCGCAGAGGCTCTTTCAACGGATTTTTGAAAATGCTGCGCACCGATGACCTGCAGGTGTTCGTGCTGACTGCCGAATTGGGCAGCCTGTCCGCCGCGGCCCGGCAATTGGAGCTGTCGCCCGCGGTTGCCAGCGCTGCGCTCAAGCGGCTGGAGGCAGGCCTGGGCTGTCGGCTGTTGGTGCGTTCGACGCGTAGCCTGCGGTTGACGGGCGAGGGCGAGCAATACCTGCCGCATGCGCGGTCGGCCCTGCAAAGCCTGCTGGACGGCCGGCAACTGCTCGCCGGTGGCAAGGCGGCCATCAGCGGCCCGCTCCAGCTGTCCGCGCCATCGGACTTCGGTCGCAACGTGCTGCTGCCCTGGCTCGACGAGTTCCAGCTGCAGCATCCGCTCTTGAGCTTGCGGCTGCTGCTGGCCGACCGCAATGCCGATCTCTTTCGGCAGCCGGTGGACTTCGCCTTGCGCTACGGCCAACCGGAGGATTCCAGCCTGGTGGCGCTGCCGGTGGCCCCGGGCAATCGACGGGTGCTCTGCGCATCGCCGGCCTATCTGGCTGCGCACGGCGCGCCGTGCAGCCTCACCGAACTCGCCGGGCACAATTGCCTGCGCTTCATGTTGGCCGGACGGGTGCACGAGCGCTGGTGCTTCCATGAGGGGCGCCGCGAACTGGCGCAGCTGGTCAGCGGCGATCGCGTCAGCGACGATGCCGACGTGGTGCGACGCTGGGCGCTGGCCGGGCGAGGCGTGGTGTACAAGTCCTGGCTGGACGTTGCCCAGGATGTGCAGGCGGGCCGTCTGGTGGTGCTATTGCCGGGGCTCACCGGCGAGACGGCGCCGCTGAATCTGATGTGCGCGCACCGTGCCCAGCTCGGTGAAACGCTGCGGCTACTGCGCCAGCATCTGGTCGAGCGCTGTCAGGCGTTGCTCGAGCAGGCGCCGTTCAAGGGCTGAGCCGGGCCGCGGCTGACGACCCGGCGCAGCTTTCACTTGGCCAGGCGTGCGTCGAGGCTGTTCTGCGCCAGCCGCCGGGCCTGGGCTTCGGTCATGCCCAGGCTCTGGTGCAGGGCCATGAAGTTCTCGGTCACGTGGCCGCCGAAGTACGCTGGATCGTCCGAATTCACCGTGACCTTCACGCCCTGTTCCAGCATCTGCAGGATGTTGTGCTGGCTCATGTCGTCGAATACGCAGAGCTTGGTGTTCGACAGCGGGCAGACGGTCAGCGGGATCTGCTCGTCAATCAGCCGCTCGATCAGCTTCGGGTCCTCGGCGGCGCGCACGCCGTGGTCGATGCGGCTGACCTTGAGCAGGTCCAGCGCTTGCCAAATGTAGTCCGGCGGGCCTTCCTCGCCCGCGTGGGCAACGGCAAGAAAGCCGTCGGCGCGGGCCTTGGCAAAGACGCGCTCGAACTTGCTCGGCGGGTGCCCCATTTCCGAGCTGTCCAGGCCGACCGCAAAGAAGGCGTCGCGGAACGGCATCGCCTGTTCCAGCGTCTTGAAGGCTGCCTCTTCGGGCAAGTGGCGCAGGAAGCTCAGGATCAGCCCGCTGCTGATGCCCAGCAGCTCGCGACCGTCAGCCAGCGCGCCGCTGATGCCACGCATGGCGACTTCGAACGGAATGCCGCGGTCGGTGTGGGTTTGCGGATCGAAGAAGGGCTCGGTGTGCACGACGTTCTGCTCTTCGCACTTCTGCAGGTAGGCCCAGGTCAGGTCGTAAAAATCCTGCTCGGTGCGCAGCACGTCGGCGCCGGCGTAGTAGAGGTCGAGGAATTCCTGCAGGTTGCCGAAGTTGTAGGCGCTGCGCAGCGCATCGACGTTGTCCCAGGGCAGGGCGATCTTGTTGCGTTCGGCCAGGCGGAACAGCAGTTCCGGCTCCAGCGAACCTTCGAGGTGCAGATGCAGTTCGGCTTTAGGCAGTGCGTTGAGCCAGTCGTACATAGGGGCGGTCCCGTGCGGAAGGAAAACCACATTCTAACCACCTGCCGGCATTGACCCCAGGGTCAAATTTGTCCGCCACGAGAGGCTGACGAGCCAAGGGCCGCAGCACGGGCAGATGAACAGAACATGACCACTCGAGGAAAGGTGCCGTGCCGCCTGGGATGCAGGCGCCTTTGCAGAGCCTATCAACAGAGTTTTCCACAGCAAATGGGCATAAGCGGGGCGGATTGACTGGCCAATTGCCGGTATGGCGAGCAGTTTCGACTAGCCGGTCAAAACATGCGGGTTATCAATGAGTTAGGCAGTAAGGGCGGGGGTTGGATGGGCCTTGGCCAAATAATGGCCAGTCGTCGCGAAGCCTTGCGGCGTCTGGCTTGCAGAGCATCATCCAAAGGTTATCCACAAGACGGCACACAGTAATCGTGGACAACCCGGACACAAAAAAGCCATGCACGACTCGCGTCGGCATGGCCCATCGCACGCCTTGGTGGGCGTGCCGCTCGCGCCCGTCAGTTCTTCGGAGCGGTGCCCGGATTCGGTTCCACGGGTTCTCCGACATCCGGCTCGTCATCATCGGGCATGGTCACATCCACGTCCGGTACGGTAATGGTTTTTTCCTTGGTACCGACGTCTACGTCAGGCGTATCGACGTCATACTTGGGCAGCTTGCCTGCTTCGACTTCAACGTCCGGCATTTTGCCTTCTTCTGTCTTCTCCACGTCACAACCGGCCATGCCCAAGGACGCGACCAGCAGGGCTCCGGGGACGAGCCACTTGTAATTGCTCTTCATTGTTTGTCTCCTCTCTCGCAACGGAATGCGCTCAGGCGCTATTCCAGACAATCGGCGGGACATGCACAGTCAAGTCGGCTGGCCCAACGGCAAGCGCCGTTGTAATAGGGACTTCATGCCGCCGGCGCAGTTCAGCTCGATTGCTTCAGGCCGCGTCCGGCTGCAGCACGATGCGACCACGGCTGAGGTCGGCCAGAGAGCGTTGCAGCGCCGGCAACTGCTCGTCCGGCAGGGCCAGCAGCAGGCAGGCGCCGTCGGCGTTGAAGGCCTCCGCCTCGATCAGCGCGTCGAACTCGGGCAGCCGGGCCTTGATCAGCGCCAGCTCGGCGAAGCGGCAGTGGCAGTGGCAGCGCACCCGTGCCACCAGTAGCAGGCGCTCACCGGTCTGCAGGCACTTGGCCGCCGATCCGCCATAGGCCCGCGCCAGGCCACCGGTGCCCAGCTGGATACCGCCGAACCAGCGGGTCACCACCACCACGACCTGGTCGCAGTCCTGGCCTTCGATGGCGCTGAGCATGGGACGTCCGGCGGTGCCGCCGGGCTCGCCGTCGTCGCTGAAACGGTACTGCTGGCCGATCTTCCAGGCCCAACAATTGTGCGTGGCGGTGCTGTCGCTCACCGCCTGGATGAACGCCTGCGCCTGTTCCGGCGTCGCGACTGGCGCGGCATGGGTGACGAAGCGGCTCTTGCGGATCGTTTCCTGATAGTCGCAGGGCGAGGCGAGGGTAAAGGGCATCGGGCTAAGGCTGCTTGCCGAGGAAGCCCGCATTGTAGCGGGCCGGGCGATCGGGTGTCGCTCGCCGACCGCCCGGCCTGCGGGCTGAACTTCTGCCCCTGGGGCGACCCCCAAACCTGTGACACCTTACCGCCGCCGCTGCGGGCGGGCCGGGTGCTAATCAACGTCTAGGGAGGAAGCGCCATGCTCAACGCCAAATACCAGTCCTGCATCGAAGCCTGTTCCAACTGCGCCATCGCCTGCGAAACCTGCGCGGCGTCCTGCCTGCGCGAGGACGACGTGAAAAAGATGGCCCGCTGCATCGAACTCGACCGCGACTGCGCGGACCTCTGCGCACTCGCCGCGGTGCTGATGGCTCGCGACAGCGCCCAGGTGCGGGCGATCTGCAAGCTCTGCGCCCAGGCCTGCCGGGAATGCGCCCAGGAGTGCGGCCAGCACCGGATGGATCATTGCCAGGCATGCGCCGAGGCATGCCGTCGTTGCGCCGAGGAATGCGAGAAAATGGCGGCCTGATCCTGCTGGCGTCGTCCGCGGGGCCGGCAGCCTGCCGGCCTCTGCGAGCCAGGCGCCGTCTGGACGCTCACTGTCCGGCGAGCCGGGCTCGGCGCTGGTACTGTCCCGGCGTCATGCCCACCACCGTCTTGAAATCATGAATCAGGTGCGCCTGATCGCTATAGCCACAGGTCAGCGCGGTCGCGAGCAACGGCTCGCCATTGCGCAGCTCACGGCGCACCAGGGCCACGCGCTGGATGCGTCCGAATTGCTTGGGCGTCAGCCCGACTTCCAGGCGGAACCGACGCTCCAACTGCCGCTGCCCCAACGGTATGTCCATGAGCAGGTCGCCGAGGCGAGCCCGGCCCTCGCTGGCGGAGATTCGCGCCAGCAGCAGCTGCACCGCCGAGCGTCGCGGTGACAGGGCCGCGAGGCAGGCCAACAGATGCGCCTCGACCCGCGCCTGCTGCGCGTGTCGATCCAGCCCGGCCAGTTGCTCGGCCAGCGCGGCGATGGCCGGCCGGGGAATGTCCGCATCCTGAAAACCGCTCAGCTCATCCAGCCCAACGCCGAGAAACAGGGCGCCCATGCCCGGACGGAAGCGCACGCCCATCAGGCTCGTGCGACCGGGCAGTTGCAATCGGGTACTGGCGACCTGCGGCCCGGCCAGCAGCGCCGGGCGGGCCAACGCATCGCCGTTGAACAGCAGCGGTTCAGCGAAATTGAAAATCAGCCCGCTGCCGCCGTCGGGGTGCAGCATCTGTTCGTCGACCTGGCCGAGTTCGCCCTCCAACCACCAGAACCGCTGGACGTGCGCAGCCAGCGGCGCGCTTGGCGCAGCGGTGAAGAAGCCCGGCAGGCAGGGCAGGCGATCGTGCAGGAGTGACATGGCGCGGCGCGTTCGAAGATGTCGAAAATCTACAATAGCGCAGCACGCGGGCTGCGTAGCCTTGGTGTCACATCCAACCGAGGAGTGACCCCATGCGCATGAAC
This sequence comes from Stutzerimonas stutzeri, assembly GCA_002339675.1. Taxonomy (GTDB): domain Bacteria; phylum Pseudomonadota; class Gammaproteobacteria; order Pseudomonadales; family Pseudomonadaceae; genus Stutzerimonas; species Stutzerimonas stutzeri_O. Next base: position 923,937 of record DDKB01000017.1, read on the forward strand.
TACCAAGCCGCTGCCCCCGAAGCCGTCAAGGCCATGGTGGGGCTGGAGACCTACCTGGCGCGCCAGAGCCGCAGTGAGGACGGTATCGACAAACCGCTGATGGAGCTGGTGAAGGTTCGTGTCTCGCAGATCAACCAGTGTGCCTTCTGCCTTGACATGCACACCAAGGACGCCCGTGCCCTCGGCGAGACCGAACAGCGCCTCTACGCCCTGAGCGCCTGGCGCGAGACGCCGTTCTTCAGCGAGCGCGAGCGTGCCGCGCTGGCCTGGGCCGAAGCCAATACGGTGCTCACCCAGGGTGTGTCGGATGCCCTGTTCGAGACGGTGCGCGCGCAGTTTTCCGAAGCGCAGCTGACCAACCTGACACTGATCATCGCCGCGATCAACGCCTGGAACCGCTTCGGCGTGTCCTTCGCGCCGGTGCCGGGTAGTTATCAGCCTGCATGAACGACCCGGCGCAAAAACGCTTCGCCAGCAAGCTGGCTCCTACCTGGACCGGACAGCCCGCTCCCACCCCGTCCGTCCCGGCGTCGTAGGCGCGAGCTTGCTCGCGAAGGGCTCCGGCAACAGGCTGCGCGCCGCGGATATGGCGCGCAGCCTCACCGTCGGCCCTTACGGCATTACTTCTCAACCGACCCCAGCCGCATGAAGCGCGTCTCGCCGGATGCATCGTCTACGCCATCGTTGTCGGTGACCACGAACAGCTGGCCCTGGGCATCGACCGCGGCGCCCTCGACCTTGTCCAGCACCCAGCCGCCGGTGTTCTTGAGTGCCGGCAACAGGTCGCGTTCCAGGCGCTTGCTGACCAGCGCAAAGCGCTGGCCTTCGGCGGCGGGCTGCACATTGCTCAGGTCGATTCGATAGAGCCGCTTGATCCTGGCGGCCGGGCCCTGCTGGTTATCGCGCTCGATGATCAGGAACTGGCCATTGCCGATCGAGGTGAGTTCGGACAGGCCGACCCAGGCGCCTTCCGGTGCGGCGTCGAGCGGGTAGTGGACGAAGCCCCATTCGCCGCTGTCCGGAGCGAATACGCCGATGCGTACCCGGCCGGCCGGATCGTTCTTCCACTCGCGCTGGAAGGCCACGTAGACGCGCGTGGCGGGCCCTTCGCCGACCACCGCGACGCCTTCGAACCCGTTGCTCGTCTGCTGCGCCGCGACGGCGGCCGGCAGCGGGTATTCGGCCAGCACGTCACCCTTGGCAGTGGCACGCACCAGCAGGTTCGGCCGCTTCTTGCCATTGCCTTCGGAGGCCAGCCAGAAATCGCCGTTGGCGGCCTGGGCGATGCCCTCCAGGTCGTAGTCAAGGGTTTCGCCAGCCTTGTGCAGCTCGATCTCGCCGTCGATCAGTGCTGGGGTCCTGCTGCTGTCCACGGCGAAAATCCGCGACGCCTTGTAGTAGCTGTCCGGTACGGCGTAGAGCCGTCCGGGCGCATTGCGGTCAGCGACCAGGCCGCTCAGCGCGCCCCAGGGAATCAGCCCGCGCTCAGTGGAACGGATCTCGGGGTAGCCATTCTGCCGCGCGCCGAAACGGTAGATCGACAGGGTCGAGCGATAGCCGTCCTCTGCCGAATCCTCCTCGCCGCTGACCACCAGCAGGTTTCGCGAGGGAATCGGCAGGATGCCTTCGGGCCCCATGCCGGTCGGCAGCAACTGGTGCATCGCCGGTGCCCAGGGCCGGGCGACGTCGTAGACCGCCACCGCGTTGCCGCGCTCGCTGCCGACAAAGAGGAAATCCTGCTTGCCGAAGTGCCCCGCGGCGATCCCTTCGGGTTCGATGCCCTTGTTCTCCGAGCGATTCTCCGGGTAATGGCCGGCGCGGATGAAGGCATGCTCCAGCGAGGCGCCGGCCTCGTGCCAGACGCGACCGGTGTAGTCGAACAGGGTAAAGCTGCGGCTGCCGCCCTGTCGGCCGTCGGCGTCCTCGTAGTCGCCCTCGTTGGCCGTGGCCAGCAGCGGGCCGACCCAGGTGATCGCATCCGGTTCGCGGCGCTTGCCCTTGAGCACGCCAACCGGCTGGATGCGGTCGTTTTCCTCCACGTCCACGCCTTCCAGGTCCACCTGGCCGGCGCTGAAGTGACGCATCACGCGGCCGCGGCGCAGGTCCACCAGAACGACGTGATTGTTCTCCTGCAGGGTGACGGCGGCGATGTCCTGGTCGTTGATGGTGACGTATTCGGGCTCCGGGTCGGCTGGCGCGACGTCCGCCAGCCCGGTCAGCTCGACGTCCCGTGTCTGCCAGCGCGACGGCTGGCCCTTCAGGTCGACGATGCGCAGATAGCCGGCCGGCAGCTGTGGCAGCAGGCCGCCGTTCAGCGATTCATCGCGCTCGTTTTCGATGGCAACAGCGGCGTAGCGGCCCCGCGGGCTGATGGCGATGGAGTCCGGCTGGCCGCCCATGGGCACCGTCGCGACCCGCTTGGGCTGCGCCGGATTGCGGATGTCGAACACCGCCAGCACGCCGTCGGGCTGGGCAAAACTGAGTGACGTGTTCACCGCCACCAGCGCGTAATGTTGGTGGACTGCGACCGAGGTCGGCTCGCCTTCCAACTGGACGAAGCCGGCCGGTTGCGGGTTGCCCGGGTCACGGAGGTCGACCAGGCCGATGCGTTCGCCGGGGCTGTCGGTGTAGATCAGCGTGCGGCCGTCGCGGCTCACCGCGGTGATCTCGGCGACGGTTTCTTTCGCTGTGTCCTCGGAGGCGCCCAGGTTGCGGTACACCGGAAAGGTCGCGATCCGTTCGAAGTACTCCGCGGCGCGCGACGGCGCGGACTGCGAGGCCAGCGGCAACAGCGCGAGGGTCAGCGCAGTGGACAGGGCGGTACGGGTCAGGCGGGTCGGGGTGCTCATGCAGGCCTCGGCATCGGGTGTCTGGGGGGCAGCCAGAACACCCTAGGCCGGGTGTGTTACGCCGGTATGAACGCCGATGAGTCCGACGCGACCCCAAGGGCCTCGCACCTGGACACGCACCCGCGAAGGTCGCCCCGCCGAGCGGGGCCTAGCCGTCACGGGTTGCGGGTCACCCGCCAGATGGTATTGGACAGGTCGTCGGCGACGATAAGCGCACCCTTCGGGTCCACGGTCACGCCGACCGGGCGGCCGTGGGTCTTGCCATCGCTGGTGCGGAAGCCGGTCACGAAGTCCACCGGCTCGCCGCTGGGGCGGCCGTCTCGGAAGGGCACGAACACCACCTTGTAGCCCACCGGGTCCTCGCGGTTCCAGCTGCCGTGTTCGCCGATGAAAACGCCGTCGGCAAATTCCGCCCCCATGCCAGGATCGGAAAAGGCCAGGCCCAGTGCCGCGACGTGCGAGCCGAGGGCGTAATCCGGCTTGATCGCCCGAGCCACCAGCTCCGGCTTCTGCGGGCGCACCCGCTCGTCGACGTGCTGGCCCCAGTAGCTGTAGGGCCAGCCGTAGAAGCCGCCGTCCTGGATCGAAGTGAGATAGTCGGGGACCAGGTCCGGCCCCAGTTCGTCACGCTCGTTGGCCACCGCCCACAGCTGGCCGGAACCCGGCTGGATGGCCAACGCGGTGGGGTTGCGCACGCCCGTGGCGTAGGGCCGGTGAGCGCCGGTCTCGGCATCGATCTGCCAGATCATCGCGCGGTCGACTTCGACGTCCAGGCCACGCTCGGTGATGTTGCTGTTTGAGCCGATGCCAACATAGAGGTAGCGCCCGTCCGGGCTGACCGCCAGCGACTTGGTCCAGTGGTGGTTGATCCGCGACGGCAAATCAGTGACTTTCGTTGGGGGGCCGTCGGCCTTGGTTTGCCCCGGCTGATAGTCAAAGCGCACCAGGGCGTCCTGGTTGGCCACGTACAGGGTGTTCTCGTGCAGCGCCAGCCCGTAGGGCGCGTTGAGGTTGTCGGCAAACACCTCCTGCAATTCATAGGTGCCGTCACCGTCGGCATCGCGCAGAAGCGTCAGGCGGTTGCCGCTCTTCACCGAAGTGGTGCCCTGCGCCTTGATGTACCCGGCGATCACATCCTTGGGCTTGAGCTTGGGCGCGTTGCCGCCTTTGCCCTCGGCCACGAGAATGTCGCCATTGGGCAGCAGCAGTGTCTTGCGCGGCACCTTCAGGTCCGTGGCGATGGCGCTGATGGAATATCCCTGGGGCACGGAAGGCTTGCCATTGGCCCATTTAGCCGGATCGGCGATGGTCATGCTCGGCAGGAGCCCGCGCTGAGGCTCGGGCAGCTGCGGATCACCGCCATAGGACTGGGCCGTCTCCTGTCCTTCGCCGCCACAAGCGGCCAACAACAGACTCAGGCTAAGCGTCGTGAGTGCATAACGCGTCTTCATGCTGCACCTCCCGTGCGTCGCTTGGCGAGACCAACTCCGGTGGCCACGCAGGCCAGTACTGTAACGATTGCCGAGAGCACCAGCCCCAGCGGCATGGTGGCCCAGGCATCCTTGGCATGCTCGAGGGCATCGATGAAGCCCAGCACCCAGGTCACCAGCAATAAAAGCAGGTAGATCAGCGGGCGCCCTTGCTTGCGGGCGGCGCGCACCAGGTTGACCAGCGCAAACAGAATCGCCAGGCCGCACAACACCAGGGCGCCGGCGATTAGCCATGAAGAGAAATTGATCCACTGGACCTCATAGGTCCGGTAATAGGCGACATCGCTCAACGTCGCTCCCAGGAACAATGGAACGGTGCCGGCAAGCAGCGTGGCATGCAGAGCCCCGGGCCTGCTGCGGTAGGTGCGCGGTGCGCGGGCGGTGGTGGTCGTCACGGCTGACTCCTTATCACTCGGCAATCCGGATTGGATGCCCGGCAGAATGCCGGTGCGCCAGGGTTGCGCTGGCCTTGTATAAGGGGATCGTTCGGACGCCGGGTAAGTTCACTGCGAACCGATGGCGCGTGGTCTGCAAGCCACGGCTGAGTCAGGAAGGAGAGGCTGCGAAAGAGAAAGCCCTTCTATGTCGTGGCGTCCCGACTGCGGTCGTATGCGGCCATCAGTTCGATGCGCGCCTCACTTGTTCAACGTCTTATCGATCAGAGCCTCTTGTTGCCACTTGCCAGGTTTTTTGTCAGTGCGATGAATGCAGCCCGGCCAACAACATGGTCTTTTCCTACCCTCGCGCAGCTCGTCAATTGTTCGGGCGATCCGTTTCGCTCGGGTCTTCTCCTGCTTTGCATCTTCAATCCAGCAAATAAATTCATTACGACCGATAGGGGTCAGCCTTTCCCAACGCTCAACAGATGCCGGCTCCTTCGCCATGGCGTTGGCCAAATCGGAAGGCATTTCATGTACGAGACCCGCGGAAAGGTCGGGCATATTTATCAACCTGCCATTTGTCGGTGCCAGCCTGCCGTAGCTGAAACCAATAACGCGTCTAGGGCGATAGCGGTACTGCTGCGAACACGAGTGTAGTTCGTCTGGCGCAAAGTGCGTTATGTGTCTTGTAAAGCCTCGGGTCTGGCTGTGCATTGTTCGCTTAACAGCATCAATAGAGCCAGTGCCAATCGGGAAGCCCCTCTATAGCCTTCCCAGCCCTCATGCTCTAAGGAGGCCATCGCGTCCACCATCCGGTAGGCAGGGCTGCCGCCATCGAAAATCGGCGCCTTTAGTGCAAGAAAATTCGATTTGCAATGAGAATGCGCCGCTGCCTCTGGGTTGGTGGTACCGCTCTAAGGCTTTGCTGGAATAGTTGGGATTCGACGATGTATGGGTAGGTACACGTCGGTGATCATTTCGTGATCTTTGATGTGCGGACCGACGTTTACGTAGTGAAAGAAAATTGGAAAATCACCGAGTGATACTCCGTTAACGGGTAGCCACTCGTTGAAGAGATAAATTGCGGCAGTGTTGTGCGCCCTTGAGCCTAAATGCCTCGCTACTGCACAGCGGCAAGCCGGAATAATTTTGCTGATTATACCTTGTGGGTTGGTATGGATAGGCGGGTCGTAAGCTACGCAGAAATCAACACGGTGATCTTCTGGTGGAGTTGTGTATGGGTCAGTGTAGTGGATGCCGTAGGTTTTGTGGTCGGCAGGTGAGATATGATTTTGTATGCGCCATTCAACCAGCTTTTTAGACGTTTCATACTCTAACTCTGGCGGGCCACGATGCTCAGCGACAGCAACTGTCGTTTCTGGGAATTCAACAATGCGTACTTTCATATGCAGGCCATATTTCTCGTAGGACTAACCAAAAAGCTCAGTCGCACCGAAACCACGTAGCCGTTAAGGTGCCGGCTGCAGCAAGTGGTTATGCGCTAAATCCACTCTTGCTCATCGACCGCAACGGTGACTTCCGTTTGATGTGATCCGGTGTGTTGCGTGCTGGCGGGCTCAATCATCATAAAGTGCGTATCCGGCTCAGCGCGAGGGCAATGTTCTATGCCTTTTGGAACGACAAACATTTCTCCAGGGTCAAGCACTATGTCTCGGTCCTTTAATCTGATCGTGAGCTGGCCTTTGAACACGAGAAATAATTCATCTTCGTTCTCGTGGGTATGCCAAACCAGTTCGCCACTACCTTTAGCCAATTTCACCAGTTGCCCATTGGACTCCGCTATAACTTTCGGAGTCCATTCTTCGTCAAACAGTGCGAATTTGTCAGAGACCGTAATTTTATTCAAAGCTATCTCCTTGGTGCATAGCGATTAAGCTAAGGGGCAGCGGCACGCCGTCCCAGCGAGCGAAGTGAGCGATTTGAGCGCCTTGTTATGCGGCACGTCCGGACTCTTTGATCACATGAGTCAGACGATCAATGTTCTGCTCGTTTGCGGAGCCAGCCCTTTCTTTGACGGATTTCGCAGTTTCGGAATCTTCGAAAACCTGCTCCCACGTCAAGTGCGTGCCTTCGCTGAGAGGAGTGAGTTGCACAGTAAGCTTGAAGTTTGGAGGACAGTCATGATGTATGACAATTTTGGCATCAGGCACAAGTTCTTCGAAGAAGCTTTCATTGAGATAGCTATTTCCGTCAGGCCCGTGCATCAGAAACTTCCAACGACCGCCAGCAGTAAACTCAAAAACTTCGAACGTATTGGAAAAACCTTCAGGCCCCCACCACGATGCGAGTAAATTCGGCGACGCAAAAGCGCCATATATTTCTTTGGGTGAGAATGGCAAATTTCTTGAGGTGCGCAATGTTCTATTTTCAATCATAACCGTGACTCCGAGGTACGTGGATTTAGAGCCGCATAACGTTTGGTTAAGGGGCGGGCTTTAGCCCGTCCCAGTGAGCGAAGCGAACGGTTTGAGCGCATTGTTAGGTGACTCACCGGCACAACCATTTATCTTTCTTGGTTTATTTCAAAGCGTGTGTTGCACGCAGCGCACTCATAGGTATGTGTGTGCTCTGACACTGTGCCGTCGCGCCGAACATAGGCTCTTGAACGCATTTCATTTCTTGGGATATTTCGAAGATTTCCTTGGCAGATTGGGCAGTACTGAATATCAGGTTGCGGTCCTGGCAGATTGGCCACTGAGATCTCCTTGTGTGTTACCTAACGTTTGGTTGAGGGGCGGGCTTTAGCCAGTCCCAGTGAGCGAAGCGAACGACTTGAACCACTAGTTAGAAATAAGGTTGCACGGGTTGGTTTTTAACTATTATTAATTTCGTGTGCTTGCTCTGGCTGATAACTAATTTTTCGCCACGCTTAATCTTTATGAATGATTTTAGTGAATCAAAGGCGAAGAAGCCAAAGACAGGAATTGTTATGACGGTCAAGCCCATGAACTGATTTATATTAAGGCCTAGAGGTTTGAACAATAGGAATGGCGAGAGAGCTATAAGTGAGCCGAAGAAATATATAAGCACGTGTACTGTTTTCCTCCAGTTTCGAGAAAAGTCGCTTTTATATTTTTGGGAGAACTCGACCTTGAAATTCCCATTTTTTGAGATGTGCTCAAGATATTGCCTGGATAATACGTAATCTTTAAGGCAGGTGTCTGGGTTTTCAAGAGACAATATGTATTCTATTTCTTTGCTTTTTATGGATGTTGTTCCCGCGATGGCGTAGTAGCCTTTCTCTATTGCCAATGGGTGCGGTTTTGGCTCTTGAGCGATATCGCGTAAGAATTCTTTTGCGAATCTATATTCTTCACGAAGCTTGTTTTTGCTGCCGGTGGAGAATTCATAGATTATTCGTGCAACTCCGAATATACCTAGCGTGGCAGTTACTAGCTTAAATATTGTTTCGATTTCCACGGATACGTCCTTGTGTCTAACGTTTGGTTAAGGGGCGGGCTTTAGCCCGTCCCAGTGAGCGCAGCGAACGGTTTGAACCGATTGTTATGTGCTGCGCGCATCAGCTATTAGCGTTTCTACTAAGGTAATGGCGCTAAGGGTCTGTGAAACTACGTCAATCTTCACACCCTTGAATGAAGCTCCGATGCTTTGCTTGTTGGCTTGGATCATTTGTTTGTTTGCTTCAGGAATGAAGTCACTTGCTAGCGATGCTTCACTGGCCTTCCTAAAGTCGACTTCTTCAGCTACTGGTATTTTTCCTCCCTCTCGTTTTAGGAGATCGCCGACGCTAGCCAATGCCTCTGCCGAAAGATTCCAACACAAAGTGAGAACATCTTCTTTCGGAGGGTCGAACTCAATTACTTTGCCGCGACCATCTATGCGTCTTAATGGCCCGGTGATGTAATTTTTGATTCCTTTGCCAGCATTAATTAAATGATACCCGTCGTGCGTTGCTGCGTTTCTACAGTAAAAAACGAAGTCGCCATAAGTGGGCGAAAGAGTGCGCCAAGAAAAATCGAATTCCATTGCCGTCTGACATGAATCCTTTAGCGATTGAATGGTGTTCAGATACGCACTAAAGAAATAATTCAACCGGTCCAGCTCTGTATTCAATGGATAGTCTTGCTTGGCGTGCTTTTGCTCAATGATTTTAGTTGTGTCTGCAATTTGTTTCAGAAAAAAACCATGCTCACCAATTTTCCCTTTCAAGCTGTTTCCTACAGCTATTCGAAAATCTCTCACGGTTTCTCCTCAAAGCACATAACGATTAAGCTAAGGGGCGGGCTTTAGCCCGTCTCAGCGAACGAAGTGAGCGATTTGAGCGCATTGTTATGCAACAACACAAAGAAGCTTGCGCTTAATTGTATTTTCAATTTCATCTATTGAGCATGGAAAAGCTATGTCCCGCAGGCTGGGTATTGGCACTTTGTAAGGTTTAGATCCGAAATCGCGGAACATGCTGAGTCTAAATTCCTTTTGATGTGAATAATTTTTTCTCTTCCAAAATGCCTGCTCGTCTTCGGGTATGGTGCCGTGAAAACTCTCAGGATCGAAATATTTCACTGAGCCAAATTTAATTTGCGTTCCGTGCTTATGGATTTCCTCGGCCGCCAGCGTAATGAACTTCCGTATGTCAGTGATTACTACTGGGTCGCCGCCGAGCTTGAAAATGCTTTTATCAACTGCTATTTCACTATATAAATTATCGATTTGTTTGTCTTTATATAAGTGCTGCTTGGCAGTGATTGAGTAAAGGCAATAAATATTTAGGTAGTCATGCTCGTTATTCTGGATGACGACGGGGCCGGCAATACCTTCAATCACATGGTTATTTATTTCGACGCTGACCAAGTTTGATTGAAACCAACTATTTGGAGCCTCAAATTTATCGGCTCTGTTATTTTCTTCGGCATCCTCACTCTTTTTGTAGCTGCCAAGGCGTCCCATGAACAGACAGCCATCAAGAAACTCCTCGCGGTGAGGTTCCTCCTTAAAAACCTTGATGAATCCAATGATGGTTCCTGTCATAACTCTTTCCTTGGTGCATAACTATAATTAGACACCAAGTGGTGTATAAGACGCCCGGCGGGACTGGTGGGTAACGTTCCTTGCATTGCCTGCGCTCCTTGTCTAGGCTGGGCGTTCCAAAAGGATGATGACTGTATAAGGGAGTTATACACCATGGTTGGAAAGCCGCGTTTGCTTGATCAGGTTCGTGATCAGATCATGTTGAAACACTACTCGATCAGAACTGAACGTGTCTATTGCGAGTGGATCAAGCGCTACGTACAGTTTCACAATTATTGTCACCCCTCGGAAATGGGCGCAGCGGAGGTGGAGGCGTTCCTTTCTGATCTTGCCGTTCGGCGCGATGTTTCTGCTTCTACGCAAAATCAGGCGCTTGCCGCGCTGTTGTTTCTTTATAAGCAGGTGCTCAAACAGGATTTACCTTGGCTTGGGGACGTAGTGCGTGCCAAAAAAACCTACTCGGCTGCCTGTCGTGCTGTCCTTACAAGAGGTGCAGCAGGTGCTCGGACAGCTTGAGGGTGAGGTCGGTCTCGTCACGCGGCTTTTATATGGGGCCGGGCTTCGTTTGATGGAGGCCTTGCGGCTGCGGGTCAAGGATGTCGATTTTTCACGTAACGAGTTGCTCATCCGTGACGGTAAGGGCCAGAAGGACCGCGTCACGGTTTTGCCCGTCAGTGTGATCGAGCCGCTGCGGCGTCACCTTGCTCGGGTGCGGGTCCTCCATCAACAGGCATTGGCCGATGGTGGGGGAGATGTCTACCTACCGGATGCCCTGGCCCGCAAGTACCCCAAGGCGCCTTGGGAATGGGCGTGGCAATACGTGTTCCCGGCAGCGGGGCTCTCCGTGGATCCGCGCAGCGGGGCCGTGCGGCGTCATCATCTCGACGAAAAGCGTGTGCAGCGGGCTTTCAAGCGTGCCGTGAAGGCATCGGGACTAGCCAAGTTGGCGACACCGCATACGTTGCGCCACAGTTTTGCCACGCATTTGCTGGAGAGCGGGCAGGACATTCGGACGGTGCAAGAACTGCTCGGGCACGCGGACGTCAAGACCACGATGATCTATACGCACGTGCTCAATCGGGGCGGCCTTGCGGTGCTGAGCCCGTTGGACCGGCTCTAGGCGGCCACGTCGGTCGTATCGGCTGCGCCCGTTGAGCTCAGTGCGGCACATGCAGAACAGAGCGCCTCGCTAAACCACACGTCTGGTGCTGCCTGATCAGAGGATAGGGGGGAGAGGTGTTCTGACGCGGCAGGCTCGGGAAGCAGTCGAGCGGCTTCCCGAGCCTGGCCGAGGCACTGTTACAGCTCGATGGAAATACCGGCTTGCAAGGTGCGCGGGGCACCCGGGTAGGCCCAGATGTTGCCCCAGGCGCGTTCGTCGTATTCCTCGTCGAATACGTTGTCGAGGTTGAGGTTGAGGCGAACGCGGTCGGTCAGCGGGTAGTAAGCGAGCAGGTCCACGACGGTATAGGCGCCCATGTCAAAGGCGGTACTGGAGGTGCTGCCCTTGCGCGAGCTGACGTACTTCACGCCTACACCGAGGCCCAGTCCGTCGAGGGCGCCGTTGTCGAACTCGTAGGTGTCCAGCAGGTTGAAGCTGTGTTCCGGTACGTTGGCCAGACGGCTGCCCACCGGCATGCTGGCGCTGTTGCTCTCGGTCACCTCGGCGTCGACGTAGGCATAGCCACCGATCACGCGCCATTGCGGGGTGATGTTGCCGGCCACGCTGAGGTCGAAACCGCGGCTGCGCACTTCGCCCGCGGCGATCTGGAAGTTGCTGTCCACTGGATCGGCCGTCAGCACATTTTCCTTGGTGATGTGGAACAGGGCCGCCGTCACGCTCAGGTTGTGTTCCGGCAGCTCATACTTGATGCCGGTTTCGTAGGCGACGCCTTCTTCCGGATCGAAGGCCTGGCTGCTGCGGTCGGCGCCGCGGTTGGGCTTGAACGAGCGGGAGGCGTTGGCATAGACAGCCAGCGCGTCGGTCAGATCGTAGATGGCGCCGATGCGCGGCGACACGGCGTTATGGGCCTGATCCCAGCTACCGGTGGGCGACAGCTTGTTGGTGTAGTCCTGTTCGAAGCGCTCCAGGCGCGCGCCCAGTTGCAGGGTGAAGCGCTCGGTCAGCTCGACCTGATCCTGCAGATAGAGCGCATAGGATTTAAGGTCTTCATCGTCGAAGGTCGTGGTGCGGGTAATGGGCGGCAGCGGCTGGCCATAGACCGGCTCGTAGAGGTCGATCGGGAAATCACTGACGCCACCGGCTGAGCGGTCGATGCGTGAGCTGTAGTTGAAGTCGTCGTACTCGACGCCAGTCAGCAGGGTATGGGCGAAGCCCAGCGCGTTGAAGCGCCCTTCGAGGTTGGCCTGGATGGCCGTATCGTTCCAATCCAGCTGGCGTTCGCTGTAGTTGCGTCCCACGGTGCGGCCATCAGCGGCCAGGCCATTGTTCTCCACCGCGCCGCCTTCCAGGGAGCCGTCGAGGTACTGCACACCCCCGCGCAGCGTCCATTGGTCATTGAGCAGGTGCTTGAGGCGCAGTTGGGTCGTGGCGTTATCGTTGGCGAACTTGCCGGCGCTTTCCTCACCGAGGAAGCGGTCGCGGGGCAACTGGCCTTGCTGGTTGGCGTATCGCGTCACGCCGCGGTCGAGCGGGTGACGGTTATGCAGGTAGTCGCCTTCGAGGATGATGGCGGTCGCGGCGCTGAGGTCCCAGCGCAGCACCGGCGCGACGTTGTAACGCTCGCTCTCGACGTGATCGCGGTAGCTGTCCGCGCCTTCAGCCACAAGGTTCAGGCGATAGGTGAAGTCGGCCTGCTCGTCCAGCGCGCCAGTGGTGTCCAGCGTGCCGCGGCGCAGCCCTTCAGTGTTGAACTGGGAGCCCAGCACCGTGCGGCGTTCGGCCTGCGGCTGCTTGCTGACGATGTTGAAGGTGCCACCCGGATCACCGCGGCCGTACAGCATCGAGGCCGGGCCGCGCAGCACTTCGATGCGCTCGAGGGTGGCGGCGTCCGGCATGTTGGGGTAGCCGCGGTTGATGGCAAATCCATTGCGGTAGAACTCCTGGGAGCTGAAGCCGCGGACCAGGAACTCGGTCAGGCCCTGGCCACCGAAGTTGTTACCCCGCTCGACGCCTCCAGCATAGTCCAGTGCGTCTTCGAGGCGGGTGGCGGCGATGTCTTCTACGACCTGGCCGGGCACCACGCTGATCGATTGCGGGATCTCATGAATCGGTGTGTCGGTGCGCGTTGCGCTCGCCGAACGCGTGGCGCGATAGCCGTCCACCGGGCCGTCGGCGCGTTCGGCTTGGGAGGCGGTAATCTCCATTTGTTCGAGCGCAATGGGGTCGCGGGGTGCTCCTGCCTGCTCAGCGGCCTGGACGGTACTGCACAGTGCCTGGATGGACAGCACGGGCACGATGAAACGACGCATGGATGAGTTCCTTGGGCGGATAGCGGACGGGCTGCAGATGCTATAGCTGTTGATAATTATTATCAATTGGCTTGCTGTGCTTTGCGCTTGCGGGGCGCGCCGGGCTGCCTTCGGGGCGGGTGAAGTAGGCGGTCGATGCGGGCGCGGCACGGTGCCGCTTGGGGCAGGCGATGGGCCGGGTCCCTTTGCGTGGGTCGTTGATCGCCAAGCCGCCGCTGCGGCATCGTCGGCTTGCAGTGCGTGACGAAGCCGCGGTTGGCGGCCTCGGTATGGGCGTCGGGCGGGCGGGATGCCGCGCCAATCAGCGGTTGCGGTTGGACGTCTCGCGCGAGCGCATCCGGTCGACGGACTCGGCCGGCGCGGTGCCGGTGGGTGCGGCCTGGCCGGGAGCGGCGTCGTTCGCCGGCGCACCGGCCGGGGCATCAGCCGGGGCGCTGGACGGTTCGGTCGCGGGCGGCAGGGTCGGCGTGCCGATGCTCTCCCGCGAGCCGCGGCAGGTCACCTCGGCGAAGGGCTGGTCCGGCGAATACTCGCCGGGCACCCGCTCGACACGCTGGGTACGCGGGCTGACGGTAAACACGGGCGGGGCGGAGGCGTCGGCGCGGGCTTCGTCGGGTACGTGGAACTGGCAGGTGACGGTGTCTTCGGTGTTGTTCATCACCTTGACCGCGCGGATACCCACCAGCTCACCACCGGCTGCGGTGTTCGCGGTCGGCACGCCCATGGCGCTGATCTCCACAGCCAGCCCGTTGAGGTGCGTGATGATCTCGGGCTTTGGTGTCTGGGCGAGCACGGCCGTCGTGCAGAGCGCGAAGCCGAGAGCGGAGAGCGATCGCTTGGTCATGGAAACCTCCTGAAGTCGATGACTGCTTAGAAGGGCGCGGTGGGCGAGGGTTCGCTGCCGCTTCGCCGGTCGTCCGTTTGCCGCGTCATGCGGCAGCCGACCGCAGGGCCGCTGCTGGGTTGTCGCGGATTGCCGAAGGTTTCATTTCGAAGGCTTGAGGTTGCGCGCATAGACGGCCTTTCCGCCGGTGGAGGTGGTGCCGCGGGACTCGAGCTCGAAGCGCTTGGGCTGAGACTTGATCAGGTCGCTGAGTTTCTTGAAGCCGTAGAGGCGTGGGTCGAACGCCGGTCGCAGTTTGCTGATATTGGAGCCCAGTTCGCCGAGCTGGACCCAGTCGTCCTCGTCGTCGGCGATATCGCTCAGCACCTTGGCGATGAAATCCACCGGTGCCTTTTGCGGCTTTACCTGGGCGCTGCGGTCGCCACCCTTGCTGTCCTCGTCGGCCTTGTCGGTGGAGGTTGCAGCGTTCGCCCGGTCGCCGTGGGTCGGCGGTTCCGGCGAGGTCTTGGGCGCGTCGGCCCGCAGGATCTCGGTGTAGATGAACTTGTCGCAGGCGGACACGAACGGCGACGGCGTCTTCTGTTCACCGAAGCCGTAGACGGTCAACCCCTCTTCGCGCAGGCGTGCAGCCAGGCGGGTGAAGTCGCTGTCGCTGGAAACCAGGCAGAAGCCGTCGAAACGCCGGGTATAGAGCAGGTCCATGGCGTCGATGATCAGCGAGCTATCGGTGGCGTTCTTGCCCGAAGTGTAGGCAAATTGCTGGATCGGCTGGATGGAGTAGTCGAGCAGCACCTTCTTCCAGCTGCCCAGGTTGGGCTTGGTCCAGTCGCCGTAGATCCGCTTGACGCTGGCGACGCCGTACTTGGCAATTTCTTCGAACAGCCCTTCGACGATAGCGGCAGGGGCGTTGTCGGCGTCGATCAGCACGGCGAGGTGAATCGGTTGCTGCGGATTGCTGGGCTTGGCGGCCATAGGGCGTCCCTGTCTGGATGTCGGTCGACCATAACGCCTGCGCCGCCACGCGACCAGTGGCAGCGCAACGGTGAGGCGACGGGGCCGGGTTCAGTCCGGCAGCTCGGGCGCCTGGCGCGGCTCGTGCAGCGGACACCCGTTGTGGCGTGCGCGGAACTGCGCGGACATCTCGTAGGCCGGCTTGCGCGCGCGCATGATGCCGCCGAGCGGGCGGTGTGCGGCCAGGCCATGCCAGGGGCTGAAGGCCAGCTGATCATCGACGACCGCCGCCCGGGCATCGCTCCAGGCGGTCTGCGGCTGCACTTTGAGACGCGCCACGGTGACGTAGGGGCTGACGTCTTCCGGCCAGACCACGCTGGCATCCTCGATGGGCATCTTCTCGATGTCGGTGGCCAGTTGCACGCGCAGCTCCCAGGTGCCGCCGTGCTGCGCGAAGTGCTCGCTGATCGCCTCGCGCAAGCCGTTCGGCTTGTCGTTCAGGTCGACCTGCTGGTCGGTCAGCGCCTTCAGCTCCGGGGACACCGGGACCAGAGAAAGCTTGGCGAAATAGCGGCCGTAGAGCAGCGGGACCACGCTGTAGTAGGTCTCCCCGAGCAGGTTGGTGGTGGGGTGGCCGCCCATGCCCTTGAGCGTTGCACTTTCCCCGCCGGCTTTCTCGATCAGGCTTTCTGCGCCGCGCAGCGCAGCCGACAGCACCTGCTTGGCGCGCGGCGCCCGGTCGGTGGTCTTGGCGATCAGCTTCACCGACTTGAGAAAGTCCTTGGGCGTCGGCGCCAGGAACGCCGGCGCGTTGACCATGACGAAATCCTGGGTGGCCTCGCCATCGCTGTTGGGCAATCGCTCGCCCTCGACGCCGATGAGCTTGATCGCCAGCCCACGCGGGGTCGAGACCTTGTCATCGAGAATGTCGCCCGGATTGGTCGAGTAGCGCATCACCACCGGCAGCTGGCCTGGCTTCGCAAAAGCCCCCTGAGCCAGTTCAGGCGGCAGGTCGGGCAGGATCTCCATGTCCCCCTGCAGCAAGCCGTGGCTTTTGGCATGCACGCTGCGAATGGCGTGGCCGCCATCGGCAAAGGTCGTCTCGGCGATCTCGCGCATGGCCTGGATCAGGCCGGCGATGGTCTCGGACTCGTCGTCGGGTACCTGCTCGTACGCGGGCTCGAAGGGGAGGGGCGTGATGCTGAGGCGTTCGGTCATGGGCTCGGCTCCGGCAGAAGAAGCGGCGCGGATGGCGCGCGCGGTCTGCTGTCGACAGCCTGGGCTGGCAATGGTTGTCCGAAACCGGGCAGTCAGTCTCGTTACAGCGGCTTCACGCCGAAACCGCGGGCCATCAGGGTTGCCAGCAGCGGCAACAACAACAGCGCCAGCAGCTCCACGCGGATCACCGTCTTCACCCAGCGTGCGGTGGACGGGCTGACGACCGGCACCTGACCAGCCTTGAGCGCCGGCCGCCAGCGCAGGAAGGTCACGGTGGGCAGGATCGACAGCAGCGCGACGACCACGAAAAGGCCGACCTTCGCATGGAAGATGCTGTTGTTCAGGTAGTAATCCAGACCCTTGCCGTAGCGCATCGCCCGCGCCGCGCCGGTCACCAGCACCAGCCCGGCGGCGATGCCGAAGGCCAGGTCGACGCGAAACAGGCTGCGCGCCCGCGCGAAGTTCAGCGGCAGGCGGAAAAGCTGGTGTTCGAGCACCAGCAGGGCGAACAGCAGAAAGATCGCCACGAAGTGCAGGTAAGCGGCGATGGCATAGGCCATGTCTCAGGCTCCTTGATCAGGGGGCGGCGGGCTGGACGCGGTGTTGGACGACGACGGAGCGAACCATTGGCCCTGGCGTTGCAACCGCCTGGCAATGCTGCCCAGGCACAGCCCCCGCAGCAGCATGAAGGCGAGGAAGGCCAACCACAATCCATTATTGCCCAGGCCGCGCAGCAGCCAGCCCAATGGTAGCGAAAACGCAACGGCTAGCAGCATCGCATTACGCATTTCCCGTGCTCGGGTCGCACCGATGAACAGCCCATCGAGCAAGTAGCTCCAGACCGCCACCAGCGGCAGCGCGGCCAGGTAGGGGAGAAAGGTGACCGCGGTGTCGCGCACCAGCGCAATGTCGGTTTGCAGGCCGATGAACAGCTCGCCGCCCAGCAGAAAGAACAGCCCGAACGCCAGGCTGGCGAGCAATGACCAGCCGCCGGCAACAGTAAGGATGCGGCGCAGCTCGATGCGGTTCTGCGCGCCGATGGCATGGCCGCTGAGCGCTTCGACGGCATGCGCCAGGCCGTCCAGGGCATGCGCGGTGAGCATCAGCCCGTTGAGCAACAGCGCATTGGCCGCCACCGTGGCCTCGCCCAGGCGTGTGCCCTGCACCGTGACCAGGAAGAACACCAGCTGCAAGGCCAGCGAACGCAGAAAGATGTCGCGGTTGACCGCCATCAGCGGCCGCCAGCTCGCCCAGCGGCGCAGGGCCGCGCCATCCAGCCGGCCACGGTAACGCCGCAGCGCACCACGGGTCAGTGCCAGGCCGACGGCCACTCCGCTCCACTCGGCAAGCACCGAGGCGCGCGCAGCGCCGGGTACGCCCCAGCCCAGGCCCATGACGAACCAGAGATCGAGGCCGACGTTGATCAGGTTGGTGGTCAGCAGGATCGCCAGCGGCGCCCGCGCGTTCTGCGTGCCGAGAAACCAGCCGATCAGCGCCAGGTTGGCGAGTGCGGCGGGCAGGCCCAGCAGGCGCGTCTGGAAATACTGGTCAGTGAGGTCGTCGAGTGCGGCTGAAGGCTCCATCAACTGCAGTGCGAAGCCTTTGAGGGGGAGCGCGAACAGGCTCAGCAGCAGGGCGAAACCCAACGCCAGCAGCAAGCCCTGGAGCAGGACCTGACGCAGCGCACCGCCGTCCTCGCGTCCGGCCGCCTGCGCCGCGAAACCCGTCGTGCCCATGCGCAGGAAGCCCATGACCCACGTCAGCAGGGTGTAGAGGCTGCCGCCCACCGCTACCGCCGCCAGCTGGTGCGCGTGCGGCAGGTGACCGATCACGGCACTGTCGACCAGCGCCACCAGCGGCACGGAAAGGTTGGACAGGATCATCGGCGCAGCCAGCGCCCAGACCCGTTTATGGGTGGGGGCGTGCTGCCAGGCGGTCAGCAACCGTGACATGAAGGGCTCCAGAGCAGCCCGGCATCATACGTCCCCCGGGCCAGTCGGCCAAACCTGCGCCTCGGTTTCGGCGTTCAGCTTGCGCGCTCAATGGATCAACCAACTCAACAACCAGAGTCCGAGGAACAGGTAGATCACCCCGGCAATGATCGAGCGGCGGAAAAAGGCGCGAAATGCGCCGACCAGCAACATCAAGCCGATCGCCAGCGCGATCAGGCTGATCAGCGAGCGATCCATCCCCAGTGTTCGCGACAGGCCTTCGAGAAAGTTGGCGCCGGCATCGGCGAAAAGCCCGAAAAAGCCGCTGAGCGCATCGACGATATAGCGAATCACCGTGCCGAGCGCCTGGCCCAGCCATTCGAAAAAACTTTCCACCTGCATGCTGCACTCCTGCCAACCATCCGGGGCTGCTCGTCGCAGCCGTTCCTGCGCCATTGGGCTGCCAAACCATCCGGCAGTTCCCTGCCGCGAGCGGGGAACCCGGCGGTGACGGGCCGGTCCCTTGCTCGTCCGCGAGCGAAGCGGGCGCGTCACGCAATTGCAACCCAACCCCAGCAGTCTGTCTCGCCAACGCTGCGAGACGAGAACCGTCCATGCCAACCCGGAACAATCGCTTTGCCGCCTGGCTGCCCGATGTCCATCCGCAGCGCTGGGCCCTGGGCCTGCTGGCCGCCGGCCTGCTGTATGCGGCCAGCAGTCTGCACCTCGATGAGCGGATCTTCTATTCGCTACAGTCGGCCTGGCACGCCGATGTGCGCGAAGCGCGCAGCCTCTGGCTGCCGGAATACCGCGTGCGGGTCGAGGCGTTGCCGGTGGCCGGGGTCGCCGACAACCTGTCCGGGCTGACCTTCGATGAGCATCGCAACCAGCTCTGGGCCGTGGTCAACAACCCGGAGGAGCTGGTCGCGCTGGATGCAGACGGGCACTTCATTGCGCGCTATCCGCTCGAGGGATTCACCGATGTCGAGGCGGTCAGCTACCTGGGCGATGGTCTCCTGGCGGTTGCCGAGGAACGCAGTCAGGCCCTGGTGATCCTGTCCGTGCCAAGTGAGCCGGGGGTGCTACGGCGCGACGACTATGCCTCGCTGACGCTGGCCCTCGGCGACGGCGAAAACTCGGGCTTCGAAGGGCTGGGCTACGACCGCGCCGGCGATCGCCTGTTCGTCGTCAAGGAGCACTCGCCGCGCAAGCTCTACGAAGTCCAGGGGCTCAAGGCCAGCCTGGACGGACAGCTGAACATCAAGGTGATCGACCGCGAGGCCTGGATCGAGGACAAGGACATGGCCAGCGATCTGTCCTCGGTGCACTACGACGAGCGCACCGGTCATCTGGTGCTGCTCAGCGACGAAGCCAAGATGCTGCTGGAGTTGAACAGCGCGGGTGAGCTCGTCAGCATCCGTTCGCTGTGGAGCGGCTTTGCCGGCTTGCAGCGCAGCGTGCCCCAGGCCGAAGGCATGACCTTCGATGCGCGCGGCAACCTCTACCTGGTCGGCGAGCCCAACCTGTTCTATGCCTTCGAGCGCGAATAGCCGTGCCGTCGCGTTCAGCCGCGGCGGATCATCCAGACGCCCCCGGCAATCAGCAGCAGCCCGGCGACCTTGCCGAGGCTGATCGACGATTGGCGGAAGCCCGCCCAGCCGAAATGGTCCAGTAGCAAGGCCATGCCCAGCTGGCCTGCCAGCACCAGCGCCATGAACAGCAGCGCGCCGATGCGCGGGCCGGCGAAGGCGGCGGTGGCAATGAAGAACATGCCCAGCAGGCCGGCACACCAGTGATACCAGTTCAGGCCTCGCAAGGCCTGCAGGCCGGGCATGTCACGCTGGAACAGCACCACGCCTAACAGCGCCACGGTGCCGACCGCGAACGACAGCATGGCGGCGCTCATCACGCTGCCGAAGTGCTTGGCGACTTGCCCGTTGATGCCGGCCTGAAGCGGCAGAAAGGCTCCGGCTATCAAGGGCATCACGAGAAGCCACCAGGCGAAAGAGGGCATGCGGTTAACTCCGATCCAGAAGGCAGTTTGCACAGCGGCGCAATGTGGCTGGGCTCGCTCAGCCCGATGTCGCAGCGCGCCATGCGCCGGCGCAGCCCGCGCCTGCGTTGGCCCGCATGGGGCTGGGAGTTGTGTTCAATCGAGCCGCAATCACGCCCGCGGCGTCGGTTTGGTCGAACCGGACCGGACGGCGCGGCTAGCGCGGCGGGTACTGTGACAGCACCTTGGACACGGTATCGCGAAACAGGTTGCTGCGCTCCTGCGGGCTGCCCGGATCGTCGCGCAGGACCTGCTCGGCGCTGCCGCGCCAGACCAGCTTGCCGTCCGCGGCATCGAAGAAATCAATCTGCAGCGTGCCGACCTGGTAGTGAATGGTGCGCGTGTCGCTGATCATCGGTCCGCCCCAGACGCCAGCCCAGGGATTGCCCCAGGCGCCCATGGAGGAGGTGGTGTATTGCTGCGAGCGCTGTTCAACGACAAGCCAGGCTTGCACCTTCACGTCCGCCTGGCCACCTGAGGCCGCGGGGCGCAGGCCGCGCTGCTCAAGCTGATCGGCAATGGCGCTCCGGATGCGTTGCTCGGTCAGGTCACTTTTGATGCGTGGGTCGTCCGGGCGGTACTGCAGGGCCGGTTCCTTCCAGCTCCAGCTGCGGTAGGCGGAGAAGTCGCGCTGGGGATCGAAGTCGCGCTGCAGCTGCGTGCTCTGGCAGGCGGCCAGTAGCAACAGCAGGGGCAGCATCAGCAATGAACGGATCATGGCGTTTCTCCTGGGCACGCGGCCCTCAATCAGTGCGGCGGGTAATCGGCCAGCGCGCGGTTGACCGCTTCGCGCGCCGCTTCCTTGCGTTCGGCCTGGCTGCTGCCGCTGCGCGATTCGGCGCGGTTGCTCCAGACCGTTTGCCCGGAGGCGCTGTCGATCATCTCGATGCGAACCCGGATGACCTGTTCTTCGTAATTGCGCATCATCGGTGCGCTGCCGCCGATCATCATCCCGGTGCCGTAACCCGGGCCGTAGCCGCCGTAGCGACCGGCGCCGATGCGCGGCCCGTAGTCGTCGTAGACCTGGCGCACGCGGGTTTCGAGCCGCGCGCTGGCGCTGATCTGGACGTCCCCCTTGGCACCGGCCGGTGCCGGGCGCAGGCCGCGTTGGTCGAGCGCGCCGGCGACCATTTCCTGCAGTTCTTCGGCGCCGAGCGACGCGCTGCCGGCCGGCGGGTTGCGCCAGCTCCAACTGTGATAACTGGAGAAATCCCGCGGCGCGGCGGGGTAGGTCGGCGACTGGATCTGCTCGACCGGCGGCGCCGGCGGAATAGGCGCGGATTCGGGCGTATAGGGGTTGCTGCTCTGGCATCCTGCCAGGCTCAAGCCGAGCAGGGCGCACAGCAGTGGGCGTGAGACAGGACGCATCGAAACCTCCGGGCCGGCTTCAGCGCGGCCGACACAGCCAGTGCAGGTAACGCCCGAGGCCGGCGAAGGTCGGATGGCGGCGGTAGGCCAGTTCCATCTCGATGAGGTCGGCCGGCTCGGTACGGGCCTGGAAATCGGCGGGCATGTAGTCATGGAATACACGCACGCCACTGGTTGATTCGACCTGCCAGTGCGGCGCGAGTTGCGCGGCCAGCTCGCGCGGGTCGAGCGGCTGTTGCGGCGTCAGGCTCTGACGTTCACCGGCGTAGCTCTGGGTGCGCAGCTTCTTGAAATGGCCCTTGAGCAGGTTGCGGTAGATCAGCGCGTCGCGGTTGTAGAAGGCCAGCGACAGCCAGCCGTCCTCTGCAACCAGGCGGTGCAGCACCGGCAGGATCGCTTGCGGTTCGGCCAGCCATTCCAGCACCGCATGGCAGATGACCAGATCGAAGCGGCCGTCGACATGCGCTTCAACCTCCTGCCAAGGCGCCTGGATGAACGTCGCCTGCTGGCCGGCTTCGGCGAACCGCTGGCGCGCGCCGTCGAGCATGGGTTCGGCGGGTTCGGCCAGTGTCACCTGATGGCCCTGCTGCGCCAGCCACAGGCTCATGTGGCCGAGGCCTGCGCCGATGTCCAGAACGCGTAACGGGCGCTGCGGCAGGATCTCGGTGAGATCCGCCTGCAGCACGGCAAGGCGGATCGCACCCTTGGCGCCGCCGTAGATCTTCTCGGCGAAGCGCGTCGCCAGCTCGTCGAAATGGCGGTCGCTCATCGGGCGAACCGCCGCTCGTTGTCGGCCAGCTTGGCCAGCAAGGCCTGCTCCATGTCGATGCCCAGCTCGCTGCACATCAAGAGCAGGTACATGAGGATGTCGCCGACTTCCTGACCGGCGTGGTCGAGTTGATCGGCCGGTAGCTGGCGCGATTCGTCCTCGGTCTGCCACTGGAAAATCTCCACCAGTTCGGCCATTTCCACGCTGGCGGCCATGGCGAGGTTTTTCGGGCTGTGGAAACGCCGCCAGTCGTTGCGGTCGCGGATCGCATGCAGGCGTTGAGTGATCTGTTCGATGTTCATGTGGGAGGGCGGCTGTTCGAAAAGACGACAAGCTTCCGCCAGCGTGTCTGCGCCCGCAAGAGCAGCGTCAGCCGCCGCGCACTTTCAGTTCGCGCTCGATCGCAATCACGCCGGGGCAATAGTCGCCGTGCTCGATGGCGCGGATGGCCTGCTCCAGGGATCGCTCGGCGATCTGCTCGTGCTGCTGGGAAATCGCGTTGACCGGGATCGGCAGGAAGTCCAGCCACTGGGCGTCACCAAAGGTGGCCAGGCGCAGGTGCTCCGGCCACAGGAGGTTGCGCTCCTGCAGCGCATCGAAGACGCCTTCGAGCAAGACGTAGGCGGTAGTGATCAGCGCATCGGGCAGCGGGCCGCGGTCGAGCAGGGCAAGCATCTGCTGCCGCCCGCAAGCACGGCTGAACTGTTCGGCGCGCAGCACGCTGACCTGACCCTGATGCTGCGCCAGGGCCTGGTGGAAACCTTCCTCGCGCTGCTGGCTGATACGTAAGCCCGGGCGCGCGCTGGTCAGCGCAACGTGGGCGTCAGCCGGTACAACCAGCGAGCGGGCCAGTTGCGCCGCAGCTTCACGGTCATCGCTGACCACCGAGCAGAAGTGGTCGGCGTCCAGGGCCCGGTCGAGCGCAATCACCGGCGTGCCGCTCGCCTGAAGCTTGCGATAACTGCTGTCGCTGGCAGGCAGGCAGCTGGCGACGATCAAGGCATCGCAGCGGCGCGAGCGCAGCAGCTGAATGACCTGCCGCTCGGTATCCGGCTCGTCGTCGGTGCCGGCGATCAGCAACTGATAGCCGCGCTGCCGGGCGCGTTGCTCCAGCAGCTTGGCCAGGCGCGCATAGCTGGGGTTTTCCAGGTCCGGAACGATGAAACCCAGCGTACGCGACTGCCCACGGCGCAGGCCCGCGGCCTGCTGATCGAGCTGAAAACCCTGCTGCTCGGCCACTGCCAGCACCCGCTCGACCGTGGCCGGGCTGATGCGCCGCTGTGCGGCTTTGCCGTTGAGCACGTAGCTGGCGGTGGTGACCGAAACGTTGGCGAGGCGGGCGAGATCGGTGAGTTTCAACAGAGGGTCCTGGGACGGGTGGTTTGAACTCGGGCTTCTAGAATTACCCAATATTGCGTAAGGTGCCAGCCTTAGGTGAAACGTTTCAGCAGCTTGCCGGTCTGAAGCGCCAGCCCAGGATCGGGCACTGCCGGCGCAGCCGCCGGCCATAACAATCGCGAGCCCCGCAGGAGTTCTCCATGCTTGAGTTGAATGCACAGCACATCCACATGCATCAGGCGGCGGCGGACAAGCCTGCGGCGCTGGCCTTGCTGGGCGAGGTCCTGGTGGGCGACGGGCTGGTGGCGCCCGGTTACCTCGACGGGTTGCGCGCGCGGGAAGCGCAGGGCTCGACATTTCTAGGGCAGGGCATCGCCATCCCGCATGGCACGCCGGAGACGCGCGATCAGGTATTCACCACCGGCGTGCGGCTGATGCATTTTCCCGCCGGCGTGGACTGGGGCAACGGCCAGCAGGTGTACCTTGCCATCGGCATCGCCGCGCGCTCGGACGAGCACTTGCGGCTGTTGCAGCTGTTGACCCGAGCCCTGGGCGAAGGCGACCTCAGTGAGGCGCTGCAGAAAGCCGAGAGCCCCGAGGCGATTATCGACCTGCTGCAGGGCGCACCGCAGGCGCTGGCACTGGATGGCGAACTGGTCGGGCTGGGCGTTGTTGCCGACGACTTCGATGAGCTGGCCTGGCAGGGCGTCAAGCTGCTCAAACGTGCGCAGTGCGTGGAGCCTGGCTTCAATGCCAGCCTGCCGCTGGAGCAGGCGCTGCCGCTGGGCGACGGCTTGTGGTGGCTGAGCAGCGAGCAGTCGGTGCAGCGCCCGGGGCTGGCCTTCGTCACACCGGCGTCCGACCTCCAGCATCATGATCAACCGCTCAAGGGCCTGTTCGTCCTGGCCAGTCTCGGTGAGGCGCACCGGGCCATGCTCGAACGGCTGTGCAACCTGCTCATCGAAGGGCGCGGACAGGAACTGAGCGAGGCGACTTCGAGCCGCACCGTGCTCGAAGCCCTCGGCGGTGAGGTACCCGCCGACTGGCCGAGCGCCCAGGTGCCGCTGGCCAACGCCCATGGCTTGCACGCGCGCCCGGCCAAAACCCTGACCGAAACTGCCCAGGCATTCGAAGGCGAGATCCGCGTGCGTCTGGCCGGCAGCGAGAGCGCCGGTGTGTCGGCCAAGAGCCTGAGCAAGCTGCTGGCGCTGGGTGTGCAGCGCGGTCAGGTCCTGGAATTCATGGCCGAGCCCGCCATTGCCGGTGATGCACTGCCAGCCTTGGTGCGAGCGGTCGAAGACGGCTTGGGCGAGGAGGTCGAGCCGTTGCCGGCACCTGGCGAGGCGAGCGAGCCGCCCACCATGGTGCAGGGGCCGGCAGAGTCGGTCATCGAGCAGGCTGCGTTGCGCGCCGGTGAGCAGGTGAACGGCATCGCCGCGTCGCCGGGCATCGCCATCGGCCCGGTACTGGTGCGCAAACCGCAGGTGATCGACTACCCCCAACGCGGCGAGTCGCCGGCCGTCGAGTTGCAGCGGCTCGATCGCGCGCTGGACAAGGTTCACGGCGAGATCGGCGTGCTGATCGAGGAAAGCCAGGTCGCCAGCATCCGCGACATCTTCACCACCCATCAGGCCATGCTCAAGGACCCGGCGCTGCGCGAGGAAGTCCAGGTGCGCCTGCAGAAGGGCCTGAGCGCCGAAGCGGCCTGGATGGAGGAAATCGAAAGCGCGGCGCAGCAGCAGGAGGCGCTGCACGACAAGCTGCTGGCCGAGCGTGCGGCGGATCTGCGGGATGTCGGCCGCCGGGTGCTGGCCTGCCTGACAGGCGTCGAGGCCGAGCAGGCGCCGGATGAGCCTTACATTCTGGTAATGGACGAAGTGGCGCCGTCGGACGTCGCCACGCTCAACGCCCAGCGGGTTGCCGGTATTCTTACCGCGGGCGGTGGTGCGACCTCGCACAGCGCGATCATCGCGCGGGCGCTGGGTATTCCGGCCATCGTCGGCGCCGGGCCGGGCGTGCTCGGGCTGGCGCCCAACACCCTGTTGTTGCTCGACGGCGAACGCGGCGAGCTGCTGGTGTCGCCGACCGGCGCGCAGCTCGATCAGGCCCGAAGCGAACGCGCCACCCGCGAGGAGCGCAAGCGTCTGGCGAATGAGCGACGGCTGGAGCCGGCGGTGACCCGCGACGGCCATGCCGTGGAGATCGCCGCCAACATCGGCGCGGCCGGCGAAACGCCAGATGCTGTGGCGATGGGCGCCGAAGGCATCGGCCTGCTGCGCACCGAGCTGGTGTTCATGGACCATGCCCAGGCGCCGGATCAGGCGACCCAGGAGGCCGAATACCGCCGCGTACTGGACGCTCTCGATGGCCGGCCGCTGGTGGTGCGCACGCTGGACGTTGGGGGCGACAAGCCGCTGCCGTACTGGCCGATGCCGGCCGAGGAAAACCCCTTTCTCGGCGTGCGCGGCATCCGCCTGAGTCTGCAGCGTCCGGAGATTCTGGAAACCCAGCTGCGCGCCTTGCTCGCTTCAGCCGACGGCCGCCCGCTGCGCATCATGTTCCCCATGGTTGGCAACATTGAGGAATGGCGCACCGCCAAGGCCATGGTCGATCGCCTGCGCGTCGAGCTGCCGGTGGCCGATTTGCAGGTCGGCATCATGATCGAGGTCCCGTCTGCCGCGCTGATCGCGCCGGTGCTGGCCCAGGAGGTCGACTTCTTCAGCATCGGCACCAACGACCTGACGCAGTACACCCTGGCCATCGACCGCGGCCACCCGAGCCTGTCCGGCCAGGCTGATGGCCTTCACCCCGCGGTGCTGCGTTTGATCGGCATGACGGTCGAGGCGGCCCACGCCTGTGGCAAGTGGGTCGGTGTCTGCGGCGAGTTGGCGGCCGATGCGTTGGCCGTGCCGATGCTGGTGGGGCTGGGGGTCGACGAGCTGAGCGTCTCGGCGCGCAGCATTGCACTGGTCAAGGCGCGGGTGCGCGAGCTGGATTTCGCCGCCTGTCAGCAGTTGGCGCAACAGGCATTGAGGCTGCCCGGTGCCCATGAGGTGCGCGCCTTTGTCGGGGAGCATTGCTGATGGCCCGCGTCCTGACCGTCACCCTCAACCCGGCCCTCGACCTGACCGTGCGGCTGCCGTCGCTGCGCCTGGGCGAGGTGAATCGCAGCGACAGCCTACAGGTGCACGCCGCTGGTAAGGGCCTCAACGTCGCTCAGGTGTTGGCTGATCTCGGCCACCAACTGACCGTCACCGGCTTTCTTGGTGAGGGCAATCCGCAGGCGTTCGAGCAGCTGTTCGCCGCGCGAGGCTTTGCCGACGAGTTCGTCCGCGTCCCGGGCGAGACCCGCAGCAACATCAAGCTGGCCGAAGCCAGCGGGCAGGTCACCGATGTCAACGGACCGGGGCTGCAGGTGAACGATGCGCAGCGCGAGGAGCTGCTGGCGCGGCTCGAGCGGCTGGTGCCCGGCCATGACCTTGTCGTCGTCGCCGGTAGCCTGCCGCGCGGCATCGAGGTGCCTTGGTTTGTCGATTTATTGCAACAGCTCAAGGGGCTCGGCGCGCGCGTTGCGCTGGACACCAGCGGTGCGGCGCTGCGCGAAGGGCTGGCGGCTAAGCCCTGGCTGATCAAGCCCAACGAGGAGGAGCTGGCGCAGGCGCGCGGCTGCCGTCTGCCCGGCCCTCAGGCGCTGGCTCGTGAGGCCTGGCGGCTTCAGGTCGAGGGGGTCGAGCACGTGGTGATCTCCCAGGGCGCCGAGGGTGTCAGCTGGTTCTCGCCGAGCGGGGCTTTGCACGCGCGTCCACCGAAGGTCCAGGTGGTCAGCACCGTCGGCGCCGGCGACTCGTTGCTGGCCGGCATGCTTCACGGCTTGCTGGAAGGCTGGCCCGCCGAGCGCACCCTCGCGCATGCCACCGCGATCGCCGCGCAGGCGGTGGGGCAGGTGGGCTTCGGGATTACCGACCGGGCGCAACTGGCCGACCTTGAGGCCGCAGTGCGTCTCGAGCCGCTGAGCCAATAAATCGAACAAGAGGTGAAGGAATGAATCTGCTCATCGTCACGGCCTGTCCCAACGGAATGGTCACCAGCGTGCTGACGTCACGCCTGCTCGAAGCGGCTGCTCAGCGCCTGGGCTGGTCGACCGCCGTGGAAGTCCACGACCCCAGGGCCATCGGCTCGCCGCTCACGTCGGCCCAGATCGCCAACGCCGACCTAGTCGTGGTGGTCAAGACAGGGCCGCTGTCGCTGCAACGTTTTGTTGGTAAGCGCGTGGTGCAATCGACGCCATCCGAAGCCTTGCTCGACCCGGAGGGCTTTCTGCGCAGCGCCGCCGAGACGGCCACCGAACTGCCACAGACCGATGACGCGGACGCTGCGCCAGCTGGCGGCAAGCCAAAGCTGGTGGCGATCACCGCTTGCCCGACCGGTGTCGCGCATACCTTCATGGCGGCCGAGGCCCTGCAGCAGGCCGCCATTCGCAAAGGCTACGACCTGCAGGTGGAGACGCGCGGTTCGGTCGGCGCGCGCAACGTGCTTGAAGCGCAGGCCATCGAGGAGGCCGATGTCGTGCTGCTCGCCGCCGACATCGAGGTGGACGTGGCGCGCTTCGCCGGCAAGCGGGTGTTTCGTTGTGGCACCGGCGTGGCCTTGAAGCAACCCGAGGCGACGCTGGATCGTGCACTGGCTGAAGGTGCGGTGCTCAGTGGCGGCGCAGCGGCCAGCGCTGGCGCCGCGGAGCAGAAGGGCGAGAAGACCGGCGTCTACAAGCACCTGCTGACCGGCGTGTCCTACATGTTGCCGATGGTGGTTGCCGGTGGCCTGATGATCGCGCTGTCGTTCGTCTTTGGTATCGAAGCGTTCAAGCAGGAAGGCACTCTGGCCGCCGCGCTGATGCAGATCGGTGGCGAGACGGCCTTCAAGCTGATGGTGCCGCTGTTGGCCGGCTACATCGCCTATTCCATCGCCGACCGCCCCGGCCTTGCGCCCGGCATGATCGGCGGTTTGCTGGCCGGCACGCTCGGCGCGGGGTTCATCGGCGGCATCATCGCCGGCTTCGTCGCGGGCTACGCGGCCAAGGCCGTGAGCCGCTGGATTCCCTTGCCGGCCAGTGTCGAATCCCTCAAGCCGATCCTGATCATCCCGCTATTGGCCAGCCTGTTTACCGGGCTGGTAATGATCTACATCGTCGGCACCCCGGTGGCGAAGATGCTGGCCGGACTCACCGCGTTCCTCGACACCATGGGCACGTCCAATGCCATTCTGCTCGGGCTGTTGCTCGGCACCATGATGTGCGTCGACCTCGGTGGGCCGGTCAACAAGGCGGCCTACGCGTTCTCGGTCGGGCTGCTCGCCTCGCAAAGCTACGCGCCGATGGCCGCCACCATGGCCGCCGGCATGGTGCCGCCGATCGGCATGGGCATCGCCACGCTGATCGCCCGTCGCAAGTTCGCCCAGACCGAACGCGAAGCCGGCAAGGCGGCGCTAGTGCTGGGTTGCTGCTTCATTTCCGAGGGCGCGATTCCCTTCGCTGCCAAGGACCCGCTGCGGGTGATACCGGCCAGCATCGCCGGTGGCGCGCTGACCGGCGCGCTGTCCATGGCGTTCGGCGCGAAGCTGCTGGCGCCCCATGGCGGGCTGTTCGTGCTGCTGATTCCCAACGCGATCAACCACGCGCTGCTGTACCTGGCCGCGATCCTGGCCGGCAGTCTGGTGACAGGGGTGATCTACGCGGTGGTCAAGCGGCCGGAGGCCGAGCCGCTGGCGGTTGGCGCTGCGGCCTGAGCGCGGGGCCCGAACGCTGAACTAAAGCGGCGCGCGCCGTATCCACTGCAAGTCGGAACCTTTGTTTCCAGAGGTTTCAACGGTGTTCGTTTGGCATGAACCGGCTGGAGATCGTGATGAGCATTGATTACGGACCGCGTCCCCTGCGGATCACCCTGACCGCCCTGCTGGTGCTGGTGCTGGGCGTGGCGCTGACCCTCGGCGGCGCCTACCTGGCCTTTCTTGGCGGCTCCTGGTACTACCTGGTCGCCGGGGTCGGTCTGCTGGTGGTCGCGGGGCTGCTCTATGCCAGGCGCCGTGCGGCGATCTGGCTGTATGCCGTGCTGCTGCTCGGCAGTCTGGCGTGGACCCTCTATGAGGTGGGCCTGGACTGGTGGCCGCTGGCACCACGCATCGACCTCTGGTGCATCCTCGGGCTGTGGCTGATCCTGCCGTTCGTCAATCGCTACGTCAGCGACCGGCTGGTCTGGCGGGATGGCGCCAGTGGCCTGCTCGGCCTTGGCCTGTTGGCTGGCGCGCTAATGGCGGGCGCTGCGCTGCTCCAGGACTACCACTCCCTCGACGGGCAGTTCAGCGACGCCCAGATGCAGGGCGTGAATCCCCAGGGCCAGGCTGGTCGCTCGGCCAGCGGATGGCCCGCCTATGGCGGTTCCGACCAGGGCGACCGTTACTCCACGGCCGATCTCATCACCCCACGCAACGTCGACCAGTTGACGAAAGCCTGGGAGTACCACACCGGCGACTTGCCCGGTCCCAATGATCCTGGCGAGTTCACGTACGAGGTGACCCCGCTGAAGGTGGGCAACAGCCTGTTCATCTGCACGCCGCACAGCATCGCCATCGCCTTGGACGCCGACACCGGCGAGGAGCGCTGGCGCTACGACCCGAACATCAACCGCAAGGCAACGTATTACCAGCACATGACCTGTCGCGGCCTGGCGTTCCACGATGGCGTGCGCTACGCCGCCCCGGGATCGACCGACCAGCCGGAGCAACCGGCGGCCCGCTGCGAGCGGCGCCTGTTCCTGCCCACCAATGACGCGACACTGATTGCGCTGGACCCGGACGATGGCAAGCCCTGTGAGGACTTCGGCAATGCCGGCGTGGTCGATCTGAAAGAAGGCCTCGGCGACGGCGCGTTGGGGGTCTACCTGCCGACCTCGCCGCCGGTGGTCACCGAAAAGCTGGTCATCGTCGGTGGCGCGATTACCGACAACGGCGCGGTGGATTCCCCCGGTGGGGTGGTGCGCGCCTACGATGTGCACAGCGGCGAGCTGGTCTGGTATTTCGACCCGGGCAACCCGGATGCCTCCGGACCTCTTGCTCCCGGCGAGACCTATACCCGCAGCACGCCCAACTGGTGGACCACGTCGGTGGCCGATGAATCCCTGGGGTTGGTCTACATCCCGACCGGCAACCAGACGCCAGATCAGTGGGCGAAACCGCGGACGCCCGAAACGGAGCGATTCACCGCTACATTGGTGGCGCTGGACCTGGCGACCGGCAAGGTGCGCTGGGAGTTCCAGACGGTGCATCACGACCTATGGGACCGCGACCTGCCCTCGCAGCCAACGCTTGTCGACATCGATCGGCCCGAAGGCAAGGTGCCTGCGATCGTCCAGGCGACCAAGCGCGGCGACCTGTATATCCTCGACCGTCGAACCGGCGAGCCGATCGTCCCGGTCGAGGAGATGCCTGTACCGCAGGGCACCGATTACGGTGAATTCACCGCGCCGACGCAGCCGATCTCGTCCGTCAGCTACGCGCCGGAGGAGCCGCTTCACGAGCGCGATATGTGGGGTGGCACGCCGCTGGATCAGATGCTGTGCCGCATCCAGTTCCGCAAGCTGCGCTACGAGGGCGACTTCACGCCGCCGTCGGAAGGGGGGTCGCTGATCTATCCCGGCAATGTCGGCACGTTCAACTGGCCGTCCGTGGCGGTCGATCCGAGTCGGCAGATCCTGTTCGGCGCGCCGAATTATCTGGCGTTCGTCTCCACCATGGTCAAGCGCAGCGAAGTGGACCCGGACCTGCGCACCGGCGGCGGCGAAACCGGCCTGCAACCCAATCTGGGCGCGCCGTACATGGTCACCCTCAAACCCTTCATGTCTGTGCTCGGCCTGCCATGTCAGAGCCCGCCATGGGGCTACGTGACCGGCCTCGATCTGCGCACCATGAAGAAAGTCTGGCTGCACAAGAACGGTACCAGCCGTGACAGCACCCCAGTGCCCATCGCGCTGCCGGTCGGCACCCCCGCGCTGGGTGGCCCGATCGTGACCGCAGGCGGCGTGGCCTTCATGAGCGGCACGCTGGACTACTACCTGCGCGCCTACGACCTGCAGACGGGTGAACAACTGTGGAAGGGCCGTCTGCCGGCGGGCGGTCAGGCGACGCCGATGACCTATGTGTCAGAGAAAACCGGCAAACAGTACGTCGTGCAGATGGCCGGTGGGCATGGCTCGTTCGGCACCGAGATCGGCGATTCGGTGGTGGCCTTTACGCTCGATGAGGAAGGCGAATAGGGGATGACTGCCATCGGCGAGTTCCGGTGATGACCTCGTCGAGGTCGCCCGCCGGCACTCCGCCCCCTCACCCTAGCCCTCTCCCCAAAGGGGAGAGGGGACTGTTTTCGTGTAAGCCGAACGATGGGTAGTCAGCTTGGCCACGCATGCTGGGTAGCTGGCCGATGTGCTAGCCGGACTGCACCCCGTTTCGGATGACCTACCATCATCCGGCGCGCTCAATCCAGCTCCCTCGCCCCTCTGGGGAGAGGGTTGGGGTGAGGGGGCGGGCGTCGGCCCAGCGCAGAAGCTCAGTCAAACCACCTTCGAAATACGCAGGAACTTGAGTCGCTGATCCAGGAGGCGGCCATTTCGTTACGTATAAACCACCATCATCCGGCATGCTCAATCCAGCTCCCTCGCCCCTCTGGGGAGAGGGTTGGGGTGAGGGGGCCGCGCTTCGACCCAGCGCAAAAGCTCGGTCAGTACACCGTCGAGATTCTGCAGTACATCGAGATTGCTAAAGCGCAGCACCTCCAGCCCTTGCCGATGAAGAAACAGGGTTCGGATACGGTCCCTTTCTCGCCTTGCATCGTCATAGTGCTGTCCGCCA
This sequence comes from Stutzerimonas stutzeri, assembly GCA_002339675.1. Taxonomy (GTDB): domain Bacteria; phylum Pseudomonadota; class Gammaproteobacteria; order Pseudomonadales; family Pseudomonadaceae; genus Stutzerimonas; species Stutzerimonas stutzeri_O. The sequence goes on from DDKB01000017.1 coordinate 956,465, forward strand.
TCGAGCTCGATCACCAGCCGCAGCTCGGCACAATAGAAATCCAGCACATAGGGTGGCCACGGGTGCTGCCGCCGGAACTTGAACCCTGCCAAACCGCGATTGCGCAGCTGCCGCCACAGCAGGCGCTCGCAATCGGTGAGTTGGTATCGGAGGTGTCGGGCGAACTGGCGCTGTTCGATGGAGGCTCGTTCATTGGGCATTTCACAATCCCTGTGAAACAGGCGGGTCAAAGCAGCTCAGCAGGGGCGCCCCTGGTACGCGCGGTTACCGCTGGGCTCCACGCATTGCGGCTCCGTGTGCTGCTCCAGACGTGGAGATTTGTCCCGCAGACTGGAGGTCAGACTGCCCAAGAAATTCGTCGCTTGGGTCTGATCATCGAAGCGTCGTGCACCGTTCAATGACCCGGTGTAGCTGCCGTTGCTCGCGGCGTAGCAGGCCTGATTGTTCGAGCAGGTTAGTGCCACGACCCAGTAAGGACTGTTGATCAGCACTCCTGCCTGAGCGGCAGAGGCAAGCAAGGCGGAAAGAAGCAGAAGGTGGCGCATGCCGTGTCTCCAAAGGTCGATAGCTGAACATAGCCTATCGACCAAGTGCCGGCTGCGGGGGATTTCTCGCTTAGTGATGCTCGCGCGTCGCCCTGAATTTCACGTCCGGCCAGCGCTCTTCCATCAGGCTCAGGTTGACCCGCGTCGGCGCCAGATAGGTCAGGTGACCGCCACCATCGACCGCCAGGTTCTCGTAGGCCTTGTCGCTGAATTCCTTCAGCTTCTTCTCGTTATCACACTCGATCCAGCGCGCGGACCAGACGTTGATTGCCTCGTAAGCGCACTCGACCTTGTACTCCTCCTTCAGCCGGCTGGCGACGACGTCGAACTGCAGCACGCCGACCGCGCCGAGGATGATGTCGTTGTTGCGCTCGGGGAAGAACACCTGGGTGGCGCCTTCCTCGGCCAGCTCCTGCAGACCCTGGCGCAGCTGCTTGGATTTCAGCGGATCCTTCAGGCGCACGCGGCGGAACAGTTCCGGGGCGAAGTGCGGAATGCCGGTGAAGCCCAGGTTCTCGCCTTCGGTGAAGGTATCGCCGATCTGGATGGTGCCGTGGTTGTGCAGGCCGATGATGTCGCCGGCCCAGGCTTCTTCCAGTTGCTCACGCTCGCTGGAGAAGAAGGTCAGGGCGTCGGCGATGCGGATGTCCTTGCCGATACGCGCGTGGCGCAGCTTCATGCCTTTTTCGTACTTGCCTGAGCAGATGCGCATGAAGGCGATGCGGTCGCGGTGCTTGGGGTCCATGTTCGCCTGGATCTTGAAGACGAAGCCGGTGAACTTGTCCTCGACCGGCTCCACCACCCGCTCGTTGGCGGCGCGCGGCAGCGGGCGCGGTGCCCAGTCGACCACGGCATCGAGCACATGGTCGACACCGAAGTTGCCCAGCGCGGTGCCGAAGAACACCGGGGTCAGCTGGCCGCTGAGAAACTCGTCCTGGTCGAACTCATGGCAGGCGCCCTGGACCAGCTCCAGCTGTTCGACGAAGCGGTCGTACTCGTCGCCGATGTGCTTGCGCGCTTCGTCGGAGTCGAGGTTCTGGATGATCTTGACCTCGGTGCGCTCGTGCCCGTGGCCCGGCGTGTAGACGATGATGTAGTCGTCCTTGAGGTGGTACACGCCTTTGAAATCACGGTAGCAGCCGATCGGCCAGGTGATGGGCGCGGCTTTGATCTTGAGGACCGCTTCGATCTCGTCGAGCAGCTCGATGGGGTCGCGGATGTCGCGGTCGAGCTTGTTGATGAAACTGACGATCGGGGTGTCGCGCAAGCGGCAGACATCCATCAGGGCGATGGTGCGCGGCTCGACACCCTTACCGCCGTCGAGGACCATCAAGGCCGAGTCCACCGCGGTCAGGGTGCGGTAGGTGTCTTCGGAGAAGTCTTCGTGGCCGGGGGTGTCGAGCAGGTTGATCATGTGCTCGCGGTAGGGGAACTGCATCACCGAGGTGGTGATGGAGATACCGCGCTGCTTTTCCATTTCCATCCAGTCGGAGGTCGCGTGACGGTCGGACTTACGCGACTTCACGGTGCCCGCCACGGCAATCGCCTTGCCCATCAGCAGGAGCTTTTCGGTGATGGTGGTCTTGCCCGCGTCGGGGTGGGAAATGATGGCGAAGGTGCGGCGCTTCGCGACTTCGGCGGCCTGAGAGGTCATGGCGGTCCCGGTATGAAGGCGTGTCGGAAAAAGCCGGCGATTATAGCGCAAAGGTCGCCCGAGGACTGCCGTGGCCGCAGCGTGGTCTTCCCCAGCGGGACGAGCCGGATGGAACATCCCTGCAGCACATCTGTCGGTTTGAATACGGTAGGTTTGCCGCGAGGGGTAAAAAAGGGAGTGAGTGCGGATTTTTCGTTGATCTCGACCACCTGTGGTTCTAAAGTTCGCGCCCGAACGTCCATGCTGGCAACGATCCATCCGGCTCAAGTACTGACGACGAGAGATCAGGATTCACCAGGTCACTGCACCCGCTGCAAGGATCTGGCCGTGATACTCGGCGACATGCCTTGGGAAGTAGGCGAACCAAAGTGGGGAAACTGATCAGGCGTTCTTCTTAGGTCTGTCCGCTTCGCAGCGAAGCCGGGCAGACACTTGTCCCCAATCCGACTTTACGTTTCCCGATTTGGAGCCATGCATGTCGATCAAGATCGAAGACTACTATTCCCGCCCTACCTTCCAGAAGATGAAGGATTTCGCTGACCAGCACGAAACACCGTTCGTGGTCATCGACACCCAGACCATCGACAAGGCGTACGACGATCTGCGCGCCGGTTTCGAATTTGCCAAGGTTTACTACGCCGTGAAAGCCAACCCGGCGGTCGAGATCATCGACCTGCTGCGCGACAAGGGTTCGAGCTTCGACATTGCGTCCATCTACGAGCTGGACAAGGTCATGTCCCGTGGTGTCGGCCCGGAGCGCATCAGCTACGGCAACACCATCAAGAAAGCCAAGGACATCCGTTACTTCTACGACAAAGGTGTGCGCATGTTCGCCACCGACTCGGAAGCCGACCTGCGCAACATCGCCAAGGCCGCGCCGGGTTCGAAAGTCTACGTCCGCATCCTGACCGAAGGCTCCACCACCGCCGATTGGCCTTTGTCGCGCAAGTTCGGCTGCCAGACCGACATGGCGATGGACCTGCTGATCCTGGCCCGTCAGTTAAAGCTCGAGCCCTACGGCATATCCTTCCACGTCGGCTCGCAGCAGCGTGACATTTCCGTCTGGGACGCCGCGATTGCCAAGGTCAAGGTGATCTTCGAGCGTCTGAAGGAAGAAGACGGCATCGAGCTGAAGATGATCAACATGGGTGGCGGCTTCCCGGCCAACTACATCACCCGCACCAATAGTCTGGAAACCTACGCCGAGGAAATCATCCGCTTCCTCAAGGAAGACTTCGGTGATGATCTGCCGGAAATCATCCTCGAGCCGGGCCGCTCGCTGATCGCCAACTCGGGCATCCTGGTCAGTGAAGTGGTGCTGGTGGCGCGCAAGTCGCGGACCGCCGTCGAGCGTTGGGTCTATACCGATGTGGGCATGTTCTCCGGCCTGATCGAAACCATGGGCGAAGCCATCAAGTTTCCGATCTGGACCGAGAAGAAGGGCGAGATGGAAGAGGTGGTCATCGCCGGTCCGACCTGCGACAGCGCCGATATCATGTACGAGAACTACAAATACGGCCTGCCGCTGAACCTGGCCATCGGCGACCGCATGTACTGGCTCTCCACCGGTGCCTACACCACCAGTTACAGCGCGGTGGAGTTCAACGGCTTCCCGCCGCTGAAGGCCTACTACATCTGAGCCGAGCGTCATCCGAGCTGAACCTGGCCAACCGAAACGCCGCGAATTTCGCGGCGTTTCTTTGTCTGCGGTTCACGCTCAGGCGCTGGAGGCGATAGAGGGCAGGATCTGAAGCCTGCGTGCGATTCGCCTGTCCGCCTGGTCGCCCACCGCGGCGCAGCGGGCCACGTAGGCCTGGGCGACGTCCACGAGCGGCTCGATCCGCGCGGCCAGCAGTTGGTCGCGCGCCTTGCGCAGGAACGCCAGATGGCCGAGCGACAATGCCTGGATCAGCCAGTGGCGGGCCTCCTCCCAGCGCTGCAGGCCCATCAATACGGCGGCGTAGCTGAACTGGCCGCGGAAATCGCCGGCTTCGGCGGCGCGACGGTACCAGTCCAGGGCCGTCGCCGGATCGGCCGCCACCACCAGCCCCTCTTCGAAATATCGCCCCAGCAGGTTCATCGACTTGGCGTGGCCGAGCGCGGCGGCACGGCGATACAGCTCCAACGCCTGCGCCTGGTCCTGCTCGACGCCGCGTCCGGTGGCGAGCAGGTTGGCCAGGTTGTACATCGCCCAGTCGAGCCCCTGGTCCGCCGCCAGGCGGTATTCATTCGCTGCCGCTGCCGCATTCGGCGGACAGCCCCAGCCGTGCTCAAGGCAGCGGCCGAGCATGTTGTGCGCCATCGGAGTGCCCTGCGCACGGGCGATGCGGAACCAGCGCACGGCCAACGCGGCGTCACGCTGGATGCCGCGACCCTCGAGCAGGATTTGGCCAAGCATGACCTGGGCGTCGGCCAGGCCGGTCTGCGCCGCGGCCAGAATGGTCCGCGCGGCCTCGCGCGGCGCGCCGGCCAGGCGGGCGGAGAGCTGGTCCGTGGTAATTGCGTCGCGGCGGGTCAGGCAGTGCATCTACAGGTCCGACCAGCGCCGCAGCAGGTTGTGGTAAGTGCCGGTCAGTGCGACGAGCGAGGGATGCTCCGGCAGGTCGCGGGTCAGTTGCTGGATGGCCTGGTCCATTTCGTAGAGCAGGGTGCGCTGGCCATCGTCGCGCACCAGGCTCTGGGTCCAGAAGAACGAGGCGATCCGCGCGCCGCGGGTCACCGGCTCGACCCTGTGCAGGCTGGTCGAGGGGTAGAGCACCAGGTCGCCGGCGGCGAACTTGACGCGCTGGGTGCCATAGGTGTCCTGGATGACCAGCTCGCCGCCGTCGTAGCTGGCCGGATCGCTGAAGAACAGGGTCGCGGAGACATCCGTCCGGACTCGCTCCGGGCTGTTCTTCACCTGGCGGATCGCATTGTCGATGTGAAAGCCGAACGAGCCACCGTCGCGATAGAGGTTGAACAGCGGCGGGAACACCTTGTGCGGCAGCGCCGCTGACATGAACTGCGGGTTCTGCCAGAGGCGCTGGAGCATGGCCTCGGCGATCTCCCGGCCCAGTGGCAAGTCTTCCGGCAGCTGCAGGTTGTGCTTGGCCCTGGCCGACTGGTAGCCGGCGGTGACCTTGCCATCTGCCCAGGGCGCCTGTTCCAGCGCCTGGCGAATGCGGATGACTTCGTCGGGGCCGAAGATCGCGGGGATGTGCAAAAGCATGCGGGAGGCCTGTGTGCGGGTGCTCGAATCGCAATGATAATGAGTTTCACCAGTGTTTTGCGAGAGCAGTAGGTGGGGAATCAAAACGCGCTGATGCAATTGATATCAATTATCGTTTGCGATAGATTTCGCGTCCTCCGCTATCCCTGAAAGAGAACAACGATGTCTTGCATGCCTTCGGATCGCCCTGTTTCCTCGCCTCGCCTACTTGCCACCGCGGTCGGCATGGCCATCACCGGCCTGTCCTCGCCGCTGGCGTTTGCCGGGCAGAACGAGCCGCTCAGCCTTGGCACCACCACGGTGACCGGGGAGGCCGTCGATGGCGACTACCAGGTCGAGCAGGCCCAGTCGACCAAGTTCACCGCGCCCCTGCGCGACACGCCGCGGGCCGTGACCGTGGTGCCGCAGCAGGTGCTGAAGGACACTAACTCGCTGAGCCTGCAAGACGCGCTGCGCACCGTACCGGGCATCACCATGGGCGCGGGCGAGGGCGGCAATCCCACCGGCGACCGCCCGTTCATTCGCGGCTTCGACTCGCAGAGCAGCCTGTATCTCGATGGCGTGCGCGACACCGGCGCGCAGAACCGCGAGCTGTTCGCGGTCGAAGCGGTGGAAGTGGTCAAGGGCTCCGATTCGGCCATGGGCGGGCGCAACTCGGCCGGCGGCAGCATCAATCTCGTGAGCAAGAAGGCGCACCTGGGCAACTCGCTGGACGGCGGCTTCACCTGGGGCTCGGACCAGACCCAGCGCTATAGCCTCGACGGCAACTACCAATTCAGCCCGAGCAGCGCCGGGCGGCTGAACCTGATGAGCCACGAGAGCAGCGTGGCCGGGCGCGATGCGGTGAACAACGACCGCTGGGGTCTGGCCGGATCGCTGGCCTTCGGCCTGGGTACGCCGACGCGGGTGCACCTGGACTACTACCACATGGAAAACGACGACCTGCCGGACTCGGGCATCCCCTACAGCCTGAACGCGGGCTCCTCGGGCGCACGTACCTCGGCCAGCCCCGACAAGCCCACCGATGGCGGCGACAGCAGCAACTTCTACGGACTCACGGACCGCGACTTTTCCAAGGGTCGGGCGGACATCTCGACCATCGCCGTCGAGCACGACCTGAACGACCGGTTGACGGTCAAGAACACCCTGCGCCACGGCAGCACCCTGCAGGACTATCTGTGGAGCCAGCCGGACGACAGCAAGGGCAATATCCTCAATGACCAGGTGTTCCGTCGCGCCAACCAGCGCGTCAGCAACACCACCGGGACCATCAACCAGACCGAGCTGTTCGGTGAAGCCGTCATTGCCGGCTTGAAGAATTCGTTCTCCTTCGGCCTCGAGCTCGGACGCGAGACGGTCGACCGTTCCGGCTACAGCCTGCCCGGCACCCAGGCCACCACCTGCACCCCGGCGCTGCTGGCGTCCGGCGACTGCACCTCGCTGTCGGACCCCAACTACAACCAGGCCTACGCCGGTGCCGTCACGCGCAACTACTACGGCACCGAAACCGAGGCCGATACCCGTGCGCTCTGGGCCTTCGATACCCTGGAGCTGACCCCGCAGTGGCTGCTGAACATGGGGTTGCGCTATGACTACTTCGACACCGAGGCCAAGACCACTGCGGCGACCGGCGTGACCCGCCTCGAGGACACCAGCGAGTTCGTCACCGGCCAGCTGGGGCTGGTCTACAAACCGGTGGAGAACGGCAGCGTCTATGTCTCCTACGCAACCTCGGCGACGCCGCCGGGTTCGACCCTCGGCGAAGGCGCCGAACCGAACGCGTTGAACAACGGCAACGGCACCGTCGGCAGCCTGCGCAGCGACATGCAACCGGAAGAGACCACCAACTACGAGATTGGTACCAAGTGGGAGCTGCTGGACAATCGCCTGTCGCTGAGCGCCGCCGTGTTCCGCACGGAGAAGGACAACGCCCGCGTGCTGGCGTCCGACTTCACCTATGAGAACGTCGGCAAGACCCGCGTCGATGGCTACGAGCTGACCGCCAGCGGACGCCTGACGCGGCGCTGGAACGTTTTTGCCGGCTACAGCTACCTCGACAGCGAGCTGGTCGACGGCGGTGCGGTGGGTGGACGCAACGGCGCGGTCACCAGCCTGGTCAACCCGGACAACGGTAACCAGCTGGCCAACACGCCGAACCACAGCTTCAGCCTCTGGAGTACCTATGCGGTGACCGACAAGCTGGCGGTGGGCGGCGGCGCCTTCTATGTCGACGAGGTCTTCGGCAACACCGCCAACACCGTGATGGTCGATTCCTACTGGCGCTACGACGCCATGGCCAGCTACCAGGTCAACCGGCACCTGGATGTCCAGCTCAATGTGCAGAACCTGACCGACGAGACTTACTACGACCGGGCCTACGGCGCGCACTACGCCAGCCAGGCGGCTGGCCGCACGGCTCTGCTGAGCACCAACTTCCACTTCTGATGTGGTAAACGCCCGGACCGCGCGGTCCGAGGCGCGCGAAAACGAACCCCGCTCCTGCGGGGTTCGTTCGTTTTGGGCACGGCACGCCTGCCTCAGCGTTGCACGGGTGCTGGCCGGCTCGCTCGGGATCGTTGTCGTGGCGGCGCGGGTCGCCTGCGACCCTGGGACCGGCGCAGCGCCTGTTCAGTACAGGTCGCGCCGGTAGCGACCGCGCTCGCCTAACGCCTGCAGCTGCGCCTCACCCAAGAGGCCGACGAGCATCTGGTGCACGTCGCGGCCCATGCCGTCGAGGCTGCCGCAGACGTAGATCGCCGCGCCCTCGGCGATCCATCGGCGCACTTCGTCCGCTGCGTCGCGTAGGCAGTGCTGCACGTAAACCTTTTGCGCACCGTCACGGGAAAAGGCTAGGTCGAGCCGCTGCAAATGTCCGCTCTGTCGCCAGCGCTGCAACTGCTCGTCAAGCCACTGGTCATGCGCCGCGCTGCGCTCGCCGAACAGCAGCCAGTTGCGACTGCCCGGCGTCGCGGCGCGGGCCTGCAGGTGCGCGCGTAGGCCTGCCAGGCCGGTGCCGTTGCCGATCAGGATCAGCGGCACCTCGGCACCGGGCCCATGGAAGCCCGGGTTGTCGCGCACCCGCAGGCCGATGGCGCTGCCCAGCGGAGCGTGCCGGCACAACCAGCCCGAGCCGAGCCCCAGTTGCCCGTCCGCATGGCGGGTTTCACGCACCAGCAGCTCGATACAACCCTCGGCCGGGACCGACGCGATGGAGTATTCCCGATGCGGCAGCGGTGGCAGCGCCAGCAGGGCGGCCAAATCGAGCCCGCGCAGGCCGTCGGGGCCGGGCGGCAGCCGCCGGGACGCCAGTTCGGCCGCCAGGCTGTGGCCGGGTTCGACATGCTGGTGCGGATCGAAGCCGGCCTCGCGCAGGCGGCGCTCGACCAGAGCCTGCGGATGCCGCGGGCCGATTTCGGCGATATCGCCGGCCTGCCACGCCGGGCGCCCGGCCGGCGGACGCAAGCGCAGGCGATATACCGGCGCGCCGGGGCTGCCCGGGTTCAGCCACTCGCGCTGATCGAGGCGCCAGTGTTGGTAGGCGATCGGTTGCCAGTCGCTGAAGTCGCTGTGCCCGCTGAGGTGGGCCAGCTGTTGCTGCCAGTGGCGCAGCATGCCCGGCTCGGTGCGGTCGGCCTCCAGGCGATCGAACAGCGGTTGCGCGCCGAGCTGGCGCAGGCGGCCGTCGAGTTGCCGACCGAAGCCGCAGAACTGGGGGTAGTGGCTGTCGCCAAGGGCGAGTAGGGCGAACGCCAGGGCGGACAGGTCACCGTCGAAACGTGACAACCGCCGGGCGAAATGCGCGGCATTGTCCGGTGGCTCGCCTTCGCCGTAGGTGCTGACGATGAACAGCACGCGGCGCTGCGTCATCAGCCAGGTCGGGTCGAGCGTGTTCAGGGCCCTGGCCTCGGCCGCCATGCCGGCGGCCTGCAACTGCACGACGCTGCGCTCGGCAAGGCTGCGCGCCTGGCCGCCCTGACTGGCATAGGCGATCAGCAGGCCGTCCGTTGTCTGCCTGGCGAGCGGCAGCCGACGCTGGCGCGCATCGTGCCAGCTGTGCAGGCAGAGGCCGAGGTACGCCAGCACGACAAGCGCCGCGCTGAGCGCCCGCGACGGTTGCCAGCCAAGCGACGCCACGGCGAGGGGCAGGCACGCCAGCAGGGGGGCGAGGCGCGCAAGGGAGGAACGGCGGGCCAAGGGGCTGTCTCCTGGAGCGGGATGGCGCCTGGGCCGCGCTGGCAGCCGCAGATCAGGCGCGCCGGCACCGGGCGCGCCCCGTTTCGTGCCGGCAGGGTGCGTTACTGCGGCAGCACTTCCAGCGTGGCGCTGTAGCTGGCCCGGCGCACCGTTGCCGGCTCGCTCACGCCCTGGTCGGTGCTGACTTCTGCTTCCAGCCAATACATGCCGGCTTTCGGCCAGGTGATGCGGACCTTGCCCGCGGCATCGGTGGTGGCCGTGATCTCGCCCAGCTGGTCGCGATAGCGGTTGCCGCCGGGGATCACGCTGACCGCGACACCGGCGGCCGGCTTGCCATCGAGCAGAAAGGCGAACTCGGCCTCCTCACCGGCGAACAGGTCGTTGGGGTGGGTGACCGGCACCAGTTCCAGGCCCTTGCCGGTGGGCTCGAGCACGGTCCGGGTCGGGTTGCCGGAGGTGACGAAGACTTCCATGCGGCTGCTGGTCTGGGCGACCTTCAGCGCCTGCGCCTGTGCCGGCACGTCTCTGGCGAAGCTCGCGGGGCTGCCCATCCAGCGGCGCGGCTTGCCGTCTTCCTTCCAGCTGGCGAACAGGCCATCGTTGATCACGGCCAGCTTGTAGGTGCCCTTCTTTGTCAGGTGCAGGTCGAAGCTGCTGCGGTAGCGGCCCAGGTTGCCGTTTTCGGCTGCGACCATCGTGCCGTCCGGGGCGGTCACCTGCAACGCCGGCGCCGGGCGCGCTCGCATGCCTGGCGGGCCGCCGGCCGGTGCATCCGCGGCGATGCCAATGCCCTGGAGGCGCAGCGGGAAATGCTCGAAGTAGAAGAGGTCGTTGGACACGGCTGCGTCGACCGTGACCCAGGGATCCTCGCCGGACAGCACCGTGGCGGACGGCAGCATCCAGGCGCGGTGGGCCTGGGCGGACAACGGCATGCAGACGGCCAGCGCCAGGGCGGTCCAGGTGATCATCGGTTTCATGGCGGCTTCCTTGGTCAGGGGGTAAGGGTGACGGAGACGGTGCCCAGCTCGTTCTTGCCCTGGGCCTTGTGGGTCTGGTGGGCGGCCGCCGGCCAGCTGAACGGCACCCGTAGCAGTTCGCGGCCACCGACTTCGCGCGCGGCTTCGACCACCAGCCGGTAGTCACCCGGTGGCAGGTCCTTTAGCGGAGCCTGGCTGTCGCCGAGATGCAGGCTGTGCTGGCCGGGCGCGCGGGTGGCGGCGCTGATGCCGTCGACCGGCATCTCGAGGCCGCGGCCGCTGCGCCGCCACCACTGGCGCAGGTCCTTGAGCCACTTCTGGCCTTCCTGGTCGGCCTTCCGGTGGTCGTACCAGATCGCGAGGTTGGCGACGTGGGACTGGTCCGGGCGTTCCAGCCAAATCGCGACGTAGGGCCGGTGGTATTCGGCGACCTGCAGGCGCGGGATTTCGACCGAGACGTCCAGTTCGGCGGCCGGCAATGGCGAGGCGAGCAGGGCTAGGGGCAGCAGCAGGGTTTTACGCATCGCAGCATCCTTCAGTGAATGAACAGCAGGGCCAGCAGCACGGGGATCACCAGGCCCAGGCCCACCAGCGGCCAGGTGGTCGGGCGGGCATTCGCGTGGCGCTGCAACAGCAGCAGGCCGGTCAGGCTGAATACCACGCAGGCGGCGGCGAACAGGTCGATGAACCAGCGCCAGGCGGTGCCGGCGTTTCGGCCCTTGTGCAGATCGTTGAGGTAGGCGATCCAGCCGCGGTCGGTGGATTCGTAGAGCAGTTCACCGCTGTCCAGTGCGAGGCTCAGCCAGGCGTCGCCACCTGGGCGGGGCAGGGCGATGTAGAGTTCGCCGTCGCTCCATTCGGCGTCGCGGTCAGCGAGGTCGACCGCGAGCTGTCGTTCCAGCCAGTCGCGCAGCTCACCCGGCAGGCCGGCGCTCGGCGGCGAGGCCTGCAGTGCCGCCAGCACGGGCGCCGGAAGCTGCGCCTGGCGCTCGCTGACCCGCGGCCGCGCTTCGATGTTGGCGGCGTGGTTGAGGGTGATGCCGGTGGCGGCGAACAGCAGCATGCCGACCAGGCACAGGGCGGAGCTGATCCAGTGCCATTGGCGCAGGGTGCCGAGCCAGAGCTGCATGACGATCCTTGGGACAAGCGGGATGAGGGCCGAATTCTAATCAGCACTCGTCTGTAGATGGTAATAGTTTACCGAAGATATACATTCTCGTTAACGCTGCGCCACGGCCGGCATTGCGCCTTGACTGGGCAGGCGCGGGCCGGGGTGGCCCGCGCCCTGACGCATTCAGGGCATCTGGACTTCGATCACGCCGTCGGCGCTGATGCTGATCTGCCGCGTGCCGGCCTCGACGTCCGGGGTCGGCATGGCTTCCATGCTCTTCATGGACAGGGTGCGCATCACCGGCTGGTAGCCGCCGCTGCCGAGGTTCAGGCTGACGATGCGGTAGTCATTCCCGCCCAGGGCTTCGGTGGCCAGCTGGGCGCGGGCACGAAAGGCCGCTACCGCGTCCCTGAGCAGGGCGTCCTCGTTCTGCTTGCGGATCGCGTCGGAGACGCTGAAGTCCATGCCGCCCATCTTCAGCGATTGCATCAGTTCTCCGGTCAGCTTGGACAGGGCGGCAAAATCGCCGCTTTCCAGGCGCAGCTCGGCACGCTCGCGCCAGGCGGTGATCTTCTCGCCGTCCTCGCCGTAGACCGGATAGCTGCTGCGGCTGCCCTGGCTGACCGTAATGCCCTTCGCCTCACGGGCGCGTCCGAGGGCCTTGTTGATCGCCGCGGTGGTGCTCGCGGCGAGCTGCGCCGGGTCTTGCTGCTGCGCCTCGCTGTAGAGGGTCACCTGCATCCGGTCGAAAGCCACCTCGCTGCTCGCCTCGGCGTGCAGGGAAATCTGGTTGTAGCGTGGCTCGTCGGCGAGGGCGGGCAGGCAGGCGAGGCCGGCGAGCAACGCCAGGCTGCGGGGAAGGGTGTGGAACATGACGACTCCTGAATACGATGCACCCGTGGTGCGGCGCACAGACTGTAGCCCGAGCACGCCCGCTGTGCAGTTTTTCATGCGTCTCGTTGACGCAGACAGCGTGCGGTTCGGGCGCCTTGGTTATACTCGCGCCACCTCTGGAGAACCCATGCAACCGTCCGTTCATCTGCTGTCGGCCAGCCGTCAGAACCTGCGCCTGCTTACCCTGATCCGCATCCTGGTGCTGGCCGCCCAGGCCGGCGCCGTCGGGCTTGCCTATACCACCCAGCTGTTCGGGCTGCCCTGGCTGCACCTGGGCATCACCCTGGCCATTTCGGCGCTGATCTGCCTCGGCACGGCGCTGCGCCTGCGCGGCCCCTGGCCGGTGACCGAGCTCGAATATGCGGTGCACCTGGCCACCGACCTGCTGATCCACAGCGCGCTGCTGTACTACTCTGGCGGCTCGACCAACCCCTTCGTGTCGTATTACCTGGTGCCGCTGACCATCGCCGCGGCGACGCTGCCCTGGTTGTATTCGGTGGTGCTGTCCGGGCTGGCGCTGGCTGGCTACAGCCTGATGCTGGTGTGGTACGACCCGGTGATCGTGCCGCCGGTCGATCGCACCACGCTGCTGGTCTACGGGATGTGGCTGAGCTTCGCCCTGGCTGCGGCGCTGATCACCTTTTTCGTCGCGCGCATGGCCGAACAGCTGCGCCGCCAGGAACAGGCCCAGGCGCAGCGCCGCGAGGAAAGCATGCGCGACCAGCAATTGCTGGCGGTGGCCACCCAGGCCGCCGGCGCCGCCCACGAGCTGGGTACTCCGCTGGCGACCATGAGCGTGCTGCTCAAGGAACTGCGCCAGGACTACCGCGAACCCGCCGAGCTGAGCGAGGATCTGGCCCTGCTGCAATCTCAGGTGCAGCTGTGCAAGGACAGTCTGCGGCAGCTGGTGCGCGCGGCCGAGGCGGACCGCCGCCAGGCCATCGTCGAGCAGACGGTGCGCGAATGGGTCGAGTCGGTCCTGCAGCGCTGGCACCTGATGCGCCCGGAGGCAACCTTCCGCTTCCAGTGCCTGGGTCGCGGCACGCCGCCCCGCCTGATGCCGCCGGCGGACCTCGGACAGTCGCTGCTCAACCTGCTCAACAATGCCACCGATGCCAGCCCGGACAACCTGGATATCCGCCTGGACTGGGATGCTCAATGGATCAAGCTGACCATCCGCGACCACGGCGCCGGTGTACCCTTGGCGATCGCCGAGCAGATCGGCAGGCCATTCATCACCACCAAGGGCAAGGGCTTCGGGCTCGGCCTGTTCCTGAGTCAGGCGAGCGTTACCCGCGCCGGCGGCACGGTGAAGCTTTACAATCACGAAGAGGGTGGCACCCTGACCGAATTGCGCCTGCCGCATGGCTCGGTGCGGGCTTGAACCTGACGTGATCATTACGCGAGGAATGCAAACATGACCGAAGAGTTGCAGCACGAAGGCGAAGAACAGCCTCATCTGCTGCTGGTGGACGACGATCCGACCTTTACCCGGGTCATGGCACGCGCCATGAGCCGCCGCGGCTTGCAGGTCAGCATCGCCGGTTCGGCCGAGGAAGGCCTGGAAATGGCCAAACAGGAGCTGCCCGACTACGCGGTGCTGGACCTGAAGATGGAAGGCGACTCCGGCCTGGTGCTGCTGCCCAAGCTGCTCGAGCTGGACCCGGAGATGAAGGTGCTGATCCTGACCGGCTATTCCAGCATCGCCACGGCGGTCGAGGCCATCAAGCGGGGTGCCTGTAACTACCTGTGCAAGCCGGCAGACGCCGACGACGTGCTGGCGGCGCTGCTCTCCAAGCATGCCGACCTCGATTCGCTGGTGCCGGAAAACCCGATGTCGGTGGACCGCCTGCAGTGGGAGCACATCCAGCGTGTGCTGTCCGAGCACGACGGCAACATCTCTGCCACGGCCCGTGCCCTGGGCATGCACCGGCGTACGCTCCAACGCAAACTGCAGAAGCGTCCGGTCCGGCGTTAAGAACCGCAGCCATAAGCCGGGAGCCGGTGTCGAGTAGCAGCCGAGCGCCAGAGCAGCTGCCTCGACGCTTCCAGCTTCCAGCTTCCAGGTTTGTGACGCGATAACATGGCGGCGCCTCCAGCCGCCGAGTAATCAGAATGCTTCCCCTCGTCATTCAGACATTGAGCGTCACCGCGCCAGTGTTCGTGATGCTGCTGCTTGGCGTCGCGTTGATGCGCCTGCGCTGGATCGACGGCATCTTCATCCACACGGCCTCGACGCTGGTGTTCAAGGCCACCCTGCCAACGCTGCTGTTTCTCTCGGTGATCAAGGCGGACTTGGGCGCTGCCCTGCAGCCGGCGCTGATCGCCTACTACGTCGCCGCTACCGTGGCGGGCTTCCTGCTGGCCTGGGGCTGGGCGCTATGGCGCTGTCCGGTCGCCGACCGCGGCGTCTACGTGCAGGGCGCCTTTCGCGGCAACAACGGTGTGGTGGGGCTGGCGTTGGCCACCAGTCTGTACGGCGACTACGGGCTGTCGCTCGGGGGCGTGCTCGCCGGCCTGGTGATCTTCCTCTACAACAGCCTGTCCGCGGTGGTCCTGGCAATCTACAGTCCCGATGGCCGCGCCGATGCGGGGGCGATCATCCGCAGCATCGTCGGCAATCCGCTGATCATCGGCGTGACCGCCGCGATTCCCTTCGCCTACTGGCAGATTCCGCTGCCGGACTGGCTGATGACCTCCGGGCAGTATTTCGCCCAGCTGACCCTGCCCCTGGCCCTGATCTGCATCGGCGGCACCCTGTCGATCTCCGTGCTGCGCGAAAGCAGCCGCACCGCGCTGAGCGCGAGCCTGATGAAGATGGTCTGGCTGCCCGCATTGGCTACAGTGGGGGCCTGGGCGTTGGGTTTTCGCGGCGCGGAGCTGGGCATCCTGTTCCTGTATTTCGGCTGCCCGACCGCCTCGACCAGTTTCGTCATGGCGCGCGCGGTCAACTCCAACCACAAGCTGGCGGCGATCATCATCGTCATCACCACCTTGGGCGCGGCGGTGACCATCAACATCGGCCTGTTCCTGCTGCGCTGGGCCGGCTGGATCTGACCGGGTCGGCCACCTTTCAGCTGCGCTGGGTCTTCCAGGCGCGGCCGGCAATCACCAGCAGGGTCACTGCCGTCAGCGGTACGGCGTAGGCCAGCATGGCATCGCCAAAGGTCTCGGCGAGCTCACGGCCGGTGCTGACCATCACCAGGTAGGCGGTGTAGGCCACGTAGTAGGCGAGAAACAGCAAGCCCTCCCAGCGACTGATGCTGTAGCCGGTGAAGAAGATCGGCAGACAGGCGAGGGCCACGGCTACCATCACCGGAAAATCGAAGGCCAGCGCACTGGCGGCGACCTGGATCGACTCCGGAGACACCAGTGAGGCCAGCCCGAGCACGCAGAGCAGGTTGAAGATGTTGCTGCCGACGATGTTGCCCACCGCGATGTCGCGCTCGCCGCGGATCGCTGCGAGGATCGAGGTGGCCAGCTCGGGTAGCGAGGTGCCGATCGCGATGACGGTCAGCCCGATCACCAGCTCCGACAGGCCCAGCGCGCGGGCCAGCGACACCGCGCCCTCGACCAGGAAGTGCGAACCGCCAACCAGCAGCGCCAGCCCGACGATCACCAGCGCCGCGTTGATCAGCGTGGCGTGCGGTCTGGGGTGAGCATCCGCGCCGTATTCGCGGGCGAATTCGTCGTCGGCTGTCGCCGCGGCACCGGCCCGGCGGCTGCTGACGATGAGAAAGCTCGTGTAACCGATTACCAGAGCGAACAGCAGCGCGCCATCGAGGCGGCTGAGCGCGCCGTCCCAGGACAGCGCATAGGTGACCAGGCTGGCGCCAATCATGATCGGCACGTCGAGCCGAATCAGCTGGCGCGAGACGATCAGAGGGGCGACCAGCGAGGTCATGCCAAGGATCAGCAGCACGTTGGCGATGTTGCTGCCGAGCACGTTGCCGATGGCGATGTCGCCGCTGCCATTGAGGGCGGCCTGCACGCTGACGGCGGTTTCCGGCGCGCTGGTGCCGAAGGCCACCACCGTCAGGCCGATGACCAGCGGCGCAATGCCGAACTGCGCCGCCAGCTTGGCGGCGCCACGCACCAGCACCTCGGCGCCGGCAACCAACAAGACCAGGCCGGCAATCAGGTAAACAAAGGTCATCGCGGACACGACGTGGCTCCAGAAGCGGTAACGAAGGCTTAGCGCTGGTGTTTCCAAGCGCGCAGCACGATCACCAAAAGCGTAATAGCGGTCAAGGGCAATACGTACCAAGTCATTGCGTGACGCATCAGCCCCAGGGCCGGCAATCCGGTTGAGAACAGCACCAGGTACAGCGTGTAGGCTGCGTAGTAGCTGACGAACAGCAGCCCCTCCCAGCGGTTGATGCGATACCCGGAAAAGAAGATCGGCAGGCAAGCGGCGAGCACGGCGAGCATCACGGGCAGGTCGAAGGCCAGCGCGTTGGGGGAGATCGACAGGCCATCGGCGGACACCAGCGCGCCGGCGCCGAGCACCAGCAGCAGGTTGAAGATGCAGCTACCGACGACATTGCCCACGGCGATGTCACGCTGGCCGCGGTACACCGCCAGCAGCGAAGTGGCCAGTTCGGGCAGCGAGGTGCCTACGGCGATCACGGTCAGGCCGATCACCAGCTCCGACAGGCCAAGCGCGCGGGCCAGGGCCACCGCGCCGTCGATCAGGAGGTTCGAGCCAAGCACCAGCAGGCCGAGGCCGGCCACCACCAGCGCCAGCTGCAGCGGCCAGGCGAGTGGCTTGCTGGCGGCCTGGGAGGTGTTCGCGTCAGTCGCGCGCTGTTCCCGCCGACTGGCGACGACCAGGAATGTGGTGTAGGCCAGCAGCAGCGTCAGCAGCACCAGGCCGTCGAGCCGGCTGATCCGGCCGTTCCACGCCAGCAGCAGGGTCAGCGCGCCGGCGCCGATCATCACCGGGACGTCAAGGCGCACCAACTGGCGGGACACCACCAGCGGGGCGATCACTGCGCAGAGCCCGAGAATCAGCAGGATATTGGCGATGTTGCTGCCGATCACGTTGCCGACTGCGATGTCGCCGCTGCCCTCCAGCGAGGCCTGAATGCTGACTGCGGTTTCCGGGGCGCTGGTGCCGAAAGCGACTACCGTCAGGCCGACGATCAGCGGCGAAATGCCCAGGCGCGCCGCCAGGCCCGAGGCGCCGCGGACCAGGGCCTCGGCCCCGACCACCAGCAGGACCAGCCCACCGATCAGCAAGGCAGGGGTCATCAGGGTCATCCATGCTCCTTGTATGTTGTGCCGCTGGCGCTCAGTCCAGCGTTTCGATCCGCACCGGTGCGACACCGTCGTCCAGTAGGTCGATGCGGTTCGCCGCCACCCGGGACAGGTCGATGATCCGGCCGGGCTTGTAGGGGCCGCGGTCGTTGATGCGCACGGTCACCTTCTTCCCGTTTTCCAGGTTGGTGACCCGTACGCGCGTATCGAAGGGCAGCGTCTTGTGCGCGGCCACCAGTTCGTTCTGGTCGAAGGGTTCGCCGCTCGCCGTCGGCTTGCCCTGGAAACTGCGCGAGTAATAGGACGCCTTGCCCTTCTGGGTCAGGGCGCTTTCGTGGGCTCCCGCATCCGGCGCTTCGAAGCAGCCGGAAAGGAACGCGAGCAGGAGCGGGAGGAGCAGCAGTCTGCGAAACATGCGTCATTCCTTCCTGAACCTGTCAGGTGTCTTTCGCCGGAAATGGCGAAGGTTTGAACGCCGGGACCGGCCTGCGTTCACCGGCACCCGATCATCGGTGCCGGTCACGCGCGACGCGGGCGCCACGCAGGGCCTGCGCAGGCCGCCGCAACTAGCCTTCCAGCTTGCCCTTGAGCAGCTGGTTGACCTGCGCCGGATTGGCCTTGCCCTTGGAGGCCTTCATCGCCTGGCCGACGAAGAAACCGAACATCTTGCCGCGCTTGGCTTCGTCGCTGGCGCGGTACTGTTCGACCTGCTCGGCGTTGGCGGCCAGCACGTCGTCGAGCATCGCCTCGATGGCGCCAGAATCGGTGACCTGCTTGAGGCCCTTCTTGTCGATCACTTCATCGGCTGTCGCGCCTTCACCGGCAGCCAGGGCTTCGAAGACCATCTTGGCGATCTTGCCGCTGATGGTGTTGTCCTTGATGCGCAGGATCATGCCGCCCAGTTGCTCAGCGGTCACCGGTGATTGGTCGATGTCCAGACCTTCCTTGTTGAGCAGGCTGGACAGTTCGCCCATCACCCAGTTGGCCGACAGCTTGGCGTCACCGCAGACCTGCTGGACGGCTTCGAAGTAGTCCGCCATTTCGCGGCTGGCTGCCAATACCGTGGCGTCGTAGGCGGACAGGCCGAACTCGCGCTCGAAGCGCTCGCGCTTCTGCACGGGCAGCTCCGGCAGGCTGGCGCGCACCTCGTCGAGGAAGCGTTGCTCGATCACCACCGGTAGCAGGTCGGGGCAGGGGAAGTAGCGGTAGTCGTTGGCTTCTTCCTTGCTGCGCATGGAGCGCGTCTCGTCCTTGTTCGGGTCGTACAGGCGGGTTTCCTGCACCACCTTGCCGCCGTCTTCGATCAGCTCGATCTGGCGCTGCACCTCGTGGTTGATGGCCTTTTCAATGAAGCGGAAGGAGTTGACGTTCTTGATCTCGGCGCGGGTGCCGAACTCGACCTGGCCCTTGGGGCGTACCGAGACGTTGCAGTCGCAACGCAGCGAGCCTTCGGCCATGTTGCCGTCACAGATGCCGAGGTAGCGCACCAGGGCGTGGATCGCCTTGACGTAGGCGACCGCTTCCTTGGCACTGCGGATGTCCGGTTCGGAGACGATCTCCAGCAGCGGCGTGCCGGCGCGGTTCAGATCGATGCCGCTCATGCCCTGGAAGTCTTCGTGCAGGCTTTTGCCCGCGTCTTCTTCCAGATGCGCACGGGTGATGCCGATGCGGCGGGTGCTGCCGTCTTCCAGGGTGATGTCCAGATGGCCCTTGCCGACGATGGGATGGTCCATCTGGCTGGTCTGGTAGCCCTTGGGAAGATCCGGGTAGAAGTAGTTCTTGCGCGCGAATACGTTCTTGTCGGCGATCTCTGCGTCGATGGCCAGGCCGAACTTGCAGGCCATGCGCACGGCTTCGGCATTGAGCACCGGCAGGGTCCCGGGCATGCCCAGGTCGACCAGGCTGGCCTGAGTGTTGGGCTCAGCACCAAAGGTGGTGGCGCTGCCGGAGAAAATCTTCGACTGGGTGGCGAGCTGTGCGTGGATTTCCAGCCCGATGACGGTTTCCCATTGCATGTGTGTCGTCCTCAGAATCCGCTCGGTGCTTGTTGGTGCCAGTCAGTGACCTGCTGGTACTGATGCGCGACGTTGAGCAGGCGGCCTTCCTGGAAGTAGGGGGCCAGCAGTTGCACGCCCACCGGCAGGCCGTCGATGAAGCCGGCCGGCATGGACAACCCCGGAATGCCCGCGAGGTTGGCGGTGATGGTGTAGATGTCCTCGAGGTACGCCGACACCGGGTCGGCGTTCTTCTCGCCAAGCTTCCAGGCCAGGTTCGGCGTGGTCGGGCCGAGGATCACGTCGACGTCTTCGAAGGCATTGACGAAGTCGTTCTTGACCAGACGACGGATCTTCTGCGCCTTCAGGTAATAGGCATCGTAGTAGCCGGCGGACAGTGCATAGGTGCCGACCATGATGCGGCGGCGAACTTCGTCACCGAAGCCTTCGGCACGCGAACGCTTGTAGAGATCGGTCAGGTCGACCGGGCTGTCGCAGCGATGGCCGAAGCGCACGCCGTCGAAACGCGACAGGTTCGAAGAGGCCTCGGCCGGCGCGATCACATAGTAGGACGGAATCGCGTGCTGCATGTTTGGCAGGCTGATGTCCTTGACCGTGGCGCCGAGCTTTTTCAGCACCTCGACGGCGGTCATCACAGCATCGGCGATCTTGGCGTCGAGGCCCTCGCCGAAGTATTCCTTCGGCAGGCCGACGCGCAGGCCGGTCAGTGGCTTGTCCAGTGCCGCCAGGTAGTCGTCCAGCGGCTGGTCGACGCTGGTGGAGTCCTTTGGATCGAAACCGGCCATGGCGCCGAGCATCAGTGCGCAATCCTCGGCGGTGCGGGCCAGCGGGCCGCCCTGGTCGAGGCTCGAGGCGTAGGCGATCATGCCCCAGCGCGAAACGCGGCCGTAGGTGGGCTTGAGGCCCGTGAGGTTGGTCAGTGCGGCCGGCTGGCGGATGGAACCGCCGGTGTCGCTGCCAGTGGCCGCCGGCAACAGGCGCGCGGCCACTGCCGCCGCCGAGCCGCCGGACGAGCCGCCCGGTACGCGGGTCAGGTCCCAGGGGTTTTTCACCGCCCCGTAGTAGCTCGACTCGTTGGCCGAGCCCATGGCGAATTCATCCATGTTCAGCTTGCCCAGCGACACCGCCCCAGCGGCGGCGAGCCGCTCGACCACGGTGGCGTCATAGGGCGAGGTGAAGCTGTCGAGCATCTTCGAGCCGCAGCTGGTGCGTACGCCCTGGGTGCAGAACAGGTCCTTATGGCCGATCGGCGCACCGAGCAGTGCCCCCGTCTCGCCATTGGCGCGGCGCGCATCGGCGGCCTTGGCCTGCGCGACGGCCTGTTCTTCGGTGACGCTGATGAAGCTGTTGAGCTGAGGATCAAGTTGGCCGATACGGGCCAACAACGAGCGGGTCAGTTCTTCGGCCGAGAACTGCTTGTCAGCGAGCGCCCGCGCGATTTCGGCAAGGGTCAATTGATGCATGTCGGCGTCCTTCATCACTCGATCACCCGAGGGACCAGATAGAGGCCGTCCTCGACGGCCGGGGCGATGGCCTGATAGGCATCGCGCTGGTTGCTTTCGGTGACCACGTCGGCACGCAGGCGCTGACTGGTTTCCAGCGGGTGGGCCAGGGGCTCGATGCCGGTGGTGTCAACGGCCTGCATGCGGTCGATCAGGCCGAGGATGTTGTTCAGGGTCTCGGTGGTGCGGGGCAGGTCGTCTTCATTCAGGCCCAGGCGGGCCAGATGGGCGATCTTTTCCACCTCGGAGCGTTCAAGCGCCATCGGGAATCTCCAGCGGGAAGCGAATCGGGTAGCCTTCCGTCGGCAAACGCCGACGCAAACGCGGCCGGGCCGAGCCGCGGCGACGATGCCGGCAAGCCCGGAAAAGCCGTCAATCTTACATGCCTGGCGCGGCCGCCGGTAGCGCGGCGGCCGTTCCGGCGTTCATCGGGGCGGCGACGAGCGGGGTTCGCGTTTCGCGCATTGGCTCACGGCTGGCGCCACCTGCGCCGACGCGCGCCTTGCCCTGCGTACGTACCATTGTTAGAGTTTGCGGCACTTTTTTCCCCACGCGTTTGCCCCAGGGCCCTTTTCCCATGTTCAAGAAACTGCGTGGCATGTTTTCCAGCGATCTGTCGATCGACCTGGGCACTGCCAATACCCTCATTTATGTGCGCGATCGCGGCATCGTCCTGAACGAGCCGTCGGTCGTCGCCATTCGTACCCATGGCAACCAGAAGAGTGTGGT
Source organism: Stutzerimonas stutzeri (assembly GCA_002339675.1). Lineage (GTDB taxonomy): Bacteria > Pseudomonadota > Gammaproteobacteria > Pseudomonadales > Pseudomonadaceae > Stutzerimonas > Stutzerimonas stutzeri_O. The sequence goes on from DDKB01000017.1 coordinate 978,553, forward strand.
CGCCGTGGGTACCGACGCCAAGCGCATGCTGGGTCGTACCCCGGGCAACATCAATGCCATCCGCCCGATGAAGGACGGTGTGATCGCCGACTTCAGCGTCTGCGAAAAGATGCTCCAGTACTTCATCAACAAGGTTCACGAGAACAGCTTCCTGCAGCCCAGCCCGCGCGTGCTGATCTGCGTTCCCTGCAAGTCCACCCAGGTGGAGCGCCGTGCCATCCGTGAATCGGCCCTGGGCGCTGGTGCGCGTGAGGTGTTTCTGATCGAGGAACCCATGGCAGCGGCCATCGGCGCCGGCCTGCCGGTCGACGAGGCGCGCGGCTCGATGGTCGTGGACATCGGTGGCGGCACCACGGAGATCGCGCTGATCTCGCTGAACGGCGTGGTCTACGCCGAATCCGTGCGGGTCGGCGGTGATCGCTTCGACGAGTCCATCGTCACCTACGTGCGCCGCAACTACGGCAGCCTGATCGGCGAATCTACCGCCGAGCGCATCAAGCAGGAAATCGGGACCGCCTTTCCCAGCAGCGACGTGCGTGAAGTCGACGTGCGTGGTCGCAACCTGGCCGAGGGCGTGCCGCGCAGCTTTACCCTCAATTCCAACGAAGTGCTCGAGGCGCTGCAGGAATCGCTGGCGACCATCGTCCAGGCGGTCAAGAGTGCCCTGGAGCAGTCGCCGCCTGAGCTGGCGTCCGACATCGCCGAGCGCGGCCTGGTACTGACCGGTGGCGGCGCGCTGCTGCGCGACCTGGACAAGCTGCTGGCCCAGGAGACTGGCCTGCCGGTGATCGTCGCCGAGGAGCCGCTGACCTGCGTGGCCCGCGGCGGTGGCCGGGCGCTGGAAATGATGGACCGTCACGCCATGGACCTGCTGTCCACCGAGTGAGCGGCACGCGACGACTGCCAAGCGCAAGCCGATAGCCGGGTCGCCCCTGCTCTCGGCTTGTCGCGTTTTGTGAAGCCTGCCGCTGCGAGGACCCGCCCATCAAACCGCTATTCGCCAAAGGACCCTTGCTCGGAGTGCGCCTGCTGGTGCTCTCCGTGCTGTGCGTCGCCTTGATGGTGGTGGATGCCCGCTTCGAAACCCTGCAGCCTTTGCGCAGCCAGATGGGCCTGGTGCTCACGCCCTTCTATTGGCTGGCCGACCTGCCGGTGCGTACCTGGCAGCGGGCCACCGAGCAGATCAGCAGCAGCAGCAGCCTGGTGGCCGAGAACGAGAAGCTCAAGGCCGAGGCGCTGCTGATGCAGCGGCGCCTGCAAAAGCTGGCAATGCTGACCGAGCAGAACGTACGCCTGCGCGAACTGCTCAATTCCGCCGCGCTCGTCGACGACAAGGTGATCGTCAGCGAGCTGATCGGCCTGGACCCCAATCCCTTCACGCACCGGATCCTGATCGACAAGGGCGAGCGCGACGGCGTGTTTCTCGGCCAGCCGGTGCTCGACGCCAGCGGCCTGATGGGCCAGGTCGTGGAGGTGATGCCCTATGCGGCACGGGTCCTGTTGCTGACCGACGTGACCCACAGCATTCCCGTGCAGGTCAACCGTAACGGTTTGCGCGCCATCGCGGTGGGCACCGGCAGCCCTGAGTACCTTGAGCTGCGGCATGTCGCCGAGACGGCGGACATCAAGGTTGGCGACCTGCTGGTGAGCTCGGGACTCGGTCAGCGCTTTCCCAGCGGCTACCCGGTGGCCCAGGTGACCGAGGTGGTGCGCGGCTCCGGCCAGCCGTTCCTGATTGTGCGAGCCGCACCGACCGCCATGCTCAATCGCAGCCGCTACCTGCTACTGGTCTTCAGTGATTCGCGCACGCCCGAGGAGCGGGCCACGGCCGCAGCCCAGGCACAGGAATCGGCCGATCGCGAGGCTGCCGTCGAGCAGTTGCCGGCGGGTGAGGCGGCGGGTGAACCGAACGCGCCGGAGCCGGAGCCCGCCGCTGACAGCGCCGTGGATGGCGAGTTCCGCAATGATTAGCGGTCGACTCAATAACGGCTGGGTCATCTGGCTGTCGCTGCTGCTGGCGCTGCTGCTCAGTGTCGCTCCGATGCCGCAGAGCCTCGGCCTGGCGCGCCCGCTCTGGCTGGGCATGTTCATTTCCTTCTGGGCTATCGCCCTGCCGCACCGCGGCGGCATGGGCGCGGCTTTTTTCTTCGGCCTGATGCTGGACGTGCTGTCCGGCACGCTGCTTGGGCAGAACGGCCTGCCGCTGATCCTCGTCACCTTCCTGGTGCTGAGCCTGCAGCAGCGGCTGCGCATGTTCCCGCTGCTGCAGCAGAGCCTGGTGCTGTTGGTAATCCTCGGCCTTGGGCAGTTGGTGCAGCTGTGGCTCAATACGCTGACCGGCAACCGGCCCCCGACCCTGCTGTTTCTTGTACCGGTGCCGGTCAGTGCGTTGCTTTGGCCCTGGGTCTTCGTCGCGCTGCAGTGGGCGCGGCGTCGCTTCAACGTCTACTGATCCGGCCGGCCTGAACGCTTCCGGGGCTCGTCTGGATGTGCGACCCTGCTGCGCCTTTGAACTGGAGGACCCGGCATGGCTGCATTGTTTCTCGCCTCGGCGTCACCTCGACGCCGCGAACTGCTGACCCAGATCGGCGTGCCCTTTACCCTGCTCCCGGTGTCGATCGACGAGGCACCCGACGCTGCCGAGGCGCCCGAGGCCTATGTGCAGCGGCTGGCGCGGGAAAAAGCCTTGGCCGGGCTGGCCCAGGCCGCGGACGCGACGGCTTGTGTCCTGGGCGCCGATACAACGGTGGTGCTCGACGGACGGATACTCGGCAAGCCGGCCGATCGCGCGGACGCGCTGGCCATGCTGCAGGCCCTGTCCGGGCGTGAGCACCAAGTCATGACCGCTGTTGCCCTGGCCGATGCTCGTCAGTGCGTGGTCCGCCTGGTGACCACGCGGGTGCGCATGCGGGCGATACCGGCTGCGCAAGCCGAGGCCTACTGGGCCAGCGGCGAGTCGCAGGACAAGGCTGGCGGCTACGCCATTCAGGGCTGGGGCGCGGTGTTCGTGAGCGCGGTCGAGGGCAGCTACTCGGCTGTGGTGGGGCTGCCGCTCTGCGAAACGGCGCAGTTGCTCGAGGCCTTTGACGTGCCCTATTGGACTAAAAGCGCGCGCTAGCGCCTGTGGCTGGACGTTGGTTGCCGTTAGAATCGAGCTAGCCGGTCAGTTTCGGCTGGCACCAATCCGCCGGTACCCGAGCCAGGCCAGACAGAGCCAAGCCGGTCGGTGACGCCGGCAGCCAGGGCTGTCGACCACACATCGCCAACGCCGGTGATTCCAGACCGCCGGCAGACCCCACCGCCATCAGCCGAGAACAACAATGAGCGAAGAAATCCTGATGAACATCACCCCCATGGAGTCCAGGGTGGCGGTGGTGGAGAACGGTGTCCTGCAGGAGGTGCACGTCGAGCGCACCCAGCGCCGGGGGATCGTCGGCAATATCTACAAGGGCAAGGTGGTCCGGGTGCTGCCTGGCATGCAGGCGGCGTTCGTCGATATCGGCCTGGAGCGTGCGGCCTTCATCCATGCCTCGGAAATCTCCAGCCGTGAAGGCAATGCGGTAGAGCCCATCAGTGCGCTGGTGCACGATGGCCAGGCGCTGGTGGTGCAAGTCACCAAGGACCCCATCGGCACCAAGGGCGCGCGCCTCACCACACAGTTGTCGATCCCCTCGCGCTATCTCGTCTACATGCCCAGGACCAGCCATGTCGGCATCTCCCTGCGCATCGAGGACGAGGCCGAGCGCGACCGCCTGAAGCAGGTGGTGGCCGAATGTGTCGCCGCCGAGGGTATCAAGGAATCCGGCGGCTTCATCCTGCGCACCGCGGCCGAGGGTGCCGGCAGCGACGAGATTCTCATGGACATCCGCTACCTTCGGCGGCTATGGGAGCAGATCGACGGGCAGATGAAGACCGCCGGAGCGCCTTCGGTAATCTACGAAGACCTGTCGCTGGCGATGCGCACCCTGCGTGACCTGGTCAACCCCCGCATCGAAAAGATCCGTATCGACTCGCGGGAGAACTTCCAGAAGGTCAGCCAGTTCGTCGACGAGCTGATGCCGGAGCTGAGTGAACACCTGGAGCACTATCCCGGCGAGCGGCCGATCTTCGACCTCTACAGCGTCGAGGACGAGGTCCAGAAGGCACTGGAGCGCAAGGTCATGCTCAAGTCAGGCGGCTATCTGGTAATCGATCCGGCGGAGGCGATGACCACCATCGACGTCAATACTGGCGCCTTCGTCGGTCATCGCACGCTGGAAGAGACCATCTTCAAGACCAACCTCGAGGCGGCGACCGCCATTGCCCGCCAGCTGCGTCTGCGCAACATCGGCGGCATCATCATCATCGACTTCATCGACATGGAGGACGAGGAACATCGCCGCCAGGTGCTACGCACGCTGGAAAAGCAGCTTGAGCGCGATCACGCCAAGACCAATATCATCGGCATCACCGAACTCGGCTTGGTGCAGATGACCCGCAAACGCACCCGCGAAAGCCTCGAACAGGTCCTGTGCGAGCCCTGCCTGTGCTGCCAGGGGCGCGGCAAGCTGAAGACGCCGGAAACGGTCTGCTACGAGATCTTCCGCGAGATCCTTCGCGAGGCGCGCGCCTACCAGCCCGAGGGCTACCGCGTGCTGGCCAACCAGAAGGTCATCGATCGCCTGCTGGACGAGGAGTCCGGCAACGTGGCCGACCTGGAGAGTTTCATCGGTCGGTCGATCAAGTTCCAGGTGGAAACCATGTATTCCCAGGAACAGTACGACGTGGTGCTGCTCTGAATAGAGACAACCCTGCCCATCCGGGCCTGGCCCGGCGGAGCGAACCCCTATGAGTCGGCTGCTGGCGCTGCTGCTGGTCCTGTTGCGCCGCAGCCTCTGGCTGGGGGCGCTGGGCCTGATGCTGCTGGCGTTGTACGTAAGCCTGGGGCGACAGCTGGTGCCACTGGCTGCCGAATATCGCGCCGAGGTCCAGGCCAAGGCGCATGACCTGCTGCGGCTGCCGGTAGCCATCGGCAGCCTGGAGGGGCGCTGGGAAGGTTTCGCGCCGCGCCTGGTGGCGCACGACGTGGTGGTTGGCGAGGGCGCCGGAGCGATGCGCCTCGAACACTTGGCGCTGGTCCCGGATCTGGCTGCCAGCCTGATCGCACGCCGGCTCGAGCTGGCCAGCGTTGAGCTTGCCGGGGTGCGGCTGGGCCTTGCCCAGGATGCGGCTGGACACTGGCAGGTCGACGGCTTGCCGCGACGCGACGAACAGCCGGCGCCGGACATCTCGCAACTGCTGGCCCAGCTGCAGCGTGTGCACGAGGTGCGGCTGCTCGACAGCCAATTCACCATCGAGCCGCACGCGCAGCGGCCGCTGACCCTCACCTACGCCAATGTTGATCTGCGCAGCCAGGGTGAACGCCTGTGGCTCGACGGTCGCGTGCTGTTGCCCGATGGGCTGCCGCTGAGCCTGCATGGCGAGGCGCGGGTGCCGCCGGCGCACTGGCAGGACAGCCAGGCGTCGCTCTACCTGAGCCTACCGCAGAGCGACTGGTCCGCCTGGTTGCCGGAGGGCCTGACCGGTGACTGGTCGATCGAGCAGTTGCGCGGCGGCGGCGAACTCTGGCTCGACTGGCACCAGCGTCGCCTGGCGCGGGCGGTGGCCCGGCTGAACGTGCCGGCGCTGGCGCTCGGTCGCCAGTCACGCCCGCCGGTCAAGCTCGAGGACTTGGCGCTCAACGCCTACCTGGAACGCGCACCGGAGGGTGATCGCCTGCAGCTCGACGGGCTGGCCTTTACCTTCGATGCCCAACGCTGGCGCGACACGGCCGTGCTGGTTCGGCACGAGGCGGGCGCGCAGCGCTGGCGTGTGCAGACCGATCATCTTCCGGTCGGTCCGGTCGCGGCTCTGGTGCATGCGATCGCACCGCTGCCGGCGGTGGCCGATGAATACCTGCTCGCCCTGGCGCCCGCCGGCACCCTGCGCAACCTGCAGCTCGACTACCGCCCGGCCGCAGAGCCGGCCGAGCGGCTGCGCTACAGCGCCAATCTCGATGCACTGAGCATCGGCGCTCATCACTGGGTACCCGCGGTACGCAACGTCAGCGGCGAGGTGCGCGGTGACCTTGGCGGCGGTGAATTGCGCTTCGACAACCGGGATTTCGCGCTGCATCTGGCGCCGCTGTTCCCCGCACCCTGGGACTACCGGCGCGCCCGCGGTAGCCTGCGCTGGACGCTCGACGAGCAGGCCGTCACGTTGAGCGCACCGTATCTGCAGGTCGACGGCGAGGAGGGCCAGATCGCCGGCGACTTCCTGATCCGCCTGATGCGCGACCCGGCGGCGGAGGACTACATGGACCTGCGCGTGGGCATCCGCAACGGTGATGCGCGCTTTACCGGGAAATACCTGCCGACACGCTCGCCCGCGTTGAGCCCGGCGTTGAGCGAGTGGCTGACAACGGCCATCCGCGGCGGCACGGTGGAGCAGGGGTATTTCCAGTATCAGGGCTCGCTCGCCCACGGGGCCGATGAAACGGCGCGCAGCCTGAGCCTGTATTTCAAGGTCAAGGATGCCGAACTGGCCTTTCTGCCGGGCTGGCCGGCGTTGCGCGAGGGGCGCGGCGAAGTGCTGGTGGAGAACAGCGGCGTGCGGGTTCGCCTGGCCGAGGCGCGCATGCTCGACAGCCAATTGCGCAACGCCACCGCGACGATCCCGCGCGGCCACGCGGTGCCCTCGCCTCGCCTCGCCATCGAAGGCGCCGTCGACGGGCGCTTGCGCGACGCGCTGACCCTGCTGCAGGTTGCGCCGATTGGCACCGGCGAATTGTTCGCCGGCTGGCAGGCCGAGGGTCCGCTGAGCGGCGCGCTGTCGTTGGACATCCCGCTGGTCAAGGGCGAGCGGCCGCAGGTGGTCGCCGACTTCACCACCCGGGACGCCTCGCTGTTCATGACCCAGGCCGACCTGGCGCTGGACCGACTTGCCGGGCAGTTTCGTTATGACAGCGAACGCGGCTTCAGCGCCGAGTCGTTCACCGCACGCGCGCTCGGCAGCCAGGTGCGCGGGTCGGCGGCCGCAACGGGCAGCCCGGGGCAGCCTGCCAGCCGGATCGAGGCGAGCGGCACCCTTGGCATTCCAGCGTTGCTGGCCTGGCGGCGGATCGACCAACCGTTGCCGGCGTCCGGTGAGCTGCCGCTGCGGCTGACCCTCGGCCTCGGCGGCGCCGAGCCCTACCTGCAACTGGACTCCTCGCTGCGGGGTACCGAGCTGGCGCTGCCGGCGCCCTTCGGCAAGAGCGCCGGGCAGCGTCGCGACACCACGCTGCGCACGACCCTGGGCGGTGAGCGGCAGGAACTCGCCTTGCGCCAGGAGGCGCTGTTGGCGCTGACTTACAGCGTGCCCGGGGGCGACTGGGCCGCTGGCGGTGGCGAGCTGGTCCTCGGTGGCGGCGCGGCGAACCGGCGCACGGGGCCGGGCCTCTATGTACGCGGCAGCGTGCCGCGTTTCGAACTGGCTGAATGGCAGGCCGTGCTTGCGCGCTACGCCCAGCCATCGGCGCAAGAGGACGGCGCGTCGCTGTTGCGCCAGGTCCGTCTCGATATCGGCGCCTTCGACGGCTTCGGCACGCACATCGACGGGTTGGGGATCACCCTGGATCGTCGCGAGGCGGCTTGGACGCTGGGCATGGCCAGCGACACCGTCAGCGGCAATGCGCGTCTGCCAGATGCCGAAGGCGAGCCGATCGTGCTCGACCTGTCGCGCCTGCGGCTGCCGCCAGCCGCTTCCCCTGACGCGTCGGTCGGGTCCCGGGACGCGCTCGCCGGCGTCGACCCGAAGGCGCTGCCGGCCATGGATATCCGGGTGGCCGACCTGCGCCGTGGCGACGAGTCGCTGGGCTCGGGCGCCCTGAAGATGCGCCCGCAGGCCGACGGCGTGGCATTCGAGTCGCTCGACCTGAGCCTCAAGGGGCTGCACATCGGTGGCTCCGCGGGCTGGAACGGCGCGGGCACTGCTTACAAGGGGCGGGTGGAGGGCGGCGACCTGGCCGATGTCCTGCTGGCCTGGGGCTTCGCGCCGTCGACCACGAGCGAGGATTTCCGCTTGGACGCCGATGTCGGCTGGCCCGGCTCGCCGGCCTTCTTCGCGGTGGAACGGCTATCCGGACGGCTCGACGCGCGCCTGCGCAAGGGCCAGTTGCGCGAGGTCGACGGCGGCGCCCAGGCGCTGCGGGTGTTCGGCCTGCTCAATTTCGACTCCATTGGTCGCCGGCTGCGGCTGGATTTCTCCGATCTGTTCAGCAAGGGGCTGAGCTACGATCGAATCGACGCCGAGCTCAAGGCCACGGACGGCGTCTACCAGACCGAGACACCGCTGACGGTGGCTGGGCCGTCGAGCAACCTGGAACTCGACGGGCGCCTGGACCTGGTCGATGACCGGATCGATGCCAAGCTGCGGGTGACCCTGCCGGTGAGCAATAACTTGCCGTTGGCGGCCCTGATCGTCGGCGCGCCGGCGATCGGCGGCGCGCTGTTCGTGGTCGACAAGCTGCTGGGCGACCGGGTGGCCCGCTTCGCCAGCGTGCAGTACAACGTCGAGGGGCCGTGGCAGGCGCCGCAGATCACCTTCGACAAGCCGTTCGACAAATCCCGATGACGGCTCGCCGGCCCGGCAACGGCGTCGCCCTCGAGGTAACCAAGCATGACCCTAGCCGTGATCCAGATGGTCAGTCAGGCCGATATCGGGGCCAATCTCGCCAGAGCCCGGCGGCTGCTCGAAGAGGCCGCCGAGGCAGGTGCCCGGCTGGCCGTGCTGCCGGAAAACTTCGCCGCCCTCGGGCGCTCCGATGCCGCCGAGCTCGGCCGTGCCGAAGCCGAAGGCCAAGGACCGATCCTGCCCTGGTTGAAACAGGCTGCGCGCGACCTCAGGTTGTGGATCGTGGGCGGCACGCTGCCACTGCCCCCTGACGGGCGACCGCTGGCCCGGGTGCGGGCCTGCTCGCTGCTGCTGGATGATCAGGGCCAGCGTGCGGCGCGCTATGACAAGCTGCACCTGTTCGACGCCCAGGTCAGCGATGCGCGCGGCCTGTACCGCGAGTCGGACGATTACGCGGCCGGGGACCGGCTGGTGGTGGTCGACACCCCGGTTGGCCGGCTGGGCATGAGTGTGTTATGACCTGCGCTTCGCCGAGCTCTACACCGCACTGCGGTTGGCCGGCGCGGAGCTGATCAGCGCACCGTCCGCGTTCACCGCGGTCACCGGTCAGGCGCATTGGGAGATGTTGATCCGCACGCGGGCCATCGAGACCCAATGCTATATGCTGGCCGCAGCGCAGGGTGGCACGCATGGCGGTGGACGGCTGACCCATGGTCATTCGGCTATCGTGGATTTCTGGGGGCGCATGCTGTGCGAGCGGCCGACCGGCGAGGCGGTGCTGCTGGCCGACCGCGATCCCGTCGAGCAGGCCGCGGCGCGCCAGCGCATGCCGTTGTCGAGTCACCGCCGATTCGGCGAACCCCGTATTGTTTCGGGCACTTTGGAGTAGATATGAGTGAATTGCTGTTACCTGTCACCGAGCGCCTGCTAAGCCCAGGAGGCTTGGGCCTCGACGACCTGCCGGGACTGCTCGGCGAGCTGGCCGGTCCAGGGATCGATGCGGCGGACCTGTACTTCCAGGACCAGGTCACCGAGTCCTGGGTGCTGGAGGACGGCATCGTCAAGGAGGGCGGCTTTCATCTGGAACAGGGTGTCGGTGTGCGCGCCCTGTCCGGCGAGAAGACCGGTTTCGCCTACAGCAATGCGATCACCGCCGATGCGCTGCGCCAGGCGGCCGGGGCGGCACGCTCGATCGCCCGCAGTGGCGGCCAGGGACGCGCCCGGGTGCTGTCGAACGCGAGCTGCCAGCCGCTGTACCGTGCCGACAATCCGCTCGACGGCCTGGACCGCGCCGAGAAGGTTGAGCTGCTCAAGCGCATCGATGTCGCGACCCGGGCGCTGGACCCGCGCATCAAGCAGGTTACGGTCAGCCTTGCCGGAGTCTGGGAGCACGTGCTGGTGGCCGGCTTGGATGGCGGCATGGCCGCGGACATCCGCCCGCTGGTGCGTTTTAACGTCAGCGTCATCGTCGAGCAGAACGGTCGCCGCGAGCGCGGTGGTCATGGCGGCGGCGGACGGACCGGCTACGCCTATTTCCTCAGCGAGGATCGCGCCATGGGCTATGCGCGCGAGGCGTTGCGCCAGGCCCTGGTCAATCTGGATGCCGTGCCGGCGCCTGCCGGCACGCTGCCGGTGGTGCTGGGGCCCGGCTGGTCCGGGGTGCTGTTGCACGAGGCGGTCGGGCACGGTCTGGAGGGCGACTTCAACCGCAAGGGCAGCTCGGCCTATAGCGGCCGGGTCGGCCAGCAGGTGGCGTCCAGGCTGTGCACCATCGTCGACGACGGCACCCTGGCCGATCGCCGCGGCTCGCTGAGCGTCGACGACGAAGGCACGCCGACCCAGTGCACCACGCTGATCGAGAACGGCATTCTCAAGGGCTACATGCAGGACAAGCTGAACGCCCGCCTGATGGGCGTCGCACCCACTGGCAACGGTCGCCGCGAATCCTATGCGCACCTGCCGATGCCGCGGATGACCAACACCTACATGCTGGCCGGCGAAAGCGATCCGGAAGAAATCATCCGCTCGGTGAAGAAGGGCATCTATTGCGCCAGCCTGGGCGGGGGGCAGGTGGACATCACCAGCGGCAAGTTCGTGTTCTCCACCAGCGAGGCGTACCTGATCGAGGACGGGCGAATCACCGCGCCGGTGAAGGGCGCGACTCTGATCGGCAACGGGCCGGAGGTGATGAACAAGGTATCGATGGTTGGCACCGACCTGGCACTGGACAGCGGCGTGGGCACCTGTGGCAAGGACGGCCAGTCGGTCCCCGTGGGCGTCGGCCAGCCGACGCTGAAGATCGACGGGATTACGGTGGGGGGGACTGGAGCTTGACGCTTGAAGCCAGAAGCGCGGAGTAATACAGGTCACTTCGGGCTTCAAGCTATAGCGCTTTATCTCAGGCCGCGCTGTTTTTCGTCCAGATCGCGGATGTACTTGAATATCTTGCGGCTCGCCGCTGGCGGCTTGTTGCGTGCGGCTTCGTGCTGAGCGTGGCGGACGAGGCCCCGCAGGTGCTGGCGATCGGTCTCGGGGTATTCGTTGACGAAGGTTTCAAGGGTCTCGTCGTTGCCGGCGATGAGCCGGTCGCGCCAGCGTTCCAAGGCATGGAAGCGCTCGTTGTACTGGCGGGTAGAGGCGTCGAGCTGATCGACCAGCGCCAGGATGGCGTCGGTGTCCTGGTCGCGCATCAGCTTGCCGATGTACTGCAGGTGGCGTTTTCGAGCGATATGCGCGCTGTGCTTGGGCGCATCGGCAAGCGCCTTGCGCAGCGCGTCGGTCAGGGGCAGGCGGTCCAGCACGTCGGGCTTGAGGGTCGTCAGCCGCTCGCCCAGCTCCTGCAGCGCATGCAGCTCGCGCTTGACCTGGGTTTTGCTTTTTTCCTCGAAGCCGTCGAGATCGGAAATATCAGGCATGGGGCGGGTCCAGTTGGAATCGCCGCCATGATAACAGCAGCCTCGCGGCGCAGCTCTGTCGAGCCGCGCCGGCGATGGCAAGATCAGATCAGTTGTTGAGGTGAACGATGAGTGAAGTCGAGGGGATCGGTCCGCAGGCATTGCCCGGGCTGCGCGAAAAGGTCGCGCGGATCATCGAGGAGGCCAGCCGCCAGGGCGCCAGTGCCTGCGAAGTGTCGGTATCGATGGAGCAGGGGCTGTCGACGACGGTCCGCCAGCGAGAGGTGGAGACGGTCGAGTTCAATCGCGACCAGGGCTTCGGCATCACCCTGTACGTCGGGCAGCGCAAGGGTTCGGCCAGTACTACCGGCAGCGGCGAGGCGGCCATACGCGAAACGGTTGCCGCGGCCCTGGCGATCGCCCGGCATGCGTCTGAAGACGAGTACGCCGGGCTCGCCGATCCGTCGCTGATGGCCCGCGAGGTGCCGGACCTGGATCTCTACCACCCCTGGGAGCTGTCGCCCGACGCCGCCATCGAGCGTGCGCTCAGTTGTGAGGCGGCGGCCTTCGAAGCCGATCCGCGGATTCGAAACGCCGACGGCACGAGCCTTAGCACCCACCAGGGCTGCCGTGGTTATGGCAACAGCAACGGATTCATCGGGGCCTATTGCAGCACCCGGCACAGCCTCAGTTGCGTGATGATCGCCGAGTCCGACGGGCAGATGCAGCGCGATTATCACTACGATGTCAGCCGCGTCGCCGACGACCTCGCGTCGCCGGAGTCGATCGGACGCCGTGCTGCCGAGCGCGCCGTGCGCCGGCTGGGCGCGCGGCCGGTCCCGACCTGCGACGTCCCGGTGCTGTTTTCTTCAGAGCTGGCGACGGGGCTGTTCGGGCATTTCCTGGCGGCAATCTCGGGCGGCAATTTGTATCGGAACGCCTCGTTTCTCGAAGGCGCACTCGGCCAGACCCTGTTCCCCGAATGGCTGACGCTTGACGAGCGACCGCAGCTGCCGCGTGGGCTGGCCAGTTCAGCCTATGACGGCGATGGCCTGGCGACTTATGCCAAGTCGTTCGTCGAGCAGGGCAGGTTGCTGTCCTATGTACTGGGCACCTATTCCGGACGCAAGCTGGGCATGCCCAGCACAGCCAACGCCGGCGGTGTGCACAACCTATTCGTCAGCCATGGCGAAGAAGACCAGACCGCGCTGATCCGGCGCATGGGGCGTGGGCTATTGGTGACCGAGCTGATGGGGCAGGGGTTGAATCTGGTGACCGGCGACTATTCCCGTGGCGCGGGCGGCTTCTGGGTGGAGAACGGCGAGATTCAGTTCCCTGTGCAGGAAGTGACCATCGCCGGCAATCTGCGGGACATGTTCCGTCAGATTGTGGCCGTGGGCTGCGATGTCGAGCGGCGCAGCAGCGTGCACACCGGATCGGTGCTGATCGAGCGGATGAAGGTGGCGGGGAGCTGACGCAAGGCCGACAACCCGATGGAGGTGTGGGTGGCTACGCGGGGCGGGAAGTATAAAGCCATGAGCTGGATTGGCTTGGTCGGGCTTACACTGACAGCCTCCAGCGGCTCTATTCGCCTTCTTCGAAATAGTCCTCGATTAGCGCGACCAGGGCCTCGATCGCCTCGAGTTCCTGCTCGCCTTCGGACTCAAGCTGCAGGGTGGTGCCCTTGCTGGCAGCGAGCATCATCACCCCCATGATGCTCTTGCCATCAACCAGGCTGTCCGGTCCGCGTCCGATGCGGATCTTGCAAGGGTAGCGATTGGCGACGCCGACGAATTTCGCCGCCGCTCGGGCATGCAGGCCGAGCTTGTTGATGATGATGACTTCGCACAACGGCATGGGCAGTCCTAACTCAGGTCGCGATGGCGGACCTGGACATTCTTCAGGGGGTCGCGCAGCGCCTGGCCGAGCCGCTCGGCCAGGTATACCGAGCGGTGGTGTCCACCGGTGCAGCCGATCGCGACCGTGACATAGGCGCGATTGCTGGCGGCGAAACGCGGCAGCCATTTGCCCAGGTAGGCCAGGATGTCCTGGAACATTTCTTCCACATCGGCCTGCGCGGCCAGGTAGTCAGCGACCGGCTGGTCGAGCCCAGAGAATTCCCGCAGGTCAGCCTTCCAGTAGGGATTGGGCAGGCAGCGCACGTCGAACACCAGGTCGGCATCTACCGGCATGCCGCGCTTGAAACCGAACGACTCGAACAGGAACGCGGTGCCCGGCTCCGGCTTGTTCAGCAGGCGCAGCTTGAGCGTGTCGCGCAATTGATAGAGGTTCAGGTGGGTGGTGTCGATCTTCAGGTCGGCGTGATCGATGATGGGTGCCAGCAACAGCTCCTCGTCATGGATGGCTTCGGCCAGGGAGCGGTTTTCATTGGTCAGCGGATGGCGCCGGCGGGTTTCGGAGAACCGCTTGAGCAGCGTCTCGTCGGCGGCGTCGAGGTAGAGCACGTCGCACTGGATATAGCGGGCGCGGACGTCTTCGAGCAGCTCGGGAAAACGCTTGAGCTGGCTCGGCAGATTGCGCGCATCGATCGACACCGCCACCTGTGGCTGTAGCAGCTCGGTGTGCAGCAGGGCGCGTTCGGCCAGCTCCGGCAGCAGGCCGGCGGGCAGGTTGTCGATGCAGTAGAACCCGTTGTCTTCCAGCACGTTCAGTGCCGTGCTCTTACCCGAGCCCGAACGACCACTGACGATGATCAGGCGCATCGTCAACGATCGCTCAGGCACTGGTGGCCCGGTGCGAGGCGCAGGCGGGTGGGTCGTAGGCAGCTGGCGGGCACGTCACGTTCCTCGGTTCTGCGTCGGTCGGGTGTCGTCGAGGCCTTATTCGTCGCTCTGGATGTCGACGATGGCCTGGTAGAGGTCCGCGCCGGTCGGTGCCTGGCGGAGACGCTCGCGGACCTCCTCCCGGTCGAGCATGCTGGCAATCTGGCGCAGCAGTTCAAGGTGGGCGTCGGTTGCCGCTTCCGGCACCAGCAGCACGAACAGCAGATCGACCGGGGCGCCGTCGATGGCGTCGAAGTCCACCGGCGCGTCGAGCCGCAGTACGGCGCTGAGTGGGGCGGTGCAGCCTGGCATGCGGCAGTGCGGTATCGCAATGCCGTTGCCGAAGCCGGTGGAACCGAGACGTTCACGTGCGATGAAGCTTTCGAAGATGGCCTGGCTGTCCAGGTCCGGAAGGTCGCGACCCAAGACCTTGGCGATCTGCTCCAGGACGCGCTTCTTACTGCCGCCCGGTACGTTCACCAGGGAACGACCGGGGGTCAGGATGTTTTCGATTCGGATCATGATGGGTCAGCGAGCAAGGGCGCCCTGGTTGTGGTCGAGCTGTTTTTCTTTGTGCTTGATCAGTTGGCGGTCGAGCTTGTCGACCAGCAAGTCGATGGCGGCATACATGTCACTGTGTTCGGCGTTGGCTACGACCTCTCGGCCGGCGACATGCAGCGAGGCTTCGGCCTTCTGCCGCAGCTTCTCGACCTGCAGGATGACCTGGACCGCTATGATGCGATCGAAGTGCCGCTCGAGCCGCTCGAATTTCTCCTCGACGTAGTCACGCAGGGCTTCTGTGATTTCCAGGTGAAGGCCAGTGATGTTGACTTGCATACTGCATCTCCTTTTTGCCACGTGCGGATGGGCGGTGGTGCCGCCCGGAAGAATTCACCCGAGCGCCTGGCGCTATATCAACCGCTTGCGCTCGCTGGAAGGCGCAATGCCGAGTGATTCGCGGTACTTGGCGACGGTGCGACGTGCGACCTGAATCCCCTGTGCATCCAGTAAACCAGCGATCTTGCTGTCGCTCAATGGCTTTTTCGGGTTTTCAGCGGCGACCAGCTTCTTGATGATCGCGCGGATCGCGGTCGAGGAGCACTCGCCTCCTTCGGCGGTACTGACGTGGCTGGAGAAGAAGTATTTCAGCTCGTAGATGCCGCGCGGCGTATGCATGAACTTCTGCGTCGTCACCCGAGAAATCGTCGACTCGTGCATGCCCACCGCCTCGGCGATGTCGTGCAGGACCAAAGGTTTCATGGCCTCGTCGCCGTGTTCGAAGAAACCGCGCTGGTGCTCGACAATCTGCGTGGCGACCTTCATCAGCGTTTCGTTGCGGCTGAGCAGGCTCTTGATGAACCAGCGCGCTTCCTGCAGCTGGTTGCGCATGAAGGTGTTGTCCGCGCTGGAGTCGGCCCGCTTGACGAAGCCGGCGTACTGCGCGTTGACCCGCAGGCGCGGCATGGCGTCCTGGTTCAGCTCCACCAGCCAGCGACCGTTGTGCTTGCGCACGATCACGTCCGGGACGACGTACTCCGGCTCGCCGGCTTCGATCTGCGAGCCGGGCCGCGGGTTGAGGGTCTGGATCAGGTCGATGACCTGGCGCAGCTCGTCTTCCTTGAGCTTTAGGCGCCGCATCAGCAGGTTGTAGTCGCGCCCGCCGAGGATGTCGAGGTGGTCGCCCACCAGGCGCAGCGCCTCGCTCAGCCAGGGGGTGCGTTCCGGCAGCTGGCGCAGCTGCAGCAGCAGGCATTCGCGCAGGTCGCGGGCGCCGACGCCGGTGGGTTCGAACTGCTGGATGCGGCGCAATACCGCCTCGATCTCATCCAGCTCGATGTCGAGCGCGGGATCGAAGGAGTCGAGGATTTCCTCCAGCGTTTCGTCCAGGTAGCCCTGCGGGTTGATGCAGTCGATCAGGGTGGTGGCGATGAGGCGGTCGGTGTCGCTCATCGGTGCCAGGTTCAACTGCCAGAGCAGGTGGCTTTGCAGGCTCTCGCCGGTGGAGGTGCGGCTGGTGAAGTCCCATTCGTCATCGTCGCTGCTCGGCAGGCTGCTGGCGCTGGTCTGGTAGATGTCCTCCCAGGCCGTGTCCACCGGCAGTTCGCTGGGGATGCGATCGCCCCAGTCGCCTTCGTCGAGGTTCTCGACGGTGTTAATCGGTTCCTCGTAACGGCTCTCCGGTTCGCTCGCCTCGCTGGAAGCGCTCTCGGGCTGCTTCTCGATGGCCTCGGCCATCGGGTCCGAGCCGTCGAAGTCGTCCCCGTCTTCCTCACGCTCGAGCATGGGATTGGAGTCCAGCGCTTCCTGGATCTCCTGCTGGAGATCTAGCGTAGACAACTGGAGCAGTCGTATGGCTTGTTGCAGCTGCGGTGTCATCGTCAGCTGCTGGCCCATCTTCAGGACTAGCGATGGTTTCATGGCAGAGGACTTCGAACCTTGTTTGCCGGCGCGACCGCGCCTGTTCCGATATCGCTGGCACGCGTCGGCGCCGATGTAAGCAAATTATATGCCTGCCGAAGAAGCCTTTGCCTAGCCCTGTATGGGGCTGTCGGTGCAAAAAACCGCCTCACAGGCGGAATTCGTGCCCCAGATAGACTTCCTTGACCAACTGGTTGGCGAGGATCGTCTCGGCATCGCCTTCGGCGATCAATTGCCCGTCGTTGACGATGTAGGCGGTTTCGCAGATGTCCAGGGTTTCGCGTACGTTGTGATCGGTGATCAGCACGCCGATGCCCTTGGCCTTGAGGTGGTGGATGATCTGCTTGATGTCGCCGACGGAGATCGGGTCGACGCCGGCAAAGGGTTCGTCGAGGAGGATGAATTTGGGTGCGGTGGCCAGCGCGCGGGCGATCTCCACGCGGCGGCGCTCACCGCCGGACAGACTCATGCCGAGGCTGTCGCGGATGTGGTGGATATGGAACTCCTGCATCAGGCCTTCCAAGGCCTGCTGACGCCCGTTGCGATCGAGGTCCCGGCGGGTTTCGAGGATGGCCATGATGTTGTCGGCGACCGAGAGCTTGCGGAAGATCGAGGCCTCCTGCGGCAGGTAGCCGATGCCAGCGCGGGCGCGGCCGTGCATCGGCAAATGGGTGACGTCCTGGTCGTCGATCAGCACCCGTCCCTGATCCGCCTTGACCAGGCCGACGATCATGTAGAAGCAGGTGGTCTTGCCGGCCCCGTTGGGCCCCAGCAGCCCGACGATCTGACCGCTTTCGATCGACAGGCTGACGTCGCGGACCACCTGTCGGCTCTTGTAGCTCTTGGCTAGGTGCTGGGCCTTGAGAATCGCCATCAGTTGCCCTGCTCGCTGGTCGGCTGGTCTTTCTTGCGCGGCTGGATGACCATGTCCACGCGCGGCCGCGGGGTGGTGACGTCGGTGTTGGTGGCGCGACCCGCGTTGACGATTTGGCGCTGGGTGTCGTAGACGATCTTCTCGCCCTCGAAGGTATTGCCTTCCTGCACGACCTTCGCCTGGTCGATCAAGACGATGCGCTCGTTGGCGGCGAAATACTGGATGGTCAGGCCGTACGCCTTGACGATCTCCTTGTCCGCGGCGGGCTTCTGCTCATAGTAGGCAGGCTTGCCGATGGAGGTGAACACCTCGACATCGCCGTTCTTGTTCTGGGTGATGGTCACCGTGTCGCCGGTGATCTTCATCGTGCCCTGGGTGATGACCACATCACCGCGATAGACGGCCACGCCTTGTTTGTCGTCCAGTTCGGCGGTGTCGGCCTGCACGCGGATCGGCTGGTTGCGGTCTTCAGGCAGCGCGTGAGCGTAGGCGCCTAGCAGGGCGAGGCCCAGGCCGATCAGATAGGGGATTGTCTTAACGCAGCTCATGCTGGCCTCTTACATTGGATAGCAGGAGCATCCTGCCTTCGTTCAGATACGCTTTCATGCCCGTGGCGGTGGTGACACCGTTCGCGGCGACGATTCTAACGGGTTGGCGGGTCTCGGCATAATCCTTCTCGGGAAGGACGGTCATCCGGCTGCTGGTGATGATCGTGGGGCGGCCCTTGGCATCCTGGCGCTCGACCTTGACGTCATCGATGAGCTCGACCTGCTGACCCTGCGGGCCGACCTCGCCGCGGGCGCTGGTGACATGCCAGGGTTGCTCTGCGCCCCGGTAAGAGCGCAGGTCCGGGCCGGTCAGCAGGCTGACGTCAGTGGCCTTGACGTGCTCGACCTTCTCCGCGGTGAGCACGTAGTCGCGCTTGCCGTCAGGTTGGTACTGCACTGTCGTCGAGTTGATGACATAGAAGTCGATCGGCTGCTGCGCGCCCTCGATCACCGGTGCATCGCGCATGAAACTTTCCGGACGGATGTTCCAGTAGCCGACTGCGACCAGCAGCAACGCGGTCAGCAGCAGGATGACAGGCAGGCGGATTCTGTTGAGCATGGGAACCTCTAGAGGTAGGCCGCCTGGGCAGCGTCGAGACGGCCCTGGGCGCGCAGGATCAGCTCGCAGAACTCGCGCGCGGCACCTTCGCCGCCGCGCGCCGCGGTGACGCCGTGGGCGTGCTGGCGCACGAACGCATCGGCGCTGGCCACCGCCATGCCGAGGCCCACGCGCCGGATCACCGGCAGGTCGGGGAGGTCGTCGCCGAGGTAGGCCACCTCGGCGTAGTCGAGCCCGAGTTCGGCCAGCAGCTCATCCAGCACCACCAGCTTGTCCTCGCGCCCCTGGTAGAGATGCTGGATGCCCAGGTTGCGGGCGCGGCGCTCGACCACCGGGGTCTGGCGGCCGCTGATAATGGCGGTGCGGACCCCGGCATTGATCAGCATCTTGATGCCGTGGCCGTCGAGGGTGTTGAACGTCTTGAATTCGCTGCCGTCGACCAGGAAGTACAGCTTGCCGTCGGTGAGCACGCCATCGACGTCGAAGATGGCCAGGCGGATGTCCCGGGCGCGGCGCAGGAGATCGTTCATCACATCACCCCCGCGCGCAGCAGGTCGTGCATATTCAGCGCGCCAATCGGCCGATCCTGATCGTCAACCACCACCAGGGCGTTGATCTTGTTATCTTCCATGATCCTCAGTGCTTCGGCTGCGAGCATGTCGCTGCTGGCGGTCTTGCCGTGCAGGGTCATGACCTCGTCGATGCTGGCCTGGCGCACGTCGATGCCTTTGTCCAGCGTCCGGCGCAGATCTCCGTCGGTGAAGATCCCGGCGAGACGGCCGTCCCCCTCCACAACGGCGGTCATGCCGAGTCCCTTCTGCGTCATCTCCAGCAGCGCATCGCGCAGCGAGGTGCCGCGGTTGACCAGCGGCAGCCGCTCGCCAGCATGCATCACGTGTTCGACCTTCAGTAGCAGGCGCCTGCCCAGCGCACCGCCGGGGTGGGAAAAGGCGAAATCCTCGGCGGTGAAGCCACGCGCCTCGAGCAGGGCGATGGCCAGGGCGTCGCCCAGTACCAGGCTGACGGTGGTCGATGAGGTGGGCGCCAGGTTCAGCGGGCAGGCCTCGGTGGCCACGCTGGCATCGAGGTTGACCTCGGCGGCCTTGGCCAGTACCGATTCGGGGTTGCCGGTCATGCTGATGAGGGTAATCCCCAGTCGCTTGATCAGTGGCAGCAGGGTGACGATCTCGTGGGTGGTGCCGGAATTCGACAGGGCCAACACGACGTCGTCGCGCGTAATCATGCCCATGTCGCCGTGGCTGGCTTCGGCCGGATGCACGAAGAATGCAGTGGTGCCGGTGCTGGCGAGAGTCGCTGCGATCTTGTTGCCGATATGTCCGGACTTGCCCATGCCCACCACGACGACGCGACCCTTGCAGCCGAGGATGAGTTCGCAGGCCTTGACGAACTGCGCATCGATACGGGCCGTCAGTTGCTGGACCGCCTCGACTTCCATGCCAATGGTACGCTGCGCCGTCTCGATCAGTTGGTGGCTCTGGCTCATGTCGGTCTCATCGCCTGAATCAAAGCGCGGGATTATAGCGGCAAAGCGGGCGTGGCTCACCGAAAAACGCGACGGTGCCTCGTTCCGCTCGTCCCTCGATGCCAGCTGAATGCCGGGTGCCGCAAGCATGGGCGCGGGCGTCTGCTTGGGAGGTCCAGGGCGCGGTGCTATAGTTCGCGCCGCCAAAACGGCCCCGCGAGGTATCTCCGAACGATCGGAGGGCGTCTGATTCGCAGGCCGTGTCCAAGGAGATCCGATGAGTGCCGCCAACGCTAACGCCGTCGAGCTGAAGGGTGTGACCTTCAAGCGCGGTGAGCGGAGCATTTTCAACGATATCGACATTGTCATCCCGCGGGGCAAGGTCACGGCCATCATGGGACCGTCCGGCTGCGGCAAGACCACGCTGCTGCGCCTGATCGCCGCGCAGCTCAAGCCGCTGCGCGGTGAGGTCTGGGTGGCCGGGACGAACCTGCCGACGCTGTCGCGCCGCGAGCTGTTCGATATGCGCAAGCAGATGGGCGTGCTGTTCCAGAGTGGCGCCCTGTTCACCGACCTGGACGTGTTCGAGAACGTCGCCTTTCCGCTGCGCGTGCATACCCGGCTGCCGGAGGAAATGGTCCGCGACATCGTGTTGATGAAGCTGCAGGCGGTGGGCCTGCGCGGCGCGGTGGAGCTGATGCCCGATGAACTGTCCGGCGGCATGAAGCGCCGGGTGGCGCTGGCGCGGGCGATTGCCCTCGATCCGCAGATCCTCATGTACGACGAGCCCTTTGCCGGGCAGGATCCGATCGCCATGGGCGTGCTGGTGCAACTGATCCGCCTGCTCAACGACGCGCTGGGCATCACCAGCATCGTGGTGTCCCACGATCTGGCGGAAACCGCGAGTATCGCTGACTACATCTACGTCGTCGGCGACGGGCAGGTGCTGGGTCAGGGGACGCCTGCCGAGCTGCGCGAGTCGACCAACCCGCGCATTCGTCAGTTCATGAAGGGAACCGCGGACGGGCCGGTGCCATTCCACTACCCGGCAGCGGACTACGCCGACGATCTGTTGCGAGGCTCCCATGCGTAAGCGCTCCCTGATCGAACGAATCCGGCGGCTGGGCGAGGCCGGCATGGACGCGGTGGCGGCCCTGGGGCGGGCGACGCTGTTTCTCGTCCATGCCCTGTTCGGTCGCAGTGGCCTGGACAACCGCTTCGCCTTGCTGGTGCGTCAGCTCTATTCGGTGGGGGTGTTGTCGCTGGCCATCGTCGTGGTC
This sequence comes from Stutzerimonas stutzeri, assembly GCA_002339675.1. Classification (GTDB taxonomy): domain Bacteria; phylum Pseudomonadota; class Gammaproteobacteria; order Pseudomonadales; family Pseudomonadaceae; genus Stutzerimonas; species Stutzerimonas stutzeri_O. The sequence goes on from DDKB01000017.1 coordinate 1,000,023, forward strand.
TCCGGCATCTTCATCGGCATGGTGCTGGCCCTGCAGGGCTACAGCATCCTGAGCAGCTACGGTTCGGAGCAGGCCGTGGGGCAGATGGTGGCGCTGACCCTGCTGCGGGAACTGGGGCCGGTGGTCACCGCGCTGCTGTTCGCCGGGCGGGCGGGCTCCGCGTTGGCGGCGGAGATCGGCAACATGAAATCCACCGAGCAGTTGTCGAGCCTGGAGATGATCGGCGTCGATCCGCTGAAGTACATCATCGCGCCGCGGTTGTGGGCGGGCTTCATTTCGCTGCCGCTGCTCACGGTGATTTTCAACGTGGTCGGCATCTGGGGCGGCGCGATGGTCGCCGTGGACTGGCTGGGCGTCTACGAGGGCTCGTTCTGGGCCAACATGCAAAACAGTGTCGTGTTTTCCACCGACGTGCTCAACGGGGTGATCAAGAGCCTGGTGTTCGCCGTGGTGGTGACCTGGATCGCCGTGTTCCAGGGGTACGACTGCGAACCGACTTCCGAGGGCATCAGCCGCGCCACCACGCGTACCGTGGTGTACGCCTCGCTGGCCGTGCTGGGCCTCGACTTTATTCTGACCGCGTTGATGTTTGGAGATTTCTGATGCGTATCCGCACCCTGGAAATTGGTGTTGGCCTGTTCCTGCTGGCCGGCCTGCTGGCCTTGCTGCTGTTGTCGCTGCGGGTCAGCGGGTTGAACGTGGCGAGCAGCGACACCTATAAGCTCTACGCGTATTTCGACAATATCGCCGGTCTGAGTGTCCGATCCAAGGTCACCATGGCCGGCGTTACGATTGGCAAGGTGACGGCGATCGACCTGGACCGCGAAAGCTACACCGGACGGGTCACCCTGGAAATCCAGAAGGACGTCGATATCCTGCCAATGGACTCGACGGCCTCGATCCTCACGGCCGGGCTGCTGGGCGAGAAGTATGTCGGCATCAGCGTCGGCGGCGAGGAGGAGACCCTCGGCGATGGCGACACCATTCGCGACACCCAATCGTCGCTGGTCCTGGAAGAACTGATCGGAAAGTTTCTGCTCAATTCCGTCAATAAAGAATGAGGAATGCCCGGATGATCACTGCACTGCGTCGTGGCCTGCTGGTTTGGCTGGCCCTTTTCTCACTGGTTGCCCTGGCGGCGCCGGATGCCCACCAGGTGATCCAGAAGACCACCGATGAACTGCTGGCCGATCTCAAGGCCAACAAGGCGCAATACCGGCAGGATCCGAATGCCTTCTACGAATCGCTCAATGACATCCTCGGTCCGGTCGTCGATGCCGAAGGGATTTCCCGCAGCATCATGACGGTCAAGTACTCGCGCAAGGCCAGTGCGCAGCAGATGGCGCGCTTCCAGGAAAACTTCAAGCGCAGCCTCATGCAGTTCTACGGCAATGCACTGCTCGAGTACGACAACCAGCAGATTCGCGTGCTGCCTGCCAGCGGCAAGCAGGGCACCGAGCGCACCAGCGTGGGCATGGAGGTCACCGGCCGCCAGGGCGAGGTCTATCCGGTGTCCTACACCATGGTCAACCATGGCGGTGACTGGATGGTGCGCAACGTGATCATCAACGGCATCAATATCGGCAAGCTGTTCCGCGACCAATTTGCCGACGCCATGCAGAAAAATGGCGATGACCTGGACAAGACCATCGACGGCTGGGCCGACGTGGTTGCGCGGGCCAAGGACACCCAGGCCGGCCAGCAGGCAGCGGGCGATGAGTGACGCGCGCATCGAGAACGGAGCGGACGGCAGTCTGATGCTGTCCGGCGTGCTCGATTACCAGACCGGACCGGCGCTGCGCCGCGAGGGCCAGGCATTGATCGGCGCGCGGCGCGGCGAGCCGCTGCGCATCGATTGCTCGGCAGTCGAGAAGTCCAGTAGCGTCGGGCTTTCGCTGCTGCTGGCGTTCACTCGGGACGCCAATGCCGCGGCGCGCGAGGTGGTGATCGTCAATCTTCCGGAGGACATGCGGCAGATCGCGCGGGTGTCCGGCCTGCTCGATGTACTCTGCCTGTCGGACGACACAAAAGGAGCGGTCTGATGTTGCTGCGCTGGGCGGAGTCAACGCGTGTCAAGGTGCATCTGCTGGCCGAGTCGCTCGGCAACCTGCTGGTCGAGACCTTTCACTACCTGTCGCTGTTCGCCATCGGTGCCATCACCGCCTGGGCCGGTCTGCTGACCTTTCTCGGCATGCTCGGCAAGGGCAGTATCAGCGTCGACGACATCCTGCTGCTGTTCATCTACCTGGAGCTGGGTGCGATGGTCGGCATCTACTTCAAGACCAACCACATGCCGGTGCGGTTTCTGATCTACGTAGCGATCACCGCGCTGACCCGCCTGTTGATTTCCGACGTATCGCACCACCACGCGCCGGACATGGGCATTGTCTATATTTCCGGGGCGATCCTGCTGCTGGCACTGGCGATCCTGGTGGTGCGCTTCGCGTCTTCGCGCTTCCCGGCGGTCGCCGCGCCGGGCCGGCATCCGCTGCGCCGCGATGGCGATGGCGATGCCGAATCGCTCGATTGAGTGGAGCTTGTCAGCCCGGCCGGCTTCGGGGTTCGCAGTCTCAGGGCTTTTTTGTATGATGGCCGGCCGCGCGCGTCCGGCGCCGATCGAGGTAGAACATGCAGGCCGTAGAAGTTAAGCAATTCCTGGAACAGAAGCTTTCGGGAGCCCAGGTGGAAGTCGAAGGCGAAGGCTGTAACTTCCAGCTCAACGTGATCAGCGACGAGTTGGCGGGCCTGAGCCCGGTCAAGCGTCAGCAGCAGATCTACGCGCACCTGAATCCGTGGATCGCCGACGGCAGCATTCACGCGGTCACGATGAAATTCTTCAGCCAGGCCGACTGGTCTGGGCGCAGCTGACCGCCGCGCGGTAGCCACCTCTTCAGCCCGCGGGCAACCCTTTGGTCGCCCGCGGCTCACTCTGCCAGCGCTTCGAGCCTGCGGGTTACGGGAACATCCATGGACAAATTGATCATTACCGGCGGTGCCCGCCTCGATGGCGAGATCCGCATCTCCGGTGCCAAGAATTCGGCCCTGCCGATCCTGGCCGCCACCTTGCTGGCCGACACACCGGTCACCGTCTGCAACCTGCCGCACCTGCACGACATCACCACCATGATCGAGCTGTTTGGGCGCATGGGGGTGCAACCGGTCATCGACGAAAAACTCAGTGTGGAAGTCGACGCCAGCAGCATCCAGACGCTGGTTGCGCCCTATGAACTGGTCAAGACCATGCGCGCCTCGATCCTCGTGCTCGGGCCGATGGTGGCGCGTTTTGGCGAGGCGGAAGTCGCCCTGCCGGGCGGCTGCGCGATCGGCTCGCGTCCGGTGGACCTGCACATCCGCGGGCTTGAAGCCATGGGCGCTCAGATCAACGTCGAGGGTGGCTACATCAAGGCCCGTGCACCGGCCGGTGGCCTGCGCGGCGCGCACTTCTTCTTCGACATCGTCAGCGTGACCGGCACCGAGAACATCATGATGGCGGCGGCGCTGGCCAATGGCCGTTCCGTTCTCGAGAACGCCGCGCGCGAGCCGGAGGTCGTCGACCTGGCGAACTTCCTCAATGCCATGGGTGCGCAGATTTCCGGTGCCGGCACCGACACCATCGTCATCGACGGGGTCAAGCGCCTCGGCGGCGGGCGGTACAGTGTGATGCCCGACCGTATCGAGACCGGTACCTACCTGGTCGCTGCGGCGGCCACCGGTGGCCGGGTGAAGCTCAAGGATACCGACGCGACCCTGCTCGAAGCGGTGCTGCACAAGCTGGAGGAGGCCGGCGCACAGATCGATACCGGCAGCAACTGGATCGAGCTGAACATGAAGGGCAACCGGCCGAAGGCGGTCAACGTCCGTACCGCGCCGTACCCGGCCTTCCCGACCGACATGCAGGCCCAGTTCATCGCCATGAATGCGGTCGCCGAAGGCACCGGCACGGTAATCGAGACGGTCTTCGAGAACCGCTTCATGCACGTCTACGAAATGAACCGCATGGGCTCGCAGATCCTCGTCGAAGGCAATACGGCGATCGTGACCGGCGTGCCTAAGCTCAAGGGCGCACCGGTCATGGCGACCGACCTGCGCGCCTCGGCGAGCCTTGTGATCGCTGGGCTGGTGGCCGAAGGCGATACCCTGATCGACCGCATCTACCATATCGATCGCGGCTACGAGTGCATCGAGGAAAAGCTGCAGCTGCTCGGCGCCAAGATTCGTCGCGTACCGGGCTAGACCTGCGTTGCGCCTGCCCGCGGGCCGGCGCCGCCCGCCGAGACCGGCGCTCGCGCGCCACGGCCAACGCCACGGTTGGCATCCACAGGCTTCAAGGGAAAATCGTCCATGCTCACCATCGCCCTGTCCAAAGGTCGGATCCTCGACGACACGCTGCCGTTGCTGGCGGCGGCCGGCATCGTGCCGACCGAGAATCCGGAAAAGAGCCGCAAGCTGATCATTCCCACCACGCAGGATGACGTGCGGCTGCTGATCGTGCGCGCCACCGACGTGCCGACCTACGTCGAGCACGGCGCGGCAGATCTGGGCGTTGCCGGCAAGGACGTGCTGATGGAGTACGGTGGCCAGGGCCTCTACGAGCCGCTTGACCTGAAAATCGCCAACTGCAAGCTGATGACCGCGGGCAAGGTGGGGGCGCCTGAGCCGAAAGGGCGACTGCGGGTCGCAACCAAGTTCGTCAACGTCGCCAAGCGTTATTACGCCGAGCAGGGACGCCAGGTCGACATCATCAAGCTCTACGGCTCGATGGAGCTGGCGCCGCTGGTCGGGCTGGCCGACAAGATCATCGACGTGGTCGACACCGGCAACACGCTGCGCGCCAACGGGCTGGAACCCCAGGAACTGATCGCCATGATCAGCTCGCGACTGGTGGTCAACAAGGCCTCGATGAAGATGCAGCACGCCCGCATCCAGGCACTGATCGACGCCCTGCGTGCGGCTATCGGGCAGCCAGCCTGACGGTCGGCCAGCACAGACCGTCACCCTCAAATTTCCGGGTGCCCGGCCGAGCGGCTTGTTAAGCTAGGGCGCCTGAAACAGCTCGCTCGTAATCTTTCCGAGGCCTGCCATGACTGATTCCTTCGATGTTCGCCGACTCAATGCTGCCGATCCCGGATTCTCCGCACATCTGGATCATCTGCTCAGTTGGGAGAGCGTCTCCGACGAAGGCGTCAACGGCCGGGTGCTGGATATCATCCGGGCGGTGCGTGAGCGCGGCGATGCGGCCCTGGTCGAGTTCACCCGGCGTTTCGACGGTCTCGAGGTGGCGTCCATGGCCGATCTGATTCTGCCACGCGAGCGTCTCGAAGTTGCGCTTGAGCGCATCAGCCCGGCCCAGCGCCAGGCGCTGGAGGCCGCTGCCGAGCGGGTCCGGCTCTATCACGAGCGCCAGAAGCAGGATTCTTGGACCTACACCGAAGCCGACGGCACGGTGCTCGGTCAACAGGTGACACCGCTCGACCGTGCAGGTCTCTACGTCCCCGGCGGCAAGGCGTCTTATCCCTCTTCGGTTCTGATGAACGCCATTCCGGCCAAGGTCGCTGGCGTGCCCGAAGTGGTCATGGTGGTGCCCACGCCGCGCGGCGAGATCAACGAACTGGTGCTGGCCGCGGCATGCATCGCCGGGGTCGACCGGGTGTTCACCATCGGCGGCGCCCAGGCGGTCGCGGCGCTGGCCTACGGCACCGAGAGCGTGCCGCCAGTGGACAAGATCGTCGGCCCGGGCAATATCTATGTGGCCACGGCCAAGCGCCATGTGTTCGGCAAGGTCGGCATCGACATGATCGCCGGTCCGTCGGAGATCCTGGTGGTCTGTGACGGCCAGACCGACCCTGACTGGATCGCCATGGACCTGTTTTCCCAGGCCGAACACGACGAGGACGCGCAGTCGATCCTGGTCAGCCCGGACGCGGCATTCCTCGATCGCGTCGCCGCCAGCATCTCGCGCCTGCTGCCCACACTGGAGCGCCGTGAGATCGCCGAGGCGTCGCTGAAAGCGCGCGGCGCGCTGATCCAGGTGGCCGACATGCAGCAAGCCATTGCGGTCGCCAACCGCATCGCCCCCGAGCACCTCGAGCTGTCGGTGGCCGAGCCGGAGCAGTGGCTGCCGCAGATCCGCCACGCTGGGGCGATCTTCATGGGTCGTTACACGGCCGAGGCGCTCGGCGACTACTGCGCCGGCCCCAACCACGTCTTGCCGACGTCGGGAACCGCGCGGTTCTCCTCGCCGCTGGGCGTCTACGACTTCCAGAAGCGCTCCTCGGTCATTCATTGCTCGGCCGAAGGTGCCTCGGAACTGGGCAAGGTCGCCTCGGTGCTGGCCCGTGGCGAATCGCTGACGGCTCACGCCCGTAGCGCTGAATACCGAATAAAGCGGTAAAGACGAACAAATCGCTGCGGGCTTGAAGGCTGGGCGTGTAGGAGCGAGCCTGCTCGCGAACCGCCTTGAAAAGCTTCGCCAGCAAGCTGGCGTCTGCGGGTTGGGTGGCGCAGCCGAGGTTGGTCCTGCGCGCGTGCATTTTCGTTCAGCCTCCAGCGATCTAACCATTTGAATACCAAAGGGATAAGGCCGATGAGCAAATTCTGGAGCCCCTTCGTCAACACGCTGGTCCCCTATACGCCGGGCGAGCAGCCGAAGCTGGCCAATCTGGTCAAGCTCAACACCAACGAGAACCCCTACGGACCGTCCCCGCGTGCGCTCGCGGCCATGCAGGCCGAGCTGGGCGACGCACTCCGGCTGTATCCCGATCCAAGCGGTGAGCGCCTCAAGCAGGCCGTGGCGGACTACTACGGCGTGCGGCCGGCGCAGGTGTTCGTTGGCAACGGCTCTGACGAGGTGCTCGCGCATGCCTTCCATGGTCTGTTCCAGCACGACAAGCCGCTGCTGTTTCCCGATGTAACCTACAGCTTCTACCCGGTGTACTGCGGCCTGTACGGCATTGCCTATGAAACGGTCGCGCTGGATGCGCAGTTCCGTATTGACGTGGCGCACTACCAACGCCCCAACGGCGGGATCATCTTCCCCAATCCCAACGCGCCGACCGGCTGCCTGCTGGCGCTCGAGGCGATCGAGCAATTGCTGCAGACGAATCCCGAGTCGGTGGTGCTGGTGGATGAGGCGTATGTCGACTTCGGCGGTGTTTCGGCCATCGCGCTGGTGGAGCGCTACCCGAACCTGCTGGTCACCCAGACGCTTTCCAAATCACGCTCCCTAGCGGGGCTGCGGGTCGGTCTGGCAGTGGGGCACCCGGATCTGATCGAGGCGCTGGAGCGCATCAAGAACAGCTTCAACTCCTATCCCCTCGATCGCATCGCAATCGCCGGCGCGGCGGCTGCCTTCGAGGACCGCGCCTACTTCGAGCAGACTTGCCGGCAGGTCATGGAAAGCCGCGATGCGGTGGTCGCGGCGATGGGTGGGCTGGGCTTCGAAGTGCTGCCGTCGGCCGCCAATTTCGTCTTCGCCCGGCATCCGCAGCGCGATGCCGCGACGCTGGCCGCCGGGCTGCGCGAGCAGGGCGTCATCGTCCGGCATTTCAAGCAGCCTCGGATCGAGCAGTTCCTGAGGATCACCATCGGTACGCCGGAACAGAACCAAGCCCTGCTCGATGCGCTGACCGAGCTCTGCTGAGGTGGCGTGCGCCCGTTTCGCTCCGGTTGGTTTCTCACACACCTCGCCAGGGCGTCGGTAATCGAAGCGGTCTTCGGGCCGCTCTGGTTTCTGCGCCGCGCGGACAGTTTTACTGCGGCGCTTTCTCGACCAGCGGACGCATCCCTACTTCGGCAGTCAGCGTCATGGGCGAGCCGTTGCGCAAGATGTCGATGTCGATCTTGTCGCCGGGGCGGACGCGGGCGACCTGATTCATTGAGCTGCGCCCGTCGCTGGCCTGTTCGCCGTCGATACTCAAGATCAAGTCGCCGGGCAGCAGCCCGGCGCGTTCTGCAGGGCCGTCCCGATAGACGCCGGCAACCACAATTCCGGGGCGACCCGCCTGGCCAAAGGACTCGGCCAGTTCCGGTGTCAGCGACTGTACCTCGACGCCAAGCCAGCCCCGTATCACCTGGCCATGCTCGACGATGGAGCGCATCACGTCCATGGCGAGCTTGACCGGAATGGCAAAACCGATGCCCTGCGAGCCGCCGGACTCGGAAATGATCGCCGTGTTGATGCCGATCAGGTGGCCCGCGGTGTCAACCAGCGCGCCGCCGGAGTTGCCGCGGTTGATAGCCGCATCGGTCTGGATGAAGTCTTCGTAGGTATTCAGACCGAGTTGGTTGCGTCCGGTGGCGCTGATGATGCCCATGGTGACAGTCTGACCGACGCCGAAGGGGTTGCCGATAGCCAAGGTTACGTCGCCGATGCGAATGCCATCCGAGCGGCCGATGGTGATCGCAGGCAGGTCGGCCAGATCGATCTTCAGTACTGCGAGGTCGGTTTCCGGGTCGCTGCCGATCACGCGGGCCAGCGTCTCGCGGCCGTCGCGAAGGGCCACGACGATCTGCTCGGCATTCGCGGTGACGTGGTTGTTGGTCAGCAGATAGCCTTCCGGGCTCATGATCACCGCCGAGCCGAGGCTGGACTCCATGCGCCGCTGGCGCGGCAGGCTGTCACCGTAGAAGCGGTGGAACAGCGGATCGTCCTTAAGCATCGGCGGCTGGTTCGCGCTGTCGATCACCTTGGTGGTGTACAGGTTGGCCACCGCCGGTGCCGCGCTGCTCACCGCGCCGGCATAGGAGTAGGGGCCCTGCTGGGCGATGCCCACCAGCGGCGCCTGCTGCAGCCTGTATTCTGGCTCGGCGTCGAGGCCGACCAGGTGAGGGTAGCGCTGGATGATCAGCAGGGCCACCAGCAAGCCCACCAGCAACGGCCAGCCAATAAAACGCAGGGCATTGATCATCGCGATTGGAGATCCGAACAGGTTGCGGAGGGCGGAAGCGCCTCTTAAGGTGGCGGCATTATACGAAGCTGGCGACGAAATGCAGCCTTGCCGATGGTGAAACTGCACGGCGACGCGCGTCGCTTCCGCAGGCCGGCCTGTGCGCTTCGCTGAGGTCTTGGGCGGCGTACCGGGGCTGCTGCCTGGCAATCGATTCCACACGAGGAGACTGGCAATGGTCGTAGCGCTGAAAACCCTGGTCGACGAAGCCGACCGTTACCTTAATGTCGCGCGCATCGCGGACTACTGCCCGAACGGGTTGCAGGTGGAGGGTCGCGGGCAGGTGCAACGGATCGTCAGCGGCGTCACCGCGAGCCAGGCGTTGCTCGATGCGGCCGTCGAGCTGCAGGCCGATCTGGTGCTGGTCCACCATGGCTACTTCTGGAAGAACGAGGATCCCCGCGTGGTGGGCATCAAGCAGCGCCGCCTGAAGACCCTGTTGCAGCACGACATCAGCCTGCTGGCCTACCACCTTCCGCTCGACGTACATCCGCAGGTGGGCAACAACGTGCAGCTGGCCCGGCGCCTCGGCTTTACCGTCGAGGGCCCGCTGGATCCAGACGACCCGCGTTCGGTCGGGCTGGTCGGCTCGCTCGACGCTCCGCTGACGCCGGCTGAGCTGGGCGCGCGCGTTGCGGCTGTCCTGGACCGGGTGCCGCTGGTGGTCGAGGGCGCGCGTCCGATCAGGCGCATCGCCTGGTGTACCGGAGGTGCCCAGGGCTATATCGACCAGGCTGTGGCCGCCGGTGCGGACGCCTACCTGACCGGCGAGGTATCCGAACCAACGGTGCACATCGCCCGGGAAAACGGGCTGAGCTTCATCGCCGCCGGGCACCATGCCACCGAACGCTATGGTGTGCAGGCATTGGGTGAATACCTCGCGCAGCATTTCTCCCTCGAGCACCGCTTCATCGACTGTCCGAACCCGGCCTGATGGCATTGTGGCGGGCGCTCCGGCGCTTTTTGCTGGGCCGGGCTTGCGCCTGCGCCCGGTATAAACCTAGTGCATTTCGATCTAAGAGACGGCCTGATTAGAATTATGTGCCGTGCTAAAGTTGCGCCCTCGTTCCGGCCGAGCCGGCCGTCCACCTGCCCATTCGTGAGTAGCCATGGTTGACAAACTGACGCATCTGAAACAGCTGGAGGCGGAAAGCATCCACATCATCCGTGAGGTGGCCGCCGAGTTCGACAACCCGGTGATGCTCTATTCCATAGGCAAGGATTCGGCCGTGATGCTGCATCTGGCGCGCAAGGCCTTCTTCCCCGGCCGCCTGCCGTTCCCGGTCATGCACGTGGACACCCGCTGGAAATTCCAGGAAATGTACCGCTTTCGCGAAAAGATGGTCACCGAGATGGACCTGGACCTGATTACCCATGTCAATCCCGATGGCGTGGCGCAGGGCATCAACCCCTTTACCCACGGCAGTGCCAAGCACACCGACATCATGAAGACCGAGGGCCTCAAGCAGGCGCTGGACAAGCATGGTTTCGACGCCGCCTTCGGCGGCGCCCGGCGCGACGAAGAAAAGTCGCGTGCCAAGGAGCGCGTCTATTCCTTCCGCGACAGCAAGCACCGCTGGGACCCGAAGAATCAGCGTCCGGAACTCTGGAACGTCTACAACGGCAACGTGAAGAAGGGCGAGTCCATCCGCGTCTTCCCCCTGTCGAACTGGACCGAGCTGGACATCTGGCAGTACATCTACCTGGAGCAGATCCCGATCGTGCCGCTGTACTTCGCCGCCGAACGAGAAGTCATCGAGAAAAACGGCACCCTGATCATGATCGACGACGAGCGCATCCTCGAGCACCTCACCGACGAGGAAAAGGCACGCATCGAGAAGCGCATGGTTCGCTTCCGTACCCTCGGTTGCTACCCGCTGACTGGCGCCGTCGAATCCACCGCGACTTCCCTGCCGGAAATCATCCAGGAAATGCTCCTGACTCGTACTTCTGAACGTCAGGGCCGTGTCATCGACCACGATGGCGCAGGATCGATGGAAGAAAAGAAACGTCAGGGCTACTTCTAAGGATTTCGCACATGTCTCATCAGTCTGATTTGATCAGCGAGGACATCCTCGCGTACCTGGCCCAGCACGAGCGTAAGGAGCTGCTGCGCTTCCTCACCTGCGGCAACGTCGACGACGGCAAGAGCACCCTGATCGGGCGTCTGCTGCACGACTCGAAAATGATCTATGAAGATCATCTGGAAGCCATCACCCGCGATTCGAAAAAGTCCGGCACCACCGGCGATGACGTCGACCTCGCTTTGCTGGTCGACGGTCTGCAGGCCGAGCGTGAGCAGGGCATCACCATCGATGTCGCCTACCGTTATTTCTCCACCGCCAAGCGCAAGTTCATCATCGCCGACACGCCCGGCCACGAGCAGTACACGCGCAACATGGCGACCGGCGCCTCGACCTGCGACCTGGCGATTATCCTGGTCGATGCGCGCTATGGCGTGCAGACCCAGACCAAGCGCCACAGCTTCATCACCTCGCTGCTGGGCATCAAGCACATCGTCGTGGCCATCAACAAGATGGATTTGATGGACTTCGATCAGGACGTATTCGAGAAGATCAAGGCCGACTACCTGGCGTTTGCCGACCGCATCGAGCTCAAGCCGTCGTCGCTGCACTTCGTGCCGATGTCTGCCCTCAAGGGCGACAACGTGGTCAATCGTTCCGAGCGCGCGCCCTGGTACGAGGGGCAGTCGCTGATGGAAATTCTCGAAAGCGTCGAGATTGCCGGCGACCGCAACTTCGAGGACCTGCGCTTCCCGGTGCAGTACGTCAACCGTCCTAACCTTAACTTCCGTGGCTTCGCTGGCACGCTAGCCAGCGGCATCGTGCGCAAGGGCGATGAAGTGGTGGTCCTGCCTTCTGGCAAGCGCAGCACCGTCAAGTCCATCGTCACATATGACGGTGAGCTGGAGCAGGCGACCCCGGGTGAGGCTATCACGCTGACGCTCGAAGACGAGATCGATGTATCCCGTGGCGACATGCTGGTGCATGCCGACAACCAGCCGCGGATCGCCGACAGTTTCGAGGCGATGCTGGTGTGGATGGCCGAGGAACCGATGCTGCCGGGCAAGAAATACGATTTCAAACGCGCCACCAGCTATGTACCGGGATCCGTTGCCAGCATCACCCACCGAGTCGATGTGAATACGTTGGAGCATGGTGCGGCCAGCAGCCTGGCGCTCAACGAGATCGGACGCGTAAAGATTGCGCTGGACGCCCCTGTTGCGCTGGATGGCTACGCACAGAACCGCACCACGGGCGCCTTCATCATCATCGATCGCCTCACCAACGGCACCGTCGGCGCGGGGATGATCATTGCCGATCCGGTCGCCCATGGCGCCTCCGGCCATCACGGCGCGCTGGCCCACGTCTCCACCGAAGAACGTGCGACCCGCTTCGGCCAGCAGCCGGCCACCGTGCTGTTTACCGGCCTCTCCGGCGCCGGCAAGAGCACCCTGGCCTACGCCGTGGAGCGCAAACTGTTCGACATGGGTCGCGCGGTGTATGTGCTCGATGGCCAGAATCTGCGCCACGACCTAAACAAGGGCCTGCCGCAAGACCGTTCGGGCCGTACCGAAAACTGGCGCCGTGCCGCCCACGTGGCGCGTCAGTTCAACGAGGCCGGTCTGCTGACCCTGGCTGCGTTTGTCGCTCCGGACGCTGAGGGCCGGGAGCAGGCCAAGGCGCTGATCGGTGCGGATCGGGCCATCACCGTTTATGTTCAGGCTTCACCGCAGGCCTGCCAGCAGCGCGATCCGCAAGGGCTGTATGCCGCAGGCGGCGATAACATCCCGGGCGAATCTTTCCCCTACGATGTGCCGGGCAATGCCGATCTCGTGATCGATACCGATTCGCTGACGGTAGAAGAGGGCGCCAAGCAAGTGATCGAGCTATTGCGCAAGCGTGGTGCGATCTAAGCGAGTGACCTGTTGAAGCGAAAACGCCCTGCACATGCAGGGCGTTTTTGTTTGGGAGCGGGCTTATCGTCAGCACTCTCTGTGTCAGGCGTCGTGAGTTGTATAAGGCAGCAATGTAGGTTGGATTAGCCGAAGGCGTAATCCGACGGTCGCGAGGGTGCGTGCGGGTGCGGTGTTGATCGATCGATGCGCCCACACGCGGTAAACGACGGTAGCGCCTTCGGCGATTCCATCCTACGGAAACGGTTCGCGGCCCCCGGTGCACGATCGGGTAGGTTGGATTAGCCAAAGGCGTAATCCGACGGTCGCGAGGTGCGTGCGGGTACGGTGTTTGATCGATCGATGCGCCCACACGCGGTAAACGACGGTAGCGCCTTCGGCGATTCCATCCGACGGAAACGGTTCGCGGCCCCCCCCCGGTGCACGACCGGGTAGGTTGGATTAGCCGCAGGCGTAATCCGACACAGGCTATGTGTCACGAGACCCACGCCCCGCCAGGGACGAGAAGCGACGGATCGCCCGCCCAATCGGCTGGATAAAGTCCCGCCCGCACATCACGATGAAAGCTCGAATAAGGCCAGTCGTCTACGCGACGAACCAGGCCATGCTTGTGCGGATTCACATAGACGTAATCGACATGGCGGCGGAAGTCTTGTTCGTCACGGATCATGTGTTCCCAATAACGACGTTGCCAGATACCTCGCTCGCCTCGTTGCAGGCGCACCGCCGATCGATATTCGCCAGGAGGCAAGGCTCGGCTGAAGAACGTTTTGATCAGCCGCCACCGCAGCGCGTAGTCCGCATCACCTGGAGGTAGCGTCCAGACACAATGCATGTGCTCGGGGAGCACAACCCAGGCGTCGATGGTAAACGGATGGAGCTGGTGTACCCTCCCGACCGATGCCCGAAGTAGATCGATATGCCGCACAAACAAATTGTTGCCGCGTCGCTCCAACAGATTCACGGTGAAAAACCAGCTTGCCCCCGGAACGAGGGCGCGACGGTAGTTGGCATCCTTGCCTCCGGCGTTGCATTCGGTTTGAAGTGTAGGCGAGATTAATCGCAGCTGATGGGCCTATAATCGGAAAAGGCAAATATGCAAATCGAGGTGGAGGCGACGTAGGCTGGATTAGCCGAAGGTGTTATCCGACGTTTCGTGTGAGGAGCGTATGGGTACGGTGTTTGGTTGGTTCAGGCGCCGATGCGCGGCAAACGACGGAAGCGCCTCTGGTGATTCCATCCTACGCAGCTTACGAATTGATCCGCCTTACCGGGTTGGATTAGCCGAAGGCACAATCCGGCGGTCGAGTGGGGGCGGTTGCAGTGACGGGGCGGCGGATGCGGCGGATGCGGCGGATGCGGCGGTTCGCGGTAAACGATGGAAGCGCAGCCACAAACAGCAAAACGCCCCGCACGAAGGCGAGGCGTTTAGTTTGCAATGGCGGAGTTGGCTCGATTGATGACGGATTACGCTTCGCTATCCATCTTACGAATTGATCTGCCTTACCGAGTTACCTCGTTTCGCAAGCCCATCTTACGAGTTAGTTTTTAACATAACCTTGGGTAACGCACTCGCCACTGTAAGCCCAAGTAAGCCGCTCGCCATCTGCAGTCGGGGTTAGCACACACGTTTCGGTAGTGAGTATGCCTTTATAAGCATTCGGCGTTGCCGTAATAACGCCATCGACCACTGCAAGGCTATTGAATGCCTTAGCAGTGCTCGTCGCCGGAGTGGGAGGTAATCCACCGCTTACAGCACCGCCGTTGGTGGCTGCGTCCATATCGGCCAGCGCAGTTCCATTTTGGAAATTTTCAGCTACTGCGAGCTTAAATGGAGCCATCTGCCCTACGATTTCCGTATAAGCGGCTCTTTTCACGTAATCCTGGTAAGCCGGCAGCGCCACCGCAGCCAAAATCCCGATAATCGCCACAACGATCATCAATTCAATCAGCGTAAAACCTTTTTGCATCTGAGCTTTCATGTGTTTCTCCTTGAAATGTTCAGGCGTTCAGCCTGCTATCCCTTCTGCAGCCGGCGTGCCAACTTGCCGAAGCCACGAACTACGCGGCGCTGCAGAATAATGTGAACTTTGCACTCTGCCTCGATTCGTGCGCTTCTGACAAAAATCGTCACCTCGCGCGGCGCCGTTTGGCATGCCCTGTTATCTGCGCTATAAGGCGGGCATTAATTCAGAAGAACCATGCCCATGACTGAACATCTTGCCCTTTCCGGCCTGGCCAAGCAGATGGTGCTGGCCGGCCTGCTAGATGACCGGACGGCGCAGCAGGCGCAACAGCAGGCGCTACGCAGCAAGGTCCCGCTGGTGACCTACGTGGTGCAGAACCGGCTGGCGAGCGGGCGCGCGGTGGCGGAGCTGGCGGCGGACCAATTCGGCGTGGCCTATATGGACCTCAACGCGCTGGATCCGGAAAGCCAGCCGCGGGATATCGTGACGGAAAAGCTGGCCCGTCAGCACCGTGTGCTGCCGCTGCTGAAGCGTGGCCACAAACTGTTCGTGGCCGTGTCGGACCCGACCAACCACCAGGCGGTTACGGACGTCCAGTTCAGTACCGGGCTGACCACCGAGGCGATTCTGGTCGAGGATGACAAGCTGGGATTGGCGCTCGACAAGTTCTATGAAAGCGCCACGTCCGGCCTGGAAGACCTGGCGGACGTG
Organism: Stutzerimonas stutzeri; assembly: GCA_002339675.1. Lineage (GTDB taxonomy): Bacteria > Pseudomonadota > Gammaproteobacteria > Pseudomonadales > Pseudomonadaceae > Stutzerimonas > Stutzerimonas stutzeri_O. Next base: position 1,015,583 of record DDKB01000017.1, read on the forward strand.
GACCTCGATGGCGTAGACATTCAGAGCGCTTCGGACGACTCGGTAAAGGATGAGGCGGCTGAGGCGGCTGACGACGCTCCGGTGGTGCGCTTCGTCAACAAGATGTTGCTTGATGCCATTCGCGGCGGGTCATCGGATCTGCATTTTGAGCCCTATGAAAAAGCTTTCCGGGTACGGCTGCGCACCGATGGCATCCTTCACGAGGTGGCGCGTCCGCCGATCCAGCTGGCTCCGCGCATTTCCGCACGCCTCAAGGTCATGGCCGGCCTGGATATTTCGGAGCGCCGCAAGCCGCAGGACGGCCGGATCAAGATGAAGCTGTCCAAGACCAAGGCCATCGATTTTCGTGTCAACACCTTGCCCACCCTGTGGGGCGAGAAGATTGTGATGCGGATACTGGACCCCTCTAGCGCGCAGATGGGCATCGACGCCCTGGGCTATGAGGAAGACCAGAAAGAACTGTACATGAATGCCCTCAAGCAGCCCCAGGGGATGATTCTGGTTACCGGCCCGACGGGGTCGGGCAAGACGGTTTCTCTCTATACCGGTCTGAATATCCTCAACACGGTGGACGTGAATATTTCCACCGCCGAAGACCCGGTGGAGATCAATCTCGAGGGTATCAACCAGGTCAACGTCAATCCCCGCCAGGGCATGGACTTCTCCCAGGCGTTGCGCGCCTTCCTGCGCCAAGATCCGGACATCATCATGGTGGGTGAGATCCGTGACCTGGAAACTGCCGAGATCGCCATCAAGGCGGCGCAGACCGGTCACATGGTGATGTCCACCTTGCACACCAACAGCGCGGCCGAGACCCTGACGCGCCTGCGCAACATGGGCGTGGCGGCCTTCAACATCGCTACTTCGGTAAACCTGATCATCGCCCAGCGACTGGCGCGCAAGTTGTGCAGCAGTTGCAAGAAGGAAGTCGAACTGCCGCGCGAAGCGCTTCTGGAAGAGGGGTTCCCTGCCGACAGGATCGGCACCTTCAAAATTTATGGCCCGGTCGGCTGCGACAACTGCAAGGGCGGCTATAAGGGCCGTGTCGGTATTTATGAAGTGGTTAAAAACACGCCCGCACTGGCCAGGATTATCATGGAAGACGGCAACTCCATCGACATTTCCACCCAGATGCGTAAAGACGGCTTCAATGACCTGCGGACTTCGGCACTCGTAAAGGCCATGCAGGGCGTGACCAGCCTGGAAGAAGTCAACCGGGTGACCAAGGACTAACATGGCGCAGAAAGCGGTAAAAACCAGTGTCTTCACCTGGGAAGGGACCAATCGGCAAGGCGCAAAAATCAAGGGCGAGCTGAGCGGCATCAGTCCCGCGCTGGTCAAGGCGCAACTGCGCAAACAGGGTGTCAACCCGCAAAAGGTGCGCAAGAAGTCGGCGTCGCTGTTCAGTGCCGGCAAAAAGATCAAACCAATGGACATCGCGCTGTTCACCCGGCAGATGGCGACCATGATGAAAGCCGGCGTGCCGCTGCTGCAGTCGTTCGACATCATCGGTGAAGGCTTCGATAACCCCAGCATGCGCAAGCTGGTGGACGACCTGAAGCAGGAAGTGGCGGCAGGCAACAGTTTTGCCAGTGCGTTGCGCAAGAAGCCTCAGTATTTCGACGACCTGTACTGCAACCTGGTCGACTCGGGCGAGCAGTCCGGCTCGCTGGAAACCTTGCTGGATCGCGTTGCGACCTACAAGGAAAAGACCGAGGCGCTGAAGGCCAAGATCAGAAAGGCAATGAACTATCCGATCGCGGTCGTGGTGGTGGCGATCATTGTCTCGGCGATCCTGCTGATCAAGGTGGTGCCGCAGTTCCAGGATGTGTTTGCCAACTTCGGCGCGGAGCTGCCGGCGTTCACCCTATTTGTCATCGGCCTTTCGGAGCTATTGCAGGAGTGGTGGTACGTGGTGCTGTTGGGCTTCATCGTGGCTGCCTATGCGTTCAAGACGGCCCATGGCAAGTCCGAGCGGTTTCGCAACAGCTTCGATCGGTTCCTGCTCAAGCTACCTGTGGTGGGCGCCATTCTCTACAAGTCGGCGGTGGCGCGCTTTGCGCGCACCTTGGCAACCACCTTTGCTGCCGGTGTTCCGCTGGTGGATGCGCTGGATTCCGTGGCTGGCGCGACTGGCAACGTGGTGTTTCGCAACGCGACCATGAAGGTCAAGAGCGATGTCTCGAGCGGCATGCAGCTGAACTTCTCCATGCGCACAACTGGCACATTCCCGAGCATGGCCGTGCAGATGACGGCTATCGGCGAGGAGTCCGGCTCTCTGGACGAAATGCTCGCCAAGGTCGCGACCTTTTACGAAGATGAAGTCGACAACATGGTCGATGGACTCACCGCGCTAATGGAGCCGATGATCATGGCTGTTCTGGGGGTGCTGGTCGGTGGTTTGATCATCGCCATGTATCTGCCGATCTTCCAGTTGGGCTCAGTGGTTTAACCGATGAATGTGGTTGATTTTCTGGCCGGCAGCACGCCGGCCTTTGTTTTATGCAGCCTGCTGCTGGGCCTTCTGGTCGGCAGTTTTCTCAACGTGGTCATCCATCGCCTGCCGATCATGATGCAGCGCGACTGGCGGGCCCAGGCGCGTGAGTTTCTCGAGCTGCCTGCCGAGCCGGCGACAACCTTCAACCTGGTGTTGCCGCATTCGCACTGCCCGCACTGTGACCATCAGATTCGCGCCTGGGAGAACGTTCCCCTGGTGAGCTGGCTGGCGCTGCGCGGCAAGTGCTCGGCGTGTCGTGCACCGATCAGTCGTCGTTATCCACTCGTCGAGCTGCTCTGCGGCTTGCTGTCGGCTTATGTCGCCTGGCATTTCGGCTTCTCCTGGCAGGCCGGGGCGATGCTGTTGCTGACCTGGGGTTTGCTGGCGATGAGCATGATCGACATCGACCACCAGTTGCTGCCCGACGCCATCGTGCTGCCGTTGCTCTGGCTGGGCTTGATCGTCAATGGCCTTGGTCTGTTCGCGCCTCTGTCCGATGCGCTATGGGGCGCGATCGCCGGCTACCTGAGCCTCTGGTCGGTGTACTGGCTGTTCAAGCTGGTGACCGGCAAGGAGGGGATGGGCTATGGCGATTTCAAGCTGCTGGCGCTGCTCGGCGCCTGGGGTGGCTGGCAGGTCTTGCCGCTGACGATCCTGCTGTCTTCCATCGTGGGTGCGGTGCTTGGCAGCCTTATGCTGCGCCTGCAGAAGGCTGAGAGCGGCACCGCGATTCCGTTCGGGCCCTATCTGGCCATCGCCGGCTGGATCGCCCTGCTCTGGGGGGGTCGCATCACCTCGAGCTACTTGCAGTTCGCCAGGTTCTGAACGCAGGCGTGGGCTGGCGATGCTCCCCTGGGCTGCTCCTGTTCCAGTGTGACCTTGTCGGAACCGGCGGCCGGTCGGTTCGTTGGCCACCCTTGCATCGCAGGTTCCCAAGCGTTACTACTGCGCGTCGTTTTGCGTGGGATCTGTCCTATGAAGCCTTGGATATTGGGTCTGACCGGTGGCATCGGCAGCGGCAAGAGCGCCGCGGTCGAGGCGTTTGGCCGGCTTGGAGTGCATTGGGTTGATGCTGACCATGCGGCACGCTGGGTGGTGGAGCCGGGACGTCCGGCGCTGGGAGCGATCGTCGACCGTTTCGGTGACGTCGTACTGGCGGCCGACGGCACGCTTGATCGGGCTGCGCTTCGTGCGATCATCTTTCGTGAGCCTGCCCAGCGGCAGTGGCTCGAGGCGCTGCTGCATCCGCTGATTCGCCAGGAGGTGGCCGAGCATTTGGCCAGGGCCACTTCGCCTTACGCGATCATGGTGTCGCCGCTGCTCGTCGAGTCCGGACAGCATCGCCAGGTGGACCGGGTGCTGGTCGTCGACGTGCCTGAGGCGCTACAGCTCGAACGGGCCATGCGCCGCGATGCGTCCAGCGAGGCGCAGATCCGTGCCATTCTCGCGGCACAGCTCAGCCGGGAAGCGCGCAATGGTCACGCCGACGATTTGCTACTCAACGATCGCGATCTTGGCTCGATGGAGCGTGAGGTGGCGCGTCTTCACCAGTTTTATCTGACATTGAGAGGAGGGCGGGAATGACTGGTCCGGTGGTGGAGTGCCCAACCTGTGGTGCGCCGGTGGAGTGGAGTGCGAAAAGCCCGAATCGTCCATTCTGTTCCGAGCGTTGCAAGCTGATCGATCTCGGCGCCTGGGCATCCGAAGCCCATGCAATCCCGGGAAACGAGCTCGAGGATGACCTGTTTTCGGATGACGTGCCGCCGCGCTCGCACTAGCGCCGGGGCAGAAGTATCGGTCAGGCCTTCTTGTTGCCGTCGTCTTTCCACGGTGCCTGGAGATAACGGCTGCGGTTGAAGGTTTCCATCCAGTCCGGATAGAAGACCACCAGGGCACTGACGACCGTTCCGTTGATGAAGGCTTCCGGAAACATCACCAGCCACAGGTAGCCTGCGAAATTCTCCAGCCAGGGCGGCATTGGGTAACGACCGTCGAATAGCAGTATGCCAAGGCCCGCGAGCACGCAGCACAAGGCGGCGAGGCCTGCTGCAAAGAAACCTGAGAAGAAGATATAGACGAACAGGTTGCGGGGCTGGGTTCGCTCGACGGCGAGCGCGCAGCATTCGGTGACAGCCACGGGAATCAGTACCAGCAGCACGCCGTTGACACCCAGGGCTGCCAGTTGCTGGTGGCCGGTGACCGCCAGCCCGAGCTGGGCGATGAATGCGGCGACGATTGCCAGTGGCCAGTCCAGCAACAGCGTGACCGACGTCAGGCCGATGAAGTGAAAAGACAGGCCCGAATCAAAGTCGCGACGGACCAGCCACAGCAGAAAAATCGCCAGCACTGCACCGCACAGCAGGTGTTGTCGGCGGGTGTCGCTGAACAGTTCGATCCACGGCGCCCGCGCGCAGGCCCACAGCAAGGCGGCCGCGTACAGCAGCCAGCCGAGAAACAGGCTGGGCGGTGCAAGCAGGTCGGCTGCAATCATCGCCCGGTGCGCCTTGTGCGGGTGCCGGTCGCTGGCGAAGGCGGGTGCGCGCCGCCGCTTCGCCGCGTGCCGTGCACCTCAGGGTGCGGGGTTGGGTTGCCGAACATGGATCGCCTCGATGCCTTCGAGCACTTGAGTAGACAGCTGCAGGTCGAGGCTGGCCAGGTTGCTTTCCAGTTGATCGAGCGAAGTCGCACCGATGATGTTGCTGGTCACGAACGGCTGCTGCGTGACATAGGCCAGTGCCATCTGGGCCGGATCCAGCCCGTGCGCTCGCGCAAGCTCGACGTACTGCGTGCACGCTGCCTGTGCCTGGGGATTGGAGTAGCGGACAAAGCGGCTGAACAGGGAAATGCGCGCGCCGGCCGGACGTGCGCCCTGCTCGTACTTGCCGCTGAGCATGCCAAAGGCCAGCGGCGAATAGGCGAGCAGCCCGCACTCTTCACGCAAGGCGATTTCAGCAAGTCCTACCTCAAACGTCCGGTTGAGCAGGTTGTAGGGATTCTGGATCGAGACCGCCCGCGGCCAGCCGCGGGCCTCGGCGAGCTGAAGAAACTTCATCGTGCCCCACGGCGTTTCGTTCGACAGGCCGATATGGCGAATCTTGCCTGCCTTTATCTGCTCGTCCAGGGCCTCCAGCGTCTCCTCGATCGGCGTGAAATCCTGCTCTTGGTGCCGATAGCCCAGTTGCCCGAAGAAGTTGGTGCTGCGTTCCGGCCAATGCAGTTGGTAGAGATCGATCCAGTCGGTCTGCAGCCGTTGCAGGCTGGCATCCAGCGCCGCAACGATGTGCTGCCGATTCATCTTCAGCTGGCCATCGCGGATATGCGTGATGCCGTTGCCGGGCCCGGCGATCTTGCTGGCCAGGATCCAGTCGGCGCGGTTGCCGCGTGCCTTGAAATAGTTGCCGATATAGCGCTCGGTGGTGGCGTAGGTTTCGGGGCGCGGCGGCACCGGGTACATCTCGGCGGTGTCGAGGAAGTTGATGCCTGCGGCCCGGGCGCAATCGAGCTGGGCGAAGGCTTGGGCCTCGTCGTTCTGTTCACCCCAGGTCATGCTGCCCAGACACAGGGCGCTGACTTTCAGGTCGGTTCGGCCGAGTTGACGCAGTTCCATTCGGTGTCCTTTCGTCTGTGGGATGTGAGGGATCGGATTATGCCGCCGTCCGATTAGTTTCGTCGCGCGCTGTAGCGTGACGGGTCTGGGTGCGGTACGGCATCGGCCGGCGCGACCCGCTTGGGGCGAAGCGAGCTTGACGAGGCGGCGCGGCGGTTCAAACGTGCTTGCTATTTCGCGCGTAATCCGGATAATTCCGCAGCCTGTCGCCGGGGATGCCTAGCCCGCTGACGCAAAAACCAGGTAGGGGATGCCTAGCCTACCGAACACTGCCGTAGCGGACGCGCTGACCCGAGCCCCCGATAGCGTCTGTTTCCGGCTGTCCTGGCCTTGCCAGGGCGAGCACCATTCAGTAAGATTCGCCGTCTTATTTTCAGGGCGGCCCCTGAGGCTATAACGAATGAAGACTTTTACTGCTAAACCGGAAACCGTCAAGCGCGACTGGTTCGTCGTCGACGCTGCCGGCCAGACCCTGGGTCGTCTGGCAACCGAAATCGCTAGCCGCCTGCGTGGCAAGCACAAGGCGGAATATACCCCTCACGTCGATACCGGCGACTACATCGTCGTTATCAATGCCGAGCAAGTGCGTGTGACCGGTGCCAAGACCACCGACAAGATGTACTACTCTCACTCCGGTTTCCCGGGTGGCATCAAGTCGATCAACTTCGAGAAGCTGATCGCCAAGGCGCCAGAGCGTGTGATCGAGACCGCGGTCAAAGGCATGCTGCCGAAGAACCCGCTGGGTCGCGACATGTACCGTAAGCTGAAGGTCTACAAGGGTGCCAGCCATCCTCATACCGCTCAGCAGCCCCAAGAACTGAAGATTTAACGGAATAGTTCATTATGTCGGCGACTCAAAACTACGGCACTGGCCGTCGCAAGACCGCAACCGCGCGCGTATTCCTGCGCCCGGGTACTGGCAAGATCTCCATCAACAACCGCGAGCTGGACAACTTCTTCGGGCGTGAAACCGCTCGCATGGTGGTTCGTCAGCCGTTGGAGCTGACCGAGACCGTCGAGAAGTTCGATATCTATGTCACCGTGCTCGGTGGCGGCGTGAGCGGCCAGGCCGGTGCGATCCGTCATGGCATCACTCGCGCCCTGATGGAATACGACGAGACCCTGCGTCCTGCTCTGCGCAAGGCTGGTTTCGTCACTCGCGATGCCCGTGAGGTGGAACGTAAGAAGGTCGGTCTGCGCAAGGCGCGTAAGCGTCCGCAATACTCGAAGCGTTAATCGCCTTCTCAAAAAAACGCCCGGCTTTTCGAAGTCGGGCGTTTTTTTTTGGGCGGCCGGCTAGCCATGCGACAGCATGTCGCGTTATGGAAGTCCCGGTTTCAGGGGCTTGGCGCTGAGTTGTATCCGGTTATTACCTTGTCATGGGAGGGGCTTTTCTTTACCATTTGGCGAATTTTTCGCGGCTGATTTTGCGTAGTAGACGCCTGCTTTCGGTAGGCCATAAGAAACTGATGGGAGACGACTGAATGAGCAATGACGGCGTGAATGCTGGCCGGCGTCGCTTCCTCGTAGCCGCTACTTCGGTAGTAGGTGCTGCAGGAGCGGTGGGTGCCGCGGTCCCGTTCGTGGGATCGTGGTTCCCGAGTGCCAAGGCCAAGGCAGCCGGTGCACCGGTGAAGGTAAATATCGGCAAGATAGAGCCGGGCCAGCAAATGATTGCCGAATGGCGCGGTCAGCCGGTATTCATCGTGCGCCGCACTGAAGAGGCGCTGGCGAATCTCGACAAGCTGACGGATACGGTTGCCGACCCCAAGTCCGAAGCATCGGTCCAACCCGCCTATGTCGACCCGGTCGTTCGTTCGATCAAACCGGAGGTGCTGATTCTCGTAGGACTTTGCACCCATCTCGGTTGTTCCCCAACCTTTCGTCCGGAAGTGGCGCCGCCTGATCTCGGGCCGGAATGGCTCGGCGGCTACTTCTGCCCGTGCCATGGTTCGAAATACGACCTGGCTGGCCGTGTGTACAAGGGGCAGCCTGCTCCTTTGAACCTGCCGGTTCCCCCGCATTCGTACGAGACGGACTCTGTGGTCGTCATCGGCGTTGATCAGGAGAAGGCATGATGAGCAAGTTCATGGAATGGGTTGATGCCCGCTTCCCCGCGACCAAGATGTGGGAAGACCATCTCAGCAAGTACTACGCACCGAAGAACTTCAACGTCCTGTATTTTTTCGGCTCGCTGGCGCTGCTGGTTCTGGTTAACCAGATTCTGACCGGTGTATGGCTGACGATGAGCTTCGAGCCGTCGGCTGAAGGCGCATTCGCGTCCGTCGAATACATCATGCGCGACGTCGAGTACGGCTGGATCATCCGCTACCTGCATTCCACGGGTGCGTCGGCCTTCTTCATCGTTGTCTACCTGCACATGTTCCGCGGCATCCTCTACGGCTCCTATCAGAAGCCGCGTGAGCTGGTCTGGATCTTCGGGATGATGATCTACCTGGCGCTGATGGCCGAGGCCTTCATGGGCTACCTGCTGCCGTGGGGCCAGATGTCGTACTGGGGTGCCCAGGTGATCATTTCGCTGTTCGGTGCCATTCCGGTCATCGGTGGTGATCTGACCCAGTGGATCCGTGGCGACTATCTGATTTCGGGAATCACCCTGAACCGCTTCTTCGCGCTGCACGTCATCGCGCTGCCGATCGTGATCCTCGGGCTGGTTGTACTGCACATCCTCGCGCTGCACGAAGTGGGCTCGAACAACCCGATGGGCGTCGACATCAAGAAGACCAAGAACGAAGCCGGCGTGCCGCTCGACGGTATTCCGTTCCATCCCTACTACACGGTGAAAGATATTGTGGGTGTGGTGGTGTTCCTGTTCGTGTTCTGCGCCATCGTGTTTTTCTTCCCCGAGATGGGCGGTTACTTCCTCGAGAAGCCGAACTTCGAAGTGGCGAACGCCTTCAAGACGCCAGCACATATCGCGCCGGTCTGGTACTTCACCCCCTTCTACGCCATTCTGCGCGCCGTGCCGGACAAGCTGTTGGGGGTGATCGCCATGGGTGCTGCGATCGCTGTTCTGTTCGTCCTGCCGTGGCTCGACCGCAGTCCGGTCAAGTCCATGAAGTACAAGGGCTGGATGAGCAAGATCGCCCTGCTGGCGTTCTGCATTTCCTTCATCATTCTCGGCGTGCTTGGCGTGCTTGGCGTGTTGGCTCCGACGCCTGAGCGCACACTGCTCGCGCGGATCTGCACGGCCGTCTACTTCGGCTACTTCATCCTGATGCCGTTCTATACCAAGCTCGAGAAGACCAAAGTAGTTCCGCAAAGGGTGGCTGGCTGATGAAAAAGCAATTTGCTGCATTGATTCTTGCACTGGTGCCGGCATTTGGTTTTGCCTCCGAGGGCACGGTTCACCTCGATCATGTCGATGTCGATCTCACCGACAAGGTGGCGATGCAGGATGGTCTGAAGACGTTTGCCAACTACTGCATGGGTTGCCACAGCGCGCAGTATCAGCGTTATGAGCGCGTCGCGACCGACCTGGGCATTCCGGAAGATGTCATGCTCGAGAATATCGTGTTCAGTGACGCCAAGATCGGTGACCACATGAAGGCGGGCATGAAGTCGGAAGAAGCCAAGACCTGGTTCGGCGCGGCGCCGCCGGACCTGACGCTGGTGGCTCGGGTTCGTGGTACCGACTGGTTGTACAGCTACCTGCGCAGCTTCTACGAAGATCCGACCCGTCCGTACGGCGTGAACAACACTGTCTTCCCGAACGTTGGCATGCCGCACGTCTTGGCGTCCCTTCAGGGCCGTCAGGTACTGCCGAGCAAGCTGCCAGAGGGCGAGTCGGTGCCCTGCAAGCAGGTGCAGGTCGTTGAGGACGGCAAGAAGCAGTTCGATCCGTTGACCGGTACGCCGATTACCCACGAAGACTGCCATGCCATGACGGTCGTACCGGGTACCGGTGCACTGAGCGAAGCCGAGTACGACGAGAAGATCAAGAACCTGGTGACCTTCCTTGCCTACTCGGCAAATCCGGTCAAGCTTGAGAGCCAGCGCATCGGCACCTACGTGCTGCTGTTCCTCGCGTTCTTCTTCGTCTTTGCCTATTTGCTGAAGCGGGAATACTGGAAAGACGTCCACTAACCCGTCCTTCACCTGCGGTACCCTGCGCGCGCCCTCCGGGGCGCGTGCTTTTTTCTGCCCCATAATTCCAATGAGGAGGGACCCATGGCCGCTGCCAATCGGTTGGCCTGCTATTCCGATCCCGCCGACCATTATTCGCATCGCGTTCGACTGGTTCTTGCGGAGAAAGGGGTCAGTGTCGAAATTATCGATGTCGACCCTGCACGTTGTCCGGTCCGGCTCACCGAGGTGAATCCCTACGCCAGCGTACCGACGCTGGTGGACCGTGACCTGGCGCTCTACGAGCCGAACGTAATCGCCGAGTATCTGGAGGAGCGCTACCCGCATCCGCCGCTGTTGCCGGTCTATCCGGTTGCCAGAGCGAACACGCGGCTGCTCGTCCACCGGGTGCAGCGTGACTGGTGCGCGCTGGTGGACCGGATACTCGACCGGCGTACCGCGGAACCGGCACGGCTCCAGGCGCGCAAGGAGTTGCGCGAGAGCCTGTCCGGGGTCTCGCCGGTTTTCGCTGAAAAGCCCTTCTTCATGAGCGATGAGATTGGTCTGGTGGACTGCTGCCTGTTGCCAATCCTTTGGCGTTTACCCACACTCGGAATCGAGTTGCCACGAGCGGCAAAGCCGCTGCTCGACTACATGGAAACCAACTTTGCTCGCGAGGCCTTTCAGGTCAGTCTATCCGCCGTTGAGCGCGGCATGCGCTAAAAGAGGCTGCATATGACGTCTAGTCGCCCCTATCTGGTCCGCGCGTTGTACGAGTGGATCGTAGACAACGACTGCACACCGCACCTGCTGGTCAACACCGACCATCCGGGTGTTCAGGTGCCTCCAGGTTTCGCCAGTGATGGCCAGATCGTGTTGAACGTTGCACCTGGCGCCGTGCGCCAGCTTGAGATGGATAACCAGGCGATCCGCTTCGAGGGTCGCTTCGGTGGGGTGCCGCACAGCCTGCACGTACCCTCCGCTGCGGTCATGGCAATCTATGCGCGAGAAAATGGCCAGGGAATGGTATTCGAGGTTGAACCCGGCCCGCCGGACGATACGCCGCCCTCGGACGACACCCCTGACGACACGACGGCTTCGGCGCGTCCGGCTGCGCCCGGGCGGCCCAGCCTGAAGGTCGTGAAGTAGGGAGCGCTCTTGCCGCCTTCCTGATGGTGGTTAGAAAAAGGCCGGCCTAGTGGCCGGCCTTTTCGTCAGCTGTCCAGTCGTCAGTCGATGTATTCGAACAGCTTGACGATGCGCTGGACGCCAGACACGCCCTGCACGACAGCTGTGGCGCGCGCGCCTTCCTGGCGTGTGACAAGGCCCAAGAGATAGACGATACCGTTTTCAGTGATCACCTTGATACGTGAGCCGGGGACGCTTGCGTCCGCAAGCATCTGCGCCTTGATCTTGGTCGTGAGCCAGGAATCGTTGCTGCGCGCCAGCGCGGAGGAGGGTTTCAGTACCTGCAGTTCGTTGTGCACGCGCTTGACGCGCTGCACCGAGCTGGCCGCCTGTTCGGCCTGCTGCTTGAGCTCTTCGCGGGGCGTTTGGCCGGCAAGCAACACCACGCCGTTGTAGCTTGCCACGACGATATGCGAGGCCTGGTCGAGGTCGGGATTGGCCTTGGCGATGTTGACGGCAGCCTTGGTCTCGATCAGGGAATCGTCGATGGTGCTGCCGATTGTGCGGGTGCCACGGTTGTCGTCGATGGGAGCGTCACGGGTAGCGGTGAGCACCGAACTGCAACCGGTGACGGCCAGGCACAGGGTCAGCGAGAGGGCTTGCAGGCGCACGGTGTTCATTCTTCGCTCCCGAACAGTTGATTGTCGATTAGGTCGCACAGGCAGTGGATTGTCAGCAGGTGAACTTCCTGAATCCGTGCGGTGACCTTTGCCGGAACGCGGATTTCGACGTCTTCGGGCAGCAGCAAGGAGGCCATGCCGCCGCCGTCCCGGCCGGTGAGGGCGACTACCACCATTTCCCGGTCGTGCGCGGCCTGGATAGCCTGGATCACATTCGCCGAGTTGCCGCTGGTCGAGATCGCCAGGAGCACATCGCCGGGCTGGCCGAGGGCGCGGATCTGTTTGGAAAACACTTCGTTGTAGCTGTAGTCGTTGGCGATAGAGGTCAGCGTCGAGCTGTCGGTGGTCAGCGCTATGGCAGGCAGGCTGGGGCGTTCGCGCTCGAAGCGGTTGAGCAGCTCGGAGGAGAAGTGCTGGGCATCGCCGGCCGAACCGCCGTTGCCGCAGGTGAGAATCTTGCCTTCGCTCAGGAGCGTGTTGACCATGACCTGGCCGGCTTGCTCGATGCTCGGGGCTAGCACATCCATGGCGTGCTGCTTGGTGTCGATACTGGCCTGGAAAAGCTGGCGTATACGGGTTTGCATGTCCATGAGTATGGCCTTCAGGGTGACGGGCTGGGCCGCTGGGCCCGTGCCGCTGGGAACGGTGAAGCGATGCTGTGGCGATGCGGTGCAGGCGTGGTGCCTGAGGCATGTCGGTCAGCTGTCAAAGGCATTGCGGATCCAGTGGGGTTGTGCGGCCGTTTCTGCGTTGCCGATAGCGACCACGTCGAACCGGCAAGGATGCCGAGCCCAGCGTGCCTCCTTCTGCAAAAACAGCTGGGCGGCGCTGATCAGCTTCTGCTGTTTGCGCCGGTCCACGCTCTCGAGCGCGCCGCCCCACGCGGTATGACGCCTGTAGCGAACCTCGACGAATACTACTGTATCGCCATCGAGCATGACCAGATCAAGCTCGCCGCTGCGGCAGGACCAGTTGCGGCACAGCAGGCGCAGCCCGTGCTGCTGCAGATGCTGCAAGGCAAGCGTTTCGGCCAGCTGCCCGCTAACCTGTCGACTGGTTGCGGTCAATCGGCGGCACCCGGGAGGCGCTGGACCGCACCGTCGTGGAACGCCGCCCACGGCAGGCTGCGTTCGATGCGCTGACCTGGTGTCAGGCTCAGCGTGCCGGTCATGCCGTCGAGACGGGTCTCGGGCAACGCCTGCAGCTGGCTCAGACGCGGCGCCAGGAGAAAGGCATCGGCGCCCATGGCATAGAGGCGTCCGAGACTGCCGCGGGCCTGGGGCCATTGGCGCTCTACCTGCTGGCGAAGGGGCAGTTGCGCATCGAGCAGCCAGGGCGTCTCGGTGAAACGAATGCCTTCCAAGTCGAGGTACTGGGTCCGGTTGTCCGTTGCCGCATGCACATGGGAGGTGGCATACACCGGCAGGTCGCCGGCGTACTGGAAGATCAGGGTGGGCCGAACCTGCTGTGCCTGCTGCGGTGTCGCGGCGAGGAACAGAAAGTCGGCATCCTGTCGGCGAGTGGGCTGGGCATCGCTACCGCTGCTGCGTATCTGCAGCAGCTCGGCAATCTGGTTGGCAAGCTCGATGGGTTCGGCCAGCGCTTCTGCGGCTACCACGGTGCCGCCCTGCTGCTGCCATTGTTGGCGGAAGGCCTGGAACACCCGGTTTCCCCATTCGCCGCGTGGAGTAAGGGCAATGGCTCGGCGATGCCCGTCGGCCCATGCGCGGCGTGCGACCTCACGCGCTTCGTCTTCGGCGGCCAGGCCGAACTGGAACAGCTGGGGTGGCGCCTTCTGGCTTGCATCGCTGTAGTTGAGGGCAAGGGTGGTGATCGGCAGCTGGTCGCGTTCGGCCAGCTCGCGGACCTTGTCCTTGTCCAGTGGCCCTATGACCAGCTCGACCCCGGATGCCTCGGCCTGCCGGTAGAAGTCGTCCAGTGAGCTCACCCGGGTGCTGTCGAACAGCTCGATCGTCAACTGCTGGTGCGCGGCCAAGTGCGCGGCGAGGAAGCCGTCGCGCAGCGCGCGAGCGACGCTGGTCAGGGGGCCTTCCATTGGCAGCAGCAGGGCGACATGCGACAGGGGCTTGTCAGCCAATTCGCGAAGTTTGACAAGGGGAGCGGGCAGGCGCTTCGCGGCGGGGTGGTTGGGGTTTTGCTGCATCCAGGCATCAATGGCGCGCTGTTGCTGGCCAATCGTGCCGGCCTGCTTGATTGCGCTGGCCAGTGACAGCCAGCCAGCCAGGTCGCTGTCCGGGGTGATTGTGGTCTGCAGCTGCTCTGCAGGGAGGCCGGAAATGAGCGACCAGATGGCCTCACGGTTCTGCTCGGAGGCTTCGCCGCTCAGCAGGGGGGCGATGAAGGTGCGTTCCCGGGCGGCATCGAGCGGTTGCTGGTTTGCCTCGAAGGCGCGCGCGCGGACCAGTTGCGTGCGCAGTTGCTGGTCGACGGGCAGTTCTGCAAGCCGTTCGAATGCCGGATGTTGCAGTGCCTGCAGCGCACGCTGCGGCTCGCCGCGCGCCAGCTCCAGCTCGGCCTCCAGCGTTTTGGCGAACATCTGCTGGGCGGGTTTCAGTTGGTCGATTGCAACCTGCGCAAGGATCGCCCGTGCCTGGTCCGGATGGCTCTGCTGCAGGCTCTGGTCGGCTGCTGCCAGGCGCAGCAGGGCCGCCTCGGCCGGTTCGCTGGCGTCGGCTTTCTTCAGCAATTGTTGAGTGGAAGCCTGTGGGGTGCGGGGCAGTTCGCCCAGCGTGGACGACGGTGAACTGGCGCAGGCTGACAGCGCGGCGACAATGCAGAAGAAGAACAGCGGGCGTAAGCGGGCCATCATAGGGGAGCGTTCCTGGGGCATGGCGGTAGTGGCGCGATTGTACCCAAGCGCCGGAGGGGCCGCGATGTCGCGGACCCGAAACGGGCTACAATGCGCGTTTTCGTGTTCGAGGTATGCCCTGTGACTGCGCCAGTAGCTCCGAATTCAACCGCGGGCGCCCTCTACGTCGTCGCCACGCCCATCGGCAATCTGGAGGACATCAGTGCACGTGCCCTGCGCGTGTTGACCGAGGTGGCGCTGATCGCCGCGGAGGATACCCGGCACTCGGCGCGCCTGTTGCAGCATTTCGGCATCGCTACGCCGCTGGCAGCCTGCCATGAACACAACGAGCGTGAAGACGGCGGTCGATTCATCCGGCGACTGCTGGCCGGCGATGACGTCGCGCTGATTTCCGATGCCGGTACGCCGTTGATATCCGATCCCGGGTATCACCTTGTCCGGCAGGCGCGTGCCGCCGGTATCCGGGTCGTGCCGCTGCCCGGCGCCTGCGCATTGATAGCCGCGTTGTCGGCGGCCGGACTGCCTTCCGATCGCTTCGTCTTCGAAGGTTTCCTGCCTGCTAAGCAGGCAGCCCGGCGCTCGCGACTGCAGGATCTGCGAGAGGAGCCGCGCACCCTGATCTTCTATGAGGCTCCGCATCGCATCCTCGATTCACTGGTTGACCTCGAGGCGGTGTTCGGGGCGGATCGCCCTGCGGTACTCGGTCGCGAACTGACCAAGACCTTCGAGACATTGAAGGATGCGCCGTTGGCCGAGCTGCGTGCCTGGGTCGAGGCAGACAGCAATCAGCAGCGTGGCGAGTGCGTATTGGTGATCGGCGGCTGGCGCGTGCCTGAGGGCGACGATGCAGTGGATGGGGGGGCTCGGCGGGTCCTCCAGCTATTGCTGGCCGAATTGCCCGTGAAACGGGCCGCTGCGCTTGCCGCCGAGATAACCGGGGTGAGGAAGAATGTGCTTTACCAGCTTGCGCTTCAGGACCGGGCGGGCGACTGACGGCCAGCAGACGGGGCGGGCATTTGCTTGCAGGTACCGGCGCGACCACGTACTCTGGCCGCCGGAGAGTCGATCGGACAGTCGCTGTCTCTTTTTGTTCCGCAAGAAGGGAGGGAGGAAAGTCCGGGCTCCATAGGGCGAAGTGCCAGGTAACGCCTGGGAGGCGTGAGCCTACGGAAAGTGCCACAGAAAATAACCGCCTAAGCGCTTCGGCGCCGGTAAGGGTGAAAAGGTGCGGTAAGAGCGCACCGCACGGCTGGCAACAGTCCGTGGCTAGGTAAACCCCACTTGGAGCAAGACCAAATAGGGATCCATTGGCGTGGCCCGCGCTGGATCCGGGTAGGTTGCTAGAGGCAGTCAGTGATGGCTGTCGTAGAGGAATGACTGTCCTCGACAGAACCCGGCTTACAGATCGACTCTCCGACCTCTGCGCAACACCCCTCTGTTAGTCCAAAATATTCTTGCTCTTGATAAAGCACTTTAACTTCGCGCTGCAGGTTATTGCTGCTTCTCCTTGTGTTGTTCCGGCGCTAGTCCTGGATCGCCGCCTGCCGTCGAAAACTTCTCTAAATTCCCGTCCTGTAAGGGTTTTTCCCGCCCGGCTCACCTTGACGGTGGGGCGGCTGCATTTCTATAGTGCGCACAAGTGGTAGAAAGTGGAATGAAGTGGGTTTTTATGGGTATGAAACGTTAATTCAGGGGAAGCGCAGCCGTGTTTCGCGGAGCAAACGCCATCAGTCTCGATGCCAAAGGTCGGCTAGCCATGCCGAGCCGGTATCGTGACGAGCTCGTTTCGCGCTGCGAAGGCCAGTTGATCATCACGATCGATGCGGTGGATCGCTGCCTCTGTCTGTATCCGTTGCCCGAATGGGAGCAGATCGAAGCCAAGCTTCGTGAGTTGCCCTCGCTGCGAGAAGAAAGTCGTCGCTTGCAGCGCCTGCTGATCGGTAATGCCGTGGACCTGGAAATGGACGGCAGCGGCCGTGTCCTGGTGCCTCCGCGTTTGCGTGAGCACGCAGGCTTGGACAAGCGGGCCATGCTGGTCGGTCAGTTGAACAAATTCAGCCTGTGGAACGAGGACGACTGGAACGCGCAAGCAGACGCGGACCTGGCGGCCATCAAACAACCCGGTGCCTTGCCCGAAGAATTGCGTGACTTAATCCTGTGACCCAGACCAGCCCCTATAACCATGTGACCGTGTTGCTCGACGAAGCCGTCGCGGCGCTGGCTGTGCGTCCGGATGGGCGCTACCTGGATGGCACGTTCGGGCGCGGTGGGCATAGCAGGCTGCTGCTGCGGCAGCTCGGGCCTGATGGCTGTTTGCTAGGTTTCGATAAAGACCCGCTAGCAATCGCGACGGGGCAAGCACTGGCGGCCGAGGATGGCCGCTTTGTCGTTGTGCAGCGAAGCTTTGCCGAACTCGGCGCAGAGGTCGCGCAGCGTGGCTGGACGGGCACTCTGAGCGGTGTGCTGCTGGACCTTGGCGTGTCTTCGCCGCAACTGGACGATCCCGAGCGTGGGTTCAGCTTTCTCAACGACGGCCCCCTGGATATGCGCATGGATCCGGCGCGCGGCGTCAGTGCGGCCGAGTGGATCGCCACCGCCGCGGAAGACGACATCGCGCGGGTCTTCAAGGAATATGGCGAGGAGCGTTTCGCCAAGCGCATGGCGCGAGCAGTGGTGCAGCGTCGTGCAGAGCGCCCTTTCGAACGTACCGGCGATCTGGCGCAGGTCCTGACAGTTGCCAACCCGGCCTGGGAAAAGGGCAAGAATCCGGCGACACGTGCGTTCCAGGGAGTTCGGATTTTCATCAACAACGAGCTGGGCGACCTTGAGACGGGGCTGGCCGCGGCCTTGGATGCCTTGGAGGTCGGTGGCCGTCTGGTGGTGATCAGCTTTCATTCGCTCGAAGACCGTATCGTCAAGCAGTTCATGCGCCGTCACGCCAAAGGCGAGGCCGATACCCTGCCACGCGACCTGCCGATCATTCCCGAGAAATTCGTGCCCCGCCTGAAGCTGCTCGGCAAGCCGCAGTACGCAACGGTCGAAGAGGTCAAAGCCAACCCGCGCTCGCGCAGCGCGGTGATGCGGGTAGCGGAGAAGTTGCGGTGAGCCAGCTGCGCCGGTCCATGCCCAACGGCAGCCTGCTGATGCTGGTGCTGTTTCTCGTCGTGTTGCTGTCCGCCATCGGCGTTGCCTACAGCGCCCACTGGAATCGTCGTCTGCTCAACGACCTGTACGCGGAGCTCAGTGTGCGCGACAAGGCCCAGGCCGAGTGGGGGCGCCTGATTCTCGAGCAGAGCACCTGGACTGCTCACAACCGCATCGAAACCC
The DNA here is from genome assembly GCA_002339675.1 of Stutzerimonas stutzeri. Classification (GTDB taxonomy): domain Bacteria; phylum Pseudomonadota; class Gammaproteobacteria; order Pseudomonadales; family Pseudomonadaceae; genus Stutzerimonas; species Stutzerimonas stutzeri_O. The sequence continues at coordinate 1,033,738 of DDKB01000017.1, forward strand.
TGGCGACCGAACAACTGAAGATGCACATCCCGCAAGCCGCGGATGTCAGGCTGGTGGCGCCATGATCAGGCTCGAAGGCGCACTCTATCCATGGCGCTTCCGCATCGTGCTCGGGCTGCTGGGGCTGATGGTCGGCGCGATTGGCTGGCGCATCGTCGATCTGCAGGTAGTCGATCATGGCTTCCTGAAGACCCAGGGCGACGCGCGCAGTGTGCGCCATATCCCGATCCCGGCACATCGTGGCCTGATCACCGATCGCCATGGTGAGCCGCTGGCCGTCAGCACACCGGTCACTACGCTGTGGGGCAATCCGCGCGAGCTTCAGGCGGCCCAGGCGCGCTGGCCAGAGCTGGCAGCTGCGCTCGGCCAGGAGCCTACGGCGCTGACCCGGCGCCTAAAGGAGCAGGCCGACCGGGAGTTCACCTACCTGGTCCGCGGGCTGACGCCCGAGCAGGGGCAGCGCGTCCTCGACCTGAAAATCCCGGGCGTCTACTCCCAGGAAGAGTTTCGTCGTTTTTACCCGGCCGGCGAAGTTGCTGCACAGGTAGTCGGCTTTACCGATATCGACGACCGTGGCCGCGAAGGGCTGGAGCTCGCCTATGACGAGTGGCTGGCTGGCGTGCCCGGCAAGCGACAGGTGCTGAAGGACCGTCGCGGTCGGCTGATCAAGGATGTGCAGGTCGTCAAGAACGCAAAGGCGGGCAAGGCGCTGGCGCTGTCCATCGACCTGCGCCTGCAGTACTTGGCTCATCGTGAGTTGCGCAATGCGCTGCTGGAGTTCGGCGCCAAGGCCGGCAGTCTGGTGATGCTCGACGTCAAGACCGGCGAAGTGCTGGCGATGGTCAACCAGCCCACCTACAACCCCAACAACCGCCGCAACCTGCAGCCGGACGCCATGCGTAACCGGGCGATGACCGACCTGTTCGAGCCGGGCTCGACCATGAAGCCGATTTCCATGAGCGCCGCCCTGGCGACCGGTCGTTGGAAGCCTAGCGATATCGTCGAAGTCTGGCCCGGGTCGCTGCGCATTGGCCGTTACACGATCCGCGACGTGTCTCGTTCTGAAGGCCGCGAGCTTAGTCTTACTGGCATCCTGATCAACTCATCCAACGTGGGCATGAGCAAGGTTGCGTTCGACATCGGTGGTGCGGCAATCCATGAGGTCATGCGCAAGGTCGGCTTCGGCCAGGATACGGGCCTTGGTTTCCCCGGCGAACGGGTCGGCAACCTGCCCAGCTACCGTGAGTGGCGCAAGGCGGAGACCGCGACCCTGTCGTATGGCTACGGCCTGTCGATAACCGCCGTCCAGCTCGCCCACGCCTACAGCACGCTGGCCAACGACGGCCGCTTGCTGCCCATGTCGCTGACTCGCGTCGAACACGCGCCGGACGGTGTCGAGGTGGTGTCGCCGGAGGTTGCCAAGACCATTCAGGGCATGTTGCAGGAAGTGATCGAGGCGCCGCGCGGGGTCTTCCGGGCCCAGGTGCCCGGCTACCACGTGGCCGGTAAGAGCGGTACCGCGCGCAAGGCGTCGGCCAGCAGTCGCGGTTACCGGGAGAATGCCTATCGCTCGATGTTTGCCGGTTTCGGCCCGATGAAGGATCCGCGGATCGCCATCGCCGTGGTCATCGACGAGCCGAGCAAGAGTGGCTATTTCGGCGGTCTGGTGTCTGCGCCGGTGTTCAGCCGGGTGATGTCCGGAGCGTTGCGGCTGATGAACGTGGCCCCTGACAACCTGCCTCCGCCCGAAGAGATCAAGACCGCCGAGACGGCGAAAACCCAAGGAGGGCGGATCTGATGCCCATGCCCCTGAACCAGCTGTTGCCCCAGGCATCGACTGCGGTGCTGATCCGCGAGCTCACGCTGGACAGCCGCAAGGTGCGGCCGGGCGACCTGTTCCTGGCCGTGCCCGGTCACCAGCAGGACGGCCGCGTGCACATAGCCGATGCCATATCCCGCGGCGCCGCAGCGGTGGCTTACGAGGCCGAGGGCGCCGCGCAGATGACGGCAGCCAGCGCCGTGCTGGTTCCGGTGCGCCACCTCGCCGAGCAGCTGTCGGCGATTGCCGGCCGCTTCTACGGTGAGCCGAGTCGCAGCCTCCATATGGTTGGTGTCACCGGTACCAATGGCAAGACGAGCGTTACCTACCTGGTCGCCCAGGCACTGGATCGGCTGGGCGAGCGCTGCGGCATCATCGGCACCCTGGGAACCGGTTTCCACGGCGAGCTGGTACTCGGCCAGCACACCACGCCGGATGCCATCGGCGTCCAGGCGAACCTCGCCAACCTGCGTCAGCAGGGCGCGCGGGCGGTGGCGATGGAGGTGTCCTCCCATGGTCTGGACCAGGGGCGCGTGGCTGCGTTGGCATTTGACGTCGCGGTCTTCACCAACCTTTCGCGCGATCATCTCGATTACCACGGTTCGATGGAGGTCTACGCTGAGGTCAAGGCTCGTCTGTTCAGGATGTCCGGCCTGAGCTGCCGGGTTATCAATCTGGACGACGCGTTCGGCCGCCAGCTGGCCGCCGAGTCCATGGAGTCCCGCCTGATCACCTACAGCCTGGACGATGCGTCGGCGTACCTGTATTGCCCCGAGGCGCGGCTGGACGACGATGGCATCCATGCGCGGCTCATCACGCCGCAGGGCGAGCGTTCGCTGCGCAGCCCGCTGTTGGGCCGCTTCAATGTCAGCAATGTGCTGGCGGCGGTGGGTGCCTTGCTCGGGATGGATTACCCGCTTGACGAGATCCTTGCGGTGCTGCCGCAGATCGAAGGCCCAACCGGACGCATGCAGCGGCTCGGTGGCGGCGATCGCCCGCTGGTCGTCGTCGATTACGCGCACACCCCGGACGCTTTGGAAAAAGTTCTCCAGGCGCTGCGCCCGCATACCCGCGGCGAGTTGGTCTGCCTGTTTGGTTGCGGCGGCGATCGCGACCGCGGCAAGCGTGGCCTGATGGCGACCGTCGCCGAACGTCTGGCCGATCGCGTGGTGGTCACCGATGACAACCCGCGCAACGAAGATCCGCAGCAGATTCTCGACGACATTCGAGCCGGCTTCAGCGATCCCGAGCGGATCACCCAGCTGCCTGGCCGCGCCGATGCCATTGCTCGCTGCGTCGCGTCCAGTGGGCTTGACGATGTGGTGCTGCTCGCCGGCAAGGGTCATGAGGATTACCAGGAGATCCGCGGCGTACGCCAGCCGTTCTCCGATATCGCCCAGGCCACTCTGGCACTGGCTGCCTGGAGGGCCTCCGATGCTTGAAGCCATGCGCCTGACCGAGCTGGTCGATCCGCTCTCCGCCCGGCTGGTCGGAGAGGACGCCGTTTTCGACGCGGTCAGCACCGACAGCCGCGCGATCCGGCCTGGCGAACTGTTCGTGGCCCTGACCGGTCCGCGCTTCGATGGGCACGCGTATCTGGCTGACGTGGCGGCGCAGGGCGCGGTCGCGGCATTGGTCGAGCGGCATGTAGCGGACGTTGCGCTGCCCCAGCTGGTCGTCGCCGATGCGCGCATTGCCCTCGGCTTGCTGGGCGCGCGCAACCGCGCCCGGTTCGGTGGGCCTGTGGCGGCCGTGACCGGCTCCAGCGGCAAGACCAGCGTCAAGGAGCTGCTCGCCAGCATCCTGCGCGCCGCCCATGGTGCCGACGCCGTGCTGGCGACCCGCGGTAACCTGAACAACGACCTGGGTGCGCCGCTGACGCTGCTTGAGTTGGCGCCGACACACCAGGCGGCAGTCATCGAGCTGGGAGCCTCGCGGGTTGGCGAAATAGCCTATACCGTCAGCCTGACGCGGCCAGATGTCAGCCTGATTACCAATGCCGGTACCGCGCACGTCGGCGAGTTCGGCGGTCCTGACCGAATCGTCGAGGCCAAGGGCGAGATCATCGACGGGCTGGGCGCGGACGGGGTGGCCGTGCTCAATCGTGATGATCCAGCCTTCGCGACCTGGAAAACGCGTGCCGCGGGCAGGCAGGTGGTGAGCTTCGCGCTGCAGAGTCCGCTGGCCGATTTCCATCCGGCCTCGATCGGCTATGACCTTCGCGGCTGTCCGAACTTCGTGCTGACCGGGCCGCGTGGCTCGGTGCGCGTGCAGCTCAACCTGCTCGGCCGCCATAGCGTGGCCAACGCCCTGGCCGCGGCAGCAGCCGCGCACGCCCTTGGCGTGTCGGTCGAGCACATCGTGGCCGGGCTCGAGAGCCTGCAGCCGGTCAAGGGCCGTGGTGTCGCGCAGATGCTCGGCAATGGCGTGCGGCTGATCGACGACAGCTACAACGCCAACCCAGGTTCGATCTGCGCTGCCATCGATGTGCTAGCCAGCTTTGCCGGGCGCACCGTGCTGGCACTGGGTGACATGGGCGAACTGGGCGAATGGGCCGAGCAGGGCCACCGCGACGTCGGCCGTTACGCGATCGGTAAAGTCGATGCCTTGTTCGCCGTGGGCCCGCTGATGAAGCACGCCGTCGATGCCTTCGGCGCTGGCGGGCGCCATTTCGCCGACCAGGCCAGCCTGATCGGCGCTCTACGGCTCGAGCAGGGCAACGCCACCACCCTTTTGGTCAAGGGATCACGCAGCGCTGCGATGGACAAGGTCGTCACCGCGCTGTCTGCGTCCGGTATGGAGAATCATTGATGCTGCTGTTGCTCGCCGAATATCTGCAACGGTTTCACACCGGCTTCGCGGTCTTCCAGTACCTGTCGCTGCGCGGGATCCTGGGGGTGCTCACCGCGCTGGTGCTGTCGCTGTGGATGGGCCCCTGGCTGATCCGCACCTTGCAGCTTCGCCAGATCGGCCAAGCTGTGCGCACTGACGGCCCGCAGAGCCACCTCTCCAAGTCCGGCACGCCGACCATGGGCGGCGCACTGATCCTCAGCGCCATCACCATTGCCACACTGCTCTGGGCCGATCTGTCGAACCGATATGTCTGGGTAGTACTCGCGGTGACCCTGCTGTTCGGCGCAGTGGGCTGGGTCGACGACTACCGCAAGGTGATCGAGAAGAACTCGCGCGGGCTGCCGAGCCGCTGGAAGTACTTTTGGCAATCAGTGTTTGGGCTCGGTGCTGCCGTCTTCCTTTATATGACTGCGCAAACCCCAGTGGAAACGACTCTGATCCTGCCGCTGATCAAGAGCTTCGAGATCCCGTTGGGCATCGGCTTTGTGATCCTTACCTATTTCGTCATCGTCGGGTCGAGCAACGCGGTGAACCTGACCGATGGCCTGGACGGCCTGGCGATCATGCCCACGGTCATGGTTGGCGGTGCGCTCGGGATTTTCTGCTACCTGTCCGGCAACACCAATTTTGCTGACTACCTGCTGATTCCCTACATTCCGGGCGCTGGCGAACTGATCGTCTTCTGCGGTGCGCTGATCGGCGCAGGGCTCGGCTTCCTCTGGTTCAACACCTACCCGGCGCAGGTATTCATGGGCGACGTCGGTGCGCTGGCGCTCGGCGCCGCGCTGGGCACCATCGCAGTGATCGTCCGCCAGGAAGTGGTGCTGTTCATCATGGGCGGCGTGTTCGTGATGGAAACCCTGTCGGTCATGATCCAGGTGGCGTCGTTCAAGCTCACCGGCAAGCGGGTGTTCCGCATGGCGCCGATCCATCATCACTTCGAGCTGAAGGGCTGGCCCGAACCCCGCGTGATTGTGCGCTTTTGGATCATCACGGTGATTCTGGTGCTGGTCGGTCTCGCCACGTTGAAATTGAGGTAACGCAGAGTGCTCATCGCTTCCGATCAGTTCCGCATCGTTGTCGGTCTCGGCAAGAGCGGCATGTCCCTGGTTCGCTACCTGGCGAGCCGCGGATTGCCGTTCGCCGTGGTCGATACCCGTGCGAACCCGCCGGAACTGGCCACGCTGAAAGCGCAATATCCGGAGATCGAAGTGCGTTGCGGCGAGCTCGATCCGGCTTTCCTCTGCCGCGCGAGCGAGCTGCTGGTCAGTCCCGGTCTGTCCGTCGCAACGCCGGCACTGCAAGCGGCAGCTGCCAAGGGCGTGAAGCTGTCCGGCGACATCGAGCTATTCGCCCGCGAAGCGAAGGCGCCAATCGTTGCCATCACCGGATCGAATGCCAAGAGCACGGTCACCAGTCTGGTCGGAGAGATGGCCGCGGCCGCGGGGCGCAAGGTCGCCGTGGGCGGCAACCTCGGCACGCCGGCGCTGGACCTGCTCGACGCGACGGTCGACCTCTACGTGCTTGAGCTGTCGAGCTTCCAGCTGGAGACGACACACCAGCTCAATGCCGAGGTCGCCACCTGCCTGAACGTCAGCGAAGACCACATGGACCGCTATGACGGGCTGCCGGCTTACCACCAGGCGAAGCACCGCATCTTCCGCGGTGCGCGTCAGGTGGTGATCAACCGCGACGACCGCCTTAGCCGTCCGCTGATTGGCGACGAAGTGCCGACCTGGTCGTTCGGGCTGGGCAAGCCGGACTTCAAGGGGTTCGGCCTGTTCGTCGAAAACGGCGAGAAATACTTGGCGTTCCAGTTCGACGCGCTGATGCCAGCGAATCAATTGAAGATCCGCGGCGCGCATAATCAGTCCAACGCGCTCGCCGCGCTGGCCCTCGGCCATGCCGTCGGCCTGCCCTTCGAGCCGATGCTGGACACGCTTCGGCGCTTCGCCGGCCTTCCGCATCGCTGCCAGTGGGTCGGCGAGCGCAAGGGCGTCAGCTATTACGATGACTCCAAGGCGACCAACGTCGGCGCGGCATTGGCGGCGATCGATGGCCTTGGCAGCGACATCGCCGGCGAGCTGGTCTTGATCGCCGGCGGCGACGGCAAGGGTGCCGATTTCGCCGCGCTGCACAGCCCCGTTTCCCATCACTGTCGAGCTGTCGTGCTGTTGGGCCGTGACGCTGAACAGCTGGCCGCTGCACTGGACGGCGCGGCGCCTGTTCACCGTGTCGAGTCGCTCCAGCAGGCTGTGCAGCTCGCCGCCAGCCTGGCGCAACCTGGCGATGCGGTGCTGCTGTCGCCGGCCTGCGCCAGCCTCGACATGTTCGAGAATTTCGAAGATCGCGGGCGCCAGTTCGCCGCTGCCGTGGGAGTGCTTAGCTGATGCTGGCCTTCCTGCGCAGTGCGCCTTCCCCCCTGTTCGGTCGCCGCGGCCTGGACCTGGACTTTCCGATGCTCGCAGGCTGCCTGGCCTTGCTGGGGCTGGGCCTGGTGATGATCACGTCCGCGTCGTCTGAAGTGGCGGCGGTGAATACCGGCAATTCGCTGTATCACATGATCCGCCACCTGATTTACGTGATGATGGGCATCGTTGCGGCCGCGGCGGTCCTGATAGTGCCCGTCTCGGCCTGGCAGCGGCTGGACTGGGTGCTGCTGCTCGGCGCCTTCGGTCTGCTGATCCTGGTGCTGATTCCTGGCCTCGGCCGCGAGGTGAACGGCTCCATGCGCTGGATCGGCTTCGGTGCGTTCAACGTGCAGCCTTCGGAGCTGGCCAAACTGTTCGTGGTGGTCTATCTCGCCGGGTATCTGGTTCGCCGGCAGCAAGAGGTGCGCGAGAGCCTGTGGGGCTTCCTCAAGCCGTTTCTGGTCCTGCTGCCGATGGCCATGTTGCTGCTGCTCGAGCCCGACTTCGGGGCAACGGTGGTCATGATGGGCGCAGCGGTGGCCATGCTGTTTCTTGGTGGCGTCGGCCTGATCCGCTTCAGCCTGCTGGTCCTGTTGGCGGTTGGCGCGGTGTTCGTGCTGGTGCAGACCCAGGAATACCGGTTGCAGCGCCTGATCACCTTTACCGATCCCTGGGCCGATCAGTTCGGCGCGGGCTACCAGCTGACCCAGGCGCTCATCGCCTTCGGGCGGGGCGAGTGGTTCGGTGTCGGCCTTGGCAACAGCGTACAGAAGCAGTTCTACCTCCCCGAGGCCCACACCGACTTCGTGTTTTCGGTACTGGCCGAGGAGCTCGGCGTGGTCGGGGCGCTGCTGACCATCCTGCTGTTCGCCTTCGTCGGCGTCCGCGCACTGTTCATCGGCCTGGCAGCCGAACGTGCCCGGCAGTTCTTTGCCGCGTATGTGGCCTGGGGCGTTGCCTTCCTCTGGCTCGGGCAGTTTCTCATCAACGTCTGCGTGAACGTCGGGCTGCTGCCCACCAAGGGGCTGACCCTGCCTTTCCTCAGCTACGGCGGCAGCTCGTTGGTGGTGACCTGCGCGAGCATGGCGTTGCTGCTGCGCATTGAGTGGGAGAGTCGCACGGTGCTCGGCAGTGAGGATGCCGAATTCAGCGAAGAGGATTTCACCGACGTCGTCTCGCCGCCAGTGCCGGCTGGTCGCGGAGGTGCGCATGGGCGCTAACGTCCTGATCATGGCTGGCGGAACCGGCGGACATGTCTTCCCGGCATTGGCCTGCGCCCATGAATTCGCGCGCCGCGGCTACAGCGTCCACTGGCTGGGCACACCGCGTGGTATCGAGAACGAGGTGGTTCCGGCCGCGGGCCTTCCGCTGCACCTGATCCAAGTGAGCGGCCTGCGCGGCAAGGGTTTCGCCTCTCTGCTCAAGGCACCATTCCAACTGGCCCGATCGCTGGGGCAGGCACGACGCATCGTGCGCCAGCTGCAGCCGGTTTGCGTTCTCGGGCTGGGCGGCTACGTGACTGGCCCGGGCGGACTGGCAGCGAAACTGGCCGGCGTGCCCTTGATCATCCATGAGCAGAACGCCGTCGCCGGCACCGCCAACCGCAGCCTGGTGCCGTTTGCCCAGCGCGTTTGCGAGGCTTTCCCGGATACCTTTACGCCCAGCGCCAAGCGGCGGACCACCGGCAACCCGGTGCGCCAGGAACTGTTCTTGGAGACGCCCCGCCAGACCCTTCGCGGACGTCGGCCACGCTTGCTGGTGCTAGGCGGAAGCCTTGGCGCCGAGCCCCTGAACAAGTTGTTGCCGGATGCGCTCGGCCGGGTCGCCGTGGAGCTGCGTCCGGAGGTTTTCCACCAGGCGGGCAAGCAGCACGCCGACCTGACCCGCGAGCGCTACGCCGCGGCCGCGGTCGAGGCGGAAGTCGCCCCCTTCATCAAGGACATGGCGCGTGCCTATGCCTGGGCTGATCTGGTGATCTGCCGGGCCGGTGCGCTGACCGTGTGCGAATTGGCGGCGGCGGGGCTGCCGTCGTTCCTGGTGCCGCTGCCGCACGCGATCGACGATCACCAGACCCGCAACGCCGACTACCTGGCCAGGGAGGGCGCCGCCGTCCTGATGCCCCAAGCAAGCACCGATGCTGCCGCGCTCGCCGCGCAGTTGACCGAGGTAATGATGCAGCCGGAAAAATTAGAGGTCATGGGTACCACGGCACGGCGCCTGGCGCGCCCGGACGCGACCCGCACCGTCGTCGATGTCTGCCTGGAGGTGGCGCATGGCTAAATCCCCCGCAGCGGTCAAGGCAGAGGTTCGGCGCATGCGCCGGATTCGCCGGATCCATTTCGTCGGTGTCGGCGGGGTCGGCATGTGCGGCATCGCCGAGGTGCTCCTGAACCTCGGCTACGATGTCTCCGGTTCGGATCTGAAAGCCTCGGCGAGCACCGAGCGCCTGCAGAGCTTCGGCGCTCAGATCTACATCGGGCACCAGGCCGGCAACGTCGCCGGTGCCGACGTGCTGGTGGTCTCCAGTGCGGTGAATGCCGCCAACCCGGAAGTGGCCTTTGCGCTGGAACAACGGATACCTGTCGTGCCGCGCGCCGAAATGCTCGCCGAGCTGATGCGCTATCGTCACGGCATCGCGGTCGCCGGCACACACGGCAAGACCACCACGACCAGCCTGCTGGCCTCGGTATTCGCTGCGGCAGGGCTGGACCCGACGTTCGTCATCGGTGGTCGCCTGACCGCCGCCGGCACCAACGCGCAGTTGGGCACCAGCCGCTACCTCATTGCCGAAGCCGACGAGAGCGACGCCAGCTTCTTGCACCTGCAGCCCATGGTGGCGGTAGTCACCAATATCGATGCCGACCACATGAGCACCTATGGTGGCGACTTCGGCAAGCTCAAGCGCACCTTCGTCGAGTTCCTGCACAACCTGCCGTTCTATGGCCTGGCGGTGCTGTGCGTGGATGACCCGGTGGTGCGCGAGATCATTGGCCAGGTGGGCAGACCGATCACCACCTACGGCACTCAGGAAGGCGCCGACGTGCGCGCCATCAACATTCGCCAGGAAGGCATGCGCACCTATTTCACCGTGCTGCGCGAGGGGTTCGGGGCGCTCGACGTATCGGTGAACATGCCTGGCCGGCACAACGTGCTGAACGCCCTGGCGACCATCGCAATCGCTACTGACGAAGGCATTGATGACGAGGCCATCATTCAGGGCCTGTCGCAGTTCGGCGGTGTCGGCCGGCGTTTCCAGGTGTATGGCGAGCTGCCGGTCGATGGCGGCAGCGTGATGCTGGTCGACGACTACGGTCATCACCCGCGCGAGGTCGCTGCCGTCATCCAGGCCGTGCGCGGCGGCTGGCCCGAGCGTCGCCTGGTGATGGTCTATCAGCCGCATCGCTTCAGCCGCACCCGCGACCTGTACGACGATTTCGTGCAGGTCCTGACCGATGCCAACGTGCTGCTGCTGATGGAAGTCTATCCGGCCGGCGAGGAGCCCATTCCCGGCGCAGACAGCCGGCACCTGTGCCACAGCATCCGCCAGCGTGGCCAGTTGGACCCGATCTACATCGAGCGTGGTGTCGACCTGGCGCCGCTGGTCAAGCCGTTGCTGCGGCCCGGCGACATCCTGCTTTGCCAGGGCGCCGGCGATATCGGCGGCCTGGCCCCGCAACTCATCAACAGCCCCCTGTTTGCCGGCGAGCAGATCGCCGCGAGGAAGCCCGAATGAACGGCCTGCAATCGACCCGCGATCCCCGGGAGTTCGGCCGGGTCGCCGTGCTCTTCGGTGGCAAGAGCGCCGAGCGCGAGGTATCCCTGAAATCCGGTGCGGCGGTACTTGCCGCGCTGCAGGCCGCCGGCGTAGATGCGTTCGGCATCGATGTCGGCGACGACCTGTTGCAACGCCTGGGCCGCGAGCCGATCGACCGCGCCTTTATCGTCCTGCATGGCCGCGGTGGCGAGGACGGCAGCATGCAGGGGCTACTCGAGTGCGCCGGCATCCCCTATACCGGCAGCGGCATCCTTGCTTCGGCGCTGGCGATGGACAAGCTGCGTACCAAGCAGGTCTGGCAGAGCCTCGGCCTGCCGACCCCGCGGCATGCCGTGCTGGCGAGCGAGGCCGACTGCCAGGCGGCTGCCGAGACGCTCGGCTTTCCGCTGATCGTCAAGCCGGCGCACGAAGGGTCGAGCATCGGCATGGCCAAGGTGGCCGGGCTGGCCGAGCTGATCGCTGCCTGGCGCGCCGCCAGTACGTACGACGCCCAGGTCCTGGTGGAACAGTGGATCCAGGGCCCGGAATTCACCATTGCCACGCTGCGTGGGCAGGTGCTGCCACCGATTGGCCTGGGCACGCCGCACAGCTTCTACGACTACGACGCCAAATACCTGGCCAACGATACCCAGTACCGAATTCCCTGCGGGCTGGACGCGAACAAGGAAGCCGAACTCAAGGCGCTCTCGGCACGCGCCTGCGACGCCGTGGGTATTCAGGGCTGGGCACGTGTGGATGTGATGCAGGACGCAGCGGGTGATTTCTGGTTGCTGGAAGTCAACACCGTCCCGGGCATGACCGATCACAGCCTGGTTCCGATGGCGGCACGCGCCGCCGGTCTGGATTTCCAGCAGTTGGTACTGGCGATCCTCGACGCCAGCCTGGCAGCGGGGAACTGAGCCATGATCGCCACGCTGCGTCACGCCCAACCCGTCACCGGGCGCACCTCGCGCAAACCGGTGCCGCGTGGTGCGAGCCGTCTGGTGCAACGCGAACCGCTGTCGGCGCGCCTGCCGCGTCCGAGCCTGAGCGCGCTCAAGCGGGTGCTTTGGCCGGTGATGCTGCTCGCACTGGCCGTCGGCCTCTACGAGCTGGGCGTGCGCCTGGCGCCCTACGCCGACCGGCCCATTGCCAAGGTCAGCGTGCGCGGTGAGCTGACCTACGTCGACCAGCAGGCAGTACAGGCGCGTATGGCGCCATTCGTCGAGGCGAGCTTTTTCAAGGTGGATCTCGATGCCCTGCGTCGCGACCTGGAGCAGATGCCCTGGATCGCGCATGTGGAGGCGCGGCGGGTGTGGCCAGACGAGGTCATGGTGCGCCTCGATGAGCAGTTGCCCATCGCCCGCTGGGGCGACGAGGCGCTGCTGAACAACAATGGCCAGGCCTTTGCGCCGGATGACCTGACCCAGTATGAACACTTGCCACAATTGTATGGTCCGAAGCGGGCTCAGCAGCGGGTGATGCAGCAGTACCAGATGCTCAACCAGATGCTGCGGCCACTCGGTTTTTCCATCGCCCGCCTGGAGTTGCGTGCGCGGGGCAGCTGGTTTCTGACGACCAAGCAGGGCGTCGAGCTGCTACTGGGAAGGGACCAGATCATCGAAAAAATGCGGCGCTTCACTGCCATCTACCAGCAAGAGCTGGCGCAGCAGAGCGACAGAATTGCGCGGATCGACCTGCGTTACGCCAACGGCCTCGCCGTGGCGTGGCGCGAGCCGGCTCCGACCACGACGGGCGAACCCGACGTTGCGAAGAATTGAGGAATGAAACACATGTCTAGCGTGCAAAGCGGCAAGATGATCGTCGGACTGGATATCGGCACCTCCAAGGTGGTGGCGCTCGTGGGTGAGGTCACCCCGGACGGCGAGCTGGAAATCGTCGGGATCGGCACCCATCCGTCCCGCGGCTTGAAAAAGGGTGTAGTGGTCAACATCGAGTCGACCGTGCAGTCGATTCAGCGCGCCGTCGAGGAGGCGCAGTTGATGGCTGGCTGCCGCATCCACTCGGCTTTCGTCGGCCTGGCCGGTAACCACATCCGCAGCCTCAACTCCCATGGGATCGTGGCGATCCGCGACCGCGAGGTCAGCAGCGCCGACCTCGAGCGCGTCCTCGATGCGGCACAAGCCGTCGCCATCCCGGCAGACCAGCGAGTGCTGCACACCCTGCCACAGGATTACGTGATCGATAACCAGGAGGGCGTTCGCGAGCCGCTGGGCATGTCCGGCGTGCGCCTGGAGGCGAAGGTCCATGTCGTGACCTGCGCTGTGAACGCCGCACAGAACATCGAGAAATGTGTGCGCCGTTGCGGTCTCGAAGTCGACGACATCATCCTCGAGCAACTGGCCTCGGCGCATGCCGTGCTGACCGACGACGAGAAGGAGCTGGGCGTGTGCCTGGTCGACATCGGCGGTGGCACCACCGACATTTGCATCTTTACCGAAGGCGCGATCCGCCACACGGCGGTGATCCCGATCGCCGGTGACCAGGTCACCAACGACATCGCCATGGCGTTGCGCACGCCGACTCAGTACGCCGAGGAAATCAAGATCCGCTATGCCTGCGCGCTGGCCAAGCTGGCCGGCCCGGGCGAAACCATCAAGGTACCGAGCGTCGGAGACCGGCCGCCGCGGGAACTCTCGCGCCAGGCGCTAGCCGAAGTCGTGGAACCGCGTTACGACGAGCTGTTCACCCTTATCCAGGCGGAACTGCGTCGCAGCGGCTACGAGGATCTGGTCCCCGCGGGAATCGTCCTCACCGGTGGCACGGCGAAAATGGAAGGCGCCGTCGAACTCGCCGAGGAAATCTTTCATATGCCGGTGCGCCTGGGCGTACCGCACAGCGTCAACGGTCTCGCTGACGTGGTCCGTAATCCGATCTATTCAACGGGCGTGGGCCTGTTGCTCTATGGGATGCGCAAGCAGACCGACGGCAACTCCATGTCCGGCCTCGGCCACCTGGCCGAAGAACCCAAGACATCTGTCGTGGACCGGCTCAAGAGCTGGATCCAGGGCAATTTCTGAGCAGTGCGGCAGTACCTAAAACTAGAAAGCTGGAAGGAGAGAGGGAAATGTTCGAACTCGTAGATCATACCCCGCAAAGTGCAGTGATCAAGGTCATTGGCGTAGGCGGAGGTGGCGGCAACGCCGTCAATCACATGGTGCGCAACAGCGTTGAAGGCGTGGAATTCATCTGCGCCAACACCGATGCCCAGGCGTTGAAGAAAATCGAAGCCCGGACCGTGCTGCAGCTCGGCTCGGCCATCACCAAGGGGCTGGGTGCCGGCACCAACCCGGACATCGGCCGCCAGGCGGCGATGGACGATCGCGAGCGCATCGCCGAGGTACTGCAGGGCGCCGACATGGTGTTCATCACCACCGGCATGGGCGGTGGTACCGGCACTGGCGCTGCGCCGGTGATTGCGTCGGTAGCCAAGGAAATGGGCATCCTGACCGTTGCGGTTGTGACCCGTCCGTTCCCCTTCGAAGGCCGTCGCCGGATGCAGGTCGCTGACGAAGGCATCCGTCAGTTGTCCGAATGCGTCGATTCGCTGATCACCATCCCCAACGAAAAGCTGCTGACCATCCTCGGCAAGGATGCCAGCCTGCTGGCGGCCTTCGCCAAGGCCGATGACGTGCTCACCGGCGCGGTGCGCGGCATTTCCGACATCATGCAGCGTCCCGGCCTGATGAACGTCGACTTCGCTGACGTCAAGACCGTGATGGGCGAGATGGGCATGGCCATGATGGGCACCGGCTGCGCAACCGGACCCAACCGGGCCCGCGAGGCGACCGAGGCGGCAATCCGCAACCCGCTGCTCGAAGACGTCAACCTCCAGGGCGCCCGCGGCATCCTGGTCAACATTACCGCTGGTCTGGATCTGTCCCTCGGCGAGTACGCCGCGGTGGGTGAAATCATCGAGGCGTTCGCCTCCGACGAGGCCACCGTCAAGGTCGGCGCCGTGATCGATCCCGACATGCTCGACGAGCTGCACGTCACTGTCGTCGCCACCGGCCTCGGTCCACGCAACGAAAAGCCGGTCAAGGTCGTCGACAACACCATTCAGACCGCAGCGGTAGCGCCGCAGGCAGCGCCGGCGGCTCGTCAGGAACAGGCTGCAGTCAACTACCGTGATCTTGAACGCCCGACCGTCATGCGCAACCAGGCGCATGCGGCCGCCACAGCGGCGAAGATGAACCCGCAGGAAGACCTGGATTACCTGGATATTCCGGCCTTCCTGCGGCGCCAGGCTGATTGATTGGATGTATCAGGACTATTGGGGTGATTGGTGTTCAGCAAAGTGGGGTTCTGCTATGATCGCCTCCTTTGTTGGAAACCATTCGCAACAGCGCACTAGCGAAACCACGCCATGATCAGACAACGCACTTTGAAGAACATCATTCGCGCCACGGGCGTCGGCCTGCATTCGGGGGAAAAGGTGTATCTGACCCTGAAGCCGGCGCCAGTGGACACCGGAATCGTGTTCTGTCGGACCGATCTCAATCCGCCCGTGCAGATCGCGGCGCGTGCCGAGAACGTCGGTGAGACGACCATGTCCACTACGCTGGTCAGCGGTGAGGTCAAGGTCGATACGGTGGAGCATCTGCTCTCGGCCATGGCCGGGCTGGGCATCGACAATGCCTACGTAGAGCTGTCCGCCTCGGAAGTGCCAATCATGGACGGTAGTGCGGGTCCTTTCGTGTTCCTGATTCAATCGGCCGGCCTGCAGGAGCAGGACGCCCCGAAGAAGTTCATCCGCATCACCCGTGAAGTGTCGGTGGAGGACGGCGACAAGCGCGCCACTTTCCTGCCGTTCGAAGGCTTCAAGGTGAGTTTCGAGATCGACTTCGATCACCCGGTTTTTCGCGGCCGCACTCAGACTGCCAGCGTGGATTTCTCGAGTACTTCCTTTGTCAAGGAAGTCAGCCGTGCGCGGACCTTCGGGTTCATGCGCGACATCGAGTTCCTGCGTTCGCACAACCTGGCCCTGGGCGGCAGTGTCGAGAACGCGATCGTGGTGGACGAAGACCATGTGCTGAACGAGGACGGCCTCCGGTACGAGGACGAATTCGTCAAGCACAAGATTCTCGATGCAATCGGTGATCTCTATCTACTGGGCACCAGCCTGATCGGCGAATTCCGCGGCTTTAAATCCGGACATGCATTGAACAACCGTTTGCTGCGCACCTTGATGGAACAAAAGGACGCGTGGGAAATGGTGACCTTTGATGATTCCCAGACCGCACCGATCTCCTACATGCGACCGGCAGCTGCCGGCTGAGTAGTACTCTCCTTTCCTTATTTGAGGCCACCTTCGGGTGGCTTTTTTTATCGCAGCGAAGCGGCGGGCTGAGCCGCGCCTCGCTTGCAACGTTTCGTGATCAGTTCATTCCGTCGAGCAGGCCGGCCATATCGTCGGCATGCTCTTCTTCCTGAGCGAGTATGTCCTCGAAGATACGCCGGGTGGTCGGGTCCTTGTCGCCGATGTACTGGACGATCTCTCGATAGCTGTCGATGGCGATGCGCTCGGCGACCAGGTTCTCGAAAACCATGTCGCGCAGCCCGTTGCCCTCGGCGTATTGCGCGTGGGCGCGCTCGGTCAGGGTGTCGGGATTGAAGTCAGGCTCGCCGCCCAGCTGAACGATGCGCTCGGCCAGGCGGTCGGCATGCTCCTGTTCCTCGTTGGCGTGTTCGAGGAACTCGTCGGCGGCCACGCTCGATTTCAGCCCAGTGGCCATGTAGTAATGGCGCTTGTAGCGCAGATAGCACACCAGCTCGGTGGCCAGCGCCTCATTGAGCAGGTTGAGCACCGTCTCGCGGTCAGCGGCATAGCTTTCGGTAACCGCGCCGTTCTCGACATGCTGGCGCGCGCGTTCGCGCAGGGTCTGCTTATCACTCAGTTGTACATAGCTCATCATGGTCTCCTGAATCTCGCGGCCAGATCGTATGCCGGCCGCCCGGGGCGTTGCGCCTGGTGGCGCCTCGCTGGGCCCTAATCTGTGATAGGCCTGGTCGCGGAAAGTTTAGCGTCAGCTCCATTCTCTGCCGGGCTGCCCGGCTCTTCGATCGGCAGCGGCTCTCCGGGGTCCTTGCGTTCGGGCTCGGGGATGGGCGAGGGCGTCCCGTCATCACGCGGATCGGGCTCTTGCATGGCGGCTACCTCCTGCTCAACTGAGCGCCTTGATGAGGTCGTCCTTGCGCATCTTTGAACGGCCCCGCACGTCACGCTCGCGGGCCTTCTGCATGAGCTCGTCGCGCGTCAGGTCGGTCAGCGAGGTGCTGCCGCTGCGGTTGCCACGCGCGGAACCCTGGTTGGGCGATTCGCCAGCGCGGCTCTTGGCGGCGCGATGGGCCGAGTCCTTGCGATCGGCACGCTTGGCGGTCTCGCTTTTCTTCTGCCCCGAGCCGCCCTTGCGTTTGCCTCCTCCTGACTGCTTGTTGACCGTCGCCCATGCTCGCGCTTCGGCTTCCTTCTCCGAGACGCCACGTTCTTCATAGCTCTGCTCGATGTGCTCGGCCTTGCGCTGCTGCTTGTCGCTGTACTTGCTCTTGTCACCTCTGGGCATGCTCGTTGTCCTCCTGCGGGAAAATCATCGGAGCCGATCGTTGGTATGTCGGCCAGCCCTGAGCTGTCAGGCAACCCGCCAGGGCTGGTGACTGCCAGGGCCGCGGCCCGTCGGGTGCCGCCGCGGCGTGGCGCAGATCGACAAGGGTCGTACTGTTTTGTCCCGTTTGTCGGCCTCGAGTTTCACCCATGCTAGGATTGCCGGCCGCGCCGTTTCGGACGCTCGAAGGGCGCCTGGGACGGCCCCGCGCGCGGCCGTCTCGTCCCGACAGGGTGATTTGGCGCGACGCAATATGCCGGGCAGGCAGCAAATATCTTCAACTGCTCGCGATTTGGCGGAACAAATCGCTTTTATGCTGGCCTGAACGAAGCGCGGGCGCGCTATCTCGGTAGCTGCGGCGCGATGCGCGCGTATCGAATCTGTCACGAATCCATGCTCGCCGACCATGGCGAGCCCTGAACGAGGCGATAGCCAGATGCGAATCCTTGTATGCGGAGCCGGTGGCCAAGTGGGTCACGAACTGGTTGACCGCGCCGCTGCGTACGGGCTCGAGGCGCTTGGCCTGACCCGCGACCGCCTGGACATTACCAACGCTGAGCAGATTGCCGAGGTGATCGATCAGTTCAAACCGGGCATGCTCGTCAATGCTGCCGCCTACACCCACGTCGACAACGCCGAGACCCATCGCGAGCAGGCCTTTGCGGTCAACAGTGATGGCGCCGCCCGGCTCGCCGAAGCCGCGCGCCAGGCCACCATTCCCCTGCTGCACATTTCTACGGACTATGTCTTTTCCGGCGAGGCGCGGACGCCCTATGGCGAATCCGCGCCGGTGGCGCCAAGCGGTGTCTACGGCCAGAGCAAGCTGGCCGGCGAAACCGCGATCCAGGCCACGCTGGAGCACTACCTGATCCTGCGAACCAGCTGGGTCTATGGCACCCACGGCCACAATTTCGTCAAGACTATGCTGCGGCTCGGTAGCCAGCGCGACGCCCTGTCGGTCGTCGCCGACCAGTTCGGTTGTCCTACCCAGGCTGGTAGCATCGCCGACGTGCTGTTGCAGTTGGCGCAGCGGTACGCGCGTGACGGAGCGCTGGACTGGGGGCTATATCACTACAGCGGCCGCTCACCCTGTACCTGGTTCGACTTCGCCGTGGAGATCTTTCGCCAGGCCGAAGCCAAGGGCATGCTCGAGCGCCGTCCGCAGGTATCGCCGATATCCACCGCCCAGTACCCGACACCCGCGCGTCGACCGGCCTGGTCGGTGCTCGACTGCAGCCGATTCGAGACGACCTTCGGTATTGCTACCCGCGATTGGCACGATGACCTCGCCGAGGTGCTGGATCGGCTAGCCGCTGCGGCCGCGGTGGCTTCGGCCGGCGTCGCGCAACAGACTCCAGGCTGAGCGCCTCCCGCCCGGAAGAGGCCCGTGTAACAGCCGGTGCCAGCAGGTGAACCAACGCCAGACTCGGCGTATCCTTGCGTCCCTTTCACGATGCGGCAACAGGCCGCGTCGGCTGTTGGAGACGCCCCGTGCTTGTGGTTCAGGCAATACTTCCGATCTTCGGCTTGATCATGCTGGGCTACCTGCTGGGGCGGCGTGGCTGGCTCGCCGGCGAAGCCGCCAGTGGACTGGCCAATATCACCTTCCGGCTGTTCATGCCGGCTGTCCTGTTTACCGGAATTGCCCGCGCGCAGCTCAGTGATGGCATGTCGCCCCTGCTGTTGCTGGTGTACTTCGGACCGGTGCTCGCCGTCTTCGGGGTCGTTGGGCTGCTCGCACATTCGCGTCTCGGTCGTGTCTCGCCGCTTGGCCTGACGGCCGCCTACTCGAACAACGTCCTGGTGGGCATTCCGCTGGTGACCACGCTACTGGGCCCAGGCAGCCTGGTTTACGTGTTCGCCATCCTGGTGTTCCACAGCCTGATCCTGTTCTCACTGCAAAGTATCTATAACGCATTCGGTTCGGCGAGCAGGGTCGGTGCGCTGGCGCTGTTGAAGAACCTGGCGAACCCGCTCATCGTCGGGCTTGCACTGGGTGCCCTGTTGAACCTGACCGGGGCGCCCCTGCCAGCTCCGCTGTGGCGTATCGCCGACTGGCTAGCGCAGGCGGCGCTGCCCTGTGCGCTGATCGTGCTGGGCATCAGTCTGTCGCGCTATCGGCTGCGACCGGGGCGGGCCTCGTTGGCGCTGGCCCTGGTCAAGCTGGGCCTGTTTCCCGGGCTGGTGTGGTACCTGGGACGCGCGACCGGCCTGGGGCTGGACGCCTTGAGTGTCCTGGTGCTGCTGGCGGCCTGTCCGACCGGCGTCAACGTCCTGGCCTTCGTGGTCAACCAGGAGGACACCCGGGTGGTGAGCTCGGCGGTGTTCCTCTCGACGGTACTGGCGTCGGTCAGTCTGCCGCTGTGGATGCTGCTGCTCGCGGCCTGATCCGGTCAGCGCTTCTGGCGTGGCCGTTGCGCCGGTTCGGCGAGAATGTCCTCGAGGCGCAGCCCGGTCAGCCCATGGATGGTGCGCCAGAGGTAATAGAAGATGGCCATCATCATCACCATGCTGGGGATCGCGATCATCGGATAGCTGAGCAGCGTCATGCGGCCGAGTTCGGCATTGAACGCCTCGCTGCCGGCCGGGCTGTGCACGATCCACTTCGCCAGGACATAGTTCATCACCGATGAAAAGAAGAAGGTGCCGCTGAGCAGGTAGGTGGCGCGCAGCAGGCGGGTCTCGAAGTGGGCGGTCTGGCCGTTGCGCTCGAGCTGCGCGTGAACCTTGTCCACATTCAGCACGCGCGGGTTATAGAGCAGGGTCCGGATCAGCGGAAAGCGGGTTCGGGTCGACGCCAGGACAGCCAGGCCGATAACGCCCGGGATCGCTGCCTCCTTGATTGCCAGCCATTGAGGGTCCAGTTGCAGCAAGCCGATGCCTCCAGTCAGCAGCACGCTGACCAGGCCGAGCAGCGCGATCCAGCTGAACTGGCGATGTTTCAGCAGCTCGAACAGGCCCAGGCCGAGCGGAAATGCCAAGGCCAGCAGCAAGGCGCCATCGGCGCCGAGGCGGTTTTCACCGCTGAGTTTCATCAGCACCAGCGAAGGAATGACGATGCTGATGGCCAGGTCCACCAACGGGTGCGGTCGACGATCGTCGGGCTGCTCGTTGCGAGGGGGCTGGTCGCGGGTGTCGGTCATCGGGCTCGATTCATCTCAAGGGCCGGAGCGATCGATGCCCAGGCAACGTGGAAAGGCGCATGGACCTGGTTGTTCACAGGTCCGGCTTGCGTCGCCGTTTCGCCCACTGGCCGGCCTCGAATATCGAGACCACACCGATCGCCAGCGCAAAAGGCAGCAGCAGGTAGAAGACCCTGAACACGATCAGGGCGGCCAGTACATCTGCCGTCGCCAGGTCCGGCATGGCCGCCAGAAAGGTTACCTCCAGTACCCCGAGTCCGCCAGGCGCATGGGACAGCAGGGCCAATGAAAAGGATGCGAGAAACACGCCGAACACCGTCAGGTAGCCGGGGTTGCCCGCTTCGGGGAGGGCGAAATAGATGATGGCGGCGGCGCAGGCCAGCTCCAGCGGGGCAGCGAGCAATTGACGGCCGACGATCGGCAGGCGCGGGTAGGTGATGCGCCATTTGCCTAGCTGCATCGGGGCGAAATGCCGCCAGGCACCGAACACATAGAGCCCGACCAGGCCCAGCAGCGACGCACCGATAGCGGTGGCCACCCAGGGTTCGGTGTCCACCACGCGATTGAGCAACGAGGGTCGCAGGATCAGTACGCTGCCACCGGCCAGCAACGTGCCCAAGAAAAAGGTCAGCGAGCAGAAGACGATTAGCACGCCGATTTCCTGCGGCGTCAGGCCCTTGCTGCGGTAGGCGCGATAGCGCACCACCGCACCGGAGAACACCGAAGCTCCCACGTTGTGCGCCAGGGCATAGGTGGTGAATGAGCACAGGGTGATGAACCACCAGGATATTCGCTTGCCCAGATGCGCTACCGCGATGCGGTCGTACCAAGCCAGTGCACTGTAAGCACCGGCGGTTGCCAGCCCGGCCAGGATCCAGTTGCGGTGGCTGATTGCCGCGAGGCTATCGGTAAGGTCGGCCAGCGACAGGTTACGGATCTCCTGATAAAGCAGATAACCCGATAGCAGTACCGCGGTGATGCCGACCAGGGTCCAGGCGACATCGCTCCTCTTCATCATGTTGGTTAGGCTCCTGGGCGACGGCTGATGCCTCGAAGCGACGGCTCGGACAAGCATGACGCGTGCGTCGCGGAATAATTCGGCCGCTCTGTTATCGGCAGCGGACCAGGCCATTTGTTCAGTGCCCCACGACCCGACGCGGCGTGGCACCTGCCGGCCAGCAAGCGGTCCATCGAAGACCTCATCAGCCACTCGTCCAGGAGAACAGATGCCCGAGATCCCACGCGACCCTCAGCTCGACGGTTCGCTTTCGCTGCTTGGCGAAGGCTACTCATTTATACCCAGCCGATGCCAGAGGCTGGGCTCGGATATTTTCCAGGTGCGCCTGCTGCTACAGGACACCATTTGTATCAGCGGTGAGGAAGCCGCCAGGCTGTTCTACGACGAACGCCGCTTCGTTCGCCGCAAGGCGGCGCCACGCCTGCTGCAGAAAACCCTGTTCGGGCAGGGCGGGGTGCAGGGTCTCGATGGCCAGGCGCACCGTCATCGCAAGGGCCTGTTCCTGTCGCTGCTCGGTGAGGAGTCGATTGCCGAGCTGGTGCGGCTGAGCGAGGCCAACTGGCTGACCGCCATCGAAACCTGGCGAACGCAAGACCGGATCACGCTTTTGCCGGAGGTGGAGGCGATCCTGACGCGTGCCGTCTGCGCCTGGGCCGGTGTTGACCTGCCTGAGGACACAGTGATGCGCCGCCGCGATCAACTGGCAGCAATGATCGACGGCGCCGGTGGCATCGGGGCCCGCCACTGGCAGGCCCGGCGGGCGCGAAAAGACGCCGAGGCCTGGTTGGCCGGGTTGCTCGCCAGGGTGCGCGAAGGCGCGTTGGCGGTTGATGCCGGGCGACCGCTGGCGGTAGTCGCCGGGCACCGTGACCTGGACGGCCATTTACTGCCGCTTGAGGTCGCGGCGGTGGAAATGCTCAACCTGCTTCGTCCGACGGTCGCGGTGGCCCGTTTCGTCATCTACGCCACCCTTGAACTGCATGCCCACCCGCACTGGCGTGAACGACTCCAGACCCAGGACGACGCCATCGAACCCTTCGCCCAGGAAGTACGGCGGCTGTATGCCTTTTTCCCGTTCACGGCGGCACGGGTGCGCGAGGATTTCGAGTGGCGGGGCTACCGCTTCGAAAAGGGCACGCGGGTGCTACTGGACCTGTACGGGACCAACCGTGACGCGCGCGTCTGGGACGAACCCGAGGCGTTTCGTCCGGAGCGCTTCGCCAGCCGCATTCCCGGCTCGTTCGACTTCATCACACAGGGCGGTGGGGACGCCGCCAGCGGGCACCGCTGCCCCGGTGAGCCGCTGGCGGTCGCGCTGCTGTGCAGTGCGTTGCGCATGCTTACCCGACGGATGCGCTACGGCGTACCGGCGCAGGACCTGCGGATCGACCTGTCGCGGATGCCGGCGCAGCCCGAGAGCCTGATGGTGCTCAGCGATGTCGAACCTGTACCGACACAGCCGACCAGCGGTTAGCGGTCGACCCGTGCCGCGCGCGCGCGCACCCAGTAGTCGATGAGTTCGCGCAGCTGGGACATCTCGACGGGCTTGGCCATGTGGCCGTCCATGCCGGCCTCACGGGCGCGCTCGCGGTGCTCGCTGAGGATATGTGCGGTCAGCGCCACTACCGGCGTGGCGCGCCGGCCCTCGACCGCTTCCCAGGCGCGCAACCGCGAGGTGGCCTCGAAGCCGTCCATCACCGGCATTTCGCAATCCATCAATACCAGGTCGTAAGGCTTCGCCTTGATCAGTGCCAGGGCCTCTTCGCCGTTGCTGGCGGTGTCAGGCTTGAGATTGAGCTTGCTCAGCATGCCGCGGATGACCTTGGTCGAGATACTGTTGTCCTCGGCCACCAGGATACGAAAATCTTCCGGCACCTCAAGCGGTGCCTGCGTCGTGTTGGCCGGCGCCTGGGCCTTTGCCGAGCGGCGACGGGTCAGTTCGTCAGCCAACGTGGTCTTCAGCGTGTAGCCGGCCACCGGCTTGGCGAGGATCCGCTTGATGCCGGCGTTGCGCGCGATGATTTTGCTCGGTGCATTGCTCATCCCGGTGAGCATGATCAGCAGGATGTCATGGTTGAGGCTGAAGTCTTCCTTGATCCGGCTGGCCAGTTGCATACCGGTCATGCCCGGCATGTCCTGGTCGAGCAATACGACGTCGAAATACTCGCGCAGGTGGGCCTTGGTGCGCAGCAGCGCCAGCGCTTCCTTGCCCGAGGCCACCGCGCTGACGTCGAGGCCCCAGCTGCTGCACTGCTGGCTGAGCACCTTGCGGCAGGTGTCATTGTCGTCTACCACCAGCAGGCGGGCACCCTTGAGCTGCTCGTCGAGATCGGTGCCGGGCTGTTCGGTCAGCTCCATGCTCAGCGGCAGGCTGATCCACAGCGTGTTGCCAGACAGGCCACCGGTCTGGATGCCGAACTCGCCGTTCATCAGGTGCACCAGCTGTCGCGCAATGATCAGGCCCAGGCGGCCGCCGTGGCGGGTCGCGGCGAGGAAATCGCGGCTGTCCAGGGCGGCATTGAGCAGTGCATCGCGTTCCTCGGGCTCCAGCGGGCGGCCGCTGTCCTGCACGGTGATGCGCAGGCGTGGTTCTGGGCCGTGGTCGTCCACCGCGGCAATCAGCAGGACCTCGCCTTCGTCGGTCTGCTTGAAGGCGTTTTCCAGCAGATTCAGCAGGGCCTGACGCAGCCGGGTGGGATCGCCGGCGACGTCGTGAGGCATTTGCGGCTGGACGAAACTGATCAGCTCGACCTTCTGCTGCTCGGCCTTGGCGCGGAAAATGCTCAGGCAATCCTCGATCAGCGCATTGAGGTCGAACTGTACGTCGTCCAGTTCGATCTGCCCTGATTCGAGCTTTGAGATGTCGAGGATTTCGTTAATCAGGTTCAGCAGCTCGTTGCCCGAGCTGTGGATGGTCTGGACGTAGTCGCGCTGCTTGGCCGACAACGAAGTGTCCAAGAGCAGTTCGCTCATGCCCAGCACGCCGTTCATCGGCGTGCGGATCTCATGGCTGATCTTGGCCAGGAAATCAGCCTTGGTCCGCAGCTCGGCGCTGGTCACCGCTTCGGCGGTGTGCTGGTTGCGGCTGTCGGCCTGGATCTGCCGCTGGCGCTCGAGCAGCGCGAAGCTCAGGATCAGTCCCGAGCAGGTGGCCACGCTGAAGGTGATGCCGGTCAGCCAGTCCGGATCGAACTGGTTGAAGCCCAGCAGGATTGGCAGCACGACGAGAAAGCCGCCGTCGAACAGCAGCATGCCGGCTACCAGCAGGCGGGCGGGTTCGTAGTGCTGCCGCCAGTGGTGGATGGCCACTGCCGTGACGCTGACCGATGTGAGCAGCACGAACCCGTAGATCAACCAGCTGTACCAGAGCTGCCCGGTGAGCAGGATGATCGCGGCCAGCGCGCCGACCGTGCCGGCCTCCAGCGCCAGCATCCAGGTCACCCACGGGCGCTTGCGGTGATGGAAGAAGCCGTAAGTGAACGCCAGCAGCGCGAGACAGGTGCCGAGGGCCGCCATATCCGCGATCATCGGCTGGCTATAGAGCAACCCCGGTAACCAGACCGCCAGCAGCCCCAGGTTGGCCACTGCACAGGTCAGCAGCGTGCCGTGCAGCAGCGCCAGCCAGACGTGGCTGTAGCTGAGGGTGTAGGCAAACCGCAGCAGGTTGTAGATGGTCAGCAGCGCGAGCGCGCCGAACAGCGCGCCGAACAGGTAGGCCGGGGAGGCCAGCTCGACGAGGCCGAGTTCGTCCACGGTGCGGAACCAGGCCATGATCGGGTGCGACGACTGCAGGCGGATGTAGGCTTCGCGCGGTGCGCCGTCGTTGGGCAGGGAAAACAGGTAGGCCCGGGTCGGTAGAGGCCGCGATTGCTGCGGTCGCAGTTCGCCGGTCTCGACGTGCCGTTCGATGCGCCCGTCCCGGAGCAGGTAAAAATCGAGGTATTGCACCCGCGGTGCGAAGACCCACAGCCAGTTGGGGTGCTCGAAGGGCGGAAGGCTCACCTGAAGCCAGACGGCATTATCGCTGGCCGGTGCGGCGTAGGATCGCTTGTCGATGCGCTGGAACAGGCTGCGCTGGTCGAGGACTTCGTCGAGTGACAGCTGGCCGGACTGGTCGATAAGCAGTCGCCAGTTGGGTTCGGTGGCAGGCTGCGGTTCGCTGGCGGTCAGGGCGATGGGCGTTTCGCTCGTCGCCGCGGACGAAGGCAGGATGCTCACGGCAGCCAGCAAAAGGCTGAAGGCAAAAGCAATGGCGACACGGAGTCGACGCACGATTGAAATCCCTTCAGCTGTGTGACGGTCGATTATAGCCACCGCAATGATACGCGGAAGTGCGTGTGACGGCAGTCGCGCGCACTTCCGCCGGCCGGCTCAGGTGTCGCCCTGTTCACGCGCGATGGCCCGGTAGCCGATGTCGTGACGGTAGAAGTGACCGTCCCATTCGACCCGTGCTGCCAACGCATAGGCGTTCTGTTGGGCGTCCGACACGGTATCGCCCAAGGCCGTGGCGCAGAGTACCCGCCCACCAGCCGTGGTGATGTCGCCATCCTGCAGCGCCGTACCGGCATGGAAGACCTTGCCGGGCAGTTGCGCGGCGGCGTCGAGTCCATGGATCACTGCGCCTTTCGCGTAGTCGCCCGGGTAGCCGCCAGCGGCCAGCACCACGCCGAGGCTCGGCCGTGCGTCCCACTGGGCTTCGATCTTGTCCAGCGCCCTGGCCAACGCTGCCTCGATCAGCAGCACCAGGCTGGACTGCAGGCGCAGCATTATCGGCTGGGTTTCGGGGTCGCCGAAGCGGCAGTTGAACTCGATCACCTTCGGTGCACCGCTGCGGTCAATCATCAGGCCGGCATAGAGAAAACCCGTGTACACGTTGCCTTCGGCTGCCATGCCCTTGACGGTCGGCCAGATTACTTCGTCCATGACGCGCTGGTGCACCTCGTCGGTGACCACCGGTGCCGGCGAGTACGCACCCATGCCGCCGGTGTTCGGGCCGCTGTCACCGTCCCCGACGCGCTTGTGATCCTGGCTGGTGGCCATCGGCAGTACGTTGGCGCCATCGACCATGACGATGAAGCTGGCTTCTTCGCCATCGAGGAATTCCTCGATCACCACCCGGGCGCCGGCGTCACCGAAGGCATTGCCGGAGAGCATGTCGCGAACCGCATCCTCGGCTTCGTCTAGGCTCATCGCGACGATCACGCCCTTGCCCGCGGCAAGGCCGTCGGCCTTGATCACGATCGGCGCGCCTTTTTCGCGCAGATAGGCAAGCGCCGGTTCGACCTCGGTGAAGTTGCGGTAGTCGGCCGTGGGAATCCGGTGGCGCGCAAGAAAATCCTTGGTGAAGGCCTTCGAGCCTTCCAGCTGCGCGGCCGCGGCGGTCGGGCCAAAGCAGTCGAGCCCGCGCGAGCGGAACAGGTCGACGACGCCTTTGACCAGCGGCGCCTCGGGGCCGACGATGGTCAGCTGTACATGCTGCTCGGCGAAGTCGGCCAACTGCTCGAGGGCCAGCACGTCGATCGCGACGTTCTGGCATTTCGCCTCGGTTGCGGTGCCGGCATTACCAGGCGCGACGAAAACCGTCTCGACCCGCGGGTCCTGGGCGACCTTCCAGGCCAGGGCGTGCTCGCGGCCGCCGCTGCCGATGATCAGTACATTCATGTGTCTCTCCTGGTGGAGGCGGGCCGGTAGCCCGCTCGGTGGATAAGCGGAGCGTTATCCACCCTACGAATACCGAGGTCGCGATCGGGTTGGCAGATGCAAGGCGCCCGATTCTTCGCCCAGCGGAGTTGCCTTTTGGCAATGAGCATGGGGGCAGAGTCGGGCAACGCCGCAGGCGCCTGTCCGAGTGCGGCCGATTTTAGTGCCTGAAGTGACGCATGCCGGTAAATACCATCGCCATGCCGGCTTCGTCGGCTGCGGCGATAACCTCGGCGTCGCGCATTGATCCGCCGGGCTGGATCACCGCGGTAATGCCGGCTGCGGCGGCGTTGTCGATACCGTCACGGAAGGGGAAGAAGGCGTCACTGGCCATGACGGCACCGGCCACCGGCAATCCGGCGTGCTCGGCCTTGATCGCCGCGATGCGGGCGGAGTTGACGCGGCTCATCTGGCCTGCGCCGACGCCAACCGTCTGACGGTTGTGCGCGTAGACGATGGCGTTGGATTTGACGAACTTGGCCACTTTCCAGGCAAAGATCAGGTCGTGGATCTCGCGTTCGCTCGGGGCGCGACGGGTGACGACCTTGAGATCGGCCTCGCTGATCATCGCGATGTCGCGGCTTTGCACCAGCAGGCCGCCGTTGACGCGCTTGAAGTCCCAGCCCGGCGTTCGCTCGGCCGGCCACTGACCACACTCCAGAAGGCGAACGTTCGCTTTGCTCGCCACCACTTCACGGGCTTCGGCCGAGACGCTCGGCGCAATGATGACTTCGACGAACTGGCGTTCGACGATGGCGCGCGCGGTCTCGCCGTCCAGCTCGCGGTTGAAGGCGATGATGCCGCCGAAGGCCGATTCGCTGTCAGTGGCGTAGGCCAATTCGTAGGCCTGGCGAATTCCGCCTTCATCCTCGGGAACCACGGCGACGCCGCAGGGATTGGCATGCTTGACGATCACGCAGGCCGGCTTGACGAAGCTCTTGACGCACTCCAGCGCGGCGTCGGTATCGGCGACGTTGTTGAACGACAGTTCCTTGCCTTGCAGCTGGCGCGCAGTGGCGACACAGGCCTCGTCAGCCGTTTCGACGTAGAAGGCCGCGATCTGGTGCGGGTTCTCGCCGTAGCGCATGTCCTGCGCCTTGACGAACTGGGTGGTGAAGGTGCGCGGCAGCAGGCTGCGGGCTTCGGTGGAGAGCGTTTCGGCGCTCTGGTCGACGGTGCCCAGGTAGTTGGCGATCATGCCGTCATAGGAGGCGGTGTGCTCGAAGGCCTTGAGCGCCAGGTCGAAGCGCTGCGCATAGGTCAGGCCGCCCCGGCGCAGGCTGCCGATGACCTCGGCGTAGTCGTCAGCGTTGACCACGATGGCGACATCCTTGTGGTTTTTCGCCGCACTACGGACCATTGTCGGCCCGCCGATATCGATGTTCTCGATCGCGTCGGCCAGCGTGCAGCCGGGCTTGGCGACGGTCGCGGCAAACGGATAGAGGTTCACCGCGACCAAGTCGATCGGGTCGATCCCGTGCTCGTCCATGACCGCCGTGTCCAGGCTGCGCCGGCCGAGGATGCCACCATGAATCTTCGGATGCAGGGTTTTGACCCGCCCGTCCATCATCTCGGGGAAGCCGGTGTAATCAGCCACCTCGACCGCAGCAATGCCATTTTCACGCAACAGCTTGAAGGTGCCGCCGGTAGAAAGGATCTCGACGCCCAGGGCGGCAAGTTCGCGGGCAAAATCGACAACGCCGGTCTTGTCGGAGACGCTGATCAGCGCGCGGCGAACGGGGAGGCGGTGGGTCTGGTCGGTCATCTTTATTCCAGTCGATGGAGGCGGATTCGGGTCAGCTAGCTAGAAGCTAGAAGCTAGAAGCTAGAAGCTAGAAGCTAGAAGCTAGAAGCCAAGGCTGGAAACGTCCCGCTTCCAGCTTTTGGCTTCCGGCTTACAGCAGATCGTATTGTTTGAGCTTCTTGCGTAAGGTGCCGCGGTTCAGGCCGAGCAATTCGGATGCCTTGGTCTGGTTGCCCTTGACGTAGTTCATCACGGTTTCCAGCAGCGGCGCCTCGACCTCGGAGAGCACCAGGTTGTAGACGTCCGTGACGTCCGCGCCTTCGAGGTGGGCAAAGTAGTTGTGCAGCGCCTTTTCCACGCTGCCGCGCAGGGTCTGGCCCACGTCGCTCGGCGTGTTCAGGTGTTGCTTGAGGTTTACGTTGTCGCTCACGGATGTTGTTCCAGTTAACAGTGTTTCGTTCAACAGCGTCATGCAGCCACCCCTTTTCCATCCCCCGAGTCAGGGCCTGTACGGCGTTCGGTGAAGAAGCCCCGAACGCTGGCGCATTGCGCGTCCCTGTCCTGCAAACCATTGAACCGGCCGCGGAACTCCTGCGCGCCGGGAAGTGTTGCCAGATACCAACTGACATGCTTTCGGGCGATCCGCACGCCCATGACGTCACCATAGAAGCGGTGAAGCGCCGCCATGTGTTCCAGCAGAATCTGTTCAATCTCCTGCAGCGACGG
The DNA here is from genome assembly GCA_002339675.1 of Stutzerimonas stutzeri. Taxonomy (GTDB): domain Bacteria; phylum Pseudomonadota; class Gammaproteobacteria; order Pseudomonadales; family Pseudomonadaceae; genus Stutzerimonas; species Stutzerimonas stutzeri_O. Next base: position 1,063,529 of record DDKB01000017.1, read on the forward strand.
TGGCGCCAGCAGCTCGCCGGTCGCCAGGTAGTGTTGGATTTCGCGAAAGATCCACGGCCGGCCCTGGGCCGCTCGTCCGATCAGCAAGGCATCGGCTCCGGTCGCCTGCAGCACCTGCCTGGCCTTTTCCGGTGAATCGATATCGCCATTGGCGAACACCGGGATGGAGACGGCCTGCTTGATCGCCGCGATGGTTTCGTATTCAGCCTCGCCCTTGTAGAGGTCGGCGCGGGTGCGCCCGTGGACCGCCAACGCCGCGATGCCAGCTTGTTCGGCGAGACGGGCTACCGCCACACCATTCTTGTTCTGCCTGTCCCAGCCGGTGCGGATTTTCAATGTCACCGGCACGTCGACCGCCGCTACCACCGCTTCGAGTATCGCCGCGACGAGCCGCTCGTCCTTCATCAGCGCAGAGCCGGCAGCCTTGTTGCAGACTTTCTTCGCCGGACAGCCCATGTTGATGTCAATGATTTGAGCACCCAGCTCGACGTTGCGCACCGCGGCCTCGGCGAGCATCTGCGGGTCGCCGCCGGCGATCTGTACCGAGCGCGGCTCGGGGTCGCCGGCATGCTGCATGCGCAACTGCGACTTCCGGCTGTTCCACAGGCGCACGTCACTGGTCACCATTTCCGAGACGACCAGCCCGGCGCCAAGGCGGCGACAGAGCTGGCGGAACGGCTGGTCCGTCACGCCGGCCATGGGCGCGAGGATCAGTCGATTCGGAAGGAGATAGGGGCCGATGCGTACCGCTGACATGAAGATTCCCTGCCTGGAGCCTGCTTGTTAGGTCGATCGGGACAGCAAAAAAGGGTGTGCATAATACCCGCTCCGGGTGACGGGTTAAAGATCGTTTTGAACAAAATCTGAACAGTGCTGGGCTTATAACCGGCGGTGGTTCGGTCGCGCGCACCGGCTGCAACGGGCCGGCGCAACCCGTCCCGCCAGCCGGACATCACTCCGGCGAGCGGAAGCTCAGACTGTAGTTCATCGCCCGGGCGCCGGGATCGAGGATGTCCAGGGCGATATGGATAGGAATCTGCGAGGGCATTTCGCGCTGTCCGGCAAGCTCACCGGACAGGTACTCGCCGGGCTTGAATGTCCGCCGGGCCAGGGTCTGGCCCTGGAGGTCATCGAAGCGGATCTCCAGCAGCGGAAACGGCTGGGCGAAGGAGGCGCGGTTATAGATGATCGCGTCGACCACCAGGGCACCGGCGAAGTCGGGATGGCTGCGCACTACCAGATTGCTACTCTTGATCTGGCTGATGTCGACCATCGGCGGTAGCGTGCAGCCCGCCACCGGGCAGAGCCGTTCGAACCAGGGGCGGTACGCGGCCTGCCGGGCCAGACCGTCGAAGTTGTAGGCCAGGTACTGCGCGCCGAGGGCGAGCAGGGCGATCAGGTTCAGCGCGCCCCATCCCAGCCAGCGGCCCCAGGGGCGCCGCCGTGCCTGCCATTCGAGCTGTAGGGGTTCATCGTCGAGCTCGAGTAGCCGAACCTGTTCACCATGAGGACGCGGCGCTGGCTCTTCGTGCTCATCGAGTTCATCCGCCAGAGGCGATGGGCCCGGCGGGCGTGGCGGTTCGTCGATCTCGGCCAGCGCGTCGATGGCCGGCTCGCGGCGCTCGCCTGGCAGAGGGTCGGGAGAGCGACCAGATGAGCTGGCCAGTGGGCTGGGGGGCGCCGGGTGGCTGGGGCTGACCGGCGTGAAATGCCGATAGGGTGCCGTGGCTGCTGTGGTGCCATCGACGTCCGGTCCCGGTTCCGACGACGGCAACGCTGGCAAGCGCCATGTCTCAACACTGCCGGCGCGATCCGCTTCGTCCAGTGATGTGCGGTTGGCTTCAGCAACGCGCGGCGGCACCTCCGGCTCCGCTTCGAGCTCCAGCGGAGCTCGGGATTGCGCACGCTCTAGGCGTTCGAGCTTGGCCAGCTCCTCGTCCAGGTCGAGGTTGTCGAGGTCGAGGTCGTCGTGAATCCAGAGCGTGCTGCCGTCGGTCCGCGGTGGGCGGGCGGCCACATTGGCGGGCGGCGGCGCAACTGCCGCGGCAGCCGGAGCCGGTGGAAAAGCGTCACCGTCGATCAAATGGCGAGCAGCGTTGAACAGCTCCATGCAGGCCCCGCAGCGTACGACGCCGCGGGCGGCAGCGAGCTGGGCGCCGCTGACGCGGAAACTGGTACGGCAATTCGGGCACTGGGTGACGAAGCTGCTCATGCGTGGGTCCGGCGCAAATGGCGCTAGTCTAGCGCATGCCCGAGGATCAGCGGCAGTGGCGCAGTCCCGTTGGGCTGGGCTCAGCCGCGACGGCGTCCGCTGATGCGCACCCAGCCGTCCTTCTCGGCGGTTGGGTCCAACTCGACGTAATCGGCATAGGCGGCACGAACTTCCTCGGCCTGTTCGGCCAATACACCGGACAGCGCCAACCGGCCGCCCGGCCTGACCCGTTCGATGATGCGCGGTGCCAGGGACACCAACGGACCGGCGAGAATATTGGCGACCACGACGTCGGCCTGGCCCGGCGGCAGCTGCTCGGGCAGGTACAGCGGGAAGCGGGTCGGGTCCACGGCGTTGCGGTTGGCGTTGTCGCGCGAGGCCTCTAGCGCCTGGACGTCGATGTCCGTTCCGATGGCGTGGCGAGCGCCCAGCAGCAGCGCGGCAATTGCGAGAATCCCCGAACCGCAGCCAAAGTCGAGCACGTCCAGGCCGCCGAGCGGTTGGCCGTCTAGCCATTCCAGGCATAACGCAGTGGTCGGGTGGGTGCCGGTGCCAAAGGCAAGGCCGGGGTCGAGCAGCAGGTTGACGGCACCCGGCTCGGGCGCGGCGTGCCAGCTGGGCACGATCCACAGCCGCTGGCCGAAGCGCATCGGGTGGAAGTTGTCCATCCAGCTCCGCTCCCAATCCTGATCCTCGATGCGCTCGAGTTCATAGGGTGGCAGCTCGCCGTCGATCAGCAGGCGCAGATGGGCGAGCAGGTTAGCCTCGTCGACATCGGCTTCGAACAGCGCGAGTAGGTGGGTATGTGACCACAGGGGTGTGGTGCCAAGGTCGGGTTCGAAGATCGGTTGGTCTTCGGCATCCATGAAGGTGACCGAGACCGCGCCAACGCCCAACAGCGCATCCTCGAGGGTCTCGGCCTGTTGCGGGGCAATGGCCAGGCGCAGTTGTAACCAGGGCATGCGGGGCTCCATCGGCAGATGCTCAAGTCGAAAAAGCTCGAGCGGCAGGAAAAAGAAAGGGAGCGGTTCTACCGCTCCCTGGGGTGTGCATCATACCGTCTGCAGCTGGCCGGTCAGTGCTTGTCCATACCCAGTTTCTTTTCCAGATAGTGGATGTTCACGCCGCCCTTGCAGAAGCCGGCGTCGCGGACCAGGTCGCGGTGCAGCGGGATATTGGTCTTGATGCCGTCGACCACGATCTCGTCAAGCGCATTACGCATGCGCGCCAGGGCTTCCTCGCGGGTGGCCCCGTAGGTGATCAGCTTGCCGATCAGGGAGTCGTAGTTCGGCGGTACCGAGTAGCCGCTGTACAGGTGCGAATCGACCCGTACCCCGTTGCCGCCAGGCGCGTGGAAATGCTTGACCTTGCCGGGGCTGGGCAGGAATTTCTCCGGGTCTTCCGCGTTGATGCGGCATTCCAGGGAATGCCCGCGAATGACCACGTCTTCCTGCCGGATCGACAGCTTGTTGCCTGCGGCGATGCTCAGCATTTCCTTGACGATGTCGACGCCGGTCACCATCTCGGTCACCGGATGCTCGACCTGGACGCGGGTGTTCATCTCGATGAAGTAGAAGCGGCCGTCTTCATAAAGGAACTCGAAAGTGCCAGCACCCCGGTAGCCGATCTCGACGCAGGCGTCGGTGCAGCGCTTGAGCACTTCGGCACGGGCCTTTTCGTCGATGAAGGGCGCTGGCGCCTCTTCCAGCACCTTCTGGTGGCGGCGCTGCAGCGAGCAGTCGCGGTCACCCAGATGGATGGCGTTGCCCTGGCCGTCCGACAGCACCTGCACTTCGACGTGGCGCGGGTTGCCGAGGAACTTCTCCAGGTAGACCATCGGGTTGCCGAAAGCGGCGCCGGCTTCGGTACGCGTGAGCTTCGCCGACTTGATCAGGTCTTCTTCCTTGTGCACCACGCGCATGCCGCGGCCACCGCCGCCGCCGGCGGCCTTGATGATCACCGGATAACCGACTTCACGGGCGATGCGCAGGGCTTCGGCCTCGTCTTCCGGCAGCGGGCCATCGGAGCCGGGCACGACGGGTACGCCAGCCTTGATCATGGCTTCCTTGGCCGACACCTTGTCGCCCATCAGGCGAATGGTCTCGGCCTTGGGGCCGACAAAGGCGAAGCCGGACTTTTCCACCTGCTCGGCAAAGTCCGCGTTTTCCGCTAGGAAGCCGTAGCCGGGGTGGATCGCGGTCGCGCCGGTCACTTCAGCCGCCGCGATGATCGAGGGGATGTGCAGGTACGAATTGGTCGCCAGGGCCGGTCCGATGCAGACGGATTCGTCGGCCAGGGCCAGGTGCATCAGCTCGCGGTCGGCGGTGGAGTGCACCGCGACGGTCTTGATCCCGAGCTCCTTGCAGGCTCGCAAAATCCGCAGGGCGATTTCACCGCGGTTGGCGATCAGTACTTTTTCCAACATCGCTGGCTCTCCGCGGTTCAAACGATGGTGAACAGCGGCTGGTCGTATTCGACCGGCTGACCATTCTCCACCAGGATGGATTCGATGGTGCCGCTGGTTTCGGCCTCGATGTGGTTCATCATCTTCATGGCTTCGACGATGCACAGAATGTCGCCTTTCTTGACGGTCTGGCCGACATCAACGAAGGACTTGGCTTCCGGCGAGGAGGCGCGGTAGAAGGTGCCGACCATTGGCGAGCGAACCACGTTGCCGTTGAGCTTCGGCTGCGCCGGCGCTGCGTCAGCTGCCGCAGCCGGAGCGGCGGCAGGTGCTGCCGTCGGGGCGGGCATCGGGGCCTGGGCGTAGTAGGGTTGCTGCATGGCCACCTGCTTGCTGTGGCGGCTGATGCGCACGGATTCTTCACCCTCGTGAATTTCCAGCTCGTCGATACCGGACTCTTCCAGCAGTTCGATCAGTTTCTTGACTTTGCGAATATCCATGAAACGGTGACTCCCAAGTAGGTTCAGAGGGCATTGCTGCGCGCTGCTTCAAGGCCGGCGCGCGGGGCGCGGTCTTGTCAGGACGCGGCGAGTTGTTCCAGGGCGGCCTCCAATGCCAGGCGGTAGCCGCTGGCGCCAAGGCCGCAGATCACTCCTACCGCGACATCCGAGAAATAGGAGTGATGGCGGAAAGGTTCACGCTTGTGCACGTTGGACAGGTGCACTTCGATGAATGGGATGCTCACCGCCAGCAGCGCGTCACGTAACGCGACGCTGGTGTGCGTGAAGGCGGCGGGATTGATCAGGATGAAGTCCACGCCTTCGTCGCGCGCGGCGTGAATGCGATCGATCAGTTCGTATTCGGCGTTGGATTGCAGGTGCATCAGGTGGTGGCCGGCTTCGCGGGCCTGCTGCTCCAGGTCCCGGTTGATCTGCGCCAGGGTCACCGCGCCGTAGACGCCGGGTTCGCGAGTGCCGAGCATATTCAGATTCGGGCCGTGGAGGACCAGAAACGTCGCCATGAAAGTTCCTTGTTGTTCTGTCCGGACGGCGCCTCCAGGGGAGGGCGGCGGTGAGGGGAAAAACTATGCCCGAAGCGGGGGCTGACTGTCCAGTCATGTCTCATTCGGCGTAAATGCCGTCATTATGACTGGAGATTGCCGCAGGGAAGGAGTCTAGAGAGCGGCTTGCGCGCGACTCAGCTGTTCACCGAAGCCGCTGGCGTCTATTTCGCCGACGACCCGTGCGTCGGCCAGCTCCCGGCCGCTGCGGTCGAAAAACAGCACGGCGGGCGGGCCGAACAGTTTGTAGCGGTCGAGCAGCTGGCGTTGCTCAGCGTTGCTCTCGGTGATGTCGAAGCGAACCAGGCGATAGGCGGCCAGGCGCGGGGCGATCTGCGCATCGGCGAATACCTCGCGCTCGATTACCTTGCAGCTGATGCACCAGTCGGCATACCAGTCGAGCATCAACGGCTGGCCTGCTGCGCGCGCGGCCTGGAACTGCGCGTCGAGCTGCGCCGGCGTGGTGACGGTTTGCCACGCATCGGCAGCCGCAGGCGACGCAACCGCGGACGACGAAAGCGCCGGCAGGGGCCGCAGCGGATCGGTGCTTCCCTGCAGGGCACCCACCCACGCCGCCAGGGCATAGACCATCAGGGCCAGGCCGCACAGCTGTGCCAGTTTTTCCCGAGCGGTCTTGCGGGTGAATTCGAGGGTGCCGAGAAACAGTGCGGTGCCGGCGGCCAGCAGTCCCCACAGCCCCAGCGCCAGCGGGCCGGGCAGGACGCGCTCGAGCATCCAGACAGCGACCGCCAACAGCAAGACGCCGAAGACATTGCGCACGGTAACCATCCACGGGCCGCTTTTGGGCAGTAGCGCGCCCCCGCCAATGGCGAACAGGACCAGCGGGGTACCCATCCCGAGCCCGAGGGCGAACAGCTTCAGGCCGCCGCCCAGCGCGTCGCCGCTGGCACTGATATAGAGCAGCGCGCCTGCCAGCGGCGCCGAGACGCAGGGTGACACCAGCAGGCTGGATACCGCGCCGAGCAGCGCGGCGCCCATGAACGAGCCGCCCCTGGCATTGCCGGCGATGCGTTCGAGGCGGTAGCCGACGGCTTGCGGCAGGCGCAGCTCGAACAGGCCGAACATGGCCAGTGCGAAGGCGACGAAAAACAACGCGAAGGGCACCAGGATCCAGGCCGACTGCAGGCGCGCCTGGAGGTTGAGTTCGGCACCGAACACGCCCATCAGCGCACCGAGCACGGCGAACCCGGCCGCCATTGGCAGCACGTAGGCCAGCGCGAGGAGAAAACTGCGCATGCCGCCGATCTCGCCCCGTAGCACCACCCCCGAGAGGATGGGCAGCATGGGCAGTACGCAGGGGGTGAAGGTCAGCCCCAGGCCGGCAAGAAAGAACAGCGCCACCGAGCGCCACATGGCCGGTGTATCGCTCGCCACCGGCGGCTCGGCGGTCCTGGCCGAGGCGGCGGCCTCCGGTGTGGAGGCTTCGATGTCGAAGGATTCGGTTTCTGGTGGGTAGCACAGGCCCTTGTCGGCGCAGCCCTGGTAGCCCACCTGTAGTTTGAACGGCAAACCCTGCGGGTTACGGACCGGGACGTCGACATCCAGCACACCGTAATAGACCTCGACCTCGCCGAAGTAGTCGTCTGTCTTGTGCTTGCCTTCGGGCAGCGTCGCGTCGCCTATCGTGACGCCCGGCGTAGCGGTGGTGAACTGAAAACGGTGACGGTAGAGGTAGTAGCCTTCGGCGGCAACGAAGCGCAGCTTGACCCGATCCGGCGTTGCCTCCACCACGCTCAGGCGAAACGCTTCGCGCACCGGCAGGAAATCGGCGCTGTTGTTGAGGCCGCCGAGGGTCGGGCTGGGACGGCTATCGAACAGGCCGGCAGCGGCAGGAAGGGCGAACAACAGGATCAGCAGACTCAGCAAACGGCGCATGGTCATCTCACGGCTGGCGGTGACGGCAATCATACCCAACGTGGCGGATCGTCGCTCGGGTGCAACGTCGCACTATGGGGAGGTTGCCAGCCAGACCGCGCCGTCGCGTTCGATCGCAGGCAGCGACCGCAGCGCCTGGCCGGCGCAAGGGCCGGCGACGCACTCGCCGCTATCGATGAGGAACAGCGCGCCGTGTGTGGCGCACTGGATCAGGCTGCCGCTGCTGTCCAGGAACTGGTCGGCCTGCCACTCGAGGGGGATGCCGCGGTGCGGGCAGCGGTTCTCATAGACATGCAGCCTGCCCTCGCGGCGGACCGCGAGCAGCCGCTGGCCGTCGATATCGAAGCCCTTGCTTTGGCCTTCGGGGACTTCGTCGCAGCTGCACAATCGAATCATTCTGGGTTCCTTAGAAAATTACCGTGATTATCACGCAAACGCGCTGCGCCGGCCGGTTGACCGCAGCGTCCAGCGTTTGCCGTCGGTGTGCTTATCACGCGCATGACCGTGGCCAGCGCTGCCTCTCGCGAGCTGCGGTGGTGCGGGCGGTCCGGATACGGCTGCGGGCCGTTTAGCGCTGGCATCGCCGCAAGCAGGCTCTTATCCTTCGGTTCGACTTCTGACCGGCGGCCATGATGATCCTCCCGATGCGTTCCGCGCGCCCCCTGTTCCTTGTGCTGGGCCTGCTCTGGCTGATCGCTTTCTGGCTGTCGCTGGCGATGGGGCCGGTTGCGTTGACGCTGGAGCAGACGTTTCGGGCACTGCTGCGCTTGGCGGAAATAGGCGATGCGGACTCTCAGGCCGCGTTGATCGTCGGCCAGATACGCTTGCCACGGGCGCTGCTGGGAGTGTGTGTTGGCACGGTGCTGGCACTGTCGGGCGTTGCGATGCAGGGCCTGTTTCGCAACCCACTGGCCGATCCAGGCCTGATCGGCGTGTCCAGCGGCGCCGCACTGGGCGCATCGGTGGCGATCGTCTGGGGCCAACTGCGAGGCGGCGTTCCGGTGATGCTGGCGCCTTATCTGGTGTCCCTCTGCGCCTTTCTCGGTGGCCTGGGTGTCACAGCGCTAGTCTACCGCTTCGGTCGGCGTGACGGTCGCAGCGATGTGACCACCATGTTGCTCGCCGGGGTCGCGCTGACCGCTTTGGCGGGCGCGACTATCGGCCTGTTCAGCTATCTGGCCGACGACGGCGCGCTGCGCACCTTGACCTTCTGGAACCTGGGCAGTCTCAATGGGGCGAGCTACGCGCGCCTATGGCCAATGCTCGCGGTGGCGCTGGCCGTGACCTGCTGGTTGCCGCGCCGGGCGCACGCCTTGAATGTACTGCTGCTGGGCGAATCCGAAGCCCGGCATCTGGGGGTCGACGTGGAGCGGTTGAAGCGCGATGTCGTGTTATGCACGGCACTGGGCGTGGGAGCCGCTGTGGCCGCTGCGGGCATGGTTGGCTTTGTCGGGCTGGTCGTCCCGCATCTGGTGCGGCTGATGGTCGGACCGGATCACCGTGTCCTGCTGCCGGCCTCAGCCCTGGCCGGTGGCAGTTTGGTACTGCTGGCCGATCTGCTGGCGCGCCTCCTGCTGGCGCCGGCCGAGCTGCCGATCGGCATTGTCACGGCGCTGCTCGGTGCGCCCGTGTTTCTCTATCTGTTGCTGCGCGGGCCGCGCTGATGTTGCGTGCGGAAGGTATTGGCGTGCGCCGGGGGGCGCAGACGGCGCTCGACGGCGTCGACGTGCAGCTGGCGGCCGGTGAGATGCTGGGCGTGCTGGGCCCCAATGGGGCCGGCAAGAGCACACTGCTCGGGGCGCTCAGTGGCGAGCTGGCGCTGTGCGCCGGGCAGGTCTGGCTTCACGAGGCAGCGGTCAGCGCCTGGGCTGGGACTGATCGTGCGCGCCGCCTAGCGGTGCTACCGCAGCGTCCGAGCCTAGGCTTTGGCTTTCGCGTCGACGAGGTTGTCGCCCTGGGGCGGTTGCCCCACGCCAGCGGCATGGCGGCGGATCGCCTCATCGTCACGGCTGCGCTGGAAGCCGCCGATGTGGCGCATCTCGCGAATCGAAATTACCTGGCGTTGTCCGGCGGAGAACAACAGCGGGTGCACCTCGCGCGGGTGCTGGCGCAACTCTGGCCGGGCAGCGCGGGACAGGTATTGCTGCTCGACGAGCCCACCGCGATGCTCGACCCGCTGCACCAGCACAGCGTGCTGCTCACGGTGCGCCGCTTCGTGGAGGGCGGCGGGGCTGCGCTGGTAATCTTGCATGATCTGAATCTGGCGGCGCGCTATTGCGATCGCCTGTTGCTGCTAGCCGACGGGCGCACGTACCTCGCCGGCACGCCGCAAGAGGTGTTGCAGGCCGAACCGCTGAAAACGGTGTTCGGTCTGGATGTACTGATCCACCGTCACCCGGAGCGGGGTCACCCGCTGGTCATCCCACGCTGAGGAACCCACGATGCGATTGCTGCTGCTCCTTGCCTTGCTGCTGCCGGTTGCCTGCCAGTCGGTACCGCCGGACCCCGTCGGTTCTGAACAGCCGCCGCCAGGCCGGATCGTCGACCTGCGCAGCGGGCGGACGCTGTCGGCAGGGCAGCTGGTCGATAGTCTGTCACGCGCCGACCGGGTGCTCGTGGGGGAGCGGCATGACAACCCCGTTCACCATCAGGTGCAGCGCTGGCTGCTCGAGGCACTGGCGCAGCGGCGCAAGCCGGGCAGCCTGTTGCTGGAAATGCTCAATCCCGACCAGCAAAGGCGGGTGTCAGGGGTGCAGGCGTCAGCTGTACGGGGAACGTGGCCGGACGAGCTGCCGGGTGCCCTGGCGTGGCAGCCCGGCTGGCCCTGGTCGCTCTATGGGCCGCTCGTACGCTACGCCTTGGCCCAGCCGTATCCGCTGCGCGCGGCCAACCTCGACCGAGCGGAGATCAGCGCGAGCTACCGGCAGGTTCCGTCAGTGACCGGTGCGGCCGCCGAGCCGGCCGTACAGGCCGCCATACGCGAACAGATCCGGGTGTCCCACTGCAACATGCTGCCCGAAGCCGAGGTGCCGGCGATGCTCGCCGTGCAGCAGCAGCGTGATCGCAGGATGGCCGACAGGATGGACGCGGCGCCGAAGCCGGCTGTGTTGTTTGCCGGCGCTTTCCATGTCCGGCGCGACCTGGGCGTGCCGCTGCATCTGGCAGCAGCAGGGGCCGCTACGCGCGTGTTGATGCTTGCGGAGCAGGGGGAGGTTGTGACGGCAGCACAGGCGGACTACGCCTGGTTTACCTCGGCGCCGCGACGTGAGGAGGGTTGTGCGGCGTTTCGTCGGGCGGACCGCTGACACGGGACTTTTCGGCAGGCAAAAAAAGACCCGGCAAGAGCCGGGTCAAAAACCGTGATTAGCCTGATGAGGAGATAACCTGAAAGTCCGACTGCCTGAGCTTTCAGCTTATCGCTGATCTCGCGACCAGTGGTGTTAATAATAACGATTCGCGTTTAACTGTCAACCCTTCCATGTCCTCAATTTCTGCGGACATGTTTTTTATCGTTAGGCTGAAAGCGGAAGGCGCAGCTGCGTGACTTCCTTGTTCAGCAGGTCGATGCGCCTGGCCATACTTTCTATCAGGCTGTGGGCAATCTTCGGGTTGCTCTGCATCAGGCTGAGGAACTGGTCCTTGGGAATCAACATGACGGTGCAGGGCGCGGTGGCGACGACGGTAGCGCTGCGTTTCTCCTGGGTGAACACCGCCATGGCGCCGAAGATTTCGTCTCTCTGCACATCGCCGACCTTCTGCCCGTCGACCCGCGCCTCTGCATGCCCCTCGATGATGATGAATACGTTATCCGCGTCATCGCCCTGATGGATTAGCTCTTCGCCAGTGGCGAAATGCTGGAAGCCGGTGGTGGGGTGGATCTCAGGTTGCTTCAAGCGTGCCAGTGCATCCGACAGCAACGCGGTCTGGCCAATGAGGTACTGGGTGAACAGCTCCTGTCGACGTGCGTCGGCATGGATGTGTTGAAACACCGCACTACGGCCGTACGGCACCAGGTGAATCGACTCGTCGCTGCGGTACCGGCATAGTGGAAGCTCGATGCCCTGGCGCAAGCCGAACAGGTCGCCTTCCTGCATATAGAACAGGGGACGTTCGTCTACCAGCGCGTGGAGCAGGCCGCTTTCGATCACGAACAGCTGTTGTTCGGGCAGGGCCTGCGCCAGATCGTCCGAGCCCTTTATTTCGATTGCCGGTCCCGCCGGCTGCAAACCTTCCAGCAGTTGCGCGGGAATGCTCTGCAGACGACTGATCAGTTGCCCGGCATATGCCGGTTGTTCTCCGAGTAGATACATGGCGGCATTCCTTCGACAAGCGGCTGACAGGGGCGGAGCGCGGGGCGTGCCTACATTAAGACGGGGCGAAGCAGGAGTAAATCGCGCCCGCTGGAGGTTGTGAGCTAGCTCTTGTCTGGACGCTCGGCGCCTGTCACATGCTTGTTCAGTTCGAGTTTCCGTGCATTGGGCAGATCTTTCCAGTTGATGTCCTGCAGCGCACCCTCGATGGCGTAGAGCAACACCCGGGATGCGCTGAAGCCACGCGTCTTCACGGCCTGGTAGGCGCTGACGGCGCCCAGCCGGCGCAGGTCGTCCGCCGTGTGGATACCCGATGCGTGCAGCCACTGTGCGGAGGTCTTGCCGAGGTTTTTCAAGGCCAGCAGTTCGTCGTGCATGGAGGCTCCTGTCGGCCCGGATAACCGGCAATGAAGTGAAGCGGCCAGCGGATCGGGCGACGCGAGGCAGGTAGGCCCCAACGCTGCGCGAATTCGGTTTCCCACTCAGCGACCGGGTCGCGACCTTGCACGCGCTGCCACTGCTTTACCGCCGACCAGGTGCGCAGATAGCCCAGCAGCTGAGCAAGGCTCCAGTGGGCCTCGATCGTGAAGTCGGGTGGAATCAGCGGCACGAACGGCGGGTGGATGTCGCGGTAGCCCGCATCGACACTTGCGCGGCCGGGGGGCCAATAGTCGGCCAGGGTGTCGCTGTGGAGCCGGTCGATGCATTCATCGAGCGCAGAGTCGATGCGCGGCAGGCTGTAGCACCAGGCGCAGAACAACCCATCGGCGGTCAATACGCGCCTCGCTTCGGCGAAGAACGACGGCGTGGCGAACCAGTGCAGTGCCTGCGCGACAACCATCAGGTCGGCAGTCCCGTCGCGCAGCGGCAGGCGATCGGCATGGGCGACGACGCGTTGCGCGTCACCCCAGCCTGACGCGCCGCCAAGCTGGTCGCCGCTGGCATCGCAGGCCAGCACCTGGGCGAAACGGCCCAGCAAAGGGATAGTCGCCTGGCCGGTGCCGCAGGCGACGTCGATGGCGACCCGGGTCCGTGGGGCATGCTGCGCCAGCCACGTGAATAACGGGTCCGGGTAGGTGGGGCGATACCGTGCGTAATCGTCCGAGCGCATCGAGAACAGGCGAACACTGTCACCCATGGGCTGGGTCCGTTCGCAGTAGTGGCTGGGCGAAGTCTGGCATTGAGGCGGCGTCCGATAACTGACTTCAGCCAGTATAGAAGCCCCGTCGCGTTCTGCTCCTGTCGGCTCCGGGCGGGACCGGCGCTGCCCTGTGCCGGACCCCGCGCGGCGTCACAGCCCCGGCAGGCGTTGCCGAATGGTATTGACCAGGTCGTCTAGGGCGCCTGCCTCCGGCGTGTTGATCTGCCGGTGAAGCAGCAGTTCGCGCTCGCCGAGCGGTTCGCGGGACGCCTGCTGCGCCCGGATGACCTCAAGCGTCGCATCCGACGGATCGCCCCCACGAGACTGCCGTTCCCTGAGCCACTGCTCGATGACCGCTTCCGGCGCTTCGCAGGACAGGATGATGAAGGGCACGCCCGCGCTTTCGGCTACCTGCCAGGCGGCCTGGCGTTGCTCGGCGCGGAGGTAGGTGGCGTCGATTACCGCGGAGAAGCCGGCCGCCAGCGCTTGGCCGGCCAGGGTGTGCAGGCGTCCATAGGTGGCTTCGCTCGCCGCGGCGCTATAGATCCCTTCATCCAACCCCGCGTTTGGCTGCTCGCCGTGCAAACGCTTGCGCTCTATGTCCGAACGCAGGCGCACGGCACCGAGTGACTCCACCAGGCGCAGCGCAACCTGGCTCTTGCCTACCGCCGACACGCCGTGGGTGATGGCCAGGAAGCGGGACGGAATGGCGCTGTAGCTTTCGGCCAGATTGGCGTAGCTGCGGTACTGGCGCAGGATGACCAGACGCTGCACTGCGTCCTGTTCCTGATGCAGGCGGAACAGGCTGACCTTGGCGCGCACCAGCGCCCGGTAGGCCTTGTAGAGATTGAGCAATTCCAGCGCCGCGTAATCGCCAGTGTGTTCAAGCCAGCCATTGATGAACCGCCGCGCCTGGCATTTCAGGCCGCGATCTTCCAGGTCCATGGCAAGGAAAGCGGCGTCGGACGCGATGTCGATCAGGCGGAAGGGCTCGTTGAACTCGATGCAGTCGAACAGCACGACCTTTCCGTCGATCAGGGTCGCGTTGCCCAAATGCAGATCCCCGTGGCATTCGCGGATGAAGCCCTGCTGGCAACGCTGCTCGAGCAGCGGGTGCAGCCGGGTTATGCTGGTTTCGGTCCAGTCCTCCAGCGCGTCGAGCTGCTGAAGATCGCTCCGTTCGGTCAACAGCGGGCGGATCTGCTCGAAGTTCTGCCGCATCGGGGCGACGATCGCATCGGCGGTATTGAGCGGGTGGTCGGGTGCGACCTGGGGAATGTCCAGGTGAAACCGGGCTATCTGCCCGGCGAGCGCGTCGATATGGGCGTCGGTGAGCTCTCCCCGCGCTTGAACCTCGGCGAGCAGTTGGGTTTGCGGGAATTCGCGCATCTGAAGGATGTACTCGATGGGCTCGCCGTCACCATCGATCACCGGTTCATCTTGGCTGCCAGTGATCGGCAGCACGCGCAGATAAAGATCGGGCGCCATGCGCTGGTTCAGGCGCAGCTCTTCTTCGCAGAAACGCTTGCGCGACGCCAGGCTGGTGAAGTCCAGGAAGCCGAAATCGACGGGCTTCTTCATCTTGTACGCGTAGGTGCCAGTCAGGATCACCCAGGAGATATGGGTCTCGATGACCCGAAATTCGGCCACGGGATGAGGATAAAGGGCCGGATCTTGCAGTGCGGCAATCAATGCTTGGCTCACGGTCATTCCTTGCTTGAAAAGGGGGCGGTGTGCGTCAGCCGGGTGAGACCCGCTTCACACAGTCGAAAACGCCTCATTATGGCGTCCGGGGACGGGGCTGCAAACCGCCAAGAGGCCGTCTTCGGCGCAATTCAAAGTGCGTATAATGCGCCGCCATGAATAAAGCACGCTCCCCTCGCTCCCGCAGCAAACGCCGTTCCGGTGGTGGTTCACGCCCCTGGTTGGGCTGGTTGATCAAACTCTCCGTCGTGGCGCTGGTGATTCTCGCCGGTGTCGCCATCTACCTCGACGCCGTGGTGCAGGAGAAATTCTCCGGCAAGCGCTGGACCATTCCCGCGACGGTCTATGCGCGCCCATTGGAGTTATTCGAGGGTCAGAAACTCGCCAAGCAGGACTTTCTGACGGAGCTCGATGCTCTGGGCTATCGCCGGGAAAGCAGCCTCAGCGGGCCGGGGAGCATGTCGGTCGCTGCCAATGCGGTCGAACTGCATACCCGCGGGTTTCACTTCTACGAAGGCGACGAGGCGTCGCGGCGCCTGCGGGTAAGGTTTTCCGGTGATTTCGTCGCCGGCCTGACGCAGATCGATGGCGGCAAGCTTCCGGTGGCGCGCCTGGAACCGGTGACGATCGGTGGGCTGTATCCGGCCCACAACGAAGACCGGATCCTCATCCAGCTCGATCAGGCCCCGCCGTATTTGGTCGATACGCTGGTAGCCGTGGAAGACCGGGATTTCTTCGATCACTTTGGTGTGTCGCCCAAGTCCATCGCTCGTGCCGTCTGGGTCAACCTCACAGCCGGCGAGGTACGCCAGGGCGGTAGCACGCTGACCCAGCAACTGGTCAAAAATTTCTATCTGAGCAACGAGCGCAGCCTTGGCCGCAAGGCCACCGAGGCGATGATGGCCGTGCTGCTCGAGCTGCATTATGACAAGAACGAGATTCTCGAGGCTTACCTCAACGAGGTGTTTCTCGGGCAGGACGGCAACCGGGCCATCCATGGTTTCGGCCTGGCGAGCCAGTATTTCTTCGGTCGCCCGCTGCCGGAGCTGAAGGTGCAGCATGTCGCCCTGCTGGTTGGCATGGTGAAAGGACCGACCTACTACAATCCGCGGCGGCACCCTGAGCGCGCGCTGGAGCGGCGCAATCTGGTGCTCGACCTGTTGGCCGAGCAGGGCGTGCTGAGCCCGGAGGCCGCTGCCACGGCAAAACGAGCGCCGCTCGGCGTCACGCAGCAGGGCAGCCTGGCCAACAGTTCCTATCCGGCGTTTCTCGACCTGGTCAAGCGGCAGCTGCGCGAGGACTATCGTGACGAGGACCTCACCGAAGAAGGGTTGCGGGTCTTTACCAGCTTTGACCCGATCTTGCAGCGCAAGGCCGAGACCGCGATGAGCGAGACGCTGAAGCGGCTCGGCAAGGCTGCCTCCGGGGTCGAGGGCGCGATGCTGGTGACCAATCCTGAGACCGGTGAGCTGCAGGCGATGCTGGGCGGTCGGCAGCCCGGGTTCGCCGGTTTCAATCGGGCTCTGGACGCCTCCCGGCCGATTGGCTCGCTGATCAAGCCGGCCATTTATCTCGCTGCGCTGGAGAAGCCCAGCCAGTACACCCTCACCAGCCTTCTCGAGGACGAGCCGTTTTCGGTCAAGGGTGCTGATGGGCAGGTCTGGAAGCCGCAGAATTATGGGCGTACAGCGCATGGCACCGTATATCTCTACCAAGCGCTCGCGCATTCTTACAATCTGTCCACGGCCCGTCTCGGGCTGGACTTGGGCGTCCCGCATGTTCTGAAAACCCTGGAGCGTTTAGGGGCCAGTCCCCAGTGGCCGGCCTACCCCTCCATGCTGCTGGGGGCCGGCGGCCTTCGGCCGATTGAAGTCGCCAGCATGTACCAGACTCTGGCCAATGGTGGCTTCAATACGCCGCTTCGGGCGATCAGAAGCGTGGTTGCAGCGGATGGCGAACCGCTCAGCCGTTACCCGTTCAAGATCGAGCAACGTTTCGACCCTGGCGCCATCTACCTCACCCAATACGCAATGCAGCGTGTCATGCTCGAGGGCACCGGCCGTTCGGCCTACAATTACGTGCCCAAGTCCTTGACTCTCGCAGGCAAGACGGGCACGACCAACGACTCGCGGGACAGCTGGTTCGCCGGGTTCAGCCAGGACCTGCTGGCGGTGGTCTGGCTTGGCCGGGACGACAACGGCAAGACCAGTCTGACCGGTGCAACCGGGGCTTTGCAGGTGTGGGCCGATTTCATGCGGCGTGCCGATCCGTTGCCGCTGCAAATGCCGATGCCGGACAACGTTGAGCTTGCCTGGGTCGATTCCAGGACCGGGCAAGGAACGCTGCAAAGCTGTTCTGGCGCGGTGCAAATTCCCTACATCCGTGGCAGCGAGCCCGCGTCGGGTCCAGGCTGCGGCCAGGCTCCTGCCGAGTCGGTGATGGACTGGGTGCGCGGCTGGTTGCCCTGAGGGCCATTTGGCATAACGGAATCAAGATGAGGTTCGCAACGTGAACAAGCAGTGGATGTTGGTGGCGCTGGCTGCCGTGTTGATGCAGGGCTGCGCAACAGTCAAGCGCGGTGCCATTCCCGTGGTGGACGCCGGTGCGCCGGTTTCGGAGGAGGTTTCGGCCCGGCATCCGTCGCGCGCCTCTGTCGCCGCTCCGATTGGCTCCCGGGCGCCGGCCGATTTGGGCGTCACGGTGATGGTGCCGCAGGACGCCGCCGAGCCTCTGCAGACTTTCGCCGCGCCGGATGGCGGTTTCACCGGCTCATCGGGCGCGGTGGGCTCATCCCTGCCGCAATCGCTGCCATCCGTGCCGGCGCCTGTATCTGAACGTCCGGCGCCGAGCGGGATCCCTTCGAATTCCGGAATGCTGTCCGCCGACGAGCAGCTTGACGGCCCGGTGCTGGCATTGCTGACCACGGCGCAGCAGCAACAGGGCGGCGGAGACCTCAACGGTGCGGCATCCAGTCTCGAACGTGCCCAGCGCATCGCGCCGCGCGAGCCGCAGGTGCTCTACCGGTTGGCGCAGGTGCGGCTCGCCCAGGGCGATGCCGTCCAGGCGGAACAGCTGTCGCGGCGCGGCCTGAGCTATGCCAGCGGCCGACCGGCGCTGCAGGCCAGCCTGTGGGCGTTGATCGCGCAGGCGAGGGAGCGGCAGGGCAATGCGGCGGGCGCGGCGCAAGCACGTGAGCGCGCCAAGGTTACGATGTGATGGACCCGCGGATCGCCGAGCTGGCGGATCAACTGCTGCTCATCGAGCGAGAGTTGCGCGTGCTGGACCTGTGGGCGTCCACGCCGCCGGATGCCCAGGCGCTAGCCAGCCAGGAACCATTCTGCGTCGATACGCTGTCTTTCGAGCAGTGGTTGCAGTGGATTTTCCTGCCGAGAATGAAGGTCATCCTCGAGCGCGAAGACGCGTTGCCGACGGTCTCCGGCATCCTCGCCATGGCGGAGGTGGTCTATCAGGGCCGCCTGCAGCAGATGAGCGGCCTGTTGCGAGCGCTGGAAACCTTCGACGCCCTGATTTCCGAGCGGTAGGGCCACCACTCAGTCGCAGGTGTCAGCGATCTTCTGCTTGGTTTCGCCGATGCGTGCCTGCCGCTCTTCCTCGTTGAGCCTGCGAACGTCTCCTGCCTCCTCGACCCGTACCCGTGGGTTGTTCTGCAGCTGGGCCAGGTTGGTCCGCAGCGTCGTGCAATACTGCTCGCGGGTTTTTTCCTGTTCGGCAACCTGCTGTTTGACCTGGCGGTCGATCTGGCGCTGCTTCGACTCGCCGGAGCGATCATCCGCCCCGTCCTGTCCGTTCGCTTGGCTCGCGGCGGGTCTGGCCGGTGCGGTCGCCGTATTGAGTGCCTCGGCGGCTTGCCCCTGGGGTGGCTGCGCACCGAAATGGGTAACACCCTGGGCATCCTGCCACTTGTAAATCTGAGCGGCCATGGCGCCGCTGCCCAACGCCAGCAGTAGTCCCGCTGCGAAAATCTTCGATCGCATGCTGTTCCCTTCGGTGTATGCAATTGCAGGCACTACTATACGCAAATCCTCGCCGCGCTCATTCTGCGCTGCATCACAGCTCAATGCAGTCGAAGGGCGACGGCGGGCTTGACTTGATCCGGTTGAATCCGAACAATTCCATGCTTGCTGTTCCGGTGGGTTGCCGCAAGCGCTCCGCCGGTCAATCATGAGGTGCACACCCGCGCCGACCTGTTACATCCGCAACGCGTTACCTCGCGCTGGGAGGGACGCCCCGCAACACTTGGGGTTTTCCTAATACTTGTCTGGACAGCAGCTGACGTAGTCGGCGACCACCGTCGCTCATGCGCTGCCCGCAGGTAATCCAATTTCTGGCCGGTCCGACGCGGGGCGGCTATCTGGCGTTCTAGAGGTGAACAACGTGGAACTTTTATCCGGCGCTGAAATGGTCGTCCGCTTCTTGCGGGACGAAGGCGTTAAGTATATTTACGGTTACCCGGGCGGCGCCTTGCTGCACATCTACGATGCGCTGTTCAAGGAAAAGGAAGTCACCCACATCCTCGTCCGCCACGAGCAGGCGGCCACCCATATGGCCGATGGCTATGCCCGTGCCACCGGCAAGGCCGGTGTGGTACTGGTGACCTCCGGTCCGGGGGCAACTAACGCCATTACCGGTATTGCGACTGCCTATATGGATTCCATCCCGATGGTGGTCATTTCCGGGCAGGTGGCGAGCAACATGGTTGGCACCGATGCCTTCCAGGAAACCGACATGATCGGTATCTCGCGGCCGATCGTTAAGCACAGCTTCATGATCAAGCATCCTTCGGAAATTCCCGAGGTGATGAAAAAGGCGTTCTACCTGGCGCAGTCCGGCCGTCCCGGTCCGGTCGTGGTCGACATTCCCAAGGACATGACCAACCCTGCCGAGAAATTCGAATACGTCTATCCGAAAAAAGCCAAGCTGCGCTCCTACAGCCCGGCGGTACGGGGCCACTCGGGGCAGATCCGCAAGGCGGCCGAGCTGTTGCTCGCGGCCAAGCGTCCGATCATCTATGCCGGCGGCGGCGTGATCATGGGCGGGGCGTCGTCCCAGCTCACCGAGCTGGCCAAGATGCTCAATCTGCCGGTCACCAACACCTTGATGGGGCTGGGCTGCTATCCGGGCAGCGATCGTCAGTTCGTCGGCATGCTGGGCATGCATGGCAGCTATACCGCCAACCTCGCGATGCACCACTCGGACGTGATCCTCGCAGTCGGCGCCCGCTTCGATGATCGAGTAATCAATGGCGCAACCAAGTTCTGCCCGAATGCCAAGATCATCCACATCGACATCGACCCCGCGTCGATTTCCAAGACCATCAAGGCAGACATCCCGATCGTCGGGCCTGTCGACAGTGTGCTGACGGAGATGGTGGCCATCGTCAAGGAGATCGGCCAGACGCCGAACGCCGAGACGGTTGCCAGTTGGTGGAAGCAGATCGAGGAGTGGCGTGGCAGCCGTGGCCTGTTCCCTTATGACAAGGGTGACGGCACCATCATCAAGCCGCAGGCGGTGATCGAAACCTTGTGCGAGGTGACCCGCGGCGATGCCTTCGTGGCCTCCGACGTCGGTCAGCACCAGATGTTCGCCTGCCAGTACTACAAGTTCGACAAGCCGAACCGTTGGCTCAATTCCGGCGGCCTCGGCACCATGGGCTTCGGGTTTCCCGCAGCGATGGGCGCCAAGCTCAACTTCCCGGATGCCGATGTCGCCTGCGTTACCGGGGAGGGCAGCATCCAGATGAACATTCAGGAGCTGTCGACCTGCCTGCAGTACGACCTCCCGGTCAAGATCATCAATCTGAACAACGGTGCGCTGGGCATGGTTCGCCAATGGCAAGACATGCAGTACAACAGCCGTTATTCGCATTCGTACATGGAGTCGTTGCCGGACTTCGTCAAGCTGGTCGAAGCCTACGGTCACGTCGGCATGCGCATTACCGATCTCAAGGATCTCAAGCCGAAGATGGAAGAGGCCTTCGCCATGAAGGACCGCTTGGTGTTCCTTGATATCGCGGTCGATACCAGCGAGCACGTCTACCCGATGCAGATCAAGGACGGCGCGATGCGCGACATGTGGCTCAGCAAGACGGAGCGGACCTGATCATGAGACACATCATTTCCCTGCTGCTGGAAAACGAACCGGGTGCGCTCTCGCGCGTGGTTGGCCTGTTTTCGCAACGCAACTACAACATCGAGAGCCTGACAGTCGCCCCGACCGAGGATCCCACGCTGTCGCGCCTGACCCTGACCACAGCAGGTCACGAGGAAGTCATCGAACAGATCACCAAGAACCTCAATAAGCTGGTCGAGGTGGTGAAGCTGGTGGATCTATCCGAAAGCGCGCATATCGAGCGTGAGCTGATGCTCATCAAGGTCAAGGCGACCGGCGCCCAGCGCGCCGAGGTCAAGCGCACCACTGACATTTTTCGCGGGCAGATTGTCGACGTGACCGCGAACGTCTACACCATCCAGCTGGCCGGCACGACCGACAAGCTGGACAGTTTCATCCAGGCCATCGGTACCACATCGATCCTGGAAGTGGTGCGCAGCGGAGTCACCGGAATCTCCCGTGGCGACAAAGTGCTGAGCATCTGACACATCTAACGAATGGCCCGAATGGCCAGTAACTGGGGTAATTCCATGAAAGTTTTCTACGACAAAGATTGTGACCTCTCGATCATCCAGAGCAAAAAGGTCGCGATCATCGGCTACGGCTCCCAGGGCCACGCGCACGCCTGCAACCTCAAGGATTCGGGTGTTGATGTGACTGTCGGCCTGCGTGCCGGTTCGCCTTCGGTGGCCAAGGCCGAGGCCCATGGCCTGAAAGTGGCTGACGTCGCCACCGCCGTCGCCGCTGCCGATGTCGTGATGATCCTGACGCCGGATGAGTTTCAAGGTCGCCTGTATCGTGACGAGATCGAGCCGAATCTGAAGAAAGGCGCGACCCTGGCCTTCGCCCATGGCTTCTCGATCCACTACAACCAGGTCGTACCGCGTGCCGATCTGGACGTGATCATGATCGCGCCTAAGGCCCCGGGACACACCGTTCGCTCCGAGTTTGTCAAGGGTGGCGGCATTCCCGACCTGATCGCGATCTACCAGGATGCGTCTGGCAACGCCAAGAACGTAGCCCTGTCGTACGCTTCCGGGGTCGGTGGCGGTCGTACTGGCATCATTGAAACCACCTTCAAGGATGAGACCGAGACCGACCTGTTCGGCGAGCAGGCCGTTCTGTGCGGTGGTTGCGTCGAATTGGTCAAGGCTGGATTCGAGACCTTGGTTGAGGCCGGCTATGCTCCCGAGATGGCCTACTTCGAGTGTCTGCACGAGCTGAAGCTGATCGTCGACCTGATGTTCGAAGGCGGCATCGCCAATATGAACTACTCGATCTCCAACAACGCCGAGTACGGCGAGTATGTCACTGGCCCGGAGGTCATCAACGCCGAGTCCCGCGCAGCGATGCGCAATGCACTCAAGCGTATCCAGGACGGCGAGTACGCCAAGATGTTCATTACCGAAGGCGCTGCTAACTACCCGTCGATGACCGCTTATCGCCGCAACAATGCTGCTCATGGCATTGAGGTAGTAGGCGAAAAGCTGCGTTCCATGATGCCGTGGATCGCCGCCAACAAGATCGTCGACAAGAGCAAGAACTGATAGCTACGCTGTAGCCAAAGAACGCGGCCTCGGCCGCGTTCTTTCGTTAGGGTGGAGCGTCTCTGGTATAAATCGATGCTCGGCGAGCGGGTGAACGCGTTATGCCGGGGTCTGTCAAAAAATTACTCAAATCTGCTGCAAGGTGATTTTGCATGAGTGAGCATCCCGAAGAGCCGAACAAACCCATCGAGCCGGAAAGTCTCCTGCCCATTGACGAGCATGTCGAGGAAAGTCAGGACGCGGAAGGTCGCAAGGTTCGCCATCGTGGCGTCTATCTGCTCCCGAACCTGTTCACCACTGCCAATCTGTTCGCCGGATTCTTCTGTATCGTCACCGCAATCAACGGCAACTTCTACGTGGCCGCCGCGACGGTGTTCGTCGCCATGGTGCTCGACAGTCTGGACGGGCGTGTCGCCCGCTTGACCAATACACAGAGCGCGTTTGGCGCCGAATACGATTCGCTGTCCGACATGGTCGCCTTTGGCTTGGCGCCGGCGGTGCTTGCCTACCAGTGGGCGTTGTCCAGTCTCGGTAACGTCGGGCTGACCATCGCGTTCATATACGTTGCTTGTGCCGCGCTGCGGCTGGCGCGTTTCAACACGCAGATCGGCAAGGTCGACAAGAAATGGTTCATTGGCCTGGCCAGCCCGGCGGCGGCTGGCGTGGTCGCCGGTTCGGTCTGGGCGGTCTGGGCATTGGATGAGCCGGGCATCCACGGCCATGACCTGCCGCTGGTGGCCATCATGCTTTTCGCTCTGCTGGTTGCGGCGGCGGGGCTGCTGATGGTGAGCAATATCAAGTATTACAGCTTCAAGGATCTCGATCTGAAGGGGCGAGTGCCCTTCGTGGCCATTCTTGTCATGGTGCTGGTTTTCGCCGTGGTGTTCAGCGATCCGCCACGCATCCTCCTGCTGATTTTCCTGGCCTACGCCGTTTCCGGTCCGGTGCAGTTTCTGATGCGCCGGCGTCGCCGAGTCGGAAGTTGATTTTTCCCGTGATCCGCTGTGTAGTGCTTGCTCTCGTCACGCAACGCAGCGGAGCGACCCATGTTAATCAAGACGCCCCATCGTAGCGAATGCCTTGAGTTTCAGGTTACTCCTGAGACTGTCTATCAAGAGCGGCGCCGCTTCATTCAGGGTGCCGGCCTCGCCTTGAGCGCCGCCGCCTTCCCCTCGATTGTCCGGGCCGATGCGCGCTATCCCAATGTTGACCCGGTCGATGCCCCGGAGTGGTTCTCGTCCCGGCTCGCTCAGGCTCGCTGGAAAGTGGTTGCGCCTCGAGAAGAGGACGTTACGCCTTTCCAGGATGCGACCCATTACAACAATTTTTACGAGTTTGGTCCTGACAAGGGTGACCCGGCGAGAAACGCGCCGAAGTTGACGACTGAGCCCTGGGTTATCTCGGTTGACGGCGAGACGGAGAGCCCAGGCGACTATTCCGTAGAGGACCTACTGGCCAGCTCGGGCCTAGAAGAGCGTATTTATCGCCTGCGCTGTGTTGAGGCCTGGTCGATGGTCATCCCCTGGCTTGGTGTGCCGCTTGCCGAGCTGATTCAACGTCTGCGTCCAACCTCTGCTGCCAAGTATGTGCGGTTCGAGACCTTGGCGCGTCCGGAAGAGATGCCAGGCATGCGCAGCGGCTTCTCGTTGATCGATTGGCCCTATGTGGAAGGGCTGCGAATGGATGAAGCCATGCATCCGCTGAGTTTGATGGCCGTTGGCATGTACGGTCGGGTATTGCCCAATCAGAACGGAGCTCCATTACGGTTAGTGGTGCCTTGGAAATATGGCTTCAAAAGCATCAAGTCGATCGTCAAGATCAGCTTCGTTCGTCAGCGCCCCGCCACGACGTGGCAGACCATGGCCCCTCACGAGTACGGGTTCTACGCTAACGTCAATCCGGACGTATCGCATCCTCGATGGTCGCAAGCTCGTGAGCGCCGCCTTCCCGGTAGTCTGTTCAATCCCAATGTGCGCGAAACCTTGATGTTCAATGGCTACGCTGACCAAGTGGCCTCACTGTACACAGGGATGGATCTGAGAAAGTTCTATTGATGAGACATGCTCGCTGGCGTCTGTTGCTATTTGTGTGTGCGTCTGTGGTGCCCGGGTACTGGTTGTACCTTGCGGCAGTTTTCGCGCTGGGGCCCGATCCGGGGAAGGTGATCGTCGACAACCTCGGGCAAGGTGCCTTGGTTCTGTTGCTGGCCTCTTTGGCGATGACGCCCCTGCAGCGCACAACCGGCTGGCCTGGATGGATATCGCTTCGCCGGCAGCTCGGACTGTGGTCGTTCGCCTATGCGGTCTTGCACATGGCGGGTTTTCTCTATTTCCTGTTGGGCCTGGATTTCGACGGGTTTGGCGATGAGCTCGTCGAGCGGCCTTATATCGCGGTCGGTGCGATTGCGCTCCTTGGGATGTTGGCCCTGGCGTCGACTTCCACACGTGGCAGTATGCGCAGATTGGGCAAGCGCTGGAAAAAGCTCCACCGGCTTGTTTACCCGATACTGTTGACGGTACTGCTTCACATGCTTTGGGTGGTTCGCTCGGATATTGGCCTGTGGATTTTGTACGCCAGCATCGCAGCCGCTCTACTCGCCGCTCGTCTTCCGCTCGTCCAGCCGGTACTCATGAGGCTGCGTACGCCGCGCGCGGATCGCTGACTGCTGATGCGGTTGCGGTTGCGGTTGCGGTAAAAAACAGTAAAACAACCGTTGACGTGAGTTTCTGAGTGCCTATAATGCGCACCTTCTCCGGTGCAGGCCTTTGGTGAAACCTCTTGTAAATCAAGACGTTAGCGAAAATAAAGGCTTGCACGGATGGCGAATTCGAGTAGAATGCGCCGGGCTGACAGGGTGGTGGTTGACTCCTGTTGGTGGCTTCGGTCAGGTTGATCGGAGGCGGTTGAAAGAGGTGGTTGACAGCGGTTTTAGGCGCTGTATGATTCGCCTCCCGCTGACGAGAGACGCTAGGTTGATCAGAAGCGCAAGCGGTTGAGAAGAAAGAAAAAACTTCTTCAAAAACAGCTTGACGAGAAACAAGGCTGCTGTACAATGCGCGGCCTCGGTTGAGACGAAAGACTTGATCGAAACGCTCTTTAACAACTGAATCAAGCAATTCGTGTGGGTGCTTGTGAGGTAAGACTGGTAGTCAGCAAGATTATCAGCATCACAAATACTCAACGAGAAATCATTGAGTGCTCTTCTTTTCGGAGAAGAGATTTGCGATTGCTGAGCCAAGTTTAGGGTTTTCTCAAAACCCAAGCAGTATTGAACTGAAGAGTTTGATCATGGCTCAGATTGAACGCTGGCGGCAGGCCTAACACATGCAAGTCGGGCGGATGAATGGAGCTTGCTCC
>DDKB01000013.1 GCA_002339675.1 Stutzerimonas stutzeri
CGCGCGGAAAAGTTCGAATATCGCAGAAAGTGTCGATATCATGCCAGCTGCTGCCTGGGGGCGATTATGAACAACTTGCTGTGCTTGCTCGCTGATGGTCGCTTTCATTCAGGGGAAGAGTTGGGCGCCTCTATGGGAATCAGCCGCAGTGCTGTGTGGAAGGCTCTTGGTCGGCTCGAACAGGAGTTTGGTGTTCGCTTATTCCGGGTGCCGGGGAAGGGCTACCGGTTGCTGGAGCCGCTTTCGCTTTTACATGCTGATCGACTCGGGGGCGTGACGTCGCGACTCGGCTGGAGCCTCTATCTCAAAGATTCGGTCGATTCGACCAATGCCGAGGCTTTCCGGCTGCTGCAGTCGGGCTGTGGACCATCTCTTGTCGTCCTTGCAGAGGCTCAGACCGCGGGCCGCGGTCGCCGCGGGCGCCTATGGGTCAGCCCGCCTGCCCAAAACATCTATTGCACTTTGGCGCACAGAGTGCACGGCGGATTCGAGAGGGTGTCGGGCTTGAGTCTGGTGGTTGGGCTTGCCGTGCTAGCGGCCTTGGGACGCGCGGGGCTTGAAAGCGCGGGTCTCAAATGGCCAAACGACGTATACGCCAGCGGCAAGAAGCTCGCCGGAATTTTGGTCGAGCTGGCTGGTGATCCGGCAGACATCTGCCACGTAGTGATCGGTATCGGAATCAACGTGAACATGGTTCTGGATGGCCAGGCAATCGACCAGCCCTGGACCTCCATGAAGGCGCAGCTCGGCTCGACAGTGGACCGCAACATGCTCGCTGAGGTGCTGATCGAGGCGTTGCATGACTATTTGGGACGGTACGCTGATGGAGGGTTCCGCACGCTACGCGAGGAGTGGGAGGCCAACAATATCTGGCAGGGGCGTCGATGTGCCCTCAGTACTGGCGGAGTCGGCCGCGAGCCCGTCAGCGGGCTGGTTATGGGTGTGGATGATCGGGGAGCGCTACGATTGATGGTCGATGGAAAAGGTGAGCAGTCGTTCAGCGGCGGCGAACTCAGTCTGAGGCTCGACAATGATTCTTGAGCTCGATTGCGGTAATAGCCTTATCAAATGGCGCTTGGTAGGCTCTGCGAATGCTGCGGTGGTAGCCCGTGGCGTCTCGGAGACTGTAAGCGGAGTCTTGAACGGCGTTGCGTCCGTGGGCGGCGTACCTGTCGCTCGCTGCCGACTGGTCAGTGTCCGGGGCGAAGAAGAGACCGGGGTGCTGGTACGTGCCTTGTCGCAGGGGCTGTCGGTGGATGTGGTGCAGGCGCAGTCAGGTCGGTCTCTGGGCGGAGTCACGAACGGCTATGAGAATGTCGAGCGGTTAGGCATGGACCGCTGGCTCGCTGTCGTCGCTGCCTATGGTCTGTGTAGCCATGCATGCGTGGTAATCGACCTTGGCACCGCTATTACCGTAGATCTTGTTTCGGATGCAGGAGCGCATCTGGGGGGCTACATCACCCCTGGCACCGCACTGCTTAGGGCCGAATTGTTGAAGCATACGCAACGTATCCGGTATGACGAGGCCGAGCTCGCGGTGTCGGTGCGGGCATTGTCGCCCGGAACCTCCACTGTCGAAGCCGTTGAGCGCGGTTGCCTGATGATGGCTCGCAGCTACGTGCTGAGTCAGATCGCCCAGGCAGAGCGTTATCTGGGCGAGAACTACTCGGTTTACGTCACCGGTGGGGACGCTGCGCTCGCCAAGGATCTGTCTGGGGTCCACCATGTGCCGGATCTGGTATTTCAAGGTCTGGCGATCGCTTGTCCATAGGGGGCCCGATGCGCTGGCTTTTCTTGCTGCTGCTGTGTGCCAATGGCCTGGTTTATCTGATCCACCTCAATGAACAAGATGCGGTTGCGGTCCGGGCGCAGGCGCCAAGCGCTCTAGATCCTAAGGCCGGCATCAGATTGCTCAGTGAGGCTAAGCCTGCCGTGAGGCCTGAGCGCACCGCTGGCAAAGGTGCGGGTTGTACCTTTATAGGCGGTTTCGACGAAGAGTCTACTGCGCTTGCCGTTGAGCAGCGCCTGCTCAGTCTGGATATCGACTCGCGAGTTGAGCCGATGGACGAGGCGGCGGGCGTGGACTACTGGGTCTATCTGCCGCCCCTGGTGTCGCGGCAGGCTTCGCTGCGGCAGTTGCGCGAACTTCAATCACGCAATGTCGACAGCTACATCATTACCGTTGGCGACCTCACCAATGGCGTCTCGCTGGGCATCTTTTCCAGGAGGGACTCGGCTGAAAGCGTAGTCGAGCGTCTGCAAGCGATCGACTACTCCGCGTCGATACGTGAGCTGCCGAGAAGTCATCGCCGTTACTGGGTCCGGATTCCTCGAGCTGATGCTGCGTTTCTGACCGATGCAATTGTGGCGGAGTTAGCCGAAAGCTTTCCGGCGCTTGAGCGACAACAATTGCCTTGTTCAGGCGTTGCAACTTCAAGATAGTTTACATAGAATGGCGCCCGCTCAGCAGAGAGGTGGTTAGCTCTAGCTGAGGCTGTAGCAAGCGTAACCTCAGGTTTTTTATGAGAAATTGCTTGACAGCAGGAGGCTTGGCAATGACAATGCCGCCTCGTTTTGGAGGGGTTCCCGAGCGGCCAAAGGGATCAGACTGTAAATCTGACGTCATCGACTTCGAAGGTTCGAATCCTTCCCCCTCCACCAGATTACATGCGTAGGCCTAGCAATAGGCGGGTATAGTTTAGTGGTAGAACCTCAGCCTTCCAAGCTGATGATGCGGGTTCGATTCCCGCTACCCGCTCCAGTTTCGAGGTCTGCGCGGCATGTTTCGCTCATGTAGCTCAGTTGGTAGAGCACACCCTTGGTAAGGGTGAGGTCAGCGGTTCAAATCCGCTCATGAGCTCCAGCACACAAAGGCAGATATGCAAATATCTGCCTTTGTTTTAATGGTGGCGTGACTAGCTCAATTCAACGATGGGAGACGGTCTCGATGGCTAAAGAAAAATTCGAACGTAATAAACCGCACCTGAACGTCGGCACCATTGGTCACGTCGACCATGGCAAGACGACGCTGACCGCGGCGCTGACCAAAGTCTGCGCCGAGACCTGGGGCGGCTCTGCGCGTGACTTCTCGCAGATCGACAACGCGCCGGAAGAGAAAGCTCGTGGTATCACCATCAACACCTCCCACGTTGAATACGATTCCTCGATTCGTCACTACGCCCACGTTGACTGCCCGGGCCACGCTGACTACGTGAAGAACATGATTACCGGTGCTGCCCAGATGGACGGCGCGATCCTGGTGTGCTCTGCTGCTGACGGCCCGATGCCGCAGACCCGCGAGCACATCCTGCTGTCCCGCCAGGTTGGTGTTCCCTACATTGTCGTGTTCCTGAACAAGGCCGACATGGTGGATGACGCCGAGCTGCTGGAGCTGGTCGAGATGGAAGTTCGCGACCTGCTTTCGACCTATGATTTCCCGGGCGACGATACGCCGATCATCATCGGTTCCGCGCTGATGGCCCTCAATGGTCAAGACGACAATGAGATGGGTGTTTCGGCCGTGCGCAAGCTGGTCGAGACTCTGGATAGCTACATTCCAGAGCCGGAGCGGGCTATCGACAAGCCGTTCCTGATGCCGATCGAAGACGTGTTCTCGATCTCCGGTCGCGGTACCGTTGTGACTGGTCGTGTCGAGCGCGGCATCGTTAAGGTTCAGGAAGAAATCGAAATCGTCGGTATCCGTGCCACGACCAAGACCACCTGTACTGGCGTCGAAATGTTCCGCAAGCTGCTCGACGAAGGTCGTGCTGGTGAGAACGTCGGCGTGCTGTTGCGCGGCACCAAGCGTGATGATGTCGAGCGCGGTCAGGTTCTGGCCAAGCCGGGCACCATCAAGCCGCACACCAAGTTCGAAGGCGAAGTTTACGTCCTGAGCAAGGAAGAAGGCGGTCGTCATACCCCGTTCTTCAAGGGCTACCGTCCGCAGTTCTACTTCCGGACCACAGACGTGACTGGTAACTGCGAGCTGCCGGAAGGCGTCGAGATGGTTATGCCGGGCGACAACATCAAGATGGTTGTCACCCTGATCGCTCCGATCGCCATGGAAGACGGCCTGCGCTTCGCGATTCGTGAAGGTGGGCGTACCGTTGGTGCC
Organism: Stutzerimonas stutzeri; assembly: GCA_002339675.1. Taxonomy (GTDB): domain Bacteria; phylum Pseudomonadota; class Gammaproteobacteria; order Pseudomonadales; family Pseudomonadaceae; genus Stutzerimonas; species Stutzerimonas stutzeri_O. The sequence continues at coordinate 4,115 of DDKB01000013.1, forward strand.
GGTGTGGTTGCAAAGATCATCGAATAATCGATTGATCTGATGAATTCGGGCCGGCATAATAGTCGGCCTGACTCTTGTTAGGCCAGTAGCTCAATTGGCAGAGCGGCGGTCTCCAAAACCGCAGGTTGGGGGTTCGATTCCCTCCTGGCCTGCCATATTCAGGTTGAATTTGGCAGCATTTACAGGGTTCTAGCAGATGAACGTCAAAGCAGAAGCCAAAGACACGCGCTTCGATCTGGTGAAGTGGCTTGTTGTGGCTGCTTTGGTGGTCGTGGCTGTGGTCGGTAATCAGTATTACGCCGCAGAGCCAATTCTGTATAGGGTGCTCGCGTTGCTTGCGTTCGCGGTAGTGGCTGCCTTCGTGGCGCTTCAAACTACCAAGGGCCGTTCTTTTTTCGTGCTTCTCAAGGAAGCGCGTGTCGAGATACGCAAGGTCGTTTGGCCGACCCGTCAAGAAACCACTCAGACCACTTTGATTGTTGTGGCTGTAGTGCTTGTTATGGCGCTGCTGTTGTGGGGGCTAGACTCCCTGCTCGGTTGGCTGGTTTCCATGGTTGTAGGTTAAGGGTGTCCCGTGGCTAAGCGTTGGTACGTGGTTCATGCTTACTCGGGTTACGAGAAGCATGTTATGCGCTCGCTGGTCGAGCGTATCAAACTTGCCGGCATGGAGGATCATTTCGGCGAGATTCTGGTTCCCACTGAAGAAGTGGTAGAGATGCGTAACGGGCAGAAGCGCAAGAGTGAGCGCAAGTTCTTCCCGGGTTACGTGCTCGTGCAGATGGACATGGCCGAAGGGGCCTGGCACCTGGTCAAGGACACGCCGCGCGTCATGGGTTTCATCGGTGGTACGGCTGACAAGCCCGCCCCGATTACCGACAAAGAGGCGGAAGCCATTCTGCGTCGTGTGGCTGACGGTAGCGACAAGCCAAAGCCGAAGACGCTTTTCGAGCCGGGCGAGGTGGTCCGGGTCGCCGATGGTCCGTTCGCCGATTTCAATGGCGTAGTCGAAGAGGTCAATTATGAGAAGAGTCGCATTCAGGTGGCTGTGCTCATTTTTGGCCGGTCCACGCCCGTAGAGTTGGAGTTCAGTCAGGTCGAAAAGGTCTAGCTGAGATTGCATCCCATACCCCGCAGCTGACGGCTGCGGGGTTTTGTCGTCACTGGGATATTCAAGTAACTGGGGAGCCGAAAGGCGATTGAACCCGTAACGGAGTAACTATGGCTAAGAAGATTCAGGCTTATATCAAGCTGCAGGTTAAGGCCGGTCAGGCTAACCCGTCGCCGCCAGTCGGCCCGGCACTCGGTCAGCATGGCGTCAATATCATGGAGTTCTGCAAGGCATTCAATGCCCGGACTCAAGGCCAGGAGCCGGGCTTGCCCACTCCGGTGATCATTACCGTGTACAGCGACCGCAGCTTTACCTTCGAAACGAAGAGCACGCCGGCCGCCGTGCTGCTGAAAAAAGCGGCGGGCATCACCAGTGGTTCTGCGCGTCCCAACACCCAGAAGGTCGGTACCGTGACTCGGGCGCAGCTCGAAGAAATCGCGAAGACCAAGACCGCTGATCTCACCGCTGCGGACCTTGATGCAGCTGTGCGGTCGATCGCCGGCTCCGCTCGGAGCATGGGCCTGAACGTGGAGGGTGTGTAATGGCTAAGTTGACCAAGCGCCAGAAGGCTTTCGCCGAGAAGATCGAAGCTGGCAAGCAGTACGCATTCGAAGATGCCGCAACGCTGCTGTCCGAGCTGTCGGCTGTCAAGTTCACTGAGTCCTTCGATATCGCCATTAACCTCGGCGTCGATCCGCGTAAGTCTGACCAGGTGGTCCGTGGCGCAACCGTGCTGCCTAACGGCACCGGTAAGACCGTTCGCGTAGCCGTGTTCACGCAGGGTCCGGCTGCCGAAGCTGCTCTTGCAGCCGGTGCTGATCGTGTTGGCATGGATGAACTCGCTGCCGAGATGAAGGGTGGCGACCTGAACTATGACGTCGTTATTGCGTCGCCGGACGCCATGCGCGTCGTGGGTCAGCTGGGTCAGATTCTTGGTCCGCGCGGCCTGATGCCGAACCCGAAAGTCGGTACCGTGACGCCGGACGTCGCAACCGCTGTCAAGAATGCCAAGGCTGGTCAGGTGCGCTTCCGTACCGACAAGAACGGCATCATTCACAGCTCGGTCGGCAAAGTCGGCTTCGATGCAGGCCACCTGAAGCAGAACGTGGAAGCACTGCTGTCGGATCTCAAGCGTCTGAAGCCGTCCACGTCCAAGGGTATCTATGTCAAGCGCGTGACCCTCAGCACCACCATGGGTCCCGGACTGGTCATCGATCAGGCTTCGCTCGACGCCTAAGCTTTTCCGTCCTGCGTTGCGGGGCGGTACATCATTGGGGTCCCTGCCTGGCGGGGGCTATCCAAGACCGTAGGCGGCTTACCCCTTAAACCGCAGAAGTGTTGCTTCTTCGAGCCTACGCAGAGGTGCTCCCGATTCGTACCGAATCAGACACCAAAACCCGCCCGGTCTTGACTGGGCGAACCGGTAACATCCAGGAGTAAGAACCCGTGGCAATCAAACTCGAAGACAAGAAGGCCATCGTCGCTGAAGTCAACGAGGCTGCCAAAGCTGCCCTGTCCGCTGTCGTGGCTGATGCCCGTGGCGTGACCGTAGGAGCCATGACCGGACTCCGTAAAGAGGCCCGCGAAGCCGGTGTATACGTGCGTGTCGTGCGTAACACCCTGCTGCGCCGCGCCGTTGAAGGCACTCCTTATGACGTGCTCAACGACGTGTTCAAGGGCCCGACCCTCATTGCTTTTTCCAACGAGCATCCGGGCGCTGCTGCCCGTGTCTTCAAGGAATTTGCTAAGGGTCAGGACAAGTTCGAGATCAAGGCCGCTGCGTTCGAAGGTCAGTTCATTGCAGCCAACCAGATCGACGCTTTGGCAACCCTGCCGACCTATGACGAAGCCATTTCCCAGCTGATGAGCGTGATTCAAGGCGCTACCAGCAAGCTGGCTCGTACTCTGGCGGCCGTTCGCGACCAGAAAGAAGCGGCTGCAGCCTAACTGCACGACACCTCTTTCGACATTCTTTTTGCTTAGATGGCCGCAGGCCGTCACTTATATACAGGAACTAGAGTCATGGCTCTGACCAACGAAGACATCATCAACGCCGTTTCCGAAATGTCCGTGATGCAGGTTGTTGAACTGATCAAGGCAATGGAAGAGAAGTTTGGCGTTACTGCCGCTGCTGCTACCGTCGCTGCTGCCGGTCCGGCTGCTGCCGCTGCCGAAGAGCAGACTGAGTTCAACGTCATGCTGCTGGAAGCTGGCGACAAGAAAGTAAACGTGATCAAGGCTGTCCGTGAGCTGACCGGCCTGGGCCTGAAAGAAGCCAAGGCAGTCGTTGACGGCGCTCCGGGCATGGTCAAGGAAGGCGTATCCAAGGACGAAGCCGAAGCAGCCAAGAAGTCTCTGGAAGAAGCTGGCGCCAAAGTCGAGCTCAAGTAAGCAAGACCTTGCGTCTACAGCCGAAGCGACTCGCGAAAGGCTGATGGCTGGTGGCTTTTGCCACCGGCCTTTTTCCGTTATAGCTGCCGTATGTTTGCCGGCAGGGTGTGCGGAAAGACCGCTCAGTAGAGCGGTGCGAATCAAGGGATTCGCAAGATTTTCTGGCTGCTCCCGTCGGGAGAAGCCAAACAAGCAGGTGACCAAGCTGGGGAACGCTGATGGCTTACTCATACACTGAGAAAAAACGAATCCGCAAGGACTTTAGCAAGTTACCGCACGTGATGGACGTGCCGTATCTTTTGGCCATCCAGCTGGATTCGTACCGCGAATTCCTGCAGGCGGGAGCGACCAAGGATCAATTCCGCGACATTGGCTTGCATGCAGCCTTCAAATCCGTTTTTCCGATAATCAGCTATTCCGGCAATGCAGCGCTGGAATATGTCGGCTATCGTCTGGGCGACCCCGCTTTCGACGTCAAGGAATGCGTACTGCGTGGTGTCACCTTCGCGGTGCCGCTGCGGGTCAAGGTCCGTCTGATCATCTTCGACAAGGAGTCCTCGAGCAAGGCGATCAAGGACATTAAGGAGCAGGAAGTCTACATGGGGGAAATTCCCCTGATGACCGAAAACGGCACCTTCATCATCAACGGTACCGAGCGAGTCATCGTTTCCCAGCTGCACCGTTCGCCCGGCGTCTTCTTCGACCATGACCGCGGCAAGACGCACAGTTCCGGCAAGCTGCTGTATTCGGCTCGCATCATTCCGTACCGCGGCTCCTGGCTGGACTTCGAGTTCGACCCGAAGGACGCCGTGTTCGTACGGATCGACCGTCGTCGCAAGCTGCCGGCGTCCGTGCTTCTGCGCGCGCTGAATTACAGTACCGAAGAGATTCTCGACGCGTTCTATGACACCAACATTTTCCATGTGAAGGGTGAGACCCTCAGCCTGGAGCTGGTGCCGCAGCGTCTGCGTGGCGAGATCGCGTCCTTCGACATCAAGGACGAAAACGGCAAGGTCATCGTCGAGCAGGGCCGTCGTATCACCGCGCGCCATATCAACCAGCTCGACAAGTCCGGCATCAAGTCCCTGGACATGCCGATGGACTACGTGCTCGGTCGCACCACCGCGAAGGCCATCGTTCACCCGGCCACCGGTGAGATCATCGCCGAGTGCAACACCGAGCTGACGGTCGAGATCCTGGCCAAGTTGGTCAAGGCGCAGGTCGTCCGCTTCGAAACGCTGTACACCAACGACATCGACTGCGGACCGTTTATCTCCGATACCCTGAAGATCGACTCGACCACCAACCAGCTCGAAGCCCTGGTGGAAATCTACCGCATGATGCGTCCTGGCGAGCCGCCCACCAAGGACGCTGCCGAGACGCTGTTCAACAACCTGTTCTTCGCGTCGGAGCGTTACGACCTGTCGGCCGTGGGCCGGATGAAGTTCAACCGTCGTATCGGTCGTACCGAGATCGAAGGTTCGGGCGTTCTCAGTCGCGAAGACATCGTTGCAGTATTGAAGACGCTGGTCGATATTCGTAACGGCAAAGGTGTAGTCGACGACATCGACCACCTGGGCAACCGTCGCGTCCGCTGTGTTGGCGAGATGGCTGAGAATCAGTTCCGTGTCGGCCTGGTGCGCGTCGAGCGTGCGGTCAAGGAACGTCTGTCGATGGCCGAGAGCGAAGGCCTGATGCCGCAGGATCTGATCAACGCCAAGCCGGTAGCGGCGGCGGTGAAGGAATTCTTTGGCTCGAGCCAGCTGTCGCAGTTCATGGACCAGAACAACCCGCTCTCCGAGATCACCCACAAGCGCCGCGTTTCCGCACTCGGCCCGGGCGGTCTGACCCGTGAGCGCGCCGGCTTCGAAGTCCGCGACGTACACCCGACGCATTACGGCCGCGTGTGCCCGATCGAGACCCCTGAAGGTCCGAACATCGGTCTGATCAACTCGTTGGCCGCCTATGCCCGCACCAACCAGTACGGCTTCCTGGAAAGCCCGTACCGCGTGGTGAAGGAAGGCGAGGTGACCGACGAGATCGTGTTCCTCTCGGCGATCGAAGAGGCGGACCATGTGATTGCGCAGGCGAGCGCCAAGCTGGACGGCCGTAAGCTGGTCGACGAGCTGGTCGCTGTTCGCCATCAGAACGAATTCACGGTCAAGGCACCGGAAGACGTGACCCTGATGGACGTCTCGCCGAAACAGGTCGTCTCCGTTGCCGCTTCGTTGATTCCGTTCCTCGAGCACGACGACGCCAACCGCGCGCTGATGGGCTCGAACATGCAGCGTCAGGCCGTACCGACGCTGCGTTCGGACAAGCCGCTGGTCGGCACCGGGATGGAGCGCAATGTGGCGCGCGATTCCGGCGTCTGCGTCGTGGCCCGTCGTGGCGGTGTAATCGATTCGGTCGATGCCAGTCGTGTTGTTGTGCGCGTGCACGATGCGGAAGTTGAAACCGGTGAAGCCGGTGTCGACATCTATAACCTGACCAAGTACACCCGCTCCAACCAGAACACCTGCATCAACCAGCGTCCGCTGGTCAGCAAGGGTGATGTGGTCGAGCGCGGCGACATCATGGCAGACGGTCCGTCCACTGACATGGGTGAGCTGGCGCTCGGGCAGAACATGCGCGTCGCGTTCATGCCTTGGAACGGCTACAACTTCGAAGACTCCATCCTCCTGTCGGAGCGTGTGGTTCAGGAAGACCGTTTCACCACTATCCACATCCAGGAACTGACCTGCGTTTCCCGTGACACCAAGCTCGGCCCAGAAGAGATCACCGCGGACATTCCGAACGTGGGCGAAGCTGCGCTGAACAAGCTGGACGAGGCGGGTATCGTTTACGTTGGTGCTGAAGTGGGTGCTGGCGACATTCTGGTCGGCAAGGTCACCCCGAAAGGCGAAACCCAGCTGACGCCCGAAGAAAAGCTGCTGCGTGCGATCTTCGGTGAGAAGGCGTCTGATGTTAAGGACACCTCCTTGCGCGTGCCGACCGGCACCAAGGGGACTGTCATCGACGTTCAGGTGTTCATTCGTGACGGTGTCGAGCGTGACTCTCGTGCGCTGGCCATCGAAAAGATGCAGCTCGACGAGATCCGCAAGGACCTCAACGAAGAGTTCCGTATCGTCGAAGGCGCAACCTTCGAGCGTCTACGTTCTGCACTGGTCGGTGCGACAGTTGAAGGTGGCGCTGGACTCAAGAAGGGCGCCGTCATCACTGACGAGATGCTCGATGGTCTCGAGCATGGGCAGTGGTTCAAACTGCGCATGGCCGAAGACGCGCTGAACGAGCAGCTGGAAAAGGCGCAGGCCTATATTTCCGACCGCCGTCAGCTGCTCGACGACAAGTTCGAAGACAAGAAGCGCAAGCTGCAGCAGGGCGACGATCTGGCGCCGGGCGTGTTGAAGATCGTCAAGGTCTATCTGGCCATCAAGCGGCGTATCCAGCCGGGCGACAAGATGGCCGGTCGTCACGGTAACAAGGGTGTCGTCTCGGTGATCATGCCTGTCGAAGACATGCCGCACGATGCCAACGGCACGCCTGTAGACATCGTGTTGAACCCGCTGGGCGTACCTTCGCGTATGAACGTTGGTCAGATCCTTGAAACCCATCTGGGCCTCGCGGCCAAGGGCTTGGGCGAGAAGATCAACCGCATGCTCGAAGAGCAGCGCAAGGTCGCCGAGCTGCGCAAGTTCCTGACCGAGATCTACAACGAGATCGGTGGGCGCCAGGAGAATCTGGAAAGCTTCAGCGACCAGGAAATCCTGGATCTGGCCAAAAACCTGCGAGGTGGTGTGCCAATGGCAACGCCGGTATTCGACGGAGCCAAGGAGCGCGAGATCAAGGCCATGCTGAAGCTGGCGGATCTGCCGGAAAGTGGCCAGATGCAGCTGTACGATGGCCGCACCGGCAATAAGTTTGAGCGGACCACCACGGTCGGTTACATGTACATGCTCAAGCTGAACCACTTGGTCGACGACAAGATGCACGCGCGTTCCACCGGTTCCTACAGCCTGGTCACCCAGCAGCCGCTGGGTGGTAAAGCGCAGTTCGGTGGTCAGCGTTTCGGGGAGATGGAGGTCTGGGCCCTGGAGGCGTACGGTGCCGCCTACACCCTGCAGGAAATGCTCACGGTCAAGTCGGACGACGTGAATGGGCGGACCAAGATGTACAAGAACATCGTGGACGGCGATCACCGTATGGAGCCCGGCATGCCGGAATCCTTCAACGTGTTGATCAAAGAGATCCGCTCGCTCGGTATCGACATCGATCTGGAAACCGAATAACCACGCACCGCTATGCGGTGACCGGCATCAGCCGCTCACCGCAGGTCCGTGAGGAGGAAAGGCCTTGAAAGACTTGCTGAATCTGTTGAAAAACCAGGGTCAAATCGAAGAGTTCGATGCCATCAAGATTGCATTGGCTTCGCCCGAGATGATCCGTTCCTGGTCCTTTGGCGAGGTCAAGAAGCCAGAGACCATCAACTACCGTACGTTCAAACCCGAGCGTGACGGCCTGTTCTGCGCCAAGATCTTTGGCCCGGTCAAGGATTACGAGTGCCTGTGCGGTAAGTACAAGCGCCTGAAGCACCGCGGCGTGATCTGCGAGAAGTGCGGGGTCGAAGTCGCACTGGCTAAGGTGCGCCGTGAGCGCATGGCGCACATCGAACTGGCCTCGCCGGTCGCCCATATCTGGTTCCTGAAGTCGCTGCCGAGCCGTATCGGCCTGCTGCTGGACATGACCCTGCGTGACATCGAGCGCGTGCTCTATTTTGAGAGCTACGTGGTGATCGATCCGGGCATGACTACTCTCGAGAAGGGCCAGTTGCTCAACGACGAGCAGTATTTCGAAGCGCTGGAAGAGTTCGGTGACGATTTCGACGCCCGTATGGGCGCTGAAGCCGTGCGCGAGCTGTTGCACGAAATCGACCTGGAGCACGAGATTGGTCGCCTGCGCGAAGAGATTCCGCAGACCAACTCGGAAACCAAGATCAAGAAACTGTCCAAGCGCCTGAAGCTGATGGAAGCGTTTCATGGTTCGGGCAACCTACCGGAGTGGATGGTGCTCACCGTTCTGCCGGTACTGCCGCCGGATCTGCGTCCGTTGGTCCCCCTGGATGGCGGCCGTTTCGCGACGTCGGATCTTAACGACCTGTATCGCCGGGTGATCAACCGTAACAACCGTCTCAAGCGCCTGCTCGATCTGTCGGCGCCGGACATCATCGTGCGCAACGAAAAGCGCATGCTGCAGGAAGCGGTTGACGCATTGCTCGACAACGGTCGTCGTGGTCGCGCCATCACTGGCTCGAACAAGCGTCCGCTCAAGTCCCTGGCCGATATGATCAAGGGCAAGCAGGGGCGTTTCCGTCAGAACCTGCTCGGCAAGCGCGTGGACTATTCCGGTCGCTCGGTTATTACCGTGGGCCCGACCCTGCGCCTGCACCAGTGCGGTCTGCCGAAGAAGATGGCCCTCGAGCTGTTCAAACCGTTCATTTTCGGCAAGCTGGAAATGCGTGGCATGGCGACCACCATCAAGGCCGCCAAGAAGATGGTCGAGCGTGAACTGCCTGAGGTCTGGGACGTTCTGGCCGAAGTCATCCGCGAACATCCCGTGCTGCTCAACCGCGCGCCGACGCTCCACCGTCTGGGTATCCAGGCGTTCGAGCCGGTTCTGATCGAAGGCAAGGCTATCCAGCTGCATCCGCTGGTCTGCGCCGCGTACAACGCCGACTTCGACGGTGACCAGATGGCCGTTCACGTGCCGCTGACGCTGGAAGCCCAGCTCGAAGCGCGCGCGCTGATGATGTCGACCAACAACATTCTGTCTCCAGCGAACGGTGAGCCGATCATCGTGCCGTCGCAGGACGTGGTTCTGGGTCTGTACTACATGACCCGTGAAGCCATCAACGCCAAGGGCGAAGGTCGTGTGTTCGCTGACCTGCAGGAAGTCGACCGCGTGTTCCGCGCCGGTGAAGCGTCGCTGCATGCTCGCGTCAAGGTGCGGATCAACGAGACCATCAAGGATCGCGACGGCTCGATTACCAAGAACACCCGTATCGTCGACACCACTGTTGGCCGCGCGTTGCTGTTCCAGGTGGTTCCGGCCGGCCTGGCATTCGACGTGGTCAACCAGCCGATGAAGAAGAAGGCGATCTCCAAGCTGATCAACCTGTGCTACCGCACCGTTGGTCTGAAGGACACCGTCATCTTTGCCGACCAGCTGATGTACACCGGCTTTGCCTACTCGACGATTTCCGGCGTGTCGATCGGTGTGAACGACTTCGTCATCCCGGACGAGAAGGCGCGCATCATCGATGCCGCTACCGAGGAAGTGAAGGAAATCGAGTCGCAGTACGCCTCAGGCCTGGTAACCCAGGGCGAGAAGTACAACAAGGTTATCGACCTCTGGTCGAAGGCCAACGACGAAGTCTCGAAGGCAATGATGGCCAACCTCTCGAAAGAGAAGGTCATCGACCGCGACGGCAACGAAGCCGAGCAGGACTCGTTCAACTCAATGTACATGATGGCCGACTCTGGCGCGCGGGGTTCCGCTGCCCAGATTCGCCAGCTGGCCGGTATGCGTGGCCTGATGGCCAAGCCGGACGGCTCGATCATCGAGACGCCGATCACCGCGAACTTCCGTGAGGGTCTGAACGTACTGCAGTACTTCATTTCCACCCACGGTGCTCGTAAGGGTCTGGCGGATACCGCCCTGAAGACCGCCAACTCCGGTTACCTGACCCGTCGTTTGGTCGACGTGGCGCAGGATCTGGTGGTGACCGAGATCGATTGCGGTACCGAGCAGGGCCTGCACATGACACCGCACATCGAGGGCGGTGATGTGGTCGAGCCGCTGGGTGAGCGTGTACTGGGTCGTGTGATTGCGCGTGACGTACTCAAGCCCGGCAGCGACGACGTGCTGGTTCCGGCCGGTACCTTGATCGATGAGCAGTGGGTCGACTTCATTGAGCTGAACAGCATCGACGAAGTGATCGTGCGTTCGCCGATCAGCTGCGAAACCCGCTACGGTATTTGTGCCAAATGCTACGGACGCGATCTGGCCCGTGGTCATCAGGTGAACATCGGCGAGGCCGTCGGCGTTATCGCCGCACAGTCCATTGGTGAGCCGGGTACCCAGCTGACCATGCGTACGTTCCACATCGGTGGTGCGACGAGCCGGACTTCGGCTGTCGACAACGTGATGGTCAAAAACGGCGGTACCATCCGCCTGCACAACCTTAAGTACGTCGAGCGTGCTGATGGTGCGCTGATCGCGGTCTCCCGTTCCGGTGAGCTGGCGGTAGCGGACGACTATGGCCGTGAGCGCGAGCGCTACAAGCTGCCGTACGGTGCGGTCATCTCCATCAAGGAAGGTGACAAGGTCGATGCCGGTACCGTGGTCGCCAAGTGGGATCCGCACACCCACCCGATCGTCACCGAAATGAAGGGTGTCGTGACCTTCGCCGGCATGGAGGAAAACATCACCATCAAGCGCCAGACCGACGAACTCACGGGTCTGACCAACATCGAGGTGATGGATCCGAAGGATCGCCCGGCGTCCGGCAAGGACATTCGTCCGGCGATCAAGATGGTCGACGCCAATGGCAAGGAACTGTTGCTGCCGGGTACCGACGTACCGGCCCAGTACTTCCTGCCGGCGAACGCCCTCGTCGGTGTGGCGGACGGTGCAGAAATCAATGTGGGTGACGTCATCGCACGTATCCCGCAGGAAACCTCCAAGACTCGCGACATCACCGGTGGTCTGCCGCGCGTTGCCGACCTGTTCGAAGCCCGTCGTCCGAAGGAGCCGTCCATCCTGGCGGAGATCAGCGGTACGATTTCCTTCGGCAAGGAAACCAAGGGCAAACGCCGCCTGGTAATCACGCCGACCGACGGAACCGATCCGTACGAGGAGCTGATTCCGAAGTGGCGCCATCTGAACGTCTTCGAAGGCGAACAGGTGAACAAGGGCGAGGTCATTTCCGACGGTCCGAGCAACCCGCACGATATCCTGCGTCTGCTGGGTGTCAGCGCGCTGGCCAAGTACATCGTCAACGAGATCCAGGACGTGTATCGCCTGCAGGGCGTGAAGATCAACGACAAGCACATCGAGACCATCCTGCGGCAGATGCTGCGCAAGGTCGAGGTGGCCGAGTCGGGTGATTCCAGCTTCATCAAGGGCGACCAGATGGAGCTCACCCAGGTGCTGGAAGAGAACGAGCGCCTCTCCGGGGACGACAAGTTCAGTTCCAAATATGTGCGCGTGCTGCTGGGTATCACCAAGGCGTCGCTGTCGACCGAGTCGTTCATTTCGGCCGCATCTTTCCAGGAAACCACGCGCGTTCTTACCGAAGCAGCGGTGACCGGCAAGCGCGATTACCTGCGTGGCCTGAAGGAAAACGTCGTGGTCGGTCGCCTGATTCCTGCCGGTACCGGCCTGCAGTATCACAGCGAGCGCAAGCGCAAGCGTGATGCCGAGAAGCCGGTTCGCGTGAGCGCCGATGAGGTCGAAGCAGCACTGACCGAAGCGCTCAATTCCAGCGGTAATTGATGGTGCGTCGCCCCGGTGCAGATCGGGGCGCGCCTTGACGGTGTGCAAGAAGCTCTTTAGACTCTTGTACCCCTAATTTGGCGGGGCCCTGCGCCCTGCCATTTTCGTTTGTGTCGAAAGACAACAGTGGAGCTAGTAGATGGCAACGATCAACCAGCTGGTACGCCAGCCGCGCAAGCGCGTCGTCGAGAAAAGCGACGTCCCTGCGCTGCAGAACTGCCCGCAACGTCGTGGCGTGTGCACCCGCGTGTACACCACCACGCCAAAGAAACCGAACTCTGCACTGCGTAAGGTATGCCGTGTTCGCCTGACCAACGGGTTCGAAGTCGCTTCCTATATCGGTGGTGAAGGTCACAACCTGCAGGAGCACAGTGTCGTGCTGATCCGTGGCGGTCGTGTAAAAGACCTTCCGGGTGTGCGTTATCACACCGTGCGCGGTTCGCTGGATACCTCCGGTGTCAAGGACCGTAAGCAGGGTCGCTCCAAGTACGGCGCCAAGCGTCCGAAGTAAGCAGCATTTCTATTTATTTGAGTCGATAAGAGTAAGGTCGGGCGTAACCTCGTCGTTATAGTTCCGAGCTAACCTGAAGACCGTTTGAGGGCTTATCAATGCCAAGACGTCGTGTAGCAGCCAAGCGCGAGATCCTTGACGATCCGAAATACGGAAGTCTGATCCTGGCCAAGTTCATGAACCACGTGATGGAAAGCGGCAAGAAAGCCGTTGCCGAGCGTATCGTTTATGGTGCGCTGGAAAAGGTGAAAGAGCGCAAGAACACCGATCCCCTGGAAATCTTCGAAAAAGCACTCGACGCCATCGCTCCGCTGGTCGAAGTGAAGTCCCGCCGCGTAGGTGGTGCGACTTACCAGGTTCCGGTCGAGGTTCGTCCTTCCCGTCGTAACGCTCTGGCCATGCGCTGGCTGGTCGACGCTGCGCGCAAGCGTGGCGAGAAGTCCATGGCTCTGCGTCTAGCGGGTGAGCTGGCGGACGCATTTGAAGGTAAAGGCGCTGCTGTGAAGAAGCGTGAAGACGTGCACCGTATGGCTGAAGCCAACAAGGCCTTCTCGCACTACCGCTTCTAATTTTCAGCGTCAACAACTTGCGAGGGCTTTATGGCTCGTACTACCCCGATTAACCGCTACCGTAACATCGGTATCGTCGCTCACGTGGATGCGGGTAAAACCACCACCACCGAGCGCGTCCTGTTTTACACCGGCGTAAACCACAAAATGGGCGAGGTGCATGACGGCGCCGCGACCATGGACTGGATGGTTCAGGAGCAGGAGCGTGGTATCACCATCACCTCCGCTGCGACCACGGCCTTCTGGGCCGGCTCCGAGAAGCAGTTCGACAAGCATCGCTTCAACATCATCGACACCCCCGGCCACGTTGACTTCACCATCGAAGTGGAGCGTTCGCTGCGCGTGCTCGACGGCGCTGTCGTCGTGTTCTGCGGCACGTCCGGCGTTGAGCCGCAGTCCGAAACCGTATGGCGTCAGGCCAACAAGTACGGCGTTCCGCGTCTGGTCTATGTCAACAAGATGGACCGCGCTGGCGCGAACTTTCTGCGCGTGGTTGCACAGATCAAGCAGCGCCTGGGTCATACGCCGGTGCCGATCCAGTTGGCTATCGGCGCGGAAGACAACTTCCAGGGCCAGATCGATCTGATCAAGATGAAGGCCATCTACTGGAACGATGACGACAAGGGCATGACCTTCCGCGAGGAAGAGATCCCGGCCGAGCTTCAGGATCTTGCCGAAGAGTGGCGCAGCAACATGGTCGAGGCGGCAGCCGAAGCGACCGAAGAGCTGATGAACAAGTACCTCGAGGGTGAAGAGCTCACTACCGAGGAGATTAAGTCCGCCCTGCGTCAGCGCACCATCGCCGGCGAAATCGTGCTGGCTGTCTGCGGTTCGTCCTTCAAGAACAAGGGTGTGCCCCTGGTTCTGGATGCCGTCATCGACTACCTGCCGGCTCCGGTCGACATTCCGGCGATCAAGGGCACCGATATCGACGACGAAACCGTCGAGATGGAGCGCCACGCAGACGACAACGAGCCGTTCTCGGCCCTGGCGTTCAAGATCGCTACCGACCCCTTCGTTGGTACCCTGACCTTCGCTCGTGTCTATTCCGGTGTGTTGAACTCCGGCGACGGCGTGTTGAACTCGGTCAAAGGCAAGAAAGAGCGCGTCGGCCGTATGGTGCAGATGCATGCGAACAGTCGCGAAGAGATCAAGGAAGTCCGCGCAGGCGACATCGCCGCTCTGATCGGCATGAAGGACGTAACCACGGGTGACACCCTGTGTGCGCTGGACAAGCCGATCATCCTCGTGCGTATGGACTTCCCGGAGCCGGTGATTTCCGTCGCTGTCGAGCCGAAGACCAAGGACGACCAGGAAAAGATGGGTATCGCGCTGGGCAAGCTGGCCCAGGAAGACCCGTCGTTCCGCGTCAAGACCGACGAAGAAACTGGCCAGACCATCATCTCAGGCATGGGCGAGCTGCACTTGGACATCCTCGTCGACCGCATGCGTCGCGAATTCAATGTCGAGGCGAATATCGGCAAACCGCAGGTTTCGTACCGCGAGAAGATCACCAAGTCCTGCGAGATCGAAGGCAAGTTCGTCCGCCAGTCGGGCGGTCGCGGCCAGTTCGGTCACTGCTGGGTGCGCTTTGCGCCGGCGGACGAAGGGCAGGAAGGTCTGCAGTTCGTCAACGAGGTCGTGGGTGGTGTGATCCCGAAGGAATACATCCCGGCGATCCAAAAGGGTATCGAGGAGCAGATGAAGAACGGCGTTGTCGCCGGCTATCCGCTGATCGGCCTGAAAGCCACCGTGTTCGATGGCTCCTACCACGATGTCGACTCCAACGAGATGGCGTTCAAGGTGGCAGCATCCATGGCGACCAAGCAGCTGTCCCAAAAGGGTGGCGCGGTAGTGCTTGAGCCGATCATGAAAGTCGAGGTGGTAACGCCTGAGGACTACATGGGTGACGTGATGGGTGACCTGAATCGTCGTCGTGGTCTGATCCAGGGCATGGAAGACACGGTGTCCGGCAAGGTCATTCGTGCCGAGGTTCCGCTGGGCGAGATGTTCGGTTACGCAACCGACGTCCGTTCCATGTCTCAGGGTCGCGCGAGCTACTCGATGGAATTCTCGAAATACTCCGAGGCGCCGGCGAACATCGTCGAAGCTATCGTCAAAAAACAAGGTTGATTCAGCCCTTTAAGTAAGAGGTTTACTGTCGTGGCTAAAGAAAAATTCGAACGTAACAAACCGCACGTCAACGTCGGCACCATTGGTCACGTTGACCATGGCAAGACCACTCTGACCGCTGCTCTGACCCGTGTCTGCTCCGAGGTATTCGGCTCTGCTCGTGTCGACTTCGACAAGATCGATAGCGCACCGGAAGAGAAGGCTCGTGGTATCACCATCAACACTGCCCACGTAGAGTACGACTCCAACGTCCGTCACTACGCGCACGTTGACTGCCCCGGCCACGCTGACTATGTGAAGAACATGATCACCGGTGCTGCCCAGATGGACGGTGCGATCCTGGTTTGCTCGGCTGCTGACGGCCCGATGCCGCAGACCCGCGAGCACATCCTGCTGTCCCGCCAGGTCGGCGTTCCGTACATCGTCGTGTTCCTGAACAAGGCCGACATGGTGGACGACGCTGAGCTGCTGGAACTGGTCGAGATGGAAGTTCGCGACCTGCTGTCGACCTATGATTTCCCGGGCGACGACACGCCGATCATCATCGGCTCCGCGCTGATGGCCCTGAACGGCGAAGACGACAACGAGATGGGTACCACTGCCGTCAAGAAGCTGGTCGAGACTCTGGATACCTATATCCCTGAGCCGGTTCGTGCCATCGACAAGCCGTTCCTGATGCCGATCGAAGACGTGTTCTCGATCTCCGGTCGCGGTACCGTTGTGACCGGTCGTGTCGAGCGCGGCATCGTCAAGGTTCAGGAAGAAATCGAGATCGTTGGTCTGCGTCCTACCACCAAGACCACCTGTACCGGTGTCGAGATGTTCCGCAAGCTGCTCGACGAAGGTCGTGCAGGCGAGAACTGTGGCGTGCTGCTGCGTGGCACCAAGCGTGATGATGTCGAGCGTGGTCAGGTTCTGGCCAAGCCGGGTACCATCAAGCCGCACACCAAGTTCGAAGCTGAAGTGTACGTGCTGTCCAAGGAAGAGGGTGGTCGTCATACCCCGTTCTTCAAGGGCTACCGTCCGCAGTTCTACTTCCGGACCACTGACGTGACCGGTTCGTGCGAGTTGCCGGAAGGCGTTGAGATGGTGATGCCGGGCGACAACGTGAAAATGGTTGTCACCCTGATCAAGCCGATCGCCATGGAAGACGGCCTGCGCTTCGCAATTCGCGAAGGCGGCCGTACCGTTGGTGCCGGCGTGGTTGCCAAGATCGTCGAATAATCTGTTCGATGTCGGAAAGGGCCCTTCGGGGCCCTTTTTCTATTGTTGATCATTTATTGACACCCCCTGGACGCATCCGTACAATTGCGCCTCCTTTTACCGGGCGTATTGCGTTTGGTAGGGATGGCTAATTGGAGTCTGAGGTCAAAATGCAAAACCAACAAATCCGTATTCGGTTGAAGGCTTTTGACCATCGCCTGATCGATCAATCAACCCAGGAAATCGTGGAAACCGCGAAACGTACTGGTGCTCAGGTGCGTGGTCCGATTCCACTGCCAACCCGCAAAGAGCGGTTCACTGTTCTGGTTTCTCCGCATGTCAACAAGGATGCGCGCGACCAGTATGAGATCCGTACTCATAAGCGCGTGCTGGATATCGTCCAGCCGACCGACAAGACAGTCGATGCGCTGATGAAGCTTGATCTTGCGGCTGGCGTGGAAGTGCAGATCAGCCTCGGCTAAAACCTCGAGTTTTAGTCGTGTAACGCTCTGAAATGGGCGGCCATAGCGGGTGAAAGCCCCGTACACTCAAGAGGTTACAACATGACTATTGGTGTAGTCGGTCGTAAATGCGGCATGACCCGCGTTTTCACCGAAGATGGTGTCTCCATTCCGGTTACGGTCATTGAGATCGAGCCGAATCGCGTCACTCAATTCAAGAATGAAGAAAGCGATGGCTACCGTGCCGTGCAGGTTACGGTCGGTGAGCGTCGTGCGTCCCGTGTCACCAAGGCTCAGGCCGGTCATTTCGCCAAGGCGAACGTGGCTGCCGGTCGTGGCGTCTGGGAATTCCGCCTCGATGGCGAGGAGTTCCAGGCTGGTGACCAGATCAACGCTGAAATCTTCCAGGCAGGACAGATGGTGGATGTCACCGGTCAGTCCAAGGGTAAAGGCTTCGCCGGTACCATCAAGCGCTGGAATTTCCGTGGTCAGGACAATACCCACGGTAACTCCGTATCCCACCGCGTCCCGGGTTCGATTGGCCAATGCCAGACTCCAGGCCGTGTTTTCAAGGGCAAGAAGATGTCCGGGCACATGGGCGCCGAGCGCGTTACCGTGCAGTCCCTGGAAATCGTGCGTGTCGATGCCGAACGTAATCTGCTGCTGGTCAAGGGTGCAGTGCCCGGTGCCACAGGCGGTGACGTCGTCGTGCGTCCGGCTGCCAAGGCTCGCGGGTAAGGGGGAGTTCACATGCAATTGAATGTTAATGGCGCACAAGCCATCGAAGTCTCCGAGCAAACCTTTGGTGGTGAGTTCAACGAGACGCTGGTGCACCAGGCAGTCGTCGCCTATATGGCTGGCGGTCGTCAGGGTAGCAAGCAGCAGAAGACCCGTTCCGATGTATCCGGTGGTGGTAAGCGCCCCTGGCGTCAGAAGGGCACCGGACGTGCGCGTGCCGGTACCTCGCGTGGTCCGATCTGGCGTGGCGGTGGCGTGACGTTTGCCGCTCGCCCGCAGAACCATGAGCAGAAGCTCAACAAGAAGATGTATCGCGCAGCCCTGCGCTCCATCCTCTCCGAGCTGGTTCGCTCCGAGCGTCTGGTCGTCGTTGAAGACTTCGCTGTCGACAGTCCGAAGACCAAGCTGCTGGCCAATAAGCTGACCGGCATGGGTCTGAACGACGTACTGATCGTTTCCGACGCCGTCGACCAGAACCTGTATCTGGCAGCTCGCAACCTGCCGCACGTCGATGTACGCGATGTGCAGGGTTCGGATCCTGTCAGCCTGATCGCCTATGACAAGGTGTTGATCACCGTGTCGGCTGTGAAGAAATTCGAGGAGCTGCTGGGATGAACCAGGAACGCGTATTCAAAGTCCTGCTTGGTCCGCACGTCTCCGAGAAGGCAACCATGCTGGCCGACAGCAAGAGCCAGTTCGTTTTCAAGGTTGCGACTGATGCAACCAAGCTGGAAATCAAGAAGGCCGTCGAAAGCCTGTTCAACGTGAAGGTCGCCAAAGTCAGCACCCTGAATGTTCAGGGCAAGACCAAGCGCACCGCTCGCGGTCTGGGCAAGCGTAACGACTGGAAGAAGGCGTACATCGCACTTCAGCCGGGCCAGGATCTCGATTTCTCCGGCAACGCTGAGTAAGGATGGGGTGCATCATGGCAATCGTTAAATGCAAACCGACTTCCGCGGGCCGCCGTTTTGTGGTCAAGGTGGTCGGTCAGGAGCTGCACAAAGGCGCTCCTTATGCTCCGCTGCTCGAGAAGAAGTCGAAGTCTGGCGGTCGTAACAACAACGGTCGTATCACCACTCGTCATATCGGTGGTGGTCACAAGCAACATTACCGTCTGGTCGATTTTCGTCGCAACAAAGATGGCATTCCAGCCGTTGTTGAGCGCGTCGAATACGATCCGAACCGTACTGCGCACATTGCGCTGCTGAAGTACGCGGACGGTGAGCGCCGCTACATCATCGCGCCGAAAGGCGTGAGCGCTGGTGATCAGCTGCTCTCCGGCGTCAACGCGCCGATCAAGGCTGGTAACAGTCTGCCGCTGCGCAACATCCCGCTGGGTTCCACCGTTCACGGTGTTGAACTGAAGCCGGGCAAGGGCGCCCAAATTGCTCGCTCCGCTGGCGCTTCGGCTCAGTTGGTTGCGCGTGAAGGTGCTTATGTGACGCTGCGTCTTCGCTCCGGCGAAATGCGCAAAGTGCTGGCTGAATGCCGTGCGACCCTGGGCGAAGTCTCGAACTCCGAGCACAGCCTGCGTTCGCTGGGTAAAGCAGGTGCCAAGCGCTGGCGCGGTGTCCGTCCGACCGTTCGCGGTGTAGCAATGAACCCGGTCGATCACCCCCACGGTGGTGGTGAGGGTCGTACCTCCGGTGGTCGTCATCCGGTGTCGCCATGGGGCTTCCCAACCAAGGGCGCGAAGACTCGCTCTAACAAGCGCACCGATAACATGATCGTCCGTCGTCGCAAGTAACTAGAGGGATACGACAGTGCCGCGTTCTCTGAAAAAAGGTCCTTTTATCGATCTTCACCTATTGAAGAAGGTCGAAGTGGCGGCGGAAAAGAACGATCGCAAACCGGTTAAAACCTGGTCGCGTCGTTCGATGATTCTGCCGCAAATGGTCGGTCTGACCATCGCTGTGCATAACGGCCGTCAACATGTTCCCGTTCTCGTGAGCGAAGACATGGTCGGTCACAAACTCGGCGAGTTCGCTGGTACCCGCACCTATCGCGGGCACGTAGCGGACAAGAAAGGCAAGCGCTAAGGGGTAAGGAAAGATGGAAGTAGCCGCTAAGTTGTCGGGCGCTCGCATCTCCGCCCAGAAAGCCCGCCTGGTCGCCGACCAGATCCGCGGGAAGAAGGTGGGCGAAGCGCTCAACCTGCTGGCTTTCAGCAGTAAGAAAGCCGCCGAGATCATGAAGAAAGTGCTGGAGTCGGCCGTTGCCAACGCCGAGCACAACGAAGGCGCTGACGTGGACGACCTGAAGGTTTCCACGGTCTTCGTCAACGAAGGGCGTTCGCTTAAGCGCATCATGCCGCGTGCCAAAGGCCGCGCTGATCGCATCGTCAAGCGGTCTTGCCATATCACTGTCAAGGTTGCGGACAAGTAACGGAGTCGATCAGATGGGTCAGAAAGTACATCCCACTGGCATTCGCCTGGGAATCGTCAAGGAGCACACTTCCGTCTGGTACGCAGACGGTCGTACGTACGCCGATTATCTGCTTGCAGATCTGAACGTTCGTGAGTACCTCCAAGACAAATTAAAAAGCGCGTCCGTAAGCCGTATCGATATCCATCGTCCGGCTCAGACAGCACGCATCACCATCCACACCGCTCGTCCCGGCATTGTGATCGGCAAGAAGGGTGAGGATGTCGAGAAGCTGCGTCAGGACCTGACCAAGAAAATGGGTGTGCCTGTGCACATCAACATCGAAGAAATCCGCAAGCCGGAACTCGATGCAATGCTGGTAGCACAGAACGTCGCTCAGCAGCTGGAGCGTCGCGTGATGTTCCGTCGCGCCATGAAGCGCGCCGTACAGAACGCGATCCGTATTGGTGCCAAGGGCATCAAGATCCAGGTGAGCGGTCGTCTGGGTGGGGCTGAAATCGCCCGTACGGAATGGTATCGGGAAGGCCGTGTGCCGCTGCACACCCTGCGTGCCGATATCGACTACAACACCTACGAAGCACACACCACCTACGGTGTGATTGGCGTCAAGGTTTGGATCTTCAAAGGCGAAGTAATTGGTGGTCGCCATGAAGAACTGAAGCCACAAGCGCCTGCGCCTCGTAAAAAAGCTGCCAAGTAAGGAGTACGCCAAATGTTGCAACCAAAGCGTACAAAATTCCGCAAGCAGATGACCGGTCACAACCGTGGCCTGGCTCAGCGCGGTAGCAAAGTCAGCTTCGGCGAGTTCGCTCTGAAGTCTGTCGCTCGTGGTCGTCTCACCGCGCGCCAGATCGAGTCCGCACGTCGTGCGTTGACCCGTCATGTGAAGCGTGGCGGCAAGATCTGGATCCGCGTGTTCCCCGACAAGCCCGTTACCAAGAAGCCGCTTGAAGTGCGGATGGGTAAAGGTAAGGGTAACGTCGAGTACTGGGTGGCCCAGATTCAACCGGGCAAGGTGCTCTACGAGATCGAGGGTGTTTCCGAAGAGCTGGCGCGTGAGGCATTCGCCCTGGCTGCTGCAAAGCTGCCGCTCGCCACCTCCTTTGTTAAGCGGACGGTGATGTGATGAAAGCGAATGAGCTTCGTGAAAAATCCGCTCAGCAGCTGAACGAGCAACTGCTCGAGCTGCTGCGCGACCAGTTCAATCTGCGTATGCAGAAGGCAACTGGCCAGTTGGGGCAGTCTCACCTGCTCTCGCAAGTCAAGCGCGACATTGCTCGTGTCAAGACTGTGCTCAACCAGCAGGCAGGTAAGTGATCATGGCTGAAGTTGAAAAAACTGTCCGCACGCTGACCGGCCGCGTCGTCAGCGACAAGATGGACAAAAGCATCACCGTTCTGATCGAGCGTCGTGTCAAGCACCCGATCTACGGTAAATACGTGAAGCGTTCGACCAAACTGCACGCCCACGACGAAACCAACCAGTGCCGTATTGGCGACAAGGTCACTATCCGCGAGACTCGTCCGCTGGCGAAGACCAAGTGCTGGATGCTGGTTGATGTCGTTGAACGTGCCGTCGAAGTCTAAGGGCTAGGGGTCGGAGAAATTATATGATTCAGACTCAATCAATGCTCGATGTGGCGGATAACAGTGGCGCTCGTCGCGTCATGTGTATCAAGGTCCTCGGCGGTTCGCACCGCCGTTACGCCGGCATCGGCGACATCATCAAGGTCACCGTCAAGGAAGCGATTCCTCGTGGCAAGGTCAAGAAAGGCCAGGTAATGACTGCCGTTGTAGTCCGTACCCGTCACGGTGTTCGTCGTCCAGACGGCTCCATCATTCGCTTCGATGGCAACGCTGCTGTTCTGTTGAACAACAAGCAGGAGCCTATTGGCACCCGTATTTTCGGGCCAGTGACGCGTGAACTTCGTTCCGAGAAGTTCATGAAGATCGTCTCGCTCGCGCCTGAAGTGCTGTAAGGTGAAGCCGCATGCAAAAGATTCGTCGCAACGACGAGATCATCGTCATCGCCGGCAAAGACAAGGGTAAGCGCGGTAAGGTGCTTCGGGTTCTCGCTGACGACCGTCTGGTCGTCGGTGGTATCAACCTGGTCAAGCGTCATACCAAGCCGAACCCGATGTCGGGCGTTCAGGGCGGGATCGTCGAAAAAGAGGCGCCTCTGCACGCCTCTAACGTCGCTATCTTCAATGGCGAAACCAACAAGGCTGATCGCGTTGGTTTTAAAGTCGAAGACGGCAAGAAAATTCGTGTCTTCAAGTCGACCCAAAAGCCGGTTGAAGCTTGAGACTGCTAGGTAGATAACCATGGCACGACTAAAAGAAGTTTATCGGAAGCAAATCGCTCCCAAGCTGAAAGAAGAGCTTCAGCTTGGCAACGTGATGGAAGTTCCGCGCATCACCAAGATCACCCTTAACATGGGTATCGGCGAAGCGATCGGTGATAAGAAGATCATCGACAACGCAGTTGCCGACCTGGAAAAGATCACCGGCCAGAAGGTCGTCGTGACCCACGCTCGCAAATCCATCGCCGGCTTCAAGGTCCGCGAAGGTTGGCCGATCGGTGTCAAGGTGACCCTGCGCAGCGATCGTATGTATGAATTCCTGGATCGTCTGCTGTCCATCTCCCTGCCTCGGGTTCGCGACTTCCGCGGCCTGAATGCCAAGTCGTTCGACGGCCGTGGCAACTACAGCATGGGCGTGAAGGAGCAGATCATCTTCCCGGAAATCGATTACGACAAGATCGATGCCCTGCGTGGTCTGGATATTACGCTGACCACCACTGCCCGGACGGACGAAGAAGGTCGCGCATTGCTGCGTGCCTTTAACTTCCCGTTCCGTAACTGATTGGAGTAGGCACATGGCTAAGCAGAGCATGAAGAACCGCGAGCTGAAGCGTCAGCAGACGGTTGCCAAGTACGCCCAGAAGCGTGCCGCGCTCAAGGCAATCATCGCCAGTCCGGAGTCGACTCCGGAAGCGCGTTGGGAAGCCCAGGTGGCGCTGCAGAAGCAGCCGCGTGATGCAAGTGCATCACGCCTGCGCAACCGCTGCCGTCTGACCGGTCGCCCGCATGGTGTTTATCGCAAGTTTGGACTTGCGCGTAACATGCTGCGGCAGGCCGCTATGCGTGGTGACGTTCCGGGTCTGGTCAAGGCCAGCTGGTAAAATAGCGGCCCGGCGTTTGTGCCGGGCGCGCTGTTTTCAATCAAGCCCCTTATGGGGCTTGATTCGTTTCTGGACTATCTTTAGAATGTCCGGCTCGCCCGAGTCACGCCTTTTGGCGTTGTCTGTTCTTGTCGGCGACACGAGCCCTTGCGGGCTTATTTTTTAGTATTAGGAGCCAAGAGCCCATGAGTATGCAGGACCCGTTAGCGGACATGCTAACTCGTATCCGTAATGCCCAGATGGCCGAAAAGTCCGTCGTAAGCATGCCGTCTTCCACTCTGAAGGTGGCTGTAGCCAACGTTCTTCAAGGTGAAGGCTATATCGCAGGATACAACGTCAGCAGCGACGCCAAGCCGCAGCTGTCCATCGAGCTTAAGTACTTCGAAGGCCGTCCGGTCATCGAGGAGCTCAAGCGCGTAAGCCGTCCTGGCCTTCGCCAGTACAAATCCGTTGATCAGTTGCCGAAGGTTCGCGGCGGTCTGGGTGTTTCGATCGTATCCACCAACAAAGGTGTGATGACTGATCGGGCTGCTCGCGCTGCTGGCGTTGGCGGCGAAGTGCTCTGCACAGTGTTCTAAGGGGGGATAAGCATGTCTCGCGTTGCTAAGAACCCCGTCAAGCTGCCCGCCGGTGTTGAATTCAACATGTCTGGTCAGCGGCTTTCGGTGAAGGGTGCCAAGGGCTCCCTCGAACTGTATGTGCACTCGTCCGTGGAGGTCATTCACGAGGCTGGTGAGCTCCGTTTTGCTGCACGTAATGGTGATCAGCAGAACCGTGCCATGGCCGGTACCACCCGTGCGCTGGTTAACAACATGGTGATCGGCGTTAGCCAGGGCTTCGAGCGTAAGCTCCAGCTGGTTGGTGTTGGTTACAAGGCGCAAGCCAAAGGTCAAGTGCTGTCCCTGGCTCTCGGCTTCTCGCATCCGGTGGAATATGAACTGCCGCAAGGCGTTACCGCTGAGACCCCCAGCCAGACCGATATCCTGATCAAGGGTGTCGATAAGCAACTGGTCGGTCAGGTGGCTGCTGAAATCCGTGATTTCCGCCGTCCGGAGCCTTACAAGGGCAAAGGCGTGCGTTACTCGGACGAAGTGGTCCGTCGTAAAGAAGCTAAGAAGAAGTAGGGCATAGCAAATGAGCGTAAAGAAAGTTACTCGTCTGCGTCGCGCTCGCAAGGCACGCCTGAAGATGCGCGAGCTGGAAACCGTACGCCTTTGTGTGTACCGCTCTTCCCAGCACATCTACGCCCAGGTCCTTTCGGCCGACGGCGGCAAGGTCCTGGCCAGTGCCTCGACTCTGGACAAAGAACTGCGCGGCGGGGCCACTGGCAACGTCGACGCTGCCAAGAAAGTTGGTCAGCTGGTCGCTGAGCGCGCTAAGGCCGCAGGTGTCACCCAGGTGGCGTTCGACCGTTCTGGCTTCAAGTACCACGGTCGTGTCAAGGCACTGGCTGATGCTGCTCGTGAAGGCGGGCTGGAGTTCTAAGTTATGGCATATAACGAGCAAAAGCGCGACGAAGGCTACATTGAGAAGCTGGTTCAAGTTAACCGCGTCGCCAAAACAGTAAAGGGTGGTCGTATCTTCACCTTCACCGCGTTGACCGTGGTGGGTGACGGCAAGGGCCGCGTCGGTTTCGGGCGTGGCAAGTCCCGCGAAGTCCCGGCTGCTATTCAGAAGGCCATGGAGGCGGCTCGCCGCAACATGATCCAAGTCGATCTGAACGGCACCACCTTGCAGTACGCCACTAAGGCTGCGCATGGCGCCTCTAAGGTGTACATGCAACCTGCTTCCGACGGTACCGGTGTCATCGCCGGTGGCGCAATGCGCGCCATCCTGGAAGTGGCTGGTGTGCAGAACGTCCTGGCTAAGTGCTACGGCTCGACCAATCCGGTGAACGTGGTTCACGCCACTTTCAAGGGATTGAAGGCCATGCAATCGCCGGAGTCGATCGCTGCAAAGCGCGGCAAGAGCGTTGAGGAGATTTCTTGATCATGGCTAACACCGTCAAGGTCACGCTGATCAAAAGCGTCAGCGGTCGTATTCCCAATCACAAGCTGTGCGTCAAGGGTCTCGGCCTGCGTCGTATTGGTCACACCGTCGAAGTTCAGGACACTCCTGAGAATCGCGGCATGATCAACAAGGCTTATTACATGCTCCGTGTGGAGGGCTAAGCCATGCAACTGAACGATCTGCGTTCTGCGCCAGGTGCCCGTCGCGAAAAGCTGCGTCCGGGTCGTGGTATCGGTAGCGGTCTGGGCAAGACCGGTGGCCGTGGTCACAAGGGTCAGACTTCCCGCTCCGGCGGTAAGATCGCTCCCGGTTTCGAAGGCGGCCAGCAGCCGTTGCACCGTCGTCTGCCGAAATTCGGTTTCGTTTCGCTGAAGGCCATGGATCGCGCAGAAGTGCGCACGTCCGAACTGGCCAAGGTGGAAGGCGATATCGTTTCCGTGCAGAGCCTCAAGGATGCCAACGTCATCAACCAGAACGTGCAGCGGGTGAAAGTCATGCTGTCCGGCGAGGTTGGTCGTGCGGTAACCCTCAAGGGGATCGCCGCCACCAAGGGTGCGCGTGCGGCTATCGAAGCAGCTGGCGGCAAGTTCGAGGAATAAATGGCTAAGCAAGGTGCTCTCTCCGCGCTGAATAATGGCGGGCTGTCTGAACTGTGGGCTCGACTGCGTTTTCTGCTGATGGCGATCATCGTCTATCGCGTGGGCGCACACATCCCGGTGCCGGGTATCAATCCCGACAGGTTGGCCGAGCTGTTCCGTCAGAACGAAGGGACCATCCTTAGCCTGTTCAACATGTTTTCCGGTGGCGCGCTCGAGCGCATGAGCATCTTCGCGCTGGGGATCATGCCGTACATTTCGGCATCGATCATCATGCAGCTGATGACGGCGGTGAGTCCGCAGCTGGAGCAGTTGAAGAAGGAGGGTGAGGCCGGGCGCCGTAAGATCAGCCAGTACACGCGTTACGGAGCTTTGCTCCTCGCGCTGGTGCAGGCGATCGGCATGTCGGTCGGTCTCGCGGGTCAGGGCGTCGCGTTCAGTACGGACTTCGGTTTCTACTTCGTCGCGGTGACCACCTTCGTCGCGGGTGCGATGTTCATGATGTGGCTGGGCGAGCAGATCACCGAGCGGGGTGTCGGTAACGGCATCTCCATGTTGATTTTCGCCGGCATCGTGGCGGGGATTCCCCGCGCGCTGGGTCAGTCGTTCGAGTCCGCGCGTCAGGGTGATGTCAACATCATTGCGCTGCTGGCGGTGGGCCTGCTCGCGGTCGCCATCATCGGCTTCGTGGTGTTCATCGAGCGTGGTCAGCGGCGTATCGCCGTGCACTACGCCAAGCGTCAGCAGGGCCGCAAGGTCTTTGCTGCTCAGACCAGCCATCTGCCGCTGAAGGTGAATATGGCGGGCGTGATCCCGGCGATCTTCGCCAGCAGCATCCTGTTGTTCCCGGCCTCGCTCGGCCAGTGGTTCGGGCAGTCGGAAAACATGGGTTGGCTGGCGGACATCTCGCAGGCTATCGCTCCTGGTCAGCCGTTGAACATTCTGTTGTTCAGCGCCGGCATCGTCTTCTTCTGCTTCTTCTACACGGCTCTGATGTTCAATCCGAAGGACGTCGCGGAAAACCTGAAGAAGTCCGGCGCGTTTATCCCGGGGATTCGTCCTGGCGAGCAGTCGGCACGCTATATCGATGGTGTGCTGACTCGCCTGACCATGTTCGGCGCCCTGTACATGACGGCCGTGTGCCTGTTGCCGCAGTTCCTTGTGGTGGCAGCAAACGTTCCGTTCTACCTTGGCGGGACCTCGCTGCTGATCGTGGTGGTGGTAGTGATGGACTTCATGTCGCAAGTCCAGTCGCACCTCATGTCGCATCAGTACGATTCCCTGATGAAGAAAGCCAACCTGAAGGGCTATGGCAGCGGAATGCTCCGCTGATCGGCGGCCCGTAAGGTTCCAGGAGTTGGTCATGAAAGTTCGTGCATCGGTCAAAAAGCTGTGCCGCAACTGCAAGATCGTCCGTCGCGAAGGCGTCGTTCGGGTGATCTGCAGCGCAGAACCGCGTCACAAACAGCGCCAAGGCTGATTGTGAGCTAAGGCTCGAGCCCGGCAGCTAGTGCGCTGCCGGGTTGATTATTTGTTATTACAGCGTTAGTATCTCGCGCCCTTTTCTTGGCTTCCGGGGCGTTGGGTAGCTGTCAATTGGAGTTTCACTGAATGGCCCGTATTGCAGGCGTAAACATTCCGGATAACAAGCACACTGTTATCTCGCTGACCTACATCTATGGTGTCGGTCGCACCCGTGCGCAGACCATCTGCGCTGCTACCGGTGTCAATCCGGCAGCTAAAATCAAGGATCTTTCCGACGAGCAGGTCGAACTGCTTCGCGGCGAAGTGGCCAAGTTCATCGTTGAGGGTGACCTGCGTCGCGAAGTCAACATGAAGATCAAGCGCTTGATGGACCTGGGTTGCTACCGCGGCCTGCGTCATCGTCGTGGTCTGCCGGTTCGCGGTCAGCGCACCAAGACCAACGCTCGCACCCGCAAGGGTCCGCGTAAGCCGATCCGCAAGTAATCGCGTTAGCGCATCGACAGGAATCTAATCATGGCAAAACCTGCTGCTCGTCCTCGTAAGAAAGTCAAAAAGACGGTGGTTGATGGCATCGCCCATATCCACGCGTCTTTCAACAACACCATCATCACTATCACCGACCGTCAGGGCAACGCATTGTCCTGGGCTACCTCGGGCGGTTCCGGATTCCGCGGTTCGCGCAAGAGCACCCCGTTCGCTGCCCAGGTGGCTGCCGAGCGCGCCGGGCAGGCGGCTCTGGAGTACGGTCTGAAGAACCTTGATGTCAACGTCAAGGGTCCAGGCCCGGGTCGTGAGTCTGCAGTCCGTGCGTTGAACGGCTGTGGTTATAAAATCGCCAGCATCACCGACGTGACGCCTATCCCGCACAACGGGTGCCGTCCGCCGAAGAAGCGTCGCGTGTAATCAGGAGACAGTGAGAAATGGCTCGTTATATTGGTCCCAAGTGCAAACTGTCTCGTCGTGAAGGCACCGATCTCTTCTTGAAGAGTGGTGTACGCGCGCTCGAATCGAAGTGCAACATCGAAACCCCACCGGGTGTTCATGGTCAGCGCCGTGGTCGTTTGTCTGACTACGGTACCCAGCTGCGTGAAAAGCAAAAAGTCCGCCGTATCTATGGCGTGCTCGAGCGTCAGTTCAGCGGCTATTACAAAGAAGCGGCCAGCCGCAAGGGCGCTACCGGCGAGAACCTGCTGCAGCTGCTTGAATGCCGTCTGGATAACGTGGTTTACCGCATGGGCTTCGGCTCTACGCGTGCCGAATCGCGCCAGTTGGTTTCCCACAAGGCCATCAGCGTCAACGGCAAGACCGTTAACGTGCCGTCCTTCCAGGTGAAGGCGGGTGATGTCGTGGCCGTGCGTGAGAAGTGCCGTAATCAGCTGCGTATCGCCCAGGCCCTCGAACTGTGTGCACAGCGCGGTCGCGTTGAGTGGGTCGAAGTAGATGCCGACAAGAAATCCGGCGTTTTCAAGAGTGTTCCGGCTCGCAGTGATCTGTCCGCCGACATCAACGAAAACCTGATTGTCGAGCTCTACTCCAAGTAAGGGCTAGAAAATAGGTGTATCCATGCAGATTTCGGTAAATGAGTTCCTGACCCCCCGCCATATCGATGTGCAGGTGGTCAGTCCGACCCGCGCCAAGATCACGCTCGAGCCCCTCGAGCGTGGTTTCGGCCATACCCTGGGCAACGCGCTGCGTCGTATTCTGTTGTCCTCCATGCCGGGCTGCGCCGTAGTCGAGGCTGAGATCGACGGTGTGCTCCACGAGTACAGCGCTATCGAGGGCGTGCAGGAAGATGTCATCGAAATCCTGCTGAACCTCAAAGGTATCGCCATCAAGCTGCACGGCCGTGATGAAGTGACCTTGAGCCTGGTGAAGAAGGGCGCGGGCGCTGTTACCGCTGCCGATATCCAGCTGGATCACGATGTCGAAATCGTCAATGGCGATCACCTGATCGCCAACCTGGCGGCCAATGGTTCGATCAACATGAAGCTGAAGGTCGCTCGCGGCCGTGGCTACGAGCCGGCTGACGCTCGTCAGAGCGATGAGGACGAAAGCCGGAGCATCGGCCGTCTTCAGCTCGACGCTACGTTCAGCCCGGTTCGCCGTGTTGCTTATGTGGTCGAGAACGCTCGCGTCGAGCAGCGTACGAACCTGGACAAGCTGGTCATCGATCTGGAAACCAACGGAACACTGGATCCTGAAGAAGCGATCCGTCGTGCCGCCACCATCCTGCAGCAGCAGTTGGCTGCGTTCGTCGACCTCAAGGGCGACAGCGAGCCGGTTGTCGTCGAGCAGGAAGACGAGATCGATCCGATCCTGTTGCGTCCGGTTGACGACCTGGAGCTGACCGTACGTTCGGCCAACTGCCTCAAGGCAGAGAACATCTACTACATCGGTGACCTGATCCAGCGCACCGAAGTGGAGTTGTTGAAAACGCCGAACCTGGGCAAGAAGTCTCTGACCGAAATCAAAGACGTTCTGGCTTCCCGTGGTCTGTCCCTTGGCATGCGTCTCGACAATTGGCCGCCGGCTAGTCTCAAGAAGGACGACAAGGCTACGGCCTGATCGCCCATAGTCACCGAACTGATCGTTTGGTAAGGAATTTCAATCATGCGTCATCGTAAAAGTGGCCGTCATCTCAGCCGCACAAGCGCTCACCGCAAGGCCATGTTCCAGAACATGGCGGTGTCGCTGTTCGAGCACGAACTGATCAAAACGACTCTGCCCAAGGCCAAGGAATTGCGCCGTGTTGCCGAGCCGCTGATCACTCTGGCGAAGGAAGACAGCGTTGCCAACCGTCGCCTGGCTTTCGACCGTACTCGTTCGAAGGCCATCGTCGGTAAGCTGTTCAACGACCTTGGTCCGCGTTATGCCACCCGTCAGGGCGGTTACCTGCGTATCCTCAAGTGCGGTTTCCGCGCTGGCGACAACGCGCCGATGGCCTACGTCGAGCTGGTTGACCGTCCGGTTACCGGTGAAGTCGAGGCCGCCGAGTAAGCCACGTGCTTGCTTGAGAAAAAACCGGGCATTGCCCGGTTTTTTTTGCGCCTGAGTTAAGGGGGCAGGCGTCATTCCTTGCGGGGTGGTTGGGGCCATCAAAGCTGACCTCGATGACCTTGCATGTCTGCCGCATCGCGAGTGGTTGCTGCTTGCGTGGATCAGCAGGGGCAGGGAGGCGCTGCTGGCCTGCTGCCGGTGCGCCGCGCGCCCGCGGTGGCGCGCGGCACCCGGGTTGGGCAAGGGCCGCGCTGTCCCGCGCGGAGCGATGCGTCGCTTGGGCCGCCTCAGCCTTTGTCACGCTCCAATAGGGGTTTCAGGAAGTGCCCGGTATGGGATTGCGGTTGTGCCGCTACCTGCTCGGGGGTTCCGCTGGCGATGATCTGTCCCCCCTTGGACCCGCCTTCTGGGCCGAGGTCGACGATCCAGTCGGCTGTCTTGATTACGTCCAGGTTGTGCTCGATGACCACCACAGTGTTGCCGTGA
Source organism: Stutzerimonas stutzeri (assembly GCA_002339675.1). Lineage (GTDB taxonomy): Bacteria > Pseudomonadota > Gammaproteobacteria > Pseudomonadales > Pseudomonadaceae > Stutzerimonas > Stutzerimonas stutzeri_O. The sequence goes on from DDKB01000013.1 coordinate 34,923, forward strand.
TCACGCAGCCGGTGAAGGACGTCGAGCAATTGCTGGATGTCGGCAAAGTGCAGGCCGGTAGTCGGTTCGTCGAGGATATACAGGGTCTTGCCGGTGTCGCGCTTGGACAGTTCCCGGGACAGCTTCACCCGCTGGGCTTCCCCGCCGGACAGCGTCGTGGCGCTCTGCCCCAGCTTGATGTAGGACAGGCCGACATCCATCAGGGTCTGTAGTTTGCGCGCCACGGCCGGCACCGGGTCGAAGAATTCACGGGCTTCCTCGATGGTCATGTCCAGCACTTCGGTGATGCTCCTGCCTTTGTATTTCACTTCCAGGGTTTCGCGATTGTAGCGCTTGCCCTTGCAGACATCGCAGGGCACGTAGATGTCCGGCAGGAAGTGCATCTCCACCTTGATCACGCCGTCGCCCTGGCAGGCCTCGCAGCGCCCTCCCTTGACGTTGAACGAGAAGCGTCCGGGGCCATAGCCGCGTGAGCGGGCTTCGGGCACGCCGGCGAACAGTTCCCGGATCGGGGTGAACAGCCCGGTGTAGGTCGCCGGGTTGGAGCGGGGCGTCCGGCCGATCGGGCTCTGGTCGATATCAACGACCTTGTCCAGATGCTGCAGGCCATCGAACGAATCGTGCGGTGCGACTTCTAGGGTGGTGGCGCCGTTGAGGGCGGTGGCGGTGATCGGGAACAACGTGTTGTTGATCAGCGTGGACTTGCCCGAGCCGGATACGCCGGTGATGCAGGTGAGCAGTCCGACCGGAATCTCCAGGTCGACGTTGCGCAGGTTGTTGCCGCGTGCGCCCTTGAGCTTCAGCAGCTTGGCGCCGTCGCGCGGGGTGCGCTGTGGCGGATAGAGAATCTTCACCCGCCCAGACAGATAGCCGCCGGTCAGGGACGCAGGATTGCTCATGACCTCTTCCGGCGTGCCTTCGGCCACGATCTGTCCGCCGTGGACGCCGGCACCCGGGCCGATGTCCACCACGTAGTCCGCGAGCCGGATGGCATCTTCATCGTGTTCAACGACAATCACGGTGTTGCCGATGTCACGCAGGTGACGCAGCGTTCCGAGCAGCCGCTCGTTGTCGCGCTGATGCAGGCCGATCGAGGGTTCGTCGAGGATGTACATGACCCCGACCAGGCCGGCGCCAATCTGGCTCGCGAGGCGGATGCGCTGCGCTTCGCCGCCGGACAGGGTGTCGGCGCTGCGGTCGAGGGTCAGGTAGTCGAGGCCGACGTTGACCAGGAACTGCAGGCGCTCGCAGATTTCCTTCAGGATCTTGTCGGCGATCTCGCCGCGGCGGCCGGTCAGCGTCAGGCTGCCGAAATAGTCGGTGGCATCTCCGATGGGCAGGCCGGTGACTGCCGGCAGCGTCTTGTCGCCGACCCAGACGTGGCGGGCTTCACGGCGCAGGCGTGTGCCGCGGCATTCGGGGCATGGCTGGGTGCTCAGGTACTTGGCCAGCTCCTCGCGTACAGCGTTGGATTCGGTCTCGCGGTAGCGGCGCTCGAGGTTGGGAATGATCCCCTCGAAGGGGTGCGAGCGCTTGACGATGTCGCCGCGGTCGTTCAGGTACCGGAAGTCCACCGGCTCCTTGCCACTGCCGCGCAGCACCACCTTCTGCTGCTCCGGTGCCAGTGCGTCGAACGGTTTGTCGAGGCTGAACCCATAGTGCGAGGCGAGTGAGCCGAGCATCTGGAAATAGTAGACGTTACGCCGGTCCCAGCCGCGGATGGCGCCCTCGGCGAGGGTCAGTTCGCCGTTGACCAGACGTTTGGCGTCGAAGAACTGCTTGACGCCCAGGCCGTCGCAGGTCGGGCAGGCGCCAGCGGGGTTGTTGAACGAGAACAGCTTGGGTTCGAGCTCGCTGATCGAATGGCCGCAGATCGGACAGGCGAAACGGGCCGAGAAGATCATCTCCTCGCTGGTGTCGTCTTCCTCCATGGAGGCCACGAGCGCGATGCCATCGGCGAGTTTGAGCGCGGTCTCGAAAGACTCGGCCAGACGCTGTTGCAGGTCGCTGCGCACCTTGAAACGGTCGACCACCACATCGATCGAATGCTTCTTTTGTTTGTCCAGCTTCGGCAGCTCATCGAGTTCATGCAGGCGCCCGTTGATCCGTGCGCGCACGAAACCCTGCGCCCGCAGCTCGTCGAACACCGCCAGGTGCTCGCCCTTGCGCTCGCGGATGACCGGTGCCAGCAGCATCAGCTTGCGGCCTTCGGGCAGCGCCAGCACCTGGTCGACCATCTGACTGACGGTCTGGGCTTCGAGCGGTGCGTCATGGTCCGGGCAGCGGGGCGTGCCGACCCGCGCATAGAGCAGACGCAGGTAGTCGTAGATCTCGGTGATGGTGCCAACGGTGGAGCGCGGGTTGTGCGAGGTCGATTTTTGTTCGATGGAGATGGCCGGCGAGAGGCCTTCGATGGTGTCGACGTCGGGCTTCTCCATCATCGACAGGAACTGGCGAGCATAGGCCGACAGGGATTCGACGTAGCGCCGCTGGCCTTCGGCGTAGAGCGTGTCGAAGGCCAGTGAGGACTTGCCGGAGCCGGACAGGCCGGTGATCACGATCAGCTTGTCGCGCGGAAGGGTGAGGTCAATGTTTTTCAGGTTGTGGGTACGAGCTCCACGAATCAGAATCTTGTCCAAAGCAGCCTCGCGTGGCGGGCGGAAACCCGAAATTATACGGCCAGGGGTATTGGTGCGGCAAAGTGGCCAGCCTGTGCCGGGCCGGGGATGGCTGTTAGAATCGCCCCCGGTTCACTCAAGCGAGACCCCAAATGCATGATCCCTACAGCGAACGGATGAGCGCCGGCGAGACCCGTGCGGCGTCCGGGCTGGCCCTGGTTTTCGCGTTTCGCATGCTTGGCATGTTCATGGTGTTGCCCGTGCTGGCGACCTACGGTCTGGAGCTGAAGGGTGCCACGCCGGCGCTGATTGGCCTCGCTATCGGTGCCTATGGTTTGACCCAGGCGGTGCTACAAATTCCGTTCGGCATGCTGTCCGACCGAATTGGCCGCTTGCCGGTGATCTACTTCGGTCTGCTGATCTTCGCCGCTGGCGCAGCGTTGGCGGCCTCGGCGGACTCGATCTGGGGCGTGGTCGCCGGTCGGGTGCTGCAGGGCGCCGGGGCGATCTCGGCGGCCGTCATGGCGCTGCTGTCGGATCTCACCCGTGAACAACACCGCACCAAGGCCATGGCGATGATCGGCATGAGCATCGGCGTGTCCTTTGCCGTCGCGATGGTTGTCGGCCCGCTGCTGACCCGGGCGTACGGCCTGTCCGGACTGTTCTGGACCACCGCCGGCATGGCGCTGCTGGGCATCGCGATCATCGCCACCCTGCCTCGGGCAAACCGTCACCTGCGGCATCGCGAGTCCGGTGTGGCGAAGCAGGCGCTCGGGGCAACGGTGCGGCATCCCGATCTGCTGCGACTGGATTTCAGCATCTTCGTGCTGCACGCGATTCTGATGGCCAGTTTCGTCGCGCTGCCGCTGGCGCTGGTCAACCAGGCCGGATTGCCGAAGGATCAGCACTGGTGGGTCTACCTGACTGCCCTGGTGGTGGGTTTCTTCGGCATGGTGCCCTTCATCATCTACGGCGAGAAGAAGCGGCAGATGAAGCGCGTCGTACTTGGCGCCGTCGCGGTGCTGGTCCTCGCCGAGCTGTTCTTCTGGCTGTTCGGCGACCGGCTATGGTCGCTGGTGGCGGGCATGATCGTGTTCTTCATCGCCTTCAACCTGCTGGAGGCCTCGCTGCCTTCATTGATCAGCAAGGTCGCCCCGGCCGGCGGCAAGGGCACGGCGATGGGCATCTATTCGACGTGCCAATTCCTGGGCTCCGGTCTGGGCGGCGTGATTGGCGGCTGGTTCTACCAGCTGGGCGGGCTTGGCCTGGTGTTCTCCGGCTGCACGGCGCTCTGCGGGCTGTGGCTGCTGGTGACCTGGGGGATGCGTGAGCCGCCGTATGTTACCGGCCTGCGGCTGCCGCTGTCGGCCAGTGCGGTCGGCAATCCCGGACTCGCCGAACAGATGCTGCGCGTCCCGGGGGTATCCGACGCGGTGGTGATCGCCGACGAGGCGGCCGCCTACGTCAAGGTGGACATGCAGATGCTGGACCGCGCAGCGCTGGATCGTCTGGTCGCTTGAGTGTGGGGCGAGCGCTGGCGCTTGGCGCGTCCCGCTGTTCGTTTTGCCAGCCGGGTCGCGCCGGTTGGCCGCCACAAGGTGGTAGGGTAAGATTCACGGCTACCGGCTTTTCCCCGTCCTCGGGGCACTCGCGAGCCATCTCACTTTCATGTTCAGACAAAGGAGTTACCCATGGCCAGAGGGGTGAATAAAGTCATCTTGATCGGCAATGTCGGCGGCGACCCGGAAACCCGCTACATGCCCAACGGCAATGCGGTGACCAACATCACCCTGGCCACCACCGACAGCTGGAAGGACAAGCAGACCGGCCAGCAGCAGGAGCGCACTGAATGGCACCGCGTCGTGCTGTTCGGCAAGGTTGCCGAGATTGCCGGCGAATACCTGCGCAAGGGCTCGCAGTGTTACATCGAAGGCCGCCTGCAGACCCGCGAATGGGAAAAGGACGGCGTCAAGCGCTACACCACCGAAGTGGTCGTCGACATGGGCGGCACCATGCAGCTGCTCGGCGGTCGTGGTGGCAGTTCGGACGACGCGCCGCGCCAGTCGCAGCCGCGGCCTCAGCGCGAGCCGCAGCAGCAGCGCCAGCAGGCCCAGCCGCAGCCGGCCCAGCAGCCCGCGCCGGACTACGACAGTTTCGACGACGACATTCCCTTCTAGAGTCTCCTTCATGCGAATGCGCCTGATGCTGTTGGGCGGCGGTAATGCCCTGGGCCAGGCGCTGATCCGCCTCGGAGCCGAAGAAGATGTCGGTTTCCTGGCACCCCGGCCGCCCGTACAGGGCTGGGATGCACCCAGCCTGACCGACCTGCTCGACGACAACCGTCCGGACGTGGTCATCAATCTCGCCTACTACTATGACTGGTTCCAGAGCGGCCAGGTCGAAGCGGCCCAGCTGGCCAGCCAGGAGCGGGCGATCGAGCGACTGGCGGAGCTGTGCCAGCACCATCAGTTCATCCTTATGCAACCGTCCAGCTACCGCGTATTCGACGGGGCGCGCACCACCGCCTACAGCGAAAAGGACGATGTCGCGCCGCTCGATGCGCGCAGCCGGGCGCTCTGGCGAATAGAGCAGAGCGTGCGCGCACTCTGTCCGCGGCATGTCCTGCTGCGCTTCGGCTGGCTGTTGGACGACAGTTCAGACGGCCTGCTGGGACGTTTTCTGCAGCGTCTTGAAGATTGCGACGAGCTCAGCCTGGCCGACGACCGGCGCGGCAATCCGACTCCCGTCGAGGACGCGGCGCGGGTGATGCTGGCGGTGCTCAAGCAGCTCGATTGCCAGGCGCCGCTGTGGGGCACCTACCATTACGGCGGTCACGAGGCGTCCACGCCGCTGGTGGTGGGGCAGGCGCTGATGGCCGAGGCGGCGCAGCACCGCGCGCTGCGGCTTGAGCGTCTGACACCTGTGGCGCACGCTGCCTGCGAGGACGCCGCGGACGAGCCCCAGCACGGGGTGCTCGCCTGCAAGAAGATATTCAATACCTTCGGTATCAAGCCGCGTGCCTGGCGCACCGGCCTGCCGAACTTGCTGGAGCGTTATTACCGTCATGGCTGACTCGCCGATTCTGGTCACCGGAGGGGCGGGCTTCATCGGCTCGAACCTCGCCGATGCGCTGCTGGCGCGGGGCGATACCGTCCGCGTGCTCGACAATTTCTCGACCGGCAAGCGCAGCAACCTGCCAAACAGCGATCGCGTCCAGGTCCGCGAAGGTGACGTGGCCGATGCTGCGGTCGTGCGCGACGCCGTGCGGGGATGCCGCGCCGTGGTGCACCTGGCGGCGGTTGCGTCGGTGCAGGCATCGGTCGATGATCCGGTCGGCACGCACCAGAGCAACCTGATCGGCACCCTGAACCTGTGCGAGGCCATGCGCGCCGAAGGTGTGCGCCGTGTGATCTTCGCCTCGAGTGCTGCGGTCTATGGCAATAACGGCGAAGGCCAGGCTATCGACGAGGACACGCCCAAGGCGCCCCTGACACCCTATGCGGCGGACAAGCTGGCCAGCGAGCATTACCTCGATTTCTATCGCCGCCAGCATGGCCTGGAGCCGGTGATCTTTCGCTTCTTCAATATCTTCGGGCCGCGTCAGGACCCCTCGTCCCCGTATTCCGGGGTGATCAGCATCTTCACCGAGCGCGCACGCCACGGGCGACCGATCACGGTTTTCGGTGATGGCGAGCAGACCCGTGATTTTCTCTACGTCGGCGACCTGGTCGAGGTGCTGCTGCAGGCGCTGGATTCGCCCGAGGCCCGGGAAGGCGCGGTGAATGTCGGCCTCAACCGCGCCACCTCGCTGAACCAATTGCTCGAGGCGGTGGGCGAGGTGCTGGGCGTTTTGCCCGAGGTGCAGCGGCAGGCGCCGCGTCCGGGGGATATTCGCCATTCACGTGCCTGCAACGATCGATTGCTGCAGCGCTACCCTTTGCCGGCGCCGCCTACCGGGATGCGTGATGGCCTGAGAAAGCTGCTCGGCCTGTAAAGCCGTGCCGACTGATACAAAAAAGGCGCCCCAGGGCGCCTTTCTGCTGTCTGCGATCCGGTCGGGCCGGCGTCCTCAGAACTTGTAGCCTAGACCGACCATGTAGACGAAGGGATCGACGTCGACGTCGACCTTTACCTTGGCGCCGCCAAAGTTTGTGGTGCCGGTTGTATCGATGTCGATGTAGCGTACCTGAGCGTTGACCATAACATTGTCGGTCAGCATGTAATCCATGCCCACCTGCGCGGCCAGACCCCATGAGTCCTTCATGTCCAAGCCGCTGAAACCCTTGCTTTCGGCTTCGCTGCTCAGCTTGTCGTCGAAGAACCAGGTGTAGTTGATGCCAGCACCGACATAGGGTTGAAACGCTGACTTGCTGTCGAGCGGGTAGTAGACAACGCTCAGGGTCGGAGGCAGGTGCTTGAGTTCACCCAGTTTCCCGTTCAAGCCTGCGAACGCACCGGGCATTCCCGCTACGCCTACGTTGTGCGTGAAAGGGCTGGCGGCGAGCAGTTCGATACCCACCTTGTCAGTCACCATGTAGGCGAAGTTCAGGCCCAGTTGGGTGTCGCTGTCGAGGGTCGCCTTGGTGCCGGCAACGCTTGTCGACAGCGCGCCTACATAGATGTCACCACTGTCTTCATGCGGATCAACCGTGATCGCGCCAGCGCGAACGATGACGTCACCCGCCTGATGGGCCTGGGCGAAGGGAGCGGCGAGAGCCACGGCCAGCACGGAAGCGGTAAACAGGGTCTTGCGCATAATGGAACTCCATCGAGACAGGTGTGTTGCGGTTGGCGCCATCTTAGGGCGGGCCTTTCTGGCGATTTTGATCCAGCTCAACGAAACGCCCCGCTTTGAGCGGCCTGCGACGTATTGCCCGAGTTGCCTCTCCGGTACGTTTAGATGATAATGGTTCTCTTTCTAGTTTGACGTTCGCTCCCAAGGACCCCTCCATGCAAGCGTTCCTTCCCCGCGTCCTCGCGGTTGCCGTGCTGTCCTGTGGCGTGCCGCTGCACGCTGCTCCGCTGGATGACGTGCTGGACGAAAGCCAGCAGCTGGCTAGCGAGGCCAAGGCCTCCCAGGCACGTATCGAGCAGCTCGACGATGCTGCCCGGCAAATGCTCGCCGACTATCGCAATGCCATTCAGCAGACCGAAGCGCTGAAGGCTTACAACGCCCAGCTGGTAGAGCTCACCGAGGCGCAGCGCAAGGAGCTGGATGGATTCCAGCGTCAGCTAGACGGCATCGAGCGCACCCAGCAGGCCGTTGCGCCGCAGATGGGTCGCATGATCGCGGTGCTCGGTGAGTTCATCGCCGCCGACCTGCCGTTCCTGCCCGATGAGCGTGCCGACCGTCTCGCCGGTCTGCAGGACATGGAAGCGCGTGCCGACGTCAGCCTGGCCGAGAAATACCGCCGAATCCTCGAGGCCTACCAGATCGAGAGTGACTACGGCCGCACGCTGGAGGCCTGGCGCGGCGAGCTGCCCGTCGAGGGTGGCAGCCGCAGCGTCGAGTTCCTGCGCCTGGGTCGCACCATGCTCTATTACCAGACGCTGGATGCCCACGAGAGCGGCTGGTGGAACCCGCAAACCCATGCTTGGGAAGTGCTGGATGGCAGTGCCCGTCGGCCAATCACCAAAGCCATCGCCATCGCGCGCCAGCAACAGGCGCCGACGTGGCTGGAGCTGCCAGTGAAGACCTTGGCCACGGAGGCTGCGCAATGAATCGTTTGTTGACACTGTTGCTCGTTGGGCTGCTGCCTGCGTTCGTCCAGGCCGCTGAGCCATTGACCCCTGAGCAATTGCTGCAGCGGATTCGCAGCGAACGCGCCGCGGAAGTGGACGCCATGCAGGTACGCGAGCAGGCCTTCCTCCAGAACCGCAGCGAGCAGGCGCAACTGCTGGCTCGAGCGAATGCGACCCTTGAAAAAGAGAAGGCCGAGGCCGAGCGCCTGAAAGCCGAATTCGACCGCCAGGAGGCGGAGCTGGCCGAGCAGGAAAAACTGCTGGCGCAGCGGGTCGGCCATCTTGGCGAACTCTTCGGCGTGGTTCGCCAGAGTGCCGGCGACATTGCCGGACAGTGGCAGGACAGCCTGCTTAACGCCCAGTACCCGGAGCGGCTCAAGCGGCTCAAGGCGTTGGCCGAAAGCCGGACGCTGCCGTCGGCGGACGATCTGGATGGCTTCTGGATGACCCTGCTCGAAGACCTCACGGCCAGCGGCCAGGTCGAGCGTGTCGCATTGCCGGTGGTCGATGCCGATGGCCAGCGTAGCGAGCGATCGGTTCTGCGCGTCGGTAACTTCGCGGCGTTCACCGAAGACAGCTTCCTGCGCTATGACAGCGACGCCCATGAGCTGCTGACCCCCAGCCGCCAACCTGACGGCATGGGCATGGTGGATGACTACCTGAGCAGCAGCGAGGCCTTGGCAACCCTGCCGATCGATCCCACTCGCGGTTCGCTGTTGGCCCAGCTGCAGCGTCAACCACAACTGTGGGACCGTGTTCAACAAGGCGGGCTGGTCGGCTGGGTGATTCTGGTTCTGGGTGCCATTGGCCTATGCCTGGCCATCTGGCGCATGGTCTACCTGGCCCGTGTCGGGCGCGCGGTAAGCCGGCAGACCCGTGAGCTCAGCCAGCCGCGTGATGACAACCCGCTAGGGCGAATCATTGGCGTGCTCGGCCCCAAGCCACAGCTTTCGGACCTCGAGACGCTGGAGCTCAAGCTCGACGAGGCCATTCTGCAAGAGACGCCGCCTCTCGAACGTGGTCAGCCACTGCTGAAATTGCTCAGCGCCGTCGCCCCGCTGCTCGGCCTGCTGGGAACCGTGACCGGCATGATCGTGACCTTCCAGGCCATCACTCAAAGTGGCGGCGGCGATTCGCGGCTGATGGCCGATGGTATCTCCCAGGCGCTGGTGACTACCGTGCTGGGGCTGGTGGTGGCGATCCCGCTGCTGTTCCTGCACAGCCTGCTGGCCAGCCGCAGCAAGGCGCTGATCCAGCTGCTCGAACAACAGAGCGCCGGGTTGATCGCGCTGCACCTGTCGGGAACTCCACGCCGTGACTGATCTGCATGGCCAATGGCTGCGCCTGGTCGACAGCGCTTACTCGCTGCTCGACTTCATGGCGGCAGGCGGCGCGGTGATGTGGGCGCTGGCTGCGTTGTGCGTGCTGTATTGGACGCTCGTGTTCGAGCGCCTGTGGTTCATGCGCAGGGTATTTCCACGCTGGGTCGAAAGCCGGCGCCAGGCCTGGGCGCTGCTAGGCGGCCAGCCCGGCAACTGGCAACGCGCCGTGCGCAGCGCCTGGCTGGCGCAGGCCCAGCAGCAGCTTGCCGGCCCCTTGCGGATGAGCAAGACCCTGGTAGCCATGTATCCGTTGCTCGGACTGCTGGGCACCGTCAGCGGCATGATCGCGGTCTTCGATGTGCTGGCGCTCAACGGCACCGGCAACCCGCGCGGCATGGCCGCGGGCGTCTGGCAGGCGACCCTGCCGACCATGGCTGGCATGGTGCTGGCCATCACTGGACTGTTCAGCCTGGCGCGTCTCGAACGTATTTCGCGCCAGGCTCTCGACCGGCTGGCCGACCAGCTGCGTCACGATTGAGGATTACCGGATGCGCATGCGTCGTCATCACTACCAGCAGGAAGAAGACACCGGCATTGACCTGACGCCGATGCTCGACGTGGTCTTTATCATGCTGATCTTCTTTATCGTCACCAGCTCCTTTATCAAGGAGTCGGGTGTCGAGGTTCAGCGGCCCCAGGCCGACACGGCCAGCGCCCAGGACAAGGGCAACATCCTGATCGCGGTCACGGCCGACGGCCAGGTCTGGATCGACAAGCAGGCCGTGGATGTGCGCAGCGTACGCGCGCATGTCGAGCGCATGCGCGTCGACCAGCCCGACGGCGCCGTGGTGGTGCAGGCCGATCAGGACGCCCGAACCGGCCTGGTGGTTCAGGTCATGGATCAGGCGCGAATGGCCGGGGTTCAGGACGTAGCCCTTGCTGCCACGTCGGGAGCGCCATGATGGCGCGCGGACTGGCCCGGGTCGGGTTGTCCTTCGTCGCCGCCTGTGTGGTGGCGTTGCTGTTGTTCGCGCTGATGTTGAGCATGGTCAACCCGCCGCGTAGCGAGGTAACGGACGATCCGGTAGCCATCGCCAATTTCGTACGGATGGATAGCCGTGACGAAAGTGCCGCGACACGCTCGCGGCAGCAGGCACCGCAACCGCCTCAGCCGAAGACACCGCAACCGCCCACGCCGCCGACACCGAGCATGGCCAGCCCGAGTGCCAATCTGCCCAAGCTCGATCTGCCGCTGCCGAACATCGATACCGGCGTCTCGGTGGCCAGCGCGCCCGCGCCCAGTCTCGCCGGACTGACGGCCGCATCGGCCCCGGCAGCACCGCCTGCGCCAGCGGCCCCGTCGGCCGCCGAAACGGCGGGCCAGTCCGGCCCTGAGCAGGAAGTCATGCCGCTCAACGATGTGCGTCCGGAATATCCCTATCGGGCACGTCAGCGCGGCATCGAGGGCCACATCAAGCTCGCCTTCACCATCACGGCTGCGGGCAAGGTAGAGAACATCCGGGTGCTGGACGCCTCACCACCCAACGTTTTCGATCGCGAAGCACGCCGTGCCGCTGCTCGCTGGCGTTTTGCGCCGCGTACCGAGAACGGCGCCGCGGTATCGCGCGAAGCCGTTAAAACCCTGCATTTCCGCCTGCAAGGAGAACGCTGACATGCCCCGTTTGCTGTTACTGATCTCGTTGTTGTTCGCTGTATCGGCTCATGCGGCCCAAAGCATCGATCCGTCGATTTTCAAGACGCTGGAACGTGCGCAGAGCGCGCAGGAGAAGGGCGATTACGCCGCGGCGCGCCGTGCTCTGGAGCAGGCCGAGGCCAAACCCGGTAGCGCAGAGCAAGCCTTGCTATGGCGCAGTGAGGCCTATCTGGCCTGGGCCGAGGGCAACAGTCGGCAAGCGCTCGACTTGCTCGACAAGGCGATCGCCAGCGGCAAGCTGGACGAGGCGATGCTGCCAACCGAGCGGCTCAACCTGGCGAAACTCAATCTGATCGAGCGGCGCTACGCCAAGGTCGTCAGCCTGCTGGGCTCGCCAGCCCAGGCTAGCGAGGAGGTGCTGCAGATGCTGGTGCAGGCTTACCAGGGGCTCGGGCAACACGCCAAGGCGCTGCCATTGGCTGAGCGCTATGTTCAGGCCAATCCCAATGCGGCCGACACCTGGTTGCAGTTTCTGGTCGCGGGCAACGCCGAGCTGAAGCGCTACGAGGCCGCTGAGCGTTGGCAAAGGCAGTTGCTCGCCCGTCATCCGGATCAGGTCAAACGCTGGCGCCAGTTGGCGAGTTTGCAGCAGATGGGCGGTGACGAGGACAAGGCGCTCGCGACCCTCCGTGCAGCGCATGCCAAAGGGCTGCGCTTCAGCGAGGCGGAGCTGGACAACCTGGTCCTCCTAGCAGGCGCGGCCGGCCAGCCCTGGCAAGGCGCGAAGCTGTTGCAAGGCATGCTGGAGTCACGCCTTCTGCCCGGCGATGCCCAGCGGCGCGAGCGCTTGGGCATGCTCTGGTGGCAGGCACGCGAGCGCGCGGAAGCGGTACGGATCTACCGTGATCTGGCCCAGACGTCCGGAAGCGCCAAACTCTGGATGAATGTCGCTCAGCTGGAGTTGGAGCAGGCCCGCTGGCAGGCTGGCCTCGATGCGCTGAAGCAGGCCGAGCGCGCGGGCGCCGAGCGGCGCAAGGTTCGTTCCTGGCGCGAGTGGGCCCAGGGCGAGTTGAGCTTCGAGCGCCAGCGTCAGATCGCCAGCACTCGCTGATAGCTTGGCGGAGCGACTCGGCGACTGACACCGCGCCTGGCTTTTGGGCGACCTTGCACCTGCTAGCAGATTTGCACGAAACCCCGCCAAGGATGCGGGGTTTCGCGTCTATGCGCTCTGGATGCCCGCTGCCGGCCGCGGCGAGCGATTCGGCGCGCGGCTACTGGCGTGGCGATCAGCTTGTGCAAGCGGACTTGGGCAGTGCTCGTCCCGCTGATCAAGCGGCGGCAAGGTTGCCTTCATTCAAGCTCGTAGAGATAGATCTTCTGCGCTTCCATGCGATAACCCGCGTCGGCCAGCTCGCTGGTCGCGTGCTCGACCTTCAACGGACCTTCGATCCAGAACGGCTGATACAGCTCGTCGACCCTGACGCCCAGCTCGCTGGTGGCATGAACGATCTGGTTGGATGGCGGCGGTGGCACGTGAATGCAGGCGCCGAAGTAGGGCACCAGCAGGAATTCGGTGACCCGGCCGTCCTCGCTCATGTCCAGCGGCACGATATAGCCTGGTAGTTTGACTTGAACGCCATCGAGCGCTTTGACGACCGGCTCGGCGGGCGATTGCTGCGCCGCTGCCGGTCCCGTTTCGGAGGCCAGTGCGTCGGCCAGCTGCGACAGGTCGTGCATCGCCACGGGTGGCGGAGGCGATGGAGCGTCCGCGGGTATCAGGTCAGACCATTGCAGCTCTCGGACATCGGCGACGGCGAAGGGCGCTGCAAGGACGAGCAGAGTTGCGAGCAACAGGCGATACATGGCGTTCCTCATAATCTGATTGACAGGCCGTCGGCCAGGGACTGCCGGTAAGCGCGCCAGGCCGGGACGCCACCCATCAGCAGCCCGGCAAGCAGGATGCCGGCAAGCAATGACCACTCATAGGCGCTGGGCAAGGCCAGCGGCAAGTCGAGTCCGTACTGGCTCTGCAATGGCCCTTGCGCCGCCGCGATCGCGACGTACAGCAACAGCAGGCCAAACACGACGCCGGCCAGCGCCAGGCTGAACGCCTCGAGTATCAACAGACTGGCGATATGCCAGGGCCGCGCACCCACCGAGCGCAGAATCGCCATTTCCCGGCGCCGCTCGTTGAGGCTGGTCAGGATTGCCGTCAGCATGCCGATCAAGCCGGTCAGCACCACGAACAGCGATACCACGAACAGGGCCTTTTCCGCCGTGCCCATCAGGCTCCAGAGCTCCTGCAAGGCCACACCCGGAAGAATCGCCAGCATCGGCTCGCCGCGATACTGATTGATTTCACGCTGCAGCGCGAAGGTGGCGATCTTGCTGTTGAGGCCGAGCATGAAGGCGGTGATCTGCTTGGGCCGCAAATCCATCTGACGCGCCTGCTCGGCGTCGATGCGCGCCGCGCCGCGCGCTGGCATACCGTTCTGCCAATCGATGTGCAGCGCTTCCATGCCCGCCAGATTGATATGCAGGGTGCGATCCACCGGTGTGCCGGTACGCTTGAGGATGCCGGCGACGCGAAAGGGCTTGTCGTCATGCTTGACCAGGCTGACCGTGGAGACGCCGTGTGCCAGTACCAGCTGGTCGTCCAGCTTGTAGTTCAGCGCGTCGGCCACTTCGGCGCCCAGCACCACCTCGAACGGGTCTTCGGCAAACGGACGGCCTTGCGCCAGTTGCAACGGTTGCTTGCGACCGTAACGGTAATGATCGAAATAGGCACCGCTGGTGCCCATCACCCGATAGCCGCGATGAGAGTCGCCCAGCGAGATCGGGATGGCCCAGCTGACGCGAGGATGCTCGGCGAAGTGCTCGAAGCTGTCCCAGCGAATGTTGTTGGTGGCGTTGCCGATGCGGAACACCGAATACAGCAACAGATTCACCGAGCCGGAGCGGGCGCCGACGATGAGGTCCGTGCCGCTGATGGTGCTGGCGAAACTGGCGCGGGCTTCGGTGCGCACACGCTCGACGGCCAACAACAGGCACACCGAGAGGGCAATGGCGAAGACGGTGAGTAGGGCGGTGAAGCGGCGATTGTTCAGGCTCGCCAAGGCCAGGCGCAGCAGGTACATGGCCTATATCTCCGGGGCGCGGGCGGCGCGGTTGAGGTCCGCCAATGACAGGCTGCGGTCGAAGAGCGGCGCGAGGCTCTGGTCATGGCTGACGAACAGCAGGCTCGAACCGGCCTCGCGGCATTCGGCGAAGAGCAAGTGCAGGAAGGCCTCGCGGCTGTCGGCGTCCAGCGCTGAGGTGGGCTCGTCAGCAATCACCAGTTCCGGCTGGCCGATCAGCGCGCGCGCCGCAGCAACGCGCTGTTGCTGGCCGATCGACAAGGCTTCGGCACGTCGCGCGTGCAGGTCTTTGGGCAGGCCGAGATGTGCAAGCAGACTGGCTGTCGCGTGCGCCACGCTGCCATGCCGCCGCTGGGCGCGCTCGGCGCGTGCCGTCGAGAAGTGGCAGGGCAGGGCCACATTCTCGGCCACCGAGAGAAAGGGCAGCAGGTTGAACTGCTGGAAAATGTAGCCGGTGTGGTCGACGCGAAAACGGTCCCGCGCGCCAGCCGACAGCGCGGCGAGGTCCGTGCCGAGCAACTGGACGGTTCCACGCTGCGCTTTCTGCACACCGCCGATCAGACCGAGCAAGGTGGTCTTGCCGCTACCGGACGGCCCCTTCAGAAACAGGCTCTGGTTGCGTTCCAGCGTGAACGCGGGAATGTCGAGCAGGTCGGCCTGGCCGGGCCAGGCAAAACCCAGTTGGTGGAGTTCGAGCAGGGGTGCGGTCATCGAGATGATCCGTTTCAGGCGAGCCGGGGAGTTTACTGCGTCGCCGAGTGGCGGCAGGCACCGAAATCAGAAGGTCGCCCGCGGCTGGCCGGCATCGAGTTGCGCACCGCGCTGACCGTTCGGGCCGATCAGCTGCGCCTGGATCTTTTGCGTACCGGGAAAGGCGTTGAACAGCGCCTGCAGGTCGAGCGCTTCAAGCGCTTGCGGCGCGGCGCAGTCGAAGTGGTAGTGCGCGTGGATCTCGCTGTGCTGGCCTTCGCGCTCACCGTCGTGCTTGTGTTCGTGCTCATCGTCATGGTCATGAGCGGCACCTTCGAACAGTGGGCTTTCCAGCTCGGTTTCGGCCAGTGTGCAGCCGGCCGCGGCTGGCAGGCCAAACAGCGTGTTCGGTTGTTCCAACTGCTGGCGGGCATCGGCGATCTGGCGTTTGTCCGCTTCGCTACTCGGTGCGTGTTCGAAGCCCACCAGGTTCATCGCCGGGCTACGGAGTTCGATTTCCAGCATTGATCCATCCAGCGCGGCGTCCAGCTCGGCGGCGCCGTGCTCATGAGCGCCGAGGCTGTCATGGTGGTCGTGATCATGAGCGTGATGTTCGGCGGCCAAGGCGAAACCGGGCAGCAGGGCGAAGGGCAGGGCAAGCAGCAGACGGCGCATAACGATCTCCAATGGATTTATGGTTACGTTATAACAAATATTCGCGTCCGCTGGCCAGCCTGTTCCGGGCGTGGGAGCATGCCGCCTGGATGATCGGGAGAGCGACATGATTCGAATTCGTGGCCACGTCGGTGATTTGCCAGTCGACTTGAGTATTGAAATGGATGAGCAGGATTGGGCACAGCTGGCGCGTCAGCTGCCAGCCGGTCAGGTTGCCCAGCCGCCAGTGCAAGCAGCTGACCAGGCAATGGCCGATCCCCATTGGCAGGGTGCGCAGCAACTGCTGCGCGAAGCGGGCCGCATGGATGGGCCGCAGCTGCTGGCGGAGCTGGAGGCGCTGACGGGCAGTGCTCAGGCAGGCAAGCGCTTGCTGGTTCGTCTGCGTCACAGCACGCAGGTCAAGCTCGACAGCGGGGCGGATGCGCCGATCTATTGCTGGGCCGGCTAGGTGCGCTGAGCGCGATCAAAGACGCTGCGCCTGAAAGGTATCGCAGCGTGTCGGTTCACCGCTGTCGAAGCCCGTGCGAAACCATTTCACCCGCTGCGCCGAGGTGCCATGGGTAAAGGCATCCGGCACTACGCGGCCCTGACTCTGCTGTTGCAGGCGATCATCGCCGATGGCATTGGCCGCGTTGAGTGCTTCTTCCAGGTCGCCTTCCTCGAGCCAGTCGTGACGCTGTTGCGCGTGGTAGGCCCAGACGCCGGCCAGGCAGTCGGCCTGCAGTTCCTGACGAACCAGCAAACCGTTGTCGCCTTCCATCTTGGCGCCCCGCTGGCGTGCCGCCTGCATCTGCTGCGAGACGCCTAGCAACGTCTGCACGTGATGGCCGACCTCGTGCGCGATGACATAGGCCTGGGCGAAATCGCCGGCGACGGAGAAGCGTGAAGCCATCTCATCGAAGAATTGCAGGTCGAGGTACACCTGCTGATCGCCCGGGCAATAGAAGGGGCCGACCGCCGATTGGGCGAAGCCGCAAGCCGAATTGACCCCGCCGCGGAACAGCACCAGTGTCGGGTCGCGGTACTGCTCGCCGGCCTGCTGGAACAGCGCTCCCCAGGTGTCTTCGGTGTCGCCGAGGATCGCCTGGACGAAGGCTACCTGCGGGTCGTCGCCGTTGGCCGGTGTGTCGCTGCGGGGTGCCGAGACCTGCTCGGACTGGCCGGCCAGCTGGCCGAGGATCTGCAGCGGGTCCTGTCCCGAGAGCAGTCCGATCACCACGACGATCGCCACGCCGGCCAGGCTCAGGCGGCCGCCGGGCATACCGCCGCTGCGGCCGCGGGCGTCGACTACGTTGTCGCTGCGCCGTGCTTTTTTCCAACGCATGATTGTCCTTCCTCGTGCTGACCAGACTTGCTGGTAGACCCGCCGGAGGGGGCGCTAATTCAGCCGGACGGCCACGTTTCGTGCGTTTCACGCTGTGCAGCCTGCGCGCCTTGCAGCCCGCGAACCATCGTTCGCCGGATCGGTCCGATGACCACCAGGGTGCGGAGCCGTTGTCCGGAGTGCTGTCGATGCGTGTTGCCCGTTTCGTGCTGATTGTCCAGGCCGTGATCATGATCGGCTTCAGCCTCGCGTATTGGCTGCGCCCCTATGAGATGGCCAACCTCAACGGCATGTTGCTGATGGAGACCGCCTCGGTCAGCCATATGCGCGTCTATTACGGCGGCCTGCAGCTCGGCCTGGCGGTGTTCCTGCTCTGGTCCGCCCGGGCGCCGGAGCGGGCAAGGCCGGGTCTGATGATGCTGATGATCACCATGACGGCGCTGGTGCTGGGGCGGCTGGTGTCGCTCTGGCTGGACGGCGATGCGTTGATGGGTTTCGACCTGGCCTCGCTGGTCTACCGCGTGGTCGCCGCCGTGCTCGCCGCGATCGCCTGGTACCGGCTGCGCGAACAGCCGGCGCCGGAGCTTGCGCGCCTGGAGCCGGCAACCCGGCAGTGGGTCAGCGAGTCGCCGGCGCCGTTCAAGCGGGGCGACTCGGCCCCGCTGGTCGAGTCGGCAACCGAAACGGTGCCGGATGAAGCACCCCGGCCGTTTCGCCGTGGCGGCCCGCAGGGCTGAGCCCGGGATGCCACACCTCATGGGGCATTGCGGGCCAGGGCCTCGTAATCGCGGGTCAGCTGTTCGAACTTGCGCAGCAGCGAATCGCTGGTGGTGACGATCACCGTCGGCACGAAGCGCGCATTATCGGCCAGCCTGAAGCCGGCTCGAGCGAATCGCCACTGGTTACCGATCTTGCCAAGTTGCTGGGTGATCTGTTCGGTGTTGCGCGGCGCCTGGTTCAATTCGTCCAGACCCTGTTCGAATTCGGCGACCGCGGCATCGAAATCCCCGCGCAGCTCCGGCACCTCCAACTTCCAGCTCATGGCCAGGTAGAGCATCGCGATGCGCTGGCTGAGCATGCGCTGGCGCCCGCTGCGGTCAACCAGGCGCGTGGCCTCGTTGCCGTGCTGGCGCTCGATGGCCTGGACCAGCGCCTCGCTCTGCGCCAGGAACGCTTCGGCCAGTTGCAACAGCTCCACCGATTGCGCACGGGTCGGCTGCAGCAGGGCCTGCTGGCGATACCGTTGCCAGGTCGCGAGCGCCGCGTCCAGCCGCTTGCGCACCTCACCGCTGGCGGCGTATTGCTGGAGGCGCTCAGCGTTCTCCTCGACCCGCGCCAGGCTCTCGTCCAGCGTCTGGGCGGCCAGGTCTGCGCGGGTGTCGGTGCCGATCATCAGGTAGCTGCGGGCGATCCGCTGGCCCAGCATGCGCTGCATGCCGGCCCGGTTGACCGCTTCGGCGTCGCCAATGGCGGCTTGCGCCGGAAGGGCCAACAGCAGGCCGAGCAGCAGCGCGGCAGTGGGGACGAACTTGAACATGGTGTGCTCCTGGGGCCGGGTGGGCGCGGCGCCGACCCTGCGGTCGGCCCGGCAGGGCGGACGATAGGGCGTCCCCGGCGGACCGCCTTGATGGTCATCAAGGGTGTCCGGGCCATGCGCTGCGCCTGTGCGATGGCGCACATCGACGCGCGCTCAGCCCTTGGCGTCGTTCTCCAGCACCCAGACCGCGGCCTCGACCCGCGAACGCAGGCCGAGCTTGTGCAGCAGGTTCTTGACGTGGACTTTCACGGTGCCTTCGGTAATGCCCAGCCGGCGGGCGATCATCTTGTTGCTCTGGCCCTTGGCGATCTGCCGCAGCACTTCGCGCTCGCGCTTGGTCAGGCTCGAGAACAGCACGCCGCCGGAGGGCTTGGGGCGCACGCGGATCGCCTCGGCGAGCACCTGCGTCAGTTCCGGGCTCAGCGCCATGCGCCCGGTAGCGGCCAGGCGGATCTGCTCGACCAGTTCCTCGGCGTCCATGTCCTTGAGCAGGTAGCCGTCGGCACCATGGCGCAATGCCTCGAGCACATGGCCCTGGTCGTCGGAGACGGTGAACATGATGATCCGCGCGTCGATCTCCGCGTCGCGCATGCGGCGCGTGGTTTCCAGGCCGTCTATGCCCGGCATGTTCAAATCCATCAGGATCAGGTCGGGCTCGACCGCCTGGGCCAGCCGAATGGCATCCTCGCCGTTGCCCGCCTCGCCGACCACTTCCAGGTCGTCCTCCAGGTCCAGCAGGTCGCGCAGCCCCCTGCGCATCATGGGGTGGTCGTCGACCAGCAGGATTCGCGTCGTCGTATCCGGTTTCATGCGTGACAGGCTCCGTTGTCGGTAGATCGGTGCCGATAGGCCGGCGGGAATTGCAGGTACACCCGGGTGCCACCGCCAGGCCGCAGGCCGACGCTGATGTTGCCGTTCAGGCCGTTGGCGCGCTCGTGCAGAATGATCAGCCCGTAATGCCCGGCGCGCTGTTCCTGCGGGCAGATGCCGAGGCCATCGTCGTCGATACGCACGTGGATGGTGCCGATCTCGTCCTGGGTCATGCTCAGCCAGCAGTGCTCGGCCTCGGCGTGCTTGACCACGTTACTCAGCGCCTCGCGGACGATCTGCAGGCAGTGCACCTCTTCATTCGGGGTGAGCGGGCAGTGGTCGAGCTGGTAATCGCTGGCGATGTGCAGGCCGGAATGGGTGCTGAATTCCGCCACCGTCGCCTGCAGGGCGGGGCGCAGTCCCGGTTCGTTGACCTTGATGCGAAAGGTGGTGAGCAATTCGCGCAACTGCCGGTAGGCGGCGTTCAGCCCCTGGTCGAGCTGCTGGATGCTGTCGTCTCGCTGGTCCGGGTCGCCGCCCTTGCGCATCAGGCGCTTGAGCCGCGCCAGCTGCAGCTTCTGCGCCGACAGCGCCTGGGCCAGTGAGTCGTGCAGCTCGCGGGCGATCACCGCGCGTTCTTCCATCAGCGCCAGGCGCGCCTGTTTCTGGCCCAGCTGGGGCAGGCTCAGCGATGCCGCGAACAGGTCGGCCAGGGTCGTCAACAGCTGAGTCTGCCAGGCCTGCAGCGGCACGCCGGGTGGATGGGCGACACGCAGTGCGCCCAGCTCATCCTGGCCGGAGCGCAGCTCGAAGGTCGCCAGCGCTTCCCCGCTTGGCAGCCGGCCGGTCTGGTGGGCCGGGCACTCGGCGCACTGCGGCAGCCTGCAGTAGGCCGGCGGCTGCAGGCCGAGCGAGGTCATCGCGGTGTGGCTGCCGGCTTCGGCCGAGCGGTTCAGGCACAGGGTGATCGGCCCGGTGTCGAGGATCTGCTGCACCTTGGTGAGCTGCGCACCCATCATCTGCGACGGATCGTCCGGCTGGCTGTAGAGCATCCGTGCGCTGTCGAACAGCAGCTGCAGGGTGGCGTTGCTGCGGGTCAGCGCGGCGGTCTCGTGGTTGACCTTCTGCTGCATGTCCGCGTACAGGCCGGCCAGTTCCCGGCTCATCTGGTTGAGGGTGCGCGCCAGCAGGCTCAGCTCGGTATCGCCCGGCACCCGCACCTGCCCGCTGAAATCACCGCGGCCGATGTCTCGCGCCAGGCGCGTCAGGCTGCGCAGCGGCGTGGCCAGGTTGTTGTGCAGGCCGTAGATCAGCACGAAGGCGACCAGCACGATGATGAACAGGGTCACCGCCTGCAGGGCGCGGATCACCCCAAGCTTGCTTTCCGACGCTTCCTGCAGGGTGCGCACCAGCTGGTTCAGCTCGCTGACCAGCGCTGGCACCTCGCCGGCGTAGGCCTCGAGTTGAGGCGGTTGGGTGTCGAGCAGGGGGCGCATGCGCGTCTGCCAATGCTCGCGCACGCGGGCATGCAGCGCCGGCAGGCGCGTGCTGCCGTGGCGGCGCAGCGCCGAGCGCAGGGAGGCCGAGTCGAGGGTCGCCTGCAGCGCATCGACGCGCTCACGCAGCAGCTCGGGCGTGCGTTGCGGATCGGTCGAGGCCAGGCGGTAGGCCTGCATGCGCAGGCTGCCGGCCTGGTTGATCGCCTCGGCGTCACCAGCCAGCGCGTCGGCCAGGTAGAGGGTCGCGAGCATGCCGGCCAGCGAGAAGCCAATGATGATCACGAAGGCCACCAGCGTGTTGAACACGATGGAGTGGCGCGTGGAGAGCTGGTCGCTTTCGGCTGAACCCTTCGCGCCCGCCGAGCTGTTCACCCTGACCGCCATTGCCGGGCTCACCGGCGCCACCCTGCGGATTCCGGCCTCGTTCATGATCCGCATCGCCGGCGGACGCAACACCATCTTCCTCACCACTGCGTTGCTGATGATCCCGGCGGCCGGCGCCGGCCTTGCCCTGCAGAGCCAGGACACGCCGCTCTGGGTGTTCCAGTTGCTAGCCTTTCTCTCCGGCATCGGGGGCGGCAACTTCGCCTGCTCGATGAGCAACATCAGCGGGTTCTTTCCCAAGCGCCAGCAGGGCCTGGCGCTGGGCCTGAACGCCGGGCTCGGCAACTTCGGCGTGACCACCATGCAGATCCTGATCCCGCTGGCCATGACCACGGGCCTGTTCGGCTTTATCGCCGGGGACCCGATGAGCCTGGTCAAGGACAGCGGCACGCTGATCGGCGGCATCCCGGCCGGCACCGATACCTGGATCCAGAACGCTGGCTGGGTCTGGCTGCTGTTCCTGGTGCCGCTGGCCTTCGCCGGCTGGTTCGGCATGAACAACCTGCTGGTGATCTCGCCGACCCCCGGCTACCCGCTGCACGCCTTCAGCAAGATCCTCGGTCTGTATGGCGTTGCGATGCTGTCGGCGGCCATCGGCCTGTACCTGTACCTGCCAGCCCCCACCGGCCTCGGCGTGCTCAACATGTGGGGCGTGATGCTGCTGACCATTGGCCTGACGCTCGGTTTGCTGCGCCTGCTGCCCGGCAGCGTGAAGCCGAACATCAAACGCCAGTTCATCATCTTTCGCGACAAGCACACCTGGTCGATGAGCGTGCTGTACATCCTCACCTTCGGCTCGTTCATCGGCTTTTCAATGGCGCTGCCGCTGTCGATCACCGTGATCTTCGGTTTCATGAACGAGGTCGGTGCCGACGGCGTGGTGACCCGCGTCGCCAACCCCAACGCGCCGAGCGCACTGACCTATGCCTGGATCGGCCCGTTCATTGGCGCGCTGATCCGCCCACTGGGCGGCTGGATCTCCGACAAGGTCGGCGGCTCCATCGTCACCCAGGTGATCTCGGTGGTGATGGTCGCGGCCTCGGTCGCCGCCGGCTACGTGATGCAGCAGGCCTACGGCTCGGCCCAGCCGGAGACCTACTTCTTTCTGTTCCTTGTGCTGTTCCTGGTGCTGTTCGCCGCCAGCGGCATCGGCAATGGCTCGACCTTCCGCACCATCGGCGTGATCTACGACCGCGACAAGGCCGGCCCCGTGCTCGGCTGGACCTCTGCGGTCGCCGCGTATGGCTCCTTCGTCGCCCCGATCGTGATCGGTGAGCAGGTCAAGGCCGGCACCCCCGAGCTGGCCATGTACGGCTTCGCGGTGTTCTACGCGCTGTGCCTGGTTCTCAACTGGTGGTTCTACCTGCGCCCCAACGCCTACGTGAAGAACCCCTGAGCCCGGAGTGCCGCCATGAACATCATGCTTGCCTACGACAACTCGCGTAACGCCCGCAAAGCGCTGGACGCCACGCTCGAGATGTTCGGTCCGCTCCACCCGCTGATCCTGCTGATCGGGGTGGTGGAAGAGAGCCGCGACACCAGCGATTCGGCAGCCGAGCTCTACGAGCGTGAACGCCGCGAATTTCAGGCCTTCCTGCAGGAGGCGGCGGCCAAGGTCAGCGCCTATGGCCTGGATGTCGACGTGATCCTCGCCGAAGGCGACGCCCGCAAGATGATTCTCAAGGCCGCCGAGCACAAGAAGCCCGACCTGCTGGTCATCGCGCGGCATTCCAACGAACCGGACGGCGGCTTCATCTCCCGCTCGCTGAATCTCTTGGTCGACGAGCTCGACTACATGACCTTCGGCAGCGTCAGCGCCTTCCTGGCCCGGCGGGCGCCTTGCCCGGTCCTGATCCAAGCCTGCCCCTGAGGGAGGAGCTCAACATGAGAGTTTCGACGCTGTTCGAATGGAAGCGCCCCGAGATACGGGCCCTGCACCTGACCTGGATCGCCTTCTACATCTGCTTTTTCGTCTGGTTCGGCATGGCGCCGCTGGCCTCCAGCATGCTGAAAAGCGTGAACTGGCTGACGCCCGAGGACCTCAAGCTGTTCGCGATCGCCAACGTGGCGCTGACCATCCCGGCGCGCATCCTGGTCGGCATGGCGCTCGACCACTGGGGGCCGCGCCGGGTGTTCTCGGTGCTGCTGGTGACGATGGCGGCGCCGGCGCTGTTCTTCGCGTTTGGTGATAGCCGGGTCCAGTTGCTGGTGTCGCGGCTGATTCTCGGCTCCATCGGCGCCAGCTTCGTGGTCGGCATCCACATGACCGCCATGTGGTTCAAGCCCAAGGACATCGGTTTCGCCGAGGGCTTCTACGCCGGCTGGGGCAACTTCGGTTCGGCCGCGGCGGCCATGAGCCTGCCAGCCATCGCCATCCATGCCTTCGGTGGCCCGGAAGGCTGGCGCTGGGCGATCGCCAGCTCGGCGATCATCATGGCCGTCTACGGCGTGTACTACTGGTTCGCGCTCACCGACGGTCCGGCCGGCACCGTCCACCGCAAGCCGCACAAGGCCAGCGCGCTGGAAGTCAGCACCTGGGCCGACATGATCAAGCTGATCATCTGGACCATCCCGATGGTCGGCGTGCTGGGCATTCTGGTCTGGCGGATCGAGGGGCTGGGTTACCTGGGCGCGACCGGCGCGGCGATCAGCTACGCGGTGATCGCGCTGGTGGTGATCTTCCAGGTGGTGCAGATCCTGCGGGTCAACGTGCCGATCCTGAAGAAGGGCGTGCCGGAAGACGACAAGTACCCCTTCAACACCGTGGCCGCGCTGAACTCCACCTACTTCGCGAACTTCGGTGCGGAGCTGGCGGTGGTGTCGATGCTGCCGATGTTCTTCGAGCTGACCTGGGGCCTGACCCCGACCACCGCGGGCATCATTGCCGCCTCGTTCGCCTTCGTGAACCTGGTGGCGCGGCCCATGGGCGGGCTGGTCTCCGACCGCTTCGGCAACCGCCGCTTCGTCATGCTCGCCTACATGCTCGGCATCGCCGTCGGGTTCTTCCTGATGGGGCTGATGAACGCGTCCTGGCCGCTGCTGGTCGCCGTCGCCATCACCGTGGCCTGCTCGATGTTCGTCCAGGGCGCCGAGGGCGCGACCTTCGGCATCATCCCCTCGATCAAGCGCCGGGTTACCGGGCAGATCTCCGGCATGGCCGGGGCCTACGGCAACGTTGGCGCCGTCTGCTACCTGACCCTCTACACCTTCGTGACCCCTTCGCAGTTCTTCATGGTGATTGCCGCCGGTGCGTTCGTCAGCTTCGGGCTGTGTCTGCTCTGGCTGAAGGAGCCCGAGGGAGCGTTCTCCGACGAGTACTACGTGTCCAGCGTGGACCGCGAACTGGAGGCCCGCCAGAAGCTTGCGTCCTGACGTTTCTACCCCCTGATGCGCCGGTCCCAGAGATCGGCCAGCCGAGATTGATAAGCCGACCGGTCGGGCCCGTGGTTCGCAACCGGAGTGAGGAGAAATAACCAATGAGCCACTTGCTCGATCAACTGCGCTTCTTCAACAGGAAGCAAGGCGAGTTCGCCGACGGTCATGGCGAAACCCGCATCGAATCCCGCGACTGGGAGAACGTCTACCGCTCCCGTTGGCAGTACGACAAGATCGTGCGTTCCACCCACGGGGTGAACTGCACCGGTTCGTGCTCCTGGAAGATCTACGTGAAGAACGGCCTGATCACCTGGGAAACCCAGCAGACCGACTACCCGCGTACCCGCAACGACCTGCCCAACCACGAGCCGCGCGGCTGCCCGCGTGGGGCCAGCTACAGCTGGTACATCTACAGCGCCAACCGCCTGAAGTACCCCAAGGTGCGCAAGCCGCTGCTGAAACTGTGGCGTGAAGCGCGGCGCAACATGAGCCCGGTGGACGCCTGGGCCAGCATCGTCGAGGACAAGGCCAAGGCCGAGTCCTACAAGAGCAAGCGCGGCATGGGCGGCTTCATCCGTTCCAGCTGGGAAGAAGTCAACGAGATCATCGCCGCCGCCAACGTCTACACCGTCAAGCAGTACGGTCCGGACCGCGTGGTCGGCTTCTCGCCGATCCCGGCCATGTCGATGGTTTCCTACGCGGCCGGTAGCCGCTACCTGTCGCTGATCGGCGGCGTGTGCCTGAGCTTCTACGACTGGTACTGCGACCTGCCACCGGCCTCGCCACAGGTGTGGGGCGAGCAGACCGACGTGCCGGAGTCGGCCGATTGGTACAACGCCAACTACATCATCGCCTGGGGCTCCAACGTCCCGCAGACCCGTACCCCGGACGCGCACTTCTTCACCGAGGTCCGCTACAAGGGTACCAAGACCGTCGCCATCACCCCGGACTACGCCGAAGTCGCCAAGCTCACCGACCTCTGGCTCAACCCGAAGCAGGGCACCGACGCCGCGCTGGCCCAGGCCTTCGCCCACGTCATCTTCAAGGAATTCCACCTCGAGAAGCCGAGCGCCTACTTCCGCGACTACGCCAAGCGCTACACCGACCTGCCGGTGCTGGTGCGCCTGAACGAGAAGGACGGCAGCTACATCGCCGACCGCTTCCTGCGCGCCTCGGACCTGGCCGACAACCTCGGCCAAGACAACAACCCCGAGTGGAAGACCATCGCCGTCGACGGCAGCACCGGCGAGCTGGTTTCGCCGCTGGGTTCGATCGGTTACCGCTGGGGCGAGAAGGGCAAGTGGAACATCGAAGCCCGCGAAGGCAAGGAAGGCCGCGACGTCGACCTCGCCCTGACCCAGATCGAGGGCGGCGAGACGGCCGAGGTCGCCTTCCCGTACTTCGGCGGCATCCTTCACGAGCACTTCCAGCACGCCGAAGGCGAGAGCATCCAGTTGCGCCGCGTCCCGGTGCGCAGCATCACCCTGGCCGACGGCAGTATTACCAAGGTCGCCACCGTGTTCGACCTGATGGCCGCCAACCTGGGCATCGACCGTGGTCTGGGGGGCGGCAATGTCGCCAAGAGCTACGACGACGCCAGCGTGCCGGGCACCCCGGCCTGGCAGGAAGTCATCACCGGCGTGGCGCGTGAGAAGGCGATCCAGATCGCCCGCGAATTTGCCGACAACGCCGACAAGACCCATGGCCGTTCCATGATCATCGTCGGTGCGGCGATGAACCACTGGTACCACATGGACATGAACTACCGCGGCCTGATCAACATGCTGATGTTGTGCGGTTGCGTGGGTCAGACCGGTGGCGGCTGGGCCCACTACGTCGGCCAGGAAAAATTGCGTCCGCAGTGCGGCTGGCTGCCGCTGGCCTTCGGCCTCGACTGGAGCCGTCCGCCGCGGCAGATGAACGGCACCAGCTTCTTCTACAACCACAGCTCGCAGTGGCGCCACGAGAAGATGAGCATTCACGAAGTGCTCTCGCCGCTGGCCGACAAATCGCAGTTCCCCGAGCACATGCTCGACTACAACATCCGCGCCGAACGCGCCGGCTGGCTGCCGAGCGCGCCGCAGCTCAACCGCAACCCGCTGCAGATCTGCCGTGACGCCGAAGCGGCCGGTCTGTCGCCGGTGGACTACGTCACCCAGTCGCTCAAGGACGGCTCGCTGCGCTTCTCCTGCGAGCAGCCGGACAGCCCGGAAAACTTCCCGCGCAATATGTTCATCTGGCGCTCCAACCTCTTGGGCAGCTCGGGCAAGGGCCACGAGTACATGCTCAAGTACCTGTTGGGCACCAAGAACGGCGTGATGAACGAGGACCTCGGCAAGCGCGACGGCTTCAAGCCGCTCGAAGCCGAATGGCAGGACGACGGCGCCATCGGCAAGCTCGACCTGGTCACCACCCTCGACTTCCGCATGTCCTCGACCTGCGTGTACTCCGACATCGTCCTGCCGACCGCGACCTGGTACGAGAAGGACGACATGAACACCTCGGACATGCACCCCTTCATCCACCCGCTGTCGGCAGCGATTGATCCGGCGTGGGAAGCGCGTTCCGACTGGGAGATCTACAAGGGCATCGCCAAGGCCTTCTCGAAGATGGCCGAAGGTCATCTGGGCGTCGAAAAGGACCTGGTCACCGTGCCGCTCTTGCACGACAGCCCCGGCGAACTGGCCCAGCCATTCGGCGGCACCGACTGGAAAACCGCTGGCGTCGATCCGCAGCCGGGCAAGAACTGCCCGAACATGACCGTGGTCGAGCGCGACTATCCGGCCACCTACAAGAAGTTCACCTCCCTCGGCCCGCTGCTCGACACGCTCGGCAACGGCGGCAAGGGCATCAACTGGAACACCCAGGCTGAAGTCGATTTCCTCGGCGAGCTGAACTACACCGTGCGCGACGAGGGCGTCAGCCAAGGGCGTCCACAGATCGAGTCGGCCATCGACGCGGCCGAGGTCATCCTCAGCCTGGCGCCGGAAACCAACGGTCACGTGGCGGTGAGGGCCTGGGCCGCGCTGTCGGAATTCACCGGCCGCGACCACAGCCACCTGGCGCTGCCCAAGGAGCACGAGGCGATCCGCTTCCGTGACATCCAGGCTCAGCCGCGCAAGATCATCTCCAGCCCGACCTGGTCAGGCCTGGAAGACGAGCATGTGTCGTACAACGCCGGCTACACCAACGTCCACGAGTTCATCCCGTGGCGCACCATCACCGGCCGCCAGCAGTTCTTCCAGGATCACCCCTGGATGCAGGCCTTCGGCGAGCAGCTGATGAGCTACCGGCCGCCGATCAACACCCGCACCATCGACTACGTGAAGGGCAAGAAAAGCAACGGCCATACCGAGATCGTCCTCAACTGGATCACCCCGCACCAGAAGTGGGGCATCCACAGCACCTACTCGGACAACCTGATCATGCTCACCCTGAGCCGTGGCGGCCCGATCGTGTGGATGAGCGAAGTCGACGCCAAGAAGGCCGGCATCGAGGACAACGACTGGATCGAGTGCTTCAACGCCAACGGCGCCTTGACCGCCCGTGCGGTGGTCAGCCAGCGCGTGATGCAAGGCATGGTGATGATGTACCACGCCCAGGAACGCATCGTGAACGTGCCCGGCAGCGAGACCACCAAGACCCGCGGCGGCCACCACAACTCGGTGACCCGCGTGGTGCTCAAGCCCACCCACATGATCGGCGGCTACGCCCAGCAGGCGTACGGCTTCAACTACTACGGCACCGTGGGTTGCAACCGCGACGAGTTCGTCGTGGTACGCAAGATGGCCAAGGTCGACTGGCTCGACGGCACCAACGGTATCTCGGGCGGCAACGACCTGCCGCAACCCCTGCCGCAAGACATCTGAGGAACAGGCCATGAAGATTCGTTCACCCGAGGTGGCAGCGCAGGGTCCCCGGACCATGCCCGCTCTAGAGATCAAGGCGCCGGTTGTGGAGGCTGCACAATGAAAATTCGTTCACAAGTGGGCATGGTCCTGAACCTGGACAAGTGCATCGGCTGCCACACCTGCTCGATCACCTGCAAGAACGTCTGGACCAGCCGCGAAGGCATGGAGTACGCCTGGTTCAACAACGTCGAGACCAAGCCCGGCATCGGCTACCCGAAGGAGTGGGAAAACCAGGACAAGTGGAAGGGTGGCTGGGTGCGCAATGGCGACGGCACCATCAATCCGCGCATCGGCGGCAAGTTCCGCGTGCTGGCGAACATCTTCGCCAACCCGGACCTGCCGACCATCGACGACTACTACGAGCCGTTCGACTTCGATTACCAGAACCTGCACACCGCGCCGATCTCCGAGCACCAGCCGGTGGCCCGGCCGCGCTCGCTGATCTCCGGTCAGCGCATGGAGAAGATCGAGTGGGGCCCGAACTGGGAAGAAATCCTCGGCACCGAGTTCGCCAAGCGGCGCAAGGACAAGAACTTCGACAAGGTCCAGGCCGACATCTACGGGCAGTACGAAAACACCTTCATGATGTACCTGCCGCGCCTGTGCGAGCACTGCCTGAACCCGACCTGCGCGGCATCCTGCCCGAGCGGGGCGATCTACAAGCGCGAGGAGGACGGCATCGTTCTCATCGACCAGGAGAAGTGCCGCGGCTGGCGCATGTGCATCAGCGGCTGCCCGTACAAGAAGATCTACTTCAACTGGAAGAGCGGCAAATCCGAGAAGTGCATCTTCTGCTTCCCGCGCATCGAGGCCGGCATGCCCACCGTCTGCGCCGAGACCTGCGTCGGCCGCATCCGCTACCTCGGCGTACTGCTGTATGACGCCGACCGCATCCATGAAGTAGCCAGCACGGTCAACGAGCAGGATCTGTACAAAAAGCAGCTGGAGATCTTCCTCGACCCGTCCGACCCGAAGGTCATCGAGCAGGCGCTCAAGGATGGTGTGCCGATGTCGGTGATCGAAGCCGCGCAGAAGTCGCCGGTGTACAAGATGGCCGTCGACTGGAAGCTGGCCCTGCCGCTGCACCCCGAATACCGCACGCTGCCGATGGTGTGGTACGTGCCGCCGCTGTCGCCAATCCAGAACGCTGCGGCGGCTGGCCACGTCAGCATGGACGGCGTGCTGCCGGACGTCGACAGCCTGCGCATCCCGCTGCGCTACCTGGCCAACCTGCTCACCGCAGGTGACGAGGAGCCGGTCAAGCTGGCGCTCAAGCGCATGCTTGCCATGCGTGCCTACAAGCGCGCCGAGCAGGTCGATGGCGTGCAGGACTTGGAAGTGCTGGAGAGCGTCGGGCTGTCGGTGGCCCAGGTCGAGGACATGTACCGCTACCTGGCCATCGCCAACTACGAAGATCGCTACGTGATCCCGACCGCGCATCGCGAGGAGGCCATGAGCGACGCCTTCGCCGAGCGTTCCGGTTGCGGCTTCAGCTTCGGCAGCGGCTGCTCGGGCGCCTCGGACACCAACATGTTCGGCGCGAAGAAGGCCAACCGCCGCGACATCATCCAGACCGTCCAGCTGTGGGAGGACTGAGCCATGCGCATCCTTAAAGTGATATCCCTGCTGCTGGACTACCCCGACCAGCACCTGCGCGACGGTCATGCCGAACTGGCCCAGGCCATTGGCTCGGCCCGCGAGATCAGCCCGGAGCAGCGCATCGCGCTGCGCCGCCTGCTCGACGAGCTGACCGAGGGCGACCTGATGGACGTGCAGGAGCGCTACACCGACCTGTTCGACCGCGGCCGCGCCCTGTCACTGCTGTTGTTCGAGCACGTGCACGGCGAATCCCGTGACCGCGGCCAGGCCATGGTCGACCTGATGGCGCAGTACACCGAGGCCGGTTTCGACATCGGTGTACGCGAGCTGCCGGACTACATCCCGCTGTACCTCGAATATCTCGCTACCCGCGACGATCTTGAAGCCCGTGAGGGACTGGCCGACGTGTCGCACCTGCTGGCACTGCTGGCGGCGCGTCTGCAGGAACGCGAAAGCCCGCATGCCGCGTGCTTCCGTGCGCTGCTGCAGATCGCCGGCGAGCCGGTGCAGGAAACCCTGGCCGGCCTGCAGGAGCAGGTCGCCGCCGAGGAACGCGACGACTCGCTGGAAGCGCTGGACAAGATATGGGAGGAGGAACAGGTCAACTTCCTCCAGGCCGAGCAGCAGGATCGCTGCCCATCCATGCCGAGCGGGCCGGGCAAGGCTCGCGAGGAAAGCCCGGTGCCGCTGCACTGGACCGATTTCAAGCATGACGGGCAGGCCGCCGCGCTCGTCCAGGAGGTGCGCAATGTCTAACTTCAATTTCCTGCTGTTCGGGGTCTACCCCTACATCGCCCTGGCCATCTGCCTGATCGGCAGCTGGGCACGCTTCGACCTGTCGCAGTACAGCTGGAAGGCCGGCTCCAGCCAGATGCTGTCAAACAACCGCATGCGCCTGGCGAGCAACCTGTTCCACGTCGGCATCATCTTCATCCTGGCCGGACATTTCGTCGGCTTGCTGACGCCGGCTGCGGTCTATCACCACTTCATCAGCAGTGGCGCCAAGCAAGTGCTGGCGATGGTGTCCGGTGGCTTCTTCGGCGCTCTCTGCCTGATCGGTTTGTCGATGCTGATCCGACGCCGCCTCACCGACGCCCGCGTACGGGCCACCTCCAGTTCCAGCGACATCATGATTCTCTTCGTGCTGCTGGCGCAGCTGGTGTTGGGCCTGCTGACCATCGTCGCCTCCACTGGCCATCTGGACGGTTCGGTGATGGTGCTGCTGGGCACCTGGGCGCAGAGCCTGGTCACCCTGCAGCCAGTCAAGGCTGCTGGCGCCATCGAGTCGGTCGGCATCATCTACAAGCTGCACGTGTTCCTCGGCGTGACCCTGTTCGTGCTGTTCCCCTTCACCCGTCTGGTGCACATCGTCAGCGCACCGGTGTGGTACCTGGGGCGGCGCTACCAAATCGTCCGTCAGAAGGGCGTCAAACCGGCCATGCCGCGCCCGCAACGCCCGCGTACCTATGAAGCACCCGCCCGCGAAACATCCGCGCCGACGGCTGTGCCCGGTTACGCCACGGCTAAGAACAAGACGCCGGCGTGATGGCTCTGCGGCTGGCGCTTTCTGCGTCAGCCGTCCTGGCTGGATCGACCAAACGTTCAAACGGCTTTATCGAGGTAATCATCATGGGTTGTGGATGTGGTGGAAGCACAGGCGGAGGCAGCTGCGGTGGCGGCGCGCGTCCGGAGATCGAAGTGCCGGTCGAGGCCCCGCTGTTCGAGGAGCTGGCGCACGAAGTTCATACCCATACTGCCGCTGAGCAAGCGTCCGGCGAACCCGCGCTGATCGCCAGCAGTGAACAGGAATGGCCCCGGGTGCACGTCAACGGCGTGGCGATCGCCTCGCAGGCCATTGCCCAGGAACTGCAATATCACCCGGCCGAAAGCCGCGATGAGGCCGTGTACCTGGCGACCCAGGCACTGGTGCTGCGTGAGCTGTTGCAGCAGCGCATCGGCGAGCTGGGTCTGGTGGTGCGAGCCGAGGCCGGCGAGAGCGAGGAGGAGGCGGCCACCCGCACCCTGATCGAGCAGGAAGTGCCGCTGCCGCTGGCCGATGAGGCGGCCTGCCGGCAGTACTACAACGGCAACCAGCAGCGCTTCTTCAGCGCACCCCTGCTGGCCGCGCGGCATATTTTGCTGGCCTCCCCGGCAGACGATGCCGAAGCCCGCAGCTTGGCTCGGGAACAGGCCTTGGCGTTGATCGCGCAGCTGCAGGCCGAACCGCAACGCTTCGCCGAACTGGCACTGCTGCATTCGGCCTGCCCGTCGAAGGGGCAGGGCGGTGCGCTGGGACAGATCAGCAAGGGCCAGACGGTGCCGGAATTCGAGCGCCAGCTGTTCCGTCTTCCGGTCGGCCTGTGCCAGCAACCGCTGGAGAGCCGTTACGGCTATCACCTGGTGGCCGTCGACCAGCGCATCGAAGGCGAGCAGCTGCCCTACGAGGTGGTCGCCGGCTCGATCCGCGCCGAGCTCAACCAGCGCGTCTGGCAGATCGGCGTCAGCCAGTACCTGCAGAACCTGGTGGGTGCGGCGCACATCGATGGCATCCATATGCAGGGCGCGGACACGCCACTGATGCAATAACGGAGATTTAGCTCAACGTAGGGTGGATGACGCTTCACCCATCCACCTTTGCGGGCTAGAGGTGGATGGAAGCGGCGGCACTCGCACCACCCCACCGGGTCGCGCCACCGGGCGGGGCCATGGTGGATGAAACGAGTTCATCCACCCTACGAAGGTTCAGAGGTGTTACCGATGACTCAACTACGCGATGCCCACAACCGCCAGATCGACTACCTGCGCATGTCGGTGACCGACCGCTGCGACTTTCGCTGCGTCTACTGCATGGCCGAGGACATGACCTTTCTGCCGCGCCAGCAAGTGCTCGGCCTGGAGGAACTGGAACGCATCGCGCGGATATTCGTCGGTCTGGGGGTAAAAAAGATTCGTCTCACTGGCGGCGAACCGCTGGTGCGCCAGGGCGTCGTCGGCCTCTGCGAGCGCATCGCTGCACTGCCCGGCCTGCGCGAACTGGTGATGACCACCAACGGCTCGCAACTGGTCAAGCTCGCCACTCCGCTGGCGCGCGCCGGGGTAAAGCGGCTGAACATCAGCCTGGATAGCCTGGATGCCGCAAAATTTCACGCCATCACCCGCACCGGTCAGCTGCAGCAGGTGCTCGACGGCATCGAGGCGGCACGCGATGCCGGCTTCGAGCGGATCAAGCTCAACGCCGTGGTGATGAAGGGCCGCAACGCCGAGGAAGTCGCCGACCTGGTGGATTTCGCCATCGCCAGCGGGCTGGACCTGAGCTTCATCGAGGAAATGCCGCTGGGCGACGTAGGTCGTTCGCGCGGCGAGAGCTTCTGCTCCAGCGACGAGGTGAAGGCGCTGATCGCCGAGCGGCACACGCTGATCGATTCGGCCGAGCAGAGCGGCGGCCCGGCGCGTTACGTGCGCCTGCCGGACCATCCGCAGACGCGCATCGGCTTCATCTCGCCGCATTCACACAATTTCTGCGCCACCTGCAACCGCGTGCGGCTGACGGTGGAAGGTCGCCTGCTGCTGTGCCTGGGGCATGAGCATTCGGTCGATCTGCGTGCGCTGCTGCGCCGTCATCCGACCTGCGACCAGCCGGTGATCGCTGCCATCCAGGCCGCGCTGCAACGCAAACCGCTGCGCCATGAATTCGCCGGCCGCGGCGAGGTGCAAGTGCTGCGTTTCATGAATGCCAGCGGCGGTTGAACGCGCCGGCGTCCGGCTTGCAAACGGGGCGCCACTACCTCCAACGAGGAATGGGCCTGGCGCTGCAACTGGCCCAGCCTCAGGCTACCTTTCCATCGGAGTCCACCGTCATGGCCCACCTGTCCACCCCAACCTTCCAACCCCTTGGCGTCGCCGTGCTGACCGTCAGCGATACCCGGACCCAGGCCAACGACACCTCCGGGCAGGTGCTGGTCGACAGCCTGGCCGCGGCAGGCCACCGACTGCATGACCGTGCGCTGGCGGTCGACGACATCTGGCAGATCCGTGCGCGGATCTGCCAGTGGATCGCCGAGCCGGACGTGCAGGTCGTGCTGATCACCGGCGGCACCGGGTTCACCGCCCGCGACAACACCCCGCAGGCCGTCCAGCCATTGCTGGACAAGCAGGTCGACGGCTTTGGCGAGCTGTTTCGCCAGGTCTCGCTCGCCGAGATCGGCACCTCGTCGCTGCAATCGCGCGCCCTGGCCGGGATCAGCAACGGCACCCTGGTGTGCTGCCTGCCGGGCTCGCCGAACGCCTGCCGCACCGCCTGGCAGAAGATCCTCGGCGAGCAGCTCGACAGCCGCACCGGCCCGTGCAACTTCGTCGCGCACCTGAAGGCCGCCGTTGGCGAACCGCCGCGCGCCGCCTGCGGAGCCCGCCCATGAGCGCCTGCGGCTGCGACGGCAGCAGCCTGAAGCCGGTCGACGAGGCCATCGACGAGCTGCTGACCCAGGCGCCGTTGCCGCCGGCCGTCGAGCAGGTCGCGCTGTCCGACGCCCTCGGCCGGGTGCTCGCCGAATCGATCCATGCGCCGTTCCCGGTGCCGGCCTGGGACAACAGTGCCATGGACGGCTACGCCTTGAGTGCTGCCGAGCTGCCCGCCGCGGGCGGCTGGCTGCCGCTGGCCGGGCGCATTGCCGCCGGTGATAAGGCCGACCAGCAACTGCCCGCGGGGCACGCGGTGCGCATCTTCACCGGCGCGCCGCTGCCCCGGGGCGCGGACACCGTGGTGGCGCAGGAAGACTGCCAGGTCGAGGCCGAACGCGTGCAACTGCCGCCGGTCGTGCCTGGCGCCCATGTGCGTCTTCAAGGCGAAGAACTGAAGGCCGGTGAGGCCGTGCTGCGGGCCGGCAAGCGCCTGCGGTCGCAGGAGCTGGGGCTGCTGGCGAGCCTGGGTGTGGCGCGGGTCGCGGTCTACCGACGGCTGCGCGTCGGCCTGCTGTCCAGCGGCAACGAACTGCGCGAACCGGGCCAGCCGCTGGCGCCGGGGCAGATCTACAACGCCAACCGCTACGCGCTGCTCGGGGTGTTGCGCAGCCTCGGGCTGGAGGTGCACGACTACGAGATCCTGGTCGACGAACTGGCCGCCAGCCGCGACGCCCTGGCGCTGGCGGCCTCCGAATGGGACGTGCTGATCACCTCCGGTGGCGTGTCGGTGGGCGAGGAAGACCACCTCAAACAGGCCATTCGCGAACTGGGCGAGCTGCACATGTGGCGCCTGGCAATTCAGCCCGGCAAGCCGCTGGCGTTCGGTGAAGTGGACGGCAAGCCCTGGATCGGCCTGCCGGGCAACCCGGCGGCAGCGCTGATCACTTCACTGGTGGTGGCGCGGCCCTTCCTGCTGCGCGCCCAGGGCTGCAGCGACGTGCTGCCCACGCCGCTGCGCCTGACGGCGGGTTTCGCCTGGCGCAAGCCGAACAGCCGCCGCCAGTACCTGCGCGCGCGGCTGGAGCAGGTTGAGGGCGAGACGCGTGTGTGCCTGCACCCCCGCCAGGGGTCGGCGATGCTGAGTTCGGCGAGCTGGGCCGAAGGCCTGGCGGTGGTCGAGTGCAGCCGTACGCTGGAAGTGGGTGAGGGCGTCGATTACCTGCCGTTCAGCGACCTGCTCGGCTGAGACGGCAAAACGCCCGGTCGATGCCAGTCGACCGGGCGTTTCTGTTGGGCTATTGCTGCGTCAGGCCTGGCGCCGTTGCGGCAGCATCCGGCGCAGCACGTCGTCGCGGCGAATGTAGTGGTGGAACAGGGCAGCGGCCGCGTGCAGGCCGATCAGCCAGTAGCCGAGCTCGGCGACGGTTTCGTGGATTTCCTTGATGTCCCCGGCCAGGCCCTTGTCCGGCGAGAGCAGAGCCGGCAGCTCCAGACCGAAGAAGGGAATCGGCTTGCCGGCGGCGCTCAAGGTCAGCCAGCCGAGCAGCGGCAGGCCGATCATCAGGCCGTACAGCGCCAGGTGCGCCAGCTTGGCCAATTGCTGCTCCCACTTCGCACTTGCCACCGCCAGCGGTGCCGGGCGCAGCCAGCGTGCCAGCAGGCGCAACCAGACCAGGGCGAAGACCGACAGGCCGAGCATGAAGTGCCACTGCTTGAGCAGGTCTCGCGTCTCGCTACCCTTGGGGAAGTTGCCGCGCAGCTCGATGGTCGCGTAGACCGCGGCAATCAGCAGCACCATCAGCCAGTGCAGTGAGATGGACAGCCGTCCGTAACGTACTGGGGTGCGTGTTTCGTTCATATCACCTGCTCCGGGTGTGGGTATTTGCGAGCCATTCTAGGCGTTGAAACTTAAGCGAAGCTTACCCGGCGGGGGGGTCGCGACCATCCACCGCAGCCGCGGCCGACACGCGCGTGTCCGGTCGGCGTGGCAGGCGAACCACGACGCGCAGCCCGCCGAGCGCGGCGTCCTGCAGCTCGACCGTGGCGTCGTGCAGTTCGGCGATTCGGGCGACGATCGCCAGCCCGAGCCCGGCGCCTTCGCCGTCGCCCAGGCGGACAAACCGTTCGAACAGTTGCGGGCGCAGCGCGGCATCGATGCCCGGCCCGCTGTCGGCCACTTCCAGGGTCAGCTCCTGCGGCGTTGCGCGCAGCTGCACCTCGATCTGCCCGCCTGGCGGGGTGTATTGCAGGGCATTGCTGACCAGGTTCTGCAGCAGGGTGGCCAGACTCGCGGCGTCACCGCGGAGGCTGAAATCGGCATGCTCGTCGACGTCGAGGGTCAGCTCCTGCCCGCGTATCAAGGCCAGCGGCGTCAGCTCGGCGAGGGTGTCGCGCGCCAGGCTGCGCAGGTCCAGCGATGCCAGGCGCAACTGCCGGGCGTTGGGTTCGAGCCGGGCCAGGGTCAACAGCTGGGTGACCACACGCGTGGTGCGGTCGACCCCGGCCAGCAGCTGGCGCAGGGCCTCGTCGCGGTCTGCCTCGCTGGTCGCCTGCAGCGCGTTCTGCGCATGGATTCGCAGCACCGCCAGCGGCGTGCGCAATTCATGGGCGGCATCGGCGATGAAGCGCTTTTCCCGCTCGACCAGCTGGTTGACCTGCAGCAGCAGGCGGTTCAGCGATGCGGCGACGGGCTCGAGTTCGCGCGGCAGTGGCGCCAGCAGCAGCGGCGCCAGGTGGTCCGGGGCTCGGCTCTTGAGCAGCAGGGCCATGCGCGCCAGCGGGCGCAGGCCCCAGCCCACCGCCAGCCAGATCAGCAAGGCCAGCAGCGGCAGGCCGAACAGGTCCGGCAGCAGGCTGCGCCGGGTGATCTTGCCGACCAGCTCGCCGCGCACGTCGCCACGCTCGCTGACCAGCACCCAGAGGTGATCTTCCGGGTCCTGCAGCAGAAACAGCCGCCAGGCGCGCCCGCCGAGGGTGACGTCGTGGTAGCCGGCCTCGAGCTGGCTGAACGGCTGTGCGGACCGGACGCTCGCCGGCGAGAGCAGCTGTTGCAGCGCATCGGCCGGGGCACCGGCCGACTGCAGCAGCACCTGGCCGTCCTCGGTATAGACCTGGAAACCCAGCTTGCCTTCATAGTCGTGGCCGGGCACGCCCTGGTCGCGGCGCGCGTTGACCGCCGCGTCCAGGGCGGTCTGCAAGGCGCGGCGGTCCCAGGGGCTCATCTCGCGCACCACCAGGCCCTGCACCAGTCGGGCGCTCTGGGCCAGCTGCGCGTCGAACAGCTCCTCGATCTCGTGCCGGGCATCGCGGTAGCTGCGCCAGGAAATCAGGCTCAGCGACACCAGCAGGGTGCCGAGGACCAGCACCAGGGTGCGGTTGCGGATCGAGCGTTTCAGCATTTGTCGACCAGGTAGCCGACGCCGCGCACGGTGCGGATCAGGTCGGCGAAGAACTTCTTGCGCAGGTGGTGAATGTGCACCTCCAGCGCGTTGCTTTCGACTTCCTCGTCCCAGCCGTAGAGCACCTGCTGCAGGCGGTCGCGGGTCAGCACGCGGCCGGGCTGGGAGAGCAGTTCATGGAGCAGCACGAATTCCTTGCGCGGCAGGTTGACCGGGGCACCCTGGTAGCTGACCTGCTGGTTGACCGGATCGAGGACGATGCCGCGGTATTCGAGTGCCGGCTCCGGCCGGTTGAAGCTGCGCCGCAGCAGGGCGCGCAGGCGAGCCTTCAGTTCGGCGACGTCGAACGGCTTGACCAGGTAGTCGTCGGCGCCGGCGTCGAGCCCGGCGATCCGGTCGCTGGTGGCGTCGCGTGCGGTCAGCACCAGCACCGGCACCGGGTTACCCGCCGCGCGCAGACGCTTGAGCAGTTCCAGACCGTCGAGGCGGGGCAGCCCGAGGTCGAGGATCGCCA
Organism: Stutzerimonas stutzeri; assembly: GCA_002339675.1. Lineage (GTDB taxonomy): Bacteria > Pseudomonadota > Gammaproteobacteria > Pseudomonadales > Pseudomonadaceae > Stutzerimonas > Stutzerimonas stutzeri_O. Next base: position 73,510 of record DDKB01000013.1, read on the forward strand.
GCTCAAAGCTTTCATGGGTAAGCGCATGCAGCGCGCTCGCGCCATCCTGCACCCAGTCGACCGTGTAGCCCTCGGGCTTGAGGGCGGTGCGAATGCCCGCGCCGAGCGAGCGGTCATCCTCTACCAGCAGAATACGCATCGGGTTCCCTTGGGTGAGTTCAAGGCTGCATTGGACGCCGTCGTGGCGGGTTATTCCAGTTTTTCCTCGACCTCGGCCAGCCTTGCCTGCACTTCCTCACGGCGGCCGGCGTCGGCAACTTCGCGGCCGGGCCGCGCGGGGGCGGCAAGCGCCTTCTGCAGCGCGGCCTTGGCCTCGGCATAGCGTTTCTGGCGCAACAGGAAGTCGCCATGGAAATAGTTGGGATCGATGCCGTTCGGGTTCAGGCTCAAGGCCTGCTTGAACAGCGCTTGCGCTTTATCGTCGTCGCCAAAGCCTATCGGCCAACCCGGCACCTGATAGTAGAGCGTGGCGAGGCTGGTATAGGCCGAGCCATCGAGTGCCTTGGGGTCGAGCTCGATGGCCTTTTCCAGCTCGGCCTTGGCCTGCTTGACCAGCCCGAGCGCGCCGAGCCCGCCCTTGGCCCCGGCCCAGGTGCTGAGCACGATGCCGTGCCAGATGCGCAATTCGGCGGCTTCGGGCTCGCTCGCCACGGCCTGCTCGGCACGGCCGGCGAGTTTCTCGAAGGCGGCTTCACGCTGCGCCTCGGGCAACTGGTAGTTGACCTCCGCCCAGCGGGCCTGGAGTTGATGCAGGGCCTCGTCGCCGGCTGGCGTCAGGGCGAAGGACGGAGTGCTGGCCAACGCCAGCAGGGCCAAGCAGAGGCCGATCAGGGTTTTCATGGATGTTGTTCTCCGGGGGGCGTCGAAGGCTGGGCGGCAGGGGGCGGCGGCTCGGATCGGGCGAAGCGCTTGATTACCGGCAGCTGCTTGCGCAGGGACTGGTCAACCAGGCGCGGCAGCAGGCCGTTAAGGCGTACGAACAGTTTTTCCGGCCAGCCGAGGTAGAGTTCTTCACGCTCGGCGCTAATCGCCTGGACGATCTGCCGGGCCACGGCCTGGGGATCATCCATGCCGACCTTGAGCGCGTCGTTCATGGCCACCACATCGGCGCTGTTCATTGCCGTGCGGGTGGCACGCGGCGCGATGTAGAGCACCTTGACCTGGCTGTCGGCCAGTTCCCGACGCAATGCTTCGGAAAACCCGCGCAGCGCGAATTTGCTGGCGCAGTAGGCGGCAAATCCCGGGTAGCCGATCGAGCCGAAGGTCGAGCCGAGGTTGACCAGCAGCGCCTGCGGCTGGGCATGCAGCAACGGCAGCAGCAGGTGGGTCAGCTGCAGCGTGGCGGTGACGTTGACCCCGATCATCCGGGCGATGGCGTCTTCGTCCTGGTGTTCAAGCAGGCTGAACTGATTGACCCCCGCGGCGTTGATCACGCAGTTGAGGCCACCGAAACGGCGCGCCGCTTCGAGCACGGTCTGACGACCAGTGCGCAACGCGAGGTCCGCGCAAATCACATGGACCTGGCCGGGGTAACGGCGTGACAGGTTGTCTAGCGCCAGGCCATCGCGGCCGACCAGCAGCAGGCGGGCGCCGCCTGCACACAGGTGGTCGACCAGTGCCTGGCCGATCCCGCCACTGGCCCCGGTCAGCAGGGCACGGCATTGTTCCAGTCGCATGGCAGTAACCTCAGGCGCTCAGGCCACGGAAGATGTCGCCATAGAGGCGGAATACCACGCGGGCGGTGTGGACCACGGCGGCCTTGTCGTCTTCGTCGTCCAGGCGGTTCATCAACTTCTTGAAGAACTCGATGTGTTCCATGTCGAGGCTGCCGTGGGACGTCAGGTAGCTGAAGGCCTTGGCCGGCAGTTGCAGGCTGTCTTGCAGCACACCGGCGGCCTGGGTGGCCAGGGCGATGCTGGTGCCCTCGAGTACGTTGACCATGCCAAAGAAACTCACCGGGTTGTGCCGGGCGATGCGGTCATAGACGTAGGCGACCATCAGCTCGGTAGCCAGTGCCGGCTGGCCGTTGCGCACCGCCTCGGCATCGCCGCCACAGGCGCGGATATCGTCGAGAATCCATTCCTGATGGCCGGTCTCCTCCTCGATATATTCGGCGATCGCCTCGCGCAGCCACTCCAGCCGCTCCGGCAGCCGCGCGCCGCAGGCCATCAGCAGCGGTACGGTGTGTTTGACGTGGTGGTAGGCCTGGCTCAGGAAGGCGATGTACTGGTCGCGGTTGGCGGTGCCGGTCAGCGCGGCGTGGATGATCGGTGCCGCCAGCAGGGATTCGCGCGCTTCGCTGGTCTGTAGTTGCAGTTCGTCGTAGAACGCCATGGGAAACCTCATCAGGCAGATGGCAAAAGGGAGTCGAGGGTGGTGCCGTAGGCCGCCAGCAGGGCGGGGCGGCGTAGGCGACCGTTGCTGGTCGCCAGGTCGTTGTCGGCGCTGAAGGGCGCCGTGGCGCGCAGCCAGTGGTGCGCGCGGGCATAGTCGGGCAGGCCTGCGTTAACCCGATCCACCGCGGCCTGCAGCTCGGCATCGGTGCAATCGCCGCGACGGGGTACCAGCACGGCGACGTTCTGCGGCAGCGCCTCGCCATGCAGCCAGGCCTGGGCAATGGGCGCTTGCTGAACCAGCTCGGCTTCCACCCACTCGGGATTCACGTTGCGCCCATAGGCCGTCACGAACTGGTGCTTCTTGCGCCCGTGCAGCACCAGGAAACCGTCGTCGAAATGGCCGAGGTCGCCAGTTGCTAGCCAGTCGCCTGACTGCACCGGTTCGCCGAGATAACCGAGCATGTGCGGGCCCTTGACCAGCACCTCGCCATCATCGGCCAGGCGCACCTCGACGTGCGGCAACGGCCGGCCGACGGTGCCGAGGCGCTGTGCCTCGGGCGTATTCAGACAGACCACCGAGGCACATTCGGACAGCCCGTAGCCCTCGAACACCGGCAGTCCGAGTCGCGCGGCGCGCTCGAGCAGCTGCGGCGCGACCCGCCCGCCGCCGACCGCGACGAAGCGCAGCGAATCGGGCAGCGGCACGCCCTGTTCGGCGGCGCTGACCATCGCCAGCAAGAGCTGCGGCAGCAGGATCAGGCTGTGCGGCCGGCTCTGGTTCAGGGTGGCGAGAAAGCGTGGCAGGTCGAAGCCGGCGCTGCCGCTGAAACCGATCTCGGCCAGCGGACGCAGTTCGACGCAGGCGCCTGCCAGCAGCGGCGCATAGAGCCCGGCGATGTTCTCCAGCAGGGTCGCCAGCGGCAGCACGCACAGGTGCTGCTGCACGGCACAGGACAGGCTGGCCTGCCACAGGCTCCCAGCCACCGCCAGCTGCGCTTGTGCATCCAGGCAGACGCCCTTGGGCTGGCCCGTGGTGCCGGAGGTATAGGTGATTTTCAGCGTGCCGGGAGGGACGGCCGTGACCGGTTGCAAGGTGCGCTGCAGCAAGCCGGGTGCAGTCGTTTCGAAGCCGGCCGCATCGGTCAGTGCGCTTGCCGGACCGACCACGCAATCGATGCCGGCATGCTGCAACACATGGGCATGCTGGGCTGGCGAGAAGAAGCCCGGCAGCGGCACACAGACCCGTTCGGCGCGCAGCAGCGCAAGATCCCATAGCGCCCAGTCCAGGCCATTGTCCAGGGCCAGGGCGACACGTTGCACGCCGCGCTCGACGAGCAGCTCGGCGCGCCGCGGCACCTCCTGTCGCAGTTGCGCGTAGCTAAGCTGGTGCGGGCCTTCGCGCAGGGCGATGCCGTCGTGCCGCTCAAGGGTCGCCCAGAAACGTTCAGCTGCAGGCTGCATGCGGTATCTCTCCGGCATTGAAAAGTGGTTCGTAGCCCAGTCGTGGATAGATGCCCAGCTGCTGCAGGCGCTGATGGCCGGGCAGGATCTCGCCCGCCATGACCTGCGGTCGGCTGGCGTAGTAGCTGCCCCAGTCGGCCAGTTCCTCGCCCATCCGTGCCGGGTCCGCCAGGCCCAGCGGCAGCGGATCGAGCGCCAGACGCTGGAAGCTGTTGAGCAGCGCCGGTGTGCCGGTGAAGACCACCCAGCGAAATCCCTGGGCGACCAATAGGTCGGTCAGCGCGACGATCAGCAGCCGCGCCGAGGCGTTGCCAAAGGCGGCCAGGTTGCCGACCTCGACGATCTCGGCACGAGGCACGGACGCTCCGCTGCAACGGCTGACGGCCGTTTCGATGGGCTCGTCCAGGTAGCGTTCGAGAAACAGCGGGCGGCGCTGGGCGCTGCGCAGCCCGACCGCGCCCTGCACCTGGCCATCGGCGCTGTGCAGGCCCAACAGGCAGGGCATGAAGTGACGCACCCGCGCCCGATAGTGCTCGGCGAAGCGCTGGCTGATGAACCGCTCCAGGGCTTCGCGGCGCGCGCCCTGGCCAGGCTGCGCCAATTGCAGGGTCAGTGGCGGCTCGCGGCCAATGCGTGCCAGTACGTCAGTGTGTTCGACCCAGGGCAGTTCCATCGGGGAACCTCGGTTAGAAGCCTGGGGCGATTGTTGGGGGCCAGCCTTAAGCCAGTCTTAAGCCGGTGCCGCGAACGCAACGGGAGTTGCGCGCGACGTTTTTTTCACACGCGCTTGTTTATGGTCGCCGGCGTCGATCAGCGCCGGCTGTACCAATAGGCCATGGCCGCGGCCGCCAGTATCCAGATCAGCACCACCGCGACCGCGCCGGCTCGGCTGACCGGGCGCGGCTGGTTGTCCCAGGCGTGCGCCTGGGCGCGGCATTCGGCGAGGATCGCCGGCGGCATCAGGCGCACCGCCAGCCAGATGCCCAGCGGCAGCAGGAGCAGGTCGTCGAGGTAGCCGAGCACCGGGATGAAGTCCGGGATCAGGTCGATCGGACTCAGCGCGTAGGCCACCACGCAGGCCATCAGCGCGCGCAGCCACCAGGGCGTGTCCGGGTGACGCATGCAGAACCAGAGCGTCATGACGTCGCGCTTGATCGAGCGGGCCCAGCCTTGCAGGCGAGCGGTGAAGCGAGACAGGCCAACCATTCAGTGCTCCTGGAGCAGAACAGGCCGGCATGCCGGCGATAAGGAAAATCCGCGATGATGCAAACAGCCTCCCATCCGTCGCGCCGCCTGGGCGCGTTGCTCAAGCGCCGTTACCGGACAGTCGGCCTGCTCGTCCTGCTGGCGGCCTTTGCCGCCACGGCGCTGGCGCTGCACTGGAACGAACGGCTGTACTTCTACCTGACCCGGCAGCTGGACGTCACGCGCGACGTCTCGGCCGATCGCTGGCTGCCCGGCTACCGGGTCGATATCGACGGAAAGCCGATCGCCGGCATCGAGCGCAACCTGTCGTCCATAACCTACGACCGCGATCTGGACCGGCTGTTGGCGGTGGTCAACGGCGGCCCTACGGAGCTGGTGGTGCTAAGCAAGACAGGCGAGCTGCTCGAACGCTATCCGCTGACCGGCTTCGGCGATATCGAAGGGGTCACCTACATGGGCAACGGGCGGGTCGCGGTATCCGACGAGCGCGCGCAGCAGGTGAGCATCTTCAGCCTGCCGGCGACGCCGCGCAGCATCGACGTGGCCGAAGCGCAGTTCTTCTCCCTGGGCATCAACCTCAATGGCAACAAGGGCTTCGAGGGCCTGAGCTACGACGCCGCCGGTGATCGCCTGTTCATCGTCAAGGAGCGCGACCCGCGCCAGCTCTACGAGGTGAAGGGTGTCGCGGCAAGCCTCGACGGCCCCATGCAGCTGGCGATACTCGACCACACCGACTGGATCGACGATCAGGTCTTCGCCACCGACCTGTCGGACATCCATTTCGATGCCGAAACGGGCCACCTGCTGCTGCTCAGCGACGAATCGCACCTGGTCATGGAGCTCACTGACAGCGGCCGGATGCTCAGCTATCGCAGCTTCAACCGGTTCACCAGCGACGTGCAGCACACCGCCCCGCATCCCGAAGGGGTGACCCTGGACAACGACGGCGCCCTCTACGTGGTCAGCGAGCCGAACCTGTTCTACCGCTTTCGCCGTCCCTAGGCCCCGTGCCGGCCTTTCACGCCGCATTCACATCGGTTTGACGGAACCCTGACGGGCACCGGCGCAGGCTTGGACCATGATCGCGCCGTCCCGCGATCCTGACGCTTCGGCACCCAGGTGAGGTTCTTCGATGGCCATCCAGTTTCCGCGTTTCGCCCCGTGCGTCGCCCGGCATCGGCAGGGCGCGCGCGCTCGTTCCGTCCTGCTCGCGCTGACGCTGGCCGGAGCCGGGCTCGTCGGCTGCCAGAGCACGGGCCAGGGCCTGCTCGCGGCCGGTTCACCGCCCGACTACGCCGCCGGTTTCGAGGCCGGCTGCAGCAGCGGGCGCCAGGCCGCCGGCATGCTGGCGTCCTTTCGCAAGGACCCGCTGCGTTTTCGCACGCAACCGCTGTATGCCGATGGCTGGGGCGACGGCTACGCCCAGTGCCAGGCCATGCTCGCCGCGCCTTCGGCAGGATCGGCCTGGCGCGACGACGCGCTGCAGCGTGAGCGCGACCGCGACTGGCGTCACCACGTCGACCAGGCCAAGGGACAGGCATATCACCGCCGCTGAGTCCGGTAACCTCCCCTAACACTTTGACCGACGCGGTGGCCGCCGGCGGTTCGTTGCAACTGGCCGCGCAGCGGAGACCGAATGGAATTGCGTGGCTGCTGCTGAGGCGGCCCGCTCGAGGCGTGGCCCACTCGAGCTTTGGACAGTGAAACGCCGGGACCAGCCCGGCGTTCGAAGCAGGCGCCGATGCAGATCGGCGCGTGCGTTTTGACGCTTAGCCAGCCACGTCGACGGCTGGTGCCAGGACCGGCGCGGTGGCGCGGCGGTACAGCACCAGCCGGTAGCAGGCCACGCCGATCACCCAGTCGAACAGCAGCGTCCACAGGTTGTGCGACATGAAATGCGCGCCTTGCATCACCCGTCCCACCGACAGCACGGTGCCCAGCGCCAGGGCGAAGGCCAACGCATAGCGGGCCGCGCGCGGGCGCCGGTCGCGCAGGGCGAAAAACAGCGCCAGCAGGGAAAAACCCGCCGAGGCATGGCCACCCGGCCAGCAGCGCCCCGGCTTGAGGGTCGGCGCCCGCTCGCTGAGCAGCGGGGTGTAGGTCTCGCTGCCGCCAAAGTCGGTCAGGCTCCAGGGGCAGTGCACCCCGGTCAGCGCCTTGAGCGGCGTGACGATGCTGGTCGAGAGCGCCAGCGACAGCACCAGGCAGCCCAGCGGGCGGCGCCACGCAGCCAGTCGGGTCGGCAGCAGGCTGAACACGAAGCCGACCAGCGCGAGTACCGCAAGGACGATGACCAGTTGTTTGACGCGGTCGTGCAGGACGTCTTCGAGCAGCCAGCTGTGGCGCCCGACGAAGCCCAGACCCGGCTCGTAGAACAGCCGTGACACGGCAAAGTCGAGCTGGCTCGGATCGCCGAGCAGCAGCACCAGCATCGCCAGCAGCGGCAGGCCCAGCGCCAGGGCGAAGTTGAAAGGACGGCTCTCACGGGCGGCCGTGGGTGTCGAGGCAGGCATGGTGGCTCCAAAGGCGCCCCAAGGGCGCCGGGTGGTCGGGCTCAGCGGTGGCCGAGTTGGGTGGCGTTCGGGGTCGGGCGGTTCCAGCTCAACAGTCCGTGACGGTAGTCGTAGCTGGCGCCCTGGTAGTAGGCGATGTCACGTTCGATCAGCGCGTCGTCCAGGCTGCCCGCCATTTCCTGGCTGGCCTGCAGGGCGTGGTCATGCCGGCGCATTTCGCGCCGGGGACTGAGGATCGCCAGGTCCTTGCCGTCGAACAGGCCCAGATGCTGGTAGTTGCCGATCAGTGCGCGGCCCGGCTGGGCATCGTCGCGCAGCACATTACGGCCGAAAAACGTCGAGACGTAATCCATGTCCAGCAGGCCGAGCAGGGTAGGCGCCAGGTCGATCTGGCTGGCCAGGGTGTCCACCTCACGCGGCGCGATCAGGCCCGGCGCATAGATGAATAGCGGGATGTGGTAGTTGGCCACCGGCAGGTCCTGGGCACCGGCGCTGCCGGCGGTGTGGTCGGCGACGATGACGAATACCGTCTGGGCGAACCAGGGTTTGGTGCGGGCCTGCTCGAGGAACTGGCCGATGGCCAGGTCGGTGTACTTGACTGCGCCTTCGCGGCCGTCGCCAGAGGGAATGTCGATACGTCCGTCGGGATAGGTATAGGGACGGTGGTTAGAGGTGGTCATCAGCTGCAGCAGGAAGGGTTTGCCGACTGCGAAGTCGGCGTCCGCTTCGCGAATCGCCAGCTGGTAAAGATCCTCGTCGGCCATGCCCCAGGCATTCTTGAAATGGATGTCCGCCTCGGCGGCGCTGCTCTGGTCGACCACGCGGTAGCCGTTGCCGCTGAAGAAGGCGCTCATGTTGTCGAAGTAACCGCGCCCGCCATAGAGGAACACGCTGTCGTAGCCTTGCACGCGCAATTGCTGACCGAGGCTGGCGAAGCCGCTTTCGCGTCCGATGCGCTTGACAATCGATCGACCCGGGGTCGGCGGTACCGACAGGGTAATGGCTTCCAGGCCGCGGTCGGTGCGGGTGCCGGTGGCGTAGAAGTTCTTGAAAAACAGGCTCTGCCCGCGCAACTGGTCCAGGTGAGGCGTCAGCCCGCGCGTGTCGCCAAAGCTGCCGAGGTATTTGGCGCTCAGGCTTTCCACGGTAATCAGCACAACGTTGAGCTTGCGCAGCGTGCCTGGGTTGTCGACCAGCCGGCGGATGTCTTGCGGATCGTCACCGAGGAAGCGCGCGTTGGGTTCGCTGACTTCCGTGCGCAGCCGAGCGCCCACGTCGCGCTCGGGCAGGGTCGCGTAGAACTGCTGGTAGTCCAGTTCGTTGTTGCGAAATGCGGCGAAGAACTGGAACGGTCCGTTGCTGGCCAGTTCGCGCTGGTAGGGGTTGCCACCGGTGCCGCGGGGGAAGTCCTGGTCAACGATCAGCCCGGCGCCCAGCGCCACCACGGCGAACCCGGCCAGGGTCGCCGCACGGCCACGCCAGGACAGGCTCGGCGCCGCCAGCGCGCGCCGCAGCTGCGGCTGCAGCGCGGCGGTGATGCCCAGCGCCAGCACGGCCAGCAGCGCCAGCAGACGGTAGACCGGATAGGACTCGAGGATGTTGTTCACCACCTCGTCCGAGTACACCAGGTAATCGACCGCGATGAAGTTGAAGCGCACACCGAACTCGTCCCAGAACAGCCATTCCGAGACCGCGGTGAAGAGCATGGCGTAGAGGCTCAGGCCCACTAGCAGCGTCAGCCAGCGCTGGTGCCAGCGGCTGGCCCACAGGCGCTGCGGACAGAGCATCAGGTAGAGCGTCAGTGGTACGCCGGCGAATGCCAGGTAGGCCAGGTCGTAGATCAAGCCCTGGCCGAACAGCCGGAGCCCCCCGCCAACACTGACCGCCGCTTCATGCCAGTGGGCGGCGAGCAGTGCACTGCGGGTCAGCACAAAGACCGCCAGCCACAAGCCGAGCAGCAGCGACAGGTAACGAAGTTGAGCATGGCGCAGGAGTGTCATCGTATGATCCACGGGCAAGGTTGAACGCGCAGCAGTCTGCGCACCCGCCTGTGAGCCTCCCGTAAAAGGGGCGTGAAATTTCCGTCATTGCTAGCGAGCCGATATGCGCATTCTGGTAATCGAAGACAATCGCGACATCCTGGCCAACGTCCTGGACTACCTCGAACTCAAGGGTTTCGTCGTCGACTGCGCCCAGGACGGGCTCAGCGGCCTGCACCTGGCCGCTACCGCGCACTACGACCTGATCGTGCTGGACATCATGTTGCCGGGGATCGACGGCTATCAGGTATGCAAGCGCCTGCGCGAAGACGCCGGCCGCGACACGCCGATCATCATGCTCACCGCTCGCGACGCCCTGGACGACCGGCTGCAGGGACTCAAGTCCGGTGCCGACGACTACCTGATCAAACCGTTTGCACTGTCCGAACTGGTGGCGCGCATCGAAGCCGTGCTGCGGCGCAGCCAGGGCACGCGCAAGCAGAAACTGCAGGTCGGCGACCTGCAGTATGACCTCGATACCCTGCAGGCGACGCGGGCTGGGCAACCGCTGCGGCTGAATCCGATCGGCCACAAGCTATTGGCGATCCTGATGCAGAAGAGCCCCGCGGTGGTGCGCCGGGAGCAGCTGGAGGAGGCCCTGTGGGGCGATGACGTCCCCCGACAGCGACAGCCTGCGCAGCCACATTCACCAGTTGCGGCAAGTGCTGGACAAGCCCTTCGGCACGCCACTGCTGCATACCGTGCACGGCGTCGGCTTCCGCATGGCGGAGCCCGACCATGCTGGCTAGGCAACCCTTCGGCCGGCGCATCGTCATTGCCTTCACGCTGATGACCCTGGTGGTCAGCGGCGTGTTTTCGCTGGGCATCGTCGCGGTGGTGCATTTCATCGAGGAGCAACTGGTCAGCCAGGAGCTCAATGGCGAGCTCGACACCGTGCTCAACGATGTGCTGGTGCTCAAGGCCACGCCGCGGCTGGATGCGACCACGCGGCTGTTCGCTTCGGACCTGCCCGGCTACGAGATCCCGGAGGCGTTTCGCGGGGTGGCGCCAGGCTTCACCGAGGTGGTCAGCCATGACGAGGCCTACTACGTCTACCTGCGCGACATCGATGGCGAGCAGTACATGCTCGTCGAGGAACAGCAGGAATTCGAGGCGCGCGAAACCGCGCTGTTCGGCGTGGTGCTGGCCGGCTTCGTGCTGAGCATGATCGGCGCCTGGGTACTGGGCCGGCTGATGGCCGACAAGGTGATGGCGCCCGTCTCGCGGCTGGCGCAGCAGGTGCGCCATCGCGACCAGTTGCACGCCTTGGCGCCGCCGCTGGCGCTGCAATACCCGGACGACGAGGTGGGCCATCTCGCCGCTGCATTCGACAGTACCCTCGGCCAGCTGCGCCAGAGCCTTGAGCGCGAGCGGCTGTTCACCAGCGATGTCAGCCATGAGTTGCGCACGCCGCTGATGGTCATCCTCGGCGCCTGCGAGTTGCTCACCCAGGCCGACCTGCCGGCCAAGTCCCATACCCAGGCCCAGCGCATCGAGCGGGCCGCGCAGGAAATGCACGAGCTGGTGGAAACCTTCCTGATGCTGGCTCGGGCGCGTCCCGAGCAAAGCGCCTTCCGTGGCACGGCCAGCCTGGCCAGCGTCGCCAGCGACCAAGTCGAGCGCTGGCAACCGCTGTTCGAGGAGAAGGGCCTGGCCTTCAGCGTGTACGAGGAGGGCGAGGATGGCGGGGTGTACAACGCCACCTTGCTGGGCTCGGTGATGTCCAACCTGCTGCGCAATGCCCTGCACTACACCGAAACCGGGTCGGTGCGGCTGGTCATCGAGAACGGAGGTTTTCGGGTCGAGGACACCGGCGTCGGCATTCCGGTGGACCAGCAAGAGCGCATGTTCCAGCCGTTCGTGCGTGGCGAGGAGAACCGTGGCGAAGGGCTTGGCCTGGGGCTGTCGCTGGTACGGCGAATCTGCAGCCACCAGGGCTGGTCGGTCAGCCTGCACCCGCATCCGCCGTCCGGCAGCTGCTTCCGGCTGTGCTTCCATCCGGCCGCGTTTTGACGTTTTTTTCACATTCCGTTGACGGCCGCTTGATCCCGGCCTCGCTAGCGTGCCGGTCTGACCTATTACCGGACGCACGCCATGACCAAAGCCAGCCCGATCGAACTCGAGTTCTCGCGCAAGTACGACCGCGAACACGCCCGCGAGTATCTGCACAAGCACCAGGACGGTATGGCCAGGCGCCTGTCGCACTGGCGGGACGTGCAGCTGGCGCGCCATGCGCTGAAGCAGGCCGGCGACCCGGACCTGGTGCTGGACCTGCCGTGCGGTGCCGGTCGTTTCTGGCCGCTGCTGGCCGAGCACCCCAGCCGGGTGATCCTCGCCGCCGACAACTCGCCGGACATGCTGGCGATCGCCGAGGCCGCCCAGCCGCCGGAGGTGGTCAAACGCGTCGAAACCTTTCAGACTTCGGCGTTCGCCATCGACATGGGTGCCAACGCGGTCGACTGCATCTTCAGCATGCGCTTGCTGCACCACATCGCCGAGCCGGCGCACCGGTTGGCGATGCTGCGCGAGTTCCACCGGGTCACCCGCGATACGGTGATCCTCTCGCTCTGGGTCGACGGCAACTACAAGGCCTGGAAGCGCAAGCGCCTGGAGCGCCGGCGCCCGGTCAAGGAAAACCAGAACAGGTTCGTCGTCGCGCGCTCGACGATCGAGGCGGAATTCGGCGAAGCCGGTTTCGACATCGTCGCGCACAACGACTTCCTGCCCGGCTACGCCATGTGGCGGGTCTACGTGTTGCGCAAGAGGAGTTGAGCATGCCCGCACCAATCGTTCTTCCGTGTCCCGACGAGACTGGCGACGGCTTCGCACGCTGGTGGAACACGCAGGGCGAATGGGTCGAGCCGCCGAACGTGCGCCGCGATGGTGAAAGCGGGGTGCAGCGCGTGCCGTCGCCGGGGCGCGGCAAACCGGTGCTCTACAGCAAGCGCCAGATCGGCCACCTGTATCGCTCCCTGCGCCACCCGTTCGGGCGGCCAACGGTACTGCGCGAGCAGGATGCGCTGCAGGCCTTTGCGCGGCTCGGCGTGCGCGTCCCTAGGATCGTCTACTGCGGCGCCCAGCGCGACGCCGGGCGCTGGCAGGCGCTGCTGGTGACCGAGGAGCTCGAGGGGTTTGTCAGCCTTGAGCAGTGGTACGACACACACCTTGGCGAACGCCACGGCAGCGAGGTGCAGCAACGGGTCCTCATTGCCATCGGCGAGACGCTGAGCCGCTACCACCGTGGCCGCTGGCAGCACGGCTGCTGCTACCCCAAACACATCTTCATCCGCGTCGAGGGCGAGGGAGAGACGGCGCGCATCGAGATCGCGCTGCTGGACCTCGAGAAATGCCGCCGGCGCCTGCGCCTGAGCGCCGCGGCCGAGCATGACATGCGCCAGCTCGCGCGCCATCGGGGCACGATGCCCGACGACGACTGGCGCCTGTTGCTGACTGCCCACGCTGCCGCCCTCGGCACGCCCGGAGACGCGCCGCATGTCGCTTGAACCCACTCCCCTGATCAGCGACGGTGCTGCCATGAAAGGACGTCGCGGCCTGGCGCGCATCTGGCACGCCTCCGGTTATTCGATCGCCGGCCTCAAGGCCGCCTATCGCGGCGAGGCCGCGTTTCGCCAGCTGGTGCTGCTCAACCTGGTGCTGATTCCGCTCGCGCTGATGCTCGACGTCAGCCGGGCCGAGCGCGCGCTGCTGATCGCCGTGGTCTTCCTCGGCCTGATCATCGAGCTGCTAAACTCCGCGATCGAGGCGACGGTCGACCGCATTTCCTTCGAACTGCACCCGCTGTCCAAGCAGGCCAAGGACATGGGCAGCGCCGCGCAACTGCTGGCGCTGTGCCTGATCGGCCTGGTGTGGGCGGTGATCCTGCTCTGACCCGCCACGCCTAACCTGCTTTCAAACGCCTGCCTCCTGAACAAAGGAATCCTCTCATGCGTTCCACCCCGCGGCGGTCCAGCCGAGACCACGTAGTGCCCGGCAGCATCGGCCTGGCGGCGCACCTGCGCTTCATCCTCGCCAGCGCGCTGGCACTGTTGTGTATGTTCGCCCTGTTGCGCCTGGGCCTGCTGCTGTTCAACCGCGAGCTGATCGGCAGCACGCCCCTGGCCAGCTTCGTCGAAGCCTTCGGCAACGGCCTGCGCTTCGACCTGCGGGTAGTGGTCTACATCCTGCTACCGCTGCTGCTGAGCACCCTGAGCCTGCGCGCGATGGCGGCGCGGGGCCTGTTTCGGGCGTGGCTGACACTTTGCGCGAGCCTGGCGATCCTGCTCGGGCTGATCGAGCTGAATTTCTACCAGGAGTTTCACCAGCGCCTGAACGGACTGGTCTTCCAGTACCTGCAGGAAGACCCCGCCACTGTGCTGAGCATGTTGTGGAACGGCTTTCCGGTGTTGCAGTTGCTGGCGGTGTGGGGCATTGCCAGCCTGGCGATGTTCGCCGTGTTCCGCTGGCTGGACCGCCTGACGCGCAGCGCGCCGAGTGTGCGTCGTGGTTCGGCGTGGTACACCCGCACCGCGGTATTCACCCTGCTGGTGCTGATCTGCGTGGTGGCTGCGCGCGGCACCTTGCGCCAGGGCTCGCCGCTGCGCTGGGGCGATGCCTACACCACCGACTCGATGTTCGCCAACCACCTCGGCCTCAATGGCACGCTGTCGCTCTACGACGCGGCGAAGAACCGCTATTCGGGCCATCGCGACAATGCCTGGAAGGCGACCATGCCGGCCGAGCAGGCGCAGTCGGTCACCCGCAATCTGTTGCTGACCGATAACGACACGCTGGTCGATCCTGACCTGGCACCGGTGCGCCGCGACTACCAGGCCCCAGCCGATACCCGACTGCCGGTGCGCAACGTGGTGGTCATCCTGATGGAGAGCTTCGCCGGGCACTTCGTCGGCGCGCTGGGCAGCCAGGACAACATCACTCCGCAATTCGACCGTCTCGCCAAGGAAGGACTGCTGTTCGACCGCTTCTTCTCCAACGGCACCCATACCCACCAGGGCATGTTCGCCAGCATGGCCTGTTTCCCCAATCTGCCGGGCTTTGAATACCTGATGCAGACGCCCGAGGGCGGGCACCGCTTCTCCGGCCTGCCGCAGCTGCTCGGCGGCCGTGGCTTCAACGACGTCTATGTCTACAACGGCGATTTCGCCTGGGACAATCAGTCCGGCTTCTTCGGCAACCAGGGCATGACCCGCTTCGTCGGGCGCAACGACTTCGTCGACCCGGTGGTTGACGATCCGACCTGGGGTGTCTCCGACCAGGACATGTTCGGTCGCGCCCTCGAAGAGTTGGACAAGCTGAACGGAGACACGCCGTTCTACGCACTGGTGCAGACGCTCTCCAACCACACGCCGTACGCGCTGCCCGATCCGCTGCCGATCGAGCCGGTAACGGGGCACGGCTCGCTGGATGAGCATCTGACCGCGATGCGCTATTCGGACTGGGCCCTGGGGCAGTTCTTCGACAAGGCACGCCAGGCGCCCTGGTTCGACCAGACGCTGTTCGTCATCGTCGGCGATCATGGGTTCGGCGCCACCGAACAGCTGACCGAGATGGACCTGTACCGCTTCAATGTGCCAATGCTGCTGATCGGGCCGGGCGTCACCGAGCGCTTCGGCAGCCGCCGCGATGTGGTCGGCACCCAGGTGGACATGGTGCCGACCATCATGGGGCGTCTCGGCGGCGAGGTTCGCCACCAGTGCTGGGGCCGCGACCTGCTGGCCCTCGACCCCGAGGACCCGGGCTTCGGCATCATCAAGCCCTCGGGTGGCGAGCAGACCGTCGCGATGATCCGCGGCGACCAGATCCTGGTACAACCCAAGGACCAGGCCGCGCGCCTGTACCGCTACCAGCTCGGGGCCCAGCCCCAGGCGCAACGGCTCGAGCCGGGCGAGATCGATCCGCTGATGGCAAAGCAGCTCCAGGCCTATCTGCAAACCGCGACCGCTAGCCTCTTGGCCAACACCAGCGGCGAGCGTGATGGCTCCGCTACCAGAGGGCCGCTAGCGAGCGAATGACTTGCCCGGTCGTGCGGGGGAGGCCGGGCAAAAACTTCCAGCCCGGCGGTCAGCTTCCGACTGGAGCAAAGCTGTCGTCGATGAAGTAACGGGCGTAGTCGCCCAGCGCGCCCACTACGGTCAATGCACCGTCGCGCTGGGCTGTGGTACCAGCCATGGTGTCCGCGCCGGCCAGCAACCTGCGGATGATCAGATGCAGCTGCGCGTCGGCTCCAGCGCTCAGTTTGCAGTGGTCGATCATATAGGCCACCTGTACACGAATGTTCTCGGCCAGCTGGCCATATTGCTCACTCGGCAAGCGGTCGTCGTGGATCGCCGGCAGGACTTGCTTGACGCTCTGGTTGATCGAGCCCATCGCTCGACGCAGCGGCGCGTCGGTCGCCCAGCGCTTGCCGACCTCCGATTGCAGCTTCTCTGATCTGCCCGCGCCATGGTCTTGCTCATGCCCCGCGGCAGCGAGGCTGGCGCCGACAGAGCCGAATGTGAAGCCAACGAGGATAATAGCGACAATGAGCGTTTTCGGTTTTCCGAACATCATGGAACTCCCTTGTAGAAGCCGCGTCAGGCGGCTCGTGCTGTTCTAACGCTCAAGGCTTGGGTTTGTTCCCGTGCGTGTCGCTATTGGAGATGCAGTTTTTCGATACTGTCGGCTCCGGCAGGTTGTTCGATGAGCACTTTCGCGAGCTTGGCGCGCTGCTGCGGCTCGAGGATCTCGCGTTCCTGCAGCAACTGTTCGATCAGCAGGCGTTGCTGCTCGTTCTGCAACCCGGCGATCTTTGCCTGCTCGGCATCGATCACAGCGCGGTCGACGCTTTCGGCGAAGATCGCTTCGATCAACCGCTGACGGTGTTCGTCGAGGCTGGCGTTCGACGCTCGCAGGTAGGCCAGGAACGGTGCCTCGGTGTCGTGCCAACGCTGCAGCTGGCTAACGCTCAACTGCAAATGACGCGACAGTTCGGTCGGTGCGCCTGACGGCATCGGCAGGCCGTCCTGAGCGAGTTTTTGCCAGCCGACGGCGGTAAGGATGCCAACGTTGACCAGCAGGGATAGAACCAGGGCGTTGCACAGGGTAGTGCGGCTCATTTCAGGGTTACCTTCAGAAAACAGAGTTCGGGGCGCGCGCACAGCGCACCGGGCGGGGCGCTGCTGAGTACAGCAAGCATGTCGTGAGCGGGAGGTGAGGCTGGTGGTGCGCCGGGCAGTGCGCTGCCAATCAGCAGGCCGAGCAGGATCGAAGCGGCGGCGCTGAGGGCTCGCCACCAGCCGCGCTGCAGAAAAATACGTCGTGTCGCAGGCGCGAATTGTGCCTGCAGGCGAGCCTGCAGCTCGGCCGGTACTGGCGGGCAGGGCAGTGCCTGCAGGCTCCGGCCGAGCACATCGAGCTCGGCGATGGTCGCACGGCAACGTGCGCAGCCCTGCAGGTGCTCGGTGGCATTGGCGCGCTCGTTGCTGGCCAGTTCGTCGTCGAGATAGGAAGACAGCGTTACCAGGTCGAGATGCTCAGTCATCGATGTTGCCTCCGTTGGCCTGGCGAAAGCCATGCAGCAGCGTCTCGCGGGCTCGTGCCAGACGCGATTTGACGGTGCCGCCGTTGATTTGCAGGGTGCTGGCTAGCTCGTCGTAGGACAGCCCTTCCACCTCGCGAAGCAGGAGGATTTCGCGATGCTCTCGGGGCAGGCGAGCAAGCAGGCTTTCCAGCAGCACCAGATGGCGTGCGCTCTGCAGTTGGCGCAGCGGTGAGGGGGCGGGGTCGACTGGTTCAGCATGGTGCTCCAGAGGCTCGTCGGCGCGGCGCTGTCGCTGACGCAGTGCGTCGAGGGCGGCGTTGCGCGCGATCTGCAGCAGCCAGGTATGGAAGCGAGCTTCGGGTCGCCATCGTGGCAGCGCCTGGTAAGCGCGGATGAAGGTTTCCTGAGTCAGGTCGGCGGCTTCATCGGCACCGCCAAGCAGGCGCCTGATGAAATGGAACACGCGCGACTGATGATTGCGTACCAGCTCGGCGAAGGCTTGGCGGTTGCCTGCCGCCGCCTGCTGGATAAGGTCGTTTTCGCTTTCTTTCATTACTGCTCGGCTTCAGTGGGCTTCGGTCCGGCTGCCCGTGCCGGCATATCTGGGTATAACGCTCCGAATCTTTGAATGTTCCCGCTTTTTTGTTTCAGCGCGGGATCTTGACCCGGTGTTCATTGAAGTCGCCTCGTTCGGCGTCGCGGTGACAGGCCACACAGTTGGCGCGACCGCCGACTGATTCACGGCTGAACTTGGCCTCGCTCACTTCGTGATGCTTGCGTTCGAACCAGCGCGTCTGGCTGATGCGTGGCGGTTCGCCCGCCGTTGGCGAGGGCTCCGCGGGCAGGCGGTTGCCCGACGATGCGCGCAACAGAAAGTCGAGAATTTCGCGCTCCTGTACCGGGTCCAGTGTGGCGTTGCTGCCGTAGTGGTTGTCGAGCGTCTGCATCTGCTGGCGCCAGGCCTCGGCCGGCAGCAGCCCGGGGGAATAGAGCATGTGGCAGGCGGCGCATTCTTCCTTCCATGCCAGCGGTGCATCGCTCGGCACCGCCAGCTGCTTGGGACGCTTATATCGCTGCCTGTCGTGATCGCCATCATCGGCAGAGCTGATACCGGCCAGCATCACGGCCAGGGCCAACCCGGCGAGCGTTGCGATGGGTGCGATTTTCATGGCGTAACTCCTATTTCAGACCGGTAACCCAGGTGATGAAGTCACCCTTTTCCTGCGCCGTGCATTCGCGGGCGAAAACGTCGTCGCAGTTGCGGCGGAACCATTTCTCGACTTTCTTCAGGTCGGTAAATCGCTCGGGATTGGCTGCCGGCGCCAGCGGGTCGACGTTGCGGTGGGCCGGTGTCTTGCCGGGTTTGCGTGGATCATCGGTATGGCAGCTGGTGCAGCTTATGGTCTTGCCATCGCGCTGCTCCTCGGCGAAGTACAACGCTTTGCCGCGTTCGGCAGAAAAACCGGCAAAACCCGGATCCTGTTGGCGAGCCTGGACGGCGTAGCCGGGCAGGAGGGGGTGGTCGGTTTCAGCCAGGGCCGGCAGGCTCAGGCAACAGGCGAGGGTAATCCAGAGGGCTTTCATGGCTGCGATCTCCAAGGTGGATGAGCGCAGCCTAGGCGGGAAGCCTTACGCGAAGCTGAATATGGCCAGGTAATGGCATTCAGTTTCGCTTCAGCTCAGGGGCTTACAAGGAGGGCACTTCATTGATCGAGGATCGCCACCGTGGCTGCCTTCAACCGCTTTCGCTTGTTTCACTGGCTGCTGGCCGGTTTCTTCCTGGGCGTCTATCTGACCGGCGACGACGCCGAGCTGCTGCACATCTGGCTGGGTTATGGCCTGGTGGCGTTGCTGCTGTGGCGCCTGCTGATCGTGCCGCTGCGCCTGCGCGGTTTCCCCAAGCTGCTGCCGGCTAAGGGGCAGCGGAGCAAGCCGGGCCTGTCGGCGATCGGCAAGTGGCTGACGCTCGGCGCGCTGGCGAGTTTTGTGCTGGCCAGCGTGATCGGTCTGGGTATGGTCGATAACGGCGATGTGCTGGCCGCGTTACCCGGTGTTCAGCCGGATCTGTTTGGCGTTGCCAGCGATATCGACTTCGTCGGCTGGCTGGGTGATGCCGAGGAAGTGCACGAATTCTTCGCCAATCTGGCGCTGTGGCTGATCGGCCTGCACGTCGGCTACGTGCTGCTGTTCCGCCGCAAGATGGTGTGGCCGATGCTGCGCGGCGCGACCTCGGCAGGGCCGGCTCGAAGCCCAAGCACGACGCTGGCTGCACCCGCGCCCGCACCCGCACCCGCGGCAGGCGAGTTCACCCGTCTGCGCATTGATTCCCGGCAGGACGAAACCGCCGATGCCTGTTCCTTCAAGCTGCAGGTGCCGGCTGGCCAGCGTGCACGCTTTGCTGCACGGCCGGGGCAGTTCGTCACGCTAAAGGTGCCTTGCGCCGAGCCGCCGCTGCTGCGCTGCTATTCGCTGTCACAACCGCTGCGCGAGGACGGACTGTTGCGCATCACCGTCAAGCGGGTCGCCGGGGGGCGCGCCTCGAACTGGTTGCTCGATCACCTGCAGGCGGGCGACGACATCGCGCTGCTGCCACCGGCCGGCCAGTTCTTCCCGGTAAGTCTGGATGCGGATCTCCTGCTGCTGGGTGCCGGTAGCGGCATCACGCCGCTGCGTTCGATCCTTGAAGCGGTGCTGCGCCAGGGCCGAGGGCGGATTTTCCTGTTCTACGCAAGTCGCGATGCGGCTTCGCTGATCTTCGCCGAGGAACTGGCCGGATTCTGCGAGCGCTACCCCGAGCGACTGCAACTGCGCATCTGGCTCGATGCCGAGCAGGGCATACCGAGCTGCCAGGACGTTGTCGGTAAGATCGCCGGCTGGCCCGCGGCGGAGTCGTTCATCTGCGGCCCGAAGCCGTTCATGGATACCGTATGCGCCGCCCTTGGCGAGCATGGTGTCGACTCTCAGCTGATCCACCAGGAGCGCTTCGCTGCCGAGCCGCCGGTGATGCCGCAAGGCGCGCGCGGTAGCCGCCTGCGCGTGACACTCGCAGGCCAGCGTCATGAGCTCGACGTGGCTGCTGGTGAAGTGTTGCTCGATGCGATGGAACATGCCGGTCTGCAGCCGCCAAACGCGTGCCGCTCGGGCGTTTGCGCGGCGTGCAAGTGCCGGGTGGTTTCCGGCAGCGTGAGCATGCGCAGCAACCAGGCACTGAGCGAAGGGCAGCTCCGTCAGGGCTGGGCGCTTGCCTGTCAGGCCACGCCGAGCAGCGCCGAGTTACAGGTCGAGTATTGATGCAGTGGCTGGAGCCGAAGCCCGAGACGTCAGACTGACTGCGACACAGGTCCAATTGGAGCCGGGCTCCGTTAGCTGCGGCCGCGTCCAGCGGAACGGGGATCACAGCCGAGGCTCAGCGCCGCACCAGCAGCACACCGGCCTCCATATGGTGGGTATAGGGAAACTGGTCGAACAGGGCGCAGCGCTCGATGCGGTGGGTATCGTGCAGCTGGGCGATGTTGGCCGCCAGGGTTTCCGGGTTGCAGGAAATGTAGAGGATGCGCTCGAAGCGGCGCGTCAGCTCGCAGGTGTCCGGGTCCATGCCGGCGCGTGGCGGGTCGACGAACACGCTGCCGAAGGTGTAGCCCTTGAGGTCGATGCCGGCCAGGCGGCGGAACGGGCGCACCTCGTTCAGCGCCTGGGTCAGCTCCTCGGCGGACAGGCGCACCAGGCTGACGTTGTCGATGCCGTTGTCGTCTAGGTTGGCCAGCGCGGCATTGACCGAGGACTTGCTGATCTCGGTGGCGAGCACCTTGGGCACTCGGGTCGCCAGCGGCAGGGTGAAATTGCCGTTGCCGCAATAGAGCTCCAGCAGGTCGTCGCTGCGTTCGCCAAGCACGTCGTAGGCCCAGTTCAGCATCTTCTGGCAGACCTCGCCGTTGGGCTGGGTAAAGGCGCCCTCGGGTTGGCAGTAGCTGAAGGTGCGGCCGGCGACCACCAGCTGCTCCTCGACATAGTCACGGCCAATGACGATGCGCTTGCCCTTGGAGCGGCCGACGATACTCACGCCAAGCTTCTCGGCGAGCTGTTCAGCTTCGGTCTGCCAGGCGTCGTTCAGCGGGCGGTGATAGGCGAGGGTGATCAGCGCGTCGCCGGAGAGCGTGGTCAGGAACTCGACCTGGAACAGTTTGAAGCTCAGCGTCTCGCTGGCCTGCCAGGCTGCCTTGAGCTGCGGCATCAGCTCGTTGATGCGGCGGCTGGCGATAGGGAAGTTGTCGATCAGGATCGGCGTGTGCTTGTCGCCGGGCTCGAACATCGCGTAATGGCGCTGGCCGTCCTCGCGCCACAGGCGGAACTCGGTGCGCAGCCGGTAATGCTCGCGCGGCGAGTCGAACACCTCCGGCGCGGGTGCGTCGAAGGGCGCCAGCAGTTCCACCAGCCGCGCGGCTTTCTCGGCGAGTTGGGCGTCGTAGGTAGCGGGGTCGAAATGCGGAGCGCTCATGAAGACTCTTGGAGTGATGGGTAAATCGTAGGGTGGATCGGGGCGCGTAGCTGACGCTTCATCCATCCACCTTTCGCACGGTCACGGTGGATGGGTGAAGCGTCATCCACCCTACAAATCAGCACCGTAGGGTGGGTCGGGCGGCGTTCCGCTTCAGCCCACCATCAGCACTGTACCGTCAGCCATTGAACCAGCCCAGCTTGATCACGAACAGGACCGACAGGACCCACATCGCCGGGCTCAGATCGCGCCAACGACCGGCCAGCAGCTTGATCGCCGTCCAGGCGATAAAGCCGAAGGCGATGCCGTTGGCGATGGAGAAGGTCAAGGGCATGGCCAGCGCGGCGATGGCCACCGGTGCGGCGACGGTGAGGTCTTCCCAGTCGATGTTGGCCAGGCTGCTCATCATCAGCACGGCGACGAACAGCAGCGCCGGCGCGGTGGCGTACGCTGGCACGGCGCCGGCCAGCGGCGCGAAGAACAGGCTGAGCAGGAACAGCAGGGCGACCACGCAGGCGGTCAGACCGGTCCGCCCGCCGGCACTGATGCCGGCGGCCGATTCGATGTAGCTGGTGGTGGTCGAGGTGCCCAGCGCGGCGCCGGCCATGGTCGCAGTGCTGTCGGCGAGCAGGGCGCGGCCCAGACGCGGCATGCGGCCGTCCTTGTCCAGCAGATCGGCTTTTTGCGCGACGCCGATCAGGGTCCCGGAGGTGTCGAAGAGGTCGACGAAAAGGAAGGCGAAAATCACGCTCAGCAGGCCGATATCCAGCGCGCCGGCGATGTCCAGCTGCAGCAGGGTCGGCATCAGCGAAGGCGGCATCGACATCACGCCGTTAAGCTCCGACAGCCCGAGCACGATCGACAGCACCGTGACCACCAGGATGCCGATCATCACCGCCCCGGTGACCTTGCGGTAGGCCAGTGCGGCGATCAGGAAGAAGCCCAGGCACGCCAGCAGCGGGCCGCCAGCGGTGAGGTCGCCGAGGCCCACCAGCGTGGCGGGGTTGTCGACGACGATGCCGGCATTCTTCAGCGCAATGATCGCCAGGAACAGGCCGATCCCCGCTGCGATACCCGAGCGCAGCGCCAGCGGGATGCTGTGGATGATCCATTCGCGGATCTTGAAGATTGACAGCATGAAGAAGATCGCGCCCGACAGAAACACCGCGCCCAGTGCCGTTTGCCAGGTGTAGCCCATGGTCAGCACCACGGTGTAGGTGAAGAAGGCGTTGAGCCCCATGCCCGGCGCCAGGGCGATCGGGTAGTTCGCCACCAGGCCCATCACCGCCGAGCCGATGGCCGCGGCCAGGCAGGTGGCGACGAACACCGCGCCGTGGTCCATGCCGGTCTCGGCAAGGATGCTCGGGTTGACGAAGAGGATGTAGGCCATCGTCAGAAAGGTGGTGAGACCGGCGAGGATCTCGGTGCGCAGCGTGGTGTGGTGCGCCTTGAGTTGGAACAGCTTCTCCAGCATGGTGATTCCTCTTCTTGCCGGTCGGTCGTGCGGTTGGGGTACAAGCAAAGCCTATCCGGGCGGTGCCCGCAAAAAAGCGGGGCATCTTACACCGTCGCCGGACCGGGTTGAATTTCCATCGGAGTGACTTATGGGTTCTGGTTGCAGGAGCGATGGCGGGCCGACGCGAGCGTCTGCAGGGCGAGGGGATACCGGCGTCTGGGCCGCCGGTCGGCAGGTCGCGGTGAAGGGCAGGGAAGGGCGCCTGAACGACGGGTGCTGTCATGCCTGAGCCGATCGAAGGGGTCTGCACGCTGGTGCTCGCCGCTGGCCATGGCCGGCGTTACCGCGAGCACGCCGACGAGGACAAGCTGCTCGCCACCAGCAACGCAGCGCCCGACGCGCCGCCGGTGCTGGCGGCGACCCTCGGTGCGCTGAGGGGCGTGGCGGAGCGCCTGGTGGTGGTGACCCGAGACGACAACGCGCTGCTGCTCACCTGGCTGGCTCGCCACGCCGGTGGCTACGGGGCCGAGGTGTTCGCGGTCCGGACCCGCGGCCTGGGCCACAGCCTCGCGCAGGCTGTCCGCCGGTACCCGGCCGCCCGCGGCTGGCTGGTGGCCCTGGGCGACATGCCCTACGTCCAGGCAGAGACCTGCCGGCAGGTCGCCCGCGAGCTGGGGCCCTCATCGCTGGTGGTGCCCACCTGGCGTGGCCAGGCCGGGCACCCGCGTGGCATCGGCTGCGCGCATGCCGCCCAATTGTGGGCGCTGGACGGCGAGCGCGGCGCCCAGGCGCTGTTCGCGGGCGAGGGGGTCCAGGCCGTCGAGGTCGACGACCCCGGTGTGCTGCAGGACATCGACCGCCCCGGCGATCGCCGCGACCGTTGAGCGCAGGGCCGGCCGGGCAGTCTCAGCGGGCGGCGGCCCACCGTTCGGCGCGCGATCGGGTATCGCTGAACGATTTTTCCGCCCGGGCAGTCGTACCCCTAGGGTCTGTTGACGTTTCGTCGCGAGCCCTTTGGGACGGGCCTGTTTTTGCGCGATGCGGCGTTATTCGCCGTGCATTTGGAGCAACCAGACTTCCCTGCTCATGCCTTGCCTCGTGCAAAAAGGCTCCGACGCGACCGCGTACGAAACAGCAACAGACCCTATAGGCGCACGGAAAGCGCATCGAATGCCTGAGGTCTTCGCTGATCCTGCATAGAACAGGCGCGCGAGGCCCCCCGAACCGTGAGGCTGCCATGAGCGAAACGTCATCCACCCCAGGTGGGATTGCCGCCTGTTCCATTACCCTCCATCTGAACGGCCAGTGCCGCGAAGTCGAGGTCTATCCCTGGACCACCCTGCTCGATCTGCTGCGCGAACAGCTGCATCTGACCGGTACCAAGAAGGGCTGTGACCACGGCCAGTGCGGCGCCTGCACGGTGCTGCTCAATGGCAAGCGCATCAACAGCTGCCTGACCCTGGCGGTGATGCACGACGGTGCTCAGCTGACCACCATCGAAGGCTTGGCCGAGGGTGAGGACTTGCACCCGATGCAGGCCGCGTTCGTCAAACACGACGCCTTCCAGTGCGGCTATTGCACGCCGGGGCAGATCTGCTCGGCGGTCGGCATGATTGCCGAGGGTCGCGCGCAGACCCGTGACGACTTGCGCGAGCAAATGAGCGGCAACGTCTGCCGCTGCGGCGCCTACCCGAACATCCTCGCCGCGATCGAAGACGCCACGGCGGAGACTCGCGAACGCCTTGCCGGTGCGAAGGAGGTGACGCCATGAATCCCTTCAGCTATGCCCGCCCGAGCAGCGTCGAGGAAGCCATCGGGCAGTTTCGCCCGGACAGCCGCTACATCGCCGGCGGCACCAACCTGCTCGACCTGATGAAGGAAAACGTCACCCGCCCGGCGCAGCTGATCGATATCACCCAGCTGCCGCTGGCCGATATCGAAGAGACGCCAGAAGGCGGCCTGCGCATCGGCGCGCTGGTGAGCAATGCCGATCTGGCCTGGCATCCAATCGTCGAAGCGCGTTATCCGCTGCTGTCCCAGGCGATTCTCGCGGGTGCCTCGCCACAGTTGCGCAACATGGCCAGCACCGGCGGCAATCTGTTGCAGCGCACCCGCTGCTATTACTTCTACGACAGCACCACGCCGTGCAACAAGCGCGAGCCGGGCAGCGGCTGTTCGGCCCGTGACGGGCTCAATCGCATCCACGCGATCCTCGGCCACAGCGACGCCTGCATCGCCGTGCATCCCTCCGATATGTGCGTGGCGCTGGCGGCGCTTGAGGCGGTGGTCCATGTGCAGGGCCAGCGAGGCGAGCGACGTATCGATTTTGCCGACTTCCACCGCCTGCCGGGACAAGCGCCCGAGCACGACAACACCCTGGTCGATGGCGAATTGATCACCGCGGTCGAGTTGCCGGCGCAGGACTTCTCCGCGCACAGCAGCTACCTCAAGGTGCGTGATCGTGCATCCTATGCCTTTGCCCTGGTCTCGGTAGCAGCAGCATTGGACATGGATGCGGCAGGCATCCGCAGCGCGCGTATCGCCATGGGCGGCGTGGCACACAAACCCTGGCGCAAGGCCGAAGCGGAGGCGGCGCTGGTTGGCAAAGCGGCTGACGAAGCCGCGTTTACGGCGGCTGCGGACATCCTCCTTGAGGGTGCCAGCGGGTTCGAACACAACGCCTTCAAGATCGAACTGGGCCGGCGCGCCATCGTCCGCGCCCTGACCGACGCCGCTAAAGGAGCCGCCCGATGAAGCCCACCAATTCCCCGTTCGGCCAGCCCCTCGACCGCGTCGATGGCCCCCTCAAGGTCACCGGCCAGGCCAAATACGCCGCCGAATTCGATGTGCCCGGCCTGCTCTACGGCAGCGTGGTCAACAGCAGCATTGCGCGTGGACGCATCGTTTCCATCGATGCCAGCGCCGCTGAAGCGGTCCCTGGGGTCCAGCTGGTGCTGACCCACCAGAATCGCCCACCGGTCGCCAGCTATGACGAGCCCTACGAAGACGACGATGCCGCCGATGGCTCGCCGTTCCGACCGCTGTTCAACGACCGTATTCTCTACAGCGGCCAGCCCATCGCCCTAGTCGTGGCGGACAACCTCGAACTGGCCCGCTACGCCGGCAGCCTGGTGCGGGTGGAATACGAGCGCGAGCCGCACCGCACCGACCTGCTCAGCGAGCTGGACAGCATGCACAAGGCGCCCGCCGAGCTGCCGCCGCCGCGCGGCGATGTCGAGCAGGCGTTGCGCGACGCCGCGGTGAAGGTCGAGGTCCAGTACACCACGCCGGTCGAGCACCACAACCCGATGGAGCCGCATGCATCCACGGTGCATTACCTGCCTGACGGAACGCTGGAGATCTACGAGAAGACTCAGGGCGTGCAGAACTGCATGCGCTACGTGGAAAACATCTTCGACATGAAGGACCGGGTTCGCATCCTCTCGCCTTTTGTCGGCGGCGCGTTCGGCTCCGGCCTGCGTCCGCAGTACCAACTTCCGCTGGCGGTGATGGCGGCGCTCAAGCTCAAGCGTTCGGTGCGCGTCGCGCTCAAGCGGCAGCAGATGTTCACCTTCGGCTACCGGCCGCGCACCGTCCAGCGCCTCTCGCTCGGGGCCACGGCGGAGGGAAGGCTGCAAGCCGTCACCCATCAGGCGATCGGTCAGACGTCCTCGTTCGAGGACTTCACCGAGCATGAGGTCGAGTGGTCGGGGATGCTCTATCAGTGCGAGAACGTCAGGCTTGATTACCAGATGGTGCCGCTGGACGTTTACACCCCGCTGGACATGCGCGCGCCGGGTGCAACGATCGGCGTGTTCGCGCTGGAGTGCGCCATGGACGAGCTGGCCTATGCGGCGAATGTCGACCCGCTGGCCCTGCGCCTGACCAACTATTCTGAGCGCAATGGCAACGAGGACAAGCCGTATTCCAGCAAGGAGCTGCGCCAGTGCTATGAGCAGGGCGCCGAGCGTTTCGGCTGGTCGCGTCGCTCGATGGAGCCGCGGTCCATGCGCGACGGCAATCAGCTGATCGGCTGGGGCATGGCCACCGGTGTCTGGGAAGCCATGCAGATGCCCGCCAGCGCCAAGGCGTGTATGGGGCCGGATGGCCGGCTGGTGGTCAGCAGCGCCACCTCGGATATCGGTACCGGCACCTACACGGTGATGACGCAGATCGCCGCCGCGGCCATGGGTATGCCGATGGAGCGGGTGGAGTTTCGCCTGGGCGACTCCAGCCTGTCGCAAGCGCCGCTGGAAGG
Source organism: Stutzerimonas stutzeri (assembly GCA_002339675.1). GTDB lineage: Bacteria > Pseudomonadota > Gammaproteobacteria > Pseudomonadales > Pseudomonadaceae > Stutzerimonas > Stutzerimonas stutzeri_O. The sequence continues at coordinate 100,811 of DDKB01000013.1, forward strand.
AGGTTCGGCGACGGTGTCGTCGGTGGGCAGCGCGGTGCAACAGGCCTGTGACGGGCTGCGCCAGAAGCTGCTCGATGCAGCGCAGCAGACACCGGTGTCGCCGTTCACCGGAGCGAAGCTGGAGGACATCGAACTGGTCGACGGCCAGATGCGCCTCAAGGCAGCCCCGGAGACCGCCGTTGCGCTCGAGCAGATCGTCGCCGTCAGCGGCGTGCTGGAGGCCGAGGTAAGCCTCAAACCGGGCGAGAAGCGCAATGAATATTCCACCGCGACGCATTCGGCGATCTTCGTCGAGGTGCGGGTGGATGAGTCGCTGCGCACCGTCAAAGTCAGTCGGGTGGTCAGCGCGGTGGCCGCGGGGCGAGTGGTTAACCCGAAGACGGCGGGCAACCAGATCGCCGGCGGCGTGGTGTGGGGCATCGGCCAGGCGCTGCACGAGGAAACCATGATCGACCACAAGCTGGGTCGCTACATGAACCACAACCTGTCCGAATACCACGTGCCGGTGAATGCCGACATCAACGAGATCGACGCGTTCTTCGTCGAGGAAAGCGACGAGATCGTCAATGCGCTGGGCTCCAAGGGCATCGGCGAAATCGGCATCGTCGGGGTCGGCGCCGCGGTGGCCAATGCCATCTTCCATGCCACCGGCAAGCGGGTGCGCGATCTGCCGATCACGATGGACAAGTTGTTGTAGGGGCTGGAGGCTGGCAGTGTGTCGATTGTGGAGGAGGTGGTGTGTTTGGGGGCCTGGTCGGGCGACCGGTTTCGGGCTGACGCCCACCGAGGTTAGACGCTTGCGGCATGAGGGATAAAGCGTTGCGCCTCGCGGCCCACGGCACCAGATCCTTTCGCGAATCGATGTGAACCGAGCCCGCCCTTCGGGGCGGGCCTGAGTCGTGGGGGCCGCGATCGGGGTTGGGCCGAAATGCCAAGCGGCCCATTCGCCTATTCGTCTCCCGAATCGGTGCGAACAGCGAACACGGCCACCGCGGTGACCTGTCGGTGCCGCAGCGACATGCTAGGCTGGCCGGCCCTGTCGCAGTGGCGTCCGCCCGATGTCCGTTCATGCCAAGTTGCTGTTGCGCCACCAGCGTCCCTTCATCAAGTTCTGGTTTGCTCGGGTCTGCACCGCCAGTGGTTTCCAGATGCTCGCCGTGGCCATTGGCTGGCACATGTACGCGCTCACCGGCAGCGTCCTCGACCTGGGTCTCGTCGGTCTTGCTGAGTTCTTTCCGCGCCTGCTGTTCGTGCTCTGGACCGGGCACGTCGCTGATCGCTTCGATCGACGCCGCGTCGCGGCGCTGTGCCAGGCCTTGCAAGGGCTGATCGCGCTGGCGCTGGTGCTCGGCGCCGGCGGGCTCGGGGTGACGCGCGAGATGATCTTCGTGCTGGCCTTTCTGCTCGGCAGTGCCCGCGCCTTCGAAGGCCCGGCGACCCAGGCGCTGTTGCCCAGCCTGGTGCCGGCCTCGTTGTTTCCCGCTGCAGTGGCAGCCTCGTCCTCGGCGATGCAGGCGGCGACCATCGTCGCCCCCGCGCTCGGCGGCTTGCTCTTCGCCATCGGTCCGCTGTGGGTCTACGCCCCGGTGGCGCTGCTCTTCGCCCTGGCCTGCAGCCTGATGCTGAGCCTGCCGAAGCGCGCTGCGCCACCGAAGCAGACCGGCCCGGCGATGGACAACCTGCTCGCCGGTATGCGCTTCATCCGCAGCCGGCCGGATATCTTCGGTGCCATCTCGCTGGACATGTTCGCCGTGCTGCTCGGCGGCGCCACGGCGCTGCTGCCGGTGTTCGCCAGGGACATCCTGCTCACCGGCCCCTGGGGGCTCGGGCTGCTGCGCTCGGCGCCGGCAGTGGGCGCGCTGCTGATGTCGCTGTGGCTGGCGCGCCATCCGATCAACCGTCGGGTCGGCCGGGTCATGTTCGCCGCCGTCAGGGTGTTCGGCCTGGCGACCATCGCCTTCGGCCTGTCCACCTCGTTCTGGCTGTCGTTGGGCGTATTGGTGGTGCTCGGCGCGGCGGACATGATCAGCATGGTCATCCGCGGCGCCTTCGTGCAGCTGGAAACGCCGGATGCCATGCGGGGCCGGGTCAGCGCGGTCAATGGCCTGTTCATCGGCGCCTCGAACCAGCTTGGCGAGTTCGAGTCCGGCCTGACGGCCCACTGGTTCGGTACCGTCCCGGCGGTGGTGATTGGCGGTGTCGGCACGCTGCTCATCACCGGCGCCTGGATGAAGCTGTTCCCGACGCTGAGAGACCGCGACCAGTTGCATCGGGACCTGGATTAACCCGTAGGAAAGGGCGGGTGGCGCTCCGCTTCAGGCCCACCGGTACTGGCCTAAACGCCGCCGGTTCCTTCAGCTGTCGGCCGCGGCGCCGGGCAATACCCCACGCTTGGTGAACACCGCCTTGGCCGTCATCATGCCGTTCAGCGCGGCGGGAAAGCCGGCATAGACGGCCATCTGGATGATCACCTCGATCACCTGCTGCGGCGTGCAGCCGACGTTTAGCGCGCCGTGGATATGTACCGCCAGTTGCGGCTGGTAGTGCCCGAGCGTGGTGAGCGCGGCGACGGTAGCGAGTTCGCGTTGCGGCAGATCCAGACCGGGGCGCTGGTAGATATCGCCGAAGGGAAACTCGATGACGTAGCGCGCCAGGTCCGGGGCGATGGCGTGCAGGCTGTCGATGACCTTGCGGCCGGCCTCGCCGTCGATTTCTTCGAGCTTGGCCAGGCCTTCGGTGTAGCGGGTCGTTGCAGACATGGGAGGTTCCTCTCGATTGGGTAGAGGAAAGCCTGCGGGTTGGAGTCAACTCCAGGTCAAGCGATTGTTTGCCGGCGGTACAGCTCGATCTTCGCCTGCAGCGCGTCGAGGTGTTCCTGGTCCCGTTGCAGGCGCGCCTGCAGCCTGGCGGCATGGGCTTCGAGCAGGGCCTGGCGCGCCGCGAGCGTCGTCTCGCCCTGTTCGCGCAGGTCGGCGTAGCGGGTGATGTCCTCCAGCGGCATTCCTGTGTCCTTCAGGCGCAGGACGAAGGCCACCCACTCGAGATCGCGCGGGCCGTAGACGCGAAAGCCACTGGCGTCGCGGGCCACGTGGCGCAGCAGGCCGATCTTCTCGTAATAGCGCAGCGTGTCGGCGGACAGCCCGGTGCGTGCCGCGAACTGCTGGATGCTCAGCCGAACCGGTGCTTCGCTCATGGCTTGATCGCCCGCAGGATGACGAACTTGGGTGTCGCCGCGACCTGTTCGACCTTGCCGAAAAGCCGCTTGAGCTTTAGGTGATAGCCGAGGTGGCGGTTGCCGACGATCCACAACTCGCCGCCCTTGGCGAGGGCCGTCTTGGCCTGGGTGAACATGCGCCAGGCAAGGAAGTCGCCGACCACCTGCTGCTGGTGAAAGGGCGGGTTGCACAGCACCAGATCCAGCGAGGCCGGCGGCTGCTCGGCCAGGCCATCGCCGGCGCGAATGGCGGCCGGCCGCTCGCCGAGGATGGCCTGCCAGTTCTCCCGCGCCGACTGCACCGCCATGTAACTTTCGTCGACCAGGGTCATCTCGGCCTGCCGATTGCCCAGCGCATAGACGATGCCGAGCACGCCGTTGCCGCAACCCAGGTCGGCCACGCGCAGGCTACCGAGCGCCTTGGGCAGATGCGGCAAAAAGGCCCGGGTGCCGATGTCCAGGTCTTCGCGGCAGAACAGATTGGCGTGATTGAGCAGTTCGATAGCCGGCTGATCGAGCCGGTAGCGGGTCGGGTAGGGCGAGACGGGACCGGCTTTCTCGACCGGCGTTGCAGTCAGCAGGCGCGCCTTTTTCACCGCCAGCGAGGCTTGCACCGGGCCGATGTATTGTTCCAGCAGGTCGCCAGCGGCACGCGGCAGGTGCTTGATCATGGCGGCGGCGATCACCTGCGCACCGGGTGCCAGCTGGCCATGCAGGCGAATCAGCTGCTCTTCCAGCAGAGCGAGGGTCTTGGGAACCCGGATCAGCACGCGGTCGAAGGGGCCCAGGGCGGCTTCGCTGGCGGGGACGAAGATCACGCTGCCTGCAGCTAGTCCGTTACGCTGCAGGTTCTGCTCCAGCGCCAGGTACGCCAGGTGCGAATCCCCGCTGCTGGTGACGCTGGCCTGCTGCGCGAGGGAACAGGCCAGCGCGCCGAAGCTGTCGTTGAGAATCAGCACGCGGCTGCCAGCCGGCAGTTGCTGCTCATGCAGCTGGGTCAGCAGGTACTCGTCGGCGGCATCGAAGGCCTGCAGCGGCTCGTTGGGCTGCTCGGGCTGGCGGACCAGGTCAAGGCGGGCATAGGGCGATTCGAGAATAGGCATAAGAACTGGCGGTGTTTGTGGGCGTCGGAATGGAGTATCAAGGGTTCAGGCCGACCGGAAGCGCAACCCTGGCTGCGCCGCATGCGAAGTCGAGCGGATGCGCATCGGCCGGTCTGGCCATGGCGTGTCTTGGTCGCCGCACGGCTTGCATCGCCAGTGCCTGCGGCCTGATTGACCTTCAACCCAAAGATAGTTGCGAAGGGAGCGAAGTATGACCGTCAGCGAAGAGAAGTTCACCCGCCAGCGTCTGCTCGACGTGCAGACCTTGACGCCCAACCTGTTCACCCTGCGCACCACGCGCGATCCCGGGTTTCGGTTCACCGCCGGCCAGTTCGCCCGTCTCGGCGTGCGCAAGCCCAGTGGCAGCATTGTCTGGCGTGCCTACTCGATGGTCTCGGCGCCCCACGATGAGTTTCTCGATTTCTTTTCCATTGTGGTGCCGGACGGCGAATTTACCAGCGAGCTAAGCCGACTGCGGCCCGGCGACGAGCTGCTGGTGGACAAGCAGGCGTTCGGCTTCCTGACGCTCGACCGCTTCGTCGACGGCCGTGATCTCTGGTTGTTGGGCACCGGCACCGGCTTGGCGCCGTTCCTGTCGATCCTGCAAGACTTCGAGGTGTGGCAGCGCTTCGAACGCATCATCCTGGTCTACAGCGCGCGCACCGCGTCGGAACTGGCGTATCAGCAACTGATTCACGACCTGCCGGGACGTGATTACCTGGAGGGGCTCGGTTCGAAGCTGACCTACCTGCCGGTGGTCACCCGCGAGCAGGTACAAGGTGCGTTGCATGGGCGCATCACCACGCTGATCGAGACCGGTGAACTGGAGCGCGCGGCCGATTTGGCGCTGGAACCGGAGCATTCGCGCATCATGCTCTGCGGCAATCCCCAGATGATCGAGGACACCCGCACCCTGCTGAAGGCGCGCGACCTCAACCTGAGTCTGACCCGGCGGCCGGGACAGGTGGCGGTGGAAAATTATTGGTAGGCCTAAGCGGGCGATGGGTAAAGCGCAGTAAGTTGCACCTGTGTCCGCCAGCCTGGAGCCGTTTCAGCGAATACCCGGTTGGTTTTTTGTCATTCGCGGGAGCGAGCTTGCTGGCGAAGCGGGGGAGTGGTCTGCTCGCGAGCAAGCTCGCTCCTACAAGAGCGAAGGAGGGCGAAAGCAACCGCGCACAAGGACTCCAGGGCGCGAAAAGCGGCGTCGGCGCGGGTTGGTTTCGGTGCGCACCTGCCAATGCCCGGTTGGCTTTGTCATTTGTAGGAGCCAGCTTGCTGGCGAAGCGGGGTGTCAGTCCGCCAGTTCGTAGCGGTCGCGGCCGTTACGTTTGGCTCGCAGCAGGGCGACGTCGGCGCGGTTGATGGCGCTGGAATAATTTTCGTCAGCGCGCAGCTCGGCCATGCCCAGGCTCACCGTGACCGACAGTGCCTCGTCGTTGATGCGCACACGCAGGTTGGCCACCGCCTGACGTAGCCGCTCCATGATGCGCACTGCGCTTTCGGTCGAGGTCTCCGGCATCAGCAGGAGGAATTCCTCGCCACCCCAGCGGCCGCAGAGGTCGTGCTCACGGATCTCGGCTTCCATCACGCGCACCACTTCCATCAGCACGTTGTCGCCAACCTCGTGGCCGTGCTCGTCGTTGATGACCTTGAACCGGTCGATGTCGACCATGACCACGCACAGGGGGCGCGCATAGCGTTTGGCGCGTTCGGACTCCTCGCGCAGGCGTTCGGTGAGCAGCCGGCGGTTGGCGATGCCGGTCAAGGCATCGTGGGTCGAGGCTTCGCGCAGGGCAATGTTCAGGTCGCGCATCATCGTCTGGTAGCGGTCGGATATCCTCGCGACCTTCTCGAGCTGGCGAAGCTGTTTGTCGAATCGCGCCGACAGGCTCATTTCCCGCTCACGGACGATGCTCTGGTAGCCATCGGAAACCCGGGCAATCCGCTCGATGCGGTTGAGCAGGTTGTGGTGCGCTTCCCACAGCTGGCGCAGCGTATCGTGCAGGGGGTTGTCCTGGTTCTGTGGGTCGCCCAGCGACTCCACCACCTGGGTTTCCAGCGGATTGTGCCCGCGCATAAGGACCTTCTAGTCGTCGCTGAGGATCATGAAAGGAAAGGTGCAGTCTTCCTTGAATTCTTCAGCCAGCTCCACCACGCGCTCATTGCGTCGGTCGTAATGCCAGTTCACTGCCACCGGCTTGCCTTCCTGGTGGGCGGCTTCGAGCAGATCGAAGATATCCATCATGGCCTTGATGCTGCTGGTGTTCAGGTACAACAGGTGAAGCTCGAGGCGCAACGGCTGGCCCGCTTCGGCCAGGTAGCGCTCGATCCAGTCGATGACCTGGTGGAACAGTTCGTAGGAGTTTTCCGGGTAGGAGTCGCCCTGCATGGCGAGGACGCCGTTCGCCCAGTCGGACTGGATGGCGGGGGAGGACTGGCTGCCGGCGATAGAGAAATCATTCATGTGCGATTGGAACTCGAATAAGTCAGATGACCGCGCTCAGGCTGATGAACGAGCGGCCGTTGGCCACGGTTTGCAGCGAAGCCTTCAGCGGTTCGCTGGACTTGCGGGCGATATCGATCAGCCCCAGTCCCGCACCGCTGACGGTGTTGTCTTCGCGCGGTTTGCGCAATTGTTCTTTGTACCTGGCCTTGAGCTGGACCTTGTCCAGGCTCGCCAGTTCTTCGATGGTGGCCATCAGTGCCTCGCCATCGGCGGTTTCGATCAGGTTCCCGGCCGAGACGACGTAGCGGCCGTCGTCATCGGTGCGGGCCACGACCACCGTGGCACCGGCTTCTTGGTCGGCCCAATTTCGGACCTTGGCGTAGTGGCGGATATTCTGCGTCATCTCGATGTAGACGGCGAACACGTCCATGGCCGACGAGGGGTTGGCATGGTCGGCGGCCAGGTAGTTGCGCAGCGCGTTGCCGATTTCCTCGATCAGGCTGCGCGAGATCGGGCCGTTGAAGCAGAGCATGATCTGCTGTCGGTTGTAGCTTTCGCGCATGGCGAACAGGTCAAGGGTTTCCATGGGGCAACTCGACTCCGGTGGATGGCGCTCAATCGAAACGGAAACACAGCATCGTGATGTCGTCACGCTGAGGGTAATCGCCCTGGTACTCGTCCAGGGTGGCTTTGAACGCTGCGCCCTGTTCCGCCAGCGGCAGGCGGGCGTGGCGCAGGATCATCTCGGCGAAGCGACTGTTCCCGAAGCCATAGCCTAGCTCGCCGCCGGCCTGGTCGAGGAAACCATCGGTGGCGAGGTAGAAGGTGCGCCCGGGCTGCAGCGCGATCTCGGCATTGCAGTACTCGCCGACGCGGCGGTCGCCGATGGCCCGGCGGCCGGCAGGCAGTTCGTCGAGGGTGTCGCCATCGCTGAAGTAGAGGGCGATCTTGGCACCGGCATAGACCACCTGGCGGCGCGCGAAGTCGACATACGCCAGGCCCACGTCCATGTTGGTTGCCAGCGCATGCTGTGTGCTGTCGTCGCGCAACATGCGCCGCACGATGCCATCGGTGCGGGCGAGGATGGCGGCGGGGTCGTGCAGCCCGGCGTCGGCGATGGCCTGCTCGATGGCGGCGTGGGCGAGCATGGTCATCAGCGCGCCAGGCACGCCATGGCCGGCGCAGTCGACCACGCCGAGCAGGCAGCCCTGGGGCGTCGCGCGGTAGACGTAGAAGTCGCCGCCGACCACATCGCGCGGGTGCCAGAGCACGGCGTGGCGCTCATCGAGGTCGGCCACCAGCTGGCGTTTGGGCAGGATGGCGTGCTGGATAAGGCTGGCGTAGTCGATGGAATCGTCGATCTTCTTGTGTGCGGCGGCCATGTCGCGGTTGGCCTGTTGCAGTGCACGGGTGCGCTCGCTGACCCGGCTTTCCAGTTCGCGGGTGTGGCTGCGGATCTTCTGCGCCATGGAGCGAAACGCGGCGCTGAGCTCGCCGATCTCGTCGTCCCGGTCGACGGGCAGCGGGGCGTTGTAATGCCCGGCGGCAATCGCCTGGGCGCTCTTGCGCAATTGCCTGAGCGGCGCCAGCACGCGGCGGTCGACCAGCCAGGCGCCGGCGACGATCAGCAGCAAGAACAGCAGCAGCACCGCGCCGATCGCTGGCAGCAGGGGCTTGAGCTCGATCACCTGGGCGGTGCGCAGGTCCACGGCACTGGCGACGAACCATTGCAGCTCGGGGATCCAGTTCAGGGCCAACAGCCGGGGTTGACCGTCGAGCGTTGCCTCCAGCGTGGCGGTATCGCCCGGGTGTTCGCGGCTGTAGGTCATTGCCTGGCGTAGCGCCTGGGCCTGGTCGATGCCCTCGACCAGGCCCAGCAGACTGGTGGACAGCGAGCGACCCTGGGAGGTGTCGGCGTTGAGCGTGACCAGGTTCGGATTGGGGTGGACCAGGATCGAGCCCTGGCTGTCGAGGACCATCGACTCGACACCGGCCTGGTCTTGCTCGATGAACTGGGTGACAAAGGCTTTCAGGCTGATGCCCGAGCCGACGATGCCGAGCGCGCGCGCGCCGTCGCGCACCACGATGTTGAACCAGATCTTCAGGTCGCCGGTCACCGCCGAGCGGTCGACGTTGAGGTGGTAGGGCGCTTCCGAGCGCAGCGTGACGTAGAACCATTCGTCGGCCGGCGCATCGGGCTGCATCTGGTAGCGCGGTGCCTCGCTGGCTGGTTGCTGGTCGCCATTGGAGTAGTAGCGCTGGCTGGCGGCCGAGGCGGCGAAATAGGAATGATCGCCCAGGGCGCGCTGGTAGCCGGCGGCCTCGCGGAAGAACAACGCACGTTTGGCTGGGTCTTGCTCATCGAGCAGCCAGGCGCGGGTGATCTGCGATTCGGCGAGTCGCTGGGCCAGTGCCAGCTCCCGGGTAACCGGCGCAAACAGGCGTTCGCGGTTGAGCTGCACCACATTGCGCGCGTAGGCCTCGCCGAAGCGGTGCTGTACCCCTTGCAGGGCTTCACGGCCTACAAGGGCCGTCACACCGATAGCCAGAATGAACGTCAGCAAAAGCGCCAGTAACGACTTGCCGCGTAAACCCAGTGCCGCCATGTTCGGTGCCTGCCCTTTGCCGTCGCAGTGTGCTGCTGAATCCGCACTAGGCGTGCGGGTTTTGAGGCGCGCGATTATCCGTTAACGGGCCAATTGCCACCAGCGTCGGTTTTATTACATGAAAACGGAGCCTTTCGGCCCCGTTCTTGGTTGCAGTTACTGCGCGAGTTTCTTGTACTTGACCCGGTGTGGCTGGGAGGCGGCGTCGCCCAGGCGCTTCTTGCGGTCGGCTTCGTACTCGGTGTAGTTGCCTTCGAAGAAGATGATCTGGCCGTCGTCCTCGTACGACAGAATGTGCGTGGCAACGCGGTCGAGGAACCAGCGGTCGTGGGAGATCACGATGGCGGCGCCGGGGAAGTCAAGCAGCGCCTCTTCCAGCGAGCGCAGGGTTTCCACGTCGAGGTCGTTGGACGGTTCGTCGAGCAACAGCACGTTGGCGCCTTCCTTGAGGGTCAGCGCCAGGTGCAGTCGGCCACGTTCACCACCGGAAAGATCCTTGACGAACTTCTGCTGGTCGCCGCCCTTGAAGTTGAAACGCCCGACGTAGGTGCGCGACGGCACTTCATAGTTGCCGATACGGATCATGTCGGCACCGTCGGATACCGCTTCCCAGACGGACTTGCTGCCATCGAGATCATCTCGGCTCTGGTCGACACAGGCCACCTGCACCGTGTCGCCGATCTCGATGCTGCCCGAATCCGGCTGCTCCTTGCCCATGATCATGCGGAACAGGGTCGACTTGCCCGCGCCGTTGCCGCCGATCACGCCGACGATGGCGCCCTTGGGCATGCTGAATGACAGGTCCTCGATCAGCACGCGGTCGCCGTAGCCCTTGGTCACGTTCTTGAAATCGATGACTTTGTCGCCCAGGCGCGGGCCGGCGGGAATGTAGATCTCGTTGGTTTCGCTGCGCTTCTGGAATTCCTGCGACTGCAGTTCCTCGAAGCGCTGCAGGCGTGCCTTGGACTTGGCCTGACGGGCCTTGGCACCCTTGCGCACCCACTCCAGCTCTTCTTTCATGGCTTTTTCGTGGGCCGACTGCTGCTTGGATTCCTGCGCTAGGCGGTTGGATTTGGCTTCCAGCCAGCCGGAATAGTTGCCCTCGTAGGGGATGCCCTGGCCACGGTCGAGTTCGAGGATCCAGCCGGCGACGTTGTCGAGGAAGTAGCGGTCGTGGGTGATCGCCACCACAGTGCCGGGGAAGTCGTGGAGGAAATGCTCCAGCCAGGCCACCGAGTCGGCGTCCAGGTGGTTGGTCGGCTCGTCCAGCAGCAGCATGTCCGGGGCGGACAGCAGCAGGCGGCACAGTGCCACGCGGCGCTTTTCGCCGCCGGACAGGTGCTCGACCTTGGCCTCCCACGGTGGCAGGCGCAGGGCATCGGCAGCGACTTCCAGCTGGCGCTCGAGGTTGTGACCATCGCTGGCCTGGAGGATGGCTTCGAGCTTGGCCTGTTCGGCAGCCAGCTTGTCGAAATCGGCGTCTGGTTCAGCGTAGGCCGCGTAGACCTCGTTCAGCCGCGCCTGGGCGTCCTTGATGCTGCTGACGGCTTCCTCGACGACTTCGCGCACGGTCTTGTTCGGATCGAGCTCGGGCTCCTGCGGGAGGTAGCCGACATTCAGCTCGGGCATCGCCCGCGCTTCGCCGTCGAATTCGGTGTCGACACCCGCCATGATCTTCAACAGGGTGGACTTGCCCGAGCCGTTGAGGCCGAGCACGCCGATCTTGGCGCCGGGAAAGAACGACAGAGAGATGTTCTTGAGGATTTCGCGCTTCGGCGGAACGACCTTGCCGAGCCGATGCATGGTATAGACGTATTGAGCCATGGAGACGAATGCCCGTGACGAAAGAGAATAAGAAGGGAGCGGATCGACGCGGCCGCCTGAGGCCGGTCAAAACAGTCCGGCAAAGCTACCGGAATGCCGGTGGCAGGGCAAACCAGGACGGGGCTGAGCGGTAATGGCCTTTCGCTTTACCGGCAGGCATCCTTGTTGCCAGTCCATGCCTTGGCTGTACGGCGTTTTCCGCCGCTTGAAAGGGGGCCGACCGGTTTGACTGATATCCACTCTGACGCTGCGCCGCAGCACCGCGCCGGCCTTGCCGGCCTCGCTCGTTCGCTGCTGCGCCAGGCCCTGCAGCGGGCGCTGCCGCGGCGGTTCCTGCAGCGCTGGTACGCCATGCGCTATTCGCTGAGCGCCATGGCCGTGATTGAGGAGCACATCCTGATCAGCGGGTTCGACGGACGCCTGCGCTACCTCAACGCGCAAGCAGGCCGCCTGTTCGGCCTCTCGCGTCGCGACCTGGCGCGTTACCGGCTGCAGGACCTGTTGCCCGGTCTTGACGCCGGTGCCTTGGCCGCCGACCGCGAGCCGGCGGACCTCGACCTCGAGCCGGTGAGCCTGCTGCAGGATGGCGAGCGGCGCCTGTATTCGATGAGCCGACGGGCGTTGCGGCTGGCTGCCGGTGCGCCGGCCTCCGGCTTTGTCTGGGTGCTGCGCGACATCACCAGCGAGCAGCAGGCCCACACCGCACTGGCCGAGCGGGAGCGGTTCTGGTCGGACGTGTTGCGTGCGGTGCCCGAAACGCTCTATGTGCAAGACATCCAGAGCGGCAAGCTGCTGTTCAGCAACAACAACCTGGCCGACCGGCTGGGCTACAGCGCGGCCGAGCGCGGCGAGGACGGCAACCTGTTCTGGCGGTGCATCAGCCACCCCGACGACCAGGAATACATCTGGCGACTGCTCGCCCTGCGTGGCTCGATGCGCGAAGGCACCGGCCAGGAAGCGCTGCTGCGCTGGCGTCACCACGACGGCAGCTGGCGCTGGTTCAGCCTGTGCGAACGCGTACTGTCACGCGACGAGCAGGGCCGGATCTGGCGGCTGATCGGTGTGGCGCGCGACGTCACCAGCAGCATCCAGCACAGCCAGTCGCTGCGAGACAGCGAGCGGCGCTACCGGCTGCTCGCTGGCAGCCTGCAGGACGTGATCTTCACCACCGACAGCGCGGTGCACATCGACTACGTCGGGCCGTCCATCCAGCAGGTGCTCGGCTATAGCCCCGAATGGACCATGCGCCACGGACTCGACGGCGTCGTCGTCAGGCCAAGCCAGCGCACGCGCTTCTACGACCTGATGCGGCGGGTGCGCAAGGCCTCGGCCAACCCGGTCGCGCTGGCCGAACTGGGGCAGAGCCTGCAGGGCGAGACCCTGTACTTTGACTGCCAGGCTGCGGACGGGCGTGCGGTGGCCATCGAGCTGCGGATCATGCTGATCTGGAACGAGCAAAACCGCTTCGACGGCGCCCTGTGCATCGGCCGCGACATCACCCAGCAGCGCCAGGCCCAGCAGGCGTTGCGGCGCGCGGCGACGGTATTCGACCATTCCACCGCGGCCATCGTGGTGACCGACCCGGACGGTCGCATCGTGCAGGTCAACGCCGCGTTCCAGCGCATCACCGGTTACGACGTCGACGACATTCTCGGCAAGCTGCCGACCACGCTCAGTGCCGATCGCCAGAAGGCCAACCAGATGACCTTCGTGCGCGAGCAGATCGTCAGCACCGGCACCTGGGAAGGCGAGCTCTGGCTCAAACGCAAGGGCGGCGAGGTCTACCCCTGTTGGATCGGCATCACGGCGGTGCGCGACGCCGACAACGCGCTGGTCAGCTACGTCTGCTTCTTCAGCGACATGAGCGAGCGCAAGGCCAGCGAGAAGCGCATCCATCGCCTGGCCTACTACGATGGCCTGACCCAGTTGCCCAATCGCACCCTGTTCCAGGATCGTCTGCACGCCAGCCTGCAGCTGGCGGCGCGCCGTGGGCAGTGGGTGGTGCTGATGTTCCTGGACCTTGACCGCTTCAAGCCGATCAATGATTCGCTCGGCCACGCGGCCGGCGACCACATGCTCAAGGACGTCGCGCGGCGCCTGGAAACCTGTGTCGAGGCCGACGAAACGGTGGCCCGCATGGGTGGCGACGAGTTCACCTTTCTGCTGCGCCCCGGCAATGACCGCGGCGCGGCGCTGAACCGGGCGATCCATGTCGCCGAACGCATCCTGGCCAGCCTGACCGAGCCCTTCGTGCTGTCCGGGCGCGAGTTCTTCGTCACTGCCAGCATCGGCATTGCGCTTAGTCCGCAGGACGGCGACGACATCAGCCAGCTGATGAAAAACGCCGACACCGCCATGTATCACGCCAAGGAGCGCGGCAAGAACAACTTCCAGTTCTACCAGGCGGAGATGAACGCTTGCGCCCTGGAGCGCCTGGAGCTGGAGAGCGACCTGCGCCATGCCCTTGAGCAGCAGCAGTTCATCCTGCATTACCAACCGCAGTTCCGCGCCGACGGCTGCAGCCTGACCGGCGTCGAGGCGTTGCTGCGCTGGCAGCACCCGACCCGCGGGTTGGTGCCACCCTGTGCGTTCATTCCTGCGCTGGAGGAACTGGGGCTGGTGGTGGAGGTAGGCGACTGGGTGCTCGGCGAGGCCTGCCGGCAGCTCCAGGCCTGGGACCGCGCGGGTGTCCGGGTGCCCAAGGTCGCGGTGAACCTGTCCGCCCGCCAGTTCGCCGATGGCCGGCTGGCCGAGCGCATCGTCGCGCGGCTGGCGGATAGCGGCATCCCGCCCGAACGGCTGGAACTGGAGCTGACCGAGAGCATCCTGATGCAGGACGTCGGTGCGGCGCTGCGCATGCTCGAGTCGCTCAAGCGGCTCGGGCCGTCGATCGCCATCGACGACTTCGGCACCGGCTATTCCTCGCTGAACTACCTCAAGCAGTTCCCCATCGACGTACTAAAGATCGACCGCAGCTTCGTCGACGGGCTGCCCAGCGGCGAGCAGGACACGCAGATCGCCCGGGCGATCATTGCCATGGCGCACAGCCTCGGCCTGTCGGTCATCGCCGAAGGGGTCGAGAATGCCGCCCAGCTGGCCTTCCTGCGCGAGCATGGCTGCGACGAGGTGCAGGGCTTTCTGCTCGGGCGACCGCTGCCGGCCGACAGGCTCGCCGCGACCAGAACAGGCGATCGATAACATCGCTGGAGGATGCAGGCTGGAAGCGGGACGCCTGACGCCTGACGCCTGACGCCTCCGACGCCGTTGTCGTGTTTCGCTTCTCGGCCGCTCATGCTGCACATGACCAACCCTCATACCCGCCTTTCCGGTGGATAGGGTAGAATCCGCGCCTCTCTTTACTACCGCCAGCTGATTCTCAGGGGACTGCCATGTTCAGCCGTGATTTGACCCTCGCCAAGTACGACGCCGATCTCTTCGCTGCCATGGAGCAGGAAGCCAAGCGTCAGGAAGACCACATCGAGCTGATCGCCTCGGAGAACTACACCAGCCCGGCGGTGATGGAAGCCCAGGGCTCGGTGCTGACCAACAAGTACGCCGAAGGCTATCCGGGCAAGCGCTACTACGGTGGTTGCGAGCACGTCGACGTGGTCGAGCAGCTGGCCATCGACCGCGCCAAGCAGCTGTTCGGCGCCGATTACGCCAACGTCCAGCCGCACGCGGGCTCCCAGGCCAACAGCGCCGTCTATCTGGCCCTGCTCAACGCCGGCGACACCATTCTCGGCATGAGCCTGGCCCACGGTGGACACCTGACCCACGGCGCCAGCGTGTCCTCCTCCGGCAAGCTGTACAACGCCGTGCAGTACGGTATCAACGACCAGGGCCTGATCGACTACGACGAAGTCGAGCGCCTGGCCGTCGAGCACAAGCCGAAGATGATCGTCGCCGGTTTCTCCGCCTATTCGCAGGTGCTGGATTTCGCTCGTTTCCGCGCCATCGCCGACAAGCTCGGTGCCTACCTGTTCGTCGACATGGCGCATGTCGCCGGCCTGGTTGCCGCGGGCGTCTACCCGAACCCGGTGCCCTTCGCTGACGTCGTCACCACCACCACCCACAAGACCCTGCGTGGCCCGCGCGGCGGCCTGATCCTGGCGCGTGGCAATGCCGAGATCGAGAAGAAGCTGAACTCTGCCGTTTTCCCCGGCGCCCAGGGCGGCCCGTTGGAGCACGTCATCGCCGCCAAGGCGGTGTGCTTCAAGGAAGCGCTGCAGCCCGAGTTCAAGGCCTACCAGCAGCAGGTGGTGAAGAATGCCCAGGCTATGGCCGAGGTGTTCATCCAGCGCGGCTTCGACGTGGTGTCCGGTGGCACACAGAACCACCTGTTCCTGCTCAGCCTGATCAAGCAGGACATCACCGGTAAGGACGCTGACGCGGCCCTCGGCAACGCGCACATCACCGTTAACAAGAACAGCGTTCCGAACGACCCGCGTTCCCCGTTCGTCACCTCCGGTCTGCGCATCGGTACGCCGGCCGTCACTACCCGTGGCTTCGGCGAGACCGAGTGCCGTGACCTGGCCGGCTGGATCTGCGACATCCTCGACAACATGGGCGACGAGTCGGTAATCGAAGCGGTGCGTGCCAAGGTCGAGGCCGTCTGCGCCAAGTTCCCGGTATACGGCCGCTAAGGGTCACGCCCAGTGCAGCACGCTAAAGCCCGGCAATTGCCGGGCTTTTTCATGTCAGGACCGGTCGCCTTTCAGCGATAGCGAAGGGCCAGCCGGTGCTGGGCGTCCTGCGCCGGCTGGGTTAACGTGCTGTCCCCAGCCGCCCGGACTCGGGCCCCCGGAGAGGTGCGATGCAGCTCAAGCACAAGATCGCCGCACTCAGCATCCTGCCGCTGCTGCTGGCCGTGGCGGTGGTCTGCGCGCTCGTGCTGGTGCAGAACCAGCGCCTCGGCGAACAGCAGGCGCAGCTCATCGAGAGCAGCATTCTGGCCAGCAAGCAGGCCGAACTGAAGAACTACGTGGAAATGGCGCTGAGCACCATCGCGCCGCTCTACGACAGCGGTCTGGACGATGAAGAGACCAAGCAGAAGGTGCTCGCCGCGTTGGGGCGCTTCAGTTTCGGCAGCGATGGCTATTTCTTCGTCTACGACCGCAGCGGCCTGAACCTGATGCACCCCCGCCAGCGCGAGCTGGTCGGCCAGAACCTCTGGGAAATGACCGACCCCAACGGCCTGAAGGTGATCCAGGCGCTGATGCGCAGCGCGGAAAGCGGCAGCGGTTTCCAGCGTTATGCCTGGCAGAAGCCCTCGACCGGCCAGTTTGCCGACAAGCTCGCCTACGTGGTGATGCTCGATCGCTGGGGCTGGATGCTTGGCACCGGGATCTACCTCGAGGATGTCGAGCAGGCCATCCAGAAGGTGCGCACCGAGGTGTCGAGCGGTATCCACACCACCATGCTGGCGATCGCCGGGGTCGCGCTGGTGGCGGTGCTGCTGGTGTTCGCCAGCGGCCTGACGCTCAACGTCAGCGAGCGGCGCCTGGCCGACCGCAAGTTGCAACTGCTGACCCAGCGGATCGTCAGCCTGCAGGACGAAGAGCGGACCCGCGTCTCGCGCGAGCTGCACGACGGCATCAGCCAGCTGCTGGTATCGATCAAGTTCCAGTTCGAACTCGCCAGCCATGAGCTGGCCAGCGGCAATCCCCGGGCGCTGGCGACGCTGGACAGCGGTGTCGAGCGGCTGGCCGGGGCAATCGGCGAGGTCAGGCGGATTTCCCACGACCTGCACCCGTCGCTGCTCGACACCCTGGGGCTGCCCGCGGCGATTGGCCAGCTTGTGTCGGAGTTCGAGCAGCGCAGCGGGTTGAAGATGCTATACAGCAACCGGCTCGGCGACGACCTGCTCGACGATGCGGTGGCGGTGGCGCTGTACCGGGTGCTGCAGGAGGCGCTGACCAATATCGAGCGCCACGCCGAAGCCCAGGCGGTGCACATCAGCCTCGAGGGCGACGCGGCAAGGGTGCGGCTGCGGGTCCGGGACGACGGCGTCGGCTTCAATCCGCGCCGGCTCGACAGCCTGCCGGGCGGCGGCATCGGCTTGCGCAACATACGCGAGCGGGTCGAGCATTTCGGCGGACGCTTCAACCTGCTGTCCGCCGCCGGCGGCACCGAACTGGACGTGACCCTGCCGTTAAGGGCCGGCTGACGTGGCGACAATCCAACAACAAGAGGGGCGCTCATGAACCCGCAGGCAGGCATCAAGGTGGTACTGATCGACGACCATGCGCTGGTGCGCGATGGCATCCGCGCGCTGCTGATGGCGGTGCCCGAGCTGGACGTGGTGGGCGAGGCCGGCAGCGGTGCCGAGGCGCTGGAACTGCTCGAACGGGTGACGGCCGATGTGGTGCTGATGGACATCGGCCTGAAGGACGTCAACGGGCTCGAATTGACCCAGGCGCTGCGCGAGCGGTTCCCGCACATCCGCGTGCTGATCCTGAGCATGTATGACAACCAGGAATACGTGAGCACCTCGGTGAAGGTCGGCGCCTGCGGCTACGTGCTGAAGGATGCGCCTTCGCGCGAAATCATCACTGCCATCGAGGCGATCGCCGCGGGCGGCACCTACTACAGCGAAGGCGTTGCTGAAAAGCTGAGCATCCGGGGCGCCGAGGAGCGCGAGCTGACGCCCCGCGAGCGCGAAGTGTTGCTGATGCTGGCGCAGGGGCACAACAACAAGGCGATGGCCCGCGCGCTGAAGATCAGCGTCCGCACCGTGGAAACCCATCGCCTGAGCATCCGCCGCAAGCTCGACATCGACCGCCCGGCCGACCTGATGAAGCACGCCATGGTGCATGGCTGGCTGCCCGGGCAGCACTGAGCCGGCCGGCAGGTCGCTTCGCGATACCCGGATTGCGGCGGTTTCCGTAGGATGAGGCAGACTATCCGGCCGAGCCGTCATCCCCGAAGGAGCCCATTCATGAATACCACCCGCTCCGCGCTGATCCCACCGCCGCCGCTGGTCTACCTGGCGTTCATCGGCAGCGCCTGGGGACTGGAACGGCTCCTGCCGCTGCCGCTGCCGGCGCCGCTGGCAGTGCGCGCCGCCGGCTGGGCGGTGATCCTGCTGGGGCTGGCGCTGATGGTCTGGGCAGCGTTGGAAATGTATCGCCACCGCACCACCATCAACCCCTACGGCCAGCCGCGCCGCTTGCTGCAGCGCGGCCCGTTCCGCTACTCGCGCAACCCCATCTACCTGGCTGACGCCCTGGTCTACTGCGGGATCGGCCTGTTGCTCGGCAGCCTCTGGCCCTGGCTGCTATTGCCGCTGCTGATCCTGTGCATGCAACGCACCGTGATCGTCCACGAGGAGCGGCTGTTGACGCAGCTATTTGGCGATGAATACCAAGGCTACCGCCAGCAGGTCAGGCGCTGGCTCTGAGTGGCGGGCGCCGGGCGGGGCTATAGTGAGAGACAATCTTCAGGAGTGGATCGGATGAACGAATCAAGCAGTGAACGCCGGCGCTTCCAGCGTTTCGAGTTCGATGCCGACACGGTGCTGGTGCAGGGCCCGCGGCGTTGGCCCGTGCAGTTGCACGACCTGTCGCTGAAGGGCCTGCTGGTCCATTGCCCGCCGGACTGGGACGGCGACCCGGGCCAGCCGATCGATGCGCGCATCAGCCTGTCCGACGACGTCGAGGTGGGCATGCAAGTCGAGATGACCCACCGCGAGGGCGACCTGCTCGGACTGGTCTGCCGGCACATCGATGTCGATTCGATCAGCCACCTACGACGGCTGGTAGAACTCAACCTGGGTGATCAGGCGCTGCTCGAGCGTGAACTGGCGGCGCTCGGCGAGCCCTGACGCGCTGCGCTATTCGAACAGCGCATCGAGTGCCTGTTCGAGTCGCGTCACGGCGATGACCTGCAGGCCGGTGGGGGCCTCCTTCGGCGCGTTGCCCTTGGGCACGATGGCGCGCTTGAACCCGTGCTTGGCAGCCTCTTTCAGGCGTTCCTGGCCGCTGGGTACGGGGCGGATCTCCCCGGACAGGCCAACTTCACCGAACACCAGCAGGTCGGTGTCGAGCGGACGATTGCGCAGGCTGGAAATCACCGCGGCCATCAGCGCCAGGTCCGACGCCGTCTCCAGCACCTTGACCCCGCCGACTACGTTGATGAACACATCCTGGTCGTAGGTGGGAATACCGCCGTGGCGGTGCAATACCGCCAGCAGCATGGCCAGGCGGTTCTGGTCCAGGCCCAGGGTGACGCGGCGCGGATTGGCCATGTGGCTGGTATCGACCAGCGCCTGCACCTCCACCAGCATCGGCCGGGTGCCTTCCCAGGTCGCCATCACCACGCTGCCGGGCACCGCCTCCTGGGCGCGGGTGAGAAAGATCGCCGAGGGATTGGTGACTTCCTTGAGTCCCTTGTCGGTCATGCCGAACACGCCCAGCTCGTTGATCGCGCCGAAGCGGTTCTTCACTGCGCGCAACAGGCGCAGGCGACCGTCGGATTCGCCCTCGAAATACAGCACAGTGTCGACCATGTGCTCAAGCACGCGCGGTCCGGCCAGTGCGCCTTCCTTGGTGACATGGCCGACCAGGAAGATCGCCGTGCCGCTCTGCTTGGCGAAGCGCACCAACAGCGCCGCGCTTTCGCGCACCTGGGCGACGCCGCCCGGTGCCGATTGCAGTTGTTCGGTGAAGATGGTCTGAATCGAGTCGATGACCATCACTTTGGGCTTTTCCAGGCGAGCGGTGGCGATGATCGATTCGATGCAGGTCTCGGTCATCACTTTGAGGCGATCCTGCGGCAGGTCCAGGCGGCGCGCGCGCATCGCGACCTGCTGCTGGGATTCTTCGCCCGTGACGTACAGCGCCGGAAACTGCCGGGCGATGTTGCACAGGGTCTGCAGCAGGATGGTCGACTTGCCGATGCCCGGGTCGCCGCCGATCAGCACCACCGAGCCGTCGACCAGGCCGCCGCCCAGCACCCGGTCCAGCTCGCCGGAAGCGGTGGAAAAGCGCGGCACCTCCTCAACGCTGACTTCGGCCAGGGTCTTGATGTTTGTCTGATCGCCGGCCCAGCCGGCACGGCCCGAGGGCGGCGCGGCGCCCTCAATGAGCGTTTCCACCAGCGTATTCCAGGCGCCGCAGTCACCGCACTGGCCGGCCCATTTGGGAAAGGTCGAGCCGCATTCGGTGCAGCCATACATGCGCTTGGCCTTGGCCATGGGGAACTCCAGCTTGGATGGGGGGAGTCGCATGATAACGGCTGACTTGATCGCCATCAGCCACAAGCACGCGGCGAGCCCCCAGACTGTCAACAAACCGAACAGGAGTCGCACCATGCGCCATGTGTTGTTTTTGCATCTTCTCGGCGCCAGCGTTTGGGTCGGGGGGCATCTGGTGCTGCTACTCAGCGTGTTGCCCGGTGCGTTGCGCCGACGCGACGTCCAGCCGGTACGCGCGTTCGAGCAGCTCTACGAGCGGGTCGGCATTCCGGCGCTGCTGCTGCAGATAGCCACCGGCATCTGGCTGGCTGGGCAGTGGTTGCCATTTGCGCAGTGGCTCGGCGACTCGCCGATCGCCCATCTGGTGCAGGCCAAGCTGGTGCTGCTGGGCTTTACCGCGGCGCTGGGCGTGCATGCCCGGCTAGCGCTGATCCCGAAGCTCGATGCCCAGCGGCTGCCGCAACTCGGCGTTCACATCGTGCTGATCACGCTGACGGCGGTGGCGTTCGCCTGGGTCGGTACGGGCTTTCGGTTCGGCGCACTGTTTTGAGCGGGCGTGGGCGCCGCCCGAGCGGTCACCGCATAGCCCAAAAAAAGCCCCCGGTGAAGGGGGCGGTGGGGTGTTCGCGGGTCGCGGTCAGCCGCAGCAGCCACCGCAGCAGCTGCCGCCGGCGCGCTTGAGGTCACGGGCGATATCGTCCTTCAGTGCCACACGCTCCTGCTTGAGCGCCGTGAGTGCCTCGTCATCGAGCATTTCGACGCCGTCTTCGACTCGGCAGATTTGCTTGTCCAGCGCTTCGTAGGTTTCAGCCTTGCGGGCAAAGGCCGGGTCCTGCTGGCGAAGCTGGTGCAGTTGCTGGAGCTTTTCCGGGAAGTCCTTGACCAGGGGGTGATGTTCGACGTGCATGGTATCGCTCCGGGTGGTGGTGGAGCTGTACCTTAGCCGCGCCGCCGCTGATTCCTGTTGACCGCGATCAAGCGGCGCGCAGGGCGGCTTTCCGCTCGTCGCGAATGCTGTCTGGCCCGCGCCTTGAACTCCACCTATGCTGCACGGTGTCGAAGCGCTACGGCGGATGTTTCGCGCGTATTTCCTTCACCGACCACAAGGACCACTCAGATGGGCATGCTCAACGAATTCAAGGCTTTCGCGGTTCGCGGCAACGTTATGGACATGGCCGTGGGCATCATCATCGGCGCGGCGTTCACCAAAATCGTGTCGTCGTTCGTCGCCGACGTGGTGACGCCGCCGCTGGGGCTGCTCATCGGCGGGGTGGACTTCTCCGACCTGGCCATTGTGCTCAAGCAGGCCGTCGGCGATACGCCAGCGGTCACCTTGAGTTACGGCCGCTTCATCCAGACGGTGTTCGACTTCACCATTGTCGCCTTCGCCATCTTCCTCGCGGTCAAGGGCATCAACCACCTCAAGCGCAAGGAAGCCGAGGCCCCCTCGGCGCCGCCGGCACCCAGCAAGGAAGAGGTGCTGCTGACCGAAATCCGCGATGCCCTGCGCGCGCAGAACCGGCCCGATACCTGAGGCCGCTCACGCTAGTGCACGATGAGCCGGCGCAGCCAGTCCAGCAGCACGGTGGGCAGCCGCTCGGGCCTTTGCAGCAGCGCGTACTGCCGGGGCCCGAAGATCTTCGGCAGGTAGCTCGCCGCCTGGCGGTCGATGGTCAGGCAGAAGGGCTGGATGCCCTGCAGCTTGGCTTCGGTGACCGCCTGGCGCATGTCTTCGACGCCGTAGCGCCCTTCGTACTCGTCGACGTCGTTGGGCTTGCCGTCGGCGAGCAGCAGCAATAGCCGGTGTGCCACGGTCTCGCCCATCAGCAACATGATTGCGAGGTCGCGCCGCGCGGTGCGCTGTGGCTGGTACACCGCCTGGGTCATGTCCAGGCCCGCGCGGGTCGCGCCCAGGTCGTCGATGTGTTAGTGCGTCGCGGCGACGCGAAAGATCGTGACCAGCACCAATGCGTCGGTTACCGCGCGCAGCGCATGGTCCGCACCGCCCGCGACGTACATCAGGTCCTGGGCATTCATGCGCTGCCAGGCCGACTCGACCTGTACATCGACGGTGCCTTCATGGCAGTAGAGGGTGATCGGGCCGGCGACGGCATGCACCGGGACGTCCTTGCCTGCCTTGAGCATCAGGCGCATGAGCTCGATTTCAGGCGTGCTGACCAGGGCCTGGGAAATCGGCGTCGACGACTCCCCGGGGCTCAGCAGGTTGACGATTTCCCCGGATCGGGCGTGCTTCAGTGCCATGCTCGTCATTCCTGTCTTGCGGGTGGACAAGGCAAGCCTAGTCGAGAACCCGCGGCCGGCAATGGAGGCACAACGTCATGACGTCCGCAGCCGCCACTCTGGCGGCCGCGGAACAGACGGTGCCGGCGGGGGCACCCGGCACGCGGCGGCGGGCCCGGGCGCGCTGCCAGCCGCCCAGCGACGCCTTGCAGCCAGCCGGAGGCACCGCCAGAATGGCGCCATCACCCGTGGCCGATGCCGGCCACTCCAGCAAGGATTCCCAATGCCCGAAACTGTCGCTGCCGGCCTGCGCCTGGCGCCCGATGCGCTGACCCGTCCCTTCGAACCCAGCCAGTTCGCCTTTACCACCACTGATGAGCTGGAGCCCTTTCTCGGCGTGCTCGGGCAGGAGCGCGCGGTCGAGGCCCTGCAGTTCGGCGTGGCCATGCCGCGCCCCGGTTACAACGTCTATGTGATGGGCGAGCCGGGCACGGGGCGTTTCTCCTTTGTGCGCCGCTACCTCAAGGCCGAGGGAAAGCGCCTGGATACGCCCTCCGACTGGCTCTATGTGAACAACTTCGATGAGCCGCGCGAACCGCGGGTGGTGGAGTTGCCGCAGGGCGGCGCGGGCGAGTTCATCGCCGACATCGGCCAATTGATCGACAACCTGATGGCGACCTTTCCGGCGGTGTTCGAGCACCCGAGCTTCCAGCAGAAGAAGAGCGCCATCGACCGCGCCTTCAACCAGCGCTACGACAAGGCGCTGGATGTCATCGAGAAACTGGCGCTGGAAAAGGAAATCGCGCTGTACCGCGACAGCACCAACATCGCCTTCACGCCGATGAAGGACGGCAAGTCGATGGACGAAGCCGAGTTCGCCCAGCTGCCTGAAGCCGAGCGCGAGCGCTACCACGAGGACATCTCCGCGCTGGAGGTGCATTTGAACGAGGGCCTGGCCAGCCTGCCGCTGTGGAAGCGCGAGTCGAGCAACCAGCTGCGCCAGCTCAATGATGAAACCATCAGCCAGGCGTTGCAGCCGTTGCTGGCGCCGCTGTCGGAGAAATACGGCGAGAACGCGGGCATCGAGGCGTATCTGCAGGCCGTGCAGGTCAACCTGCTCAAGACCGTGGTCGAGCAACTGGTCGATGAAAATCGCCCGGACGCCCAGACCCGGCAGCTGCTGGAAGAACAGTACAGCCCGAGCCTGGTGGTGGGGCATCCGCTGGACGGCGGCGCGCCGGTGGTGTTCGAGCCTCACCCGACCTACGACAACCTGTTCGGCCGCATCGAATACAGCACCGATCAGGGCGCGCTCTATACCAGCTATCGACAGCTGCGTCCCGGTGCGCTGCACCGCGCCAACGGCGGCTTCCTGATGCTCGAGGCCGAGAAGATGCTCAGCGAGCCCTTCGTCTGGGAAGCGCTCAAGCGTGCCCTGCAGTCGCGCCGGCTGAAGATGGAATCGCCGTTGGCCGAGCTGGGCCGCCTGGCGACCGTCACGCTGAACCCGGAAGTGATTCCGCTTAACGTCAAGGTGGTGATCATCGGTTCGCGCCAGCTGTACTACACGCTGCAGGATCTGGATCCGGACTTCCAGGAGATGTTTCGGGTGCTGGTGGACTTCGACGAGGAGATCCCGCTGGCCGAGGACAGCCTCGAGCAGTTTGCGCAATTGATGAAGACGCGGACCTCGGAAGAGGGCATGGCGCCGCTGACGGCGGCTGCGGTGGCGCGCCTGGCGACCTACAGCGCGCGGCTGGCCGAACACCAGGGGCGTCTGTCGGCGCGCATCGGCGACCTGTTTCAGCTGGTCAGCGAGGCCGATTTCATTCGCCAGCTGGCCAAGGACGACGTCACCGACGTCGGCCATATCGAGCGTGCCCTGAAGGCTAAGGCCACTCGCACCGGCCGTGTCTCAGCGCGGATCCTCGAGGACATCCTCGCCGGCGTCATCCTGATTGACAGCGAGGGTGCGGCGATTGGCAAGTGCAACGGCCTGACCGTGCTGGAGGTCGGTGATTCGGCATTCGGCATGCCGGCGCGGATCTCCGCCACCGTCTACCCGGGCGGCTCGGGGATCGTCGACATCGAGCGTGAGGTCAACCTCGGCCAGCCGATCCACTCCAAGGGCGTGATGATCCTCACCGGCTTTCTCGGCAGCCGCTACGCGCAGGAATTCCCGCTGGAGATTTCCGCCAGCATCGCGCTCGAGCAGTCGTACGGCTACGTCGACGGCGACAGCGCGTCGCTTGGTGAATGCTGCGCGTTGATCTCGGCGATTTCGCGCACACCGCTCAAGCAGTGTTTCGCCATCACCGGATCGATCAACCAGTTCGGCGAAGTGCAGGCCGTCGGCGGAGTGAACGAGAAAATCGAGGGCTTCTTCCGCCTGTGCGAAGCGCGCGGGCTGACGGGTGAGCAGGGCGCGATCATCCCGTTCGCCAACGTCACCACCCTGATGCTCGACGAACGCGTGCTGGAGGCGGTGCGTCAGGAGCGGTTCCACATCTACGCGGTGCGCCACGTGGACGAGGCGCTGTCGCTGCTGGTGGGCGAGCCGGTCGGCTCGGCCGACGAGCACGGCCAGTTTCCCAAGGGCAGCGTCAACGCGCGGGTCGTCGAGCGACTGCGCGACATTGCCGAAATCGAGGCCGATGAGGATCAGCGCAGCGATGCCGCGTCGCCCGAGGAGGTGCTCACCGCACAGACCAAGGGGACGACAGCGGGGTGAGCGGCGCGCTCGCGCGATAGCGCGACGGAACGATACGGCCAGCGGCAGGTCTGCAATGGAAGAGAGTGCCCACTCTCTATCCACAAGGTTATCCACAGTGTCGGTGGATAAACGGGTCGGCCCTGCCATTCGCCCTGGATGGCGCGGCCTGATCGAGCGCGAGGACCGCCGTCATGTCTCAAACCGTCTGTCTCAACCGCCAGTGCCTTGGCCTGGTGACCCGCATCGAATGCATCATCCGCCCGCTTGCCGGAGGCAACGGCCTGTGGACGCTGCTTTGCGCCGCAGGCATCGAGCATGGCCAGCCCACCGCGATCAAGGCGCAAGGCCCATTCCACGGGCCTCGCGAGGCAGAGTCGGTGCTCCGTGCGATTGCCGACAATCTCCATGGGCAGGGCTATCTGGTTTCCGACACGCCGTCGATCTGGCAGCTTCACCTGCAGGCGGAACTGCGCAAGGTCAACGCCAACCAGTCGCGCTACCTCAGCGGCTGGGGCGCCAGGCCCTGAGGCAAAGCGCGATTTCCGGACCGCCCCGATCGGTCGCGAACAGGCTGGCGAGCGGCCGGGCGCAGATTGTTATCCACAGCGGAAACATGCCGCCACAGGCCGTTGTTGAACCGATCAGGCGGCTGCGTATACTCGCCTGCCGGTATCTGCAACCCTGTGAGCTCTGATGGAACGCATCATCGAAAACAGCATGTACGCCGCACGTTGGCTGCTGGCGCCTATCTATTTCGGCCTGGCGTTCGCGCTGCTGGCACTGGCGATCAAATTCTTCCAGGAAATCTGGCACATCCTGCCGGCGGTCCTGACCCTCAGCGAAGGTGACCTGATCCTGCGGCTGCTGTCGTTGATCGACATGGCGCTGGTGGGCGGCTTGCTAGTGATGGTGATGCTGTCAGGCTACGAGAATTTCGTGTCGCAGCTGAACGTCGACGAGGGCAAGGAAAAGCTCGACTGGCTGGGCAAGATGGACTCCGGCTCATTGAAGATGAAGGTTGCGGCGTCGATCGTAGCGATCTCCTCGATCCACCTGCTGCGCATGTTCATGGATGCCCAGCAGCTTCAGAGCGAGCAGCTGATGTGGTACGTGATCATCCACCTGACCTTTGTGTTTTCCGCGTTTGCCATGGGCTATCTGGACAAGCTCACCAAGCATTGACCGGGCGCGACCTGGCGCTCGCGCCGGGATGGCGGGTTGTAGTGGCTGGTCAGGTGTTGTACAAGATCATTGGTCTTGTACAGGAGAATTCAATGAAACTGCAGGCTCTGGTGGAAGATGCGCAGGCGGACCGCGTTGAAGCGCTGGATCTGGTCTCCCTGGAAGGTGGGTTCTATCTGCTCAGCATCCATGCGCAGGGCCAGTCGCATGTGCTGCGTGACGAACAGAGCAGGGTAGTGCACCTGCGTTCGGTGGAGCATGCGCGGGACCTGCTCAGCGAGGTCCCGGTGATGCCGTTCTATCTGGTACACAGCTCGGCCTACGATGAAATGTGCGGCCTGGCTGCAGGCGTGCGCGAGCCGTTGCGGGTGCCGATCAGCATGCGCTCGGCCTGGTAGCGCGGCCCGACCGCTCTGCGCTGCTCGCTCGCCGTGGTGCTGTGCTAGGCTGTGCGGCCTTTTTTCCAGCGGAGTGCCGGCATGACCGACCTGAACCTCTCTACCGATGAAACACGCGTCAGCTATGGCATTGGCCGTCAGCTTGGCGATCAGCTGCGCGAGAACCCGCCGCCTGGCATCAGCCTCGATGCCGTGATCGCCGGTATCCGTGACGCCTTTGCCGGTGCGCCCAGTCAGGTCAGCCCCGAGGCGCTGAACGCCAGCTTTGCCGTGATCCGCGAGCAGATGCAGGCCGAGGCGCAGCGCAAGGCCGAAGCGGCGGCGGGCGAGGGCAAGGCATTTCTGACCGGCAATGCCCAGCGCGAAGGTGTCGTGACCCTCGAGTCCGGCTTGCAGTACGAGGTGCTGACGCCCGGTGAAGGTCGCAAGCCGACCGCCCAGGATCAGGTCCGCACGCATTATCACGGCACGCTGATCGACGGCACCGTCTTCGACAGTTCCTACCAGCGCGGCCAGCCGGCGGAATTCCCGGTCGGCGGCGTGATTGCAGGCTGGACCGAAGCGCTGCAGCTGATGGCCGAGGGCAGCAAGTGGCGGCTCTATGTGCCAAGCGAGCTGGCATATGGCGCCCAGGGCGTCGGCAGCATCCCGCCGCACAGCGTGCTGGTGTTCGACGTCGAGCTGCTCGCCGTTCTGTAACGCACTCAATGCGCCGGGCGCAACGCCCGGGCATAGCAGAACAGGAACAGGTTGCGCACCTGTTCCTTCAGCACGCCGGGCTCGCTGGTGCTCAGTTCCTGAAGATCCAGGTCGCCCAGGTCACGCAACTCGTCCAGCGCTTCCCCTTCCAGCGAGACACACACGGCTCCCGTGTGGCGATCCAGCACCCGCAGGTAGGGTTGAGGGCGGTCCAGCCAGGCATCGATCAGATAGGTCATGTTCATCTCCCGTTGATTTGCTTAATGAGAATAATTGTTATTCGCAAATATGCAAGCGTGAGCGGCCGACAGGCGATCGCCGGGCTGCTGCAAGGAGTGAGGCTGGAGGATGACGCGGATGGGTGGCGGGCGCCGTGGCGCCCGCTGCGATCAGTGCGTGCGTGCGACGGCGAAGCGGCTGAGTTCTACCAGTGCATCGCGATAGGGGGAGGCCGGGATAAGCTCCAGGCAATCGATGGCGCGGTCGGCGTAGTCGCGTGCCAGGCGGGCCGTGTAGGCCAGCGCGCCAGAGGCTTCGACGGCCTGGCGAATGCGCTCGAGGTCCTCGATGCCGCCCTTCTGGATGGCGTGGCGCACGAGAGCCGCCTGCTCGGCGGTGCCTTCGCGCATGGTGTAGATCAGCGGCAGGGTCGGCTTACCTTCGGCGAGGTCGTCGCCGACGTTCTTGCCCAGTGTCTCGGCGTCGCCCTGATAGTCGAGCAAATCGTCGACCAGCTGGAAGGCAATACCCAGGTGGTCGCCAAAGGTGCGCAGCGCTTCGCACTGTGCCTCGCTGGCGCCGGCAAGAGTCGCGGCGCTGTGGGTCGAGGCCTCGAACAGCATGGCAGTCTTGCCGCGGATGACTTCCATATAGATGTCTTCGGTGGTGCTGGCGTCGCGCACCTTCGACAGTTGCAGCACCTCGCCCTCGGCGATCACCCGGGTGGCCTGGGAAATGATGCGCATCACCGGCATCGAGCCGAGGTCGACCATCATCTCGAACGAGCGGGCGTACAGGAAGTCGCCGACCAGCACGCTTGGCGCGTTGCCCCAGAGCGCGTTCGCCGTCGAGCGGCCACGGCGCATGCCGGACATGTCGACCACGTCATCGTGGAGCAGGGTGGAGGTGTGCAGGAATTCGATGATGGCGGCCAGCAGGCGCAACTGATCGCCTTGGAGCCCCAGCGCATTGCCGCTGAGCAGCACCAGCAAGGGACGCAGGCGTTTTCCACCGGCCGAGGTGATGTAGTCCCCGATCTTTTCCACCAGCGGTACGCGGGAAG
Source organism: Stutzerimonas stutzeri (assembly GCA_002339675.1). Classification (GTDB taxonomy): domain Bacteria; phylum Pseudomonadota; class Gammaproteobacteria; order Pseudomonadales; family Pseudomonadaceae; genus Stutzerimonas; species Stutzerimonas stutzeri_O. The sequence goes on from DDKB01000013.1 coordinate 129,712, forward strand.
TCAGCTGGTTGCGGATGATGCCGTCAACGGCGGCGAAATCGTCAGCCACGACTTGGTAAAAGGCCTGGGGTTGCATCGGGGACGAGTACTCCTCGGAGATTGCGCGGCATGCTATGGGGCAGGTCAGGCACTGTCAAGGCAAGGCCCGCCGGCTATTGCGCCGGCATGGGTGGATGCGTACAATCGCGGACCCTGAACTTTCCCCCTGGGCATTTCCCTGCCTTACGCAATTGCAAGGGCGTCCCTTCCGGCCCCGAGCAGCCATGCCAGCCACCAACTATTTCACTTAAGCGCTGGGTGAGCAGGATCAACGGAGATACACAGATGTACGCAGTTATCGTTACCGGCGGCAAGCAATACAAGGTCGCCGAAGGCGAATACCTCAAGATTGAAAAACTCGAAGTTGCCACTGGCGAAGCAGTCACTTTTGACCGCGTTCTGCTGATCGGCAACGGCGATGATGTCAAAATTGGCGCTCCGGTGGTTGATGGTGCCAAGGTCACTGCTGAAGTGATCGCCCAAGGTCGTCATGACAAGGTCACCATCATCAAATTCCGCCGTCGTAAGCACCACATGAAGCGTCAGGGCCACCGTCAGTGGTTCACTGAGGTCAAAATCACCGGCATTCAGGGCTAATCGGGCCTGAATCCCCTAACAGGAGTATTGAACTCATGGCACACAAAAAAGCTGGCGGTTCTACCCGCAACGGTCGCGACTCAGAAGCCAAACGTCTTGGCGTGAAGATGTACGGCGGCCAGGCCATCAAGGCCGGTAACATCATCGTGCGTCAGCGCGGCACCCAGTTCCACGCCGGTTACGGCGTTGGCATGGGCAAGGATCACACTCTGTTCGCTAAAGTCGAAGGCGTGATCAAGTTCGAAGTGAAGGGCGCTTTCGGCCGTCGCTACGTGAGCGTCGTCGCAGCCTAACTGCGGCGTTGCTGGAAAAGCCCTGTCATGCGACGGGGCTTTTTTGTTTGTATTCTCTGTAGGGCTCTTGCAAAACGCTGCTGTGCTCTCGGTTTCGCTGGGTTTTGCAAGACCCTTATTTTTCTGTTTTCTAGCCCGTCCCTGCGGCGGGAGGCGTTCCCATGAAATTCGTCGATGAAGTATCGATTTTTGTAAAAGCCGGTGATGGCGGCAACGGCATGATGAGCTTTCGTCGTGAAAAGTTCATCGAGAAGGGTGGCCCCAACGGGGGTGATGGTGGTGATGGAGGCTCCGTTTATCTGGAGGCCGACGAGAACCTCAATACGCTCGTCGATTACCGCTACACCCGCCGCTTCAATGCGCCGAATGGCCAGAAGGGCGGCAGTACCGAATGCACCGGGGCCAAGGGTGACGACCTGATTCTGCCGGTGCCGGTGGGCACCACGGTCATTGATGCGGCAACCCAGGATGTCATCGGCGACCTGACCAAAGCCGGACAGCGCTTGCTGGTCGCTCAGGGTGGCTGGCACGGGCTGGGCAATACCCGGTTCAAGTCGAGCACCAACCGTGCGCCGCGGCAGACGACGCCGGGCAAGCCGGGCGATGCGCGGGATCTGAAGCTGGAGTTGAAGGTGTTGGCCGATGTCGGTCTGCTGGGATTACCGAATGCGGGCAAGAGTACCTTCATTCGCTCTGTGTCCGCCGCCAAGCCGAAAGTCGCCGACTATCCCTTCACTACACTGGTCCCCAATCTCGGCGTGGTCAGTGTGGGGCGCTACAAGAGTTTCGTGATCGCTGACATTCCCGGCCTGATCGAAGGGGCGTCCGAGGGCGCGGGGCTCGGAATCCGGTTCCTCAAGCACCTGGCACGCACGCGCTTGCTGCTGCATTTGGTGGATATGGCGCCACTGGACGAGAGCGATCCAGCCGATGCGGCGGAGGTGATCGTGAGCGAGTTGGAGAAATTCAGCCCGGCACTGGCGCAGCGCGATCGCTGGCTGGTGCTGAACAAGGCCGATCAATTGCTCGAGGAGGATCGTGAGGCGCGCGTGCGTCAGGTCGTCGAGCGTCTGGAATGGACCGGGCCGGTGTTCGTCATCTCCGCGCTGGAGCGCGAGGGTACCGAGGCGTTGAGCCAGGCGATCATGCGTTATCTCGACGAGCGCGCCGAACGGATCGCCGAGGAGCCGGCCTACGCCGAGGCGCTTGCCGAACTCGACCAGCAGATCGAGGATGAGGCGCGGGCGCGTCTGCAGGAGCTCGATGACCAGCGGGCTCTGCGGCGTTCAGGCGTCAAGGCGACAGCCGATGCCGACGACGACGATTTCGATGATGACGACGATGACGAAGGCGGCGCGGAGATATTCTACGTCCGCTAGCGGTCGGTCTGCGTGTGTGTCTGCGAGGAGGTCGGCGGCTGTGGCGCAGCCGCCGGTGGTTTAGCCGGGTATCGGATGGATGGCGGATCGATGCGGGACAGGGTGAGCGGCGCTCGGCGCTGGGTGGTCAAGATCGGCAGCGCACTGTTGACAGCTGATGGGCGTGGCCTCGATCAGGCTGCGATGGCGGTGTGGGTCGATCAAATGGTGGCGCTGCGCGATGCTGGCGTCGAGCTGGTGCTGGTCTCCTCCGGTGCGGTCGCCGCCGGTATGAGTAGGCTGGGCTGGGCCGCCCGGCCCAAGGCAGTGCATGAGCTACAGGCGGCTGCCGCGGTTGGGCAGATGGGCCTGATTCGCGCCTGGGAGAGCAGTTTTGCGCGCTGCGGCCAGCAGACCGCGCAGATCCTGGTGACCCATGACGACCTGTCCGACCGCAAGCGCTACCTCAACGCGCGCAGTACGTTGCGCACACTCATCGATCTCGGTGTGGTACCGGTCATCAACGAGAACGACACCGTCGTGACCGATGAGATCCGCTTCGGTGACAACGACACGCTGGCGGCACTGGTGGCGAACCTGGTCGAGGCCGACCTGCTGGTGATCCTGACCGACCGGGACGGTATGTTCGACGCCGACCCGCGTCATAATCCTGATGCAAATCTGATCAGCGAAGCGCGGGCCGACGACCCGGCGCTGGATCTGGTTGCCGGCGCCGTTGGTGGTGCGCTGGGGCGCGGCGGCATGCAGACCAAGCTGCGTGCCGCGCGCCTGGCGGCGCGCTCGGGGGCGCACACGGTGATCATCGGCGGCCGGATCGAGCAGGTCTTGTCGCGGCTCAAGGCCGGAGAGCAACTGGGCACCTTGCTCGCGCCTGAGCGCAGCCGGCATGCGGCGCGCAAGCAATGGCTGGCAGGGCACCTGCAGACGCGGGGTTCGGTGACGCTTGATGCGGGAGCGGTGCACGCATTGAAGCAGGGTAACCGCAGCCTGTTGCCGGTGGGGGTCAAGGCGGCGCAGGGTGGCTTCCGGCGCGGCGAAATGGTCATTTGTCTGGGGCCGGAGGGCGAGGAAGTTGCTCGCGGGCTGGTCAACTACAGCGTTGTTGAGACCCAGAGAATCCTCGGGCATTCGTCCGATGAAATCGAGAAGTTGCTCGGCTATGTCGATGAGCCCGAGCTGATCCATCGCGACAACATGATCCTGCTATGAGGTGTTCGATGCGATTGTCCGGATGGATAGTGCTGTTGCTGGCCTGGCCGATGGCGGCTGCCGCGCGCGAGGTGGGCGAGGTCGACACGGTGTTCAAGTGGCTCGGCCCCAACCACAAGATCGTGGTGGAGGCGTTTGATGACCCCAAGGTCGAGGGCGTGACCTGTTACCTGTCGCGGGCCAAGACCGGGGGAATCAAGGGTGGCCTTGGTCTCGCCGAAGATCGGGCGGAGGCGTCCATCGCCTGTCGTCAGGTCGGGCCGATCCGGATGAGTGACTCGCTCGAGGATGGCGAGGTGGTGTTCAAGGAGCGGACCTCGCTGGTGTTCAAATCCATGCAGGTGGTGCGCTTCTTCGACAAGGCGCGCAACACGCTGGTCTACCTGGTGTATAGCGACCGGGTCATCGAAGGCAGTCCGCAGAACGCGGTCACCGCCATCCCAATCCTGCCCTGGCGGTAAGGCGAAGAAGCCGATAACGGCGCTGCAGGCTGGGGTGATGGTTTGCTTTCGGTTTTATGGTGCTCAAAAGGCCAATGTGTATCCAGTTGGGCGCCATGCTGACCAGTCTCCAGCCTTTTTGTGGGCATAAAAAAACCGGCGCTAGGCCGGTTTTTCTCAAGAACGTGCAGCGTCAGGCAGCGGCAGCGCCGAGGGCCTTGATGTGGCCGTTCAGGCGGCTCTTGTGACGAGCGGCTTTGTTCTTGTGGATGATGCCCTTGTCGGCCATACGGTCGATGACGGGCACGGCTGCAGTGTAAGCAGTACGAGCTTTATCCAGATCTTTTGCGTCGATGGCTTTGACCACATTCTTGATGTAGGTACGAACCATGGAGCGCAAGCTGGCGTTGTGGCTGCGACGCTTCTCAGCCTGAATTGCGCGTTTTTTGGCGGAAGGGCTGTTGGCCACCGTCGAACTCCTCGAAAACGTGGGATTACAAAGCAAATAAGGCCGCGAATCATGCCGATGCCGCGAAGGCTTGTCAAGCCCGGTCAAGGCGAGTGCGGTGCTGGTCGGACGGAAGGGCTGCGGCTAAACTCGCCGCCGCATCCGCTGTCGTAATGGCCCGCATCCGCTGGCAGTGCCTGGTCGGAGCCTCATCGCAAACTCTAGGAAATCAGATGTCCGAGACGTCCGGCAAAAGCGGGTTGTTGCGTTCCAGTGCGGTGGTCAGCGTCATGACGCTGCTGTCGCGCGTGCTGGGCATGGTACGCGATATGGTGGTCGCGAGCTATTTCGGCTCGGGATCGGCGGCCGATGCCTTTTTCATCGCCTTCAAGATCCCCAACTTCCTGCGCCGCCTGTTTGCCGAGGGCGCGTTCGCCCAGGCCTTCGTCCCGGTGCTGTCGGAGTACCGCACGCAACGTACGCTGACCGAGGTCAAGCTGCTGGTCGACCGGACCGCCGGCATGCTCGGTCTCATTCTGACGGGCATCACGGCGCTCGGTGTGCTGGCCTCGCCCTATGTGGTCATGCTCTTCGCGCCGGGCTTTCGGGACGATCCGGCGAAGATGGCCTTGGCCGGCGAACTGTTGCGGATCACCTTTCCGTACCTGCTGCTGATCTCCCTGACCGCTTTTACCTCCGGCGTGCTCAATAGCTACGGCCACTTCGCGGTGCCGGGTTTCACGCCGGTGTTGCTGAACGTCTGCATGATCACCTCGGCGATATTTCTCACGCCCTATTTCGACCAGCCGATCATGGCGCTGGCCTGGGGCGTGTTCGTCGCCGGTTTCGCCCAGTTGGCCTTCCAGTTGCCCTATGTCGCCAAGCTCGGGCTGTTGCCGAGGCCGCGGGTACGCTTCGGTGACGACGGGGTTCGGCGGATCATGCTGCTGATGGTGCCGGCGCTGTTCGGCGTCTCGGTGAGCCAGATCAATCTGCTGCTCGACACCGTCCTGGCTTCGTTCCTGCAGACCGGCAGCGTGTCGTGGTTGTACTACGCCGACCGGTTGTCAGAGCTGCCTCTCGGTGCCTTCGGTATCGCCATCGGCACGGTGATTCTGCCCAGCCTGTCGCGCCAGCATGCGAGCGCCGATCCCGAGGCGTTCTCCACCACGCTCAACTGGGCGCTGCGAATGGTACTGCTGGTTGGCGTGCCGGCGGCCCTGGCCCTGGGCATTCTGGCCGAGCCGCTAATAGCCAGCCTGTTCTTCTACGGCGCCATGAGCGAAGAGGCGGTGGTGCAGTCGGCGAGTGCGCTTGAGGCCTACTCGTTGGGCGTACTGGCATTCATGCTGATCAAGGTGCTCGCGCCGGGCTTTTTTGCCCGCCAGGACCTGAAGACGCCGGTGCGGGTGGCGATCATTTGCATGATCGCCAACATGGTCATGAACCTTGCGCTGATTTGGCCGCTGCAACATGTCGGGCTGGCGCTGGCGACTTCGCTGTCGTCGATGCTCAATGCTGCGCTGCTGTTCTGGGGACTGTATCGCATCGGTGTGTTCAAGTTCGCGCCGGGCTGGGGCGTGTTCCTGCTGCGCCTGGCTGGCGGCTGCGCGGCGATGGTGGCGGCCGTCTGGTGGCTCAACGTGCCGTCGGCCGAGTGGTTTGCCTGGGATTGGCAGACCCGGGTACTGAAACTCAGTCTGCTGATCGTGGCCGGGCTGGGCGCGTTCGCCGGCGGGCTGCTGCTGCTCGGTCTGCGCTGGCGACACCTTCGCCACTGATCCCGGGCGCGGGCGGCAAGCCTGTCCGCCGTGGCCGGCTCATGCGTATAATCGACGACTTTTCAAGCAAGAAGTGCGGTATGCAGCTGGTTCGAGGTCTTCATAACCTGCGGCCCCGGCATCGGGGCTGCGTCGCCACCATCGGCAATTTCGACGGGGTTCACCGGGGGCATCAAGCCATTCTGGCGCGCCTGCGCGAGCGTGCCGCCGAGCTCGGGTTGCCCAGCTGCGTGGTGATCTTCGAACCGCAGCCGCGCGAGTACTTCGCGCCGGACCAGGCGCCTGCACGGCTGACCCGCCTGCGCGAGAAGCTTCGGCTGCTGGACGAGCAGGGCGTCGACCGGGTGCTCTGCCTGGCGTTCAATCGGCGCCTGCGCGAATTGAGCGCCGCCGAGTTCGTCCATGCGACCCTGGTCGAGGGGTTGGGGGTGCGTCATCTGGAAGTGGGTGACGATTTTCGCTTCGGCTGCGATCGCGCCGGGGATTTCGCCTTTCTGCTGAAGGCTGGTGCGGCCGAAGGCTTCAGCGTCGAGGCGGCGACCACCATCGAGGTCGAGGGTGAGCGCGTCAGCAGCACCCGGCTACGCCAGGTGCTCGCCGAGGGTGATCTGGTATTGGCCGAAAAGCTGTTGGGCCGGCCGTTCAGCATCACCGGGCGGGTCCTGCACGGTCAGGCGCTGGGCCGCCAATTGGGCGCGCCGACCGCCAACATCCAGCTCAAGCGCCGGAGCACGCCGCTGGCCGGCGTGTTCATGGTGAGTACCGAAGTCGACGGCCGCGTGCAGCCAGGCGTGGCCAACATCGGCATGCGGCCCTCGGTGGAGAGCGATGGCCACCCGCACCTGGAAGTGCACCTGTTGGATTACCAGGGCGACCTCTACGGACGCCTACTGCGCGTGACTTTCCACCGCAAGCTGCGGGACGAGCAGCGCTTTGCCTCGCTGGAGGCGCTCAAGATGGCGATCGACGCGGACATCGCCGCGGCTCGCGACTACTGGCGGGCTTCACCCTTTACCACGAGTCAGGACTGAAATGACCGATTACAAAGCGACCCTCAATCTGCCGTCCACGGCATTTCCGATGAAGGCCGGTCTGCCCCAGCGCGAGCCGGAGATTCTGCAGCGCTGGGACAGCATCGACCTGTATGGGAAGCTGCGACTGATCGGCGAGGGACGCCCGACGTTCGTCCTGCATGACGGCCCGCCGTACGCCAACGGCAGCATTCATATCGGCCATGCGGTCAACAAGGTCATCAAGGACTTCATCGTCCGTTCCAAGACCCTGGCAGGGTTCGACGCGCCCTATGTTCCGGGCTGGGACTGCCATGGCTTGCCGATCGAGCACAAGGTCGAGATCACCTATGGCAAGAACCAGCCGGCTGACCTGACCCGCGAGCGCTGCCGGGCCTATGCCGCCGAGCAGATCGAGGGACAGAAGGCCGACTTCATCCGTCTTGGCGTGCTCGGCGATTGGGACAACCCTTATCGCACCATGGACTTTGCCAACGAAGCCGGCGAAATCCGTGCGCTGGCAAAAATGGTCGAAGGCGGCTTCGTCTTCAAAGGCCTGAAGCCAGTGAACTGGTGCTTCGATTGCGGCTCGGCGCTGGCCGAGGCGGAAGTCGAGTACCAGGATAAGAAATCCGATGCGATCGACGTCGCCTTCCAGGTCGAGGACGCCGACAAGCTGGCTGCGGCCTTTGGCGTCGCTGTATTGGCCAAGCCGGCCAGCATCGTCATCTGGACCACCACGCCTTGGACCATTCCGGCCAACCAGGCGCTGAACGTGCATCCCGAGTTCGTCTACGCCCTGGTCGACACCGGCGACCGGCTGTTGGTACTGGCCGAGGAGCTGGTCGAGTCCTGCCTGCAGCGCTACGAACTGCAGGGTGAAATCGTCGCGCGCTGCGAGGGACGGGCGCTTGAGCTGATCCGCTTCCGTCACCCGTTCTACGAACGCTTCGCCCCGGTCTACCTGGCCGACTACGTGGAGACTGGCGCCGGTACCGGCATCGTCCATTCCGCGCCTGCTTACGGAGAAGACGACTTCCGCTCCTGCAAGCATTACGGCATGGAGAATGACGACATTCTCAGTCCGGTGCAGAGCCACGGTGTCTACGTCCCGGACCTGCCGTTTTTTGGTGGCCAGTTCATCTGGAAGGCCAACCCGGCGATCGTCGAGAAGCTGCGCGAAGTGGGCGCGCTGCTCAAGCATGAATCGATCCAGCACAGCTACATGCATTGCTGGCGGCACAAGACGCCGCTGATCTACCGCGCCACGGCGCAGTGGTTCGTCGGTATGGACAAGGTCGCACATGACGGCAGCTCGCTGCGCCGCCGTGCGCTGGACGCCATCGAGCAGACCGCGTTCGTCCCGGCCTGGGGGCAGGCGCGCCTGCACGGCATGATTGCCGGGCGCCCGGACTGGTGTATCTCGCGCCAGCGCACCTGGGGCGTGCCGATCCCGTTCTTCCTGCACAAGGAAAGCGGCGAGCTGCATCCGCGCACCGTCGAGTTGATGGAGGCGGTGGCGCAACGCGTCGAGCAGGGCGGCATCGAGGCCTGGTCGAAGCTCGATCCTGCCGAGCTGCTGGGCGAGGAAGCGGCGCAGTACGACAAGATCAGCGACACCCTGGATGTCTGGTTCGATTCCGGCACCACCCATTGGCACGTGATGCGCGGCTCGCATCCGATGGGCCATGATCAGGGGCCGCGTGCAGACCTCTATCTCGAAGGCTCCGACCAGCATCGCGGCTGGTTCCACTCCTCGCTGCTGACCGGCTCGGCGATCGATGGCCATGCGCCGTATCGCGGCTTGTTGACCCATGGGTTCGTGGTCGACGAGAACGGCCGCAAGATGTCCAAATCGCTCGGCAACGTGGTGGCGCCGCAGGAAGTCACAGATAGCCTGGGCGCCGACATCCTGCGCCTGTGGGTCGCCTCGACCGATTACTCGGGCGAGATGGCGGTGTCCAAGGTCATCCTCCAGCGCAGCGCCGATGCCTATCGTCGTATCCGCAACACCGCGCGCTTCCTGCTCTCCAATCTCGACGGTTTCGATCCGGCGCAGCACCTGGTGCCGAACGAACAATTGATCGCGTTGGACCGCTGGGCCATCGATCGGGCGCTGCTGCTGCAGCGTGAAATCGAAGAAGCCTACGGCACTTACAAGTTCTGGAACGTCTACCAGAAGGTGCACAACTTCTGCGTGCAGGAGCTGGGCGGCTTCTACCTGGACATCATCAAGGACCGTCAGTACACCACCGGCGCCGACAGCCTGCCGCGGCGTTCCTGTCAGACGGCGCTGTATCACATCGCCGAAGCGCTGGTGCGCTGGATCGCGCCGATCCTGTCGTTCACCGCCGATGAGATATGGCAGTACCTGCCGGGCGAACGCAACGAGTCCGTAATGCTCAACACCTGGTACGAAGGCCTGAGCGAAATGCCGGCCGACGCCGAACTGGACCGCGCCTTCTGGGAGCGGGTCATGGCTGTCAAGGCGGCGGTGAACAAGGAGCTCGAGGCGCGACGCGCGGCCAAGACCCTGGGCGGCAACCTGCAGGCCGACGTGGTGCTCTATGCAGAGCCCGAGTTGGCGGCGGATCTGGCCCGGCTGGGCGACGAGTTGCGCTTCGTGCTGATCACCTCGGCTGCGCGGGTCGCGCCGCTTGCCGAGGCGCCCGCCGATGCGGTTGCAAGCGAACTTGCAGGGCTGAAGCTCGCGGTCGAGAAAACCGGCGATCCCAAGTGCGGGCGCTGCTGGCACCATCTGCCGGATGTCGGCAGCCATGCCGCGCACCCTGACATCTGCGGTCGCTGCGTCGAGAACATCGAAGGCGCCGGCGAGGTGCGTCACTATGCGTGATCGCCGCTCGATAATGACGCCGGCGGCAGGGGCGATCTCACGGCCCTGGGCAAAAACCCACACCATTGCCCATGCGCCCGCGAGACCCATGCCGGTAGGGCAAGCCGGACGACGTTCGGCGTCAGCCCTGCGCGAGCGTTCGGCAGCTGCGGATTCATTCCACGATTGGTTGGCGAGGGCCGCGGCATGAGCGCGCGTATCGGCAAGCTGGCCTGGCTCTGGCTGACCGTGCTGGTGATCGTGCTGGATCAGGCGAGCAAGCACTACGTCGAAGCCAACCTCACGCTGTATCAGGCGGTCGAGGTGATCCCGGGCTATTTCGCCTGGATGCTGGCGTACAACACCGGGGCGGCGTTCAGTTTCCTCGCCGATCATTCGGGCTGGCAGCGCTGGCTGTTCGCGGCGATCGCCATGGGCGTCAGTGCGGTTCTGCTGGTCTGGATGAAGCGCCTGAAGCCGAGCGAGACCTGGCTGGCCGTCGCCCTGGCGCTGGTGCTCGGCGGCGCGCTTGGCAATCTCTATGACCGCATCGTGCTGGGTCACGTGGTCGATTTCATCCTGGTCCACTGGCAGGATCAGTGGCGCTTTCCGGCATTCAATATCGCCGACAGCGCCATTACCATCGGCGCCGTGATGCTGGCGCTGGACATGTTCCGGAGCAGTAAAACGGGAGAAACGGTAAATGAGTGAACAGCGTATCGGGTCGGACACGCAGGTAACCCTGCATTTCTCCCTCAGCCTGGAAAACGGCGAGCAGGTCGACAGCACCTTCGACAAGCAGCCAGCGACGTTCAAGGTCGGCGACGGCAACCTCCTGCCGGGGTTCGAGCAGCAGTTGTTCGGGCTCAAGGCCGGCGACAAGCGCACCTTCCAGATCGCACCGGAGCAGGGCTTTGGCCAGCATAACCCGCAGAACGTGCAAACCATGCCGCTTAATCAATTCGAGGGTATGGAGCTGTCCGAGGGCTTGTTGGTGATCTTCAACGACGCCGCCAAGACGGAACTGCCTGGCGTTGTCAAAAACTTCGATGATCGTCAGGTTGTCGTTGACTTCAATCATCCGCTGGCAGGCAAAGCACTGACTTTTGAAGTGGAGATATTCGAAGTCAAGCCGGTCTGAGCGACCGGCGCACGTCAAATAAGTGCTTGTTGCAGTAACCAGCTCGTAGGGTGGAACACGCTTCACCGATCCACCGCAGGCCGCAAAGGTGCGTCTAAAGAGCCATCCACCCTACGGGTCGTAATCTGTCCATCCATCCGCGTGCCACGCGCGTCGAGAGTCCGCCATGCAAATCAAACTCGCCAATCCCCGAGGTTTCTGTGCCGGTGTCGATCGCGCGATCGAGATCGTCAACCGTGCGCTCGAGGTCTTCGGGCCGCCGATCTATGTGCGCCACGAGGTCGTGCACAACAAGTTCGTGGTCGAGGACCTGCGCGCACGCGGGGCCATCTTCGTCGATGAGCTGGATCAGGTGCCGGACGGCTTCATCGTCATCTTCAGCGCCCACGGCGTGTCCCAGGCGGTGCGCATGGAAGCAGACAAGCGCGGCCTGAAAGTCTTCGATGCGACCTGCCCCCTGGTGACCAAGGTGCACCTCGAGGTGACCAAATACAGCCGCGAGGGGCGTGAATGCATCCTGATCGGCCATGCTGGCCACCCGGAAGTCGAAGGCACCATGGGCCAGTACGACACTGCCAACGGTGGTTCGATCTATCTCGTCGAGGACGAGCAGGACGTGGCGGACCTGCAGGTGCGTAATCCGGACGCCCTGGCCTTCGTCACCCAGACGACGCTCTCCATGGACGACACCAGCCGCGTCATTGACGCCTTGCGCACGCGCTTTCCGAGCATCGGCGGCCCGCGAAAGGATGATATCTGCTACGCCACCCAGAACCGCCAGGACGCGGTCAAGGAACTCGCGGGCGAGTGCGACGTGGTGCTCGTGGTCGGCAGCCCCAACAGCTCCAACTCCAACCGCCTGCGCGAACTGGCCGAGCGCATGGACACCCCTGCCTATTTGATCGATGGCGCGCAAGACATGAAGCGCGAGTGGTTCGACAAGGTCGAGCGAATCGGCATTACCGCCGGCGCTTCGGCTCCTGAAGTACTGGTACGCGGCGTCATCGACCGACTCCGCGAATGGGGCGCGACGGGAATGGATGAGCTGGACGGCCGGCCGGAGAACGTGACGTTCTCCATGCCGAAGGAGTTGCGGTTGAAGGCGGTTTGATAGCGTTGCTAACCAAGAAGCCCGGCGAAATGCCGGGCTTCTTGTATTCGGGCTAGCGTTTCCAGCATTCGGAGAGTGTCACGCCATCGTCCTGCCCTTTGGCGCCGGTATTGGATAACGTCAGGGTGCCGCACTTGTCGCTCGCCATGCTGCCTGTGGGTACCGCCTGAAGGAGATAGGTAGTGGCTGAAGTGCTGTCTGCAACCAGACTGATGTCATACGACTTGGTGCCGCCGTCTCTCGGTGCCTGGGTGAAGGGTAGATCGGGTTCATTTCCATCGCTTTCGACGTAGCGGCCATTGGCGGTGTAGTAGCGTTCCATGAAATGTCCCAATTCCATCAAAGCCGTTTCGGCGTCAGCGCGCTTAGCGCTACGGACGTATTCCTGGTAACTGGGGAAGGCGATTGCCGAGATGATGCCGATGATCGCAACCACGATCATCAGCTCAATCAAGGTAAATCCGCGCGCTAAGCGCCAGGGTGATACAGAAGTGCTCAAAGATTTGTCCTCACTTCATGCCAGGAGAGGCGGTTGGAGTCGTTGTTGTTTCCCATGACTTCGATACACACCGGAGTTACCCCATCCGAATCCGTGCTGGATGCCGAGCTGGCATAGCATAGGTAGCGTTTGCCAGTGGATTGGTCGTTCAGTCCGATGGTGCCCTTGACTGCACCTTCATCGGGGTCCGCCACGCCGCTAACCGGAACCTTGGTGCCATCGTCCAGTTCAATGTAATCCCCTTCGTCGATGCTGCCGTCGCCGTTGTAGTCGAAGTATGAGTAGGCGAGGCGGCTGCCCGTAGCCAGATCGAGGCTCATGATCCAACTGGTTCCCCCCGCATCGCAGGGGTTAGAGGACGGAATCAGGGTACTGAAGGTTACGCGGTTACCACCCAGTTGAGCCTGGGATATGACCCGCTCGCCGACTGCGCCAGGCCCGCCCTTCGCTGATTTCCACAGTAGGTCCAGATACCACCCTTCATGGCTGTCGGTCATGGCGTTTTCGCTGATTGCTCGGCCATTGAGGTCGGTCCCGGTCACTTGTTTCAGAATCTCTTGCTCCAGAAGCGTGCTGCGCCCATCGATCTGGGAGCCGCTATCGATGACTCCATAGAACGACTGTACCTGCGGGGAGTCAGGAATTTCGTTGTCTGTGGTCTGGTAGAAGCTGCCGGTCCCGAAGACCAGCATGATCCTCCGATCCCTGGTATAGGCGGCATCCAAAGGTGCGGTAATTGGCTGTGCGACGCCGCTGGAGTCCCTCGCCAAGAACATCGGGATGATATTGCTGCCTGATTGCAATGCGCTGGGTGCGCCCCACCCGCTGGGTGCTGTGCCGGTGATGTCCAGGCGCCAAACCTTACCCAGCGTATCGGCCACGTAGATGCGATCTGCGACGCGATCATTATCGATGTCCACTGCCAACGGAGAACCCAGATCGCCGCTGTTTGGTAGGTCAAAGCGCTTTATCACGCTGCCGTCCGATGCGTCCAGAATCCAGACATAGCCAGCGGTAGTACTTGTCGGGCGGTCGTACCCGCTGGTGACAATTACTCCGAACTTGCCGTTGTACAGCGGTACCAGGCTGGGGCGCCCTAGGCTATACCCCATCTCTGCATGGGAGAATTCCCAGAGAACATTGCTTGCGGACATGTTGCTGGGGTTGGAAATGTCCAACGCGAAGATGCTACGACCGCCAGCGCCGGATGAGCCAACAACCAGCGTTTTCCACTGTCCGCTGACCAAGGCGTCGCCGATCCGGGGCGTGCCGTCGACGTAGTAACGGTGCGCATAGGTTGGGTCGGTCAGTTCGTGCAGTTCGTCAATGAGGTCATTCGGAACATAGGCGAACAGTTCCTTGCCTCCCGTGGTTCCGAGGGTCGCATCGAAGCCGTGCAACATTCCGTCGTTTGCGCCTACCACCACCACTGGCGGGCGGCTCTGATAGGAACTCTGCGAGCGAAAGGTCGTATACGCGCTCTTGATTGTACTGGTGAATCCGGCACTCTCTGGCAACTGCGAGTAGCCGAAGTTCGGTTTGTAGATGTACTGCGGGTCTGAGTTGGCGATATCGCCCAGCCGGCTGCCGCGTTCCCGGAACGGGTTGTTGGGTGCGGTGTCCGTGCGTTCCAGGCTGCGGTCGCCGCGAAGGAAGGCGAGTCGATTCTGTCCCACCTCTTCGGTCGTCGTCGTTCCGCCTGCCGTGGCTCGAAGGGCGATCTTTTGCGTAGAGTCCAGTTGGTCCCATGTGAAGGTTCTGCCCGTCGTCGAAACCAGTGCCCCTGTTGTGCCGTTGGCTGTAGGGGCTGTGGAAGTCAGAATGATCCGATCCGCTGTCTGCGAGTTTGATAGGGCATCCAGCTTCTGTGCCGCTTTCCACAACGGGGTTTCGCTCACGGTACCGTTGCTTGCAACGGCTTTCGCCAGTAAGTCGCCGCTCCAGTTGCTGCTGTCGAGCATCGATTGGAAAACGGCGGTATCGGTTTCCAGTTTGGTCGAGTTTGTCGACAGGGCAGCCGTGGTGCTACTCACTTCCTTGGCAATGTTCGCAAACGCCGTCTTGAGACTTTCAACCATTTTAGTTGCGTCGCTGGCGACGTAGAAGTTGCGAGGCCGAAGCTCACCGATTTCGGTCTGGTCGCCATCGGTCCACCAGCTGTTCGGAAGAGATTCGGTGCGAGCGTAGGGGTCGCCATAGTCCACATCGCTCGGGATCTTGAAACCGCCATACTTGGCCGCTAGCCAATACTGGTTCTTGGCTCTGCCTTTGAGCACTCCGTTTTCGCGCACGTCCACCCAGTGGGTCGAGAGCAATTGCTCACCACTTATATCGTCCCGAAGGTCGACGGTGTTAGCGTGGTAGGCCATCCCAGCGATATAAGCGGAATTGTTGTTGCAGCAATCCCCAAACGTAGCGGAGGAATTGGCTTTAACATCCACGCCTTCGATAGTGCCGACGCGGGAAGTTGCAGTTGCAACGTTGAAACTATCTGCCGTCACGCGCGCTGGGGTAGCTGGCTCTTTATCGCTTTTGGTTGCGCCAGGCAAGTTGCGATCTGCGTGAGTATTGGTGTCACCAATACCGAGAATTACATTTTTTTGACAGGCGTACTGTATCGGGTCATCCCAGTTCGTGATGACAGGAAATCCGTCGAGCCATTTATCTTTAGTATTTCCATTAGGCGTCGAATTATGGGCTGGGCTGGCAGTTGAGTATTCCGGTACGTTGCCGATGGAATTTCCGCTTGCGTCTGTCGGGTGGCGGAAATAGCGGAACGCTGCGTAATAAAGTTCGCTAACAGGGTCATTGCTCTTGTGTGGGTTCGTGGTTAACTGTCCAAACTTGTTCAGATAGTTGATTACCCCACTGTTATTGACCGTGCGACCGAATGCTGTCTGCGTGGCTGTTGCGTCTGCAGGGTTCGGGTTAGGTACCAAGATGCCGGTTACACTGCTCCATTCAGTGCGCGCGTTTTCCATCTGGCCGGCTACGCCGCGCTCTCTTTTGAGTGGGCCGATGTACTTCTGGCCAGCACGTAAGACTCCTCCGTCGCGTAACTGGTTCTCGTCGTTCAGATAGCCAAATACGCTATAGCGTATATTTTCGCTATATTGCTGAAGCAGTCCTTCAGGCTTGTAGTTAGTGTCGCTATATTTCTTGCAGTTCGCTTCCAACATTGAGGGAACGCAAACTTTTACTCGGAGCTTAAGGCGATACACTGTTTTCAGCGTACTGCTGTTCTGAGGGGTATAGCTCTTCAGTAGGCGACCGCCGTCCCATGGTCTGGTAAGGGCCGGATCATAAGCGACTTGTTCGCCTAGAGAGGCGCTGTCATCTCCAAGTTTGTTATTCCAGTTGGAGAACAGCATGTCGACGCCCAAGCCGCTTAAGCGCAAATAAAAATTGTCCCAATCACTTTTTGCTGGAGTGGCGCCTACGATTTCACTTTTAGGAACGTTAGCGCTGGAGGTCCGGTTTCCTGCGCTGCTCTGCCCTGTGTGGCGCGCTTTTTCCAAGACTGTGAGCCCGACTTCATCCCGATAGCGATAGCCACCTGTGAGCGCGCTACGGAACGGGTCAATCGTTGGTGTGCCGGCCCAGTTCAGGAAGTTTCCGGCCCACTGCTTGGCACCTCCGCACTTCTTCGCCAGGGCATATCCGACCGGTTCGAACCATTCGTTAGTTTTATCGTAGGTGTAACACTTTGCCGAATCGAAATAGCCAAGGTAGGTATTGGTGGAGCTGTAGTCGCCGGTGTTGGCAATTGATAGCAACGTTGGCCATTCGACGGAGGGTACTAAAGCAAGGTTGCCTGGCACATTACTAGCGCCCAGCAATAGAGGCGTTTGCGAAACGTCTGCGGCGGCTTGGCCGGCGCCCAGCGTCCAGACTAATGCAGTTCCGGCCAGCAATAGCGGGCGCCATTGGGCGACCACTCCATTAGTGAGCAGGCGGCGATTTACGAGCGGCATCATGTCACTCCTCTACGAAATACAGGGAACGAAGGGTGACCTTCGAGTCCGGGCTGGCGCCAGTGCCGGTTGCTTCAATGCGTACAAGAACAAAATCGAGGATCAACGACTCGCCCGCCGCAAGCGAATCGCCACCAGCGGTGGTCGGGTTGACCATGTTCTGCATATCGAGCTGTCCGGGGTGGGGCAGGCGGGTTATGGTGTACGTCGGGGCCTGGTATACGTTGCCGTTGAAGCCAGAGAAGGTCACCACGTCCGGAGTTTCATCGTTGACGGGGTAGAGCGTGTCGCTGATCAGGTCCGCGTAGTCGGTCTTCACTTCCTGTTCAGCGAAGCGCAGAGCGGCTTCCGCTGCTTGGAACGCGAGTGCATGATCACGCATGTTTCCCGCCATCCGCTCTTGTAGGTTGGTATCGCGCATGGCCGCCGCGCCGAGAACGGTAAGCAGCAATAGCATGATGAGCGCGACCAGTAACACGGCGCCCTTTTGACGGGAGGGACCGAAGGTTCCATTGTTCATGGTAGGCGGTTCCGAATGGCGACGGTGGCGGTATAGACCTGAGCGACGCGGTTGTTTTTGATGGTGACCGTGCCGTCGTCCCCGTACAGGGCATAATCATCGTCACGATCAATCCCAACGATGGCGGGAAGCACGAAGGTCTGCGGCTCTTCTAGCACGTTGGTTTCGGGGCTGATGGCGATCACCGATATGCGCGCCGAAACGACCTTGTCCCAATTACCTTCTCCAGTAGCGGCCAAGCCGTTTGTACCTGCCTTCACATATTCATCCGCCAACCGGTCACCGTCCTTATCAAGGCCATAGGTGACCTGCATTTCGATGATGCCCTCGACAAGTTCTTCCACTGTAGGGGTTGGGCTAAGCACCCGGCGGTACAACGAAGGAAGGCGGCCCGCGTTGTCGCGGATGAAGTACGAATGGCTACGTAACACGTGAGCCGTCATGTAGCCGTTATAAGACTGGCTCCAGTCCTGGTTAATATTACCTGGCTCAGTGTTACCGCCAGACTTTTGAAATGCACTGGCATTCTGGTTATTAGTATTCTGAAAAACGTCGCAGCCCGTGGAGTTTGCGAGCAAAACAATCTGGCCTGCATACGCAGAGGTGCTGGCATCGACCGTGAGACTTTGCGCGTTGGTATTATTCGTGCCGCTTGACTGGAATTCTTGCCCATCGCCTGCGTACTTGACGATAAAAGAATCAGTGTCAGCGCGCGTCGTCTCTGAGTTCAAAAAAAATACAGGCTTGGTGTTATCCCAGCCCTGGATAGCGGGAGTGGTGCTGTAGGCGTTTTGGATGTCGGCGCTAGCGGTCGTAAGCTTCAAGTGACTGGTGGGTTCGCTCAGACATTCGCCTTTGTAACCGGCCTGACGTACGTCGAAAGCGATGAAGTCGGTCGCAAAACGACCTGCCTCCTGAACACGCGCCACAGCCGTATTGGTGCGATACATGTCCTTGCTGGACAGGAATACCTGAAGAACTCCGCCAAGCAGAATCAGGCTGATCAGCATGGCGACCATAAGCTCGACGAGCGAAAGGCCCGCCTGCCGGTAAAGAGAGGCTGGTTTCATAGCTGCGTCCGATAGACAAAGGTTTCGCGATCATCGTCAGCGGCTTCGTCGATGCGGCCGCGGTTGTCGTTCCACTCGATGGATACGGTAAAAACATGATCGTTTCGGACGACGCTGCCCTTGGCATCGCCTGAGAGCAGGCACGAAAGCGAGTTCAGCCACTCGGCTACGTCTTTTTTAGCAAGTGTTCCGCTGGGTGCGATGTCCGGATCACAGGTTTGGTTTTGTAGCGCGATGTCGTAGACACCGTTCAAAGCCTCGGTACGATTGGCTCGCATGCGATCGATGATGTCGTACGCCAATACCGTTGCCTGCGAGCGGTAATACGCGCTCTGGTTGCTCTTGAGCGCGGTCATCTGCATACCTGCGAGGCCTAGCAGACCTACGGAGAGGATCAGCACGGCTACCAGCACTTCAATGAGCGTCGCGCCGCGCTGGGGAGGCTTAGAAAGGAGGCTTGTCATTGGCACGTTCCTTTTGCGCTTGTCACTCGTCCTGTTGCTGTCAGCGAGATGGTGTACTGGGGTTTGCCTGAACAATTGGAGAATTTGACAATGAAATCTGTCGCGGTCGTTTTGGTCAGCAGGCCGTTCGGCCAATAAGACAGTGTTTCAACCGGCCCGGTAACCGTATTCTGGCCCCCAACCGCTTCCCAGACCCGGATCACTGCACCTCCGTTTACCTTTACGAGCCAGCCGTTGCCCCAGTCAGCGGCATCTGCGCAAACGTTTCCGTTTCGGCGGCAGATGTCCACTTTCGTGCCACGCTTGACCGCTTCGGATCGCGCGAACTGCAGTGCCGTGGTCAGGTCGTTGGCGATGGTCTGGGTCCTGCTGTTCTGGATGGTGTCTCGGAACGAGGGCGCTGCGATCGCCAACAAAATTGCCAAGATCGCCAGCGTTATCATCAGCTCGATCAGCGTAAAAGCTCGGGAATGCTGCATGGTTCTTCTCGGTCTCAGAGTCATCTAATCATCCCGGTTCGCCGTTCGGCTTCCCACGTTGCCCGGATACTCGGTCGGTTTCCGGCGCTGTGCGGCATGTTAGGTGCAAAGGTCGTCGGCATTAGGTGCGTCAAGTCGCGCGCGCCCCGTGATGTTGATCACAATCTTTTTCAGGGGGCTGCCCTGTCGGCACAGAATGAAGGTGCCGTTGAGGCTGTGGGTGGTGCCATCCGGTTTGAATGTCATGTGGCGTTGCTGCCGGAAGTTGCGCCATTTCCAGCTGTGGCTCGCAGTGACCGCGGTGGCGCGCAGCGTAACGTCACCCTCATCAATCGTGCCGTCACCGTCCATGTCGCTGAATATCATCACCTGGCCACCCCACATCGCCTCACCATCGCAGTCGGATGTCCCGGCGCACAGGCTGACCGGTTGTCCGGTCGTTATCGCCCTGCTTCTCGCAAAGTTGAGGTCAGCCAGCAATTGGTTGACCGAAGTGCGCTGGCGAACCGATTCGAGCGAAGAGCTGAACGATGGAATGGCGATCATCAGGGCGATGGCCAGTATGGTTAACGTAATGAGCAGTTCGATAAGCGTGAAGCCTTGACCTCGGTTCGGCATGGGGCAGTTCCTTTGCAAGTATCATGGGCCGCCTTCCTGGCGGTGCCGCTTTCAACAGCATGGTTCGATCAAGGGTGCTTTGTAGACCAGCACAGGCACCAGTCTGTGCTTTGTAGACCAGCACAGGCACCAGTCCAAGTTTGAAAGGCTGAAAATGTGAACCCGAAGGGTGGAGGCGGAGTGAAACATCAGACAATCGTGGTAGGCGGCGGCGTCATCGGGCTGCTGTCGGCTTGTCAGCTAGCCGGTGCGGGGCACCAAGTGGCAGTGGTCGAGGCAGGCGGAGCGGGAGCCGAAGCCTCCTGGGCCGGTGGCGGCATCGTTTCCCCCTTGTACCCCTGGCGCTACAGTCCGGCAATCACGGCGCTGGCGCATTGGTCGCAGGACTATTACCCGCAGCTGGGCGCGACCTTGTTCGAGCAGACCGGTGTCGATCCGGAGGTGTTCGAGACCGGCCTCTATTGGCTGGATCTGGAAGACGAGGACCAAGCGCTGACCTGGGCCGAGGCGCAAGGGCGGCCGCTGCGTCGGGTCGGGATGGATGAGGTGCACGCCGCGGTCCCTTCGTTGGATGCTGGCTTCGAGCGGGCGGTGTACATGCCGGGCGTCGCCAATGTGCGCAACCCGCGGCTGCTTCAGGCCCTGCGGGCGGCGCTTGCCCAAATGCCCAACGTGACGCTCGTCGAACATCGCCCAGTGACCGGGTTCGTCCGTGAGGGCGTGCGTGTGGTGGGCGTGACGACCGAGCAGGGCGAGATGCGGGCGGAGCAGGTCGTCCTGGCCGCTGGAGCCTGGAGCGGACGCTTGTTGGCAACGCTCGGGCTCGAGTTGCCGGTCAAGCCGATGAAGGGGCAGATGATCCTGTTCAAGTGCGCCGAGGATTTTCTGCCAAGCATGGTGTTGGCCAAACGACGTTATGCGATTCCGCGGCGCGACGGCCACATTCTGGTCGGCAGTACGCTGGAGGACGTCGGGTTCGACAAGACACCGACCGACGACGCGCTGCAAAGTCTCAGGGCGACCGCCATCGACTTGCTGCCAGCGCTGGCGGATGCCGAGGTGGTCAAGCATTGGGCCGGGCTGCGGCCTGCATCGCCGGACGGTATACCTTATATAGGGCCGGTGCCCGGGCATGACGGTCTCTGGCTCAACTGCGGGCATTTCCGCAACGGCCTGGTGCTGGCGCCAGCCTCGTGCCAGTTGCTGACGGATCTGATGTCGAACAGGGACCCCTGTGTCGATCCTGAGCCGTACGCTCCGAGCGGTCGGCTGTGATATTCGCACCGCATTCGATAAGCGCTTCGGGTTGCGGGTGATTCCGCGGCTTGGTGGGGGTCTGCTGATCGTGGGAGTTATCGGTTCGACTCGATAGTGTCTCTAGCCCGTTCCATGCCGGCAGCAGGTTGGCTTCCGCCGCGGTTCGCGCCCCACAGCGTATCGGTATGTAGTCGTGAAGGTGCGCCGGGCATTTGGCTGGATGGAAGCGGAACGCAGTCACGCGGCGCTTCGTTCGGACCTCAGCCAACTTACGCGGCGGATCGCGCCTTCTACGGCTTTTTGGTGTGCGCGTTGCTCTGTTGCCGGACGCCGCTTTGGGGTAGGGCGTTGGGCTGCTTCGGGGCAATCGCATTGCACGGCCCTTCGGATGCGCCGGATTTGCTGTTAAATTGCGCGGCTGCGGCGCCTGGTCTAGCGGTGCCGATTTCTTCGCTCAAGAGGTTCGTGTGGCCAAGAAAACCACTTCCTTTTCCGGTCTCGGCGGGCTGGTGTTTTCCACCGACGCCGGGCGGCACTGCCCGGACTGCAGTCAGCCGCTGGACGCCTGCGTCTGCAAGCAGTCGATCGTGCCCGAGGGCGACGGGGTCGCCCGCGTGCGCCGCGAAAGCAAAGGCCGCGGCGGCAAGACCGTCACCACCATCACCGGTGTACCGCTGGCCGAGACCGAGCTCAAGGAGCTGGCCAGCGCGCTTAAGCGCCGCTGCGGTACCGGCGGCGCGCTCAAGGAGGGCGTCATCGAGATCCAAGGGGACCACGTGCAGCTGTTGCTCGACGAGCTGACCAAGCGCGGTTTCAAGGCGAAGAAGTCAGGCGGCTGAGCACCCCCAGCTGCCCGTGATCACGTCCTGTGCTTATTTCCTGGCGCATTGGCGGTCCAACGCAATTGCCACGCTGTCACGCTACGCTGGACAGACCCACCGCTTTATTTCAGGAGGCTTAGATGCCCGTACGACGCACACGTAAAGACGACGGCAGCCAGTGGACCGCAGCGGACAGCCGCAGCGTCTATGGTATTCGCCATTGGGGCGCGGGCTACTTTTCGATGAACGACGATGGCCAGGTGGAGGTGCGTCCACAGGGCCCTACAGGCGAAGCCGTCGAATTCACCAGCCTGATCGAGCAGCTGCGTGACGCCGGGCTGACGCTGCCGCTGCTGGTGCGCTTCCCGGGCATTCTTCAGGATCGCGTACGCCTGCTCACCGGCGCCTTCGATACCAACATCGAGCGCCTCGAATACCAAAGCAAGTACACCGCGCTGTATCCGATCAAGGTCAACCAGCAGGAAGCGGTGATTGAGAACATCATCGCCACACAGAATGTCTCCATCGGGCTCGAGGCGGGCTCGAAGCCCGAGCTGATGGCCGTGCTGGCCCTGGCGCCAAAGGGCGGCACCATCGTCTGCAACGGCTACAAGGACCGCGAATTCATCCGCCTGGCGCTGATGGGGCAGAAGCTCGGCCATAACGTCTTCATCGTCATCGAGAAGATGTCCGAAGTGGGGCTGGTCATCGAGGAAGCCGCCGAGCTGAAGATCGTCCCGCAGGTCGGGCTGCGCGTGCGCCTGTCGTCGCTGGCCTCCAGCAAGTGGGCGGACACCGGCGGCGAGAAGTCCAAGTTCGGCCTCTCGGCTGCCCAGTTGCTCACCGTGATCGAGCGCTTCCGCGCGGCGGGCGTGGATCAGGGCGTGCGCCTGCTGCACTTCCACATGGGCTCGCAGATCGCCAACCTGGCGGACTACCGCGACGGCTTCCGCGAGGCCATCCGCTATTACGCCGAGCTGCGTGCGCTGGGCCTGCCGGTCGATCACATCGACGTCGGCGGTGGGCTCGGGGTCGATTACGACGGCACCCATTCGCGCAACGCCAGCTCGATCAACTACGACATCGACGAATATGCCGGCACCGTCGTCGGCATGCTCAAGGAGTTCTGCGACCGCCAGGAGCTGCCGCACCCGCACATTTTCTCCGAGAGCGGCCGGGCGATGACGGCGCACCACGCCGTGTTGGTCATGCAGGTCACCGACTTCGAGCGCCACAACGACGAGGCGCCGACCATCGACAACTACGACGAGCTGCCGGAGATCGTCCAGGCGCTGGCCGATCTGCTCGGCCCGACCGATCCGGAGATGGTCACCGAAACCTACTGGCGTGCCACGCACTACATGAGCGAAGCCGCCGCGCAATACGCCGCCGGCAAACTCTCGCTGGCGCAGAAAGCACTGGCCGAGCAGAGCTACTTCGCCATTTGCCGGCGCCTGTACAACCAGCTCAAGGCCCGCCAGCGCTCGCATCGCGCAGTGCTCGACGAGCTCAACGACAAGCTGGCCGACAAATACATCTGCAACTTCTCAGTGTTCCAGAGCTTGCCCGATACCTGGGCCATCGACCAGATACTGCCGATCGTGCCGCTGCAGCGGCTGACCGAGGAGCCCGTGCGGCGCGCCGTGCTGCAGGACCTGACCTGCGATTCCGACGGCAAGATCAAGCATTACGTTGATGAGCAGAGCATCGAGAACAGCATGCCGGTGCATGAGATCCAGGCGGGTGAGGAGTACTTCCTCGGTGTGTTCCTGGTGGGTGCTTACCAGGAAATCCTTGGTGACATGCACAACCTGTTCGGCGATACCGATTCGGTGAACGTCTATCAGCGTGAGGACGGCAGCTTCTACCACGCCGGCATCGAGACCCACGACACCATCGAGGACATGCTGCGCTATGTGCACCTGTCGCCCGAGGAGCTGATGACCTACTACCGCGACAAGGTGTCGAGCGCGCGCTTGAGCGCCAAGGAGAGAACGCAGTACATCGATGCGTTGCGGCTGGGGCTGACGCGCTCTTCATACCTCACGCCCTGATGCCGGCAGGGACGAACGGCCTGTTTTTGTAGGAGCCAGCTTGTGGCGAAGCGTTGTGCCTCGTCGCGAGCAAGCTCGCTTCTAGGTAAAGTTCGCGTGAACGCAGCGTGCCGGCAGGTTGGCAATTTGGGCTGTCTGCCGGACATTCAGGATATTTTCACAACCGTTCCGGTGAGCCGAGGTGTTCCTCGAATCCCATGTCCTGAGATTGGCCTGACGGTGAGCGTCGCCCCGATGCCAGGCGAGCGGACGAGGCGTCGTGCTTTTTTGTAGGAGCCAGCTTGCTGGCGAAGCTTTCGGCCCTCTTTGCGAGCAAGCTCGCTCCTACGTAACATGCGCGTGAAGCCGTGCCCGGGTACGTGAGGGCAACCCGGACGCGGTGCGCCGCGGTCGGGCGGGCTGGCGATCAGACCTTTCTGACGAATTCGGACTTCAGCTTCATCGCGCCGATGCCGTCGATCTTGCAATCGATGTCATGGTCGCCATCGACCAGGCGAATGTTCTTCACCTTGGTGCCGACCTTGACCACCAGCGACGAGCCCTTGACCTTCAGGTCCTTGATCACGGTGATGGTGTCGCCGTCCTGCAGGGTGTTGCCGACCGAATCCTTGACCGTCTTTTCATCGTCGCTGTCCGCGGCGGTTGCAGCGGCGGACCACTCGTGGGCGCACTCCGGGCAGACCAGCATCTGGCCGTCCTCGTAGGTGTATTCGGAGTGGCATTGGGGGCAGGGTGGCAGAGCGCTCACGGCAGATCCTCGGTTGGCGGGAGAAAAGCCGCGGATTGTATAGGGTTTTACCCGGCCAGGGGGGAGGACGCCGCCGGTGCGCTCCTACGGCTGGCGGATTGGCGACGTCCGCGTCGCTCGGGTAAGGAGGGCGCCGCTCGCCTCAGTAGTCGTCCTTGATCGCCCGGTAGCGCTCTTCCAGCTCGCGGCGAATCTGCCGGCGCTGCTGGGCCTGGGCAAAGCGACGTTTCTGATCCGGCGTCTGCGGTTGCAGGGGCGGGACGGCGGTGGGGCGGCCATCCTCGCCCACCGCGACCATGGTGAAGAAGCAGCTGTTGGTGTGGCGCACGGTCTTCTGGCGGATGTCCTCGGTCACCACCTTGATACCGATCTCCATCGAAGTGTTGCCGGTGTAGTTGACCGAGGCCAGAAAAGTCACCAGCTCGCCGACGTGTACCGGCTGGCGGAAGTTGACCTGGTCCACCGAGAGGGTCACCACGTACTGCCCGGCGTAGCGGCTCGCGCAGGCATAGGCGACTTCATCCAGGTATTTCAGCAGCGTGCCGCCGTGGACGTTGCCGGAAAAGTTGGCCTTGTCCGGGGTCATCAGTACGGTCATGGTCAGTTCGGCATGTCCATCTAGCATGGTGCGCGGCTCGTGCTGGCGAAAAGGGGCCGCTACTTTAGTCGAATACGAAGCGGCTGTGTGCGCTCGGGACGGCTCGCAAGCCGTTATTTTTACGTAGGTCAATGCGGCATGAGCGCACGCCTATCAAGAGCATAGCCAAACGCTGGCAGGCCGCGCGGCGCTACAGCGGCCGCGCGCAATGGGCACGGTGAATGACGAACGGCGCCACAGCGGCGCGCTAGGGCCGCCGCGGTGTGCGGCTTTATTGACTTGTGCCAGTATCCCGCGCGTTTTTCTCCCTATAGTCCGGTGCTGCCGACAGGCCTCCAACCACCCGTGCCGGATCTACCCCATGCGCCTCCTGACCCTCGCCCTGCTCTGTTGCCTCGCTCCGATTGCCCACGCCGCCGAGGAAGCGATTGACCGTTTCCACTACCTGATGGGTGATGCCGAGCGGCGCCAGCAGGCCTACGCGGCCGGCCAGGAACGCGCACTGTTCTGCGGCTATTGCCACGGCGAGAACGGCAACAGCAAACGCCCGCACATCCCTAACCTGGCGTCGCAGAATCCCATCTACCTATTCCATTCGTTCGAGAAGTTCGCCAAGGGCGAGCGCATCGACTTCGTCATGTCGAAGCTGGCCAAGAGCCTGACGCTCGAGGACCGGGTAAACATCGCCGTGTACTTCAGCCAGCAGAAAGTCGAGCCGAAGGCGGTCGCCAGTGACGCCGCTCTGGTCCAGCGTGGCGAGACGCTGTTCCAGCACACCTGCACCGGCTGCCATGGTAGCCACGCGCAGGGCAAGGAGAACATGCCGCGCCTGGCCGGCCAGCCGAGCGAATACCTGAGCAAGGCGCTGAACCGGTTTCGTACCCACGACCCCAGTCGCGCCGGCTCGGTGATGATGGGGATCGCCGACAAGCTGTCCGAGGCAGATATCGAATCGGTCGTCGCCTACCTGACCCAACTGCACCTGAGCGAGCAGCAGGAACTACAGGCCAGCGTGCAATTGCTCGGAACCAAGCCGGCATTGAGCGCGGCTCAGTAGCTTTTATAGGGCAGGAACTTGCCGGACATCACCACGTTTACCCGGTCGCCCTTCGGGTCCGGCTGGCGCTGGATGTCCATGGAAAAATCGATGGCGCTCATGATGCCGTCCCCGAACTCCTCGTGGATCAGCTCCTTGATGGTGCTGCCATAGACGTTGATCAGCTCGTACCAGCGATAGACCAGCGGGTCGGTGGGCACCGCCGTCGGCAGTGACCCTTTATAGGGCACGATCTGCAGCCAGGCGACCGCTTCGTCGGGCAGTTCGAACAGCTTACCGAGGGTTTCCGCCTGCGGCTTGTCGAACGCCATCTGCCCGAGACAGCCGGCGGTCGTCCACTCCTTGGACATGCCGATGGATTCGGCAACCTGGCGCCACGTCAGGCCTTTGCGCACCTTGGTTGAAACGATCATCTGGGTCACTTGGCTACGGCAGGCAATCATGGCGAATCCTCGTCGAGATAGTCGGAGTCAGCCAGCGGTAGGCTGGTTGGCTAGCTCTCTGCAGGGGCTGTGCCAGTACCGCGGTTTCGGAATCAATCGTATTCGGAGGGTTCGTGGTCGCCGAGCAGGCGCCGCTGGCGGGGCGTCGCGGCAGCAAGCACGTGCGGGTTGTAGCGCCATTGCAGGTACGGCGAGAACTTCTGCGCGATCATCCGCCGCCCGTAATGCACCTGCAGCAGGTAGCGGCTACGGTCAGACGTCCGGTTGCGGCTGCCGGCGTGCCAGAGATCGCTGCGAAACAGCAATACGTCGCCGGCCCCGCAGAGCACCGGCTCCGGCTCGCGGCCGTGCCAGTGGGTTTCGCCGGGGCGCGGTTTACGTCCGGCGCGGTGGCTGCCGGGGATCACCTGTGTCGGGCACAGGTCCGCATCGATCCGGTCGAGATACAGATGCGCCGTGCAGATCTGCATGGGCAGCTCGAAGCCGGACTCGGCCAGCCAGCGCTCCGGCAGCTCCATGGCCAGGTAATCGGCATGCAGCTCGCCACCGACGAAACCCGGATGGCTGCGCCAGGCGGTTTGTCCGATCACATGGCAATCGGCGCCCAGGCAGGCCTCAGCCAGCTCGATCACGCCTGGCAGGTCGAGGTAGGGCAGCCAGAAGGGATCGCGATTGAAAACGCACTTGTAATGGTCATCCACCAGGCCCTGGTAATCCCAATGGATCGGCTCCAGCGCGTCGATCGCGGCGCGTACGGCGTCGACCTGAGCGGCATCCAGCACGCCCGGCAGCAGCACGAAGCCCTGCTCATGCATGGCTCGCAGTGGATCGGCGGCGTCGCAGGATGGCGGCATGGCTGCAGGCCTCGACATGGATTGGCTTATCGACAGCGCGCTGAAAGCTTGGGTTCGTAAGCTGCGCGCGCTGGGTACGGTTAGCTGTGCCGGCAGGCGGGCCGCCACAAGTGGTACGCCAGTTTCACCCTTTCCTTGTGCAGAGTCCGGCGGCGCCGCCACAAGCGCCGCCAGCCGGTTCTGCTTCTGGTCTGCTCGTAGACCACCCGCCGGGCTGACACTCAGCCCAGCCCGCCGACGATCTTCAGCCCGCTCTGTCCGTTGCCCTGTCGCTGTACCTGGATCTGCACCGGGATGCGCTCATGCATTTCCGTCACATGGGAGATCACGGCGACCTTGCGGCCCTGTGCCTGCAGCGAGTCCAGCGCATCCATGGCGATCTGCAGCGACTCCGGATCAAGGCTGCCGAACCCTTCGTCGATGAACAGCGACTCGATCTTCAGCTTGCTCGACGCCATCGAGGCCAGGCCCAACGCCAGCGCCAGAGACACCAGAAAGGTTTCGCCGCCCGACAGCGAATGCACCGAACGCAGCTCGTCGCCCATTTCCGTGTCCATGACCAACAACCCCAGTGGGCTGCCGCCGCGCTTGAGCCGATAGCGGCGAGCCAGCTGGCGCAACTGCACGTTGGCGTGCTGCACCAGCAGGTCGAGGTTGTAGGCCTGAGCGATCTTGCGGAAGGCGCCGCCGTCGCTGGAGCCGATCAGCGCGGCGATACGACCCCAGCGCTGGCTCTCGGCGGTGGCGTCGGCGATCTGCTCGAGCAGCGCCTGGCTTTGGTTGCGACGCCGATCATCGTCGAGCAGCGCGGCGCGGGTTTCGGTGCTGCGCTGTTCGGCGCGCTCGCAACTGGTTTGCTGGCTGCTGAGTTGGGCGTCCAGCGTGGCGGCGTCCGGGGGGTTCGGCTGCCCCGCCTGATGGGTCTTGAGCCGCTGCTCGCAGCCGTCCAGCCGCTCGCGGCCACGGGCAAGCTGTTCGGTATTGGCGCGCAGCCGCTCGCGCGCTTCGGTGAGCAGCGTGTCGTCCAGCTGCAGGAGCTGCTCGAGCGTCGTATCGTCCAGGTCAGGGTGCGCGGCACGCCAGGTCGCGAGTTCCTCGCTGAGCGCACTGCGTTCGGCCAGCAACTCGTCGCGGCGCTGGCTGCAGTTGTGCTGTTCGCCGGCGAGTCGGGTCAGTTCGACCCGTGCCGCGTTCAGCTGCTGGTCGACCTCAGCTTGTCTCTGCCGCGCGGACTGGATCGCGCTGTCGAGCGTGTGTTGCCAGGCCTGGGCGCTGGGTTGTTCGCCCAGACTGTCGCTCAGCGCGTGGCGGCAAGCTTGCTCGCGGCTTTGCAGCTCAGCCAGCCGGTCAGCGCAGGCCTTGCATTGCTCCAGGCGATGCTGCTGTTGCAACTGCTCACGCTCCAGTGCGGCCTGGCGCTGCTGCTGCTCCTCGGCCAATTCCGATTGCTGATCGACCTGCTGGCGCCGCGCTTCAACCTGGCCGTCCAGCTGCATGAAAGTCTCGGCCGGTTTTTCACGCCAACGTTCGAGCATGCCTTTGGGCAACAGCCCGGCGAATTCGGCCAGCTCTTCCTCGAGCCGCGCGTCGTCGCGGGCGATGGCGTCGCGCTGTGCCGCGAGCGTTTGCGTGGCTTGGGCGCAGGCGTCGCGTGCGCTCTGCCAGCCACTTTGCAGCGTGTCGGTCTGCTGTTGCAGCGCCAGCAGCTCGCGCTGGCGGCGATGGGTGTCGGCACTATCGGACCTGAGTGAGGCCAGCCGGCTGTCGAGCCAGCTTTGCCGTTCGGCTTCTGCCTGGTCGAGCAGCTCGGCGCAGCCGGGCAGGTCCGCCAGTTGCGCCTCGAGCTTGGCCAGGTCGTCGGTGATTTCTGCCTGCCGTTGTCCGTTCTGCTTGATGCCGGTGGTTAGCGCGATGTGCTGGTCACGCAGGCCTTGCAGCTTTTCGTCCTGGGCGTTGAGTTGTCGTTGCGCTTGCTCGACCTCACGCTCGTCCTGTTGATCGAGGGCGGCGAGCAGTGCATCGCGATCGTGCCAGGGGTGCTCAGTACTGCCGCAGACGCTACACGGCTCGCCTGGCACCAGCGCGGCTCTTAGGGCTTCAACGTTGGCGCTACGGGCGAGGCGCTGTCGCTCCAGCAACGTCTGCACCACTTTCAAGGCTTTTTCCGCATCGTCGCGTTCTGTGCGCGCCAGCTTGCCTGCCTCGGTGAGCTGTTCCAGCTCCTTCTGCTGACGGCTCTGTTCGCTCTGCAACGCACGCTGTTGCGCAACCCACTGCAGCTGACGGGACCAGCGTTCGCGCAGGTTCTCGAACGTACGCTCGGCGTCGCGAAAGGCTTCGAGGTTTGTCGTCAGTTGCGCCAGTTGCTCGCCGAGGCTGGTGTCGCCTCCGATCTGTCTTTGCAGCGCATCCAGGGCCGCTTTGGCAGTGCTTTGTGCCGTTTCGGCGGTCTTGGCAGTGGCTTCCAGCGCGGGCAATTCCTGCCGGCCTTGCTGCAGACGCGCGGCGATCTGTACGGCCTGTTGCAGGCGCGGGCGGTAGCCGCTCCAGGCTGTGCACAGCGGTTGCAGTTCGGCGCTGGTGGCGAGCTGCTCGGTCAGGATGGCGAGCTGCTGGGCGGCCCGTTGCTGATGTTGGCGTAGCTGGGCGAGGGTGTGTTCGCCTGTTTTGCGCGCGGTTTCGGTCTGTTCGGCCTGCCCTTGTGCCTCGTGCAGGTCGGTGCGCAAGTGGCTGAGGCGTTGCTCTTCCCGGCGCGCTTCAGCCAGTCGCGGTTCGGCTGCTTTCAGGTCCTGTTCCGCGGTTTTCAGCGCCTCGGTGGCAGTTCGGCAAGCCTGCTCCAGCGTTGCCAGACGTTGCTGGACGGCGGCATGGTCCTGCGCGTGACGGGCGAGCGTTGTCTCGACCTTTGTCAGCAACGGCGCCAGGTCGCGCTCGCGGATGAATCGATGGCGCTGCGGTGCCAGCTGCTCGAACAGCCCGAGGATGCGTCGGGCGTCGGCCAGATTTTTCTGCTCCTCCTCGGCTTCGGCGAGTTGCCGCTGGGAGGCGTCACGCTCTTGTTGCAGGCGCGCCAGATCCTGCATCCACTGGCGCTGTTGTTTGAGCGCGTCGAGTCCTTGCTGCAAGTCTTTCAGCTCGGCTTGTTGCTCTTGAAGCTGTGCTTCGAGTGCCTGGCGCGCCTCGGCGTCCATCGGCTGCACGCCGCCGGCCTGTTGCTGCAAGGTGGCAAGCGCCTCGCGCGCGCGTTTGGCCGCTTCGAACGCGGCCTGGCCCAGGCGGCTGTAGAGGCCGGTGTCGGTGAGCTTTTCCAGCAGGGTGCCGCGGTCGTTGTCGTCGGCCTTGAGGAAGGCGGAAAACTCGCTCTGCGCCAGCAGCACGGCACGGGTAAATTGCGCCAGGGTGAGCCCGAGTTTGGCTTCGAGCAGCTCCTTGAATTCCCGTTTCTTGCCGCTGGCCAGCAACTGGTCGCGGTCCAGGTCGAGGAGGCTCTGGCTGCTGGCCTGCAACTTGCCGTCGATCTTTTCCCGTGCGCGCTTGACCTCCCAGCGGGCACGGTAGCGGTGGCCGTCGACGCCAATGAAATCCACTTCGGCATAGCCGTTGGCGCAACCCCGTCGTAGCAGGTTGCGCTCATCGCCGCTGCCGATCTCGTCCTTGCCGTCCGGCACCTTGCTCAACAGCGACGCGCCGTCGAGCCGAGGCGTGCTGCCGAACAGCGCCAGGCACAGGGCATCGAGAATCGTGCTCTTGCCGGCCCCGGTGGGCCCGGTGATGGCGAACAGGCCGGCGCTGGCAAGCGGCTCGGCGGTGAAATCGATGACCTGTTCACCGGCCAGCGAGGCGAGGTTCTTCAGGCGGATGGCGAGGATCTTCATCGCATGTCTCCTTCACCGGCAAACTCGACGCCTTGGAGCAGGCTGGCGAAGTCATCCAGCGCCTGATCGTCGGGCGGATTGCCGAACTGTTCCTCCCAGGCGCGGGCGAAGAGCTCTTGCGGGGTGATCTGGTCAAGGCCGAGCAGCACTTCGGATTCAGCCTCGCCCCGTGTTCCTCGGTATTCGCTGGCGATGCGGACCAGCCGGCAGGCCTTGCCGGCCAGGGCGGTTTCGATGCGCTGGCGCAGGTCCGGCAACGGCTCGTCGAGCTGCACCCGCACTTCCAGCCAGGGCAGGTTCTCGGCGAACAGGCCCAGCGGCGGCAAGGCTTCAAGCTGGCTGAGCACCTCGGCCAGCGGGGCGCGGCCGATGCGGATCATCTCCACGGCGCGGGGAACGGGCAGCGTCTCGACGCCGGCGAGCTGATCGCCGTCGAAGTCCACCAGCAGGACCTGATGTGGGTAATTGATCTCACCGAAGGACAGCGGCAGCGGCGAGCCGCTGTAACGAATGCGCTCCTGTCCGGCAACTTTTTGCGGTTTGTGCAGGTGGCCGAGGGCAACGTAGGCGATGGGGTCCGGGAATAGGCTTGCCGGCAGGGCTTCGGCATTTCCGATCACGATATTGCGCTCAGAGTCTTCCGAGACCGCACCGCCTGCCATGTGCGCATGGCTCATGGCGATCAGTGCCTGCCCGGGCTGACGTTGTGCTTCGGCGGCGTCGATCAGGTGTTGGTGAACGTGGCGGATGCCGAGCATGTAGTCATCCCCTGCATCACCCCCGGTGACTTCCGCCGGGCGCAGGAAGGGCAGGGCGAGGCACCATCCGGCCACCTGGCCCTTGGCGTTGTGCAGCGGTACCAGCAGACGGTCATGGTCGAGCTGGTTCTCGGCGATCCAGCTGATGCGGCCGATGGCATGGGCATTGAGGCGCCGCATCAATGGTCCGGGCAACTCGATGCGCCCGCCGGAATCGTGGTTGCCGGCGATCATCACGACGTCCAGCTGCGGCAGTTTTTCGTGGGCGCGGACGATGAAATCGTAGAGCCGCTCCTGGGCTTTCAGGGGCGGATTGACGGTGTCGAAGATATCGCCGGCGATGAGCAGGGCATCGGGCTGGTGCTGGACGAGCTGGTCGAGCAGCCAGGCGAGGAACTGGGCGTGTTCGTAGTCGCGGTCCTGGCCGTGGAGGGTCTGGCCGAGGTGCCAGTCGGAGGTGTGGATCAGGCGCATACGCACGGCCTTTTTACGGTGGATTGGCGGTTAAGCGCGATTGGAGTCAGCCGTCCAGACGCAACGGTCTCGCAAAGCTCCTGGGTGGTTTTTTGTAGGAGCGAGCTTGCTCGCGAAGGCGTTTGGCATGGGACGCGTGGGGTACGGCCTGTTGCTGAGGTTTGCTGTTGCATTGGTTTCGCCCTGCTGGGCGAGTCCCTTTTGGCAGTCGCCCCAAAAGGAACCAAAAGGTCTTGCCCCTGCATTCGGGTCTCGCTGCGCTCGACTTCCCTCGTTCCATCGCTGCTCCGAGGGTCGCCGCGCAAGGGCCATCCATGGCCCTTCACGGCTCTCGCGGCATCCATGCCGCTCGCCCCTCTGCGCAGCGATTCCATTCGGCCTCCTGAAAGGGGCGGTTCTGTGGTGTCTGAGGGGCCGTGCAACGAATTGGTTGTGCGAGATTCAACGGATCGTAGGGTGGGTAACGCGAAGCTTACCCACCGGTTTTCGAAGGCTAGGTTCAATACCGATCGCGGCGTCGATTGCGGTGGAAAATGCTTCGCAGTTTTCCACGCGGCGAAGCCTGCCAAAGGTTGAAGCGCTTTGTTGCTTTCGCTGTTCAAAAACTCCCAGACGACTCGGTCCCGAGTCCCCTTCAGGAGGCCGAGCGTAGGCGTTGCGTAGGGGGTCGCGAGGCATGGATGCCGAGCGAGGAGTGATGGGCCAGGGATGGCCCTTCGCGACGACCCCCGGAGCAGCGCCGGAGGGAGGGAAGTTTTGCGCAGCAAAACCCGGATGTAGGGGTGGCCTTCTTTTTGGTTACTTTTTCTTGGCCACACAAGAAAAAGTGACGCGCCGTGCAGGGCGCAACCTGCCGCCCGGGCCGAGGAAAGCGCAGCGTCGCACGCACAGGTCTGCGTCTGCGCCTGATCGCGAACAAGTTCGCTCCCACGAAAAGCGATACGAGTCGCCAATCCAATCAATACAACCACCCCTTCAACCCCTGCAGATTCCTCACCTGAATCTGCTGCGCCGCCGCATTGGCCAGCACCGTATTCGGATCGATCTGATACCGCTGCAACACGTACTGCACCAGAGCGCCACGGGTCGCGATGCGCAGCTCGCCATCCTGCATCCCATAATCGGTCGCGATGATCGCCTTCTGCTCGGCGCTCAAGCGCACATCCGGCTCGATCACCACCTCCACCGGCGTGTTCCAGGCCTCGTCCTGCTCGGCCCGGTTCTCGCTTTCATCCATCAGGTCCGGCTCGCCGCGAAAGCGGCTGAGGACGAAGTCGCGAAATCCGCGGTTCTTCTCGCAATAGGCGCGTACATGCCAGCGGGTGCCGGTGAAGACCAGCGTGTGCGGCGCCATCACGCGGATCTCGACGTCGGGGTGGGCGAGGGACACGTATTCGGTTTCCAGCCGCAACCCTTCGCGGCAGGCGCGCAGGATCGGCCGCAGCACCTCCGGGCGGATGCTGCGGTCGGGCATGTGCAGCACTTCGGTATGCGCGTAGGCCAGCGCCAGCCCCTCGATGTGCGGGGCGCGGTCGCGGTTCTGGTCGAGCAGGTGCAGGTAGGCGCTGGCGCTGCCGTCAATGAACAGGGGCGCGAACCCCTTGCCTGGCTTGTAGCCCTTCAGGTGACGGTCATATGTAAGGTTTTTCGGCGCGTGTTCGTTGAGGTAGGTGTTGATGTCCTTCGACGCCTGCTGTCGGCTGATACCGAAGCTCTGCATCAGGTGGCCAGTGGTCAGGCGGCCTTCCCACCAGGCGATCGTTTCGATCAGGCGGTAACGCAGGGCCAGATCCCAGCGAATCTGACTGATCGATTGCTTACGTTTCATGCGCGCCTCATCTGCTGGAAAAGTTGACACGCGACTATCGGGTGGGTCGACGTGTCGTGCGACGCTACATATATTCAGGGCGCACTTCAAGCAAGCCTGACATGAGGATCGCACCATGAGCCTGCTTCTCAATGCATTGCTTCTTTCCGCCACAGCCCTGATCGGCGCCAGCCTGCTGGCGTGGCTCGCCTATGGGCCGAGCGGCGGTCGCTGACCGTGTTGATGTGACGAATCAACGGTCGGCAGGTAGTCATCCGATGAGTGGTTGGAATCTCCGAGCGCGTTACCGGGTCTTTGTTTCAGACCCAACGCACGAGGCGTTCATGAAAACCCTGTCCCGCCATCTGGCCGACAACTTCCCGGCTGACTACCAGACCCGCGTGGAACCGCAAGAGGACGGCTATCTGGTCGTTCGAGTCGGTTACCCGATCAATGGCACCGAAGCCACACGCATGGTTGCTTCACGCCAGGTCCAGAACGGGCTCCTGGTCGAGACCATTCTTGAAGACATGCGCAATGAGCTGTCTCGTATCTCCTAGCGACTCTCACCGCTTTCGTCCAGCCGCTCCAACGGCAGCGTAGCGCGCGCCAGCAGCCCACCCCATTCGCTGCGCTCCAGCGTGAGTTCGCCGTGCCAGGCGGCCAGAATGTCCCGCACGATGCCCAGCCCCAGCCCCAGGCCGTGGCCCTCGGCACGCTCATCCAGGCGCACCCCGCGTTCCAGCACCGCGTCGCGTCGGTCATCCGGGATCCCCGGGCCGTCATCTTCCACATCGATCTGGTAATGACCGGGCGTTCGCACGATGCGCAGGCGCACCCGGGAACGGGCGAACTTGCAGGCGTTGTCCAGCAGGTTGCCAAGCAGTTCGAGCATGTCTTCGCGGTCCCAGGGCAGGCGGCAACCGTCCGGCGCGCTCCAGCTCAGGTCGAGGTCGCGGCGGTGGATCATCGCCAGCGTCTCGAACAGCGGCGGCAATTCCTCGGCGCAGATGAAGTGGCTGCCCGGCAGCACTTCGCCGGCCAGCCGCGCCCGGCCGAGTTCGCGTGATACCCGCTGCTGGATCTGCTCGACCTGTTCGCCCAGGCTCGCTTGCAGCTCAGGCTGCGCGGCCAGTTCGTCGCGCTGCAGCAGGCTGCCCAGCACGGCCAGCGGTGTCTTCAGCGCGTGGTTGAGGTTGCCCAGCGCGTGCCGCGATCGCTTGAGGGTGTCGTCGGTGTGGCGCAGCAGGTGGTTGATCTGCTCCACCAGCGGCTGCAGCTCCACCGGCGCCTGGATGTCGAGCCGCTGGCGCTGGCCCCGTTGCAGTTGCGCCAGCTGTTGGCGTGCCTGCTCCAGCGGCCGCATGGCACGGGCGACGACGACGCGCTGCACCAGCAACAGCACCAGCAGTGCCAAGCCGACCAGCGCCAGGCCGCCGACCCGGACCTGGGCGAAGCTGCGCAGGATCGGGGTGTAGTCGCGCGCCACGTGGATGATCAGGCGCTGGCCGTCCCGCCGGTAGGTGGCGCGATAGCTCAGCAGCCGCTGGTCCTGTGGGCCGTCGAGCAAGTCGGTAGCCAGTCCGTTGACGGTGGGCCAGTCCGGTTCGGCATCCCAGAGCGAACGCGATCGCCAATCCTCGCCTGGCAGCTCGATGCGGAAGTACTGGCCGGAAAAAGGCCTCAGGTAACGTGGGTTGAGGTGCGCCGGCTCCAGCCTGAAACCCTGGGCATCGCGCACCACGGCGCTCAGCAGGCCCTCGGTTTCGGCGCGCAGGTCGCTGGCCAGGTTGCGCCGCAGGCCGGCTTCGAACAGCCACAGGCTGGTCTGTACCAGCAACAGCCCGGCGAGCAGCAGGCCGGCGACGAGGCCGAGGCTGAGGCTGCGCTGGATCGATTTCACAGCGCGCCGCCAAAGCGATAGCCCTGGCCGCGGCGCGTCTGAATCAGGTCGCGGCCAAGCTTGCCGCGCAGGCGGTTGATATGGACCTCGATGACGTTGGAGTCGCGCTCCGTTTCGCCGTCGTAGAGGTGCTCGGTCAGTTGCGTCTTTGACAGCAGCTGGCCGGGATGCAGCATGAAGTAGCGCAACAGGCGGAATTCGCCGGCGGTCAGTTCGATTTCCCGGTCGTCCTTCAGACAGCGCTGGCGCCCCTCGTCGAGCGACAGGCCGCCAGCTTCGAGCAGCGGCTGATTGGCCACGCCGTGGGCGCGGCGCAGCAGGGCCTGGATCCGTAGCGACAGTTCCTCGGGGTGGAATGGCTTGGTCAGGTAGTCGTCGGCGCCGGCTTTCAGGCCTTCGATGCGCTCGGCCCAGGAGTCGCGCGCGGTGAGGATCAGCACCGGGGTCGCGACGCCACGCCCGCGCCAGGCGCGCAACACCTCCAGCCCCGGTTTGCCGGGCAAGCCGAGGTCCAGAACGATCAGGTCATAGGGTTCGCTACCGCCCTGATAATCGGCGTCGCGGCCGTCGGCCAGCCAGTCGACCGCGTAGCCCTGTCGCGTGAGGCCGGCGAGCAGTTCGTCGGCCAGCGGAACGTTGTCTTCGACCAGGAGCAGGCGCATCAGTCTTCTTCGTCCTTGAGCAGGCGGCCGTCGCGCGCGTCCAGTTCCAGTTCGCGCGCGACGCCATCGGCGGTGAGCAATTCGATTTCGTACACGTAACGGTCATCCTCTTCTTCGAGCTCCGCCTCCAGCAGCCGCGCGCCGGGGTAGCGCGCCAGGGCCGGCTGCAGCAGATTCTCCAGCGGCAGGATCAGGCCCTCGCGGCGCAGCCGCAGGGCCTCGTCCTGGTCCAGGTCACGGCTCGCCGCCGGGGTGGCGGCGAGCAGCAGGGCCAGTGGCGCAGTGAAGAGGAGGGCGCGCTTCATTAGTCGTCCTGATGATCCTTGAGTACTTCGCCGGTCTTGGCGTCGAGTTCCAGGTCCCATTGCACACCCTTGTCGTCGCGCAATTCAACCTGATAGATGTGGCGGCCGTATTCCTCTTCCAGTTCGGTCTCCTCGACCTTGGCGCCGGGGTGCTTGGCCAGCGCCGCTTCGTTGAGCTTTTCGAACGACTGGATGGTGCCGGCGTCGCGCAGTTTCAAGGCTTCATCCGGGCCCAGGTCGCGGGCCGTGGCGAGGTTGGCGCCCAGGGTCAGGGTGGCGGCGGTGATCAGGGTAGTCAGTGTTTTCATCGTTTGATTTCCTCAGTGGGTTTCGACGATTCACAGGCTACCGGTGCTGGCTTACACGAAACTGAATCGGCCGGGCCGACAACGCTGCAGCAAAGCCGGTGGCGCGGCGGTCCAATGCGCGTACGTCCACCTGTTGCAGGAGGTCTTTCATGAAAGCGCTTCCCATCCTCGCGCTCGGCCTGGCGCTGCTGGCACCGGTCGCGCCGGCGCAGGACCTGCTCAAGCCCGGCGAGCCGACCTCGACACCGGAGATCGACGCGGGCCCCGCCACCGACGTGGTATCGGAACCGGTCATGCGCGCCGAGGGCACCATCCAATCCCTGGACCGGGACGGCGGCACGGTGACCATCGCCCACGGCCCGATCCCGACCCTGGGATGGCCGGCGGCGACGATGGCGTTCCAGGCCCGGCGCGAACAGCTCGAAGAGCTCAAAACGGGTGACAGGGTCAGGTTCACCTTCCAGAGCGAGGGCGACGAGGCGGCGTTGGTGTCGATCGACAGGCGCTGAGGGACGCGCGCCTAGAGTTCGCCGCGGGCCGCCAGCGTGCGGATGCGATCGGCCGTTCGGCAGGCGATCGCCTGGATGGTCAGCGAGGGGTTGACCCCGCCCGAGGTGGGGAACACCGAACCGTCGCAGATCCACAGATTGGGGATGTCCCAGCTGCGGCAATCGGCATCGACCACGCTGGTCGCCGGGTCACGGCCCATGCGGGCCGTGCCCATCAGGTGCGCGGTGCCGGCCGCTTCGTTCCAGATGTTGCGCGCGCCGATGCCGTCCAGGCCGCGGCGCATGAAATCGACGGCGTGGTCGACCAATCTGCGGTCGTTGTCACACATCGACCAAGTCACACGCGCGATTGGCAGGCCGTATTGATCCTTTTCCTCAGTCAGGGTGACGCGATTGCGGGATTGCGGCTGGGTTTCGCCGACGATCTTCAGGCCCACCTGGTGGTTGTACTTCTGCATCTCGTCGATCAGCGCCTGGCCCCACAACCCACGATTACCGGTCTGGGTCGCGGCCCAGGCGGCCGGCAGCGGGCCCTGGCTCATGAAGGCGTAGCCGCCGTGGAAATCCTTGCCGCGGTCTTCGTAGTTCCAGTGCTCGCACACCGCCAGCGACGGCGGGCCCTTGTACCAGCGGATCTCCTCATCGACCTCGCCCCAGACCGCCTGATTGGTGTGCGCCATCAGATGGGTGCCGACCAGCCCGGAGCTGTTGGCCAGGCCGTCCGGGTAGCGGGCGTTGGCCGAGTTGAGCAACAAGCGCGGCGTTTCGATGGCGTAACCGGCGACCACCACATGGCGTGCTCGCTGAAAGCGCCATTGGCCGTCGCGGTGGTAGTGCACACCGCTGACCAGGCCATCGTCGCCCGTTTCGATGCGGCCGACCATGGCCAGATCGCGAATCTCCGCGCCGGCGGCCAGCGCCCGCGGGATCCAGGTGTTGAGCACGCTCTGCTTGGCGTTGGTCGAGCAACCGGTGACGCAGAAGCCGCGGTAGACGCACGGTGGTGCGTTATCCCGCGGCGCCGAGAGAGTGGCCAGCGGTGTCGGTGACCAGGCCACGCCCATGGCTTCGCAGGCCCTGGCCAGCGCCAGGCCGGAGGCGTTCACCTCATGCTGGCGATAGGGGTAGCGGGGGCGTTTCGGCCCCCAGGGGTAGCGCACCGGGCCGGATATCTTCAGCGCTTGCTCGACTTCTTCGTAGTAGCGCCACATCTCCTGCCAGTCCAGCGGCCAGTCGAAGCCGTAGCCGAGCCGCGAGCGCGCCATGAACCACTCGGGGCGCATGCGCAGCGAGACCATGGCGAAGTGCACCGTGCTGCCGCCGACCGCCTTGCCGCTGTTGTTGGTGCCGAGCTTGAGCGGGTTGTCGCCGTCGCACAGGCGTTCGTCGGTCCAGAAGAGTTTCTCCTGGTGCGCTTCGTCCGAGGCGAACTCTTCCAGTGGTCGCCACCAGGCACCGGCGTCGAAGGCGACCACCGAGAAGCCGGCCTCGGCCAGCTTGCAGGCCAGCGTTCCGCCGCCGGCACCGGTGCCGACGATGGCGAAATCCACCGGTTCGTTTTCCGGGTACTCGCGCATCGGCACCCAGCCGCCGCGGTGGAACACGTCCGGCGCACGGCCGTTGACCCCGCGCGGGTGGTGCAGGGCATCGAGCAGGCGATCAGCGGACATGACGGTTCAGCTCCCGGGCACGGGCTTCGTCGCCGACATGGGCTTCGGCGGCTTCCCAGCTGTCGCGGCTGTCTTCGGCCAGGCGCACATAGCCGCGCGGGCTGGCCGGGCCACCGAAGCCGAGCTCGTTCCACGCCGTCGGGTGGCTGTAGTAGGCGGCGCTGAGGTCATGCACCACGCGGTGGCTGAAAAAGGCGGCCGCTGGCATGCCCTGCCAGGCGTCGCTTTTCAGCTCGTCGCGCTGCATGGCGCTGATCAGGTCGTCCTGAGCCTGCGGCGGCAGGTCGGCGAAGGGAAGCTGGTGGCGCTGGTGCGCTTCGCTGTCGAGCGCGTCCAGGCCAAGGGTCCAGGCCTGCTGCAACGGCGGTAGCCGTGCGTCGCGGTAGCCGTCACCGCGGTTGTCGCCGACTTTCATCTGCACCAGCGCAGCGACCGGGATCGGCGGTCGATCGGTCGGTTGCGGCACGATGCGCGCGCAAAGCGCCTGCAAGGTGCGCAGTTGGGCGGGGCTGAAGAATGCGGCCTCGCGCGGCACGGCCAGCCGACGGTCCACGACCTGCCGGCTCGGTTCGTTCCACGATGGCCCCTGGCGTTTGCGCAGCACATCGTAGTCGGGGTAACGCTTGCTCATCATTTCCACCATCGGTATTGCGCCAGTTCTTTTTCCTCATCCAGTAGCGAATGGGCCGCCAACCCGGCCAGCGCCAGGCCGGTGAAACTCGGCGGGGCCGGCAGCGGCGGGCCGGCCTGCAGGTTCTGGCGCCAGTTGCGCCAGCCGCCGTTGTTACGGGCGATACCCAGGGCATGGAAGCCCGCGCCGGCGAACGCCATGAACGCGGTGAAGCGCAGCACCAGGCGCGACAGCCAGCGCAGCCGTTGGCGCCGTGGGCTGGCCAGCGCACTGGCCGCCAGCAGGCCGGCAGCGAGCGGTGGCGCAGTGACCGGCAGGTACATGGCCGGGTTCTGGAAGGAACCACGGAAGTGCAGCAGGCCGGCCTCGGCGCTGGTGCCGAGCAGGCCGCCGGCAGCCATCAGCGCGACCGACCGGCCCGCCGGCAGGCCGAACACGCGTGGCTCGCGATCGCCGCTGGCATTGCGCAGGCGCTCGGCGTAATAGCCGAGCAGGCCGGACAGCACCAGCGCCGACGGCGCGCCGAGCGGTGCGGCGTAGAACAGGTTGCTCCAGCCCAGGCCGCCAGGCCGTTTGCTGACGTTGTGGAGGTGAAACCCGGTGCCCACCAGGCCCGTCAGCCCGGCGATCAGGTAGATCGGGTCACGTACCTTGTGCGCCACGGCCTTGCGGTCCTGCTGGCCGTGCCCGCTGGCCAGCAGCGACAGTGTCGAGACGACCAGCGGCGTGTACATGGCGCGATTCTGGAAGTCGCCGCGGTAGTGCTCCAGCGCGCTGTCCAGCGCCACCGATGTGGCCAGCAGGCCGGCGCCACGGTTCAGCGAGCGCGCCGCATCGACCATGGTGCCGGCGCTGGGGCTGAACAGCAGGCCGCGGCCGCGTTTTTCGTGGCGTTGCCAGGTCAGGGCGGCGAGGCCGAGCGCAGTCGTCGTGCCGGCGGCCAATAGCCTGAGCTGGATGCGTGAAACCATAGGTCCTCCGTTAACAGGCCATGAAGTCCACCTGCGTTGGCAATCGCTCGTGAAGCCAGGTTCGCCGCGCCTGCCTCGCTTGCGGTGCGCGACAGCCTGTCAGATCGCGTAGCGGCGGGCGTCCGCCTCGCGCAGCCGCAGGCCATGCCCAGCGCGCGTGAGGTCCGGCGTCACCGCGCCGTTTTTCAATTGCGGCGCGCCGTCGAACAGCAGGGTCTCCAGCCGCACGTGATCGTGAAACCATTCCTGATGGCGAAAACGCGGCGCCGCACAGCAGGCGTGCAGGTGCAGGGCCGGTGCGCAATGCGCCGAAAGATCGAGGTGAAACGCCTCGCACAGCGCCGCAGCCTGGAGGAAGCCGGTCACACCGCCGCAACGGGTGAGATCGGCCTGCAACACGTCTACCGCGCGGTGCTCGACGAACCGGCGAAAGTCATCCGGCGTATAGGCGTATTCGCCCGCGGCCACGTCCATCGCCTGACCGCTGGCACCGATGGCGTCGCGTACCTGGCGCAACCCCGGCAGGTCGTCGGAGCTGACCGGCTCTTCGAACCAGCCCACGCGCTGCTCGGCAATTTGGTGGGCAAAGGCGATGGCGCTGCGTGGCGTGTGCGCGCC
Organism: Stutzerimonas stutzeri; assembly: GCA_002339675.1. Classification (GTDB taxonomy): domain Bacteria; phylum Pseudomonadota; class Gammaproteobacteria; order Pseudomonadales; family Pseudomonadaceae; genus Stutzerimonas; species Stutzerimonas stutzeri_O. Next base: position 171,940 of record DDKB01000013.1, read on the forward strand.
GTTGGCATCGATGAACAGCCCGGCCGCCTCGCCGATGGCGTCACGGGCGGCCCGCACCCGTTCGGCATCGCGCGGCGCATCGGCACCGACCTTCATCTTCACCCAGCGGCAACCGTCTTCCTGGACCCAGCGGCCAAGCTGTTCGCGCAGGCGCGCATCGTCATAGCTGGTGAAACCGCCGCTGCCGTAGACGGCGACATGCTCGCGACGCACGCCGAGCAGCTGCGCCAATGGCAGGCCGAGCAAGCGCGCCTTGAGGTCCCAGAGAGCGCAATCAACGGCCGAAATCGCACAGGCCGCCAGCCCCGAGCGGCCGAGGTTGCGCACGCTGGCCCAGAGCCGCGCGTTGGTTCGGCCGATGGCGAACGCGTCCGCCTCGATGAGCAGGTCGCGAAAATGCCCCTCGATCAGCCGCACCAGCGAGGCGTCGGCATAGGTGTAGCCGAGGCCCGTCTGGTCGCCGGCATCCAGCTCGACGACGACCAGCGTGGTGGCATCCCAGGCGAAGGTACCGTCTGCTTCGGGCGCATCGGTCGGGACGCGATAGGCCGCCACCCGCAACGCACGGATGGCGGCATCGGGACGATTGCTCATTCCTTGTCTTTGCCCTTGTGCCCCGGCAGGACCTTGCTCAGCACCTGCTTGGCCGATTGCCGGATGATGCCCGCCTCGTTCGGGTCGCCATGCATCAGCGTGGTCATGAAATGTTTGGCCTGCTCCAGTTTGATATGCGGCGGCAGCGGCGGTACGTCCGGGTCGGTCTTGAATTCGATCACTACTGGCCGATCCGCAGCGAAGGCCTGCTCCCACGCGGCGGCAACGCCGTCCTCGCGATCGCAGAAGATGCCCTTGAGGCCAATCGACTCGGCGAAGCGGTGGTAGGGCACGTCGGGAATATCCTGCGAGGCCGCGAATTTCGGATCGCCCTCCATCACCCGCTGCTCCCAGGTGACCTGGTTGAGGTCCTCGTTGTTGAAGACGCAGCAGATCCACTGCGGGTTCTGCCACTCCTGCCAGTACTTGGCGACGGTGATCAGCTCGGCCATGTTGTTCATCTGCATGGCGCCATCGCCGACCAGCGCCACGACCGGACGATCCGGGTAGGCGAACTTGGCGGCAATGGCATAGGGCACAGCGGCGCCCATCGAGGCCAGTCCACCGGACAGCGAGCCCATCATGCCGCGGCGCATCTTCACGTCGCGGGCGTACCAGTTGGCGCAGGAGCCCGAATCACTGGTGACGATGGATTGGTCCGGCAGGCGCGGTGACAGCTCGAACGCGACGCGCTGCGGATTGATCGGGTTGGCCGCGACCAGGGCGCGCTTTTCCAGCAATTCCTCCCAATCCGTGCGCCATTGCTCGATGCGTTTGCGCCATTTGCGCTCGGTCTTTTCCTCAAGCATGGGCAGCAGCGCGCGCAGGGTTTCGGCCGAGTCGCCCTGCAGGTTCACCTCCATTGGGTAGCGAATGCTGAGCATGTCGGCCTTGAGGTCGATCTGCACGCCGCGCGCCTGACCTTCTTCGGGCAGGAATTCGGAATAGGGGAAGCCCGAGCCGATCATCAGCAGGGTGTCGCACTCGGTCATCAGTTTGTAGCTCGGCTCGGTGCCGAGCAGGCCGATGGAGCCGGTCACCCAGGGCAGATCGTCGGGCACCGCGGCCTTGCCCAGCAGCGCCTTGGCAACGCCAGCGCCGAGTTTCTCGGCCACGGCGATGACCTCGTCGGTGGCATTCAGCGCGCCGGCGCCCACCAGGATGGCGACCTTCTTGCCGGCGTTGAGTACCTCGGCGGCGCGCTGCAGGTCCGCTTCGTAGGGCATCACTTTCGGCCGCGTGTAGCCGATGCCGGAGTGCACCGCGCCGTGAGAGCGCGGTGGCTCGCTGTACTCGGCTTCCTGCAGGTCGCTGGGCAGAATGAGGGTCGCCACCTTGCGCTCGCCCACCGCGGTACGAATCGCCCGGTCGATCAGATGACGGACCTGCGCCGGCGCGCTGGCCTGCTCGACGAAGGCGCCGGACACGTCCTTGTACAGCGCCGGCAGGTCGATCTCCTGCTGATAGTGGCTGCCCAATGCGGTGCGCGATTTCTGCCCGGTGATGGCGAGCACCGGCATGTGGTCCAGGCGCGCGTCGTAGAGGCCGGTGATCAGGTGCGCCGCACCGGGGCCGGAGGTGGCGATGCAGACGCCGAGGCCGCCGTTGAACTTGGCATCGGCCGAGGCCATGAACGCGGCCATTTCCTCGTGCCGGGCCTGGATGAAGCGAATCTTCCCGTCTGCGCGATTGAGCGCGCCGAAGACCCCGTTGATCCCATCGCCGGGATAGCCGTAGATGCGGCGTACGCCCCATTGGTAGAGACGTTCGATTACGTAGTCACCCACTGTCATAGCCATGGAAACCTCGCTTGACCTGATGGACCTTTCAGGCAAGGGGAAGGCGCGGAGGCGTCGCACGCAACGCTGACTTCACGCGCAATGCAAGCGGCCTTCGCGCAGCCCGGAATGCCTGCTCTTCTGGTCTGGACCGGACGAGGGGGGCGAGGGTTTCTCAGTTATTACAAAAAGTGACGAGCGTAGATGCCGGATCGCGCTTCGCCTGTCCAGGCGCGGGGCGAGCCCGTCGACGCGCTCGGGTATCATGGGCGGCCCGTTCCGCCAGTGCGATGCCCCGATGAGCCTTCCCGATGCCCGCAGTACGCTGCACCTGCCCCAGGGCGATTGGTCGACCGTGCTCGACTGCCTCTGCGCGCGCTTCCCGGCCATCGACCGCGCCACCTGGCTGGACCGCTTCGCCCGGGGCCGCGTACTGAACGCCGAGGGCTTGCCGTTGACGGCCGATCACCCTTACCAGGCCGGCTTGAAGGTGCACTACTTTCGCGAAGTCCCGGCCGAGAAGCCGATCCCGTTCGAAGCGCAGGTGCTGCACCTGGACGAGCACCTGCTGGTGGCGGACAAGCCGCATTTCCTGCCCGTAATGCCGGCCGGCGAGTACGTCAATGAAACCCTGCTGGCGCGGCTGAGCAAGCAGCTGGGCAATCCCGATCTGGTGCCGATTCACCGTATCGACCGGCTCACCGCCGGGCTGGTGCTGTTCTCCACCACACCCGCGAGCCGCGGCCGTTATCAGGCGCTGTTCCGCGAGCGCCGGATCGACAAGGTCTACGAGGCGATCTGCCCGGCCTTGCCCGATCTGCCATTCCCGCGCACCGAGCGGCTGCACATGATCGACGGCGAGCCGTTCTTCCTGATGAAGCAGGGCGACGGCGAACCCAACAGCGAAACCCGCATCGAGGTGCTCGAACGCCGTGGCGAACTCTGGCGCTATGCGCTCTATCCAGTCACCGGGCGCAAGCATCAACTGCGCCTGCAGATGGCGACGCTCGGCGCGGGCATCTGCAACGACCCCTTCTATCCCGAGCTGATCGAGCGGGCACGGCGTGACCAGGACGACTATGACCGGCCACTCAAGCTGCTGGCCCGCGCCCTGCAGTTCGACGACCCGCTGACCGGCGAGCGGCGGCGTTTCGACAGTCGTTTACAGCTGGAGTGGTGAGGCAGCCGTCCCGGCCGTGGGCGCTCGTCGGCCGCCAGCGAGCCGGTTCAAATATCTACCACGCCCACCGTCATGCCGCCGCAGACGTACAGCGTCTGGCCGGTGACGAAACCGCTGCGTTCGTCGAGCAGGTAGGCGACGGCATGGGCGACGTCGTCAGCGGTTCCAATACGCTTGACGGGCACCGAGTCGATGATTTTCTGCGTGCGGGGTGCGCCGGGTGGGTTGGCGCGGTCGAACAGTTCCGTGCGGATCGGGCCCGGGCCAATCGCGTTGGCCGTGATGCCGTGGGCGCCCAGTTCCAGCGCCCAGACGCGGGTCATGCCGATCAGCGCGGCCTTGCTGGCTGCATAGGCGGTACGCAGCTCCTTGCCCAGCGCGGCCCGCGAGGCCATGTTGACGATGCGACCGAAGCCGGCTGCCTGCATGCCGGGGAGCAGCGCCTGCATGCACTGCATGGCGCAGCGCAGGTTTAGCGCCATGACCCGGTCGAGCTCGGCGAGCGTCTGCGCTTCGGCGGTGGCCGGGCAGACCATGCCGACGTTGTTCACCAGCCGGGTGATCGGGCCGCCCGCCAAGGCTTCGCGCAGCGCCTCGGCGGTGGCCTCCGGGTCGGATAGGTCGGCGTGAATGCCGCTGCCTTCGCGGTCGATGACGATGGGCTCGTAACCCTCTTCGCGGCAGCGTTCGGCGGTGGCGGCACCAATGCCGGCGGCACCGCCCGTGATCAGGACTCTAGGTAGGCTCATACGATCTCGCAGAAGTTAGACGGTCGCCACCGGCGTCAGGGGCGAACCAACAGCACCCGGCAGCCGCAGCGGCGGGGCAGTGAGGAAGAAGCGGTAGCGGCCCTGACGACGCAGATAAGCCGCCAGCGGGCCGAGGTGCCAGAGCTCACCCAGGTGAACGCCGAGCTTGAACAGGCAATGCTGGTGCAGCGGCAAGGCGGCGCAACAGGCGTCACCGCCCGCGGCCGGATAGGCCTCGACGGCATAGTTGTCCGCCGCAATTGCCGCTAGCTCGCTGTCGGTAATCCACTGCAGCAGTTTGTCGTCACGCCCGTCGAGCACTGCGCAGCTGTCGGTCAGGGTCTTTGGGTCGGGCTGGCCGGCCATGGCCAGCACCGCGTCGGCGAAGCCGGTGTGGAGGCAGATGATGTCGCCGCGTTCGACCTCGACCCGGTCGGCTTCGAGTATGCGCATCAAGGTGTCATAACCCACCAGCGCTTGATCATTTCCCAGGTGGGCATGCAGATCGATCAGCGCCGCCCGGCCCTGTACGCCGGTTTCAGCCATCCGCTCGATGCCCAGCGCGCCGGCCTGGGATGTGCTTTGCAAGCGCATACGCTCCTGCACGCCGGCATCGTCCGGGTGCTGTGGCCCGCGGATATGCTCGTCGGCGGCGTAGCCGTTGTAGTACACCGGCTTGGGCACGCCGTTGCCATCCACGTCGAATAGCGCGCCCACATGCGCCAGGCTGTCCCACTGGGTCGAGTACTGCAGATGCAGTATCGCCAGGTCGTCGCACACGACGTCTGGCCGCCCAGGCTGCAGGTTGCCCATGCGGAAATTGAAGTTGACGCCGCCTTGGCGCAACGTGGGTCGCAGCACAGGTGGATGGCGATTGGGATTGAGGGCACAGCCGCCCGGATGGTCCAGCGGCAGGCTGAGGCAGAAGGTCTTGCCGTCGCGCACTTCGGCGATGCCCTGAAGCACTTTCTCCGCGGTGATCAGGTTCAGCCTGCCGAGCTGATCGTCTTCGCCATAGTCGCCCCAGTTCGAACCCTCTGGACGATGCTTCCAGCGTCGGTTACGCATGCACTGCTCCCAGGCGGTCGTGAATCAGAGAAAGCACCGGCCCGCGAGATAGGCCTTGCGCCAGCGGGTGATGGTGACTCGCTCGAAGAGCTCGACGCGGCTGAACGGATCGTCTGCAATGAAGCGCTCGGCTTCGTCGCGTGTTTCGAGGTCGACCACATACAGGCCGCCGCCCAAGTCGCTGCCGTCATCAGCGAGCTTGGCGCCGCAGGCGAGCAGCAATGCCTTGTTCGCCTCGAGAAAGCGCAGGTGCTCATCGCGCGTATCGCGCCGTAGCTGTTGGTGGCCAGGCTTGTCGAAAGTTTCGATCAGGTAGGGCATGGACCACCTCAGTTCGGCGCCAGCGCGGACGGATGCTGGGCCAGCGGGGTGACCTCCAGCGTCATGTAGGGATACAGCGGCAAAGCGCTGAGCTTCTGGTGCAGCTCGTCGTTACTGGCCACATCGAACACGCTGTAGTTGGCGTATTGGCCAACTACGCGCCACAGATGACGCCACGTGCCGTTGCGTTGCAGCTCCTGCGAGTAGGCCTTTTCCTTGGCGATAAGCGCGGCGGCGTCGTCTGGGTCGAGGTCACGGGGAATGTTCACTTGCATATGCACGAGGAAGAGCATTTGGACGGCTCCGGCCGGTAAGCACCATCGGATGGCGGGGCTTTAGACCGTACGAGGCGCACGGTCAGCAAAGCAATCCTCTCGTGCGTCGTGCTGTTCGGTAATCGAACGCTTTATCGCCTCGGGCCGCCTCAGAATACTCGGTGGCCTGTCGATTTAATTGTTCGATAAACGAACGATAAGTCGATTATCGAATTGCGGTGATGGGTGCGGCCCGCCTACCGTTGGGCTTCAACTAAAAGAAGACGGCACCCGGGGACCACGATGAATGCGTTAGCCAATTTCTTCACGCGCCTAGTCAATCGCTATATGCCCGATCCGCTGGTGATCGCCATAGGCTTGACCCTTCTCACGCTGATCCTGGCCGTGCTGGTCGAGGGCGCGAGCCCGCTCGATGCGACCCGCTATTGGGGCGACGGCTTCTGGAATCTGCTGGCGTTCAGCATGCAGATGACGGTCATTTTGCTGGCCGGTTACATCCTGGCCCGCACCCCCTTCGTTGACGGTCTGCTCGACCGCATCGCCAGTACTGTGCACACGCCGTTCGCTGCGATCGTAGTTGCCACGCTGGTGGGCACCATTGGCAGCTGGCTGAACTGGGGGTTCGGCCTGGTAATCGGCAGCATCGTGGCGCAGAAGCTGGCGCTCAAGGTGCAGGGCCTGCATTACCCGCTGGTCATCGCAGCGGCATTTTCCGGCTTCTCCGTTTACGGCATTGGCTTGTCTGGCAGTGTGCCCTTGCTCATCGCGACGGAAGGGCATTTCCTGCAGGACCGTATGGGGTTGGTGCCTCTGTCGGAGACCATCTTCAGCGCGCCACTGCTGATCGCAACGGCACTGGTGGTGCTGACCCTCCCGCTGTTCAACGCCTGGCTGCACCCGAAGGATGCGAAGAATATCGTTGAAATCGATCCGGCCACCGTTTCCGTCCCGTTCGAGCCGAGCCTGGATGGCCGACAAGACGTCTCGCTGGCTGACCGACTGAATCACAGCAAGCTAGTCGGCATCGTCATCGGCCTGCTCGGGATGGTCTACGTTGGCCTGCATTTCGCCGACGGTGGTTCGCTAGACCTGAACACGGTCAATTTCATCTTCCTGTTTCTCGGCATCCTGTTGTTCGCCTCTCCGGCTCGCTACCTCGCGGCACTGGGCGAGGGCGTCAAGATCGTCTCGGGAATCATCGTCCAGTATCCGTTCTATGCCGGCATCATGGGCATCCTGGTCGGGTCTGGGTTGGTCGTCTCGTTCGCGGAACTGTTCGTGCGGATTTCCACGGCCGAGAGCTTGCCGATCTGGTCGTTCGTCAGTGGCGGTCTGATCAATATTCTCGCGCCGTCAGGCGGAGGCCAGTGGGCGGTCCAGGGTCCGGTCGTCATCGAGGCGGCGCGTGAGCTGAATGCATCTTTCGCAGCCACGGCGCTGGGTGTGCAGGTTGGCGACCAGTGGACCAACATGATCCAGCCGTTCTGGGTGTTGCCGGTGCTCGCGATTTCCAAGCTCAAGCTGCGTGACGTCATGGGCTACATGGTGCTGATCCTGGGTTATCTGGGCGTTATCTTCGGCGGCACCATTTGGGTCTGGGGCTATCTCTCGGCCTGATGGTCGCGCCGCTCGCCGGCCGCACATGCGGCCGCTCGTAATACGCCGCACCTTTGCGCCAGGCTCCAGTCGATATCGGTAACACCCAGCCGAAGCGATATCGCCATGCCAGAAGGTCCATCCATCGTCATTCTTCGAGAAGAAGTGGCTGAATTTGGCGGCAAGGCCGTCGAGCGCGCGGAGGGCAGCGCCAAGCTCGACAAGGCACGGTTGGTGGGCCAGACCGTTCGATCGTTTCGCAGCTGGGGCAAGCACTTCCTGATCGAGCTGGACGACGTCTCGCTGCGCATCCACTTGCTATTGTTCGGCAGTTACCGGATCAACGAGCGCAAGGAATCGGCGCCGCGCCTGAGCCTCGGCTTCGCCAATGGCGAGCTGAATTTTTACGGGTGCTCGGTGCAGTCTATCGAAGGCCCGCTGGACGAGGCCTACGACTGGCGCGCGGACGTCATGGGCGATGCCTGGGATAACCGGGCGACCTTGAAAAAACTGCGCGCCCGGCCACGGCTGCTGGCCTGCGATGCGCTGCTCGACCAGACGCTGTTCTCCGGCTCGGGCAACATCATCAAGAACGAGGTGTTGTTCCGTACGCGCATCCATCCGCTGTCGCTGATCGGCGATCTGCCAGCGCCCAAGCTGCGTGAGCTGACACGCGAGGTGCGCACCTACAGTTTCGAGTTCCTGCAGTGGAAGCGCGAGGGCACGCTCAAGGCGCATTGGCTGGCGCATACCAAAACGATTTGCCCGCGCTGCAAGGTCCCCTTCGTCAAAGCCAAAGCGCTCGGGCGCAGCAAGCGCCGCGCTTTTTATTGCGAGCGCTGCCAGAAGCGCTATGGCGACAGTGAGCACATGCCGCTGGAGTCACCCGCTGAGGAGGCGTAGCCGCCAGTCCTTGCTATGCTGCGTCACCCTCTCGTTGCGAGCCTGCCCATGCGTACCGCGTTGCTGCTGTCTCTCGCCGGCCTCAGTGGCCTGACCCATGCCAGTGGACCCGCGCCGCTCGACCTGCGCGTCGGCGAGGTTTCGCTGCGCGCGGAATACGCCCGGTCCCCGGCCGAGCGCGAACGCGGCCTGATGGAGCGCACCGAGCTGGCCGCCGATCACGGCATGCTGTTTCGCTTCGATGAAGTGCGCCGCCATTGCCTGTGGATGAAGGACACACCGTTGCCGCTGTCCGCGGCCTTCATGGATGAAACCGGCCGCATCGTCGATGTCATCGACCTGACGCCGCTGGACCGGACCATCCGTTGCTCGAGCGAACCGGTGCGTTATGCGCTGGAGGTCAATCAGGGCTGGTTCCAGCAACACGGACTGAAAACCGGCGACCCGGTCACGGGCATCCCGGAGCTTCCATGAACACCGCTTCTTTGAACGCTCGGGGTTCCAACGGCCGGAGCGACGCGATGACGGGCCGCCTGTTCTATTTGATGGGCCCTTCCGGTGCGGGCAAGGACAGCCTGCTGGAGGCTGCTCGCGCACCGCTGCAGGCGCGTGGTTGCCGGATCGCACGGCGTGTCATCACCCGTTCTGCCGAGGCGATCGGCGAGGAGGCCCAGGCCGTGAGCGTGGCGGAGTTCGAGCAGTTGCGCCGCGGTGACGCCTTCGCCCTGGACTGGCAGGCCAACGGCCTGCATTACGGCATCCCACGGCAGATCGATGACTGGCTGGCGGCGGGGGATGATGTGCTGGTCAACGGCTCACGGGGTTATCTGAGCGAAGCGCGTAAACGCTATCCGCAGCTACAGGCCGTGTTGCTTACGGTGGCGCTGCCGGTGTTGCGCGAGCGGTTACTGGCGCGCGGGCGTGAGCCGCTGGCCGAGATCGAGGCACGCCTGGCGCGCAACGAGCAGTTTCGCTCGGCAGCGGCGCAGGAGAAGGCGCTGTTGCTGGACAATTCCGGCCCGCTCGGCGAGACGGTCAAGCGCCTGCTGCACCTGATCGACAAGACGCCGGCCAGCCCCTGAGCCGGCATTCGCCCCGGCCCGTTGCTAATCCAGCGGCAGCTCGGTGGTGCGTTTCACCTCACTCATGGCGATATGTGAGTGCGCCTCCTGCACGTGGGGGCGCTGCAACAGCTGATCGCGCAGGAAGCGTTCGTAGCTGTCGATGTCCTTGGCCACCACTTTGAGCAGGTAGTCCGATTCGCCGGCCATGGTGTGGCATTCCAGCACTTCGGGATAACCCACCACGGCGCGCTCGAACTCGTCCAAATTGCTGCGCCCGTGGGCGGACAGCTTGATGTTGACGAACACCGTCATGTTCAGCCCGAGCTTCTTGGGATTGAGCAGGGCGACCTTGCGTTCGATCAGCCCGTCTTCCTGCATGCGGTGGATGCGCCGCCAGCACGGCGACTGCGACAACTCGACCTTCTCGGCGATCTCCGCCGCGGAGAGATCGGCGTTGTGTTGCAGCAGCAGCAAAATCTTGCGGTCGATGCTGCTCAGCGGGGTCTGCATGGTTGTGCCTGTCTTGTTGTTGTTAGTGGATGGATCATGCACGCGAACGCGCTTACACCGCAAAAGTAGAAAGAAAATCTCTCCTCGTCACGGCCAGACTTTTATCCAACGCGCAACGGTGGGGTGATCCCCTGCCGATTGCCGACGTGGGACGGCTTCCGTGCGGCTGCCCATGTCTTGATTAGGCGGGACTTGTAAACAGGTCCCCGACTCCGATAACAACAAACAGGAGCGCCACATGTCACTGGCCGAGATCCGCCTGGATGACAAGTACCGGCTCGCAACCGGGCATCTGTACCTCACCGGCACCCAGGCGCTGACCCGCCTGCCCATGCTGCAGCATCAGCGCGACCAGGCTCAGAACCTGAATACCGGTTGCTTCATCTCCGGCTACCGCGGCTCGCCATTGGGCATGCTGGACAAGAGCCTCTGGGACGCGCGCGATTTCCTCAAGCAGAACGCCATCCATTTCCAGCCGGGCCTCAACGAGGAACTGGCGGCGACGGCGGTGTGGGGCAGCCAGCAGACCAACCTGTTTCCCGGCGCCAAATACGACGGCGTGTTTGCCATGTGGTACGGCAAGGGCCCAGGCGTCGACCGCTCCGGCGACGTCTTCAAACACGGCAACGCGGCGGGCGTTTCGCCCCATGGCGGTGTGCTGCTGCTGGCCGGTGACGACCACGGCTGCAAGTCCTCGACGCTGCCGCACCAGAGCGAGCACGCCTTCATTGCCGCCTCGATCCCGGTGCTGAACCCTGCCAACGTTCAGGAAATTCTCGACTACGGCATCATCGGCTGGGAGCTGTCGCGCTATTCCGGCTGCTGGGTGGCGCTCAAGACCATCGCCGAAAACGTCGATTCCTCCGCCGTGGTGGAAGTTGATCCGCTGCGGGTGAAGACGCGCATCCCCGATGACTTCGAACTGCCTGAAGACGGCGTGCACATTCGCTGGCCGGACCCGCCGCTGGCGCAGGAAAAACGCCTCAACCTCTACAAGATCTACGCCGCACGCGCGTTTGCCCGCGCCAACAACCTCAACCAGGTGATGCTCGACTCGCCGAACCCGCGCCTGGGAATTATCACCACCGGCAAGTCCTATCTCGACGTGCGCCAGGCGCTGGACGATCTCGGTCTGGACGAAGCGCTGTGCGCCTCGGTCGGCCTGCGCGTACTCAAGGTCGGCATGAGCTGGCCGCTGGAACCGGTCTCGGTGCATGAGTTCGCACAGGGCCTGGATGAGATCCTGGTGGTCGAGGAAAAGCGCAGCATCCTCGAAGACCAGCTCACCGGCCAGCTCTACAACTGGCCGCTGGACAAGCGCCCACGGGTGGTCGGCGAGTTCGACGAGCACGGCACCTCGCTGCTGCCGAACCTCAGCGAGCTGACCCCGGCGATGATCGCCCGGGTGATCGCCAAGCGCCTCGCGCCGATCTACACCAGCGACAGCATCCAGGCGCGCTTGGCCTTTCTCGCCGCCAAGGAAAAGGCGCTGGGCGCGCGCAGCTACGACACCGTGCGTACCCCGCATTACTGCTCCGGTTGCCCCCATAACACCTCGACCAAGGTGCCCGAGGGCAGCCGCGCTTCGGCCGGCATCGGCTGTCACTACATGGTGCAGTGGATGGACCGGCGCACCGAGACCTTTACCCAGATGGGCGGGGAGGGCGTCAACTGGATCGGCCAGGCGCCGTTCACCGACACGCCGCACATGTTCCAGAACCTCGGCGACGGCACCTATTTCCACTCCGGCAGCCTGGCCGTGCGCGCCGCGGTGGCCGCTGGCGTCAACATCACCTTCAAGATTCTCTACAACGATGCCGTGGCCATGACCGGTGGCCAGCCCATCGATGGCGAGCTGCGCGTCGATCAGCTCAGCCGGCAGATCGCCGACGAAGGCGTCAAACGCATCGCCCTGGTCAGCGACGAGCCGGACAAGTACCCGACCCGCGAGACCTTTGCGCCGATCACCAGCTTCCACCATCGCCGCGATCTGGACGCCATCCAGCGCGAGCTTCGCGAGTTCAAGGGCGTGTCGGTGATCATCTATGACCAGACCTGCGCCACCGAAAAGCGCCGTCGGCGCAAGCGCGGCAAGCTGGAAGACCCGGCCAAGCGCGCCTTCATCAATCCGGCCGTGTGCGAGGGCTGCGGCGACTGCGGCGAGAAGTCCAACTGCCTGGCGGTGATGCCGCTGGAAACCGAACTGGGGCGCAAGCGCGAGATCGACCAGAACGCCTGCAACAAGGATTTCTCCTGCGTCGAGGGCTTCTGCCCGAGCTTTGTCACCGTACATGGCGGCGGGCTGCGCAAGCCCGAGGCGGTGGCGGGTGGTATCGAGGCGGCGACACTGCCCGAGCCGCAGCGCCCGGCGCTGGATCGGCCTTGGAACGTGCTGGTGCCCGGCGTCGGCGGCAGTGGCGTAACCACCCTTGGTGCGCTGCTGGGCATGGCCGCGCATCTGGAAGGCAAGGGCTGCACCGTGCTCGATCAGGCCGGGCTGGCGCAGAAGTTCGGCCCGGTGGTGACGCACATCCGCATCGCCGCCAAGCAGGACGATATCTACGCCGTGCGCATCGCTGCCGGTGAAACCGATCTGCTGCTCGGCTGCGACCTGGTGGTGGCGGCGGGCGATGACTCGCTGACCCGCCTCAATGATCAGATCAGCCATGCGGTGGTCAACAGTCACGAATCGGCAACCGCCGAGTTCACCCGCAACCCGGATGCCCAGGTGCCGGGCAAGGCCATGCGCGAAGCGCTGGTCGACGCGGTGGGTGCCGAGAAGACTCATTTCATCGACGCCACGCGGCTGGCGACCCGCCTGCTGGGCGACAGCATTGCCACCAACCTCTTTCTGCTCGGCTTTGCCTATCAGCAGGGGCTGTTGCCGCTGTCCGCCGAAGCCATCGAAAAGGCCATCAGCATCAACGGCGTGGCCACCGAGCTCAATTTGCAGGCCTTCCGCTGGGGTCGCCGCGCGGTGCTCGAGCGTGATGCAGTGGAGAAGCTGGCGCGCCCGGCCGAGATGGCGGAACCCATCTGTCAGACCCTGGAAGAAATCGTCGAGTGGCGCGTGGACTTCCTGACCAAGTACCAGAACGCGGCCTATGCCAAGCGCTACCGCGCCATGGTTGAGCGGGTTCGCGCGGTGGATACCGCCGATGACCTGGCGCTGTCCAAAGCCGTGGCGCGTTATTACTTCAAATTGCTCGCTTACAAGGACGAGTACGAGGTGGCGCGGCTGTACAGCGAGCCGGAGTTCCGCCAGCAGCTCGAAGCGCAGTTCGAAGGCGACTACAAGCTGCAGTTCCACCTGGCGCCGGCCTGGTTGGCCAATCGCGACAAGACCACCGGCGAGCCGCGCAAGCGCGAACTCGGCCCCTGGGTGCTGAACGCCTTCCACGTGCTGGCCAAGCTGAAGTTCCTGCGTGGCACACCGCTGGACGTGTTCGGCTACGGCCATGACCGCCGTGTCGAGCGCGAACTGATCAGCGAGTACGAGCGCAATCTCGATCAGCTCCTGGCGCAACTCAAGCCCAGCAACTACCGCACGGCGGTCGCCATCGCAGCGCTGCCGGAGCTGATCCGCGGCTACGGCCCGGTGAAGGAGCGCGCCATCGCCAAGGCGCGCCAGCAGGAGAAGCTGCTCAAGGAGCAATTGAACCGCGGCGACGAGGTGCAGACCGTGCGGCTGTTCGAGCCGGCGGCGTGAGGCCGGCTCGAGCGAGGTAGGAGCCGGCTCTGCCTGCGATCAGGGTGGCGCTGACGCGGTCGCGGGCAGAGCCCGCTCCTACAGCGCCTCAGGGTGGGCCGGGCGGTGTTCCGCTTCAGCCCATCTGCGAGGTACCGGGGTTTCGGTGGGCTAAAGCCCGCCCTACAGCGCCGCCCGCGGCGTTGACGACGCGCTCGTAGGGTGGGCTTCAGCCCACCGTTGATATGGCGTAAGCGTCGGAAACGCACCGCGAAGTGCACCGGATACGCCGCACCGAACATTTTGAAGGAGCCTGGAATCACGGGCTCGCACAGAACAACAAAGAGGAATCCGCAATGTCCGTTTTCACCCATCCCGATTTCGATCACCACGAACAGGTTGTCTTTTGCCACGACAAGCCCTCGGGGCTGCGCGCCATTATCGCCATCCACGACACCACGCTCGGCCCGGCGCTGGGTGGCTGCCGGATGTTCCCTTACGCCAGCGACGACGATGCCGTGCGTGACGTGCTGCGTCTGTCACGCGGCATGACCCTGAAGTCCTCGCTGGCCGGGCTCAAGCTCGGTGGCGGCAAAGCGGTGATCATCTGCGATCCGCATACCGGCAAGAGCCCGGCGCTGCTGCACGCCATGGGCGATTTCGTCGACAGCCTCGGCGGGCGCTACATCACGGCGGCGGATTCGGGCACCGGCGAGCCGGAAATGCAGGCCTTCGCCCAGCGCACCCGGCATGTCATCGGCGCCACGCCACGCACTACCCTGGACGGCAGCATCGCCAGCGGTGACCCGTCGCCGTCCACCGCGCTCGGCGTCTTCGTCGGTTTGCGTGAAGCCGTGCGCCAGCGCCTCGGCCGGGATGATCTGGCCGGCCTGAAGGTCGCCATCCAGGGGGTCGGGCATGTCGGCATGGGCCTGGCCCGCCACCTCAAGGCGGCCGGTGCCGAGCTGTGGGTCTGCGATATCTTCGATGCCAATGTGCAGCAAGCGGTGACCGAACTCGGTGCCCATGCCGTGCGCCCGCACGACATCGTCGGCCTGGACGTGGACGTCTTCGCCCCCTGCGCCATGGGCGGCATTCTCAATGCCGAGAGCCTGCAAACCCTGCGTGCCCCGGTGATCGCCGGCGCCGCGAACAATCAGCTGGCGAGCCCGGAAATCGGCGTCGAGCTGCAGCGTCGCAATCACCTCTATGCGCCGGACTACGCGATCAATGCCGGCGGCATCATTGACGTCTACTACCAGCGCGTCGGCGGCAGCGCGGCGCAGATCGATGCGCATGTCAAAGGCATCGGCGACACCCTGCGTGAGATCTTCAATCGTGCCGCCGCCAGTGGCGAGCCGACCTCGGTGGTTGCCGATCGCCTGGCGCAGGAGCGCCTGCACGCCGGCGAGCACGCTGCACAGCCTGGCCAGCAGCGCCTGCAGGCCTAGCGAATTTCCCGGGCGGCCTCGTGCCGCCCGGTTTCTATCGGCAGCCAGCCGTACTGCCGAGCCATTGAGGGAAGCGACAAGCCAAGCAGCCTGGCATCGCCAACAGGCATTCGCGCTTGCCCGGCGTGCACGGCGCGCGGTCCCGGTTCCCAGTGGCGTTTCCGTTGTACAGCCCTGACAAAAACAACAAGCAGGAATCCGCAATGACTGACAAAAGCAGCCTCGCCGCCGGTACGCTCGGTGGTGCCTCCGTTCGTACTCAGCAAAGCGCGGCGCGTGGCCTCTGGTCCTCGCGCTGGGTGTTCTTTCTCGCCGCCACTGGCTCGGCGGTCGGCCTGGGCAATATCTGGAAATTCCCGTACATCACCGGGCAGAACGGCGGTGGCGCCTTCGTACTGGTGTACCTCGCCTGCATCGTGGCGATCGGCATTCCCCTGCTGATGGCCGAGGTGATGATTGGTCGGCGCGGTCGGCAGAACCCCGATGGCGCGGTCGCACGTCTTGCCCGCGAAGCAGGCGCCAGCAGCCGCTGGCGGGTCGCCGGCTGGCTCGGCGGGCTGACCGGCTTTCTGATTCTGAGTTTCTATCTGGTCGTGGCCGGATGGGCGCTGGCCTACGTGCCGGCCAGTTTCAGCGGCAGCTTCAACGGCGTCACGGGCGACGGCAGCGGGGCGATGTTCAACGCCATGTTGGCCAACCCGCTGCAATTGATTGGCTACGGCAGTCTGGTGCTCGCGGCGACCTTGCTGATTGTTGGTCTCGGTGTCAGTGGCGGGCTGGAAAAGTCGCTGCGTTTCCTGATGCCCGGGCTGTTCGTGCTGTTGCTGATACTGGTCGGCTACGCCGCGGTGAACGGCGAGTTCGCCCGTGGGGTGGAATTCCTCTTCGTGCCGGACTTCTCCAAGCTGACCGCCACCAGCGTGCTGATCGCCTTGGGCCATGCCTTCTTCACCCTCAGCCTTGGCTGCGGCGCGATGATGGTCTATGGCTCCTACCTGCCTGAAGGCACCTCGATTGCCAAGACGTCGATCCTGGTGGCGCTGGCCGACACGGCGGTGGCACTGCTGGCCGGCTTGGCGATCTTCCCGCTGGTGTTCGGCAACGGGCTGGAGCCGGGCGCCGGGCCGGGGCTGATCTTCGTCACCCTGCCGATCGCCTTCGGCCAGATGCCGCTGGGCCAGGTGGTGGGTGGGCTGTTCTTCATCATGCTGGTGATCGCCGCCCTGACCTCGGCGATTTCGCTGAGTGAGCCGAGCATCGCCTGGATGACCGAACGCTTCGGCATGAGCCGTCTCAAAGCGGTGCTGGTCAGCGGCGCCGTGCTCTGGGTGCTGAGCCTGGGCAGCGTCTTCTCGTTCAATCACTGGGCCGACTACCAGCTGTTCGGCAAGACCTTCTTCGACAGCCTCGACTACCTCACCACCAACTGGCTGATGCCGCTAGGGGGGCTCGCCACGGTGTTGTTCACCGGCTGGGTGATGAAGGCGCAGACCGTGCGCGAGGCGATCGGGATCGGCCATCCCGGCCTGTTCCGCGCCTGGTGGCTGCTGCTGCGTTTTGGTACACCGCTGGCGATCGTGCTGGTGTTTCTCAACCTGAGCGGGCTGATCTGAGCCTATCGAGGCGCGCTGCGGCAGGTTGCCGCAGTGGCCTGTCAGGTTTCCGTTACGCTGCGGTGGCGAAGAAGGGCGAGCGTGCTTGATTTGGCGCCCCGTAAAGAAAAGCTTCCAAGGCAGGCGGGCCGGGCGGCTCGAGGTTCGTCGAATCCCGCTTGTCGCCTCCGTCCGGCTGGTTTGAGATGGTGACGCCGGCCCGCGACAGCGAGGGTGCGGCCGGCCCTCGGGCAGGACACAGCATCATCACAGGTCATAGCAGGGAGTTTCATGAACGATACCGAGATCCAGGCAGCCTCACGCTCGCCAACGCTCAAGCTCTACGGCTACTGGCGCTCCAGTGCCGCCTACCGGGTACGCATCGCGCTGAACCTCAAGGGCCTGGCTTTCGAGAACCTGCCGGTGCACCTGGTCAAGGATGGTGGTCAGCAGCACTCGGCTGACTACAAGGCACTCAATCCGCAGGAGCTGGTGCCCCTGCTGGTCGACGGTGACGAGCGCATCAGCCAGTCGCTGGCGATCCTCGAGTACCTGGAAGAGGTGTTCCCGCTGCCGCCGCTGTTGCCGGCCGACCCGGCCGATCGTGCCCGGGTGCGTGCCCTGGCGATGCACATCGCCTGCGACCTGCATCCGCTGAACAACCTGCGCGTGCTGCAGTACCTCAGCGGTCCGCTGGGTATTGCCGACGAGGCGAAACAGCAGTGGATTCAGCACTGGATCCACACCGGTCTTGCCAGCGTGGAGCAGGGCCTGGCGGCCTTCGATGGCAGGCTGTCGCTGGGTAAGCGGCCGGGTTACCTGGAGGCATGCCTGGTGCCACAGGTATACAATGCGCGCCGTTTTGCCTGTGACCTCAGCGTGTACCCACGCATCCTGCAGATGACCGAGCAGTGCGCCTCCCTGGACGCTTTCAGCCAAGCCGCTCCGGAGGTGCAGCCCGACGCTCAATGAAACAACGGTCGATCCGCCTTGCCACTCCGTCGCGTCACGAGCGCGATGGGTTCGATTTCCGTCACAGATAACAACAAACAGGTGACGCATGACCCGTGAAGCACCCAAGAACCTCTGGCTTTCCCGCTGGGGTTTCATCCTCGCCGCGACCGGTTCGGCCGTCGGCCTGGGCAATATCTGGAAATTCCCCTACATCACCGGGCAGTACGGCGGCGGCGCCTTCGTGCTGATGTACCTGGCCTGCATCCTGGCCATCGGTATTCCAGTGATGATGACCGAGATCGCCATCGGCCGGCGCGGCCGCGGCAGCCCCATCGACGCCATCGGCCGCGCCGTGCGTGAAAACGGCAGCAGCCCGATCTGGAAGGGCGTCGGCGGCATGGCCATGGCGGCCGGATTCCTGATCCTCTGCTTTTACGTGGTGGTGGCCGGCTGGGCGTTCGCCTACACGGTCAAGATGCTGGACGGCTCGCTTGCCGCCGGCTCGGTGGACGACCTGGCGAAGGTCTTCGAGGCGCATAACGCCAACCCCTGGCAGCTCGGCGGCTGGAGCGTGCTGGTGGCGTTGCTGACCCTGTGGATCGTCGCCAAGGGCGTGCAGCAGGGCATCGAAAGCGCGGTGCGCTGGATGATGCCGGGCCTCGCGGTGATGCTGCTGATCCTGGTTGGCTACGCCTTCACCAGCGGCGGCTTCGATGCGGGCTTCGCCTTCCTGTTCAGCTTCGACACCTCCAAGCTGACTGGCGAGGCGCTGCTGGCCGCCCTGGGCCACGCCTTCTTCACCCTCAGCCTGGCCTCCGGCGCGATCCTCACCTACGGCTCCTATATTCCCGACGGCCAGTCCATCGCCCGGACCACCTTCATGGTCGCGATTGCCGATACGGCGGTGGCGCTGCTGGCGGGCCTGGCGATCTTCCCGATCATCTTTGCCAACGGCATGGACCCGACCGCCGGGCCGGGGCTGATCTTCATGAGCCTGCCGCTGGCCTTCCAGCAGATGCCGTTCGGCACGCTGTTCGGCGTGCTGTTCTTCGCCATGGTCTCGATCGCCGCGCTGACCTCGGCGATCTCAATGATCGAGGCCACCGTGGCCTATCTGAACGAGAAGCACGGCATCAGCCGGCTGAAGGCTGCCATGGGCGCCGGCGCGGTGCTGCTGGTGATCAGCCTGCTGGCAATGCTCTCGTTCAACCTGATGGCCGGCTGGACGCCGCTGGGCAAGAACTTCTTCGACTGGCTGGACTACCTGACCTCGCGCTGGATGATGCCGCTGGGTGGGATTTTCCTCGTGGTCTTTGCCGGCTACGTGCTGCGCAGCGAGATCATGCGTGACGAGCTGGACCTGCCGCCGCTGGGCTACGCGCTGTGGCTGTTCATGGTGCGCTACGTCTGCCCGGTGCTGATCACCATGGTGTTCCTGCATGCCCTCGGCTGGCTGGGCTTCGACCCGCTGGTGCGCTGGTACTGGGTCGCCGGCGCCATCGGCGCGCTGACCATCCTCGGCGAGGGGCTGCGGCCGCGGGTCTGGCCGGCGCTGGCCGGGCGCAGCGCCTGAGCGTAGATCCTCAGCGATATGGCTGACGCAAACGGCACTTCCGGCAACGGGAGTGCCGTTTGCGTATGTGTTCGTATCCTGCCGTCCCGGGCGGGACGGCACCTGTGGCGCAGCGAGCCGACCAAAGGCGCTCTCAAGCTCTCTGTTGCAGAGCCGATACACCGTTTAGCGCAGGGACGCATGGAAAGTAGAGGGAGCTTCGTATTGACACAGATCAATCCCCGGACCCGCGACCATGCCCAGCCGTCTGAAATTCAGCCACAAGATCCTGCTGGCCGCATCACTCGTCGTGATTGCGACCTTCGCCCTGTTCACCCTCTACAACGATTACCTGCAGCGCAACGCCATCCAGGCCAAGCTGGAAAGCTACCTGGACGAGATGGGCAAGGTCACCGCGCACAACATCCAGAACTGGCTGTCGGGCCGCCTGGTGCTGCTGGAAAATACTGCCCAGACCATCGCCCGTGACAGTTCCGGCGAGGCGGTCGAGGCGCTGGTCAAGCAGCCGGCACTCAGCTCGACCTTTGCCTTTACCTACCTGGGGCGCAGCGACGGCGAGTTCATCGTCTATCCGCGCTTCGAACTGCCGGCCGGTTACGATCCGCGTCAGCGCCCCTGGTACAAGGACGCCGTCAGCGCGGGCAAAACCACCCTGACCGAGCCTTACCAGGACGCGGCCACCAACGAGCTGATCATCACCGCCGCGACCCCGGCCAAGGCCGGCGGCGAGAACCTCGGCGTGGTCGGTGGCGACCTCAGCCTCAAGGTGCTGGTGGACATCATCAATGCGCTGAACTTCGACGGCATGGGCTATGCATTTCTCGTCAGCGGCGACGGCAAGGTGCTGGTCCACCCGGACAAGACCAAGGTCATGAAGATACTGGCCGAGCTCTATCCGAATAACACGCCGTCGCTGACCAGCGGCTTCACCGAGGCCGAGCTCGACGGCCAGCCGCGCATCCTCAGTTTCAGTCCGGTGTCGGGGCTGCCGTCGGTGACCTGGTACGTGGGCATCTCGGTGGACAAGGCCAAGGCCTACGCGGCGCTGTCCAGCTTCCGGACCTCGGCCTTCGTGGCCACGGTGGTGGCGGTGGTGTTCATTCTCGTCCTGCTGGGCATGCTGATTCGCGTGTTGATGCGGCCGCTGACCGACATGGGCCGCGCGATGAGCAATATCGCCGAAGGCGAGGGCGACCTGTCCCGCCGCCTGACCGTGCAATCGCAGGACGAGTTCGGCACGCTGGCGCTGGCCTTCAACCGCTTCGTCGAGCGTATCCACGGCTCGATTCGCGACGTGGCCTCGGCTACCGAGCAGGTCAATGAAGTGGCGCAACGTGTACTGGCCGCTTCAAACTCCTCGATGCTCAACTCCGACGAGCAGGCCAGCCGCACCAACAGCGTCGCCGCGGCAATCAACCAGCTCGGCGCCGCCGCCCAGGAAATCGCCCGCAACGCGGCCGATGCTTCGCAGCAAGCCAGCGGTGC
This sequence comes from Stutzerimonas stutzeri, assembly GCA_002339675.1. GTDB lineage: Bacteria > Pseudomonadota > Gammaproteobacteria > Pseudomonadales > Pseudomonadaceae > Stutzerimonas > Stutzerimonas stutzeri_O. The sequence continues at coordinate 192,721 of DDKB01000013.1, forward strand.
CAGTCACCAGGCCGAAGGCGGGCGCAAGGTGGTCGAGCAGAACATCGAGGCCATGCGCCAGCTGTCGAATAACATCAGCGCGTCCTGCACGCAGATCGAGGCGCTGAACAGCCAGACCGTCGGCATCGGCCAGATCCTCGACGTCATCAAGGGCATCTCCGAGCAGACCAACCTGTTGGCGCTCAACGCTGCCATCGAAGCGGCGCGCGCCGGTGAAGCCGGACGTGGTTTCGCGGTGGTCGCCGACGAAGTGCGCAGCCTGGCGCATCGCACCCAGACCTCGGCGCAGGAAATTCACGGCATGATCGAGAAGCTGCAGGTCGGCGCCCGTGACTCGGTGACCACCATGACCGAGAGCCAGCGCCAGAGCGAAGCCAGCGTCGGCATCGCCAACCAGGCCGGCGAGCGCCTCGGCAGCGTGACCCAGATCATTGGCGAGATCGATGCGATGAACCAGTCGGTGGCCACCGCGACCGAAGAGCAGACGTCGGTGATCGAGTCGTTGAACATGGATATCACCGAGATCAATACGCTGAACCAGGAGGGCGTCGAGAACCTGCAGTCCACGTTGCGGGCTTGTGGCGATCTGGAACAGCAGGCGGCGCGGTTGAAGCAGTTGGTGGGGAGTTTTCGGATCTGATCCGGGGTTGATGAAAATAAGGGCGCTTCGGCGCCCTTTTTGAGTTTTAACGAGTTTGCATTGCCGTAGGGGCTTGGAATACAGAGTTCCTGCTGTGAGGCTTTGTGCTGCGGGCTCGCGTGGTTAGCCGATTGGTTGGGTTGTTATAGGCATTGGTTTCGCCCTGCTGGGCGAGTCACTTTTTCCAAACGCGGAAAAGTAACCAAAAACGCTTGCCCCTGCATCCGGCCCCGGCTGCGCCGGGGTTCCCTCGCTCCGGCGACGTTCCAGGGGCCCGCCGCGAAGGGCCATCCATGGCCCATCGCGGCTCTCGCGGCATCCATGCCGCTCAACCCCTTACACGCCACCTGCGCTCGGCCTCCTGAACGGGGCGATTCGGTGGTGTCTGTTGGGCCGTGCAATGACGCCTTTGTCGAGTTCTTCTGTAGGGTGGGTAACGAGAAGCTTACCCACCGATTTTGAGTGCAACGTTCGAGACCAGTCGCTACGTCGATCGCGATGGAAAATTCTTTGCAGTTTTCCACTCTAAGAAGCCTGCCGAAGATTGAAGCGCTTTATTGCAGTCGCTGTTCAATAATGTCCAGACGACTCGGTCCCGAGTCCCCTTCAGGAGGCCGAGCGTAGGTGCTGCGCAGGGGGACGCGAGGCATGGATGCCGAGCGAGGCGCGATGGGACATGGATGTCCCTTCGCGCCGGCCCCCGGAGCAGCACCGGAGCGAGGGAAGTTTTGCGAAGCAAAACCCGGATGCAGGGGTGGCCTTCTTTTTGGTTACTTTTTCTTGGCCATGCAAGAAAAAGTGACTCGTCCAGCAGGGCGAAACCAATGCTCAAATCCACTCCAAAAATGGCGCGGCCATCAATCTCGAAGACTTCCGCCCCAGAACGGCGGCCCAAATGAAGTTCACTCAATGATCGTCTGTGCACCGAACGTAGCAGTCACCGGCGTCACGGCTTTGGCCGCCGCCAATGCCAATTGACCGATTCCCCCCTCCCACGGTCCAGATAAACCAAGGCCCGCCAATCCCCGGGCCACCCGACCACAGGAGACTCCATGAAAATCCTCATCGTCCTCACATCCCACGACAAACTCGGCGACACCGGCAAACCCACCGGCTTCTGGCTCGAAGAATTCGCCGCGCCTTATTACGTATTCAAGGATGCCGGCGCCGAGATCGTGCTCGCCTCGCCCAAGGGCGGGCAGCCGCCGCTGGACCCGAAAAGTGATGCGCCGGATGCCCAGACCGAGATGACTAAGCGCTTCAAGAACGACGCCGAGTCCCAGGCGCTGCTGGCCAACACCCACAAGCTGGACGAGGTATCGGCAGCGGACTTCGATGCGGTGTTCTACCCCGGCGGTCACGGCCCGCTGTGGGACCTGACCGGCAATGCGACGTCTATTGCCCTGATTGAAGCCTTCATCCAGGCACGCAAGCCGGTGGCGGCGGTCTGCCATGCGCCGGCGGCGCTGGTGCAGGTGCGCGGCGTGGACGGCGAATACCTGGTCAAGGGCAAGCAGGTGACCGGTTTCACCAACACCGAGGAGGAGGGCGTGCAGCTCACCGAGGTGGTGCCCTTCCTGTTGGAAGACAAGCTCAAGGAGATTGGCGGCGACTACAGCAAGGGGCCGGACTGGTCGTCCTATGTGCGGGTCGATGGCCTGCTCGTCACAGGCCAGAACCCGGCGTCCTCGGAAGAGGCGGCGCGCGAGCTGCTCAAACTGTTGAAGGCCGGCTGAGCCGCGATCAGCGCGGCCGGTCTGCGGGCCAGGGAAGGGCGTCGGCCTGGCTGCAGGCCTCGAACAGCGGTTTGCTGAACAGATAGCCCTGCAGCAGGTGGATGCCCAGGTCCTGCAGGGCGCTGCTTTCGTCGGCGGTTTCCACGCCCTCTGCAATCACCTGGATGCCCAGCTCGGCGCACATCGCCACGGTGCCGCGGACGATGGCCTGGCGGGCACGGCTCTGGTCGATGCCGCGGATCAGGTCCATGTCCAGCTTGATGATGTCCGGCTGGAAATCGGCAAGCAGGTTGAGCCCGGCAAAACCGGCACCGAAATCGTCGATGGCGGTGAGAAAACCGATGCGCTGGTATTCGCGAAACACGTCTGTCAGCCATTTGGCATCGCTGACCCGCTCGCCTTCGACGGTCTCGAAGATGATCCGCTCGATGGGAAAGTCGTGGGCGCGGGCGGCTTCCAGCGTCGAGCGGATGCACAGCTCGGGGCGGTAGATGGCGTTGGGCATGAAGTTGATCGACAGCCGGCTCTGCATGTTCAGACGCGATGCGGTCTTGATCGCCTTGACCCGGCAGGCCTGGTCGAAGCGAAAGCGGTTCTCCTCTGTGACCTGGGCCAGCACGCTCGGTGCGGGCTCGCCCTGGACGCCCCGCACGAGCGCTTCGTGAGCGAAAATCTCGCGGCGGCTGATGTCGACGATCGGTTGGTAGGCGTAGCTGAAGCGAAAGCCGAGCCGCTCGCCGCTGGCGCAGCTGGGGCAGGCGCCGTGTTCGCTGGCCGAATGGCAGCTGTACTCCGATGGGGCAGGGTTACCGTCAGTGTTGCTTTGAATCATGGGCGAACTCGCTCGAAACCTGTTGCTGAAGATAGCGGCTAGTCTGGCTGGGGCTGGAGTCCGTTCGTCACCAGACGGCCATCGCTCAAAAATGATCAAGCGTCATAGTAGGTCAGAAACTTAAGCGATGATGGCAAAATGCTACGACCCGATGCATTAAACCGAGTTCCGCATGCTGTTGTGTCACCGTTCGGTGGTGGCGAGCACGATTGACGGTCCAGTAACCATTTTTGGCTTTCGGTGGGCGGCCAGCGACTGGCTTGATAGGGCCGGCTCGAAATGCGAGCCCAGCGGTGCCCTTGAATGGCTGCACTGGCGCGAAAGCTGACAAGGCGGTCCCCGCATGGGCGCGCGCTTCGAGAGGGTGCGCTTCCGGCGTGCCCTGCCCGATCACTTCCTGCAGAGGCTCGGCGCCGTTGGCGGGCCGATCAGGTTATTTCTGAGATCAACCGCGGCGGCGCAGTGTCGGTGGCGGTCGCCAGCCGAAAAAACGCAGGGCCGGCTGCGCGGCCGCCCCTTGCGTGACGCTTGCGGAACCTCAGGCGATGACGCGGGCGATCGCCGCCGCCAATTGATCGAGTCGCGCAGCGTCCAGCCCGGCGATATTGGCCCGTCCGCTTTCCACCAGATACACCGCATCGTCACGCCGAAGGCGCAGCACCTGCTCGGCGGTGAGGCCGGTGTAGGAGAACATCCCGCGATGCTGGGCGATGTGCGCAAAGCGCTCGGCCAAGCCATGCGGTGCCAGTGCCTCAACCAGGCCCTGGCGCAAACCGGCGATGCGCTCGCGTTTGGCGGCGACCTCCTGCTGCCAGAGCTGTCGCAGCTCAGGGTTGGCCAGAATCGTCGCCACCACGGCCGCGCCGTGTGAGGGTGGTGTCGACCAGAGGTTGCGCGCCACCGAGGCGAACTGGCTGCGCACATCGATCAGCGACTCGCCGTCAGCGGCGACCACGATCAACGCACCGGTGCGTTCGCGGTACAGGCCGAAATTCTTCGAGCAGGAACTGGTGATCAGCACTTCAGGCAACGCCGCGACAAACAGGCGGACGGCCCAGGCATCTTCATCCAGGCCGTCGCCAAAGCCCTGATAGGCGAAATCGAACAGCGGCAACAGCTCGCGACGACGCACGATTTCCAGCACCTGTCGCCAGTCGTCTTGGCTCAGGTCGTAACCGGTGGGGTTGTGGCAGCAGGCGTGCAGGAGCACCACGTCGCCCGACGGAATCTGCTCCAGCGCGGCGAGCATGCCCGGCACGTCGAGGCGGTTTTGCGCATCGACGTAGGGGTAGTGCTCGACCTTCAAGCGGGCGGCGGCGAACAGGGTTTCATGGATCGGCCAGGTCGGGTCGCTGAGCCAGAGGCTGCGCCCCGGCAGGCACTTGGCGATTAACTCGCCGACCAGCCGCAGGGCGCCGGTGCCGCCCGGTGTCTGGGTGCAGCCGGCGCGGTGCTCGGCCAGCGCTGGCGAGCCCTCACCGAGCACCAGCTGCAGCAGCTGCTCGCCAAACAGCGGATCGCCGTGACCGCCGATGTAACTCTTGGTCTGCTCGCTGTCGATCAATCGCTGCTCGGCCAGCTTCACCGCCTTGGGGATCGGTGTCAGGCCCAGCGCATCCTTGTAAACGCCGACACCCAGGTCGAGCTTGGCCGGGTTCGGGTCGGCGCGATAGGCGTCGAGCAGACCGAGAATCGGGTCGCCAGGCACCCGCGCGACGTCGCTGAACTGCTTCACTTGCGTCCCTCGGCGTTTTTCGCGACCTCGTCGGTGCGCGCGGCCATGATGAAGTCGTTGCGGTGCAGCCCTTTGATCGAGTGGCTCCACCAGGTCACAGTGACCTTGCCCCATTCGGTGAGCAGGCCGGGATGATGACCTTCGGCCTCGGCGATCTCGCCAACGGCGTTGGTGAAGGCCAGTGCATGGCGGAAGTTCTTGAACAGGAAAACCTTCTCCAGCTCCATGTGGCCGTCGCGGGTTTCGATGTTCCAGTCCGGAATCTGCTTGATCAGCTCGGCCAGTTCGTCATCGGAGACCTTGGGTGCGTCGGCGCGGCAGGCTTCGCAATGCGCTTGGGTGAGGGCGGTCATGGTTGGGTCCTTGTGGTAATCGATTGGTTGATTGGATCGGTGGGCTAAAGCCCACCCTACGTGATGGGGTTGATGAGAGTTAAGCAACGTAGGGTGGACAACGCCGGAGGCTTGTCCACGCGTCGGGTTCGGTCCGGCACATTGCCTGGGCAACGTAGGGTGGATGACGCCAGAGGCTCATCCACCAATGGGTCGGAACGACCCGCGCCGCCGGGTGACACCGTCGAAGCCGAAACCAACGCGTGGAAGATGCTTCGCAGTCTTCCACCCTACGCCGCTTTCGGTGGGAACTTCGGCTGGCGCAGGCCCAGCTGCATAGCGGTGCGGACGTGGGCCATGATGTCTTCATGCGCCACATCGAACAGCCGCTTGAGCTCGGGAAGGACGAAATACACCGGCTGCAGGATGTCGATGCGATAGGGCGTGCGCATCGCCTCCACCACGTCGAACGCCTGGTGCTCGGGCTCGTCGGACAGGCTGTAGAGCGTTTCCTTGGGCGAGGAGAGAATGCCGCCGCCGTAGATGCGCCGTCCGGCGGAGGTTTCCACCAGGCCGAACTCGATGGTCATCCAGTACAGCCGCGCCAGGTAGACGCGTTCTTCCTTGGTCGCCTTGAGGCCGAGCTGGCCGTAGGTGTGGGTGAATTCGGCGAACCAGGGGTTGGTCAGCAGCGGGCAGTGGCCGAAGATCTCGTGGAAGATGTCCGGTTCCTGCAGGTAATCCAGCTCTTGCGGCGTGCGGATAAAGGTGGCGACGGGGAAACGCTTGCTCGCCAGCAACTCGAAAAAGGTTTGAAAGGGAATCAGCGCCGGCACCCGGGCGACCTGCCAGCCGGTGGTCGCATCCAGCACGCGGTTGATTTCGCCCAGCTGGGGGATGCGGTCATGGGGCAGTGCGAGCTGTTCGATGCCGTCCAGATACTCCTGGCAGGCGCGGCCATCGAGCAGTTTCAGCTGACGTTTAATCAGGGTTTGCCAAACCGCATGTTCGCTGTCCGGATAGTGGATGTGGCCTTGCGCATCCGGTTCGCGGGCAACGTATTGAGTGGCTTTCATCTGACCTCCTGAGCGGGGCGGCCGCCTGAGTCTTTGTTGTTATGGATGCCTCATCTGACCGCGGCATCCGTGCCTTGGCGAGGCCGCAGCCAGCTTTAAGGGTGAGGCCAGATGCCCCTGCCTGTAACGAAATAATTACGATACGGCGTGATTGGGCGAATATCGCCTTGCTCGACGTCGCGCATGTCAAATAACCTTTACGAAAATCAACGGCGATCCGCAGAAAAGCCGGCGCCGCTCATAACAACAAGCCCAAAGGCACCCTTGCATGCGTATCAAGATTCATTGCCAGAACCGCATCGGCATTCTCCGCGACATGCTCGAACTGCTGGTCGACTACGGCATCAACGTCGCCCGCGGCGAAGTCGGCGGCGAGCACGGCAACGCGGTCTACCTGCATTGCCCGAACCTGATGAACCTGCAACTGCAGGCGCTGCGGCCGAAGATCGAAGCGCTGCAAGGCGTGTTCGAGGTACGCAAGGTCGGCCTGATGCCCAGCGAGCGGCATTCGCTGGAACTCAATGCGTTGCTCGGCGCGCTGGAGTTTCCGGTGCTGTCCATCGACATGGCCGGCGCCATCGTGGCGGCCAATCGCGCGGCGGCACAGCTGCTCGGGGTGCGTGTGGATGAAGTACCGGGCATGAGCCTGTCACGCTACGCCGAGGATTTCGACCTGCCGGAGCTGGTGCGAGCGAACAAGGCGCGCATCAATGGCCTGCGCGTCACCATCAAGGGTGATGTGTTCCTCGCCGACATCGCCCCCTTGCAGTCGGAACACGATGACAGCGAGGCCCTGGCCGGTGCTGTGCTCACGCTGCACCGTGCTGACCGCGTTGGTGAGCGCATCTATAACGTGCGCAAGCAGGAGCTGCGCGGCTTCGACAGTATTTTCCAAAGTTCGAAGGTCATGGCGGCGGTGGTCCGTGAAGCACGTCGCATGGCGCCGCTGGATGCGCCGTTGCTGATCGAAGGCGAAACCGGCACCGGCAAGGAGCTGCTGGCGCGCGCCTGTCACCTGTCTAGCCCGCGCGGGCAGTCGCCATTCATGGCGCTCAATTGTGCAGGGCTGCCGGAATCCATGGCCGAGACCGAGTTGTTCGGCTACGGCCCTGGCGCCTTTGAAGGGGCACGCCCGGAAGGCAAGCTCGGTCTGCTGGAGCTGACCACCGGCGGCACCTTGTTCCTCGATGGGGTTGGCGAGATGAGCACACGTTTGCAGGCCAAGCTCGTGCGCTTCCTGCAGGACGGCTGCTTCCGCCGCGTGGGCAGTGACGAGGAGGTGTATCTCGACGTGCGGGTGATCTGTGCGACGCAGCTGGACCTGTCCGAGCTCTGCGCCAAGGGCGAGTTTCGCCAGGACCTGTATCACCGGCTCAACGTCCTCTCGCTGCACATACCGCCGCTGCGTGAATGCCTCGCTGGTGCAGCACTTCCTCGATCAGGCCAGCCGGCAGATCGGCTGCGCCTTGCCGAGCCTGTCACCGACCGCGCTTGAGCGGCTGGCCGGCTATCACTGGCCAGGTAACGTGCGGCAGCTGGAAAACACGCTGTTCCAGGCGGTTTCGCTGTGCGAGGGCGGGGTGATCAAGCCCGAACACATCCGCCTGCCGGACTACGGCTCACCGCAACCGCTGGGTGACTTCTCGCTGGACGGCGATCTGGACAGTATCGTCGGCCGCTTCGAAAAGGCGGTGCTGCAGGAGCTGTATCAACGCCATTCCAGCAGCCGGCTGCTGGGCAAACGCCTTGGCGTGTCGCACACCACCGTGGCCAACAAGCTGCGCGGGTACGGGATCGGCAAGGAAGGCTGATCGCCGTTGCGGCGCAGCAGCGCTCTGTTGGAGCCAGCTTGCTGGCGAAGCGGAGATCGGCCGAGGTATCGAAGCGGCGTCGTCTGCGCGGTTCGCGAGCAAGGACTTGGCGTCCCTCGCGCCTACGAAACACAACTCGCGCAGTTGAAGCCCTGTGCGGTGCATGGGCTCACTGCTGTGAAGAGCCGCGAGCCGTCGCGCGCCTGGGCTCAGTTCACCGCCTGGGTGACGGCGTCGATCAGCGCCTGCAGGTCGATGGGTTTGCGCAGGTGCAGGGTGAAGCCTGCGGCCTTGGCTTTTTCCACGTCGCGCAGGGTGCCGTAGCCGGTCAGGGCAATGCTGGGCGTGTCGGCGTTTTTCGTGCTGCTGGCGCGTATCGCCGCCATCATCTTGTGCCCGTCGATCTCCGGCATGCCGATGTCGGAGACGATCACATCGAAACGCGCCTGCTCGGCCTGCTCGATGCCCTGGGCGCCACCGCCTGCCGTGATGACCTGGGCGCCCTCGCTTTCCAGCAGTTCGCACATGGTGTCGAGGATGTCCGGCGAGTCATCGACCAGCAGGATGCTCACGCCGGCCAGGCCGCCGAGTTCGGCGTCGTTGCCCAGTTCGCTCAGTTCCAGTTCGGACTGCAGGTGCACGGGCAGCCAGACGCTGAAGCGCGCCCCGCGACCGATGCCCTCGGAGAAGGCTTCGATGCGGCCGTGGTGGGCCTCGACCAACTGCTTGACCAGCGCCAGGCCGATGCCCAGGCCATGCTTGGAGCGCTGTGCATGCTGCATTTCCGCCTGGCCGAACATGTCGAAGACCTTGGGCAGGAACTCCGCGGAGATGCCTTCGCCGCTGTCGATCACGTCGAGCCGGGCCAGTTCGCCCTCGCGTTCGAGTTGCACGCAAATGCGCTCGCCGCCCTGGGTGAACTTCCAGGCGTTGTTCAGCAGGTTCCAGATGATCTGGTCCAGGCGGGTCGGGTCGGCATGGACGTAAAGGGGTTGTTCGGGCTTGTACACCTCGAAGGTGACGTTTTCAGCCTGGGCCAGCGGCGCGAACACCGCTTCGATGCCGCGCAGCACGTCCTGGTACTGCAGGGTGGCGAACTGCAGCTTGAGCTTGCCGGTGCGGATGCGCGACACGTCCATCAGGTCGTCGATGATCCGCGACTGGCTGCGCACGGCGTTCTGGATTGCCTGGGCCGCCTTGCGCAGGCTCGGCGCATGCTTGGCGACCTGGGAGCGGCCAATCAGGTCGGTGTTCAGCTGGATCAGGTTCAGCGGATGCTTGAGTTCATGGGAGAGCACGGCGAAGAACTGGTCCTTCTGCACGTTGGCGGCCTGGATCATTTCCAGCTCGCTTTGCTGCTCGGAGCTCTGCTGGCGCTCCTCGGTGAGGTCGCGGGCGATCTTGGCCAGGCCGGTGACCTCACCGGCGTGGTTGACCAGCGGATTGACCAGGCCGCTGATGAAGCGGCGCGAGCCGTCGCGCCTCAGGTGCCAGCGTTCGTCCGCTGCCTGGCCCTGTTCCAGGGCGCGTTGCCGCTCGGCTTCGGGCACGCCGGCCAGGCGGTCCTCGTCGGTGTAGACCATGTCGATGCTCCGGCCGAGGGTCTCCTGCTCGGTGTAGCCGAAGATCTCTTGCGCGCCGCGGTTCCAGGTGGTGATCAGGCGGTCGCAATCGAAGGTGATGATGGCGTAACCACGGGTGCTCTGCGCCAGCTGGCGAAGATGCGCCTGGCCGGCTTCCAGCTGCTGTTCGGCATGGCGCCGGTCGGTGATGTCGATAAAGGTCAGCACCGCGCCCTGGATGCGGTCGTCCAGGGTCCGGTAGGGCAGGAAGCGCGCCAGGTACCAGTGGTCGTTTTCGCGGTTGTGTACCTCGCGCTCGACCAGGTGCAGCGCTTCGAATGCGGTCGCCGCGTCGTCGAGCAGCTGCGGATAGTCGAGGCGATGGGTGATATCCAGCAGCGAGCGGCCGGCGTCGGCACCAATGACGTTGAAGATGTCCCGGGCCCGCGGGGTGAACCATTTGATGCGCATCTTGCGGTCGACGAAGACCGTGGCGATGTCGGTCGAGGAGATCAGGTTCTGCAGGTCGTCGTTGATCTTGCTGGTTTCGTCGACCTTGGCCTTGAGCTCGGAGTTGACCGTGGTCAGCTCCTCGTTGATCGACTGCAGCTCCTCATTGGATGCGCGCAGTTCCTCGGTGGAGGTCTCCGAATGCTCCATGGTGATCTGCAGCTGCTCCTTGGTCTGCTGCAGTTCGGCCTCGAGCTGGGTCAGGACGCTGTCCTTGGTGTCGGTATCATCGGTCGCGCCGCTGTCCATGCAGGCCTCGACCTCGTCGAACAGCACCAGCATGTAATCGCTGCCGGCCTCGTTGTCGCGGAACGGGCGGACCACCATGTTCACGTAGTAGTCACGGCCGTCGCGCTCGAGCCGAACGCGCCGCGCCTCGACGCTTTTGCCGGTGTGGGTCGCCTGGTAGAGCGCGGTGCGCAGCTCCAGGCGCAGCTGCGGATGAACCAGGGTGGTCAGGTTGAGCGAGGGCTCGCCACCGACGTAGCGCAGGAAGCTGCCGGCACGGTCGGACATGTGCACGATCTCGGCCTCCTGGTTGACGATCACGCTGGGTGGTGCGTACTGCTCCAGTGCGCGCTGGTGGACGTCGGCATAGGAAAACTTTCGGCTGCGCCTGGATGGCTCGCTCGACGGCAACCGGGGTGGCATGCTCGGGGCAAAGCCCTGGAAGGGGCCCGTCGGTGCACGGCGCAGCGCTGAGCTCACTTCCCGGGCGCGGTAGATGCGGTTCTTCTTGTCCACCGCGGTGAACAGCTGGCTGCAGGCATCGGCGGTTTCCGAACTGCCGAGAAACAGGTAGCCGCCGGGGTTGAGGGCGAAGTGGAACATGCGCAGCACGTCGATCTGGATGTCCTTGTCCAGGTAGATCATCAGGTTGCGGCACGCGATCATGTCCAGCCGCGAAAATGGCGGATCGCGCAGGATATTGTGGCGGGCGAAGAGGATCCGCTCGCGCAACTCTTTCTGCATGCGGAACTGGTTTTGTTCCTTAGCAAAAAACTGGCGCAGGCGCGACGGCGGCACGTCAGTGACGATGGCCTCCGGATAGAGGCCGGCGCGGGCCGTATCCAGCGCGCGGTCGTCGATGTCGGTGGCGAATACCTGCAGTTGAATTTCGCCACGCGTGCCGCGCAACTCTGCCTGCTCGCTGAGCAGCATGCCCAGCGAATACGCTTCCTCGCCGGTCGAGCACGCAGCGGACCAGACGCGGATCGGCTTGTCGTCCGAGCCCGCTTTCTGCTCGAAAATCGCGGGGACGATATCGCGCTCCAGTGCTTCGAACGCTTCACGGTCACGGAAGAAGTTGGTGACCCCGATCAGCATGTCGGCCAGCAGTTCCGGGGTTTCCTCGGGGTGATCCTGCAGATGCCGCGCGTAACTCGGCATGTCGCGCAAGGCATTGACCTGCAGGCGCCGCTCGATCCGGCGCAGCACCGTGGCTTGCTTGTAATGGCGAAAGTCGTGGCCGGTCCGGGCGCGCAGCGCGGCGAGGATTTCACGCAGCGCACGTTCGTTCGGCCGCGACTGCTCGTGGGCATCCTCGTCCTCGGCATCGCCCTGGTTGGCGTCAGCCTGCTCGCTGGCGGCGGCCGAGAGGATCGGCTCCTGGCGGCTAAGCAGGGCTTCCAGGTTTCGCCCCAGTTCCACAAGGCGTTGGGGCATCTCGGCCACGGGCAGCACGATGTCGACCATGCCGGTCTCGATGGCGCTGCGCGGCATCGAGTCGTACTCGGCGTCCTCGGGTGTCTGTGCCAGGGTGATGCCGCCCTGTTCCTTGATCCGCGACAGGCCGACCGAGCCATCCGCGCCACTGCCGGACAGGACGATGCCCACGGCATGGTTGTGGTGCACATCGGCCAGGGCGCGAAAGAACAGGTCAATGGCCACCTGCGGGCCGAGCTGGCGCTCTGGGGTCTGCAGGCGCAGGTAGCCGTCGTTCATCGACAGGTCCATGGCCGGCGGAATCACGTAGACGTGGTTGCGCTCGATCAGCACCGGCTGGGTGACCTGCAGCACCGGCATCCGGGTGACGTTCTGCAGGATCTTGTCGGCATTGCTCTCATGCTTGGGTGAGAGGTGCATGATCACCACGAAGGCCATGCCGCAGTCGTTCGGCATCTGCTCGAAGAAGGTCAACAGCGCCTCTAGGCCGCCGGCGGACGCGCCGATGCCGACCACCGGGAATTCCAGCGTGCTGCGGGCCTTATTGCTGTTCTGCGGCGTGGACGGCTCTTCGCGGCTACTCATTAGATCCTCGGCATTACTGGGCGGGCCCTGGTGAAGGGACGGCTGCGTGTGGCCGTGACGGCCCGCTCACCGATGATACGGGTTTGTCGCCCGCCTGACTGCCAGCGCGCGGCCAGAGGCGAAGTGACTGGCCTCAGCACTCGATGATGTTGACCGCCAAGCCACCCCGCGCGGTCTCCTTGTACTTGCTTTTCATGTCCGCCCCGGTCTGGCGCATGGTGCGGATCACCTTGTCCAGGGAAATGAAGTGCGTGCCATCGCCGCGCAGGGCCATGCGCGCGGCATTGATCGCCTTCACCGAACCCATGGCGTTGCGCTCGATGCACGGCACCTGGACCAGGCCGCCGACCGGGTCGCAGGTCAGCCCGAGGTTGTGCTCCATGCCGATCTCGGCGGCGTTCTCGACCTGCCGTGGCGTGCCGCCCAGCACTTCGCACAGCGCACCGGCGGCCATCGAGCAGGCGACGCCGACCTCGCCCTGGCAGCCCACCTCGGCGCCGGAAATCGAGGCGTTCTCCTTGTAGAGGATGCCGATGGCCGCGGCCGTCAGCAGAAACCGGACCACGCCTTCCTCGTTGGCCCCCGGAATGAAGCGGACGTAGTAATGCAACAGCGCCGGCACAATGCCTGCCGCGCCATTGGTCGGCGCGGTCACCACGCGGCCGCCGGCAGCGTTCTCCTCGTTGACGGCGAGGGCGTAGAGGTCGACCCAGTCGAGCACCGTCAGCGCATCGCGCAGGTTCGCCTCGGGGTGCTCGCTCAATTGCCGGTACAGGCCGGCGGCGCGACGCCGGACCTTGAGTCCGCCAGGCATCACGCCTTCGGTGCGGCAGCCGGCCTTGACGCAGTCCTGCATCACCTGCCAGATCTGCAGCAGCCCGGCACGGGTTTCGCTTTCCGGCCGCCAGGCCGCTTCGTTGGCCAGCATCAGCTGGCTGATCGACAGGCCGTGGGTGCTGCATTGGGCCAGCAGCGCGTCGGCGCTGTGGAAGGGGTAGGACAGTGGCGTACGGTCCTCGACGATACGGTCATCGCCGGCGGTTTGCTCGTCGACCACGAAGCCGCCGCCCACCGAGTAGTATTCGCGGCTGCGCAGCTGCAGGCCGGCAGCGTCGAAGGCGCGGAAGATCATGCCGTTGGGGTGGAAGGCCAGCGGCTTGCGAATGAAGGCCAGGTCACTGCCGGGGTCGAAGCGCAGGGGCTTTTCATCCAGCAGGCGCAATTCGCGCGACTCGCGCATCGCCGCGATGCGCGGCACGACGCTGGCGGTGTCCACCGTTTCGGGCCGCTCGCCTTCAAGCCCGAGCAGCACGGCCTTGTCGCTGCCGTGGCCCTTGCCGGTGGCGCCGAGCGAGCCGTACAGCTCGACCTTCAGGTGCTCGGTGGCGGCGAGCAGCTCGTCGCGCCGGAGCCCCTCGGCAAAGCGCAGCGCGGCGCGCATCGGGCCGACCGTGTGCGAACTGGACGGGCCGATGCCGATCTTGAACAGGTCGAAGACGCTGAGTGACATGCAGGTGCTCCACAACGAACGGGTGTGCTTTGTAGCCTAGACCCTGCGCCGCCGGCCAATGCGGCGCGCGGTCATCGACGCGGCGGCGGTGGCGCAGCCGTCGGCACCGGCGCTGTGCCCGCCGGCTCAGCCCATCGTCGCCGCCCGCGAGCCACCCCAGGGGTTGGCTTCCAGACTGTTGTGCACCGCCGTGGCCGCCTGGGCCGCCTGGCCGATGGCCACGCTCATCTGCTTGAGGCCCATGGTCACGTCACCGATGGCATAGAGGCCGCGCAGGGAGGTCTGCAAGTGGTCGTCGACGCGGATGCCGCCGCACTCGTCGCATTCGATGCCCAGTTGCACCGCGAGCTCGGAGCGAAAGCGAGCGCCAAGGCTGGGATAGATGATGTCGAAGTGGTGCCGCTCGCCGCTGCAGGTCAGCAATTCGATACCGCTCTGGCAGGGGTGCAGCGACTCCACGCGGTCGCTGATCAGGCGGATGCCGTAGTGCTCGGCGAGGGCGACGGCCTGGTCGCAGGCGTTCGGCTCGCCATGCACCACCACCGTCACCTGCTCGGTGAAGGTGCGCAGGAACACCGCGTGGCTGATGGCGTTTTCCGCCTCGCCATAAACCGCCACGTTGTCGCCGTCCACTTCGTAGCCGTCGCAGATTGCGCACAGCCGTACCTTGCCCTCGCCGATCGCCTGCTCCACGTCCGGCATCTCGGGCAGGGTGTCCTCGATGCCGGTGGCGAGGATGATCCGCCGGGTCACGCAGCGCTTGTCCCCGTAGCGCACGCTGAATCCGTCGGCGTGGGGCTCGATGTGCTCGACGCGGCCGTGCTCGAGCCGCGCCCCGTAGCCGCTGGCCTGCTCGCGCAGGCGCACCAGCAGGTCGTTGCCGTTGATGCCCGGCGGAAAGCCCGGGTAGTTGTGCGAGCGCGGGATCCAGGATGCGCGGCTGCAGCCGGCGTCGACCACCAGGCAGCTGCGGCGGAAACGCGCGAGATAGAGCGCGGCGGTTAGGCCGCCGGGGCCGCCGCCGACGATCAGGCAGTCGATCGCGGTGGTCGGGGTGTCGGGCTGGCGTGCGGTCATGGCGGTGCCTGTCGGGTGCTTTGCCTGTAGAAGGGGCGCCGTGGCGGAAAGTTCGCCGGTTCCGATGGACGCAATCTCCTGATTTGAGAGCTGGTTGGACAATCCCGGCTTGTGTCGGCTGCGCCGATGACCAAGACTTCTCAGTTCGTGCACCGCCGCTTTGGCAGCGGTTGCGCACGATCCGCAAAGCCATAAGACCAGCCACCGGCGTCCGCCGAGTAGAGCCTGGCGTTCATGTTCGATACGGATTCGCCGCGTCCATGCGCGAGCCGGGTCGTCTCGCAATCTTCCACTTCATCGAACCGTGCTCACGAGGCGCGGGTTCGTGCTATTCCCGTTGGGGGTCAGATGTTCAAGTCTTGTGTAGTCGCGTTGGTCGCCCTCCTCTGTGGGGCGAGTGCTCCGCTCATGGCCGCCGAAGGCGAGCCGTTCGTCATCAGGTTCGCCCACGTGGTGGCCGACGATACGCCCAAGGGCAAGGGCGCGCTGCTGTTCCAGAAGCTGGTGCACGAGCGCCTGGCAGGCAAGGTCAAGGTCGAGGTCTACCCGAACTCGACGCTGGTCGGCGACGCCGACGAGATGCAGGCGCTGCTCGACGGCAAGGTGCAAATGCTCGCGCCGTCGCTGTCGAAGTTCGGCAAGTACACCAAGAAGCTGCAGGTATTCGACCTGCCGTTCCTGTTCGACGACCAGGCTGCGGTTCAGCGTTTCCAGAAACGCGAGATGAGCCGCGAGCTGCTGCGCTCGATGGCCGACTCCGGCATCTACGGGCTGGCCTACTGGGACAACGGGCTCAAGCAGCTGTCGGCCACCCAGCCGCTGCGCACGCCTGACGACGCCGCCGGCCTGGCGTTCCGTATCCAGCCCTCGTCGGTACTCGAGGCGCAATTCCAGGCGGTGGGCGCCAAGCCGGTAGTTCTGCCGTTCGCCGAGGTCTACAAGTCGCTGCAGAGCGGCGTGGTCCAGGGCGCCGAAAACCCCTGGTCGAACATCGCCAGCCAGAACATGCACAAGGTCCAGCCGTACATCACCGAGAGCAACCATGGCGTGCTCGACTACATGCTGGTGACCAGCTCCAAGTTCTGGATGAGCATGCCCTTTGCCGTGCGCTCGGAACTGGAAGGTATCGTCCTGGAAGTCACCCAGGCGGTGAACAAGGAGGCCGCGGCGCTCAACCAGCGCGACCGCGAGCGGATCCAGGCCAGCGGCAGCAGCAAGATCATCAGCCTGACGCCGGAACAGCGCCAGGCCTGGCGCGAGAAGATGATGCCGGTCTGGAAACGCTACGAAGACGAAATCGGCGCCGACGTGATCCGTGCGGCCCTGACCGTCAACCGCAAGCACTGATCTTCAGGCCAACCGCTCGCCGGCATAAACAGGTCGGCGAGCTGGGTTCGCGGCGTCGTACCGGCTCCTCCTGCCGGCTGTCGCAGTGGCGCGCTGTGCGCTTGCTTGTCGCGGGCCATGGCTGACAAAGAGCCCGGGTAAGCGGCTCGTTGCCTTTCACTGGCCTGGGGTCGCAGCTTGTCTGGCTCGCAAGGGCCATGCCCGACCGTCCCGCAGGCAGCGCCGGCACGCCTGTGGCATCAAGCCCGCCACCCGCTGACGACCCAGGCCGCGGCGCGCACGGCAAACATCACGCTCTGCGCAATAGCCCACTCGGCGTCCAGCCGGGTCGGCAGACAACGTCGGCATCCAGACGCCGCGTTACCCCAACGGGCAGGACAGGGCAAGGCCGGCTTTCGCCGATGACGGTTATGCGATCGTCGATGCCGGTCCTGGTCGCTACGCGTCAATCTCCGACTGTTAGCATTTTCGAGCAGCACGTACTCGACGTGGTGTGCAGCGGAGAGGCGTGCCCGTCTTTGTGCTTGTTTTCGATTGTGCCCACGAAGAATAAGGAGAACAGCAGGTGGCGAATCATCCTGGACAGACCCCAACAACACCGGTGGAGAGCATTCCCGCTCCGACCGGGGCGGCCAACCTGATCGATACCGACTATGTGATCGGTCAGGACAACATCACGCGCAAGTTCTTCGACGTCCATGGCAAGGTGTTCATCATCTCGGCCCTAACCATCGTCCTTTTCGTGGTCGTGACATTGGCGATGCGCAGCGAAGTCGAGCCGATCTTCACCGCGCTTCGCGACTGGCTGACCGGCAACCTGGCTTGGTTCTTCATTGGCTCTGCAAACATCTTCGTCCTACTGTGCCTGGGGCTGATCATTTCACCCCTGGGCAGGGTGCGCCTGGGTGGCAGAGAGGCGACCCCGGACTATTCCTACACGGGCTGGTTCTCCATGCTGTTCGCCGCTGGCATGGGCATCGGTCTGATGTTCTACGGTGTAGCCGAGCCCATGTCGCACTTCTCCACGGCACTCGGGGGGACCACGGTGGAGAATGGCGTGCGCACCGACTGGGCACCACTGGGCGCCGCTGCCGGTGATGCCAAGGCTGCCGCGAGCCTGAGCATGGCTGCAACGATCTTCCACTGGGGGCTGCATCCCTGGGCGGTCTACGCGATCGTGGCGTTGGCGCTGGCGTTGTTCTCCTTTAACAAAGGTCTGCCGCTGAGCATCCGCTCGATCTTCTACCCCTTGCTCGGCGAACGAGTGTGGGGATGGCCGGGTCATGTCGTCGATATCCTCGCCGTTTTCGCCACCCTGTTTGGTCTGGCAACTTCCTTGGGGCTGGGGGCCCAGCAGGCGGCGGCGGGGCTCGAGTTCCTGTTCGGCATGCCTAATACCGATACGAGCAAAGTGCTCCTGGTCATCGGTATCACGGTCATCGCGCTGATGTCTGTGCTGGCGGGTTTGGACAAGGGGGTCAAACGCCTGTCCGAATTCAACATGGTGTTGGCGCTGCTGCTGCTGTTCATCATCATTGTTGGCCCGACCCTGGCAATTGTGACGGGCTTCTTCAGCAACCTGGGTAGCTACCTGAGCAACCTGCCCGCGCTGTCCAATCCGATCGGCCGGGAGGACGTGAATTTCAGCCAGGGCTGGACAGCCTTCTACTGGGCATGGTGGATCAGTTGGTCGCCCTTTGTCGGCATGTTCATCGCACGGGTCAGCCGTGGCCGTACCGTGCGTGAGTTCCTGATTGCCGTGCTGCTGGTGCCCTCCCTGGTGTCGGTGCTGTGGATGACTGCTTTCGGTGGAACGGCCCTTGGCCAATTCGTTACGGATGGCTTCACCGGCGTGCAGGATGCAGCGCTGGAGCTGAAGCTGTTTGCCATGCTCGGCCAGTTGCCGTGGACGCAGATCAGCTCGTTCATCGGTATCGTGCTGGTGGTGGTGTTCTTCGTCACCTCCTCGGACTCCGGCTCGCTGGTGATCGACACCATTACCGCCGGTGGCAAGGTCAACGCACCCGTGCCGCAGCGGGCTTTCTGGGCGGTGCTGCAGGGTGTGGTGGCCATTTCCCTGCTGCTGGGCGGTGGTCTGGTGGCGCTGCAGGCCATGGCGGTGTCCACCGGCCTGCCGTTTACCGTGGTGCTGCTGGTTGGCTGCGTGGCCATCGTCAAGGGGCTGATGAGCGAGCCTCGGTAGTGGCTTAGGCCTTATGTCCAGGCGGCCCGGCCGCCTGGCAGGCGATCCGAAAAGGCGCGACCGTTAGTAGCGGTCGCGCCTTTTCAATTCCAAAGATCGCCTACCGCAGTGGTCGGTGGGTAATGAAGGGCCGACTGCGCCTGCAATAACTCGGCGGTGGCCAGGGCATCGGTCAGGGCGTGGTGGGCCTGGTACAGCGGCAGGTTGTAGCGCAGGCGGCTGTCGGCCAGGCGGATCGATACGGGCCGCTGCGTGCTGAGCACTCGGCGCAGCCAGCCACGGCGGCGCGGGTGCAGCCGTGCTTCCAGCTGCATCGTATCGATTACCGGAAATTGAAGGCCCTCGCCCAGCAGATGGCGTACGGCCTGATCGAGAAATCGCCGCTCGATGCTGCGGTAATGCACCACCATAATCCGGCCAGCCATTTTCTCCAGCAGTTCGTCGAGCACGTGGGCAAGCCTCGGCGCGTCGCTGACATCCGAGTGCGTAATGTGATGGAAGGTAACCGACTGACTGCTCAGTTCGCACACCGGCTTGACGACCCAGTAGCTGGCCTCGCGACAGCGAATTCGGTGCAAGTCGAAGGGCACCAGGCCAAGGCTGACGATCGAGTCGCGCTGGCTGTCCAGCCCCGTGGTCTCGACATCCAGCGCCAGCAGGGGAACCTGCTCCAACGGCGTATCGGCGCTCACCGTGCCGGCTTGGTAGAAGCGCATCAGGCGAGGGTCGCGGGCCGTCTGCGCCAACTGGGCGAACAGGCCTGGCCAGTCGGGGGCCGTTTCCCGGGCGCTTCGCTTCATAGTGGGCGACTGGGAAGCTGGCCAGGGTAGCGGAAGCGCAGGAACTGCTGCGCATTGCTCAACACCTGGAAGGCCGACTTGAGTTTGTGTCGTTCGTTGGCGTCAATCTGTTCCGGCTCGATGTAGTTATCCGGCTCGCGTCCTTCCAGCAAGTCCATGGCCTGATGACGGATGCGCACGATGGAGAGGAATTCCAGGGCATTGCGTAGCTGGGTGATGGCGTCTTCGGTCAACAGCTTGGTGGCGGCAATGGCCTCCAGACGGTCCTGGGAATTCTGCGCCTTGGAGCCGACCGCCAGAGCATGCACCCGGATCAGGTCGGTCAGTGGCGCGGTGCCGCGACCCTTGAGGTTGATGATGTTGTTCTGCTGGCCGTCCTTTTCCATCACGAAGGTGCGGAAGAACCCCAGCGGTGGCGTCCGGTTCAGCGCGTTGCGTGCCAGGTTGGCGAGAAACAACGGGTTGCCGCTGGCCTTTTGCGCAATCAGTTCCTTGAGGCTTTCAACCAGCCCGGCTTCGCCGTAGACGCTGCTGAGGTCGAAGAAGATCGAGCTGTTGAGCAGGGTTTCCGGATTGGGCTGCTCGATCCACTGGGTGAAATAGCTCCTCCACACCCGCAGCGGCTGGCGCCATTTGGCGTTGCTCGCCATGATGCCGCCCTTGCAGTAGCTGTAGCCGCAGGCGGCCAGGCCGTCGCTGACGAAGCTCGCCAACTGCAGGAAGTACTCGTCGTGGATGCGCGGATCGAAGCGGTTGTCGATCACCAGCGCGTTGTCCTGGTCGGTGACGATCAGTTGCTCGTCGCGCGCCATCGACCCCAGCACCATGTAGCAATAGGGCACCGGCGGCGGCCCAAGCCGCTGTTCGGCCAGTTCCAGCAGGCGATGGGTGAGGCTGCGGCCGATGCCCGACATGGCGCTGCCGATCATGTGCGCCGTGGCTTCTTCATTGACCATGCGCAGGAAGGTGGCGCGCAGGTCCGGCACCAGCCCCTGCAGTTCGGCAACCGATTGCTTGTTGAAGATGCTGTTGACCAGATACAGGCTGCTCTGCGACTCGTACTTGATGATGTCCGACAGGTTGATCACCCCGACCGGGCGCTGGCGATACATCACCGGCAAGTGATGGATATTGTGGCGCAGCATGCTGAGCATGGCCTCGAACACCGAATCGTCGGCCTGGATGGTGATCGGGTTGGGCGACATCACCCGGTCGACCGGCGTATCCAGCGGCAGCCCCTCGGCCAGGACCCGCGTACGCAGGTCGCGGTCGGTGGTGATGCCGGTCATCACCTGGAGGCTGGACGCCTCGGGCGCGCTCGGCGGTGGGCCGAGAATCACCAGCGACGAGACGCCATGCTCGGTCATCACTTGCGCGGCCTCTTGCACGCTGGTGCCCAGCGGGACGCTGACGGTGCGCCGGGTGACCAGCTTGCGCACCTTGATCTTCATCAGCTCGCTGGCCTTGCCCTGGGGCTCCTCCACCTTCAGACGCGACTGGCCTTCGGCTTCGACGAAGTCGGCGAAGGCGTCGTTGGCCTCGCACAGCTGTTCGAACAGCTGGCCAGGAATGAAGTAGATCAGGCTGTCCTCGATCGCCCGCGCGGGCAGGCGCACCTTGTGGCCGCGCAGCAGGCCGAACTGGCCAGAGACTTCGCCCTCGGACAGGCGGTTATAGAGCTCGCCATTGCGCCGGTAGATCTCTACGGCGCCGCTGCGGATGTAGTGCAGTTCGGCGATCGTTTCGCCGTAGCGGAGGATGTCGCTGCCCGCCTTGAAATAGCCGACCTCGACCTGTCGGGCGATCTCGTCGAGGGTGTCGTCTGGCAGCCCGTCGAAGGGGGCGAAGCGACTCAAGTGATCGCGTATTTCGAGTAGCTCGACCTGCATGCGGGGGCTCCTGGCAGCACGCTGTGCATGCATTGAACCATAGCCGCAAGCTCCAGCGCCGAGGCCCGCTTGCGGGGGTCGCAGGCAGGCAGATGGGGGTCGCTCGTTGCGACGCTCGGGCCGCTTGCGCACTGTGCGGCCGCCGGGCGCAGCGCCAGGGTGGCGGTGCGACCATCCGGGGCGGGGCATGCAGGTGTTCGGTCCGCCGCCTCGGTTTCAGGCCAACCGCTCGCCGGCATAACAGGTCGGCGAGCTGGGTTCGCGGCGTCGCTCGAGTTCTTCCTCCAGCCATTCGGCCAGTAGCTGCGCGTTGTTGCACTGTTTGTCGCGCGCCGTGTAGACCAGCGTCAGCGCACCGCTGGCGGCGATGTCCAGCAGCGGCCACCAGTGTTCCGGGTGGCTGGCCAGCTCTCCCCGGTACGCCTCCCGAAACGCCTCGAAGCCCAGCTCGCCGCGCTTGAAGGCGCGGCGTAGTGCATCCGAGGGCGCCAGTGCCTTGCGCCAGTCGTCCAGCGCCAGGTCGTCACGGCGGCGGTTGCGCGGCCAGAGGCGGTCGACCAGTACACGGTGGCCGTCAGCCGGTGCCGCGGGTTCGTAGGCGCGTTTGCAGCGGACCATCGGCGAGCCTCCAAGGTCGTGAATTCGCATCCATGTATCAGGGTAAAAATCACTTGTTAACGGGTTTATATTACCTGAGTGGCCGGGGTATAAAAGACAATCAACTTATTAAGCGTTTGAAATATAAGGTGTTTAAAAGCGGCACGCTTCATGACTGTAGTCAAGGAAACGACACAACACACAATGGAGCATCGCATGAAGAATCTAGTCGCTTTGGTTACCTGTGCAACTTTGCTGGCCAGCGCGCTGGCGGGTGCCGACGAGGTGGTGTCGGCGCATAAGGATCGCGTCGTCGGGGGCGGTTTCGGTGGGCTCAGTGGGTTCATGCTCGGCGCGGCCGCTGGCGGCCCCATCGGTGCGCTGGTCGGCGGCGGGCTGGGCTACCTGGCCGGGCAGGGCGTGCAGGAGGCGGCCGGGCTCGAGCAGACGCTGTACGTGATCGAGACGGAAGATGGCAGCAGGTCGCGGCTGCGCACCTCGCGCAATGACCTGGTGGCCGGCCAGCAGGTACAGCGTGACGGGTCCCGGCTGACGGCACAGAACCGCTAGGCTGGCTGTTCGGGTGGGCCGTCCGCTCTGCTAGGCTGGCCGCCCCACGCACGAAGGAGCCGAGATGAGCTATTCCCTGTTGCATGTCACGCATTTGCTGGCCGCGATCTTTTTCATCGGCACGCTGTTCGTCGAGGTCGCGGTGCTTGCCCGCGTGCGCCAGCAGGTCGAGCCGGCGACGATGCAGGCGGTCGACAAGGCGGTCGGTGCGCGCCTGCGGGTGGTGCTGCATTGGGTGGTGGTGTTCGTCTACGGCGCCGGCATCGGCCTGGCCTGGCAGCATCGCCAGGCGCTCGCCCATCCGTTTTCCAGCAGTTTCGCCACGCTGTTGTCGTTGAAGATCCTGCTGGCGATCGGCGTGTTCTTCACCTTTGGCCTGGTGGCGCTATTACTGCGCAGCGGGCGCATGACGCCGTCGCGCTACCGGCTGATCCACTGGGCGATCTTTGCGCAGATGGTCGGCATCGTGCTGCTGGCCAAAGGCATGTTCTACCTCCAGTGGTAGACGGCACGCGCCGTACTCGGCGCTGCCCTCTAGTGCATCGGCGCGCGAAGGACGATGACTTCGGTCAATCACGACGCGCTATCAGCCACCCTGATTGACGGCAGATTCAGCCGCTTTAGGCTCGTTCTTTTTCGGTCGAGCCGCGCCTATGGTGCATGCATCCTGACCCGCCAGTTTGCCGAGGTATCCGATGCATTTTGCCTACAGCCCACGTGTCGAGGCGCTGCGCCAGCAGCTCATCGCGTTCATGGACCAATACATCGTGCCGCGTGTCGGCGCCTGGCAGATGGAGGTCGCCGCCGGCGCCTACCCGGTGTCCTTCATGGAAGATCTCAAGGCGCTGGCGCGTTCGGAGGGGCTGTGGAACCTGTTCCTGCCCGCGCTCGGCAAGGACGAACCGGGCACCGGCTTGAGCAACCTCGAGTACGCGCCGCTGGCCGAAATCATGGGCCGCGTGCACTGGGCTTCAGAGGTGTTCAACTGCAACGCGCCGGACACCGGCAACATGGAGTTGCTGCACCTGTTCGCCTCCCCCGAGCAGCGCGAGCGCTGGTTGAAACCGCTGCTCGAAGGCGAGATCCGTTCGGCCTTCGCCATGACCGAGCCGGATGTGCCGTCCTCCGATGCCACCAATATCCAGACGCTGATCCGCCGCGATGGCGACGATTACGTGATCAACGGACGCAAATGGTTCATCACCAACGCCTCGCATCCCAACTGCAAGCTGCTGATCGTGATGGGCAAGACCGACCCGGATGCCGACAGCCATCGACAGCAGAGCATGATCCTGGTGCCCTTCGACACGCCCGGTGTCGAGCGGGTGCGCAACATCCCGGTGATGAACCACATCGCGCCGGAGGGCCACTGCGAACTCGTGCTGCGCAATGTGCGGGTGCCGGTCGCCAACCTGCTGGGTGAGGAGGGCGATGGCTTCATGATGGCCCAGGCGCGACTCGGCCCGGGGCGCATCCATCACTGCATGCGGGCAATCGGCATGGCCGAGCTGGCGCTGGAGCTGATGGTCGAGCGCTGCCAGGAGCGCAAGGCATTCGGCAAATACCTGCAGCAGTACTCCAATGTCGCCGACTGGATTGCCGAATCGCGTATCGAGATCGAGCAGGCCCGCCTGCTGGTGCTCAAAACGGCGTGGATGATCGACGAAGTGGGCGCCAAGGCCGCGCGCAAGGAGATTGCCATGATCAAGGCATTGGTACCGCGCATGCAGACCCGGGTCGTCGACCGGGCCATGCAGGTGTACGGCGCCATGGGGCTGACGCCGGATACACCGCTGGCCGATATGTGGACCGGTGGCCGTGCCCTGCGCTTCGCCGACGGCCCGGACCAGGTGCACTTGCGCAGCATCGCGCGAATGGAGATCAAGGCCAGCGAGGCGACCCGCGGCGCCACCGCCGCCTACCTGACCCCGCCCGGGCGGCAGGGCGCTTGAGGCGCCTGCTGGGCTGACGCGCAGGGCCGCCCGGCCCGGCGTGTGGGGGCAATCGGCGCGCCGGCCACGTCCAGGTCCGACTCCCTTGGATCGGCGCGGTTCGGTTTAGGCCTAGCCCGCGGCCATAACGACCAACGGTACATTCGCCGCTTCGGTCTGTTCTAGGCTCATCGCTATCGCATTAATCCGGTCGTAGCCAGGGCGGTGCATGCGCCCGTCAACGACCGTCACGTTGACATGGCTCAATGCAATCAGCCTTACCGGCCAATCTTGATAGCCGTCAAGGGACGCCGTGGTCGCGGGACCCTACCATCGCCGCACATTCGCATTGTCGAGGCCGTCATGAAGTCGCTCCCCCTCACCGCCGCTGGCAGCAAGCACGCCTGGAGGCAGGGCCTTGTCCTGTTGCTGGCTCTGGTGTTTGCCTCCCTCACCGTGCAGGCGCGCGAGTACGAAGCCGAGCAGCAGCGCCTCGAGCAGTTCTTTCCCGATACCTCGCTGTCTGCGCCCGAAGGCGACTACCAGGTGCGCACCATCCGCAAGGGTGACGAGGTACTTGGCTATGCCTTCCAGAGCATCAACGTGGTCGACATCCCCGCCTATTCCGGCAAGCCGATCAATATTCAGGTACTGCTCGACCCGCAGGGCGTGATCGTCGATGCCTATGTGCTCGAACATCACGAGCCGATCCTGCTGGTGGGCATTCCGGTGGAGAAGCTGCATGCCTTCACCGCCAAGTACCAGGGCATCAGCGTCGACCAGCGCGTGGTGGTTGGCCATTCCAGTGACGAGAAGGCGGTCACCATCGATGCGGTCACCGGTGCCACCGTCACCGTCATGGTGGTCAACGAGATCGTCATGCGCGCCGCCCACGATGTGGCGGTATCGCTCGGCCTGGTCGAGGACAAGGCTGGTACCGCGCAGAAGCCGGCCACGATTCGTCTGGATGACTACCAGCCGGCGAGCTGGAGCGAGCTCACCGGCAATGGCGCGATCCGCCGCCTGCACCTGACCCGTGGCGACATCGACAAGGCGTTCAAGGGCACCGAGGCCGAAGGCATCGATGAAGCTCAACCGGACGCCGTCGACGAGACTTTCATCGACCTTTACGCCGCCGAGGTCAACCCACCGACCATCGGCCGCAACCTGCTTGGCGAGAGCCAGTACCAGTCGCTGATGGACGGCCTGAAGCCGGGCGAACACGCGGTCGCCGTCATGGCCAGCGGCGACTACTCGTTCAAGGGCTCGGGCTATGTGCGCGGCGGCATCTTCGATCGGGTGCAGCTGCGCCAATTCGGCAATGTCATCAGCTTCCACGACCGCGATTTCCAGCGCCTCGACGACGTCTACGCCGAAGGCATCCCGGACTTCAGCGAGATGGCGATCTTCATCGTTCGCGAACACGTCGCCTTCGACCCGGGCTCGCCCTGGACGCTGGAGTTGCTGGTTCGCCGCCAGACCGGCCCGATCAGCGGGGTATTCACCAGCTTCGAGCTGCCCTACCAGATGCCCGAGGCCTACCTCGACCGCCCGCAGCCGACCGCTGAGGAGCTGGCAGCGGCCGAAGAGGCCAGCCGGCCGATGTGGGTCACTATCTGGTACCAGAAGAGCTTCCAGATTGGCGTGATCGTGGCCGCCCTGGCGCTGCTGACCGTCATCCTGTTCCTGCAGGACAGCCTCACCCGCCGCCCGCATTTCCTGCATTGGCTACGCCGCGGCTACCTGGTGTTCACCGTGGTGTTCATCGGCTGGTACGCCCTGGGGCAACTGTCGGTGGTCAACGCGTTGACCTTCGTCCATGCGCTGTTCCAGGACTTCCGCTGGGAGTTGTTCCTCACCGATCCGGTGATCTTCATCCTCTGGACCTTCACCGCCGCCAGCATCCTGCTCTGGGGCCGCGGCGTCTTCTGCGGCTGGCTGTGCCCCTTCGGCGCGCTGCAGGAGCTGATCAACGAGGCCGCACGCAAGCTGAAGGTCCCGCAGTACGAGCTGCCGTTCGCCGTGCATGAGCGGCTCTGGGCGATCAAGTACATCGTGCTGCTGGTGCTGTTCGGCATCTCGCTGGAGTCGATGATGATGGCCGAGAAGGCCGCCGAGGTGGAGCCGTTCAAGACCGCCATCACCCTGCATTTCGATCGCCAGTGGTGGTTCGTTGCCTACGCGGTGGCGCTGCTGGTGATCAACCTGTTCACCCGCAAGGTGTACTGCCGCTACATCTGCCCGCTGGGCGCGGCGCTGTCGATCAGCAGCAAGGTTCGCCTGTTCGACTGGCTCAAGCGCCGTCCGGAATGCGGCAGCCCCTGCCAGCTGTGCGCCAAGGAATGCGAGATCCAGGCGATTCATCCCGATGGGCACATCAACCACAACGAGTGCCATTACTGCCTCGATTGCCAGATGACCTATCACAACGAAGACAAGTGCCCGCCGCTGATCCTGAAGAACAAGCGCGCCAAGCGCGGCAAGAAGGCCCCGGCTGGCCCGACGCTGATTCCCGTAGTGCAAGTGATGGACCCACAGAGCGAGGCGCCTGGGCGCAGTAGCTCGCAACCGATCGTCTGACCCCAAGTTGTCCCAAAGGAGCAATCACATGAGCGACAAAGAAACCAAGAACCCCCAAGCATTGGAGAAGGCCGGCCTCAGCCGCCGCGGCTTCCTCGGGGCCAGCGCCATGACCGGCGCGGCAGTCGCTGCCACGGCCCTGGCCGGTGGCGTGATGACGCGCGAATCCTGGGCGGCAGCGGTCAAGGAATCCAAGTCCAAGATCCACGTCGCGCCCGGCGAGCTGGACGACTACTACGGCTTCTGGAGCGGCGGTCATCAGGGTGAGGTGCGCGTACTGGGCGTGCCCTCGATGCGCGAGCTGATGCGCATCCCGGTATTCAACGTCGACTCGGCCACCGGTTGGGGCCTGACCAACGAAAGCCGCGCGATCATGGGCGAGAGTGCCAAGTATCTGAACGGCGACTGCCACCACCCGCACATCTCCATGACCGACGGCAAGTACGACGGCAAGTACCTGTTCATCAACGACAAGGCCAACAGCCGCGTCGCGCGCATCCGTCTGGACATCATGAAGTGCGACGCGATGCTCACCGTACCGAACGTCCAGGCCATTCACGGCCTGCGCCTGCAGAAGGTGCCGCACACCAAGTACGTGTTCGCCAACGCCGAATTCGTCATTCCGCATCCCAACGACGGCACCAACTTCGACCTGCAGGCCGAAAGCGCCTACACCATGTTCAACGTCATCGACGCCGAGAAGATGGAAATGGCCTTCCAGGTCATCGTCGACGGCAACCTGGACAACACCGACGCCGACTACACCGGCAAGTACGCGGCCTCCACCTGCTACAACTCGGAGAAGGCCACCGACCTGGGCGGCATGATGCGCAACGAGCGCGACTGGGTCGTGGTGTTCAACATCCCGCGCATCGAAGCGGCGATCAAGGCGGGCAAGTTCACCACCCTGGGCGACTCCAAGGTGCCGGTGGTCGATGGCCGCGCCGGTTCCGAATTCACCCGCTACATCCCGGTACCGAAGAACCCGCACGGCTGCAACACCTCGCCGGACGGCAAGTACTTCATCGCCAACGGCAAGCTGTCGCCCACCGTGACCATGATCGAGATCGCCAAGCTCGATGACCTGTTCGACAACAAGCTCAAGGACCCGCGCGACACCGTCGCCGCCGAACCCGAGCTGGGCCTGGGCCCACTGCACACCACCTTCGACGGTCGCGGTAACGCCTACACCACGCTGTTCATCGACAGCCAGGTGGTCAAGTGGAACATGGCCGACGCGGTCCGCGCCTACAAGGGCGAGAAGGTCAACTACATCAAGCAGAAGCTCGACGTGCAGTACCAGCCGGGCCACAACCATGCGTCCCTGACCGAGACCCGTGACGCCGACGGCCAATGGCTGGTGGTGCTGTGCAAGTTCTCCAAGGACCGCTTCCTCTCCACCGGCCCGCTGCACCCGGAAAACGACCAGCTGATCGACATTTCCGGCGACGAGATGAAGCTGGTGCACGACGGCCCGACCTACGCCGAGCCGCACGACTGCATCCTGGCCCGCCGCGACCAGATCAAGACCAAGAAGATCTGGGACCGCAAGGATCCCTTCTTCGCCGCCGCGGTCGAGCGCGCCAAAAAGGACGGCATCACCCTGGAGACCGACAACAAGGTCATCCGTGACGGCAACAAGGTGCGCGTCTACATGACCTCGTCGGCGCCGACCTATGGCGTCAACGAGTTCACCGTCAAGCAGGGCGATGAAGTGACCGTGACCATCACCAACATCGACGAGATCGAGGACGTGACCCACGGCTTCTGCATGACCAACCACGGTGTGAGCATGGAGATCAGCCCGCAGCAGACCTCCTCGATCACCTTCACCGCCGACAAGCCCGGCGTGCACTGGTATTACTGCAACTGGTTCTGCCACGCACTGCACATGGAAATGGTCGGCCGCATGCTGGTCGAACCGGCGTAACGTGACCGGGCGGGAGCGCATGACCGGCTCCCGCCCATCCCCTGCCTGGAAGCTGAAAAGGAACAACGCAGTGCTCAGATCTCAGGCGATGAACAGGCTACAACCGCTGGCAGCGCTGCTGCTGGCCCTCTTGAGTGGCGTGGCCCAGGCGGCGCCGCTACCCATCACCTCGCTGCCGCTCCAGGCGGACGGGGAGCACCGCTGGCTGCTGCCGGCGGGCGAATACCAGGGCTCGTTCAGCATCGACGAGCCGTTGCAGCTGCGCTGCGCGCCTGGTGCGATCATCGATGCGCAGGGCGAGGGCAATGCCCTGACCATCACCGCGGCTGACGTCCGCGTTCAGGGCTGCACCCTGCGCAATTGGGGACGCAACCTCACCGACCTCAATTCCGCCGTGTTCATCGGGCCAAAGGCGCGCGGCGCAGTGATCGAGGACAACCGGATGCAGGGCCCGGGCTCGGGCGTCTGGGTCGACTCTACCCAGGACGTCAGCGTGCTCGGCAACCGCATCCAGGGCGATCCGAGCATCCGCTCGCAGGACCGCGGCAACGGCATCCACCTCTATGCCGTCAAGGGCGCGCAAGTCATTGGCAACCGGGTGCGCGAGACCCGTGACGGCATCTACATCGACACCTCCAACGGCAACTTGCTCAAGGACAACGTGCTCGAGGACCTGCGCTACGGGGTGCACTACATGTACTCCAACGACAACCGGGTGATCGGCAACCTGACCCGCCGCACCCGCACCGGCTATGCACTGATGCAGAGCCGCAAGCTGACCGTCATCGGCAACCGTTCCGAAGGGGATCAGAACTACGGCATCCTGATGAACTACATCACCTACTCGACCCTGCGCGACAACCAGGTCAGCGACGTGCGCAGCGGCTCGAGCGGCGACAGCATGATCAACGGCGCGGAGGGCAAGGCGCTGTTCATCTACAACTCGCAGTTCGACGTGATCGAAAATAACCTCTTCGCCCACAGCCCGCTGGGCATCCACCTGACCGCAGGCTCCGAGGACAACCGCATCGCCGGCAACGCCTTCGTCGACAACCAGCAGCAGGTCAAGTACGTCGCCACGCGTACCCAGGAATGGTCGATCGACGGCCGTGGCAACTACTGGAGCGACTACCTGGGCTGGGACCGCAACAACGACGGCCTGGGCGACGTCAGCTACGAACCCAACGACAACGTCGACCGCCTGCTGTGGCTCTATCCCCAGGTGCGCCTGCTGATGAACAGCCCGAGCATCGAGGTGCTGCGCTGGGTCCAGCGGGCGTTCCCGGTGGTCAAGTCACCCGGCGTGAAGGACAGCCACCCCCTGATGAAATCGCCCATCGAACCCTTGATAGCCAAGACGCAGGAGCCGACGCCATGAGTGCCGTACAGATCCAGGGCGTGAACCAGCGTTACGGCAGCATGACCGTGCTGCACGACTTGAACCTGGAGCTCGCCCAGGGCGAAGTGCTGGGCCTGTTCGGCCATAACGGCGCCGGCAAGACCACCAGCATGAAGCTCATCCTCGGCCTGCTGTCGCCCAGCGACGGGCAGGTGCGGGTGCTCGGCCATGCGCCGAACGATCCGGCGGTGCGCCGCCAGCTCGGCTACCTGCCGGAAAATGTGACCTTCTATCCGCAGCTCAGTGGCCGCGAGACGCTGCGCCATTTCGCCCGGCTCAAGAGCGCACCGCTGGCGCAGGTGGACGAACTGCTGGAGCAGGTGGGCCTGGCCCATGCCGCTGAGCGTAGGGTCAAGACCTACTCCAAGGGCATGCGCCAGCGCCTCGGCCTGGCGCAGGCACTGCTCGGCGAACCACGCCTGCTGCTGCTCGACGAACCAACCGTGGGGCTGGATCCGATCGCCACCGGCGATCTTTACCAGCTGATCGACCGGCTGCGCCAGCGCGGCACCAGCATCATCCTCTGCTCCCACGTGCTGCCGGGCGTCGAGGCGCACATCAACCGCGCGGCGATCCTGGCCAAGGGCCGCCTGCAGGCGGTCGGCAGCCTGGCGCAATTGCGCGTCGAGGCGGGCTTGCCGGTGCGCATCCGTGCCAGCGGCGTGGACAATGGCGCCGCCTGGCTGCAACGCTGGGATGCCGCCGGGCACAGCGCGCGGTCGCTGGGCGAACGCAGCGTCGAGGTCAGCGCGATCAACGGGCACAAACTGCCGCTGCTGCGCGAACTGCTCGGCGAAAGCGAGCCGGACGACATCGAGATCCACCAGCCCTCGCTGGAGGACCTGTACCGCTACTACATGGAGCGCGCCGTGGACGTCCGCGCCGCGGAGGGCACGCTATGAGCCAGGTCTGGAACATCGCCCGCAAGGAACTCAGCGACGGCCTGCGCAACCGCTGGCTGCTGGCCATCAGTCTGCTCTTCGCGGTCCTGGCGGTGGGCATCGCCTGGCTCGGCGCGGCGGCGTCCGGTCAGCTCGGCTTCACCTCGATCCCCGCCACGGTCGCCAGCCTCGCCAGCCTGGCGACCTTCCTGATGCCGCTGATCGCGCTGCTGCTGGCGTATGACGCCATCGTCGGCGAGGACGAGGGCGGCACCCTGATGCTGCTGCTGACCTATCCGCTGGGGCGCGGGCAGATCCTGCTCGGCAAGTTCGTTGGCCACGGGCTGATTCTGGCGCTAGCGGTGCTGATCGGCTTCGGCTGCGCGATGCTGGCCATCGCTCTGCTGGTGGACGACATCGAGATCGGCATGCTGATCTGGGCGTTTGGTCGTTTCATGATTTCCTCGACCCTGCTCGGCTGGGTGTTCCTGGCGATGGCCTATGTGCTCAGCAGTAAGGTCAGCGAGAAATCCAGCGCGGCCGGGTTGGCGCTCGGCGTGTGGTTTCTGTTCGTGCTGGTGTTCGACCTGGTGCTGCTGGCGCTGCTGGTGCTCAGCGAAGGCAAGTTCAGCCCCGACGCGCTGCCCTGGCTGTTGCTGCTCAACCCGGCCGACATCTATCGACTGATCAACCTGTCCGGCTTCGAGGGCGGCAATGCCATGGGCGTACTGTCACTGGGCGGCGATCTGCCGGTGCCTGCGACCGTCCTCTGGTTGTGCCTGCTGCTCTGGGTCGGCGCATCGTTGTCGCTGGCCTACGGCGTGTTCCGTCGCCGTCCCGCATGATCCACAAGAAGGAAACTGTCACGATGAATGCGCTATACCTACGCTCGTCCCGCCTACTGCTAGCCGCGGCGCTGCTGCTGGGCCTGGCGGCCTGCAACGAACCCGAGACGAGCGAGCAGGCGCTGGCGCCTGTTGCCTTCCATGCCGGCGACGAGTGCCATGTCTGCGGCATGGCGATCAGCGATTTCCCCGGGCCCAAGGGCGAGGCGGTGGAAAAGGGCAAGGTGCGCAAGTTCTGCTCCACCGCTGAGCTGCTCGGCTGGTGGCTGCAGCCGGAAAACCGCACGCTGCAGGCCAAGCTCTATGTCCACGACATGGGCCGCAGCACCTGGGAGAAACCCGACGACGAGTACCTGATCGACGCGACCAGCGCCTACTATGTCGCCGGCACGCACCTGAAGGGGGCCATGGGCGCCGTGCTGGCGACCTTTGCCAAGGAGGAGGACGCCCAGCGGCTGGCCGCCGAGCAGGGCGGGCGGGTGCTGCGCTTCGATGAAATCGACCAGTCGGTGCTGCAACCGGCGGCCGCAATGGCCTCCGGCATGACCGATCACCAGGCCCACGCCGGCCACTGAACCACCGGCCCGCGCGGGCCGCACTGACACAACTTGAATGAGGTATTTGCAATGATGGGTATCAGTATCTGGCAACTCCTGATCGTGCTGATGATCGTGGTCATGCTGTTCGGCACCAAGCGCCTGCGCGGGCTCGGCTCCGACCTGGGTGGCGCGATCAGCGGCTTTCGCAAGTCCATGAGCGACGGCGACGCCACCGCCGCCGATACGGTCAAGCACGAACCGAAATAAACCATCGGTCATCTTCCGCCGACCGCTCGTCCCACGGTAGGCCCTAGGGTGGATGTCGCTTTTTGCATCCGCCGTGCGCTGGTGCCTGATGCCCTGGTGCCTCGGTGACTCGCGATCCACCCTACGAACTGGTGTGCCTGTAGATCACAGCGTTGTGCACGGCCGTCGTGGGAGACCCGCCCTCGGGCGAAGCTGTTCGGGCAGCGAGCCGACGCCATTCGCCGCGGTCGCGCGTCCTACAAGGGGAGCGTCGTGCACCCTTGCAGCCCCTCTGCCACGGCCGGCCCGCGGCACCCTCGGCAAAAGATGATTGCAATCAAGTCTGCCGAAAGGCCCTAACCTGTAAAAAGTAGTCCTGGCTCCGCGATTCGCGAGCGATCACTGTTCTGCCCGGCGAAGCTGTTTTCTGCCGGGGGACGTAAAGGAAGTTCAGGAGGCCACCGTGCAAGTCATCGATCGGCGAAAAGCCTTGAGTATTCCACCCGTGTGGCGGCTCGCTTTCCGTCCATTTTTCCTCGCCGGCAGCCTGTTCGCCATGTTCGCCATTCCGCTCTGGATCGGTGCCTGGACCGGGCTATGGTCCGGCCTGCAGCCGACCGGTGGCTGGCTCGCCTGGCACCGTCACGAAATGCTCTTCGGCTTTGCCATGGCCATCGTCGCCGGCTTCCTGCTCACCGCGGGGCAGACCTGGACCGGCCAGCCGGGTGTATCCGGCAATCGCCTGATGGCACTGGCGATGGTCTGGCTGCTGGCGCGCCTGGGCTGGCTGTTCGGCCTGCCGGTGACGCTGCTGATCCCGCTTGACCTGCTGTTCCTGCTCGGTGTCACCGGACTGATGGCGCGCATGCTCTGGGTGGTCCGGCAGAAGCGCAACTATCCAATCATCGCGGTGCTGAGCCTGATGCTCGGCGCCGACGTGCTGGTGCTGTGCGGGGTCGCGCTCGGCGACGACGGGCTGCAGCGCCAGGGCGTGCTCGCCGGGCTGTGGCTGGTGGCGGCGCTGATGGCGATCATCGGTGGTCGGGTGATTCCCTTCTTCACACAGCGCGGCCTCGGCCGTACCGAAGCGGTGAAGCCCTGGCTCTGGCTGGATGTGGCGCTGCTGGTGGGCACCGGCCTGATCGCCGTGCTCTACGCCGCTGGTGTCGCCCTGGTGCCCCATGCGCTGCTCGGGGTGCTGTTCCTCGCCGTTGCCGCCGGGCACCTGCTGCGCCTGGCGCGCTGGTACGACGCTGGCATCTGGCGCGTGCCGCTGCTCTGGTCGCTGCACCTGGCGATGCTCTGGCTGGTGGTCGCTGCCACCGGGCTGGCGCTGTGGAATTTCGGCGTGCTGGCCAACTCCAGCGCGGCGCTGCACGCGCTTTCGGTGGGGGCCATGAGTGGCCTGATCCTGGCAATGATCGCCCGCGTCACCCTCGGTCACACCGGTCGCCCGTTGCAACTGCCGCCGGGCATCGTTGGGGCCTTCGTGCTGTTCAACCTCGGCGCGGCCTCGCGGGTGTTCCTCGCCACCGAATGGCCGATGGCCGGGCTCTGGCTGGCGGCGACCTGCTGGGCGCTGGCGTTCGCCCTGTATGCCTGGCGCTATGCGCCGATGCTGGTCCGCGCACGGGTCGACGGCCATCCAGGCTGACCACCCCCCAACGTTAGCGCAACCCTTCGAATCCAACTGAATAACCGCTGCCCGCCCATCCCGGGTCGGGCGGCTTGTGGCTCGGCGACCGCCGGCAACGGAGTGAGTGATGAAGAACGAATTCAAGGACCGCCTGGCTGTCGTCACCGGCGCCAGTTCCGGGATCGGCCTGGCCCTGTGCAGCGCCCTGCTGCAGCGTGGCGCCCGGGTGCTGGGCATGTCGCGCAGCCTGGGCGGCCTGGGCCAACTGATCGAAGCCTATCCCGAACAGCTGGATTGGCTCGAAGGTGACGTCACGGTCGCTGCCGACCTGCAGGCGCTGGCGCGACGTGCCGCGGTGCTCGGGCCGGTGGATTATCTGGTGCCCAATGCCGGCATCGCCGAGCTGGGCGACAGCCTCGACATGGCCTGCTTCGACCGCCAATGGGCGGTCAACGGCGCGGGCGCGCTGAACACCCTGGCGGCGTTGCGCGGCGAGCTGGCGAAGCCGGCGTCGGTGGTCTTCGTCGGTACCTTCCTCACCCGCGTGACCTTTCCCGGCCTGGCGGCCTACATCGCCAGCAAGGCTGCACTCGTTGCCCAGGCGCGCACGCTGGCGGTCGAGTTCGCCTCACTGGACGTGCGCATCAACGTGGTCTCGCCGGGGCCGACCGCCACCGCGATCTGGGGCACCCTGGGGCTGGCCGACGAGCAGCTGGAGCAGGTTGCCGAGAACGTCACCAAGCGCCTGTTGCCGGGGCATTTCCTCGAGTCGGCGGCGGTGGCCAACGTCATCCTGTTCCAGCTGTCCCAGGGTGCGCGCGGCGTGTACGGGCAGGACTGGGTGGTGGACAACGGCTACACACTCAACTGACCCGGGGAGACGACCATGATCTTCAGCAGCCGGCGGCGTGCCCGCGAAGTGGAGCAGGAGCGTGAGCGCCTGCAACGCCTGTGTGACGAACAGGCGGCGCGCCTCGCTGCCCTGGAACAGGCGCTTGCGGCCGAGCAGGGAGCTCGTGTCGAGGAGCAGCGGCTGCTCGACTACTACCGCGGCGTTTCCCGCCACCTGGCGCGGTTCAGCACCTCGGTCGGACACCTGGGGGATTCGTTCGAATACCTCACCGGCCAGCTGGGCGACAACCACAGCCGCGCCGAACAGGTAGCCGACGCGGCGCTGGACAACCAGCAGCGTTTTGGCGAATTGCAGGGCAAGGCGGTGGAAATGGAAGCCGGTCTGGACCAGGCCTCGCGCCAGGTCGAGACCCTGGCTGGCCACTCGCAGGAGATCAACGGAATCGTCGACCTGATCAGCGGGATCGCCAGCCAGACCAACCTGCTTGCCCTCAACGCGGCGATCGAGGCGGCGCGCGCCGGCGAGGCCGGCCGCGGCTTTGCGGTAGTCGCCGGGGAGATCCGCACCCTGGCCGAACGCACGGCGCTGGCGACGGCGGACATCGTGCGCAAGATCGCCGAGGTGCAGGGCGAGATCGCCCGCGTGCATGACTACATCCAGCTGCAGGGTGGCCTGGCGCAGGGTTTCAGCCAGATCACGGCAGACGCGGTCGGCGCCATGCAGCATTTGCATCAGCTCGCCGGCATCATGCGCGACGGCATCGAGCGCTCCTCGTTTCGCGCCGGCATCGAGTTGGCGAACCTGGACGAGCTGTCGCTCAAGTTCGTGGTCTACAACCAGGTCCTCGGCGGCGGTGCAGCGCAGGCGCCGACGCTGCCCAGCGAACGTGAATGCCGCTTCGGCCGCTGGTACTACGCCGAAGGCAGCCGGCACATGCAGCGCCTGACGCACTTCGCGCAGATCGAGCGACCCCACACGGCGGTGCACCACCAGGGACAGCAGGCACTCGAGGCGTTCGCCCGAGAGGCCCTGGAGGGTGCCCTCGCCCATTTGGGCGAGATGGAAGCGGCCAACCTCGAGGTGATGCGCATCGTCGCTGCGTTGATCGACGAGCATGAAGGCCTGGCGCGCGCCGTGCCGGGCGCGCGGGGCTGACCCCAGGCACGAACGGATCGCGACCCTGGAAGCGGCACAGATGGCGCTGCAGCAAAAATACTGCTGTCAAACAGCAACGGTATTCATTGGCCACGCTGTAACGCTGCACTGACAATGCGCGGCCGGCTGGCCGGTGCCCGTTTCGGGTGCATGCGGGCCGGCCGCCTGACGGAACGCCTTGCGGGTCCGTCGCCGTCTGTCTCCCTTTGAGCAAACAGGTCCATGCAACAACTTCTCGACTGGTGTCGCTCCTTCGCGCCGACGCCGTTGTCGGCGCGCCCGGTCGAATGGCTGCGCGCCGCCTTCGGCATCGGCCTGGCGCTGCTGCTGGTCATGCCGGCCGGGGCGATGGCCTTCGGCAGTGCGATTTCCCTGCCGCTGGTAGCGCCGGCTGCCGCGTCGGCGGTACTGCTGTTCGCAGCGCCTTCCAGCCCCTTCGCCCAGCCCTGGTCGGTGATCGCCGGCAACCTGCTGGCCACCACGATCGGCATCGCGCTGGGCACCAGCGGACTGCCGCTGGCTGCCGCCGCCGGCATCGGCGGGGCGCTGACCATCGTTTGCCTGTTCGGCCTGCGCTGCCTGCACCCACCTGCGGTGGCGCTGGCGCTGGTGGCGGTGGTCGGTAGCCCGGCGCTGCACGCCTACGGCTACCAGCTGCTGCTGCCGGTGGCCTTCAACTCGCTGCTGCTGATCGCCGTGGCGCTGATCTACAACAACCTCAGCGGGCATCCCTATCCGAAGCCGCGGCCGCACAAGGGCAACCCGCACCACACCCTCGACCCGCTGCCCAGCGAGCGCATGAGCTTCAGCGAGGACGATGTCGAGCGGGCGCTGGCGGACTTCGGGGAATACGTCGACGTGACCCGCGACGACCTCGCGCAACTGATCAAGCAGACCGAGAAACACGCCTTGCGCCGCAGCATGGGCGAGGTCACCGCGGCCGACATCATGTCCCGCGACCTCTACTGGGGCACCCCCGAATGCTCGATCCAGCGCGCGTGGCAGAGCCTGCGTGAGCACCGGTTGCATTCGCTGCCGGTACTCGAGCCTGACAGCCACCGCTTGGTGGGCATCGTCACCCTCGTCGACCTGCTCAAACACTTCCGGCCGGCGTCGGCGCGGATCAACTTCGGCCAGCTCAAGTTCCTGCGCGGCGTGCAGCTGCGCGCGATCATGAGTACGCCGGTGGTCTCGGTGGGGCAGGACACGCACATGGTCGACCTGGTGTTTCTGCTCTCCGACCGTGGCCTGCACTGCCTGCCGGTGGTTGATGCCGACCAGCGCCTGGTGGGCATGATCACCCAGACCGACCTCATCGCCGCGCTCTACCGCAACTGGCTCAAGCAGCTTCCGGACTGAGCCGGGCGCGGGCCGCCCCGGGGGTTACAGGAACCGAACGGCTGGTTACAGTGCCTGACGCCCGTCCTCCCGGAACCGCAGAGCCCATGCAAGAACGCCTCACCGACTGGTTGCGCTCCTTTCTTCCTGCGCCGCTGGGTGTTACGCCCAGGCAGTGGCTGCGCGCCGTCGTGGGCGTGGGGCTGGTGGTGTTGCCGATGGTGGCGATCGGCCTGGTGCTGTTCGGTGGCCCGGTGACCCTGCACATCGTGGCGCCGGCCGGTGCGTCGGCGGTGATCCTGTTCAGTGCCTCCTCCAGCCCCTTCGCCCAGCCCTGGTCGGTGATCGGCGGCAATCTCATTGCCGTGGCGATCGGCGTCTCCCTCGGGCTGATCGGTCTGGGCCCGGTGGCAGCTGCCGTGGCGGCCGTCTGCCTGGCCATCGCCTGCCTGTTCCTGCTGCGCTGCATGCACCCGCCGAGCTGCGCGTTGGCGATGGTCGCGGCAATCGGCGGACCCGGGATCACCGAACTGGGCTACGGCCTGCTGTACCCGGTCGCGTTCAATTCACTGCTGCTGGTGACCTTCGCGCTGCTGTACAACAACCTCACCGGGCATCCCTATCCGAAGCCGCGCAATGCCGCGCCCGGTGCTCAGGCTGGCAGCGTGTCGCTGGGCGAGGAGCCGCTGCAGTTCACCCACGACGACGTGGAGCGCGCCCTGGCGGATTTCGGCGAATACGTCGATGTGACGCGCGACGACCTGGTGGAGCTGATTCAGCGCACCGAGAAGCATGCCATCCGCCGCAGCATGGGCAAGGTCACGGCGGCCGACATCATGTGTCGCGACCTGCACAGCTGCGCACCGGAGGACACGGTCGGCCACGCCCGCGCCCTGGTGCGCCGCCACCGCCTGCATGCCCTGGCGGTGCTCGAGCCGGCCACCGAGCGGCTGGTCGGTATCGTCACTCAGACCGACCTGCTGCAGCACACCGGCTCCCGTGCGGCACGCTTCAGCCTGCGCCGTACACCGCGGCCGGGTACGCGGGTCGAGGCGATCATGAGCGCGCCCGTGGTCTCGGTGCGCGAAGACGCGCACTTGCCCGATCTGGTGCACCTGCTGGCTGATCGCGGCATGACGTGCCTGCCGGTGACCGACCAGGCCGAGCGCCTGGTCGGCATGATCACCCAGGGCGATCTGGTCGCCGGGCTCTACCAGAGCTGGATGAAACGCCTGGGCGGCTGACGGCGGAATCAGATCTCGTAATACCAGCGCGACCAGTCGTAGTCGTCTTCGGCGGCCTCGCGCAGCAGTTCCAACGCCCGGAACAGCGCCGGCGATTGCGCCGCGCGGGAATAGACCAGGTAGACCGGATAGCTGAATTCCGGCGCCTGCTCGACGCGCTTGAGGCTGCCTTCGTCCAGGTAGCGCTGCACGACGCGGGTACGGAAGTAACCGCGGCCGCCGCATTGCAGCAGGTATTGCAGCGCCAGCGGGCCGAGGCTGAAGGACAGCGCGGCGCGCATGTGCCCCGGCAGGGCGAGGTCATGCTGCTGGCGGAACGCCGGCCCCCAGTCGACGTAGAGGTAGGGGGCCGGCTCGGTCGCGTGGACCACCTGGATGAGTTTTTCCTCGAGCAGCTGCTCGACCTGCAGGCCCGGCCAGTATTCGGGCTGGTGCACCAGTGCGGCATCCAGCGCGCCGAGGTCGAGCTGCTTCTGCAGTTCGCTGCCGCTGGCCACCTCGTTGCGCAAGGCATGATCGGGCAATGCCTGGCGCAGGCGCTGAACCCAGGCGAGCATCAGCGGGTTGCACAGGCTGACTTCCGCACCGAGCGACAGCAGCTTGTCGTAGCCGCGTGGCAACGGCAGGTCGCGCCGCGCCGTTTCCCAGGTCTGCACCAGTTGCGTGGCATAGGCGACGAATCGCTCGCCATCCGGCGTCAGCCTGGCCCCGGCCCGGTTGCGTACGAACAGGCGGCAACCCAGCTGCGTCTCCAGGCTGCGCACCCTCGCGGTCACCGCCGTCTGGGTGATGTGCAGGCGCTCGGCGGTAGCGATGAAGCTGCCGCTGCGAATGATCTCGAGAAAGGTGCGGGCGAGATCGATGTCCATGGGGAAAGCCTGCTTCTATAAAAGGGAGTGATATGAAAGCAGGTTGGGATCAAAGGTTAAAGATGTTACCGGGGTGAAGCCGACAAAGGCGCTAGGCTCGACGGTAGCTGGCGGCCACAGCCAGTAGCCGGACCGTTCCGGTAGGGTGGGCTTCAGCCCACTCCGCCCTGGAACCGGGTTGGAGGCTCGATTCCTCCAGCCTCCAGCCTCCAGCCTCCAGCGGCTTCTCCGGTCTGCGCCTTTAATGCGAAGTCCCTTCGGCGAACTCGATCTTGTTGCCGACGTTGTACTTGCCTGACGGCTTGTTCATCGGGATGCGCTTGATCTCCTTGAGGGTCTTGGCGTCGTAGACGATCAGGGCGCCGTCGGTGTCCCAGACGCTGAGCAGGGCGTAGCGACCGTCGTTGGTGAATTCGACGTGGGCGGCGTTCTTGCCTGGCATCGGGCGCAGGGTGTGGGCGACCTCCAGGGTCTGCTTGTCGATCAGGTGCACGGCGTCGTTGTTCGGGCCGAAGAAGACGTCGGTCCAAGCGTATTTGGAGTTCAGGTGGCTGCGCATGAAGAAGCCCGGCCCTTCGGTTGGGATCTCCTTGATCAGCTTCCAGCTCTCGAGGTCGAGCACCGAGATCAGCCCCTTGCTGACGTTGGGGGTGGCGAACACCCACTTGCCGTCGCGCTTCCAGTAGATGCCCGAGCCCAGGTGCGGCATGCCCGGCAGCGGGATGTCGGTGACCGCCTCGCCGGTGTCCAGGTCGATCACCTGACCGCCGAGGGCCTTGCGCGAGGTGGCCAGCAGGTAGCGGTAGTCCGGGGTAAACGAGAAGTCGTCGAGGAAGTCGGCGGCTTCGATGCGCCGTGGCTTGAAGTTCGGCTCGCCGGCGTAGGACAGCTCCCAGGCTTCCTTCACATCCTTCAGTGCGACCACGAAGCTGTCGCGCGGCGGGGCGGTGTAGACGGCGCTGACCCGTGACGGCGTGCCGTCCGCGGTGACCGCCGGGATGTGCTTGACCAGCGACAGGTCGCGGGCATCGAGCAACACCAGGTTGCCCGGCAGGTAATTGCCCACCAGTACCCAGCGGCCGTCGTTGCTGACGGCCAGGTTGCGGGTGTTCAGGCCGGCGCGGACCTCGGCGATCATGGTCAGGTTGTTGAGGTCGTAAACGCTGACCCAGCCGTCACGCGAGGCGAAGTAGACGAAGCGCCCGTCCGGCGAGAATTTCGGCCCGCCATGCAGGGCGTAGTGCGACGGGAAATTCGCCAGCTCCGTAAAGCGATCTCCGTCGAGCACGCGCACATGATGGTTACCGGCCTCGACCACGACGAACAGGTTGAGCGGGTCGGCACCGTGCTGCGGGGTGCTCGGCAGTTTGGAGACGTCGGCCAGGATGCGGTGGCTGGCGCGGATGTCGGCATCGCTCCAGGTTGGCGGAGTCGCCGGCGGCTGATAGAGATAGCTCACCAGCCCGTCGATCTGTGCATCGTCTAGACGGTCGCCGAACGCCGCCATCTGGCTGGCCGGCCGACCGTTGTGGATGACCTCGCGGGCCTCGTCGGGCTTCAGTCGGCTGAGGCTCTCGGGCAGCAGCGCGGGCCCTGCGCCACCCAGGCGATCGACGCCATGGCAGCGCTGGCAGTGTTGCTCGTAGAGCGCGCCGGCCTGTGCCAGGCCGGCCACCTCGGGCGCTGCCTGGATCGCGCCAGAGAGTGCCAACAGCACTAGCGGAACTACTCGCATAGGGCCTCCTGCTTGGCGGCTTGCACGTGACGGTCGGCGTATAGCCGAGCCGGGAATTCCAGGGCGGTGTCGGCGAACAAGCCGACCACCTGGCCGATGACCGTCAGGGTCGGCGGCAGCAGTTGGTGTTGCTGGGCCATGCCCGGCAGTTGCTTGAGTGTGCAGCGCACCACGCGCTGATCCTGCCGCGTGCCGTTGCCGATCAGCGCCGCGGGGGTATCCACCGGCAGGCCGGCGGCGATCAGGTTGCGCGAGATTTCGCCGAGCGCGGCCAGGCCCATGTAGAACACCAGTGTCTGCTTGCCTTCGACCAGGCTGCTCCAGGGCAGCTGCAGCGCGCCGTCTTCCTGCAGGTGGCCGGTGATGAACTGGCAGGAATGCGCCAGGTCGCGGTGGGTCAGCGGAATGCCGGCATAGGCGCTGCACCCGGCTGCGGCGGTGACGCCCGGGACGACCTGGCCGTTGATGCCATGCGCCAGCAGGTATTCGAGCTCCTCCGCGCCGCGGCCGAAGATGAAAGGGTCGCCGCCTTTCAGGCGCACCACGCGCAAATTCTGCTGCGCCAGGTCCACCAGCAGCTGGTTGATCTGCGGCTGCGGCAGGCTGTGATAACCGCTGGTCTTGCCGACGTAGTGACGGGCACAGCGCGCTGGCAGGAGCTGCATCAGGTTGTCGCTGACCAGACGGTCGTAGACCACCGCGTCGGCCTGCTGCAGCAGGCTCCAGGCGCGCAGGGTGAGCAGGCCCGGATCGCCGGGGCCGGCGCCGACGAGGGCGACTTCGCCAGGGGCCAGCGTGGCGCCGAGTGCAGCGGGGAGAATGGTTGGCTGATCCATGCGAACTCCTGAAAATCTCATCGGACGGCGGTAGGTCTCGGGCGGCTTCGGTGCCGCGCTCGGTATCAAAGGGCGATGCTGGGGATGCGCTGCGGTTGCGGCAAACCGATTTCCTGATCGCTGAGGTAGCAGCCGGGGTCTTCGCCCCAGAGGTTGCCCTCGGCCCAGGCGCGGGTCCGGGTGTTGCCGTTGCAGATCGACAGCCAGCGACACTCGGCGCAGCGACCGCCAACGGCGCGCGGGTGCTGGCGCAGCTCGGCGAGCAGCGGCTCGGGCTGGTGCAGCCACAGTTCGCGGAAGGACTGCCGGCGCACGTTGCCGACGGTGTGTTGCCACCAGTAGGTATCGGGATGCACGTCGCCGATGTTGTCGATATTGGCGATACCGCTGCCCGACGCGTTGCCGCCCCAGGCGCGCAGCATCCGCTCCAGGCGGTCGCGATGTTCCGGCAACCGGGCCTCGACCCACTGCAGCAGGAGCACCGCGTCGGCATCGTTGTTGCCGCTGACGAAATCGGTCTCGCGGCCGTTCTGCACGTCGTCCCAGGCCTGCTCGAACAGCTGGTACATGGCGTCGCGGGTCATCTGGTGATGGGCGTCGGCCTTGCGGCTGCGGCTGCGTTTGCCGCGGCCGCTGTAGTTGAGGTGCGACAGGTAGAACTTCTGCACGTCGTGTTGGCGCATCAGCGCCAGCAGGGCCGGCAGCTGCGGGTAGTTGTTCTGCGTCAGGGTGGTGCGCAGGCCGACGCGGATGCCGTGCCCGCGGCACAGGTCGATGGCGTGCATGGACGCGGCGAAGCTGCCCTTGAGCTGGCGCCAGTCGTCGTGCACCGCTTCAAGGCCGTCGATGCTGATGCCGACGTAGTCGTATTTCGCCGCGGCGATCTGCTGGATGTTCTGCTCGTCGATCAGCGTGCCGTTGGTCGACAGTGCGACGAAGAAGCCGCGCAGGCGCGCGTACTCGGACAGCTCGAAAATGTCGTCGCGCAGCAAGGGTTCGCCACCGGAGAGGATCAGCACACGAACGCCGGCTTCGTGCAGGTCGTCGATCACCTTGAGCGCTTCGGCGGTGTCCAGTTCGTCGCGAAATTCACTGTCCGCCGAGGTCGCGTAGCAATGCTTGCAGGTCAGGTTGCAGCGCCGCAGCAGGTTCCAGATCACCACCGGCGGCCGTGCGCCACCGGTGCTGCGTGCGCCCAGTACCGGCATGGCGGGCCGGGCGAGGGCGCGCAGGTAATGGCTGATTCTCAACATGAGCGTCTCTCCCCGCGTCACGCATCTTGCGTGTTTCGATGGAGGCAGCATCCCCGACTGGCGACCGCCAATCCTTGACCGTAAACAATAAAGAGGTGGGGGCCGGCACCGTGGTAGAGCAGGCCGGTGTTCTTGGGTGCGGCAGCTGTCCGGGTAGCAGGACGGGCTGGGCGGCGTTCAGTTTCAGGCCGTCATGGGTGCTACAGAATCGATTGCGGTGGGCTCAAGCCCACCAAGACAAGTCGCGTTCGGTCGCGATAGCGGTGGGCTGAGGCGGAATGCCGCCCGGCCGACGCAACCGGGTCCGATCGGCGGCCCTAGCGACGACTGCCGACACGCAGCCCGGTTTTCTTGAGGATGCGGCTGCTGACCAGCATTTCGTCGGCGCGGCAGGCGCTGCCGAGCAATGCGCGGATTTCGGCGCGATAGCCGTCGATCTCCTCGGCGCTGCGGCCGTGGACCATGGCGAACAGGTTGTAGTACCAGCCGTCCTGGCGCGGCCGGCGATAGCAATGGCTGACGAAGGCTTGTGCGCCGACCAGCGGGCCGAGACGGGCGATCTCGGCGTCATCCACATCCCAGACGGTCATGCCGTTGTGCCGATAGCCGAGGCGGTAATGGTTGGGCACGGCGGCGATGCGGCGGATGGCGCCCTCGGCCTGCAGCTGCTGCAGCAGGGCGAGCGTGGCCTCGACACTGATCTCCAGGCGCTCGGCGAGCCAGCCCCAGGGATCCTCCACCAGCGGCAGCCCGCCCTCGGTGAGCGCAACCAGGCGTTGGGCCAGCTCCTCCTGTTCGGAGGCGTCAGACGGCGAAATGCAAGCCGACATGGTAGGTCTCCTCCTTGGGCAGGTTGAGCACGGGCAGGCCCGTCTCGGTTTCGATGCGGGCGATGGTCTCGGCGATGCCTTGCGGGGTGGCGCAACCAAGTACGAACCACATGTTCCAGGCATGCTCGCGGCGGTAGTTGTGCGCCACTTCCGGCATCGCGGCCAGTTGCTCGGCCACCTGATCGAAACGCGCTTCGGGCACCGATAGCGCGGCCAGGGTAAA
Source organism: Stutzerimonas stutzeri (assembly GCA_002339675.1). Classification (GTDB taxonomy): domain Bacteria; phylum Pseudomonadota; class Gammaproteobacteria; order Pseudomonadales; family Pseudomonadaceae; genus Stutzerimonas; species Stutzerimonas stutzeri_O. The sequence continues at coordinate 237,521 of DDKB01000013.1, forward strand.
GGCGCCGCCGAGTCGCTCGATGTCGAACATGGGGCCGAAACGGGTCAGGGTGCCGTCGTCGAGCAGGGCCTGGACACGCGCGCGCAGCTGGGAGGCGTCGGCGTTCAGCTCCTCGGCCAGCGTCTGCCAGGGGTGACGGACCAGCGGCAGGCCATGCTGCAGGCGGTTGATCAGGTGCCGGTCGAATTCATCCATGGGCGGCCACCGGGCTCGCGGGCGGCGCGTAACGGCCGCCGCATTGCTTGAAGGCGCGGGTGCTGAACAACAGCTGGTGCGGCACGTCGCTCAGGCCCTGCTCGGCGAGCAGATCGGCGATCAATCGACACACCTGCTCGCGCTCGCGGCCGTGGACCATGCAGAACAGGTTGTAGGGCCAGTCCGGCAGGCGCCGTGGCCGTTGGTAGCAGAGGTTGATGCCGGCGGCCTGGCCGAGGCGCTGGCCGACCGCGTCGACGATCTCGTCCGGGATGTCCATCACCAGCATGGCGTTGGCGCGAAAGCCCAGGGCGCGGTGCTTGATGACCAGTCCCATGCGGCGAAACAACCCGCTGTCGCTCCAGCGGCGGACCTGCTCGAGTACTGCCTCTTCGCTGGCGCCGATGCGCTCGGCCAGCAGCTGATAGGGGCGGGCGGCAAGCGGCAGGCCGGCTTCGAGCAGACGGCGCAGCTGCAGGGCTTGTAGTTCGTCGAGCACGGCGGTCATGGCGCGTCTCCAATAGGGAAGCCAAGGTCGATGCGGTAGGCCGCCTGCATCGGCAGGTCGAGGGGGACGAGCCCGGTATCTGCCTCGATCCGTGCCAGCAGCGCCTCGACGTGAGCCCGGTCGGGACCGGTCAGCACGAACCAGAGGTTGTAGCGGTGCTCGCGCAGGTAGTTGTGGTTGACCTCGGGGTAGCTGTTGATCCGCGCGGCGACCGATTCCAGGCGCGCCTCGGGCACCGCCAGGGCGACCAGGGTGCTGGCCCCGGCGCGGCTGTGCTCGAACACCGGGCCGACGCGCGACAGGCCGCCGCCGTGCTCCAGGGCCTCAAGGCAGGCCAGCACCTCGGCTTCGCTGCACTCCAGCGCCTCGGCCATGGCGCGGTAGGGCTCGGCGCATAGGGGCATGCCGTGCTGGAAGCGGTCAATCAGGCGACGGCTGAGGGCATCGATCTGCATGTCACAGCCCCGTCTCGTGGGCGCGGCTGCTGAAGAAGATGCCGCTCGGGCTGTCGGCGGGCAGGCGCTTGATCAGCTTCAAGGTGTAGGGATCCCAGACCTGGATTTCGTTGCCGTCGCGCACCGACAGCCAGAGCTGCTCGCCGCGCGGGGTGAACTCCATGTGCAGCACGGCCGGACCGGGTTCGAGGGTCTTGATGATCTGGTGGGTTTCCGTGTCGATCACCTGCACCTTGCCGTTGTCCGGGTGGGCGAAGTTGACCCAGATCTGCCGCGTGTCCGGGCGCGACATGACGAACACCGGCTGACCGGCGACGTCGATGGCGTCGGTCTGCTTCCAGTTCTGCGAATCCATCACCAGTACGCGGTGCTGGCCGACCGCGGGCACGAAGGTCTGGTTACCGGCCACCGTCCAGCCCTCCAGGTGCGGCATCTTGTAGACCGGCAGTTTTTCCTCGCCGCGGCCGTAGCCGTCGATGATCCGCTCGACGCCGCGGTCCGGGTGCCAGAGATCGATCTTGGCCATGCCGTCCTCGCCGAACAGTCCGGCAATGTAATAGCGGCCTTCTGGGGTGAGCAGGCCGTCATAGGGCTGCTTGCCGACGTGCTCGAAGCGGGTCACCACCGGCGTGTTGCCCTGACTGAAGTCCAGCAGCCAGCTCTCGCCAGTGTCGAACAGGCTGTAGATGAAGCGCCGGCCGGGGGCGTCGATGACGCCGACCACGCGGGAGTTGCGGCTACCGTCGGCCAGTGGGGTGGCCGGGACGTCGGCGACCAGTTCGAGCGTCTGGGCATCGAAGACTTTTACGCCGCCGGGTTCGTAGTTGCCGACGGCGATCAGCTTGCCGTCCTGGCTGATGGCGCCGCCGATGCTGTTGCCGCCCTGGATGATGCGTTTGTCGATGCGCTGGCGCAGCAGGTCGACCTTGGTCAGCCCGCCGTCACGGCCGAAGACATAGGCGAAGCGCTCATCGCGGGAGAACACCACCGAGGCGTGGGACAGGTCGCCTAGCCCTTCGATTCGGGCCAGGCGTGTCTGGCCGGTGGTTTCGACAATCTGCAGGGCGCCGGTGGCGCGCTCGACCACCACGCCGAGGTCGCCTGTGCCGCGCAGCGGTTGCCCGGCACAGGCGCCGAGCAGCAGGCTGGCCGCGGCCAGCAACAGGGAGGGACGCATCATGGCGTGGGTGTTCCTTGCAGGAGTCGGTCGACCAGCCAGGCGATGTCCTGCTCGCTGAGCAGCGCGCTCCAGCCGGGCATGGCGGTGTCGGGACGACCGTGGGTGACGGTGGCGATCAGGGTGTCGCGGGACTTGCCGGCAATGGCGTCGCGGGTCAGGGCCGGGCCGAGTCCGCCGGTCAGGCGCATGCCGTGGCAGGAGCCGCAATCCTGCAGCAGCAGGCGTTCGAGCTGGTCCTGGCGTTCGGCCGTGAGGTCGGCTGCCCGCACCGTGGAAAAGGGGAGGAGGGACACCAGGGTGAGCCCCAAACCGATAACTGCATGTCGGGACCGCTTCATGATGCCCTCCAGGGTGTTACTTCTTGCTCAGGACCCACTCGGCGAGGGTCTTGGCTTCTTCTTCGGTGACCGGGTTTGGCGGCATCGGGATCTGGCCCCAGGTGCCGACGGTGCCGTTCTTGATGCGGCCGGCGAGCAGGTCTGCGGCGCCTTCCTGGCCGGCGTACTTGGCGGCGACGTCCTTGAATGCGGGTCCGACGACCTTGGTATCGACGCTATGGCAGGCCGCACATGGCTTGCTCTTGAACAGCGCTTCGCCATCCTGCGCCATGGCCGGCTGGATCATCAGCGCACCGCCAAGGGCGAGCAGCGGGATCAGTACTTTTTTCATCGGTTACTTCCTCAAGGCTAGGGTGGGGGAGTCTTCGCTCCCCCGATGGGCACTCAGTACACGTCGTGCTGAGTGTTGTAGACGTTAAATTTACCGGTTGGGGTGATCAACCTTTTGTCTTTGATCACCTTTTTCAGCTTTAACGTCTTGTCATCGACAACCACGATGGCCGAAGGCTCCTCCTGGCCGCTCCAGACCGAGAACCAGACTTCGTCGCCGGCTTCGTTGTACTCCGGCTGCACGACACGTTTGGCGCCGCTGGTCAGGCCGGACCATTCGCCGATCGGCAACACAGTGTAGCCGGCACCCAGGTCATCGATGTTGAACACCGCGGCCGACTGGCTGACCTTGGCGTCCGGGTTGAAGGTGGTGTCCAGGTAGATGTGCCTGGATTTCGGATGGGTCTTGATGAACAGCGAGCCGCCGCCCTGACCCTTGAGGGTCTCGACCACCTTCCACGCCTGGTCCGGGTGCTTGTCCGGGTCAGTACCGATCAGCGAGATGCTCTCGTCGCCCAGGTGGCTGGTGGCCCAGACCGGCCCGAATTTCGGGTGCACGAAGTTGGCACCACGGCCCGGGTGCGGGGTCTTGCCGACGTCGACCTGGGCGGCGAGCTTGCGCTCCTTGGAGTCGATCACTGCGACCTTGTTGGAGTTGTTCGCCGCCGTCATGAAGTAGCGGTGGCTGACGTCCCAGCCACCGTCATGCAGGAAGGGCGCGGTGCCGATGGTGGTGGTGGTCAGGTTGTCGATGTCTTCGTAGTTGACCAGCATGACCTTGCCGGTTTCCTTGACGTTGACGATGAACTCGGGGTGCTCGTGGGAGGCGATGATCGCCGCCACGCGCGGCTCCGGGTGGTATTCCTGGGTGGCGGCGGTCATGCCGCGGGTGGAGACGATCTGCAGCGGTTCGAGGGTCTCGCCGTCCATGATGGTGAACTGCGGCGGCCAGTAGTCGCCGGCGATCACGTACTTGTCTTCGTAACCCTTGTACTTCGAGGTTTCCACCGAGCGGGCTTCGACGCCCACCTTGATCTCGGCGACCTTGGTCGGCTCCTTGGCCCAGAGGTCGACCATGTCGATCCGGGCGTCGCGGCCGATCACGAACAGGTAGCGACCGGAGGCCGACATGCGCGAGATGTGCACGGCATAGCCGGTGTCGATGGTCTTGATGATCTCTTTGCTCTTGCCGTCGATGAGGGCGATCTTGCCGTCGTCGCGCAAGGTGACCGAGAACAGGTTCGGCAGGTCCAGGTCGTTCATCTGCTTGGTCGGCCGGTCTTCGGGCTTGACCAGGACTTTCCAGGTGTCCTTCATCTGGGCCATGCCCCACTCCGGCGGAGTCGGCGGGGTGTGCTGGATGTACTTGGCCATCAGGGTGATCTGATCTTTGGTCAGCGCGTTGGAGGTGCCCCAGTTGGGCATGCCGGCGGGTGAGCCGTAGGTGATCAGCGCTTCGAGGTAGGCCTGGCCGCGCGCCTGGGTGATGTCCGGGGTCAGCGGCTTGCCGGTCGCGCCCTTGCGCAGCACGCCGTGGCAGCCGGCGCAGCGCTGGAAGTAGATTTCCTTGGCCTGATCGAATTCGGCGGCGTTCAGATCCGGGGCGCCGGGCGAGTGGACCACCTGCGCGCTGGCGGGGTCGACTGCCGATGCCTGGCCCTTGTAGGCGGCATCGGCGGCTTCCGGATTGACGGCCGCCTGGGCAACTGCCAGGCCGAGCAGTGAAAAGCCGGCAATGATGCCTGCCAGTATGGGTTTGCTCATGTTGATCTCCTCTGACCGCGTCGTGCGGTTCCTGCTAATGACGAGCGATGTGGCAGTTCCCGGGTCTTGCTGTGTGCGGTTGCATCCTATGGCGGGCATCCGGCGAACGCGCTTGATGGCAATCAAGAGACACGCGGTGATGGGGCGGGCGTGACGCCTTGTCGCGGGGCGCGCGGATAGCGGCGTCGAATCCCACCTCGAAGGGCCTCGGCAGGGGCCATTTGCACCTGGGCTTGACCGTGATCAAGCTTCGCCGGCGGATGGCTTGAGGCGCGCGGGGCGCGGCGGGTAGCTTGGCGGCAGATGCTTAACCAACCGTTGCAGTGAGGTATTGCCAATGAATGCGCCCGAGAACCTGGTCGGCGTGACGGCTGCTCCGTTCTATCAATCGCTGGGCAACGAGGAGACCCTCTTCGAACAGGCCTGGCGGCACGGCATGCCGGTGCTGATCAAGGGACCCACCGGCTGCGGCAAGACCCGCTTCGTGCAGCACATGGCCCATCGGCTGAACCTGCCGCTGTATACCGTGGCCTGCCATGACGACCTGTCCGCCGCCGACCTGGTCGGCCGCCACCTGATCGGTGCCCAGGGCACCTGGTGGCAGGACGGCCCGCTGACCCGCGCGGTGCGCGAAGGCGGCATCTGCTACCTCGACGAGGTGGTGGAGGCGCGCCAGGACACCGCCGTGGTGCTGCACCCGCTGGCCGACGACCGCCGCGAGCTGTTCATCGAGCGCACCGGCGAGGCGCTCAAGGCGCCACCGGGCTTCATGCTGGTGGTCAGCTACAACCCCGGCTACCAGAACCTGCTCAAGGGCATGAAGCCCAGTACCCGCCAGCGCTTCGTGGCCATGCGCTTCGACTATCCGGCCGCCGCCGAGGAAGAGCGCATCGTCGCCAATGAGGCGCAGGTGGACGCGGCCCTGGCGCACCAGGTGGTCAAGCTGGGGCAGGCCCTGCGCCGCCTCGAGCAGCATGACCTGGAGGAAGTCGCCTCGACCCGCCTGCTGATCTTTACCGCACGGATGATTCGTTCCGGCATGAGCCCGCGCGAAGCCTGCCTGGCCTGCCTGGCCGAGCCGCTGTCGGACGACGCGCAAACCGTCGCGGCGCTGATGGATGTGGTCGATGTCCATTTCGCATGAGATGACGGCGCCTGCGCAGCGGCGGCTGCCGGGCGACCTGGCCATGTGGTTCTTCATCCTCGCCGAGTTGACCGTTTTCGCCATCCTGATCCTGGCCTTTGCGGTGGCCCAGTGGCTCGCCCCCGAGGCGTTTCGCGAAAGCCGCGCGGCGCTGGACAGCTCGATCGGGCTGGCGCTGACCCTGAGCCTGCTGACCTCCGGCCTGCTCGCCGCTCTGGCGGTGGAACAGGTGCGCCAGGGGCAGTCGCGGCGAGGCGCGTTGCTGCTCCTCTGCGCCTTGCTCAGCGCCTGCGTCTACGTGGGGCTCAAGCTCAACGAATACAGCCATCTGGCCGGGCTGGGCCTGGGGCTGGAGCACAACACCTTCTTCACCCTGTACTGGATTCTCACCGGCTTCCACTTCCTGCATGTGCTGCTGGGCATGGTCATCCTTGCCTGGATGGCCGAACGCTGTCGCCGAGGCGCCTACCGGCCGGGCGACAGCGCCGGGCTGGAATCCGGGGTGCTCTACTGGCACATGGTGGACATGGTCTGGGTGCTGCTGTTTCCGCTGGTCTACATCATCAATTGAGGAGGGTCGGATGTCCGCGTCCATCGTGCTGGTCCTCTGCTGGCTCGGGCTGGCAGTGCTGACCACCCTTACCGTGCTGCTGGGCAGTGCCGGCTCGACCCTGCTGCTCGCCGCGGCGGTCCTCGCCGTGGCCCTGGCCAAAGCCTGGGTCATCTCCGACGGCTTCATGGAGCTGCGCCACGCGCCTTCAATGTGGCGCCTGCTGCTGTTCTGCTGGCCAATGGTGATGGCCGGCGGCGTGCTGCTGACCCTCGCGCTGTAGCAAGGCACAGGCTTTACTGTGCGGCCGTTTCTATCGGTGGGCTGAAGCCCACCCTACCTGCTGGGGTTTCGGCAGCGGTGACCATCCACGGCCATGTGGACCGTAGCCCGTAGAGTGGGCTTCAGCCCACTGCGATGCGCGCCGGATTGCCGCGATGCACCGGCCCCCAAGACAAGCACCGATACGCCGCCTGCCCCTCGATCCGGTCACTGTTTCGCGCGCTGGACTCCGCCATGGGTGGGCTGCAGCCCGCCCTCCGAGACGCGCGGCGAGCGCCATCGGGCGTTCGGGAAAGACCCACCATTGCGTTCAGGTTTTTCTTGATTGCCATCAAGCAGGTTTCGATAGCTGCCTTCTTAAACTGGCCACGCCAACTGAGGAGGCGACCATGTCCGAGACCTTTACTAAGGGGATGGCCAGAAACATCTACTTCGGGGGAAGCGTGTTCTTCTTCCTGGTGTTTTTAGGCCTGACCTATCACACAGAGCAGACTTTCCCCGAGCGATCCAACGAAACGGCGCTGTCCGAATCGGTGGTGCGCGGCAAGGCGGTCTGGGAAAACAACAACTGCATCGGCTGCCATAGCCTGCTGGGTGAAGGCGCCTACTTCGCGCCGGAACTGGGCAACGTCTTTGTCCGTCGCGGTGAGGATGCGGCCTTCAAGCCCTTCCTGCAGGCCTGGATGAAGGCGCAGCCGCTGGGCGTCCCCGGTCGCCGTACGATGCCGCAGTTCAACCTGAGCGAACAGCAAGTTGACGATCTGGCCGAATTCCTCAAATGGACCTCGAAGATCGACACCAACAACTGGCCGCCAAACAAGGAGGGCTAAGAGATGAGCATCATGAATCCGCATCTCAAGTTTCAATCGCAGGCCGTCGCCAAACCCTACTTCGTGTTTGCGCTGATGCTCTTCGTCGGTCAGATCCTGTTCGGCCTGATCATGGGCCTGCAGTATGTCGTCGGTGACTTCCTGTTCCCCGTGCTGCCGTTCAACGTGGCGCGCATGGTGCACACCAACCTGCTGATCGTCTGGTTGCTGTTCGGCTTCATGGGCGCGGCCTACTACCTCATCCCCGAGGAAGCGGACCGCGAACTGCACAGCCCGAAGCTGGCGATCATCTTGTTCTGGGTATTTGCCGCCGCCGGCGTACTGACCATCCTCGGCTACCTCTTCGTGCCCTATGCCGGCCTTGCCGCGCTGACGCACAACGAGCTGCTGCCGACCATGGGCCGCGAGTTCCTCGAGCAACCCACCATCACCAAGATAGGCATCGTGGTGGTCGCCCTGGGCTTCCTCTACAACGTCGGCATGACACTGCTCAAAGGTCGCAAGACCGCGATCAGCATGGTCATGATGACCGGTCTGATCGGCCTGGCGGTGTTCTTCCTGTTCTCCTTCTACAACCCGGAAAACCTGGCGCGCGACAAGTACTACTGGTGGTTCGTGGTGCACCTGTGGGTCGAAGGCGTGTGGGAACTGATCATGGGTTCGATGCTGGCCTTCGTCCTGATCAAGATCACCGGCGTCGACCGCGAAGTGATCGAGAAGTGGCTCTACGTGATCATCGCCATGGCCCTGATCACCGGCATCATCGGTACCGGTCACCACTTCTTCTGGATCGGTGCGCCTGAGGTCTGGTTGTGGCTGGGTTCGATCTTCTCTGCCATGGAACCGCTGCCGTTCTTCGCCATGGTGCTGTTCTCGCTGAACATGGTGAACCGTCGCCGTCGCCAGCATCCGAACAAGGCCGCATCGCTCTGGGCCATCGGCACCACTGTGACAGCCTTCCTCGGCGCAGGTGTATGGGGCTTCCTGCACACCCTGGCACCGGTCAACTACTACACCCATGGCTCGCAGCTGACGGCTGCCCACGGTCACCTGGCGTTCTACGGTGCCTACGCGATGATCATCATGACCATGATCAGCTACGCCATGCCGCGTCTGCGTGGCCTGGGTGAAGCGCCGGATGCACGGGCTCAGCGCGTCGAGATCTGGGGCTTCTGGCTGATGACCATCTCCATGGTGATGATCACCCTGTTCCTCACGGCCGCCGGCCTGGTGCAGGTCTGGCTGCAAAGGATCCCGGCCGACGGGGCAGCGATGTCCTTCATGAACACGGTGGACCAGCTGCGGGTGTTCTTCTGGCTGCGGCTGATCGCCGGGGTGTTCTTCATGATCGGTCTGGTGTGCTACCTGACCAGCTTCAGGCAGCGTGGCCGGGCAACCGTGGACATGCCTGCCGCTGTCGCTGCGGCCTGAGCGACACGCTGAGGGAAACGACGGCCCGGCTGACCCAGCGGGCCGTCGTCGTTTCGATACCTGATCTACGAACAGCGCCAGGGGAGTGATCGCAATGGCCTTTACCATCGAAGTCGAAGAGTGGGTCGGCAGTGTCTGGCACCGCTTCATCACTCGTCGGGCCAGCCCCGACTTTCCCGAGGCCAGCGTCGAGCTGCAGAGCATGCAGCGCAGCCTGTCGGTGCTGTTCCGTGCCATGGGCGGTGCCAGCGGGGTCGGCGTCGAAGTGGCCAACGCCCGCGACCTGATGCTGCGGCGCAACCTGCTGCAACAGGTCGCCGGCACCTGCAAACAGTTGCCGGTGGCCTGGTGCGACGCCAACAACCTTCGCCTGCCGCAGCACCTGGCGGTCTACCCCGAAGTCGCACTCAACCAGGATCTGTATCGCTGGCTGGCGCTGCTCGCCGCGCAAGCGGGCGACATGCGCCACTGGGCGCGCGACAACCAGCGCTGGACCCAGGCGATTCTCCAGCGCTTCCCGGCCATGCGGCCACGCTATGAGCGCCTGGTCGAGGCGCACCTGCAACTGCGTCCGGATCCAGCCAGCTTGCCGCGGTCCGAGGGGGCGTTGGAGCGGGCCCTGTGCCAGGCCCTGCGCGAACCGGGCAGCGTGACCCAGTTCCCGCGCAGCGAAGTGGCGCCCTGGCCGCTGCCGATGTGGCTGTACCCGGCAGAAAACCTCGGCGTGCCGCAGGCCACTGAACTCGCCGAAGAGGACCAGGACAACCACCTGCAGGCGCCGCCCACCGAGCAGAAGGGCCTGCGCAAGCGTGCCAAGCGGGTCGAGGACAGCACCAGCAAGGGCGGTCTCATGCTGTTCCGCCTGGAAAACCTGTTCAGCTGGTCCGAGCACGTCGAGCTCGATCGCCAGGGCGATGACAGCGAGAACGAGGACGCCTCGCGCGTGGCCGAGGACCTCGATGAAATCGCCATGTCGCGTCAGCGCATGCGCAAAGGCGGCGGCCTCAAGCTGCACCTTGATCTACCACCGGCGGATGTCGATGACATTCCTTTGGGCGAAGGCATCAAGCTGCCGGAGTGGGACTACCGCAAGCAGCGCATGCAAGACAACTTCGTCAGCCTGCAGATGATGTTGCCGCGCGGTTCCGAACCCATGGGCCTGCCGACGCGGCTCGGTCCGCTGGCGCGCAAGTTGCGCCGGCAGTTCGAACACCTGCGCAATGACCGCCAATGGCTGCGCGGGCAGCCCCAGGGCTCAGAGCTGGACATGCAGGCCTGGCTGGATTTTCACGTCGAGCGCCAGCACGGCCAATGCGCCGAGCGTGGCCTGTTCATGGAGCAGCGGCAGAACCGCCGCGACCTGGCCTGCCTGCTGCTGGCTGACCTGTCGATGTCCACCGACGCGCACCTGGACGACGAGCACAAGGTGATCGATGTGATCACCGACAGCCTCCTGCTGTTCGGCGAGGCGCTGTCGGCAGTAGGGGATGACTTCGCCCTGTACGGGTTCTCCTCGCTGCGCCGGCATCAGGTGCGCATGCAGGAGCTCAAGAGCTTCAAGCAGCGCTACGGCGACGACACCCGCGGACGCATCCAGGCGCTCAAACCCGGCTACTACACCCGCATGGGCGCGGCCATCCGCCAGGCCACCGAGCTGCTCGGCAACTGCAAGCAGCGGCGCAAGCTGCTGTTGCTGGTCACCGACGGCAAGCCCAACGATCTGGACGTCTACGAAGGGCGCTACGGCGTTGAAGACACCCGCCAGGCCGTCATGGAAGCGCGCAAGCAGGGGCTGCTGCCGTTCTGCATCACCATCGATCAGGAGGCCGGTGACTACCTGCCCTACATGTTCGGCGCCAACGGCTACACCCTGATCAAGGAGCCGCAGCAGCTGCCGTTCCGCCTGCCGCAGCTATACAAGCAGCTGACCCAGCGGTAAGGGGAATCTGGGGTGGATCGGTGAAGCGCGATCTACCCCTCGGACGGAGGGTCGTTGCCGTGACAGCGGTGGTTTACGACGCTCCGCTTCTGGTGGGCTGAAGCCCACCGCGTACCCCATGCTGCTGCCCGCGCTGATCGGAGCGACCGCGGCGCTGGTGGCGTCGACGGTCGGGCTCAGCCGGCGCAAACCGTACCAGCCGGCAGGGTTGCACAGGGCCTTGGGACGGGTCGCCTGACCCGCCGCGCAGCCTCTCGTAGGAGCGAGCTTGTTCGCGAGGCAGGTGGCCTGAGCTCCGCAGGCCGTTGGATGCGCGCTGCGTTTGTGTATGCCGTGTTCGCGAGCACGCTCGCTCCTAGAGGGTTGGCGTGTTTTTTTCGGTCGTGGGATGGCCTTTACAACAGTGGTTTACGACGCTCCGCTTCTGGTGGGCTGAAGCCCACCCTTCCGTTTGGCCGGCGCCGTCTCACCTAGAAGAAGTGCCGCGGTAACCAGACGATCATCACGGCGCAGAAGGCCGTCAGGCCGATGCAGAACCAGAAGAACTTGCGTTGCTTGCGTTCGATGGCGGTGTCGGCGTGGGCGGGCAGGGGCATGCCGCAGTTAGTGCATTCGGCTTCCTGCGGGGGGTTGGGTTGCTGGCAATACAGGCACTTGGGCATGGCGGGTTCCTCGGTCTGTCAGGGCCAGCTTGCCATGCCCCACGGCCGCTTCGGATTGATTGCAATCAACCCCCCGAGAAAGCCCTGGGATGCCTCTGCAGCGGGGCATGGCGCCGGGTGACGGCGCCCGTCGATCATTCGAATTGTTCGAGGCGCTGGCGGTCGAGAATGGTGATCTGACGACCTTCCTGGGTGATGATGCCTTCGTCGATCAAGCGGCGGATGATCCGCGAGAAGGTCTCCGGCTGGATCGACAGGTGTCCGGCGATCAGCTGCTTGGCCATCGGCAGTTCGAAGCTGTTGCCTTCGTCCTTCAGGCGCGCCAGCTGTGTCATCAGGTAGCGCACCACGCGGTGGGTGGCGTTCTTCAGCGACAGCGTCTCGATTTCGTTGATGCGCTGGTGCAGGCGCACGCTGAGTTTGCCCAGCAGGGCGAAGGACAGCTTCTGGTTCGCCTCCAGCAGGCGCATGTAGGCGGTGTTGGAGAAGCGGTACACCTGGGTCGGACACACGGCCTGGGCCGAGGCCACATAGTTGGGCGTGTCCATCAGCATCATCGCTTCGGCGAAGGTTTGCCGGTTGCCGATGACCTCGAAGACTTTTTCCTGCCCATCCGGGGTCAGCCGGTAGATCTTGATCGCCCCGCTGATCACGAAATAGAACGAATGTGCCGGCTCGCCCTGGTGAAAGAGGTTGTCGCCCTTGTCGAGATTGAGCAGTTGGCTGGCACTCATCAGCTCGTCCATCTGCTCGTCGTTCAGCGGCTCGAACAGGTGGTGGCTGCGGAGGATCTGGTTGTGTACGCGGTGAAGCACCATGCAAGGCATCCTGTCATTCAAGTGATGGGCGCACCCGCGCCGTCGCCCTGACGCGGCAGCGCGGTGCGGAACGCGTGAGAGCCTAGCCCAGTTGGGGCCTTAGGTGGTGATCCCGGCCGCCCGCCAAGGGGCGGTAGGGCGGATCAGGACGCGGCGCTGGCGCTCGCCGGGTGCGGCGTGTCGAGGACCAGGTCCAGGGCCACGCTGCTCGCCAGTGCCAGCATGACCGCCATGGCCAGGCCCCACACGACGGGTTGGATGATCGCTTTCATATCGCCTCCAGTACTGCTTGGCGGGCCGCAGCGGCCCGCACGGCTCAGGTGCGCCTCAATGGGCGCAGGCGTTGACGAACAGGATGTTGTTTTCCAGATGGATGTGGTGCATGAGGTCGCTGCGCAGCTCCTCGAGCCCGCGGTACAGGGCGCGCCAGGTGTTGCAGGCATTGGCCGGCGGGGTGATGTCGTCCGTCAGCTCGGCGAGGCGCTCCAGGGCGGCGCCGTGCTGGTCGTGCTCGAAGCGCATCACCGCGATCGGGCCCTGGGTCTGGGGCAGCTGGATGTTGCGCTGGAGCATCGGGAAGAGGATCTGCTCCTCCTTGAGCATGTGGCTCTCGAGCTCCTGTTGCATGCTCCAGAGGTGTTCGGCCAGGCCCAGCGGGCAATCGGCCTTGTTGCCATGCACCTGCTCGACGCGGCTGGCCAGGCGGATCAGCTCGGGCAGCTGTTCGCGATGGCGCTCGTGGTAGCGCTCGAGAATGTGGTCGATCAGCTCGGCGGCCAGCAGGTTGCGCCAGTCCGGCTCGCTCGACGGATCGCAACCGAGGGACGCCAGCTCGGCGGCGATGGCCTGGGCATCGAGGTTGCGCAGTGCGGCCGCATCGCGCAGTGCGGTATTGCCGCCGCAGCAGAAGTCCAGCTTGTACTGGCGAAACACGCGGGTGGCGCCGGGGATAAGGCAGGCCAGGCTGCCCAGGGTTTGCTCGGTAAGCGCGATGCTCATGGTGGCGGATCCGTGGGGTGGAGTTACCGTTTACAGGGGCAAAGCTTGTGCCATCGGCAAGTGATTGATTTATAAGGCTCGAGCGATTCGTGATGGTGAAAAATACCTGAACCGTATAGGGTTTAAAAAACCTAGAAGGTCATTCGAACCATGATGGAAGAAGCCCTGCTCGCCGACCTGGTCACCGAACTGCCCAATGCTGTGCGGCTGCAACGCCTGGTGCATACCCTGCACCAGCGTTTCAACTGCGGTGCGGTGGTCCTGTTGCGCCTCGACGAGGACACCCTGCGCCCGCTGGCGGCGGTGGGACTGGTCCAGGAGGCGCTCGGCCGGCGCTTCCTGGTGGCGCAGCACCCGCGGCTGGCGGCGATCCTCTCGCAGCGCGAACCCACCTGGTTCGAGCCCGACAGTCGCCTGCCGGACCCTTACGACGGGCTGCTCGATGCGCACGTCGGCGAACCGCTGCCGGTGCACGACTGCATGGGCGTGAGCCTGTTCGTCGAGGGCAAGCTGTGGGGCGCGCTGACCCTCGATGCCCTGCATGCCGGCACTTTCGACGACGACGCGCGGCGCGACCTGCAGCGCTACACCCTGGTGATCGAGGCGGCGATTCGCATCACCCGGCTCGAGCACGAAAACCGCGGCTTGCGTCTGGCGCGCAGCGACGCGCTGGAGAGCACGCCGCTGCCGGGCGACGGCGAGATCCTCGGGCAGAGCCAGGTGATCGCCGACCTGCTGCGCGAGCTGGAGGTGGTCGCCGATTCCGAGCTGCCGGTGCTGCTGCTGGGCGAAACCGGCGTCGGCAAGGAATTGTTCGCGCGCTGGCTGCACCGTCATTCACGGCGGCGCAACAAGCCGCTGGTGCTGGTCAATTGCGCCGCATTGCCCGAGTCGCTGGCCGAAAGCGAGCTGTTCGGCCATGTGAAGGGTGCGTTTTCCGGCGCCACCACAGACCGGCCCGGCCGCTTCGATGCCGCCAACGGCGGCACCCTGCTGCTCGATGAGGTGGGCGAGCTGCCATTGGTGGTCCAGGCCAAGCTGCTGCGCACCCTGCAGAACGGCGAGATTCAGCGCCTCGGCGCCGACAAGCCGCGCCAGGTCGACGTGCGCATCATCGCCGCGACCAATCGCAACCTGCGCGAGAGCGTGCGCGACGGACATTTCCGCGCCGACCTCTATCACCGACTGTCGGTGTACCCGGCGCCGATTCCGCCGCTGCGCGAACGTGGCAATGATGTGCTCATCCTGGCCGGCTATTTCCTCGAGCTGAACCGCGCGCGGCTTGGCCTGCGCAGCATGCGGCTGTCGCCGGCGGCCGAACGCGCCTTGCTCGGCTATGCCTGGCCGGGCAACGTGCGCGAGCTCGAGCACGTGATCAGCCGTGCGGCGCTGCGGCTGCTCAGCCGTGGCGCCTCGCGCAGCGAGATCCTCACCCTGGAACCCGAGCTGCTCGACCTGGACAGCAGCGGGCCGGCCTCGTTGGGACCGCTGGCCGAGGCGCCCGAGCCGCCGCTTCCCGCGGAAATCGTGTCCCTGCGCGAAACGGTCGATCATGCCCAGCGCCAGGCCATCGTCCGGGCGCTGGAGGCCAGCGGGGAGAATTGGGCCCAGGCGGCGCGGCTGCTGGACGTGGACTCGAGCAACCTGCACAAGCTGGCGCGGCGGCTGAAGCTCAAATAGCAACCTCTCCACGAGGGGCAAATCGGTTGCCGGGCGCCACGGCACGAGTCATGTCGCCCGGGCGGTGGTCTAAGCTGCAGATCACCTTCGCTTACCAAGGAGAGCCGCCATGGCCCTGGACCACACCCAGTTTGATGCATTGCTGGCCGACGCGCTGAACCACGCGGAACGCGCCGCCAGCGAAAACGACCCGCAGCTCTACCGGCAGGCGTTCATCGCCAGCATCCAGGCCATGCGGTTGCTGGCCGATGAATCCGGTGCCTGGCGGCAGATGGTCGCCCGTGCCACCGAGGAATATCAGGGCGACGAAGGCATCTGAAGGTGTCGGGGCGGGAAGCCGCTCCCTGTCTGTCCCGCGCCGTGGACACCTCGCCGATTGTTGATCGGCCACCGCCGCCTGAAGCACCGTTCCCGGTAGGGGCGAGCCTGCTCACGAAGCTTTTGGCCCCGAGCCGCCCCTACTTGCGAGCAAGCTCGCTCCTGCGGAATGGCTTTGCCTGCGTTTTTCGACGCGGCATTGCGTTCACCGGCGCATGCCCGAGGTGCGTCTTGACCTCCATCAATGCCGCTCATCGGGGCGCTACCTAGACTGCCCGCCTTGCCTCCAACCGGACAGCACCGCTGCCACGGTACGGTGCGCTTGCTTACGACTGTCTAGGAGTCTCCATGCATTTGGTCTGTCCAGCAGGTAGCCTGCCCGCGCTCAAGGCAGCGGTTCAGCAGGGTGCCGATGCCATTTATGTCGGTTTTCGCGACGACACCAATGCCCGCCATTTCGCCGGGCTGAACATGGACGCCAAGCAGCTCGACAAGGGGCTGCAACTGATCCGCGAGCAGCGTCGCCAGCTCTATATCGCCGTCAATACCTACGCCCAGCCGCAGGGCTGGACGCGCTGGCAGCGTGCCGTGGATCAGGCTGCCGATCTGGGTGTCGATGCACTGATCGCCGCCGATCCGGGCGTGCTGGGCTATGCCGCCAAGCGCCATCCGCAGCTCAACCTGCACCTGTCCGTGCAGGGGTCGGCGACCAATGCCGCGGCGCTGGCGTTCTACCAGCAGCGCTACAACATCAAGCGCGCGGTGCTGCCGCGGGTGCTCTCGCTCAAGCAGGTCAAGCAGGTGGCGGCGGGCAGCCCGGTGCCGATCGAGGTGTTTGCCTTTGGCAGCCTGTGCATCATGGCCGAGGGCCGTTGCCACCTGTCTTCCTACCTCACCGGTGAGTCGCCGAACCTGTGCGGCGTGTGCTCGCCGGCCAAGGCGGTGCGCTGGAGCGAGGAGCCCGAAGGCCTCACGTCGCGCCTGAACAACGTGCTGATCGACCGCTATGCCGAGGGCGAATCGGCGGGGTATCCGACGTTGTGCAAGGGCCGCTTCATGGTCAACGGGCAGCGCTTCCATGCGCTGGAGGAGCCGACCAGCCTAAACACCCTGGACCTGATTCCGGAGCTCGCCAGCATTGGCGTCACGGCGATGAAGATCGAGGGCCGCCAGCGCAGCCCGGCCTACGTCGAGCAGGTCACGCGGGTCTGGCGTGCCGCGCTCGATACCTTCCTGCAGGCGCCGCAACGCTACGCCGTCCAGCCGGGTTGGCGCGAGGCGCTCGACGGTTTGTCCGAGGGCTCGCAAACCACCCTTGGCGCCTACCACCGGGCGTGGCAGTGAATCCCTTCTGCAAGGAGCCATCCATGAAACTCAGTCTCGGCCCGGTACTGTTCTACTGGGATCGCCAGCAATTGCTGGATTTCTACGCCGACATGGCCAGCCAGCCGCTGGACGTCATCTACCTGGGCGAGACGGTCTGCTCCAAGCGTCGCGACATGGGGTTCGACGACTGGCTGGGCCTGGCCCGCGAGTTGGGCGAGCAGACCTCGGCGCAACTGGTGCTGTCGGGCCTGACCTTGGTCGAGGCCGCTTCGGAGCTGTCCAGCCTGCGCCGGCTGTGCGACAACGGCGAGCTGCTGGTCGAGGCCAACGACATGGGGGCTATCCAGTACCTGTCGGAGAAGGGGCTGCCCTTCGTCGGCGGCCCGGCGCTCAACCTGTACAACGGTTATGCCCTGGCCGAACTGGTCAATAGCGGCATGCGGCGCTGGGTGCCGCCGGTGGAGATGGCCGGCAGCATGATCCGGCAAGCGCGCGAGCAGCTGGCGCAGCTGGGCGTGAGCCTGCCGGAGATCGAACTCTTCGCCTACGGCCACCTGCCGCTGGCCTACTCGGCGCGCTGTTTCACCGCGCGTGCGGAAAACCGGCCCAAGGACGACTGCCAGTTCTGCTGCCAGAACTACCCAGAGGGCATTCCGCTGTTGAGCCAGGAAGGCGAGGCGCTGTTCACCATCAACGGCATCCAGACCATGTCCGCGTCGGTCAGCAACCTGCTGGCCGACTACCCGGCCCTGGTCGACAGCGGTGCCGAGCTGCTGCGGCTCAGCCCGCGGGCGTCCGGCATGGCCGAGGTGGTCGCCGCATTCGATGCGGTGCGCCACGGCGCGCTGCCGCCGCTGGCGGTGGAAGGCTGCAATGGCTACTGGCATGGTCAGCCCGGCATGCTGCGTGCCGAGGAGGCCGGGCTATGCTGAAGCCGCACCCCGCACAGCTGCTCAAACTGGGCGAGCTCCTGCTGCCCCTGGCCGCGCGTACGCCGTTCCCGCTGCAGCGCATCGCCCTGGAGCGCAGCCTCAATCAGCTGTTCGCCGAACCCCTGGCCGATGACGCCTTCTATGCGCTGGAAGGCCACTGGATGCGCCTGGAAGTGGCCGACCTCGGCCTGGCCTGGTGCCTAACCTGCGAGCGGCAGCGCCTGCGCATCGCGCAGCAGGCACCGGTGCAGGTGACGATCCGTGGCAACTGGCGTGAGTTCTTGTTGCTGGCGAGCCGCCAGGAAGACCCGGACACGCTGTTCTTCCGGCGGCGGCTGGTGATCGAGGGTGACACCGAGCTGGGCCTGGCGATCAAGAACCTGATCGACAGCCTGGACCCGGACATGCTGCCGCCCTGGTTGTGGAAGCTGCTGCAGGGCGCCGGCGAACAGGTGGCGCAGGCGGGACGGGTGCAGCCGGCAAGTGCCTGAGACGGCGCCGGTGCGTTCGGGCGAGACCGCTAGACCGAGCGCAGCTGCGGGCGCGGACGCATGCGGTCGCTGGCGATGATGTTGCGCATGTCCTCGAACAGGGCGTCGGCCTCGGCCTCCGAGCAGTCCTCGCGGTAGCGTTTGCGCAGGCCGTAGCTGCTCAGCGTGATGTGGACGTCGGCGATCACCCCGTGCTGGGCCAGGCAGGCGCGGGCGCAGTGCAGCGGGCAGCCGTCGATCGCCAGTATCGGGCGGCCCGAGTTGGCCTTGTTGACCAGCGAGTTGACTCGCCCGCCGACGCCGGCGATGCAGGACATTTCCGCGAGCCCGGCACGGTCGAGGCGCACGGCCAGGGTGTTGGCCAGCTGGGCGACGTTGGAACAACCCGAGCAGGAATAGACCAGAGGCAGGCGGGGCGTCGACATTTCGATCTCCTGTTGCATGAAGCGCTGCCTCCAAGTATCCGGGCCTTGCCACTGTGCGCGTTTGATGATCGTCAAGAAGCTGGGGCAATCGGCCGCAGCTAGTCCTGATAGGCCGCCAGGCCGCGGCTGTCGAGGATCTCGATGCGGCGCCGCTGCACGCTGATCATCCCGGACTCGATCAGCCTGTGCAGGATGCGTGAAAAGGTCTCTGGCTGAATGCCCAACTTCGAGGCGATCAGGCGTTTGGGGACGTCGAGCGTGACCACGCCGCTGTCGTCTTCCTGCGACTGGTAGAGGAAGCGCACCACCCGGTGGCTGGCATTGGCCAGGGTCAGGGTGTCGATCTCGTTCAGGCGCTGGTGCAGGCGAATGCTCAGGGTGCCGAGGATGTCCAGGCAGATGCTCGGGTGCTGTTCGAGCATGCGCCGGTAGTGCGGGCCGTGGAGGCTGGCGACCAGGCTGGCCTTCAGCGCGGTGGCGCTGACCGGGTAGTTCGGCGCGCCTGTGAAGAGCAGGGCCTCGGCGAAGGATTCGCCACCCCGAATGACTTCCACCAGCTTTTCCTGGCCGTCGCAGACGACCCGGTGCAGCTTTACCTGGCCACTGAACAGGAAATAGAACCGCTCGGCCTTGTCGCCCTGGTGGAACAGCGAGGCGCCGGCGGGCAGCCGCTTGAGGTTGGCCGAGGCACAGACCTCCTGCAGCGCGCTCTCGGGTAGCCGGCTGAACAGGTGGTGGCGGCGAAGCTCCGCTACAAGGGATGTCTCGGTGAGCATGGTTCCTCCACCGGTACGCGTCCGGGATTGTTCGAGGTTGCATCCTAGAAGCGGCGGTGGCGACCCTTCCTTGATCCCAGACAAGATCGCCGGCCGCGGCGCGGCGCCGCCGGGACGGGCAAAAACAGCCGGTGGCACTTGACGCTGGTCAATTCGCTTTGGGCGGTCATCCCCTAGATTGCACATCATCTTGTGGTTTTGTTTGTTCGTTTATCTACATATGGTGATGGAGAGAAGATGTCCGGGCTCGTGGAGATGGATCAACCCGTGTCGTTGCGCAAGCGTGACGGCCGGCTGGTGGCGTTCGAATTGGCCAAGATCGGCGCGGCGATCGAGGCCGCCGGCCGGGCCAGCGGCGAGTTCGAACCCGCCGCGGCGGGCGTGCTGGCCGCCCGGGTGCTGGCGCGCCTGCCACGCCGCGTGGTAGCCGTTGAACAGGCGCAGGATGCCGTCGAGCGCGTGTTGATGGAGGCCGGCCACTTCGACACGGCGCGCGCCTACATCGTCTACCGCGAGCGCCATGCCCGCCTGCGCCGCGATCGCAAGGCGGTGATCGACGTCGCCGCCTCGATGAACGAGTACCTGTCGCGCGAAGACTGGCGGGTGCGTGCCAACGCCAACCAGGGCTATTCGCTGGGCGGGCTGATCCTCAATGTGGCCGGCAAGGTCACCGCCAACTACTGGCTGGACGAGGTCTACAGCCCGGCCATCGGCACCGCGCACCGCGAGGGCGACCTGCACATCCATGACCTGGACATGCTCGCCGGCTATTGCGCCGGCTGGTCGCTGCGCTCGCTGCTCAACGAAGGCTTCAATGGCATTCCCGGGCGCGTCGAGGCGGGGCCGCCCAAGCACCTGTCCAGCGCCCTGGGGCAGATGGTCAACTTCCTCGGCACCCTGCAGAACGAGTGGGCCGGTGCCCAGGCGTTCAGCAGCTTCGATACTTATCTGGCCCCGTTCGTGCGCAAGGACGGGCTCGGCTATGACGAGGTCCGCCAGGCGATCCAGGAGTTCATCTACAACCTCAACGTGCCGTCGCGCTGGGGCACGCAGACGCCGTTCACCAACCTGACCTTCGACTGGGTCTGCCCGGAAGATCTGCGCGAGCAGGTTCCCTACATCGGCGGCGTCGAGATGCCCTTCGCCTACGGCGAGCTACAGGCCGAGATGGAGCTGATCAACCGCGCCTACATCGAGGTCATGCAGGCCGGCGACGGCCTTGGCCGGGTGTTCACCTTCCCGATCCCGACCTACAACATCACCCATGATTTCCCCTGGGACAGCGAAAACGCCGACCGCCTGTTCGAAATGACCGCGCGCTACGGGCTGCCGTACTTCCAGAATTTCCTCAATTCGGACATGCAGCCCAACCAGGTGCGCTCGATGTGCTGCCGCCTGCAACTGGATGTACGCGAACTGCTCAAGCGCGGCGGCGGGCTGTTCGGTTCGGCCGAGCAGACCGGTTCGCTCGGCGTGGTGACGATCAACTGCGCGCGCCTGGGGTATCTGCATGCCGGCGACTGGGCCGGGCTGGTCGAACATCTCGATGCGCTGCTGGACATGGCCATGCAGAGCCTGGAGGTCAAGCGCAAGGTGATCCAGCACCATATGGACGCCGGGCTTTACCCCTACACCAAGCGCTACCTCGGTACGCTGCGCAACCATTTCTCCACCATTGGCGTGAACGGGCTGCACGAGATGGTGCGCAACTTCACCGAGGATGCCGAAGGCCTGCACACCGAGGCCGGGCGACGCCTGGCGGTCGAGTTGCTGGACCACGTGCGGGCGCAGCTGGTGCGCTTCCAGGAAGAAACCGGCCACCTCTACAACCTCGAGGCGACCCCGGCCGAGGGCACCACCTACCGCTTCGCCAAGGAAGACCGCAAGCGCTTTCCGGACATCCTCCAGGCGGGCTCGGCCGAGGCGCCGTACTACACCAACTCCTCGCAGCTGCCGGTGGGCTTTACCGACGACCCCTTCGAGGCACTGATGCTGCAGGACGACCTGCAGACCAAATACACCGGCGGCACCGTGCTGCACCTGTACATGGCCGAGCAGATCTCCTCGGCGCAGGCCTGCAAGAGCCTGGTGCGCACCGCGCTGGGCCGCTTCCGCCTGCCGTACCTGACGATCACGCCGACGTTTTCCATCTGCCCGACCCATGGTTACCTCGCCGGCGAGCATGAGTTCTGCCCGAAGTGCGACGAGGTGCTGCTGGCCAGGCAACAGAGCTGCTGCGCCTGAGCCGCGGCTGGACCGATTCAAGCGCCGGCACGCGCGCACCTCGTGCCGGCGACCATTCAACCACCCCTGAAGGAGCGACACATGACCCGCGCCACTCAACTGCCTGAAGCTCAACGCCAGCGCTGCGAAGTCTGGACCCGCGTGATGGGCTATCACCGCCCGGTCGCGGCATTCAACCCGGGCAAGCAATCCGAGCACCGCGAACGCACCCCGTTTACCGAGCGGGCCGCCGGGCTCGCGCGGTAGCCATGGGCGCTGCATTGCGGGTCGGGGGCCTGGTGCCCCTGACCACCCTCGACTTCCCCGATCACCTGGCCTGCGTGCTGTTCTGCCAGGGCTGCGGCTGGCGCTGCCGCTACTGTCACAACCCGGAACTGATTCCCGCCTGTGGCACGCAGGAGCGCAGCTGGGAGGACATCCTCGGTTTCCTCGACCAGCGTGTCGGCCTGCTCGAGGCCGTGGTCTTCAGCGGCGGCGAGCCAACCCTGCAACTGGCGTTGCCGGAGGCCATCGCCCAGGTGCGCGCGAAAGGCTTCAAGGTCGGCCTGCACAGCGCTGGCATCAAGCCCCGGCTGTTCCGCCAGGTGCTGCCGCTGGTGGATTGGGTGGGTTTCGACGTCAAGGCGCTGCCGGAACACGGCCGACTTATCACTGGCGTCGAGGGCAGTGGCGAAGCGAACTGGAAAAGCCTCGATGCGCTCATTGGCAGCGGCGTGGACTATGAGTGCCGCACGACCGTCCATTGGCAACTGTTCGATGCCGAACGCCTGTGGGACATGGCGCAGCGGCTGCGAAAACGCGGCGTCGAGCGGTTCGCCGTGCAATGCGTGCGCACCGCCAGGATGCTCGACGAATCGCTCGCCGACAGCCGTGCGCCCTACGACCAGCAAAAGCTCTGGGAGCGGATGGGACGGCTGTTTCCATCATTCGTACTGAGAGGCTGATGCCGGGCTACGGGAAGCCGCTTCCTGGATGAGCGACTTCTGGTCGTGAATCGGGCTCGTGTGGCCGCGGTCGCAAGCAGAGCTTGCTCCTACAGAAGCGCGTGGTGCAGCGGTGGGGTGGGCTTCACCCCACCCTCGACTGCGAATGCATCAGCTCCAGCCCCAGAACTGCAAGTACCAGCCATAGCCGACCACGGCCGTTGCCAGCCCGACGCAACCGAAGGCCAGCAGGCGACGCAGGCCGTTGGCGCCATGACGGGTGATCACTTTCCACGCCAGCGTCAGGGTCCAGCCGATGGCGCCGGCCAGCAGCAGGGCACGGGTCGGTTGCGCCCAGGCGAGGATGAAGCCCTCATAACGCAGCAGCTTGATGGTGGTGGCCGAGAGGCCGAGAAACAGCCCGGCGCCACCCAGCGGCGTGAACGCCAGCGCCAGGTGGTGGAACACTTCGCCCCGGCGATTCATCAGGCGCACCGCGCCTTGCAGCAGCAGCCACAGCGCGCCACCGATCAGTAGCGCGCTGGCGCCGATGTAGGTGAGGATCGCTGCGCCATCGAGCCAGGTGAAGGCGTCGTTGTTCTGCGGGTAATGGGTCAGCAGCCACCAGGGTGCATTGGCTTGCAGCGGCCAGAAGATGTCGCGATCGACCAGCCACTCGGCAGCGGTCTGCTTGAGGGCGATGAACCAGGGGCTGACCGTCCACTGGAAGGCGCCCATGGCCAGGCCGATCATGCCGAACAGCAGCAGCGTGCTGTCCCAGTGGCCATGCTGCGCCTGGTTGCCGACGATGAGAATTTCCTGGTTCGGCGAGCGGGCGGCGAGGGCGACGGCGCCGCGCTGGCCACTGCAGCGCCCGCAGGCGTGGCACTCGCTGTTGCCCTGCATGCGGCGGATGTCGATCAGCGGCGCGCAGTTGGGTGTCGCCAGCTTGGGGCCCTGGTTGGCCTGCCAGCGTTCTTCGTCAACCTTGTAGTGCATCGGCGCCAAGCGCGCGAGCAGGCCGAACACACCGCTGACCGGGCACAGGTGGCGGCACCAGACGCGCTTGCCGCGGCCATAGAGAAAGCCGACGATCATCGCAGCGACGGTCGAGCCGCCAAGGATCAGCGCGGCGGCGCGGCCGTAGTCATACACGCTGATCAACTGACCGTAGACCGTGGTCAGCACGAAGGCGACCGTCGGCCAGCCGCTCCAGCGAATCCATTTCGGGGTGCCCTTGTTCAACCCGCGCCAGCTGATCCATTCGCTGAGCGAGCCTTCCGGGCAGAGCACGCCGCACCAGAGCCGGCCGAAGAGGACCATCGACAGCAGCACGAAGGGCCACCAGAGGCCCCAAAACAGGAACTGGGCGAACACCGTGATGTTGTCGAGCATGCGTGCCTCGGACGGCGGCAGCGACAGCACCGCCGGGACCAGCAGCAGGACCAGATAGAAGGCGACCACCAGCCACTGGATCAGGCCGATGGTTTTGGCGTGCTGGCGCAGCAGATCGCCGATGCGTGCCAGCCAGGGCGTGTTGGCGATCATGCCGGGCGCGCCTCCAGGCGGGCCTCCGGCCTCGGTCGCAGCCAGGCCCAGACCGCCAGCCAGTACAGCGTCATGACCGCAACCGCCGCCAGTGATGGCATCGCTCGATAACCGGTCAACCCGGCGATGGTGCTGCCCAGGGCGCCGCCATCGCTGAGCAGACCCGAGGTGTCCCACAGCGGATCACCGAATACCGTGTACAGCACTTCGGGCACCTCCATGCCCATCAGCTGGCCGCTGAAGCGGTCGAGCCCGGCCATCAGCAGCGCTGCGCCGAGCAGTAGCAATAGGGCTTCGCTGACCTTGAAGAAGCGCTTCCAGGAGAAGAACCGGCTGCCCGCCTGCAACGCCGCGTAGCTGAGCAGGGCGAGCACGAAACCGAGCACGCCGCCGACGACAAAGCCGGTCAGGTCCGCGCCTTCCTGCTGGTGGCCGATGCCATAGAGGAACACCACGGTCTCGCTGCCTTCGCGCGCCACGGCGAGCATCGCCAGGACCAGCAGGCCAATGCCGCTGCCCTGGCTGAGGCTGGCCGCGGCGCTGTCGACCAGGTTGCGCTTGAGGTTGCGGCCATGATGGTGCATCCAACCGACCATTTGCAGGATCAGCAGGGCGGCGATCAGCAGCATCGCGCACTGGAACCACTCACCGGTCGGCCCGGCGAGCCAGTCGCCAGCGCTGAGGATGCCCCAGGCCAGTAGCGAGGCCAGGCCGACCCCGGCAGCGACACCGCCCCAGAGCATACGCAGCGCATGGCGGTTGTCTGGCTGCTGGCTCAGCCAGGCATGCAGGATGCCGATGACCAGCAGCGCTTCGACGCTTTCGCGCCAGACGATGAACATCGATTGGCCCATGTCGCTTCTCCTGTGAAGGGACTACTTGGCGATGATCTCCCCTTCCGGCAGGTCCAGATGGAACTCGTCGAAGAAGGGGTAGCGACCCGGTTTGAGGGGGTGGATCACGACAAACGAAGAGACGCCGGGCGACAGGACCTTCTCCACCCGCAGCGGCGTGCTCTCGAATTCGGTCGGGCCACTGCCGGCGTTGGTGACCACGATCTTGAAGCGCTGGCGAGCCGGGACCTCGAGGGTCGCCGGCTCGAAATGGCCGTCACGGATGGTTAGCTCGTAGGTCGGTAGCCCGGCCTGGGCGCCGCCGGCAAAGCCGGCGAGGCACAGGGCCAGGGAGGGAATCAGGGCGCGTCGCATGGCTTGCCTCCGGCTCAATAGCCGCCTTTCTTGCCGATGCCGGCATAGGTGAATTCGTAGTCGAGCTTGCAGGTCTTGAACCAGGGTGCGACACCGGTTTCCTTGTCCACATGGCGGCCGAACATGCTGTGCTTGCCGTCCGGCGGCGAGACGGTGAAGGTCAGCTGGTACTTGCCCGGGCCCATCAGCTTGACGTTGTCGCCGTAGTGCGGTCCGTCGTTGGCCACCATCGGATGGAATTCGCCTTCGATCTTCTCGTCCGAACCCTTCTTGCTCAGCGCGTAATGAATGTTCAGGTAGGAGACGAAGCTGCCTTCCTGCCAGCCGTTGGGGTTGTTTTCCGTGGCGGCGATGTCGGCTTCCAGGTGTACGTCGGACTTGGCCGCATCGAGCATCATGCCGGCTGGCTCCATTTCGACCGGCTGCAGGTAGACCGCACCAACTTCCATGCCGCCGCAGGACTGCGGCTCACCGATGGGGTATTCCTTGGCCTGGGCGAGGGGAGCGACGAGCAACGAAACAACGGCGAGGGTAGCGGGAATGCGCATGAAGGCCTCCGAAAGGTGGGTTTCAGTGTGTCGAGCTAAGGTTCGCACCTGCGATGCTTAACGATAATGATTCGCGTCAATTGTGAACGAAATACCTTGTAACGTATAGCCCTTACGGGCCTTTTCTCGGTTCCGATGCGGCTACAGGCCGCGAGTGTCGCGGCATGGCGGCCGGGGGTGCGTTGCGATGTCGCACCGCCGCGTCTGCCGGGCGATCAGTGCACGCGGGTGCGTCGCGGGCTGCCCGCCAAAGCGTTCGGCGGGCGACAGGGGCTGCGATCAGACCGTTAGGGGCCTACCATATGGTTTTTGAATCGGAACCCGCCATGCCCCACACGGCCCTACTGGATGCGCGAACCGCCCGGGTCCTGCCCTGGCTGGTGGCCATCGCCTTCTTCATGCAGACCCTCGATGGCACCATCCTCAATACCGCCCTGCCGGCGATGGCGCGCGATCTGGCCGAGGACCCGCTGCGCATGCAGGGCGTGGTCATTGCCTACATGCTCACCGTGGCCCTGCTGATCCCCGCGTCGGGCTGGCTGGCCGACCGTTTTGGCACCCGCCGGATTTTCTTCTCTGCGCTGGTGCTGTTCACCCTGGGCTCGTTGCTCTGCGCGATGAGCACCAGCTTCGGCCTGCTGGTCGGGGCGCGGGTGCTGCAGGGCATGGGCGGGGCGCTGATGCTGCCGGTGGGCAGGCTGGTGATTCTGCGCGCCTACCCGCGCAGCGAATTCGTGCGCGTGATGACGTTCATCGCCTTGCCCGGCATGGTCGGCCCCCTGATCGGCCCGACGCTCGGGGGCTGGCTGGTCGAATACGCCTCCTGGCACTGGATCTTCCTGATCAACCTGCCGGTCGGGCTGGTCGGCTGCCTGGCCGCGTTTCGCTTCATGCCGGATCTGAAGAGCCCGGTCCGGATGCGCTTCGATACCGTCGGCTATCTGTTGTTCGGCGGCGCGATGGTGCTGATCACCATCGCCCTTGAAGGCCTCGGCGAGATGCAGATGCCCCACGCCCGCGTGTTGTTGCTGCTGGTGATCGGCAGCGCCTGCCTGGCCGCCTACTGGCTGCGCGCCGGTCACGTCGACAACCCGCTCTTCAGCCCGGCGCTGTTTCGCACACGCAGCTTTGCTGTGGGTATTTTCGGCAACCTGTTCGCCCGGCTGGGCAGCGGTGCGCTGCCGTTCATGCTGCCGCTGCTGCTGCAGGTGGCGCTGGGCTATTCGCCGGCCGAGGCGGGCATGATGATGATTCCGCTGGCCGTCGGCGCGATGCTGATCAAGCCTCTGGCCAAGCCTCTGATCGACCGGCTTGGCTATCGACGTATCCTGATCGGCAACACGCTGCTGCTGGGCTGCCTGATCGCCAGCCTGGCGACGGTCGATGCGCAGACGCCGAGCGCGGCGCTGTTGCTGCACCTGAGCCTGATCGGCATGGTCAATTCGATGCAGTTCACCGCCATGAACACCGTGACCCTGGTGGGGCTGACGCAACACAATGCCAGTAGCGGCAACAGCCTGTTGTCAGTCGTGGTGCAGTTGTCGATGAGCCTGGGGGTTGCATCGGCCGGCGCGCTACTGGGTGGCTTCACCGCCCCGGGCGCGGACGGCACCGAGGTGCTGCAGGCCTTCCACCTGACATTCCTGTGTGTCGGCGCCATGGCGATGCTCGCCGCCTCGCTGTTCTTTCAGCTCGACGGCAAGCAGGCCATGGCGGCAAGGCTCGTCGATGAGGAATGAGGCGTCGCTCAGCCAATGCAGCAGTGCGCGTCGTCGAGCTCTTCTTCCGGGATCTGGTCGGTGACGATCACCCGGGCGTGCTGGCCGGTGTCTTCCTCCATGCGCAGTCCGTAGTAACGGCAATCGTACGCATCCCAGAATGCCTCGACCTGCGCCATGGTGCCGGCTTCGAGCAGCACCTCCAGGCTGTGTTCCAGGACAATTGTGTAGAGTTTTTCGCAAGACATGATGGACGGGCTCGGCTCGAACTGGAGAGATGCCACTGCGTTGCAGGGTGATGTCATTCTGACAGCTGAGAGGCCTTCCGAAGCATCCGCTCATCGCCTGGGAGCGGAATCCCGCTGAACGGTTGGGCATGCTCGCGGTCTGGCTGCGGCGCCCTTCAGCACGGCGTGCGGCGCCCCATTTTATGTCGCTAATAGCGACATATCGTCGGCGATGAGGGTTGGGCTCGTCAGGGCGCCGGTCCCGCCTGAGCCCTACTCCCGCGGCGCCTGGACGCCAGATTTGCGCCGTAACGGCCCGTCCTGCACCGCTTGCTATCCGCTGCGTTTGTTTACCTGTTCAAGTAAACATTATCGACCTGTCGTCTTTCAGGACATAACGTTCGAGCCCTGCCGGACGTGACCGGCGTTGACCGAAGGAATGGATGAATGAACGCAATGGGCTTGGTCTGGCTGGGGATGATTGGCTCCCTGTGTGCGGTGTTGCTACTGGCCATCGTGCTGTGGGTGCAGTTGCTGCAGCTTCGCCACCAGCGCAGTGAGCTGGGCGTGCTGCGCGACCTGCTGCAGAGCCTGGGTGACGTTATTCGCCGGCTCGAGCAGGAAAAAGCCGAGTTGAGCGCCGGGCTGCGCGCGGAGCGTGGCCAGGTCGAACTGCTCAAGCGCCGGCTGAGCCAGCAGTCCTGATGCGTGTCTAGCCTTGCGGGCTCTGCTCGACCTGCTCGCAATACTGGCGCAGCTGCGCCGACAGGTCGGGAGGGCAGACGCCACACTGGCGGTTGCCCGGCACGGCGTGGTCGATAAAGCGCGGGTAGGGCAGGTCCAGGCCGGCCATGATCGTCTTGAACTGCTCCAGCGACAGCTGCTCGCCCAGACGCGGATTACGCTGCTTCTCCTGGCCGATGGTCGAGACGCGACGCCCGTGATAGTCGTGCCCGGGATAGACAAGTGTGTCGTCCGGCAGCGTGAACAACTTCTCCCGAACGCTGTGGAACAGCGCCTCGGTGTCGCCGTTCTGGAAGTCCGTGCGGCCGCAGCCGTCGATCAGCAGGGCATCGCCCGTGAACAGGCGCTCGCCGACCCGGTAGGCGAAGTGACCATCGGTATGCCCCGGCGTGTGCAGCGGCTCGATGTGCAGGCTGCCGACAACGAACGGGACGCCTTCTTCTATTGCCGTGTCGGTACAGGGCAGCCGGTCAATCGCCGGGCCCGCGATGCGCGAGCCCGTCCGTTGCTTGAGCGCCAGCGCGGCGGTGATGTGGTCAGCGTGAATGTGGGTGTCCAGACTGTAGGCGAGGCTCAGCCCCAGCGACGCCAGCAGCGCGAGATCATGCTCGACGCGCGAAATCACCGGATCGATGAGCACGGCCTGGCGGGTCTGTTCGCAGCCCAGCAGGTAGGTGTAGGTGCTGGACAGTGGATCGAACAGTTGGCGGAATAGCATGGCGGACCTCGTCGGGCAGTGGAGGGTGCGGCGCCCGTGCCGTGCAGGCCGGCATCCGTCACAATCGACAGGGGTGCAGGGCCGCGCCAGGCGCCAGATACTATATTGAAATATATATTAATAGACTATAAGATCAACCCCAACCTGAATGACCGGTACCGACATGGCCTCGACGGCAGACCTTGACATCGAAACCCTCCGCAGCAGTGCAGCCCAGGCGTGCGGCCTGCTCAAGGTACTCGCCAACCCGGATCGCCTGCTGCTGCTCTGCCAGATGACGCAGGGCGAGTACTGCGTCGGCGACTTGGCAGCGACGACGGGCATCACCCAGCCGACCCTGTCGCAACAGCTCACCGTGCTGCGCCAGAACGGTCTGGCCAGCACCCGGCGAGAGGGCAAGCAGGTCTACTACCGCATCGCCAGCCCGGAGGCGATGGAGGTGATGCAGGTGCTGTACCGGTTGTATTGCCAGCAACAGACTGCGGAGGACGAGGCGTCATGACCATCGATTGGGCGCAGTTCACTCCGTGGCGATCGCTTGCCGGCGGTGCGCTGATCGGGCTCGCGGCTACCCTGTTCATCCTGCTCAACGGCCGCATCGCTGGCATCAGCGGCGTCATCGGCGGGCTGCTGTGGCCGCAGCGGGGCGACCTGCTCTGGCGGCTGTGTTTCGTCGGCGGGCTGGTGATCGCACCGGTGCTGGTCGCAGTCGCCGGCGCCCGGCCGCCGGTGGAGATTGAGGCCGGCACCGCCACGCTGATCGCTGCGGGCCTGCTGGTCGGCATCGGCACCCGTTACGGCTCCGGCTGTACCAGCGGCCACGGCGTGTGCGGGTTGGCGCGCCATTCGCCGCGCTCGTTGGTTGCGACCGTTGCGTTCATGGCCAGCGGCTTTCTGACCGTATTCATCGTGCGTCATTGGATCGGCTGAGGGGCGGTGATGAAACTATTGAGTGCGTTTGTCTCGGGGTTGATATTCGGCCTGGGCCTGATCCTCTCCGGCATGGCTGATCCCGCCAAGGTGTTGGCCTTTCTCGATCTGGCCGGAGCCTGGGACCCGTCATTGGCACTGGTCATGGTGGGGGCCATTGCGGTGGCCAGCGTCGGCTTCCATTTCGCCCGGCGCCGCAGCACGGCGGTGTTGGGCGAACCGATGCGCCTGCCGACCGCCAGTCGCATAGACCGCCGCCTGGTGCTGGGGAGTCTGACATTCGGCGCGGGCTGGGGACTGGCCGGCTACTGCCCCGGGCCGGCGGTGGCCTCGCTGTTGAGCGGGCGACCGGAACCGGTGATCTTCGTCATGGCGATGCTGGCGGGCATGGGGCTCTACGAGCTGCAGTCGCGCGTGGCCGGGCAGCGCTAATGGCTGCCGTCACGGGCGCGCAGGAGTTTCGCGCCAGGCGACCGGAGGACGCGCCATGATCGAGGCTGGCCTCGGCCTGATCGTCGGCATGCTCTTGGCCCTGACCGGCGCAGGCGGCGGCATTCTCACGGTCCCGCTACTGGTCTTCGTCGTCGGGCTCGATCTGCCGCAGGCGGCGCCCATCGGCCTCATGGCTGTGGGCCTGGCCGCCTGGACCGGCGCCCTGCTCGGCCTGAAGCAGGGCACCGTGCGCTACAAGGCCGCGGCACTGATGGCGCTGTGCGGCGTAGTCCTGGCACCAGTGGGTGTGTGGGTCAGTGGTCGCCTGCCGCATGACGTGCTGGCCCTGCTGTTTGCGGCGGTATTGGTCTGGGTCGCGGTGCGCGCACTGCGTGCGCCGGCGGGCTACACATCGGAACGAGCCATCGCGCCCTGCCGGCTCGACCCGCAAACCGGGCGCTTTCGCTGGACACCGCGCTGCGCCGCAACCGTCGCGGCCTCCGGCGTCGTGGCCGGGTTTCTGTCCGGGCTGCTCGGTGTTGGCGGCGGTTTCGTGCTGGTGCCGGCCCTGCGCCGGTTCAGCGACCTGCCGATGCGCTCGGTCACCGCCACGTCCCTTGCGGTCATCGCCCTCGTCTCGCTCAGCGGCGTGTCCTCCGCCGCGCTCGTCGGGCAGGTTTCATGGGCCATTGCCGTCCCGTTTTCCGGCGGCGCCGTGGCCGGCATGTTGCTTGGCCACCTCGTATCGTCTCGCCTGGACAGCCGCCATCTGCAGCGCGCCTTCGGCCTGATCGCCGTCATCGCAGCGATTGCGCTGGTGCTGCGTGTGGTGGGGTAGCAAGGTTTGCGTTGTGCTGCGGCCTCAGGCGATTGATCTTGGCTGCCGCTGGCCGCGCCTCCGGTGCTCAGGCGGGTGTCGGAGGTTAAGGGTGTCGGTCCAACCTTCGTAACAGCCCCTTGCGGAGCTCGCTGTACCACAGCACCGAACTGGCCATGGCTAGGCAAATCAACCATTGCTCCGGGCTCAGTGGGGTGGTGTTGAAGGCCGCGTTCAGTGGTGTCCAGTGAACGACCGCTGCCTGTAGGCCGACGCCCAGAACGATCGCGCCCCATAGCCAGCGGTTGTCGAAGAGGCCGCTGAACGCGCTGGCCGATTCGGAGCGAGCGTTCAAGGCGTTGAACAGCTGCGCCAGAACCAGCACGGTAAACGCAGCGGTGCGTGCTGATTCAAGCGAAGCAGTACCCGGCAGGAGACCACCGGGCAGCATCCAATCGAGGGTCGCCAGGCAGGCCAGAGCCATCACCAGGCCGATCTGCAGCACTCCGGTCCACATTCGGGCATCGATCACACGCTCAGTCGGACGGCGCGGGCGCCGACCCATCAGGTCTTCGCTTTGCGGGTCCATGCCCATGGCCAGTGCCGGTGCCGCGTCGGTGATCAGGTTGATCCAGAGAATCTGGGTGGCCAGGAGCGGCAGGACGATTGCGCCGTCGACATTGACCAGGCCGATCAGCCTGGCGCCGATTACGGCGAGGAAGACCGTTAGTACCTCGCCCATGTTCGAGGAGAGCAGGTAGCGCAGGAACTTGCGGATATTCTCCAGAATGGCGCGCCCTTCACGGACGGCGATGACGATGGTGGCGAAATTGTCATCGGCGAGGATCATCTTGCCGGCCTGCTTGGTGACTTCCGTACCGGTGATCCCCATCGCGATCCCGATATCGGCAGACTTGAGCGCCGGGGCGTCGTTGACCCCATCTCCGGTCATCGCGACCACGTGGCCTTGCGCCTGAAGCGCGTCGACGATCCGCAGCTTGTGCGCCGGCGCGACGCGAGCGTATACCGAGGTGTGCTTGACCACTTCAGCCAGGCCGGCATCGTCCAGCCGGTCGATCTCGGCTCCGGTAATGGCCCCGGCACCCGCCTCGATGATGCCTAGGTCCTCGGCAATGCGTGCGGCCGTTCGGGGATGGTCGCCGGTGATCATGATGATGCGGATGCCCGCCCGGTGAGCGTCGGCAATGGCAGGCGCCACTTCCTCCCGTGGCGGATCGATGATCCCGACCGTGCCGATGAAGATCAGCCCGTTTTCGAGCCCGGCGCCGGTCGCCGCCTGCTCTTCGGCCAGCAACGGGCGATAGGCTACCGAGAGGGTGCGCAGCGCCGCTTCTGACAGCTTGTCGACATCAGCTAATGCGGCTGCCCGGATCTCATCGGTCAGCGGCACGACATCCATGCCCAGCTGGACACGCGTGCAGTGCTCGAGCAAAACATCGGGAGCGCCCTTGCTGATCAGCAGGCGCTCGTTGCCCTGTCCGTGGTCGATGACCAGTACCGACATCATCTTGCGTTCGGAGGTGAAGGGGATCTCGGCAACTCGTTCGAAGCGCTCCTGGCTGCGCGCGGGTACATCCAGTTTGCGCTCGGCCACCAAGAACGCCGCTTCCGTGGGGTCGCCCTGGATGACCCAGGTGCCGTCGTCCTGCTGCTGCAGCTGCGCGTTGCCCGCCAGGCTGCCGCCGCGCAGCAGTAGAACCTGTTCGCTGTGCACCGGGCCACCGCAGAGGGCGTCATCATCGTGACGAATCTGCCCTTCGGGTACGTAACCGACGCCGCTGAGGCGCCCGTGGCCGGAGGCGGTCATGGTCTGCTGGATGGTCATTTCGGAGCGGGTCAGGGTGCCGGTCTTGTCCGAACAGATCACCGAGGCGGAGCCCAGTGTTTCAACAGACGACAGTTTCTTGATGATTGCCCGGTTGCTGGCCATGCGCTGGACGCCCATGGCCAGCACCAGTGACAGAATGGCCGGCAGCCCCTCCGGAACCGCGGCAACCGCAAGGGATACGCCCAGCATCAGCACGGCCACGACGTCCGTCGCGTCCTCGATATCGGTCAGTAACAGCACCGTCGCGACGACGACCGTGGCGATCACCACCACGCCGATGCCAAGCATTCGGCCGATCTGACGTACCTCTCGTTGTAGCGGAGTGACGTCTTCCGGCGTGGTGGCCAGAAGGTGGGCGATGGCCCCCACTTCGGTCTCCATGCCAGTCGCTGTCACCACCCCAAGGCCAGTGCCTTCGGTGACGGCAGTGCCCTTGAAGACCATATTGGTACGCTCCGCCAGTGACGTGGATACCGGCAAACAGCCGGCACGCTTGGTGACCGGTTCGCTCTCGCCCGTCAGCGAGGCCTCCTGGACACGCAACGCATTCGCCTTGAGCAGGCGGGCATCCGCCCCCACCGCATCGCCCTCGGCCAACACCAGCAGATCTCCTTTGACCAGCTGGCTGCTGGGAATGCGGACTTGCGCGTCATCGCGCAACACTGCGCAGGTGGTCTCCGTAAGTTTCGCCAGTGCATCGGCGGCCCGCTGCGAGCGCGCTTCCTGCAAGAACCCCAGCAAGGCATTGATCAGCATGATCGCGACGATCACCAGCGCATCGATTGGCCATTCGCGGGAGCCGTTCAACAGCCAGATGCCCAGGGTGACAGTGACCGCTGCGAGCAGCAGATAGATAAGAGGGTCCTGGAACTGAGCCAGCAACCGTCGCCAGGCAGGGGCGGCCGGTTGTGTCGCCAATTCGTTTGGCCCATCACGTTCCAGGCGTGCCTGCGCCTCATCGCGGGTCAAGCCATGATGGAGGTCGGCGTGAAGACGATCGGCCAGTGTTTCGGCGTCCGCCGCCCAAACCACTGCAGGTAGCGCGCCTCGGTTCTCAACATTCATGGGTCATCTACGCTCACTCACAAAAGTGTCGGGCCGGCCTGTGTTACTCGGAACGGCACAACCGTCCGGCAGGCGCTGTCGACCGGGCGAGCCATACCTGCAGCTGAGGGGCGCGGCTTTCAAATCAAGGCTTCGTTGATTGCCGTGCCGGCGGTCACTACCGGCTCTGCGCAAGTACAGTCCGTCAGGTCGATGGGCTCGATCATGGCCCGGCTGGGCTGTGCATCGAATGATCCTGTCGATGCCTGGCATTGGGCGAGTAGGCGCTAACCGACCCAGGCATCAAATGATCCAAGGCAAAGGTTCGGTTAACCGTCGGGCGGCCTTGGGCCGGTCATTTGATAAAAATCAACGTTACCGCCGACTTGGCAAGAAATTCTAGGTCGACGCTGGATACCTGGCGTGGGCGTTACGGCCGGCTTGCCATCGGGCTGCGGCGGACGTCTGGATCCATTGTTGTGGAGTCAGCTCATGAGCCAATATCGCCGCCTTCTGCTGATCATCGACCCCGGCCTGCGTCATGCCTTCGCGATCAATCACGCCGCCGGTCTGGCCCGCGCCAGCGGTGCAAGCTTGCACATTGCTGCGTTGACTGCCTCGCTGAAGCTGTTTTCGCTGCTTGAAGCGGATGACCGCGACAAAGCCCGGGAGAGCTACCTGCAGGGACATCGCGATTGGCTTGCAGGGACTGGAGTGTGTACGCCTCTGCAATTCGATACGACCAGGCTCGTCGCTGGTTATTATCGGCCGTGCGCGCGGTGCCCATCGACCGCGCAGTCGATCGTCTCTGGTGATGAACCCTTGAAACAGGTTCAAAGGAGGGCCGATTCTTGGCCAGCTAATTTGCCGACTTGCCCGCAAGAAAGTCGGCAGCAGCCCAGGCTGGTTTAGCGGCCAGAGGCCCCGCAGCTGCTTGCTGAAGTGCTGCCGAACGAGCTGCACAAGGCGCAAGGTCATGACAACAAATGTGGCCGAGCTGTCGCTAGCTCAGAAAGCAAAAACCCCCGACATTCACTAGGAAAATCAGGGGTTTAGGTGTTTCGAATTGGTGGAGCCGGGGGGATTTGAATCCCAAACTTCAATATCCCGGCCAAATCAAGGCTTCAGCGCGTTGTGCAAGAAACCTTGATTTGTTGGATTGCTCACAGTGAGCGCGAGTATATGAACCTTTCGAGTCTTGTCAAGCATGGCATTCACCTATCTGTGAGAGCGGTTTTTGCATGCATTGGCGAGTAGAGCAATCCGACGTCGGTTGGGTTTAGGCTGCGTTGAAGCCAAACGTTTCCTGGGTTTGAAGTTACCAATGATCTAGCGAGGCGCCTTGGGTTTCGAAGGTCTTCCCGTGGGCACTCGATCATGATCAACTCAACTCTCGGTCTTATCTCGACTGCGGTTCGAGGTTCATGGAGTGGGCTTGCTTGGAGGGACTGAAAGCGTCGGTCAACTTGTAACGCGGGCGAGCCTGATTCTGGGTTTCAATCGCGAGCGGCGAAGCGGCGCGAAAAAGGATGGGGCTGACAGCGTTCGCTCAAGGCGTGGTTGCCAGTACCTTATGGGCGAAGGTAACCAGCTCAGGGCAGTCACCGTTGTTGCTGGTTCGGTCGACAAAAAAGCCTCGGATGCCTACTGCCGTTGGCCCATCTCGGTCGCAACGTTGGGAGTCACCGACCATCCATGATGCGGTTGGGGGTGCCCCAAGCTGATCGCAAACCCAACTGTAGATAGCGGGTTCCGGCTTCATTACGCCTAAGTCACAGCTAAATGCATACGCGTCTAGCGTGGGGTAGCAACGCAGGACAGCTTGCCGGTACGGGAAAGCCAGGTTCGAGCAAACACCGATTCGAATGCCTTGTTCTTGGAGCAGTTTCACTGCTTCGAGTCCGTCCGGATATGCCTCAACTGCTGCAATCTCATCCGCCAGGACAGTTTCCAGAGCGCTCAATTGTTCAGGGCTTGCAGTAATCCCTAAATGCGCTGCGGCTTGCGTCAAAGTAATCGGAAACTTCATCAGGACAGACGCGTCGTCCGGACGGGAGCGCCGACCATTCGCCTTTCCGATCTTCATCAATTGCCGGTAGGGATGCGACCCATCTTGGATCTTCATCAGTGTCCCGAAAGCATCAAAAATAACGGCTTGTATGGTCATTACTCATCCCGTTACGACAGAGTATTCGTAGGCCGGCGCATTCAACCGACGTGTTTGATTGGCCCTGAGTACTTCGCTATAGCGTGATCACTGGTTACGAGGATGAAGCCTTCCGTAGCTGCTTGTCCGATGAGCATCCGGTCAAATGGGTCGCTGTGAAGAAGAGGCAAGGCCGCGGCCGCAATGGCGTGTTGGCTGGTCATGGTCAGTTCCGTGTAGTCGCCGTCCAGAAGAGCCCTTCTTAGCACTCCTGGATCGAACTGAAAGCTCGCTTTGCCCATTGCGTTTTTAATGCCGATTTCCCAGATGCTAGCGGCGCTGAAGAACAGCTCATTGGCACGATCCTCGATCATCTCCACAGCCTCTCGTGGGAGAGATGATGGGGCCGCGCAGGCCCAGAGTAGGATGTGAGTGTCCAGCAGCAGCTTCATACGCCAAACATCGCTTCGATTTCGTCTCGAAAAGGCGCATCGATATCGTCTGGTACCGCAAAGGCACCGCTAAGCATACCCAATCGCGGTTTGGCTTCATGATCGACTGCGACAACACGGACCATAGGCTTGCCAGCCTTGGCGATTATGAACGGGTTGCCTCGGCTCGCCTCGAGGATGAGCTGGGACAGGTGAGTTTTGGCATCGTGGATGTTGACCGTTTTAGGCAAAGTGCCGAGATCGCTTTCAGATTTCATCGCCTGCCACCTCAGGTTAGCTAAGCTGCTTAGTCTATTCCCGCTGGGGCGGGGGGGCAACTGTCGTCGTCAGCTGCGAGCTGTTATGGCTCGCAGTTTGTCCGTAACGTTGCGGTTATCAGAAATTATGAACAAGCCATAATTATTGCTGAGCCATAATTCCAATTAATCGTGGCGCCGCCGTAGATAACGCGAAGACTGGAATGACGACCTCCGATAAAGCACTCCAAGAGCTAGGGGCTTAACGTCGGCGACTCGCTGTGCCTGTTCACGGATACGTTGTGCTCAGGAAATGGAAACTGCAATTCTCAAGGCCGCAGCGCCAGCGGTAATGATTGAGGATGGTCGAACGTAGCTGGATGTTTGTGCCAGCGCTTAAAGCGGCCCTTCGCTAGGATCACTCAGATCATCCGCTTTCACTTGTTTTAAGCAGTCGCGAGGGAATCGCGCCTGTTTCCTTCCGCGTCACAGACGCGCCTCGCTTGTCGTCACAACCCATGCTTGTGAGCAATTTAAAATTCGAAAGGGCGACTCCGGGCCGGTTGGGTCAGCATCGCATCGACCGCGACGAGAGGGCTCGATCTCAATAGGTTATTCATCGTGTCCAAGACCTACGTTTCATTGGCGCTGCCGGGATAACTCTTGCGGACGTTACCGATTGATAGTTGTTTTTGTACTGTTCGGGTGGGTAAGTAACGCGATCTTGTCAATATATACGTATCAGATATGCCGATGGTCGATGGTTGCCTTTTAGTTTTCTAAAAGTGCTTGACGTACAGTGTTGAGGATTGGATTATCTTCTCGTCTTGAGATGTTGGGTTGTTCTATAGCTGAGCGTAGTAGGTCGTTACCCCTGCATTGAACAGATAAGGAGGTGCCGTGGTTTTAATAGTTATGACTGATGTGGGTTCTATGCTGATCGTCGCAAGCTCGATTTGAGTTAATAACTGTAAGCCGCCTGTTCGACCGTCGAGCTATAAATAGGCGATATTCAGAACAGAAAGTAATTGGGGCGCATATTGTTCATCCTTGGGGCAGGTTCGCCGAGGCAGAGAAGTATCGCCTAAATTATACCTATTGAGATGTTGGCAGTTAAATAAGGAAGAGGGTGTGGACGATTTAAAGAAGATATCTAATTTATTGTATGCGCCGGGTGAGGTAATGCCTGGCATCGAAATGTCGTTGGAGGAGGCGTGCGCGCGGGGTGCTGCGGCTGCTTTGTTTGATGCCATGCCATTTTGTGCTGTGCGTGATTGGGTTTGGATTGATCTGATCGTTCCTGAATCAATACGAGAAACGTTACAAGCATCCGGTCAACAGCCCGTGATGGTGTATGCAGGCCGCGTGTTGTATGACAGCGCTCGCCGTTTCGAAGCGGGTGACTGGGTGCGGACGACGCAACTTGTTGAGTTCGGTGACGAGTGCATTTTTAGAACGCGCAATACGCGATATGTGCTTGTTGGGCCGGGCGTTCGCAAAAGCGCTGAACTCTCTACTGTCTTCAGTATCTTATGGTAGGCGGCTCGGTATGGCGGAGGATGGACATGGCAGTTCTAGCTCGTGATAACTATGTGCATTGCGACGTCTGTGGTACCTCCACTCGGGTACCTGGTTACGGCGAGCAATTCGGCGCGCTACAAGCGAGTTGGGGGTACGGCGCGCGTCATGACGGTGAGCGTTACCGCGTCCGACTGTGTGAGTCCTGCTTTTTCATGGCTTTGTCGTATTTCAGGCAGGAGCGACGCGTACATCACTTGTTTGATGACGCACCGCAAGATGACGACCATGATTTTGGGCGTATCGCTCGCGATGACTATTGGGCCGACAGCTAGCCGAGTATCCAAGCCGAATAGCGGAGTTCTTGATATTTCTTTCGTCCACAACCGAGTCTCGTTATGCGTGTTCATCTCCTCTCAGATTTGCATCTTGAAGTGAGCTCTTACGTGCCGGCTGCTACGGACGCTGATGTCGTAATTCTAGCGGGTGACATCCACACCAAAGCCCGTGGCGTTCGATGGGCTTTGGATAGCTTTAGCGGAACGGTTCTCTACGTGCCGGGTAATCACGAGTTCTACTCCGGCCACCTGACCTACACGTTGGTGACGATGTGTTCCGCCGCTCGGGAGGGGCGTGTACAGGTCATGAATAGGCATGAAGCTGAGATTGAAGGGGTTCGCTTTCTTGGATGCACAATGTGGACGGACTATGCGGCCGCCGGCAACGCCCATCAGGCCGGTTTGTATGCGCGTTCGTGCATGAACGATTTTCGGTACATCCGCACCGAGTCGTTCCGGCGGATCGTACCGAACGATTTGGTGCAGAAGTCTCTTAGCGCGCGCATGGCTGCGCTCAAAATTAGCCGAGCCGTTCGAAGGAAAAACGGTGGTGATCACTCATCACGCGCCCTCGCTGCGCTCGCTGGCCGATAGTCCCGATGCCGGTACGCTGCTCGATGCAGCTTATGCCAATGACTGTGAAGATCTCATGGGCGGAGAGCGCGTTGCGCTCTGGCTGCATGGGCATTCGCACACCGCGGTCGACTACGATATCGAGGGCACACGAGTGGTATGCAACCCGCGTGGTTATCCAGGCGAGCAAACGGGTTTTAATCCGAATTTGGTGCTGACGCTATGATCTCAGCTTTGGCGCGAGCGATGGGCACGTCTTTCGGCAGGGAAGTTACGGCCTACCTAACGGACGCTTATTTAGTCGCAGGCTGTTGTGTCGGCGTGGTTCATCGTCACGTGCGAGCGGATGTGTATGGGAGGTTCCAGGACGGTCACCGAGTTCGCACCTCCGACGTACTGACAGCTCATGAACAGGGTGGGTTTTGGGCGCTGTATACCGCCACGGGAAACCTGTACGTAATTGTGACTTTCATAGAAGGCAGCGGGCGCCAGTCGCTGGATGTGCTGCTGGAGCAAAGGGCAAAAGGCTTGCACGCAACCCCTGCAAGAATTCAGTGAGCCGTGCGTAGTGGGATGGTTCTCGCGTCATTTTTATAAATCGAGGTCCGCGGTTCATATGGCCAGGATGAGCTAAAAGCTATTACTAATGGCGCTTGTTAGTGAGTTTTTTACGGGAAAATGCCGTGCTCTGATTTTTATTAAATCTAACACCGATTTATAACCTTCCATCGTTTGTAGCAGGTCAATTGGTCTATTATTTGCGAGCCCGGCTGCGGGCCGTCTCATCCAATCACGGGACGCCTTAATGTTTCCTTCAAACATCTCGACAGCAGCGAATTGTGCAAGGACAAAGCGAAGTTGTTTCCTGTTAGCGACAATTGGACTATCACCGAGGCGGTCTACTATGATTCCATGCTTGCAGAGGAGATCGCTTGACGCCTCAAGCAAAGCAGCAGGCACTACCCCCTGTGCGAGCGTTAGCAGCTTGATATCTTCCGAGGAAACGCTGGCAGGGGGTAGTTCTTTTAAAAGCTGCCTAATTATTTCGTGAATCTGCTCATTATCCATTCTGCTTTCCTCCTTTAGTTCGGCGTCCTGAGCATATTAAATACAGTGCAATATGCCAAAGCCAGAGGGGTTCTTAATAGAGGAAAAGGTAAGGCGTAGTTACTTTACATGGTGTCGCCGAAGCGGACATTGGTTCATCGTGCTCAAATCAACCGCGCTCCTATTTCATCTGAGTAACCCTTTGTCAGACGTACTTTAGAGTTCGCAAGTTATCGCATTTCTAAAGATAGATACCTTCATGGTCATTTTAAAAATGGCTCGTTCCGCCGGCCAAGAGTTTTTGCTTGGCTGTACGTAGGCAAGTGTGTTGCATCGCAAGGCTACCGGTTACTCTGTAACTTTGATCGGCGGGGCTGTATTACAGAGCTTAGCGCGGATGCATTGTATGCGGATTTGTCTATTGACTTGTGCTTGGTAAAGAGCAGCCACAATGATTTACGCATCTGTCGGTATTCGTCTGCTTGCCAACGCCTGGGTTACTGTGTGAGGTATCGGTTCCAGTATCAATGGATATTGATATCGAGTAATCCTGCAAGATATAGAGCGTAGCCAATAGCACCGCTCCGAAATTAATAATGTAATGGACGATGTTGGCGATTTTGTAGATTCGAGAGTCTGTATTTTGGCTCATTTTCCAGTCCTTTTAAAATGCGCTTACATTGAGGGGCTTATTGAACTGTAATTATTATTCTTTAGCTGATGCTTAGCAATATTTCTCATTTATGCTTATTGACAAAATGCGACTTTTTTTAGCGCGTATGTGGTTGGCTATGCTGGAAGCTATCAAATGATGTTGTTTATGTTGATGCTTAAGCTTTAAACAGGCGATGCTGGTGATTAGGTTCTTGAAATTCGGAAAGTAAGCGCGATAGGCGCTTTCCCGGTTTGTTATGGCCGCGAGTGGTGTCTTCCACAGGAACGATTAGTGGCTATGAAATGAGCACAGATTACGTGTGCGCGATGCAATGGCTTATGAAGAGGGGTGGGTGTCATGCAGGTAAAGCGTTGGGGGCAGCTTGATGCCCTTCGTCAACAACTTGGAGAAAGTCGCTGGTTACTTTGCGTGGATCTGGAAGCGACCTGCGATGACTACCCAGCCGGCCTAGACGAGGCGGCCCGGAACGCCCATGTGTTGGAAGTCCAGCGCCATGAGATGGAGACAATTGAAATTGGTATCGCGCTGTTGGATGTTCAGTTGGAGTACAGGATTGTCGATCATTTCGGACAGTTTGTCCGGCCGCTGCTTCGCCCCAAGCTAACTGAGTTTTGCACGGGGCTGACCGGCATATCTCAATCTGACGTCGACACTGCGGAGCGTTTCGCGGCGGTACAAGATCAGCTTGGTGACTGGCTGGCGCCGCGAGATACAGAAGGCTGGCGCTGGTGCTCTTGGGGAGATTACGACCGAAATCAGCTGAAGGAGGACGCTATCAGAGCAGGGGTAGATGTATTGCTCGATCCGGCGCGTCATATCAATCTAAAGAAATGCTTTTGGAAGATTTTCGCTTGCCGTGCGCTAGGGCTGAAGTGTGCCGTGGAAAGCATAGGCCTTTCCTGGGAGGGCAAGCATCACAGGGCCATCGACGATGCGCGCAATCTGGCACGGTTAACACAGCTGCTGCTAAGTAGTGACGCCCAGCGACACGGGCGTCACGGAATGGACTGATCATTGCGAAGGGCGACGATGGTGCAGTAACAGCTGTTCCATGGAAACGGATTGTGTCTATCAAAGGGTGTTTCCATGCAGAACGGTGCAGATGCGAGTGGTGGTTTCCACGGAAACGTGTTGTGACTGCGAATGGTTGTTTCCATGGAAACAGGGTAGCTGCGGGTGACTGTTTCTACGGAAACGTGTTGTGACTGTGGATGGTTGTTTCCATGGAAACACAGGGTAGCTTCGAGTGGCGGGTTCCGCGGAAAAGTGTTGGGACTGTGAATGGCTGTTTCCATGGAAACACGGGATAGCTGCAAGTAGCGGCTTTCGTGGAGCGAGTTGTGACTATGCAATGCTTGTTTCCATGGAAACATGGGTAGCTGCAAGAAGCCGCTCCACGGGGACCAGTTGCAGCTATGACTGGGTGTTTCCATGGAAACACGATGCAGCATAAGGT
Organism: Stutzerimonas stutzeri; assembly: GCA_002339675.1. Classification (GTDB taxonomy): domain Bacteria; phylum Pseudomonadota; class Gammaproteobacteria; order Pseudomonadales; family Pseudomonadaceae; genus Stutzerimonas; species Stutzerimonas stutzeri_O. Next base: position 280,286 of record DDKB01000013.1, read on the forward strand.
ACACCCTTCGCCGCTCAGATGAGATGAAGTCCTCCCTCTGCTACGTTCCCTGTGACCTATCTCTTAGTTTGCGTGTGGTTATATGTGAGCAGATTGGAGACATTTGAATGGCAGACTAGGGTTCGTCTGGTCAAGATGGACCGCAGTCTGGCTTCAGCCCAAAGCTGCGGTGATGGCTGACTAGGTCTATGGCTGAGCTTTTCCAGTGGCGAGGGCTATCGCTTAACCAATCTCGTGCTGTTTGTTCATGACAAAAAGGTGATTTCAGCGGCTGTTTGTCGAGGCGACCATCTAGCCCCTTGCACCCGAGCCCTCTCGGAAGGCAATGCTTCGTATTGCTTAGGCAATGCGATTGCATTACCATGCGGACGTCAATCCAGATCCGCAGGAGACTGCCATGGCCGCGACCTTCGAAGTCGAATCCACCCTTACCGATCGCTACCAGACCACGGTGCCGGAGACCGTCCGTCGTGCTCTCAAGCTGGGCAGGCGCGACAAGATTCACTACACCATTCGCCCCAGCGGAGAAGTGGTGCTAACGCGCGTCGAAGCATCCGACAGCGACGACCCAGTGCTCGGTCAGTTCCTCGGCTTTCTAGCTGCTGACATCACACGCCATCCCGAGCGGCTGCAATCTGTGGATGCCGGGCTCGTCCAACGGCTCCAATCATTGGTAGCCGGCGTCGATGTCGATCTTGATACTGTCCTGTCGGCGGACGATGAATGAGCGCAGGGAAGCCCGAGCCTCTTGTTATTCATGGTTGGACGGTTTTTGCTCATCCACTATTCCTCGCACAGATGGAAGCGCTGGCGCGGCAAGTCGAGACCCTTAAGCAAAAAGACCCCGTCGGGTATGTAAAGAAGAATGCCAGTAAACGACTGGCCGCGATCATCAAGCTGGCGTTTGATGTTATTCCACAAGATCCGACTCGATCGGAATACCGCCAGGGCGGGACGCTCGGTGACGATCACAAGCACTGGTTTCGCGCTAAGTTCTTTCAGCAGTACCGACTATTTTTTCGCTACCACGCCCCGAGCAAGGTTATCGTCTTCGCTTGGGTGAATGATGAAGACACAAAACGCGCCTATCAAAGTAGCGATGACGCCTATCGCGTGTTTCGAAAAATGCTCGAAAGCGGGCACCCGCCTGACGACTGGGATCGGCTCTTGGCTGAGGCGCAAATAGAATCGCTGCGGATGCAAGAATCATTCGCAAAGGCGACAACGGTGCAGTGATAGCTGTTTCCATGGAAACACGGCGTAGCTGCGAGTGACGGTTTCGATGGAAACACGATGCGCCATAAGGCACGCTCTTCTCCATTCAAGGATGAGATGAAGCGCTTTCTCCGCTACGTTCCCTATGATCGCTATTTCTATAGTTTGCGTATGGTTATATGTGAGCGGTATCGAGACATTTGAATGCCACACTACGGTTCGTCTGCTGTAAACGAACCTAATTCCCGGTACGTCCAACGCGGCTAGAAGGGGGACGAGTAGCGCATTGGCTTGAGCTGGCTTCGGCGGGAAAGAATGGTCTCGATTTGCGAGAGCCTTACTAGGTCTGTAGTGGTCAATCCATCCCGGATAGTGGGTTAAGTTTTCCTCGGCCACCGCAGGTGGTAGCCCGTCGTTAAATTGATGCGGTCTGATCCAGTTGTAGCGGTGCATTAGGTAGTGGCTGATGTCTCGCTGGGCCTCTAGGGAAGGTCTGAAGTAACCCTGTATTTCCGGTCGACTTCAGCCCTCGCTGCTTTTGAAAGCGGGCCGCCGATCAAAATCGACCAGGTAACCCGCTCAGTTCTCCGTTTTTGGCCGCCGCGAGCACCTCGCAGCAGCCATTTTCCGCATTACAGGTGCACCTTTCCTGCGGTAGTCAGCAAATGTCGGCGCGCCATCCATAGGTTCGACAGCGCGAACAGCGTCACCAGCTGAGCGGTGTTCTTGGCCAGGCCACGGAAGCGCACCTTCACGTAACCGAACTGGCGCTTGATCACTCGAAACGGGTGCTCGACCTTCGCTCGCACTTGTGCCTTGGCCTTCTCGATCTTGCGCTTGGCTTTGTACAGGGCGCTGCGTTTATCGAGCTTCTTGTAGGTGCTGCGGCGTGCTGCGACCTGCCAGATCACTTCGCGGCCAGCATGTTCGGGGCGCTTTTCGACGCCGGTGTAGCCGGCATCGGCGCAGACGACGTTCTCGTCACCGTGCAGCAGTTTGTCGACCTGGGTGATATCCGCCACGTTGGCTGCCGTGCCTACCACGCTGTGTACCAGCCCCGACTCATCATCCACGCCGATGTGCGCCTTCATGCCTAAGTAATACTGGTTCCCTTTCTTGCTCTGGTGCATTTCCGGGTCGCGCTTGCCGTCCTGGTTCTTGGTCGAGCTGGGCGCGTGGATCAGTGTGGCATCGACGATAGTGCCCTGGCGCAGCGACAGGCCGCGATCCCCCAGGTAGCCATTGATTACGCCGAGGATGCCGGCTGCCAGCTCATGTTTCTCCAGCAAGCGACGGAAGTTGAGGATGGTGGTTTCGTCGGGAATGCGCTCCAGGCTCAGCCCGGCGAACTGACGCAGGATGGTCGTCTCGTAGAGCGCTTCTTCCATGGCCGGGTCGCTGTAGCCGAACCAGTTCTGCATCAGATGGATACGTAACATGGCCATCAGCGGATAGGCTGGACGACCACCTTCACCCTTTGGGTAGTGTGGCTCGATCAGGGCAATCAATCCCTTCCACGGCACCACCTGATCCATCTCGATCAGGAACAATTCCTTACGGGTCTGCTTGCGCTTGCCGGCGTACTCGGCGTCGGCGAAGGTCATCTGCTTCATGGAAAAACTCGGCTGGCGGGATCGGCGTATTTCACCAGATTCGGGAAGTCTTTTTCAGACCTTCCCTAGGGCTGTCAGATAACCTGTTGCCGGGATCCATTCTGACTTCAGGCTGCGGAACAGGCGCTCCATCGGCGAGTTGTCCCGTCAAAGCTTGCATCCACCCTGCGGGTCGCCCCATAGACACCTCGATCAAAGGTGTTGCGACGACCGGTTGAATCCGCCCTGGCTGCACTCCGCTCGTCCGGTATCGTGGGGTCACGGTCGACCACGCCTTGGAGATGGCAGAGCAAAACGAGGCTTAGGCGTCACACACAGCGACGGCCTCAGGGTAGTCGCCAGACACCGCGGGAAATCAATACAGCCCAAACACCGGTCAGCTGAACGCAGCAACTAGGTAGTTGCCTGGCATAGCGTTCAGGGCAGCAGGGCGAGCGCTTAGCCCCGTCGGCTGCGAACCGTTTGCCCAGACCACAATGCCGCATGGCGGGCCGGCCTCTTCTTCCAATGCGGTATGGCTGTGGTCAATGGACGCTCTGAGCAGCCTGCAGACCGATCTCCCGGATCAGCTTGCGTGCGGGTTCTTCGCCCAGGCATTCCTCACGGACCAGGCGGAACAGCTCATCGCGTTCGGCGCGCAGAGCCACCTGGCGCAACTGCCGCTCAATTGTGAAGGTCAGATGCCTTGCCTGCCTTGCGGTGCTGGCGTCAGCTGAGGTTCGCCGGGGCCGCAAGGGTCGGCTGGCTGTGCCGCGCCACCGAGGCGCACACGCCGCCGAGCAGCAGGACGATAGCGCCGGCCTCCAGCAGGGTGGGCAGGCGCTGCAGGTAGACGAAGCCATAGACCAGTGCAAATAGGGTCTCGAAGACGATCATCTGCCCCGACAGGGTCAGCGGCAGGCGGCGGGTGCTGGCGTTCCAGAAGGTGTAGCCCAGCCAGGAGGCGATCACGGCCAGCCCCAGGTTGAGCAGCCAGAAGACCTGCCAGCGCTCGGCAGGCACCTCCACCTGCACCGCAGCGAGGCCGAGCAGCTCGGCTACCAGCCAGATGCCGCCGGCCAGCAGGCCGGTGATCACACCGCTCAGCAGCGACCATTCGCTGCTGTTGAAGTGGGTCTGGCGCTTCAGGCAGCGTGCATTGTCGGTGGCGAACCAGCTCCAGCAGGCCAGCGCCAGCACCGCGTAGACCATGCCCTGCACCCGCTCGTCCAGCGGCTGGCTCTGCCCGCTGCCACCCAGCAGCGCCTCCAGGTTGATGCAGACGATGCCGACCAGCACCGCCAGCAGCGGCCAGAGCAGCCGGCGCAGGGCAGGGGCGTCGGCCTCGTTGCGCCCGAGCAGGGTGATGGTCAGCGGGAGCACTCCGATCACCAGCGAGGTCGCCGCGATGCCGACCCGCTGCACAGCGGCGGCCAGCAGGACGAAGTAAACGATATTGCCGGTCAGCGACAGGCGGGTGAGCGCCAGCAAGTCCGCCAGGCTGAGCTTGCGCAGCAGACCGCGCGCCAGCGGCAGGCCGATCAGCAGGGCGATGACGCCGTACATGAGGAAGCGCCCGCAGCTGAGCAGCAGCGGCGAGAAGTCGGCGAGCAGCGCCGGGGAAAGGAACACCAGCCCCCAGGCGGCGCCGGCCAGGCTGCCGTAGAAAACACCTTGTTTCATGGTCTATCCAGAGGGCGCGGAGCCCGTGTGTCGGGTGGCGTATGGTCGCACGGAACCCGCCCGCGCCGCTGGCGCAGGGGGCAAGGTCGGGGTTGTGGCGCTTGGGTCAGGCAGCCTGGGTCAGGCCATGGTCAGGCTGCCCTGACGTTCGTTCCAGGAGGTTAGGAACTGCTGCAGGCGCGCGCTCTGCGGCGTATTGAACAGGTCCCGGGGAGCGCCCTGTTCCTCGATGCGGCCCTCGGCGAGGAAGACCACCTTGTCTGAGACCCTGGCGGCGAAGCCCATCTCGTGGGTGACGATCGCCAGGGTCATGCCGGCATCGGCAAGGTCGCGGATGACGTTGAGTACCTCGCCGACCAGTTCCGGGTCGAGTGCCGAGGTGGGTTCGTCAAACAGCATGATGCTCGGCTGCATGGTCAGCGCACGGGCGATGGCCACCCGCTGCTGCTGGCCGCCGGACAGCTGGCCGGGGTAGCTGGCGGCTTTGTGGCCCATGCCGACGCGCTCCAGTTGTGCTTGGGCGCGCTCATAGGCTTCGGCCTTGCGCACGCCCTTGACCAGGCGCAGCGGCGCGGCGACGTTGTCCAGCACCCTCATGTGCGGCCACAGGTTGAACTGCTGGAACACCATGCAGACGTCGGTGAGCGACTCGCGGATCGTCTGTTCGGGCAGGCGGTAGGGTTCGCCGGTGACCGAGCTGCCGTAACCGATCATCCGACCGTTCACCAGAACTTCTCCGCCGGTGTACTCCTCGAGGAAGTTGACGCAGCGCAGCAGGGTGGACTTGCCAGAGCCGGAGCCACCGATGATGCTGACCACCTCGCCGGGGCGGATATCAAGGTCGATGCCCTTGAGGACATGGTGCGCGCCGTAGTGCTTGTGCAAGTTGCGGATCTCGATGGCGTAGGGTTGGGACATGGCGGGTTCCTCAGCGGCACTGATACTGGGTGAAGTGGCGTTCCAGGCGCGCCCCGGTGGCGGCCACGACAATGGCGATGGCCCAGTAGGCCAGGGCCAGCACTGCATAGGGTTCGAGCATGGAATAGCTCTGGGTGGCGATGGTCATCGCCACGTTGGTCAGTTCGGCCACGGTGATGATCGACAGCACTGAGGACTCCTTGACCAGGATCACCGTCTGGCCCACCAGCGGCGCCAGGCAGCGTGCCAGCATCTGCGGCCAGAGCACCACGCGGAACGTCTGCCCCGGGCTCAGGCCGAGGTCGCGCGCGGACTCGATCTGACCGCGCGGGATGGCCTCGCGCCCGGCCCGGAAGATCTCGGCGAAGTAGGCGGCGCCGTACAGCGCCAGGCCGACCAGACCGACCCGTTCGGCACTCCACTCCAGGCCGATGTACGGACCGCCGTAAAAGACCAGGAACAGCTGCACCAGCAGCGGCGTGCCGCGAAATAGCGCGACGTAGGCGTGGTACAGCGGCACCAGCCAGGGTCCGCCGAGCTGGCGCAGACCGTGCAGCGCCAGGCCCAGCAGCAGGCCGAGGGAAATGCCGCCGGCACTCATCTTCACGGTCATCCAGACACCGGCGAGGATTGCCTCGCGGTGTTCGGCAAGCAGGTTGAAGTCGATCATGGCCAGTCTCTCAGGCGGTGCGCAGGCGGGATTCGAGCCAGCTGCCCAGGCGTCCGGTGCACAGGGTCACCAGCAGGTAGAGCAGCCCGGCCACGGCGAAGAACTCGATCGGGCGGTAGGTGGTGGAGGCGAGGGTCTGCGCGGTGCGCATCAGTTCGTGCACGGCCACCGCGGAGACCAGCGCGGAGTTCTTGATGATGTCGATGGTCTCGTTGGTCAGCGCCGGCAGCATGCTGCGCAGTACCTGAGGGATCTGCACGTGCAGCAAGGTCTGCAGCGGCGACAGGCCGAGGTCGCGCGCCGCTTCCAGTTGCCCCTTGGGCAGCATCTGGAATCCCGAGCGCAGGATCTCGCCCTGGAAGGCGGCGCTGTTGAGGGTCAGCGCCAGCACCGCGGCAGCCAGCGGCGGCAGGCTGATACCTACCGCCGGCAGGGCGTAGAACACCAGGATCAGCTGCACCAGCAGCGGCGTGCCGCGGAAAAAGCTGACATAGACCGCACAGACGCGACACAGCCAGGCTCGGTGGCCGGTCAGGCCCAGGCAGATCGCCCAGCCGAGCACCAGCCCCAGGGCGATGGCACTGAGCGAGACCAGCAGGGTGCTGGCCAGACCGACCAGCAGCTGCGGCAGGTGGGGAATGACGGCGGTGAAGTCGAACATGGCGTGGTCCCGTGCTGGCGATGGATGGCGATCAGTTGGCCGGGGCGGGCACCTGGTCGGCTGGCACCGGCATCTCGAAGCCGAACCACTTGCGCTGCAGTTCGGCCAGCTTGCCGCTCTGGTTCAGGCGGGCGATGCCGTCACTGAAGAACTGCACCAGCGAGGCGCTGTCGGCATCCTTGCGCCCGGCCCAGGCGTAGTAGGTGGCCGGGCCGAAGGGCGGCTGGACGATCTCGAACACGTCGGCACGCTCCTTGACCAGCGGCGCGAGGTTGGGTAGCGACTGCACCACGGCATCGACGCGGCGCGAGGCGAGGGCGGCGTAGGCCTCGTTGTAGTCCATGAACGCCTTGATCTCCTTCACCCCGGCGCCGTGCTGCGGTTTGAGCACCTCGTTCTCGTAGGCCTTGAGCACCTCGATCTGCGGCGCGCCGGACTGGCTGCCGACCACCTTGCCGACCAGATCGCCGGCGCTGGCGATGCGCTCATCACCCTTGCGCTTGAGCACCGCCACGCTGGCGGTGGCGAACGGCACGGTGAAGGCGAAGCTCTCCGTGCGTGCCTGGGTAATGGTCAGCGAGGTGGCGACGAAGTCGAAGCGCTGGCTGGACAGCCCCGGCAGGATGCCTTGGAACGGCACGTCGAGCTGTTTGAGCGTGACCCCCGGCAGCTCCTTCATGATCTCGTCGAGGATGTCCTTGCCGTAGCCGACGATCTTGCCGTTCTCCAACATTTCAAAAGGCGCATAGCGCGCTTCGGTGGCGATCACGATCTCGCCGCGCTGCTTGATGTCGGCGAGCAGGTCGGCATGGGCGGTGGCGGCGTGCAGTGGCAGTAGGGCACCGAGCAGCAGGGGAGCAAACAGGGAGCGAAGCGCTTTCATGGGATGGTCCTTCAGGGAGTTGGCGATGGCTCAAGCATGTTCAGTGCCGATTTTCTCCTCAAACGGCTTTTTCTAACGGCGAGCCATTAGGCCGGCTAATGCCGGCACGAATCCTGCTGGGATGGGCGTATCCAACAGAGTGATTGCCATGCCCCCATCCCGTGCCTTGCCGTCCCTCGAAGGTCTGCGCTACTTCGAGGCCGCCGCCCGCCACCTGAGCTTTACCCGCGCCTCCCAGGACCTGTTCCTCACCCAAAGTGCCGTGAGTCAGAAGATCCAGGCCCTCGAACAGCACCTCGGCTACCCGCTGTTCCATCGCCTGCCGCGCGGCCTGCGCCTGACCAGCCATGGCGAGCGCCTCTACGCCGGGGTGGCGGAGGCCTTGAGTCTGATTGGCGCGACCCTGCACCAGATTGGGGACGAGGCGCTGGCAGGCACCCTGAAGGTGCGCGTAATGCCCTCGTTCGCCACCAAGTGGCTGTTACCGCGCCTGGCCGCGTTCAATCGGGCTTTCCCGAACATCCAGCTGCAGGTGGATGCCGACCTGGCCCCGCCCAACTTCAAGGGCGACGAGGTCGACCTGGCGGTCACCTCGATCTGGACCGACGATGCCCGTCTGGCCCAGCGCCACCTGTTCGAGGACCTGATCTACCCGGTAGCCAGCCCGGCGCTGCTGGCGAGCTGCCCGCTGCACGACTACGCCGATCTGGCCGGCACCACCCTGTTGCACGACTCGATGCCGCATGCGGCCTACAGCACCAACTGGGATGCCTTCCTGTCGCGCCAGGGTCGCTACGACGTCGATACCCGTGGCGGCTGCGGCTATTCACGTGCCGATCTGGTGCTGCAGGCAGCCTGCAGCGGGCAGGGCGTGGCGCTGGTGCGCCATTCGCTGTGCGCCGACGACTTGCGCCAGGGCATCCTCTGCCGCCCTTTCGCCGATGTGCTGCACGATGGCCAGGTCTGGCTGGTCTGCCCACAGGACTACGTGGAGCGCCCCCGGGTGCAGGCCTTTGCCGAGTGGCTTCAGACCGAGGTTGGCCAGCACCTGCAGGATCGCCAGGCGCTGCTGGGCGCCTGAGCGCCATTAGGCCGGCTAATGGCTGAGGATTAAGAATCGCCGTTTGTTCGCCTGGACTGCCCGGGAGGATGCTGTGGCCCACATCCTCTCAACACCGAACAGGAGTCCCGGCATGAGCATGCCCAGCCTTATCAACCTGCCCAACGGGCCGAAAATGCGCGCCACTTTCAGCGTGGCGGAGATGAACCGTCGCCTGGCCATGCTGCGCGTCCAGATGCAGGCGCTGCAGCTGGACGCAGTGGTGCTGACCTCGATCCACAACGTCAACTACTTCGGCGACTTCCTCTACTGCTCCTTCGGCCGGAGCTATGCGCTGGTGGTTACCCAGGACCGCTCGACGCTGATCACCACCAATATCGACGGCGGCCAGGGCTATCGCCGCAGCCTGGGTGACAACCTGATCTACACCGACTGGCAGCGCGACAACTACTTCCGCGCCGTGCGCGAGGCGGTGCCGCAGGGCGCCCGCCGCGTCGGCCTGGAGTTCGACCACGTCAGCCTCGATCACCGCCGCAAGTTCGACGTCGCGCTAGAAGGTATCGAGTTCCTCGACGTGGCGCCGGCCACCATGCGCATGCGCATGGTCAAGTCCGCCGAGGAAATCGAGCTGATCAAGATCGGCGCGGCGGTGGCCGACATCGGCGGCGCCGCTTGCGTCGAGGCGATCGCCGAGGGCGTGCCGGAATACGAGGTGGCGCTGGCCGCCACCACGGCGATGACCCGTGAGATCGCCCGCCGCGTGCCGCACGGCGAGCTGCGCGACACCTGGACCTGGTTTCAGTCCGGGCTCAACACCGACGGCGCACACAACCCGGTCACCACACGCCGGGTGCAGCGCGGCGACATCCTCTCGCTCAACTGCTTCCCGATGATTGCCGGCTACTACACCGCGCTGGAGCGCACCCTGTTCTTCGGCGAGCCGAGCGAGCGCCATCTGCAGCTGTGGGAGATCAACTGCCAGGTGCACAAGCGCGGCCTCGAACTGATCCGCCCCGGCGTGCGCTGCTGCGACATCGCCGCCGAGTTGAACGAGATCTACCAGCAGCACGACCTGCTGCAGTACCGCACCTTCGGCTACGGCCACTCGTTCGGCGTGCTCAGCCACTACTACGGCCGCGAGGCCGGGCTGGAGTTGCGCGAGGACATCGAGACGGTGCTCGAGCCGGGCATGGTTGTGTCGATGGAGCCAATGATCATGCTGCCCGAAGGCCAGGCTGGTGCTGGCGGCTACCGCGAGCATGACATCCTAGTGGTACAGGCGCAGGGCGCAGAGAACATTACCGGCTTCCCCTTCGGCCCGCAGCACAACATTCTCGGAGTCTGAAGCATGTCGTGGCGGTTGCCGGCGCCGCATTTCCTTTGGTGTGCGCGCCGGGCATCCGTAAGTCTGTCGCCAGGATAAGCTGCGTCTTGCGGAGAGAATGTGTAAACGCTATGAGCGGTAGGGGAGGGTTGGTGCTGAAGCGCGACAGCCGTCAGCAAATCTTCCTCAACGATCACCTGGCCTGGCCATAGAGGCTGCGGTAGATGGTATCGAATGAAACCTGATTTGGCCGCGTTCGTGTATGTGCGTTTCACCGAGTCGACTGAACGACTGCAACGGCTTTTGAAATATCTTCGCTCGACCGGCGCCGAATTCAAACAAGAACACCGGTGTAGGGGTAGGCAATACCCCTATTCCGCAAGGATCCGCTGGACGGAGGGGAGTGGTTTCGGTCAAACATTTTAGAACGTTGCCGGCGTGTTGACCCAGAGTACGCGTACCACTTCATTCGAGGTATTACGGTAACCGTGCGGCACGTTGCTGGGGAAGCTGAACGAGTCGCCGGGTTGCAGCGTGTAGGTCTGCTCGTCGAGTGTGAGCACCAAGCTGCCTTCGAGTACGTAGCCAAGTTCCTCCCCGACATGCTCGATCAATTCACTGACCATGCCTGGGGCGATGATGTAGATATCGGCCTGCAACAGTCCGCCCTTATGCGGATAAGTGAGGCGTTCCAGGTCGATAGAGCCGGCGCGCTCATTCTTGGCGAAGCGGCTCACCTGGCGTGCACCGGCGCGCTGCACCGGCTCGTCAGCGGCCCATTGTTCTGAAGTCAGTTCAGACACGTTGCTGCCCAGCGCCTGGGCCAAGCGATGCAGCATCGCCAGCGATGGCGATGCTGCATCGTTTTCCAACTTTGAGATCAGGCTTTCCGAGCAGCCGGCGGCCTCGGCGACCTGCTTTAGGGTCAAACCCACCACCCGGCGTGCGTGGCGCAGGCGCAGCCCTAGGCTGGGCAGGCCATCGGTATGGCGAGCCTTGCTCGACGGCTTGATAGTGTTGCTCATTCATTTTCCTTAACAGGTCCGATCATGCGGTGCCCGCGCTGCAACAGCGCGGGCATTTTATGGACAACCGCAAATCAGCCTTGAACCGAGAAATGTACTTCCACCGGGTTCAGGTCGTTGATCGGCACGATGTCTTGCGGGCAGGCTGACATGACCACGACCATATCCATCTCAGCACGGATCTCGACATAATCGCCAGCTTTTGACACCGGCGGCAACCACTCGACGCTGTTGTCGGCCCTGACGGGGATGTTCATCCACAAATTGAATGGCTGCGGCACTTCGCGGGCCCGCAGGCCAATGGCTTGCAGGGCCAGGCGCATGTTGTCTGCGCAGCTGTCGTGGTACCCCTGGACGCCCAGGTTGGTGTAGCGGAACAGGTCGCAGGCGGCCATCAGGGTGTCGTGGATACCTGGGGAGGTGTCGGTCACCAAGGTGCCAATTGGGCGGCGACGGTTGCTGTGCAGCGCCTGGCCCGGCTTGGGGATGATGTTGTTGCAGTGGGCGCGGGCGTGCTCCAAGGAGAGGAATTCGCTCATGTCCTCGCGGTTGAACAGCCAAGTATCGCAGACCTGAGTGCCATGGGTATTGATGATCTTGATCACCTGGCCGGCCTTGAGCAGCACCGCGCGACCGCAGCGGGCGGGCACGGTGTAGAGCTCGCCCAGCATCGGCGTGCCGTCAGCCGAAAGCGGCTCGTTCAGGGTGGCATTCGCGCCCAAGGCGCAGCCGTTGTCCGGCTGGCAGCACGCGGGATAGTCATGAGCGTGGGTAAGTGTGGTCATGTTGATACTCCTTGGATCTAGGGTTGTTCGGCGAGTGCAATCAGCGCCCAGGCCAGTGCCTGGGCGCCTGTTGTCAGCTGCGCGAGTTCGGTAAATTCCAGCGGGTTGTGGCTGATGCCATCCCGGCTGGGGACGAAGATCATCGCGGTCGGGCAGTGCCCGGACAGATACATGGCGTCGTGGAAGGCACCTGAGCGAATTGGCTGATGACTGCGACCGGTGGCGGCGCAGGCCTGCTCGACAACATTGACCACCTCGCCATCGAAGGACGTGGGCGCGTGACTGAACAGGCACTCCAGTTCGGCGTCTTCCGGCAGACAACTGGCCAGCTCGGTGTCGAACGCCTGTAGCACGACGGCGTCCGCATGACGGAAATCGAGGCTGAAGATCACCTCGTTGGCGATGGTGTTGATGGCGTTGGGTGCCACGGTCCATCGGCCGAAGGTCAGGCGCTTGTCGTCGGCATGGCTTAGGCGATCCGCCAGCGCATCAATGTGCTGCAGGGTTTCGATGGCCAGCAGCATGGCATCGCGACGCATGCTCATCGGCGTAGTGCCGGCGTGTGCCGAAGCACCCTTGCAGCGTACCTGATACCAGCGCACGCCTTGGATCCCGGTGACCACGCCCAGATCCTTGCCGGCCTGTTCCAGCACCGGCCCCTGCTCGATATGCAGCTCGACAAAGGCGTGCGTGGCAATCTTTCCGCGCAGCGGCAGATCGGCGAAACGCCGGGCATGGGCCTCCAGCGCTGCTCCGACGCTGACGCCATCGGCATCGCAGTTATCACGAAACTGCTCTACACGGCCGGGTTCGACATAGGCGCTGGAACCCATGGCTCCGGGAGCAAAGCGGCTGCCTTCTTCATTGGTCCAGACCACCAGCTCGATCGGCCGCCGGGTCTGGATGTTGGAAGCATTCAGCGCATGCAGGCATTCGAGGCCTGCCATCACACCGTAGCAGCCATCCAGGGTGCCGCCGGTGGGTTGCGTATCGATGTGGCTGCCGGTCATCACTGGCGGCAGGTCTTTGATACCGGCGCGGCGAATGAAGAGGTTGGCGCAGGTGTCGGTAAAGACCTCGCAGCCCAGCGCGCGGGCCTGCTCGATCAGCCAGGCGCGGGCCGCGAAATCCTCCTCGGACAGTGCCTGGCGGTTCATCCCGCCGTGCTCGCCGGGACCGAAGGTTGCCAGCGTCGCCAGCAACTGCTGCAAGCGTTCGCTGTTCACCGCCTCCAATGCCTGTTGCGCACTCATCCCGCCACCTCGGTGCGTGGCGTCAGGCTGCGGTTGAACCAAGGCTGCAGGAAGCGCTGGAGGCGTTCGGTTTTCGGCGCCTCGAACATGGATGGTGCCACACCGGTCTCGACGATCTGACCAGCTTCCATGAACACCACCTGGGTGGAAATCTGCGCGGCAAAACTCATCTCGTGGGTCACCATGACCATGGTCATGCCGTCCTCGGCCAGGCCCTTGATTACCAGCAGCACTTCTTCCACCAGCTCCGGGTCCAGCGCTGAGGTGGGCTCATCCAGCAGCATCAAACGCGGATTGACCGCCAGGGCGCGGGCGATGCCGGCGCGCTGTTGCTGACCGCCTGACAGGCGCGCCGGGTAAGCATCGGCCTTGGCGGCCAGGCCAACCCGGGCCAACGCGGCGTCGGCCAGCGCACAAGCCTCGGCCTTGTTCATGCCTTTGCCCAGCACCAGGGGCGCTGTGACGTTTTCACGCACGGTCATGTGCGGCCACAGGTTGAACTGCTGAAAGACCATAGCCAGGGGCTTGCGCACCTCGTCGATCTGGCTTTCGCTGTCACGGTCCTTTGCACTGCGGCCCGGACCGCTGTAGCCAAGCAGCTGGCCATCAATCCAGATTTCGCCCTCGTCGTAAGATTCGAGGAAGTTCATGCAGCGCAGCGCGGTGGTCTTGCCTGAGCCCGAGGGGCCAATCAGCGAGACGATTTCACCGGCCTGTACCGACAGATCGAAGCCCTGCAGCACGCGATTGCTGCCGTAGGATTTGCCAACACCACGCATTTGGAGAAGGGGAAGATTGCTCATTGCATTAGCCTCGCAAGTATCGAGTGGCGCGCCGGCCAAGGTATTCGGCGGTCATGGCCACGGCCATGGTCAGCAGCCAGTAGCTAAGTACCAGCAGGGCGTAAGGCAGGACGTAGGAGAAGGTTGTGGAGACGATGCGCCCGGCGGCCATGGTCAGCTCCGGCACGGTGATGATGGAGGTCACCGCGCTTTCCTTGATGGTCAGAATCACTTGGTTACCCAAGAGCGGCAGGGCGAACGCCAGGGCCTGCGGCGCCTGGATATGCCAGAAGGTTTGCCCCCGCGACAGGCCGTGCACCCGCGCTGACTCGACCTGGCCCGTCGGCACGCTGCCCCAGGCAGAACGGAACAGTTCGGCAAAATAGGCGGCGCTGTAAAGCCCCAGCGATAGGATGCTGGCCTCAATGGCCGACAGCCTCAGACCGATCACCGGCAAACCAAAGTAGATCACCATCAACTGCGCCAGAAACGGCGTGCCGCGGATTAGCCAGATGTACAGCTGGTACAGCAGGTTGAACGCCGACACAGCCAGGCGCAGGGCATTGAGGGCGAAGCCCACTACCAAGCCAATGGCAGCCCCTGCCAGGCTGACGCCCAGCGTGACCAGCATCGCCTCGCCGAAGGCCGGCAGAAGTTTCAGTAGCTCCTCCATCAGGCGTGTTCCTTCCAACGGTGTTCAAGGTATTTTCCGAGCAGAACCAGCAGGCTGGTCAGCGCTAGGTAGAACACTGCCGATACCAGATAAACCTCCAGCGGGCGATAGGTCTGCGCTACCAGTTGCTGGCTGACCCGCATCAGGTCGGTGATTGAGATCACCGAGACCACTGCCGACACCTTGATCACATCGATCAGCTCACTGATTAGCGCCGGTGAGGTCAGGCGCAGCACTTGTGGAATCTGGATATGCAGCAAAGTCTTCCACTTGCCGATGGAAAACACTGAGGCCGCCTCCAGCTGACCCTTGGCGATCCCTGCAAAGCCGCTGCGCAGAATCTGCGACTGATACGCCGCTGAGTTCAGCGCCAGCGCCGCCCCGGCCGCTACGAGCGGCGAAACATCGATGTTCAACGCCGACGGCAGGTAGAAAAGCAGCATCAGTTGCGCCAGCACCGGGGTGCCGCGAAAGAAACTGACGTAGACGCGGGCGAAAGCCCTCCCGAGGTGGCTACGGCCGTTACACAGCAGATGGATCGCGACGCCGATTAAGAACCCCAGCACCATGCTCGCCGCGCACAACCACAGGGTGGTCAGCGCGCCGTCCAAAAGAGCGGGCCAGTACAGCGCCAGGCGTGAGCTGAAATCGGTCATGGCGGCTACTCAGATAGTCGGAACCGGCATGGCGTCAGAGGGCAGCTGCATGATGAAACCGAACCATTTTTCCTGCAGCGTTTGCAACGTGCCGTCGGCGCTGGCCTCGGCGATGCCTTCGCTGAACAGCTGTACCAGCGAGGCGCTGTCAGCGTCCTTACGCCCTACCCAGCCGAAATAGGTGGTCGGGCCGACCATTTCCGGCAGGGTGGCAAACAGACCGGGACGGGATTTCACCAGCGGGCCGAGACTCGACAGGGACTGGGCTACGCCGTCGAGCCGCCCGGTGGCGAGGTCCGCGTAGGCCTCATCGAAACTGACATATTCCTTGATGCTCTTCATACCCGGCTGCCCGCCGGCCTTGAGTTTGGCATCCAGCGCCTGAAGGATAGCGAGCTGGCCGGAGCCTGTTTGCGACCCCACCACCTTGCCATTCAGATCGCCGAGCTGCTGAATGCCGTCGTCGTTGGCGCGTTTAAGCAAGGCCACAGTTGATTCGGCGATGGGCACCGTGAAAGCAAACTGCTCGAAGCGGGCCTGGTTGACCGTTACCGAGGTAACCACGAAGTCGAATTTGCCGGTATCCAGTCCAGGCAAGATACCCTGGAACGGCAGATCCAACTGACGCACCTTGACGCCGGGCAGCTTGGCATCCAGCACGTACTTCATCAGATCCGCGCCGTAGCCCACCACTTTGCCGTTCTCGATACTTTCGAAGGGCGCGAAGCGTGCCTCGGTGGCCACCACAATCTGGTTCTTGTCCTTGATGCGTTGCAGCAGGTCGTCTGCCTGCGCCATGGAAGCAACCAGCAGTGTGGCGAGGGACAGCGACATGGCTATGAGCGGGTGGCGTTTCATGATTTAGTCTCCAGAGGACATTCTTTAACTTCATTCAAGTAACTTGAATGAAGTTACAAGAGCATGAAACGTGCCAGGCGCGGAAATCCGCGCTGCATTGGGCTTGACGGTATTTCTTGCGCAAACATTGTGCGAATGCGGGGCGCGCCAGCCGAATGTGATCCATTGGGGTGCGATATTGGCCACTGGCTTTCGGCTCGGAGGTAATGTCGATACCGCGTGCGACGTGTGTGGAATGGCAAGCACTGTGCAGTAGCTCGGGCCGAGCCAGTTCATGCCTTGTACCCCCGAAGCCACGTCGCCGCTGGCCGGAAATCCCGCCATGAGCGAGACGCTGACCAAGTCTATGGCCGAACGGCTGGCACAGCGGTCCTCGGTAGCCTCTGGCAGGGCTTTGATTGCCGGGCAGCGGAGGCTGCCTATGCCGTATGCCGGCTAGTCGCTGAAAATCTAGGCGAGCCGTCGGTCTGGTCAGCTGCGCCGCCATGCGGACCATCCATCGGGCGGCCGGTTTCTGTGCGTTATGTCGCGCGCTGGGAGTCGAAGGCGAACTCGCTAGCCCGCTGGGCCAGGAACTGTCAGATACGCCAGACCTAATCGAGATCAACTACCGCCGACGCCTGGCTGCCGCGATCGAATGCGTGACACCCGCCAGGAGGAAGACGCTATGGCCGGATTTCCGCTGGGGTTAGCTGACAAGCAGCTCAACCGTGCACTGCTTCTGGTTGAGCCTGTCCTGCGAATGGATGCCCCGGAGTGGATGCGGCAATCGGCTATTGGAGATAGATGATCACTAAGAGTCCGCAGTGACCGGCTCGCATCCCTTCGTCGACTCGCTGGCCGCGTTACCCTGGCCGGCTCGACATGCTGCGGAACTAAATAAGCCTTGCGGGCTGGCGCCTGACTGCCAGTAGCAGCTGGATGGGCATCTGCTGAGCTGGTTAGGGGCAGTGTATATGTGTCGGCTGTGGAAAATTAGAAAAGCCGCTCTACTGATGTGACGCTGTTCCGACAGAGCCCACATCACGGTCCGCTTTTGGCCCCGTTAGCGGACAGTGGTTTGCCCGATCTAGATGAACCCTAGTCAGGGGTTGTCCGGGGCAAGCAGCCGGTCGTACCTTTTCCCGAGACGATGTCGAGTTGAAGATGGCTTTGTTGGGCTGCGAAGATTCTCCAACCCTTACGGACAGCTTTAGAGCACGATCTCATCGAAGGCGCGGATCAATTCTGCACGCTAGCGGGCGGAAGCAATCGTACAGAAGGAATCGATGGTGAATGATCGACCCAAAAACTGGCGGGACCGTTCGAGACCGTTCCTAATCATGCACGGTCGAGATCAGAGCAGGCGGGCGACTCCAAAAATATGAGGTAAAGCGGAGTCGCCAGTCCGGTCAGGCGTCGTCCATGTCCTCTATGCGAAGCTGCAGTTGGTCACATTGTTCCCACACGTCTGCCGTGACCTCGCGCGACCGCTGACCCTTCCCACGAGGTTGCGAGAAGAATGCCAGGCCACCTTGGAGAGAAACCCGGTCGCAAGCTTCGCCGCTATGTCCAACCGCTGCCGTGGGGCTGAAGCTGCTGACAGCTTCAGCCAACTGCTCGCAGATTGCGTCCCTGCTTTCAAACGAATCGCTGGTCGCCTGTAGCATCTCGTGGATGATTGCTAGGTCGACCTGGGTACTCGTAAACCAGTATGCGGCGCACCGGTACGCCGCTATCCATGCAATGTTCGAATCTTGGATCATGGTATTTATCGTCCCGCTCAAGCACTGCTTCTGCGTGCCCGCCGAGAAACATGAGCCAAGTACGACGCCGGTAATATTGGCTTTCCGAGACCCCAAGTTACACTTCACCAGGATATCTACTACCTTAGCACCGGAGACGCGGCTGCCGTCGCCATGGCCGGCTACATAAACGATCGCATTATCGTACTGATGAGAGGCCAGTTCATCGAATGCGGACCGGAAGCTGTGCAGGTCGTAATAGCGCGAATGAACGATGTCGACATCGCTGAACTGCTTGGCCATGCCCTCAAAAAATGGCAGTACGGAAGAGCGATTTCTATCGCTCTCGTCCAAGTTCCAAGGGCCTTCAAGAATCAATACCGCGCTTCTGTTGCTCATGCCAAATCCTTTAAAATTTTTGTGTTCATGTTTCGCGAGTTTGTATCTCCAGCGCCTGGTGCAGACGCTGCGTGATGACATCCCTTAAAGTTTCTGGTTTATCGATGCGGATCGATCCCGCATGCGACAGAATCCACCATTGAAGCTCCCAGGTATCGAGCACGGTGGCCTGTAGTTTGGCGCCGCCCTTGGTAGCCGAAAGGGTCATGTCGCTGGAAATCGGCGTTTCCCGAACCAGTCGCGCTAGACCGTCGGATAACCAAGCCTCAAGTCTTATCGGCAGGGCTTTACCGAACTGCATGGCGCCGCCATCGATGTAGCGCTGCAGATTAAAATTGTTGGGTCGATTCGAAGGCGTTTCTGTCGCTCGTGCGGCCTCGAACCGATGTAGGACGAACCGCCTGATGTCATCGAAGGGTTCGGCGACGGCTATTAGGTAGGTCACTTGGGCCCGCTGCACCAAAGCAAGCGGGGTAAGCGTCAAGTCGTACGTTTGGTTCTTGTGAACCGAGTAGTAGCGGCACTCAAGTTGCGTATCGTTCAGCAGGGCCGTCTGTACCTTTTCGAGAACATCCGGATCCACTTGAGGCGGGATCAGCGCAAGCGCGGGCGGGACGCTGGCGACCTTTTCCGCCCAGCGGGCGGTGGCGTTATCGTCGCACAAAGCTTCAAGCTTCTTCCTAGCCTGGGCAAATTTCGGCTCTAGCGCGGCGAGCAGGTTCTGCGGAACGAGCGGACGAATGCTGCCTTCGACCAGACGCATCGTGAGAGCGTCGGAAATCGACAGGCCCGGCAACTCTGCTGAGGAGCCGGGTGTCCAGTACCAGCCGAATGGCGTTCCCTTGGTATTGCATTGAAGTGGAAAGATTCTGGAGAGTTCCACAAGGTCACGCTCGACGGTGCGCTTGCTGCTTGCATGGCCGGCTTGTTCGAGTCGACGCTGTAGTTCACTGGCCGTTGCACCGGGCGACCTGACGGGCAACAGCTTCAGAAGCTCCCACTGGCGCGCCAGGGTCGATCGGGTAGAGCTTGCTGGCACGAGTTCGATCCTCCTTGTCTCAAGATGTAGCCGTTATGGAGTTTTAGCCTGATGATCATGCCTCATATGACGCTTTGGGCAGCGGTCTCACCGGGCCAATTAGTGCACGAAGCCGATCGGGCGCACGGAGGCGTAACCCTTCGATGCTGCTTCAGCAATAATCGCCTCAATGACCTCCGTGGCGGTTCTAAAAGGCTTGAATCGGGATCGTCGTGAAATGGCGTCAAAGTCGCCAGGGGTGACGTGCCGTTGACGCAACAGGCGTCCAAGCGCGAGCGTAGCGGGGCGTTTCAGATCCATCGCCGTCAGATGCTTATCCAGCAGGACCGAGATCTGGTCGGCCTTCAGGAAACCGAAATGGACCTTGAGATCGAAGCGCCGCAACGAAGCCTGGTCTAGGTTCTCCATCAGATTGGTCGACGCGATAAACAGGCCACGATAGGCCTCCATCTGCGTGAGCATTTCGTTCACTGCGCTAACCTCCCAGCTGTGCTGAGTCCGCCGCCGGTCCTGAAGAAGGTGTCGACTTCATCTAGGAGCAGCACAGCGTCATCTTTGGCAGCTGCCTCGAAAGCGGCCGCCAAGTTGCGCTCTGTCATTCCGATGTAAGGCGAAATAAGGTCGGATGCCCGGCGGCTATATAATGGCCGCCCCAGCTGCCTTGCGACCCACAGTCCGAATGCGGTTTTCCCCGTCCCAGATGGACCGTAGAAGCACAGTCGGGCGTCTTGGTGATGGCGAAGGCCGTTGACTAGCTCCTCGAGCGAATGGTCGGCATTGACCAGATCGGGGCTGTAGAAGGCGGGCAAGGCTTCGCATCGGTTGGTCAACAGCATCGGAAAACCCTGGGCTGCCAGCGTGGCGTCAACTAGGTGTCCCACCGAAGTGCTGATATCCGGTGCCGCCTTCTCAATGGTGCCCGCAACCGCGATGGCTCGCGTGATGACTGCAGGGGTCAGTTGCACATGCTCGGCGAGACGCGCTGCGAGCTGTTCGTTTACCCGTCCGCCACTAATCTCATGAACGAGCTGTAATCGCTGCGCCCTTGGCGGATTGTCGAGCTTCAGCACAAGGTCGAAGCGGCGAACATAGGCGTTGTCGAGAGCGTCAATATTGTTTGTTAGCCAGAAGCAGGGAAGCGGATTCTCTTCAAGCATCCGGTTCGTCCAGCCCTTGTGCCTCGGGCGATCTTCGAACAGGCCCGATAGACCACCCGTTGCGCCGAACATATCTTCAATCTCATCCATCACCAGCAGCGCCCGGCGTTTGGAAAGTACGCACATGGCCGAGCGCAGCGCACAAAGCCGGCCGAAGCCGTCAACGGGGTCGCCATCCTCATCGGTGCAGCTGATCTCGAATAGTTCTGCGCCAAGATCTTTGGCTAACAGGCCGGTCAGTTCGCTTTTGCCAGTTCCCGGCGGTCCGTACAGCAGTACGTTCACCCCGGTGCGTCTGTCGGCCATTGCCGTCCGCAGATATTCGCCGCTCATGCTCAGCAGGGGGCCGAGATGCCGATAGTCGCCGCGCTGCATTGTCCCAGCAGGTGCCGCTCGGAAAGCGTTCGAGAACAGTCCAATGGGGTCGCCTCGGTAATGCAAAAGCTGAAACGCCAGATCCATGTTTCTCGGTTGCAGGAGGTCTTCGAGATCGGAATGGCGCATACGACGGCTGAACGACTCAATCAACCCTGCCTGGGCCAGTGCGCCCGACAGGGAGAGGCGCTTGCGAATCATTTGCTGCGGGCGCGCCAAGAGGTTGGCAAGAATCCTCAACATTTTGTTGAAGCTGACGGAGCCCACATAGCCGCAACATTCATAAAGCATCGTGTCGGTTGCAAGCATGGTACTGAGCCCAAGAATCTCGCGTTCCAGTTCATCAAGCCCAACCAGCTCGCCCAGTCGCTCCACGTTGCTGAGCAGTGGCTCCGGAAGCGTCGGCTTGGGGGTCCGCTTGTTGAACTCGGTCTGCTGGATTCGAAGTGCACGTAATACTTGCTGCAAAAAGTTCAGGCCAGGGGGCCTATTCCCCTGTCGTGCCCGGCGGCTGGCGGGAGACGGAATGGCTGCCGAATTATTCAGGTCGGCTGCGTCGGTCAGCCAGAGCACGCCGAGCGCCCGCGCGACGTCGGTATCTGCGAAGCTTTCACCCACCACAAACTTGGCGCACCCTCCCATGTCGAGCAATAGGGCATACATCCAACGCACGGCAATGGGTGTTGCTTCCAAGTCTCGCTCAACGGTGTTTGCATCTTCAAAGCTCGACATCCCCGACTCCTGTCATGAATGAAGGCATGGTGATATCAACGTGCGACGCAATACGTCGCGCTTCGTCTGCTCAGAAACCCTTGAGCCGTATGATTTTCCGGGAATGTGCGATTTCCACGAGCCAGCGGATCAGCTCCGAATAATTGATCTCATCATCCGAAACCAGTCCTTTTCGAGCCTCTTCCAGGCTGCTTAGAAGGGCGAGCGCAGCCGGATTCTCGGTATTGACCGTTTGGCTCGAACGCATGAGCGTCATGACCGGATCGAGCATTGCATCGAACGCGTCCTGCCGCACCTGGAGCCGGGACAAGTAGGAGAGCTGCTTTCGAATGGGATCCGGCGTTTCGCTCGATCCGAGGAAACCAGCAAGACTGATAATTCGTCTTCCAAGTCGCTTGCTGCTTGAATTTTCTTGAAGTAGCGCTTCGAGGTGTTCCTTGATCAGCTGGTCCATACGAGTACTCCTGTGTCGGGGTGAGGAGGTTGCATGGCAGTCGCGACAGCATGTGTCGTGCTCGGTAAGGAGTGGTGGTTAAGGCCAGCCGCAGATTGTTTTCATGACGTGCTTTCCGCAGCCACTGCGTTCAATCCCTGAACGCCTCCCGAAAGCCCATCCAGAGCAGCAGCCAACTGTCAGTGGTTGATTTGCGGCCGGAAAGCGCAGTGCGGCGGAACACAAACTGCCAATTATCAGGATGGAGGTTGGCGCCGGTACGAACCACCCTCATACGTACCGGTTTGCAGTCGCCCCAGGGTGCGCGCCACCGTGCTGGCTGGCCAGGCGACGTGATCTCTATCTGCAGCACCGGCGAAAGGTCTCGCTGACGTCTGCGGTCGAGGTGCTCGGCATGACCACGAAGCATGAGGCTTTTTCGATGCAGCCTAATGTACTCGTCTGGGTCTTCAGGTTCGCCTGAATCCGGAGCCAAGAGGGCCGTCAGCGCATCCTCGATGTGCAGCCTGTCTTCTTCAAGTTCATCCAGTTGATGCTGGTCGGGCCATTCTCGCTCCCGCTTCCCATAAGGGTTGATTAATAGCCATGAGGTGAACACTGCTCTGCAGTCTGCTTCAAGCTCTCTAAAACCGCTCACCGTAAACTCAACCATAAAACCTGTACGATCAGACAAGCGAACCCGAAACCGGATCGGTTCTCGGGCAGGCACACTCACGCTTGTTTCGTTTATAACTCCGGTCTGCGGTCTAAAGTCGTTTATCCACTGGATACGCTGCTGACGCAGCAAAAAGCGGTTGTTATAGATAAATAGGGCCAACTCAATAGCTTGCCTTCGCGTGCAGGCAAGCCTCGTTGCTGCCACGTCTTCTTCCGTTGTGATCGTGCCTGAATAATCTTCGTGTTCCGCAATAAAAAGGTCGGGCAGATTGGCGCCTGCACTAATTGCTTGGTTGATTAGATATCTCGCCCATTCAGTGCTGATCTCCCCAGCAAGAGATACGTAGAGCGATGCCGGGCTACCATATGGCCCGTCGAGTTGATACCCGTCACACGAAGAATGGGTAAAACAACCTACAGCAGACAGTGCTTTGACGAGCAGTGCGACATGAGAATCTAGACCGGCAATGGGAATTTTGAGCCCATAAGGTCGTTCCCGGAAAACATCCGGATCGTCTGCTCCGTCTGGATACAGCGGGCGACTCGGAACGTGCTGGTAGGTAAAAAGCGAAGATAGCTTCTGCTCGTTTAACACTTGCTCTGGTTGACTGAGCCTGAACGGACGAGCCGACTCGCCTGTTCTAATTAACGTGCCCAGACGGAGTCGTCGGAGCGTTGCTGTAAGGAAGCCCCAATCGTCATGACAGCGCCAGTTATAGCTGTATTTGCTTTGTGATAGGCACGCGTTGTCGGTCAGGTAGATCTCCTCATCAACCAGATCCACGAGAAAACCCCGGGCCAGGAGGGCGGTAGAGAGCTTCATTGGTCGGTTAAACAATGGCTCATCTGTTTCAGTTACGTTGGGATTCACAAGAATTTCCGCTTCGCGCCTGTGAGTTTGGCCTTGGCCGCAAACAATGCGGCAGCGCTGCGACAGCTTGCGTCGTGGCTGAAGCTCTTAAGGAAACTCTGAAGAAGACTTCCTGATTTTGGCAAAATCCCCGGACTCCACTCACCGAGTTTTCCGATGAAGCAGATGACCTTCGCCGATGCCGAGTACGCCGGCAAGCGCAAGCAGACCCGCAAAGAGCTGTTCCTGATCGAGATGGATCGGGTGGTGCCCTGGAAGGGGCTGATAGCCCTGATCGAACCGCACTACCCCAAGGGTGAAGGCGGCCGTCCGGCCTATCCGCTGATGGCGATGCTGCGGGTGCATCTGCTGCAGAACTGGTTTGGCTACAGCGATCCGGCGATGGAAGAGGCGCTGTACGAGACCACTATCCTGCGCCAGTTCGCTGGGCTGAACCTGGAGCGTATCCCCGACGAAACCACCATCCTGAACTTCCGTCGCCTGCTGGAGAAACACGAACTGGCTGCCGGCATCCTGGCCGTGATCAATGGCTACCTGGGCGACCGAGGTTTGTCGCTGCGCCAAGGCACCATCGTCGATGCCACGCTGATCAATGCGCCGAGTTCGACCAAGAATAAAGACGGCAAACGCGACCCGGAAATGCACCAGACCAAGAAGGGTAACCAGTACTACTTCGGCATGAAGGCGCACATCGGCGTGGATGACGAGTCGGGTTTGGTGCACAGCGTAGTAGGCACTGCCGCCAACGTGGCGGACGTTAACCACCGTCACCGAACCAGGGAAGGGCTCTGGCCGATCCTCCCCTGCAGCCCAGATGAGCGAGGGTGATACCCGCAAGAATGTAAATGTGTTCTTCCATCCTGAGGGGCTAAGGACTTCGGCATCCCAGATCGCCTTACCGGCAGGATTGGCAATGATCAGGCCGTTGTCCTGAAAAACATTAAATAGGGTCGAATTGCGTTCAGGCACGCCTTCGATACCCTGGCTCAGAAGGTGAGCCCGCAGTCGATCCGATACTGTCTTGCTTACCAGCCATACTGCGTCTGGAGTAAACCAGCCATCGGAAGCCTGAGGCTGATTCAGTTTTAACTCGTTCTTGACCAAGTATCTCAGGCCGTCGAGGAGCTGCCGTTGGAGGGTGTTACGAGGCGCTGCTACAGCTCTATCTGGGTTGCCTCCGAGCTCGTTGGCCACGGATGCCTGATCTGACCTCGTAACAATGTCCCCCAGCACCCCGGCGTGCTCAAACTGGCCAGCCAAGACGTATAGAAGCGAAGCCCAAAGTTCCGGATATTGAGACAACCAGTTCATCACCTCGGAAGGGATCACTCGCGTGTACAACAAGCCGGCCGCAGCGCCGTGGAGCTTGTACTGGCGTCCTTTCACATAGTGGAAGCGATAATCTTCAGTGATCGGTCCATCCCATGCTCGCCAGGTTTTACCGCTGCGCAGCTGGACGTTAACGTCTACCGCCACTTTCCCGATATCGTGGAGAAGAGCTGCAAAAACAACACCCGCTGACCAAGCCTCTGACTGTGCTGACTGGATCTCTGGCGTGCTTCCTACTGGTAACACCAGCGACTGCCGCATCTTCAATGCATACCCGGTACTGCACTGCGACGAAACCCGCTTACAGGTGCTGCACGAACCGGGACGCGATCCCACTGCGCAATCGTGGATGTGGGTGCAAACCGGTGGCCCGCCTGACAAGCCGGTGATCCTCTTCGACTACTCGACCAGCCGCGCGCAGGACGTCCCGTTGCGCCTGCTCGATGGCTATCGGGGCTACCTGATGACCGACGATTACGCCGGCTACAACGCCGTGGCCGCAAAAGATGGCGTCGAGCGCTTGGCTTGCTGGGCGCATGCCCGGCGCAAGTTCGTCGACGCACAGAAGGTACAGCCCAAGGGCAAGACCGGACGTGCCGACATGGCACTGAACCTGATCAACAAACTCTACGGCATCGAGCGTGACCTGAAAGAGGCCAGTGAAACCGAGCGCTTCGAGGCACGCCAGCAACGCAGCCAGCCGATCCTCGAACAACTCAAAGCCTGGCTGGACAAAACCCAGCCGCAGGTCGCTGGGCAAACTGCTTTAGGCAAGGCGGTGAACTACTTGGCCAGCAATTGGAGCCGGCTCGTACGCTACGTCGAAGGCGGACAGTTGCCCATCGACAACAACCGCGCCGAGAACGCCATCCGCCCGTTCGTCATTGGCCGCAAGAACTGGCAGCGACACGCCCAAAGGCGCGACGGCGAGCGCGCAGATCTACAGCCTGATCGAAACCGCCAAAGCCAACCGGCAAGAACCTTATGCCTGGCTGCGCTACGTCCTCGAACGCCTGCCAACGGCACAGCGCGTAGAAGACTACGAGGCGCTGCTGCCGTGGAACTGCTCGCCAGCCACTGCATCCTGAACGAGATGCCTCACCAACGGTAGGTGGGGTTTATGGAGCGCTTACCCAATGTCCAAGCAGTCATGCGGAAGGCTGCTATCCATTCTGTGTACCTACTACTCGCCTGATCTCCGAATGGAGAGCAGATGGTCGCATGGCCTGCTAGGCATTACTCCGCCATGATCTGCCTGTGGCGGCAGGCACTAAAGCCTCTTATGGCAGGCAAATAACGGCGATGTTATTGTGCAATTACTTATTCTCACTCTACAACGGCGAGAACAATTCGGGGCCCAGCCTCGTTACTCTGCGGTGATTCCCCAAAGCAGTGGACCGGAAAGCAACCGAATGCGAAATTCTCGGAACAAGCATCCTCACGTCGCGATGGTGGCGGAGTAGACAAGATCAGGGGCTAAATGAAAACCGCTTGGAAATGCTGGGTAAGTGAAATCCGTTTCACTTGGGCGTTGGTATTCCTGCTGATCTGTATACCCGCTTTGCTTTACGGAACTACGATATCCTCAATGATTATGCTGATCGGTGTCGTCCTGTTGGGGGTACCCACTGCTCTGCTAGGCTTTATCATCATAAAAGATAAATCATGGTGTTTCCGCCTGGCCCGGCGCATGGCCGTAATGGTGGCGGTTCCAGCCCTGACTTTGGGAGTGATCCTAAATACCGACAGGCTTACCCCGGTTATGGCCTCGCCTATAGCCAAAGCGATCGAATCCTTCAAGCAGGAAAATGGGAGCTATCCGAAAACCCTTGCATCGCTCAGCCCAACGTATCTGCCAAGCCTACCAGCAGTGCGGGCTTCGGTTATTCAGCCTGAGGTTATCTACCGCCTGGACGGTGGTCGTCCGTATTTAGTGGTGCCCTCAGCCGCCGGGGACGCCTTCTCAAAATACGAATACAGCTTTGAAGCTCGACGCTGGGTTCACTTCGATTGAATTACTGCTGAATCTTATTAGGGTTCAATGGCTGCTTCTGGCCGAATCCAGGCCTTCGCGACAGGCAGCTATCGGCCAGAAGCAGCCGTAAGCATAAGAGCTACAGGTGCTTCTAAAGCCCGAAACAAGACCAGAAACCATAGCGGCACCGGACGGATCAGACGTTCAGCCTGACCTCTCCAACTCCAGTCAGACCGAAAGTGATCGTCTGCCCCGGATCAGCCCAGTAAATACCAGTCCAACTGCCTGTAGCAATAAGGTCGCCGGCGCGCAACGGCGTGCCTTGCGCTGCAGCATGTCGCGCTAGCCACGGTAGAGACGACAGTGGATCGATAAAAGGATGCGAGCCGTTAGCGTTGACTACTTCGTGGCTATCAACCCATAGTTTCGTGGTTTGGTGTGACCAATTTGGCAGATCCAATAGCTGTACGGCAACGCCAAGAATGAGAGCCCGGTTGAGCTGTTGGTCGGCAAGTCGAAGCAACGGATCGGCATCTATTCCGCCTTCCAGACGTGTGTCGCAGAGTTCAATCGCTGGTAACCACGCATCAATCGCGAAGCGGATTTCGGTCAGATCAGGGGCGTCGGGAAGATCCCGCCCTAGACGGACAACGAGCTCACCCTCGATACCGAGCGCGGTGACGTAACCGGGCGGTACGTGCCAGCCTGATCGATGGATCGCAGTAGCCTGGACCGCCGCCGCGCTGATCATGCCGCCAGGGGAGCCCCCAAGTTTCCAGGCGGCCGGACGCGCGCCGTCGAACCAACCTAGGGCATGACCGACCCGGCGTTGTACAGCGTAGGCCGCGGCGGTGTCGGGCAGAGCCAGCCCGCTGAGAGGCTGGCGCTGGCCCGTGCGCCAGGCGGTTATCAAGCGCTTGGCAACGGCGTCGATGTGAGCCTCGCTCACATCGGGATCTCGGTCTGCCGGCGGCGCGGCTTGGCCGGCTCGGGCCGGGCACAGGGCAGGAACTGACCACGGCCTGCGTCGCCGCGTGGCTGTTCGCCGTCCCATACGACGTCACCCCGGGACAGCGTCATCGCTGGCCAGGCGCTCAGATGCATGCCGGCATAAGGGGTGTAGTCCACATTGTGGTGCAGGCGGTCATTGTCCAGATGGAAGGTCTGCCCTTCGTCCCAGATCACCAGGTCCGCATCCGAACCGATGGCAATGCTGCCCTTGCGCGGATAAAGACCGTAGAGCTTGGCGGCGTTGGTCGATGTGAGGGCGACGAAGCTTTGGGGCGTGATTCGCCCGGTACGTACGCCCTCGGACCAGAGCAGGGCCATGCGCGTCTCGACTCCGGGAATGCCGTTGGCGACCTGGTCGAACGACACTTGCTCGCCATGCGCTTTCTTGCCGCCCGGGCCGTCGTAGCGGAACGGCGCGTGGTCCGAGGAGAACACCTCGAACGAGCCGTTCTCCAGCCCGTCCCAGATGACCTGCTGGTTGGCCTTGTCCCGTGGTGGCGGGCTGCAGATGCACTTGGCACCCTCGAAGCTGTCGTCGCAACCCAACGAGTCGGCGGTGAGGAACAGATACTGCGGGCAGGTCTCGGCGTAAACCTTGAGGCCGTTGCTTTGCGCCCAGCGAATCTGTTCGACAGCCTCGCGGCCGGAAACGTGGACGATCAGGATCGGTACGTTCACCAGTTCCGCCAGAGCAATGGCGCGATGGGTCGCTTCGCGCTCCACCAGCATCGGTCTCGACGTGGCGTGGTAGCGGGGCGCCGTGTGCCCGGCGGCAAGCAGACGCTCGGTGAGCCAGGCGATGCAGTCGGCGTTCTCGGCATGCAGCATCACCATCGCGCCCTCACGGCGAGCGACCGACAAGGTGTCGAGGATTTCACGGTCGCTGAGCTTGAGTGCGTCGTAAGTCATGTAGATCTTGAACGAGGTGTAGCCCTCGGCAATCAGGGCCGGCAGTTGGTCGCGAAGGACCTCGGGTGTCGGGTCGGTGACGATCAGGTGGAAGGCATAGTCGATCACCGGCTTCTCCCCAGCACGGCCGTGATAGTCCTCCACGGCGGCGCGCAGGCTCTTGCCCTTTTCCTGACAGGCGAACGGAATCACCGTTGTGGTTCCGCCGCAGGCTGCCGAAACGGTGCCGCTGAGAAAGTCATCGGCCATGACCGAGCCATCACCAGTGGGCTGGTCAAGATGTACATGGCTGTCGATGCCACCGGGTGTGACGTGACGCCCTTTTGCATCGATTTCGCGGGCACCGGCCGGCAGGTCGAAGCCCAGCGCGGCGATGCGCCCGTCACGGATGCCGATGTCGCTGGTGAAGGTGTCCGCGGCAGTGACCACGCGGGCGTTACGAATGACGGTATCGAATGGTTGCATGTCAGGCTTCCTGAAGTAGCCGGCCCCAGCCGGTGATGCGACGGGTATCCACGCCAGCGCGGCGCAGCATGTCCCACACCACGGTGGTCACGGTGTCGAACACCGGGACGCCGTGTTCGGCTTCCCAGTGGGCGACCCGGTGAGCGGCATAGAGATTGGTGCAAAAGGTGGTGATTGCCTGCGCGCCGGCCGCGACCACGTCCGCGACCTGGCGGTCCAGCGTGGCGTCATCGACCAGGGCGAAGGCGAAGTTTTCCTGGATCCCCAGATGACTTTCGGTGCGGGCGTCGATGCCGACCTTGGCGTAGTTGGCGATGATCCTGCTTTGCACGTCGGCAAGGTACGGGGAAACCAGCCCCAGCCGCCTGATGCCGAAAGCCTCGAGCGCTTTGTTCAACGCGAGGACGGATGTGCTGGCGGGCACGCCGGTGGCCTCGGTGATGGCCGCGCAGAGCGCTTCATCCTGATCGAACCCCAGCCAGCCGGCGGAGGTGCCGCTCCAGCCGATCGCATCGACATGGGCGTCGGCGAGCAGCTTCGCGGCATCCAAGATGCGTGTCTGCTGGAACTGCCCGAGCGC
The DNA here is from genome assembly GCA_002339675.1 of Stutzerimonas stutzeri. GTDB lineage: Bacteria > Pseudomonadota > Gammaproteobacteria > Pseudomonadales > Pseudomonadaceae > Stutzerimonas > Stutzerimonas stutzeri_O. The sequence continues at coordinate 310,001 of DDKB01000013.1, forward strand.
GTCGGGGCTGAGGGCGATCTGGGTCACGGAAAACCGCGCGAAATGCACGCTGACTTCCGGCAGGCCGGAGACCAGCCGCTGGGTCAGCGGCTCGAGCGAGGTATTTGAAGAGGGCGTGAGGATGCCCAGGCGGATACGTTGGCTCATCGGGGAGTTCCAGCAACGGACGGATAGGGACGGAGCGGCTTCGGGCAGCGCTGCCACAGGGCCTGACAGACGCGGTCGGCCTCGGCGCGTATTGCAGCCTCGTCGACACGGGTGGCGCGGCCCTGGTCGATGACCAGCTCGCCGTTGACAAGAACGCTTTCCACGTCGGCAGCGGTGGCGTTGTGGATCAGGCTGCCCAGCGGGTCGATGCAGGGCGTGAGGTGCAGCTGACGAAAATCGAGGATGGCGAGGTCGGCGAGCATGCCCACGGCGACCAGGCCAAGGCGATCCGCCCAGCCCAGGGCGGTGGCGCCGTTGCCGGTGCCCATGGCGAAAACGTCACGAGGCTGCCAGTCGTCCGCCACGAAGCCGGCTTGCAGACGGCCGATGGCCAGGGTCCAGCGCATCACCTCGATCATGTCGCCGTGCATGGTGTCGGTGGCGAGGCAGATCGGCGCGCCGGCATCAATCAGACGGCGGGTCGGCGCGATCCGCCCGGACATTGCATTGCCCACCGGGATATGTACCACGTGCGCGCCGCTGCGGCCGAGCCGCGCGATATCTGCCTCGTCGACGTGAATGCAGTGGCCAGCCAGCAGGCGGTCGTTCAACAGGCCCAGCTCGTCCAGCAGCTCCACGGGGGAACGGTCGTGCCGTGCGCGAACCCAGTCCACCTCGTCCTGACTCTGCGCGAGGTGGGTGCTGATGGGTAGATCGTACCGCTCGGCGAGGGCAGCAATCTCCCGCAGGAACTCGACCGAACAGGTATCCGGTGCGTGGGCGGTCAGGTGTGCCTGGATACGGCCATCGGCCCGCCCAGCCCAGCGTTCGACGAACGCGGCGGCGCGCTCCAATTGCCGCTCGCCACGGGCGCGATCGAAGCGACGGTCGCCTTCCAGCACCGAGGCGAAATCGACATCCGCCAGGCGCTGGCTGGCGAACAGGCGCACACCGGTTTCTGCCATGCCGGCAACGGTAGCTTCGGCGTGGACGAAACTGTCCACCAACGTGGTGCAGCCGGCGCGCAGCGCTTCCAGCGCACCGAGGCGCGACAGGGCGAGTGCTTCGTCCTCGTTCAGCCAGGACGCCTGGGGCAGGCCCGGCGTGTAGGACGGGGCAAAACCGCAATCGGGCGCCACACCCCGGACGAAATTCAGGCCAGCGTGGTAATGGGTGTTGACGAAGCCAGGGGTGACGACCCGGCTGGGCAAGGCGAGGGTCCGAGCCGCTGCCGGGCGTTCGTCGCCGATGAAGGCTATCTGCTTGCCACGGATACCCAGATTGGTCGTGCGCGCGACGCCGCCAGCCAGCAGCAATGTCGCATCGGTGATCAGCAGGTCGAGCATGTCGTCGGTCATCAGGCAGCCATCCATCCGCCGTCCACCATCAGGGTGGTGCCGGTCATGAAAGTCGAGTGGTCACTGGCGAGGAACAGCACAGCCAAAGCGATATCTTCAGGGCGCCCCAGGCGTGGCCAGGGAGTGCGGCTGGACGCACGAGCAAGCACGTCCGAGGCCACCGCACGGCCGCCCGCACCTGTCTGGATCTTGCCCGGCGCCACGGCATTGCAGACCACGAGGTCGGCCGCGTAGTCCGTGGCGATCTGCCGGGTCATGTAGTCGATCGCCGCCTTGGTGGTGCCGTAGCCCAGGTCTCCGGGCGCGGCGATCAGGCCGTGCTGGGACGACAGGTTGATAAGCCGGCCGCGCACCTCATTGACGGGGGGCTGCTCCACCATTTGACGCACGGCGGCGCGGCAGCAGCGGTAGACGCCGGTCAGGTTGACGTCCAGCAGGCGCTGCCAGTCGGCTTCGTCGAGCTCCAGCAGCGGCCGTGCATGGCGAATGCAGGCATTGTTGATCAGCACGTCCAGGCGGCCGAAACGTGCCACGGTCTGCGCCACGAGCGCGTCGACCTGAGCGGTATCGGCGACATCGGTGCGGAAGAAGGTGGCGCTGTTGCCGTCGCGGGCGATGAGCTCGGCTGTCGGATCGCCACCTTCGATGACTTCGGTCGTCACGTCGGCGATCACCACGTCGGCGCCATTGGCAGCCAGCTGCCGGGCAATGGCACGGCCAATGCCGGAGGCTGCGCCGGTGACGATGCAGACCTTGCCGCTCATGTCGAAGCGGGCGGAGGGAAACGGGATGTGCTCAGTCATGGTGTGCTCTAGCGCCGGATAGATCGGTGCCGTGCTCCCTGATCCAATGGTGGTAGTCCGCTTCCGCCTCGGTCAGCCCGAAGCGGGGCCGGAAGGTGCTGTCGCCAAGGAGCCGCTGGATCGACATGGAGGCGCGGTCGTAGTCAGCGAAATAGTCAATGTTGGCCCGTTCGCCCGATTCGGCCAGGCGCCAGCTGAAGTCCGGATAGCGAGCCGCGATGCAGGCGCACCAGTCGGCCAGGCTCCATTCGAATCCGGCCGCCAGGTTGTAGAGCGGATAGGCCCAGCTTGGTTGATCCAGCAGCGTGGCCATGGCAGCCGCTACGTCGCGTACGTACAGCCAGTCGCGTCGGCCAGCACGGGGAAGGATGGCCGTTTCGCCGTCTCGGGTGCGTACCAGAACCTGCAGTGGCGGACTCAGTGTGTCCCGTACGCCGGTGTCCGCCTCCCAAGGGCCGAAGCAGGTGCCCAGACGGCCAACCACCAGTGGCAGGCCTCGTATGGACGCCAGCCGCATGGCGGCCTCTTCGGCGGCACGCTTGGACATGCCGTAGAGGCCTTCCGGCAACAGCGGGGTGTCGTCTTCGCGTAGCGCCACCGGCGAACGCCCGCTTCGTCCGTATACGGAACCGGAGCTGGCATGCAGTACACGCTCGACCCCCGTATCGGCGGCCGCGTTGAGTGCAGCAAGCACACCGCCGACGTTGACCTCGAAGATCGTCTGCGCGGCATGCCGCTCGCGCGCCTCGTCGGCGGTGATCGCGGCCAGCGTAACGACGCGCTGCGGGCGGTGCTGGCTCATCTCGGCACGCAGTGCATCGACGTCCCGTACGTCACCGATGGTGGACACGAACCGACCGGGTAACGCTGCGAACGCGCGGTTGGCGGCTTCGGTCGGCGGTGAACGATCGAAACCGATTACCGTCTCGCCCGTCGCTATCAGGTGCTCGGCGAGCGCAAGGCCTACGAAGCCACTGCTTCCAGTGATCAGCGTGGTCATCTCAGGCCGATTCCTTCACCGTTTCCGGGCGCAACAACGAGAGGATGTGGCGTTTGTAGTCGTTGAACGCGGCGCTGGTCGGGTCGCGTGGCCGCTCCAGCTCGATGGGCAGAAGCTCGCGGATTCGTCCCGGCCGAGCCGACATCACGGCGACGTGGGTGCCCAGCGCCAGTGACTCATCGATGCCGTGGGTGACGAACACGATGGTGCTCTGGCTTTCGCGCCAGATGCGGATCAGCTCACCGTGCATGTCCATCTTGGTCTGCTCATCCAGCGCACCGAACGGCTCGTCCATCAGGATCACTTCCGGATTCATCAATAGCGCACGGGCGATACCGACGCGCTGGTTCATGCCGCCGGAAAGCTCGCTCGGGAAGTGATTCTCGAAGCCTCTCAGGCCCACCATTTCGATGTAGCGCTGAGCCTTTTCGCGCCGGTCGGCCTTGCTGGCGCCGCGCATCTTCAGGTGGAAGGCGACGTTTTCCCAGACGGACAGCCATGGCATCAGGTTGGCCTGCTGGAACACGACGCCTCGGTCGGCTCCCGGCTCGGTGATGACCTGACCGCCAACGGTGACGGTACCGGACGACGGCTTGTCGAAGCCAGCGATCATGTTGAGCAGGGTGGACTTGCCGCAGCCGCTCGGACCGAGCAAGCAGAGGAACTCGTTGCGCTTGACCTGAATGCTGACGTTATCCAACGCGGTGACGACCTGCTTGCGCTGGCTGTCTTCGAACACGCGGGACACGTTGTCGATGGTAATCAGAGCCATGGTCTTCATCCTTCCTTCGCTTGCAGGGTGGAGCCGCGCTGCCAGCGCAGGACACGACCGGCGATGTACTTGATTACGTAGTCGCTGAGGAAACCGAGCAGGCCGATGCTCACCATCGAGGCGATGACGATGTCGTAGCGCAGGAAGTAGTACGAATCCCACAGAACATAGCCGACCCCACTTTTCACCGCGACCATTTCGGCCGTCACGGTGAGCATCCAGGCCGAGCCGATGGCGATGCGCAGACCGGAGAAGATGCTCGGCAAGGCGGCAGGGAACACGATGTGGCGCAGCAGCTTCGACGGCGTGCCGCCAGTCATGGCGCCGGCGCGCAGCAGGTTGCGGTCGCAGGTCTTCACGCCGTGAATGGTGCTGAGCAATACCGGGAAGAACGAGCCCATGAACACCAGGAAGATGGCAGGCTTGTCGGCGATGCCGAACCAGATGATCGCCAGCGGGATCCAGGACACCGGTGGGATCGGTCGCAGCGTCTGCAGCGTCGGCTCGATCAGCGCTTCGACCTGGCGCGACCAGCCGATGGCCATGCCGATGCCGACGCCCAGTACCGTTGCGATCAGAAACCCGGCGAACACCCGGCCGGAACTCGCCGCAATATCGGACAGCCAGCGCCCGGAATAGCTCTGGGTGTTGCCGTCCGTGGAGAAGATCCAGTCCGCCCAGGCCAGCATGACCTGGGACGGGGCCGGCAACAGCGCGGGCGGCAGGATGCCTGAGCGGGAGAAGGTCTCCCAGCCGGCGAGGAGCAGGACCGGCACTATGAAGCGCTCGATCCTTTTATAGAGGCGTTGCGAGAGTGAAGAAGACATCACGGGTCCTGAATCAATAGCCGAGGTCGGTCTTGGACTTGCCGGTCACTTTTTCCAAGAAGCTGTAGTCGAGGTTCTTCTCGACCGCCTCGGTGACGTCCGTGTTGATGTACTTCAGGTCGCGCATCATCTCGGCGATGGCCACGGCGGACTCGCGGTACATCCTGTAGTCGGGATACAGGTTGTCGACCGCGCCGGTGGCGATGGCATTGTCGAGGCCTGTGACCTTCTGAATGGTGTCGACGAAGAGCGGTTTGTCGTCGGCCATCATCTCGTTGACCTTAACGATGGCGCGTACGGCCTCCTCAACGCCTTTCGGGTTGTTCTTGATCACGTCCGAGCGGGTGACGATCAGGTTGGTCAGTTTTCCAGCGGCCTGCTCATATGGAAAATCGAAGAATTTGGCGGCCTTCACTTCCCGGATTTGGGTGGCGAACGGATCGACCGACGTGATCAGCTCGACTTCGCCTCGGCGCAGCGCCTGTACATGGTCGGACGGGTTGGGGATATTGATGAACTGCACATCCTTGTTGATATCGATGCCATGGGTCAGGAACGCGCCTCGCATATGGATGTCCTGCGCATTGCCACGGGAAGCCGCGACCCGGAAGGGCTTGCCTTCGTCTTTGTATTGCGCGATCACGCGCTTCAGGCCTTCCCAGTCACCCGGCTCGACGGCCAGGTCGTTGCCCACGAGAATCTGGGACCCGCCATTGATCTGGCCAGAAATCCCCACGATGTCGAAGCCCTTGTCGAGTGCGGTGGCGTAGTGCAGATAGGTGACCTGCGCTACATCAATGCTTTTGGAAAGCAGGGCCGTGAGCACGTCGTTGCCGGTGTTGAAAGAGATAGCGTCTAGTTTCACGCCCGTGGTGTTTTGCGGAGTGAGCGACAGCGGCGTGCAGTGGGCGCACTTGGCGTAGCCCAGCTTGATCGGTTCGGCTTCCTGCGCTTGGCTCAGAGCAGGGGACAGGGCGGCAGTAAACATCAATGGCGCCAGCAGGGCGCCGGCAGCGCGCTTGAGTACAGCATAGGACGAGCGGATGGGTCGCATGTCGAGGCTCCGTGATTGTCACAAAAATTATGTCTCGTTGTGGCAAAACGTTTGCAACCGCCATGCCACCATTGTGGAAACTTCCGGGTCAGGCTTGGCACGGACCATTCGCGATCTTGCTGCAGCGCCGGTATTCAGGGCATTGCGGCACGTCGATATATGTTCTCGACCGCTGCGATCTGGCTGGCTGGGAGACGTACATGTGAGGTGAAGCGCTGACACCTCATGCGCGATGAAGGTGCAAGTTGCAGAGAAATGTTCTCCAGCGGTGCAAGTTTGCACAATTACTCAATTTTTTGTGACAATCCTCTTCGCCGATGTAACAGGCGAAGGGCAGGTGCAAGGAATCGATGTGTTGACCGAGAAAGAACCTTCACGCTCGCGCAAAGCGCGCAGCGCCGGACAGATACTGGGAACGAATGACAAACTGGACGCAATATACGAGCGAATCCTGGCTGCCGTGATGGAGCACCGCCTGATTCCCGGAACCAAGCTAGTCGAGGAGAAGCTCGCCAGCGTGTTCCACGTGAATCGGACCCGGATCCGCGAGGTGCTGTCCCGGCTGGCCTATGAAGGGGTGGTGACCACCATTCCGAACCGTGGCGCCTTTGTTGCCAGCCCGTCGGTGGAAGAGGCCCGGCACATCTTTCAGGCGCGCCGAATCATGGAGCCAGCGCTGATTCGCAGCCTGGTAGACAAGGGCACCGACGAGGACTTCCAGAAGCTGCATGCACATGTCGCCGAAGAGCGCGACGCCAGGGAGCGCGGTGACAAGCGCGCAGTGATCAGACTATCTGGAGAGTTCCACTTGCTGATCGCCGAAATGGTCGCCAGCCCACCGCTGATCAAACTGATGCGTGAACTGTCATCGTTGACTTGCCTGATCATCCTGCTCTACGACTCGCCCAACGTCCCGGCCTGCCCGAACCATGAGCACACCGACATCATCGCGGCGATGGAAGAAGGCAATATTGAGAAAGCCATTGCGCTGATGATCGGACACCTCGATCACATCGAGGCCACGCTAGATCTTTCGCTGCCCGAGGACACCGAAGTGGACCTCGAAGCGATATTCGGTTGAGCCGGTGAGCACGCCAAGCGCATTGAAACTGGCGGCGCGGGTCCGCTCCGGCGAGACTCGCGCCGTCGCGATTGCCGAGCGCCAACTGGCGCGGATCGCTGCGTTGAATCCGTCACTTAACGCACTTGTGCAAGTGGATGCCACAGACGTACGGCTCCAAGCAGCGCTTATCGACGCGCGCTGCGCCGCTGGTGAAGATCTGCGGCTTGCCGGCGTTCCGGTCACTATCAAGGATAATCTGTGGCTGCAAGGGCAGATCAGCACCTGTGGGTCCTGGCTCTACCGCAACCACCGTGCGCCGCGTGACAGCTGGGCCGTTGCCCGCCTGCGGCAGGCCGGCGCCCTGCTGGTGGGCGTGAGCAACTGTTCGGAATTCGCCTGCAAGGGGGTGACCGACAACCGCGTATATGGCGCGACCTGCAACCCTTGGGACCTGAACCGCACGCCTGGCGGCTCATCCGGTGGCGCCGCCGCAGCAGTGGCCGCCGGACTGGGAATGTTAGCCCTGGCCACCGACGCCGGTGGCTCCTCGCGTCGGCCCGCGGCGCACTGCGGTGTCGTGGGTTTCAAACCGAGCGCTGGCCGGATCGCCGATCCCTGGGGCTTTCCCGTCATCGGGCGCGAACTGAATGTGATCGCCCAATTGGGGCGACGTGTCACCGACGTCTCACTGATGCTCGACGTGCTCACCGGCGTGCACTCGGCGGACCGCTACTCCACGCCCATGCCAACGGTGGCGGCCCGCCCGCTCGAGACCTTGCGCATCGGTTACAGTCTCGACCTTGGGCTGGGCTATACCGTCGATGCGGATGTTGCCGCGCTGTTCGAGCAGACGGTGAGTCGATTGCAATCGGCCGGCCTGCAGGTACGGCCGTTCACGCCCCGCTGGCCGCAGGGGTTGCTCGCCGCCCCTCTGTTGGAAACGCAGCATGCGGAACTCGCCGCGCATTTCGGTGAGGCTTACCGCGCCGATCCGACCCGCTTCGATCCGGCCATCGCCGAGCAGATCGAAGCCGGCTTCGCGGTACCTGCGACGCGGATGGTGGCGTTGGCCGCGCTGCGGGACGCCATCGTCCGCAACACGGCGACCCTATTCGAAACGGTGGACCTGCTGTTGTGCCCGACCGTCCCGGTCGAGCCCTGGTCACTAGATGTGCTCGGGCCTCCGACCATTGGCGGCCGGCCGACCGGCCCGCGTGATCATGCGGTCTTCACTCCGCTCTTCAACCAGGCTGGCGTTCCGGCCCTTTCGGTCCCCTGTGGGTTTGGCGCGCAGGGATTGCCGCTGGGGTTGCAGATCGTAGGGCCACGCTTTCACGATGACGACGTGCTCCGCCTGGGAGCGTTCGTCGAGGACACACTAGCCCTGGAAATGGCACCCCTCGGCTTCTCCCAGATGCCCGACACGTTGGAGCAGGCATGAAACTGTTGATCGTCAATCCGAACATTTCCCGGAGCGTCACAGATCTGATCGAGGCGGAAGCCCGGCGCGTAGCGGCCCCCGACACGGTGATTACGATGGCTACGGCCGCTGCCGGCGTGGCCTACATCGAGACGCGCTTCGAAGCCCTACTAGGGGCGCACGCCGTGGCCACCATCGCCGGTGAGCGGCTTGGCGAATACGATGCCTTGCTCGTCGCGGCCTTTGGCGATCCAGGCCTGCAGGCGCTGAAGGAGGCGCTGGACGTACCCGTCGTCGGGATGACCGAGGCGGCCCTGATGACGGCGGCCCAGCTTGGCCAGCGCATCGGCATCATCGCCATCTCCCACCGCATCACCGCGTGGTACCGCGAGTGCGTCGACCAGTACGGGCTGTTGTCACGCCTGGCATGCATCCGCCACCTGAACGATCCCCTAAGCGATCCAGGGACCGTCCAAGTCGACCATGCCGCCCGTTTGCTAGAACTCTGCAGGCAGGCAGTCTCGGAGGACGGTGCAGACGTGCTGATCCTAGCGGGCGCGCCCCTGGCGGGTTTGGCACGTAGTCTGGTCGGCCAGTTGCCGGTTCCTGTCGTAGATGGGGTATCGAGCGGGGTCTGCCAAGCTGAATTACTCGTGCGGTTGAAGCCTGGCATTGCTAGGCAAGGGAGCTTCGCGCGCCAGCCGATTAAGGATAATGCTGGCCTGCAATCGGCGATCGTTACCTTATTGAACTATCAGAACGCCTGATCTGGGCTGTGGTTCGCTTCCCTTGAAGAGCTGCTGGTCACGACCGGCCAGAAGCGGCCGGCGGCTTCGTAAATAAATCTGCCCCCTTTTCGGGTTCATGAAGTCCAGGCGTGCCTGGACTTCGTCATTGATCACTCCGCCTAACTGGTCGTACTGGCCGTGGGTTGCCCACGTCAGGAACTTATCGGACGGCTCATCCAGGCCGATGGCCGAGCGCGAGGGGTGGGGCACTGCGTGGGCGCCTCCATCGATTTTTCTCCGGCAAGGTCAGGCGAGCGGCGAGATGGATGGACCGCATGGCTACGCCGCATGTGCACTGAACCCCGGCGCCTGGCCAAGCGCTACGCTAAAGATGCGGTGTGACTGGTGCCTATCCTGTATTGGCAGTTTCGGTAATGCTGGAGCTCGACGGGCATCGGCTAAGAAAATTCGTTGTCGTCGAAAGGGGGCGCTTCTGGGCGGTTACGACTGTTCTTGGAAGGCGGCTATCGGCTTATAGCTGCCTTTCGCGAAGGTAAGGTAACGGCCAGAAGCAGACGTTTAGAGCAGGAAAATGAATCTGTCTCCTTTGGGTCCAGGTTGGCAACGGTGTCTTGTCTTCCATTGGGCGAGCCCGTGGTTTCCTAATCCGTTTGGCTTCCCCAGCAGGCCAGCGGTGTCGGAGTGCTTGGCGACTTGAGGTGTACGACCTGGCCGTGCATTACGGTGCGGGGCGCTGTTCAGTTAAGCGGAACGGCCTTACGGTGCTCAAATCCTTAAGTTAACATCCAGCCAACAAGCGCGTGCAGCGCCTGGATCTGGCTGGAATAATTGGCTCAGCTGGTTGAAGCGACCAGTACTGCAATAATTATAGCTGTGGACTATTTTTCAATCGATTCTCGATTTCTGACTTTATTTTATGCCCCTGGCCCTGGGTAAGCTCAACCATTGTGCGCCGAAAGTTGGCTCCGCCGTTTGTAATATCTTTGAATTCTTTAGCAGAAATAGCCTTGAACCCAACCCTGAAATCTTCAAGTGCTTTTGAATACTTGTCTTCTGGGGTTCCAGCATAGTCATGCTTTTCAAGCTCTCCAGAAACAATGCCAGATGCAACGACCCCTACACCACTTTGATATAGATAGACCGTGTCTCCCTTGGAAAGCTGACAAATGTACTCCTTCCAACCTTTACAAAAAGCCGCAGCTTCCTGGTTTTTTAACATGCTGAAATGAGCTTGTTTGTCGCGATTATAATTGGTATTGAGCATGAAATGCTTACGGTTAAGGAAGTCGCTAGGATCCCTCTCTTCAGGCTGAGAAGGATTCGAATACCTCTCTTCAAGGAGGGCATTTGTCTCTTTGATCCCTGCCTTGATGAATTCTAAGAGCAGATAGCTTTTTGATCTGTCGAGCGTTAGCGATAGCTCGTCCAGTTGGTTGCTGACGTTGGTGGGAAGCCTGATGGATACAGGTGTGGTCACCGTTTCGTCCATTTGATCGAAAATGGATTTTTCGAGCGTCTCTTTGATCAAGCTCATTGTGTCAGCCTCTGTAGTCGAAATGTGTGGCTACAGTACACAAGCTACATAATGTAGTAAACAAAAATCTGATTACGCTCCCCTTTCTCTACCCTTGCACCTGGCCTTCAGAAATCCAGTGGCAGAACGCCACGCTATGAGGATCGCCTTGCTCAGAGAATTCCGAAACCTGCAGCGCGAAGCAGATTCGCGCCGAAGCCGGCCTGGGACGTTGGCGGAGCTGCCACCTGCTGTTATAAATTAACGATAAAATACGTTATTTTTCCGCTTTAAATTCCTTATTAATCAATCACCTACTGTGGTGATGACGGTATCTGATTCGAGTATCGACCATACGCAGGTTTGACGCGCAATCGAGGCGCTTATATTTTATTTCAATAATTCATGAAGTGTTGAATCGTATGGAAGAAAAAGACGCGCTATCGAGTTTCGCCGCGCTCTCTCACAAGGATCGCCTACGGATTATCCGTATGTTGGTTGTCGCCGGCGCTGATGGTATGGCCGCTGGATCTATCGCCGGTGTACTCGGTGATGCTCCACCTTCAAGAATCTCCTTCCACCTTAAAGAGCTGGAACACGCTGGACTTGTGCAGGGACGGCGGGATGGGAAGTCGATTATCTATAGCGCCAACTGGCCGGTACTCTCCAATCTTGTCGCATTCCTAATGCACGACTGCTGCCAGGGTCATTGCGAATATTGCGATAGAGCTATTGCTCTATTCGCGAAATGCGAGGGTCGCCCCACCGGCCCAATCCGCTGCGACTAGGGCTATCTGATGCAAAGAATTCTCTCCTTCGTAGAAAACAACCTTTTGGTGCTAGCTGTCGCTGCCGCCGCACTCGGTCTGCTAGTGCCCTCTATCGGGATTGTTCTCGAAAGCGGCATTGGTCCGCTTCTGGCTCTACTGATGCTGGTCATCAGCCTGACATTTGATGTCCATGCGGTGAAATTGGTTATCAAAAAGCCGAGCCGGCAGCTTTGGGCGCTCGCCCTCGTCTATGGGCCTATGTCGCTTGCTGGGTGGTTGACGGGCCGGCTGTTCTTTGGCTCGGGGCCGCTGGCCGCTGGTCAAACTCTTGTTGGAACGCTACCCACTGACGTTTCGGCGCCGCTTCTGGTTCTGCTCGCACGCGGTAACGTCGCGCTCGCGGCAGTCCTCAATGCGGTTAACACACTGCTTTCGCCTTTCATCGTGCCGTTCCTGTTTCTGCAGCTCACCGGAATCGAGCTGCAAGTACCGATCGGAGCAGTGATCATGGCATTGGTGCTGATCGTAGTAGTGCCGACTGTGCTCGGCGTTTACCTGCGCACACGCTTCCCGGAAGCGGTCAGTCGACGCGATGACCTCTATCCATCTCTTGGCTCGGTTCTTTACCTGCTGCTGCTCTTGGCGGTCGTTGGCCCGAACGCCGAAACGATTCTTGGCTATGGGTGGTTTGCGGTCGTGATTGCGTTGGCAGCGCTCACACTAAACCTGATCGGCTATGCGGTCGGTTCGTTCGCGAGATTCTTTGTGGCTGATAGGCAAGAGTTGATTGCCTACCTGTTCACGGTCAGTAAAAAGGAATTCAGCATCGCCGCTGCTTTCGTGACAGCGTCTGGCTTGCCTTCGGAAATCGCTGTACCCGCCGCCTTCTTTGCCGTCATCCAAATGATCACTTCACCGATAGCCGCGAAGCTACTTGCCTCGAAAAGCCCTGCCGTTGAAGCAGCTCCGCAATAAGAGTCATGCCTCAACCGGCTTCGGGGCTTTTCTAGCTGTGTTAACGGCGGTCTGATGTCGGCCGTCGCCATGCCTGAATCAGTATCTACCCGCGAGGGCTGTCGCCATAAAGCCGATGATTACAATGGCTGTTTTCCCCTAATGTTTATAATTCAATAACTTATACTGATCAAAAAGGAAGCTGGAAGCGATTGGCGCCACTTAAGAGTGGTGCCGCTTAGTCAGATTCAAGGCAGCCTATGCCTAAGCAAGGCAATGGAAACCAGTGCGATTACGAGGACAAACCGGCTCGCTATCCATAGGCATGCCTGTCAGCACAACGTGCATATCCTCCGAGAGTTCATCATCCCTATAATTTGATGTCCCTCGTAGTGACGCTTGTCTCCGTGGCGTCTCTTCCAGGTCAGTTGTGCTGCGGAAAAGTCAGCTCGAACGTGGTCCGGCCGTCTTTGCTGTCGACGGCCACGTGGCCTTTGTGGAGGTGCATTACTGAACGGACAATCGCTAGCCCCAATCCTGCCCCGCGAGTTTGTATGCCGTTAACGCGATAAAAGCGGTCGAACAGGTGTGGGAGATGATCCGATTCGATAGTCGCGCCATGATTGGTGACAGCCAGCGAGACGATGTCTGCGTCCCCCTCAAGGATCTTAAGCTCGACCGTGCTGCCAGTATTCGAATGCCGCAATGCGTTGGATAACAGGTTGGAAATGGCCCGTTGAACCATAAGTCGATTTCCCAAAATCATGGCATCGCCCGTTACTGTCGTAGCGACTCCCGCTTCTTCGGCTAGGACTTCGAAGTATTCACATACGCGCCTCGCCTCGCTTCCCAAGGATAATGGTTCGAGCTTCAGTGCTGGGCTGGCGTGGCTGGCCTGGGCAAGAAACAGCATGTCTGACACGATTCGATCCATGCGTTCGAGTTCTTCAACCGACGACTCGATCACTTCACGATACTGCTCCTTGCTTCGCTCACGCACCAAAGTCACCTGCGCCTTGCCTATCAGGTTGTTCAGCGGAGTTTTCAACTCATGAGCGACATCGTCCGAGAATTGAGACAGTTGCTGAACGCCGTCATCGAGTCTACGAAGCATTACGTTGAGGCTGTGCGCCAATGCTTGGAGCTCTTGCGGAAGCCGATCGGGGCGGATTCGAGGTGATAGATCCTGTGTCGATACCTTAGTCGCCAAGGCCCGGAACTTGCGAAGCGGTCGCAAGCCATTATTTGCAACCAGCCATCCAGCCAACCCGATCAATATCAGCAGCATCGGCACGGTCACTAAGGCCGAGCGCAGAAATGCAGCCACCAGCCGTTGATCGGCACTGCGATCTTGCGAAAGTAAAAGCGTCATTGGGCCCAGTCCCGGAACCTGGATCTGCTTGCGCCCGGTTAGCATCTGCACGCCATTTCTCGTTGTCCAGCCAAGGTATTCACCGTCTCTGTTCACGAGACCCAGCTGCTCCGGGGCATTGGCGAACCGGCCGATACTGAAAATCGGTGATTTCTCCGTATCGCCGATGACGGTTATCGAAAGGTTGTCATGGCCCAGCACCGTATCGCTCAGCGCATGTTGCCACGATCGGCCCATGCGGGCTTCGGTATCCTCTGCAAGTCCATGATCAATCTGTGCGAGTTTGTCCGTCACTTCCTCCTCGGCGCGCGACTCTAGTTGGCTTACCAGTACCCAGTAACTCATCCCTATCAACAGCGCAACCAAAGCGGCGCCGGTCAGCGTGATCTGTAACGCGAGACGCGATGCTAGACTAAGTGGTTTCAAGGCCGCGCCTCCAGCACGTAGCCCACACCCCGGATAGTGTGTATCAGGCGATCGCCAAAGGGTTCGTCCACCTTCATCCGCAGGCGGCGAATCGCGACATCTACCACGTTGGTATCGCAGTCGAAATTTATATCCCAGACCAAGGTAGTGATTTCGGTGCGTGTCAGAACCTCGCCAGTTCGGCGCATGAGCAGATGCAGTAGAGCGAACTCTTTGCTAGTGAGATCGATACGTTGGCCGTTCCGATAGGCGCGATGCCGGCTCGGGTCCAGTTCGAGGTTGGCAACACACAGGTTACTCGGAAGTGAGATCGGCTCGCCTCGCCGCAGCAATGTTCGAATACGAGCGAGCAACTCGGGGAACTGGAACGGCTTAACCATATAGTCGTCAGCGCCAAGTTCCAGACCGCGGACCTTTTCGTCCAAGCGGCCATTCGCTGTCAGCATGATCACGCGAGTCTGCTTACGCCGTCTGATGAGCTCGAGCACCTCCCACCCATCCATGGTTGGCAAATTCACATCAAGTAGCACGAGGTCATAATCGTTCTGCAGCGCCAGATGAAACCCATCGAGACCATCATCCGCTCGATCTATGTGGTAACCAGATTCGGCAAGACCCTGCTGCAGATATTCCGCAGTTTTTACTTCGTCCTCTACAACCAAAATGCGCATATTTTGAGGTAACTCTAGTTGACGGGGCGCCAAAAAAACATCCATCAAGTGGCTACAAAGTCAAGACGGAGCGACTTGGTCGGAACTGTTCTAAAGAATCTGACATATGCCGCCGTAGGCCGGGGTGGGAACAGTCTAGCGCGGCAGGAGCGCTGGGAAGCTGCCTTACAAATTTTGTAACCTGCCAGTCATCTGGCTCGCTGCGTAAGCAGTACTTACGCAAAAAAAGGCGCCCTGATGGGCGCCTGAAACACATCTTCAAACCAAGGGAGCAAAACTAAAGAAGATGTGGTGTTGCTCATGGTGTTTCACAAGATCGAGAGCGGGTACTCGGCTATGAATCGGACCTCATCGAGGTCGGACTCGAAAGCAGTCGCCCGCGTGGTAGCCTGGCGCACCCGCAGAGACAAATCCTTGAGAGAGCCAGTCTGTACAACGTAGCGGGCTTCGACGTCGCGTTCCCAGCGGTTCTGTCCCGTCAGCGGCGCACCGTTATCGTCTTGGCGCATGTACACCTCGTTCGCATTGCTGTAATCGGCGCCCCAACCGCGGGCGTAGCGGGTCATGAAAGTAAGCCCGGGTATGCCGTATTCCGCCATGTTCAGGTCGTAGCGCAGCATCCAGGACTGCTCTTTAGGTGAGTTGAAATCACTGTACTGGATGGAATTGTTCAGGTAGATCGAGTCCGCCTGGCGCAAGTAGTCAAAGTCGTTGTTACCGTTGTTTCGCTGATACGACGCCGTGACAGTGTGCGCGCCGAAGGCGACACCCAGGCTTGAGCTCCAGATGTTGTTGTCGAACTCGCCCAGTAATTCGCGGCCTTCGTCGGTTGCCTTGTAGTAGTTGAAACTGCCCAGCAACGCGACGACATCGGAAAGCGGATAGGTGGCCGATAGACCGAAGTAATGTTGGTTCCAGGCATCCTTGAGGCGGCTGGTATACAGGCTAAAACTGAGATTTTCGTTTACGCTATAGTCACCGCCTGCGTAGCCGAGCCAAGGGGCGTCGACGGCACCGCCATAAAACGTGACGAAGTCATCGTTCGTGTTGCTGGTATTGGGCTGGCTCATCGCGTGCAGGCGGCCGCCCTGGAGGGTGAGGTCGTCCAGCGAGTTGTTCACAACGGTGACACCCTTGAAAGACTCCGGCAGCAGCCGTGCGTCACCAAAGTGCACGACGGGAGTAGCGGGAAATACATCGCCTGCCTTGATCTCGGTGTCCAGCAAGCGTGCTTTCACCGCGCCCCCCACCCGTGTGAAGTCATCCTCAGGATCGCCGGCGCTGTCGTGGGGAAGCAGGTCGATGCTGCCGCCCGCACCGGAGCGCCCCGAACCGGAGTCGAGTTTGAGTCCGAGCATGGCGAAGGCGTCGACGCCAATCCCTACCGAGCCTTGGGTATATCCGGACTCGAAGAAGGCCATCAATCCGTGGGCCCATTCCTCGGAGTAGCCATTGCCGGTGGCACTCTCACCGTCGCGAAAATCTCGATTGAAATAATAGTTGCGATTTATCAGCGATAGCGTGCTGCCTTCGATGAAGCCGTCCGCTGTTTCCGATTGGGCTAAGACCGGGGCGCTGCCCAATGCCAGTGAAAGGGCTGTCAGTGAAAAAACGGCCTTTTTGCTCATGATGATGCTCCTTGTGTACGGCAGATCAGTGCTTGAATGACGCCTTTCGCCTTTTTGTTTTTTAGCGCTTGGCCATGTTCTCCCCCCCCGGATGACAGCAGGATTAGCGGTAAATGACTATTTTGTAATCTGAGGAATGGCATCGCTCACTCTCTCGATTACAGATTTGTAATGTTTCGGTCACTCGATCGTTATCCACTCTTCTATAAAGTCACCACCCCATAGCGTCAGCTATCTTGCCGGCTTGGCAAGGCTGATAAAAAACGCTTATGTGTATTTGTTTAAACCTAAGGCGAATCACTATCGGAGTAGAGGCGCATGTGTTTAGCGTCTTGGCGGGGGTAGTTCTTATGATGGGATTCGACATCTAAACCAGGAAGTCATCGTTTTGTCTTGGATGAGAAAAATAGTTTTGCTGATGTTGCTAGCCTTGTTTCCATTGCAATCATCATGGGCAGTTGTTAGCACGAGCTGCAGTCATGAGGATGGTTCGGCAGCAAATCATTTTGGACATCACGAACATCCGCACGAGTCTCTGGGTACTGACGAGGAAGGATCGTCAAAAGCCGCAAAAAAAATCAGTTTGGATGGAGACTGTGTCTTTCATGGCGACCATATCAAGCCGCTTATAACGAAAGGGATTTCTCCTGGTTCGGTATTATCAATAAGCTTGAAACCGTTTTTTTCTGCTAGCTACGCATCGGCTGAAGCCGGGCGTCCTGAAAAACCTAATTGGCGCATCGGTGCAAAGCCGGTGAGACGCCAGATTAACCAGTAGGACGCCATTTATCTGTATCTGAGGTCTCACCGAACCTTCCCTTTTCTAGGAGATTTCGGTGCGAAAAGTTATTTTACCGCTGGGGTTGACGATGTTGTCGTGCAACCTCGCCTTTGCGCAGCCTTTAGAGTTGCCGACCTTCACACAGACCTTACCTGCCAGTGTGGCAAATACCTTCCCCGTTGAGTCTGTCGACTCCATAAGCTTTCTACGCGCCTTGGAGCTCGCTAGCTCTGCAAGCCCTGAATTGGCTGCTGCAAGACGTGAGCTGGCTGCTTCTCGCGCATTGATTAGCCAAGCCGGAGCGCGTCCGAATCCAATATTGTCCGCTAGCCAGGAGGGAATCCGAGGTGATGCCCCCGAGACGACGCTTGAGCTGAGCCAAGAAATAGAGCTGGGTGGTAAACGTTCGGCTCGTATTGAGGCAGCGCAACGCGCCATGGACGTAGCGGCCGCCGACCTACAGGACGCTCAAGCTCGACTGAGGGGGGCAGTGATGGGCGCATACTACGATGTGCTTACTGCTCAAGAACGGCTGGAGCTCGCTCAGGCTGCTTCAAAGCTTGCGAAGCAAGCAGTGAACGTGGCCAATCGGCGTGTGAGGGCCGGCATGGTTTCTCCCGTAGAGGAAACCCGGGCGCGGGTTGCGGCTACTGGAGTGCAAGTGGAGCTTGCCCAGGCCACAGCTGAACTCGAAGCTGCGCGCACTCGTCTGGCGGCCAACTGGGGAAACCCACAGCCACGCTTTGAGCGAGTACTAGAGCCGGCAGAGGCAGTACCTCCGCTTCCCGAACTAGCTGAGCTTTATAGCCGCTTGAGCGATTCCGCTCAACTAACCCGCGCGCGTCGGGAAGCAGAAAGACGTCGGGCTGCGTTGGAGCTGGAAAGGACGAATCGCTTTTCTAACGTGACGGTTAGCGTAGGTGCCCAACGCTCAGATGAATATAACGGCACGCTGGGACTGGTGAGTATCTCGATGCCCCTGCCGTTGTTTGATCGAAACCAAGGCAACATCGGAGCAGCGCAGGAACGGGCCTACCAGGCGCAGGACGAGCTCAACGCCGTCCATATACGCCTGAAAAGCGAACTTTCCCAAGCGCACATGCGGCTGCGCACTGCCCGCCAGCAGTTTGAACTGTTGCGCAACGACATGCTCCCCAGTGCCCAAAGCGCTTATGAAGCTGCCAGCAAGGGGTTCGAACTTGGAAAGTTCACGTTCCTTGACGTACTGGATGCTCAACGCACGCTTTTCCAAGCCCGATCTCAGTATCTGTCTGCGCTATCACAAGCTAACCAGGCGGCGGCAGAAATCTCGCGAATTGTCGGCGATGGGTCGGCCGTTATCACCTCGGCCACTCAGCCATAAGGAATCCATATGACAAGTAAATCGAACACATCTTCCTTGGCTGTTCACAAAAAACAGATTTTTTGGATCGTCGTCATATTAGGCGTGGCACTGGTGCTTGGTGGATTACTTCTTAGCAGTAGTCCTGCCGTGCCCAATGCGAGCGACGCGCATGGCGAGCATGGTGGCGCTTCGGAGCATGAAGATGAAGGGCATTCGGATGAGAATACCGAAGCCGAAGGAGGTCATGGCCATGATGAAGAAGGCGCCGATAGCGATCACGAGGTCGGTGCGGCAGAGAAAGATGAGCATGACGATGGCCCTGAGGGAGCGGCGCACGCTGAAGCAGCAGAGGTTGAACTCTCTGAGACCCAAATCCTAGCCGCGGGCATCTCGCTAGCAACCGCTCAGCCTGCGCAGATAAAAAGCGCAATCGAGCTGCCTGGCGAAATTACATTCAACCAAGACCGCACAGCGCAAGTTGTGCCTCGTCTCTCAGGTGTCGTTGAAGCGGTCAAAGTCGATTTGGGCGAACAGGTGAAACAGGGGCAAGTGCTTGCTGTGATCGCGAGTACCGACCTGTCGGAACGTAGAAGCGAGTTCTACGCGGCACAAAAACGTCTTGCATTGGCTCAGAAAACCTATCGACGCGAAAAGGAGCTGTGGGAAGAGCGTATTTCTGCAGAACAGGATTATTTACAGGCACAACAGGCTCTACGGGAAGCAGAGCTGACGGTTGCGAATGCAAAAGCACAGCTACAAGCGCTTGGTAGTGATGCTGGCAAGCCAGACGCATTGAGCCGCTACGAACTCAGGGCGCCGTTCGATGGGATGATCGTTGAGAAGGACATCACGCTCGGTGAGTCAGTCAATACCGACGACCAGATATTCATCATTTCCGATCTCTCTACCGTTTGGGCAGATATCAGCGTTCCTGCCAATGCACTCAGCGCGGTACGAGTCGGCAGCAACGCGGTTATCGAAGCCACAGCATTCGAGTCCAGTGCCAATGGCACCGTTTCTTATGTCGGCTCACTTGTTGGTCAGCAAAGCCGCGCCGCTACCGCCCGGGTCACGCTTCCGAACCCGGAAGGTGTTTGGCGTCCCGGCCTGTTCGTCAAAGTGCGGGTAGGCTCTGGCGGAGTGTCCGTGCCGGTTGCAGTCAAGCCCGATGCGATCCACACGTTGGAAGATAATCCGGTGGTGTTTGTACGGACCGACCATGGCTTTGCTGCTCAGCCAATCGTGACTGGTCGCGGCGATAGTGAAGCGGTTGAAATCAAGGAAGGTCTTCAGGCCGGAGTGCGCTATGCCTTGGCCAACAGTTTCATCATTAAGTCCGAGCTTGGCAAAGCCAGCGCCTCGCATGCTCACTGATACGGAGTTATAGACTGTGTTCGAACGTATCATTCGCTTTTCTATAGAGCATCGCTGGCTGGTTTTGCTAGCCGTGCTTGGCATGGCAGCGTTAGGAGCTTACAGCTACCAAAAGCTGCCTATCGATGCTGTCCCTGATATCACCAACGTACAGGTGCAAATCAACACTGCGGCCCCAGGTTATTCCCCGCTGGAAGTGGAGCAGCGCATTACCTACCCGCTCGAGACGGTAATGGCCGGGTTGCCCAAGCTCGAGCAGACCCGTTCCTTGTCTCGATATGGACTTTCTCAGATCACAGTTATTTTTGAGGAAGGCACTGACATCTATTTTGCCCGCCAACTTGTGAATGAGCGCTTGGGAGGGGCCAAAGATCAGCTTCCGGAAGGCGTCACTCCAACACTTGGCCCTATTTCCACTGGGCTTGGCGAAATCTATTTTTGGACGGTTGAAGCTGAGGACGGTGCCACCAAATCGGACGGTACGCCTTATACCTCTGCTGACTTGCGTGAGATTCAAGATTGGATCATCAAACCGCAAGTCCGCAATGTACCAGGCGTAACTGAGATCAATACGATCGGAGGATATGCAAAGGAATATCAGATCGCCCCCAATCCAGACACTTTGCGGTCGTTTGGACTGACATTACAAGATCTGATCGAAGCGGTTGAGCAAAACAATAACAATCTAGGTGCCGGATATATTGAAAAACGCGGCGAGCAGTATCTTGTTCGTGCTCCAGGACAAATGCAATCAGTAGAGGACATCCGCAATACCCTTATTAGCAACGTTGACGGTACCCCAGTACGTATCCGCGACGTTGCGACGGTAGAGGTTGGAAAGGAGCTCCGTACTGGCGCAGCCACCGAGAATGGCCGCGAAGTGGTTCTAGGTACGGCTTTCATGCTTATCGGTGAAAATAGCCGGGTAGTTTCTAGGGCTGTCGATGACAAGATGAAAGAGATAAACCTTTCGCTTCCAGAGGGCGTAAAGGCGATTACTGTCTACGATCGAACTGTACTCGTAGACAAAGCTATATCCACCGTTAAGAAGAACCTCACTGAGGGTGCCATTCTTGTTGTGGTTATACTTTTTCTCTTCTTGGGCAATATCCGTGCGGCGATCCTAACCGCACTTGTTATACCGCTGGCGATGCTCTTTACGTTCACCGGCATGGTAGCCAACGAGGTCAGCGCCAACCTGATGAGCTTAGGCGCATTGGATTTCGGCATCATTATCGATGGTGCCGTGGTGATTGTTGAGAACTGCGTGCGTCGACTTGCTCACGCTCAGTCCCATCACGGGCGGGCATTAACGCTGTCCGAACGGCTTCATGAAGTGTTCGCTGCGGCAAAGGAAGTGCGTCGGCCTCTACTCTATGGGCAGCTGATCATTATGATCGTATATCTGCCGATATTCGCCCTTACAGGGGTAGAAGGTAAGATGTTCACGCCCATGGCGTTTACCGTAGTGACAGCGCTATTCGGGGCGATGATTCTCTCGGTGACGTTCGTCCCGGCAGCCGTTGCGCTCTTTATCGGCAAGCGTGTTACAGAGAAGGAAAACTTTCTAATCCGCAATGCTAAACGGGCCTACGCACCTGCATTCGATGCGGTGATGTCCAACAAGCCAGTAGTGCTCACCTTTGCCGTTGTTGCAGTTGTACTTTCCGGCCTCGTAGGGGCACGTATGGGCAGTGAATTCGTGCCTAGCCTCAACGAGGGGGACTTCGCTATCCAAGCCCTTCGTGTACCGGCTACCAGCCTTAGTCAGTCTGTCGAGATGCAGCAGCAGCTGGAGCGAAAGCTCATGGATGAGTTTCCGGAGATCGAGCGGATTTTTGCGCGCACAGGCACTGCGGAGGTGGCATCCGATGCCATGCCTCCAAACATCTCTGACGGGTACGTCATGCTGAAGCCACAAGAGCAGTGGCCGGATCCAGGCAAGTCGCGCGACGAACTCTTAAGCGAGGTCCAAGCATCCGCCGCTGAGTTACCGGGCAATAACTACGAGTTTTCCCAGCCTATTCAGCTGCGTTTCAACGAGTTGATTTCCGGTGTTCGTGCCGCTGTAGCCGTGAAAATCTATGGTGATGACATGGAGGTTCTTAACAGCACGGCGGCGGAAGTGTCCGAGGTGCTAGGACAAGTACCAGGCGCCTCCGAGGTTACGGTCGAGCAAACGACTGGCCTTCCTATGCTCACGATTGATATCGATCGCGATCAAATCGCACGATACGGCCTGAGTTTAGATACCGTCCAGCAAGCGGTTGCAGTAGCCATCGGGGGCCGAGAGGCAGGCACCTTGTTTCAAGGAGACCGGCGTTTCGATATCGTAGTTCGTTTACCGGACGAGATACGAAGCGATCTCGCCGCAATTGAGAGGCTCCCAATTGCCCTTCCAAGGGAATTAAACAGCGCCATAAGTTATATCCCCCTCGGCGAGGTGGCCACTCTGGATTTGGCCCCCGGTCCGAATCAGATCAGTAGAGAGGAAGGGAAACGGCGAATTGTCGTTAGTGCAAACGTCCGTGGTCGGGACATTGGATCATTCGTATCTGAGGCAGAACAGAAAATCCAGGCCCAAGTAGATATCCCGGCAGGTTATTGGATCGACTGGGGCGGTACCTTCGAGCAGCTTGAATCGGCAACGAAGCGGCTGCAGATCGTCGTCCCCGTGGCGCTGCTCCTGGTGTTCATTCTGCTTTTCATGATGTTCAACAATGTCAAAGACGGCTTATTGGTCTTTACAGGGATTCCATTTGCGCTCACCGGAGGCATTGTTGCGCTGTGGCTGAGAGATATCCCGTTGTCCATTTCAGCAGGAGTTGGCTTTATTGCTCTGTCAGGCGTCGCCGTTCTAAATGGCCTGGTAATGATCTCCTTCATCCGTAGCCTACGGGAGCAAGGTTTACCTCTGGACACCGCGATCCGCGAGGGAGCTCTGACCCGGCTACGGCCGGTATTGATGACAGCCTTGGTGGCTTCACTCGGGTTCGTTCCGATGGCCTTGAATGTGGGTACCGGTGCAGAGGTACAACGTCCCCTTGCGACAGTGGTAATCGGAGGGATTCTCTCCTCAACGGTGCTAACGCTATTAGTGCTACCGTTGCTCTACCAGCTGGCTCATCGGCGCGAAGACGAATTGGAGGAGCAAGAAATTGCGCTAGCCGCTGACAGAACTAGCTAGAAAATCGAGTGGCGGCACACAACGCCCCGTTCTTGCTAGCTAGCGAGAACGGGGCGTGTTGGTTTCGGAGTGCTAAGATTCAGCTGCGGCGCAGCGGGCAGCAAAGCCTTTATAGCGTAGGTCTAATGCATCTAAGCGGTGAATAGAAAGGGTGCTCAGCGCTTAGTGCGTATGACTCCGCGCTACATACGCCTCCTCGGCTGATGGCTTTCACCCACGGTGAGCTGACGAAAAAAGATTATGCAAGCAGCGGCTGAGCTGCCCCGGGCGGCAGCACGGGCGATAGCTACGAAAACGCCCTGGCTGGACCGATCAGCGGGCTTTACAAGGCCGAGCTGACACCTTCAATCATGGACGAACCGCGAGGCCGTTGAGAGGGCGACCCTGACATGGATGCGTTGTACGCCACCAGCGTCTGTTCAGCCCAATCGGATATGCTCTTGCGAACGCTAATAACAAACAGATCAGGCGATAGCGGCCTGACTTAACGAAACGGCCTATAAAGGCCAGGGCGATTCGCTGGTAGCGATTTTGCGTGCAAGTGATGGACACAAAAAAGCGCCCCGAAGGGCGCTTAGAGTACAACTGCTACCAACGGAGCTTGGAAGCTGGCGGCGGCGGATATCGTTCGGATATTAAGTGGTTAGTCAGCTTTGGTTTCTTTTTTGATTTCCATGTTGTTCTGATCCTGGCGAATATCATTAACCTTCAACTCGCCTGCTTTTTTTTCGGCGGATTCGGTTCCGTGAATTCGCTTTTGATCTGCTCGGAATTTTTCATTAAATTTAATCGAGCGGTCGTAGCCATCTTCTGCATAAGACAATGCGGAGCCGAATATTACCGATCCAACAACAATAGCTTTCAACAGATTCATAGGGCAGTCCTCGCTAAATTCAAAGGTGTCTTGCTGAGCTTTATCGGTGAGCTCTACAGGTTCGAATGAATTTTGCGTGACTGAAGCTAACAGCAGCATGAGCGAAGCATTACATTATTGAAATGTAATGCTCCCATTGTGCAGTGACATGATCGCCTTGCTTCGTCATTTCAGCACCGAGGCGCACCAATCTGCAAGGGGCTTGAGCCTACGGCAAGAATGGTCGGAAGATTACATTATTGTCATCTTCAGGGCATGGCACCGCATAATCCATATCATTAGCGAGCAACGTCGTTTAGCGTCTGAGAGAGATCGACCTGTTATCGGCAAGTTAAAGACGATAACGCACGAACTTGCTCGAGAGTGGTCGCATTTTCTGTCAGTGTGGCTTGGAGGGCCCGATGGTATAGGCGCTAGTATTTTTATTATCTCTTATGGGCGGTCGTTTGGCTCCCCTATTTTTCTTACGCTAGTTTTTAAGGAGCGGTAAAAATATGGCTCACGAACATAACCATAACACCGAAGCCATGGGTGATAAGCGTTTAATCGCAGCTATTGGCGTTAATACTGCATTAACTCTGGCACAAGTTGTTGGCGGAATACTTTCTGGAAGTTTATCGCTCATAGCTGATGCGCTACATAACTTGAGCGATGCCGCATCACTGGTTATTGCGCTCATCGCACGTAAGATCGGCCGCAAACCGCCAGATGCTTTTAAAACCTTTGGCTACCGACGCAGTGAAACCATAGCGGCTTTGATTAACTTGGTCACGCTGATTATCGTTGGTCTCTACCTCATCTACGAAGCTATAGGTCGGTTTTTTGCCCCGCAGCCCATTGAAGGATGGACAGTGGTCGTGGTGGCGGGAATAGCCTTGATTGTAGATATCGCTACGGCTTTGCTGACCTACACAATGTCTAAGGACAGCATGAATATAAAGGCGGCATTCTTGCACAACGTGTCGGATGCGCTGGCCTCCGTCGGCGTCATTATTGCCGGAACATTAATCCTCCTGTATGGCTGGTATTGGACAGATACTCTCCTGACACTGATGATTGCTGGGTACGTGCTCTGGCAGGGCTTTAGCATGCTGCCTAAAACCATTCACTTGTTAATGGAGGGCGCACCAGAAGGAGTTTCCATCGCCGATATAATCAACGTCATGGAACAAGTAGACGATGTTGAAAGTGTGCACCACGTGCATGTTTGGGAAATCGCGGAACACACAACTGCATTGGAAGCCCACGTTGTCATAAATAAGGCTAATCTGCCTGATATCGAACGGGTGAAGACCGATTTAAAACGAGTACTCCATGAGCAATTCAAAGTCAGCCACTCGACACTTGAAATGGAGCTAGACGGCAGTGTTTGTATCGACACCAGGCAGGCCGACAGTCATCGCAGCGAAGCATAAGCCTGCTTTGCGCTCAACGCTGTTGCTAGGTAGTTAGCTCGATATCAACGGAGTGAACTTGCGACATCACTATTGGCGCTATGTCCTCTACCAGAGACATGTTAGCGGCATGTGGCCAAATCAGCTCTCACGAGGAGATTAGGCTAGGTCGTGGCTCCTTCGGCGGGCTGCAGCGACGAGCAAGCCCCGCCAGTCGCTACCGCCGCGGACGCTCAGAGCCAGCGGCGAACTCGTGCACGGTAGCGGGCAAATGATTCGCCGAACAATGCTTCCAGCGCCCACTCTTCAGCTGCGATCTGGAAACGGTTCATGTACAGCACGAAAGCAACCACGCCCAGCAGTGTTAGAGGTGAGGCCAAGGCCAGCGCCCAAGCCGCCAGAATAATGGCGAAGCCTAAGTACATGGGGTTGCGGCTGTAATGGTAGATGCCAGCCTCCACCAATGCCGAAGCCTGCTGCGGCTGCAATGGATTGACAGTAGTACGTGCGCGGCGAAACGACAGTACGCCGGCGAAACACACGCCGAGCCCCAGGAACAGTACCGGCAAAGCGAAGGTCAGACACGCGGTCCATGCCAGTTCGATGCTCGGCAATCTGGATCCCGACAACCCCATCAGCAGAGCGATCAGGCCCGCTACGAGCAGCGGTGGCACGCGGTTCTCCAGCGCGCTCATAGTGTCATTCCCGTGCCTTGGCCACTTCGCTGCTCACTAATCGGCGCAGCGGCTCCGGGCCGAACTCGCTGAGCGCACGACCATTTACAAAAAAGGTCGGGGTGCCACGAATCCCAACGGCCTTGACGTCCTGCATGTCCGTTTCAAGCACGGCGTTGACGCTAGGCGTATGCATGTCCTGGCGGGCCTGCTCCAAGTTCAAACCGACGCGCTCGGCAGCAGCCCATGCCTGCGTGACTTTGGGGTCGTCGTGCCAACCGGGCTGGGCCTCCAGCACGGCCTCCAGCACTTTTTCATGAAGATTTTGCTTACGCGCCGCCTCCAGCATCCGTGATACCTCTTCGGAGCCCTGATGGAATAGCACATAGCGCAGCACCAAACGCACATCTTCCGGGTTCTCGGCGAGTATCTGCTTCACATAGGGATGGAATGCGCGGCATGCTTCGCAGGAAGGATCGAAGAATTCGACGATGGTCACTGGAGCCTGCGCCGGACCAAATACTGGTGAGTGGAAGCGAACCAGTTGGCCGCCGTTCTGTTTGGGTTGTGTCCCGGTCTCTTGGGCGGTCGAACCGGGAGCCTGGGCCTGTTGAGGCGACTGCGACGGGGAATAGAAGAATGCGGCGGCAGCAAACACGGCCAGGACCACGACACTGGTGATCAAGACCACGGAACGGCGATTCATGAGGTGGTTCTCCGACGGATGAGAATGAGCAGGATGGCGATAAGGATAAAAGCGAACAAGGCAAGTGCCGGCAGGGGCACCACGCCGAAGAGGGTCATTCCGGCGCCTGAGCAGGATGGACCAGTGGCCGTGCAGGGCTGGATCGGCTGTGGAATCAGCCCTGCATAGAGCAGCGTGTGAACAAATGCCAGTGCCGCACCGATAGCGGTCAGCGGCAGGGCATAGCGCCAGACAGTAAAATCCGAGCGGTAGCAGGCGATGGCCAGGATCACCGCCAGCGGAAACATAAAGGCGCGCTGGAACCAGCACAAAACACAGGGTGGCTGGCCCATCACCTCGCCAATGAACAGCGCGGATAGGGTCGATACCAGTGCGACCAGCCAGGTTAGCAGTAGTAGATTCCAGGCCATGCCTGACGGTTGAGGCTTCATTGCGGTTAACTCCAGGCGATGGCGAACACGTGGGTCAGAACCGCCATCCAGTTGATTCGAAACATCATGCGTCCTCTTATCAGCAATGTTTGTTGAGGCCGTTGCAGGCTTCGCCGGTGTATCTGGCTCACGGGATGCCGAAAAGCAACCACGCGGCCTCCTGCCACCGAACCCAGGGCTGGGTTATAACCGATGTCAGTGAGCGAATCTTGTCCTATGCAACGAAGGGGATATCAAGATTCCGGGACTGGCTGGAAGAACACCAAATTGCACTGTACTTCGCTGCGGTGGCACCCGCTGCCATTGCAGGTTGAATTTGGAGCAACTCACCGATCCGGTCGCGATAGTCATCACCCCGGCGATTGCCGGGCTGATGTATGCCATGTTTCTAAAGATTCCTTCCGTGGAACTGCGAGCTTTTGTCATCGCCGCTTCGTCGTGCTTGTTGCTAGCCAACTTTCTGTTCGTGCCATGAATAGTGTGGCTGGTGACGTGGCCACTCTGATCGAACAAGGCCTTCTCCCCAGGGCATGGCCTCATTATCACCTATACTAAGAAAGTAACGATAAAATAGGTTATCAACACCTTGCGCTTTTGGGGGGTGTACGTTGACGAGGCTTTTTTCCTAGGTGGCGTCGGTAAGGCCAAAGTGCTCAGCGCCTTCAACCCTCACATTTTCTTTGACGATCAAGATGTGCATTTGGAAGCAGCCGCGACCCTGGTGCCGTCTGCCAAAGTACCTTATCTGACTAAATCTGGCCTGGCCGGCTTGCTAGCTGCTCCAGTCGAGTAGGTCGCCGTCTATGCACGCAAGGGAATGCCGATGTCTTCACAAAAGTACTCCGTCAACCAACACCTGATCGAAACTCTGCTGAGTTGGGTTAAATCCGGCGAAATCGCCATTCCAGAAATCCAGCGTCCTTTCGTGTGGGATGCCACAAAGGTTCGAGACCTAATGGACAGCCTGTATCAGGGCTTTCCTGTCGGTTACATCATTGCTTGGCGAAACCCCACGGTGAAGCTCAAGGATGGCTCGCTGGCCGAGGGGAAGAAGGTGCTGATCGATGGCCAGCAGCGGGTGACGGCGCTGACTGCTGCCATCGCCGGGCAGCAGGTGATCAACCAAGATTACCAACAGGTGCGTATTCGCATCGCTTTCCACCCCATGGAAGAGCGCTTCGAAGTTAGTAACCCGGCCATCGAGAAGGACAAAGCGTGGTTTGCCGATATCGCACCTATCGTTAGTGGTGAGCTGAAGGCGCATAAGCTAGTGCCAGGCTATGTCGCCGCTAATGCCGGGGTGAGCGAGGATCTGGTCTACGAGCGGCTGGACAGGTTGTGCGATATTACCAAGAAGCAAATCGGCCTGATCGAACTGGCGGCGGACCTCGACATCGAGACGGTGACCGAAATCTTTATCCGCATCAACTCAAAGGGCGTGGTGCTCAGCCAGGCGGACTTCGTCATGTCGAAGATCGCGGCCAACGAGGAGTTTGATGGCAACACCTTGCGCAAGGCCATTGACTACTTTTGCCACCTGGCCATCGCGCCGGAGTTCTACGCGCATATCGAGAACAACGATAAGACTTTCGTGCAGACCGATTACTTCAAAGCTATGCGCTGGCTGAAGAGTGAGAACGACGACCTCTACGACCCCAGCTACTCGGACATGCTGCGGGTAGCGTTCACTACCAAGTTCAATCGTGGGAGGCTGTCGGATCTGGTCGGGCTTCTCTCTGGCCGCAACTTTGAAACCCGCAGCTATGAGAAGGAAATCGAGGAAGCGTCCTTCAAGACCCTGAGCGAAGGAGTCAGGGAGTTCATCAACGAGACGCACTTCAAGCGCTTCCTGATGATCATCCGCTCGGCTGGCTACGTGGACAGCTCACTGATCGGCTCGGTAAACGCACTGAACTTTGCTTACGTGCTCTATCTCAAGCTCAAACGCGACCTAGGCAACAATCCCAATATCGAAAGCTGGGTGCGTCGCTGGTTCGTGATGTCGCTGCTCACTGGCCGCTACTCTGGATCGCCGGAGTCACGGTTCGACAAGGACATCAAAGCTGTACACGACCGGCCGTTTGCTGATGTGTTGGCGGAGATCGAATCGGCTGACCTTTCCGACGCCTTCTGGGACTTCGGCTTGCCGCAGGCGCTGAACACCTCTTCAGTGAATGCTCCGGCCATCAAGGTGTTCTGGGCCGCGCAGGCCAATCGGGGTGACAAGGGCTTCCTGTCTAAGGACATCACCGTGCGTGACATGCTCACGCATCATGGCGACATCCACCATATATTCCCGAAGAACTTCCTTAAGAATCGAGGGTTGGCCAAGAGCAGGTACAACCAGGTGGCTAACTTCGTGTTTGTACAGCAGGAAGTGAACATCAAAATTGGCCATACCGCACCGGCTACCTACATGGCCGATGTGTTAGCCCAGTGTGAGTCGGGTGAAGCACGCTATGGAGCCATCACTTGCCTGGATGACCTCAAAGGCAACTTGGCCGCCAACTGCTTACCGGAAGAATTGACCGCCTACCGGCCTGAACGGTTTGATGAGTTTCTGGCTGAACGTCGTAGGCTGATGGCGCAGAAGATCAAGCAGTATTACTGGGGGCTGTGAGCAACTGTATCGGGGAGTTCTGTGATGTCATGGCCTGCGCATGTATTATTTTATGGTTAAGTGAGCGTTGTGGATACGATATCGTCCTTGGCCAACGAACCAAAGTCCGGAATGCGATATAGAAAGGATAGAATTTTTGCACCTTTGCAATGTTTGGCTTTTGGGGTTATATAAAAAATAATGCTCTGGTTGTTGTTTTTTTGTTTTCGTATTTGCAATAATTGATTGTGTGGCATGTGTCACGCAAATAATAATTAGAAGAATAATATGAATGCAGAGACTCAAAGCGCCTATATTAGTTTGGCCAGTAATTTTTATGCGACTCGGATGCAGGGCGTTGAGCTTGATGAGCTCAATATTATTGGTGCTTTACTACGGGCGGCCCCTGATTACCGCCCGGATTATTATCGGCGCCTACGTAACGCTTTGGCGTTTGATCAAAAGCATCGAGGAAATTTCTGGGCTGCCCAAGAAATCAATCGTACGCTCAATCCGGTCACTGTGTTAAATCTGCCGCGAAAGAAAAAGCAGCGACGTCCGCAGAAGCTTTCTACCGCTGATTTCGAAGCGTGGCTACGGTGTCTGGCTGAACGAGATATGCCTGTCGAAGCGGGAGCTTTAATGGTGATATCTCTTACCGGAGCGCGACCATGCGAGCTTAACGGAATTTCTATCGATGGCCGGCGCATCCATATATCCGGTGCAAAGCTTAGCCACAACGGTTTACGCGGCGCTAGCCGAACGCTTGAGGCTGATGGAGACGTCTGCAATATCTTGAGAAACGCTCTCGCTGCTTTTAAATGTCAGCCGCGCAGTATGGATTCAATACGCGTTGCGCTTCACCAAGTCGCTACTGAGCTATTCGGTAGGAGGAAGGTGCCGAGTATGTACACACTTCGTCACCAGTTCGGCTCAAATCTGAAAGCCTCAGGCATGTCCGCAATAGAAATGGCATACGTCATGGGGCACCAGGCTACCGATTCGATTAGCCGCTATGGCGATAAAAGATTTGGACGTGCAGAAGCGGTTAAGGTTAAGCCTGCAAGCGATGCTGACTTTTCAAAGGTGAGAGATACAGTGCCTGCTCGAATGCGTGCGGACGCCGTGGCTCTTAATGATCAGCGAGACTTGGATCGTAGGACTGAGGTCGCTGACGGCTGAGGTGATGTGGTCATTTCAGCGGACAATCATGAATTCCTTAGGCTATAGAGCGTTTGTATCTAGCTCTGGTTTTGATAGCGGTTTCCACCTTTACGTCGTCAACGCTCAGGTATCTGTTACGTAATCTTGGACACATGGGTGTCGCCCACCGGCAGCTTGCGGCCAGAAGTGGTCAATCGAGTATGTCTAAAAAGGCTTTTCATTGCTTTGCTGGAACTTCCCCAGACTCAGCAGAGATCGAAAGCGGTGAGATCCAATCCTTGCGTGAGGGGGAGGCAAATGATGGTGCATGAATTGCCCCGGATTTCCTAGACACTTTCCAGGCTCTGGAAATAGCGTTTTTCAAACTCTACCGGCGACAGCTGGTTGTTGAAACCATGCCGGCGTTTTGGGTTGTAGAACATCTCGATGTAGTCGAACACATCAGCGCGAGCATCTTGCCTGGTGCTGTAGATCTTTCGCCTGATCCGCTCTCGCTTCAGCAACTGGAAAAAGCTTTCCGCTACCACGTTGTCATGGCAGTTACCACGTCGACTCATGCTGCCAAGCAAGTTGTTGGTTTTCAGGAAGCTCTGCCAGTCGCCGCTGCTGAACTGGCTACCTTGGTCTGAGTGAATCATCAGCTCCTGCTTTGGCTTACGCCGCCAAACCGCCATCAGCAATGCATCGATAGCCAGGTCGCTGGTCATCTGCTGCTTCATCGACCAACCGATTACCTGCCGCGAAAACAGATCGAGTACCACCGCCAAAAATAATCAGCCCTCATAGGTGCGGATGTAGGTGATGTCCGTAACCCAGACCTTGTTGGGTTCGGTGACATTGAATCGACGCTCAAGATGATTTGGTGAGGCCACTGGAGGGGTCATGCCGAGATAAAGGGAAAATTCACTCACTCCGCTCGTAACGTGTTGATGCCAAACGAGTTTACCAAATAGACCGCACAGCCTCTGATCGTGGACTATCTTTTCTGACTCCTCAGAAAAGGAGTTCCTATGGCTTCATTAGAGCGTACGGCGTATCCCACCCTGCCAAAGGCGTATTCAAAAGCTGAACTGCAGCGTGATTTTTCGTTCTCAGATGATGAGATTAAGTGGGTACGGAGCAAGTCCAAGGCCCCCTTTCACCTCAATCTCGCCGTTCTTCTCAAGACCTTTCAGGTGCTCCGATATTTTCCTGATATCACCGACGTCCCTGGTCAACTGGTGGACTTCATTCGCGGAGAGTTAGGTCAGCGTAGCAAGGTGAAACTCGCGGAATACAAGTGGTTCCAGCAATATCGCCACATGAACGCGATCCGAGCTCGCCTCGGTGTGACGGTATTCTACGGCTCCGATGCCATGGAGCTCGCCGAGCGGCATGCCAAAGCGATGTCGTTTGTGCTTGACCAGCGCGCCGACATCATCAACTCCGTAATCGAAGAGCTGATCTGCCAAGATTACTCGACTCTAAATGATCTCGCTGAGCGAATTCATGCCGAATCCCAAGAGGCAATATTCAACCTCGTAGTAACCAGAACGCCAGTCGAGGTGATCCACAAGCTAAAGGATCTGCTCGACACTGACTTCGGCCGACGCCAGAGTGACTTCAATACGCTGAAGCAGTCACCCAAGAAGCCATCTCGCAAGCACCTAGAGGTACTGATCGACCATCTGGCTTAGCTAGAGAGCTTCGGGGATCTGGGTTCCATTTTTGAAGGAATTGTCGACACTAAGATCCGCCACTTTGCTGCCCAAGCCGCGGCGTCGGACGTAGCCGAGTTGAAGGACTGCTTACTGCCGAAGCGCTACACGCTGATGCTGGCCTTAATCTACCGCATGCGCATGCGGACCCGGGATCATATGGCCGAGATGTTCAGCCCCGCGCGCCGAACGCCATTCATTTAACGCATGCGTCCTCGCTTATTCCCGCGAGAATTCCACAAGCCTTAACTTCCCGCCCATCGTTGCAATTTGCCCGCAGCGAAACGAGTTGTCGTTCCAGTGATTGCAAAGCGGCTATCTGAGACCTGACTTGAGAAATGTGATCATCAAGCAAGGCATTAACGGCCGCACAAGGCCGGCCAGGGTCATCTTGGTAACTTTGGAGTGCATGAATTTCTGGAAGTGAAAGATTCAGAATTCGGCAGCGTCGGATGAACGCTAGCCGCTCGCCATGCTTCTCGTTGTAAACCCGATAGCCGTTCGGCTGACGATTAGGCGGAGGTAACAATCCCTGCTGCTCATAGAAGCGGATCGTCTGTGTATCAATCCCTACTAGCCTTGCTAACTGACCAATGCGCATCGCGCGAATCCTCTTCGGTTCTCTGCGTTATTGACCTTATGGTAGCTATAAGGTTTTTAATGATCCCATCTTCGATTTCAAGTGGAGCCGTATCATGAGCAAATCCGATGGCGATCGTTGCGGCTGCGATGCGACACCAGCCGCCGATGCCGGTGTGCAAAACCCTGCCGATACGACAGCACAATGGGTCAGTGTTTACGCCGTGCCAAAAATGGATTGTCCATCAGAAGAGCGAATGATCCGCTTGGCCCTGAGTGGTTTGGACGGAATTCGGAAGCTGACTTTTGATTTGTCGGACCGTCGGTTAGATGTCATGCATTGCGGTGCCGTTGAGCCCATAACCACAAAGCTGGCGACGTTAGGGCTAGGCGCCACTCTTCAGAAAACCGTCGCTGCCGACCCAGAGATGATCAAAGCCGCCGAGAATTCGGCGGACTCTACACAGGAATCCCGCTCCCTGCGTTTACTGTTAGGCATCAACGCCTTCATGTTCGTGGTAGAGATGACCGCTGGCCTGATCGCCAGGTCCACGGGCCTGATTGCCGATTCGCTCGATATGTTCGCTGACGCGGCAGTGTACGGCCTAGCCCTTTATGCAGTTGGACGTAGCGTCAGTCTGCAGGTGCGTGCTGCACACCTTGCTGGTGTTCTCCAGCTAATTTTGGCACTCGGCGTGCTCGTAGAGGTGATTAGGCGCTTTGTATTCGGTAGTGAGCCCGAGTCGCTGATAATGATCGCCGTTGCGTTCCTGGCATTGCTCGCCAATACGGGCTGTCTGCTGCTTATTTCCAAACACCGGGAAGGTGGTGCTCACATGAAAGCGAGCTGGATATTCTCCGCCAATGATGTGGTCATCAACATGGGGGTTATAGTCGCCGGAGCGCTCGTCGCTTGGACTGGGTCAAACTACCCAGACCTGATTATCGGTACCGTTGTGGGATTCATCGTTCTAAACGGCGCTCGGCGTATTCTGGCGCTCAAGAGCTAAAGAAGCTCCCGTTACAGAAAAAGGCGTCGTCATGCCTCTAAGCCATCCGGGTCTAGCGGCGTCAGCTAAAACTGGCGACGCAGCTTTAGCCGTTAGCGGATGGTGGGTATTGTAGAACGTGGGCTGCAAAGTCCATCAGCGAGACGAAGCCGCACTGATCGGCTTTCCTTCACGCTGTTGGTGGTAGCCCCGCTTAACCAATCAGCTCTACGAATGCCTGAGTGATCACAACCGCTGCGGCCAATGCGCGAACGGACTTTGGGAGCGCCATCGTCAGGAAAAGCACTACAAGCGAGTTGTGAGTGCTTGAACTGAAGGCCGATAGCTGGAGGCGACCTCGATGTGCGCTAGTGCTACGTTCTAGTGACAGTCCCCGTGCCCAAAATGTGGTCTGCAAATTCGATCAGGCTAGCTAATCGGTCAGGACCACGGATGGCATCGCGCTGGAGGTGGAAGCCATGCATTCCCAGCCTTTCGGGACCGAACACATCGGCCTCCAATGTATCGCCGATCATTGCAATGGAAGACGCTTTGCAACCCAACCGCTTTAGCAGATGTTCGTAGATCGCTGGCTCCGGTTTGATCGCGCCCACCTCGAAGCTCCAGGCATAGGCGTCAAACTCAGGCAGTAGCAACTTGGCAGGTATGGCATAGGGGGTAGCCAAGTTGGAGCACAGCGCCACTTTCAGCCCCGCTCTCTTAAGGCTTTCCAGTGCCCGCAGGGCATCATCATAGGGACGCACGCTGGCCAGTTCCGCGTAGAGATCAAGCTCCAAAATAGCAAGCTCATCGTTACCTAGTTGTGTACCAAACAGGTCGGCGGCGCCGGCCAGCCCCAAGTTTCGTGTCATCAATGTCCTGGCATCATCGGCCCTAGGTTGACGACCTTGGCTGCGTACCTGTTTTAAGAGCTT
Source organism: Stutzerimonas stutzeri (assembly GCA_002339675.1). Taxonomy (GTDB): domain Bacteria; phylum Pseudomonadota; class Gammaproteobacteria; order Pseudomonadales; family Pseudomonadaceae; genus Stutzerimonas; species Stutzerimonas stutzeri_O. The sequence goes on from DDKB01000013.1 coordinate 345,257, forward strand.
GCGAAATGGCCGCCGTCGTTCACTGATTTGCAGGAGTGTGCCATAGACATCAAAAATTACGGCTTCTATCAAAACAGAGCACCTGCGCTTAGGCTTTGCACGGTTCGGTATTCATTAAAAGAAAGCGGCCGGGCTTCGGATAAGGGAGGCATAGGCTAGGCCAGCAAGCGGTATTCGCGCGAGCTACTTTTTTCAGCAGCTCGCTTCAGCATTCGTACGACCTGACATACCGGAGAACCTGACAGAAATGTAATGGTTACTTCAGCCTTTGGTCAGGACGCTTTGCATATATTGGTTGTCGGACGCTGTAAGCATCGGAAAAACCACAAACGTCCCCGCAGTAGGCTGTTCGTTGCTAACCAATCCATAAGGAGCCCGCATGACCTCCTCGCATTGCCACCATCAGCCTGACCAAACGAAAGGATCAGCACCGCTCACAGACCCGGTCTGCGGGATGAAGGTGAAAGAGAACAGCGAGCATGAGCAGGATTACCAAGGAACCACTTACCGCTTCTGCAGCCAGGGGTGCCGGACCAAGTTCCGTTCTGATCCTGCTAGATATCTTGCTGCACAGCAGGCTCATGGGTCATCGCCTCAGGCATCCACGCCGCCCGCACAGAAGGCGTCCGCCGGTGATGCAACGACCGAGTACACCTGCCCGATGCACCCTGAGATCCGCCAAATGGGTCCAGGTGATTGCCCTATCTGCGGGATGTCATTGGAACCTCTGATCCCTGAACTCGACGAGGAGGAGAATCCCGAACTCAAGGACTTCTCGAAGCGATTCTGGTGGTCTCTGCCCCTGACCGTAGCAGTAACCCTGTTGGCAATGGCGGGACATGCGATACCGCTGTTTCACGGCGCTAGCCAGAACTGGGTTGAACTAGCCCTTACGACCCCGGTTGTCTTGTGGGCAGGTTGGCCATTTTTCGTGCGCGGTTTCGCATCAGTTAAGCATCGCAGCCCAAACATGTGGACGTTGATCGGGCTTGGCACAGGGGCTGCGTATATTTACAGCATCGTAGCAACCGTCTTACCGAGCATATTTCCAGAGTCATTCACTGTGGGCGGCCGGATAGGCGTTTATTACGAAGCCGCCGCGGTCATCATTTCCCTGACGCTTTTAGGGCAGCTGCTCGAATTGAAGGCCCGCTCCCAGACGTCCTCGGCAATCAAGTCCTTGCTTGGCCTATCGCCCAAAACAGCTCGCCGTATCGCCAAGGATGGTTCCGAGGAGGACATTCCGCTTACACATGTTCACGAGGGTGACCATCTGCGCGTTCGTCCTGGTGAAAAGGTACCGGTGGATGGAGAAGTATTGGAGGGCGAGAGCGCCGTCGACGAATCCATGCTAACGGGCGAGCCCGTCCCGGTGACGAAGCGGACAGGCGATTCGCTTATCGGCGCGACGATGAACACGAGCGGCTCGCTTGTCATGCGAGCCACCAGGGTTGGCTCCGGGACTATGCTTTCACAAATCGTCCAGATGGTTGCGAATGCGCAACGCTCCAAAGCACCCATGCAGCGAATGGCGGACACGGTTGCGGGTTATTTCGTGCTGACGGTCATTGGTATCGCCTTGCTGACATTCTTTGCATGGGGCCTGTTTGGACCCGAGCAGGGCTGGGTATTCGGCCTGATCAATGCAGTTGCGGTTCTGATCATTGCTTGCCCTTGCGCACTTGGCCTTGCAACGCCTATGTCGATCATGGTTGCCACAGGCAAAGCGGCTGGAAGCGGAGTGCTTTTCAGAGACGCAGGCGCCATCGAGAACGTCCGTAAGGTAGACACGCTGATTGTCGATAAAACAGGAACCTTGACCGAGGGCCGACCTGTCTTCGATCGGGCCATAGGCGTCACGCCGTTTGACTCGCAGGAAGTCATCCGTTTGTCTGCCAGCTTGGATCAAGGTAGTGAGCATCCCCTAGCCCACGCGATCGTAGACCATGCCAGAAGCGAAGGTATCCAGCTGGCGAAGCCAGAGACCTTCGAGTCAGGGTCAGGTATCGGAGTCCGTGGTCTGGTGGAAGGCAAGCAGCTACAACTAGGCAACACCGCGCTTATGGAAGATACGGGTGTGAGCGTCGAGCCGTTGAGAGATCAGGCAGAAAAAATGCGCGAGAGCGGTACCAGCATTGTGTACCTGGCTGTTGATGGGGCACTTGCCGGCTTGCTGGCCGTATCGGACCCAATCAAACCGACTTCCAAGGAAGCTGTAGCGCGGCTCCAAGCGGAGGGCGTGCAAGTCATCATGGCCACCGGCGACGGGCTTACCACTGCCCGCGCGGTGGCTCGTGAGCTATCGATCGATGAGGTGCATGGCGAAGTGAAGCCGCAGGACAAGGAGGCGCTGGTGGTTAAGCTACAAGCCCTAGGTAAAGTAGTCGCCATGGCAGGCGACGGAATAAATGATGCGCCGGCGCTCGCCAGGGCTGATGTCGGCATAGCGATGGGCACGGGCACTGACGTCGCCATGAACAGCGCCCAAGTTACGCTCGTTAAAGGTGACCTGATGGGGATACTGCGCGCGCGCACGCTTTCGGTGGCGACGGTTCGCAATATGCGTCAGAACCTTCTGTTTGCCTTTATGTACAACGGGTTGAGCATCCCGATTGCCGCAGGTCTGCTCTATCCGTTCTTCGGACTGCTGCTGTCTCCGATGATTGCTGCCCTGGCCATGAGCCTCAGCTCAGCATCGGTTGTGTTCAACGCACTCCGGCTCCGTCAAACGCGTGTAGTTTGAAGCCTGTCGGCTTAGGCTTAGGCTTAGGCTTAGGCTTCGGTTGCGAAGCGACCGAAGCCTCATTGATTGCTCATGAATTGCCCCGTAAGCTGGAAATATGAAGTCCTACATGCGCTCCTTCCTTATCCTGCTGCTAGTGCTTGCGCTTCCGATCAATGGGATAGCGGAAATGCTCATGCCGGTTGGATCGTCCGGGCATCACGTGATGTCCGATATGGAAGGTGTGGGCGCCATGACGACCGACCACGCTTCGATGGTTGGCGCCGATGACGGTGCTGAACACGAGTGCTGTGAAGCGAATGAGCATGGAACGGCGACCGTCTGCAAGACGGGCCAAGAATGCAAAACTGCAAGTATCCTTCAGCTTGTCTCAATAAAAGCCCAGCTGATGCCTGCTGCTAAACCCGTGACCACTCCCTATAACGGCCTGATCCCCTCTAGCCTTTTAGACGCCGTCTGGCATCCACCCCGCGTCTAATTCCGATCAAATTATAGGAACCGCCCGAGTGAGCATTCGGGCCGGCTACCGCGCGCCTTTGGCTCGCATGAAAGATCAGGAATCCTTCGCAAATGAAACCCCGTATTTATTGGGCGCCGCCGTACGTGGCCGCCTTGATCATGGGCGCGCTCTCGTTTCCAGGGTTAGCGTCCGCTTTGACCTTAGAACAAGCTCTGAGCGTGGCCGAGCAAGACGCGCCTTCGCTGCATGCGCAAGCCGCCAACCTGGTGGCCGCACGCAGCGCTGCAATCCCTGCCGGCGAGCTTCCTGACCCTAAACTTAAGCTTGGACTGCAAAGCGTGCCCATCGAAGGTGACGCTCGCTGGCAGTTGGAGCAAGAGGCCATGACCATGCAAATGGTTGGGGTCATGCAAGATGTGCCAAACCGAGCGAAAAGGCGCGCTCGTGTCGAGGCCGCGCAGGCTAGTGTTGCGCTCGCAAACGCCCAGCAAACGGTTGAACGTCTCGGTGTGCGCCAAGCAACCGCCGAGGCATGGATCGCTAGCTTCGCGGTCGAGCAGAAGCTAAGCCTTTTCAAGCAGCTTTACAGCGAGAATCAGCTCCTTTCGCGGGCTGTTCAGGCCCGCATTGCTGGCGGCAGCGGACAAACCGCAGACAGCGTACTTCCGAGGCAAGAGGCAGCATTGCTGGCTGAACAAGAGGATGAGCTGCTGCGTAACCAGGCTGTTGCGCGGGCCGGCCTCCGGCGCTGGATAGGCGAGCTAGCAGGCCAGCCGCTTACAGGTGACTGGCCGCAATGGCTTGCCGCCGTTGATAACTATCAGCACAACCTGAACCGGCACCCGGCGTTACTCGCCTTCGACCCGATGACTCGTGAAGCGGAGGCAAAGGTTCACCAGGCCATCGCAGAGAAAACACCGGATTGGAGTTGGGGGGTCGACTACCTGCGACGTGGCCGTGAGTACGGCGACATGGTGAACCTCAGCGTCAGCTTCGACCTGCCGCTGTTTACCAGCTCTCGGCAGGATCCGAAGATCGCGGCCGAACGAGCTCGCCTTGCCCAGATCGAGGCTCAGCGCCAAGCGACCTTGCGCCTGTACAACCAAGAGCTGAGTACTGACCTCGCTGAGTATCAGCGTCTGGACCGCGCACTCATCCGCCTCGACAAAACCTTACTACCCCTCGCTGAAGAGAAGGTCCGCCTTGCCATGGCCGATTACCGCTCCGGAAGCGGTGAGCTGACCGCTGTGATCGAAGCGCGACGACAGCTTGTGGAGACCCGGCTACGGCGTATTGACGTCGCCCGCGATCGATCGTTGAGCAATGCCCGCCTGCATTTCGCCTTTGGAGATACCCGACCATGACATTCCAACACAAGCGGCTGGTACTCGCCTTCAGTCTGCCTCTGATGATTAGCGCTGCAGCGCTAATCGGTCTGCCTACCGCAGCCTTCGGACAATCGCCTGCAGAAGAAGACAAGGAAGTGCTCTATTGGTATGACCCTATGGTACCCCAGCAAAAGTTCGATAAGCCGGGCAAGTCGCCATTCATGGATATGGAATTGATTCCACGCTATGCAGATGAGGGAAGCGACGGGGCATCGATCAGTATCGACCCGAGCGTGACGCAGAATCTCGGCGTGCGCTTGGCAACCGTAACGCGTGAATCGATCAGCCAGTCGCTCGAAGCGACAGGCGCGTTGATGTTTGACGAGCGAGACGTGGCGGTTGTGCAGGCGCGTGCCGGTGGCTTTGTCGAGCGCGTTTACGACCGAGCACCGGAGGATGTCATCGAAAAAGGCGCGCCGTTAGCCGATCTTTTGGTTCCCGAATGGGCTGCCGCACAGGAAGAGTACCTGGCGCTCAAAGGGGTCGGCCAACCCCAACTGCTCGCAGCGGCCCGACAGCGGTTACGCCTCGCCGGCATGCCGTCGGATGTCATTGCCCAACTGGAACGAACCGGTAAAGCGCGCCCCGTTTGGACCGTAACGAGCCCAATCGGCGGCGTGCTGAACAGCCTCGACGTTCGCGAGGGCATGACCGTACCCGCCGGCGCATCTCTCGCACGCGTCAATGGACTGGAGACGGTATGGCTAGAGATAGCTGTGCCTGAGGCGCAGATCACCAATCTGGCGCCAGGGCACTCAGTCACCGCGCGCCTCCCCGCCTTTGCAGGTGAATCTCTGGAAGGCACGATCCAGGCCGTACTATCGCAAGCCAACCTGAATAGCCGCACTGTGCGTGTCCGGGTCGAACTACCTAACCCGCAGCAGCGGCTTCGCCCCGGCATGACGGCCGAGGTGACGTTGAGTCGCAACGTTGAAGATGTCTTGGTCATCCCATCCGAGGCGGTCATTCGCACCGGCCGGCGAGCATTGGTGATGTTGGCTGAGAATGAAGGCCGTTACCGCCCCGTTGAGGTCCGCATCGGCCGAGAGTTCAATGACCAGACAGAGGTGCTTGAAGGGCTGGAAGCCGGTCAGAAGGTCGTGGCGTCCGGTCAGTTTCTCCTCGATTCAGAGGCGAGCCTACGCGGGCTGACCGCTCAGGGCTTGGAGAAGCCTGCAACTTCTACAGAACCTGCGCTGCACGAGGCTGAAGGTACGATCGTCAGCCTGGAAGATGGCATGGTTGGCCTCTCGCATGGGCCGTTCAAGACGCTGAACATGCCCGGCATGACCATGTCCTTTCCGGTTGCCGATCAATCGCTCCTAACAAGTTTGCAGACCGGCGATCGCGTTCGTGTCGGCGCGCGTGAAAGCGAAGAGGGCCTGGTCATTGAGCACATCGAGAAGCTGGGGGGCCAGCCATGATCGCAGCCATAATTCGGTGGTCAGTGGCCAACCGCTTTCTGATCCTGCTGGCTACTGTGTTCGCGGTGGCTTGGGGTGTCTGGTCGGTCAAAAACACCGCTGTTGATGCATTGCCAGACCTTTCCGACGTTCAGGTCATCATCCGCACGCCATACCCCGGGCAGGCGCCCCAGATCGTTGAGAATCAGGTCACCTACCCACTGACGACGACCATGCTGTCTGTCCCCGGCGCAAAGACGGTCCGCGGCTACTCCTTCTTCGGGGATAGCTACGTGTACGTCCTGTTTGAGGACGGCACCGACCTCTATTGGGCCCGTTCTCGGGTGCTGGAGTACCTGAGTCAGGTGCAGAGTCGGCTTCCCGCCGCCGCCAAACCCGCTTTGGGCCCTGACGCCACAGGTGTCGGCTGGATCTACCAATATGCTTTGGTAGACCGAACGGGCAAACATGACCTCTCGCAGCTGCGCTCTTTGCAAGATTGGTTCCTGCGCTATGAGCTCAAGACACTGCCCAACGTGGCGGAAGTCGCGCCCATAGGCGGGATGGTCAAGCAGTATCAGGTCGTACTGGATCCCGTGCGCATGGCAAGCAGGGGCGTGACGCAGCAGCAGATTGCAAAGGCGATCGATGAAGCCAACCGTGAAACCGGCGGGAGTGTTCTGGAACTCGCAGAAACCGAGTTCATGGTCCGTGCGACCGGGTATCTCAAGACACTCAAGGACTTTCGAGCCATTCCTTTGCGTCTCGACGGCGGCGTGCCAGTGACGCTAGGGGACGTTGCGCATATCCAGCTCGGCCCGGAAATGCGCCGGGGCATCAGCGAGCTTGACGGTGAAGGTGAGGTAGTCGGCGGCGTGGTGATCCTGCGGAGCGGCAAGAACGCTCGGGAAACCATCGCTGCCGTTCAGACCAAACTGGATGAGCTGAAAGCGAGCCTGCCCCAAGGCGTCGAAATCGTCACGACGTACGACCGTAGCAAGCTGATCGACAGTGCCGTTGAAAACCTCACGCACAAGCTCATCGAGGAGTTCATTGTCGTTGCGTTGGTTTGCGCGATTTTTCTGTGGCATCTGCGCTCGTCGTTGGTCGCCATCGTGTCGTTGCCGATCGGCATCCTGATTGCTTTTGTGATCATGCAGCGGCAAGGCATCAACGCCAACATCATGTCGTTGGGTGGCATCGCGATCGCCATCGGAGCGATGGTCGATGCAGCAATCGTCATGATCGAAAACGCCCACAAGCACATTGAGGCCTGGCACAAGCGGCATCCTGACTCCACCTTGAAGGGCCAGGAGCACTGGAAGGTCATTACTGACGCGGCTGTTGAAGTGGGGCCGGCATTGTTCTTCAGCCTGCTGATCATCACGCTGTCGTTCATTCCAGTGTTCACCCTGGAGGCGCAGGAAGGCCGGCTGTTCGGTCCACTGGCGTTCACCAAAACCTATGCAATGGCAGCCGCCGCGGGCCTGTCTGTCACGCTGGTTCCGGTGCTCATGGGGTATTGGATCAGGGGCAAAATCCCTGACGAACACCGTAATCCACTCAACCGTGGCCTCATCTGGATCTACAAGCCGGCCCTGGACGCGGTACTGCGCTGGCCCAAGATGACTCTGCTGGTGGCTGTTCTGGTCTTCCTGACAGGCTTGTGGCCGGCCTCTCGCCTTGGTGGGGAGTTCTTGCCCCCGCTGGATGAAGGTGACCTCCTTTATATGCCCACTGCGCTTCCAGGCCTCTCCGCTCAGAAGGCTTCTGAGCTACTGCAGCAGACGGACCGGCTCATAAAAACGGTTCCAGAAGTTGCACACGTGTTCGGTAAGGCTGGTCGAGCCGACACCGCTACAGATCCCGCCCCGCTGGAAATGTTCGAGACGACCATTCAGTTCAAGCCGAAGGATCAATGGCGCCCTGGGATGACGCCTGACAAGCTGGTTGAGGAGTTGGATCGCACCGTACAGGTACCTGGATTAGCCAATCTGTGGATCCCGCCGATTCGAAACCGTATCGATATGCTGGCGACGGGTATCAAGAGCCCGATCGGGGTGAAAGTGTATGGCACTGACTTGGCACAGATCGACAAAGCCACCCAGGCAGTGGAAAAAATCGCCAAAACGGTGCCTGGGGTCAGTTCGGCGCTTGCTGAGAGACTGACCGGCGGCAGGTATATCGATGTGGATATCGATCGTGTCGCCGCCGCACGCTACGGCCTGAATATCGCGGACGTGCAATCGATCGTGGCCGGTGCCATCGGTGGTCAAACCATTGGTGAAACCGTGGAAGGGCTCGCCAGGTATCCGATCAACCTCCGCTATGGCCGCGAGTGGCGCGACTCGATATCCGATCTGCGCAACCTACCGATCTACACGCCGCAAGGCAGCCAGATCACGTTGGGGACCGTGGCCAAAGTACAGGTGACAGACGGACCGCCCATGCTTAAAAGCGAAAACGCAAGGCTGTCGGGCTGGGTTTACGTCGATGTTCGTGGCCGCGACATGGCGGCTGTGGTGGGCGATCTGAGGGAAAAGATCAGCAAAGGGGTCCAGCTCGAATCCGGCATGAGCATCAGCTATTCCGGCCAATTCGAATTCATGGAGCGCGCTAACGCGAAGCTGAAGCTCGTCGTTCCGGCTACCTTGCTGATCATTTTTGTATTGCTCTACCTAACGTTTGCCCGCTTTGGCGAGGCGCTGCTCATCATGGCTACGCTGCCATTCGCTCTGACCGGGGGCGTCTGGTTCCTATATCTGCTCGGGTACAACCTATCCGTAGCGACAGGAATCGGATTCATCGCACTGGCAGGCGTTTCTGCTGAGTTCGGCGTCATTATGCTGCTGTATTTGAAGAACGCCTGGACGGATCGGGTTAACGCTGGAGCCCATGGCGAAGGCGTCCTGCTCGACGCCATTCGTGAAGGTGCTGTCCAGCGAGTGCGCCCCAAGGCCATGACCGTAGCAGTGATTATCGCCGGTCTGCTGCCCATCCTCTGGGGTAGCGGAACCGGCAGCGAAATCATGAGCCGCATCGCCGCGCCCATGGTGGGCGGGATGATCACCGCCCCTTTGCTCTCCCTGTTCATTCTGCCGGCAGCTTACCTGCTGATGCGCCGCCGGCAATTGCGAGTTACCACCCAGCAAGCAACCAACCCCACTGGAGAACATCCATGAACATTAAGCACATCACCCTTGCCTCACTCTTCCTGGTGCCAGTCGCCTATGCCGCCGACAAGGAGCCAATGGACGGCATGCCGATGGATCACAAAGGCATGAACATGCCAATGGACCAGAAGTCGGCGGGACAGACCGCTACAGCCATCGGCACGGTCAAGGAAGTGAACACCGAGAGCGGCACCGTGACCATTGCACACGGCCCGGTCGAAGCGCTGGGTTGGCCTTCTATGACGATGGGCTTCAAAGCGAAGCCTGATCAGCTCCAAAAGTTGAAAGAAGGGGACCAGGTCGAATTCGAGTTCTCCTCGAAGGGCATGGATTCCACCATTACCCGCATCGAAAAGCAGTAGAAGTTGAAAACGACTGCCGCAGGCGCGGCGGTCGTACCAACACGAAAATGAGGGATTACAGCTTTGTAACCTTGGCAACAGCTTCTTGTAAGTAGCAAGCCTTTAATCTACAGGCATCAACTAACCAAGAGGTGCAAACCATGAACCGCATAACCAAAGTAATCGTTCCTTTTATTCTGACCGTTGCTTCCTCGCTTGCAATGGCCGAAGGCGGAAGCGAACGTACGCTGAATCGCTTAAATGACTCGGCAGGAGCAAAGCCCACCCTTAAGGAGCTTGTAAAAGAAGGCCAAGTGCTGAGCATCGCACCTGCTGGCGCGACCGGCACGACTCGAATGATTCAAAACTATAGAACAAGCGCCCAAGTCCAGACGTATGAGATGACGGTCAAGACCCCTGACGGGAAGATCCATACGGTAGAGTTTCTGAGCACCCCAGTTGGCGTGAACAATGGCTAATCTGCCAAGCTTAATATCCGAGGGATAGTTAGATGAGGGGCATAATATCCAAGATTAAAAGCGTACTGCAGCGCAATCCGGTCGTAACGGGGTTAACCGCAGCTGTGGTTGGCTACATGCTACTGAACCAAAGCACTGCGGCGTTGGCAACAACGCTGCCAAGCCTGCTCTTTCTCTTGCCCTGCTTGTTGATGATGGTCGTATGCATGAAGCATATGTCTAGCGGTAAATGCGACAAGCCCGAGGAGCCCAACGTTGGCGAAAACACCTTATTAAGCAAAAGCGAATAACCCACTGAACTTTGAGATTTAACATGCGAAAGGCCATCACCGTTACAGCAATCGCAATCACCCTGGCGAGCGGACTGAGTTTCGCAGCGGTAGATAAATCGGACCAAAGCCATTCAGAAACCGGCATGATGAGCGGCGACAAGCATATGGAAATGATGGGCGACATGCATGGAATGATGAAAGAGTGTCGTGAAATGATGGAGGGGGCCAAAGCCGGCCACTCGCAAACTGGCGAAAATTCAGACGCTGCTTAGGATACGAGAGTGCGAGCAAACATGATCGAAGCAGGCCGGGCACCTTTTCTGGGTGCCCGCCTGCTTTCTTGTGAGTGATGGCCTAACTAGGACCGTACTGATGGGAAAAGTGTCACTGACGAGCAGAATGGCGATAGCTTTCATGCTTGTGGTTACGGTTGTGCTGATGGCGGCCGCAATCAGCTTCAATTATTTTTGCCAGCTCCATTTCGAACGCAAAGATGAACAAGTGCTGAATGAAAAGGCCGCTGCAGTAGAGCGTACGCTGCTCAACAGCTCAGCATTTGGGCCTGAGACCGCTTCAAGGATCGATGCCGTTATTGAGCACTCCTTTGGCTTCGCAACTGCAGTTGTAGTAGACGGCAAGACAGTCTACTCACATCACAATCTCTCTGAGAGCTTGCTACCACTTGTCACGGACATCCAAGAGGAACGTTGGACAGTAAATTTCGCTGGGCATCAGTACAGTGGCATTACCAGAAAAGTAAACCAGTGGGTCGAAGGGCAAGACACAGTCATCTATCTGGCTTTGGATGTAACGCATCGAGTCCACTTCTTCGAAATGATTCAGCAATGGTTCGCTTATACGCTGGTGGTCAGTGCACTTTTGAGTGGCGCTTTAGGTGTGGTTCTGATCAGGAAGGGTTTAAAACCGATCGATGAACTCTCTAAGACTTCCTCTACAGTAACTGCCAATTGTTTGGATACCAGAATTCCAACCGAGTCAGTGCCAGGCGAGCTTCATAAACTCGTAGACAACTTCAATGAAATGCTCTCGCGCTTGGATGACTCATTCCTCAGGTTGTCAGGTTTCTCAGCGGACATCGCGCATGAGCTAAGAACGCCGCTGAACAGCATGCTGACCCAAATGGAGGTCGCGCTCTTGCGCGACCGCGAAAATACCGACTACAAGGATATCTTGTATTCCGCCCTCGAAGAACTTAGGCGCATGTCAAAGATGGTCGATGACATGCTGTTCCTCGCCAAAGCGGACAATGGGAAGATTACGCCCAGTGCCGAAGGGGCCAGCATGGCTGAGATGACCACGAGTGTTATCGAATATTACGAGCTCGCAGCCGAGGACAAGAAGGTCGAAATCGCGCTTTCAGGCGATGGGTCGGTACATGGCGATAAATCAATGCTAAGACGGGCCATCTCAAACATAGTCTCGAACGCAGTTCGGTATGCAGAGGAAGGCAGCATTATCAGGGTTGAAATAAGCGAGAGTGGTAACTCGGTTTCGACAGCTATAACCAACCGCGGCATTACTATTCCAGCCGAGCTTCACACTCGAATATTCGACAGATTTTACAGGGTGGATACCGCAAGGCGCGAAGGTACTACCCTTAATGCGGGCCTCGGCATGGCTATCACACGGTCGATTGTTGAGGCCCACAAGGGGCGCATCGCTTGCGAATCAGCTGAGGGGCACACGACTTTCACAATGACGCTTCCAAGGCTGATGTCTAGTTAATGGCAAAGTGCTGGCAACGACGCTGATCTACGCTTATACAAATGCCCGGCTGAACCGGAGGAGGCCAAGGCTTTCGTACCTGTATATTTGGTTCTGGAGGTTTCACGTGCAAGCGTCCTCATCAAGAAAATGCGGTTCGACAGCCGCAGCGCTCAACGAAGCGTGCTTCTGCGTAAGCCTAGATCAAGCTGCGCTCGTAAACTCATTGACCGAACAGCTTGGGAATTCAGAGCTGTCGGAGCTATTGAAGTCACGTTGCCCCCATGTGTTTGCAGCACGACCGGTCTTTGTTTCATCCTTGCGGCTGCGCCAGGTTAATGAGGTTATTCAGGCCATCGAGCAGACCGTGAGTTCGCCCGGTTGGCGTGAGCATGCTCTGGATTCTGCACCTCCTATTGCACGACATGATCCTCGGGGTGCGCGCGGCGTCTTCTTTGGCTACGACTTCCATCTGGATGATGACAAGCTTGGGCTCATCGAAATAAACACAAATGCGGGCGGAGCGATGCTAAACGTATTGCTCGCCCGCGCGCAGCGTAGTTGTTGCAGCGGCGTAGTCGGGCTTTCGCCAGGTCAGGATGGACCCGGCGGCTTCGAGCGTTCGATTCTGGATATGTTCGCCCAGGAATGGTCTACGAGCGGCGAGCAACGTCCGCTCACGCGCGTGGTGATCTTGGATGAAAGCCCACAAGCCCAATATCTGTATCCGGAGTTCCTTCTTTTTCAGCGGTTATTCGAGTCAGCAGGAATCGACTGCCTAATCGCAGACCCAGCCGATCTGGCCTTTCACAACGAGTCCCTCTTGGTCGACGGAAAGCCTGTGGATCTCGTCTACAACCGACTCACCGATTTCTATCTGGAAGGCGACAATTGCAGCGCGCTGCGCAGCGCTTATTTGGCTGATGTCGTGACGGTAACGCCACACCCTCAGGCCTATGCCCTTTACGCCGACAAACGCAGGTTGGTTGACCTAACCAACGCACGTTTTTTGGAAGAGATTGGCGTTGATCAGCAAATCCGAACCGTATTGGCCCAATACGTCCCGCTTACCGTTCCTGTCGGGCATGGTAATGCAGAGCACCTGTGGCAAAACCGCCGTAGCCTCTTTTTCAAGCCTGTCAGCGGGTATGGTAGTCGCGGTGCATACCGAGGAGACAAGCTCACCAAGCGCGTTTGGGAAGAAATCGTTGGCGGAAACTACGTGGCCCAGTCCCTTGTAGCTCCTGGCGAGCGTAGAATCGTCGCCGACCCGCAGGTACGATCGATGAAGTTTGATCTGCGCGCTTACGCTTATGCTGGCGAGGTGCAGTGGAACGCTGCCAGGGTCTACCAAGGCCAGACGACCAACTTCAGAACAGAGGGGGGCGGTTTTGCTCCCGTTTTTACCTTAGGCGAGGAAGAGGAGCGAGCCGGTTCTACAGAGCAACGGTCGCACGCCTCGTTCACGTTCTTGCTCGACGAAACCGGCGCCGTAGAGGAACTGCCGCACCCGCTATATCTGGCGCTGGTTCGAGCCGAAATGGCTACTTCTAAGCTTGCCGGTAAGCGTTTCCGATTGGCGGACTGGTATGTGGCAATGGAAGATGGCCATCCTTCCGAAGTCATCCGAGAATTGTACGGCTGGGTTGCTTTCGACGCAGATGGCGCCTACCACCCTGAAGTTGGCCCACCAGAAAATGGTCAGCCAAATAGTATTGGCAATGTTGACTCATCTGCCCTGCCAACACCGGAAGAACATGATCGAATCGAAGGTCTGTTGTTTCAAAGTGAGTGAGGTCCCGCGCGCCACGAAAGGCGCGGCTTGGGACAGAATAACCTCGCCGCTCAGTTTTGGAGCCAGCTACACCCAGCCGTCTTAGCCGCCACACATCTAATGTGCGAATACTAACCCTGCGGTCACACTCGACAAGAACGTGGCATATGCTGGGTGCTGAATTGTTCTCTCCGAGTGTTCTATTGCTCACGATAACTCTTTGGGCTTGCTAAGCCGAGTAGTCGGGTCTCAAGGCTTGAAGGCCATCTTAGTGGGCCCGCTCTTTCGCGCAGTGGTCCATAGCGCGACGTTGGTATTGTCTGCTTATAAGCTATTAGCGATTGATTAGTTCAGGGGAACATTACGCGTAGTACAGCGCTGGCAGCGCTTTAAGCCGGTCTTAAAGCGGTCGATGATTACATTTTTGTAAGCTTCTCAAAAAATCGAAACCTCATCATCTTCGGCTTGTCCGTTTTTAGGAGAGCATTCGAAAGCCACTTCTAAGCAGGGCTGCGCGAACACGTTGAGTCGCCGATCCAGCAGCAATCATTAAAGAGGTCTAACTATGCAAATGTCTTACTGGCGCTTTGCAGCGATGGTAGCCACGTCTACGATCATTATGTATGGCGTGATGTACTTAAATACTTACTCGTTCGAGCATGTTTTTTGGAGCGAGACTCGCGCTTGGATGGCATTAGTGATGGGCGCGGTAATGGCAGTAGTCATGCTCGCATTCATGCTCAACATGTATAAGCGTAAGTCAATAAACCTAGCGATATTGGCAGGAAGTGCAGTAGCTTTTACCATTGCACTATGGCTTGTACGTGGGCAAGCGACGGTAGACGACACGGACTACATGAAGGCCATGATCCCCCACCATTCCATAGCAATCCTAACAAGTGAACGAGCTCAGATTTCAGATCCTCGCGTCCGCAAGTTAGCTGACGAAATCATCGACGCTCAGCGCCGAGAAATCGCAGAAATGAAGTCCCTGATCAATGAACTAGAAAGGGCAAATTGATTACCAGAAACGGTGTGTCCACAGCCCAGGGCATGACGGTGGCGACATTGATGGTCTCGCTACCGCTCAGGCGAATCTCCTCAGCGATTGCCGCGCCGAGATTTATGACGCCACCTTTGGTCGCTGCGGAGGAGGCATGATAAGCCAGCGGTATCTCGCTCTCGACTGAGCCCACGTTGACAAGCGTGCCGAAGCCTTGAGCTCTGAACTGGCGCATGGCTGCGTGGCTGCCATAGATCATGCCCTTAAGATTGACATCCACGATCCGCGCATGGTCCTCGACGGGAACGTCCTCGAAACGACCCAGCGCTCCGACCGCAGCGTTGTTAATCCAAACGTCGATCCTGCCGAAACGCTCGATGGCGGCTCGTGCCAAGTCCTGCATCTCGTTCGGGTTGCTCACGTCGGTGGTCACCACCAGTGCCGATCCTCCAGCCATGCGTATCTGCGCGGCCAGTTCTTCGAGCACGTCGGTCCGGCGGGCCGCTAGCACCACGTCGCCTTGCAGAGCGGCAAGCTTGAG
The DNA here is from genome assembly GCA_002339675.1 of Stutzerimonas stutzeri. GTDB lineage: Bacteria > Pseudomonadota > Gammaproteobacteria > Pseudomonadales > Pseudomonadaceae > Stutzerimonas > Stutzerimonas stutzeri_O. The sequence goes on from DDKB01000013.1 coordinate 360,559, forward strand.
CGCCACGCCGCGGCCGAAGCCACTGGAGGCACCAGTGATGACAAAGGTTTTGCGAGCAACGCTTGGCTGGTCGCTTGGTTTCAGGCGCGGGGAAACGGCGCAGCCACTGAGTTGCAGAACGGCGAGCAGTACTAGCAGCAAAGCCAATCGCTGCGATGGGAATATTCGCAAAACCATTTTCGTTTTCTCCCAGCAAAATAAGGTCGCATGGCCCGCTTGGTTGTTGTTGGACCGCCTTTTTGCCAGGAGCTTTCATGCTAATTCACTCAATTAGTTTTCAGCGCTCAATCGGGAGACAGTGGCAAGAGAATAGACCGTTACGGTGGCGATCATCGGTGGCTAAGTAAGAGTTGCTAGCGCGTAACTATTCGTATTTCGCTTTGGAATGAAATGCTGCTGGACAGGGATTGATTCGCTCTTGGCAGTTGCGGGTATCGTACGCACTTTTTCGATATGTCATGGAGGCGCGAACATTAAGCGCACCATGGCTTTTCTTATTCTTCGAGGGGCTCTGACACTCCCAATTTAGTAGTGCCAGAGCAGTGAGTTACGGATGTTATCCTGCCATTCGCTCACATTCCTCAGCGCAGTTCATGCACGCCTTCGCACACTCTTGGCAATGATCCATTTCATGCTTCGCGCATTCCTCTCCGCATGCACGGCAGATCTTGGCGCAAAGGGCGCAGAACTCCTTAGCATATTCACTTTCGCGGCTCATCAGTGTGGCAGCCAACCTGCAAATGTCCGCGCAGTCGCGGTCAAGCTCGATGCAGCGAGCCATCATTTTTACATCATCCTCGCGTAGGCAAGCAGAGGCGCACATTTCGCACACTAGGGCACAGTTCGAACAAGCTTGGATACAGGATGCGAACATTGAGTTTGTCATTTACGTTCTCCAGGGTTCGATAGTTGTATTTCGTCGTTTGCTTACTGGCCGATATGGCTCATCAGCCTGTTAGCAGACACTGAATTACGACACGCTCCTACCGAGCCCGTTTCGAAAAACCTCATTACAATGTTGTAAGGTAAGTCCAACCGCACCGGGGATCTGCGGGCGCAGTTGGTGGCGATGTGGCCGTCAGATTGCCTGTACGGCTTCGCTAGTCTGTTCGAGATGATTGAGTTGAAAATGAGGGAGCTCCCTGTCGCCACGACTGGGAGTATTCGTTGGGGAACGGCCGGAGCGCAAGCCGCTTAACTAGGTAAGTTACTGGCCTTGCGGCCTAACTTTTAGGAAGGAAGCAATTGCAAAGCCCTCCGGTACCGTTGCGTCGACTAGGATGGCCTAGGGCCGATCCTCTGCTTGCTGAACCGCCTTTCTTAGAGCCCCGATCAGAACCGCATAGGCACACATATACCGGATGTTAGTGCTCGTGTTGCTTCCCGTCTGCGTGCACATGGTTTTTTGAAGGGGATTTGCCTTCCGCATCGGCACTGTCACTGCCATTGCTGTGCTCAACCGCCTGGGGCTCCTCGGACGCATGATGGTCATCGCTTTCGTTATTACCATGATGACCGGAGCCTGATTGGCCGGATGCTCCACCTGTGCTGCTGGAGCCATGGTGATCCGAGCCGCCACTGTCGCCCTGATGGTGGTCGCCCGAGGCCATCTCGCCGTGTTGCTCACTATGCCCAGCTGGGGTCTCCCCACCACCATGCTGGTGACCACCGCTAGACGCAACGAGTGCTCGATACGCTCCTTCATCTAACTCAGGAAGCTTCTGCAGAAAAGCCACCATTCCCCAGATGTACGGGTCAGCCATGCTTTTACCCCACGCGGGCATCCCAGTGGCCTTAATGCCATGCTTGATGACCCAAAATGTTTTTGCTGGGTCATCGTATAGCCCCGCCTCAGCCAGGCTGGGAGGAGCGGGATAAAGGCCATTGCTTAGCTCGGTCTCAGCCATGCCTGGCGCCAAATGACAACCCACACACATCGAGTCGTAGTTCCCCGCCCCGGCGCGGATTTGGTCTTCATCGTCGAGAGATGGCACGGCTATGTCTTCGGAGCGAGCCTCAATCGAGCGATTGCGAGCAGTTTCCAGGAATGCGTGCACGACTCCCGTATGAGGATCATCCGCGGCAACGCTAATCAGTCCTGAGAAAACAACTCCGGCCACTACCAACAGGCCTAGAGCACAGAAGGCAGCGAAGCTAATAATTATTCTTTTCATCGAGGGACCTTAAAACCAAAGCCTGATGCCAGCAACGAACCGCGCCTCATCTAGGTCTTCGCCGTCATCTCTCGCCATATCAGCGGTATTACCGTATGCCCGGCTCCACGTGACGCCGATGTACGGTGCGAACTCACGAACGATTTCGTATCGGAGGCGGAGCCCCACCTCTGTATTTGCGAGACCAGCGCCCACTCCGTGTGCAGGATCGTCCTTGCCATAGAAATTGAGCTCGGCAGTCGGTTGGAGGATGAGCCGGTTAGTGAGGAGAATGTCGTACTCGCCTTCAAAACGTGCTGCTGTCTGCCCACCTTCACCGACGAAGGCGGTGGCTTCCGCCTCAAACCCATACAGAGCCATCCCCTGGACGCCTAAAGCCGCCCACGTCTGCGGCGACTCTGGCTTAAAGTCCTGGCGAACACCTGCTACCACATCCCACCAGGGGCTGATGGCACGCCCGTAGAGCGCCTGAATTTCCGCGTCTTCAGTAACGCCATTCGTTCGCTCACCTTCCGAGCGAAACCAGAATCGATTGATATCGCCACCAACCCAGGCAGTAGCTTCCCAACTGAGGGTGCTACCTTCATTTGCGTTCTGGTACTCAAGTTGATCTAGCAGAAGAAACCAGGCCAGATACTTGTCATGGACCGTATGACCTTGAAGACCAGGGAAAGCCGCTTCTCTATCCGCATCGGTCAATACTGGAATGAACGAGGGATGAACCATGCCGGGCATTTCGAGCGTATCGTCATGCTTCATTTGGCCATGGTTCATCTTGCTATGGTCCATCGCACCATGACCCATTGCGGAGTGGTCCATTTGCCCACCGGAGCCATGATTCTTAGCTGCGGGCTTGGCTGAAGATGCAGGGGCTTGAGCTGCCTCAGTGGGAGGGGTTTGATGCATCGAGTGATCCATCATCTCGGCAGCGTTGGCTGTCCCTCCAGCCGCTGCGCTCAACGAAACTCCGAGCGCAATCAGAGCAAAGCGAGAAAGTCTAGTGGTCATGGTGCGAATCCACCTCAGTATCAGTGGCCTTGGGGTCATGATCCATCTTGCCGTGCTCCATTTCTCCATGGTCCATCGAGCCATGATCCATGTCGCCGTGGTTCATTTTTGAGTTAGAGGTGCCTTGTGTCTGAGATGCCGGCTTGTTGCCTTGATTCTGCGATGAAGCCGATGGTTGCTTGTGCTGATCATGCGTTTGCTCTGCAAACGCAGCTGATATATTCATTACGCCCAGCAGACTGAACATTAACGCGCTGCCGATAAGAGTTTTACGCTTCATAAAATTTCCCATATAAAGTTCCTCTTACTCGTCCACTCGGACTTCACGAAACATGCCCATTTCCATGTGAAGCAGTAGGTGACAGTGATAAGCCCAACGCCCGAGTGCATCGGCTGTCACGCGGTAGCTGCGCTTCGAACCTGGAGGCATGTCGATCGTGTGCTTGCGAACCATGAACTTTCCATTCTCATCCTCAAGATCGCTCCACATACCATGCAGATGAATCGGATGGGTCATCATGGTGTCGTTGACCAAAGTGATGCGTACCCGCTCGCCATATTTGAGCCGCAGGGGCTCCGAATCAGAGAACTCTATACCGTCAAATGACCAGGAGAACTTCTCCATGTGGCCGGTGAGATGGAGTTCGATCGTCCGACTGGGCTCACGGCCGTCCGGATCGGGGAAAGTGCTTCTCAAGTCGCTATAGGTCAGGACTCGGCGGCCGTTGTCTCGTAAGCCAATACCGGGATCGTTCAGCCTATGAGTTGGGCTCATGGTCTGCATGTCCACCAGTGGGTTATTGGACTCTGAGGGCGGGTGCGATTGCATACCTGCGCTCATCCCAGCCATTCCAGAGTGGTCCATCCCGGACATCCCACCCATTTTGCTGTGATCCATGCCGGCCATTGCGCCCATGTCGCCCATCCCTTGCATGTCACCGTGGTTCATGCCGGACATGTTGCTATGGTCCATCGCGCCCATGTCGCCGCCATGGTCCATGCCCGCCATACCGCCCATGCTGCCGTGATCCATCCCCATGTCGTCCATGGTGATTAGTGGTCGAGGATCGGTTTCTGGAACAGGAGCGCTCAGCCCTTCGGCAACCGCTAGCGTGCCACGGGCGTATCCTGTGCGATCCATCGATTGGGCGAAGATCGTGTAAGCCTCCTCGGTCGCAGGCTCGACAATCACATCGTAGGTTTCTGCCACGGCAATGCGGAATTCGTCGACGCTAACTGGGTTGACGTATTGGCCATCGGCTGCGACTACAGTCATCTTCAGCCCTGGAATGCGGACATCGAAATAGCTCATGGCCGAGCCGTTGATGAACCGCAGACGAAGCTTCTCGCCGGGCTTAAAGATGCCGGTCCAGTTCCCGTCGGGTGCTTGGCCGTTCATTAGATAGGTATAGGTGTAGCCGCTTACGTCGGCGAGGTCGGTGGGACTCATTTTCATCTGAGCCCACATTTTCCGATTCGCAATCGTAGCGGCCCAGCCGTCTTCGCTCACGTCGTTAATGAAGTCTCCGACAGTGCGCTTGTGGAAGTTGTAATAATCGGACTGCTTCTTGAGCTTAGAAAGGATTCGAGCGGGATCCTCATCGGACCAATCAGTCAACATCACCACATAGTCGCGGTCATAGCTGAACGGTTCGGGATCCTTCGCATCGATGACCAAGGGACCATAGACACCAAGCTGCTCTTGTAGGCCTGAATGACTGTGGTACCAATAGGTACCGTTCTGTTTAACCTGAAACTTGTAGACATACATGCCATCGGGAGCGATGCCGTGGAAGCTCAATCCAGGCACGCCATCCATGTTGGCCGGCAGGATCATGCCGTGCCAGTGAATCGATGTATCTTCGCTCAACTTATTCCTGACGCGCAGCGTGACGGTATCCCCTTCACGCCAACGTAGAAGCGGCCCTGGGATGGTCCCATTGATAGTCATCGCTGTCCGGGCCGCGCCGGTGATATTGACCGGCGTCTCCCCAATCAGCAGATCGAACTCCGTGCCGGTTAGTACGCTGGGCTGGCCTGGGCTACTCACTGCCCAGACCGGAGCTCGCCACAAGCCAAGACCGCCAAGGAGGCCTGCGGCAGTCAAGCCTTTAACAAAGGTTCGCCTAGAGGTTTTACGTTGCATGTGTACGTTCCAATCAAGCTAAGGAGCCAAGCCGAAACCAGCCTTTAGGGTTGGTGTTGCCAGCGTTAATCGATCTTAGAAGCTCGCGCACGGTCTGTCTTATCAAGCGACTCGCCATTATTCGTAAATATGGCATGCCGAAGAAAAACGCGTGATTACATTTTTGTAAGTTTAAAGCGCCCCGAAAACGTCTGCGATCAGAGTTCCGGTCACTTTAGCTGGCTTTACTTAAACCGCGGGCTGGATAAGAGCCGCTAAAAAGGTCCGGCCATAATCTAGCAGCTCATTAGCAGTTTGTTGCTCATTCACTGCTTTTCAGCGGATCTTTCCAGGCTTTGCGGGCAGTCTAGAAGGCCTCATGAGATTGGATAATTATCAAATCTTAGCCGCTCAAGAGGGTTGTAACCTACTAGCCAGTATAAACTTGGTCTGCTCGGTGCGAAGATATTAGGTTAGGTTTTTGACGAGCCATGGTTCGAAGTAGCTATAACGGCTTCGCCGGTTCTACAAACATTTCTGCCTATACCAGCACCGTGGCAGCTATAACATCGCAGAAGCTGCCACAGTTAAGAGCTGCGCAGTCAAATCTGCGTACGGTTTCGCTTCAGCAATTAGCATGAGCGTGCTTCGCTGAAGTTTCCTTCGCGGCTAGCTCCTGGGCTTGGTCGTTCTGGTCAGCCTGATAACTAGCGATCGCTACTTGGCGAGCCTGCTCCATACGAGCAAAGGTACGATCACCACCACCTTCTGCCATTGCATAGGAAGAGCTTGCTGCGATGGCGAGCAGTACAGAAAGGGATTTGAAAAGTTTCATGACTTTTTACCTTTGTTTACGAAGATACGGGAGACCCAGCGCAGCTCCATTAACAGAGGCTTGGGCTTGTGTGTAAGCTAACCGAGTGTCCCTGTCAGAAACCTGATCGAAACATTACGGTTTCGTCAGTAACGCAGAAGAAGTGAGTACAAGCGAAAGCGCAGGTTGCGTGTATGGCATCTTTACCTGCTGTAAATAGGTTCTGTTCCAGCATGCAAAAAAAAAGGCGCCATCAAGGCGCCAATAGGCCAAAGGAGCATGGAAATGGCCAAAAAGCAGAGTGTGGGGGCAACTGCTGGTGTAGACGTTAACGCTAGAAGCTGTCAGACAGATGATGCGAGCATTACGTTTCTGTAAGGTACTGGATGCAAGGACCGACAACCGCCACACTGTTCTAAATGCTTGCAGGAGTACCTTATGAAGCTTCTTGTTGCTGAAGACGAGCCGAAAACAGGCACCTACCTACAGCAGGGGCTCACGGAGGCCGGCTTCACTGTCGATCGAGTAGAGAACGGGACTGATGCTGCTCAGCATGCGCTTCACGGGGAATACGACCTGCTCATCTTAGATGTGATGATGCCTGGCTTGGATGGGTGGCAGGTTTTAAAGAATGTCCGCGCTGCCGGTAATGACGTTCCAGTGCTATTCCTTACCGCCCGAGACGGGGTTCAGGATCGAGTAAAGGGATTGGAGTTGGGCGCTGATGATTATCTCATCAAGCCGTTTGCTTTCTCCGAACTGCTTGCCAGGATACGCACGCTGCTTCGCCGCGGCAGCCATGCTCCCAACCAAACGATACTCAAGCTCCTCGACCTTGAGATGGACTTGCTGAGACGACGGGTTACGCGATCGGGGAAACGCATAGACCTAACTGCAAAGGAATTCGCACTTCTTGAGCTATTGCTTAGGCGTCGCGGGGAAGTGCTCTCAAAGTCACTTATCGCCTCCCAAGTATGGGACATGAACTTCGATAGCGATACCAATGTAATCGAGGTGGCGGTACGCCGGTTAAGGGCAAAGATTGATGATGAGTTCGAGCCGAAGCTGATACAAACTGCTCGCGGAATGGGCTATCTGATCGAGGCGCCAGGCTTTTAAAAATCACGCTATTTAGCGATTTGCGATATGGCCAATATAACTAGCGGGCCACCTCTGCTAATCCGTGGCGTACTGCTTTGTGCTGCTCGGCGGATCGGCCAATGCATATTCATGCGTAACTTAAGAGGCCTTAATTAGACCTCTTATTGAAACCAGAGGGATCTAAGCTATCACTGGATCCAGCTTTCGACCTCATCCGTTCCATATTCTGCTTTCCAGCCTTTCAGGACCTTGTGATTGCCACCTTTGGTCGCAACTATTTCACCGCTGTGAGGGTTCTTGTATGTCTTGACCTGACGAGCACGGCGTGGTGTCGGGCCTTGCTGAACCGGAGCGCGACGAGTCCCAAACTGCGGGTCAAGAATATTGATCAAACTAGGTAGAGTAATGCTGTATTCACCCATCAGCGAGCGAAGCTTATCTTCAAATTCCATATCCTTTTTAAGGCTCTTGTCGTTTCTCATGGCCTCAAGTTCGGCCATTTGCGACTTCAATTGCTCTTCCAGTTTACGGTACTCTGCCAGTCGGGACATTTATCATTACCTCTAAGGTCAGTGTTTAGACATTTTGGTCCATATGATATCAATACTTTCAACTTCAAGCATGGCGTGACGAAATTCGGTGGGATGTTTGCGTACCCCGAGGCTGCGGGAGGAATGAAGGAGGTCCGCAGGTCGAAGCCCGAGCTCCTAAGTGACCAGCAAATCGCCATGACATGGGTCGGTATGTGTACAGCGAAGGCCTGTGGAGTAACAGACGCTAGAATATTCAAGTGATGCGAGGAAGCAGCCTTCGAAGCGTGGCCCTACGATGACAAAATCTGCAACGGTGGAAGGTTTATCATCCGGCGCGATTCCGAAGAACAGACCCAGCAGACGATTTGCGAGCTGATCGTAAACACTCGCTGGCCTCAGAGCGGGTGCATCCGAATCCCGCGAAACTGCTTACCGTAGTGAGCTTACTCTGGCGGGAAATTCTGGTAGCCAACCGTTTACGCTCTTTGGGTGTTGAGATTTGTCAGAATATTTTGGCAAAAATCCTGCATCTAATCGTTCTCACCATGCGAATTGTCGAAATATTATTATCTCAATGCTAACTTCAAAGCGGGCCCAGCCCCTGATCCAAGGGGCTGAAATTGTCAGAATTATTTGTAAACCACCAAGAAGTGTTCCTCAGGGATAAAAACTGTCTCTGGGGGATAAAACCTGTTTCAAGGTCTGGTCACGAAGGCTAGCTCGTTCGGCCATCGCTATTTCGGATGTGATAGATGTTATCCAGTTTGGTCGTAAGACCTCAGGCAGGCGAGACGATAAATTCGCTTCTAGCTAGAGACAGAATTGTCAGCGGTTCGGTTAGTAGACATTTTCACGATGCCAAATTCGGCATAAACCAGTGGCATATAAATAAGCAAAGCATTGCCAAACTATCCGAACTAAATACTGGAACCACAGCTAATAGCTTAGAATTGTTGCTAAGCTCTTGCACTGGGTACGATGTCCATGCTTATTTAACTACAGGTAAAAACGTAGAATATTTGTCCAATTACAGTTCAGCCACCAGATCCGTTAGAAACTCCTACATAGCTCACCATAGCATTAAAATCTGCCTTAGATGCTCTAAGCACGACATGGAACAAAACGGATTTAGCTATTGGAGAAAAGTGCATCAGTTTCATCGTGTAACTGTTTGCTCACACTGTAATGTACGTTTGGTAGATAAATGCCAAGCATGTGCAAAAAGTTTTTCAATTTTTAATGAAACCGATGACGGTTTTTGGCATAACTGCAAGTGTGGTCTGAGTTTTAATGATTGGGAAGAATTTGAAAAATTTGATATTAATGAGCACCGTTACTCAAGTTTTATAGCGGGTATTTATCAAAGCGAGAAAAGATGGCTAGGCATCGGTTTCGAAGGGCTCGCGGACTACACCACTTCACAGCTTGGATATGACAAGAATTATCTACTAGAATTAAAAAAACGAGCTATTTCGGATATCCAGCGAAGCTTAATTGGTACCAAATTCAATTCATTAGAAGATGAGCTTTCTGTTAGTTTGAGGGTGTTACATCTTCTCTTTGGGAGCTTTGAGAAAATGCATGAATTTATTGGCAAAATAATCTTTCTAGATGACTCTGCTCCTATTAGCTCAGTGAATGATAAGAGCAATATGCGGGGCTTATGAAATCGTCGTGTACTCACTCTCGCCGGATGCAGTGAGGCGTATACCAATCATAGTCTTATGCTGCGCAAGGCTTCATTGATCAGAACATGACGCTAGTGATGGATTCGATCTTATGTCTAGCATTGTTATCCCTCAAACCACGCGGAACAGGTATCTCAGTGGGATTGCCGCTCTAAACCTTCCGTCTGCCGCAGGAACTGGGGACTGGCACTTCCTACAAACTTTCTTTGTACAGAGGTCTAGACGTTCAACTGGCTTCATATGTGGCTTGGGTTGCGAAATAGATACGACAGCCTTTCTAGGTGATGTCGGTGTGTTCGAATGCTCTAAGCTGTTAAAGAGCTTGGATATAGAATTCGTAGGCGATGCGGCATACTCTGCAAACCACACACGAGCTGTAGCGGACCTAGTTATCGCTGCAATCCGCATTGGGCGTAATGTGGATCATCTATGCATTGATGATTGGCTACCCAAAATGTCTGATAAAGAAAGACTAATAGCTATGCTGCAGCAGGCATACTCAAATATGAATGAAGAACTGCGGCAAGCTCTCAACGTCTGGGTTCTGAGTAATTTACCTAAATAAATTTGCGAAATTTGCTTAGGGCGGTACGAGGCCGCACTAAGCGATCACTACGCACCTCGGGTGGTGAGGTAAAGGAATAAATACTTCGCAAGCTGACCTTCCGCGCGGTGGAAGGCAGATCGTAGATCTGCTGCCTGCACCGGCTATCTTTACCATGCGTTTCATCTCGAAAGGGTTCAGAACCTACGCTGATGTAACAGACCGAGCTAGACGTCTGACCGGCTGCAACCGGCCAAATGCTGCCTCCGGCAGCTACCGACCAAAGCCTCCACAGAATTCCATCCAAATACTCATTGGCGCCTAGCCCACGGGGCAAACAGGGCGCGCAGCAGGCGGGATAAGAACTTGGGTACATCAATCTCGGCGATCAGCAGAGCTGAAAAGATGAGAGCTGCACCGGCCAGGGTTCTTCCATCCAAGGTTTCGCCAAGGAGCATCGCTCCCGCGAATGCTGCGAAGATGGGCTCGAACAGGTAGGTCAGGGCTACTTTTTCTTCTTCGAGATACTTCTGCGCAGCACTCTGAACCGCGTACATGAAGGCTGTGGCGAGCAACGCGCAGAACAGAACTCCTTCCCAGAAGGAGGAATCCATTGGGGCCCATTCGGCCCTAGCGTCGAAAAGTGCAGCAAAAAGGCATCCAGTAGCGCAGGTAGCCAGCGCAGTGATGACCGTAAGCATCGAGTCGTACTTATGCGAGAAGAAGCCAACCGTGAGCACATATGCGGCAAAAAAGACTGCACAGCACATGATCCAGATGTCACCTGGATTCAGAGTAAGCCCGGCCCTCGTAACGATCAGATAGAGCCCTGTCAGCGCGACGGCGCAGCAGAGCCAGATTCGAGGCTCGACGCGCTTCCGAAAGAGAGCCCACTTGAAGACCGGGATGAGCAATACATCCAGGCCAGTGATGAAGGCGGTGTTGGTGATGCTGGTGTGCTGAAGCCCGACAGTCTGGAAAATGTTACCCAAACACAAGGGTAGACCTATGGCCACGCCGGCCAGGAGCGTTTCTTTGTTGATCAGTTTCAGCCGTCTGAAAAAGATCACGCAAAGCACTAGCGTAGCGAGTGCGAACTTGTACCCCAGGAATACGAAGGGTGACCCGTCCGCAACACCCACTTTGGTGAAGGCAAACGAAATCCCCCAGAACGCGGTTCCGAGGATTAACAGGCATAGATATGTCTGACGAACAGGCATGCGAAAACCATCCATTCAAATTGGAGTGGTTAGAGCATGCGGAGAGGCCGCAAGAAAGCCCGAGTTTGCCTTCAATCTCTTCTCTAACGTTAAGGCAAGTCGGTAAAGCGCTTTCATCTGCCGCTATTAATCAATCTGGGGCAGCAGGCTGTCAACAGGTGCTACAAACCAGTCTGCAGCAAGCTGCCATCGACAGATGGCTACAACATGGCACCCGATGCACTGTCGCCAGCTTCCGCTTCTGGCCGGTTAGCGACCATTTTTCTGGCTAGCCATGCTTGTCCT
>DDKB01000007.1 GCA_002339675.1 Stutzerimonas stutzeri
CGTTTTTACACACTCTGGGCCATTAGCAGTCGCTATCCTCAACCTCGTCCGACATGCGCAACTGTTTTGTCGAGATGGACGCCTGGGAAGAAGGCACCGAGCGCAGGTGGTAGGGCTTAAGTGCACTTCTGTTCCATTGCTCCCCAAACCCCACTATCGAGTGTTCAACCGAGCGTCCGGAACAATACCAGCCCTGCGAAATAGGCGATTCCGACAGCACAGCCTATGTTGAGGATCGTCCACGTTCGAGGCCCGATGAAGCGGCGGGTCCATGCGATAGCTCCGGCACAGATGAAGCACCACAGCACCGAGGACGCCATGAAGCCCACAAGGAACACGGCGAATGCCGTCCAGCCGGGATTGGCAACGCCTAGCGCGGTGATGGTCCCGCCGAGCCCCGTCCAGTAGGTAATATTCTGAGGATTGGTGAGTGACAGTGCGGCTCCGGTCGTGACCGCTGATCGCCCACCAACGGTAGATGAGGAAGGATCAAAGGTAGGCATGGGCGACAGCCCATCAAGCAGCGCCTGCCATGCGATCCAGCCGAGAAGGATGGCGCCAACGATGGCAAGAGGCTTTTCGACATAGGGTATCGTGAAAAGCGCCGCGGCCCCGAGCAGGCCCAGAACAGCCCAAATGAAATCGCCTGCAAGCGATCCGATCTGCACGTCCAGAGCAGGGCGAAACCCTCCCCGCATCCCCCGGCGGAGACTCTCCGTGAAGATCGCGCCCGGCATGGCGTTAAAAAGTAAACCAAGGACAAAAGCATAGATGAAGAGTTCAGTCATCATGGTGCTCAATCAAGATTGAGCGTAGCTTATAACGATTGCCTCACCTATCGTCTTGAACGTGATTTCAGCCCTTTCGCCACCGACCGGGAGGAACGCCATATTGCGCGCGAAAGCGGCGCGTCAGATGCGCCTGATCCGCAAAGCCGAGATCTGCTGCAATATTGGCGATTTTGTCGCCTTTCAGCACGCGAACGCGCGCTTCATTCAACCTGCGATTTAAGGCCCAAGCGAACGGCGGTAATCCATAGGCGCGGGTGAAGGCTCGCACGAGTTGCACTGGTGTCAAATCAACCTCGGCCGACAGTTCCGCAAGTGTTGGCATTGGGGCAAGATCAGTCAGACAATTGGCAACTCGCCGGAGCGTGAGCGGTATATGCCGAGAAACAGTGGCCCGCCGCGATCCCGCCAGAGTTAGAAGATCATCTAGAGTCTGCACCAGACGCTCCAATGCCTCGGCCTCGGAAACGTCCGTGTCGAGCGCATAGGCAATCGCAGCCTTCATGCGGAGTGCGGCACCGCCATGCGTGAGGATAGGTCGGTCAAAGACCGTTTCCGGCGATAGGTCGAAGGCATCCGCAAGAAAGATGGGATCGACGTAGAGACTAAAGAATTCCCATTCGCCGCTGACAGCTTGGGAGCTTTGGATCTGCGCCGGGTTGTAGAGCGTGATTTCCCCTTCGCCCGCCTCAAGCGATTTCCTGTCGAGTTTGATCCGTTCATGGCCGCGCACATTGACACTAAGGACGAACTCGTCGTGAAAGTGCGGCGCAAAGTAATGTCCACCGCAATCGAGGCGGGCGACTTCCAAGCCTAAGAAATGGCGACGTGCGAAGGATTCCATACGTTTAGTATATCCAATCGCCGGGCGGGCGGCTCATCTTCCACGTGTTCGGCGCGCTGGGCCAGTTCGAGCGTGACCTGATCTGCGAGCGCACCAAAGCTGGGTTGTCTGCCGCTGCACTCGAGCTAAAGGGCGGGCGTAAACCTGTCGTCACCGCCGACAAGTTGCAGCGTGTGCGGGAACACATTGCCAACGAGCTGAACGTCCGCGAGGCCGCAACACTGCTCAAGGTAGGCAAGACTGCCCTATATGCTGCCTTACAATCAGGTAGTGCAGCCGACTCCTGATATTTAGTGCAGCCGCCCTCTGAAAGCGACACCTGGATTTCCTGCGTCTTTAGTGATGTAAGTCAATCATAATCGTGCCGGCGGGAATATCGCGGAACAGCCATCGCCCATCGGATAGCTTTTGCATGGCGCTGCCAGAGACCGGCCGCAGGCCAGTTGGCAACTCAAATACCAGATCTTTAATAGGCTCTTGCGCTTGGACGTTGAGCACAATTTGACCGCGTTGCGCCAGCACATCGACCTCGACTTTATCGCGTGCAGCCCACCAGCTGCCGTACTGGTTCATGGTTCCAAACCAGGCGAATGGTTTGAGTCGAGGAAGGATCTGCTCCAAGAAGCGGTACTTATGGTCAACTTCATTCGGGTGAAGCAGCATCACGTAACTTGCGCCATATCGGGCAAGCTTCTCGGCCAGCTCAACCGCCTCCTCGACTCGCTGATCCATAATCGGCGGTATCTCATCTTCAATCGCAATTGGAAACTCAAACACTGTCGTTTCATCGCTATACATCCGTTGCGTGTTTGTGCGAAACGGTAAGTGTGTGGTGAGGTTCCCTGCAGTTGCTGAACTCGAAAAGCGATAGCCCGATGCGGCCAGAGCCTCAGGGAGGCGAGGCGGTGTTGCTAGATAGCCGGGACGGAACGAGACCACCGAGCGACCGGTCAGTTGCTCCAACAAAAAGCGGCTCACCCTAAGCTCGCCCATCACCGTCGCACCTTGCGTATCGCCAAGAGCCTTAACCCTCGGCTGATAGGTCGGATATTGCTCGCTCCCATCACCAAGCTGAAGCGAGGCGTAAATGTCGGAATGGCTAACAGAGTGGCTGGCTATCTCCATACCAGCCGCCACCAAGGCATCCATCGCAGCAAGCGTACGGTCGTTGAAAAAACCTTCGTCCTGAAAGTCGCGGTAGTATTTTGTTTGTAGGAAAAAGGTTGCCGGTATTCCTTCCCGCACGAGCAAGTCCCGATAGGCAAGTAGATTGCCCATCGACTTGACGTAATCCACATCAAACGTCACGACCGCAGCCAGGCGTTGGCCTTGTGGCACAGAGCCAATCGTGACGGCTAGCGGTTCGTGCTGGCGATAGACAGCCCTGAGCCAGCGCAGCCATACGTCGACGGAGGGCTCATAACCATTGGCATAGGCCCGGTAGCCTTGGTCATTACGATCGTTGTGCGCTCGCATGATGAAAAAGCCGAGGTCAAAACCCAACGCATATGCGCTGCCGCCTGCCTTGTTGTCTCCTCTGACCAAAGCGGCGGATCCGTCTTCGAACCTGGCCAAAACCTGCTGCGCATTCACATACGTTTGCGTGCCGATCCAACTTGTCGGCAGATCAGGCTGGCCAAGCAGTACTGTCTTTTCATGGGGATCGCTGATCCAGCCAAGGGCTGGCGCTTGTTCGAAGGTGATACTGTGGTGAGCTCGCGATTCCAAAGTCGTTTCGAAGCCAAACAGATCGTGTAGTCCGCCACCCAGCACTTGTGTGGCTATTAGAGTCCGTCCTGCTTCCACGTGGCGGCGCAGCGCTGTGCGCCCAGCATCGTCAAGGGTGCGTCCCGAAAGCAACGGATACACGAGGACGACGTTATGACGAGTAGCCTCGGCGACGTCATCGGTAATAGTGAACGGCACGCCGATACTTTTGAGGCCATGCGCCAGGCCGAGCCAAGCGGAATCCTTATCGGTCAACAAGATTGCAAG
Organism: Stutzerimonas stutzeri; assembly: GCA_002339675.1. Classification (GTDB taxonomy): domain Bacteria; phylum Pseudomonadota; class Gammaproteobacteria; order Pseudomonadales; family Pseudomonadaceae; genus Stutzerimonas; species Stutzerimonas stutzeri_O. The sequence continues at coordinate 3,628 of DDKB01000007.1, forward strand.
ACGAGAAGGCTCTCCGCTGGCAAAGCGATTCCAGTCGGAACGCCCCTGGTCAGAGATATGGCTCACTTCAGTGGGCCCGTTTAGATCATCTAAGCGATCAAATGTGTTTCGCTCGATAAAAGCGGTAACGGCAACAATCAGCAAACTGACAAGAACTATAATGGCGATGAAACGTGCCAAGATGGCAGGCTTGTTTACGAACGGCACGAAGACCTCGTCGGTGCAGGTAGAAAATTAGCATCTTGGAGCAATGCGAGGCAGGAAACGTTAGAGCGGCAACCGGCTCCTGCTGCTTCCGGATCGTAGCTGTTTCGTTTATTAGCAATAGATTTTCATAGTTGTTGGCCGGTTGGATAATATTCCCACTCTTGCCAGTCGATACCCCCTACAGCCAAAGGCTGCAGCCTAGCCCGCCAAAAGCTGTCCTGCTCTTGAAGTAGAGCCTGTGCTGCGCCGCCCCAGGTTTCTTCAGGCGCAAGCTGAGGCTCTATGCTCTGCGCGAGTCGAAAGCGCACGGCCGGCCAGCGCTGAGCGATTTTCTCCGTGAGCTGGGCGCTGCGTTCAGCACTGCGGGTGTAGATCATCAAACTCACCTTACTAACACCGATGGAAGGTAGCTCACACGGAGCGCAAGGAAAGCCACCCATCTCCTCAGTAAACCAGCGGTAATGGCTCGATATTTCGACAGGCCAAGGACTAGCGGCTGCCACATGCTTTAGCGTGTCCAGCCATTCACGCACATGTTTCGCCGGAACCGGCCAGCCACGCTGCTCAACTTCCAGATCCAGATGAAGTGCTGAGAACGACACAGACTTCAATTTCGAAATGATGGCGATCAGCGAAGCGCGGTGCTCAGGCGCCATCCAGTCTGGATCACCCAAAAGCAGCACAGGCTCGAAGCCACGTTTTCTGAGCGTTATGGCAACCGCATCGAGCGTCCGCACAACTTCCGGTTGCGCTAATTGCTCGGCGCTCAGCCCGATATATAGACGTTGGATGCCCGTGCGGTCCAGGCGAGACAGCTCGTCGGTTCGAGTAGCAGGATTGAGCAACGCACGGCTATCCCAAATGTACACGCCCCGCCTCCAGGACTGGGTAGCTTCAGGTTCAGCAGCGTTTACTTCCAGAAAGTGCAATTGCGCCGGTGACATAACCTCTGCCGGCGCAGCGAAAGCCAGGCAACTTAGCAAGCCGCACACTAGAAGCTGGCGCATTTGAAACTTCTTCGCTTTAAGGAGAACCCACCACGGTGCCATGGCTGATGATTCACGATCACGTCGCAGCATTTCATTGAGCATCGCAACCGCGCTCCAGCATCGAATGACAATATGAGCCACGGAAGATCTGGACGCCCCGCCACAGGCGTAGGTATCCGCGTAGCGATAGTTTTGCACCATGCGAATCTAACCGAGTGGCGGTTTCACGTTATCAACCAAAACCGTCACTAGTGACTAGGAAGTCTCAGGGGTACGAGTCGTCAAGAAGCCAGCGGACATTGAGGGGCAGCAAATCATGTGCCGAGACGAGGTTTCCAATCCCCGCCCCGCTAAACGGTATGTTGCATACAGCCAGCGCTGCAAGCGAACTGCATAGGTCAGCCCGTCCAGCTACACGGGTGGACACCATCTGCTTCAGGTCGATCGCTCTCAAGGACTGCTTTTGGCCGGTTAGCGCCCCTTGCCCTGGCTAACCATCCTTGTCTTCCCGTACGCGGAGGACAACCCCATGAACACAATTACTACCTACAGCCATCAGCCTTGGAACAAAGGAAAATTGGTCGGGCAGAAAGCCCCGCCCCGCCTTAGAGATATCTGGGCGATCCGGGTGCGGCTGCAAATCGCCGACAAGACCCGAGATCTAGCGCTCTTCGACTTAGCCATCGACAGTAAGCTGCGAGCCTGTGACTTAACCAGGCTCCGTGTTCGTGATGTTGCCCATGGTAAGCACGTTGCATCGCGAGCCATCGTGATGCAAAAGAAAACCCAGAGACCAGTTCAGTTTGAGATCACAGAGCAAACAAGGACGGCTCTCGAAACTTGGATCCACCGGGCACTGCTCCGCAGCGAGGACTACCTGTTCCCGAGCCGGCTGCACGCCTCTGAACACCTATCCACTCGACAATACGCTCGTATCGTTGAAGCCTGGGTGAAGGTCATTGGTCTTGATCCTGCCATGTATGGCACTCACACCTTTCCTATTAGTTGGACGTTTCGGATGAAGTCGTTGACGGCTGGGTGATGGTCTTGCGAGACGATCTCAATAGGAGGCATTTCAAGGCGCTCACTGAATCGCTCATGGGCGCTACTCTTGAATCCAGCATTGGCTACCTACCGCATGAGCCGGTAGCCAGATACCGTCAGAAGCCCTCCAGAACGATCTTGCCCTTTGCCTTGCCGCTCTCCAGCAAGGCATGGGCGCGACGTAGGTTTTCGGCGCTGATACGCCCGTAGTTTTCGCCAACGGTGGTGCGCAACACACCCGCATCGATCTGGCGGGCCACTTCATTGAGGATGTTGTGCTGCTCCTGCATGTCCTCGGTCTCGTACAGCGAGCGCGTGTACATCAGCTCCCAGTGCAGCGACAGGCTCTTGCGTTTGAGCGGTACGACGTCCAGCGTGGCCGGGTCATCGATCAGGCCCAACCTGCCCTGTGGCTTCAGTGACTCGATGATCTGCTCGTAATGCCGATCGGTCTGCGTCAGGCTTGCGACGTAGCTGACCTGCGGAAGGCCGATGCGCTTGAGCTCTTCGCTCAGTGGCTTGGTGTGATCGATCACGTAATGGGCGCCGAGTTCGGTGACCCAGGCCTGGGTTTCAGGGCGCGAAGCCGTACCAATGACGGTCAGGCCGGTCAACTGACGCGCCAGCTGAGTCATGATTGAACCCACCCCGCCTGCAGCGCCAATGATCAGCAGCGTTTCGCCACGGTCGGTGGTGTCGCGCGCTACGCCGAGGCGATCAAATAGCAATTCCCAAGCGGTCAGAGACGTCAGGGGAAGCGCCGCGGCCTGGGCGAACTCCAGCGACTGTGGCATCGATCCGACAATGCGCTCGTCTACCAGCTGCAACTCACTGTTGCTGCCCGGGCGGATCAGCGACCCGGCGTACCACACCTTGTCACCGGGCTTGAACAGCGTTACGTCGGAACCGACCGACTTGACCACGCCGGCAGCGTCCCAACCGAGGATGCGCGGCTGTGTTTCGTCTGTATGCGGCACGTAGCCCTGGCGGACTTTGGTATCGACCGGGTTGACCGATACGGCCTTGACTTCTACCAGCAGGTCGCGCGGCCCCGGCACTGGCTCGGGTAGATCGATCTCCACGAGGGCGTCAGGGTTCTCAACAGGCAGACATTTGAAGTGTGCAATGGCTTTCATTCGGAGCTCCTCAGGAGACGCGGTACATTTTCATGACGGAGAATTTTTCGGCGGCGCGTTCGATGACGGGCAGCGCTGCCTGGAAATGCGGGGTGGCCTCGTGCGCAGTCAGCGCCGCTTCGTCTCGCCACTGCTCAACCATATGGAAGGTGCGAGGCTGTTCTGCATCTTTATGAAAGTCGTATTGGATGCAGTCTGCTTCGGCGCGACTTGCGCCTTGCAGATCCTGCAGCGTCTGCTGGAGCTCATCTTCGGAGCCGGCCTTGGCGACCAATGTGGCAACCAGTGTGAGTGGGGTGGTCATCGAACCTCCTGTCTGTGCATGTGTGAGAGACGCATCGAGCTGGCATGGGCTTATCGACAGTGACCCTACCGGCCATGCCGCGAAGACCTGCACGTGGTTTAAAGCGTTACAACAATCTTGCCCACCTGGGCATTCGATTCCATGTACCGGTGAGCCTCGGCCATCTCGTCGAAGCTGAATGTACGGTCGATTACCGGCTGCAGCTGCCCAGAGGCGAGCCCTTCGTTGATGAAGTGCTTGGCCCGTTCGAGTTTTTCTTGATCCTGGGTGATCTCGAACAGCTGATAACCACGCAGCGTCAGATGCTTGCCGAGCAGGTCCATGACCGACACAGGGATATCCCGAGTGTCCAAAGCGCCGTACTGGAAGAAGATGCCGTGGTTCGCCAGTGCCTTGAGCACCAAGGCCACTTCGGGCCCGCCAACGGGATCGAAGGCCATGCGAGCGCCTTTGCCATGAGTCATCGTCATGACCTCGGCCACCATGTCCTGCTCCTGCGTCGCAATGACTGCCGCCGCCCCGGCCTGAAGTAAGGCCTCGCGCTTGTCGCTGGTGCGGGTCAGCGCGACAGGAACGGCGCCCACCATGTTCGCAATCTGGATAGCGGCAAGCCCCACGCTGCTGGACGCCGCACGGATTAGCACCGTCTCGCCGGCCTGCAGCCCACCAAGCTCGATCAGTGCGCCATAGGCAGTGACAAACTTCATCCAGGTCGCCGCTGCTTCCGTGAAAGAAAGCGCTTCCGGGTGTTTGACCACCGCGTGAGCCGGCGCGTTGACCAATTCACCGTACAAGCCGTATTCGTCAAAGGAGAACGCGGGCACTACGCTGACCGCATCGCCAACAGCGAAGCCGACCACACCGGGACCCACTGCAGATACGGTCCCAGCCGCTTCATAGCCCAGCATGGCGGGAAACGTCGGTTCGATGACGTACTGGCCTGTGCGGTACATCACTTCAGCCCGGTTGATGCCGAGCGCCCTGACGTTGATTTGAACCTCGTTCGCGCCGGGAGCCGGCACGTCGATCTCGTCGATCTGGAGAACCTCCGGTCCACCGGTGCGATGAAAGCGTATGACGCGAGACATAGCGTAATCCTCAGCTATCTATCGGAAGGGCCGAGCCATGAGCGGCCCAGCCAGGTAGCCACCAGCGCACATCGGCGCTGAGGCAGCGGGCGATTAGGCCATGACGGCCGTCTTCGCCCCGACGGATCACTTGTAGCGTTCAAGCCAGTGGGCATAGGGAGCCGGCAAGGTCCAGGACGCACGCTCTACGCCCAGCTCTTGGGCGGCAAGATAGGACCAATTTGGATTGGCCAGATGTGCTCGCCCAATCATCGCCAAGTCCAGGTGACCGCTCTTGACCGCTTCTTCGGCAACGCTTGGCGTGCCGAAGCCCCATGCCGAAGCCACTGGTATCCCCGCCTCACGCTTCACGCGCTGGGCAACTTCGCCCATGAAGCCAGGCGCCCAGGGAATGTTGGTTTCAGCGATGGTGAAACCAATGCTGACGCTCAGCAGATCCAGGCCACCATCTTTGAAGCGACGTGTCAGTTCGATAGCCTCGGTCAGCGTCTGTTCGTCCCGGCCGTCGTATTCGATAACCCCTAGACGAGCGGTTAGCGGCAGGTGCTCCGGCCAAACCTCACGAACAGCCGCCAGCGTTTCAAGCAGGAAGCGGCTACGGTTGTCGAAACTGCCGCCGTAGGCGTCATCGCGATGGTTGGAGTGTTCGGAAAGGAACGACTGGGCCAGATAACCATGGGCGAAATGCAGCTCCAGCCACTCGAAGCCAGCGTCACGCGCACGGCGAGCGGCTGCGACGAAATCCTCACGCACACGGGCAATGTCTTCCAGCGTCATGGCTTGCGGCTGCTTGGCCAAGTGACCGCCAAAAGCTATGGCCGATGGAGCGATGGTCTGCCAGCCACGGGCGTCATCTTCAGCGATGTGGTCATCGCCTTCCCATGGACGGTTTGCGCTTGCCTTGCGACCGGCGTGGGCGATCTGCAGGCCGGGGACCGAGCCGGCTGCCTTGATCGACTGCACCACCGGTACGAAGGCCTGGGCCAGCTCATCGTTCCAAATACCCGCACAGCCAGGAGTGATCCGCCCTTCTGGCGCTACAGCGGTTGCTTCGACAATCACCAACCCCGCCCCGCCACGCGCAAGGGAGGCGTAGTGAACACTGTGCCACTCGTTGATCAGGCCATCGTTTGACGAGTACATGCACATAGGGGGAATCGCAATACGGTTGCGAAGCGTGACGTCTTTAAGCGTGAAGGGTTGGAACAGCGCAGACATTGGTTTCTCCGAGGGTTGTCTATTACGTTAATTCGATAGTATTCGAACTATGGAGATAGAGCAAACCCGTGTATGCTTCGTTCATGCGCCCCTACAAACACCCTCCCGTCACTGAATTCGTCCTCGAGCGTCTGCTATACGCCTTGAGCGATCCTGTGCGCCTGGAGATCGTCCGACGCCTTGCCGAACTGGGCGAAGCCAGCTGTGGCGAATTGGACGGTGGCCGACCAAAGTCCACCATGTCCCATCACTTCAGGGTGCTGCGAGATGCCGGGTTGGTCCAAACCCAAACCATCGGCACGACCCATATGAACTCGTTGCGCAGGGATGATTTGAACAATCGATTTCCTGGTTTGCTCGAGACGATCTTATCTCAGCGCGGCTAAGGCTGGCTTGAGAGTCAATTCATCGAGGAAGACGCTGAAGACGGCCTGCTTCGAAACCCTGGGCTCCAGTGAGCTCAGGGACTACCTCGCCGCTGACTGCGGAAGCATGACTAGTCCCGACGTAAACGCCTTACCCAGATGGCCTCAATCGAGCAGCTGGAGCGTTTCGCTTGTGCGCAGTATCGGTGGCTCGTCTACAGATTACGCCGCTTACGACAGGCCGCTAGTGGCCGGTTAGCGACGGCCTGA
>DDKB01000005.1 GCA_002339675.1 Stutzerimonas stutzeri
GGATCGCTTCTCGCAGTGATGGGCGCGACACACCGAACTGTTCGGCCAGCACCCGCTCGGCGGGCAGCCGCTCGCCGGCCTTCAAGGTGCCTTCGAGAATCATCGTTTCGAGCTGCTCGACGATCGTGTCAGCCAGCCGCCGCTGACGCACCATTCCAACTTCCATGCCGCCTCACGATTGGTTTGACCACTATTGGCAAGGCGTCAGCGTAGCCAGCCGCCCACCCTACCGCAAGCCACGCATCCGCGACCAAAGTCTATAGGGAGCTAATTGACGCGGCGGCAATGGACCTCTTACGCTGGCCGAGCTTCTCCATAAATTGGTAATACCACTTTACACGCGAAGCATCCAACAAGAAGAGGACTACCTGATGCGGTCTCCGATCATCTGCTTGCCACCGGTCCTGTCGGGCCCCCATTCGCACATTCCGGTCATGGGAGCCTGAAATGTCTAACGGACTGCTCGCCCTGTTTGCCTTTACCCCGATTCTGCTCGCCGCCGTCCTGCTGATCGGCCTACGCTGGCCCGCCAGCCGTGCCATGCCGGTAGTGTTCCTGTTCACAGCCGCGATCGGCCTGTTCGTCTGGGACATGAGCGTCACCCGGATCATCGCGTCCACCCTGCAGGGGCTGGTCATCACCCTGGGCCTGCTGTGGATCATCTTTGGCGCGATCCTGCTGCTCAATACGCTCAAGCATTCCGGTGGCATTACCGCCATTCGCGCAGGGTTCACCACCATCAGCCCGGACCGCCGGATTCAGGCAATCATCATCGCCTGGCTGTTCGGCTGCTTTATCGAGGGTGCCTCGGGCTTCGGCACGCCGGCCGCCATTGCCGCGCCGCTGCTGGTCGCCGTCGGCTTCCCGGCCATGGCCGCGGTGCTGATGGGCATGCTCGTTCAGAGCACGCCGGTGTCCTTCGGCGCGGTCGGCACACCGATCGTAGTGGGCGTGAACAGCGGCCTGGACACCGCCACCCTCGGTGCGCAACTGGTTGCCCAGGGCTCCAGCTGGCCGGCGTTTCTGCAGCAGATCACCAGCAGCGTTGCGATCACCCACGCCATCGTCGGCACCGTCATGCCGTTGGTCATGGTCCTGATGCTGACGCGCTTCTTCGGCAAAGAAAAAAGCTGGCGTGCAGGCTTCGAGGTGCTGCCCTTCGCCCTGTTCTCGGGGCTCGCCTTCACCCTGCCCTATGTCCTCACCGGCGTGTTCCTGGGTCCGGAATTTCCGTCCCTGCTCGGCGGCCTGGTCGGTCTGGCCATCGTCACTACCGCAGCGCGCTTCAACTTCCTGACGCCCTCGTCCACCTGGGACTTCGCTGACGCTAAGGATTGGCCCGCCGAGTGGATCGGCACCATCGAGATGAAGCTCGACGACCTCGCGGCCCGCCCGATGAGCGCCCTGCGCGCCTGGCTGCCCTACGTCCTGGTCGGCGCGATCCTGGTCATCAGCCGCGTGTTCCCGCAGGTCACGGCGGCGCTGAAATCCTTTTCCATCGGCTTCGCCAACATCCTCGGCGAAACCGGGGTCAGCGCCAGCATCGAGCCGCTGTACCTGCCGGGTGGCATTCTTGTCGCGGTGGTCCTGATCACCTTTTTCCTGCATGGCATGCGGGCCGGCGAGCTGAAGGCCGCGGTGAAGGAATCGGGCAGCGTATTGCTCAGCGCCGGCTTCGTGCTGTTGTTCACCGTGCCCATGGTGCGCATCCTGATCAACTCGGGCGTCAACGCCGGCGACCTGCCGAGCATGCCAATCGCCATGGCCCGCTACGTGGCCGACAGCGTGGGCGGCATCTATCCCCTGCTGGCGCCGTCGGTCGGCGCGCTGGGCGCCTTCCTGGCCGGCTCGAACACCGTGAGCAACATGATGTTCAGCCAGTTCCAGTTTGGCGTGGCGCAGTCGCTGGGCATTTCCGGGGCAATGGTGGTGGCGATCCAGGCCGTCGGCGCCGCCGCCGGCAACATGGTCGCGATCCACAACGTGGTCGCCGCGTCTGCCACCGTGGGCCTGCTCGGTCGCGAAGGGATCACCCTGCGCAAAACCGTTTGGCCTACGCTGTACTACGTGCTCTTCACCGGCGTCATCGGCCTGGTGGCGATCTACGTGATGGGCGTGACCGACCCGCTGGTCGGCGTCTGATGCACTAACCCGGTGCCCGGGCATCCCGGGCACCGGCAGCTGAAATCTCCTCCGAGCCGGCGGCGCCACCCAGGGCCGCCCGGCCCGCCAGCCTCGTCGGCGCCCGCCGCACGAGACGTACTTCGGTTCACTCGGTGAGAACACACACGATGATCATCTCTGCCTCAACGGACTACCGCGCCGCCGCAAAACGCAAGCTGCCCCCCTTCCTGTTCCACTACGTCGACGGCGGCGCCTATGCCGAATACACGTTGCGGCGCAACGTTGAGGACCTGGCCAGCATCGCGTTGCGTCAACGCGTGCTGCGCAACATGTCCGAACTCAGCCTGCAAACTCAGCTGTTCGGCGAAACCCTGTCCATGCCGGTGGCCCTTGCCCCGGTCGGCCTGACCGGCATGCTCGCCCGTCGCGGTGAAGTCCAGGCCGCACGCGCTGCCGACAAGAAAGGCATTCCCTTCACCCTGTCCACCGTGTCGGTCTGCCCGATTGAAGAAGTGGCACCGGCGATCAAGCGTCCGATGTGGTTCCAGCTCTATGTGCTCAAGGACCGCGGCTTCATGAAGAACGCGCTGGAGCGGGCCAAGGCTGCCGGCGTGACCACCCTGGTCTTCACCGTCGACATGCCGACTCCCGGCGCGCGCTACCGCGACGCACATTCGGGCATGAGCGGCCCGAACGCCAACGTGCGCCGCATCCTGCAAGCCATGACGCACCCCTTCTGGGCCTGGGACGTCGGACTGCATGGCAAGCCGCACGACCTTGGCAACATCACCACCTACCGCGGCCACACCACGGGGCTCGAGGACTACATCGGCTGGCTCGCCGCCAACTTCGACCCGTCGATCTCCTGGAAGGACCTGGAGTGGATCCGCGAATTCTGGGATGGCCCAATGGTGATCAAAGGCATCCTCGATGCCGATGATGCCCGCGACGCCGTGACCTTCGGCGCGGACGGCATCATCGTCTCCAACCACGGCGGCCGTCAGCTCGACGGCGTGCTGTCCAGCGCCCGGGCCATGCCGGCGATCGCCGATGCGGTCAAAGGTGACCTGAAGATCCTCGCCGACTCCGGGATCCGCAGCGGTCTGGACGTGGTCCGCATGATTGCCCTCGGCGCGGACACGGTCATGCTCGGCCGCGCATTCGCATACGCCCTGGCAGCCGACGGCGAAGCCGGGGTCAGCAACCTGCTCGACCTGATCGAGAAGGAAATGCGCGTGGCGATGGTTCTTACCGGCGCCAAGTCGATCAGCGAGATCACCACCGACTCGCTGGTTCGCGAGATCGACCAGTACCAGACCACTCGCCTCGTCGACTGAGCCTCGCCGCCCTGAACCGGCCGCGCGACCTGCCCGCGCGGCCCGCCTTTCCTTCCGGAGCCTGACATGAATGCGCCTGCCCTTCCGTCCGACTTTCTCGCTGGCGTCCAGAGGCTGATCCCCGCCGAACGGCGCTTCGACGATCCCCTCTCGACGCTGGCGTTCGGCACCGATGCCAGCTTCTACCGGCTGATCCCCAAGCTGGTGGTGCGCGTCGAATCCGAGGCGGAAGTGGTCGGCCTGCTCGAATTGGCCCATGCCCAGCGCGTACCGGTGACCTTTCGCGCCGCGGGTACCAGCCTCTCCGGCCAGGCGATCTCCGATTCGGTCCTGATCGTGCTCGGCGACAACTGGAACGGCCGCGAGATACGTAATGGCGGCGAGCAGATTCGTCTGCAGCCGGGCGTCATCGGCGCCAACGCCAACGCGATCCTGGCGCCCATGCAGCGCAAGATCGGCCCGGACCCGGCCTCGATCAATGCGGCCAAGATCGGCGGCATCGTCGCCAACAACTCCAGCGGCATGTGCTGCGGCACCGCGCAGAACAGCTACAAGACCCTCGCTGGCCTGCGCCTGGTGCTGGCCGACGGCAGCGTGGTCGACAGCGAGGACGCCGCCAGCGTGGACGCCTTCCGCCGGAGCCACAGCGCACTGCTCGACGGGCTCGCCGAACTGGGCCGCACGACCCGCGCCAACGCCGAGCTCGCCGCGAAGATTCGCCACAAGTACCGCCTGAAGAACACCACCGGCTTTTCGCTCAACGCGCTGGTCGACTACGACGACCCGCTCGATATCCTCAACCACCTGATGGTCGGCTCCGAAGGCACCCTCGGCTTCATCAGCGCGGTGACCTACCACACCGTGCCGGACCACCCGCACAAGGCCAGCGCGCTGGTGGTCTTCCCCGACGTGGAAAGCTGCTGCCTCGCCGTGCCCGTGCTCAAGCAGCAGCCGGTCTCGGCCGTCGAACTGCTCGACCGCCGCAGCCTGCGCTCGGTGGAAAACAAGGCCGGCATGCCGGACTGGGTCAAGGCGCTGTCGGCCAACGCCTGCGCGCTGCTGATCGAGTCGCGTGCAGCCAGCCAGTCGCTGCTGCACGAGCAGATCAACCAGATCATGGCGTCGATCGCGCATTTCCCGGTGGAAAAGCAGGTCGATTTCAGTGAAGACCCGGCCGTCTACAATCAGCTGTGGAAGATCCGCAAGGACACCTTCCCTGCCGTCGGCGCAGTGCGCCAGACCGGCACCACGGTCATCATCGAGGACGTGACCTTCCCCATCGAACGCCTGGCCGAGGGCGTCAATCGCCTGATCCAGCTGTTCGACAAGCACGCCTATCACGAGGCGATCCTGTTCGGCCATGCCCTGGAAGGCAATCTGCACTTCGTCTTCACCCAGGGCTTCGACGATCCGCAGCAGATCGCCCGCTACGAGGCCTTTATGCAGGACGTCACTCAGCTGGTCGCAGTGGAGTTCGGCGGCGCCCTAAAAGCCGAGCACGGCACCGGCCGCAACATGGCGCCCTTCGTGGAGCTGGAATGGGGCCACGAGGCCTACCAGCTTATGTGGCGGATCAAGCGCCTGCTCGACCCGCGCGGCATCCTCAATCCGGACGTGGTGCTTAGCGAAGATCCGCAGATCCACCTCAAGCATCTCAAGCCCATGCCGGCGGCTGACGAGATCGTCGACAAGTGCATCGAGTGTGGCTTCTGCGAGCCGGTCTGCCCATCCAACGGCCTGACCCTGACGCCGCGCCAGCGCATCGTCGTCTGGCGTGACATCCAGGCGAAAAAGCGCGCCGGCATCGACACAGCCGAACTCGAACGTCTGTACGACTACCACGGCGTCGAAACCTGCGCGGCCACCGGCCTCTGCGCCCAACGCTGCCCGGTGGGCATCAACACCGGCGATCTGGTGCGCAAGCTGCGCGGGCGCCACGCCGACAACACCCGCACGGCCGACTGGCTGGCCGAGCATTTCGGCACCGCCGTGCAAGGCGCGCGGTTCATGCTGCACGTGGCCAACGGCGCCCATCTGATGCTGGGCACGCGATTGCTGAGCAAAACCTCCGCAGCGATCAGCAAGGCCAGCAAGGGGCGCGTTCCGCAATGGACGCCCGCGACGCCACAACCCCTGCAACGCCTGCAACTGCCCAAGCCGGCCGCCGCGGACGAACGCCCACGCGTGGTCTATCTCGCCGCCTGCGTCTCGCGCGCCATGGGCCCGGCGGCGCGCGACCAGGAGCAGGAACCGCTGCTCGACACCACCCGCGCGCTGCTGGAGAAGGCCGGCTTCCAGGTGGTCTTTCCCGACGCGCTGAGCGATCTCTGTTGCGGTCAGCCCTTCGCCTCCAAAGGCTACGCTGAGCAGGCCGAACGCAAGCGCCAGGAGACCCTCGACGCCCTGCTCAAGGCCAGCCGCGGCGGACTCGATCCGATCTACTGCGACACCAGCCCCTGCACCCTGCGCCTGGTCCAGGACCTGGGCGATACGCGGCTGCAAGTGTTCGACCCGGTGCGCTTCATTCGCACGTACCTGGTCGACCGGCTGGACTTCGAGCCACAGGCCGGCCCCATCGCCGTGCATGTCACCTGCAGCACCCAGCACCTTGGCGAAGCCCAGGCGCTGATCGACATCGCCCGGCGCTGCGCCAAAGAAGTCATCGTGCCCGAAGGCATTCATTGTTGCGGTTTCGCCGGCGACAAGGGCTTCACCACGCCAGAGCTCAACGCCCATGCGCTGCGCAGCCTGAGGGACGCCGTGCAGGTATGCGAAGAGGGTATCTCCACCAGCCGAACCTGCGAGATCGGCCTGTCGCAGCATGGCGGCATCGACTACCACGGCCTGGTCTACCTGGTTAACCGGAACAGCCGGGCCAGAGCGACCGTGCCGTCCAGCTAAGGGGATCAACGCAGGCACAGCTGATCGAACCGATGAAACGCTCGAGCGCAACCGCAGTCCGACTTTATGAGCCCAGCAGTCACAGAGGCTCGACTCGCCTCGGCGCCGCCGCGCAACAGCCGCATTGGCAGGCCCGCCGGGAAGTTAACTCCCTGGAGGATCTCATGAAGAAATTTGCCCTATTTGCCGCAGCCGCCCTGATCGCCAGCCCTGCTGTGTTTGCCGCCGACAAAGACCTCTGCCAGCTCAACCTGCAAGAGATCGATGACAACATGGCCACCAACAAAGCCACCCTGGGCGACCCTGCTCGCAATGAAATCCAGGACCTGGTCAAGAAGGCCCGCGACGCCAAGCAGTCCGGCGATACCGAAACCTGCATCGCCCAGTCGACCAAGGCTCTGCAGAAACTCGAAGGTCCAGGCAGCTCCGGCAGCACCGGCTCGGCCGGCACGGGTTCGGGCGCCGGCAACTAAGCCCCGCCAGGCAAGGCCACCCGCGTGGTCCTTGCCGATTCCAGCCGTACCACTTGAAACCCGATGAAACGCCCCCAACTCAGACTAGCAAGTGTTCGACGTAGCCAGGCCATCTGGCGTACACTGCGCAGCACATGAGGCTGCGACTCGCTTCATGGGGCCGATTAGGATTCGACGCCGGTAACAAAACTCTAGGTGCATGCCGAGTTGGTAACAGAACTCGTAAATCCACTGTTGCAAACTTATAGTTGCCAACGACGACAACTACGAAGGGTACGCGCTAGCCGCCTAACCTTCATCTGGTCGCTTCGGCGCCAGCGGTCACTAGGGGATGCCTGTAAACCCGAAATGACTGTCAGATAGAACAGGATCGCCGCCAAGTTCGCTGCAGACGTAACGGCTAAAACTCATGCAGCTCGCTCCAAGCACCCTGCCAATCGGGCGGCGCGGAGTTAACTCAATAGATTTGGCTACGCATGTAGTACCGACAGTGGAGAGCTGGCGGACGGGGGTTCAAATCCCCCCGGCTCCACCAATTCAACACTGAAACCCGTCTAGAACGCGGGTTTCAGCCCAGATTTGATGGCATTGGATTACTCACAGTCCGTCTGTGAATCCAAAAGGTATGCCATCATGTCCAAGCGCCAAAGCAAAACGGGTGTCCCCCACCTGGTCTATCAAGCCAACACTGGCTTCCAGTACTACCTCACATTCCCTAAGCATTTCGCGGCCAACCCGAAACTGCCTGCGCAAATCCGGTGGTCGCTCAGCCACGACGAAGCCCTGGCCCGCGATCTCGCTAAGTACCTGAATGCTTCTTTCGAGCAGTTCCTTGCCAAGGCAACCGAGCACTATGTCGAGCTCTTTTCTGACCGCCTGCTGGTTGACCTCCAAAGGTTTCACTTAGCGGTAGCGGAAGCACTCAAATTCGCCGACCGGGTTTGGAAAGTCCGTCCGTCGCCCATGAAGCTCGCGAACCAAGACCTTTCGGTCGCCCACGCTCGCATGATGAAAGAGAGTGCCGAGCGTGTAGTGCTCTATAGCCACGAGCCAGGGGGCGAAATTTTCTTCGCACTGACACCAACGCCCGCACTGGTAAAAGCGCTTGGGGTCGGGTTCGTACGCTTTGACTGGCCGCTCGGAACCAACAACCAGAACGTGGCGAGCGACGCTGCCCGGTACATTTACGCCGCCCTTGATGTACTCGAGACCGTCCCACCCTCCCCAGGGCGCTATTCGAAAGAATCTCCTGCATTTGCAGCGATGACGCTTTATGAATACCTGTGCCATGCCCGCCCAGACCAGGGTCGGAATCTCATGCACATCCCCCCAGCACTACCGCAATCTCGGCAAGCTTTGCATTTTCATCTTCAGCAAGCCAACGCGATGCATCTGAAGCTCCGCATCATTGATCGAGCGCTCTTGGTGCAGGAGGGATCGGGGCTTTATGTGATGCTTATCGAACTCGATCCGCTGTGCATGAAAGCGCATCTGAGAGAAAAGAAAAGCTTTCGGGTTGAGCTGCTCACTAGCTCCATCATCATTGCGGTCCTCATGCTGACGTATACGCTGCAGAAGGTTGATAAGGTGCTGTTGCGTTACTTTCAGGAAGACGATCACCAAGATCCTTACGCCCAAGCCATGCAGGAAATCGGTGACCTGGTTCGGCGGATGTTGGGTTCTGCTGCAACCGCCGAGCCTATGCAGACGATTCCGGAGCTGAACTCGCCGACAGATGCTGTGGCACCGCCACAGGATCCAGGCACGCTCGCGTTGCTGAATGCGCTCGGGAGCGTTCTGCCCGACGCGCAGAAAGCCAAGCTTGAAACCCTCTTTACGCAACCCTCCGTCAACGATCGCATTGTCTCGCCGGCGCGTGGTTCAAACGCAGGGTTGAGCCTCGCAGCTTTGGTAAAGGAATACGAAGAACGGCAAATTCGTGAAGGCGCCTGGGCTAACCCGCGGACTCGCATTACCGCAAAGGCCCGCCTGGAAGGCCTGTGCGAGCTGCTTGGCGGGCACCGGCAAGTCGAGACGCTGACTCGCGCTGAATTCAACACGCTACGCGATCATCTGCGTAGCTATCCGAAGAACCGGCATCGCCTCCGTGCCACGCGTAACCAGCCGCTAAGTAAGATCATTAGCGACGGTAAGTTCGAGCCAATCAACCCTCGCACTGCGAAAAAGTTCTTTGAGCTGGCAAGGGCCCTTGTCACCTACGCTCATGATCAGGGTTACATCACCGAAAATATCGCGGCCGGATTGGCATTCAGCACCAAAGGAGCCGAGGCGCCGAGGAAGCGCACGTATAGCCCAAGCCAGATCGAGAAACTTCTTCACGGTCCGGCCTACACACTGACCACGCCGCCGCGCTGGCGCTTGGATGACTACAAGTTTTGGCTGCCGCTGCTTGGCCTTTTTACAGGCGCAAGGCTAAGTGAGCTGTGCCAGCTACGGCTCGAAGACATTCGGCAAGAACTCGGCGTCTGGCTCATCAGCATCAATCGAAGCGGGTCGAAACAGCTGAAGACGTCCGATTCGGAAAGGTTGGTGCCGATTCACCGGCAGCTTATCGAGTCGGGCTTCCTGGAGTTTCATCAAGCACGCCTGGAAGCTGTCGAGCGAGACGGCAAGGCTCCGCTTTTCGACAATATTCGGGTATACGGCGACCTTTCTCCCGGGCATGTTGCGAGCCGTTGGTTTCTCGGCTCAAGCCAGATTAGCCGGGGTTACCTTGGGCTTTGCGGCCTGGGAGATGACGGCCTGACGTACCACGGTCTGCGCCACACCTTTATCAATCAATTTCGCAGACAGAACCTTGACCTGGCGAAAGCCAAAGCGCTTGTAGGCCACTCGGATAAAAGTACCACCGGTGGGTACGGCGACTGCTATCCGTCTGACGTGCTCAAAGACGAGCTCGACAAGCTCGATTTCGGGCTAGGGCTGGGACACATCCATTACCGGCACTATCAAGAGTTACGAGAACGCCAGGGCGTTTTCAATGTCGGTCGCCCGGTTGGCACCCCCTTCCCCAGCGTGCGGGTTGCTAAGCGACACTGGAAAACGTACGCATAATATTCAGCTAATAAAAGGTAGGGGCTCGCTCTTACCTTTTGCTCATCTTGCGATTATTGACAAGTTGTCAATAAAAACTATCGCATGGTAAATCCTAATAGATTATCTTGACTGTTTATCCATCCAGTAATAATCTCAAGCCTCACCCACTGTGAGGTATATATGAATGTAACTGCCCCCCTCTCCATTCCTTTTTACAAAGGCCTGAGTCTTATCGTCGAACCCGGCCATGAAGAACACTTGCGAATCGCGTTGGCAAACATTTCAGCGATTACGGATGCGATAAACCGCTTTCAGTCTTCTCCTTTGCTTACCGAGTTCATGGACATAACGCTGTCCCGCTTTCTGCGAGAAAACAATTACGCAGGGAAATCCGAGCACATGCTTCGAGCGCGGATGGAGAAACTAAAAATCGCTCTGACGCAAGATAATCCTACCCGCCGAGTTGCTGAGCTTGATCGGGCCGACGTACAGCGTCTGAAGGATCAGCTACCGTCGTTACTCAAGCAGAACGCTGCGTCGGGTAGCAAAGGCGCAAACCTCACGACCTACTATCAGTTGTTCAATCGAATGCTGGACGAAGCACTTGAGAGCAAGCTGATTACCGAGGCGATCAAAGTCGCGACCTGCAATACAAAACACGCCGAAATCACCAAGCCATTTCTGGATAGCAATCTGAATCAGATGTTCTCAGGCTGGCCCTACAGAAAGTATCTCGCAGGCGACCTGCCGAAAATCAACCAGGACGCCAAGCCCTATCGGTTTTGGTTGCTCCCGCTTGGGCTCTATACCGGCGCGCGGCTTAACGAGCTCTGCCAGCTACGTGTGCATGATGTGATCCAGGATGTCCACGGCGTAGACCTTATCGATATCAACGATAATGGCTACAACAAGTCGTTGAAGACGGGGCCGTCGGCTCGGCAGATTCCAATCTGCTCGAAGCTAGTGGAGATGGGCTTTCTAAATTTCGTAGAAGAACGGCGCCAGGCCGATGGCAATGACGCTCTGCTTTTCAACGAGCTGAGCTTCGATCCAAAGCACCTATACTCCCGCGACCCAAGTCGGTTTTTCTGCGGGCCGTGCACGGGTACAGGATACATCGGTCAGCACTGTCCGCCGGCGGTTAATGGCGGGCTCAATTTTAAAAGTCTCCGTCGCTCGTTTGCCGTTCGGCTGGAACGGTCAGGCATATCTCCATCCACGATCGCCTATCTGCTCGGCCATGAGGGTGGTGCACCAGAAGTCACAGCAGACCATTACCTGGAGCAGCCACTGAGTCTGAGATTACTGGAGCAGATGGAACGGGGACTGACATACAACGCACAGACCGAGCAGATCCGCTGGGAGCATTTTAAAAAGCTGCTCGCAAACCAAGCCGGACGCGGAAAGCGAGGAAGGAGAACTAAGCAAAAGCCTTGCTAGCGCGTAGCGTTCAAAACAATCATCGCCTGGAGATGATTATGAGACAGGATGAATAAAAGGCCGCAGCCAATCTGCGGCCTTTTTCGTTCTGAACACAACAGGAAAGAAACCGAATTTTCACGCAACTCCGGGCATCGCTTGCGGCGACGGTTGGCACGCCCTATCGCTGAGCACAGTCCACCATCGAAGAACTTGCATCCGCTGCGACGAGAATTCCGTGACAGTCGGCTGCTGCCACACAAATTTCAGTTGAAGCGTGGGCGCTTTGGCATCAGACCGGACACCGCTTCATAACGCCACTGTGACAGACACACGGCACGGTCACCCGGCGCATCGACACTCACTAACTGCCGCAAGCCCTACGAGTGACACGGCGAGACTGCAGCACTCGAGTCATGTGACATGGCGGTCGTAAGACAAGTGTGCCGCAGTGATCGGGCTTATGATTGAGGCCGGGGCGGCAGCGCCCGCGAATGGCGCAGCTCACGTCTGTGCACAATCGCCATTTCGGCCAGGCAACGCCTGGCGGCTATGATTTGACAACAAAATTGCGGGGGCATACTTGAAGCAGCGAAGCGTTCCTTCAAGTATGCCCCCGCGCCCCATACTTGAAACCTTCAAGTATGGGGCAGTTGAGCATTTTGGGCGTTTGCAGGTAAGCGAAACGAATGTGGAGCGAGACCGAGCAATAAGACCAAAATGATCAACTGCCTTCGCGAAGCGGCTGCCATTGTTGTCAAAAAAGGCAGCTTTCTTCATTTGCCGCAGGTAAATGGCTAGCTCCAATTTCGATGCTATGCATGGCTACCTCTGCTAAAGCAGAAGAAGCCTGCTCACGTCCGCTTCCTCTACGGGATGCGCGACGTTTCTATGCAACGGCCGCCGCTTGGTCACCTCCCATTTTGCTAACCCACCACTTCATATGTCAGGAAGTACGCACCTCTCTGGCTGACAAACACTCCGCAGCGCCATCCCTGTACCAGCCTTCTCGATGACTGAATTACTCACGAAATCGGTCGGTCCTTAGTTTTCTCCCTCCGTGCCCAAGCGGTAGACTGAGACACACAAAGCAGTTTCGTTCTCCGAAGGTTACCCATGTCCAAACTCGCCGAATTCAAAGCTCTAGAAGCCCAGCTCGCAGCCCAGCTCAAGCAGCTTGATGCTCTTAAGAATGACGACAAACTCAAGCGCGAAATCGAGTTCGAGGAAAAACTCCGCAATTTGATGGGGCAATATGACGTAGGCCTGCGCGAAATTATTTCAATATTGGATCCGCAGCCCAGCCGCACCAGCATCAGCGCCACCCCGACGTCTCAAGCGCCTCGTCGGCAGCGCCAAGTTAAGGTTTACAAAAACCCAGAAACTGGAGAGGTGGTAGAGACGAAGGGTGGCAATCATAAGATTTTGAAAGCTTGGAAAGAAAAGCACGGCGCCGAAAAGGTAGAGGGTTGGCTTCAGTAAGCTATCCGACCAACACAAGAGCCAGGCACTGCCTGGCTTTTTCTTTACGCTTTCAGCGGTCAACGGATGCAAGCGATCGCACTACAACCAGTACCTGGAATTCATCGGTCCTCGCATGCACTCGCCTAGTTGCACCGCACCACCCACAACTGATCCAGCCTGGTCGTGAAACTTTGGCTCATCATCTCCCGTCGCATGCCCCAGTCCGGCGCGGTGGTTACGCGGCCGGGCCGGAGGGTATTGCGGCCCCACTTGGCGTTGATTGCATCGAGCACGCCCATAACGCGCTCCGACGCGGCGGGCTGGGTTTGGGCGAATAGATCGTCGGTGTACTCGCCACGCTGGCACAGATCCATCAGCAGGACCTCAGCCTTGCTGAACGAAAAGCCCTCGCGATAGATGTGCTCCAAACCGGCGATCGCCGCCCGGGTGATGTATCGGGTGTCGTCGGTGGGATACGGCAGCTCACACACCACGCCTTTTGCGAACTTGGGCTCGTCGGAATTGAACATGCCGGTACGGATGCTGATTCGGACGCGCTTGCACATGGACTGCTGTGCCCTCAGCTTCTCGCTGGCCCGGGCGGCGTATGCCGCCACTGCCTCCTTGATTGGCTCCAGCTCGCGCAGGCGCTTGCCGAACATCCGCGAGCAGCAGATCTCCTGTTTGGGTGACGCGACGTCCTCCAGATTGAGGCACGGCGTCCCGCGCAGTTCGCGAGAAGTTTTCTCGATAACAACGCTGAATTTTTTGCGCAGGGTCCAAGCATCCGCGCTGGCTAGATCCCAAGCAGTACGTATGCCCATCCTGTTCAGGTGCTCGGTCATCCGGCGTCCGACACCCCATACATCGCCGACTTCAGTCACGCGCAGTACCTTGTCGCGCCGCACCGGGTCGAGAAGGTCCACTACCCCACCCGTCTGTTTCTGCCAGCGCTTCGCTGAATGGTTCGCTAGCTTGGCGAGCGTCTTGGTCCCCCCAATGCCCACCCCGACCGGGATACCTGTGCTGCGCAGTACCTCAGCGCGGATCCGCCTGCCGAGCACTTCGACGTCTGGCACACCGGTAAGGTCGGCAAACGACTCGTCGATTGAGTACACCTCAACCGCAGGCACCAGGCTCTCGATGACCGTCATGACGCGCTCGCTCATGTCGCCGTACAGCGCGTAATTGCTGGAAAACACCACAACGCCCCAACGCTCCAGGTCGCGCCGGATCTGAAAATACGGCACGCCCATTTTGATACCGAGCTGCTTTGCCTCGGCCGAGCGCGCGATCACGCAGCCGTCATTGTTCGAAAGCACGACGATAGGCGTACGGCGCAAGTCTGGTCGAAAGACACGCTCGCAGCTGGCGTAGAACGAGTTGCAATCAATGAGGGCGATGGCCCGCTCAGTACTTGCCATGGATTCGGATGCTGTATGACACCACGCCCCATACGTAGAGTTCTTCGCTTTCGAGGAGGTACCGCGGCGGGAACTTCGGATTAGCCGAGCGCAGAATGACCTGGCTGCCGGCTCGGTCGAAAATCTTGACCAGAGGCTCGTTATTCAGCGCTGCGATGATCACCTCCCCTTTTTCTGCCTCCCGTCCCCGGTCGATGATCAGAATGTCTCGGTCGAAAATGCCGACCTGGATCATGCTCTCCCCGTCTGCGCGCGCCAGGTAGGTATGCGGAGCTCGGATGTTCATCAGCTCGTCGAGCGAGATGCTCCCCTCCATGTGGTCCTGCGCTGGGCTCGGGAATCCGGCGGGCACGCAGAAACTGAAAAACGGCAGTGCAATTGTGGCGGGAGCAGCAGGTCCCAACATATGGACGGGCATGGCACAGACCTCATAACTGTATGCATATACAGTATTCTGAAGCTAGAGTCCGGTCAATTGAACCAGATGTGCGGGGGCACCCATGTGTGGACGTTTCGCTCAGTACCGAATCGCCTATGAGTACCTGGACAAGATCGCGATGCAGCTGCCCTTGCCATTGCGTGGCAGCGTGAATCCTGAGCCAATCGGACGCTACAACGTGTGTCCGCAATCACTGGTTCAGCTCCTGCACCAGGACGATGATGGCCTGCGCATGGAGCCGGTCAAGTGGGGTTACGCCCCATTGTGGGCACAGGGGAAGCGACCACCAGCGATAAATGCCAGGGTGGAAACGGCCGCGACTAGCAAGTTCTTTCGCGATATCTGGCAAACCGGCCGCGCAATAGTGCCCGCTGATGGTTGGTACGAGTGGAAGAAGGACGCGGCCAACCCGAAGATCAAGCAGCCCTACTACATCACGCTCCGTAGCGGCGAGCCGATGTTTTTCGCTGCGCTCGGGCGGTTTCAGCGAGGCGCCTCGCTGGAACCCCGAGACGGCGACGGCTTTGTTGTCATTACGTCATCTAGCGCTGCCGGCATGCTCGATATTCACGATCGGCGTCCTCTGGTTCTATCGCCAGAGTACGCTGCGCTCTGGATGCAGCAGGAGCTTTTGCCGCTCAAGGCTGAGGAGCTAGCACTGGCGCATGGTTTATGCGTCGAGGAATTCGAGTGGCATCCGGTGGGTAAGGACGTCGGGAACGTGCGGAATGATGGGCCGGAACTTATCAATAGGATCGCCCAGCCGCTGGTATAAAGGCATTTCGCTTCAATGACCGTTGGTGACAACCTAAATCAAGTGCGAGCTTTGCTTTCAGGCCCGCCACTGTATGGGCTCGCGCGACGGTGAGTCGTCAGTTTAGAAAAGTGAGCCAGGGAAATTCGCTAAAGCTCAAACGACGAGCTTGAACACACCTCTTAGGGGCAGATAGCACCGCTTCCGCTTACGGCCCAGAGCGTGTAAAAACG
>DDKB01000004.1:0-24459 GCA_002339675.1 Stutzerimonas stutzeri
GTCTTTTTCAGACCTTCCTTAACCACTCGTCACCAGAGTTCTTGTAAATCGGATATGCCGGAAGACTCATGCCGACAGCCCCTCGATCATCTGCTTGATGCGGTCGGTACAGGCTTTCAGGTCGCGGTCGATCTCTTCCAGCGGGCGCGGGGGCTGGAATACATAGAAGTGCCGGTTGAACGGAATCTCGAAGCCGACCACACCGACCTCACCGTCCTGCGCATCCGTCTTGCTCTCGTCGATCCAGGCATCCGGCACATGGGGAAGCACTTCGCGCTCGAAGTAGTCGTAGATCGACTCGCCCAGCGGCACGTTCTCGTTGTCGCGCAGACCGGCATCGGCTTCCGGCTGGCCTTTGACCATGCAGATATCCGCCTCGGGGTCGCGTTCGCTCAGGGCGTTGAGGATGGCTTTCAGCTCGGGCGTGCCGGGGGATACATCGTGAGCGCTGAGGGTCTTTTTCAGCAGTTTGCTGAACTGCTCGCGGTTGCGATGCCGCACGCTGGCATCCATGGCTTGCAGGGCTTCGATCAGACGCTGGCGTGCCGGGGCATCCAGCTTTTCGATGGCTTTTTCTTCCCGCACTTTTTCAATGCGCTCGGCGCTGGTCTGGAAGTTCAGGCGCAGCGGGCGCTCGACGGTGATGCGCCGGTAGCCGAAGGCTTCGATGGGGAAGATCTTGCTCTGCGGGGTTTCCTCAAAGCGGCCATAGAGGCGCACCAACTCGTCGATCTGCTCCTCGGTGAGGTACTGGCGTTTGCTGCCCAGCGATTTGCGCATCTTGGCAAAGTGCTGGCTGCCGTCGATCAACTGCACCTTGCCCTTGCGCTCTGCGGCCTTGTGGTTGCTCAGCACCCACACATAGGTAGCGATGCCGGTGTTGTAGAACATGTCGGTGGGCAGCGCGATGATGGCTTCGACCAGATCGTTCTGCAGCAGGTAGCGGCGAATCTCCGACTCGCCTGAACCGGCGCCGCCGGTAAACAGCGGCGAGCCGTTGAGGATAATGCCAATGCGCGAACCACCTTCACGCGGGTCACGCATCTTGCTGACCAGGTGCAGCAAGAACAGCAGCGAGCCATCGGACACGCGCGGCAGGCCGGGGCCAAAGCGGCCGTTGAAGCCCTTCTCGCTGTGCTCGTCGGTGATCTGCTTCTGTACCTTCTTCCATTCCACGCCGAACGGCGGGTTGCTGAGCATGAAGTCGAAGCGGCTGTCGGCCAGTTGGTCGTCGGACAGAGTGTTGCCCAGCTTGATGCTGGTGACGTCCTGGCCCTTGATCAGCATGTCCGCCTTGCAGATGGCGTAGGACTCGGGGTTGAGCTCCTGGCCGTGCAGCGACACGGTGACTTGCTGGCTGATGGACTGGATGTACTCGTCGCCTTCGGAGAGGAAGCCACCGGTGCCGGCAGTCGGGTCGTAGATGGTGACGATGCTGTTGGGCTTGAGCTTGTCGTCCTGCCCGGTGATCACCAGGGAGGTGGTCAGGTGCACGATATCGCGCGGGGTGAAGTGCTCCCCGGCGGTTTCGTTGGAGCTTTCCGCGAACTTGCGGATCAGCTCTTCGAAGATGATGCCCATGCCGAAGTTGCTGATGCGCGCGGGGCTCAGGTCAGTGGCGGCAAAGCGCTGCACCACCTGATACAGCAGGTTGGCGGTTTCCAGCTGCTGGACGAAATCTTCAAAGTGGAAATGCTCGAAGATCTCGCGGGCGTCCTTGCTGAAGGACTGCACGTAGCGCATAAGGTCGGCGGCGGTCTGGGTGTCGGACAGCGTGCCGAGGGTCAGCGGCGAGGCGTTGAAAAATTGCTGGCCGGCGGCGCGCAACAGAATCATCTCGCGCACGGTAT
This sequence comes from Stutzerimonas stutzeri, assembly GCA_002339675.1. GTDB lineage: Bacteria > Pseudomonadota > Gammaproteobacteria > Pseudomonadales > Pseudomonadaceae > Stutzerimonas > Stutzerimonas stutzeri_O. The sequence continues at coordinate 1,851 of DDKB01000004.1, forward strand.
CGGGGCGGCCTTCCTGAGCGAAGGTCTGCTTGATCACCTCATCCTTGGTCGGCGCCAGCACACATTCCATCCGCCGCAGCAGGGTGAACGGCAGGATGATGCGGCCGTACTGGGACTGCTTGAAGTCACCGCGCAGCAGGTCGGCAATCGACCAAAGAAACGCGGCCGTCTGGGAATGGTTTTCCGTGTTCACGCAACAGCTCCTGAAGATACGGCGAAGCCGATGAGTTTAACCCGGCGGTGTGTGACAGAGCGCATGCACATGCAAGCGCTGAAGCACATTAAGCCCCTCCATTGAGAGCGGGAACAACTGTCAGCATGCACAGGTAAACTTTTGCGGCGTTTGAGAGATACCTCGAGGGCGAGCGCACATGCGGCGCCGGCTGAAATGCTTCTGTATACGTAAATCAACTTGGCGGACGAGCAGCGATGGAGCGATAAAGGCCCTTCCCCTCCCCGGGCACCTCGGTTGTAATGACAGATACATCCACCGGACGGACACCTATGCACGGCCTGCCTACAACCAATACGATTTCCAGGGCTATGTTCGAAGCCGATCCAATGCACACCTGTTGCGTGGAGAATGCCTGCTTCGACGAGTATGACCGGGTCGCTGCAGGTGCAGTGGCGTACTTGGAGAACGGCTACACGCTCTCCCAGGCACTGCACAAAGCCTTGCAAGACTCGTTCGGCCCAGAGCTGACAGCTGGCCGGGACCTGTCGCACGTTCTAACGTTCGTGGAGCTGTCTGCCGGCCGCAACGGTAAGGAGCTAGCCGACTCGTACCACAACGAGATCGAGGGTCGTTGGTACAAGGAATACTTCCTCACCTTCTCCGAGACCGGCACCATCAAGGTTCGGGTCAAGTTTGAGCAGAGCACCGCTTGGATCGCCGAACGAAAAATGCAGCCTCAAGACATTACCGCGCTGATCGATCCAGAGACGGGTGACTTCCTAACAGCCATGACCTTTGACGACTGTCTGTTCGAGCTGACCAGAGTGGACCTTTCATTGACCAGGAAGACGCTGACCATCTACGCGAGACAGCCCAGAGAAGAGCCGACGGACCACTGAGTTGCTACGGCAGTGCTCGCCGTGAAACAAGACGAAGACTTGTCAGGCGTCGCGTCCAACCCAGGCGAAGTTTTTCTCCGACAGCCTGGCCTCGCCGCTCCAGCGGTACGCACAGAGTTTGGCGCGGCTGGGATCTTGGCCCGCGATGCTGTAGTCCAGGCATGCGATCTGATCTGTCATCAATGTGGGTGTGCCACTCATCCAGTAATGACCGATGAACAGCGGCTTGCTGCCGTCGTAGCCGGGCTGCAGTTCGGCCGGCACGGGTTCGTGGGGAATCTGCTCGATTATAGAAGGCGGGACCATCGCCAAGTCACGATAGGTCAACTGCTCGCCCTCATGCCACCAGCGCGTGCGAGTACGGGAGCGCCGGTGCCCGTACTTGTCCTTGAAATGCAAACCCGACGGTAAGGGAATCTCCATTCCCTTCAGGAGGGTTTCCACTGCATCAAAGGCTTCACTGCCCTCGGTGCATACAGCCGACCAGGAGCCTGAGCGAATCCGTGCGTGCACATCCAGGTGAGATGCCAGCGCCTCAATCTGTCGGGGATGCCAGCAGGCATGAATGACCCGCAGGCCGCCGAGATCCAGATAAAGGGGCAGCGTTTTGAACCACTCGATCGTGTCCAAGTGCTGATGGGAGCCCTCGCCGATCTGAACAAGAAAGGCGTCGTGCTGCTCGCGATTCTTATCCGAGTGAACGCGTAGGAACTCCCCAGTTCGTTCAGCACAAGGCGTAGCCCAGGCAACCGCATTGAATTCATGGTTGCCCATGACAGCCAGCGCGTGGCCCGCCTCGACCATGCGACGAGCGATCTGGACGGTTTCAACTTGCTCGGGGCCGCGATCAACGAAGTCGCCGAGGAAAATCACTTTGCGCTCAACATGCTGCCAGGTGCCTTCCCGCTCCTGATACCCCAATTTGCGTAGGAGGCATTTGAGCGCCGACGCGTAACCATGAATGTCCCCGATCAGGTCGTACATGCGATTCGTCCTTGGTAAACGTTTTGGATAGGATCCAGAGGCCTTCCATGATGACACTATGGTGGTGCGCAAAAGCTAGTACGCAACATGGTGCGCACGGAATAGCCATTATCGGAGAGGTATTCTGGACGCATCAGTCCACGATATATACGAGCCCTCTTCTCGACGCATAACTGCGAGGATGCCCGCGCATGGTGGTATCCGGTCAGGTATCCAACCTAGTATCCATTCGATCGGAGTTGCGAACGTCTGCTACGGGACGACGAATCACTTCTTTGGGTCTTCATTTCTCTTTTGGCAAGGACGGTTATGAACGCGGATCTCGATCGCTACGAGGGCTGCCTAATGGGGTTGGCCTGTGGTGATGCCGTAGGCACAGCAGTGGAGTTCGTGCCGCGGGGGCGGTTTGCGCCATTAACAGATATGACTGGCGGCGGGAAATTCAGACTCCGCAAAGGGGAATGGACTGACGACACCTCGATGGCGCTGTGCCTCGCGGAAAGCCTGATCGAGTGTAACGGCTTCGACCCACTCGACCAGATGCAGCGGTACTGGCAATGGGCTGATCAGGGGCACAACTCGTGCCGGCCACATGCTTTCGGCATCGGCAAGACCGTTGCGGCAGCTTTGACTCGCTTTCACCGAACCGGCGAACCTTACTGCGGCTCCACGGAACCCAGCTCATCGGGCAATGGCTCACTGATGCGGCTAGCACCTATTCCCATGTACTACTTCAGCGACCCGGACCGAGCGTTGGATTTTGCTGCCTTGGGTTCGGCCACTACACACGGATCAGAGGAGTGTCTCGCTAGTTGCCGTTATTTCACATTGGTCCTTTTACGAGCTTTAGCCGGTGAACGAGACAAGGCTAAGCTATTTCTAACTCGCCTGGAGTTAGATGCCCCGGAATCAATGAAGCGGATCATCGACCAGCGTTTTCGCTATGCATCAGAAGCAGAAGTGTCTGGGTCCGGTTATGTGGTGGAAAGCCTGGAGGCTGCGCTCTGGTCTTTCTGGCATACGGACAACTTCCAGGACGCGATACTCGCGGCCGCAAATCTTGGCGATGATGCGGACACTACAGCTGCGATATGTGGGCAGATTGCTGGTGCGTATTACGGGTGCAGCCAGATCCCCGAGGACTGGATTAGCAGTTTGTATCGAGGTGAACACATCCGCCGGATAGCTCGTCAGCTGGCAGCTTTCCCGGCGCCCTGCCCGTTCCGTGGCCCCGAGTCGTCAAAATGACGATTATGCTGAAGCGCCTGTGAGGACAATCAAACTGAACAAGGCTGCAGCAAGTAGCCGGGGTGTGAGTAGGCAGGAGTGTTGGCTTTGGCCAGTGTTGAACAGCAAAGGAAGCATCTATGACCGCCCAGTTAAGCGACTCGCTGCGTTACGAAGGTGAAACATTACGGTTATTTACCTTACCCCTAAACACGTACTGGAATATGGCCAGTGCGGCCAACAACAGCGATGACGACAGCCCGGAAAAGCGGCGAGACTTTGCCGATATGGGCACCTGGTGCTGGCGTAGGCATACCGCATCATGGGCAATCGAACAGGGGCATCTCTATCTGATCGGAATCCATGCGAATTACGAAGATGGGGGTGAAGCTATGCTGGAGGACTTTTTCCCCGGATACCCGAATCGCGTGTTCGCACATTGGTACAGTGGGCAATTGCGCTGCTCTCGCGGTGAGCTGCTGGAGTATGTGCACGCTGGCTTTGGCAGCCGGTATGAGGAAGATCTGCTCATCGATATCGATCGCGGCGTCGTCAAGGACCAGCACGTAATAGACAACCGCACGGAGTCGGAGCGGCAATGAAGGCGCTGTTACTCGGCGTCGGTGTCTATCTGCTGGGCGGGCTGGTGTTCATCGCTGTAGCCGAAGTCAAATCACGGCTGCAGTGCAAGGACGAAGTGTCCCTCGACGATGAGGACTCGTATCTTGTATGGCTTGTGTTGCTTGTTTTATGGCTACCGGTCATAGCTTATGCACTGTGCGAGTCGTGGTTACATAAGCCGCACGTCTCACCGGTCTACCGAGAATTTCTGGCCACCCCCGAGTCGCTCGTCCAACGCTATTCGAAGGAAGAAGTGGCACAGTTGGAGATCTACCATGATCCGTTCGGAGCGGTTCCGCCCGTTCCGTTTGGGCATCTACACGAGGCATGGCTACGTTTTCGGGAGCACGTTGGAAGTGAAGACGAGCTTTGGTCATTCACCATAGATACCCGCAACGACCCTGGCATCGAAGCGATGAGCAATTATGGAACCGTGCACGGTTACGCATTGGTAAGAAACAGTGCTGTAGTCCAGGAGATATATACAAGTATGGGGTAGCCGGATTTATTCAGATTGCCCGTTGCGATGCCATCCGGACGATGCTCGAAGGCGAAATGTTCCATGAATAGCCCAGCGAGGGGCATAAGCCCCACGCCTACGTTACGTGCAAGGGATGGCTAGCAAAGTGCGGGCACACCGGCTTCATCAGACGGCGCGGGTGCGCCGTTGCAGATGTGTTCGCTTCTGCTTACCACAGCTTCCAAACAGCAGATTTGGTGCGGTGACCTGAGTCATCTTTCACGCGCACCTTAGAGTCATAGTCGATCGACAACATTTCGGAGTTCGATGACAGGGCTCGTCCAATCCCTGCGTTCCAGGACCCGCAAACCGGCGTATTGAGATCGGATAAGAATTGGCCCTTCAAAATTCGTATCACGTCTATCGTCTTAACATAGCGTTTGCCGCTTTTCCGTAGGCCTTCGATAATCATCATCAATATCGCCGCAAGCGTATCTGTATTTCGCATTTAGGATTCTCCGGTTCAGGTTAAGGGATTCGGAAAAACCGAGCGCCCCACCGATATAGTGAGTTTGGGCCGAGAATTTCAGACCACCGATCGGAAAGGAGTGCCGGTCGTTATGTCCATCCAGACCGAGCCGCTGTGAATCGAATCAACACCTGTAATCGTTGCTGGACCAGCGCCCCGGAACAATTCGTCGAGCTCGCTACCGATAGGTGAACTTGGAAACGCATCGAACCGGCCATGTTTCAGCGCTTGGGCCGCGCTGTAAAAGCCGCTCCATGCGGCGCGCGCCAATGCGCCGCCTACACTGACTCGTCTGACGCCCATAGCTGACAGTTCTTTAACCGTCAGGTCACTGTTCCAGCCAATTAGTACGTTGACCGGCTTGGGCGCCACGGCCAAGACGACCGCGGCGATGTCGTCACGCGTCTTGATCCCGGGTGCGTAAAGGCAGTCGGCACCGGCTTCGGCGTAGGCCTGCAGCCGCTTGATGGTGTCCGGTAGATCGGGACGGCCAAGGAAAAAGTTTTCCGCACGAGCGACCAGGAGCGTCCTTGAGCCGCTTGCATCGATGGCATCCCGTGCCGCACAGAGGAGAACTCGGCCTGTGAGGACTCTAGTCCACGATCATCAGCTCATCCCAGCGGGACGTATACCGCTTGCTCATCATCTCGCGCTTCATAGCCCATGCAGGCGCAGCGGGAATGCGCCCGAGCCGTACAGCTCCCCTGCCCTCCCGCGCATTGATACGGTCAACCACCGCCATCAGCCGATCAGCCCCTGGCCGAGGGGCTTGCGCGAACAGGTCGGCGGTGAACTCACCGCGTTGCCGCAAATCCTGGAGCAGGACCTCCGCCTTGCTGTAGGCATAGCCTGGCCGATAGATCGCATCCAAACCCCGAATTGCGGCGGCCGCCAGCACACGGGTGTCATCGGTCGGGTATGGCAGCGGGCAGTCGACAGCGTTGGCATAGCGCGGCTGCTCGGGATCGTGCATGCCGGTACGAATGGCTACCTGCAGCCCACCCGCCAAGCTCTGCTGAGCCCTTAGCTTCTCAGCGGCCTTGGTCACGTAGGCCACCACTGCCTCACGAATCGGTGCGATCTCCCGCAGACGCGAGCCGAACATCTTGCTGCTGCAAATCACCTGACGCGCAGGTTTCGCCTCCTCCAGCTCAAGGCAGGCGATGCCCCTAAGCTCGCGTGAGGTCTTCTCCAGAACCACCGAGAACTGCTTGCGCAGCGACGCCGGGTCATACTGTGCAAGGTCCCATGCCGTCTTGATACCGAGGGGTTCCAACCGGGCCGTCAACCGCCGACCGACACCCCATACTTCGCCCACTTCGGTGACCCTGAGCAGCTTGTCCCGTCGTGTCGGGTCGCGCAGGTCGATGACGCCGCCTGATCTGCCCCAGGTTTTCGCCGCCCAGTTGGCAAGCTTGGCCAGGGTCTTGGTCGGCCCGATGCCCACGCCGACCGGTATGCCCGTCCAGCGCTGCACACGTTCACGCGCCTGGTGACCGAGCGCGACCATGTCACCTGAAAGCCCCGCCAGGTCGGCAAAGGCTTCGTCGATGCTGTAGATCTCGATCCGCGGATACAGGCCTTCCAGGGTGGTCATGACCCGGGCACTCATCTGGCCGTACAGCTCGTAATTGCTTGAAAAGCAGACAACGCCCCACTCGCGCAGTCGATCGCGCCACTGAAAATAGGGAGCCCCCATCGGAATGCCCAGGCGCTTGGCCTCTCGGGTGCGCGCAATCACGCAACCGTCGTTGTTGCTCAGGACCACGACCGGCACGCCCTCGAGCTCCGGGCGGTATACCCGCTCGCAGCTGCAGTAGAACGCGTTGCAATCGATCAACGCGAACATAGGCGGTGCAAGTTGTGGGTGGCCACGCCCCAGACATGCAGCGACTCGGTTACCCCGATGGCTCGGAAATCGGGATGCTCGGGCTGCAACCAGACGCCAGTTGGCGTGATGTCGAGTCGCTTGACCGTCATACCGCCGTCAACATAAGCGACGACGACGTCCCCCGAACGCGGTTCGAGCGCCCGATTGATCACCAGCACGTCCCCGTCGTAGATGCCGGCGCCGGTCATGCTTGGACCATCGACGCGGGCGAGGTAGACATGGGGGGTGCGTAGGTCAACCAGGTCATCTATCGAGAGCGTGAGCTCTTCGTAGTCGGCCGCCGGCGATGGAAAACCGGCCGGCAGGCGTGCGTCGATGTACTGGCAAAAGCTGCTGGATGGGCCGAGCTGGCCAAGAATAAGGGCGCGCATGATACTGCTCTGCGATAACTGTATATCCATACAGTTAACAGTGAGCCGCGTCAGTGGTCAATGTAAACAGACCAGTTGCCGATAGCAGGCCGGAGGATACATGTGCGGACGATTCACCCAGTACCGGACTGCAGTCGAATATCTCGATGCGTTGCGGTACGACAAACCCATCGAGGGCGGGATCGACCCCGAGCCGATCAACCGCTACAACGTCGCGCCGCGTTCTCGGGTCCTGATGTTCTTCGAAACGGACGCCGGCTTGCGCCAGGCACGCCTGCCTTGGGGGTACCAGCCGTTCTGGTGCAAGGGAAAGCGCCAACCGGCGATCAACGCACGCGTCGAAACGGCCGCGACCAGCCGATTTTTTCGGGATATCTGGGCGACGGGGCGCACGCTCGTGGCCGCCGATGGCTGGTACGAGTGGGTCAAGGATCCGGACGATCCCAAGAAAAAGCAGCCGTACTACATACGGCGCAAGGGCGGCGAGCCTCTATGGTTCGCAGCCCTGGCCCAGCTGGACCGGAACGCGATGGTTGAGCGTGACGGGGATGGCTTTGTGATCCTCACGGCAGACAGCGACCAGGGCATGCTCGATATCCACGACCGCAGGCCGATCGTGCTTGAGGCCGATCTGGCTCGCCAATGGGTGAATCCGGACCTGCCCTTGGCGCGTGCCGAAGAGATCGTGCGAGACCTCGCGCTACCGGTGGAGGCGTTCGAGTGGTTTGCGGTCGACAGGGCGGTTGGGAATGTCCGCAACGAGGGACCGGGGCTGATCGAGGCGGTGTCGACCTAGCCACCAGATCGCCCTGCTATTCGTGGCATGGGATCACCTCCCCCTGGAGGGAGGCGTTGGGTTATCGCAGTGTCGGGTGTCACATGGCGTCAAATGCTGCCTGCAGGTCTTCTTGCCCCGACTTCCCGCTTTGCAAAAGCAGCATAAGAAGAATGCGCGCCTTTTGTGGGCTCAGATTCCCGCCCATGACGGCGCCTGCATCTGCAGTCGTTTTGCCACCGCCTTCGAAACCGTAGTTGGCCATGACGCGACCGTTATACACACGCGTCGAGATCACGACGGGCACCTGCTTATCCAGCGCGTACTTGACGGCCTCGAACATCGGCTGGTTCATGTTTCCCATACCCAGGGCTTGCACCACTATTCCTTTCGCGCCCTGATCGACTGCGCTACGCAGCAAACTGCCGTCGGCGCCCCCGTACATGGCAACGATCTCGACTTTTGGCATAGTGTCAGTCTGGATTTCGATGTGCTGTCGGCGCAGCGGCTCCCTCGCGAAGATCACACGGTCGGGATAGACCTCTCCGAGAAAGCCGTAGTCACCGGACTGGAAGGTTTCTACGTTGGCTGTATGGGTCTTGGTCACATGGCGCGCAGCATTGATCTGGTTGTTCATGGCCAGCAGGACCCCTTTGCCCTTCGCTTGCTCATCGACAGCAATACGCACCGCATTGAGCAGGTTGCGCGGGCCGTCGAAGTCAGAAGAAGAGGCGTTGCGCTGCGCTCCGATAACAACGACCGGCTTGTCGGATTTGACAGTCAGGTCGAGCCAGAATGCGGTTTCTTCGAGCGTATCGGTGCCGTGCGAGACGATTACGCCTGACACCTCTGGGCGCTGCAGCGCAGCGTTAACCGCTTTGGTCAGTTCAATCCACCGCGGCGGATCCATGTAATCCGAAGGCACATTCGAAAGGTTGTCGACTTCAATCTTTGCGAACTCCGCCACCTCCGGCACCGTTGCGATCAGGTCATCCCCCGAAATGGCGGGCACGGGCGCCTTTTTGACCGGGTCGATCTTCATGGCAATCGTTCCGCCAGTCGCAATCAACTGAACCGTGGGCTTTTCCTGCGCGTAGGCGTTACCAAGCAGGGCTGCGCAAAACCCGGCGACCAGCAATGAGCTTCTTCTCATGTCAGTTCCTTACCATCATTCATGTGGGGGTAAGGAAACTGACAAGCGATCTTCTGTTTGGTTGGGGCTCTGCCAGCAGGCCACTACCCCCGATGCCCCGGAAAATGGCTCGGTAATCGGTCGGCTGGAAGTGCGTGCTGGGCCTGGTCGCCACCTCGCTTCGAGTTCGCGCGTAGCTTTCTCCGAGAGCCCTTTTTCATCAGCGTTCGTCATGGGTCTCCTCCCGTCCCATCGGTCAGCGCTTGGCTGGGCAATCGCATGGAGAACCTTCATTTCCATGAAATGCCTGGCGTTATAGCCGAGGCTAGTCGTAATCGCACCAACCTGACGGCGGACGGCGATCTCTGGCACACCGCCTCGCTGCAAGAATTGCATCCAGCTCCATCGGCGGCCATAGGCGCCGAATAATCATCACTTATGGCCAGGCTTGTTTCACTTGTCCTAACACCGGCATTGCGTACTGCGCCGTGCTGAGACGCTTGCGTCGAATACGCACCATAGACGAGCGCAGCGGCCAACTGACGGGCGCTGACTACACACTCAAAAAGGCAATTAATCCATTTTCAAAACAAGGAGATAAGTCTGACCCACGGCGTTTTGGCACAGCCGATGCACCTTCAAACACAGGCGTCATGCCCTGTTAGTACAAGTTGCTCAACCGCCAAGGTGAAGACAAATGGACAACCGGAATAGCCTGCTTGCAACCTCATTGATCGGATCGCTAATGGTCTTGAGCGGACCTGCTGCGGCGGAAACCATCCGCGTCGGTATCGGCCATCAGAGCATGGTCACCAACACCGTTTCCGGTGGCGTCGTGCTTGAAAAGCTCGGCCTGCTTGACCAGTACTTGCCCAAGACCGGCAAGTACAGCGACGCCGACTACCAGATTGAATTTCGCGATTACGATTCCGGCCCGCCGATCACCAACCAGATGCTGGCCGGCAAGCTCGACTTCGGCGTCATGGGCGATTACCCACTGATCGTCAACGGTGCCAAATTCCAGGCCACTGGAAAGCAAGAAACTCGCTTCATCGCGGTAACCGGCTACAACCTGAAAGGTACCGGCAACGGCATTGTGGTGCCGGCGGCCTCCTCCGTGCAAAGCCTGCAGGATCTGGCCGGCAAGAGCCTGTCTACGCCCGTCGGCAGTGCCGCCTGGGGCATGACATTGAAAGTACTGCGTGATGCCGGTCTGTCGGACAAGGTCACGCTGGTCAACCAGAGCCCGCCTGTCGGCGCGGCCAACATCGCAGCCGGCAAGATCGACGCCCACGCCGACTTCTGCCCCTGGTCGGAGATCATGGAGTTCCGTGGTACAGGCCGGAAAATCTATGACGGTAGCGAAGCCGGAGTTCCAACCTTTCACGGCATCGTAGTGCGCGAGGCCTTCGCCGAGAAATATCCCGAAGTCGTCGAGGGTGTGCTCAAGGCCACCCTTGCTGCGCAGAAGTGGATCAGTGAGGACCCGATGCGTGCCGCCACCCAGGTGGCCGAATGGACCGGTGTCGACAAGGAGGTGCTCTACCTCTACTTCAGCAACGGCGGCATTTCGACCATGGAAGCGAGCATCAAGCCGCAGTGGGTCGAGGCGATGAAATATGACCACGCGCTGCTCCAGAAGGAAATGGACATTCCCGACCTGGATTTCGCCGCCTGGATAGACGACTCCTACCTCAAGCGCGCCTACGCCGCGTCCAACATGGACTACGAGGCCATAGTGCAAAACGTGGTCAGCCCGGCACCACGCGCTCCCGGCCGCAAGCCGGCGGAGATCTGGTTCGCCGATAAAGGCGTTGTCGCGTACGACAGCACCGCGGACATGCTCGCCGCCGAAGCGAAGGCCAAGGCCGACGGCGCTGCGATCTATGCCACCTACGTCTACGACAACCTCACCGGGCTGAAGCTATTCGGCAAGGCCGCCTACCTGGTCAAGGACCCGAGCGGCGAAGTCCTGGCATTCATGAAAAAGGGTGACTCCGAGCGCCATATCGCGGAGCGCGGCGGCATACCACTGGCCGCCACGCAGCCGGTCGCGATGTTGCCCTGACCCCTCACATGCGCCACAGAGCGCAGTGCAAACCTGAGCCGAGGAGCATAACCATGAGTGTCAAACCGAACCCCGTGTTCGATTCAGCCACGCCAGCGCCAGCCATAACCGTGGCGCCCGCGCTGGAAGTCGCCGCCGCGCCAAGCCTATCAGCCGAGCCAGAGTCGCCCGCAGCCAACCGGCCCTGGCGGCGTATGCCGGCCATGACCGGCCGCTATCTGGTGCGTGTCGCCGCGCTGCTGATGGCCTTGGTGGTCTGGCATTTCGCAGCCAGTAGCGGCTTCAACTTCTTCATCAATTTCGAGAACGTGCCGACGCCGCTGCTGGTAGGCGAGGCACTGGTGTCGCAGCTCTCCAGCTCCGAATTCTACCTGCACATCGTCCACAGCATGGAGCGGATCGCCATCGCCTATGCCTACGCCGTGGTGCTGGGCGTGCTGGCCGGGGTAATGATGGGTCGCTCGCGTTGGGCCGAAGACATCATCCTGCCGTACATCGAGCTGTTCCGGCCGATTCCCGCGGTGGCCTGGATTCCTCTGGCGATCCTGATGTTGCCCACCGAGCAGTCGAGCATCGTCTTCATCACCTTTCTAGGCGCCTTCTTCCCCATCGTGCTCAACACCGTGCACGGCGTAGAGCAGACGCCTGATGTGCTGGTCCGCGCCGCCCGCAGCCTGGGCGCCAGCAAGAAAGCCATTCTCTGGCATGTGGTGATCCCCGGTGCGATGCCGAGCATCGTCGCAGGACTGGCGATCGGCATGGGTGTGGCCTGGTTCTCCCTGCTGGCTGGCGAAATCATCAGCGGCCAATACGGCATCGGCTACTTCACCTGGACCAGCTACACCCTGGTCAAGTACCCGGAAATCATTATCGGCATGCTCACCATCGGCGGCCTTGGCACGCTGTGCACCCTGCTCGTGCGCAAGGCCTGCGCGCCGCTGCTGCACTGGCAGGCCAAAGGAGGTCGGCCATGAGCACTGCCGTTCAGGACAACCGCCTCGCCGTGCTCGACCACAGCCGTCTGCGCGCCAAAGCCAACAGCAAGGGTGAGGGACGCGGCCATATCAGCGTGCGCAACCTGCACATCGAGTTCGATCATCAGGGCGGCAAGCGTGCCGCGGTAGAGGACGCCCAGCTGGACATCCGCCCCGGTGAGTTCGTCTGCCTCCTCGGACCGTCAGGGTGCGGCAAGTCGACCCTGCTCAACGCCATGGCCGGGTTCGTCAGCCCAACCCGTGGTGAGCTGACCATTGATGGCAAAGGGGTCGATGCGCCAAGCCCGGACCGCGGCATGGTGTTCCAGCAGCACTCGCTGTTCCCCTGGAAAACCGTGCGCGACAACGTCGCCTTCGGCCCGCTGATGGCCGGCGCGTCGCGCAATGAAGCGTGCAGCGTGGCCCGCACCTTTCTTTCACTGGTTGGCCTGGCAGCGTTCGAGGACGCCTACCCCGGCACGCTATCCGGCGGCATGCAGCAGCGTGTCGGCATTGCCCGCGCGCTGGCCAACTACCCCAGCGTGCTGCTGATGGACGAGCCCTTCGGCGCGCTGGATGCACAGACGCGAATCATGATGCAGGAGAACCTGCTGGAGATCTGGCGTGAGTTCCGCAACACCGTGGTGTTCGTCACCCACGACATCGACGAAGCGGTGTTCCTCTCCGACCGCATCGTGGTGATGAGCGCCAGCCCCGGCCGGATCATCGCCGACATCAAGGTCACCCTGCCCCGGCCGCGCGAGCAAAGCCTGCTCACCAGCACGGTGTTCATGGACTACAAGCGCCAGTGCCTGGACCTGATCCGTCAGGAAACCCTGCGCGCCTTTCAGCAGCAGAACGGAGGCTGAACATGCGCAACCCATCCCGTTGTTCGCCCGCGCTCGACATGACCTGTCATGACAGGCTGGAGCACAAGCAATGAAAGGAACCCAGCCACTCGCCCCGGGCCACTCCCCACTGCCGCTTTACGTGCAGATTCGCGATGACCTGCGGCGCAAGATTCTCGAAGGCAGCTACGTAATCCATGAGCGCCTGCCCTCGGAAAACGAGCTGATGAATGCCTTTGGCGTCAGCCGCATCACCATTCGCCAGGCCCTGCGGGACCTGCATAACGAAGGACTGGTGTTCAGCGCCCAGGGCAAGGGCACCTATGTCAGCAAGCCCAAAGCGGTGCAGAACGTCCAGCGCCTGCAAGGCTTCGGCGAAGCCATGGCCGCGCAAGGCTACGAGGCGACCGCACGGCTGCTATCGATTCAGGAGCGCAAGCCACCCAAGGCGGTCGTCGCCGCCCTGCATCTGCTTGCCGGCGAGGAAGTCGTCGAGGTCAAGCGCGTGCGCTATCTCAACCGCGAGGCGGTGTGTGTCGAGAACAGCTATTTCCCCCTCGACATCGGCCGCCGGATGTTCGGCATGGATCTGTCCGGCGACATTTTTCCAATGCTGGAAAACGCTTTCGGGATTGCCCTCGGGCGGGCCGACATCAGCCTCGACGCCACCCTGGCAGACGAGGAACACCAGCACTACCTGGCGCTCAAGCCGGGCGAACCCATCCTGCGTGTCGAGCGGCTGACCCACGACCGCGCCGGCCGTCCCATCGACTTCGAATATCTCTGCTACCGCGGCGACGCATTCAAATACCAATTCCGAGTGGATCGGAAATAGGAGGCTACATGACCACTATCAACGGCATCCCAGTCATCGACACCGACGTGCTGGTCATCGGCGGCGGCACGGCCGGCCCCATGGCCGCCGTCACCGTCAAAGAACAAGACCCGAACCTCAAGGTCATCCTGCTGGAAAAAGCCAACGTCAAGCGCTCCGGTGCCATTTCCATGGGCATGGACGGCCTCAACAACGCCGTGGTCCCTGGCCACGCCACGCCCGAGCAGTACGTCAAGGAAATCACCATCGCCAACGACGGCATCGTTCACCAGCCAGCGCTGATGGCCTATGCCACCCGCTCTTTTCCGATGATCGAAAAGCTCGACTCCTGGGGCGTGCATTTCCAGAAGGATGAGACCGGCGACTACGACATGAAGAAGGTGCACCACTTGGGCACCTACGTGCTGCCGATGCCGGAAGGTCACAACGTCAAGAAGATCCTCTACCGCCGCCTGCGCCGCGTGCGGGTGGAGATCGAAAACCGCTTCCAGGCCACCCGCCTGCTCAAGGACCCGGACGGCAACATCGCCGGCATGATCGGGGTGAACACCCGTACGGCCGAGCCGATCATCATCCGCGCCAAGGCGGTGATCATGGCCACCGGCGCGGCCGGGCGTATTGGCTTGCCGAATTCCGGTTACCTGTTCGGCACCTATGAGAACCCCGCCAACTGCGGCGACGGCCACGCCATGGCCTACCACGTCGGCGCCGATCTGGTGAATCTGGAGTGCTTCCAGGTCAACCCGCTCCTCAAGGATTACAACGGCCCGGCCTGCGCTTACGTTACCGGTCCGCTCGGTGGCTTTACCGCCAATGCCTACGGTGAGCGCTTCATCGAATGCGACTACTGGTCCGGCCAGATGATGCTGGAGTTCTTCAAGGAGCTGGAATCCGGCACCGGTCCGGTGTTCCTCAAGCTCGATCACCTGGCCGAGGAAACCATCCAGGAAATCGAGACCGTCCTGCATACCAATGAGCGCCCTACCCGTGGTCGCTTCCATGAGGGTCGTCAGGTCGACTACCGCCAGCGCATGGTGGAAATGCACATCTCCGAGATCGGCTTCTGCTCCGGCCATTCCGCGTCCGGTGTGTGGACCGACGAGACCGGTGCCACCACCGTGCCCGGCCTCTACGGCGCTGGCGACATGGCCTCGGTCGCGCACAACTACATGCTCGGCGCCTTCGTTTACGGGCAGATCTGCGGGGAAAGCGCCGCTGCCTTCGTCAAGGACCGCAGCGAGCCGGTGCTCGATGAGGCCTTCATCACCGCCGAGCTGGCGCGCATTCAGGCACCGCTCCTGGTCAAGGACGGCATCCCGCCGGAGCAGATGGAATACAAGGTGCGCCGCCTGGTGAACGACTACCTGCAGCCACCGAAGGTAACCAAGAAGATGGAGATCGGCCTGGAGCGAATCATGGCCGTGCGCAAGGACCTGCACATGCTCAGTGCCGCCGACCCTCACGAACTGCTTCGTGCCCTGGAAGTGCAGTCGATCATCGACTGCGCGGAAATGGCCGCGCGCGCCTCGCTGTACCGCACCGAATCACGCTGGGGGCTGTACCACTACCGCGTCGATTTCCCCGAGCAGGACAACGCTGAGTGGTTCTACCACAGCCGCCTGTTCAAGGACGCCAACGGCCAGATGGCCCACGGCAAGCGCCCGGTCGCCGACTACATCGTCCCGCTCGGTGAAGAGAAGGATGCTTACAGCAAGTTGCGGGTGAAAAAGGCCGCCAATGCCTGATCTTTTGGCCGCCGTTTCACCTTGCAGGGGCGAATTTAATCGCCCAACACCTGATGCCGATGGGCGAATGAATTCGCCCCTACAGAAAAGCGGGCTCACCGTGCCCGCTCGACTGGAACCGAGGAGATAAACCATGCCCGTAGCCAACCACCGCTCTGCCGTCCCGGTCATCGTCGACGAAGAGAAATGCATTGCCGAGAAGGGCTGCCGCGTCTGCATCGACGTCTGCCCGCTGGACGTCCTGTGGATCAACCCGGACACCGGCAAGGCCCACATGAAATATGACGAATGTTGGTACTGCATGCCGTGCGAGACCGACTGCCCGACCGATGCGGTCAAGGTGAACATTCCGTACCTGCTGCGCTGAGGACTGGCTGATGAAAACGTATGACGATCCGATGCTGCAGCAGATTGCCGAAAACCTCGCCTCCGAGGACCCGGGCATTCGCCGTGTGGCGGTGCTCGAACTGGTCGATTGCGGCGAGCCGGAAGCCGCCGAGCTGCTGATCCTCGCGCTCAACGATCCAGACGCCGCCGTGCGCCAGGAAGCGGCCAAGGTAGTTGATGAATTCGATGCGGTCGATATCGCTGACGCGCTAATTGCTGCGCTGCAGGACAGCAACGAAGTGGTGCGCAACGCTGCCGCCCATGCACTGGCTGACCTGAAGGACCCGGCCGCCGCCCTCCCCCTGTTGGAAGCGCTGGAAGGCACGGATGACCCCTTCGTCGTAGCCGGCATCCTGCGGGCGGTCAAACCGCTGCGCAACCCGGCAGCCCAAGCCCCGGCCCTGCAGCGCATGCATGCCGAGGATCCCGGTGTGAGACGCGAGGCGGTCGCCGTAATCGGCTGGCTAAAACAGACCGAAAACCTCCCAGCGCTAATGGAACGCGCCCAGCACGACAGCGATGCCGAAGTGCGCCGCGCGGCTACCGGTGCGCTGGTCTACGCAACGCCCGAACAGGTCGGCCCGACGCTCGTTGGCCTGCTGCGTGACGAGCACTGGCAGGTCCGTGTCGAGGCTACCGTCAGCATCGGCAAGCTCAACTACCAGGCCGCCCTGCAGCCGCTGGTCGAGGCCACTCATGACAGCTTCTGGCAGGTCCGGGAAAAGGCCGTGGATTCGCTCGGCAAGCTCGGCTCCGTCGGGGCCATTCCGGCGCTCGGCGTCTGTGCTCGTGATCCGATGAGCAACCTGCGCAAGGCGGCCATCGGTGCACTCGGTGCGATTGCCCATAACGACGGCCGCCCCTTCATCGAAGCCGCCATGGACGACCCGGACCCGGATGTCCGCAAGCTGGCGCGCTGGGCCATGTCCAAGCTCGAAGCAGCGGCGTGACAAATAACGTAGGGCGGGTGCAACCCGCCAATTGGGGTCGCCGCCGAGCAGGTTCGACGGGTTTCACCCGCCCTACGGTTTTGAGTTTTACGCCTTGTTTTATTGCACAAACTTGACGCCGAAACGTCACGAGCGCAGCGCAGGCAAGGCGAAGGTGGCGCGCGGAAGCGGAGTTTACAGGCCGTAAATGAGCATTCCGCGCGCCATCTTCAACGCAGCATCCGCAAGCGCAGTAGTTTCGAGGAGGACCAAATGACCTACGTCGTTACAGAGAACTGCATCCGCTGCAAATACACCGATTGCGTGGAAGTCTGCCCGGCGGACTGCTTTCACGAGGGGCCGAATTTCCTGGTGATCAACCCGGGAACCTGCATCGACTGCAGCCTCTGTGCACCGGAGTGCCCGGCCGACGCGATCTTCGCCGACAACGCGCTGCCGGTCGACCAGAGCCACTTCATCGAACTCAACGCCGAACTGGCCGAGGTCTGGCCGGTAATCACCCAGACCAACAGCCCGCTGGCCGAAGCCGATACCTGGGTCGATCAGGGCGACAAGCTGCAGTTCCTGGAGCGTTGACCCATGCCTGAACTTGTCATGACGAGCTGGCTCGGCCGCGCCCTGCTGGCGCTGGTAATCGGCAGCGCAGCCCTGATCGGTAGCGCTCGGCCGGTGGAGGACCAGAGCCGCTCCGTCAGGACGCCAGAAACGCCGGCCCTGATGGTGCCGGACGGCCACCCGCCGCACCTGCCCTCCCCCTTTTTATGATTGGTTAAGGAGTTGCCCATGACTACCCAGATCCTGACCGCCCCACCCCAGGAAATCCGCCTGCGAAAAGCGCAGAAAATGCTCGAAGTGCTCTGGCCCGACGGCGTGCGCAGCCAATTGAGCTGCCTCGCCCTGCGTAAGTCCTGTGCCTGCTCCGTATGCGCCCAGGCGCAGCAGCGCGGCATGCTGACGCTGATCGATGCCGATGTGGGCGTCGACAGGCTGGAAGTCTCCGGTGTCGCCGGCGTCCAGCTCTACTTCAGCGACGGTCATTACCGCGGGCTTTTTCCCTGGGCCTACCTGCGTGAACTGGGCGAGCGCCTGCAATGAATACCCGCGCCCAGCAATTGCTGGCCCCGCCCTTCGCCACCCTTTGTCGGCTCTATCCCGGCACCGCGTTGTGCGCAGTGCTGGCGCTGGCCGGCAGCTTTCTTGCCGAGCATTACGGCGCGCCGGCGCTGATGCTGGTCCTGTTACTGGGGTTCGGCTTCGCCAATCAAGGCGCGGATGTGCGCATGGAGCCTGGGGTCGCCTTTTGCAGTCGGCACATTCTGCGCATCGGCGTGGCCTTGCTGGGCGCGAGGATCGGTGTCGAGCAGTTGCTTGTGGTCGGTAGCCTGCCACTGTTGATGGTATTGACCTGCGTACCGGTGGTGATCGGTGCCGCACTGTTGCTCGGCCGCTGGCTGGGGCTGCCGATGCTGCACAGCCTGGTTGCGGGTGTGGCGGTGGCGATCTGCGGCGTCTCGGCGGCCATCGCCGTCGCCGCCGTCATCCCCAGCGGACGACTGGAAGATCGCCGACTGCTCGGCGTCGTTGTCGGCGTAACGGCGCTGGGCACCCTGTCGATGCTCGTCTATCCGCCCCTGCTCGCCACGCTGGGTTATGGCGACGTGGAGAGCGGCCTGCTGCTTGGCGCCAGCATTCACGATGTCGCACAGGCCGCCGGGGCCGGTTATCTGGTTTCGGAGTCAGCGGGTGACGTCGCTACCCTGACCAAATTGTTGCGTGTCGCGCTGCTTGCGCCGCTGGTCGTGCTGCTCGGCTGGCTGCTACGTCGCGGAGATTCCGGCCGCACCGAATTCCCCCTGTTTCTGCTCGGCTTTCTGGCGCTGTTCGGCCTGAACAGTTTCGGCTGGCTCCCGGTCGGCCTGCGTGACGGCCTGATCGCCGCCTCCAATGCCTGCTTGTTGGTGACCATGGCGGCACTCGGCATGCGCACCACCTTGGGCGATCTCCTGGCCCAGGGCTGGCGGCCGATGGCGCTTCTGGCGGTGCTTAGCATCGGGCTGTTGCTGACCGCGATGGCAATGCTGGCGATGGCGTCGCCCTGACGATTTGTTCTGCCTTGTTTCCCTTACTCGTGTTGGAGGATTTGTCATGGCTGCACTCGGTACCGAAAGCGTTCTCAGCGTCCGTCACTGGAACGACACGCTGTTCAGTTTCACCACCACCCGCGACCCGGCGCTACGCTTCGAGAATGGTCACTTCGTGATGATCGGGCTCGAGGTCGAGAGCAAACCACTCATGCGTGCCTATAGCATCGTCAGCGCCAACCACGACGAGCATCTTGAATTCCTCAGCATCAAGGTCCCTGACGGCCCGCTGACGTCACGCCTGCAGCACCTGAAGGTCGGCGACCCGATCATCGTCAGCCGCAAGCCAGTCGGCACACTGGTCATGCACGACTTGCGGCCGGGCAAGCATCTTTATCTGTTTGGCACCGGCACTGGTCTTGCGCCCTTCATGAGCATCGTTCGCGACCCCGAGGCCTATGAGCGATTCGAGAAGATCGTGCTGGTGCATTGCGTGCGTGAGGTGAGCGAACTGGCTTATCACGACTACCTGACCCACGAGCTCCCGCAGCATGAGTTTCTCGGCGAAGAGGTGCGCAACAAGCTGATCTATTACCCCACCGTGACCCGCCAGCCGTTCCGCAATATGGGCCGCATTACCACGCTGGTCGAGACCGGCAAGTTGGCGGCCGATATCGGCCTGCCGCCACTGAATAGCGAAAGCGACCGGGTCATGCTCTGCGGCAGCCCGGCGATGCTCGAAGCACTGACCGTAATGCTCGACGAGCTGGGCTTCGAGGCCTCACCACAGCAGGGCGAACCCGGTGACTACGTCATCGAACGCGCCTTCGTCGAAAAATAGCGAGCGGAACCTCTGGGAGCACGCTTGCTCGCGAAGCGATTGTGTCGCCTGTTCGCGAGCAAGCTCGCTCTTGCAACATGGAATCCAACGGGCCCGGCCCAGGAGTAGGTCATGACCTTTCACCGCTTCGCGACACCCCTCGCCGGCCTGCGCCAACAAGCCGAACAATCACTGTCCGAGTGGATAGAACCCAGCCTGGGCTGCGACTTGCTCAGTGCAGGCGCAGTGCGTGAACTGCGCATCGACGGCTCGCAGCTGCACCTGAGCGTCGCGCTGGGTTTTCCGGCCGATGGTTATCGGGATACGCTGAGCCGCGCTTTGAAAGCCTTACTCATTGCACATACCCAAGCGACGTCCGTGGAGGTAGAGATCCACTGGTCCGTCCGCCCAGCCTCGATTACCCACCAGACCCTGCCGGGCGTCAAGCACATGATTGCCGTTGCCTCCGGCAAGGGCGGCGTGGGCAAATCCACCACCGCCGTCAACCTGGCACTGGCTCTGGCCGCCGACGGCGCACGCGTCGGCATGCTCGACGCCGATCTCTACGGCCCAAGCCAGCCCCGCCTGCTCGGCCTTAGCGGCCTGCCAGACACCCTCGATGGAAAGATGCAGCCGATGATCGGCCACGGCCTGCAGTGCATGTCGATCGGTTTTCTCGTTGATGAGGAATCCCCGGTGATCTGGCGCGGCCCGATGATCACCCAGGCCCTGACGCGCCTGCTGCAGGAAACCCATTGGCACGACCTCGACTACCTGATCGTGGACCTGCCGCCCGGCACCGGCGACATCCACCTCACACTGGCGCAGCGGATGCCGGTCTCGGCCGCGCTGATCGTGACCACACCTCAGGATCTGGCGCTACTGGATGCGCGCAAGGGCCTGCGTATGTTCGAGAAGGTCAACGTGCCGGTGCTCGGCATCATCGAAAACATGAGCCTGCATGTTTGCAGCCAGTGCGGTCATGAAGAGCACATCTTCGGCAGCGGTGGCGCGCAGCGCATGGCCGATCAATACGGCAGCGAGCTGCTCGGCCAGTTGCCACTGGATATGCGTATTCGCATGGGCGCAGATGACGGCGTACCGGTGGTCATCGCGGAACCGACGGGAGCTCTTGCACGGACCTACCAGACCATTGCTCGCAGGGCCGCAGCACGATTGTCACGGCGCGCGCAACACACTGCATCTACCGTGCTGCCCACAGTGATTGAAGCCTGACGAGTAGCTGCGCTCGACGGTATCCAGCGAAAGAGCAGACTCGTTACCTTGTCGTCGTGGTTGGGCTTAATGTGTTATGTCGTGAGAAACGCGACCGACACCGCCGGCATGACGTCTGAAAACAACGTTGGAGTGGGTCTCGGGAGTTAACAGCGACAGCACAGCGTGTTTTCCAGTGGCGCCTGCCGTTTATCAACCAAAAGATTCTGCGCTGTCATCTAACAAAACGCGGCCCGTTTCGTTGGAAGCCCTACGCCCAGCATTCAGCCGGACCGCAGCGTCGAATCGCACCGTTTAAGGTCGATAAGCCAAGCTAGTTCAGCCTTAAGTATTCGAGAAGCGCTTGCCTAGCTCCTTGGACCGTTTAATCCGCCGCCAGACGCCAGGTAGCTCCGAAATCGGTGCAGTGCCCAGCCGAACCAACCAGTACAACCGAGCACCTGTCCTGCGTTGTAGCAACCGCTCCCGATGGTCATGTAGCTCCAAGAGTTCGGAGATAAAGTGATAGAACGCAGTGCGGCTGAGATATAGATCATCCAGCCACTCGAGCAGCGCTTCCACCACGTTCTTCATACCCGAAAGAATGATCGCTCCAGGCAGAACGCATAAGGCGAAAGGGAATACGATACCGAGCCAGAGCATACGGATCAGCGACCAAGCGTTATCCAGAAAATCCCAAAATGATCCGAACACAACTTCCGGTGACATCGTTGCAATGACGATGCCTGCGATGACCGCAACGAGACCCGTCACATAAGCGGCGAAGTTCGACGCAGAAGTTGGGCCGAAGAAGCCAACCGCTCGACGCCATAAGGGCTCTTGTGCGCGTTGCTTCAGTTCTCGCCGCCACTCCCATTCTTCGATCAGCGACTTAGCGAGCAGTCTCAGGTCATCCTTGTGACCGAAGGTCTCAAAGATCCCATTGAGGTGCTCGCGTTTTTCTCGGGATAAGGAAGTACTGGCGGTACGAAGGTTCACCCGTCTTACCGATGGATGAAGCCGTCGATATCGGGTGACAGCGCCCGCGAAATAGATCTGCAGTATTCCAAAGAGCAGCGGAACTTCAAATAGGAAAAGGCCGGCCTGCGCGCGTGGGCTGAGTAACGGGCGAGTCAAGGCGATCCGCAGATACAGGTCGCTCAACGTCAGACCTAGGATCAACGCAGCCAATACGGCAGATAGCCAGAATATAACCGACCCATACGCGTAATAGATCGGAGGGCGAAAGGTCTTACGAAAGTGGCGAATTTTGTCGCTAATTACACGCATCTCAGGCGTCCCCGCCGAGCGCATAAGGCCTCGAACGGGCCAGCAGTAGCTCTGAACTAACTTTCACGATAATCCGCAGAGCACCGACCATAAAGATCCGGTCGGGCTTATCGGCTTTGCCGGGGGCGACTTCGAGATCGAAGATAAGGCTTTTGGGTTGAGACGGTGAAGCCATCCGGACGGCGATCCTTGCAACAGACTGCGGGGCTATCGGCACTGTAGCGGCAAATGCCCAGTCTAGGTAGGTGCATGGGGTCGCGGTTGGGTGTGGTTGGAGCATTTTCCGACGGGTGTGGGTTAGCTCAACGGCAAGAGCAAAAGAGCAAAAGAGC
>DDKB01000004.1:24821-28668 GCA_002339675.1 Stutzerimonas stutzeri
AAAGAGCAAAAGAGCAAAAGAGTATGGCGTCATTCGGCTGGGCCGGGTCGCGCTGGCGTGCTGTGCATCGAGCCGGCGGAGCCGCCTCGACCCAAAGGCGCTCATCGCTGACGAGGGGGAACGGCGGGGATGCCTTGTTTCGGCCAGAAGCGGTCATCCCCCGAGCTTTTTAGGAACACTGCCCTCACGTGCTCTCCACCTGAAATGGGTCTGGATCGAAGCTGAAGGTGAGCTTGTCGGTGTGCATAGTTGGCTCGTCCTGAGCCCGCGGGTTAGCATGGCGTTATGGATAACTTGCCCAAAATTATGGTTCTCCCAGTATCAAGATTCCATCGTTAGCAGGGCGCACAACAACAAACGGACGCCGCTTCGCCCCCCCTATGAAAATTGATTCCGTCTATCTAAATCAGTACCGAAACTTCGCTGACGCGCACATCAATCTGGCCAAGAACAGCCTGGTGATTGGAAGCAACGATGTTGGTAAAACCAACATGATCCATGCGTTGCGGCTCTTGCTGGACAAGAGCTTGTCAGAGGCTGATATCGAGCCGACGACACGTGATTTCCATTGTGCGCAAAATGGCACGCAGGCCGATAACTTCCTGATTCGAGTTGCGTTCTCCGAAGTCACTCAGGACGCCGTACTTTCCCAGCTCAAGGGCTTTGTCAGTGCTACCGGCCATTTCTTCCTTGAGTTTCGGGCCACCAGGGCGGACCACAGCTATGAGATCGCTGCAGGTTATGACCTCTTTGCAATGGAGGTTATTCCTAGTCGCTACTACCTGAAACACCTTCATCTGAAGTACATCCACTCTCAGCGTGACCTTGTGCGGTATATCCGTTCGGAGAAGCGGCACCTTTTACGCCTTGCGCAGGAGGCACGCGACGACGCCCAAGTGGATGCCGATGCCATACAGCTGCAGACACTTGCTGGGCTGCTGGAGTCTGTAAACTCCGGTGTGAAGAACCTGCACTACGTTGCTGAGGCGACCCAAGACCTCAACAACGAACTGAGGGCGCTCTCTCACCATAACGCTGGTTACAACGTCTCGTTGGATACCGGTGCGATAGGTATCGAGCAGTTCATCGAGCAGTTGGAGCTGGGAGCCAGCACCAACGGCTCGCGTGTAATGCTCGGAGGTGACGGCCGTAATAACCAGATCCTGCTGGCTTTGTGGAAGGCCAAAAGCGTGCTTGAGCACGATCAAGACAATGAGGTGGTGATCTATTGCGTCGAGGAGCCCGAGGCGCATCTACATCCTCACCAGCAGCGGAAGCTGGCGAGCTACCTCATCAGTGCGTTGCCCGGCCAGACCATCGTTACCACACATTCTCCACAGATCGCTGCAAGCTACCGCCCTGACTCGGTCGTCCGCCTACTACGCCACAACGGAGGATCCCGAGCGGCAAGCCAGGGTTGCTCTAATTGCATCGACAGTGCATGGACAGGGCTTGGCTACCGGATAAGCATCCTTCCTGCAGAAGCATTTTTCGCCTCGGCAGTCATGCTGGTTGAAGGGCCTTCGGAAATGCTGTTCTACGCTGCGCTGGCACGCGCACATGGCTTCGACCTTGATCACCGCAACGTGTCACTGTTGTCTGTCGATGGCGTTGCGTTTGAGGTTTATAAGCGGGTGCTAGACGCTCTGGAAATTCCATGGGCTGCACGGACTGACAACGACATTTCCAATGTTTCTCTTGGTCCAAAGGGGGCGCAAGTCGTGTGGCGCAACCTCGCGGGCATGAACCGCGCTCTGTCGCTGGCAGGGATGCCTCCTCAGCCGCACCGTCCAGTGCCATACAATCAAGCCGCCTCGCTGGCGGATGGTACTTGGAACACTGTAAGTGCCGCAGTGGCACCCTTGGGCATCTTCCTCTCGCAGATCGATCTGGAGCACGACATTGCCACCGAACTCCCAACACTGTTGGACGGGTTCAACGGTCTTGCGTTGCCTCAAGCAATCTCTTACCTGCAAGACAAGAAAGCCATCCGCATGCAGGAGTTTGTTGAGCACTGTGGGGTTCGACTCAGTGTGCTGCCGACTGGGCATCTGTTGCAGCCGCTGATTCACTGTATGACCGCTGCTGCGCAGGTATAGAAATGGCCACCTTCACGCCAAGTGCGGAGCAAGCCCAGGCCATTGAATTTGCGAGCGACATGGTGATAGTGGCCCGTCCCGGCAGTGGGAAAACCAGCGTCCTGTCATGCAAGGTTAGGAGTCTCGTTTCGGGGTTGCGTCGCCACCAGGGTGTCATCGCCATCTCCTTCACGAACAAGGCGAGCGATGAGCTGGAGCGTCGTTGTAAAGCAGATGCTTTCGACGTGAAGGGGTCTTTCTTCGGCACGATCGATGATTTCTGCCTTCGTGAGATCGTGTTTCCGTTTACACGGCAGTTGATGCCTGTTGCCGCTCCAGCCAAGACGGTCAAGGTCATGGAGCTGCCCGAAGCGGTAAGGCTCATGCTACCGGCAACGCCGATCCAGAACGGTACTGTTGCTAATACGGCCGAGTTCCTGCCGTTCCTGCAGGCGGCACTGGCTCTGGGATTTGTTCCCCTAGAGACCGTGGGCATGCTTGCTCGCTACGTGGTCGAGCAATCCCCGGCATGTCAGAACTACCTCGTAGCACGTTATCGCGCTGTGTATATCGACGAGTATCAGGACAGTGGGTATTTCCAGCATCAGCTCTTTCTGAAGCTGAAATCTCTGGGATTGACCGCTGTTGCAGTCGGAGACAGTGACCAGTCCATTTATGGATTCGCGCACAAGGACTCGAGGTACTTGATTGAGCTTACGGTACCAGGCAGTGGATTTGCGCACTTTGCCATTACCACCAATTTCCGCAGCCATCCATCCATCAACGACTTTGCACTTCGCCTGCTCGACCCGAACCATCCTATTGCGCCGACGAGCGATATGCGGGTGCTAATTAAAACGGTCGATGGTCACCAGGGCGCCATGGGTGTTTGGTTGAATACAGCCATTCCCCGTTTAATGCGCTTCTATCGGGTAGCCGCAGCGAGCAGGGTTGCCATTTTGTGCCGACATCAGCACACAGCACAGTTGATTGCTGACGATATTGGACTTGCCCACCATCTTGTCGAGGAGAGCCCTTTCCAGACTGCACCGGCAGCGGAGGCAAGTCTTTTCTCGGATATGTTGAGGTTGCGATTCGACCAGCAATTGACCGCAGAGGCACTGATTGAGCGATCCGGTGCGACCAAGCTAGCCGCTAACGAACGGCGTGCGCTTCGCCGTGCGTTATTAAGTTGCCGATCTTGCTTGGATAGCGACCTAGTTGCGACCGTGTTGAATGCCGCCACATGCCTGCTAGGGCAGCAGCCTTCGGCGGAGGGCGCGGGAGAGCTTGGGGCCGTTTGCGGAGATCCCGACAAGCTCCGCAGGCTTCAAGGCTCCAGTCTCGATGCCGTTCAGATCATGACCCTACACAAGGCGAAAGGATTGGAGTTCGACCTCGTTTTCCATGTTGATCTCTACGATCACGTGATCCCGAAACGCACTTATCCGCCAGGACAGTATGGAGTTTTCTTCGAGCACGAAATCCAATGCCTGAATCTGCATTACGTGGGAGTCACACGAGCAGTTAAGGCTTGCGTGTTGATGACATCGAACTTTCGCATCAACGGGCAGGGAGATGTTAAGAACGGTGCTCCTTCGCAATTCATTGGCAGGAACGGGGCGAATGCTATGCCCATCTTTTGGTAACGCTATTGATAGAGCGGCCAGGCACGCTATTTTGCACTTTCGTCGTAAGCTGCTTCCAGCGAACGACTGGCTGCTTTTGGCCGGTTAGCGACCACTTCTCTGGCTAGCCATGCTTGTCCT
>DDKB01000003.1 GCA_002339675.1 Stutzerimonas stutzeri
GTCCAGAAACGCGGCGGAGGCCGGTCCGGCGATGCCCAGCGCGACGCCGGCAACGAGCAGGTGCCGGGTAGAACTGCGGGGGTATGTCATGGTGCGTCCTTTTGTTGTTATTGGATGGTCGTTGCAACGGTGTCGCTCAGGGTTGCCCTTAGCAGATAGCGAATGCCGTGCCAGGCTCACCGGCAAGCTGTCCTTGCCCTGATATCGCAGCGGATGCTGCGGGCCAGGGCTGTTTGTAGCTACTACCGGTGAATGCACCCGCCGAAACGTGCAAGCGCCGCTGTCCGTAGGGCTGGACATGTACGCCGATCTGGGCCGAAGGCTGTCCAGCTGGCTGAAAGGCAGCGGCCATCGCAGGCTCGACATGACCGGCGCGGCGCTCGGCCTGGCCTGGCGTCAGTGGCGGCCCCGTTGACTCCTGACGCAGACGAAGCTCGAGGCTGCATTCAGGTCACCCCGGCCCCTGTACTTCGGCCAGGCAGGGTATTCGCACAGCGGCCGGGTGCGGCCGGGCACCGCCACGGTGTCGGCGACGATCTGGCGGCGCGGTGCGATGCCACGTTCGACCCAGTTTTCCAGCGCCGTCAGCGAATCCCAGGCGGCGTTGAATACCGTGCTGGCCGCGTGTGCGTACCCCGGGATCTCGTAGTAGCGCATGAACTGCCGGGCGCGCCCGCGGCCCATGTCGTGCTGTACGCGAGCGTAGTAGTCGGCACTGGCGCGAGTGCTGACCAACTGGTCGGAGGTGCCGTGAGCCATCAGCAGCTTGCCGCCGTTGGCGACGAAGGCCGAAAGGTCCGTCTGGTTGACGTCCTGGCGCAGCGACAGGGCATCGACCCGCGCCTGCCAGGGCCCGAGGTGGGCCGGGTCCAGCGTCAGTGAGTTGAACGCTGGGTTGCGGGTTACGAAATAGCGCACCCACTCATCCCAGAATCCGGAATGGTAGGGCGCGCCGTCGGCGAAGCCCGTGCCGTACACCGGCATCGGGAAATCGGGCTGGAGAGTATTGAGGCCTAGCCGGTTGACGATCGCCTGCAAGCCTTCGCCGGGCTGCCCCAGATCAGTGCCCCAGGTGTTGAAGCCGGGGTAGCCGCGTTCGCCGCTGGCCAGTGGCTGGCTGAAGCGAATGGGCGTGTCGAATACCTTCAGCGCGCGGATCTGCGCGTCGCTCAGGCAGTTACCGCCTGTGGCGGCACCGCCCGGGCAGCGCAGCGGACGTCCGTTCAGGCGAGCTTTGGCCGGGTCGAACCAGGCGTTGCAGGCCGCCTGGTTGCTGATGATCCGGTCGTGCGCACCATCCAGGCCGTCGCAGGCCTGCATGGCCGCTTCGAGCAGCGCAGCGCGTTGCTGCAGGCTCGGATACGCGCCAGGCTGGGCCAGCGCCCGGGTGATGCGGCCGAACTGCAGGTCGAGCGCCGCCGCGTTCCAGGCCGGATACAGCGCGATGGCGCCCTGAAAGTCCTCCGGCCACTGCTGCACCACGGCCAACGCTTCGCGGCCACCGGTGGAACCGCCGGCGAAATAGCTGCGCGCCGGGGCGCGGCCGTAGCGCTGCTGGATGAGGTAGACCGCGGTGTCACGGGTCTTTTTCAGCGCATCGTGGCCGTAGTTGGCCAGGGCTTCTTCGTTCCAGGCGAAATCACCCGGGTTCACCGGGTTGGCGACGTGCCCCGAATCGCTGGCGAATACCGCGTAGCCCCGTCCCAGCGGCGTGGGTTGATCCACCGGACCGGCCGGGACGTTGCCGGCGACATTGGGCACGCTGCCGTTGTAACCGCCACCGCCGAACATCATTGCTTTCTGGTTCCACTGCTCCGGCAGGGCCAGGCGCATCCTGATCGGCGGCGCGCTCGGGTCGATCGGCGCGATCTCCACCGCGAGGTCGCAATACGCACCGACGGTTTGTGGAGCGCTGCCGCCTGCCGGGATCGACGTCGCCGATTCGACGCGCGCGCCTCCGGTCGGCAAGGCAATGACCGAGGCGGGCACGGCCATGCCAGTCAGCTCGGCGCAGCCTGCGGCCAGCACCGGCTCGGCGATGGCGCCAGCCAGTAGCGCGCTGCCCGCCAGCAGCCAGCGTGACGAGCCGTGGAGCAGGGGTGATGCAGTCATGGGGGCTTCCTTCTTGTTGTTGTCATCGAGCCCGTGGCACGCAGCCACGCGCGAGCATGCCTGGCGACGGGACTGCAGCGGCCAGGCCCCATATTCGCAGCCAAACCCATGCCACCCGCCGCAGGACGATTGTGCTCGCCGGATGAGCGGTCGCCGCGCGCAACGCAGCACCGCATGAGTGCGATTCCTCACTGTTGGCGCCCACTCTGCATGCGACCCCGGGCGAGAGAGGGACAAGGCACTTTTGCCCAGGCACGGCAGGCTTGCGCTGGGTGCGGGCGGCCGCGGTGACCGGCGATGACGTGGCTGCGGTCGAGAGCAGAAGCTTGTTCCTGCGAGCCCGTGTGCCTGTCCAGGCGAAGCGACATGGGGATCGGCGCATGTCCGCAACAGCAGACAGGGTGTTCGGTCCGCCGGACGCCGACCAACGGCGCCGATACGCGACGGAAAACCAGCGTCAAGGCGTGACGGCCTTTTCGGGCCTGGCGTCTCAGCAACATGCTGTGACATCCGATGACGCGGTACCGGTTCGGAAAAGCGAGGTTGGCCATAGTCCGAACGGATCTGACGAACGAGCCGGCTATAGCCAAGTCCCTGACTATACTTTTCGTCACGCGCGTGGACGTCGTATGCCCCTCCTTTATCTCTAGCAAGAGCCCGCCGCCTCATGGAAACGCTCTACCTCATCTTCCTGCTGCTGCTCGCAGTGGGCGCAAGCCGCGTTTTGGCCAACATCATTCCCTTACCCCTGCCGATTCTGCAGATCATCATGGGCAGCGTGCTGGCGCTGCCGCCGTTCGGCATGGGCGTCGAGTTGCGTCCGGAAATCTTCATGCTGCTGTTCATTCCGCCGTTGCTGTTCTACGACGGCTGGAAGATCCCCAAGCGCGAATTCACCGAGCACGGCGCCGAGATGAGCGCCATGTCACTGCTGCTGGTGCTGGTCATCCTGGTGGTGGTGGGCTACTTCATCCACTGGCTGTTGCCGGCGATTCCGCTGGGCGCGAGCTTCGCCCTGGCTGCGATCCTGTCGCCGACCGACGCCCTGGCGGTGATCGCCATCGCCCAGGGCCGCCTGCCGCGGCACATGGCGCACCAGCTCGAAGGCGAGGCGATGATGAATGACGCCACGGGTCTGGTCTCATTCAAATTTGCCCTGGCGGCGGCCATCACCGGCACGTTCTCGATGGCCAGCGTCACCGGCGAATTCCTGGTGATCGCGCTGGGCGGCCTGGCGATTGGCGCCGGCCTGAGCTGGGCCGTCGGCAAGGCCAAGCAGTGGATGACCGCGCGCGACCTGTTCGACCCCTCGACCTATGTGGTGATGATCCTCTTGCTGCCGTTCGCGGCGTTCTTCCTGGCCGAACATGCGGGCATGTCGGGCATCCTGTCGGCGGTGGCGGCAGGCATGGTGCAGAGCCGGATCGACATGCTGCCGGTCAAGACCAGCACCCGGATCCTCAACCGCAGCATTTGGGAAATGCTCGACTTCAGCTTCAACGGCCTGGTGTTCCTGCTGCTCGGCCTGCAGTTCCCGCGTATCGTCGAACGCGTCTGGCAGGCAGCGGGCCAGGGCACCTACAGCATGCCGATGCTGGTGTTCAGTGCGCTGGCGATCATGGCCCTGCTGCTGGTGATTCGCTTCCTGTTCGTGTTCGCCTACCACTGGTGCGAAGCGCGGGTGCTGCGCCTGCTCGGGCGCACCGTGCAGCCCAAGCCGTTGCCGTTGTTTTCCGCGCTGAGTGCGGTGGCCGGCGTGCGTGGCGCCATCACCCTGGCTGGCGTCCTGTCGATTCCGCTGATGATTGGCGATACCCCGTTCCCGGGCCGCGACCTGATGATCTTTCTCGCCGCCGCGGTGATCATTCTGTCGTTGCTGGTCGGTGCCCTGGGGATTCCGTTCTTCCTCAAGCGCCTGCCCAACAATGACCTGGAAGTGCACCGCGAAGAACTCAAGAAAGCGCGCCGTACCGCGGCCCAGGCGGCGGTGAGCTGGCTGGAAAACTGGAAGCAGGCCAACCCGGTCGAAGACCCGGACCAGGTGTTACTGCGCAGCGAGGTGACCGCGCGGGTTACCGAGTCCTACCGCAAGGACATCGAAGCCCTGATGGATCACCAGGAGCGCGCCAGCCAGGCCCGCCAGACCATGAGCCTGGAGCGCGACATCCGCATGCAGGCCATCGCGGTGCAGCGCAAGGAGCTCTACCGGATGCGCAAGCGCCACGTGATCGACGAGCAGATGTTGCAGATTCTCCTGCGCGAACTGGACTACGAGGAAGCGGCGCTGGGCAGCGGCGAGCCGGCCTAGTGGCCGGCCATGTCCTGCTGCGGTTCGGGCTCGAGCACGGCGATCGTCTGATCGCTGTGCTTGAAGGACACCAGCTCGGTCAGCCAGGCGCGCAGTACGGGGGAGGAAGACTTCTGGTTGCGCAGGGCGATCGACAGGATTTCCCGGGCGATGGTCACCACTGCGCTCTTGCTGCCGAGGAAATGCCAGTTGAACCAGCCGTCGCCGTAGGTCAGCGGGGTTTTCTGCCCCGGTGCGAGCGGAATGTAGACCTTGACCGACAGGTCGAAGAGCACCTCCGGCTTGGAGATGATCAGCAACTTCACGTCGGTCACCTTGCTCAACCAGTAGCGATGGTCGAATCGGCCTCCGGTCAGTGCCGCGGACTGGCTGAGGGCATCGTTGATCAACGCTCGGTTATCGATGAGTTGCACGGTGTGGGCTTCCGTCTGCTGGAGGAGAGGCCGCGTTTCGCACCCGTGCGCTCGATGCGCAGCAGGGCCAAACCGGTGAATCGGGGCCCAGGCGCAGCGGTCAGCTTGAAGCTGAGCACGTCTCGCCTGGCATGCCGGGTTATCGGTTGGACGCGGTTTTTATTTAGCCTTGCGTACACGAAAGGTTCGCCGGGCACTCTGTCCCGATCGTTCTGGAGCCCCTCTATCGCGGGTCACGGGCTGCGGTGGCGCGTCGCGCCCGTGCGGCCAGCAGTCATGCGGATGGCTGGTGCGATGTGGGTGCGCTCCGAGGCGTCTGGCCGGCATCGGCCCGGCTCGATGAATGCGGAGGGGCACGCCAGCTGCCGCGTCCTGGCTGCCGAGCAGCTCGCCAACGGCGAGACGGTTCAGTCCTGCTTTCACGCGCTCACGACCGGCTGGTGCGTTCGCCTACCGCTTGAGTGCTGCGGCAATCCAGCCGTGGCCGCTGACCAGCACGATCCCGCTGAGCGCCAACACCGCCCCGGTCACGAAACCCGGCTCGATGGGCTCGGCCAGCAGCCAGGCGCCGAGCGCAACCCCCAACAGCGGTGTGAGGAACGACAGCACGCCCAGCCGCGAGGCCAGGTAGCGGCGCAACAGGGCGAACCAGATCAGGTAGCTGGCGAATGACACCATCAGCGACTGGAACGCCAGGCTCGCCCAAACCAGGGGCCCGGGATTGAACGTGGTGTGGCCGCTGAGCAGGGCGAGCGGCAGCAGCAGGACGAACCCCATCAGCAATTGATACAGCAAGGTCTGCGTCGCCGGCAGTGTGGACAGACGCGTGCAGCGCACCAGCACCGTGGTCGCGCCCCAGGCGGCGCCGCCAAGGAGGGCGAGAAAGTCGCCCCAGAGCATGCGCTGAGCGTCTCCGCCGGGTTCGGCGCCGCGCAGAAAAGCGACGGCGATCCCGGCGAACGCCAGGCCGACCCCGAGCCACTGCAACGGCGCGAGCCGCTCATGAGGCAGCCAGGCGTGCAGCCCGAGCGCGGCGAACACCGGTGCGGTATAGAGAAACACCACCACGTGCCCGGCCGAGGTGTGGCGCACCGCTTCCCCTACCAACAGGAACTCCAGCGCGAAGAGCACGCCGGCCAGGCAGCCGGTGCGCCAGAGCCCGTTTGCCGTGGTCAGGCCTTCGCGGCGCAGGCCCATCAGCGCGGCGACTAGCAGGGCACCAATGCCCGAGCGCAGTGCAATCTGCAGCACGGGGGAAAAGTCGGCTGCGGTCGCCTTCAGCGCGATCTGCTGCAGGCTCCAGATCAGGCAAAGCCCGAGCATCAGGCTGACGGCGGTTAGATCCAGCGGTTTGCGGCTATCCAAGGAGCGACTCCGGCGCGGCGGTGGGCCGGCGATTATCCACGTTCGGGACTCGACGGCGCACCGTTGCCGGCGGAGGTCACTTGGCGAAGAGCTGGCTCATGTCCTTGAACGCCTTGAACTCCAGGGCATTGCCGCAGGGATCGAATAGAAACATGGTGGCCTGCTCGCCCACCTGGCCCTTGAAGCGCACATAGGGCTCGATGACGAACTGCGTGCCCCGTGCCCGCAGCCGCTCGGCCAGCGCCTCCCATTCCGGCCAGCTGAGCACGATGCCGAAGTGCGGCACCGGCACGTCGTGGCCGTCCACCGCATTGGTATGCGCCGCTTCCTGAGAGGCGGTGCGCGGGTGTTCGTGAATGACCAACTGGTGGCCGTAGAAGTCGAAGTCCACCCAGTGCTCGGAGGAGCGCCCTTCGGCGAGGCCGAACACCTCACCGTAGAAATGGCGCGCGGCGGACAGGTCATAGACGGGGATCGCGAGGTGAAACGGGGAGAGGCTCATCGGGGCTCCTGGGCTGATGGGGATAGCATGGGATTGCCCGGTCATTCTGGACGATTTGTCGCACCGTTCGACAACGGATATGTTTGAAGCCGAGCCCCGAAAATTTCGATCAGAGGACGACATGCTCAGAGAGATCAAGACCTTTCTGGCGATTGCCCGTTGCGGCAGTTTTGCTGCCGCCGGCAACCAGATCGGCCTGACCCAGTCGGCGGTGAGCGCCCAGATCAAGAACCTCGAGGACGCGCTCGGCGTGCGCCTGTTCGATCGCACTGGACGCTCGGCGCACCTCAACGCGGCCGGGCTGCGCGCCTTGCCCCTGGCCGAGCAAATGCTCGAGACCTTTGCCCTCATGGGCCAGCCGGACACGCCCGGCGACTACCGCGGCGAGCTGCGCATTGGCGCCATCGGCACGGTGCAGAGTGGGCTGCTGCCGCCGGTCCTGCTGCGCCTGCGCGAGCTGGCGCCGGGGGTCGCGCCCAAGCTGGTGCCCGGGGTCTCGCTGAACCTGCTGGCGCAGGTCGACGCGGGCGAGATCGACCTGGCGATCATGATCCGGCCGCCGTTCGCCCTGCCCAAGGAGCTGCAGGCCGAGCGCATCCGGCGCGAGCCCTTCGTGCTCATCGCGCCGCGGGATGCCAGTGGCGACGACCCGTTGCAGATGCTGGTGGAGCGCCCCTTCGTGCGTTACGACCGCAGCTCCTTTGGCGGCCGGCAAGTCAGCCGCTTCCTGCGCGAGCAGCGCCTCGACCCGCGGCCGGGCCTGGAGCTCGACGAACTGGATGCCATCGTCAAGATGGTGGAAAACGGCCTCGGCGTGGCGCTGGTGCCCTGGGCCGGCCTCTGGCTAGAGCGCGCGCCAACGGTCCGCGTGCTGCCCCTGGGCCGCGCGACTTTCTTTCGCGAACTGGTACTGGTGTATCGCTACAGCGCGCGAAAGCAACCGGTGGTCCAGCTGTTTCGCGACTGCCTGCAAAGCGTTCTGCGCGCGGCAGACGGCGCCGATACCGAGCCGCTGCCCGACGCACAGGCTGCGCTGTCCTGGCCCGTCAGCCCGGAGTGACTGCTGCCGAGGTTTGCCGGGCGTCCACGCGGTGTCCGGCTGTTAGCGGATCGGTGGCAGTCACGCCGGCATCCTGATTCAGGACGATCTGCCGAAACAGCATCGGCGCCATGGGGCGTCCCAGATAGAAGCCCTGTGCCTGGTCACAGGCAAGCGCCTTCAAGGTACCCAGCTGAGCGCGGGTCTCGATACCTTCGGCGGTCACCGTCAGTGACAGGGCATGCCCCATGCTCACAATCGCACTGACAATCGCCTCGCTGCCTTGCGATTGGTCGAGTGCGGCCACAAAGCTGCGGTCGATCTTGATGCCGTCGAAGGGGTAGTTGCGCAGGTAGCTGAGCGACGAGTAGCCGGTGCCGAAATCGTCCATCGACAGGCGAACGCCCAGCGCCTTGAGGCGATTCATCGTCGCCAGTGCGCTGGCGGCATCCTCCAGCATGACGCTCTCGGTGATCTCCAGTTCGAGGCGTGCCGGAGCGATACCGGACGCCGTCAGTACGGCCGCGATGCGCTCGACCAGGTCGCTGCGCTGGAATTCCACCGGTGAAAGATTGACCGAGACCATCAGTTCATCCGCCCAGCTCAACGCGTTACGGCAGGCCTCGGCCAGCACCCAATCGCTGAGTTCGACGATCAGCCCCGTTTCTTCTGCCAGACCAATGAAGCTCCCCGGCGCCAGCAGTCCGCGTGCCGGATGTTGCCAGCGCACCAGGGCTTCTGCGCCGACGATGAGTTGCGAGGACGCATCGTAGCGGGGTTGGAAGTCGAGGCGGAATTCATGCCGGCGCAACGCCTGCCGCATATCCAGCTCCAGTTGGCGACGCTCCATGATCCGTTCGTTCATCGCCGGCTCGTAGAAGCGGTGCTGATTGCGGCCGTTGGACTTGGCCTCGTACAGGGCGATGTCCGCGTAGCGCAGCAGGTCCTCGGCGATCAGGCCGTCGAAGGGGGCGCAGGCGATGCCGATGCTGGCACCGACGCTGACATCGGCGTTGCCAATGCGGATCGGCTGGTTGATTTGTTCGATCAGCCGACTGCAGAGCCGCTCGGCCTGCTCCCGGGTATTGCACCCAGTCGCAACGATGATGAACTCATCACCGCCGAGCCGCGCGACCAGATCAGTCGATCGTGTGCAGTCGGTCAGTGCGCCGGCCACCTGGCGCAGCACCACGTCCCCCGCTGCATGGCCAAGGGTATCGTTCACCGGCTTGAAACGGTCCAGATCCAGGGCCAGCAGGAACAGCGGCCGATCCCCGCTCACACCCTCGGCGAGGCGATCGTTGAGGATGTGGTTGAGGCGATGACGGTTGGCCAGCCCGGTCAATGCGTCGTGCTGGCTGATGTGTTCGATATGGGCCTTGGCTTCGATTTCATCGGTGTTGTCACAGACCGTACCGAGGTAGCCCTGCAGCACCGAGCCGGCCCAGACCGCCCGGGCCGAGAGCTGGCCGTAGCGCTGCGCATCCTCGCTGTCGCGCATGAGGCAGGCAAGCGGCTTGCGCCCGCTGAGTTCGCCGGCTTCGGCATAGGCGGCCAGCAGGGCGCTGTCATAGCTGAGAAGTTCGCTCAGGGGGCGCCCGAGCCAGGCCTGGCAGGCAAGACCGGTGACCTGGGTGAATCGCTCGGACAGATAGGTCAGGCGCTGTTGCGCATCGGTTTCCCAGATCCAGTCGGACGAGGCTTCGCAGATGTCACGAAAGCGCTGTTCGCTGATCCGCAGGGCCTGTTGTGCGGCGTCGATCAGGGCGGCGGCTCGCGCCACGCGTCTGCGCAGCCAGCCGACCAGCAAGGCGACCAGCAAGCCGAGCACCAGCAACATGGGCAGGAAGCGCTTGAGCAGTGTCTTGCCGAGCTCTTCGCTTCGCCATCGCAGCGTCACCGTGACGCCGAGGTCGGTGCGCAAGGTCAGCTTCGGTCCGGGGGCGTTAGGCAGGCCGCCGAGGCTTGCATTGAGCCCGTCGAGGTCGAATGCGCGGTCGAGGGTGTGCATTTTTGCGGCGGTCAGGACGTCGACGAAGACGAGGTAGGACAGCCGGTCGAAATCGTTGTAGGTGTTGTCAGGACGGATCACTGCCGCGGAGACGATGGCTGGCATCCCCGAGACGGAAAAGTAGGCGTGTGCTGCGCGGTCATCGGCCGACGCCTCGCGCGCGGCCGCGAGCAGTGCGGGTAGGTCGCCGTCGATCCAGTCGCTGGCACCGGTATCGGTCAGTTCGCCGTCGATCAGGCCGTAGCGAGTTACCACCTGACGATCGAGGACGAATACGCCGTCCAGCTCGTAGGTGGTGAACAGGGACGGGCCGATGTTGTTGCGCTCATAGGCCCACGACACGTCGACTTTTTCACCCATGAATCGGTAGGCGTCTTCCCAGAACGCATAATCGACCAATGCGGTCTCGACCTTGTCCCAGCGACTCTGCATGGCCTTGGCCGCGTCCTGCTCGCTATGGCGGACCTGTTCATCGTCCAGCGCGACACACAGATAGGCCAAGGCCAGCGCGGCGCTGACAAACAGCGCGGCGATCAGAGTGATGAAGCCCAAAGACGCCTTGCGGGTCACGGCGGTGTAGCCCAGCGCATCGTCAGGGTGTTGCATAGCGGTACGTTTCATCGGTGAGGTCACGCGGCGGAAGAGGGCGTTGGGTCGTGCAGCAGCCGGGCGGCTGCCGTTCCGGTGGCGATCGGAGCTATGGGCGTTATCGGCAAAGTCGCGCTGGAGGTTGATCGGTGCGGCGGGCTATCCGACAGGCGGCACCGGACACGCGGGCCGGCGAGCGCTGGACCCAGGCTGCACAGATGTTCTAGAACGGCCGGTGCCGGAGGCACATGCTGGGGGCGATCATCACAAACCGCGCACCGGGAGGCCGTGACATGCGCAGCGACAGCTGGATCGATCTGAAAGTGGATGCCGAAACCGGGATCGAGATCATTCGCGCGCATTTTGAAGGCCATGCCTATGACCCGCATTGGCATGACGCTTACCTGGTCGGGTTCACCGAGCAGGGGGTGCAGCAGTTCAATTGCCGGCGCACCTTGCACAACAGCCTGCCGGGCCAGGTATTCCTGCTCGAGCCTGGGGAATTGCACGATGGTCGTGCCCCGGTGCCGGGCGGCTTCACCTACTCCACGCTCTACCTGCAGCCGCACTGGTTGCGTGCGCAGCTGCAGGGCCTGTGCGAGGACGTGCCCGAGGACTGTCTGCCCAGTTTTGCCCACACGCTTGCCGAGGAACCGGACCTGGCTCTGCCGATTGCGACGGCCTTTCGTGCCCTGTACGGCGAAGAGTTGCGCATCGTCCGGCATGCCGCGCTGGATGCGCTGCTGGAGGCGTTGTCCAGACGCATGCACTGGCGCCAATGCCTGGCGACGAGTCCGCGTCTGCCTGCAGCCGCGATTCGCGCGCGCGACTACTTGCACGCCCATCTTGATCAGGACATCGGGCTGGACGAGCTGGCGCAGGCCGCCGGGGTGGATCGGTTTCGCCTGTCCCGTGCATTCAAGGCCGCGTTCGGGTTGGCGCCGCATGCCTATCTGGTGCAGTTGCGCCTGAGTCTGGCGCGCAAGCTCCTGCGCCAAGGGTTGACTCCGGCAAGCGTGGCCTCGGAGCTGGGCTTCGCCGACCAGAGCCATCTGGGCCGCTGGTTCCGCCGCACTTACGGATTGAGCCCGGCGGCCTACCGCAGACGCTGCACAAACCTTCCAGACGCCTGACCCGCCCTGCGACACAGTGCAAGCCTCAACCGCGGAGGTCCTGCCGATGATGCCCTGTGTTCCCCAACGCTGTCCGCGCGAACGTCGCTTGTGTGAGGCCGATCGATGAGCCAGCTACTGCCCTTCATTCTGTTCACCCTTGTCGCCTCGATCACGCCCGGGCCGACCAATGTGCTGGTGCTCAACAGCAGCGCCCAGTTCGGCTGGCGTGCCGCACTGCCGCTGGCCGTCGGTGCCTGCGTCGGCGCCGCGCTGATCGTGCTGCTGGTGGGCCTTGGGCTGGGCGAGGTGTTGTTGCGCCTGCCTCGGGTACGTCAGGGCATGGCCTGGCTCGGCGTGGCCTGGTTGTCGGTGCTGGCCTGGCAGCTGTGGCGCGCGGCGGGCGATACGCTTAGCCGTGGCGCGATGGCCGCCCGTGTCGGCGCCTGGGGTGGGGCAGGGCTGCAGCTGGTCAACCCGAAGACCTGGATGATGGCAATGGCAGTCGTGAGTGTCTTCGCCGGCGCGCAGGCTGGCTTTGCCCACTACCTGCTGTATGCCCTGACGTTCTGCCTCGTGGCGATGCCCTGCCTTTTCGCCTGGGCCGCCCTGGGACACGGGGCGGCGGTGCGGTTGCGCTCGACCCAGGCGCTGCGCCGTTTCAACCGCTGCATGGCGGTGCTGTTGCTGGGGTCGGCCTGGAGCACCCTGCTGGTTTCTCCCTGACAGTCACGGCTACACGAGCCAACCCGAGTGGCTCTATGATGCGCGCCAGACGCTCGCGCGATTACTCTTTCGGGCCGGGAAACAAAGCGCCGGCCGCCGGGGTCTTAGCGGCTACGGCCAGCGTGCTGCCTTCCGCTCGCAGCAGTTGCTGGCCGGCCTGCGTCGCCTGCGGCGCCCCAACACCACTTCACAGGAACCCCAGATGAGTCTCGATCTCAACGCAGGACGCCTTCCGCACGACAGCATGCTGACGAACATTCCCCGCCTGATCTCGCGTTACTACAGCGAGCGGCCTGATCCGTCGGATCCTGCGCAGCAGGTCGCGTTCGGCACGTCCGGGCATCGTGGTTCGTCGTTGAAGAACAGCTTCAACGAGTGGCATATCCTGGCGACTACCCAGGCCATCTGCGACTACCGCACGCAGCAGGGCATCGACGGCCCGCTCTTTGTCGGCATGGACACTCATGCACTGTCCGAGCCGGCCTTCGTTTCCGCACTGGAAGTGCTGGCGGCCAACGGTGTTGAGACCCGCATCGACTCAGGCTGCCCCGAAACGGGCGGTGAGCCGGGCTATACGCCGACCCCGGCCATCTCCAACGCCATCCTCGAATACAACGCCGGTCGCAGCCGCGGCCTGGCCGACGGCATCGTCATCACGCCGTCGCACAATCCGCCCGCCGACGGCGGCTTCAAATACAACCCCACCAACGGCGGCCCGGCCGATACCGGCGTGACCAAGTGGATCCAGGAGCGCGCCAATGCGTTGCTCGTCGCCGGCCTCAAGGGCGTCCAACGCATGGATTACGCCCAGGCGCTCAAGGCGCCGACTACCCAGCGCTTCGACTTCATCGACAGTTATGTCGGCGGCCTGGAGCAGGTGATCGATCTCGAAGCGATCCGCAATTCAGGCTTGAAATTCGGCGTCGACCCGCTGGGCGGCGCTGGCGTGCACTACTGGACGCGCATCGCTGAACGCTACAGCCTGCCGCTCGAGGTGCTCTCGACCCGCGTCGACCCGACGTTCCGCTTCATGCGCCTGGACTGGGACGGCAAAATTCGCATGGACTGCAGCTCACCGCACGCCATGGCCGGGCTGATCGAGAACAAGGACCGCTTCGACGTCTCCTTTGCCTGCGACACCGACCACGACCGTCACGGCATCGTCGCCCGCTCGGTGGGCCTGCTCAACCCCAACCATTACCTGGCCGTCGCCATCGAATACCTGTTTACCCATCGCCCCGAGTGGAACGCTGGCGCGGGCATCGGCAAGACCCTGGTGTCTTCGTCGATGATCGACCGCGTCGCCAAGGGCATCGACCGCCAGGTCGTGGAGGTGCCGGTGGGCTTCAAGTGGTTCGTCGACGGTTTGATGGACGGCAGCCTCGGCTTTGGTGGTGAGGAGTCTGCGGGCGCGTCTTTCCTGCGCAAGCAGGGTGGCGCCTGGTCCACCGACAAGGACGGCCTGATCCTCGGGCTGCTGGCAGCGGAGATCACCGCGGTGACAGGCAAGGATCCGGGCGAACGCTATCAAGCCCTGACCGAACGCTTCGGCGCGCCGGTTTATCAGCGCATCGATGCACCGGCCAACCGGGAACAGAAGGCCAAGCTGGGCAAGCTATCGGCTTCCCAGGTCACCGCCGCCGAACTCGCCGGCCAGCCGATCACCCAGATCCTTACCGAAGCACCGGGCAATGGCGCGGCCATCGGCGGGCTCAAGGTGGTCACCGATAACGGCTGGTTCGCTGCGCGACCGTCGGGCACCGAGGACGTCTACAAGATCTACGCCGAGAGCTTCGAAGGCGAGACGCACCTCAAGCGCATCCAGGAGGAGGCCAAGGCGCTGGTGGACGGCGTGTTGAACGGCTGAACCTCGGCGCAAAAGGGGCCGTCGCTGTTCGCCGGTCCCGATGCGCCACTTCGGCAGCGGTTTGGCCCGGGCGGGTTTCGAACACCCGCTTGCGCGCCTTATCGTCCCATTGCCGTTCCGCCGGGCGTACAGCCCGCTCATAGCGGGTGAGCACCGCCGCTTCCATCAAGCCATCGGCCAGGGCGGCAAGGCGCAGGGTTTTCCAGCGCTTGCCTGGGTCGGCCGGGAAGAGCCTGGCCTGGTCATGCAAGCTGTCGAGGTATTCGCAGATGACACGGCTGTCATACAGCGCCTCGCCTCCATCGAGCATCAGCACGGGAATCTTGCCCAGGGGGTTCTGAGCGTTCACCTGTTGGTAGAGCGTGACGGGCGCCACCGCGGTTTCAATGAGCTCGAGGCGGGCGAGCAGGCCGGTTTCGCTGGCCAAGACGCGGACCTTGCGGGCAAAGGGTGACGCAGGTGCGTAAATCAGTTGCATGGACGTGGCATCTCGAAGGGGTGAAGCGGTGATCGCCTGGCGAACCGGCGGGTGCCGGTAAGCATAGCCAACCTGGGCGTCGGAGCGGGTCGGGCATCGGTCGCCTTCGCAGCCCGGTCATTGCGGCGGCAGCGCTGGGTGCTTGGAGGGGCGTGCCGTTCCTCGGCGGCGCGCACGGTCGCCGTGTAACGCGGGTGCTTGGCGGCGGGCAGCCTGTCCAGTCAGCGGGACAGCGGAGGGGGCGTCATGTGTGGGCGGGTGAGCATGTCCAGTTGGCCGGACATGCTCGGCCCGCCTTGCCCGAAGGACGGCGCCGCTCTGAGCCCAGCCCGCATGCGGTTGCGCCTGTTTTTATTCGCCGCGCAGGACTCTGGCACGGCTTTCGCTGTGACCCACCTGTTGCGCGTGCGGCGCTGTCGTTCGTTGAGACAGATTGCCCCGCGCCGGGCACGACCAGAACAACAAGGAACATTCATGACTGCCTTACCCGACCCCCTTCGTGAGCGCTGCCTGCACCCGCAGCGGCCGTATACCTTCACTCGGTGCGGCATCCGGTCCGACAGCCGCTATGCTGAAGGACAGCCAGGCGCGGCACGCTCCGCAGCACTGAGCGTCTCTTTTGGCCATCGGAGCCCGACATGATGTTGACAGGCAAGACTGCGCTGATCACCGGCTCGACCAGCGGCATCGGCCTCGGGATCGCATGCAAACTCGCCGAGGCGGGCGCGGACGTGATGCTCAACGGGTTCGGCGACGTGCACGCCGCCCTCGAGCGGGTCTCGGCCCATGGCACCCGGGTACTGCACCATTCGGCCGATGTGTCCGACGCCGCGCAGATTGCCGAGCTGGTGGCCCGGACCGAGCGCGACTTCGGCGCGGTGGACGTGCTCGTCAACAACGCTGGCATCCAGCATGTCGCGCCCATCGAGGCCTTTCCGGTCGAGCGCTGGGACAGCATCATCGCCATCAACCTCAGCTCGGCATTTCACACCATGCGCCTGGCCCTGCCCGGTATGCGTGAGCGCAACTGGGGGCGGATCATCAATGTCGCCTCGGTGCACGGGCTGGTCGCCTCGGCGCAAAAAGCCGCCTATGTCGCCGCCAAGCACGGCTTGGTCGGGCTGACCAAGACCGTCGCGCTGGAAACCGCCACGACCGGTATCACCTGCAACGCACTTTGTCCCGGCTGGGTGCTGACGCCGCTGGTGCAGCAGCAGATCGACAGCAAGGCCCAGGCCCACGGCGACCCGAGCCGGGCTACCCGCGAGCTGCTGATGGAAAAACAGCCGTCACTGGACTTCGTTACGCCGGAGCAGTTGGGGGAGCTGGCGGTATTTCTGTGCAGCGATGCTGCCCGCCAGGTCCGCGGCGCTGCCTGGAACGTCGACGGCGGGTGGCTGGCGCAATAGAGGTGCGCGACGCTTGGCGTCAGCGGCCTCCTCCGGGTCGTAGGGTGGACTTCAGCCCACCAGTGGTTCTGGCAGAAACAGACCCGGGTGGGTTGTACGAAACCAGGTGTCACGCGGTGGGCTAAAGCCCACCCTACGGGTGCGGGTTGGTATGGCGGCGGTCTCGCTCCGGTTTGTAGGGTGGGCTTCAGCCCACCAGTGGTGCCCCGGTGGTAGCTACAGCTGGGTGGGTTGTACGCGACCAGGTGTCACGCGGTGGGCTAAAGCCCACCCTACGGGTGCGGGTTGGTATGGCGTCGGCGGCCTCGCCCTGGGTCGTAGGATGGGCTTCAGCCCACCAGTGGTTCTGGCAGAAACAGACCCGGGTGGGTTGCACGAAACCAGGTGTCACGTGATGGGCTAAAGCCCACCCTACGGGTACGGGTTGGTATGGCGGCGGTCTCGCTCCGGTTTGTAGGGTGGGCTTCCGCCCACCAGTGGTGCCCCGGTGGCAGCTACAGAACTGGGTGGGTTGTACGCGACCTGGTGTCACGCGGTGGGCTAAAGGCCGCCCTACAGGTCGATGGTTACGCGTGCGGGTCGCTGGCGTTACCGCTCGCTCAGCCCGTGTAATTGCAGCTTCGAATACAAACTGGCGCGGGAAATACCCAGCTCGGTTGCCGCTCGACGGCGGTTCCCTTTGCAGGCGAGCAGGGCAGTTTGCAGCGCGCGGCGTTCGGCCTGGGCGATGCTGTCAGCCAGACGTTGCAAGGGCGCATCGGGTGCCGTTGCCGGTGCGGCGGGGGCCGGGTCCTGTGGCACGACGGCGACAAGAGGCGCCGCGGCAGTCTGCGCGCCGAGCAGCGACAGGAAGTGTCGCGCTTCCAGCGGCGCGCCCTCGACGCTCAGCTGCGCGCGTTCGAGCAGGTTGCCCAATTCGCGGACGTTGCCCCGCCACGGCTGGCTGCAGAGCAATGCAATCGCGCTGGGCGCCAGCTCCATCGGTGGCTGGCCGGAGCGGTTGGCGATGTCGTCGAGCAGGTGCTCGATCACGGCGGGGATATCGGCGGCGCGCTCGCGCAGCGGCGGGACCTTCAAGACCAGCACGTTGAGGCGGTAGTAGAGATCGTCACGAAACTCGCCCGCGGCGACCTTGGCTTCCAGGTCGATATGGGTCGCGGCGATCACCCGAACGTTGAGCGGCTTGACCTGGTTGGAGCCCAGCGGCTCGATCTCCTGTTCCTGCAGTACGCGCAACAGCTTGGCCTGCAGCGCCAGCGGCAGGTCGCCGATCTCATCGAGAAACAGGGTGCCGCCGTTGGCCACTTCGAACTTGCCGATGCGCGCCTTGCGGTCCGCGCCGGTAAAGGCGCCGGGGGCGGTGCCGAAGAGTTCGGCCTCGACCAGGGTTTCCGGAATCGCCGCCACGTTGACCGCCACGAAGGGGCCATTGGCACGCGGCGAGAGATTGTGGATGCCCTGGGCCAGCAGCTCCTTGCCGGTGCCGGTTTCGCCGCGGATCAATACCGTGGCGTCCAGCTGCGCGGCGCGTCGTGCCTGGCGCTTCACTTCGCTGGCGGCCGGGCTGGTGCCAATGAAGCCGGCGATGGTGTAGCGGGCCCGACGGGCCTTGGCCAGTTCGTTCTGGGTCGCGACCAGTTGGGTCTGCAGGATGTTGAACTTGGACATCAGCGGCTTGAGGTGCTGCGCGCG
Organism: Stutzerimonas stutzeri; assembly: GCA_002339675.1. Taxonomy (GTDB): domain Bacteria; phylum Pseudomonadota; class Gammaproteobacteria; order Pseudomonadales; family Pseudomonadaceae; genus Stutzerimonas; species Stutzerimonas stutzeri_O. The sequence continues at coordinate 17,623 of DDKB01000003.1, forward strand.
GTCGAACAGCACGAAGCCCAGGGCGCCGACCAGGGTGCCGTCCTCGTCGCGCAGCGGAATGCGCGTGACCACGAAATGTTCGTCGCCGAAGGCCATGAGGTCGAGCATGCTCGGCAGACCGCTGTCGACGACCTCGCGCAGACGGCTGGCCGGCAATACCTCCTCGACTTCCTTGCCGAGCACGCCGCGTGGATCGCTGATGCCGATCTTCTCGGCGTACTTGTCGTTGATCCAGACGATGCGTGCTTGGCGGTTGACCGCGATGGTGCCTTCGCATTGCGCGTTGAGGTGGTCGAACAATAGCGGCATCGCCACGGCGCGAAAGCGCTCGGGAGAGACGCCGATCACCAGGCCGTCATGGTCGAGGTCGTTGCGTGCAATAGCCATGGAAAGCTCAGTCCTGATGGGATCACCCGATTATGGGAGGCGCCGGTTGTCAGGGGCAAGGCAACCGGCGGCGCGGCATGCGGGCTTGCGAGCCGTCCAGGACGGTGTGCCAGGAACGATCTCCGGGCACGTTCGCCAACTCGGGTATGGCCCGCCTTGCTTCTATTGCGCGTACACCTCGTTCGGCAACCAGGTCGCCAAGGGTGCGAAGAAGAACACCAGCGCGAGCCCCAGCAGTTGAATCAGGATGTAGGGCAGCACGCCAAGGTACACGTCCCGCGTGGTCACTTCCGGCGGGCAGACGCCCTTGATGTAGAACAACGCGAAGCCAACCGGCGGGGTGAGGAACGAGGTCTGCAGGCAGAGCGCGAAGAGGATCGCGAACCACAGCGGATCGACGCCCATGGAGAACAGCACCGGCGCCACCAGTGGCAGGATGATCAGCGTGATCTCCACCCAATCCAGGAAGAAACCCAACAAGAAGGTGATGAACAGCACCGTGAGCAGGACGCCGGTCTGGCCGAAGGGCAGCCCGGTCAGCGCCGCGCGGATCACATCGTCGCCGCCCAGACCGCGCAGCACGGCCGCGAACACCGTGGCGCCAATGAAGATGCCGAAGATGAATGCCGAGGTTCGGCTGGTCTGGTACAGCGCCTCCTTCAGCACCGTGAGGCTCAGCTTGCGGCTGCAGGCCGCCATGATGACCGCGCCTATGGCTCCGACGGCCGAGGCTTCGGTGGTGGTGGCAATACCGAAGAAGATCGAGCCCAGCACGGCGAGGATCAGCACGAAGGGCGGCACCACGGCCCAGAACACGTCGATCAGCGCACGCCCGTCGAGCTTGGCGCGGTTGGCTGGAGCGGGTGCGAAGTCCTTCTTCAACCAGGACACGACGACGATGTAGAGGATGTACATCAGCGCCAGCAGCATGCCGGGAATCAACGCGCCCATGAACAGCTTGCCCACGGAGGCTTCGGACGTGCCCAGGCGGTCGGCCATCAGCACCAGCATGATGCTCGGCGGAATCAGGATGCCCAGGGTGCCGACCGAACAGGCGGTGCCGACGGCCAGGCTCTTGTTGTACTTGGCCTGCAGCATCGGGCCGATGGAGAGCATGCCGAGCAGCGCCACCGAAGCGCCGACGATGCCGGTGGACGCCGCGAGCAGGATGCCGACCAGCACCACGGTCACCGCATAGCCGCCGCGCAGCGGACCGAGCACACGGACCAGGCTATGCATCAGGCGCTCGGCGATGCCGGAGCGGTCGAGCATGATGCCCATGAAAATGAACAGCGGCAGGGCGACCATCAACTCATTGGCGACGATGCCGTAGATGCGCGCATCGAGCACGCCGATGGTGCCGTCCCAGGTGAACCAGAGATCGGCGTCGAAATATTCCACCAGGACATGGCCGAACACGGCGAACAGCAGGCCGATGCCGGCCAGGGACCAGGCCACCGGGAAGCCGAGTAGCAACAGCCCCATGAAGGTGGCGAACATGCTGATGACGAGGATTTGTTCCAGACCCATGATCACGGCTACTCCATCAGGGCTGCGACGGGCCGCGTTCGCGGCCGGTCGTCGGGGCGGGCTGGGCCCGTGGAAAGTCGAACAGCAACGTGCTGCAGCGGGTGGCGCGCGACAGCAGGGCCAGCGCGACCAGCGCAAGCCCGACGGGCAATACGCTCTTGAAAATGAATCGGTGCGGCAGGCCACTCGGCGCCTGGGAGCGCTCGTCGTAGAGGTAGGCCTGGTACGCGAACGGCACCAGCGCGTCGACCATCAGCAGGACGACCGGCAAGGCGAGAAAGACGATCGCCAGCAGCTCGATGATGGCCTGGCTGCGCAGGCTGAACTTCTCGCGCAGCACATCGACGCGCACATGGTCATCACGTACCACGGCATACGCCAGCGCGAGCATCAGGGCGGCGCCAAACAGGTGCCAGGACAGTTCTTCCAGCGCAATCGAGCCACGTGACAGCACGAAACGGCTAAAGACGTTGGTCAACACCACGGCGAGTACCAGCAGCCAGATCCAGGCGCTGGCTTCGCCAATGGCGACCAGCGTCCTGTCCAGCCCGCGGGAGAACCGGTTGTGGGGCAGTGCATCGGCCGGCGTGACCGGCACTGCATCATTGGACGAAACGGAAGGAGTGGACACGGCCACCTCGATATCCAGTGTTGAGAGGGAAACACGCAGCGCGGACCGCTCAGCCGCAGGTCTGCTGAACGCAGCGGGCAGCGGCGTGAAGAGCGTGCGCGTTTGCGCGCGTGCTCCTCACGCGGCCAGCCGGCTGTAGCTAGCCACCGCCGGGCTTTGGGTCCGGGACGTCGGTCAGTCGTAGTGGTAGAAGTCGCGCGGCAGGTAGCCTTTGCTGTGCCAGATCGAATGGTGCTTCATGAAGCTGCGCTGGCTGGTCAGGACGCGGTTGAACATCTCGTCCTTCGCGGCGATCTCATCCAGCACTTCGTCCGTCACGCGTTGCAGCTCGCGCAGCACCGGCTCCGGCAGCACCTGAGCCTTGACGCCCTGCTTCTCGTAGTCACGCAGCGCCGTTGGTTGCGCCCACTCGCTTTCGGCGAAGCCCTTGAGCGTGGCCGATTCGCAACCCATCTCGATGAGCGCGCGGCTCTGAGGCTCCAGTTTGTCCCAGACACCCTTGTTGACCAGCAGGTGCGAGGTGGTGAGGGTCTGGTGCCAGCCCGGCATGATGTAGTTCTTGATGATCTGGTCCAGGCCCAGCATCTTGTCGATCGCCGGCTGCGAGAACTCGGTGGCGTCGATGGTGTTGCGTTCCAGCGCCTGGTAGATCTCGCCGCCCGGAATCATCGTGACGGAGGCGCCCAGCTTTTCCAGGACCTTGCCGCCGATGCCGGCGAAGCGGATGCGCAGACCGTTGATGTCTTCCAGTTTCTCGATGGGTTTGGCGAACCAGCCGGCACCCTCCGGGCCGATGATGCTGCAGAGCATCGGGTGGATGTTTCGCTCGGCATAGATCTCTTCGAGCAGCTTCTTGCCGTCACCTTCGTAGTACCAGGCCAGGTAGGCCGGTGGTTCCATGTTGAAGGGCGCGCCGGAATACAGCGGCAGGGACGGGATGGTGCCCTGGTCATAGCCGATCCAGGTGTAGCCGGCCGGATACTTGCCGTTGCTCACCGCATCCATGATCTCGAACGGCGGTACCAGTTCGCCGGGCTCGTAGTAGCGCAGCTGGATGTCGCCACCGGAAATCGCCTTGAGCGACTCGGACAGGTGCTTGATCGGCGTGGTCAGGCCGATCAGATGCGATGGAAAGGCCAGTGGCACCTGCCAGCGGATCTTTTCCGCCGCCGTGGCGGCGCCGCTGATCAGGGTGGCGCTGAGCACGGTGGTGGCGCCGATGGCGCAGGCGAGACGGGACAGTTTTCGGGTGATCGACATAAGGGATTTCCTTTTTTGTTGTTGTGGTGTGCAGCCCGATCGCATGACCGGAAGCGGAATGCGCCCGCGGCTGCGGAATCATTCCGCCAGGTGTTCTGATGCAATGCCCGTATTGCTTAGCAGGTTCTGTGCCGCTCACCGCGGTCGCGCTGTAACGCCCGTTCCAGAAGGATTCAGGACCCGGCCACAGGCGTCCGTGTCCAGCATGCTGGACATTCCTTCGGGTCCGGAAAGCGCCTGTCCATAACTTTGGAACGCTGTCTCGATTGCTGGACACAGGCTGATGGGCGCCGCTTGTGGCGCCGCTCCGGATGGCATTGCGCGGGTGTGCCGGGCAGACGGAACGGCGGCACGCTCGGGCCTTGCCGCGGTCCCACCTGGGAATGAACGGGAACGGGAGGATGCATGTCGATCGAGGCGGATTATTCGCTGCTCGAGTCGCTGTTGCTGGCGCGCGGGCCGGGCGGAAACGAACAGGAGGTACGCGCGGTGTGCCGCCGTGAGCTCGCGGCGAGCTGCGACGAAGTCTGGCTGGATGAAGCCGACAATCTGGTCGGGTTGATACGGGCCGAGGGCGCGCCGCGTGAAGCGGCGGCGGCCGGCGCCATTCGCGTGATGGCCCACCAGGACGAAATCGCCATGGTGGTCAAGCGCGTCGGGGACGATGGCCGCCTGCATGTCGTCGCCCTGGGCGGGGCCTTTCCGGTCAACTTCGGCATGTGCCCGGTGGATGTGCTGGGCGAGACGGAGGCGCTGCCGGGGGTGCTGTCTTTCGGCACCATGCACGGTACGGCGGAGTCGACCCAGTCGACGCACATTCTCAGCGGCAACGTGCAATGGTCCGACGTGCACGTAATTACCCGCCGCACGCCGGAGGAGCTGGCACAAATGGGGGTTCGGCCGGGCACGCGAGTCGTCCTCGGTCAGCACTGGCGGCGACCGTTTCGGGTAAACGACGCCATCGCGGCGCACTTCCTGGATGATCGCGCGCCAGTGGTCGCGGTTCTGCGTGCGGCCGACAAGCTCGCCACCTGCAAAAGCGATCTCAATCAGGACCTGTACATCGTCCTGACCACCAATGAAGAAGAGACCAACTCTGGCGCTCAGTACGCCGCCAGGACTCTACCGGGCACCGCCTGCATCGCCGTGGAAGTCGGCCCTATTGCCGACGAGTACGCGACGCGGTTGTGCGCCGACCCGATCATCCTGACCGGTGACGAGAAGGGGCTGTACACCAAGTCGATCACAGACGGCCTGCTGGCGGCCGCGACTCGCTGCGGTTACACACCGCAACCGGCCCTCATGCCCGGATTCGCCTCCGATGCCAGCGCGGTGCTCGGCTCAGGCTCGTCGCCCCGCGCAGGCTGTCTGGCCATCCCGACCGAAAACACCCATGGCTACGAGCTGATTACCGAGGATGCGATGCAAGCCTGCACCCGTACGTTGGTGAGCTACTTGCTGAATGCCGGAGCGCGTTGAGCGGATCGCCCAGCTGGATCGCAGCGGAGCGGGAAGCATGCCGGTATCCGGCAAACAAGCCGAGGCTTTCCGGCTCAGCTTGCGGCCTTGTCGACGGTAGCTCTGAGCGCGGTCAGGCAGCGTTCTTCGGCAGTGTCGAGTTCGAGCTGCATCTGCTGAATGTCGAGCAGTTGCTGTTCGAGCTGCTGGCGGCGTTCGGCGATCATGCCAAGCATGATGTTGAGCTGCTTCTGGTTGCCGGCCTTGGGATCGTAGAGCTCGATCAAGGTTTTGCATTCGGCGAGGGAAAAACCGATGCGCTTGCCACGCAGGATCAACTTCAGGGCAACGCGGTCCTTCGGGCTGTAGATGCGCTCCTGGCCGCGGCGGGTCGGGGAGAGCATGCCTTGTTCTTCGTAGAAGCGAATGGCGCGGGTGGTGATGTCGAGCTCGTTGGCCAAATCGGAAATGCTGTACGTCTGCTTTGCCATGAAATATCCAGTCCTGCGAGTCCACCCGCGGCTCACGGCGAGCCGGGTGCGTTTACGACAGTTAAAGCCGGCCAAGGCTACACGCTGGACCGGCCCGATGCACAGTGGCTTCGGGCCATGCCGCGACGTGGCGACGGCTCACTCAACGGTGGATCGGGCAGCCCGTGGCCTGCTGCATGTCCTCGAAGCTCACCCCATCGGCCAGCTCGACCAGTTTCAACCCCTGATCGGTCACGTCCAGCACGCCCATATCGGTGATGATCCGGTCGACGACGCCGACGCCGGTCAACGGCAAATCGCATTGCTCGATGATCTTGTGCGCACCTTTCGCGGTGTGCTCCATGAGCACGATCACGCGCTTGACGCCTGCCACCAGGTCCATCGCGCCGCCCATGCCCTTGACCATCTTGCCGGGGATCATCCAGTTCGCCAGGTCGCCTTTCTCCGAGACCTGCATGGCGCCGAGAATCGCCAGGTTGATATGGCCGCCGCGGATCATGCCGAAGCTCATGGCGTTGTCGAAGAAGGCGCTGCCCGGCAGGGCGGTCACGGTTTGCTTGCCGGCGTTGATCAGGTCCGGGTCGATCTCGTCCTCGGTGGGGAAGGGGCCGATGCCCAGCAGGCCGTTCTCGCTCTGTAGCCAGACGTCCATGCCCTCGGGAATGTAGTTCGCGACGAGCGTCGGCAGGCCGATGCCCAGATTGACGTAGAAGCCGTCCTGCAGCTCCTTCGCGGCGCGCTGTGCCATCTGTTCACGTGTCCAGGCCATGATCAGCTCCTCACCGTACGTTTTTCGATGCGCTTCTCGGCGTTCGGGTTGTGGATGATGCGCTGCACGTAGATACCCGGCAGGTGAATCTGGTCGGGGTCCAGTTCACCGGTCTCCACCAGATGATCGACCTCCACCACGCACACCTTGCCAGCCATGGCGGCCAGCGGGTTGAAGTTGCGCGCGGTCTTGTTGAAGACCAGGTTACCGGCCTTGTCCGCCTTGAAGGCCTTGACCAGCGACACGTCGGCCGGCAGTGACTCTTCCATGACGTACCACTCGCCCTTGAACTGGCGGGTCTCCTTGCCCTCGGCAATCAAGGTGCCGTAGCCCGTGCGCGTGTAGAACGCCGGAATACCGCAACCGGCCGCACGCAGTTTTTCGGCCAGGGTGCCTTGTGGGGTGAATTCCAGTTCCAGCTCGCCCGCCAGGTACTGACGCTCGAACTCCTTGTTCTCGCCGACATAGGAGGAAATCATCTTGCGCACCTGGCGCGATTCGAGCAGCAGGCCGAGGCCGAAACCATCGACGCCCGCATTGTTGCTGATCACCGTGAGGTCTTTCTTGCCGGTGTCGCGCAAGGCCGCGATCAGCGCCTCGGGGATGCCGCACAGGCCGAAGCCGCCGACCGCGAGGGTCATGCCGTCCTCGACCAGACCGTCGAGCGCCTGCTGGGCGTTGGGGTAGATCTTGTTCATGTAGGCCTCTTGTTATCCGAGTTGGACTACAGGGTCGGGTTATTCCGCACTCAGCCGCGCCCGTGCGACGCGTGAGCCGTTGGGGCGGCCCAGTACATCGCTGATGCGTTGGCCGGCGGCGATCAGCCGGTCCAGGTCAATGCCGGTCTCGATGCCCAGGCCATCGAGCATGTAGAGCACGTCTTCACTGGCGACATTGCCACTGGCGCCCTTGGCATACGGGCAACCGCCGAGCCCGGCAACGGAGCTGTCGAAGGTGCAGAGGCCTTCCTGCAGGCTGGCATAGATGTTCGCCAGCGCCTGGCCGTAGGTGTCGTGGAAATGCCCGGCGAGCTTGTCACGCGGTACCTCGCGGCTGACCGCTTCGATCAATTGGCGGGTCTTGCCCGGTGTCCCGGTGCCGATGGTGTCGCCCAGCGATACTTCATAGCAGCCCATGGCGAACAGTTCATGGGCGACATGCGCCACCCGTTTGGGGTCGACCTCGCCTTCATAGGGGCAACCCAGCACACAGGAGACGTAGCCGCGTACCTGGATGCCGTTCTCCCGGGCGCTGGCCATGAGCGGCGCGAAGCGTGCCAGGCTCTCCTCGATGGAGCAGTTGATGTTCTTTTGCGAGAACGCCTCGGAAGCGGCGCCGAACACCGCAACCTCGCTGACACCGGCTTCGATCGCCGCTTCCAGACCTTTCAGATTCGGCGTCAGCGCGGCGTAGGTGACGCCCGCTTTCTGCCGGATCTGCGCGAAGACCTCGGCGGAGCCGGCCATCTGCGGCACCCACTTGGGCGAGACGAAGCTGCCGACCTCGATGTAGTGCAGCCCGGCCGCGGTAAGGTCATCGACCAGGCGGACCTTGTCCGCCACGCTGATTGGCTGCTTTTCATTCTGCAGACCGTCGCGCGGGCCGACTTCGACCAGCCGGACCTGTTTGGGCAGACTCATATGTCCTCCAGAGGGTGAACGCTTGGCGTGCTTCACCCGTGTCGTTGAATTGTGCCGCTGCTGGTGGGCTAACGCTCACCCTATGAAACCTGCACGTGTCCACCCTAGGGTGGGGTGCAGCCCACCGAGGTCGCTGTGTGTCAGCCGAGGCGTCCGGCCACCGGTTGAAAAGCCTGCGGCGTTGTCCACCCTGCGGCCTTGCGTTCCTGCGTAGGGTGGACAACGGCGAAGCCGTGTCCACCTTCGTGCATCCGTTACGCCTCTTCCATTTCCAGCAGTACCGCGCCTTCGTTGACCATTTCGCCTTCGGCGCAGAACAGGCTTTTGACCACCCCTGCCTGCTGCGCACGAATGCTGTGTTCCATCTTCATCGCTTCCAGCACCACCAGTGTGGCACCGGCTTCGACCTGCTGCCCGGCCTCGACCAGCACGCGAACGATGCTGCCGTTCATGGGCGCGGTCATGCCGCCGTGGTGTTGGTGGCTGGCCTCGACTTCAGCGATGGGGTCGAACGCCGTCACGGCGTGCAATTCGTTGTTCCACTCCAGATACAGGGTGCCGCCCTGACGGATTGCCTTCGGCCTGCGCATCGCCTCGCCCGCGGCGGGTTGGGATGCGCCCGCCGTATCGATGCGTACGAGCCGGGTCTCACCGTTGCACTGCAGGTGAATGCTGATCCGCGACGGCATCCCGAACCGTAGACCATCGCGTCTCGCCCAGGGCGAGTGAATGTCGTCATTGCGGACCTGGGCAGGCTCGGTCTGCACGTAGAGCTCGCCGGCCCGTTGCCAGAACGCATCGTCGAGCGCGCCTGGCTTGCGCATCAGCTCGGCTTCGTGTCGAGGGATGAAACCGGTGTCGAGCTCGGCCGCGGCGAAGGCGGGATGACCGATGACGCGGCGCAGGAACGCCAGGTTGGTGCGCACGCCGCCGACGCCGGTTTCCTCCAGCATCGCCAGCAGCCGCAGGCGCGCTTCCTCGCGGTTCTCGCCCCAGGCGATCAGCTTGCCGAGCATCGGGTCGTAGAACGGCGAGATTTGGTCGCCTTCGGCCACGCCGCTGTCGACACGGCGGCCCGGCCCGGCGCTGGACTCACGGTACAGGTCCAGCGTGCCGGTGGCCGGGAGGAAGTCGTTGTCCGGATCCTCGGCATACAGCCGCACTTCGATGGCGTGACCGCTGAGCGGCACCTGATCCTGCGTGATCGGCAGCGGCTCGCCACGGGCGACACGGATCTGCCAGGCGACCAGGTCCAGGCTGGTGATGGCTTCGGTGACCGGATGCTCGACCTGCAGTCGGGTATTCATTTCCATGAAGAAGAACTCGCCGCGCGCATCGAGCAGGAACTCGACCGTGCCGGCGCCGACATAGCCGATCGCCTGCGCCGCCTTCACGGCCGCCTCGCCCATGGCGCGGCGCAGCGTTGGTGTGAGGCCAGGCGCGGGCGCTTCCTCGACCACCTTCTGGTGCCGGCGCTGGATCGAGCAGTCGCGTTCATTGAGATACAGGCAGTTGCCGTGCTGATCGGCGAACACCTGAATCTCCACATGACGCGGCTTGAGTACGTATTTCTCGACCAGCATGCGCGAATCGCCGAACGACGACTGCGCTTCGCGCTGGGCCGACTGCAGTGCCTCGGCGAGGTCAGCCTCGCGTTCGACCACCTTCATGCCCTTGCCGCCACCACCGGCGGTGGCCTTGAGCAGCACCGGGTAGCCGATCTTTTCCGCGGCCGTGCGGAAGGTTTCCACGTCCTGCGCTTCGCCGTGATAGCCCGGGACCAGCGGCACGCCGGCTTTCTCCATCAGCGCCTTGGCCGCGGACTTGCTGCCCATGGCGTCGATGGCCGAGGCGGGCGGCCCGAGGAAGATCAGGCCGGCGTCCTCGATCGCGCGAGCGAAGTCGGCGTTCTCGGAGAGGAAGCCATAGCCCGGATGAATCGCCTGCGCACCGCTGGCCTTGGCGGCGGCAATCAGCTTGTCGATCACCAGATAACTGTCAGCCGGCTTGGCGCCGCCGAGGTCGATGCGAATGTCCGCCTCGCGGGCATGGCGCGCGTCACGGTCGATGGCGCTGTGTACGGCAACGGTGGTCAGGCCCATGGCCTTGGCGGTGCGCATCACGCGGCAGGCAATCTCACCGCGGTTGGCGACCAGGAGGGTGGTAATCATTGTTGTGGCTCCTGCGTGGCCTTGAGTGGGTTCCCCCTCACCCTAGCCCTCTCCCCAGAGGGGCGAGGGGATGACGGTGTGGGGCGAAGGGAGGGGGTGGTTTGGTAGCGGGCTGCGTGTCTGGCCAGGTTAGATACCGCAACGGTGGTCAGGCTCATGGCCCTCGCGGTACCCGTTACGCGGCAGGCAGTCTCGCCGCGGTTGGCGGCGAGGAGGGTCATGATCATTTGCGTGACCTGAAGCTCTTTTCCCCTCACCCTAGCCCTCTCCCCAGAGGGGCGAGGGGATGACGGTGTGGGGAGAAGGAATGGTGTGGTTTGGTTGTCAGCGGCCTGCCGGGTTGACGCAGAAGACCGAGCGTCGTGGGCGTCGCTGCGTGGTGCGCTTTGGCTTTGTCGCTGCAACTGAATGGTGCGCGCATCGCTGCAAGCCGCCATCGCGTCCCAATTCCTGCACGGCCAAACCCCCTCGCCCCGCTGGGGAGAGGGCTGGGGTGAGGGGGCGGTGTTCCAGGCGAGCCCGGTCATCAAGCGTCCCCCAGCCAGGCCGGCTTGCGCTTTTCCAAAAAAGCATTGAGCCCTTCCTGGCCTTCCGGGCTGACGCGGATGCGGGCGATAGCGTTTTCGGTGTAGCGACGCAGTGCAGGGCTGACCGAGGCGCTGCTGGCTTCGCGCAGCAAATCCTTGCTGGCACGCATGGCCTGCGGGCTGTTGAGCAACAGGTTATCGAGCCAGCCGTGCAGGGCGTCGTCCAGTTCGGCGGCGGCATAGGTTTCCGAAAGCAGGCCCAGCTCGCGGGCGCGTTCGCCGCTGAAGCGTTCGCCGGTCATGGCGTAGCGCCGGGTGGCGCGCTCGCCGATAGCCTTGACCACGAAAGGGCTGATCACCGCGGGCGCCAAGCCGATACGAACTTCCGACAGCGAGAACACCGCATCCTGTGCACCGATGGCCATGTCGCAACAGGCGACCAGCCCGACCGCACCGCCGAAGGCTGCGCCTTGCACGACCGTCAGCGTGGGCAGCTTGAGGTGGTAGAGGCTGTACATGAGTTCGGCCAGTTCGCGCGCGTCGGCGAGGTTGGCGTTGAAGTCCAGCTGTGCCGATTGCTGCATCCAGGCCAGGTCGGCGCCGGCGCAGAAGTGCTTGCCCCGACCGCGCAAGAGCAGGAAGCGCAGGTCCTTGTCGGCCTGTACCTGGTCGATGGCCAGCACCAGCTCGCGGATCATCTCGGCGTTGAAGGCGTTGTTTTTTTCCGGGCGATCGAGCCAGAGCGTGGCGAAGCCGCGCGGGTCTCGTTCGAGTTGTACGGTGGTGAAATTGGTCATGACGGCAATCCTCGGTCACGGGGGAGGCGAGCGTTGCTCACATCCGGAATACGCCAAAGCGGGTCGGTTCGATCGGTGCGTTGAGACTCGCCGAGAGTGCCAGGCCGAGGACATCACGCGTCTGCGCCGGATCAATCACACCGTCATCCCACAGCCGTGCGCTGGAATAGTAGGGATGACCCTGGCGTTCGTACTGCTCGAGGATGGGTTGCTTGAGCTGCTGTTCGTCCTGCTCGGAAAACTGCTGCCCGCTGCGCTCGGCCTGTTCGCGCTTGACCTGTACCAGCACGCCGGCTGCCTGCTCGCCACCCATCACGCCAATCCGCGCGTTGGGCCACATCCACAGGAAACGCGGGTCATAGGCGCGGCCGCACATGCCGTAGTTGCCGGCGCCGAAGCTACCGCCGATGACCACGGTGAACTTCGGCACCTGGGCACAGGCCACGGCGGTGACGAGCTTGGCGCCATGCTTGGCGATGCCGCCGGTCTCGTATTTTTGCCCGACCATGAAGCCGGTGATGTTTTGCAGGAACAGTAGCGGGATGCCGCGCTGGCAGGCCAGCTCGATGAAGTGCGCGCCTTTCTGCGCGGCTTCGGCGAAGAGAATGCCGTTGTTCGCCAGGATCGCGATCGGATAGCCGTGCAGGTGGGCGAAGCCGCAGACCAGCGTGGTGCCGAAAAGCGCTTTGAATTCATCTAACTCGCTGCCATCGACCAGCCGCGCGATCACTTCACGCACGTCATAGGGCTGCTTGGCCTGCGCCGGGATCACGCCGTAGAGCTCATCACCTGCATACAGCGGCGCGCGAGGCGGGTGAGCTACCACCTGGCCGAGTTTCTTCCAGTTGAGGTTGGCCACGCAGCGACGTGCGATGGCCAGTGCATGTTCATCGTTCTCGGCGTAATGGTCGGCCACGCCGGAGATCTTGCAGTGCACATCGGCGCCGCCCAGGTCGTCGGCTGTCACCACTTCGCCGGTCGCGGCTTTCACCAGCGGCGGGCCGGCGAGGAAGATAGTCGCCTGATTGCGCACCATGATGGTCTCGTCCGCCATTGCCGGCACATAGGCGCCACCGGCGGTGCAGGAGCCCATGACCACGGCAATCTGTGGAATGCCCATGGCGCTCATGTTGGCCTGGTTGAAGAAGATGCGGCCGAAGTGTTCGCGGTCCGGAAAGACCTCGTCCTGGCGCGGCAGGTTGGCACCACCGGAATCGACCAGGTAGATGCACGGCAAGCGGTTCTGCTGAGCGATGGCTTGGGCCCGCAGGTGCTTCTTGACCGTCAGCGGGTAGTAGCTGCCGCCTTTTACCGTAGCGTCGTTGGCGATGATCATGCACTCGACGCCTTCGACCCGGCCTATGCCGGCGACCACACCGGCAGCGGCGACGTCCTCGCCATAGACCTCGTGAGCGGCCAGCGGCGCGACCTCGAGGAAGGCCGAACCGGGGTCGAGGAGGGCGTTGATGCGGTCACGCACGAGCAGCTTGCCGCGCGCGACATGGCGCTGCTGGGCCTTTTCGCCACCACCTTCGCTGACGCGCCCGAGAAGCGTGCGCAGGTTGTTTACCTGTTCGAGCATCGCGGCGCTGTTGGCCGCGAACTCCGGTGAACGGGTATTGATCTGGGTATTCAGGATGGCCATGTTCGGCTCCGGTTCAATCCGCGGGTGGATGCGCTCGGTCACGTAGGGTGGGCTGGGCGGCGTTTCGCTTTAGCCCACCGCCGCGCCAGGGGAAGGTGGGCTAAAGCCCACCCTACAGAGTTCGCCTCCAGCACCCTTTATTTGGTTTCGTTGAACAGCTCGCGGCCGATCAGCATGCGGCGGATCTCGCTGGTGCCGGCACCGATCTCGTAGAGCTTGGCGTCGCGCAGCAGCCGGCCGGTGGGGAATTCGTTGATGTAGCCGTTGCCCCCGAGAATCTGGATCGCCTGCAGCGCCATCTGCGTGGCCGCCTCGGCGGTGTAGAGAATCACCCCGGCGGCGTCCTTGCGGGTGGTTTCGCCGCGATCGCAGGCCTGCGCCACGGTATAGAGGTAGGCGCGACTGGCGTTGAGCTGGGTGTACATGTCGGCCACCTTGCCCTGGATGAACTGAAACTCGCCGATGCTCTGGCCGAACTGCTTGCGGTCATGGATATAGGGCACGACCACATCGAGGCAGGCCTGCATGATGCCGACCGGCCCGCCGGCCAGTACCACGCGTTCGTAGTCCAGGCCGCTCATCAGTACCTTGACGCCGCCGTTCTCGACGCCCAGCACGTTCTCTTCCGGCACCTCGACGTCATCGAAGAACAGTTCGCAGGTGTTGGAGCCGCGCATGCCGAGCTTGTCGAACTTGTTGCCGCGGGAGAACCCTTTCCAGTCGCGCTCGACGATGAAGGCGGTGATGCCGTGCGGGCCCTTGTCCAGGTCGGTCTTGGCATAGATCACGTAGGTGTTGGCGTCCGGCCCGTTGGTGATCCAGGTCTTGCTGCCGTTGAGCACGTAGCGGTCGCCTTGCTTGTCGGCGCGCAGCTTCATCGAGACGACGTCGGAGCCGGCATTGGGCTCGCTCATCGCCAGTGCACCGACATGCTCACCGGAAATCAGCTTGGGCAAGTACTTGGCCTTCTGTTCCGCCGTGCCGTTGCGGTTGATCTGGTTGACGCACAGGTTCGAATGCGCGCCGTAGGACAGGCCCACCGAGGCCGAGCCGCGGCTGATTTCTTCGAGCGCAATGACGTGGGCCAGATAGCCCATCCCGGCGCCGCCGTATTCCTCGTCTATGGTGATACCGAGCAGGCCCATGTCGCCGAACTTGCGCCACATGTCGGTCGGAAAGAGGTTGTCACGGTCAATGGCTTCGGCGCGGGGCGCCAGTTCGTCTGCCACGAAACCGCGCACCTGATCGCGGAGCATGTCGACGGTTTCACCGAGGGCGAAGTTGAGGCCGGAGTAGTTCATGTGCCACCTGTTCGATTTTGTCGTTGTTCTGGTTCGACTGCGGGGCGCCCTTAAGCGTTGTTTCGGAGCGTTTTGCAGCCTTTGAATACCGCGTCCCGACAGCGACTTTAGGCGTAGGGTGCGGTGGGTTGTCACGCTGTCACCTTTACGTTAACGTAAACAAACGCCGGGATCGCTGTCAACTCATCGATACGCCTGGCGGCAAGGCCTCATAACAAACATAAGACTGAGGAATTTCGACATGAGTCTTCCGAGTTACACCTGCGGCCCGCAGACCAAACCCCTGTTGGCGATGACCATTGGTGCGGCGTTCGATCGGGCAGTCGAGCGGTACGCCGAACGTGAGGCCCTGGTCGTACGCCATCAGAATCTGCGCTACACCTGGTCCCAGTTGGCCGGCGAGGTGGATCGCTGCGCCCGCGGCCTGCTGGCACTGGGACTCAAGCCGGGCGAGCGGGTGGGCATCTGGTCGCCGAACAATGCACAGTGGTGCGTCACCCAATTCGCGACGGCGAAGATCGGCGTGGTGCTGGTGAACATCAACCCGGCCTACCGTCTCAATGAGCTCGAATATGCGCTCAAGCAATCCGGGTGTCGCTGGCTGATCTGCGCCGATACGTTCAAGACGTCGGACTATCACGCCATGCTCCATGAACTGCTGCCAGAGCTGGAACGCTCGGCGGTCGGTGCGCTGCGCAGCCACATGCTACCGGAGCTGCGCGGCGTCATCAGCTTGTGCGACAAGCCGGTCGACGGCATGTTGTTGTGGAAGGGGCTGATGGACATGGCCGAGCAGGTCGGTCCGGAACAGCTGCGCCAGTGCAGCGAGCAGCTGCAGTTCGACGACCCGATCAACATCCAGTACACCTCCGGCACCACGGGCTTCCCCAAGGGCGCCACCCTCAGCCACTACAACATCCTCAACAACGGTTACATGGTCGGTGAGAGCCTGAAACTCACCGAACACGACCGCCTGGTCATCCCGGTGCCGCTGTATCACTGCTTCGGCATGGTCATGGGCAACCTGGGTTGCGTCACCCACGGCACCACGATGATCTATCCGAGCGCCGCCTTCGAGCCGCTCGCCGCGCTGCAGGCCGCCGCCGAAGAAAAGGCCACCGGTATGTACGGCGTGCCAACCATGTTCATCGCCATGCTCGATCATCCGGAGCGCCAATCGCTGGACCTGAGCCATCTGCGCACCGGCATCATGGCTGGCTCCACCTGCCCGATCGAGGTGATGAAACGGGTCATCGACGACATGCACCTGGCCGAGATGCAGATCGCCTACGGCATGACCGAAACCAGCCCGGTCTCCACCCAGACCGGTCCGGACGATGACCTCGAACGGCGCGTCACCAGCGTCGGACGTACTCAGCCGCATCTGGAAAGCAAGGTGGTCGACGAGCACAACCGCATCGTGCCGCGCGGGCAGATTGGCGAGCTTTGCACCCGCGGCTACAGCGTGATGCTTGGCTACTGGAATAACCCGGAAGCCACCGCAAGCGCCATCGACGGGGCGCGCTGGATGCACACCGGCGATCTCGCGGTGATGGACGACGACGGCTACATCAAGATCGTCGGGCGCAACAAGGACATGATCATTCGCGGCGGCGAAAACGTGTATCCGCGTGAGGTCGAAGAATTCCTCTTCACTCATGCAGCGGTGGCCGATGTGCAGGTCATCGGCGTGCCGGACAAGACCTACGGTGAGGAGATTGTCGCCTGGGTCAAGCTGCACCCGGGTCACCAGGCTACGGCCGACGAACTGCGCGAGTTCTGCAAGGGGCGCATCGCTCACTTCAAGACGCCGCGCCACATCAAGTTCGTCGACGAATTCCCCATGACCATCAGTGGCAAGGTCCAGAAATTCAAGATGCGTGAAGTCAGCGTCGCTGAACTCGGACTCACCGATTGATCGCGCCGCGCCGCTCACCCGAGCGGCACGGGCATCCGCTCACCCACGTTCCGGAGCTTTCCATGACGCAACCGATTAGCCGTTTCCCGCTCGTCGAGGACCTGGCCACGCTGCCAGCCGATGTCCGCGAGCGCATCCTTGCCGTGCAGGAAAAGGCCGGCTTCGTGCCTAACGTCTTCCTTATGTTGGCCCATAGACCTGATGAATTTCGGGCGTTTTTCGCCTACCACGATGCTTTGATGGAGCGCGAATCGGACAGCCTGACCAAAGTCGAGAAAGAAATGATCGTGGTGGCCGTGAGTGCCGATCATGGCTGCCTCTACTGCGTGGTAGCCCACGGCGCGATCCTGCGGATCCTGGCGAAGAATCCGCTGATCGCCGATCAGATTGCCGTCAACTACCGCACGGCATCGATTAGCGAGCGGCAGCGGCTGATGCTCGATTTCGCGCTGCATCTGGCCGCGCAGCGGGGTGTGCTGGACGACGCGTGGCAGGCACGGTTGGAAAATATGGGCTTCACTGCGGGAGACATCTGGGATATCGGCGCGATTGCCGCGCTGTTCGGCCTGTCCAACCGACTGGTGTCAATGGCGCGAACACCGCCCAATGACGAATTCTATTTACTGGGCCGCGTGCCCAAGGCTACCGCGGGCTGAGCGGTAGCCATGGATTTACCGCATGAGGCGGTAAACAAGACCCGGCAGGAGCGAGGTCGGGTCTTCAGCTGCACCAACCAAGACAATAACAAGAGTGATGACTATGCAACTGAAACCCCTGAGCCGTTATTTCATCCTCAGCAGCCTCGCGGCTTCCGCTTTCGGCGTCTCGACGATGGCCTCCGCCGCGTTTCTGGAC
>DDKB01000019.1 GCA_002339675.1 Stutzerimonas stutzeri
CCGGGATTAGTAGACCACTACACTGACGAAAGCTGACGTATCGTTGCCATTTTAGAAACCTCCTATGTGAATGGATGGTTCCTAGGGGCAGCACCGTGTATAGTGCGCGTCGCTTAAGCGGCCTGCTTGACATGGTGGGGGTCGTTGGTTCGAATCCAATTGTGCCTACCAAATTCCGAGAAAAAGGGTCGCCATAGCGACCCTTTTTTTA
The DNA here is from genome assembly GCA_002339675.1 of Stutzerimonas stutzeri. Classification (GTDB taxonomy): domain Bacteria; phylum Pseudomonadota; class Gammaproteobacteria; order Pseudomonadales; family Pseudomonadaceae; genus Stutzerimonas; species Stutzerimonas stutzeri_O. The sequence goes on from DDKB01000019.1 coordinate 212, forward strand.
TGCGCTGCTTGCCGGCGCAGGGGCTTTCTGAAAGCATCCGCGGTTCATTTCTCCAGAGACTTCGGTTCGCCTGAATCAGCCTTCGGGCTCCCATCATCGTGCGGTGGGTCATTCGGCGGGCCGCTTTCCTGGCTCATCCCAACCCACGTGGCCTTTGGTAGGGGTCACCACTAGGAGAGGAGGCGCCATGCCCACCATTACTCTTCCCGACGGCAGTCAGCGTTCGTTCGATCATCCGGTTTCGGTCGCTCAGGTCGCGCAATCCATAGGTGCCGGCCTGGCAAAGGCGACGCTCGCCGGCAAGGTCAATGGCCGCCTGGTCGATGCCTGCGATCTGATCGATGCCGACGCGACCCTGCAGATCATCACGCCGAAAGATGAAGAGGGGTTGGAGATCATTCGCCATTCCTGTGCGCACCTAGTGGGGCATGCGGTCAAGCAGCTGTATCCGTCGGCCAGGATGGTCATCGGGCCGGTGATTGCCGAAGGGTTCTACTACGATATCGCCTTCGAGCGGCCTTTTACCCCCGATGACATGGCGGCGATCGAGCAGCGCATGCGGGAGCTGATCGATACCGAATACGATGTGGTCAAGAAAATCACGCCGCGTGCCGAGGTGATCGACGTGTTCCGTTCGCGTGGCGAGGACTACAAGCTGCGCCTGGTCGAGGATATGCCCGACGAACAGGCCATGGGGCTGTACTACCACGAAGAATACGTCGACATGTGCCGCGGCCCGCACGTGCCCAACACCCGTTTCCTCAAGTCGTTCAAGCTGACCAAGCTGTCCGGCGCCTACTGGCGCGGCGATGCGAAGAACGAGCAGCTGCAGCGCGTATACGGTACCGCTTGGGCGGACAAGAAACAGCTGGCTGCCTATGTCCAGCGGATTGAGGAGGCCGAAAAGCGCGATCATCGCAAGATCGGCAAGCGCCTGGATCTGTTCCACACCCAGGAAGAAGCGCCCGGCATGGTGTTCTGGCATCCGAACGGCTGGGCGATCTACCAGGTCCTCGAGCAGTACATGCGGGCAGTGCAGCGGGAAAATGGCTATCTGGAGATCAAGACGCCCCAGGTCGTCGATCGCAGTCTGTGGGAGAAATCGGGCCACTGGGCGAACTACGCCGAGAACATGTTCACCACCGAGTCGGAGAGTCGCGACTACGCAATCAAGCCGATGAACTGCCCCTGTCATGTGCAGGTGTACAACCAGGGGCTCAAGAGCTACAGGGAGCTGCCGCTGCGTCTTGCGGAGTTTGGCGCATGTCACCGCAATGAGCCGTCCGGTGCGCTGCATGGCATCATGCGGGTGCGCGGCTTTACCCAGGACGACGCGCATATCTTCTGTACCGAAGAGCAGATGCAGTCCGAGTCGGCTGCTTTCATCAGGCTGACCCAGGCGGTCTACGCGGACTTCGGGTTCGACAATATCGAGCTGAAGCTGTCTACTCGTCCGGAAAAACGGGTCGGCTCGGACGACCTGTGGGATCGGGCCGAGGCGGCCTTGGCTGCGGCGCTCGACAGTGCTGGGCTTCCTTACGACCTGCAGCCCGGCGAAGGTGCCTTTTACGGGCCGAAGATCGAGTTTTCGCTCAGGGATTGCCTTGGTCGGGTCTGGCAGTGCGGCACGCTTCAGCTGGACTTCAACCTGCCGATTCGCCTGGGCGCCGAGTACGTCAGCGAGAACAATGACCGCCAGCATCCGGTCATGCTGCACCGCGCCATTCTCGGCTCCTTTGAGCGCTTCATCGGAATCCTTATCGAGCATTACGAAGGCGCGTTTCCCGCCTGGCTGGCGCCGACCCAGGCGGTGGTGATGAATATCACCGACAAGCAGGCCGATTTCGCCCTCGAAGTGGAGAAAACGCTTAACCAAAGCGGCTTCCGTGCCAAGTCCGACTTGAGAAACGAAAAGATCGGCTTTAAAATCCGCGAGCATACCTTGCTCAAGGTTCCCTATCTTCTGGTTATCGGAGACAGGGAAGTAGAGACACGAGCCGTTGCTGTGCGCACCCGTGAAGGCGTCGATCTGGGCTCCATGCCCCTGGATGACTTTGCGCAGTTGCTGACACAAGCGGTTTCCCGGCGTGGTCGCCAAGAATTGGAGTAATGACTATTAAGCGTGAAATGAGACAGGATAAACGAGCTGCACCCAAGGCCCCGATCAACGAGAATATCTCGGCTCGTGAGGTCCGTTTGATTGGTGCTGATGGCGAGCAGGTTGGCATCGTCTCGATTGATGAAGCGCTTCGTATAGCTGAAGAAGCCAAATTGGATCTGGTGGAGATTTCCGCCGATGCGGTTCCGCCCGTTTGCCGGATCATGGATTACGGCAAGCACCTGTTCGAGAAGAAAAAGCAGGTTGCTGCGGCGAAGAAGAATCAGAAGCAGATCCAGGTTAAAGAAGTAAAGTTTCGTCCAGGGACGGAAGAAGGTGACTATCAGGTCAAGCTACGCAACCTGGTGCGTTTCCTGAGTGACGGGGACAGGGCCAAGGTTTCGTTGAGATTCCGCGGTCGTGAGATGGCCCATCAGGAGCTGGGGATGGAACTGTTGAAGCGGGTCGAGACTGACCTGGCTGAATACGGTTCGGTCGAACAGCATCCGAAGATGGAAGGACGCCAGCTGATCATGGTCATCGCTCCCAAGAAGAAAAAGTAACCACCAGGGCACTGGCAGGCCTTGCGGTTATTTGAAATCACCCACACTGTGGAGTACCGAACATGCCAAAGATGAAGACTAAAAGTGGCGCTGCGAAGCGCTTCAAAAAGACGGCGAATGGCTACAAGCACAAGCACGCTTTCAAGAGCCACATCCTGACCAAAATGTCTACCAAGCGTAAGCGTCAGCTGCGTGGTACATCTCTGATGCACCCGTCTGACAACGCAAAAGTAGAGCGCATGCTGCGCGTTCGTTAATTCGGTCAAGACTCAGAGGAATAACTCATGGCTCGTGTTAAGCGTGGCGTCGTCGCTCGTCGCCGTCACAAGAAAATTCTGAAACTCGCTAAAGGCTATTACGGCGCTCGTTCGCGCGTGTTCCGTGTTGCCAAGCAGGCGGTAATCAAGGCTGGCCAATATGCCTACCGTGACCGCCGTCAGCGGAAGCGTCAGTTCCGCGCTCTGTGGATCGCTCGTATCAACGCCGGCGCGCGTGTAAACGGTCTGTCCTACAGCCGTTTCATCGCTGGCCTGAAAAAAGCGGCCATCGAGATCGACCGCAAGGTTCTGGCCGAGTTGGCAGTGAACGAAAAAGCAGCGTTTGCTGCGATTGTCGAAAAAGCCAAAGCTTCTCTGGCCTAAGCCCATCGACAATCGAATCTTCGGATTCGTAGCGTCACCGATAGGGGAAGAGCCTGTGCTCTTCCCCTATTTCGTATCTGAAGGGGCCTTTGCAAAAGTGCACCTGCGCCAACATCGGTCCGCCGGGTGCGGTTCTGCAAGAACCTCTGGAGGTTGTACATGGAAAACCTGGATGCACTGGTCTCGCAAGCGCTCGAGGCGGTGCAACAAAGCCAAGACATCAATGCCCTGGAGCAGATTCGGGTCCACTATCTCGGGAAGAAGGGCGAACTGACCCAGGTCATGCAGACCCTGGGCAAGCTGTCGGCAGAGGAGCGCCCCAAGGCCGGGGCGCTTATCAACGCCGCCAAAGCCCGCGTCCAGGATGAACTGAATGCGCGCAAGGCGGAGCTGGAGCACGCAGCGCTAAGCGCCAGGTTGGCCGCGGAGCGAATCGATGTCACCTTGCCCGGCCGGGGAGAGGCCTCCGGCGGGTTGCATCCGGTTACCCGTACCCTCGAGCGCATTGAGCAGTTCTTCAGCCATATCGGCTATCGGGTCGCCGAAGGGCCGGAAGTCGAAGATGACTACCACAACTTCGAAGCCCTCAATATTCCGGGCCATCATCCTGCGCGGGCGATGCACGATACCTTCTATTTCAACGCCAACATGCTGTTGCGCACCCACACGTCGCCGGTACAGGTGCGTACGATGGAATCGCAGCAGCCGCCGATCCGGATCGTTTGCCCCGGGCGGGTCTACCGGTGCGACTCGGACATTACGCATTCGCCCATGTTTCATCAGGTCGAAGGTTTGCTGGTGGACGAAGGAATCAGTTTCGCTGACCTGAAAGGCACCATTGAGCAGTTCCTGCGTGTGTTTTTCGAAAAGCCGTTGGGCGTTCGGTTTCGCCCATCGTTCTTCCCCTTTACCGAGCCGTCTGCGGAAGTGGACATGCAGTGCGTCATGTGCAGCGGTAAAGGCTGCCGCGTCTGCAAGCAGACCGGCTGGCTCGAGGTAATGGGGTGCGGCATGGTGCATCCGAGCGTGCTGCGCATGTCCGGAATCGACCCCGAAAAATACCAGGGATTCGCGTTCGGCATGGGCGCCGAGAGGCTTGCCATGCTGCGCTATGGCGTCAATGACCTACGCCTGTTCTTCGATAACGACCTGAGGTTCCTGGCGCAATTCCGCTAGGCCCGAGTCCGTCAAAGAGCAGTCAGGAGAGCAGGATGAAATTCAGTGAGCAGTGGTTGCGTACATGGGTCAGCCCGCAGGTTTCCCGCGAGGAGCTGGTAGCGCGACTGTCGATGGTAGGTCTTGAGGTAGACGCGGTCACTCCAGTAGCCGGTGACTTCCGCGGTGTTGTAGTCGGGGAAGTGCTGAGCACCGAGCAGCACCCGGATGCGGACAAACTGCGTGTTTGCCGCGTCAGCAATGGCAGCGAAACCTTCCAGGTAGTGTGTGGGGCGCCGAATGTGCGTCCGGGTTTGAAAATTCCGTTCGCCCAGATCGGCGCGCAACTACCCGGCGATTTCAAGATCAAGAAGGCCAAACTTCGTGGCATCGAATCCAATGGCATGCTCTGTTCGCAGACCGAGTTGCAGGTCGGCACGGATGATAGCGGTCTGATGGAGCTGGCCGAGGACGCTCCGGTCGGTACCGATTTTCGCGCCTATCTCGGCCTGGACGATGCGAGCATCGAAATAGGTTTGACACCCAATCGCGGCGATTGCCTGTCCATCGCCGGCCTTGCCCGGGAAGTTGGGGCAATCTACGGCGCTGAGGTGGACGCGGTCCCGGTAAGCCCATCGGAACCAGGGCATGAAGACGTTCGGCCGGTCGAGGTGCTTGCGCCTGCGGCATGCCCCCGGTATCTGGGGCGCGTGATCAGCAATGTCGATCTGTCGCGGCCAACGCCGTTGTGGATGGTAGAGAGGCTGCGGCGGTCTGATATCCGCAGCATCGATGCGGTCGTCGACGTGACCAACTACGTCATGCTGGAGTTAGGCCAACCGCTGCACGCCTTCGATCTCGCGGAAATCCAGGGAGGCATCCAGGTGCGGATGGCCGCCGAGCAGGAAAAGCTCGTCCTGCTCGACGGGCAAGAGGTCACCCTGCGGTCCGATACTTTGGTCATTGCCGATCATCAGCGTGCCCTTGCGATTGCGGGCGTGATGGGCGGTGAACACAGCGGCGTGAGCGCCACGACGCGGGACCTGTTTCTGGAAAGCGCCTTCTTCGATGCCATTGCTCTTGCCGGCAAGGCTCGTTCGTATGGTTTGCACACGGACGCATCGCATCGCTACGAGCGTGGCGTGGATCCTCAGCTGACGCGTCGGGCCATGGAGCGCGCTACCGCCTTGCTGCTGGACATTGTCGGTGGCAGTGCGGGGCCGGTTGTGGAAGCGGTCAGTGAGGAGCATCTTCCGGTGGTTAGCCCGATCTTGCTGCGCAAGGAGCGGGTGGAGCAGATGTTGGGACTGGCGCTGCCGAACGAGCAGATTGTCTCGTCGCTCACCGCGTTGGGGCTCGATCTGATCGAAGAAGGAGGCGTCAGCTGGCGGGTCACTGTGCCCAGTCATCGTTTCGATATCAGCCTCGAAGTGGATCTGATCGAAGAGCTTGGCCGCCTCTATGGTTATGACCGGCTGCCGGTGCGTTATCCTCAGGCGCGCCTGGCGCCGGAGTCCCGGCCCGAGTCTCGTGCCGAGCTGCCTGCCCTGCGCCGGCTGTTGGTCGCTCGTGGCTACCAGGAGGCGATCACCTACAGCTTCATCGATCCCAGGCTTTTCGAGCTATTCAGTCCAGGCGTCGAGCCATTGCTTTTGGCGAACCCGATTTCGGCCGACATGGCGGCCATGCGCGCATCGCTTTGGCCTGGTCTGATCAAGGCGCTGCAGCACAACCTGAACCGGCAACAGCGAAGGGTCCGGCTGTTCGAAAGCGGCTTGCGCTTTGTCGGTCAGCTCGATGCACTGAAGCAGGAGCCAATGCTGGCCGGTGCGGTAACCGGCAGTCGCCTGCCGGAAGCCTGGGGCAACGGCAAGGATGAGGTTGATTTCTACGACGTGAAAGCCGATGTCGAGGCGCTGCTGCAATATGCCGGCGATGGCGCGTCCTATACTTTCGCGCCGGCCGAGCACCCGGTATTGCATCCCGGCCAGACGGCGAGGATCGAGCGAGCAGGGCGCCTTGTCGGTTATCTCGGCAGCCTGCACCCGGAGCTAGCCGCCACGCTGGGGATCGATGCGCCTGTCTATCTGTTTGAGCTGCAGCTGGCCGAGATCGCCAGCGGACGTCTGCCGCACTTTGATGAGCTCTCACGATTCCCCGAGGTGCGTCGAGACCTGGCGTTGCTTGTGGCTCGTGAAGTGCCGGCCGACGCGCTGCTCGCTTGCATCCGTAACGCCGCAGGCGAACACCTGACAGACCTCAGGCTGTTTGATGTTTACCAAGGTAAAGGTATTGATCCGCTTAGCAAAAGTGTGGCAGTCGGCTTGACCTGGCAACACCCTTCACGCACTCTAAACGACGATGAGGTGAGTGGCGCGATGCAGCGAATCCTCGCCTCCCTGGAAGAAAGGTTCAATGCCACGTTAAGGAAATAGCGTATGGGGGCTCTGACGAAAGCTGAAATGGCCGAACGTCTTTATGAAGAGCTAGGCTTGAATAAACGCGAGGCCAAGGAACTGGTCGAGCTGTTTTTCGAAGAGATTCGTCAGGCGCTCGAGCATAACGAGCAGGTCAAGCTGTCGGGTTTCGGCAACTTTGACCTGCGCGACAAGCGTCAGCGCCCCGGGCGCAACCCCAAAACCGGCGAAGAAATCCCGATCACGGCGCGGCGCGTCGTGACGTTCCGGCCAGGGCAAAAACTCAAAGCCAGAGTCGAGGCATATGCTGGAACCAAGTCATAACGACGAACTCCCGACCATCCCTGGCAAGCGCTATTTCACCATCGGTGAGGTGAGCGAGCTCTGTGCGGTGAAGCCGCACGTGCTGCGTTACTGGGAACAGGAATTCCCTCAGCTAAACCCTGTCAAGCGCCGCGGAAATCGGCGTTACTATCAGCGGCAGGATGTGCTGATGATCCGGCAGATTCGGTCGCTGCTCTATGAGCAAGGCTTCACCATCGGCGGTGCACGACAGCGCATGTCCGGCGACGAAGCCCGCGAAGACACCACACAGTACAAGCAGCTGATCAGGCAGATGATCACCGAGCTTGAAGATGTCCTGCTTGTGTTGAAAAACTGACCTCGGCGAAAGAAAAAACTTTCACATATTCAGTCGCTTAATGTATAGTTCGATCCGTTTTCAGCAGAGCTGAAAATACAGTCGGGGCGTAGCGCAGCCTGGTAGCGCACTTGCATGGGGTGCAAGGGGTCGAGTGTTCGAATCACTCCGTCCCGACCAAAAAACCTCAAGAAATCCAGTCACTTAGCGGTGACTGGATTTTTTTATGTCTAATAGCTTTTGAGTGGCTGCTGTTTTTACCCCACTTTTTACCCCACCGGTAATTCTTCAACTTGTTGCGGGGATTAGCACTCGCAGAGCAGCTTTGCTAGACGTGCTGTCCGGGGTACAGGTCTCCCATCACAATTCACTGCCTAGTGGTAGCGCGCTGACCTATGCTCGACAAAACTCTCGGGTTCTGTCCAAGGATCTAGAATCAGCGTCATGACGGCTGGAGGCCCGCATGGCAAAACGTTACGAACTCTCTGATGCTGCTTGAGAACAGATCAGGATCTGGTTCCCCTGAACTGGAGATGGGGTGATGACCGCCTAACGCTCAATAGCATCCTCTGGGTTGCGCTCAGGCGCCGCTTGGCGCGATATAGCGGAGCGCTTCGGCGCATGGTCGACCGTGTATCAGCGCTTTCTTGATTGGCGGGATGACGGCACATTCAAGCAAGTGCTTGGGCGTCTGCGCATTTGCCCGAATCAGAAGGGCTGACCGATCTGGCCTCCTTGATGATCGACTCCACGGCGGTACCAATCTGAGCCTCTTCTGGCGCGGGGGCCCGGAGAACCGTCAGACCATGCATTGGGGCGCAGCCGAGGTGGCCGGACCACCCAAATCCATGTGGTTTGCAATGCCAGCGGCGTGCCTTCTGCGTGTTTTGCTGTCGCCGGGCCAGGCTAGCGACATCTCGAATGCTCAAGTGCTCCTGGATCAGATCCGCGTCCTCGGCAAACAAGGCCGGCCTCGAAAGCGCTGCCGCTGGTTGCTGGCAGACAAGAGCTAAGATGCCGAACACTTGAGCCTACTGCGACCGTTACTGAATGCAGCCTGTTGATTCCGCTGTGAACCATGAAGCGCAACTCCAAGCCGGGGCTACCTCTACTGCCGATTGCCCAAATAATCGGCAGCTGAACATCATCGAGCGGATATTCAACTGGCTGAAGAGAGCCGCAGGATCGGCACTCGCTAAGACAAGCTTGAAAAGAAGTCTGCCGCCATGGTTATGCTGGCCTGCACGCTGCGACGCCTACCGCAATACTTTTCGTACAGAACCTAATGCTTCTGGGATAAAAGTATTTGTTTCGTATTCTTTATTCAAGAGAATTTCAATAACTGCTGCTTGTGATAACTGGTGCTTGGCAGATAGTTTTTTTAGCTTGTTAACCGTGCTGGGCGATATTTCCACATTGCACTGCACTTTCTTGCCTTTATACTTCTCTTTGTTTTTGAGTTGACTGCATCGTTTTTTTGCGCTTGATAGAAAAAATAGTCTGTCAATCGTAGGTACATGGTTGCAGTCGAGAACGTAGAGGAGCTCTTGGTAGCTGTTGAATTCTGGATGGTTTTGCGCAAGATTTGGAAATTGCTTTTTAAAAATATGCCACCCAGCTTTTAGCTTCATTGGCTCTTTCTTATCATTAAACCAATCTAAAGCTTTTCTTTCCTGGCTGTACTTTTCCCACTCGTTCTTTATCTTGTACGCTAGTTCTTTCTTTGCGTGGATAGATTTTATTATGTGATCATTTATCTGTCTCGAATCCATGTTTATCATTGTTGTCGAGTTTAATAAATCTAGCAGGCCTATTACGTAATCCCGGTCATTTTGCGTGGAGTATATAATTGGGGCTGTCGCTTTTGTAGCAATTATTAAGTTTTCAGTCAGCCATGCTAGTTGCTCTATGTCATCTTTAACCCAGGCATAAAATGATTCTTCTAAAATGTTTGCCTGGTATTGCTGTTCTATTATGGCTGGATTGATCTCATTTAGAGCATTTTGGATGTTTTCAAGCATCCCGGGCATGCCGTATTGGCCGATATAAAGATTTTGGAAATGTTTGCTTATAAACATCCATAACCACATTAGAGTTCTTTTGTCGGTCTTTTCACTAACTAATCTGAGAGTCTTTTTTGCTTGATTGATTGGCATGATGTGAAGTCTTTTTTATTGAATGACGCTTGGAGTATATCAGTATCCTAAGGATTCTACATTAGGTGATTCCTAGGCATTAATATAGAATATTCCTAGGTTACATTCATGCTACCAGGCCCACAAAAACGCGGTTTCAGCCACGTTGTATGCGGGAAAACTAGGAACGGTAAGTCGTCTAGCGCAAACTGCATACTTTTGGCTTGGGAGGAGTTAATCGGTGCTACGAATGTTTTGATGGGATGGTTTTCCGTAGCTGGTAATTTTGTTTGCGCGATAAGTTAATTGTTACCGGTGAGCCCTATTCCTTGAATGGATATGAGGACTCATCAATGAAATTGATTCGACTGCAGCAGGTAATGGCGCTTACTGGCTTGGGCCGCTCGACTATTTATAAGCATATCTCGGACGGTTGGTTCCCTAGGTCAGTCCCTCTGGGTGGGCGGAGTGTTGGGTGGGTGGAGAGTGAGGTCCATGAATGGATTTTAGCTCGGATAGAAGAGCGCGATACGCAGGCTGGTTATTAATTTTTGTGGGCTTGGTTACTTTGAAGAGATCATCAAGGCCGCCAGTCGGTCTTGATGGTTTTTTCTCAGAGTTGTTTTTTCGCTTAATTGCGATTTTCGTTCGGGTTTCTGTGTGCTTTTCTGTGTATTGTTAAATACGTTCGTCTCGGTATTGGTAGTATGCTACCTATAGATAATAAAAGATCCATTGTTTTCCATAGAGTCACCACATGCTAAGTCAGGTATCCCTTAGATACCTGACTTATGGATATTGTTTCAGTGAATAAATACATGATGCTCCTAGGTTATGCACTTAAGCATTGGAGTATTTAACATGTTACGTCATAGTCAAAATAGTAATCTTGTTATCCATAATGAGCTTGGCTATCGTGGCTTGCCTATTCAGATAGATAAAGGGCCTTTCATACGTCAGTATCTGGAAAGGCTGCATGCTACGATTGATCGTGCTCTTCAACAGCATTCTCGTGTCTTTGCATTTAGAGTTGATCTTAGGTTTCCAGCAGCGTTTGTTTATGGCAGAGGCGATTATACAAATCAAGTATTTGAAAGGTTTGTAGAATCCTTTAAGGCAAGAATACGCCACAATCGTTGTATTGCGCGTAGGGAAAATAAACATGCGCATCAGAGCGGTGTGCGATACGTTTGGGCTAGAGAAGTTGGGCAACATGGGAGGCCGCATTACCATGTTGCATTCTTTCTCAATTACGATGCATTCAATGCTTTAGGTAAGTTTGAGCCAGGAAGGGATAACATGTTCAACCGTCTCCAAGAGGCGTGGGCAAGTGCTCTGGGCTCGTCAGTTGACGAGGCCAAGGGGTTGGTAGAGATACCAAGCAATCCAACCTATTGCCTCCGTCGTGATGAGCCGCAGGGAGTGGTCGACTTCTTCTATCGGGCAAGCTACCTCTGCAAGGCGGCCACGAAAGTCTACGGGAGTGGTCAGCATGGATTTGGATCCAGTCGGGTTTGATCCGAATGGAGCCGCTTGGTGATGAGGCTCGGGCAACCTAAAGCTAGGGCTTGCTCGGGCTGAATAAAAAGACCAAAATAAAGACCGAAAATGAGGGCTTGAATATGCAGAGTGTTTTGGCCGAGGTTGCCGTTAGCGTTTCTGAGCTGAAGAAGAATCCATCTGGAGTCATGGCCGGAGCTGGCGGTTTGCCGGTGGCGGTTCTCAACCACAATCGCGTGATGGGTTACATGGTGCCTGCTGACCTGTACGAGCAGATGATGGAGCGACTTGACGATCTTGAACTGGTCGAAATTGCGAAGGCTCGTTCCGCTGAAAAGGGCATCCCGGTGAGCCTGGATGACCTATAAGCTTGAGTTTCTTCCTACAGCGCTCAAGGAATGGGAGAAGCTTGGCCATACGGTGCGTGAGCAGATCAAGAAGAAGCTTAGAGAGCGCCTGGAAGCGCCTCGGGTGCAGGCTGATGCTTTGCGGGACATGCCGGGACACTTCAAAATCAAGCTGCGCACTTCCGGGTATCGCCTGGTCTATCGGGTCGAGGAGGAACGAGTGGTTGTAATTGTAGTTTCCGTGGGCAAACGCGAGCGTGGAGCAGCGTACCAGTCGGCCAAGAAGCGTTAGCTACAGGCAGGATCTGATGCTCAGGGGGATCATCAAGCTTTCGTTGCTTACCTCTGATGGAATTGGCAATTGAGCAAAAAAGAAAAGTGGTACAGCAGCCGGAGTGGACAGCCTTTCGGCTGCCCCTCCTGTATCGCTCATTGACTGGATGAATTGTGCCGCTTTGCCATTTCCCGAGCATCCCGCATGCCAGCACCGCAGCGAGGCGCGGAAAGCACAGAATCAGAATCACCAGCAGTAGTACCGCTATGCAGCCGGCGAGGATGCCGGCGTACATAAAACGGCGGCAAAGATCGGTAGCAGCTGTTTCATCCGTCTCTTACAGGTAACCCTGTTCCGCCAGCGAAACGCAGCCTTCGTGGCCTACAACGATGTGATCGAGCGTTCTCACACCGACCAGATCCAGCGCATCCTTCAACTTGTGGGTTAGCGTGCGATCCGCTTGGCTGGGTTCGGGATCGCCGGATGGATGGTTGTGCACCAAAATCATGGCGGCAGCGTTGTGCTCCAGAGCGATCTTCACGACCTCCCTTGGGTAAACGCTCGCGCCATCCAGGGTGCCCCGGAACAGCTCGTGAAACGCAATGACCCGGTGCTTACAGTCCAGCATCAGCAGGGCAAAGACTTCGTACTCATAGGCCTCCAGTAGCGTCTGCAGGTGGCTGAATACGTCCTGTGGCGCTGTAAGTTGCCGTCCCCGACGCAAGCGCTGGCTGGCCAGCTGTTTGGCCATCAACAGGATGTCGGCTTCAGTGACTGGTGACTCGATCAGGTAGGTGCCAGCGGTCTCACCGGCCTTGATTTTGTGCAATCGCATATTCAGCTCCATGGGCCGGGTGGCCAGTCTTAGGCATTCAGGGTTTGGTGCTTGGCTTCCAGCTTTTCAGTCAGGCTGGGTTTGCCCGACGAGTGCGATATGGCTTTGGAAAGCGGCTGTTCGTGGGCGCTCTCGATGGGGAAGAATTCTTCGACGATGGCGCTGACGTCTTCCTCGTTCTCCTCGAAGGCACCGTTGCCGAAGCCGCGTCTTGCCGCTTCGTCCAGCGCGTTCTGATCGAAGCCCGCCTTTTGCCGCTGTTGATCGAGCTCAGTTGCGTTACGCAGCGCCTCGGTCATGTCCATTCCGCTGCGTACGGTCAGGTCGGTGTAGAAGATCGGTGTGCCGTGGCTCTGCCGGGTGGACTTGCCACGAAGTCGCAGTTCCAGCGGCAGGCAGGCCAGGCGGTTTCCGGAGATGGCCTGGAAGTAATGAAGGCGTGCGGCCAGGGTGCGGATGCTGTTGAAGCCGGTGGTACGGAAGACGAAGCTACCCAACAGATCCTCATCGCCAATCACCACGTTCAGCCGGCCATAGGGCTTGCAGGCTCCGCCTTTCGCCAGCGGGCAGGCATCTGGCGAAGGGCAGGGCAGCGATTGCATGCCGTCCTGGGTGACTCGCTTGCAGGTTTCGCCATTGCCGACGCAGACCGGGCGACCTGACTGGCGATCAAATAGCGTGTAGTCAGCACGAAAATTCAGCTCCGGTTCGTTGAACAGCAGGCGCACCGGGATACTGCGCAGCTTGTCGTCCTTGCTCTGACGCAGCTCATCGTTTAGTGGGTGTACCAGCCAGCCGTCGCGGCTCTGCACCTGGGAAGTGATGGTGAACTGGTCATCCTTCTCTGGCAGACGCTTGCCGTTCTTCTCGATGACCTTGCCAATGGAAATCCGCCCGAGTACCGGCGGGGTAATAGCCAGACCTTTGAGCATGGTGGTTCTCCTGAAATAAAAAAAGGCCAGCCACGCAGCGCCAACTGCGTGGACTGGCCAAGGGGAGGGAAGTGATTGAGGGAAATCAGCCGATTAGGAAGCGTCGGGCGCCGGGCTTGATGAGTGAATATTTGTCTCGCAGATGAGGCCTGTCCCTGAGCAGTCGGGCCACATCGAAGCCGATGCTGTCTTTGGCCTTTCTCAAGCTGACGCAGCCGTTAGCAAACTCGGCCCTCGTCGCTTCGCCCATCGCCTGCTGAAGCATCTGCTTGAGCTGTGCCTCACGCGTGTGCTTCTCTTCGATGGATTGACGCAGCGCCTTGAGCTCGACGAATGCAGCTGACAGTCCGGGCTGGTCCCTGAAGTCCACCGTCTGGCCATCGTCCTCTGGATACAGGCAGCGCAGCGCAGATTCAGCGGACGCTGTCCCATCTGCGGGTGGCGGCGTGTCGGTTTCGACGTATCTCCAGAACGTGCGCTCCAGCTCTATCAAGCGAGCGATCATCTCTTCGTCGCGCTCGATGCGATGGATCTCCAGGTGCTGACCGCCGAGCACAACCGCCACATCCGCAGCCTGCTTGCCGGTGACGGCGAGCTGGTGCATCACCTGCAGTTGCACATACTCGGGTACCCCTTCTTTCCAGAGGCGTGCCCCGTTTATGCCGGCAGTCTTGCATTCGAGAATTTGTACATCGTCGGCACCGATTACCTCGCGATCGATGTTTGCCAGCATCCAAGACAGGTCAGGGTCCGGATGCTGCAGCACAGCGTTGATGCGTCGAACCTTGTTGCCGGTGCGCTTGCTGTAGTGCCAGGCCACAATCGGCTCAAGGACGTTGCCCCAGTACATCGCGCTTTCTTCATCATCGGGGTCGGTTTTTGGTAATCCGGTGTCGCGTCCGGTCTTCTCCAACCACAGTTCCAGCTGCGACTTGTAGGGGTTGAGGCCAACGGATGCCGCGGCATCCGAGCTACCGATGCCTCGTTTGCGTACTTCCAGCCACTCTTCTCGGGGTAATTCCTTTGTACTGATCAGGCGAAGGGCTGACCGGGGTCTGCTGGTGCTGCGGTTCAATGAAGTCGCTTTCATGCTGTTCACCTTACGGGCATAAAAAAGCCCGATCAGCGCGAAGCTGACCGGGCGATAAGGTTGAAATGAGGGTTAAGCGGCGAGCTGTAGAGCCGCGTCCAGAGCACGTTGCTTGATCTGCGCTCCCTGGCCGAACCAGGCGGAGTCGAGGCGGTATTCGGTGCTGCGTGCCCGACGCTCGTGATCGACGTACTCGGTCACGGCATTGAGCAGGCCCCAGGCAGTGCCTTTGGCTGAGTCCAACTGACTGCCCCGGCCACGGCCTTCGTACAGTTCCTGAACCTTGCGCAGGGCGCGCTCGTTCGGCAGCTGTTCGGGTAGCTGGCCGGTAGGGCTGACCTCGCACATCACGTTCATGAAGAACCCCATGGCCTCATGCCACTGCACTTTGCGTTCGGCCAGGTGGCGCATGCGGTACATGAAGTCGTCCCATTGCGAGACGGCGATACCGAGCTGTTTCTTCACAACCGTCGGATCAAAGCGGGTGTTGTGCGGCACCTTGATCGCTCGGCTGGTGCCGTCCAGAGCGATGGTCAGGGTGTTGTTGCACACCACGCGAATGGTGGTCGGCGTTGCTGTAGTCGCCAGGGTGCCGTCGCAGGAGGTGGCCAGTAGCAGGTAGCCGTTGACCTGGTCGTTACCCTTGATGGCCGTGCCTTGCCCTGTACGTGCCAAGGCCCAGAACTTGCGGCCACCTTTGAGCACGCCCGCCGTCTCCAGCTCGTAGCCCGACACCTCGGTGAGATCGCGGTAGAACTCCAGCACCTCGCGTGGCTGAACGGTGTGATAACGCTTGGAGACCACAGACAGCGGGCCCTTGGTATCCGAGCGATAGAGCACCTTCTGTTCCGGGAAAGAATGGATGGTGCCGAGATGGCCGATGGCATCGGATTTGAAGTGGACGGGGCTTTCCTGGATTTCCCAATCCATGCCGGCTTCCCGCTGCCAGACCTCGATGGGCTGCTTCTGGGGAAGGTTATTGCCCAGCCCGTGCCACGGGGTAGCCCCGACATAGGCCATTTGTTCGATGAGATGAGCCATAGCGATAATCCTTCTCAAAAACAATGTAATAACGTTGCGATTAATTTAAGCGGAATCAACGCTCAGTTTGTGAAAAAGCAATACCGCAGTGGTGACACTCATAATTGTCGAGAACGTGAGAGTCGATTTCCTCACCCATCTTGGCTCCGGCCAGACCCCCGGCAGTTCCACCAGCCAGGCCGCCCAGAATCGCGCCGGCCAGGCTACCCAGCGTCACACCCACCGGGCCAGCGAAAGCCCCGATTAGAGCACCGCTTTTTGCACCGGCCATAGCGCCGGCTGCTCCGCTCGCTGTACCGCCAACGGCACCAACCGCACCACCGATCTTGCGACCATGATGGCGAGCAACAACGCGAAGAGAACCGCATGAAGGACAGCAAATACTCATTATTCAGACTCCTGTTCAAGAGAAAATACCCCGAGGTAGAGACGAGCTTTTTGTGCCCGGCTTCCTGTAGGTAATACAGGGCTGAAAATTTTTTGAATCCAGTAGCGTGACAGCGGCCTTGATGTTAGAGCTGTATGCTCGAATCGGTAATGGCACATGATGTTCGTGAGATAACGTGAGCCATCCAAAAGGACATAGGCCCTTCCTGGGGCAGGCAGGGATAAGCACGTGCGTGACTCTGATAAACGTTGCCAGCAGTACTACCAAGACCAATTCGCCAAATATTTGCAGTGCCATACCCCTGGCGAAGCACTCAATGAGTGCCTGCACGATTTTTTGGATCAGCGACCAAGCGGGAAGTACAGTTCACGTAGCCGTGCAGCTGGCTTGGCGTCCGCACAGTTTTGGTGGGCGTCAGCTACAGTAACCGAGGCCGACCTGGCCAGTCTGGCACTGGCACGGGTGCTCCACTTTGATGACGTGATCGATATCGATTTGCTGAGTCATCTGGCCACGCACAACGCAGATCAGCTGCGATGGGCCGTCCGCTATTCAAAGTTGTTTACGCGCAGGGATTCGCCACTCTGGGTCCACTTGCGCAAGAGTTGCGTGGGCCTGCAATGGCAGACGTTCATAGATGTCTGTAACCGCCTGATGATGCGGCTTGAGCCATTCGATCAGGCAATCCTGGATGCCGAGAGGCGCCTCAAGTCCCTATCGCTGCTGGAGCTGCTCTCCTATCTCAGCGTGTTAGCTTATTTCCGTCTGGAAGACGCAGGGGATGATCCTGCCGGAATGGAGTGGGTTGCCTATGAGCGAATCATCCAGCGCAAGTTGAGAACCGGTACCGAATCGGATTTCCGGCTTTCTACGGATGTGCTTGGCCGATCGCTGAAAAGGCACCTGTCCCCCATGCTCTTTCCACAGCGGGGCGAGGGTGCGGAATGCGCTGCCAATCTGGATGTCGTCAGCGAGATGGTTGTAGCAGTGCGTGAGCTCATTGAATGTGAACGGTCCATAGACCGGTTCTGCTTTGACAGTGAATGCGATTACCAGCTCAGGTCAGGGAGCCCGGTCATCGTCAACAGATCGAATGAGGGTGCATTGCGTTGGCAGCGTACCGAACAGAAAAGCCAGCTGTTGTGGTGCTACTGGATGCGCCGCGCGATTGAGGCCTTTGCCGCTTCTGAACTTGCCGGAAAGCTGATCGGTAGTGCCGACAACCATGAGGCTAACCAGCTCGCCTACATCAAGACCATACGCAGCCAGCTTTATCTGCAAGAAGTTTTCGGGCTTGGAGAGCGCGTAAGATTGAACAACGGAGCTGAAGTGACGTTGTTCCACGCAATATTGGCGAGTGAGCTGACCAGAGCGTTTTTCGAACAAGCCTACCTGCAGCCTTATCAGCGTTACTTGGATGAGTCGGGTGATCCCGTAGCCGCGCTTGGGCGTTTGGCCTTTGAAGGTCTGCTACAGGGCGAGAATCGCTTTCCCATGACCTGGTCGGAGCAGCCAGAAAAAATTCAGCGGATCCGCGCATGGACGGTTAGTGATGATTACCCCGATGGGGATCCTGAAGCAGCGAAGGCGATCTTGCAGTTTTGGACCAGTGATCTCCAGACACTATCAGAGCAAGTGAAGCAAACCCCGAATTTGCCAACGCCAAGGCTATCGGAGAAGCCATTTTACAAAATAGGTCGTTACAGCTTTCAGTTTCCTTGGGTGGCTGGCCGGCAAAACTCCCTGTCGGCTGCTGTAAACAACCTACGGCGAGTCGAGCAGCGTCGGTCAGAGCTGCGCAGCGAAACAGAAAGGATTGAGCAAGATCTCGCCCATTCTCTTCGGCAGCGCGGGTTCCACGTCGTGGTGGGCTACGAGCCTCGACGGGTGGACGCGCAGGATGCTGGCGAGATTGATCTGTTAGCGTGCCTGGATGGTGTAATTTTTTTGCTTGAGGTGAAGTCAGGATTTATTCGCTCAACCCAACAGGAGGTCTGGTTACACCGCACTAATACGCTACGCAAGGCTGCCAGGCAGTTAAGACGTAAAAGTGTGGCGGTGCTGCAAGCACTGCAACATGACCTAGGCTTGCGTGCGACGTTGGGGCTAGCTGCGCCCGATCCGCTGCCCACCTTGCATGGTTGGGTTGTTGATACTTCGGTCGAATTTGATGGCGAGATGGTTGATGGCTTTCGTATCGTTTCACGGGAAGTTATTGAAGTGGCTCTTCGTGACGAGCTTCATTACCTGAAGGTGCTAGATAAACAGGGCGCGAATGAGGTGGCTACGCTTTATCCGGAAGGGTTCAGTGCGTCGGCATTTGCACGGATAATCGAGCAAAATGAAGTGTGGAAAGAACTTTAGATGCCTGCGTTATGCGGCGGCTTACTTTTTCTGCTTCGGATCTATAATTTCTACTTATATCTTTCATCAGGTTCATGGATGATAAAATACCGCTACGCATTAAATGAAAATGGCCAGACCATATGTGCGGACGACATCGCTGGAAAGGTCATAAGTGAAAAGTTCACCTGCCTAGGTTGTGAAAACCCGCTGATCGCAAGGGTTAACGGAGAGAAGGTGCGTCCGCACTTTGCTCATAAAACGCAGGTGGAGTGCAGCGGCGAAACATACTTGCATAAGCTCGGCAAAGCGACGTTTGTTGATGTATACACGAGGTGTCTGGAGGCTGGCGAGCCATTTATAATTCAGCTGGCGGCTACGAAGGTATGCCGCAAATTTCACCCGGCTATTATAACTAATTGTGATCTGGGTTGTGTTGAGAAGGAATATGACCTGACGGAATACTTTCACAACGTTCAAGTTGAAAAGCGGGATGGTCAATTTGTTCCAGATGTGTTGATTTCTAGCAAATCCAGGCCTTCTGAAAAAATATACATAGAAATAGCTCATACTCATTTTATGTCGGAGCGAAAAGAAAGCTCTGGAAATCGAGTAATTGAGATACCTATAGAGACAGAAGAAGATATCAATAAAATTAGAAAATCGAGCTTGTCGGCAAGCGACGCCCTGTTTATTGGTTTTAATCATGCAACAGAAGCTATCACTGACTCCGAGTGCAAATGCGCAGTCAAGAAGTGTTACGCATTTTTTGTGTACGAGAGTGGCAAAGCCAATCTGGAGTTTAACGAGTTGAGAGCCGTGCATTCAAAAGCGCGTAAATCAGATAGGCTTATCTATAGTAATTTATTTTTCTCCAATGCGGGAGCAAAGTCTCCTTTTGAAAACCAGACCGAGGGTGGACGTTTATTTATCGAACAGGTTGAGCTCGCGGCAAACCGAAACGTACCAATTAAGAACTGCTATCTCTGCCGCTATCACGCGGAAAGTTATGATGCCCTAAAGGGCCTTCCGATTTTCTGCAAGACGTTTAAAAAGGCTTGTGGATCTAACGAGGCGGCCAATTGCGAGCGGTATCGGAACGTTGTTTAGATCTTGATAGGCACAGCCTGCACCTGCGCCACAACCTGCGATTCGCTTCCAGCAACCTGGCTGAAAACTTGACCTGTATGAAAGTACACCATTGGTGTGACCAGTTTGGCGACATATCCTTCGGCATGTCCACTGTATGGGCTGGATAGAGCCACTGGAATGGGTGCCTACTCAAACAGGATGGGTTTTGTCACAGCGCAGGGGAAGGGCAATCGAGCGCCTTTCCAACGGCTTGTCGAGGCGCCAGCTCACCACCACAGGCGTCGGCGGCAACACCAAGCAGCTTGAACGGTTGAAGATGACAATTACTGCCTGATTAGGCAGGATGCAGGCTGATGTCGAAATGATATCAAGCTTGACGATTAACGGATTGAAGCAAGACCAACATTGGATAGTCAGAGATAATGGCAGCTTTGCAGATCATTCCCTACCTCAACGCCCGCTCAGCGAGTGCTGTGAGCTGGGAACCCACAAGTGATGCCATGACCAATCAGCAGTCTCTGATCAATTTCGGCTTCAAGTTCGGCAGAAGCGGAGCGCATGACTCCCGCACCATGATGTTGCCGGAGTTGCGCCGGCTTTTCGCCAGCACGCAGTCCAGCGATAGCCGCCCGCAGTATCGTGAGCAAATCACGGAGTGGAACTGCCTGGACAAGCCCACCAGTCGAGCGCGCAAGCTAACGGCTGAGCACCTGGTTGATCTCTATGGCCTGTCGCCCGATATCCCACTGTTTCGCGTTTTTCGCCAGCTTTGGGATGTGCGCGTAGAGGCGCAGCCTTTGCTCGCGCTCCAACTCGCTGCAGCTCGTGATCCACTGTTCCGCGTGTCTGTTCCGCTGATGTTGGAGCTACAGCCTGGTGAGCCTCTGCGGCGTGAACAAACTGAGGCGGCATTGGCTGCTCAAGATCCCAATCGATTCAGTCCCGCGTCGCTCAAGTCTTATGCGCAAAACATCAACGGCAGCTGGACTCAAGCCGGGTTTCTCCGTGGGCGTGTCAAGAAGAGTAGGGCGCAGCCACAGGTAACCGAGGTGAACGTCGCCTATGCCCTGTTTCAGGCCTACCTCAACGGTTTGAGCGGGCAGCGCCTGTTTTCCAGTGAGTGGTGCAAGCTGCTGGATTGTCGATTTGAACGCCTGACAGAGCTTGCACGTACGGCGTCCTTGCGTGGGCTGATCACATTCAAACAATCGGGTGAAGTCATTGAAATTGGGTTCCTCGACTTCCTCACCGCTACTGAGAAGGCCTGGCTCCATGAGTAGTCGCCTCAATAAGCTCATCAAAAACTACGCTCGCCATATCGGCCTGCCTTGGCAAGCGGGGCTTGCAGATGAGCAGCGCGTTCTATTTGCCGTTTATCACAAGGAAGACGAGCTCAAGCTGCGTGCGCGAATCGAAGAATTCAAAGTGGCCACGGAAGGCGCAGGCCACCCCTGGCTGGCGCTGGATATCACCAATGCATTTCCCGAGTGGATGGCTGCAGAAGAGTACCGGGATGCCTATTTCACTGACCCCAGCGATCTGATCGGTAACTACCCCGATTTCATTCAGGACCTTCTAGATCGACTGGAGCAACAGCTGGGTGACCAAGCTAACGAGAACACCCTCGTAGCGCTGATTGGCAGCGGTGCCTTGTTTGGTTTCGGCTCAGTCGCGGGCTTCGTCAAAGCGCTCTCTGCACATGTGCCCGGTAGGCTGCTGGTGCTCTTCCCTGGCGAGTACATCGACAACACCTATCGCTTATTGGACGCCCGTGACGGCTGGGGCTACCACGCTACGCCGTTGACGGCTGACAACTGACTGTTTTGCTTAAGGGACTGAAATGCTTAACCGCGAAATCTACCTGAACGATCCGCTGGAAAACCGCCTGGCCAACAACGGTGTTGCCGAAGTGAAGGACGATCTGTCCGAGCAGGCGCTCAACACCCTTCGTTATGAGCTCAAGACTTTCGTCTGTGAAGGTGAGTACCAGGCCGGTATGGACAAGATCCTGTCCACCTACCTGCGCAACCTGGGCAGCAATCATGAGCAGCCGGGTGTATGGATCAGCGGCTTCTTCGGTTCGGGTAAGTCGCACATGGCCAAGATGCTGCGCACCCTGTGGGTCGACCAGGCTTTCCCGGACGGCCTTACCGCGCGCCATATTGCCAACCTGCCGCAGAACGTTGCAGACGCATTCAAAGAGCTGAGCATTCAGTCGCGTCGCTATGGAGGCCTGCATGCTGCATCCGGCACGCTCGGTGCTGGTGCGAACAACAATGTGCGCCTCGCACTGTTGGGCATCATCTTCAAGTCGGCGGGCCTGCCGGAGCAGTACCACCAGGCTCGTTTTGTCCTCTGGCTGAAAGAGCAAGGCTACTTCGATGCCGTTAAACAGACAGTAGAAGATGCCGGCAAACCCTGGGAGCGTGAGCTGAGCAAGCTGTACGTCTCGCCACTAATTGCTAATGCCTTGCTCGCGGCCTACCCAGATATGGCCAATGACGCTCAGGGCGTGCATCAACTGCTCAAAGGTCAATTCCCGACAGTCACCGATGTGACCAACGATCAAATGGTTCAGGCCATTGCAGATGCTCTGGACCGTGACGGCCAGTTCCCGCTAACTCTGGTCGTGCTCGACGAAGTCCAGCAATACGTGGGTAACGATGTAGACCGTGCACACATGATCCAGGAGGTCGTTGAGACCTGCTGTAAACACTCTGCTTTCGGTAATCGTCTGTTGTTCATTGCGACCGGCCAGAATGCGCTGTCCGGTATGCCAAATTTGATGCGCCTGATGGGCCGTTTCCAGATTCCTATCATGCTTAGCGACACCGATGTGGAGTCGGTCATTCGTAAGGTCATTCTGCAGAAGGTCGAGACCGCTCGTGCCGGGCTGCAGGCGCTTCTGACCAAGCACCTGGGCGAAATTTCTCGTCATCTGCGGGGCACCAAGGTGGAGTATCACCAGGATGACGAGAAGGTCATGCTGGCCGACTACCCGCTGTTGCCTGTGCGCCGCCGCTTCTGGGAGAAGGTATTGCGTATTGTCGATACCACCGGCACTGTTTCGCAGCTGCGTAACCAGCTCAAAGTCATCCATGAGGCCGCCAAGGCCACGGCCGAAAAAGAGTTGGGCAATATCGTCCCCGGCGACTTTATCTACCAGCAGATCGCGCCCAATCTGTTGCAGACCGGCGTCATCTCTAAGGAGGACTACGAGCGCATTGCCGAGCTGTCCGCTGGTAATGACGACCAGCAACTGCAGTCGCGTCTGCTCTCGCTGATTCTGCTGATTGGCAAGCTGCCGACAGACTCAATTTCCGACTGTGGTGTACGCGCCACCGCCGACATGCTGGCTGACCTTCTGGTAGATAACCTCAACCAGGGCAAAGACGAACTGCGCGCGCGCATCCCGGTTCAGCTGGAGGCCATGGCTAAGAATGGTCAACTGATGGCCATGGAGACCAGTGCTGGTGTCGAGTACCGTCTGCAAACCCAAGAAAGCGCCCAGTGGTACGACACTTTCCGCCAGCAGGAAGCCGACCTGCGCGGCAATATGCAACGTGTCGAGAACTTCCGGATCGACCTGCTGCACAAGCAGATTAAGTCCGAACTGGCCAAGGTTCGTGTCACCCAGGGGGCGTGCAAAGAGAACCGCCAGGTTATCGCCTGCTTCGATGCAGAGGTGCCCAAAGATGCCAACCAGAAAATCTACCTCTGGGTACAGGACGGCTGGAGCCTGAACGAGTCATCCTTCCTTGCAGAGGCGCGTAAAGCCAACCCGGATCTGCCGACGCTGTACCTCTACATCCCTGCGCGCAACCGTTCCGAGCTGAACAACGCCATCATCCACCAGGAAGCCGCCGATGCGACCCTGAGCCTGCGCGGCATGCCCAATACCGAGGCGGGCAATGATGCCCGCAAGGCGATGGAGACCCGCCAGCGCGATGCGCAGAAGCAGGTTGACCAGCTCCTTAAGGAAATCCTTTCGGGTGTACAGGTACTGCAAGCCGGAGGTGCGGAAGTCGACGGCAACAGTATTGCCGAGCGTATTCAAACCGCTGCTCAAGCTTCTGTAGTGCGTCTCTACCGCGAATTCGATATGGCCGACAGCCCGCATTGGGCCAAGGTCTACGACCGTGCCCGCAAGGACGGCGGTCAGAACGCACTGGAGGCTGTGGGTTTCAGTGGTGATACCGAAAAGCATCCAGTATGTGCCTCGCTCCTGCGTTACATCGGCGCCTCCAAGAAAGGCAACGAGATCCGCGATCAGTTTGCTGCAGCCCCCTACGGTTGGCAGCAGGACACAATTGATGGCGCACTGTTCGCCCTGGTTGCAGCGGGTGTGCTGCGTGCCACCGATGCCAGCGGCAATGCGCTGACGGCGCAAAGCCTGGAGCGGCAGAAACTCACCCAGAGCACCTTCCGTCCGGAGACTGTGACAATCCGTCCGGTAGATCTGATCAAGATTCGTGGCCTGATCAGCTCGTTGGGTATCGACTGTCCACCAGGTGAAGAGCAGGCTCGTTTGCCTGCACTGATCAAGCTGGCTCGCGAGCTGCACTATGCGGCAGGCGGTGAGGCGCCGGCGCCTGCGCGCCCGGACGCCAGCTTGATTGATGAGATCGCCAAGGAAAGTGGCAATACCCAGCTCAAGTTGGTGCTGGATAACAAGGATGCCATCAAGCCGCTGCTTGACACCTGGCGCAGCCTGGGCGAGCAGCTGCGTTCTCGCCGCAGTGATTGGGACCTGCTGCAAACTCTACTGCGGCTCAGCAAGGGGCTGGCCTTTGGTGAGAAGCTCAGTGGCGAGGTGGATGCCATCAAGAGCAATCGCAGCTTATTGGCCGAGCCCAATCCGCTCGAAAGCCTTATCAGCAACACCGTCAGCCAGCTGCGTGAGGCAATTAATCACCACTTCCGCGCCTTCCAAACCGAATACCAAAAGCGTCAGGCTGAGCTGTTGGCAGACATTCACTGGCAGCAGCTCTCTGCTGCCCAGCAGAATGAGCTACTGGCTCGCCGAGGCTTGGTTGAGCCTGAAGCGCTGAGCCTTGGTAGCCGCGAAGAAGTCATCGACAGTCTGGAAACCACCAGCCTGGAGCAATGGACTGATCGTAAAGACAGCCTGGCTGCCAAGTTTGAAAGCGCCCGCCAGGAAGCGGTCAAACTGCTGCAACCCAAGGTTCAGCATGTCAGCCTGCCTAAGCGCACCTTCGAAAATGAAGCGCAGCTACGTCAATGGTTGACGGAAATCGAGGCTCAGCTGCTGGCCAAGTTGGCGGAAGGCCCCGTGATGGTCTGATTCACCCGCGGCATAGTGGCCTGTAGGGTGGGTTAGCCGCAGCGCGGCCTAACCCACCCAAGCGGTGCCAACAAAGTCGAATAAATGATTACTTGGCTTGCAGGTTGATAGGACAGGCCGACTGAATACCCCAGCTCTGGCTGTGGCAAGGACGTACCGATGCGCGAGTTCCTCGACAAAAAGCTTCGCAAACAACTGGAAACCACCGTCATCAAGGCGCGCGATATTGCCGAGCAGGCTGCGCAAGAGGCGCTCACCCGGCTCAGTGTTGGCGACGCCAGCGCGGCCAGTTACCTGGATGACGAGCAGCGTGCATTGCGCAACCGCTTGCGTGCCCATGGTCGTCAGCTGGGGGATCTGCGCGATGCTCGCAATGGCCAGCAGGAAACGCAGCGACTTTGTGTGGAGATTGCCTACGAGCATTGGCACCGCATGTTGTTCGCGCGCTTCCTGGAGCAGAACCATCTGCTGATGTACGACCCGCATACTGCGCTTACCCTGGAAGAGTGCCAGGAGCTGGCAGCGGATGAAGGCTGCGCCAATGGCTGGGAACTAGCCGGCAAGCTGGCATCGCGCATGCTGCCCCAGGTGTTTCGTGCCGACTCACCCGCGTTGGCGGTGCCCCTGGCCTTTAACCATGTACGTGCGTTGGAAAAGCTGATTGCTGACCTGGACAAGGACACCTTCGAGGCGGCCGATAGCTTGGGCTGGGTTTACCAATACTGGCAGGCCAAGAAAAAGGATGAAGTGAACGCTTCGGGCGTGAAGATTGGGGCGGACGAGCTGTCGCCCGTAACCCAGCTGTTCACCGAGCCCTACATGGTGCAGTTCCTGCTGGATAACAGCCTGGGCGCCTGGTGGGTGACCCACTACCCGCAGCATCGTGAGCTGCTGCCACTAACCTACCTGCGTACGGTGCCGGCATCTGCCGAAGATGATTCGACCGCAAATGCACTGGTGCCCGCCGCAGGCACTTTCGACGGTTGGCCGCAAAACCTGGCGCAGTTCAAGATGCTGGATCCGTGCTGTGGCTCGGGGCATTTCCTGGTCGCCACCCTGTTGATGCTGGTACCGATGCGTATGGCGGCCGAAAGCCTGTCAGCAGATCAAGCCATTGATGCGGTTATCAGCCAGAACCTCCATGGCCTGGAACTGGATCAGCGCTGCGTCGAGCTGGCTGCCTTTGCGGTGGCTTTGGAGGCTTGGCGTTATCCGGGGGCTGGCGGTTATCGCAGCCTACCGACGCTCAATATTGCTTGTGTGGGGCAGCGTATTCAGACGCCGCGTGAGCAGTGGTTGGCATTGGCCGGCGATAACCCCGAGCTTAAAGCTGGCATGGCCCGTCTGTATGACACTTTCCGCGATGCGCCGATTCTAGGTTCACTAATTGATCCGGCTCGCAGTCTAAAAGGGGATTTGCTTACGGCTGATTGGAGCCAGGTGCAGCCTCTCTTGAGTACAGCGCTTGTACTGGGCAACGCAGGAGAAGAAGACCTTCATGAAGCTGCAATTATTGCCCAAGGATTAGCTCAGGCGGCTGACTTACTCGGGCAAAGTTATCAGTTGGTGGTCACTAATGTGCCCTATCTGGCTCGTAGCAAACAGTGCGCGACGCTCAGAGGGTTCAGCGAGCGCTACTACGATCTGGCCAAGAACGATCTCGCAAACGTATTTCTGGAGCGCTGTTTGGAGCTGACCGCAGCCAAGGGTGTGGTGCAAATAGTGATGCCGCAAAACTGGTTGTTCCTGACGAGCTACAGGAGGCAACGTGAGCATCTGCTAGAGGCAGTGAGCTGGAACTTGTTAGCGCGATTAGGCGAGGGTGGCTTCGATAGTCCGCAGGCCGCAGGTGCCTTCATCATTTTGCTAACTCAGACGCGTGTCAGGCCTGTGGAAGATTTTCTACTGCGGGGTATAGATGCTAGCGAACCAAAGTCTTCGGCAGAGAAAGCTGAATTGCTGTGCTCTGGGGGCGCTCTAGTTTCTGTCGGCCAGTTTGGACAATTGAATAATCCGGATGCCCGTATAACGCTGAATGATGCTTCGTTTGGGCCGCTTCTAGAAGCGATTTGCAGCAATCATCAAGGGCTCTCAACGGGTGACAATCCAAGGTTCAGATGTGAGCACTGGGAAGTAGCTGCTTTGGGACGGGCGTGGGTGCCTGAGCAATCCACTGTACTCGCGACGGAGCACTATGGCGGTAGAAGTGGCATTCTGCTTTGGGAAGAAGGTAGAGGGCAGCTATATCGCTTTGGGAGAGAAAATGTCGCAACGTTGCATAACGTTGATAGGCGTGGGGAAGAGGCGTGGGGGCGTGTTGGTGTCGCTGTTTCCCAAATGCGTGAGCTACCGGCTACGCTCTATGGCGGTGAGAAATTCGATACGAATGTCGCTGTTATTGCGCCGATCAACCCAGCTCATCTAACTGCGGTCTGGTGTTTTTGCTCATCTCCCGAATACACCGAAGCTGTTCGCCGAATCGATCAAAAGCTGAATGTGACAAATGCCACCCTGGTCAAGGTATCTTTTGATCTTGCTCGCTGGCAGAAAGTCGCCGACGAACGTTACCCGAATGGCCTTCCCAAACCCTACTCCGACGATCCCACACAGTGGATTTTCCACGGTCACCCGCAGCCAGCCACCGATGCATTGCATGTTGCGCTTGCCCGCCTGCTTGGCTATCGCTGGCCTGCTGAATCATATACCGAGATGGATCTCTCCGATGAGGCCCGCACCTGGATTACCCGTAGCGCTACGCTGAATACCCTTGCCGATGACGATGGCATTGTCTGCCTCTCGCCTCTGCGTGGTGAGAAAGCGGCGGCTGATCGTCTGGAAAGCCTGCTGCACGCGGCGTTCGGTACGGATTGGACGCCACAGCGCCGCAATCAGCTGTTGGAGCAGGTCGGCGCCAAAAGTCTTGATGCCTGGCTGCGCGACAAGTTCTTCGAACAGCACTGCAAGCTGTTCCATCACCGGCCCTTTATTTGGCAGATTTGGGACGGCCTCAAGGACGGCTTTAGCGCCTTGGTGAATTACCACAAGCTCGACCGCAATAACCTGGAACGGCTGATCTACACCTACCTGGATACCTGGATCAGCAACCAGCAGCGTGCCGCGAGTGAGAAGGTGGACGGCGCCGATGCCCGCCTGGCTGCAGCGCAGGATCTGAAAGCCCGCCTGGTGCGTATCCTCGAAGGCGAAGCCCCTTACGACATCTTCGTACGTTGGAAGCCTCTGGAACAGCAGTCGATTGGTTGGAACCCCGACCTCAACGACGGTGTGCGCCTCAACATCCGTCCCTTTATGACTGCCGAAGTCCTGCGCCACAACAAAAAGCCCAAGCTCAACATCGAGTGGAAAAAGGATCGCGGCAACGACGTCCCCAGTGCCCCCTGGTACACCCTGGGCCTTGAGTACGGCGAAAAAGAAGGCGCCCGCATCAACGACCACCACCTGACTTTGGCCAAGAAAAAAGACGCACAAAAATAAAACTGCAGCCCTGCCAGCTTTGTGCTGGCAGGGCTTATGCACCGCAGGAGGCGAGACATGAAGCAGCTCTGGCAGCAACTGGAAAACCACCTAAGCGCTCACAATCCCGAGCTGATTGCCGACCTAAACCCCCCGGCTACCGATGCCCAGATTCGCGAGCTCGAAAAGACCATAGGCGCGCAACTGCCTGCCGTTTTTGTCGCCTGCCTGAAAATTCACAATGGGCAAAAGGGCAAAGCTGACTGGTTGTTCGAGGGGCACGAGTTTCTCTCAATTGAGAAAATTCTGATGGACTGGGCGACCTTGAATCGGCTGCTTAAAGGTGGCGATTTCGACGGAGAAGCCGCAAAGCCGGATCCTGAAGTGATTGCTGAGTGGTGGAGCCCAAGCTGGGTGCCGTTTACTTCCAGTGGTGGTGGCGACCATCTCTGCCTGGATCTTGCGCCTTCCTCAAAGGGCACACCTGGCCAAGTCATCAAGTATTCAGGTGAGTTGCCCTCCAGGCGTTTGAAGGCATCGAGTTTCTCCAAGTGGTTTGAGTCGTTTGTGAAAGCCAAAGTCGGCTGCTGAGGTGCGATATGGAAAAAACGCTTACCGAGCTGCGCGAGGAGCGCCTGCAGAAATTATTTGCTGACTGTCAGCAGCAAGTGCTTGGGCAGATCATTGGCCCCTTTGGCCTGTCCATGGCCATGTTCGAAGACAAGAACGGGGGCAACGTTACGACGCTACGTAATTTCTCGCGCGATGACGACACCTATGTCGCGACGGAATCAGATAAGACACTTCATGCGCACTCAAAAATTGAGTATGACGAAGATGTGAGGTCACTCTACGAGGTAGACACACAAAAAAAAGCCAAGAATGCGGGTGGCAAGACTTGGGAACAAAAGCGCGCTGATAAAATAAAGTTAGGTGTGGATGAGTACACTGGCGCAGCTGTTTCATCAGATGGGAAAACTAAAGTTAAAAGCGGTGAAGTGGTAAATGCTGAGCTCGACCATGTTGTGTCGATTGGCGAAACCCACAGTACTGCGAAGAATCATCTTGCTCTAGGTAAGGTTGTTACCGATCCCGCAACAGGTGAGCAGGTGGTTGATACTTCTCGCATTCGAGAAATGGTGAATCACGATGACAATCTGGCTCTGACGAATAAGCCAGCTAACGGCTCTAAGAAAGCTCATGATCTCAAGGAGTGGGCTGGTAGGGAGAGGGCTGATGGTACGACTAACGCAGAAGAGTTTGGGTTAGACGATAAGCTGGTTAATGAGGCCTATTCGAAAGCTAGGGCTCATGCCGAGAACACGGCAAATAGCGCTCTTCTAAAGAAACAAGCAACAGAACTGCTACAAACTGGTGGCAAGCAGGCTGCTCTAATGGGCCTCAGGCAATCGCTTGGGTTGCTGTTGACTGAACTGGTCAATGGCCTTTTCAACGAATTTAAAGTACTGATCAAGGCTGGCGTTGAGGCAGGCAAGACGCTCTTCGAGGAGATCAAAGAGCGTCTTCAGCGCGTGATAGCCTCTGTGGTCAAGAAAATCCCCGCAGCTGCTTCCCAAGCCTTTCAGGGTGGGGTCAGTGGCTTTATGAGCAACCTGATCACCTTCTTGATCAACAACTTTCTCTCTACGGCCAAGCGCTTCGTTACCATCATCCGCGAGGGGCTGCTGGGTCTGGTCAAGGCTTTCAAGATGATCATGTTCCCACCTAAAGGCATGACATCCAGTGAGGCACTGCAGGAAGGATTGAAGGTCCTGACCGCCGTTGTGGTGACCAGTGTGGGCTTTCTGCTGCAGGAGAGTGTGGCGACCTTTCTAAAGACCGTGCCATTTCTCATTCCTGTCGCGGATGCGGTCTCCGGGGTATTGATTGGCATCATGACGGGGCTGCTTTCCGCATTTCTGGCGTATCAGCTGGATAACGTGTTCGCGCGTTACCGGTACGCTTATGACGAAAAACTCCTCGATGCTATAGCTACCGATGCCAAGCTCACCGAGAAAATGGCGAGTGACTTGGTGGTAGCTTCCGAAGCGTCACTCTCGTCTATCGCGAAATACGGTGAGTCGATAAAAAGCTACGAAAAAACTGGTGAGCTGTTGGGCGCGGCTGGGCGCGCATCACAAGCGGTGGCGTCCAGCCTTGCGCAAGCTGTCGAAAGTGCGAAGACGCAAGTGGTCGAGACGAAGGAGATGATTTCCTACCTCGACGAAACCAATGCATTGTTAGACGATTTTTTTGGTAAGAAGGCAACGGAATGAGCAGTTTGACTGGTAAAGAAGTCCAAATCGTTACCGCACTATCAACAGCGGATCTGCCGGAAGCACTGATTGGTAATAGTTGCGTTAAGGAACTAGTTGGGGCTGTTGTTGGCGCACAGCAACAGACTAAAGCCGCCAACGATAAGTTGCAGGCTGCTCGCAGTGAAAAAGATTCGCAGAACGCAGTGTCAAGGTGGTGGAATAATACAGAAGATAAGATTAAAGACGCTCAGCTTGATCTTACTACGACAATTTCTAATCTAAATCGCCATTCATCTCAGTTGTTAATTTTCAACACCGCTATTTCTAAAGTCCTATGTGATCAGCAGGATATATTGCTTCGCCAGCAAAAAATTCTCGAAGAACAGGCCGCTCAGCTTAAGCAACAGAACCTGGAAATTCTCGATCAGCAGAAGGCGCTTGAGATCCAACAGGGCGAGATTAAAAAGGCGAATCAAGGGCTGATGGAGGCCAAGGGTGTTACTGCCGAACAAGCGCGCAACCTGGTCGGTTGTGTGCAAAGGGTCGAGGCGGCAGAGGAGCGGATTTCGGAGGTCAACCGCCAGCTCCTGGTAGCGATCGAGGAGCATCTCAACCAGGTTCGTAAAGATCTTGGTGCATCCCAGTCTTCGGCGGTGGCTGCCCTCGAGTCACGTGGTGACGAGCTAGTTCGGTTAATCGAAGGACATGAGCATCAGCTTGCGAGCCACTCAGCGCTGCAGCAAGAGCTTCAGGGGCGCTTGGCTCGCTTCGAGGAAGCGATGCCGCAGCAGATAGAAAAATCGATCAGCCAGCTTGTCGCTCCTGTCTTCCACCGAGTGGGGGTGCTTGAGCAGCGCAATGGCGAGCTGGCCCTACAGCAATCAAAATTGGCGAAGTGGGTGGTGGCAAGCTCCAGCTTGGCTGGAGTTGCGCTGGCAGGTCTGGCACTCGCCATGCTCCTCTTAAGGCAGAATGGGGTGTTTTAAGCGCGGTACGGAATTGCCGGCAGATGGTTTTCCGGCAGTTCCGGAAGCCGCAACCGGCAGTGCTTCATGTGATTCCGCTGAGCATCTGCGCGGCTACGGCAATCCCAAGATTTGAGTGAGAAGCGATGACCGTAATTGAGGCTTTGGCTGCGAGTCTACGTGCAGCAGCGCAGTACAACGCCAGTTCCCAGGTTGCACCTACAGCGATCCTTTGGCCTGACAAGGATCGAGAGTGGTTGCCTGTACTTGGTCAACTCCAAAGTGCGCTTCCAGAGCTTTTTTCGCTCGGAAGCTACAAGCCCGATCACCGGCAAGGCCCGGCCATATGGCTCAAGTGTGTAATCGCAGATGCGTTGCCTGAGATTTCCCTTCCGGTTGGCCAGACCCCGATCATCTATTTGCCGGGTGTGAGCCGGCAGGATTTGCGGGCGATTACTGCATGCCCTGTGGAACTGCAGCCCTTGGCCGAGTTGCAGTATCGGGGCGTGCTGTGGAGCCAGGTGAACGCCAAAGACTGGACGACCAATGCATTCTTAATTTCCCGCGCTGGTGGCCTAGGACTGGATGTAGCCCAGGACGCGAAGACCCAAACTGCGATGCTACGCGCGCTCGAGCCATTGCTCGATACCAACGTCTCGCAACTCCAAGGGCGTCGACTGGAGGCCAGTGACTTCAACCAGCTTCTAAGCACAGACAGCGTCCGGGATGTGCTGACCTGGCTGTGTGATAGCAAGGGTGTGCAGGCAAGTTGGGCGGGAGCGCGTTGGGAAGCTTTTGTCGGCATCTGTCATGGCGAGTTTCTGGTCCATCCTGAGAAAGATGGGGATCTGGTCGCGGCGGAGAAGCTGTGTGCCCGGTTGGGCCCTTGGGCTCGTGTCTGGGAGCGGTTCACGGAAAACACGGCTGCCTTTTCACGGTTGCCCAATGTGTTGATGCGCTGTCAGCCAGATCTGGCAGCAGATGTCTCGACCTATCCGAGCTATAACCAGCAGCAGGAAAACGATCTGTTGGCGCAGTTGCGTTCGCTTTCCACTTGCGGTAGCAACGAGCTGCGTAAAGGGCTGATTGATCTTGATGTCCACCATGGCGTTCGTCGGTCATGGGTTTGGGCGGAAATGGGTTCGGCTCCTATTGCCCAGTTGCTTGAACCGCTGGTACTGATTGCTAAAACAGTTGGAGATAGTGGTCTTTCCGGTACCTCTCCCGAGGAAATGGCCGAGCATTATCGGAGCCATTATTGGGTCGTTGACGATGCTCAACTCCGGGCCCTGGCGATGGCCCGAGAACCGTCAATGCAATTGTTGGTGAGGGATATTCTCAACAGCCTGTATACGCCCTGGCTGCACGAGACGGCGCTAAACTTCCAGCAGCTGGTGAGAGCGAAAGGCTATCCCGGGAGCGACGGCGTGAATGAAGCTGTTGCCACCTATCAAACCTCCAGTGAAGTCGTTTTCTTTGTCGATGGGCTGCGCTATGACGTGGCGCAGCGTTTGGTCGGTCGCCTGCAAAGCTTGGGAAAGGTTCGACAGCAGTCAAACTGGGCAGCGCTGCCTTCCGTGACGGCCACGGCCAAAGCTGCCGTCATGCCGATTCATCAGCAGGTAACGGGACGCCTAACCGATACCGACTTCCAGCCTAGCTTGAAGAGTGAAGACAAGCCGCTGAGCGCTTATTACTTCCGAAAGTTAATGGAGGAGGGCGGTTGGCAGGTCCTGGGGGCTGAGGAGAATGGTGATCCTCAAGGATTGGCCTGGGTGCAGACCGGCAATATCGATGAAGCAGGCCACACAGACAATCTGCGTCTGGCAGGCCGGATTGATGCTCTGCTGCAGGACGTATACCTGCGCATTGAGGAGCTACTGCAGGCCGGCTGGCGAAAAATCCGTATCGTCACGGATCACGGTTGGCTTTTGACGCCACAGCCAATGGCTAAAGTTGATCTACCCAAGCACCTTGCAGAGGTGCGCTGGGCCCGCTGTGCTGAAATCAAAGGCACCGTTCAAACCAATCTGCCAACCGTCAATTGGCACTGGAATCCGGAGCAAACCATTGCCGTTGCACCTGGAGCCAGTGCCTTCCTTGCTGGCCGTCACTATGATCACGGCGGCTTGAGCCTGCAGGAGTGTTTGACGCCGATCATCGAAGTGCTCAGTACATCTGCGCCGTCGATGAAGCTAAGTGCTGCGGTTATCACAAAGGTGCAGTGGTTGGGTTTGACCTGTCGTGTTGAGGTGCAAAGCAGTGCTACCGATCTGGTTGTCGATCTGCGCAGCAGCCCTGCAGATCCGACAACCTCGCTTGTGCGCACTAAAAACCTCAAGGGGGGCAAGTGCAGCCTGCCGGTGGAGGACGATGACCGGGAGGGAGATGCAGTTGTGGTAGTAGTGCTGGACAGCGCTGGGAACGTGCTCGCTAAGCAGGCGACCTTGGTTGGAGATGAAGCGTGATCGAATTGGATACTCTTGACTCGAAAGCTGCGGCAGCCTTTGAGGGATATATCGTCCGCAAGGATCTGGTCAGAACCTTTGCCAGGCAATTCCCTGTGCCGACCTATGTTGTCGAGTTTTTGTTGGGTCGATACTGCGCCAGCACCGATCCCGATGAGATCGAAGAGGGTATCGAGATCGTAGAACGTCAGCTTTCCTCCCGGACCGTCAAGGCCGGCGAGGAGGAGCTGTTCAAGGCACGTGCATACAAGAACGGCACGGTGAAGTTGATTGATCTTGTAAGTGCGCGCTTTAGCCAGAAAGACAACGGTTATCTCGCAAGTCTGCCCAGCGTGCAGCTCACAAACGTTCGTATCGCAGATAAGTTAGTGGACGATAACGAGCGCCTGCTCACTGGTGGTTTCTATGCGGAAATCACGTTGGAGTACGATCCCGCGATAGCGGAGGAGCGCGGTAATCCTTTTGGCGTGCAGGATCTGCGGCCCATTCAGCTTTCGAAGCGCGACGTGCTCGACACCCTTGGCGAGGCGCGAAAAACATTCAGCAGTGAGGAGTGGAAGGACTTTCTGCTGAGGTCCATCGGCCTTGAACCTGAGAGGTTAGATGCCCGAGCCAAGGATGCGCTCCTGCTTCGTATGGTTCCGTTCGTTGAGCGGAACTACAACCTGGTTGAGTTGGGGCCCCGCGGTACGGGTAAGAGCCATCTGTTTCAGCAGGTCTCCCCCTATGCGCATCTGATCTCTGGCGGCAAGGCCACCATTGCCAAGATGTTCGTCAATAACGCCAGCGGCCAGAGAGGTCTGGTGTGCCAATACGACGTGGTCTGCTTTGACGAGATCAGCGGCATTTCCTTCGACTCGAAGGAAGGCATCAACATCATGAAAGGGTATATGGAGTCCGGCGAATTCAGCCGCGGCAAGGAGAGTATCCGTGCCGATGGTTCGCTGGTTTTCGTGGGAAATTTCGATGTAGACGTTGAGCACCAGCAGCGAGTGGGGCATCTGTTTGGGCCGCTGCCTCAGGAAATGCGTGATGACACCGCCTGGATGGATCGGATTCACTGCTTCCTACCTGGCTGGGATGTGCCCAAGATGAATCGAGAGCTGACCACCGATCATTTCGGGCTAGTGAGTGATTTTTTCTCGGAGTGCCTGAGCCGTCTCCGCTACGAAAGTAGGGTCAGTGCGCTGCAAAACCGAGTCCATCTGGGCGGCGCTTTGAGCGGCCGAGATACCAATGCAGTGAACAAGACGGTGTCCGGACTTCTCAAGCTGCTCTATCCCGACTCATCTCAGACGGTTGCAGATGAAGACCTGGAGTGGGCAACGCGCCTCGCTCTGGAGGTGCGTCGCCGGGTTAAAGAGCAGCAGAAGCGTATCGGCTCTGCTGAGTTTCGAAACACCCACTTCAGCTACTTCATCGGTGATGACGGCATCGAGAAGTTCGTTGCAACCCCTGAGCTGCGTGCGGATAACGAGATTGGTGACGACCCCCTCGAGCCTGGCCAGATCTGGACAATCAGCGAGGGTGGAGCAGAAATCGATGATAACGCGGGGCTTTACCGGATTGAGGTTAACGAAGGGCCAGGTTCTGGAGTGAAGATCCTCAACAATCCAGTGCCGCCAGCCTTCAAGGAGTCGGTGCGTTACGCCGAGCAAAATCTTTACGCTCGTGCCTCCCAGCTGATTGGTGATCGGGATCCTCGCGCACATGAGTTCACCGTCCAGCTGCGCGCTTTCGACGCCGCCAAGCGCGGCTCCAAGCTCGGTGTCGCCGCTCTGATTGCGATGTGTAGCAGTCTGCTGAAGAAGTCTGTTCGGGGCGGCTTGATTGTGGTGGGTGAGATCAACCTGGGTGGGTCCATCGAGCCGGTGCTTAACCCGGTGAGCATCGCCGAATTGGCGGTGGAGAAGGGGGCTAGTGCGCTGCTGATGCCGGTCACCTGCCGCCGCCAGCTCTATGACCTGTCTGATGACATGGCGACGAAGATCGACATTCAGTTTTATCAGGATGCTAGGGACGCGTTTTTAAAGGCGATTGTTGAGTAGATTCAACTCAATAACTGCAATCCGCTCCTGGAGCCGCCGAAATCGGCCATTCCAAAGCTCTGCCTCCTGGCATTCAGATGGCAAAATGCCGCCATTGCATGGACTATGGCGTCGGAATCCCCTAGATTCTTGGCAAATTGTCACGGACGTCGAGATGGAATCAAATGATTCGGGCGGTGTTGCCGCCAAGCACGGTTTCCTATTCCAAGACTGTGTAGCCGCTTACCATGTAACCCGAATGCTTCGTGATAAGACTATCCGCAGTGTTCGCTGCGAGGTCACAGACGATATCGACATCGTATCTGACGGGTACGTCGACTTCGTGCAGGTGAAAAGTACCGAGAAAACGCGCTGGAATATTTCCGACATCGTCCTGAATTCCAAGGGAGTCGATAAAAAAACAATCCCTTGCAGCTCAATATTGCACAAGTCGATGCAGTGCAAGTCCAGCCCCGGTCTGTCCCGAAGGTATTCGATCGTCACCGAAGATAAGGTGAACAAAACCTTAGAGTACCTGACGATCAGCTCAACAGCCAGGGCAGGCAAGTCAGGACGGCAGGAACTGATCGACGACCTCAATAAGCGCACGGCGGGCTACCAGACCCCGTCAGGCGTGACCGTCGCCGACTGGGTCGACGCTGCAACCTGGCAGGTCTACCACACCGTGCGCGAACTGGAACTTCTGGGGATCAAAAACATACGGATGGCCTCCCAGGATCTGCACGGCGTTATTCTCAGTTCCGAAACCGTCGCCGAAGACATATGGCTCCGTATCCTCGATACCGTGACGCGCAAGGGCGAGCATTCACGACGGATCCACAGTGTTGATGACAAGTCCTACACACGGACTGATCTCTTTGACTGGTTCAAGTTGCGCGTCGAGGATGACCAGTCTCGCTCAGGCCGAAAGATCTACGTCAGGCGGGACTTGCCGCACATCCTTATGCCATTCGGAGCGCCTATGGCTTCGGTCTGCGCTAAGCGTAAGGGGCAGGTTCTACATCAGCAGTATTCGCTTAAACGATACCGCTACAGACACATAGTGGACAACGTCTGCCAATGGTTGGATGAGGTCTTTCTTCGGCCTAAAGAAATGGCCGATATCCACAAGTTGACGCTCGTGGAAAAGCGCGAGCGGCTGCGAACGTCCGTCTTCAAATCGCTCTGCGATGTCGGTGCGTTTTTGGGCCGGGTGCTATTGCACGCCACTATCCGCCAGCACCATGAAAGCCAGCCCATACCCTGCATGCTGCACGTGGAAAGATCAGGGGCAGAGAAAATTCTTGAAAACGTGCATATCGTTCGCCGCGATCCAGAAGGTGATCAACTTTGGATTGGCTTCAGCGAGTTGGTGACTGATATTGACGTCGCTGTCCGGTTGCTGGAGATACGGGATCGGCTGTACGAGGATATCTCGGACTGCTTCGATTCTGCGCGCAGCAAGATCCTCGACGTCAAAGACGACGACTACCTGCTTCGCCACGATATCGACGAAATCCTAGATGGCAGCCGGCCCTTTGATGCCCACCTTGATCGCTTCACTTTCGTCCTATTTGTGGGCTATGACTCTCACCTGCTCACCGACCCTGAAACGCTGGGTCACGAAGATGAATTAGAGGGGGAAACGGCAGCGCTATTTGAGCAATTCGCAGCCGACCTCACGGAGCAATCTCCCTTCGCGGATCTGTGCGTCCACGTATTTCTCTACCCCGCTCCTAGCCTTGAGCGGCTAACCAAATTGGTCGAGGACAAAGTAAGGGCGGTGGTATGACGCAGGTGTATGACCAGGCGAAGCACAGCCTGTACAGCGAAGATTTCTCGTCGTTCAGGTATCTGTCCGCGATCAATACGTTGCTGTCCAACCCTGTGTCGTACGACCTGGGCCGAGACTTAATCGTACGTGCCCTGGATGCGCGCGATCGCTTCTCTGACCACGTTATCCTCCTGAAAAATATGGTGAGAAAAGCAGGCCTGTTCCCGTACCTGAAAAAGGAGTTCTCCGACCTAACGCCGGAAGAGCTGAGGGTTCTGGATTTGTACCGCACACCGTTCTCGGACAGTTACGTTTTTCACTCGATGCAATTCCATATATTCGATCTGCTTAAGGCTGGTCAGAATGTGGTGCTCAGCGCGCCTACAAGCATGGGAAAAAGCGCCATCGTGGACTCGCTGCTCGGCCTGGGTGACTTAAAGCGGCTCGTCTTGGTTGTTCCGACCGTGGCGCTTGCCGACGAAACTCGTCGCCGCTTGCAGGTGCGGTTCGGCGAGCATTACCAGATCATTCACCACAGCTCGCAAGAGTGCCATTCCGATAGGGTCGTCTACGTCCTGACGCAGGAGCGAGTGAACGAGCGAAACGACATTGCCGATATCGACCTCTTCGTCATCGACGAGTTTTACAAGCTGGCATTCCGAGAGTTAAAAAATGGCACAGTGGATTACAAGGATGAGCGAGTTATTGAGCTCAATATCGCGCTGAGCAAGCTGCTGAAAGTCTCCAAGCAGTTCTACCTGACTGGGCCGTTCGTCAATAGCATTCGCGGTCTAGAAAAACTTGGTTATGCACACACTTTCATTTCCACCGACTTCAACACGGTCGCACTTGATGTCCAGACCTTTGGTATCAAAGCGAACGAGGATGAAGCGAAACTCAGTGCGCTGGCAGAGATTGCGCGCGCATGTGTCGGCGCTACGATCATCTACTGCAAGTCGCCAACTGTGGCCGGGCTTGTGGCACGCGAGTTGATAAGGCTCGGACATGGCACGCCGACTGAGAGTCCTCATATCGATTGGGTGAGCGAAGAATTCGATGCCGATTGGGATTACACCATTGCCCTAAAACACGGCATTGGGTTGCATTTTGGTGCGCTGCCGAGGGCGCTTCAGCAATACACCGTGGACCAGTTCAATGCGGGAAACCTGCGCTTCTTGCTTTGCACCTCCACTATCATCGAAGGCGTCAATACCGTCGCGAAGAATGTCGTGATCTACGACAACCGTGATGGCACTCGCAGTATCGACAAATTTACCCACGGAAATATCAAGGGACGCGCCGGGCGAATGGGCGTTCACTTTGTGGGAAAAATCTTCTGTCTGGAGGAAATTCCGGAGGACAATCTCAATCAAGAGGTGGAGATACCGCTCGGTATTCAAGACGTCGAAACTCCGATTAATCTCCTAGCGAGCGTTCAGCCAGACCATCTGTCTGAGTTTTCTCAGGGTCGCTTCGATGAAATCTTCACGAGCGATCGGGTCTCTATTGACCTAGTGAAGAAGCATTCGTACTTCCGCGTTGAGCAGTTCGAAGAGCTGCAAAGCATGGTCGAGATGATGGACGACTCTGAATTCGCCACGCTGGTGTTTCACTGGGCCCCTGCGACAAATTTCCTCAAGACCTTCGCAAAGAT
Organism: Stutzerimonas stutzeri; assembly: GCA_002339675.1. Lineage (GTDB taxonomy): Bacteria > Pseudomonadota > Gammaproteobacteria > Pseudomonadales > Pseudomonadaceae > Stutzerimonas > Stutzerimonas stutzeri_O. The sequence continues at coordinate 39,625 of DDKB01000019.1, forward strand.
TATCGCCAGGCTGGTGCCCCAAACGTTCACTCGCAACGGAGTCACAATTAAACCAACGGACGTTATGGTCGCCAAGCTCGCTGGCTACCTCAACGCGTCGAGCTATTCGGATTACCTGAAAAGCCAGATTGATTACGCGCGGCAATGGGTGACAGAAGGGGAGAAGCGCACGCTTTCTGGCGCCCTCAACAATGATTTGAAGATCATTACCAATACCTTCGGTTACACGCTACCCAAGCTGCTCAGCTTGATGGAGGATGTTGTCAAGCACCAAGCGTTGAAGCGAAGTATCCGCAGCAAGATTGATTACACGCACGTCAAAATGGCGTTCGAAAGCTTCCACCTACCAGCAGGCGTCAATGCCCTGGAGGAGATCGGGATTCCCATTCAGACGTTACACCGCTTGGCAGACTTGCTGGAATTTCCCACTGAGGCTGATGTGGATCAGTTAAGCCAGTATCTTCGGGATACACAGGACGTCTGGAGTCAATCGATTGGGTACGTGGATTTAACGTTTATCAGGCGCGCGCTCGGTATTGAATAACATCGCCCCCGAATTCCTGCAATGGCTTGTTGAGCTCTGAAGAACCAGCCAGTGGGGAAAAGGAACTGAGTTATTCCCGGCAGCATCCGTCCGCTTTCGGCCCAAAAACGGACGTTTAGGGCAGAGAAAATATATTTTCCCCATTTCGTGCGTAAACGGTTCGAGGTGGCTGACCGTCCCTCATATGCAGAAGCCATTGTCAGATAGCATAATGATGGCCAACTGCCTTGATAGCGCTACCGCATTGCGTCGTCCCGCCCCGAAAGGATTCGAATGAATAGTTCCGATCTATACCTTAAACCGATACATGAACTGCTCACTGACAAGCAGGGCAACCCGGCAAAATTCTGGATTCCAGCCTACCAACGCGGCTATCGCTGGAAACCCCTGCAGGTGACCCAGTTGCTGGACGACATCCGCGAATTCATCCGCCGCCGCAACCCGCAGCCGGACGATTTCTACTGTCTCCAACCACTGGTTATCAAGATATCTGAATACGGCCTATTTGAGGTTGTCGATGGCCAGCAACGGTTGACCACACTGCTGCTGATTCTTCGTCATTTCAATGAGCGGCTGGCGGAAAAGTACCGCCAGCCGCTATTCACGCTGGACTACGAAACCCGGCCGCACTTACTGGCATTTCTTGATGGACCAAGTGAATCTCTTGCTGAAAGCAATGTCGACTACTTCCACTTGTTCAATGCAATCAAAACCATCGAGAGTTGGTTCAGCAAGCACGCTCATGAAGTAGATGAAATTAAGTCGACGCTGTTGAACAAGACCCGGGTAATCTGGTTCGAGTTGGCTGCCAAAGACAACGCTGTTGATGCCTTCACTCGACTCAACGTAGGCAAGATTCCCCTGACCGATGACGAGCTAATCCGCGCTCTGTTCCTCAAGTATGAGGATGCTAGCGATTCAGGCAGCGCTCTCAGGCAACTGAAGATCGCCCACGAATGGGATCAACTGGAGAAGGCCCTGCAAGCAGACGAATTCTGGTACTTCCTCAGCAACCAGCAGGGCCGCCCGCAGAACCGGATCGGCCTGCTATTTGAGTTGGTGGCCAAGTCCGATGGACAGAGTGACGGAATAGACCAGGGCGAGCATAGCGTATTCCATGCCTATAGCAGGAAACTTAAAGTTTCCTGCGCTACCTCGAATGAATGGTTACGCATCAAGCAGACCTTCATGATGCTCGAGGAGTGGTTTGAGGATCGCACGCTTTACCACATCGTTGGATTCCTGATTAGTCAGGGCATGGATGTCGCAAAAATCTGCGAACTTTCGCTTCATACCACCAAGAGTGATTTTGAACGTAAGCTTCGCAAAGAGGTTTTTATACGCACCATCGGTGACGAAGACATCGACGCACTGTCACCTGAGGCGCTTCTCCTGTGTGTCAGCGAACGTCTCGCCGAACTGGAATATGGCCGTCATTCACCAAGCATTCGCTCGCTGTTATTGCTGTTCAATCTGGCGACTCTTCTGGGGAGCCCTCGCTCCAACCTGCGCTTCCAGTTCGACAGTTTCAAGTCCGGGGAGTGGGACATTGAACATGTACGCTCGATTGCCTCCAGCCGCCCGATGCGCCTGCATGACCAAGTGCACTGGTTGAACCTGTGTGCGGGCTACTTGGAAGCCCAGAAACAGGAAGACAAGGTGAAGCAGATCAGGCAACTGTTGAAGAGCATTCATTCTTTTATCGAAAGATCAAAGAAAGATCATTCAGATGAGGCCTTCGAAGCGCTGTACAAAAAATTGTTGGCCTTCTTCCAAGAGAACGACGAGGCGCCGACCGACCATGGCATCTGCAACCTGACTCTGCTGGATAAAAGAACCAACCGCAGCTACAAGAACGCTGTGTTCGCCGTCAAGCGCAAGGCTCTGCTTGACCTCGACCAGTCGGGGATCTTCGTGCCGCTTTGCACTCGCAATGTGTTCCTCAAATGTTACAGCCCGCAGGCCGACAACGTGATGTTCTGGAGCAAAGATGATCGTGAGGCCTACCAAGCCGAACTCACCCGATCCCTAGTGGGCTTCTTCAGTGCAGCCCAGGAGATTACCCAATGAGCGAGTCTGGCAGCCAGATCACCCTGAAACAGCTGATGAGTCGCCACCAGCGCATTCAAATCCCGATGATCCAGCGCGATTATGCCCAGGGCCGCCCGGCGGCAGAGGATGTACGCGAGGAGTTTCTTGGGACTCTGCAGCAGGCATTTGAGTTGTTACCCAATGACACCGCTCTGCCACTAAACCTGGACTTCATTTACGGTAGCGTCGATATTGACGGCCCGGTCCGTTTCCTACCACTCGATGGCCAGCAGCGGCTAACCACCCTGTTCCTACTGCATTGGTACCTGGCCTGGCGCGACGGCTGCCAGGCTGAGTTTCAGGAGGTGTTCTGCGAAGGAGAAGGCTCTCGGTTTTCTTACCGAGTACGATCGAGCAGTGCCGAGTTCTTCGATGCACTGGTGAACTTCTGGCCGTCGTGTGGGGCCGCTGACGGAGCTTCATTGATCAAGCTGATAACCAACCAGGCTTGGTATTTTCGTTACTGGCGCTTGGACCCAACCATTCAATCATGCCTGATTATGTTGGAGGCAATTCATAAACGATTCGCCAACATCATGGGTGCGTATGCCCGGTTGATGGATGAAAAACAACCTGTGATCACCTTTCAGTTGCTGGACCTCGACCATTTTGGGCTGTCCGATGACCTGTACATCAAGATGAACGCCCGTGGTAAACCGCTGACTGCGTTCGAGACATTTAAGGCCCGCTATGAACATGAACTGAAGAGTCAGTTCGCCGATGAGACCAGAATTATCGGCCGTCAAACCTTCTCAATCGCCGATTACTTCGCTCGTCGCATGGATACCAGTTGGGCCGATTTCTTCTGGGCGTATCGCGACAAGGAAACCCACCTTTACGACGATGCGATCATGAATTTCTTCCATACCGTAGCTTTCCTTTGCCGGGATCCGGAGCAATCCAGCTACCTAGAGGATGTCAGTACATTTAGGACTAAACCATTGAAGTCAGCCTATGCCCTTTATCAAAAAGGAAGCTGGCTGGAGCGGGACTTCTCTGCAACCCTGATGTTGCTGCTGGAAACCTGGAGTGGTCAGGGCAACCAGTTCACGCCGCTATTGCCGGGCAACCCATACTTTAACGAAGCGAACATATTCCAACGTTTGGTCAGCGATCCTGCGAGTCTGTCCTATACCGATCTTGTGCAGCTTTTTGCATTCGTCGCGTTCCTACGTGTTACTGCTGAGCAGCCCGAGCGGCAAGCACTACTGGAATGGATGCGGGTGATTTACAACCTGTCAGTCAACTCCAGCTACGAACGCCCCGCCGATATGCAGCGCAGTTTGCTGGCAGTACAGGGGTTGCTGCCGCACGCCGGAGATATCCTCACCTACTTCGCCAGTAACGAAAAGCCCACCCCAGGTTTTAACCTACAGCAGGTCGGTGAAGAGCAGATAAAGGCCAAGTTGTTGCTGCGGCACTGTGGTTGGCGCGAGCTAATCGAGCGCGCTGAAAAACATGGCTACTTCAAGGGGCAGATTGAGTTCTTGCTGGAGTTCAGCGGCGCCTCCACCGATCAATGCAAAACCGGCTTGTCACACTGGCGATCTAGCGACCACCTTGCGCTACAACAACGCTTTTCCGGATACCTCGAAAAGGCGGAAGTAATGTTCAATGCGCGCGGATTGAACAGCTTGACGGAGTACCGCTGGGAGCGGGCTTTATTATCACTAGGGGACTACTTTTTGCGCAGTGGATCCAACTACTCGTTCTTGGTTAACTCAGCGTCGGAACAGGCAAGTTGGAAGCGGTTGTTACGTGGCAGCACCTGGGAAAATGCGCATCATGCTCGAGCGATTTTGCAAAGATTGTTGGATCAGATCAATCTGGACATCCCGCTTGATGAACAGTTGGACAACTTGATTGCCATCGCTGAAGACCTTGAGCCCTGGCGTCAAATCATGGTGAATACGCCCGACGTGTTCCGCTACTGTGGTGAGCACGCGTTACGGTGGAATAACGATGAGATCTACCTGCTCAAGAAGAGTCGCATGAGCGGGATGCACGCTGAGTTGTTCAGCTTTCACTTGCACGCGGAGCTTAAAGCGGAGCAGCTGCAGAAGAAGCTCTTACCGCTGAGGCTCCAGGAGTACCAATCAGTCAGTGGCTCGGAGTACGAACCGTACGTGAGCTTGGCTCTCTCATTCCTGAGCCGCAGCTTGAGTATCGCCGTCTTTTCAACTTTAGGGCTTTTTAGGATTCAAGTATCTCGAAAACTACTGAAACCCTTGCCTAATGTGGAAGACTTGTTGGTCGATAAATTCAAGTTTGACGTGCACAAGGAACAGATCACACTAGACGTTGCACGCGGTCGCATTCACACAACCCTCCGCGCCATAGCCCGGAATATTAAGGCTTTGGAGGAGCGTATGGCTGATGGTTTGTGAGATCTTGTTGGGGACGTGGGCCTAGCGGATTCGTTCGCGATGGCCTACGTGCCTTTTATCCCGCTAGATCGGAAATCAAGGTCATCGTTAGCCGCTGATGTCATGCTGTTATCCACAACTCCGATACTATTTCGTTTTGCCGCCACAGGTTTTGGCGGCCTGAATCGTTTCGAGTTTCTTAGGCACTCGATGACTGCTTTCGGCCGATTCTGTTGAAAAAGTAGGTTCAGCGGCAGCCGGCCGGTCGGATGTGCCTGCTGTCGAAGTGGCTGGAAGCCACTTCAAGTTGCCTTTCGGCGTTTCACTGAGCTTCCTTGCCCAGGTGTGAGGGTTAATTCGAGGGTTTCTGCTCGCCGCAGGCGCACCTATCCCGTGATCGGTGGCCCGTGAGGCAGCAGCTTGGCCATACGTCTAAGGTTTTGCACAGTCGCGGCCAAGGTGAATTCGTCAGTCGCACCCGTCAGTCCACGCAGTCGTAAACGGTCGAGTTTCATGATCCGTTGAGGTGGGCGAACAGCATCTCCACCTTCTTCCGTTCGCAACGAGAGACGAGGTATTCCGGCGTCTTGGCGATGCGTCGCGCCACGTCACGGGCCGCTTCATGGATGCTCCGAGCGATCTTGCGGAATGCAGTATTGGGGCAGCACTTCGCTTTCAGCGGGCAGGTGGCGCAGTCAGTTTGGCTGGAGCGGTAGATGATGGTGTTGGCCTTGGTCACCCGCGATCTTTGCTGGGTGAAGGTGCGCCATGCACTGCGCAGCGGTTTGCCGGCTGGGCAGCGGTATTCATTGGCCTCCTGATTCCAGTGGAAGTCATTACTGGAGAGGCTGTCGTCCTTGCGTTCGGTCTTGTCCCACACCGGCACGTGCGGCTCGATGTTCTTTTCTTCGACCATCCAGGACAGCATCGGGGCAGTGCCATAGGCGGTGTCGCCGATGAGGCGTTCCGGTGTGAGGTCGAACTGCGCTTCGACACGCTCAACCATCGTCCTGGTCGAATCGACCTCGGCGGTACGATGCGCCGGAGTCGCTTCTACATCCATGATCACGCCGTGCTCGGTGTCGATCAGGTAGTTGGTGGAGTAGGCAAAGTAAGCCGGGCCGCCTGGCGCTGCTGTCCAACGAGACAGCGGATCGGTGAGTGAAATCTTCTTGGGGAGGGCTTCAGCCAACGCCTCTTCATCAAGGGCTTCGAGGTACTCGCGTACGGCGCGGCTGCTGAGCGTTGGATCACTCCAATCGACTTCATCTCCCGCCACCCCACGTTGCCGGCTGGCATCCGCCTTGATGATGCTGGCGTCGACGGCGAAGCCTTCGCCCTTGACCAGGCCGGCCGCCATGCAGCGTCGCAGCACCTCATTGAACAACCAGCGGAACAGGCCGCTGTCACGGAAGCGGCCGTGGCGATTCTTCGAAAAGGTCGAGTGATTGGGGACTTCATCCTCCAGACCCAACCGGCAGAACCAACGGTAGGCCAGGTTGAGGTGCACTTCTTCGCATAGCCGTCGTTCGGAGCGGATGCCATAGCAGTAGCCGATGACCAGCATGCGCACTATCAACTCCGGGTCAATCGAGGGTCGCCCGATGGGGCTATAGAAATCCGCCAGGTGGCGCGCAGGTCACTGAGATCCAGGCACTGGTCGATGCTGCGCAGGAGGTGTTGGGGCGGGACGTGATCTTCCAAGTTGAACGAGTAGAACAGCCGCTGCTGTCCTCCCGGTAACTGTCCCATCATGCTGTTCGCCCCCGCGCTCGCTGACAGAGCAATTCTGCCGAAGGCATGGGGAAGCAGCTATTTTTTCAACAGAATCGGCCGTTCCCTGCCTGCCAGGGGCATGAAGCATGCCGGTCAGATTCGCTGCTAATAACTGGTAAGGTTGATGAGTGCAAATGGGTGGTCAAGTCTAAGCAATTATCGACGCACGCAATCGCTCCCGCCGCATGAAGCCCTAACCAGCGCCGATAACGGGCCCCTTCTCAAAGTCTGTGACTGACCGGCTGAGTCCGAGTATTTTGTGCCAAGCATCTATCCACTCTCGCCACATTCACGCCTTCTTGCCACCTATGAACGACATCGATTTTGCACAGAGCGTCAGCCCCGACCTGGCCGGGCATTACGAGCAGGCTAAAGACCTGGCCTTCATTACCCCAGCGTACGCTTTAACCCACTTGCGTAGCTTTGCAGCTGTGTTCTGCGATGAGATAACGCCGTCGGCAAGGTTTGAGTTCAATATCGCCAGCAAGATCCAAAAGGTGCACAACGCGGAGGGCTCATCTAGGAAGATACTGTCAGCCTTGGACACATTGCGCGACAGTGGGAACAAAGCTGCCCACCCGGAAGAATATGCGCCGGGCACCCTCGACTTCCCTTCGATGGTTGCTAAGGGGCTGCAGCTCGCTCGTGAGCTCTTGGAGCATCTCAACTGGCTGAAAACCGGCAGATCGACAACGCCTAAATATGAAGTCATCGAGCCCACCCTGCACATCCAGCGAGACCTCAGCTACAAAGCCATATTCGAAGAGGATGCGCAGTCTCGATATACGCTAGGCGTCTACTTCAAAGAGAAAGCTGATCGAGAGAAGTCCGATTATGGGTTGCATCGATTTGATGACGGCTATGGGGCGGCCGGTATGCTCTCGCGTGAGGCCATTGATCAGGCTATGCACTGGTTCAAATGTGCTGCCGACAGCGATCATCCAGGTGCACGATATGAATATGGCGCGTATCTGTTTCGACTCAAGGACAACCCTGACGGGACTGTAAGTCGTCGCGACGATCGTTGGCGCGGTGAACGCTATATCTGGTGGGCATGCCAGGCGGGTCATGCGGATGCCCAAGCCATGATGGGCGACTTCTTCTTGAATGGCACTGAGCACCTTGACAGCGATTATGAGCGCGCAAGAGAGCACTATCAGGAGGCAGCTGAGCAGTCGCACCCGCGGGCATTGGCTCAACTGGGAAGAATGCATGAGCATGGGCTTGGCGGACCGAAGGACCTCAAGAAAGCCATCGAGTGCTCACTGAGAGCCGCAGAGTCTGGATTCCCGCAAGCTCAATATCACTTGTATGCGCTGCATAGACAGGGGGACGCATTTGTAGGGGAACACACAACCGCCCTCCACTGGCTAACCGCAGCCGCAGACCAACGCCATCCCGATGCCATGATGGCGTTGGCAGGGCTGATAGAGGTTAAGAAAGTAGCGAATCGCAGCGTCGCAGATGCACAACATTTATATGAGCAGTGCATCAACACCCCGCACCTTCGGATTCGGGCCCTGTATGCGTATGCCAATCTGGTGGCGACACACTCAGATGACCTTCAAGAACTGGAATCAGCACGCCATTGCATTTCCCAATGCGCGGAAGAAATCCAGGCCAACCCTCAGTACCATTGCTCGCTATCGGGGTGCAACAGAATCAATAGTGTTCTCCTGAACAAGCAGGCAGCTGCCATGTCCCGTGAATTCCCCCATTTCCGGTTCCAATTTGGAGCCGCGGAGCCTGCACAGGGGGCATTGGATTACACAGGTCCGAAAGTCGGCAGGAATGACCCATGTCCCTGTGGCAAGGGCTCTAAATATAAGCATTGCTGTATGAGATAGTGAAGCGCTGGCAGCCCTAGGCGGCCTGCTGGATGTTACTCAATCGAATCTAGTTCTGCGAGCCGAGTACTCATCAAACCACATGCGTTCCCCGCTCTGGCCTGTACAGAATTTTGTATAGATGGTGCGGAGCTCCACGCACAAAGCTGCACCTTAACGCAACCTGAGGCCTACGGCTTTGGGTGACTGCTTCTGGCCGATTCTGTTGAAAAAGTCCCTCTGCAATGTCCGCATTCGAAAGTAGGCCTCTGACATCTGAAGCAGTTCCGCTCCCGATCAGCTTCAGATTTCGCGCAGCAACGTCAAAATCGTGCGTATCTTGAACGCTCGAAAGGTGGCTCCAGCCTAGACCGCCTTTTTCAACAGAATCGGCCGGATACGGCCAGTCACGAGATTGTGAGGATCTGCTTTATAACCGGTCTGGTTGTATTAGCTGTCCGCAGTTCTGAGATGGAGAACAATCATATCCACCCTGACCCGTGCATCAGGCATGCCTACCACCGCCTGCAGATGATGGAGCACCTAGACGATTTCAAGCCGGCAGATTGTAAACGCACACGCGAGTGAGGCCCCATTTCGGTTGAGTGAACCTTACCTAGCCTCCTTCATCGTAATCTGTTTGTGAGCATCGAATGGACAGCTTTATGCGTCTGCTGCTACCTTATTCAGAGGTAGTACCTATAGATAAAGAGGGCTAACCATGGCCACATCCATCAAAATTGATGACGAGCTAAAAGGCCGCATTCAGCAGTTGGCGAGCCAACGCCAACGCTCGTCTCACTGGATCATGCGCGAGGCGATAACCCAGTACGTCGAGCGCGAGGAGGCCCGAGAGAGCTTCAAGCAGGAAGCGTTGGCCTCGTGGGCGGCGTATCAGGAAACCGGACGGCATTTAACCAGCCAAGAAGCTCGGACCTGGCTTGGTACCTGGGGTACAGATGCTGAGGTAGAGCTTCCCAAGTGCCACGATTGATTGTCACTGAAGGTGCGGGGAAGGGCTTGGAGCGTTGCCGACGGTTCCTTGCCGATAAAGATCCGCTGGTTGCGCGGCGCGCTGCGCAGGCGATTGAGCGCCAGTTAGCTCGCCTGGAAGAAAGTCCGGAAGTAGGGCGTCCGTTTCCAGATCTACCGCAGCTGCGTGAGCTGATTATAGAGTTTGGTGACTCAGGGTACGTCGCTCTCTACCGCTATGAGCGCATAGACGATACTGCGTATGTCTTGGCCTTTCGCCATCAAAAGGAAGCGGGTTACTGAGTTTGATCTACTGCGCCTGTAGTGAGAATCGACTCCAGCTTCTCTCCCAATAATCGCCATGCTTCGGTCTTTTCCTTAGCGTAATCGTGGTGCAGGTAATGCCGGCGTACCTTGGAGCCGCCCAGCAAGTGGTTCTGGCAGCGGTCGATGATTTCCAGTGTCACACCCAGCTCCTGCATCATGGTGGCCCCGGTGCGGCGCAGGTCATGCGGCGTCCATTCCCCTTTGGCTCCTTTGCTAAGCACCAGTGAGTCATCATGATGCCGGCCGGCCAGGGGCTTGCTGCGGTTCTTGAAGCGGCACTGCCGATCGCCGATGAGCTTGCTGACCGTCTTGGTATCGACATGGCTTTGGCTGTCCTTGCTGGGAAAGCAGAACGGCGTATGGCCGGTTTCTTTTTGCAAACGCTTGAACTGCTCTATGGCGAAAGCTGATAGGAACACATGGTGATCCTGGCGTTTGCCTTTATGGCCTTTGGTAGCCTCGGCGGGAATGAACCAGGCGCCTTTCTTCAGGTCCAGGTAGCGCCACTCGGCCTTAAGCAGCTCGCCGATACGACAGAGAGTGCTCAGGCAGATCCACAGAGCGCACTGGACTCGCGTGTTGACCGGGCGAATGCCGGAATACTTCTGGCCAGCGGGAAGCTCTTCGTAGTCTTTCTCTAGGCATTCGAGGATGTCACGCAGCTCGCGAATCTCGTCGGGGGAGAGCAGGCGGTCGCGTTGTTCTTCATAATCGTGATCGAGCAGCTTGCTGACATCTATAAGGTCGGCTGGATTGCCGTCAGTCATCAGGCCTCGCCAGGGTTTGCGTTTCTCACCCCAGCGCAGCATCTGGCCAATGTCGTTGTTGCGGATAACGACGGTGCGGTTCAGGCCACGGGCTTTGATTGAGCGCAGCACCGCGAGCAGATCCTTTTCGGTCAGGTTGCGTAGTGGTTTCTTGCCAATCAGCGGTAGGACATCTTTCTTGAAGCTGCGGATCAGTTCGGCATTGCCATCCTGGCGGGAGACGCCGTCGCGAATCCATTCGTCGAAGAGGTCCGCCACCGTCTTGTTTTCGGCCGCTTGGCGTTCGGCTTCGGCGATGGTCGCTGCGACTGCAGCTTGAGCTTCGATCTTGGCGGCTTTGCGAGCAGCGGTTGGATCGATGCCTTTTGCGGCCGTCGCTCTAACCTCATCACGTTCGGCACGAATCTGAGCAAGAGACTTCTTTGGCCAGCTGCCCAGGCTTTGATCGCGTTTCAGTCCGTCTTGTTTGAATTCGTAGCGAAACTGCACTGTTACACCACGGACGCCTGCGCGAACCCTGGCAACCAGGCCGCCGTCCTCCCGAAGGATTCTGCCGTCATCGGCAGAAGTAAGGGCGTCTAGCTGCTTCGCCGTTAACTTTGCCACTCTCTACCCCTTGCCTGATTTGGTTGCCTTAGAATTTTACCCCACTTTTACCCCACCTAATCGCTTGGCTGGTGGTGGATAGCATTGGACGCTATGGGACGACAGAATAGCCTGTAAGACCCGTATTTTCTAGGATTCGTGAGTCCATAAGAGTCCATGTGGATCTACAGTAATCCACCAAAAAAGCGCATGGGGTGCAAGGGGTCGAGTGTTCGAATCACTCCGTCCCGACCAAATAACTCCACGACTTAGGCCAGTTCAGAGATGAGCTGGCCTTTTTCGTTTCAGGGACTTTTGCGGGACTTTTTCATCCTGCCTTCCTCCTCAGTATCGTCAGCGCCGGTCCTCTCGAATCTGTTGCCGATATCTTGTCGGCCTCATCGATCAGTTTGCCCAGCTCCGCGGCCGAGTAATGGCTGGTGATGCTGCCGTTCTTGTGGCCCAAAAGGACCTTCCTGTCTTCCTGCGTCACGCCAGCGGCGCGAAGCCTGCGACCGAGCGTGTGCTTCAGATCATGCACGCGGATCGACGCAAACCCGCCGGTGCCGTTCGCTTGAAGCGCTGCCTGTACACCGCAGCCGCCCGTTTCCTTGCCTTGCGCCACGCAGAGTCGTTCATGCGCTGCATCGGGGCGGCGTTGCTATCCCTATCGGGCTCACCATAGGGAAACACCCATAACGGGCCCAACCCTCGCAGCCCCTCGATCGCCGACTCGGCCGGTTCAGCACGATCAGGCGCGCAATTATTGACTCCTGCGTACAAATGTCGCCCGCCGGATGGCCGGGATGAGTAAAACGATGGTTCCGAGGGCGTCACGCAGGTGACGAAGCGGCGTTCAAAACACAGGGGAGTCCAGACTGGCGAGCGATCTGCAACCTATTCCCACGCCATTACCGATCCAGCGACGCTGTCCGAGCGTCTCCGTGAGGCCGCGCATAAGTTCAGGGATTACCCGATCTGCTGTCCGGTTTACCCGCGGAGGTGTGCCAGGCCCAGGCATCCGTTTGAACGGCCTGGACACGCGTCCGATCAGCGGTCGTCCCAGTTCAAGGCCCCGTCCGCGGACTGCGGTGTTATCGGATTTGTCCGTGGGCAGCTGATCCCAAGCATTGAGTGACGCGGCTGATACGTTTGCCTTGTTGGAGGCCAGACGGGCAACGAACCCACCCGGCCGGCTCTGGAAGACGTACCGGCTGGAGCGGTTTTTCTGGCCTATAGCCTTCATCCTATTTGCTTGTGCCCGGAAAATCAGTCGATTAGGATTCGCGCCCGGGTGTTGGGCGCCCGTCGGGCGTGGCGATTGTTAGCCCCCGTCGAATGATTGCTAAGGCCCGGTTCGGTGACGACCGGGCTTTTTCATGCGCCGGTTCACCGTTTGCTGAGCATCGCTTCAACCCGGCAGCCCGGCTCCGTCAACGACTAGAGAGGATGTCCATGCGCGAACGCTTGTTGGCCGCGGAAAAAGTGAAGGCTATCGAGTGGAAGGGCGGGCAACTGCATTTGCTCGATCAGCGCAAGCTGCCCCTGGAGACGCTTTGGCACGGCTATGATTCGGCGGCCGAGGTGGCTGCCGCCATTCGCGACATGATCGTGCGTGGCGCTCCGGCCATTGGCATCAGCGCCGCCTATGGGCTGGTGCTGGGCCTCAGAGCGCGGCTTGCCGAAGGCGGTGACTGGCGTGCTGCGCTGGAGGCTGACTTTGCCCTGCTGGCCGATTCGCGGCCAACCGCAGTGAATCTTTTCTGGGCGCTGAACCAGATGCGCGAGCGGCTCGACCGGCTGAAGCCGGGCGAGGATCCACTGGCTGCCGCTGAGGCCCAGGCCGCGTCCATTCACGCCAGCGACCGGGAAGCCAACCTGACCATGGCGCAGTTCGGCGTCGACCTGATTCGCAAGCACCAGGGCAATCCGCAGAACCTGCTGACTCACTGCAACACGGGCGCGCTCGCTACCGGTGGCTTCGGTACTGCGCTGGGGGTGATTCGGGCGGCCCATCTGGAGGGGCTGGTCGAGTGCGTCTATGCCGACGAAACCCGGCCCTGGCTGCAGGGTTCGCGTCTCACCGCGTGGGAGCTGGCCGGCGAAGGGATCCCGGTCACGCTGAACGCCGACTCGGCGGCCGCGCACCTGATGAAGATGCGTGGCGTCACCTGGGTGATTGTCGGCGCGGACCGGATCACCGCCAACGGTGACGTGGCTAACAAGATCGGCACCTACCAGCTCGCCGTACTCGCCATGCACCACGGCGTGCGCTTCATGGTGGTGGCGCCAAGCTCGACCATCGACATGGAGCTGGAATCCGGCGAGGACATCCCGATCGAGGAGCGCGCCGGTCACGAGCTGCTGGAGGTCAACGGGCAGCGGTTCGCCGCCGATGTCGAGGCATTCAACCCGGTGTTCGATGTGACGCCCGCCGACCTGATCGATGCCATCGTGACCGAGAAAGGCGTGGTGGAGCGACCTAACGCGGCGAAGCTCGCGGCGTTGATGAGCCGCAAGCGGCTGCACTGATGGGCTCAGGAATCGTTCGAGATGCCCCGGCTGGGCGCGTTGCCGGCCCCGGGCGACGGCGCCCTGTCGAACGCTTTCTTCGTCAAGCCTGCGGCCTCCGGCGGGCAGCCTTGTGATACCATTCCGCGCTTAATCGCAGGACCCTGCTGACTATAAGGAACCAGGCTTCCATGGGCGAACTGGCCAAAGAAATCCTCCCGGTCAATATCGAAGACGAACTCAAGCAGTCCTATCTCGACTACGCCATGAGCGTCATCGTCGGTCGTGCGCTGCCGGATGCGCGCGACGGATTGAAGCCGGTGCATCGCCGTGTGCTTTTTGCCATGAGCGAACTGGGCAACGACTGGAACAAGCCGTACAAGAAATCGGCCCGTGTGGTCGGTGACGTCATCGGTAAATACCACCCGCACGGCGATTCGGCGGTCTACGACACCATTGTGCGGATGGCGCAGCCATTCTCGTTGCGCTACCTGCTGGTCGACGGCCAGGGCAACTTCGGCTCGGTCGACGGGGACAGCGCTGCCGCGATGCGCTACACCGAAGTGCGGATGGCCAAGCTGGCCCACGAGCTGCTGGCCGACCTGCACAAGGAAACCGTCGACTGGGTGCCCAACTACGATGGCACCGAACAGATCCCGGCGGTCATGCCGACCAAGATCCCCAACCTGTTGGTCAACGGCTCCAGCGGTATTGCGGTGGGCATGGCGACCAACATTCCGCCGCACAACCTGGGAGAGGTGATCGACGGCTGCCTGGCGCTTATCCAGAACCCTGACATCAGCATCGACGAGCTGATGCAGTTCATTCCTGGTCCCGACTTCCCCACCGCGGGGATCATCAACGGACGCGCCGGCATCGTCGAGGCGTACCGGACCGGACGGGGCCGCATCTACATGCGTGCCCGCTCGACCATTGAGGACATCGACAAGGTCGGCGGCCGGCAGCAGATCGTCATCACCGAGCTGCCGTACCAGTTGAACAAGGCGCGGCTGATCGAAAAGATCGCCGAGCTGGTCAAAGAGAAGAAGATCGAAGGCATTACCGAGCTGCGCGACGAGTCCGACAAGGACGGCATGCGCGTGGTCATCGAGCTGCGCCGTGGCGAGGTGCCGGAGGTGATCCTCAACAACCTCTACGCCCAGACCCAGCTGCAGAGCGTCTTTGGTATCAACGTCGTGGCACTGGTCGACGGCCAGCCGCGGACGATGAACCTCAAGGAGCTGCTCGAAGCCTTCGTTCGCCATCGCCGCGAAGTCGTCACTCGCCGGACGGTGTTCGAGCTGCGCAAGGCCCGCGAGCGTGGGCATATCCTCGAAGGCCAGGCGGTGGCGCTGTCGAACATCGATCCGGTGATTGCGCTGATCAAGGCGTCGCCGACGCCCGCCGAAGCCAAGGAAGCGCTGATCGCGAAAGCCTGGGAATCCACTGCGGTGGAGGCCATGGTCGAGCGTGCCGGGGCCGACGCCTGCCGTCCGGAAGACCTTGATCCGCAGTACGGCCTGCGTGACGGCCGCTATTACCTGTCGCCGGAACAGGCCCAGGCCATTCTGGACCTGCGACTGCACCGCCTGACTGGCCTCGAGCATGAAAAGCTGCTCAGCGAATACAAGGAAATCCTCGACCAGATCGGCGAGCTGATCCGCATCCTCACCAATCCCGTGCGCTTGATGGAAGTGATCTGCGAGGAACTGGAGGGCGTCAAGGCCGAATTCGGTGACGCCCGCCGCACCGAGATCCTCGATGCGCGCCTGGACCTGACCCTGGCCGACCTGATCACCGAAGAAGAGCGCGTCGTGACCATTTCCCATGGTGGCTACGCCAAGTCCCAGCCGCTGGCAGCCTACCAGGCGCAGCGCAGGGGCGGCCGCGGCAAGGCCGCCACCGGGGTGAAGGAAGAGGACTACGTCGAGCACCTGCTGGTGGCCAACAGCCACACCACGCTGCTGTTGTTCTCAAGCAAGGGCAAGGTCTACTGGCTGAAGACCTACGAGATCCCGGAAGCGTCGCGCACCTCGCGCGGGCGTCCGCTGGTCAACCTGCTGCCGCTGTCCGAAGGCGAACACATCACCGCGATGCTGCAGGTCGATATCGAAGCCGCCCGTCAGCAGCAGGCGGCGGGTGACGAGGATATCGAAGACGCCGAGATCATTGGCGAAGTCGACGACGTCGACGAATCAGTCGAGGGCGACGAGGCCGACGAATCGGTCGATGAACCCACTGGCACCTACATCTTCATGGCCACCGCCAAGGGCACCGTGAAGAAGACCCCGCTGTCGCAGTTCAGCCGCCCTCGCAGTGTCGGCCTCATCGCGCTGAGCCTGGAGGAGGGCGACACCCTGATCGCCGCGGCGGTGACCGATGGCGCACGTGAGGTCATGCTGTTCTCCGATGGCGGCAAGGTGATTCGCTTCAAGGAAAAGCACGTGCGGACCATGGGCCGTACGGCTCGCGGCGTGCGCGGCATGCGCCTGCCCGAAGGCCAGCGGCTGATCTCCATGCTGATCCCTGAGCCGAGTGCGCAGATCCTCACCGCCAGCCTCAACGGCTATGGCAAGCGCACCGTGCTGGAAGAGTTTCCCCGCCGCGGTCGTGGCGGCCAGGGTGTCATTGCCATGGTGACCAACGACCGCAACGGCCGGCTGGTCGGCGCTGTGCAGGTGCAGCCGGGCGAGGAGATCATGCTGATTTCGGACCAGGGCACCCTGGTGCGCACGCGCGTCGACGAGGTTTCGTCGCTGGGTCGCAATACCCAGGGCGTCACCCTGATCAAGCTTGGCAAGAACGAGCACCTGGTCGGGCTCGAGCGGGTCCAGGAGCCGTCCGAAGAAGACGTGCTCGACGACATCGAGGCGGTGATCGACGAGGACGCGCTGGAGAAGGAGATGCCGGTTATCAGCACCGAGCCGAGCGAGGATGAGTTGCTCGGGGGTGGTGGCGACGTGTCTCCGGACGTGGTGCCCACCGACGACGACAACTGATCGAGCGGCGGCGCAGGTCTCAGGCCTCGCCGCCGTTTCATTGTTGTCGCTGCGGTGGGGGAGCAGGCAAGGTATCGACCGTTTTTGAGAGAACAGAGATGAGCAAACGCGCGTTTAATTTCTGCGCCGGCCCAGCCGCGCTTCCCGAAGCTGTCCTGCAGCGTGCCCAGGCCGAACTTCTCGATTGGCAGGGGCGTGGCCTGTCGGTGATGGAAATGAGCCATCGCAGCGACGACTACATGGCCATCGCCGAAAAGGCCGAACGCGACCTGCGCGAGCTACTGAGCATCCCGTCCAACTACAAGGTGCTGTTCCTGCAGGGCGGAGCGAGCCAGCAGTTCGCCGAGATACCGCTCAACCTGTTGCCCGAAGATGGTGTGGCCGACTACATCGACACTGGTATCTGGTCGCGCAAGAGCATTGACGAGGCTAGTCGGTTCGGTCAGGTTAACGTCGCTGCCAGCGCCAAGGCTTATGACTACTTTGCGATTCCCGGGCAGAACGAGTGGAATCTACGCGCCGATGCGGCGTATTTGCACTACGCCAGCAACGAAACCATTGGCGGCCTGCAGTTCGACTGGGTTCCCGAGCTGGGCGACACGCCGCTGGTGGTCGATATGTCCTCTGACATCCTTTCTCGCCCGCTGGACGTGTCGCGCTTCGGCCTGATCTACGCCGGCGCTCAGAAGAACATCGGCCCGTCCGGTCTGGTGGTGGTGATCGTCCGCGAAGACCTGCTCGGCCGTGCGCGCTCGAGCTGCCCAACCATGCTCAACTACAAGATCGCCGCCGACAACGGCTCGATGTACAACACCCCGGCGACCTTCTCCTGGTACCTCTCCGGGCTCGTCTTCGAATGGTTGAAGGAGCAGGGTGGTGTCGAGGCGATGGAGCGCGTCAACCGGGCCAAGAAAGACCTGCTGTACGGCGTGATCGATGCCAGCGACTTCTATTCCAACCCGATCGCGAGCAATGCCCGCTCCTGGATGAACGTGCCGTTCCGCCTCGCCGACGAGCAGCTGGACAAGGCGTTCCTTGCTGGTGCCGACGCACGCGGACTGCTCAACCTCAAGGGCCATCGCTCGGTGGGCGGCATGCGTGCCTCCATCTATAACGCCGTGGGCCTGGATGCGGTCGAAGCCCTGGTCGCCTACATGCGCGAGTTCGAGAAGGAGCACGGCTGATGAGCGATGCGGATCGGCTGAAGGCGCTGCGGCTGCGTATCGACAGTCTCGACGAAAGGATCCTCGAGCTGATCAGCGAGCGTGCGCGTTGTGCCCAGGACGTGGCGCGGGTCAAGACCGCGTCGCTGGCCGAGGGGGAAGAGGCGGTGTTCTACCGTCCCGAGCGCGAGGCCTGGGTGCTCAAGCACATCATGGAGCTGAACAAGGGGCCGCTGGACAACGAGGAGATGGCGCGTTTGTTCCGCGAAATCATGTCGTCATGCCTGGCGCTGGAACAGCCGTTGAGGGTCGCTTATCTCGGTCCGGAGGGCACCTTCTCCCAGGCGGCGGCGCTTAAGCATTTTGGCCAGGCCGTGGTCAGCCAGCCCATGGCGGCCATCGACGAGGTGTTTCGCGAGGTGGTCGCCGGTGCGGTCAATTTCGGCGTGGTGCCGGTGGAAAACTCCACCGAGGGCGCGGTCAACCACACCCTCGACAGCTTTCTCGAGCACGACATCGTCATCTGTGGCGAGGTCGAGTTGCGTATCCACCACCACCTGCTGGTGGGCGAGACCACCAAGACCGATCGCATTACGCGCATCTATTCCCATGCGCAGTCGCTGGCCCAGTGCCGCAAATGGCTCGATGCGCACTACCCAAATGTCGAGCGCGTGGCCGTCTCCAGCAACGCCGACGCCGCCAAGCGCGTCAAGAGCGAGTGGAACTCGGCGGCCATTGCCGGCGACATGGCTGCCCAGCTGTATGGCCTGACCAAGATCGCCGAGAAAATCGAGGACCGCCCGGACAATTCCACGCGCTTTCTCATCATCGGCAGCCAGGACGTGCCACCGACAGGCGATGACAAGACCTCGATCATCGTATCCATGCGCAACAAGCCGGGCGCGCTGCACGAATTGCTGATGCCGTTCCACTCCAATGGCATCGACCTCACGCGGATCGAAACCCGTCCCTCGCGCAGCGGCAAATGGACCTATGTCTTCTTTATCGACTGCATCGGCCATCACCAGGATCCGCTGATCAAGGATGTACTGGAGAAAATCGGCCCCGAAGCGGTAGCCCTGAAGGTGCTGGGCTCGTATCCCAAGGCGGTACTTTAAAAAGCGGCTGGAAGCCGAAGTTGGAAGTCGAGAGCAACGCCGCGTGCTTCTGGCTTCGGGCTCCGGACTTTCCGCTCAGCGGAGCTGAATATGTCCTGTGATTTCCTCGCCCTGGCTCAGCCAGGCGTGCAAAAACTCTCGCCCTATGTGCCGGGCAAGCCCGTGGATGAGCTGGCGCGCGAACTGGATCTCGATCCGGCGACCATCGTCAAGCTGGCCAGCAACGAAAATCCGCTGGGCCCTAGCCCAAAGGTCATCGAGGCGATCAAGGCACAGCTCGACGAGCTGACCCGCTACCCGGATGGCAACGGCTTCGTGCTCAAGAGCAAGCTGGCCGAACGATATGCCGTCGACGTCGAGCAGGTGACGTTGGGCAATGGCTCCAACGACATCCTTGAGCTGGTCGCCCGGGCCTATCTGGCGCCAGGGCTGAACGCGGTATTCAGCGCGCACGCGTTCGCCGTCTACCCGATTGCCACCCAGGCCGTCGGCGCCCAGGCCAAGGCGGTGCCGGCCCGCGAGTGGGGCCATGACCTGGATGCCATGCTCGACGCCATCGACGAGCAGACGCGGGTGGTGTTCATCGCCAACCCCAACAACCCCACCGGGACCTGGTTCGCCGCCGACGCCCTCGAGCGCTTTCTTGCCGCCGTGCCCGAGCGGGTCCTGGTCGTGCTGGACGAGGCCTATATCGAATATGCCCAAGGCGACGAACTGCCGGACGGGCTGAAGTACTTGGCGGCGCATCCCAACCTGTTGGTGTCGCGTACCTTTTCCAAGGCGTACGGGCTCGCTGCGTTGCGCGTCGGTTATGCGATCTGCTCCACGGTGATTGCCGATGTGCTGAACCGCGTCCGTCAGCCATTCAACGTCAACAGCCTGGCCCTGGCGGCGGCCTGTGCAGCGCTGGACGACGAGGATTACCTGGCGCGGAGCCGTGCCTGCAACGCGGCTGGCATGGCACAGCTGGAGGCTGGTTTCAGCGCGCTGGGGCTTGACTGGATACCGTCGCGGGGCAACTTCATCGCGGTCGACTTCGGCCGCGACGCCGCGCCTATCAACCAGGCCCTTCTTCGCGACGGCGTCATCGTGCGGCCGGTCGCCGGGTATGGCATGCCCAGCTTCCTGCGGGTGTCCATTGGTACCGAAGCCGAAAATGCGCGCTTTCTCGAGGTGCTGCGCAAGGTGCTCGGGCATTGAGCAGAACCCAAGACATGCGACGCCCGGCGGCGCCGAGGGTCGCGCGCCTGGTGGTTGTCGGTCTGGGGCTGATTGGGGCCTCGTTCGCCAAGGGAATGCGTGAGAGCGGCTGCTGCGGCGAGGTGGTCGGTTTCGACCTCGATGCCCGGTCGCGTGAGCTCGCGGTCGAATTGGGAATCGTGGATCGCTGCGCCGACAGTCTCGTGCACGCGTGTCAGGGCGCCGATGTCATCCAGCTGGCGGTCCCGATCCTGGCGATGGAACGTCTGCTCGCCGAACTGGCGGAAATCGACCTGGGCGAGGCGGTATTGACCGATGTGGGCAGTGCCAAGGGCAACGTGGTGCGCCGTGCGCGCGAGGTGTTCGGTCAGATGCCGGTGCGGTTCGTGCCGGGGCATCCGATAGCCGGCTCCGAACAGAGCGGCGTCACTGCTGCCAAAAGCACGCTTTTCCGGCGGCATAAGGTGATCCTCACGCCCCTGGCCGATACCGATCCGGCCGCCCTGGCGCTGGTGGGCGACCTCTGGCAGACCCTGGGCGCCGATGTCGAACACATGGATGTCCAGCACCACGATGAGGTGCTTGCCGCGACCAGCCACCTCCCGCACCTGCTGGCGTTCGGGTTGGTCGATTCGCTGGCCAAGCGCAACGAGAACCTGGAGATATTCCGTTACGCGGCGGGCGGCTTTCGCGATTTTACCCGCATCGCGGGCAGCGATCCGGTGATGTGGCACGACATCTTCCTCGCCAACCGCGGCGCAGTGCTGCAGACACTGGACGATTTTCGTGCCGACCTCGACGCATTGCGCGCCGCGGTCGATGAAGGAGACGGGCACACCCTGCTGGGCGTGTTTACACGCGCCCGGGCGGCCCGCGAACATTTCAGCAAAATACTGGCTCGCAGAGCCTATGTGGACGTTATGCATTCCAAAGACCTGATCTTCCTCGCCGAACCCGGTGGCAGCCTCAGCGGACATTTGCGCGTACCCGGCGACAAGTCCATCTCCCATCGCTCGATCATGCTCGGCTCACTGGCCGAGGGCACGACTGAAGTTGATGGTTTCCTCGAGGGCGAGGATGCGCTGGCGACCATCCAGGCATTTCGTGACATGGGCGTCGTGATCGAGGGCCCCAACCAGGGGCGTGTCACGGTGCATGGCGTCGGCCTGCACGGGTTGAAGCCGCCGCCAGGTCCGATCTACCTGGGTAACTCCGGGACCTCGATGCGCTTGCTTGCCGGCTTGCTGGCGGCACAGCCGTTCGACACGACGCTGACCGGCGACGCCTCGCTGTCCAAGCGCCCTATGAACCGCGTCGCCAAGCCTCTGCGCGAGATGGGCGCGGTGATCGAGACGGCTGCCGAGGGGCGCCCGCCGCTGACGATTCGCGGCGGTCAGAAGCTGTCCGGCATGCACTACGACATGCCGATGGCCAGTGCCCAGGTCAAGTCCTGCCTGTTGCTGGCCGGGTTATATGCAGCGGAAAAGACCTCAGTCAGCGAGCCTGCGCCGACCCGGGATCACACCGAGAGGATGTTGCAGGGCTTTGGCTATCCGGTTCGGGTGGACGGCAACACCGCAACGGTCGAGTCCGGCCACGGTCTGCGCGCCACCCAGATCGAGGTTCCGGCTGACATTTCGTCATCGGCATTCTTTATGGTCGCCGCCAGCATCGCGCCCGGCTCGGACATCACCCTCGAGCACGTCGGTGTGAACCCGACCCGCACCGGTGTCATCGATATCCTCAGGCTGATGGGTGCCAATATCGAACTGAACAACCAGCGCGAAGTGGGCGGCGAGCCGGTCGCCGATATCCGCGTCCGTGCCGCTCAGCTCCGCGGCATCGATATCCCCGAGCACCTGGTGCCGCTGGCGATTGACGAATTCCCGGTGCTGTTCGTCGCCGCGAGCTGCGCCGAAGGTCGCACCACGTTGCGCGGTGCCGAGGAGCTGCGGGTCAAGGAGTCCGATCGCATCCAGGTCATGGCCGACGGGCTCCAGGCGCTTGGTGTCGATGCGACGCCGACGGCCGACGGTATCGTCATCGAAGGTGGCACTGCGCTGGGTGGTGGCGAGGTTTGGGCGCATGGCGATCATCGGATCGCGATGTCCTTCAGCGTCGCCGCGCTGCGGGCTACCGCACCGATTCGCATCCATGATTGCGCCAACGTGGCCACCTCGTTCCCGAACTTCCTGGCACTGGCCGAGCGTGCCGGCATGCGCGTGGCCGTGGAGGACAACTCATGATCAGGCAGATCCCGGTCATCACCATTGACGGCCCGAGCGGCTCCGGCAAAGGCACCGTGGCGGCGCTGCTGGCGGCAAAGCTGGGATGGAATTTCCTCGACTCTGGCGCGCTGTACCGCCTGCTCGCCTTTGCGGCGCGCAACCACGGCGTCGACCTCACCAACGAAGAGGCCCTCAAGCTGCTGGCCGCGCATCTCGATGTGCAATTCGGCGCATCCCAGGGGGCGGAAGGCATGCAGATCGTCCTGGAGGGCGAGGATGTCACTCAGGCCATTCGCAACGAACAGGTCGGCGCTGGAGCCTCTCAGGTCGCGGCCTTGCCAGCCGTCCGTGAGGCTCTGCTGCAGCGGCAGAAAGCCTTTCGCGAGGCGCCCGGGCTGGTGGCGGACGGCCGCGACATGGGCACCGTGGTGTTTCCCGACGCGCCGCTGAAGGTATTTCTCACCGCCAGCGCGGAAGAGCGGGCCCGCCGCCGTTACCTGCAGTTGAAGAGCAAGGGTGATGATGTTAATCTCGCGAGTCTTCTCGATGAGATACGGGCGCGCGATGAGCGTGACACCGGACGCGAAGTGGCTCCCTTGAAGCCGGCAGACGATGCGGTTCAGCTCGATTCCACCGATCTTTCGATCGAGCAGGTGCTAGGACAGATTCTGAGCGAGGTCGCCAAGCGCGATTTCGCCTGAAGAGCGACCGCCGCGAGGCGGCCTGACGGTTTCTCGAGTTCGAGAGCTGTTAACAAGGAGGCATGTGGGAGACCAGATCTAGTCCCGCAGGCCTTTTTTTATATGAATGAACCCACTTCTATCTGGGATGTGGAGATTGGGCGGATCCTCGCCCGAAAACAGCAGGAATAAACATGAGCGAAAGCTTTGCAGAACTTTTTGAAGAAAGCCTAAAAACCCTCGACATGCAGCCGGGTGCGATCATCACCGGCATCGTGGTCGACATCGACGGTGACTGGGTCACTGTTCATGCCGGTCTGAAGTCCGAGGGCGTCATCCCGGTCGAGCAGTTCTACAACGAGCAGGGCGAGCTGACCATCAGCGTGGGTGACGAAGTTCACGTTGCGCTGGACGCGGTTGAAGATGGCTTCGGTGAAACCAAGCTGTCCCGCGAAAAAGCCAAGCGTGCAGAGTGCTGGATTGTTCTGGAAGCGGCTTTCGCAGCTGAGGAAGTGGTCAAGGGCGTTATCAACGGTAAGGTTAAGGGCGGCTTCACGGTCGACGTTAACGGCATCCGTGCGTTCCTGCCAGGTTCCCTGGTTGATGTCCGTCCAGTGCGTGATACCACTCACCTGGAAGGCAAGGAACTCGAATTCAAGGTCATCAAGCTCGACCAGAAGCGCAACAACGTTGTCGTTTCCCGTCGTAGCGTCCTGGAAGCTGAGAACAGCGCCGAGCGCGAAGCGCTGCTGGAATCGCTGCAGGAAGGCCAGCAGGTCAAGGGTATCGTCAAGAACCTCACCGACTACGGCGCGTTCGTCGACCTGGGCGGCGTGGACGGCCTGCTGCACATCACCGACATGGCCTGGAAGCGCATCAAGCATCCGTCGGAAATCGTCAACGTTGGCGACGAGATCGACGTCAAGGTGCTGAAGTTCGACCGCGAGCGCAACCGCGTATCGCTGGGTCTGAAGCAGCTGGGCGAAGACCCATGGGTTGCCATCAAGGCTCGCTACCCGGAAAACACCCGCGTCATGGCTCGCGTTACCAACCTGACCGACTACGGCTGCTTCGCCGAGCTGGAAGAGGGCGTCGAAGGCCTGGTACACGTGTCCGAAATGGACTGGACCAACAAGAACATCCACCCGTCGAAGGTCGTTCAGGTCGGCGACGAAGTGGAAGTCATGGTTCTGGACATCGACGAAGAGCGTCGTCGTATCTCCCTGGGCATCAAGCAGTGCAAGTCCAACCCATGGGAAGACTTCTCTGGCCAGTTCAACAAGGGCGACCGCATCTCCGGCACCATCAAGTCGATCACCGATTTCGGTATCTTCATTGGTCTGGACGGTGGCATCGACGGTCTGGTTCACCTGTCCGACATCTCCTGGAACGAAGCTGGCGAAGAAGCCGTGCGTCGCTTCAAGAAGGGCGACGAGCTGGACACCGTCATTCTGTCGGTCGATCCGGAGCGTGAGCGCATCTCCCTGGGCATCAAGCAGCTGGAAGACGATCCGTTCTCCAACTATGCCGCCGTCAATGACAAAGGCAGCATCGTTCGTGGCATCGTGAAAGAAGTTGACGCCAAAGGCGCCATCATCGACCTGGGCAACGATATCGAAGCGACGCTGAAAGCCTCTGAAATCAGCCGTGACCGCGTTGAAGATGCGCGTAACGTCCTGAAGGAAGGCGAAGAAGTCGAAGCCAAGATCATCAGCATCGACCGCAAGAGCCGTGTTATCAGCCTGTCCATCAAGTCGAAAGACGTCGAGGACGAGAAGGACGCGATGAAGGAACTGCGTACCAAGCAGGACGTAGAGCCGGCAGCCGGTCCGACCACCATCGGTGATCTGATCCGCGCGCAAATGGAAAACCAGAACTAAGTTCTGCAATCCATAAAAAGGGCGACTTCGGTCGCCCTTTTTTGTGCGTGTAGTGTCCTGAGTGGCTTGAAGGAACGGCTCGGCTGGTTGTCGGCGAGTTGCCTGGCGAAGCGCGTGAGCGTCGCCGGGTACTCCGCTTCGATGGCGATGGCCGTCGCGGTGCCGGACCCCGGCATCTCATGGTGTATGGTCACGCGCAGCGCTTCTTTGCCGGATCACTCTCGTGTGGGGCAAGCTGCTATCGGCTGGAGCGGCCGCAGGGTGCCTGCGTCCGCGTCAGGGCGGAGCCCAAGGCCGCCCAGTCCGGCACTGATATCATCGGGCCCACTGCTGGGCGTGCCGGGACGTCGCGTCAGTCGCTTGTCGGCTTGTTCCGCTCGACTGTTGGTCGGATGGCGCTTTCGGCAAGCATTTGATTCACGGCCAGCCAGCCGGCCACAGCATCTTCATCGGCCTGCCTGAACGCGCGTTCGAGCAGTCGTACCTGTTCGCGGCGTAGCGCCTGCTCCAGCTTGGCACCTTCAGGGGTGAAACGCAGCATGCGCTTGCGCTTGTCATCTTCAGCGGTCCTGCTTTCCACCAGATGCATCTCGATCAGCTGCCGCATCGGTGTGTTCAGCGCCTGCTTGCTGACCCCTAGGTAGCTCAGCAGCTCCTTGACGCTCAGGTCGGGATAGCTGGCGATGAAGAACAGGATGCGGTGATGCACGCGTGACAGGCCGCGGCGGGCCAGCATCTCGTCCGGCTTGGCCGTGAAGGCCTGGTAGCCATGGAAAAAGGTCTCCATGATCTGGCGCTGCACAGTACTTTTTTTTAGGTCAGGCATATTGACGTATTCGCGAGCGAGGGCGTAATTTGAGTCAAAGAGTTTGACCCATTTTTCGTCTCCTTGCATCCGGTGCCCACATGGCCTTCTCCGAACGCGTCGACCGCCTGAAAAGCTCGCTTATCCGTGAAATACTCGCCGCTGCCCAGCGGCCGGAAGTGATGTCGTTCGCCGGTGGTTTGCCCGCTGAGCCGATGCTGCCGAAAGTTCAGTGGGCGGATATGCCTGCCAGCATGGGGCAGTACGGCATGAGCGAAGGCGAGCCGGCGCTGCGTGAAGCCGTCGCGGCTGAAGCGAGGGCGTTGGGCATCGACTGCACCGCCAGCCAGGTGCTCATCGTCAGCGGGTCGCAGCAGACCCTCGATCTGGCCGCCAAGCTGTTCATCGATCGCGGCACCGAGGTGCTGCTGGAATCGCCCACCTACCTTGCCGCGTTGCAGACATTCCAGCTGTTCGGTGCGAGCTGCCTGGCGGTGCCACAGGAAGCGGACGGCCCTTCGCTGGCCGTCCTGCGGCAGCGTCTCGAGCAGCACAGGCCTGCCTTCGCGTACCTTATACCGACCTTTCAGAACCCCTCGGCCGTGCGCTACAGCGAAGCCAAGCGGGATGCCGTCGCGGCCTTGCTCGATGAGTTCGGCGTGACCCTGATCGAGGATGAGCCGTACCGCGAGCTGGTCTTCGATGACGGCAGTGCCAGCCCGGTGGTGGCGCGGATGCGCAAGGCCAGCTGGATTTACACCGGCACCGTGTCCAAGACCCTCCTGCCCGGGCTGCGGGTGGGCTATCTGATCGCCACGCCGGATCTGTTTCCCTACCTGTTGCGGCTCAAGCAGGCTGCGGACCTGCACACCAACCGCATCGGGCAGTGGCAGGCGCTGCAATGGCTGGGAAGCGATGCGTACCGGGCCCATCTCGCCGATCTCCGGCAGTTCTACCGTCAGCGCCGTGACGCGATGCAGGCCGCGCTGGAGGAGCACTTCGGTGACCTCGCCGACTGGCAATTGCCGCCGGGTGGGCTGTTCTTCTGGTTGCAGCTCAAGCAGCCCGTGGATACGCGGACGTTGCTCAAGCCTGCGCTGGAGCAGGATGTCGCCTTCATGCCGGGCGAGCCGTTCTTCGTAGACCCTGAGCAGAATCCCGGCTATCTGCGACTCAATTTCAGCCATGTGGCGCCGGAGCGCCTCAATGAGGGCGTTCGTCGGCTAGCCCAAGTGGTTCGCCAGGCCAGTCTGACCGAAGCGGCCTGATCCAGGCCGGGCGTATTGCGCGCAGGAGATTGCGATGACAGTCAAGGTGTACGGGGATTACCGGTCCGGCAACTGCTACAAGATCAAGCTGATGCTGAATCTGCTGGGCCGGGAGTATCAATGGGTGCCGGTGGATATTCTGCGTGGTGAGAGCCGCGAGCCTTCCTTCCTGAAAAAGAACCCCAACGGCAAGATTCCGGTGCTCGAACTCGAGGACGGTACCTGCCTGTGGGAGTCGAATGCGATCCTCAATTTCCTCGCTGAAGGCTCGGCGTTTCTCCCCACCGATCCGCGGCTGCGAACCCAGGTGCTGCAGTGGCAGTTTTTCGAGCAGTACAGCCACGAGCCGTTCCTTGCGGTGGCGCGTTTCATCAAGGTCTACCTTGGCTTGCCGGACGATCGGCTCGAGGAGTACGCCGCCAAGCAGCTCGACGGTTATCACGCACTGGATGTTATGGAGCAGCAGCTGCTGCGCACGCCCTATCTGGTGGGCGATGGGTATTCAATCGCGGATGTGGCGCTGTACGCCTATACCCACGTGGCGGAAGAGGGCGGCTTTCACCTGGACAACTACCCGGCGATCACGGCATGGCTGCAGCGGGTCGCCAGCCATCCCCGGCATGTCGGTATGTTCGACTGACACCCTCGGCAGGCGCGGGCAGTGCCAGCCGGAACGCGTACCCGCCGGCGACCCCGGTAATCCCGCGATCGAGCCTGACCACAGCGGCTACCGGACCAGGCCGAGGAATTCGCTGCGCGTCGCGGCGTTCTCGCGGAACTGGCCGAGCATGACCGAGGTGACCATCGAGGAGTTCTGCTTTTCCACGCCCCGCATCATCATGCACATGTGCTGGGCTTCGATGACCACGGCCACGCCCCACGCGCCGGTTACGGTCTGCACCGCCTCGGCGATCTCGCGGGTCAGGTTTTCCTGGATCTGCAGGCGGCGCGCATACATCTCGACGATGCGGGCGACCTTCGACAGGCCGAGCACCTTGCCGTTGGGCAGGTAGGCGACGTGCGCCTTGCCGATGAAGGGCAGCATATGATGCTCACACAGTGAGTACAGCTCGATGTTCTTGACCAGCACCATTTCACTGTTGTCGGAGCTGAACAGCGCGCCGTTGGTGACTTCCTCAAGCGTCTGTTGGTAGCCCTTGCACAGGTACTGCATGGCTTTGGCGGCGCGCTTGGGCGTGTCGAGCAGGCCCTCGCGGTTGACGTCCTCACCCAGCTGGCCAAGGATCGCGGTGTAATGTGTTTCCAGGGACATGTGACTACCTGACAGGCTTGCGGAAAAGCGCGAGTGCGAAGGGTAGGGGCTCGGCCGCCAGGCTGCAAGCAGCACGGGGCGAGCGTGTATGCGCGCCGCTGCGGTGGCTACTCGTCACGACCGTCGAGCATGGTTCGCTTGAGGATGACGTAGACCGCGCCCGTGCCGCCGTGCCGCGGCAGGCAGGAGCTGAAGCCGAGCACTTGCGGATGCTGGCGCAACCAAGTGTTGACATGGCTCTTGATCATCGGCCGCTTGCCGTCCTTGCGGGCTGCCTTGCCGTGGGTCACGCGCACGCAGCGAATCTCGAAGCGGCAGGCTTCGGCGAGAAAGTCCCAGAGCAGCTCGCGGGCCTTTTCGACACTCAGTCCGTGCAGATCCAGGCTGCCTTCGAACGGGATCTGGCCGGCTTTGAGCTTGCGCAGCTGGCTGTCCTGGACGCCATCGCGCGCCCAATAGAGCGCGTCCTCGGCGGCGACGTCGATTACGAACAGGTCGGATAGCCCGTCGATCCGGGTCTGGCCGTCGTCGATTACCGCGTTGGCGCGTCGCGTGGCGATCTGGGCTCGGTTGCTACGGGGTTTGCCGGTGTCGGCCCGGTCGTGTTCGATCGGCTTGACGCCGCGAACCGCTGACTTGAACAGCGCAAAATCGTCTTCTTGCATGTGCCCTCCGCATGTGCGCGACGATTTTACCCGAACGCGCGGCGATACGACCCTGACGTGGGCTCAGCGACGCTTCTTCAACCGTGGCGACAGGCTCAGCGCGCCGGGTTCGCGCGATTGCCGGCGAGCCAGGCGGCGCATCAGCATTCCAAGTAGCAGCAGCGCAAGGCCGAGCGACAGCGCCGTGATGGCCGCTTCGTGCTCCAGGCTGTAACCGGCAAGAACATCGCGGCTGTCGAGCAGCGAGATCGCGCCAAGGCTGGCCAAGGCGACCCCGGCAAGAACCAGCAGCACGCCCAAGGCGGCCGCGAGGCGCGCGCCCAGACTGCGCGATGATTGCGGACGCAGGCGCCGGGCGTCGAAGCCGTTGGATCGTTTCATTGCGCTTACCTCGTCAGAACTGGCGACGACCGCGGCGGCGGTCAGGGGGCATCATGGCCGGGTAAGGCGGCAGATCGCACTAGGCCAGGGCTGCTGCGTCCGCCACGCAGACGGCGAAGTTGTCCGCCAAAATGGTCATTTCCATGCGGTGCACCTCGGCGGCGGCAATCGCGCCGTCCCCCAGCGGTAGATCGCGTGTCGCGCACGCCTTGTCTACCAGGGTGCACCGATAGCCATAGTCCTTGGCTGCACGAACCGTCGTGCTGACGCTGGAATGGGTCATGAAGCCGCAGACGATGAGGTCTAGGCGACCGTGCTGTTGCAGCAGTTCGTGCAGCTGCGTACCGGCGAAGGCGTTCGGCAATGTCTTGCCGATCACGGTTTCGCCTGGCAGTGGAGCGGCTTCCGGCATGATCTGGCCGCGGAAGCCCTGCGGATCAAACAATCCCCCGGGAATGCCCAGATGGTGCACGTGCACGACGGGCGCGCCCGCCGCACGGGCGGCGTCCAGCAACTGGCGGATCTCGCCGAGTGCCGGCTCGAGGCCGGGCAATGCCAGTGTCCCAGTCCGATATTCTTCCTGAACGTCGATGACCACCAGGGTCGCGTTAGCCAGGGTCGCCGGTGCATAACTGCGGCCACTGAGCTGAAGCATGGTCTGTGGCTTGGACATGACTGACTCCTAGTTCTGAGAGGGGCCTGATTGTGGCGCCAGACGCGAGAGATGTGAACCGCCGAAAGTAATGAATCGGTCATCCAGCGGGGCAGTGTTGGGCAATAGGCCAGCAGCGTGCAGCGCATTGCGCCGAGTCAGCCGCGGCGCCTTCGGCTAAACTTGCGGCCTTTTTCGACAGGAGATGCCTCGTGACCGCTTCGCCTTCCCGCCTGCGGACCCTGCGTGACTATATTCGCTGGGCCGTCAGTCGCTTCCACGAAGAGCAACTGTTCTTCGGTCATGGTACGGACAACGCCTGGGACGAGGCGCGGCAACTGGTGCTCGGCGCCTTGCACCTGCCCTGGGAGCTGGCCGACGGCTATCTGGATTGCCGCCTGGAGGACGACGAGCGCGAGCGCTTGCACGAGCTGTTGCTGCGCCGCATCCAGCAGCGCGTGCCGACGGCCTACCTGCTCGGGCAGGGATGGTTTTGCGGGCTGCCATTCGTGGTCGATGAGCGAGTGCTGATCCCGCGATCACCGATCGGCCAACTGATCGAGCGCCGTTTCGAACCCTGGCTGGCCGCCGAGCCGGCACGGATCCTCGACCTCTGCACCGGCTCCGGCTGCATCGGCATCGCCTGCGCCTATGAGTTCCTCGAGGCCGAGGTGGTACTGGCCGACCTGTCGTTCGAGGCGCTGGAAGTGGCCAATCGCAATATCGAGCAGCACGGCCTCGACGAGCGCGTCTACACGGTGCAAAGCGATGGGTTCGACGGCTTGCCGAAGCAGCGGTTCGACCTGATCGTCTCCAACCCGCCCTATGTGGATGCCGAAGATTTCGCTGACATGCCTGCCGAGTTCCATCACGAGCCGGCACTGGGGCTGGCCTGTGGCAACGATGGCCTGGACCTGGTGCGCCGGCTGCTCGCCGAGGCGGCCGATCACCTGACCGAACAGGGCACGCTGGTGGTCGAGGTCGGCAACAGCCAGGTGCATGTGGAAGCGCTCTATCCCGAGGTCGATTTCACCTGGCTGGAGTTCTCCGAAGGGGGGCATGGCGTATTTCTGCTGAGTGCGCGTCAGTGCCGCGAGCACCAGGCGCTGTTCCGCGCGCGTCTCGACACGGGTGCCGGCCGCTAGACGTTCAGCGCGTCGCGATCCAGATCAGCAGGCCCGCCTGGAACAGTGAGAACACGATCAGGCAGGCGATGGTGAACCTGAGGGTGCCGTCCTCGCGGCGCAGCCGGCTCACGCGCTCCTGCATGTCGCGCATGGCGGTTTCCTGTTCGAGAAGCTGACGGTCGGCCTGCTCCAGCATCGCGGCGGCGTTCTGCAGTTCGATGATCTGCACCTTTTCGTCATTCCAGTCGGGGCGTAGCGCGCTGACCCGGGGCACCGAATAGGTCGCCTTGAGCTGCTGGGGCTCGGGGTAGAGCACATCGAAGCCTTGACTCAGCAAGCAGTGGTCGCGCCGCAGCCGCATCTCTTCGCTCGTCACGTCTTTGGCCGGCAGGGCACCGCCCTCAACCAGGTAGTGCGCCCAACGCTTCTGCGCCCAAAGAATGCCCTGTGCCAGCAGGAAGCGCCCGAGGCCGCGGTTCGCTGGCTCCAGGTGCAGGCCGCTGTCGGGGCCGAATCGCAGTTCCTTGGCGCGGTGGTCGGCCCAAAGTTCCAGGACGTTGAGCTTTTTCGAAACCAGCTGGCCGGGAAGTCGAATCTGCAGGCGCAGCAGACTCTGTTGCGGGCTGTGGCGCTCCAGCTGCGCGAGCTCGACGAACCTGAGCGGCCGCGCGCCGCTGTCGCGGTCGGTGGGCAGCGGCGCCAGGCGCAGCAGCCGGAAGCGCTCGGGCGCGAGCTCGGCCCAGGGATGCAGGAGCGGCTCTGCGGGCGCCGTGGCGGCCTCGGTGGCGTTCGGTGAAGTGGAAGGTTCGGTCATGTTGGCATCCTGGGCCTGCGCGGTGGCGTCATTGCGGCAGGCAGGAGGCATATCGGCCGGGCCGGCGTTAACTGGAGGGCGGCAAGAGGCCGCGTTGGGCGAGAAATTGCGCTATTCGTGGCGCCAGAGCTTGGGCGATCGGCAGTTCGGCGCGGTTGTAGGACGCGGCTTGCGATGGGCCATCCATCGGCACGATACGCAGCACATGGTTCATCCCCTCGATCAGCGCCAGCGAGGCGTCGGGCCGTGCCTGTTGCAGAGTGCGCGCGTCGGCTGGTGAGACCTGGATGTCATGGGTGCCCTGCAGGATCAGCGCCGGCGCGGTGGTGCGGGCGAAGGCGGGGGCCGGGTCCTGCGCGAACAGCGAAATCAGGTAGGGCTGGACGCTCGGGCGAAACAGCACCTGCAGCGCGTCGGGCACCGCAGCGTGGCGGCGTCCGGCGGCCAGCTCGTCGATGAGATAGGACGCCGAGGCCAGCAAGGACGGTGGCAGGCGGCCCTGCAGCTGCTCGCGCAACAGCGCGTCGATGCGCCGCCCGCTGCC
This sequence comes from Stutzerimonas stutzeri, assembly GCA_002339675.1. Classification (GTDB taxonomy): domain Bacteria; phylum Pseudomonadota; class Gammaproteobacteria; order Pseudomonadales; family Pseudomonadaceae; genus Stutzerimonas; species Stutzerimonas stutzeri_O. Next base: position 72,187 of record DDKB01000019.1, read on the forward strand.
GGCCAGGCTGATCAGAGCGTCCGGCTGTACCTGCGGCTCGGCCAGGCTGGCGATCAACGCGCCTTCGCTGTGGCCGATCAGCACCAGTGCGCCGAAGCGCGGGTCGGCCTTGAGGCGAGCCGCCCAAGCGACGGCATCGCTCACGTAGCCGTCCAGGCGCAGTTGTTTTTCTTCGGGCGCGACCGCGCGGCTCGCGCCCACCCCGCGCTTGTCGTAGCGCAGGCTGGCCACGCCCTGCTTGGCCAGCGCCAGTGCCAGGCGCTTGAGGCTGTCGTTGTGGCCTTGCGGGTTATTGCCATTGCGGTCGGTCGGGCCGGAGCCGGCGATGAGCAGGGCGACCGGCAGCGGGGCATCGGATTTGGGCAGCAACAGGCTGCCGTGCAAGGTTCCGTCGGGTACCTCCAGGCGCCAGGACTGGTTCAGCAGGGTCAGCGCGTGTGCAGGGGACGCGAGCATGGTGACAAGGATCAGCAGAAGGATACGCATGGGAGGGTTCGTTCACGGGCGAAGCGGTTAGGACGCGCCGCGAGCGTCCGGGTTCCAGCGAGCGCAGTATGCCGCGTGCCCGGGGGCGGTGAAACCCGCGGCGGCTCGGGTATACTGCCCGGCCCTGATTTTCGTCCGTCGCGGAGCGTCCTGCATGTCCGGCAACACGTATGGCAAGCTGTTCACCGTCACCACCGCTGGTGAGAGCCATGGCCCGGCGCTGGTCGCCATCGTCGATGGCTGCCCGCCGGGGCTGGAGCTTTCGGCTGCCGACCTGCAGCGCGATCTCGACCGGCGCAAGCCCGGCACCAGCCGGCACACCACCCAGCGCAAGGAACCGGACGAGGTGGAGATCCTGTCCGGCGTCTTCGAAGGCCGCACCACCGGTTGCCCGATCGGCCTGTTGATCCGCAACACCGACCAGAAGTCCAAGGACTACTCGGCGATCAAGGATCAGTTCCGTCCGGCTCATGCGGACTACAGCTACCACCACAAGTACGGCCTGCGCGACTACCGTGGCGGCGGTCGCAGCTCGGCGCGCGAAACCGCCATGCGCGTCGCGGCCGGTGCCATCGCCAAGAAGTATCTGGCGACGCTGGGGATCCAGGTGCGCGGCTACATGAGCCAGCTGGGGCCGATCGAGATCCCCTTCGTGACCTGGGACAGCATTGATCAGAATGTCTTCTTCAGCCCCGATCCGGACAAGGTGCCGGAGCTCGAAGCCTACATGGACCAACTGCGCCGCGATCAGGATTCGGTGGGCGCCAAGATCACCGTGGTCGCCGAAGGCGTGCCGCCGGGCCTGGGCGAACCCGTGTTCGACCGCCTCGACGCTGAGCTGGCACATGCGCTGATGAGCATCAATGCGGTGAAGGGCGTTGAAATCGGCGCCGGCTTCGCCAGCGTCGCCCAGCGCGGCACCGAGCATCGGGACGAGATGACCCCGGAGGGTTTCCTGTCGAACAATGCCGGCGGCGTCCTCGGCGGCATTTCGTCGGGCCAGCCAATCGTCGCGCACCTGGCCCTCAAACCGACATCCAGCATCACCACGCCTGGGCGCTCCATCGATGTCGACGGCCAGCCGGTGGACGTCATCACCAAGGGCCGGCACGACCCCTGCGTGGGCATTCGCGCGACCCCGATCGCCGAGGCGATGATGGCCATCGTGCTGCTCGACCATCTGCTGCGCCACCGCGGCCAGAATGCCGATGTGCTGGTCGGTACGCCGGTGTTGGGGCAGCTCTGAGCCTGCAGCTGGGAGCCTAGCGCTGGAAACCGAGCAAAGCGCTCGGGGCCAGCATCAAGTCGCTTCGCTTCCAGCCCCTGGCGTCTCACTTATGGCCGCTTCCATCCCCTACTGGCGCCTGTCCGGCTTTTATTTCTGCTATTTCGCGTTGCTCGGCTCGACCGCGCCATTCCTTGGGCTGTATTTCGCCCACCTTGGTTTTTCCGCCGAGCGCATCGGCGAGCTGGTGGCCATCCCCATGCTGATGCGCTGCCTGGCGCCGAGCCTGTGGGGTTGGCTTGGCGACGTCTCCGGCCGGCGCCTGGCGATTGTTCGCATCGGCGCGCTGTGCACGTTGCTCTCGTTCAGCCTGATCTTCATCAGCCAGCGCTACGCCTGGCTGGCCCTGGTGATGGCCTTGCACGCGTTCTTCTGGCACGCCGTGCTGCCTCAGTTCGAGGTCATCACCCTGGCGCACCTGCGCGAGCAGGCCGCTCGCTACAGCCAGGTTCGCCTGTGGGGCAGCATCGGCTTCATTGCCGCGGTGGTTGGCCTGGGTGTGCTGTTCGAGCGCCAGGGGTTGGCGATCTACCCGGCCGCGGTCATGGTCGTCATGACCGGCATCGTCATCAGCAGCGCCTGGGTGCCCAATGCCGTGCCGGTGGAACGACCGGGGCTGGACGGGCAGGGCGGTTTTCTCCGTCAGCTGTGCCGTCCCGGGGTGTTGGCCTTCTTTGTCTGCGTCGGGCTGATGCAGGTCAGCCACGGGCCCTACTACACTTTCTTCACTATTCACCTCGAGGCGCTTGGCTATGGCCGCGGCACGATCGGCCTGCTGTGGGCGCTGGGGGTGGTCGCCGAGATCCTGTTGTTTCTCGTGATGAAGGGGCTGCTGGCGCGGTTTTCGCTGCGTCAGGTGCTGACGGCGAGCTTTCTGTTGGCAGCGCTGCGCTGGTTACTGCTCGGCGCGCTGGCCGATCACCTGGGCGTGCTCCTGTTCGCGCAACTGCTGCACGCGGCGACCTTCGGCAGCTTCCATGCTGCGGCCATCCATTTCGTCCAGCACAGTTTCGGCCATCGCCAGCAGGGCCAGGGGCAGGCCCTCTACGCCACGCTTGCCGGTGTAGGCGGAGCGCTCGGCGCGCTGTATTCGGGCTACAGCTGGGCGAGCCTCGGGCCGCTGGCGACCTTTGCCATCGCCAGCGTCGCGGCTCTGGCTGCAGCCGTTATCATGGCCATCCCCCTGCAGGAGAAACAGGCATGACCGCCACCCGTGAACACTTGGCGCAGGCCATCATCGATGCTGGCCGCTTTCTGTACGACCGCGGCTGGTCGCCGGCGACCAGCAGCAATTACTCCGCACGTCTGAACAGCGCAGAGCTGCTGCTCACCGTTTCCGGCAAGCACAAAGGGCAGCTCACGCCGGACGAACTGCTCGCGGTCGACATGAACGGGCAGAGCCTCGAGCCTGACAAGAAGCCCTCTGCCGAAACCCTGCTGCACACCCAGCTGTATCGTTGGAAGCCGGAAATCGGCGCGGTGCTGCATACCCATTCGGTCAACGCCACGGTACTGTCGCGGGTCTGCCTCAGTGATTCGCTGGTGTTCGCCGACTATGAGCTGCAAAAAGCGTTCAGCGGTATCGTCACGCACGAATCCCAGGTGCTGGTGCCGATTTTCGACAACGACCAGGACATCGGGCGGCTCGCCTCGCGCGTCCAGCCCTGGCTCGAAGAGCATCCCGATTGCGTCGGCTACCTGATCCGCGGGCATGGCCTCTACACCTGGGGCGCGCGCATGAGCGACGCCCTGCGGCAGATCGAGGCGTTCGAGTTCCTCTTCGAATGCGAGCTGAAGATGCGCGCGCTGCAGCGTCACTGACCGGCGCCTGCGCACCCGCAGCAACCGAACCACCCAAGACGAGCCGGTGTCAGCGACCCGGCGGGAGACCATCGACATGAGCATCCTCAGCGTTTACCAGGACACCGCCCCCGAGCAGCCACTCAAGGTTCTTACCCACGTGGGGGATATTGCGGCCACCTTGGCCGACGTCGGCGTGCGGCTCGAGCGCTGGGAGGCCGATGCCCCGATCCCGGCCGGCGCGAGCCCCGAAGCGGTGATCGCGGCCTATCGCCCCCAGATCGACCGCCTGATGCAGGAGCGCGGCTATGTGACCGTCGACGTGATCAGCCTCACCAGCGATCACCCGCAGAAGGCCGAGCTGCGCGCCAAGTTTCTCGACGAACACCGCCACGCCGAGGATGAGGTGCGATTTTTCGTGGCAGGCCGCGGGCTGTTCACCCTGCACATCGAGGACAAGGTCTACGCCGTGCTCTGCGAGAAAAACGACCTGATCTCGGTGCCTGCCGGTACGCGTCACTGGTTCGACATGGGCGAGCACCCGCATTTCGTCGCGATACGCCTGTTCAACAACCCCGAAGGCTGGGTCGCCCAGTTCACCGGTGAATCGATCGCCGGCCGGTTCCCGCGGCTGGAGGATTTCTGATGCCGATCGAGGCCATCCTGACCGATATCGAGGGCACCACCAGCTCGGTGAGTTTCGTTTTTGACGTGCTGTTTCCCTTTGCCAGGGCTCACCTTCCGGCCTACGTAAGGGCGCACGCCGATGATCCGGCCGTCCAGGCGCAGCTGAACGCGGTACGTGCCGAAAGCGGCGAGCCGGGGGCGGGCACGGAGCGATTGCTCGAGATCCTGCTCGAGTGGATGGCCGCCGACCGCAAGGCCACGCCATTGAAAGCCTTGCAGGGCATGGTCTGGGCGGAGGGCTACCGTGCCGGCCAACTCAAGGGGCACGTCTACCCGGACGCGGTGGCGGCGCTGCAACGCTGGCATGAGCAGGGCTATGCGCTCTATGTCTATTCGTCCGGCTCGGTGCAGGCGCAGAAGCTGATCTTCGGCTGCGCCGAGGTGGGCGATCTGACACCGCTGTTCTCCGGCTATTTCGACACCGGCGTTGGGCACAAACGCGAGGCGGCATCTTATAGGCGGATTGCCGAATCCATCGGGCTTCCCGCGCAGCGGGTGCTGTTCCTGTCCGATGTGGCCGAGGAGCTGGACGCCGCGCGGGCGGCCGGCATGAAGACGTGCGGGCTGGGCCGGGACGGCCAGTCGCTCGGCGGCCATCGCACTGTCAGCGAATTCGGCGCCATCGACCCCACCGCGGCCTGAGGCGCCGATACTGAACCCTCGGCGTTGCCCGGCATCCTAATGGAGAACCCCAGCAAACCTGGAGCCTGTCATGACCGATGCCTTCGGCGGTATTTTTGGCCTGCTGATCCTTGCACTGGATATCTGGGCCATCGTGAGCGTATTGCGCAGCGACAGCACGACCGGCAAGAAAGCCCTGTGGGTCCTGCTGATCGTCATCCTGCCGGTTCTCGGCCTGATCATCTGGGGCATCATGGGGCCACGTGGCAATCGCCCCGGCGTCGCCTGACCTGGGGCGCTCGTCGTGCTCGAGACCTTGAGCGGCCTGGTCGCGCTGCTGGTCCTGCTGCTGGACATCCTGGCCGTGGTGCAGGTCTGGCGCAGCCGGATCGAGACTGGCCGCAAGATCATCTGGAGTCTGGTCATCGTGCTGCTGCCGGTGGTCGGCCTGGTCATGTGGTTCGTCGCGGCTGGCTCACGGGCGAAGGCACGGCTGTAGTGCTGGCGTGGGCGCTTGTCCTGGTCGCTGCGCCCTGGTTGACTGGCGCGCAGGCAGCCGTGGCACAGAGCGAGGCGTGGACGGCCTTGCGCAGCGGCCAGGCGGTGCTCCTGCTGCGCCATGCGTCCGCACCGGGGACCGGTGATCCAGCGAACTTTGTACTGGAAGACTGTTCGACCCAGCGCAATCTCAGCGAGCAGGGTCGCGCCGAGGCGCAACGATGGGGCGAACTGCTCCGACGGCAGGGCATCACCAGCGCGCGGTTGCTGAGCAGTCGCTGGTGCCGCGCGCTGGAGACCGCGCGGCGGTTGAACCTTGGTCAGGTTGAACCGCTGCCACTGCTCGACTCGTTCTATGCAGGTGCTGGCGACCGCAACCTTCAGACCGCCGCGTTACGTCGCTTTCTCGAGGCTCCGTCCGCTGACGGCCCCGTGATCCTGGTCACCCATCAGGTCAATATCACGGCGCTGACGGGGGTTTTCCCGCGCTCGGGTGAGGGGCTCATCCTGCGCGTGCCGATCACTGATCCGGTCCAGATGCTGGCGCGCATTGCGCCGCCGGACCCCGACTGATCGGCGCCTGGGCGCGTGCGTAATCCTGCCAGATGTGTATTGCGGCATAGGCGCGCCAGGGCCGCCAGGCCTCGGCGCGTCCGAGCAGCGCTTTCGCGCTGAGGCCACCGGGGCCCCACAGCGGCGCCTTCATCAGTCCGAGGTCGGCGGCGGGAAAGGCGTCAGCCTCGCCGAAGCCCCGCAGGGCGATGTATTGCGCAGTCCACGGCCCGATTCCGGGGAGTTCGCAGAGCCGCGCGACCAGATCATCCGCGCCCTGATCGGTGTGCAAGGCCAGTGCGCCGTCGGCCACCGCAACGGCCAGCCGTTGCAGCGTGGCGACCCGCCGGGTCGGCATGCCGATCTTTTCCAGATTTCCCTGCGCAACCGCTTGCGGCGTTGGAAACAGCCGGCACAGGCCGTCTGGGGCGGCGTCCGGTAGCGCTTCGCTCAGCCGTTCGATCAGGCGCCGGGCGATGGTTACGGCGGCCTTGACCGACACCTGCTGGCCGATGATGGCGCGCACGGCCAGCTCGAACGGATCGAACGCACTCGGCAGGCGCAGCCCGGGCTCCAGCGCGACACGCGGCCCCAGTTCTGTGTCGCCGGCGAAATGAGCGGCCAGTACCGCCGGGTCGGTCGCCAGGTCGAACATTTGCGTCACCCGCCGGGCCAGCGCCTGCGCCTGGGCGGCCAGCGAATCGCTGATGCTCAGCTCCAGGCAGTCGGCATCAAGGGCCGGCGTCACGCTTATCCAGCCGGTTCGTTGTGCCAGCCGAACGCTGCGGCTGTAGCGATCGGGCGTCAGCGCCTCCACCCCGGGAAGCAGGCGCAGGGCGAAGTACTGGTGGAATTGCGCCCAGTGCCAGGGGGCGACATAGGGAAGCGACAGGGACGATGCCATGGCTGAACCATAGCCACCGTCGATGGGCTTGTCTTCACCAGGTTGGCTTTCAAACCCACGTGGTTCCCCCTGTCATGAGACCAAAGTAGAATGCGCCTCTTTGCCAACTGGGCGGCAGGCGCGGCTGCTGCCCTTACGCGATCCATCAGGGAGACACCCCATGAGCGACTATCAGGAAACTCTCTACGAGGGATACGGCCAGCGATTCGCGATCGACCGCATGCTGCATGAGGTGCGCACCGAGCATCAGCATCTGGTGATCTTCGAGAATGCCCGCATGGGCCGGGTCATGGCGCTCGATGGCGTGATCCAGACCACCGAGGCGGACGAATTCATCTATCACGAGATGCTGACCCATGTGCCGATCCTCGCCCATGGCCTGGCGCGGCGGGTATTGATCATTGGTGGCGGCGACGGCGGCATGCTGCGCGAGGTGGCCAAGCACCGTGATGTCGAGAGCATCACCATGGTCGAGATCGACGGCACCGTCGTGGAAATGTGCAAGGAGTTCCTGCCGGAGCATTCGAAGGGCGCTTTCGAGGATCCGCGGCTGAACCTGGTGATCGACGACGGCATGCGCTTCGTCTCGACCACCGAGGAAAAGTTCGATGTGATCATTTCCGACTCGACCGATCCGATCGGGCCGGGCGAGGTGCTGTTTTCGGAGAACTTCTACCAGGCCTGCCGTCGCTGCCTCAACGATGGCGGCATCCTGGTGACGCAGAACGGCACGCCGTTCATGCAGCTCGGCGAAGTGCAGACCACCGCCAGGCGCATGACCGGGCTTTTCCCGGACTGGCATTTCTACCAGGCCGCCGTGCCAACCTACATCGGTGGCGCCATGACCTTCGCCTGGGGCGCCTGCGACGTGAGCAGCCGCAAGGTGTCGCTGGAAACCCTGTGTCAGCGGTTCGCTGGCAGCGGGATCGTCACCCGTTACTACAACCCGCACGTGCATCTGGGCGCGTTCGCGCTGCCGCAGTACGTCCTGCAGGCGATCAGCAAGCCCAGCAACGACTGAGTGCAGCGATGGGCAGCCGTCCGGTCCCCGGCGCGGCAGCCGGGCCGGTCGATCGATCACCCTGTTCGGTTGTCCATTGCAGTACGCCCCTAATGGCCGTATGTTCGAAGAGCGTCCCGGCGGGGCGTCGTCGAGCCGCCATGACCGGTCGCGATCATCGCAGTGCCTGCCACATCCCTTTCCACGCGGCCGTCTGGCCGGTCCAGTACGACGAGGTTCGAGCAAAAGGCGTCCCATTCCTGAAATCGTCATCCATGAGTGCGAGGAGGTTGTTTTATGAGTACCACCTTCCATGAAGACGTAAGCAGCAATGTGCTTCTGCGGATGAAAGAGGGCGGCTTCGATTTCGCCCGTGTCCATCCCATCGAGTTCTACGCCGTGTTTCCCGACCGCGAGCGAGCCTGCGCGGCGGCCAGCACCTTTCGCGGCGAATGCGTCAATACGCAGATCGCTCCCCGAGACGATGGCGCCTGGGACCTTCAGGTCAGCAAGGTGATGTATGCCACCTTCGACGGCATCGGCGATTTCGAGCAAGACCTGGAGAACCTGGTCGAGCCGCTGGGGGGCGTGCTCGATGGCTGGGGCGTGACCCAGGAATTGTCGGGCTGCGCCGTCTGACGCTTCAACCCAGCCCAACACCGCTTCGCAGTGCCTGATCCCATGGCGGGATCGGGCCGAAGCGGTTTTTCAGGAATTCCAGCAGTAACCGGCTGCGCGAGTCGGTCTCCCGGGTCAGGCGCAGCGTATAAATCCCGCTGGGCTCCGGTTCCGGCCAGCCCTTTTCGCAAAACAACGGATGTAACTCGCCACGCAGCAGGTGCTCGCTGATCAGCCAGGTAGGCAGATGGGCGATGCCCAGGCCGGCGAGTGCGCCGCACAGCAGCGCTTCGGCATTGTTCGCCACCATTCGCAGGCGGCCGGGGCGCAGTGCCTGTTGCTTGCCATCGAGTACGAAGCGCCAGGCGTGGGGCGGGGAGAGGGTGTCCCAGTCGAGGCCGTCGTGTTCCTGCAACTGCAAGGGCGACAGCGGCGTGCCGCGCCGCTGCAGATAGGCGGGGCTGGCGCAGGCGATGCGTGTCAGGGACGCGAGGGGTGTTGCCACCAGCCGGGTGTCGGCGAGCGGACCGATACGCAGGCTCAGGTCGACCTTGCCCAGGTGCTCGCCCTGCAGGTCGATGAAACTGTCGATCAGCCTCAGTTCGATGTCCACGCCGGGGTAGGCCTGGAGGAATTCCGCCAGTGCCGGTGCCAGGTGGCGGCGACCGAAGGGCGCCGGGGCGTCGATGCGAATCTGGCCGTGCGGGCTGTTCTGGCTCGCGGCAAGTTCCGCGCGTGCCAGTTGCATCTCGTGCACGATGCGGCGCGCCCGCTCGGCAAAGGCGCGTCCGGCCGAGGTCGGCCTGACGGCATGGGTGCTGCGGCTGAACAGGCTGCAGCCAAGCGAGGCCTCCAGTGCGCTGATGCGCCGCGCGATGGCTGATGGCGTCAGACCGTGCAGGCGGCCGGAGGCCGAAAAACTGCCGCTTTCCAGCACGTCGAGAAAAAGCCCGAACTGTTCGGTGAGCAGATCCGATTGCATGGGTTTCACCAATTGGCTGTGCGTGTTGAGCACAGCCATTTTGCGCGGCTTTGCGTTTCGCTGCGAGAGTCGGCTCGCTAGCATGCTTTCTTTTTTGCCGGGTTGGCTCCATGGATCTGTACGCGACAGGCCTGAATATCCTGCTGGGCCTCGCCCTCGGTGCGCTTGGTGGGTTGTTCGGAATCGGCGGGGGGCTGATCGCCATCCCGGTCATTGGCGTGCTGTTCGGACTGGATCAGCAGGTCGCGCAGGGGACCGCTCTGGTGATGGTGGTGCCCAACGTGTTGCTCGCGATATGGCGCTACCATCAGCGCAATCGCATCGAGTGGCGTCATGCGGTCGCGCTGGGCGTTACCAGCTTCTGCTTCGCCATTGGCGGCGCGGCGGTCGCGGTTTCGCTGGACGCCGCGCGCATGCGGGTCGCCTTTATCGGCTTTCTCCTGGCGCTGGCTGCCTACAGCCTGCTGCGCAGCTTTCTGCTGACCCCGCCAGGCGGCACACGGCTCCGCTACCCCTGGCCGTGGCTGAGCGCGCTGGGAGCGGGGGCGGGGGCGTTGGGCGGGCTGTTCGGAGTCGGCGGTGCGGTCCTCGCCACGCCCGTGCTGACCAGCGTATTTGGTGCCTCGCAGGTGGTCGCTCAGGGACTCTCGCTCTCGCTGGCCGCGCCGAGTACCGCCGTCACCCTGGTGACCTACGCCAGCCACGGTCAGGTCAACTGGGCGCTGGGGTTACCCCTCGCGGTGGGCGGACTGCTCAGCATCAGTCTGGGCGTGCGGCTGGCGCATGCGTTGCCGGAGCGTCTGCTGCGCGGCCTGTTCGCGCTGTTTCTGGTGTTCAGCGCGGTCCTGCTCTGGATGGAAGTCTGATGGGCGCGCTCAGGCGCGTGCCGCTTGCCGGCGTATCGCGCGGCGCGCACTGCGCGCAAGGCGAATACTGAGCAGGACAGCGGCACAACTGAGTCCGGCGATCAGGCCTTGCCAGAGTCCGGCGGGCCCGCTCGGTTCACCCAGGCGATCGGTCAGGCCGAGCAGGTAGCCGACCGGCAGGCCGATGCCCCAGTAGGCGAATAGCGTGAAGACCATGGTCATGCGCGTGTCCTGGTAGCCGCGCAGTGCGCCGGCCGCGGTGACCTGAACCACATCGGAGAACTGGAACAGGGCGGCGTAGAAGAACAGGCCGGCGGCCACTGCAATCACGGCGGGATCGGTGGTGTAGATGCGCGCGATCTGTTCGCCGAAAAGCAGCATGAGTCCCGCCGAAAAGCAGGCATAGAAGAGGCTAGAGACGATTCCCACTCCCGCGACGAAGCGTGCATCCCTTGGGGTCCCACGCCCCAGCGCCTGGCCGATGCGAATGGTGATGGCCATACCCAGCGACAGCGGAATCATAAAGATCAGCGAGGTGAAATTGAGTGCGATCTGGTGGCCGGCCACCACGGTCGCGCCGAGCGCACCGATGAGCAGTGCGATCACCGAAAAGATGCTGGCCTCGGCAAACACGGCGACACCGATCGGTACGCCGACCGATAGCAGGTGCCGCAGCACCGGCCAGTGCGGCCAGTCCAGGCGAATGAAGAGGCCGCTTGGCTGGTAATAGACTGCGCGCCGGACCCAGAACAGCATCGCCAGGAGCATGAAACCCATGACCAGGGCGGTCGCCCAGCCACAGCCCACGCCGCCCATGGCCGGCACGCCCAGCTTGCCGTAGATGAAGATGTAGTTGAGCGGAATGTTGAGCATCAGTGCCAGCACGCCGATCACCATGCTGGGCCTGGTATGACCGAGGCCGTCGCTGTAGCAGCGCAGTACCTGGTAGAGCGCCACGGCCGGGAAACCGCAGGCGACGGCGCGCAGGTAGGCCATGCTGGGTTCGATCAGCGCCGGCTCGACCTGCATCAGCCAGAGGACCGGTTCGGCGTTCCACATCAACACTGCGAACAGCGAACCGACCCCAAGCCCCATCCACAGCGCCTGGCGTACCAAGGGGCCAATCTGCTCATGCTGATCGCGGCCGAAGTGCTGAGCGACGTTGGGCGTGGTGGCAAGGATGACCCCGGTGACCAGCAGAAACACCGGCACCCAGATCGAGTTGCCGAGGGCAACGGCGGCGAGATCCTCGGGGCTGACGCGGCCGGCCATCAGGGTGTCGACGAACCCCATGGCGGTGTTGGCCAGTTGCGCGACCATCATCGGCAGGGCAAGGGCGAAGAGGGTGCGCAGTTCAATGCGAACCCGTCTGAGCTTGGACTCAGTGGGCATTGCATGCATCCGATTGTATACAGAAGCGCGCTAGTCTAGCCGTCGCCGTGGCGGTCGGGAAGGCGCCATGGCCGCGTCAGCCGGTCTAGAATGGGCGCGACAACCAGGAGCCGAGCCGATGCACATCCTTGCCGACGAAAATATCCCGCTGGTCGACGAATTCTTTGCCGGGCATGGCACGATCCGCCGCATGCCGGGCCGCGCGATTAATCGCGCGTCACTGGAACAGGCTGATGTGCTGCTGGTTCGCTCGGTGACGCGGGTCGACCGCGCCCTGCTAGAGGGCTCGGCGGTCAGGTTCGTAGGCACCTGCACCATCGGCACGGATCACCTCGACCTGGACTATCTCGACGCAGCGGGCATCGGCTGGGCAAGCGCTCCGGGTTGCAATGCGCGCGGCGTCGTCGATTATGTGCTCGGCGCGCTGCTGGCCCTGGCCGAGCACGCGGGCGTTTCGCTGGAACGGCGGCGTTATGGCGTGGTGGGGGCCGGAGAAGTGGGCGGCCGGCTCGTGGAGGTGTTGCGCGGTCTTGGCTGGGACGTGCGCGTCTGCGACCCGCCGAGGCAGGCGCGCGAGGCCGGTGCGTTCGTTTCCCTCGACGAGATCCTTGCCGAGTGCGACGTGATCAGCTTGCATACGCCGCTGACCCTGGAAGGCGAGTACGCCACCTTTCATCTGGTTGATGACGCGCGGCTGTCGTGCCTGCGCCCCGGAAGTTGGCTGATCAACGCGGCCCGTGGCGCCGTGGTCGACAATGCGGCCCTGCTTGGGCAGCTGCTTCGTCGGTCTGACCTGCACGCCGTGCTCGATGTCTGGGAAGGCGAGCCGCAGGTCGATGTCGCGCTCGCCGAGCGATGCCGCATCGCGACACCGCATATTGCCGGCTACAGCCTGGATGGCAAGCTGCGCGGAACCGCACAGATCTACCGTGCGTTCTGCGCCCGGTGGGGGCTGGAGCCGTCCGTCGAGCTCGCGGACCTGATGCCGGTTGCGCCGCTGCGGGGCCTCTCGTTCGAAAAAACGGTCACTGCGCAAGAACTCCTCCCGACCTTGTGCCGCGCCGTCTATGATCCGCGCCGTGACGACGCCGACTTCCGTCGAAGCCTGCAGGGCGACGAGGCGCAGCGCCGCGCGGGCTTCGATCAACTGCGCAAGCATTATCCGGCCCGGCGTGAGATCGATGGCCTGCGGATCGAGCTGCGCGGCGCCCCGTCGGAGCTCGCCCAGGTGGTTCGTGCGCTGGGCGCGAGGTGCACGGATTGACCGCATCGGCAACTATGCCATCCGGGCAGCCGGACAAGAGGCCGGATGCAATTTCCGGCCTGCTCCGCTAGCATTACGCGTTCCCCGCTTTATCCCGCGATGGTGTTATGAGTTATCAGGTACTAGCCCGCAAATGGCGTCCGCGCTCGTTCCGCGAAATGGTCGGCCAGACGCATGTGCTCAAGGCCTTGATCAATGCACTGGACAGCCAGCGCCTGCATCATGCGTACCTGTTCACCGGCACACGCGGCGTTGGTAAGACGACCATTGCGCGAATCATTGCCAAGTGCCTCAATTGCGAGACGGGCATCAGCTCGACGCCCTGCGGCGAGTGCTCGGTCTGTCGGGAAATCGACGAGGGCCGTTTCGTTGATCTGATCGAGGTCGATGCGGCCAGTCGGACCAAGGTCGAAGACACACGCGAGCTGCTGGACAACGTGCAGTACGCTCCCAGCCGTGGTCGCTACAAGGTCTATCTGATCGACGAAGTGCACATGCTTTCGTCGCATTCGTTCAATGCGCTGCTCAAGACGCTCGAGGAGCCACCGCCTCACGTCAAGTTTCTGCTGGCCACCACGGACCCGCAGAAGCTGCCGGTCACCATTCTGTCGCGCTGCCTGCAATTTTCCCTGAAAAACATGCCGCCCGAGCGGGTCGTCGAGCATCTGACCCATGTGCTCGGTGTCGAGCAGGTGCCGTTCGAGCCCGATGCGCTCTGGCTGCTTGGACGCGCGGCCGACGGCTCCATGCGCGACGCCATGAGTCTTACCGACCAGGCCATCGCCTTTGGTGAAGGCAGGGTCCTGGCTGCCGACGTGCGCAGCATGCTTGGCACCCTCGACCATGGCCAGGTGTACGGCGTGCTGCAGGCGCTGCTTGAAGGCGATGCGCGCGGCCTGCTTGAGGCGGTTCGACAACTGGCCGAGCAGGGCCCCGACTGGGCCGGCGTGCTGGCCGAAATGCTCAACGTCCTGCACCGCGTCGCCGTGGCCCAGGCGTTGCCGGATGCCGTGGACAACGGGCAGGGCGACCGCGACCGTGTACTGGCACTGGCCCAGGCGCTGCCCGCCGAAGACGTGCAGTTCTACTACCAGATGGGCCTGATTGGCCGCCGCGACCTGCCATTGGCGCCTGACCCGCGTAGCGGCTTCGAAATGGTGCTGTTGCGCATGCTGGCGTTCCGCCCAGCCGACAGCGAACAGGCCCCGCGAACATCACTAAAGCCCCAGGGGATCAGTCCGGCCACGACTGACTCCGAGACAATCCCAGTGGCCGGCGCCGGTCCCGTGTCGATGCCCGCCGCCGCGTCCTCCACACCGATTGCGCAGGGCTCCCCCGTAGCAGAGGCAGGCAGCGACGTCGTGGCGCGCGCTGCTGCGCCGACCAGCCCGGCACCAGCGGAACCCCGTGCGGCGACGCCGGCGCCGACGTCCGATTCGCCTGCGGCGGATGCCGTTCACGTCGATGTGCCATGGAACGAGCCACCGGCCACCTCGCCCGTGGCGGTGGAAAGTGAGGCCGCCGCGCAGCGCGTGGTCCCGCCAGTGGTGCCCGAGCATGTGGCCTCGGTCATTCAGGTCGCCGAATCCGAGGACGACGAGCCGCCGCTGACCGACGAGGACTACTTCGAGGTCGAAAACCAGGCCGAAGCCTACCTGGATGGCCTGGAAGACTTTTCGTCTGCGGATGCCGCACCAGAGCCGGCCCCGGCCGTCGAGCCGGCGACCGGCCTGGCGGCAGAGTGGCAGGCGATCTTTCTCAAGCTTGGCCTGGGTGGTCTGACGGGAAGCATCGCGGCCAACTGCACACTGGTCTCGGTCGAAGGCGATCGCTGGCTCATGCACCTTGATCCGGCGCAGAGTGCCCTGTTCAACGCGACCCAGCAGCGCCGCCTGAACGATGCGCTGAGCCAGTTCCATGGTCGCACGCTGCAGCTGGACATCCAGTTGCAGACGCCCCAGCAGGAGACCCCGGCGCAGGCGGCGGCGCGACGTCGCGGCGAGCGCCAGCAGGCTGCGGAGCAGTCGATCCAGGCCGATCCGGTGGTGCAACAGCTCATGCAACAGTTCGCAGCGGTGATCCGTGACGGTACCATCGAGCCGCTAGAACACTCCGAACCCTGATCCGAGGTAGATCCCCATGATGAAAGGTGGCATGGCCGGCCTGATGAAGCAGGCTCAGCAGATGCAGGAAAAGATGCAGAAGATGCAGGAGGAACTGGCCAATGCCGAGGTCACCGGTCAGTCCGGTGCGGGTCTGGTCAGCGTGGTGATGAATGGCCGACACGACGTCAAGCGCGTCAGCCTGGACGACAGCCTCATGCAGGAAGACAAGGAGATCCTGGAGGATCTGATCGCAGCCGCAGTCAATGACGCCGTGCGCAAGATCGAGCAGAACAGCAAGGAAAAGATGGCAGGCATGACCGATGGCATGCAGTTGCCGCCGGGTTTCAAGATGCCGTTCTAACCCCGCCAAATCGTAACGCGCCGGTCCGAATCGGGCTGGCCGGAGCGATCCGGGCCGAGGCCCGGTCGGCCTCCGTCGCTTCACCTCCCAGTTTCTCGAGATATCCATGAGCTTCAGTCCGCTTATTCGACAACTCATCGATTCGCTGCGAATCTTGCCTGGGGTCGGTCAGAAAACCGCCCAGCGCATGGCGCTGCAGATGCTCGAACGCGACCGTAGTGGTGGCTTGCGCCTGGCGCAGGCGCTCACGCGTGCGATGGAGGAGGTCGGCTATTGCAAGTTGTGCCGGACGCTGAGCGAGGACGAGATCTGCCCGCAATGCGCCGATTCGCGTCGTGACGACGCGTTGCTCTGCATCGTGCAGAGCCCGGTGGACGTGTTCGCCGTGGAGCAGACCGGCTACCGCGGCCGGTACTTTGTGCTCAAGGGGCATCTGTCACCGCTCGACGGGCTGGGGCCGGACGCCATCGGCATTCCGGAACTGCTGGCACGGGTGGCCGAGGGGCAGTTCAGTGAGGCGATCCTGGCGACCAATCCAACTGTCGAGGGCGAGGCAACGGCGCATTACATCGCGCAGCTGCTGATTCCCAAGGGGTTGACCCTCAGCCGCATCGCGCACGGCGTGCCGCTGGGCGGCGAGCTGGATCTCGTCGATGGCGGCACGCTCGCCCATGCCCTGGCCGGTCGCAAGACCATGACGCTTTGATCCGCTGACCTTCAGCAGTTCGACTGGTCCCGTCGCGCTCCCTCTGTCGAGGTTGGGCTTATAACCCGGCGATAGCAGGTTATTGCTGCTAGATAGTGTTCGATCGCGTTTGACTTGTGTAAAGTTCTAAGCCACGCATGGTTAATAACTAATAGTTAGCTTGTGCTGCCGTTTGGTTATAGGCGGCGCGCAACTGGCGAGCACGAGGTCGATGATGAAGAAAGTCTGGCTGGTACCGGCATTGCTGCTCCTGAGCGCTGCGGCTCATGCTCAGGAAGCGTTTAAAGTGGGCTTCATCCGTGTGATGGACGACGCTCAGGCGATGGTTGCCTACGAGGGCGACTTCTACAAGAAACATGGCCTGGACGTGGAGCTGGTCGAGTTCAGCTCCGGCACCGACCTGATCAAGGCGATCATCGGCGGACAGCTCGACACGGGCGTGCTCGGGTTCACCAACGCCGTGGCCTGGGCTTCCAAGGGCGCCGACCTCAAAGTGGTTGGCGGGGCGCAGCAGGGCTATCACTCCATCGTGGCGCGCGAGGGGTCGGGTATCGACACCGTCGCCGACCTGAAGGGCAAGATCCTGGCGTCGCAGAAGGAAGGCAGCACAGCCGATGCGGTCCTGCGCGGCGTGACGCTGAAGGACGCCGGCGTGTCGCCTAGCGAGGTGAATATCATGGGCACCAGTCCGGCCGTCGCCGTGCAGTCCCTGGTATCCGGGCGCACCGATGCGGCATTTCTCTTCGAGCCCTATGACCGTATCGCCCAGCTCGTCGCGCCGGTGAAGCAAATCTACGAGATCGGGGAAGTCTGGCCGTTCCCGTGCATGGTCGTCATCACCTCGGGCAAGACGCTAGACAGCCGCAAGGAGGCGGTGTGGAAGTCGCTGGACGCACAACGCGATGCGATCGACATGCTGGAAAATCAGCCTGCCGAAGCGGCCAAGCTGATTGCCGACTACTTCATTGCGGAGCCGACGCTCAAGACGGTCAAACGCGGCGATCTGCCACGTGAAACGGTGATCGAAGAAGCCATTGCCACCCAGACCTTCAGTGCGAAGCTGGGCAGCGATGACCAGGCACGGATTCAGGAGCTCGCCAATATCCTGCAGGATCTCGGATCGCTGAAGACCCGCGACGGCAAGCCGTTCGACACCGGCTCTATCCTGGACCTGTCCTGGCAGCAGGCGCGCGAGCTGTAACCGGCGGCCTCTCGCTTCGGAACTGCCCGGCCATCGCGCCGGGCAGTGTCATTACGCTCTGGTATTACATGTGTTCGAGGTTTCCGTCGCGCTATGCAGCTCAGGTTCGAAGAAGTAGACAAGCAGTTCGGGCAGCTAGAGGTCATCAAGGGCTTCAGTGGCGAATTTGCGCAGGGCGAACTGGTTGCGCTGGTCGGGCCGTCCGGGTGTGGCAAGTCGACTCTGCTGCACCTGGTGGCAGGGCTCGAGCAGCCGACTGCCGGGCAGGTGCTGGCCGATGGCAAGCGCGTTCCCGGCCCCAGCCCGCGCCGCACCTTGGTGTTTCAGGAACATGCCCTGTATCCCTGGCTCTCGCTGCAGGCCAACGTGGCTATGGCACTCGAGCTGCAGGGTGTCGTCAAGGAAGAGGCCTTTACCCAGGCCAAGGCCTGGCTGGCGCGGGTCAGCCTGGACGGCTTCGAGCACTACTATCCCCACCAGGTTTCCGGTGGCATGCGCCAGCGCACGGCGCTCGCGCGGGCCTTTATCGCTAAGCCGGAAGTGCTGCTGCTCGACGAGCCGTTCGGGGCGCTCGATGCCCTGACGCGAATGGCGCTGCAGGACGTCCTGCGCGAGCTGATCGACGAGCACCAGCCTACTGTACTGCTGGTGACGCATGACGTGGATGAAGCCTTGTACCTGGCCGACCATGTGCTGGTTTTCAGTGCGCGTCCGGCACGGGTGCTCAAGACATTCAACTTTACCCATTGTGAAAAGAGCCACGACCTCTCCGAATTCGCGGCCGAGCGGCGCGAAATCCTTCGGTTGCTGGGCATCAAGACGGAGGTAGGGCACTGATGAGCCAGGGTAGACGCCTAACTGGCCCCAAGAAGTACCTCGCCGTACTGCTCGCGATTCTGTTCATCCTGCTCATCTGGCAAATTGCTGCGTGGAGCCTGCCGGCGTTTCTCATGCCAGGAATTCCGGTGGTATTCGGGCGTCTGCTTGAGACGGTGCAGGAGCCGGTCTTTCGCGAGGGTCTGTATGGAAGCATGAGCCGCCTGGGCAGCGGCTACAGTTTCGCTCTGCTGTTCGGCATCGGGTTCGGCCTGTTGGGCGGCGTGCTGTTCTTCTTCCGCGAGATTCTGCGCTCCGCCATCGTCATCCTTCAGTCGATCCCTTCGATTGCCTGGGTGCCGCTGTTTCTGATCGTGATGGGATTTGGCAACCTGCCGATCATCGTCGTGGTCGCGCTGGCGGCCTTTTTTCCGATGGCGCTCTCGGTGATGAACGCCACCGAAAGCGTGCAGCCGGTGCACGTCGCTGCGGCGAGGGTGATGGGCGCCACGCGTTGGCAGCTGCTAAGGCGTGTCTACCTGCCGGCGGTGATGCCGGAACTGATCACCGGGGCGCAGTTGGCGTTCGGCAATGCCTGGCGCGCGCTGATTTCCGCCGAGATGCTGATCGGTTTCGGTCAGGGGCTCGGTCGCTCGCTGGCCTATTCCGGGGAGATCGCGGACATGGCCGGAGTGATGATGAATATCCTGGTCATCGCCATCCTCGCCACGCTCATCGATCAGGTCGTCCTGGAAAAATTCAAGCAGCGCATGCTGCGCTATCAGTACGTGTAGGCGACGGCATGCAGGGGGGCGTGCTCGGTCTGTTGCTGCTGACGCTTGTCGCTACGTCGGGTCATGCGGACGAAAGGCTGGCTGCGGCGTGGGCGGGCGTTTATCGTCCACTTGAGGCGCGAGCCGAGACGCCCCTGGATGCGGGCTTCGAGGCGGAGGTGCTGGAGGGGCTGGCAACGCTGATGGGCGAGCGGGTGCAGCTCACCGGCCTGCCAGGAGCTGCGGTCTTGCGTATCGGCCAACTTGAGACGGGCAGCGCTTACTTCTCCAGCGATGTCTCGGCCCTGGCTGCCACTGACGGCGGGCCGGCCAATTGGCACGCACTGCGCGGCAGGCCGTTCTGTATCGCTGCCGGCCACCCTCACACGGAAACTATCAGGGCGCGCTTTGGCGGTGTCGCGCGTGAATACCCCAGTGCAGCCCAGGCGCTCGTCGGTCTGAAACTAGGCGAGTGCGCCGCGGTGGTCGGTGAACGCCTGTTGCTCGACCAGATTGCCGCCTTGCCGGAGTGGCGCCGTTACAATCGTCAGCTGCCGGCACTCGATCGGGCAGCGGTTACGTTGCGCATCGATGCAACGGATGCGGCGCTCGGTGACCGGATCAACTCGGTGATGACCAGCGCGGCGGGCCGGGAGCAAATGGACGCCATCACACAGCACTGGATTGATGAGGTCGCCTTTCAGGCCTACGTGCTTGCCGATACGCTCGACTGCCACTGAGCCCAACGGGCTGGTGCAGCGGATCAGTGGGCTTCGTCGATCAGCGCCGGCAACGCCTTGGCCAGGCCTTCCAGCCGCAGAGGCGCACGAAGGTGACCGCGCAGGGCCGCATCCGGGCCGACCAACGCCAGGTTGCCGCTGTGGCTGACTGCGTAGCCGTCCTCCGCCTGCTGTGCGGGAACGAACGGTAGCCCAAGCGCATCGGACAGCCGTTGCAGCTGCGTGAGTTTGCCGGTGAAGCCTTTGAAGCCGGCGCGGTAGTAGGCCAGGTAGGTGCGCAGGACCCTGGGCGTGTCTCGCGCCGGGTCGGCACTGACCAGTACCACTTGCAGCTGCTGACGCGTATGGACGGGCAACTGCGCGAGCAGCCGGCGCATGTCGCTCAGGGTGGTCGGGCAGACGTCGGGGCAGTTTGTATAGCCGAAGAACAGCAGGTGCCAGCGGCCTTTGAATGTATCGGCGGTGACGCGCTGACCTTGCTCATCGACCAGCTGGAACGTCGGTAGCGGCCTTGCGCGGGGCAAGAGCAGAAGGTTGGCGTCGTCGAACAGGCTGTTGCGATCCGCAGCCTGTGAAACGGTGACAGCCAGCAGGCACAGCCAGGCAGCATGGCGTATTGCGCTCTTTGCCAGGCGGCGCATCCTAGCGTTCGTTCAGTTCGAAGGCGGTCAGGGTAAAAGTCGGAATGCCCATGTCCTGCAGCTTGCGCGAGCCGCCGAGCTCCGGCAGATCGATGATGGCCGCCGCTTCGTGGATATGCGCACCCATGCGACGCACCAGCTGTGCGGCGGCGACCAGCGTGCCGCCGGTAGCGATCAGGTCGTCCAGCAGCAGGACAGAGTCACCTTCACAGAGGCTGTCGGCATGGACTTCCAGGTGCGCTTCGCCGTATTCGGTGCGGTACGAGGCCGTCAGTACATCCGCCGGCAGCTTGCCTTGCTTGCGGAACAGGATCAGCGGGCGATTCAGCTCGTAGGCGATGATCGAGCCAATGATGAAGCCGCGGGCATCCAGGGCGCCGACGTGGGAAAAATTGCTCTCCACGTAGCGCTGAATCAGGCTGTCGGCCACCATGCGCAGCGCCCGGGGCGATTGCAGCAGGGGAGTGATGTCGCGAAAAATCACGCCGGGCTTGGGGAAGTCGGGCACCGGCCGAATCAGGGTCTTGATGGCGTATTCGTCGAAAATCATCGGTGCGCTCCGCTAGGCGTCCATGTTGCCGCCGGCGAGGGCGCACAGGCGGATCGAATCGAGAATGCGCACTTCCTTGCCTTCGGCTTCCAGCAGCCCGCTGGCCTGGCACCGGGTGAATACACGCGAAACGGTTTCGACCGCCAGCCCCAGGTAGCTGCCGATTTCGTTGCGGGACATGGGCAGACGGAACTGGTTGGCCGAGAAGCCGCGCGCGCTGAAGCGCGCCGACAGGTTGATCAGGAACGTCGCGATGCGCTCGTCGGCGGTCTTCTTCGACAGCAGCAGCATCATCTGCTGATCGTCACGGATCTCGCGGCTCATGATACGCATCAGTTGCCGGCGAAGTTGCGGCAGCAGCACGCTCAGCTCATCAAGACGGTCGAAAGGGATTTCGCACACTGAGGTCGTCTCGAGCGCCTGGGCCGTGACGGGGTAACTCTCGGTATCCATGCCCGACAGACCGACCAGTTCGCTGGGCAAGTGGAACCCTGTGATCTGCTCCTCGCCGGCATCGGTCACGCTGAAGGTGCGCAGGGCGCCGGAGCGAATGGCGAACACCGAGCTGAACGCATCGCCCTGGCGGAACAGCATCTCGCCTTTCTTCAGAGGACGCCCGCGCTTGACGATGCCGTCCAGTGCGTCCATGTCCTGCATGTTCAGCGAAAGCGGCAGACACAGGCCGGACAGGCTGCAATCCTTGCAGTGAGCTTGCGGCTGTTTGCGGACCTTGATCGACTCGGACATTGGCGGATCCTGAAAAACCTTACGAGACGCGCAAGATTAACTCAGCCAGCAGTGTTAGGCCAATTGGCACAAGGGTCGCACTTGCCTCTGGTGCGCGGTGTTGGCTAGATCGCGCGGGAAAACTGATGGGCGGAACGGGGCGGCAGGTAGTGATCGAACTGCATGCAGACGGCGTGGGCCAGCAGCCGCCCGGCCGGTAGGATGGAAATCGCGTCCGGGCGCAGCTGGATCAGGCCGTCGGTGGCCATCTGCTCGAGGTTGGGCCAGGCCTGGGCGAAATAGTCGCGGAAAACGATGCCGTAATCGCGCTCGATGGGCGCAAACCGCAGTTCGAAGTCGCACAACAATGCCGCGATCACCTGTCGCCTGATTCGGTCGTCCTCGCTGCAGCGCAGCCCACGTGCGGTCGCCAGCTGCCCTTGGTCCAGCGCTTGCTGGTAAAGGGTGATATCGCTGTTGTTCTGGCAGTACAGATCGCCGATTTGGCTGATCGCCGACACGCCCAGGCCAATGACGTCGCAATGGCCGTGGGTGGTGTAGCCCTGAAAGTTGCGCTCCAGTGTGCCGTCTTCCTGCGCCATTGCGAGCTCGTCGTCGGGCAGGGCGAAATGGTCCATGCCGATGAAACGGTAGCCGGCGCGGGTCATCTGTTCGACGCTGTGCTGCAGCATCGCCAGCCGGTCGTCGCGTGAAGGGAGTTCATCCGAATCGATTCGCCGCTGCGCCATATGCCGCTCGGGAAGGTGCGCGTAGCTCGTCAGCGACACCCGGTCCGGTTGCAGCGCAAGCACCGAATCGACGGTCCCGGCAAAACCTTCGAGGGTCTGCCGTGGCAGACCGTAGACGAGTCCCACCTGGATCGAGCGGAACTGAAGGGTGCGGGCGGCTTCGATAATGGTCTGCGTCTGTGCCAGCGTCTGCGTGCGGTTGATCGCTCGCTGCACCGCCGGGTCCAGTTCCTGTACGCCGATGCTGATGCGGTTGAAGCCGAGCTCGCGCAACAGTCCCATCGTTGGCCAGTCGGCTTCGCGCGGATCGATCTCCACCGCGAAGTCGCCATGGTCGTCATCCTGCAGGTTGAAATGGCGCCGCAGGTGGGTCATCAGCTCGCGCAGTTCGTCGTGCTGCAGGTAGGTTGGGGTGCCGCCACCGAAGTGAAGCTGCTCGACGACCTGCTCGGGTCCGAGGTGGCGGGCGATGGTTTCGATCTCCCTGGCCAGCCGCTGAAGGTACTGGGTGGCACGGGCGCGGTCGCGGGAGATGACCTTGTTGCGATGGCAGTGGTAGCAAATGTTCGCGCAGAACGGCAGGTGCACGTAGAGCGAAAGGGGGCGGGAGGCCTGGCGGCTGCGACGCAGGGCGTGCAGCAGGTCGAACGAGCCGAGGGAGCCGTCGAACTGGTGGGGTGTCGGGTAGGAGATGTAGCGCGGCCCTTCCTGATCGTAGCGCTGGATCAGGTCGGCATCCCAGCGAATGGCGTCGAGCATCGTACGGTCTCGGGTTGACTGCGGTGACGGGATTCTAGGGCTGCGGTGGTTGCCTAGACTTGACCTGTATCAAGCGAGCCTGGGCCTCGGGCACGGCTTGGAGACCGGCGGCAAGCTGCGCATAATTTATTCGCTGTCTTGCGGTCCGATGGTCAAACTAGCAAGCAGAGCCAGACATTCACCGTGCACAGGAGACAGTCATGCATAGCCGCCAGCAAGAGATCGCTGCCGCCCTCAACGTCATCCCGCCGTTCGACGGGGCTGCCACCGTTCAGGCTGAGATAGAACGCCGGGTGGCCTTCATCCAGGGCTGCCTGCGCGAATCAGGTCTGAAGACGCTGGTGCTCGGCATCAGCGGGGGGGTCGATTCGACGACGGCAGGCCTGTTGGCGCAGCGCGCCGTCGAAGGCATGCGCGCTGCCGGCGAAGGAGACGATTACCGTTTCATCGCCGTGCGCCTGCCTTACCAGGTCCAGCACGACGAAGACGAGGCGCAGCTGGCGGTCGATACCATCAAGCCGGATGAGTGCCACACCGTGAATATCGGCGCCGCCGTACAGGGCCTGTCGCGTGCCACTGAGGCGCTCGACGCGCTGACGCCGGAGAAACGTGATTTCGTACTCGGCAATACCAAGGCGCGGATGCGCATGGTGGCGCAATACACCATCGCCAATGCTCGGCAGGGCCTGGTGATCGGCACTGATCATGCTGCCGAGGCGGTCATGGGCTTTTTCACCAAGTTCGGCGATGGGGCTTGCGACCTCACGCCGTTGGCCGGCCTGGTCAAGCAGCAGGTCCGTGATATCGCTGCGGCCCTGGGTGCACCGGATCAGTTGGTCAAGAAGGTTCCCACCGCAGATCTCGAAGAGCTGGCGCCCGGCAAGCCGGACGAGGCTGCCCACGGCGTCAGTTACGAGCACATCGATGCGTTCCTGCAAGGGCGTCCGGTGCCTGACGCCGCGGCGCAGATCATCGTTCGCACCTATGACCAGTCCGCGCACAAGCGTCAGTTGCCGAAGGAGCCGTGAGGCGGCGGGCGTCGCAGCGGCCGCGTCTCGTCAGTGATGGGTGTGGGCGGGGAGCGGAGCGGGGGCAGCATGGCCGCCCCCGTGGCCCATTAGCCACTGCTGGTGAGGCCCTGGCAGTGTCCACACACCAAAGAGCATCACCAAGATGCCACCGGCCACCCGAACTCCGCGCTTGCGCAGGAGGGCCGTGACCCGTTCTGCAGCCAGGCCAGTGGCCAGCAAAACTGGCCAGGTGCCGATCCCGAATGCCAGCATCAGCAGGGCACTGTCGACTGCATTTCCCTGGCTGGCGGCCCACAGCAGGGTGCTGTACACCAATCCGCACGGCAGCCATCCCCAGAGCGCACCAAGCAATAATGCCTGGGGCACGTGTTTGACCGGCATCAGCTGGCTCGCGTAGGGCTGGATGTGGCGCCAGAGGCCGCGTCCAACGGCTTCGACCCGCGTCAGTCCGCTCCAGATACCGGCCAGATACAGGCCCATGCTGATCAGCAGCAACGCGGCAACGACACGTAACAGCATGGCGGCCGGGCTGTTGGCGACGGCCCAGCCAGCCAACCCGATCAGCAGGCCCGCACAGGCGTAACTGAATACACGTCCCAGGTTGTAGGCGACCAGCAGGCGCAGGCGACGGCTGCGTTGCTCGGCTGGAATCGCCATGGTTAGCGCGCCCATCAGGCCGCCGCACATGCCCAGACAGTGACCGCCACCAAGCAGGCCGAGCACCAGTGCGGACACCAGCAGGGGGATCAGTTCAGCCACGATCGGATTTCTCCGTGTCGCTGCTGTGGTCGGCCTGCTCGACGCCGGCGCGATGCTTGGGGTCTTCTTCGTCGAACAGGATGCTGTGGGCGGGGCTGTCCAGGTCGTCGTACTGGCCGCTGTCGACCGCCCAGAAGAACACCCAGATTGCCAAGGCGACCAGCACCACTGCAACGGGAATGAGAATGTACAGTGCAGCCATTGGAGCCTCCTGAATCGGTTGGCGTAGCAGCGCCCTAGGCGGGCTCAGCCCGCGGCGGCATGAACCTGCTGGCGAAGGGGCGGCAGGCCCGGCTGGCGGATCAGCCGCAGCGCGTTGAGCACTACCAGCAGCGAGCTGGCAGACATGCCCAGCGCCGCCCACAGGGGGGTGACCCAGCCGATCGCGGCAAACGGCAGGATCAGGCCGTTATACAGACTGGCCCAGACCAGGTTCTCGACGATGATATGCCGGCTCCGGCGGGCTACGGTGAGCGCCTGGACGAGCGAGTCGAGCCGGTTACTCAGCAGGACCGCGTCTGCGCTGGTCTTGGCCAGGTCCGTGGCCGTCCCCATGGCGACGCTGATGTCCGCCGCCGCCAGCACCGGCGCATCGTTGACCCCGTCGCCGAGCATCAGCACGCGGTGCCCGGCCTGCTGGAGGCGCTGCAGGTGGCTGAGCTTGTCGGCCGGGGTCAAGCCGCCGTGGGATTCACCGATTCCGAGGCGCTGCGCAATCTGCCCGACCATGGGAGAGCTGTCGCCGGACAACAGCAGCGTGTGCCAGCCGCGACGTCGGCAGGCCTCGAGCAGCGCGGGTGCGTCATCGCGCATCCGGTCGTTGAGCACCAGCCAGGCCAGTGGGCCACGGGCATCTCCGAGCAGCAGCCATTGGCCATCGATCTCGGGAATGGTCGGCGCCTGGCCGGCATAGCCGGTCGCCACGAAATCCGGCCGCCCGATACGCAGGGTGCGCCCGGCAACACTGCCTTGCAGGCCGAGTCCGGGCACGCTTTCGACGAGGTCGGCCGGCTTCGGCGCGCGGCCGAAGGCCTTCGCGATGGGGTGTTCCGACCGGTTTTCCAGGGCCGCTGCCAGCTCAAGGCAGGTGTCGGCGTCCAGGTCCGCCAAGGGACGGACCTCGGCGAGGGTCAGCCGTCCCTCCGTAAGCGTACCGGTCTTGTCGAAAATCACGGTGTCGATGTGGTTGAGGCCCTCAAGGACATGCCCGCGGGTCAGCAACAGGCCGAGCCGGTGCAGCGTCCCCGTGGCGGTGGTCAGGGCGGTCGGGGTTGCCAGGGACAGGGCACAGGGACAGGTGGCCACCAGCAAGGCGAGGACAATCCAGAACGCCCGCTGCGGGTCGATCTGCCACCAGACGATGCCGACCACCACCGCGGCGAGCAGCACGACCAGCAGAAACCATTGCGCCACGCGATCAGCCAGTTCCGCCAGTCGCGGCTTGTCCGACTGGGCGCGCTCCAGCAGGCTGACGATCGCCGAGAGCCGGGTACTGTCGCCGAGGGCTTGCACTTCGATGACCAGCGCGCCCTCGACGTTGAGGGTGCCGGCCGTGACGACGTCGCCCGGCGCCCGCGGCTGCGGTAGGTATTCGCCGGTCAGGACTGATTCGTCGACGCTCGACTGACCGTCGACGATGCGGCCGTCAGCCGGAATGAGCGAGCCGGGATGCACCAGCACCCGATCGCCCACTGCCAATTCGCTCAGTAGGATGCGGCTGGACTGGCCGTCTTTGCCCAGCTTCAAACACGACGCCGGCAACAGATTGACCAGTTGGGCGGTGGCCGCGGCGGTGCGCTCACGAGCGCGGCGCTCGAGAAACCTGCCCGCGAGCAGGAACAGCGCGAACATGCCGACGGCGTCGAAGTACAGTTCTCCCTGGCCGGTCAGGGTCGACCAGATCCCGGCGATGTAAGCACCGCCGATGGCCAGCGACACCGAGACATCCATGGTTAGGTGCCTCGTGCGCAGGTCGCGCAGGGCGCCCTTGAAAAAATCGATCGAGCAGTAGAACACGATGGGGGTGGTTAACAGCAGGGCGGTCCAGCGCAGGATGCTGGCCATGCCCGGCGACAGATCGATGTTGAACTCCGGCCAGGTCGCCATCGTCGCCATCATCACCTGCATCCACAGCAGCCCGGCTACACCGAGCTGGCGCATGCTGCGGCGATTTTCATGCGCGAGGCGCTCGGCCGCGAGGTCGGCCTGGTAGGGATGGGCCGCGTAACCGATGCGACGCAGCTCGGCGAGCAGTTCGCTGAGCGGCATTGCAGCATCCTGCCAGCGTACCCGCAGGCGGTGATTGGACAGGTTGAGGCTGGCCTCGATGACCCCGTCGAGGCCGCGAAGGTGTTTCTCGATCAGCCAGCCACAGGCTGCACAGCTGATGCCCTCGATCATCAGCGACGTGCTGGCCTGTTCACCCTGATGCTCGACGAATGGCGCCTGGACGTCCGGTCGGTCGTACAGCGCGAGCTCGTCGCTGAGGGCCTGGGGCAATGCGTCGGGATTGATCGAGGCGTCGCTGCGATGCTGGTAGTAGCTTTCGAGGCCACCCTGGACGATAGCCTCGGCGACAGCCTGGCAGCCGGGGCAGCAGAAGGACCGCTGCTGGTTCAATACCTGGGCATGGAAGGCGCTTCCCGCTGGAACGGGAAGGCTGCAGTGGTAGCAGGGAACAGGGCTTGCCATTGGCCGGTCAGTAGCTCAGCGCGAGCGCCCGGCCGGTGACGATCTCCTTTTCCTCGAACAGGCGCCAGTCCTGGTCGCCCTCGCGGCCAAGGATTTCCACGAAGCGGCGCCCAGTCACCGGCTCCTGCATATGGCCCTGGTAGAACCCGTCGCCCTGGGGTTGCAGGACGATGCGACGGTCGCGTTCCGGTTGGGTCGGCGAGATGAGATTGAGCACCAGTTCATGAGGGCGGCTATTGCCGCTCAGCTGCACTTCGGCGAGACCGCGCTCGTCGTCAAGAGTGATCCGGGCTTTCATCTGCAGGCGCTCGGCGAGCTTTTCTCGGTCGAGCGACTGGTTGATGCCCTTGCCGGCATCGTAGTAGTTATCCGAGACCAGGCTGTCGGAGTTGCGAATCGCGATGGTCAGCATCGAGGTGCCGAGGATCACCGACAGTAGCAGAATGCCAATGACGAACCAGGCCCAGAACTGGGTGTACCAACGGGTGTTTTCGTGGTCGGAAGTGCTCATGTACTACCTGTTCAGCGGATGCTCGGGCCGATGAAGCGGCTGTCCGAGTCATCTTCGATGGAAGGATCGTCCGCCGACCTGACGTGGAAGACGATCTCGTTGGTGCTCGACGGCAGGCGCTCGGGTTCGATGGACAGCTCCACCGGAACCGTCACCAGTTCTCCGGCCTCGGCGCGGATCTCGTTGCGACCTTGGTACTGCAGCCCTTCTAGGCCGGTGGCCTCGATGATGAAGGTCTGCTCGTTCTGCGCCTTATTCATGACCTTGAGCGTATAGACGTTCTCGATCCGGCCCTGCTCGTTTTCGCGGTACAGCACGCGGTCCTTGAGCACGTCCAGCTTCACCAGCGAGCGATCGCTGACAGCGAACGTGAAGATGCCCATCATCGTCAGCAGCGCAACGGCATAGCCGATCAATCGGGGACGGGCCAGGTGGGTTTTCTGGCCGGACAGGTTGTGCTCGGTGGTGTAGCTGATCAGACCGCGGGGGTAGTTCATCTTGTCCATGATGGTGTCGCAGGCGTCGATGCAGGCGGCGCAGCCGATGCATTCGATCTGCAGTCCGTCGCGGATGTCGATGCCCGTCGGACAGACCTGCACGCACATGGTGCAGTCGATGCAGTCGCCTAGGCCCATGGCCTTGTAATCAGCGTCCTTCTTGCGCGGTCCGCGGCGCTCGCCGCGGCGTGGATCATACGACACGATCAGCGTGTCCTTGTCGAACATCACGCTTTGGAAGCGGGCGTAGGGGCACATGTAGATGCACACCTGCTCACGCAGGTAGCCGGCGTTGCCATAGGTCGCCAGGGTGAAGAAACCTACCCAGAACGCCGCCCAACCGCCGACCTGGAGTGTAAACAGATCGGGCACAAGATCGCGGATGGGGGTGAAGTAGCCGACGAAGGTAATGCCGATCGCCAGCGAAACCCCAAGCCAGATCGAATGCTTGGCCAGCTTGCGCAAGAACTTGTTGCCGCTCATAGGCGCTTTGTCGAGCTTCATGCGCTGGTTGCGATCACCCTCGGTGACCTTTTCCGCCCACATGAATACCCAGGTAAACACGCTCTGCGGGCAGGTGTAGCCGCACCACACTCGCCCGGCGAACACCGTGATGAAGAACAGGCCGAAGGCGCAGATGATCAGCATTGCCGAGAGGAGGATGAAATCCTGCGGCCAGAAGGTCGCGCCGAAGATGTAGAACTTGCGCTCGGGCAGGTCCCACCATACCGCCTGGCGGCCGTTCCAGGTCAGCCACACGGTACCGAAATAGAGGACGAAGAGGAGTGCTCCGCCAACCAGCCTCAGATTGCGAAAAAGGCCGGTAAAAGCGCGGGTGTAGATCTTTTCACGCGAAGCGTAGAGGTCGGACGAGGCGTTGACCTTGGAGGGGGGCGTTACATCACGAACGGGGATCTGCTGAGACATCGATTGCGTACCACGGCGGAGGGTGAGTGTCCCGGCCGATGCATGCCGGCCGGGATCTTTTGCTTACCTGCTGCGAATGGTACGCCTCGATACTGGCGATCAGGTGCGACCGTCGGTCGCGCCTGAATCGGTCGGATCAGTTCTCCGACTTCTGCGAGAGGCTGTACACATAAGCGGCCAGCAGGTGCACTTTGTCATTGCCAAGGTGGTCTTGCTGGGCCGGCATGCGGCCATTACGACCGTAGCGAAGCGTTTGCTGAATCTGTCCGAAACTCGAGCCATACAGCCAGGTGTTATCGGTCAGGTTCGGCGCGCCCATCGCCTGGGTGCCTTTGCCTTCTGGACCATGGCAAGCTACACAGTTGGTCGCGAAGATTTTTTGACCCTGCTCAATGTCAGCGTCGATCCCTTCCGGAACATCGCGGCCCGACAGGCTGCGTACGTAGCCGGCCACGTTGCGGATGCCGTCCTCGCCCAGTACGTCGCGCCAGGCTGGCATGGCTGCCTGACGGCCGCCCATGATGGTGGTCTTGATGGTTTCAGGTGCACCACCGTAGAGCCAGTCGTTGTCGGTCAGGTTGGGGAAGCCATAGGCGCCCTTTGCGTCGGAACCGTGGCAGACCGAGCAGTTGGAGGCGAACAGCCGGCCGCCCATCTTCAGGGCCTGCGGGTCCTGTGCCACTTCTTCGACCGGCATCGCAGCGAACTTGGCGTACAGCGGGCCGTATTGCTCGTTGGCCTTGTCCACTTCGCGCTGCCATTCCTTGACCTGGGTCCAGCCGCCTTCGTAGCCGGGCAGCAGGCCTTTCCAATTACCCAGGCCCGGGTACAGCGCCAGGTAGCCGAGGGCGAAGATCACGGTGGCAACGAACAGCATGAACCACCAGCGCGGCAGCGGGTTGTCATACTCTTCGATCCCGTCATAGGAGTGGCCGACGGTTTCTTCGGTGCTGTCGTGGCGTTGTCCCTTGCGAGTCGCGAGCAGCAGCCAGACCAGTGCCGCAATGGTCCCCAGGCTCAACAGGGTGATGTACCAACTCCAAAACGTGGTCATTTATTTCTTACTCCTGGAAGCTTCTTCTTCACGCTTCTTGGTCTCGGGCTCGTCTGCGAAGGGCAGGTTGGCGGCTTCATCGAAGCTTTTCTTGCGCTTGCTGCTGTAAGCCCAAAGCACGACGCCGACAAAGGCGACAAAAACAAGAACGGTGCCCAGACCGCGGAGAGTCCCGATATCCATCGTGCGTTACCGTTTGTTGGTGAGAGTTGTGCCAAGGCTTTGCAGGAAGGCGACAAGGGCATCCATCTCGGTTTTGCCCTTGACGGCATCCTTGGCACCGGCAATGTCTTCCTCGGTGTAAGGCACACCGACGCTGCGCAGGGCGACCATCTTGTCACCGGTGTGCTTGCCGTCTAGCTTGTTCTCGACCAGCCAGGGGTAAGCCGGCATCTTCGACTCGGGCACCACGTTGCGCGGGTTGTACAGGTGCGCGCGGTGCCAGTCGTCGGAGTAGCGGTTGCCGACCCGGGCCAGGTCCGGGCCGGTGCGCTTGGAGCCCCACAGGAAGGGGTGGTCGTAGACGCTTTCGCCGGCAACCGAGTAGTGGCCGTAGCGCTCGGTCTCGGCGCGGAACGGGCGGATCATCTGCGAGTGGCAGCCAACGCAGCCTTCACGGATGTAAATATCGCGCCCTTCGAGTTCCAGGGCCGTGCGTGGCTTCATGCCTTCGACCGGCTCGTTGACCACGTCCTGGAAGAACAGCGGGACGATTTGGGTCAGGCCGCCGATGCTCACTGCCAGGACCATGAACAGGGTCAGCAGACCGACGTTCTTTTCGAGTATTTCGTGATTCTTCATTTATCCGTTCCCTCAGGCGATCTGCGCAGCGGCTTCAAATTCAGCCGGCTTGGCGGCACGCACGGTGCGCCAGGTGTTGTAGGCCATCAGCAGCATGCCGGTGAGGAAGAAGGCACCGCCCAGCGCGCGGACGATATAGCCGGGGTGGCTGGCTTCCAGTGCTTCGACGAAGGAGTAGGTGAGGGTGCCGTCCTCGTTGATCGCGCGCCACATCAGGCCCTGGGTGATGCCGTTGACCCACATCGAGGCGATGTAGAGCACGGTGCCAATGGTGGCCAGCCAGAAGTGCGCGTTGATCAGGCCAATGCTGTGCATCTGCTCGCGGGCGAAGACCTTGGGGATCAGGTGGTACATGGAGCCGATGGTGATCATCGCCACCCAGCCGAGGGCGCCGGCGTGTACGTGGCCGATGGTCCAGTCGGTGTAGTGGGACAGGGCGTTGACGGTCTTGATCGCCATCATCGGACCTTCGAAGGTCGACATGCCGTAGAACGCCAGCGACACCACGAGGAAGCGCAGGATCGGGTCGGTGCGCAGCTTATGCCAGGCGCCCGACAGGGTCATCATGCCATTGATCATGCCGCCCCAGCTCGGTGCCAGCAGGATAATCGACATCACCATGCCCAGGCTCTGCGCCCATTCCGGCAGGGCGGTGTAGTGCAGGTGGTGCGGGCCGGCCCAGATGTACAGGGTGATCAGTGCCCAGAAGTGGACGATCGACAGGCGATAGGAATAGACCGGGCGGCCAGCCTGCTTCGGGACGAAGTAGTACATCATGCCGAGGAAGCCGGTGGTCAGGAAGAAGCCCACCGCGTTGTGGCCGTACCACCACTGCACCATCGCGTCGGTCGCGCCGGAATAGATGGAGTAGGACTTGAACGCTGTAACCGGAATCTCCAGGTTATTGACGATGTGCAGCATCGCCGTCACCAGGATGAAGCCACCGAAGAACCAGTTGCCAACATAGATATGCCGCGCCTTGCGCTTCATGATGGTGCCGAAGAAGACCACCGCGTAGCTGACCCAGACGATGGCGATCAGGATGTCGATCGGCCATTCCAGCTCGGCGTATTCCTTGGAGCTGGTGAAGCCCTGCGGCAAGGTGATGACGGCCAGCACGATGACCGCTTGCCACCCCCAGAACACGAACGATGCCAGGGCATCGGAGAACAGGCGGGCCTGACAGGTCCGCTGTACCACATAGAAGGACGTGGCCATCAACGCGCAGCCACCAAAGGCAAAGATCACCGCGTTGGTGTGCAGCGGGCGCAAGCGACCGAAGCTGGTCCAGGGCAGGTCGAGGTTGAGTTGAGGCCATACCAGCTGTGCGGCGATAAACACACCCAGGCCCATTCCGATAATTCCCCACACCACCGTCATGATGGCGAATTGGCGAACCACCTTATAGTTATATGCAGTCTCACTTATTGCTGTGCTCATGCAAGGCTTCCACGCTAATGGCATTTCAAGGGGGCAAAAACGGCGGCAAGTATGGAGAAAGGAGGGGGGCAATGCAATCAGAGCCCGGGCCGTCTCATGCCGTTCGGACCCTGATTCCAAGCGTTTTCCATGTGCTTTGCAGGGTCGTTTGACACGTCATGCCGACGTGTCCAGTCGGGGGCTTCGCCTTGTAGTTCTGCGGGGGTTCGGCGACTGAGCGGGAATATAGAAGCCGCGAGCCAGAAGGGCAAACCGGGAAGGAACTGAACGGTCTGCGACAGAGGGTCGCATGGGGCGGTTTCGAGGCGGGACTTGATTCGCAACAGGGCGGTACGTGGTACCGCCCTGTAGGACGTTTTACTGTTTCGCCAGGCGCTCAGGCTGCTGCGAGAGGCTATAGACGTACGCGGCCAGCAGATGGACCTTGTCGTTGCCCAGATACTGCTCCTGTGCCGGCATCTGGCCGTTGCGGCCGTGGCGGATGGTTTGTTGCAGCTGCGGCAGGCTCGAGCCGTAGATCCAGCCGGTCGGGTTGGTCAGGTTCGGCGCACCCATGGCCACCGTCCCGGTGCCCTTTTCGCCGTGGCAGACTGCGCAGGTCTGGGCGAACACCTTGCTGCCCGCGGCGACGTCCGCTTCGGTTCCTTCCGGCAACGGCAGGCCGGCCAGTTCGTTGCGCACGTAAGCGGCGACGTTCTTCACGCCATCTTCACCGATGACCTGGCCCCAAGCCGGCATCGCCGCGACGCGGCCGTGCAGGATGGTGGTCTTGATGGTGTCGGCATCGCCGCCCCAGCGCCATTCACGGTCAGCCAAGTTGGGAAAGCCATTGGCGCCCTTGGCGTCGGAGCCATGGCAGACCGCGCAATGGTTGGCGAACAGCCGCCCGCCGATCTTAAGTGCGTGCGGATCCTGCGCCGCCTGGGCCACGCTCATCGCCGAATACTTGGCGAAGATCGGTCCGAACTTGGCGTCGGCCTGTTCCACCTCGCGCTGCCATTGCTTGGTCTGCGTCCAGCCGTCCTCGTAGCCTGGCAGCACGCCTTTCCAGTTACCCAGGCCCGGATAGAGCGCCAGGTAGAGGATGCCGAATACCAGGGTGCCGATGAACAGCAGGAACCACCAGCGTGGAAGCGGGTTGTCATATTCCTCGATGCCGTCGAAGGAATGCCCCATGGTCTTGTCGGTGGTGCCGGCGGATTCGCCCTTGCGCGTGGCGAAGATCAGCCAGAACAGAGCGACAATGGTGCCCAGCGTCAGCAGGGCGATGTAACCACTCCAGAATGCGTTCATCTGTTACTCCCGGGCAGCCCGAACGCTCGAACTGCCCCGCGATGTTAGTTCCTGACGCCTGCCTCTGCAGGACGTCGTTCTCGATGGCCGGATGCCGGCCTCAGCGCTTGTTCTGCAACGCGGTGCCGAGCACCTGCAGGTAGGCGACGAGAGCGTCCATCTCGGTTTTGCCCTTGACTGCTTCACCTGCCTTGGCGATGTCGTCTTCGGTGTAGGGCACGCCGACGGCGCGCAGCGCTTTCATCTTGCCGGCGGTGTCCTTTCCATCGAGGGTGCTTTCGACCAGCCAGGGGTAAGCCGGCATCTTCGACTCGGGCACCACGTTGCGCGGGTTGTACAGGTGCGCGCGGTGCCAGTCGTCGGAGTATCGGTTGCCGACCCGGGCCAGGTCCGGACCGGTGCGCTTGGAACCCCACAGGAAGGGGTGGTCGTAGACGCTTTCGCCGGCAACCGAGTAGTGGCCGTAGCGCTCGGTCTCGGCGCGGAACGGACGGATCATCTGCGAGTGGCAGCCAACGCAGCCTTCGCGGATGTACAGGTCTCGGCCTTCGAGCTGCAGTGCGGTGTAGGGCTTCATGCCTTCGACCGGCTCGTTGACCACGTCCTGGAAGAACAGCGGGACGATCTGGGTCAGGCCGCCGATACTCACCGCCAGCGCCATGAACAGGGTCAGCAGACCGACGTTCTTTTCGAGTATTTCGTGTTTCTTCATGGTCCGTTCCCTCAGGCGATCTGCGCAGCGGCTGCATATTCAGCCGGCTTGGCGGCACGCACGGTGCGCCAGGTGTTGTAGGCCATCAGCAGCATGCCGGCGAAGAAGACTGCACCGCCGATCATCCGCACCACGTAGCCGGGGTGGCTGGCTTCCAGTGCCTCGACGAAGGAGTAGGTCAGGGTGCCGTCCTCGTTGATCGCGCGCCACATCAGGCCCTGGGCGATGCCGTTGACCCACATCGAGGCGATGTAGAGCACGGTGCCAATGGTGGCGAGCCAGAAGTGTCCGTTGATCAGGCCGATGCTGTGCATCTGCGGCCGGCCGAAGACCTTCGGGATCAGGTGATAGAGCGCGCCGATGGAGACCATGGCGACCCAGCCGAGGGCGCCGGCGTGTACGTGGCCGATGGTCCAGTCGGTGTAGTGGGACAGGGCGTTGACGGTCTTGATCGCCATCATCGGACCTTCGAAGGTCGACATGCCGTAGAACGCCAGGGACACCACCAGGAAGCGCAGGATCGGGTCGCTGCGCAGCTTATGCCAGGCGCCCGACAGGGTCATCATGCCGTTGATCATGCCGCCCCAGCTCGGTGCGAGCAGGATCAGCGACATCACCATGCCCAGGCTCTGCGCCCAGTCCGGCAGTGCGGTGTAGTGCAGGTGGTGCGGGCCGGCCCAGATGTAGACGGTGATCAGTGCCCAGAAGTGGACGATCGACAGGCGATAGGAATACACCGGGCGCTCGGCCTGCTTCGGCACGAAGTAATACATGATCCCGAGGAAGCCAGCGGTCAGGAAGAAGCCCACCGCGTTGTGGCCGTACCACCACTGCACCATTGCATCGGTCGCGCCGGAGTACAGCGAGTACGACTTGGTCAGGGTGACCGGTACTTCCAGGTTGTTCACCAGATGCAGCAGCGCAACGGTCAGGATGAACCCGCCGAAGAACCAGTTGCCGACATAGATGTGCTTGACCTTGCGCGTCGCCAGGGTGCCGAAGAACACCACCGCGTAGCTGACCCAGACAATCGTGATCAGGATGTCGATCGGCCATTCCAGCTCGGCGTATTCCTTGGAGCTGGTGTAGCCCAGTGGCAGACTGATCGCCGCCAGCAGGATCACCAGTTGCCAACCCCAGAAGGTGAAGGCCGCCAGTTTCGGCGCGAACAGCGTGGTCTGGCAGGTGCGCTGGACCGAGTAGTAGGACGTCGCGAACAGCGCACAACCACCAAAGGCGAAAATCACCGCGTTGGTGTGCAGTGGGCGCAAGCGGCCAAAGCTGGTCCAGGGTAGGTCGAAATTGAGAAACGGCCAGGCCAATTGCGATGCGATGAAAACGCCGAGCCCCATCCCGACGATTCCCCACACCACCGTCATGATGGCGAATTGGCGGACCACCTTATAGTTGTAGGCGGTACTGGTTGCTGTGTTCATGTATGGGCTTCCATCCACGGTAATGAGCATGTTTTTTTGGTGCGCTGAGCAGACATTTCTTTCATCAGAAAGCGGGGGCAAGGATGGGCAATGGGCAACTGGCCGGTATTGACGCCGATCAATACTCGCAGGGCGGTGAAATTCCGTTCGTCAGGGCCGATCAGCCGCGCGGAGCGCCGGCTGCGAGCCTGATCCTGGCGCACGGTGCAGGGGCGCCGATGGACAGTCCGTTCATGCAGCGGATGACTGAATTGCTGGTGGCACGGGGCGTGGCGGTGTACCGCTTCGAGTTCAGCTACATGGCTGCGCGACGAGGAGACGGGCGCAGGCGACCACCCGAACCGCAGGCCCGGCTATTGGCACAATGGCGCTCGGTGTATCAGGCGGTGCGACAGCAAACCGCAGGCCCGCTGGCAATCGGCGGCAAGTCCATGGGCGGGCGCATGGCCAGCCTGCTGTGCGATGAATTGGGCGCCGATGCGCTGGTCTGCCTGGGCTATCCGTTCCATGCCGCGGGCAAGCAGGACAAGCCCCGTGTCGCGCACCTGGCCGGATTGCGAACCCGGACGCTGATCGTTCAGGGCGAACGCGATGCGCTGGGCAATCGCGAGACGGTTGCCGGTTACCGGCTGTCGCCAGCGATTACGATCGAATGGCTGGACGCTGCCGACCATGACCTCAAGCCTCTGAAACGCTCAGGCTTCAGCCATGACGAACATCTGGAGCGCGCCGCGGATCGAGTCGCCGCCTTTCTCTCGCAGCCGGACAGATCGTCGGAATGACCTGCCCGGCCGGGCTCGTTCGCCTCAGCGGTTGAAGCGCTCGACCAGGCTGTACTGCGACTGAGCGGTCGCCGCCAGGTCCTCGGACAGCAGTGCCGAGCGCTGCGCATCGCCGGTGGTCTGGTCGGCGAGACGGGCAATGTTGCCGACGTTCTGGCTGATCTCGTCTGCCACGGCGCTTTGCTGCTCTGTGGCAGAGGCGATCTGAGCGGTCATGTCAATGATCCGCGCGACGGCTTCGCTGATGCCGATAAGCGCCTGGTCGGCATCGACGACGCGTTCGACCCCACGGCTCGCCTGCTCACGGCCCTGTTCGGTCGTATTCACCGCCTGTCGGGCCTGCTGCTGCAGCGTTTCGATCAGTTGATGGATCTGGCCGGTGGCGGCCGTGGTGCGCTGGGCCAGTTGCCGAACCTCATCGGCGACCACCGCGAAGCCGCGACCACTTTCTCCAGCGCGCGCAGCCTCAATGGCAGCGTTGAGGGCGAGCAGGTTGGTTTGGTCGGCGATGCTCTTGATCACGTCCACCACGCTGCCGATTTCATCGCTGTTCTGCGCCAGGGCGGCGACTGCATCGCCGGTTTCCGTGACGGCGCGTGCCAGCAGTTCGATCGCCTTGCGGGTTTCGGTGCTGATGCCCTGGCCGCGGGACGCCAGCTGGTTGGCCTGCTCGGTGGCCTCGGCCACGCGCGAGACATTGCCGGCCACCTCCTGCGTCGTGGCGGCCATCTGGTTGATCGCCGTGGCGACCTGCTCGGTTTCATGATGCTGGCGCGCCAGGCCGTCCGAGCAGCTGTGCGCCAGCTCATCCGACCGCCTGGCCTGCTGCTGCAATTGCACAGCACTGTCCTGCAGACGGGTCAGGCAGGTCTTGAGCCGGGCGTGCTCGCTGAGCATCGCCATTTCCAGCCGTGCTTCGACACCGTGACTGCTGGTGTACATGGTGGCAATCAGCGGGTCGCTGGTGGATTGCTCCGCCAGGCTCAACAGCCGGCGCATGCCGCGCATCTGCCAGTGACGGCCGAGCAGGCCGAGCGGCACCGACAGCGCTGCCGCCAAGGCAAAGCCACCCGCATGGTCGAAATACGCGCCAACCAAAAAGCCTGCCTGGCTGACAACGATGAAGGGCAGCCAGTTGGCGGCCACGGGTATCAGGCCGTCGCGTCGTGGCACGCCACTCTTGCCGCCGTTGAGCCGCGCGTAGAGCGATTCGGCCCGCTGCACCTGCTCCCGGGTGGGCTTGGTGCGTACCGATTCGTAACCGATCACCTGGCGCTGCATGTCCAGCACGGGCGTCACATAGGCATTGACCCAATAGTGGTCGCCATCGGCGCGGCGGTTCTTGACGATCCCCATCCAGGGTTTGCCACCTTTTAAGGTGGTCCACATATGTTCAAAGACAGCCGATGGCACGTCGGGATGACGAATCAGGTTGTGCGGGGCCCCGATCAGGTCGTTGCGCTCGAAGCCACTGACCTCTGCGAAGATGTCGTTGCAGTAAGTGATCCTCCCTTTCAAGTCAGTGGTGGAGATCAGCCGTTGCTGGTCGGGAAACGCGTATTCGCGCTGGGTGACGGGCAAGTTTTTTCGCATGGGTACGCCTGGCTTTCCAAGTGGCTGGACGCCACATTCATGATTCTGGAGCGGGTCTCGTGTGAGACCCATCACGCGATGATGTCAATTTGACGTCAATCTAGTGACCATTCTGCTAGCCTACGTAACGGCTGGAAAGCAAAGGACTAAAGCCCGCGCGACAAAAAACCCGTTGCCGCACGAGCGGCAACGGGTTTGGGTGACACGCGGGCGATCAGTGCGCGATCAGCTGCCGCAACACGTAATGCAGGATGCCGCCGGCCTTGAAATACTCGACCTCGTTGAGCGTGTCGATGCGGCAGAGCACCTGGAAGTTCGCCTGCGAGCCGTCGTCGCGGCTCACCTCGACGGTCAGCAGCTGGCGCGGCTTGACGTCGGCACCCAAACCGCGGATCGACAGGGTTTCGCTGCCGGTCAGCCCAAGCGTCTGGCGGGTCTGGCCGCCCACGAACTGCAGGGCAAGCACGCCCATGCCGATCAGGTTGGAGCGGTGGATCCGCTCGAAGCTCTCTGCGATCACGGCCTTGACGCCCAACAGGTT
This sequence comes from Stutzerimonas stutzeri, assembly GCA_002339675.1. Lineage (GTDB taxonomy): Bacteria > Pseudomonadota > Gammaproteobacteria > Pseudomonadales > Pseudomonadaceae > Stutzerimonas > Stutzerimonas stutzeri_O. The sequence goes on from DDKB01000019.1 coordinate 111,337, forward strand.
GGTACCCTTTGCCGCCCAGTCGCGGCTGGAGCCGGTGCCGTATTCCTTGCCGGCGATGACCACCAGCGGCACGCCTTCGGCCTGGTAACGCATCGCCGCATCGTAGATCGACAGCCGTTCGCCGCCGGGCTGGTACAGCGTATTGCCGCCTTCCTCGCCCCCCATCATCTCGTTCTTGATGCGGATGTTGGCAAAGGTCCCGCGCATCATCACTTCATGGTTGCCGCGTCGCGACCCGTAGGAATTGAAGTCCTCGGGCTTCACCCCGAGCTGCTGCAGGTACAGGCCGGCCGGCGAGCTGGCCTTGATGTTCCCCGCCGGGGATATGTGGTCGGTGGTGATGGAATCGCCGAACAGCGCGAGGATGCGCGCGTTCTCCACGTCTCGCGGCGGCTGCAACGGCTGGCCGATGTCATTGAAGAAGGGCGGGTTCTGAACATAGCTGGAACTGTTGTTCCATTGGTAGGTGTCGCCTTCGGTGACCGAGATGGCCTGCCAGTGCGCGTCGCCGCTGAACACGTCGGCGTAGCGGGTGCGGAACATCTGCCCGTCGATCTTGCTGACCGCCTCGTTCACCTCCGCGCTGGTCGGCCAGATGTCCTTGAGGTAGACGGGCTGGTTTTGCTCGTCGTAGCCCAGCGGATCTTTCTCCATGTTGATTCGCGTGGTCCCGGCCAGCGCGAAGGCCACCACCAGCGGCGGCGACGCCAGCCAGTTGGCCTTGACCAGCGGATGCACGCGGCCTTCGAAGTTGCGGTTGCCGGACAACACCGACGAGACCACCAGGTCGTTGTCGGCGATCGCCTGCCCGATGGCGTCCGGTAGCGGGCCGGAGTTGCCGATACAGGTGGTGCAGCCGTAGCCGACCAGGTTGAAGCCCAGTTGATCGAGGTAGGTAGTCAATCCGGCGCGCTCAAGGTAGTCGGTGACCACTTTGGAGCCCGGGGCCAAGGATGATTTCACCCAGGGCGCGCGCTTGAGGCCGCGCTCCAGCGCCTTTTTCGCGACCAGGCCGGCGGCCATTAGTACATTGGGGTTCGAGGTGTTGGTGCAGGAGGTGATGGCGGCGATCACTACCGCGCCGTGCTTGAAGCCGTAGTCTTCGCCGGCCACCGGCACCGAGCTGGCGGCCTGTTGAGACTTGCCACTGGTTTCCAGCAACAGGTCGAAATTGGCGCCGATATCCTCAAGCGATACGCGGTCCTGGGGGCGCTTGGGCCCGGCTAGCGAGGGCCTGACCTCGGCGAGGTCGAGTTCCAGGGTGGCGGTGAACACCGGGTCGGGCGATTCGGTGTCGCGCCACATGCCCTGGGCTTTGCTGTAAGCCTCGACCAAGGCGATGCGGTCTTCGTCGCGCCCGGTCAGGCGCAGGTAGTCGATGGTGATCTGATCGACCGGGAAGAAGCCGCAGGTGGCGCCGTATTCGGGCGCCATGTTGCCGATGGTGGCGCGGTCGGCGAGGGGCAGGTGATCCAGGCCAGGGCCAAAGAATTCGACGAACTTGCCCACCACGCCGTGCTTGCGCAGCATCTGGGTGACGGTCAGCACCAGGTCGGTGGCGGTCACGCCTTCGTTGAGCTTGCCGGTCAGGCGCATGCCGACGACCTCGGGGATCAACATCGACACCGGCTGGCCGAGCATGGCGGCTTCGGCCTCGATGCCGCCAACGCCCCAGCCCAGCACGCCGAGGCCGTTGATCATGGTGGTGTGCGAGTCGGTGCCGACCAGGGTGTCAGGGTAGGCGATGGTGTCGCCGTCTTCCTCCTTGGTCCAGACCACCTGGCCCAGGTACTCGAGGTTGACCTGGTGGCAAATGCCGGTGCCCGGCGGTACCACACGGAAGTTGTCGAATGCCTGCTGGCCCCAGCGCAGGAACTCGTAGCGCTCGCCGTTGCGTTGCATCTCGATCTCGACGTTCTGGCCGAACGCCTGCGGGTCGCCGAAATGGTCGACCATCACCGAGTGGTCGATGACCAGGTCCACCGGCGACAGCGGATTGATGCGCTGGGGATCGGCCCCGGCACGCGACACCGCGTCACGCATGGCGGTGAGGTCCACTACGGCCGGCACGCCGGTAAAATCCTGCATCAGCACGCGGGCGGGCCGGTACTGGATCTCCCGCTCGGAGGTGTGGGTCTTCAGCCAGACCGCCAGTGAGGTGAAATCGTCGGCCTGCACCGTGGTGCCGTCTTCCCAGCGCAGCAGGTTCTCCAGCAGCACCTTCAGTGAGGTCGGCAGCCGACTGATATCGCCCAGCTGCTTCGCCGCCTCCGGCAGGCTGTAGTAGTGGTAGGTCTTGCCGTTCACGTCCAGGCTTCGGCGGCAGTTCAGGCTGTCCAGGGAAGGCATTCGTCTCTCCTTGCGTCCGTATGATCGGGCTGGCTGGGGTAGGGCGCGCTGGTTAGAAGTTAGTCCCAGGCGCTGCATTTCGCCACGCGGCAGGCCGGACAGAGCCGGCCGACAGGGGCGTCGTCGCGCCGGTGCCCGCAGCGCTGCCAGGCGGCGTCACGGTTTGAGCAACTGTTCACTGGACCGGAGCGACACGCCGCAGGTTCCCCCAGTCGGCTATCATGCGCCGCTTTGCCCGCGGCGTCTGGCGCAGACGCGCCGGCCATGAGGACAGGTACCGATGAACACATTGCTGCTGCACTGCCGGCCCGGCTTCGAGAATGAGGTCTGCGCCGAGATCAGCGACCAGGCGGCGCGAGTTGGCGTCGCCGGCTACGCCCGCGCCAAACCCGGCACGGCCTGTGCGGAATTCGTCTGCCACGACGCCGATGGTGCGGCGCGGCTGATGCAGGGCGTGCGTTTCGCCCGGTTGATCTTTGTCCGGCAGTGGGCGCGAGGCGAGTGGCTGGAACTGCCGGAAACCGATCGCATCGGCGTGCTGTTGGCGCGCCTGCAGGCCTGCCCGGTGCTCGGCAGCGTCTGGCTGGAGGTGCTGGACACCAACGACGGCAAGGAGCTGTCGAATTTCTGCCGCAAGTTCGAGGGGCCGCTGCACAAGGCCATGATCAAGGCCGGGCGACTCAAGGAAGGGCACAATGGGCCACGCTTGCTGTTGACCTTCAAGAGCGGTCGCGAGGTGTTTCTCGGCCTTGCCGAAGCCGATAACAGTGCAATGTGGCCGATGGGCATTCCGCGTCTGAAATTTCCTCGCCAGGCGCCGAGCCGCTCGACGCTCAAGCTGGAAGAAGCCTGGCACCATTTCATTTCCCGCGATCAGTGGGACACGCGACTGGCCGCGGGGATGACCGCCGTGGATCTGGGCGCCTCGCCCGGTGGCTGGACCTGGCAGTTGGTCAACCGCGACATCGAGGTCATGGCCGTGGACAACGGGCCAATCAACGAAGCGCTGCTGGAGTCCGGCCTGGTCGGCCATTACCGCGCCGACGGCTTCGCCTTTCGGCCAAAGCGCCCGGTGGACTGGATGGTCTGCGACATCGTCGAGAAACCGGCGAAAAATGCCGCGCTGCTGGAAACCTGGATCGGCGAAGGGTTGTGCCGCGAGGCGGTGGTCAACCTCAAGCTGCCGATGAAACAGCGTTATGCCGAGGTGAAGCGCCTGCTGGAACGCATCGCCGACGGGCTTGCCGAACGAGGGGTGAAGGCGAGCATCGGCTGCAAGCAGCTGTACCACGACCGCGAGGAAGTCACCTGCCACCTGCGGCGCCAGTGAGGCGAGACGCGTGACCGCCCGATCCGCCTGAGCCACAATGCCGACCCGAACGAGGAGCCTGCGATGCCCCATTCTGCTGAACTGACTGCCGACGCGGTGCTCGACGCCAGCGGCCTGAACTGTCCCGAGCCGGTGATGATGCTGCACAACAAGGTGCGCGGACTGGGCGCTGGCGAGCTGCTCAAGGTCATCGCGACCGACCCGTCGACGCAGCGCGACATCCCCAAGTTCTGCGTGTTTCTCGGCCACGAGCTCATCCAGCAGCACGCTGGCGACGGCACCTACCTGTACTGGATTCGCAAGAAAGCCGACTGAGCGCCACGCGGCCAGTTGCCCGTTCAGACACAGGGCGGCAGGAAAGCCAGCTGCAGCCCGATGAAAAACGTCGCCAGCGCCGCGATGAAATGGATCCCTGATGCGACCTTGGTGACGAACACCTGGCGCTCGTTCAGGTCATGTGGTGGGCGTGAGAGTTTCCATGCGCGGCGGCCAAGCCAGAGCAGCGCGCCGACGACCACCAGCGTGCCGGCGGCAAAGCTGATGTTCAGCCAGTTGAAGACGCCCTTGTCCGGATCTGGCGGCGCTATGGCGCAGACCACAGCGTGCGAGCCATACATGGTGGCGAACCAGACGCTCCAGATAGCCAGCCCGAACGGAATCTGCATCGGGTGAAAGATCGAGGTGCGGCGATAGTCCATCAGATACCTCCCAACGCCGGTGGCAGCAGGACCACGGCGGCGTACGCGCTCCAGACCACCGCCAGGTTGTAGTACCAGAGCTGCTCGACGACCACGACTTCATAGGGGGCCTTGTCGCCGACATAGCCGTAGCGAACGCGCAGCGCCTGCAGCAGGGTGAGAATGGTCGCCAAGCCGCAGTGGATCAGGGCGTAGGCCAGGATGACGAAGATCACCGCATCGTGCGCCGTGGCGGTGACCCGCAGGTTGGCACTCAGCAGCACCCAGAGCAGGGCGGCCCACTGCACCGTGCCAATGACTGCGACAGCGGCCAGGTTGAGCAACAGGCGACCGCCATCGCCCCGGCGCAGCCGCGCCGGAAGCAGCCGCATCCAGTAGGTCCCGACACTGATGAGTACCGCACTGACAAGCAACAGCCATCCCTTGAGTTCCGATTGCGGCGGCACCTGCCATTGCGGCGATACCGTCCACAGATAAAACCAGCCGAACAACAGGGAAAGGTACATGGTGCCGTTGGCCAGCAGCGTCACGCCCATGCCCCAGAGTCCGGGGCCGTCAAAGGTGCGCGAATGCAGCGGCGGTTCGTCCGGCTGGGTGCGCGCGTCAGGCGCGGCGGCCGGGTGCGCGCCGTTCTCCCAGGACCAGCGGAACAGCACGACAAGCGTTGCCACGCTGGCGATCAGCGCCAGCAGATAAACCTTGTTCAGCAGGCTCAGGCACAGTACTGCCAGGAACACGGCAGCCACAAAGGGCCACCAGCTGTTGCCGGGCAAGTGAATGATCTCGCGCCCTTCGCCGGTCAGTGGATCGGAGCCCCAGGTTTCGCGGCGGCCATGATCGATGGTGGTCAGGGCGTGTTCGGCGCGCGCTATGCTGTTCGGCAGATCGGGGTCCTGCCAGAGCGGATGCCGGGTGGTGACGTCCGGCAGGCTGACGAAGTTGTACGGGCTTGGCGGCAGCGCGGTCGCCCATTCCAGGGTATCGGCGTTCCACGGGTTGGTCTTGGCAGGCTGGCCGAAGCGGAAGTGCAGGATGATGTCCAGCAGCACGGTGCCGATGCCGATCGCCATGATGAAACTGCCGATCGACGAGATCAGGTTCGGCAAGTCCCAGCCCAACCCGCTGTCATAGGTGTAGACGCGCCGCGGCATGCCCATCAGGCCGGTCCAGTGCATGATCAGGAAGGTGGTGTTGAAACCGATGAACACCAACCAGAAGCCCCAGCGCCCTAGGCGCACCGAGGGCATGCGCCCGGAAAAGTGCGGCAGCCAGTAATACAGCCCGGCCATTAGCGGGAAGAACATGCCGCCGACCAGCACGTAATGCATGTGCGCAACGACGAAATAGGTGTCGTGGACCTGCCAGTCGAAGGGCACCAGGGCGACCATCACGCCGGTCAGGCCGCCGCAGACGAAGACGATCAGAAAGCCCACCAGCCAGAGCATTGGCACGTGGTAGACCGGTTTGCCCAGCCAGAGCGTGGAGATCCAGGCGAATATCTGCACGCCCGTTGGAATCGCGACCAGCATGCTCGCCGCGGAAAAGAAGCCCAGCGCCAGCGCCGGAATGCCGACGGTGAACATGTGGTGGACCCACAGCCCGAAGCTGAGAAACCCGGTGGTCAGCACGCCGAGCACCACCCAGCGATAGCCCACCAGCGGGCGCTGGCAGAACACCGGCAACAGCGTCGAGACGATCCCCGCACCCGGTAGGAAGATGATGTAGACCTCGGGGTGGCCGAACAGCCAGAACAGGTGCTGCCAGAGCACCGGGTCGCCGCCCTTGGCAGTGTCGAAGAAGGGCAACCCGGCCGCGCGCTCGAGCTCCAGCAGGATGCTGCCAAGGATCAGCGGCGGGAAACCGAAGACGATCATCAGCGCCATCACCAGGATGTACCAGGCGTACAGCGGCATCTGGTGCAGCGCCATGCCACGAGTGCGGGTACGCAGGATCGAGACGACCAGCTCCACCCCGGCACTCACGGCGGAAATCTCCACGAAGGTGATGCCCAGCAGCCAGAAGTCCGAGTTCACGCCCGGCATGTGCGAGGAACTGGACAGCGGCGTGTACATGAACCAGCCGGCCTTCGGTGCGACGCCGAGGAACACGCTGGAGAGCAGGATGATGCCGCCGAACAGGTAGCAGAAGTAACCAAGCGACGAGAGCCGCGGAAAGATCAGGTCGCGCGCGCCGATCATCTTCGGGATCAGGTAGACCGCCAGGCCCTCCATCATCGGCACGGCAAACAGGAACATCATCACCGAGCCATGCATGGTGAAGACCTGGTTGTACACCTCCGGCTCCATCAGCACGTAACCGGGCATCGCCAGCTGGGTGCGGATCAGCATGGCCATGAGGCCGCCGATGAGGAAGAACACGCCGCCGGTGATCAGGAAGCGCAGGCCGATGCTGGTGTGATTGACGATGGTCAGCGCTCGCCAGCCGCGCGGGTTGCCCCAGACCTCGTTGAACTGGTCGTGTAACTGGTCCGGGTCGGTGCAGGGGGCAGTGTCCCTGATGGTTGGATTCATGGGGCGAGCGTCTCCAGCCAGGCGGCGATCTGGTCGAGCGTTTGCGGGGGGATGTCATCGTGGGCGGGCATGCCGTTACCGAACTTGAGGGTCTTGTGCTCGCGCAGCCAGCGGCGCAGACCTTCGCGGTCGTTGTCGATGACGCCGGCGCCCAGGCTCGGTCGTGTGGCCAGGTCCGACAGGTCGGGCGCGCGCTCGCCGTCAGTGATGCCGGCGACCCGGTGGCACTGCCCGCAGCGCGCGGCGAATATCTGGCCGGCCTGCCCCTCGGCGGGCCGGTCGTAGGCGAGCCCTTGGCGTGCGGCGGTCCATGCCTCGAACGCGGCAGGGGGCTGCGCCTCGACGTGCAGCTTCATACGGGCATGCTGCAAGCCGCAGAACTCGGAGCATTGGCCGTAGTAAACGCCCGGTTGCCCGGCCTCAAGCCGGATCACGTTGGTGCGCCCTGGCAGCATGTCCATCTTGCCGCCCAGGCGCGGTACCCAAAATGAATGAATGACGTCAGCGCTGGTGACTTCCACGTCGATCAACCGTCCGGCCGGGATGATCAGCTGGTTGGCGGTGGTTACGCCGCTGTCGGGGTAGTGGACTTCCCACCACCATTGATGCCCGGTGACCTGCACGCGCAGCGGCTGCTCGCCGGTAACCGGCAGGGGCAACATGCTGCGCCCGGTGGGAATGCCGAAGATCAGCAGCACGATGATGCTCAGGCTGGGCAGCACGATGCCGCCGCCGATGACCCAGCGGCGGTTGATCTTGTCGGCGTCCTGCTCGTTGGTTTCTCGCGGCTTGCGGGCCAGCGCATAGATCCAGATCGCGCTGACTGCGACCAGCACCAGCGTGGCAAACGCAAACATGCCCCACCAGACGTTCGCCACCTGCTGCGCCATCGGACTGGCTGGGTCGAGTGCGGACAGCGGACCACCGCAGGCGCTCAGCAAAGGAACTGCCAGCGCCATGGCGGTCCATTTCAAGAGGCTGCCGGTCCGTCTTGAACGGTGCGCCATCCCTTTCCCTGCCTGCCGCTGGAGCACCGAATGGCCAAGCATGACGATTCCATCCACAGCCGCGCGGCGATCGCGGGCCATCCGTTGCACCCGATGCTGATTCACTTTCCAGTTGCGGCGCTGACCGGCCTGTTGCCAGTCGATCTGGCCCATCTCTGGACATTGGACGAGTTCTGGTGGCGTGCCGGGCTCTGGTTGGCCGGCGTCGGTGCCCTGGGCGGCTGGATTGCCAGCCTGTTCGGTCTGGTCGATCTGCTCACAGTGCGCGAAATTCGATTGAAAATTACCGCGTGGTGTCATGCCATCCTTGCCGTGATGATGCTCTCGCTCGCGTCGCTGAACTGGCTGCTGCGCTACCAGAACCAGGCTGGCGGCATGGAGCTCTGGGGGCTGTACCTGTCGGCGACCACCGCCGTGCTCATCGCCCTGGCCGCCTATCTGGGTGGCCGGCTGGTCTACGAGCATGCGGTCGGGGTCGACGTGGAAAAAGTCTGATCCGGCGGTGCAGTGGGGCTTGATTCGTTCGCGCATGGGCAATGGCCGGTCCTCTCGAACGGGGGTCAGAAAGGCTTGGCCAGCACCAGCCACAGCGTTGCGGTGATGAGCGCAGCGATGGCGATACCGAGCACCAGGCACCGCAGGCTGACGCTGTGCTCCGGCGCGCGTTCGATGTGCAGCACCATGACCCCGCACAGCGCGTGGCAGAGCACCATGCCGGCGACGGTGCTGAGTTTGACGATCAACCAGCCGGCGAGGATGCCATCACGCAGGAACAGCGCCGTGCCCGAGCCGATGGTGACCAGCGCCGCAGGCGTACCGACGAGGGTAAAGACCATGCGCGTGAGGTGGGCGTGGTCGCGGTAGAACAGCGCACTGGTCTGCCGGGTACCGGCCGCGACCAGCGCAGGCAGGTAGAGCAGGGTGCCGCACCAGCACAGCAGGCCCGCAAAGTGCAGCAGTTTGAGCAGCGGCATGGGGGTCTCCGTCCGGCCCGCGTCAGGTCAGAACGTGTGACCTCCCCCTGCCGGGCCGGTTCGTATGCCACAGGCGATGCCTTGTTTCACCGATTTTCACAGCGAAGGCCGGTCGGCTAGCGGTGCGCATTTCTCAATGCGCGTCGCCGTTGTCCCCTTCATCGTGCCTCGCATCGCTCTGTGGCGCTTCCTTGGGCTTGAACAGCTGAGTGCCGCAACGGCTACAGAATGCCGCATTGGGTTCATGGGCGAGTTTTTCGCAGGTCGGACAGCGGTGCTGCAGGCTGTCGGTCCGCATGGCAGTGGCCAGTTCGGCGGTGAAGATGCCAGTCGGCACCGCGATGATCGAGTAGCCGGTGATCATCGTCAGGGCGGCGACGGCCTTGCCCAGCGCCGTTTGCGGAACGATGTCGCCGAAGCCCACGGTGGTGATCGTGACCACCGCCCAGTAGATGCTCATCGGAATGCTGGTGAAGCCGTTCTCCGGCCCCTCGATCACGTACATGAGCGTGCCGAAGATCAGCACCATGGTGGTTACGCTGAGCAGAAATACGACGATCTTCTGTTTGCTGCCGCGCAGCGCGACCAGCAGAAAGGTGGCCTGGCTCAGGTAATGGGTCAGCGCCAGCACGCGGAACACCCGCAGCATGCGAATCGCCCTGACCACGATGAGGTATTGCGAATCCGGCAGGACCAAGGCGATGAACGCCGGCAGCACCGACAGCAGGTCGATGGCGCCGTAGAAGCTGAACACGTATTTACGCGGCTGCGGATGGCAATAGATACGCAGCAGGTACTCGACCGCAAAAATGGCAGTGAATACCCATTCCAGCCCGGCCAGCAGGTCGCCGTAGCGTGCCCGATACACCGCGATACTGTCGAACATCACCACCACCAGGCTGGCGAAGATGATCACCAGCAGCCAGGTGTCGAACCGCTTGCCGGCCGAGGTATTGGTGAAAAAGATGATGACGTACAGGCGTTCGCGCCAACCCATCGATCGAAGGGCGTCATTGTCCATGGGCATTGGCTCCAGGCGTTCGTTGACGGGACAGTATCCCTATCCTGGCCTGCCGCGGGCAAACGGTCCGGGCCGTTCACCGCACGCACTGGCGTCTGTTCGGTCAGATAGACATCGACACCACCGTGCGAGGTTCGTCCGCCGCGCCGGTGATGCCGTTCGATCATCGTGCCGACGGTAAGGGGCTGCCGCTTTGCCTCTTGGCCCGTTACGGCATAGTCTTGCCTGAGCATCACGCCGTTGGAGAGCGACATGCCAGATTCCCAGTTGGTCGATCCGTTCGGCCGGCGCATCACCTACCTCCGGCTGTCGGTAACCGACCGCTGCGATTTTCGCTGCACTTACTGCATGAGCGAGGACATGGTCTTCGCGCCGCGCGCGCAGATCCTCACCCTCGAGGAACTCTACGCCGTGGCCGACGCCTTCATCGGTCTGGGTGTCCGGCGGATTCGGGTCACTGGCGGCGAGCCGCTGGTGCGCAAGGGGCTGCCGAGCCTGCTGGCGCGCCTGGGGGCGCGCGAAGAGCTGGAAGACCTGGCGATCACCACCAACGGATCGCAACTGCCGGTGCTGGCCCGGACCCTACGCGAGGCCGGCGTCAGGCGCCTGAATATCAGCCTGGATTCGCTCAGGCGCGAGCGTTTCGCCGAGCTCACCCGGCGCGACATGCTGCACCAGGTGATCGAGGGTATCGACGCGGCGCGTGCGGCCGGTTTCAGGCGCATCAAGCTCAACAGCGTGATCCAGAAGGGCCGCAACGACGACGAAGTGCTGGACCTGGTGAATTTTGCCGTCGACCGCGGGCTGGACATCAGTTTTATCGAGGAGATGCCGCTGGGCAACGTCTCCAGCCATGAGCGGCAGATCACCTTCTGTTCGAGCGAAGAGGTACGCGAGCGCATCGAGACGGGCCACGCGCTGGTTCGCAGCAGCCATACCACTGGCGGGCCGTCGCGTTATTGGCAGGTTGCCGGCAGCGACACCCAGGTGGGCTTCATCTCCCCGCACAGCAACAACTTCTGCGGCAGCTGCAACCGGGTCCGGGTGACCGCCGAAGGCAAGCTGGTGCTCTGTCTCGGCCACGAGGGCGCGCTGGACCTCAAGACACTGATGCGCCGCTACCCGGGCGACAGCGAGCGACTGCGCCATGCGCTGGTCGATGCGCTGCAGCTTAAGCCCGAAAAGCACGAATTCCGGACCGACGAACAGGTGCAGGTGGTGCGCTTCATGAGCATGACCGGCGGCTGACTCTACCTGCGACCCCTGGCGCACATCCGCCCCGGTGGCCCCAGCCGCGTAGGGTGGGTTTCAGCCCACCGCCGACCCCTTCGCATATCCGTCCCGAAACCGGTGGCCACCAAAACCGGCGTGATAAACTCCGCCGATTTTCCCGGCCCACCGCCCCCAGGACTCCCGATGTTCACGGCGACTCTGCTTGTTCATCCCCCCGCTGATGCCAAGGACAGGCCCGCATGCGCCTGAAAAGCATCAAGCTCGCCGGATTCAAATCCTTCGTCGACCCCACCACCGTGAGCTTTCCGAGCAACATGGCGGCGGTGGTCGGCCCCAATGGCTGCGGCAAGTCCAACATCATCGACGCGGTGCGTTGGGTGATGGGCGAGAGCTCGGCGAAGAACCTGCGCGGCGAGTCGATGACCGACGTCATCTTCAACGGCTCCAACACCCGCAAGCCGGTGACCCAGGCCAGCATCGAGCTCATCTTCGACAACTCCGACGGCTCGTTGACCGGTGAGTACGCCGCCTTCGCGGAGATTTCCATCCGCCGCCGGGTCACCCGTGACGCGCAGAACACCTATTTCCTCAACGGCGTGAAATGCCGCCGCCGCGACATCACTGACATCTTTCTCGGCACCGGCCTCGGCCCCCGCAGCTACTCGATCATCGAGCAGGGGATGATCTCCAAGCTCATCGAGGCCAAACCCGAGGACCTGCGCAATTTCATCGAGGAAGCGGCCGGCATCTCCAAGTACAAGGAGCGCCGCCGCGAGACCGAGAACCGCATCCGTCGCACCCACGAAAACCTCGCCCGCCTGACCGACCTGCGCGAAGAGCTCGAACGCCAGCTCGAGCGCCTGCACCGTCAGGCGCAGGCCGCGGAGAAATACCAGCAGTACAAGGCCGAGGAGCGCCAGCTGAAGGCGCAGCTGTCAGCCCTTCGCTGGCAGGCGCTGAATGCACAGGTGGGTGTGCGCGAGCAGATGATCGGTGACCAGGAGGTCAGCTTCGAGGCGCTGGTCGCCGAGCAACGCAATGCCGATGCCAGCATCGAGCGGCTGCGCGATGGGCATCACGACCTGTCTGAGCGTTTTAATCTCGTACAGGGCCGCTTCTACTCGGTGGGCGGCGACATCGCCCGTGTCGAGCAGAGCATCCAGCACGGCCAGCAGCGGCTGCGGCAACTGCAGGACGACCTGCGCGAGGCTGAACAGGCGCGCCAGGAGGCCGAGTCGCACCTCGGCCACGATCGCACCTTGCTCGCCACCCTTGGCGAGGAGTTGGCAATGCTCGAACCGGAGCAGGAGCTAGCCGCGGCGACAGCCGAAGAGGCTGCGGCACAACTGGAGCTGGCGGAAACCGAGATGCAGCGCTGGCAGGAGCAGTGGGAGGGGTTCAACCAGCGCAGCGCCGAACCGCGCCGCGCCGCCGAGGTGCAGCAGGCGCGGATCGCCCAGCTTGAGCAGAACCTCGAGCGGCTGGTCGAGCGCCAACGGCGTCTGGAGCAGGAGCGCGCATCACTCGCCGACGACCCCGAGGACTTGGCCGCCAGCGAACTCGGCGAGCAACTGGCGATGGGCGACCAGGCGCTCGAGAGCCTCTCTGCCACCCAGGCCCAGGCCGACCAGACGCTGGAAACCCTGGGTGTTGAGCTGGCGCAGGTGGTCGCCGCCGAGCGCGAGGCGCAGGGCGACCTGCAGCGACTCGAGGGGCGTCTCGCCTCGCTCGAAGCCCTGCAGCAGGCCGCCATGGACCCTGGAATGGGCGTCTCCGACTGGCTGCGCGAGCACGGCCTCGACAGCCTGCCGCGCCTGGCCGACGGGTTGCGGGTCGAGCCGGGCTGGGAGTTGGCGGTCGAAACCGTGTTGGGGGCCGACGTTCAGGCCGTGCGCGTCGAGCACTTCGACGGGCTGGACCTGGGCGGTTTCGACCAGGGCGACCTGCGCCTGGTCAGCGGCTCGCCGGTCGGCGCCGTTGCCCGCGGCAGTTTGCTCGACAAGGTCGAGTCGTCCTTCAACCTGGCACCCTGGCTGGGCCGGGTCAGGCCGGTCGAGGATCTCGACCAGGCGCTTATGGCGCGCGCTTCGTTGGCCGAAGGCGAGAGCCTGATCAGCCGCGACGGTTACTGGGTCGGGCGGCATTTCCTGCGCGTGCGACGCGCCAGCGAGGCGGAGTCCGGGTTGCTCGCCCGCGGCCAGGAGCTCGACCGCCTTCAGGCCGAGCGCGACGTTCTTGCCGCGCACCTGGCGCAGCATGCCGAGCGCCATGAGCAGTTGCGCGCCACGCTGCGCGATGAGCAACAGCGGCGCGAGCAGCTGCGCCACCAGCACCAGGCGCTGTCGCGCGAGCAGGCCGAGCGCCAGGCGCAGCTGTCGGCGAGCCAGGCCCGGCTGGAGCAGTTGAGCCTGCGCCGTCGGCGGCTGGACGAGGAACTGGCTGAACTGGCCGAACAACGCGCACTGGAGACCGAGCAGCTGGGCGAGTCGCGCCTGTACCTGCAGGATGCACTGGATGCCATGGCCACGGACACCGAACAGCGCGAATCGCTGTTGGCGAGCCGCGACGTTATTCGCGAGCGACTCGACCGCGTCCGCCAGGAAGCTCGACAGCACAAGGATCAGGCCCATCAGCTGGCGGTGCGGGTTGGCTCCCTGAATGCCCAGCACGACTCCATTCGCCAGGCGCTGGAACGCCTTGAGCTCCAGTTCGAGCGCGCAGTCGAGCGCCGCGAACAGCTCTGCCTGAACCTTGAGGAAGGCGAGGCGCCGCTGGATGAGCTGCGCATGAAACTCGAGGAGCTGCTTGAGCGGCGTATGGGCGTGGAAGAAGAACTCAAGCTCGCGCGGCTGGCGCTGGAGGATGCCGACCGCGAGCTGCGCGACGCCGAGAAACGCCGCACCCAGGCCGAGCAGCAGGCACAGTTGCTGCGCGGCCAGCTGGAGCAGCAGCGCATGGAATGGCAGGGGCTGAACATCCGGCGCAAGGCCTTGCAGGAGCAACTGCACCTGGACGGTTACGACCTGCACGGCGTACTCGCGACCTTGCCGGCCGACGCCGGCGAGCCGCAGTGGGAAGGCGAACTCGAGCGCCTGGACGGCCGAATCCAGCGGCTCGGCCCGATCAACCTCGCCGCGATCGACGAGTACCAGCAGCAATCCGAGCGCAAGCGCTACCTCGACGCCCAGAACGACGACCTCACCGAGGCGCTGGATACGCTGGAAAACGTCATCCGCAAGATCGACAAGGAAACCCGCAACCGCTTCAAGGAAACGTTCGACCAGATCAACGCCGGGCTGCAGGCGCTTTTTCCCAAGGTATTCGGCGGCGGCAACGCTTATCTGGAACTTACCGGAGAAGATTTACTCGATACCGGGGTGGCGATCATGGCGCGACCACCGGGCAAGAAAAACAGCACCATCCATCTGCTTTCGGGTGGCGAGAAGGCACTGACCGCGCTGGCGCTGGTGTTTGCCATCTTCCAGCTCAATCCGGCGCCGTTCTGCATGCTCGACGAAGTCGATGCGCCGCTGGACGACGCCAACGTCGGCCGCTATGCACGCTTGGTCAAGGAAATGTCGGCAACGGTTCAGTTCATCTACATCACGCACAACAAGATCGCGATGGAAATGGCGGACCAGCTGATGGGCGTGACGATGCACGAGCCGGGTTGTTCGCGGCTGGTCGCCGTGGATGTGGAACAGGCAGTGGCCCTCGCAGAGGCCTGACGGGTGCGCCGCGGCGGCGATCAACAGGGCGGCAGGGTAATAAAAGAGCCACGGCGAGCGGTGCACATCGACCGTTCGTCGTGCTAGTTTAGGCGCAATTTTTACGATGCGTGGATGGGCCTGTTCAACGGCTGCACGTTCACGTCTTTATCATCGATTTCAGGGGTTCAAGCATTAATGGATATCGGTCTGCGCGAGTGGCTGATCGTCATCGGCATCATTGTCATCGCCGGCATTCTGTTCGATGGCTGGCGGCGTATGCGTGGTAGCAAGGGCAAGTTGAAATTCAAGCTGGACCGCAACATCGCGAACAGCCTTCCCGACGAGGACGAATCCACTGAATTGCTGGGCCCCCCGCGCGTCGTGAGCCGGGCCCAGGAGCCCTCGTTCGACGAGGAGCCGCTGCCGTCGATGAGTGCGCGTGATGCGCGCGACGGCGGCAAGCGCCGCACGCAGGAACCGCAGCAGCGCGACCTGCATTTTTCCAGCGACGACGAGCCGGTGCCGACCCTGCTCGACCCGGTGCTCGACGAGACCGACGCAACAGCCAACGAAGCCGACCAGGACCTGCCGCCGGTCGAGGAAGTGCTGGTGATCAACGTGATTTCCCGCGATTCGCACGGCTTCCGTGGCCCCGCGTTGCTGCAGAACATCCTCGAAAGCGGCTTGCGGTTCGGTGAGATGGACATCTTCCACCGCCACGAGAGCATGGCGGGCAACGGCGAAGTGCTGTTCTCCATGGCCAATGCCGTCAAGCCCGGCACCTTCGATCTGGACGACATCGACCACTTCACCACGCCGGCGGTGAGCTTCTTCCTCGGTCTGCCGGGCCCGCGGCATCCCAAGCAGGCGTTCGACGTCATGGTCGCGGCGGCGCGCAAGTTGTCCCAGGAACTCAACGGTGAGCTCAAGGATGACCAGCGCAGCGTATTGACGGCGCAGACCATCGAACACTACCGCCAGCGCATCGTCGACTACGAACGCCGGCAGATGACCACCAAACGCTGATCCCTCTGCGGTCAGCATAGGAAAGGGCGTTGCTGCCGCTCGGCGACATCGCCCGAAATCCGAAACCCCCGCCTCTCTCCTCCGCGACCCTTTCTTCTGTCGGCTCACCAGGCCACCGAGGCGCTCCGATGCCGGCGACCTCAGCGGACAGGTTCTTCACCGGCTGCGCGCCTGGGCTAAGCGCCGGCCTACCGACCTGCAGCGGTTCGCAGGGAAGATGGCGCTTTCCACCTTCGCTGATATTCGCCAGATCCAGGGGCAAGCCTCTCCCCACGGTCTAGGTTCGGGCGTCACCATCAGCAGCGTTTGCTGCGCGCATGACGAGTGCTGATCTCAGCAAAGACCGCTGCCTTCGGGGCGCTAACACAGCCTTTCGAGCCTGCTCGTTCAGGCACGGCGCCAGTGCTGACCTTTGAAATCGCCAATGGCGGGTGCCGGCCAGGCCGGTCCGGCACCGTGCTGCTTTCATGGAGGCGCGCCCCGCGGCGAACAGCCGGCACCATGGCGCGGGCCGCAACCCGCAGCCCGCGGCCGGCAATCAGCCGAACAGATACAGACAACCAGCGATCACCAGCCCCGAGTACACGAGCATCAGCAGGCAGTAACCCATGATGTCGCGAGCGCCGAGGCCGACGATGCCAAGGATGGGCAGGGCCCAGAACGGCTGAATCATATTGGTCCAGGCGTCGCCCCAGGCAATCGCCATGGCGGTGACGGCGGGTGCGACACCCAGCGCCTGGCCGGCCGGCAGCATGATCGGGCCTTGCACCGCCCACTGGCCGCCGCCCGACGGCACGAACACGTTGACCAGTCCGGCGCTGAGGAAGGCCAGCACCGGGAAGGTGTCGGCCGACGACCAGGCGATGAAGGTGTCGGTGATCTCTTTGCCCAGTGACAACCCGTCGGCATTGGCGCCGACCATCATGCCCATGATCCCGGCGTAGAAGGGGAACTGGATGACGATGCCACTGATGCCGCCGATCCCGTCCTGCACCGCGCGCATGTAGCGTTCTGGCGAGCCGTGCAGTGCCAGGCCGATAAACAGGAACAAGCCGATGACAATGTTCAGCGTGAGGGCGAAGCCGTTCTCGGCGAAGTAGAAACCGAAATACACCACAGCCAGCGCAACGATGATCAGGTTGAGGATGCGGCTGTCGTCCATCCGCTGGGCCAGCGTGTTGCGCGGCAGCGGCTCATGCGCAGGGTCGGCCAGCAGTGACGGGTCGGCGACCTTGGGGTCTTTCGGGTGCATCGCCCAATTGAGAAGCGGCAGGCCGATGACCAACAGGGCGATGATGGTCAGGTTCATGGCGGTGAACAGGGTGTCGCCGACGCCAATGGCGCCCGTGATCACGCCGCCGCTCATGCGCTCCAGGTCCGCACCGCCGGTAGCCAGCGACAGCGGGATCGAGCCGGACAGCCCGCCGTGCCAGATCAGGAAGCCCGAATAGGCTGCCGCGACCAGCAGGGGATAGTCGACACCTTTGACTTCACGGGCGAGCGCGCGGGCGAACACCGCACCGATCACCAGGCCGAAACCCCAGTTGATCCAGGAGCCGGCGAGCGCGACGAGGGTGACCAGCACCACGGCACGCCCGGGCGTACGGGCGCTTCGTGCCAGTCTTGCCAGCAAGCGATGAATCAAGGGGGCGCTGGCCAGCGCATGGCCGGTCACCAGAATCAGCGCCATCTGCATGGCGAAGGTAAGCAGGTTCCAGAAGCCGGTGCCCCAGTGCTGTGCCATGGCGGGCAGGCCCTGGCCGGTGACCAGCATGCTGGCGGCGAGGACGATGAGGCTGAGCAGGATGGCGAAAACGAAAGGCGAGGGGAGGTAGCGCTGTACGAGCTTCACACTCGCTGAAGTGATGGCATTGAGCATGGATTGGTCCTTGGTTTTTATTGGTTCTTCTAGTGGTTGTCATTGAGAGGCTGACGTGTAGGAGCTGGCGCTGCCTGCGATCCAGGGCTTCTACCGCCGTCGTGGCTGCGGTCGCAGGTAGAACCTGCTCCTACATAGAGCCGCCGCCTGTAGGAGCTGGCATTGCCTGCGACCTCTGGCTTCAACCGCGGTAGTGGCGGTGATCGCAGGTAGAACCTGCTCCTACAAGATCCCGCGTGGCGTCAGGCGCGCTCGATGGCCAGCGCGACGCCCTGGCCGCCGCCGATGCACAGCGTGGCCAGGCCCTTTTTCGCGTCGCGGCGAATCATCTCGTGCAGCAGCGTGACCAGCACGCGGCAGCCCGATGCGCCGATGGGGTGGCCCAAGGCGATGGCGCCGCCGTTGACGTTGACCTTGCTCGCATCCCAGCCGAGCTCTTGCCCCACGGACAGTGCCTGGGCCGCGAAGGCCTCGTTGGCTTCGATCAAGTCCAGCTCGTCGAGCGACCAGCCGGCTTTGTCCAAGCAGCGACGGGTGGCCGAGACCGGCGCAATCCCCATGATTGCTGGGTCAACGCCTGCGTTGGCGTAGGCCTTGATCGTCGCCAGCACCGGCAGGCCGAGAGCCTTGGCTTTATCGGCGCTCATCAGCAACACCGCCGCGGCGCCGTCGTTGAGACTGGAGGCGTTGCCGGCGGTGACCGAACCGTCCTTCTTGAAGGCTGGCCTGAGTTTGGCCAGTGACTCGGCGGTGGTGCCGGCACGCGGTTGCTCGTCGGTGTCGAAACGCAGCGAATCACCTTTGCGCTGAGGGATTTCGATGGGCGTGATCTCGTCGTTGAAACGCCCGGCCTCGATGGCGGCGACGGCCTTCTGCTGTGATGACGCGGCAAATGCGTCCTGCGCTTCACGGCTGATCTGGTACTTGTCGACGAGGTTCTCCGCCGTGATCCCCATATGGAAATCATTGAAGGCATCCCAAAGGCCATCGCTGATCATGCTGTCGACTAGCTCGGCATGGCCCATGCGCAGCCCGGTGCGCGCCTTGGGCAGCACATAGGGCGCGAGGCTCATGTTTTCCTGACCCCCGGCAATGACCACCTCGGCATCGCCGCAGCGAATGGCCTGGGTCGCCAGATGCAGCGCCTTGAGACCCGAACCGCAGACTTTGTTCAGCGTGAATGACGGCACGGCATGTGGCAGGCCGGCCTTGATCGAGGCCTGGCGCGCCGGGTTCTGCCCGGAGCCGGCGGTCAGTACCTGGCCGAGAATGACTTCGTCGACTTCGGCAGGGTTGAGCTTCGTCTGCTCGAGCAGGCGCTTGATCACGGCAGCGCCCAGATCCGGCGCGGCAATGTTGGCCAGGCTGCCTTGGAAGGCGCCGATGGCGGTGCGGGTGGCGGCTACGATAACGACGTCTTGCATGAAAAGTTCTCCAATCCGAAACGGGAAAAGCCTCGCATGCGCTGCGCGCATCCGAGGCTCTCGAACGACGCCGATCAGGCGAACTGCATTTCCGGGACGTGATCCGGGACTACCAGCTCACCGGCCGTCTTGGCGACGATCTCCTCGACGCTCACGCCCGGGGCGCGCTCCTTGAGAACGAAGGCGCCGTTCTCGATTTCCAGATAGGCCAGATCTGTGAGTACGCGCTTGATGCAGCCGGCTCCGGTCAATGGCAGCGTGCACTTAGGCAGCAACTTGGACTCGCCATCCTTGGAGGCATGGGTCATCAGCACGATGATGTTTTCGGCACCGGCGACCAGATCCATCGCGCCGCCCATGCCTTTGACCAGCTTGCCGGGAATCATCCAGGACGCGATGTTGCCCTGCACGTCGACCTCGAAAGCGCCGAGTACGGTGAGATCGATGTGGCCACCGCGGATCATCGCGAAGGATTCGGCGGAGTTGAAAATGGACGCGCCCACGCGAGCGGTCACGGTCTGTTTGCCGGCGTTGATCATGTCGGCGTCGAGCTCTTGCTCGGTGGGAAAGGCGCCCATGCCGAGCAGGCCGTTCTCCGACTGCAGCATCACTTCCATGCCTTCCGGCACGTAGTTGGCGACCAGGGTCGGGATGCCGATGCCGAGGTTCACGTAGTAGCCGTCCTGCAGTTCGCGGGCGACGCGCTGGGCCATTTGTTCACGAGACAGTGCCATGGTCTGTTCCTCTTATTCTTTTGATTAGCTGCGGACGGTGCGCTTTTCGATGCGCTTTTCGAAGGTGCCGCAGATGAGGCGGTCAACGTAGATGCCGGGCGTGTGGATCTGGGTGGGGTCGATCTCGCCGGGTTCGACGATTTCCTCGACCTCCACCACGGTGATCTTGCCGGCGGCCGCAGCCAGCGGATTGAAGTTCTGCGCGGTGTGGCGGTAGATGACGTTGCCGTAGCGGTCGGCCTTCCAGCCTTTGACGATGGCGAAGTCGCCGGTGATGGCATGCTCGAGAATGTGTGGGCGCCCGTTGAATTCGCGGACGTCCTTGCCTTCGGCGATGGGCGTACCGTAACCGGTGGCCGTATAGAAAGCAGGAATGCCGGCGCCGCCCGCGCGCATTTTCTCAGCCAGCGTGCCCTGGGGCGTTAGCTCGACCTCCAGTTCGCCGTTGAGCAGCTGTTTTTCGAACAGCGCGTTTTCGCCGACGTAGGAGGCGATCATCTTGCGGATCTGCCGATCCTCCAGCAGTACCCCGAGGCCAAAGCCGTCGACGCCGCAGTTGTTGGAAACCACGGTCAGATCGCGGGTGCCCTTGCGCTTGATTTCGGCGATCAGGTTTTCTGGAATGCCGCACAGGCCGAAGCCGCCGGCTAGAACGGTCATGCCGTCTTCGAGGCCTTCAAGTGCCTCGGCATAGGAATTCACGCGCTTGTCGAAACCAGCCATAAACCTTTCCTTCTTGTTGTTGGGTTTGCCCGTTGAGCCGAGTCCCGAGTGTTCCTCCGCTGGCTGTATTTGTTAAGTTGATTTTTAAGCGTGATTGATTGATAAAACTAAACAAACAGCGCTGCCTTCCTCACCTGGAAACCCGATTCGATGACAGTCAAACAACTGCGTGCCTTTCTCGCCGTGGCCCAGGCACTGAGCTTCGCCCAGGCCGGCGAACGCCTGCACCTGTCGCAATCGGCCCTGAGCCTGACCATCAAGGCGCTGGAAGACGGCCTCGGTGGCCGCCTGTTCAGCCGCACCACCCGGGCCGTCGCGCTGACGCCTGAAGGCGAGGCGCTGTTGCCCCTGGCACGCCGCCTGCTGGCCGACTGGGACAACGCCGAGGATGAACTGCGCCAGCGCTTCACCCTGCAGCAGGGCCGGGTGGCGCTGGCCTCGATGCCGTCCTTCGCGGGCAACCTGCTGCCGGCGGTGCTACGCACCTTTCGTGATCGCTACCCGTCGATCAGCGTCACGGTGCACGACGTGATCAACGAGCAGGTGATGGAAATGGTCCGCGACCGCCAGGTGGAAATCGGCATCGCCTTCGAGCCCGAGCCGAGCACGCCGCTGACTTTCACGCCGCTGTACGTCGACCGTTTCGTGGCGGTGGTGCCGGCCGACTCGGCGCTGGCCGGCGTGGACGAGCTGAGCTGGGACGCCTTGCTCGGCCAACCCTTCATCGCCCTGCAACGGCCGTCGACGGTACGCGTCATGCTTGAAGAGCACCTGCGGCCGCGTGGCCGCCAGCTTCGTGTGCAGTTCGAGAGTCACCAGCTCGCGACGGTTGGCCGGATGGTCGCCAGCGGCCTGGGGGTCAGTGCGGTTCCGGCGCTGTGCCGCGAGCAGATGCTCGAACTGGGTGCCCGCTGCGTCGCGCTGGGTGATCCGGTGATCGAGCGGCCGGTGGGCATCCTGACCAAGCCGGGACACCAGTTGTCGGTCGCCGCCCAGGCCATCGCCGATACCTTGTGTGCCGCGCCTCACTTCCCTCGGTGCCCTGCCTGATCGGCGACCCTGGCGCCGCCATCCGATGGTCGCAGGAGGGCTGAAAACGTGCGGTTACCGGACGTCGGCGCTGTCCGGCCTGGCGCGATCTTCTATGCTTCAGGCAGCCGGAGGCCTTACCCGCGGGCAGTTCGCCTGGCCAGGACAGGTGCGGGCGGGGCGCTGCGATTCGCCGGCCCCGGCCCGGGACAGCAACAACGACAAGAACAACGACAAGAACAACGAGAGTGCCTTGTGATGGACAGTCTGCTGAATGCGAAAAGCCGGATTTTCGAGCGTGCCGACCCCCATGCGGTGTCGGAGTACGTCAACCAGCACGTCGGTGCGCACTGCATCCAGCTGCCACGCAGCGGCCGGCCCCAGGCGAGCCTGAGCCACTGCCGGTTCGGCAAGCTCGACCTGTGCAAGCTGAGCTACGGTGGCAGCGTGCACGTCACCTCGCCGGCACTGGAAACCATCTACCACCTGCAGTTGCTGCAACGCGGGCACTGCCTTTGGCGTGGCCGCGGCCAGGAGCATTGCTTCACCCCTGGCGAGCTGCTGCTGATCAACCCGGACGACCCGGTCGACCTGACCTATTCGGACGACTGTGAAAAGCTCATCGTCAAGCTGCCCACCTCGTTCCTGGAGAAGGCCTGCGCCGACAACCAGTGGCGCGCGCCGGGGGAGGGCATTCGTTTCGCCGCCAGCCGCTACGACCTGAGGCAGCTCGACGGCATCGAAAGCCTGCTCGGGCTGATCTGCCAGGAAGCCGAGGCCGAGCATTGCGTGCCCCAGTTGCAAGAGCAGTACAGCCGGGTCATCGCCTCCAAGCTGCTCTGCACCCTGGCCAACAACATCCTGCGCGAACCGCTGGGCGACAGCTGTCCTTCATTCGGACGCATCACCGACTACATCGACGAGCACCTCAAGCAGGACATCTCCATCGAACAGCTGGCGCAACTGGCGAACATGAGCCCGCGCTCGCTCTACCTGCTGTTCGAACGCAAGGCCGGCACCACGCCCAAGTCCTACATCCGCCAGCGCAAGCTCGAACAGATTCACGGCCGCCTGAGCGATCCCTCGGGCCGGGTGCGCAACATCACCGAGATCGCCATGGATTACGGGTTCCTTCACCTCGGGCGGTTCTCCGAGAGCTACAAGAGCGTTTTTGGCGAGCTCCCATCCGACACCCTGCGCAAGCATCACTAGCCGATCGACCGGCGCCTCTCCCCCGGCCAGGCTGTGACCTGCCGCACAGCCCGGGCCAACCCCGCCGCGTTGTGGGTCCGGCGCCGAACTCTCGGCAGCGCCAGGTGCCTATGCAGGTGGTAGCGCGATTGCCGGCGCGTGCCTTTCGGGCCTGTACCGGTCATCATCGCGACTCAATCATTCGACCGGGGGTATTGCATGCCAGGGGTTGCCTCCTCGACCACACCACTCGAGCTGCTCGATCGCTATCGCCTGCTGATCGACTCGGTGACCGATTACGCCATCTACATGCTCGATGCCAGCGGCACCGTGGTCAGCTGGAACGCCGGCGCCCGGCGCTTCAAGGGCTACGAAGAGGCGGAAATCCTTGGCCAGCACTTCTCCCGTTTCTACACCGCCGAGGACCGCGCGGCCGGCATGCCGCAGCGCACCCTGGAGCAGGCGGCCACGGAGCGTTTCGAAGGCGAGGGCTGGCGGGTGCGCAAGGATGGTTCGCGCTTCTGGTGCCACGTGGTGGTCGATCCGATGCGGGCGCCGGACGGCAGCCTGATCGGGTTCGCCAAGGTCACCCGCGATCTCACCGAGCGCAAGCTCGCCGAGGAATCGCTCAAGCAGAGCGAGCAACAGTTCCGCCTGCTGGTGCAGAGCGTCACCGACTACGCCATCTACATGCTCGACCCGACCGGCATCATCACTAACTGGAATGCCGGCGCGCAGCGCATCAAGGGCTACCGACCCGACGAGGTCATCGGCCAGCATTATTCAGTGTTCTTTACCGAGGAAGACCGGCAGCGCGGCGCGCCCCAGCGCGGCCTGGCCGCGGCCCTGCGTGACGGCCGCTTCGAAAGCCAGGGCTGGCGGGTGCGCAAGGATGGCTCGCGGTTCTGGGCAAACGTGGTGGTCGACCCGATCCGCAGCGAGTCCGGTGTGTTGCTCGGCTTTGCCAAGGTCACCCGCGACATCACCGAAAGCGTCGAGGCCCAGCGTGCCCTGGAAAAGGCCCGCGAGGCGCTGTTCCAGTCGCAGAAGATGGAATCGCTCGGCCGCTTGACCGGCGGCATCGCCCACGACTTCAACAATCTGCTGATGGCCGTGCTCGGTGGCCTGGAGCTCGTCCGCCGGCGGGTCGACGGCGATCCGCGGCTCGTGCCGCTGCTGGACAACGCGATCCAGGGCGCCGAGCGCGGCGTTTCCCTGTCCCAGCGCATGCTCGCCTTTGCCAGGCGCCAGGAACTGCACCTCGAACTGGTCGACCTGCCCGCGCTGGTGCGCGGCATGGCGGATCTGCTGCGCCAGTCGCTGGGCCCACGCATCGCGGTCGAGACCCGCTTCCCGCTGTCGCTCAAGCCAGTGCTGGCGGATGCCAACCAGATGGAGCTGGCGCTGCTCAACCTGGCGGTGAACGCCCGCGACGCCATGCCCGACGGCGGCACGGTCACCATCTCGGCCCACGAGCGCCGGCTGGACGGTCGCGAAGGGCCGCTCGCGCCAGGTAAATACGTCTGCCTGGCGTTGGCCGACGAAGGCGAGGGCATGGACCAGGCGACACTGGACCAGGCGACCGAACCCTTCTTTACCACCAAGGGCGTCGGCAAGGGCACTGGCCTCGGGCTGTCCATGGTTCATGGCCTGGCGGCGCAGTCCGGCGGCCGGCTGGTGCTCAAGAGCCAGAAGGGCGCCGGCACCACCGCTGAACTCTGGCTGCCGCTGGCCGCCGAGGCCCCGCCAGCGGCGGAGCTGGAACGGCCGCTGCCGAGCGCCCCCCACGGCCCCTTGGCCATCAGCGTGCTGGCGGTGGACGACGACCCGCTGGTCCTGATGACCACCGCGGCGATGCTCGAGGACCTCGGTTGCCAGGTATTCGAAGCCACCTCGGCCGAGCGAGCCCTGGAAATCCTTGCCACGCGCAGCGTCCAGCTGGTGCTCACCGACCAGGCCATGCCGCACATGACCGGCTCGCAACTGGCCGAATTGATCCGCCATCGCTACCCGAGCCTGCCAGTGGTCCTGGCTACCGGCTACGCCGACAAGCTGGGCGGCCTGGGCGGCTCGCTGCCTCGGCTTGCCAAGCCTTTCGATCAGGATGCGCTGGTTCAGTGTATCGCTGCCGTCCTTAATCCCCGCTGACTCCTGCCTCGCCGCGCCGGCACGACGGCCGGCGTCGGCTCCGCCTGCTTCCCCCCTGCGGTAATGAACCGGCTCCGACCGCGCCGATCCGGCCCGTCAGTGTGCGCTGCCCGTCCAGTTTCCCGCGCCGCCCTCCCATTGCAGAAAACGGATAGAGGTCCTGCAGGAAGCGGATATTGATGCCGCCTGCCGCGCCGTAGCCTTCATCACGTAGACACAATAACAATGGAGGCCCCGGCCATGTCCCTGGGATTCGACTACCTTGATTCGCTGCTCGAAGAAGATACAGAGAAGGGCGTCTTTCGCTGCAGGCGCGAGATGTTCACCGACCCTCGGTTGTTCGATCTGGAGATGAAACACATCTTCGAGGGCAACTGGCTGTACCTCGCTCACGAGAGCCAGATCCCCGAGAAGAACGACTACTACACCACCCAGATGGGTCGTCAGCCGATCTTCATCGCCCGCAACAAGGAGGGCGAACTCAACGCCTTCATTAATGCCTGCAGCCATCGCGGCGCCATGCTGTGCCGCTTCAAGAGCGGCAACAAGGCGACCTATACCTGCCCATTCCATGGCTGGACGTTCAATAACTCGGGCAAGCTGCTGAAGGTCAAGGACCCGAAGGAAGCTGGCTACCCGGACAGCTTCAACTGCGACGGCTCTCATGACCTGAAGAAGATCGCCCGTTTCGAGTCCTACCGCGGCTTCCTGTTCGGCAGCCTGCGTGAGGACGTGGCGCCGCTGGAGGACTTCCTCGGCGAATCGAAGAAGATCATCGACATGGTGGTCGACCAGTCGCCGGACGGCATCGAAGTGCTGCGCGGCTCGTCCACTTATGTTTACGAAGGCAACTGGAAGCTGCAGGCCGAAAATGGCGCCGACGGCTACCACGTCACCGCGGTGCACTGGAACTACGCCGCCACCCAGCAGCAGCGAAAGCTGAAAGAGGCCGGTGACGACATCCGCGCCATGAGCGCCGGCGGCTGGGGCAAGAAGGGCGGTGGTTTCTACTCCTTCGAGAACGGCCATTTGTTGCTCTGGACCCGCTGGGACAACCCGGAAGACCGCCCGCTGTACGCCCGCCGCGACGAGATGATCGCCGAGGTCGGCCAGGCACGGGCCGACTGGATGATCGAAAACTCGCGCAACCTCTGCCTCTACCCGAATCTGTACCTGATGGACCAGTTCGGCTCGCAGCTGCGCATCGCCAAGCCGATCTCCGTCGACAAGACCGAAGTCACCATCTACTGCATCGCACCCAAGGGCGAGAGCGCCGAAGCCCGCGCCCGCCGCATCCGCCAGTACGAAGACTTCTTCAACGTCAGCGGCATGGCCACCCCCGACGACCTGGAAGAATTCCGCGCCTGCCAGCAGGGCTTCGCCGGACGGGCGATGGAATGGAACGACATGTCCCGCGGTGCCAAGCACTGGATCGACGGCGCTGACGAGGGCGCGCAGGAAATCGACCTGCATCCGCTGATGAGCGGCGTACGTACCGAGGATGAAGGCCTGTTCGTGCTGCAACACCACTACTGGCAGCAGCAAATGATCAAGGGGCTCAAGGAAGAGCAGGACCAGCTGATCCACGTGGAGGGCGCGTGATGACGCTTTCCTACGACGCCGCGCGCGACTTCCTCTACCGCGAGGCGCGCTACCTGGACGACAAGGACTGGGACGCCTGGCTCGAACTCTATGCGCCGGACGCCACCTTCTGGATGCCGGCCTGGGATGACCGCGACCAGCTGACCCAGGACCCGATGAGCGAAATCTCGCTGATCTGGTACGGCAACCGCAGTGGCCTGGAAGACCGGGTGTTCCGCATCCGCACCGAGCGCTCCAGCGCGACCATTCCGGACACGCGCACGAGCCACAACATCAGCAACCTCGAACTGCTCGAGCAGGCCGATGGCGTCTGCAAGCTGCGCTTCAACTGGCACACGATGAGCTTTCGCTACAAGACGGTCGACCACTTCTACGGCACCAGCTTCTACACCCTCGATACCCGCGGCGAGAACCCGCTGATCAAGGCCAAGAAGGTCGTGCTGAAGAACGACTACATCCGCCAGATGATCGACGTGTACCACCTCTGAGGGCGCCGCCATGACTCACAAGATCGCATTGAACTTCGAAGACGGCGTCACCCGTTTCATCGACGCCAACATCGGTGAAACCGTCGCCGACGCGGCCTACCGCCAGGGCATCAACGTCCCGCTGGATTGCCGTGACGGCGCCTGCGGGGCCTGCAAGTGCTTCGCCGAGAGCGGCCGCTACGACCTCGGCGAGGAATACATCGAGGACGCCTTGAGCGAAGCCGAAGTCGAGCAGGGCTATGTGCTGACCTGCCAGATGCGCGCCGAAAGCGACTGCGTGATTCGCGTGCCGGCCGCCTCGGACATCTGCAAGACCCAGCAGGCCAACTACCAGGCTGCCATCAGCAATGTGCAGCAGCTGTCCGAGAGCACCATTGCGCTGTCGATCAAGGGCGAATCGCTGAACCAGCTGGCGTTTCTGCCCGGGCAGTACGTCAACCTGCAGGTGCCCGGCAGCGACCAGACCCGCGCCTATTCCTTCAGCTCACTGCAGAAGGACGGCGAAGTCAGCTTCCTGATCCGTAACGTGCCGGGCGGGCTGATGAG
This sequence comes from Stutzerimonas stutzeri, assembly GCA_002339675.1. Taxonomy (GTDB): domain Bacteria; phylum Pseudomonadota; class Gammaproteobacteria; order Pseudomonadales; family Pseudomonadaceae; genus Stutzerimonas; species Stutzerimonas stutzeri_O. The sequence goes on from DDKB01000019.1 coordinate 138,980, forward strand.
CAGCTTCCTGACCAACCTTGCCAAGGCCGGCGACAGCGTCAACCTGGCCGGGCCGCTCGGTGCCTTCTACTTGCGCGAGATCAAGCGGCCGTTGTTATTACTGGCCGGCGGCACCGGCCTCGCGCCGTTCACCGCGATGCTGGAGAAGATCGCCGAGCACGGCAGCGAGCATCCGCTGCACCTCATCTACGGCGTCACCCACGACCACGACCTGGTGGAAATGGACAAGCTCGAAGCCTTCGCCGCGCGCATCCCCAACTTCACCTACAGCGCCTGCGTCGCCAGCCCGGACAGCGCCTATCCGCAGAAGGGTTACGTGACCCAGCACATCGAGCCCAAGCACCTGAATGACGGTGAAGTGGATATCTACCTCTGCGGCCCGCCGCCGATGGTCGAGGCGGTCAGCGGGTTTATCCGCGAGCAGGGGCTGGAGCCGGCGAACTTCTACTACGAGAAGTTTGCCGCCAGCGCCTGATTCGCCAGCCGTAGGGTGGGCAACTGCGCCGCATTGCCCACCGAATCCCTCGCCATTCCAGAGGTTGGGTAGATGAACACACGTTTTCAGAACAAGGTCGCTGTCATCACTGGCGCGGCCCAGGGCATCGGCCGCCGCGTGGCCGAGCGCATCGGCGAAGAGGGTGGCCGGCTGGTGCTGGTCGACCGCTCCGAGTTGGTCCATGAACTCGCCGATGAGCTAGGGGCGAAGGGCGTCGAGGTGCTGACGCTGACGGCTGATCTCGAGCAGTTCGCCGATTGCCATCGGGTGATGGCCGCGGCGAAGGCGCGCTTCGGCCGCCTCGACATCCTCGTCAATAACGTCGGCGGCACCATCTGGGCCAAGCCCTTCGAGCATTACCAGGAACACGAAATCGAGGCCGAGGTGCGGCGCTCGCTGTTCCCCACGCTGTGGTGCTGCCACGCCGCACTGCCGCACATGCTGGAACAGGGCGCGGGCGCCATCGTCAATGTTTCCTCCATTGCCACCCGCAGCCTGAATCGCGTGCCCTACGGCGCGGCCAAGGGCGGCGTCAATGCGCTGACCGCGTGCCTGGCCTTCGAGAACGCCGAGCGCGGCATTCGCGTCAACGCCACCGCGCCGGGCGGGACCGAGGCGCCGCCGCGCCGCATACCGCGCAACGCCGCCGAGCAGAGCGAGCAGGAAAAGATCTGGTACCAGCAGATCGTCGATCAGACCGTCGACTCATCGCTGATGAAACGCTACGGGACAGTCGACGAGCAGGCCGGCGCCATCCTGTTTCTCGCCTCCGACGACGCGTCCTACATCACCGGCGTGACCCTGCCGGTGGGTGGTGGCGACCTCGGCTGACGATCTTCCCGGCCGGCGGCCACGGTCGCCGATCGCCGCTGCACCCGTTGTTCACAACAAAAACAAAAGAAAGGACAGATGCCATGCGAACGATAGATGTCACCCACACGATCGATAACGCGCGTTTCAACCGTTTCCACTGGATGGTCATGGCGCTGTGCGCGCTGCTGCTGATTTTTGATGGCTACGACCTGTTCATCTATGGCGTGGTGCTGCCGTCGGTGATGCAGGAATGGAACCTGAGCCCGCTGCAAGCCGGTGCCCTGGGCAGCTATGCGCTGTTCGGCATGATGTTCGGTGCGCTGACCTTCGGCAGCCTGTCCGATCGCATCGGGCGCAAGAAGGGCATCGCCATCTGCTTTGCGCTGTTCTCCGGCGCCACCATCCTCAACGGTTTCGCCGCCAGCCCGACCGAATTTGGCATATACCGCTTCATCGCCGGGCTTGGCTGCGGCGGGCTGATGCCCAATGCCGTCGCGCTGATGAACGAGTACGCGCCCAAGCGGTTGCGCAGCACCCTGGTCGCCGTCATGTTCAGCGGCTATTCGGTGGGCGGCATGCTCTCGGCGGGCGTCGGCATCTTCATGCTGCCGCGCTTCGGCTGGGAGTCCATGTTCTTTGCTGCCGCCGTGCCGCTGCTGCTGTTGCCGCTGATCCTCTGCTACCTGCCCGAATCGATCGGCTTCCTGGTGCGTCAGGGGCGCACCGAACAGGCGCGGGCACTGCTCCGTCGCGTCGACCCGCAGCATGAGGTCGGCGCCGCTGATCTGCTGCTCATGAGCGAGGCGAAGCAGTCCGGCGCCTCGGTGGTGGAGCTGTTCCGTGACGGCCGGGCGCTGCGCACCCTCTGCCTGTGGGTCGCGTTTTTCTGTTGCCTGCTGATGGTCTACGCGCTCAGCTCCTGGTTGCCGAAGCTGATGGCCAACGCCGGCTACAGCCTGGGTTCGAGCCTGTCGTTCCTGCTGGCGCTGAACTTCGGCGGCATGGCCGGGGCCATCCTCGGCGGCTACCTGGGCGACCGCTACAACCTGACCAAGGTGATGATCGGCTTCTTCATCGCCGCCGGCGTCTCGATCAGCCTGCTCGGCTTCAACAGCCCGATGCCGGTGCTCTACCTGCTGATCGGCGTCGCCGGGGCCACCACCATCGGCACGCAGATCCTCCTCTACGCCGGCGCCGCGCAGCTGTACGGCCTGTCGATCCGCTCCACCGGCCTGGGCTGGGCCTCGGGCATCGGCCGCAACGGCGCCATCGTCGGGCCGCTGCTCGGTGGCGCGCTGATGGGCATCAACCTGCCGCTGCAGCTGAATTTCATGGCCTTCGCCATCCCCGGCGTGATCGCCGCGCTGGCGATGACCCTGTTCGCCATTAGTGCCGGCCGCGCCCAGGCGAGCCCGGCAGCCCTGGCGTCCGGCGCCAGCCTGACCTAACGCACTCAAGGGAACGCACCACATGAGCACAGTCCTGATCGAAGGCATCCAGACGCTGATCGTCGACCTGCCGACCATTCGCCCGCACAAGCTGGCGATGCACACGATGCAGCAGCAGACGCTGGTGATCATCCGCCTGCGTTGCAGTGACGGTATCGAAGGCATCGGCGAGGCCACCACCATCGGCGGCCTGGCCTACGGCAACGAAAGCCCAGAAAGCATCAAGCAGAACATCGACAGCCACCTCGGCCCGCTGCTGGTGGGGCAGGAGGCTGCCAACATCAACGCCGCCATGCTGCGCCTGGACAAGGCCGCCAAGGGCAACACCTTCGCCAAGTCCGGCCTCGAAAGCGCGCTGCTGGACGCTCAGGGCAAGCGCCTCGGGCTGCCGGTCAGCGAGCTGCTCGGCGGCCGTGTACGTGACAGCCTGGAAGTCGCCTGGACCCTGGCCAGCGGCAACACGGCCGAGGACATCGAAGAGGCCGAGCGCATGCTCGATATCCGCCGCCATCGCCTCTTCAAGCTGAAGATCGGCGCCGGTGAAGTGGATGCCGACCTCAAGCACGTCATCGCCATCAAGCAGGCGCTCGGCGAGCGCGCCGGCGTACGCGTCGACGTCAACCAGGCGTGGGACGAGTCGGTGGCGCTGCGGGCCTGCCGCATCCTAGGCGACAACGGCATCGATCTGATCGAGCAGCCCATCTCGCGGATCAACCGCAGCGGTCAGATTCGCCTGAACGGGCGCAGCCCGGCACCGATCATGGCCGACGAGTCCATCGAGAGCGTCGAGGACGCCTTCAGCCTGGCCGCCGACGGCGCCGCCAGCATCTTCGCCCTGAAGATCGCCAAGAACGGCGGCCCACGTGCCGTGCTGCGCACCGCGCAGATCGCCGAAGCCGCAGGCGTCGCGCTGTACGGCGGCACCATGCTTGAAGGCGCCATCGGCACCCTGGCCTCGGCGCATGCCTTCCTCACGCTGAACAAACTGCAGTGGGGCACCGAGCTGTTCGGCCCGCTGCTGCTCACCGAAGAAATCGTCACAGAGGCGCCGGTCTATCGCGATTTCCAACTGGAAGTGCCGCGCACGCCGGGCCTTGGCCTGACCCTCGACGAAGAGCGCCTGGCGTTCTTTGCCCGCCAGTAAACGGAGGTTGAAAAGATGCTGTTCCACGTAATGATGACCGTAAAACTGCCCGTCGACATGGACCCGGGCAAGGCCTTCAAGCTCAAGGCCGACGAGAAGGAACTGGCGCAAAGCCTGATGCGCGAGGGCAAGTGGCGCCACCTGTGGCGCATCGCCGGGCAGTACGCCAACTACAGCGTGTTCGACGTCGCCAGCGTGCAGGAGCTGCACGACACCCTGATGCAGCTGCCGCTGTTCCCCTACATGGAAATCGAGGTCGACCCGCTGTGCCGGCACCCATCCTCGATTCGTGAAAACGACAGCTGATCGAACTTGAAAAGGCCGGTGTCCGCCGGCCAGCGACCCGCGATACCACAACGACAAGATGAGGCCTGAGCCATGACCGTGAAAATCTCCCACACCGACGCCATCCAGCAGTTCTTCAAGGAAGCCAGCGGCTTCAACAACGACCAGGGCAGCACCCGCATGAAGACCCTGACCCAGCGCATCCTGGTCGACGCGGCGAAGATCATCGAAGACCTGGAAGTCACCCAAGACGAATTCTGGAAGGCGGTGGACTACGTCAACCGTCTCGGCGGGCGCAACGAAGCCGGCCTGCTGGTGGCCGGGCTTGGCCTCGAACACTTCCTCGACTTGCTGGAAGATGCCAAGGACGCTCAGATCGGCCTGACCGGCGGCACCCCGCGCACCATCGAAGGACCGCTCTACGTCGCCGGCGCGCCGATTGCCGAAGGTGAAGTGCGGATGGACGACGGCAGCGAGGAGGGCGTCGCCACGACCATGTTCCTAGAGGGACGCGTCACCGGCCCGGACGGCAAGCCGCTGGCAGGTGCCACCGTCGATCTGTGGCATGCCAACACCCAGGGCAACTACTCGTATTTCGACAAGAGCCAGTCGGACTACAACCTGCGCCGGCGCATCGTCACCGATGCCGACGGCCGTTACCGCGCGCGCAGCATCGTACCGTCCGGCTACGGTTGCGCCCCGGACGGCCCGACCCAGGAAATGCTGAACCAGCTCGGCCGGCACGGTCAGCGCCCGGCACACATCCACTTCTTCATCTCCGCGCCCGGCCATCGTCACCTGACCACGCAGATCAACCTGTCCGGCGACAAGTACCTGTGGGACGACTTCGCCTACGCAACCCGTGATGGCCTGGTCGGTGACATCCACTTCAACGACGATCCCGAGGCGGCGCATGCCCGCGGCGTCAGTGGACGGTTCGCCGAAGTCACCTTCGACTTCCAGCTGCAGAAAGCCCCAGCGCCCGAAGCCGAACAGCGCAGCAACCGCCCGCGGGCCCTGCAAGAGGCGTGAGGCGCGGCGGCGGCAAGCACGGATTTCGCGGCTGACGTAGGGTTGGATGACGCTCTTTTCATCCACCGGCTTTTCACGGCCGGCATGACGCCAGGGATGCGAAGGCGTGGATTCGGATGCCGTGCCGTGCCGTGCCGATACCGGCGCGGTGCCAACGGTGGATGGGTGAAGCGTCATCCACCCTACGGTGCCAGATGCAGTACGAGACCCGATGGCGGGTCGGATGCGTGACCTACAACAAGAGCGGTCCGGACACTGTCACGGAGCGCCATGCCTGACGTGCGAGGCGATATGAAGACGCTGTTCCGAGATTTCTCCCTGTCGGCCGTAGTGGCCGGCTTCATTGCGACGGTCATTTCCTACGCCGGTCCGCTGGTGATCATTTTCCAGGCGGCGGAAGCGGGCGGCTTGCCGCGCGAGCTGTTGTCGTCGTGGGTCTGGACGGTGTCCATCGGCAGCGGCGTGCTGGGGATCGTGCTCAGCCTGCGCTACCGGGTGCCGATCATCATCGCCTGGTCGGCACCGGGATCGGCGCTGCTGGTCAGCCTGCTGCCGGAGATCAGCCTGAACGAGGCGGTCGGCGCCTACCTGGTGTCCAGCCTGATCGTGCTGCTGGTCGGGTTGTCAGGCGCCTTCGACCGGATCATCCGCCGGCTGCCGGCGGCGATATCGGCCGCCATGCTGGCCGGCATCCTGTTCCGTTTCGGCACCGGCCTGTTCGTCGCGGTCAAGGACCAGCCCACGCTGGTGCTGACCATGTTTCTCACCTATCTGGCCTTCAAGCGACTGCTGCCACGCTATGCGGTCATGGCCGTGCTGCTGATGGGCGTCGGCATGGCCATCGCCAGCGGCGAGTTGCAGAGCGAGGCGCTGGTCATCGGGCTGGCGACGCCGGTCTGGATCACGCCGGCGTTCAGTTGGCAGGTCATCCTCGGCGTCGCGCTGCCGCTGGTGATGGTGGCGCTGACCGGCCAGTTCGTGCCCGGCATGGCCGTGCTGCGCAACGACGGCTACCCGACCCCCGCCAGCCCGCTGATCAGTGCCAGCGCGCTGGGCAGTTTGCTGTTGGCGCCGTTCGGTTGCCACGGCCTGAACCTGGCGGCGATCACCGCGGCCATCTGCACCGGCAGGGAATCCCACGAAGACCCGGCCAGGCGCTATGTCGCCGGGGTGTCCGGCGGCCTGTTCTACTTGGTGTTGGGCATCTTCGGCGCGACCCTGGTGTCGGTGTTCACGGCGTTTCCGGCGGCCCTGATCGCCGCCCTGGCCGGGCTGGCGCTGCTCGGCGCCATCGGCGGCGCGTTGACCACAGCCATGTCGGTACCGGCGGATCGGGAAGCGGCGCTGATCACCTTTCTGGTGACCGCTTCGGGCATGTCTTTGATGGGGCTGTCCGCGGCGTTCTGGGGGCTGATCTTCGGCCTCGCCGCGCACCTGCTGCTGGCACTCAAACGCCCGCCAGACCCACGTCCCGCCGCTGCGCCGACCGCTGCCGAAAAGGGCCAGCCGGCCCGCTGAGCGCGCCAGCGCGCAATTCAACCCGAATCGCTGCCTTCCCGCCGGCCTGGGCCGGCGGGGCGGCGGCGTATACCCGAAAAACAACAACAACGAGTAGAAACCATGACAGACCAGCCACACCTTTCCCGCATCGCCCTAGCCATCTTCGCCGGCCTGGGTCTTTCTTCGGCCGTCGCGGCCGAGCCGGGCTTCGTCGACGGCACCACGGCGACCCTGCAGGCGCGCAACTATTTCTTCAGCCGGGACTATGCCGACATCGTCGGGCCGAGCCGGCAATCCCGGGCCCAGGAGTGGGCGCAAGGTTTCATCCTCGACGTGCGCTCCGGTTACACCGCGGGCCCCGTTGGTTTCGGCGTGGACGTGCTCGGCCAGCTGGGCTTCAAGCTCGACAGCAGCCGCAGCCGGGTCAACACCGGCCTGCTACCGACCGGGCAGGACGGCAAGGCGGCGGACAACTTCGGCCGCCTCGGCGCAGCGCTCAAGGCGCGGCTGTCGCACACCGAGCTGAAGCTCGGCGAGCAGACCCCGAACCTGCCTGTGCTGACCTTCAGCGACATACGTCTGCTGCCTCCGACCTACCAGGGCGTGAGCCTGGTGTCGCGCGAGGTTGCCGGGCTTACCCTGCAGGCCGGTCAGTTCCGCTCGGCGAGCGTGCTCAACGAGGCGGGGGACGGCAAGATGCGTGCGAAGCTCGGCCACGTGCCGCAGCTGGCCGGTGACGCCGCGACCGACCGCTTCAACTACGCCGGCGCCGACTATGCCTTCAACGCGTCACGTACCACGGCGAGCCTCTGGTACGCCCAGCTCGAGGATATCTACAACCAGCGTTTCTACAGCCTCAAGCACAGCCAGCCGGTCGGCGACTGGGTGGTCGGCGCCAACCTCGGCTTCTACGACTCGCAAGAGGACGGCGAACGGTTGCTGGGCGACATCGACAACCGGGCGCTGTTTTCCCTGTTCTCGGCCAAGCGCGGCGGTCATACCGTCTCGCTGGGCTACCAGGCGATGTCTGGCGACGATGCCTTCCCGCGCGTGTTCAATAACGTCAGCCCGCTGGGCAACGAAGTGCCCACCTACGAATTCGCCGGCGCCGACGAACGCTCCTGGCAGATTCGCCACGATTTCGATTTCACCGCCGTCGGGGTGCCCGGCCTGGTCTCCACCCTGCGCTACCTGCGCGGCGACAACGTCGACACGGGTGCCGGTTTCGAGGGGCGGGAGTGGGAGCGGGACCTGGACCTGGGCTATACCTTCCAGAGCGGCGTGCTAAAGAACCTGGCGGTACGGGTGCGCAACGTCACCGCGCGTTCCAATTACCGTAGTGACATCGACGAGAACCGGCTGATCTTCAACTACACCTGGCAGTTGCTGTAGCCCGGCCGCACCGCGACGCCTCCAGGACCTGGAAATGCCGCGACGCCAGCCTGGCCGTGGCATCACGGGACCGAGGCAAAGGCAGGGGCATATCGTCTGCCCTGTGAAAAGCCGGCGGGCGAGCCCGGGCCGCTCGCTCGCCGGTCTGCCTGCCAGGTTTTTTGCGATTATCGGCCAGCCGGACGATAATCGCCCATCGCATTTCGCCCAGGACACCTGTCATGCCCGACGAATCCCGCTCCAGCAGTGCGCCCATGGCGCCGGCCATCATTGCGTCGCCAGCCAAGCGCATCGAGGCACTGACCGGCGATCCCAATTTCATGACCTCACTGGCTCGCGGCCTGGCGGTGATCCACGCCTTCCAGGAGCGCAAGCGCCACCTGACCATCGCCCAGATCAGCCACCGCACGGAGATTCCCCGCGCGGCGGTACGGCGCTGCCTGCACACGCTGATCAAGCTGGGCTACGCCACCACCGACGGGCGCACCTATTCGCTGCTGCCCAAGGTGCTCACGCTCGGCCATGCCTACCTGTCCTCGACGCCGCTGGCGGTCACCGCGCAACCGATCCTCGACCGCCTCAGCGATCAGCTGCACGAGGCCTGCTCCATGGCCACGCTGGAGGGGGACGAAGTGCTCTATGTCGCACGTTCGGCCACGCCCCAGCGGCTCATCTCGGTGGACCTGAGCGTGGGCAGCCGGCTGCCAGCCTATTGCACCTCCATGGGCCGCATCCTGCTGGCAGCGCTGGATGACGCCGCCCTGGGCGATTACCTCGACCATGCCAACCTGCAGATCAAGACCAGCCGGACCCTGCACACGCCCGACGCCATCCGCGCCTCCATCGACGAGATCCGCCAGAAGGGCTGGGTGATCATCGACCAGGAGCTGGAGGTCGGCCTGCGCTCGCTGGCCGTGCCGCTGAAGGATTCCGCCGGCCAGGTACTGGCCGCGCTGAACGTCGGCACCCACGCCAGCCGCGTGACCAAGCAGGAGCTGGAGTCGCGCTTCCTGCCGGTGCTGCTGGAGGCCAGCAAGGAGCTGAGTACCCGCCTGTTCCACTGAGCCTGTCACGCGAACAGTCGGCGGTTTGTGTTCGTTAATCGCACAGCTAATCGATTATCGGATTGTTCCTGCAGGGTTCGATGGGTAGTGTGGATCGCAAGCGCATCACGCGCATTTCGCTATCCACACGAGACTGACCCATGGCCGACTTCCTTTCCCTTCGCGAAGCAGTGGATCGCTTCGTCAGCAACGGCGACACCGTTGCGCTTGAAGGCTTCACGCATTTGATCCCCACCGCCGCCGCCCATGAACTCATTCGTCAGGACAAGAAGGACCTGACCCTGGTGCGGATGACCCCCGACCTGGTCTATGACCTGCTGATCGGCGCCGGTTGCGCGAAGAAGCTCGTGTTCTCCTGGGGCGGCAATCCGGGTGTGGGTTCCCTGCATCGTTTGCGTGATGCGGTGGAAAAGCAGTGGCCGCAGCCGCTGGAAATCGAAGAGCACAGCCACGCCGACCTGGCCAATGCCTACGTGGCCGGGGCGTCCGGCCTGCCGTTCGCGGTGCTGCGCGCCTATCTCGGGTCCGATTTGCCGAAGGTCAATCCGATGATCAAGTTCATCGATTGCCCCTTTACCGGCGAAACCCTGGCCGCCGTTCCCAGCGTGCGCCCGGACGTGACCGTGATTCACGCGCAGAAGGCCGATCGCAAGGGCAACGTGCTGATCGCCGGCATTCTGGGTGTGCAAAAGGAAGCGGCGCTGGCGGCCAAGCGCTGCATCGTCACCGTCGAGGAAATCGTCGATGACCTGCTGGCCCCGATGAATGCCTGCGTATTGCCGACCTGGGCGCTGAGCGCCGTGTGCCTCGTGCCCGGTGGCGCCCATCCGTCCTACGCGCATGGCTACTACGAGCGCGACAACCGCTTCTATCAGCAGTGGGACCCGATTGCCCGCGACCGCGACCGCTTCACCGCCTGGATCGATGAGTTCATTCGCGGCACCGAAGATTTTTCAGCCTTTCAAGCAAAGATTGGGGCCAAGCTGGCCGCACAGCAGGAGGCCAAGTGATGAGCGCCTACGCCAACGACTACAGCACCAACGAAATGATGACCGTGGCCGCCTCCCGCCGCCTGGGCGATGGCAGCGTCTGCTTTGTCGGCATCGGCCTGCCGTCCAAGGCCGCGAACCTGGCGCGCCTGACTCACGCACCGGAAGTGGTGCTCATCTACGAATCCGGCCCCATCGGCGCCAAGCCGTCCGTGCTGCCGCTGTCCATTGGCGACGGCGAGCTGGCCGAGACCGCGGACACCGTGGTGCCCACCGCCGAGATCTTCCGCTACTGGCTGCAAGGTGGCCGCATCGACGTCGGCTTTCTCGGCGCCGCGCAGGTGGACAAGTACGGCAACATCAACACCACGGTGATTGGCGACTATCACCAACCGAAAGTCCGCTTGCCAGGGGCGGGCGGGGCGCCGGAAATTGCCGGGTCGGCCAAGCAGGTGCTGATCATTCTCAAACAGTCGCACCGCACCTTTGTCGACAAGCTGGCGTTCATCACCTCGGTCGGTTTTGGCGAGGGTGGTGACCATCGCAAACAGCTCGGGCTGCCGGGCAATGGGCCGGTGGGCATCATCACCGACCTGTGCATCATGGAGCCCGAAGCCGGGTCCAACGAATTCGTGGTGACCTCGCTGCACCCGGGGGTAACCCGCGAACAGGTAATCGAGAACACCGGCTGGGCAATCCGTTTCGCTGACGATCTGGGCGAAACCGAGCCGCCGACCAAGACAGAACTGGAGGCCCTGCGCGCCCTCGAGGCCCGCACCGCCGCCGCCCACGGACAAGCTGGAGGTGACGAGTGACACGCGACGTCTTTATCTGCGATGCAATACGTACACCCATCGGTCGCTTTGGCGGCGCCCTGGCGGCCGTGCGGGCCGATGACCTGGCCGCGACGCCGATCAAGGCCCTGCTCGAACGCAACCCCGGACTCGATCCGGCGGCGGTCGACGAGGTCTTCATGGGCAGCGCCAACCAGGCCGGTGAGGACAACCGCAACGTGGCGCGCATGGCCGCGCTGCTGGCCGGACTGCCGGAAACCGTGCCGGGCGTGACACTCAATCGCCTCTGCGCCTCGGGCATGGACGCGGTGGGCAGCGCCTTTCGCGCCATCGCCTGCGGCGAGATGGAGCTGGCCATCGCCGGCGGCGTCGAGTCCATGACCCGCGCCCCCTTCGTGATGGGCAAGGCGGACACGGCGTTCGGCCGCACCCAGAAGATCGAAGACACCACCATCGGCTGGCGCTTCGTCAACCCAAGGATGAAGGAACTCTATGGCGTCGACGCCATGCCGCAGACCGCCGACAACGTGGCCGAAGAGCACCAGATCAGCCGTGAGGACCAGGACGCCTTCGCCCTGCGCAGCCAGCAGCGTACTGGCAAGGCGCAGGCGGCCGGGTTTTTCGCCGAGGAAATCGTCCCGGTGGTAATCAAGGGCCGTAAGGGCGACACCGTGGTGGAGACCGACGAGCATCCGCGTCCGGACACCACCGCCGAGGCGCTGGCCAAGCTCAAGCCGGTCAACGGGCCGGACAAGACGGTGACCGCCGGCAACGCCTCGGGCGTCAATGACGGGGCGGCGGCGCTGATCCTCGCCAGCGCCGAAGCGGTGCAGAAATACGGCCTCAAGGCCCGCGCCAAAGTGCTCGGCATGGCCAGCGCCGGCGTCGCGCCGCGGGTGATGGGCTACGGCCCGGTGCCGGCAGTGCGCAAGCTGTGCGAGCGGCTGAATCTGGTCGTGAGCGACTTCGATGTGATCGAACTCAACGAAGCCTTCGCCGCCCAGGCGCTGGCGGTAACCCGCGACCTGGGGCTGGAAGATGACAGCCCGAAGGTCAACCCGCAGGGCGGCGCCATTGCCCTTGGCCACCCACTGGGCATGAGCGGCGCCAGGCTGGTGCTGACCACCGTGCATGCGCTGGAAAAGAACGGCGGCAAGCTGGGGCTGGCGACCATGTGCGTCGGCGTGGGGCAGGGCCTGGCGTTGGCCGTTGAGAGGGTCTGAGCGACGCGCCGGGGTGGGCTGAAGCCCACCCTGCAGAACACTGTGCTGGGCTCTGCCGCCCATGGTTAGTGCAACCCCTTGGGGTGGGCTTCAGCCCACCAGCCACCGGCTCACCCACGGCTATCGTTAGATTTTTTTGTCCAGGAGGGCTCCCATGCCCAGCGTCAAACTCGCCGACGGCGAACTCAACTATCGCTTCGATGGCCCGGTGGATGCGCCGGTGCTGGTGCTCTCCAACTCGCTGGGCACCGCGCTCGGCATGTGGGACGCCCAGGTCCCGGCCTTCAGCGAACATTTCCGCGTCTTGCGCTACGACACCCGCGGCCACGGCAACTCGTCCGTCACGCCGGGGCCTTACAGCATCGCGCAGCTCGGTCAGGACGTGCTCGATCTGGTCGATGCGCTGGCGATCGACCGTTTTGCTTTTTGTGGTCTGTCGATGGGCGGCCTGATCGGCCAATGGCTGGGTATCCATGCCGGCGAAAGGCTGACCCATCTGGTGCTGTGCAACACCGGCGCGAAGATCGGCACCGATGCGGTGTGGAACGAGCGCATCGACGGCGTGCTGCGCGGCGGCGAACAGGCCATGCGCGACATGCGCGACGCCTCGATCTCGCGCTGGTTCACACCGGATTTCGCAGGCCGCGCGCCGGAGCAGGTCAGTCGCATCACCCAGATGATCGCCGGTACCTCACCGGCCGGATACGCTGCCAACTGCGCCGCGGTGCGCGACGCCGACTACCGCGAACAGCTGGCCCCGATCCAGGTGCCGACTCTGATCGTCTGCGGCCGCCACGACCCGGTCACGACACCCGAGCACGGGCGCTTCATCCAGGCGCATGTGCGCGGTTCGCAATTGATCGAACTGGAGGCGGCACACCTGTCGAACGTCGAAGCGGGGGACGACTTCACCCGTCCGGTGCTGGCGTTTCTGCGCGGAGAGTGAAGCATTGATCCGATAAAAAACCGGGCCGCCAGGGCCCGGTAAAGGATCAACGAGGAGGTATT
>DDKB01000016.1 GCA_002339675.1 Stutzerimonas stutzeri
CCCCTAGGGGACGCCATTTTTTTTGCCCGTCTTGGGCATCAAAGGGTCATTTCTCACGAAATGGCCCTTTTTGTTTTGCGCGACCTTTGGTTGGCCGGCGCAGATGACGGCCGATGCCAGGCTGCTGAATATCGCGTTATTGCGCCCACGGCAGACGCCTGAATGTAGGATGCGCAGGCACAGCGACCGAACCACAGCCATCAGGGGGCATGCATGATCTGGGATCGCGACGACGGCTTCGTTATCGACTTCGAGGTTGAGGCGTCGCACATCGATGAGCTGGGGCATGCCAACAATGCCGTCTACGTGACGTGGCTGGAAAGCGGCGCCTGGCGGCACTCGCAGAGCCTGGGGTTGGGCCTGGAAGACTACCGGCGGCTGGACCGCGCCATGGCCGTGCTCAGGCATGAGATCGATTACCTGGCAGCCGCCTATGAAGGGGATCGCCTGCAGCTGGCGACCTGGATCGTCGAATCCGACCAACGCCTTAAGATGCGCCGCGATTTCCAGCTGGTCAGGCCGCTCGACGGCACGACACTGCTGCGTGCCCAGACCACCTTTGTCTGCATCCAGCTGTCCTCGGGGAAGCCCAAGCGCATGCCCGCGGAATTTGTCGAGGGGTACGGCAAGGCCCTGGTGCAGCCTTATCCCCTCGAGCTTTGACGATCAGCGCTGTTCCGGCTTGCTGACGTCGGCGTCGCGGCGCTCCTTGGCATCCTCGCGCCAGTCGTGTTGGACTTCGTTTTCCATCTTGGTCTCCATCGACTTGCCGTTGGCGTCTACGTTGGCGGTGTTGGCCCGCTGATGGTTTTCGTTCATCGCGCTGCCCTGGGTGTCGCCGGCGGCGCCGTGGGTTTCGTGCTGCATGTCGTCCTGATTGGCCATGGCGGCGCTGGCGAGCAGCACGGTCAAGGAGGCGATGGCGGTCATTGAGTGTTTCATGAGTGGTCTCCCGTCGTGGTCGAAAAGTCCTCTGGTTCATCGATTCCGACCGGGACCCGTGGGGATTGTTCGGTGCGGCTGCGGGGCGCCATCGCCAGCCCATCGCGCGCCATATCAGCGACTCATCGGTCAGCCGCTCTAGTCCGTCGCTCGCGGTGGTACGCCCCGTTGGTCGGCGGGCGGGGCGATGGATCGCTGTTTCGGCATCGTGCATATCGGACGATAATGTCCGCCGCGTCAGCAGATTGCCGGCGCGCGCATCCTGGCCAAGCTCGAGTTCACGACCGTTAACGCGACCCGAAAGATCATCCACGTCGATTGCGACTGCTTCTATGCGGCGATCGAGATGCGCGACGACCCCAGCCTGGCGAACCGGCCGATCGCGGTCGGCGGCCTGGCCGACCGTCGAGGTGTGATCGCGACCTGCAATTACGAGGCGCGCGCCTACGGCGTACGTTCGGCCATGGCGTCCGGCCACGCCTTGAAGCTCTGCCCGGACCTGCTGATCCTGCGGCCACGCATGGATGCCTACCGGGAGGCGTCGCGCGAGATCCACGGCATCTTCCGCACCTACACCGACCTGATCGAGCCGCTGTCGCTGGACGAAGCCTTTCTCGACGTCAGTGGCTGCGAACACTTCGCCGGTAGCGCGACCCGGATCGCCGAGGATATCCGTCGGCGGGTCTGGCGGCAGCTGCGCATCACGGTGTCGGCAGGTGTCGCGCCGAACAAGTTTCTCGCCAAGATTGCCAGCGACTGGAACAAGCCCGACGGGTTGTTCGTGATCACCCCGAACCAGGTCGATGATTTCGTCCAGGCGCTGCCGGTGAGCAAGCTGCACGGTGTCGGCCGCGTCACCGCGGAAAAGCTCAAGCGGATGGGCATCCATAGCTGCGCCGACCTGCGCAGCTGGCGGCGCCTGGACCTGGTCAAGGAGTTCGGCTCGTTCGGCGAGCGGCTCTGGGGCCTGGCCCACGGTATCGACGAGCGCGCCGTGCAGGTCGAGAGCCGACGCCAGTCGGTCAGCGTGGAGAACACCTACGACCGTGACCTGCCGGACCTCGCGGCATGCCTCGAACGGCTGCCAGAGCTGCTCGAGGCGCTTTCCGTGCGCATGGCGCGGCTCGATAACGGTTACCGGCCCGGCAAACCCTTCGTCAAACTCAAGTTCCACGATTTCACCCAGACGACCCTCGAGCAGGCTGGTGCCGGCTTGGCGCTCGAGGATTACGCCGACCTGCTGGCCGGCGCCTTTGCCCGCGGCAAACGTCCCGTGCGGCTGATTGGCGTCGGCGTCCGGCTAATCGACCTGCGTGCCGGGTTCGAGCAGTTGCGCCTGTTCGACTGACCGCTGGTCGAATGAGCATCGCCCCCCAGCGGCGGCGCTCGGTCCTGGTACGCCTGTTGCTAATCATCTCCTCAGAGCGGCCACGGTGCCGGTTTCCAGGCGCCGAGCGCGTGCCGAAACCTACCTGACCGGCCCCGAAAATTGGACTGGCGGGCGCATTTTGCTAGAGTCGCCCCTGGTGCAGGGATGGCTATCTGCTATCAGCGCGAGGCGTGTTGCCTGACGTTCGCTTGAAAATAGTGTGGTTGGCGATCAATGGCGGGAGTGCCTTTCCGGATGGGTGTGTTGTTCAAACGTCGCAATGCCGCTGCCGGCAGCCTGCTGGGCGTCGAGGTTGGCCCCCACGGCCTCGCGCTGGCGCAGGTCCGGCGGGAGGATGGCCAGGCGCCGCAATTGCTGGCCTGCGACTACCTCGAAGGTGAACCCGAAGTGCAGTCCGACCTGCTCCGTCAGGCAGTGGCCGAGCGGCAGCTGGCGGGCTTGCCGGTAAACGTTGTGCTGCACCCCTCGGCCTACCAGCTATTCCTGCTGGAGGCGCCGCAAGTGCCAGCCGAGGAACTGCGTGATGCCATGCGCTGGCGCGTCAAGGACCTGCTTGGCGAGCCGCTCGAAGACGTGATCGTTGACTGTTTCAGCCTGCCCGAGGATGCCTACCGCGGCCGCACCCGCATGGTCTATTGCGTGGTGCTGAGCAAGGCGCGCATGGCGCCATACGCTTCGCTGGCACGTCACACCGGCCTGGTGCTCAAGAGCATCGACATCACCGAGATGAGTTTCCGCAACCTGGGGCTGCTCGCCGGAGCCGGTGCCAATAACCTGGCACTGCTGCGCCTGCGCTCCAGCGAGGGCCTGATCAGCGTGCAGAACGGGGCCGACCTGTACATGGCGCGCCGCATCGAACACGGTCTGGCGCGCGCCGAGCAGGACCTGTCGAGCATGACGCTGGAGATCCAGCGCTCGCTCGATTACTTCGAAAGCCAGTTGGGCAAGGGCTATATCAGCCGTCTGCTGCTGCTGCCGATGAAGCAGGACGGCGAGCGCACCTTCCAGGCGCTCAGCAGTGGCCTTGCAGTCAATCTACAGCGGCTCGACCTGCGCGAGCTGTTTCCCGGCCAGCCGGCCGCCGACCTCCCGGAGGCGACTCAGGCCTTCTGCATTGGCGCCGTGGGCGCTGCGCTGCGCCAGGAGGCCGGCTGATGCAGAACATCAACCTCTACCAGCCCGAACGGCGCGCTGCCGGCGGGCCGCGCACCCGTCACCTGCTCCTCGGCTTCGGGCTGCTGGTGGTCGTGCTGGCAGGGCAGGCCGGCTGGCAGGGCTGGCAATTGCACGTCGCTCACGCTCGGGCAATGGAGGCCGAGCAGCTCGCTGCCCGGGCCGAAGCCGAGCTGGGGCAGGTGAAAGCCAATTTTCACGAGCCGGTACTCGACGCCAACCTGCCACGCCAGCTGGCCGAGCGGGAAGCGGAGAACCGCGAATTGCGGCGTCTGGCCGATTATCTGAAGACCCTCGACGCCCAGCGGAGCACGGGCTTTGCCGCGCTGTTGCAGGGGCTGGCAGACCAGCATCCGCCGCAGGGGCTGTGGTTGACCCGGATTCGCTTCGACGACGGCGGCAATCAGCTCGCCCTGCAGGGGCTGACCCAGGATCAGGAACTGCTGCCGCGCTACCTGCAGAGCCTCGGCCAGAGCAGCGCCTTCAGCGGGCGCGACTTCGCGCGCTTCGACATACAACGCGGCGAGGCGGATCTGCTGCAGTTCCGGCTGGCCTCGCGGGCGGCGCAGGAGGACATCGATGAATAAGGCCGTGCAACGCTGGCGTGCCCTGGCGCCGCGCGAGCAGTGGCTGGCCTGTGCGGTGGGTCTGGCCTTGCTGGTCATGCTCCATGTGCTGCTGGTTGCCGAGCCGCTGGGGCTGAAGCTTCGCGCCGAGGCGCAACGTACGCAACTGGCGCAGGCGCGGCAGCTCGAGGCAAGCAACACCCTGGCCGAGATCCAGGCCAAGCTCGCCGCTGACCCCAACCTGAGCTACCGGCAGGCGCTGGCAGCGGCGCAAGGTGACCGTGAACAGTTACTGCAACGCCTCGACGTGGAGACCGCCAGCCTGGTGTCGCCGGCGAAGATGAAGGCGCTGTTGCAGGACGTGCTACGCCGCCAGTCGACGCTCCGGCTGGTCGCCCTGGAAAGCTCCAGCGCGCCGCTGGCGGTGCCCTCGGCCGCCGCGCCAAGCGCTGACGCTGCTGCGCAAGCGCCGCCGGTGGTGTTCTACCGCCACGGCCTGCGTCTGACGCTCGAGGGCGGTTACTTCGAGCTGCTCGACTACCTGTCTGCGATCCAGAAGAGCGGCTGGCGCCTGCACTGGGACAGCCTGGACTACCAGGTCGGCGAGGGTGGCGCCCGGCACGCGCGCATCACCTTCGAATTGCATACCTTGAGCCGTGATGCGGGGTGGGTCGGTGTCTAGATTTTTCACCTGCGCGGCCGGGCTGGCAGCGCTGATGTGCATGGCCACGGCCCAGGCAGCCGACCCCACCTTGCCGCCGGCCAGCCGCACAACCCCCGACGTGTCGAGTCCGGCCGCGGCGCCGTTGCGCCTGCAGGCCATCCTGCGCGGCCCGCTGCAGGCTCGCGCGGTCATCAATGGTCAGTCCGTCAAGGCCGGCGACCGCCTTGGCGAGCTCCGGATCATCGCCGTCCAGGCCCATACCGTGATCGTCGACAACCAGGGGCAGCGGCAGACGCTGCGCCTGAGTCCTCCCCTTTATCAAACGAGCCGTACCCAGCCATGATGCCGCCCCTGATGCACCGCTTCGGCGTGTTGAGCCTGCTCTGCCTGCTGTCTGCCTGCCAGACTTTCGAGGATGGCGACAAGCGCCTGTACGAGCAGAGCAACCGACTGTTCGAAGACAGCCTGCAGCAGACTCAGCAGAAGGTCGAACCGCCGGCTTCCGTGCAGGCCGGCTTGATCCCGCCGCTGCCCAGCAGTGACGGCGCGATGGTCGACGCGCCGCGGTTCGACGTCGCGGTCAGCGACATGCCGGCGCGCGAGTTCTTTCTCAGCCTGATGGAAAACGCGGGCGAGAACATCCTGGTACACCCCGGCGTGACCGGCAACGTGACCTTCAGCCTGCGCAACGTGACCCTCGAGGAAACCCTTGCCGCGGTGCGCGACAGCTACGGCTACGACTACCGCCGCACCGCCTACGGCTACCAGATCCAGCCGAACCAGGTGGTCACGCGAACCTACGACCTTAACTACCTGAACGTGCAGCGACAGGGCATGACCGACACCCGGGTCAGCTCCGGCCAGGTCACCAGCAGCGACAGCACCGGCGTCGGTGTCGCCGGCACCACGACGAGCAGCACCTCCTCGACGGTCAATGCCAGCCAGCTGCTGACCAGCAGCAACGTCGATTTCTGGGGCGAGGTGCGCAGCGTTGTGGAGATGATGATCGGCGGCGAGCAGGGCAACCAGGTGGTGGTCAATCCCCAGGCCGGCCTGCTGGTGGTGCGGGCTGCCAGCGACGACCAGCAGGCGGTGGAGCGGTTTCTCGCCCAGGCCCAGCGCAACTTGCAGCGCCAGGTGATCCTCGAGACCAAGATCCTCGAGGTGAACCTCTCCGATGGCTTCCAGGCCGGCATCAACTGGGCACAGCTGGGCAGCATGGGCAACGCCGAGTTCAGCCTTGGCGTGCAAGGCAATACGCTGAGCGGCCCGAACAATGTCGGCGGGGTATTCAGTGCCGCGGTGCAGGTCGGCGACTTCAGTGGCGTGCTGCAACTGCTCGAGACCCAGGGCGAGGTGCGCGTGCTGTCCAGCCCGCGGGTGTCCACGCTGAACAACCAGAAAGCGGTGATCAAGGTCGGCACCGACGAATTCTTCGTCACCGACGTGTCCACCACCACGACCTCGTTGGCCGGCGGCACCACCGCGCCCGATCTGGACATTACCCTGACGCCGTTCTTCTCTGGCATTTCCCTGGATGTCACACCGCAGATAGACGAGCACGATGACGTGACGCTGCATGTGCGGCCGACCGTCAGCCGCGTCGAGGACCAGAACAAGAGCATCCAGCTGGGCAGTTCAGACAACGTGTTCAACCTGCCGCTGGCCCTGTCCACCACGCGCCAGTCCGATTCCATCGTGCGGGCCCACAGCGGCCAGGTGGTCGTCATTGGCGGTCTGCTGGAGAACCGCAACGCCAACACCGACGCCAACATCCCCTGGGCGTCGAAACTGCCCGTCGTCGGCGGGCTATTCCAGCAGCAGCGCAAGGCCCTGCAGCAAACCGAGCTGGTGATCCTGCTGCGCCCGCAGGTGGTCAACGACCAGGTGTGGCTCGACGAGCTGCGTAAAAGCGCCGATTCGTATCGGGCGACCCGGTGACAACCGCCATGTACGACGCCTTTTTCGGCCTGCGTGAAAAGCCGTTCGCGCTGACGCCGAACACCGGCTTCCTGGTCCAGCTCGCCCCCTACCAGGCCTGCCTGAACCTGCTGCGCGTGGCGCTTGCCGAGGGCGAAGGCTTCATCAAGGTCACCGGCGAGGTCGGCACCGGCAAGACACTGCTCTGCCGCGCCTTGCTCAACGAGCTGGACAGCGCGCACTACCAGCTCGCCTGGCTACCCAACCCCACGCTGACGCCCATGGCGCTGCGCCTGGCCCTGGCCCAGGAGCTGCATATTCCCGCGGCCGAAGAATTGGACAACCACGGCTTGCTGACGGCGTTGCATGCACGGTTGATCGAACTGGCGGGGCAGGGCCGCAGTACCGTCCTGCTGATCGACGAGGCGCAGGCGCTGCCGGACGCCACGCTGGAAGCGTTGCGCCTGCTGACCAACCTGGAGACCGAGCACAGCAAGCTGCTGCAGGTGGTCCTGTTCGGTCAGCCGGAGTTGGACGCCACGCTCGCGCGCGACGACTTCCGCCAACTGCTCCAGCGCATCACCTTTTCCTACCGATTGCGCCCGCTGGACGTCAGCGATGCCAGGCGCTACCTGCAGGAGCGCCTGGCCGTGGCCGGTTACCGCGGCGAGCCACTGTTTTGTGCATCCGCGGTGCGCCTGCTGGTGCGCGGCAGTGGCGGCATCCCGCGGCTGCTCAACATCCTCGCCAATAAATGCCTGATGGCTGCCTTCGGCGAAGGCGCACGGCAGGTCAGGCCTCGTCACGTTCGCCGCGCGCTGGCGGATACCGAGGGTACGCGGGGCTTCTGGCAAGCCGCGCCGCGTCGCATGGGTTGGTGGCTCGGCGGCGGCCTGTCGGCTGGCCTGATGGCCCTGGCCTGGCCCTGGCTGGTGCAAGTGGCCAGGGGGCTGACATGAGCTTGGTCAACGACATGCTGCGCGACCTCGAGGCGCGCCGGGCGGATCCGGCCGAACGCCGCCAGCTGGGCGGTCTCCGCGCAGTCGACGAGATCGGTGCAACACGGCGCGGTCGCCGGACCGGTGTGCGCCGCGGCGTGCTGATCCTGACGCTGGCCGGGCTGATGGCGGGCGGCGTTTATACCCTGTCGGAGCGCCTGCCGCATCGCGCAGAGCGCGGCGCGGCGCCAGTGCTGATCTCGCCGGCGCAAGCTGCGGTCGAGCCGGCCGCTGTCGTCGACACGCCACGTTTGCTGGAGGTTCTGCCGCAAAACGACGGACGGCATTTCGTGCTGCAGCTGCTGCTCGACCGGCCGGTCAGCTACCAGCGCACGGACGCTACCGGCGCCATCAGCTTCAAGCTGCCGGACGTGCGGTTCGCGGGCCAAGCCCTGTCCGGGCGCATCGAAAAGGACGGTCAGACCCTGTCCTGGCGCGTCGAGTCGCACGACGGCGGCGTAGAGGTGATGTTGGTTGGCCTGGGCGATGCCCTGCAGGCCGCCGATCGGCTCGAACCGGCCGGGGACCGGGCGCAGCTGTGGCTGGACGTGCCGCTGGAGGTCGCCGATGCGGCCGAGCAAGCGTCGTTGCCGGCGGCAGCGGTGGAACCGGACGAAGCGGACGCTGCGCAGTGGCCAGAGTGGACGACCCGCGAAGCGGCACCGGCCGAAACGGCCCCGCCAGCCGTCACCCAGGTGTCCGACGCGTCCGGGAGCGCGCCTGTTCATCCTTCTGCATCGCAACGGACGCCGCCCGTGGAACAGCGCCTGGAGATCGGCAGCCACCGACCCACCGCGCTGGCCGACGCGCGCCAGGCTCTGAATCGGGGCGATCACCGTTCGGCCATCCGTCAATTGCAGGGGCTGGCACAAGCACAACCAGACAACGCCGAGGTCAGCCGCTGGCTGGCCCGGGCCTACCTGGCGGCCGGCGACACCCAGACCTTGCTGGGCTGGCTCCCGGCCCGGCTCGAACGCCGTCCCGATGACGCGGAGCTGCGCGAACTGCTCGCCCGCGGCCAGCTGCAGGCCGGCGACCAGGCCGCAGCCGTCGCCACGCTGCGCGCCCGGGCGCCCGCCATTCAGCGCAACGCCGGCTATCACGCGCTGCTGGCGGCGCTGTATCAGCAGGTCGGCGACTGGTCGTCCAGCGCTGCCCTGTATCGACAGCTGGTCGCGCTGCGGCCCGACCAGGCGTCTTGGCACCTGGGCCTGGCGATCGCGCTGGAACAGCTCGACCAGCGCCCGCAGGCCGCCCGTCACTACCGCATCGCGTTGCAAGGGCAGGGGCTCGACGGCAGCGCGCGCCAGTTCGCCGTCGAGCGCGCCAGTTCCTTGGGAGACAATCCATGACTCAGGACATTCGCCAGCGCAAGGTGCGCCTGGGCGACCTGCTGGTCCAGGCCGGGCTGATCAGCGAGGCCCAGTTGCAGCTGGCCCTGCAGGATCAGAAGAGGACCGGCTCGAAGCTGGGCAGAACGGTGCTCGATCTCGGCTTCATCGACGAGGGGCGCCTGCTGCGCGCGCTGTCCGAGCAGTTGAACATCCCCTTCGTCGAACTCAAGCACTACAAGTTCGACAACCAGCTGACCCAGTCCCTGCCCGAAGCGGTGGCGCGGCGGTTCCGCGTCATCGTGCTGTCGCGCCAGGCCGACGGCGTGCTGGTGGGCATGACCGATCCGCTCGACCTGTTCGCCCAGGACGAGATGGAGCGCCTGCTCGGCAAGCGCGTATTCCCCGCCGTCGTGCGCGAAAGCGAACTGCTTGGCGCGCTCGACCAACTGTACCGGCGCACCAGCGAAATCGCCTCGCTGGCCGGCGAGCTGGAAGGCGAGCTGCAGGACAGCGACTTCGACCTGTCGCGCCTGGGCGCCGAGAGCAACAGCGACGCACCGGTGGTGCGCCTGCTGCAGACGCTGTTCGAGGATGCCGTGCAGATGAAGGCCTCGGACATCCACATCGAGCCCGACGAGGGGCTGGTACGGATTCGCCAGCGCATCGACGGCGTGCTCAACGAACAGGTGATGAAGGAACACCGCGTCGCCTCGGCGCTGGTCATGCGCCTGAAGATCATGTCCGGCCTGGATATCTCGGAAAAGCGGCTGCCGCAGGACGGCCGCTTCAACATCCGGGTGAAGAACCGCAACCTCGATGTGCGGGTTTCCACGATGCCGGTGCAGTTCGGCGAGTCGGTGGTCATGCGCCTGCTTGACCAGAGCGGCGCCATGTTCAAGCTCGACGGAACCGGTATGCCGCCGGCGATGCTCGAGCGCTTCCGCCGTCTGCTGCAGCGACCCCACGGCATGGTACTGGTCACCGGGCCGACCGGCTCGGGCAAGACCACCACGCTCTACGCCGGCCTTTCCGAGCTGAACAGCCCGGAAAAGAAGATCATCACCGTCGAGGACCCGGTCGAATACCGCCTGCCGCGGATCAACCAGGTGCAGGTCAACGCCAAGATCGAGCTGACCTTCGCCCGCGTGCTGCGCGCTGCGCTGCGCCAGGATCCGGACATCGTGCTGGTCGGCGAAATCCGTGACCAGGAAACCGCCGAGATCGGCCTGCGTGCCGCCCTGACCGGCCACCTGGTGCTCTCGACCCTGCACACCAACGACGCCCTGACCTCGGCCATGCGCCTGATCGACATGGGCGTCGAGCCCTTCCTCGTCGCCACGGCACTGAATGCGGTGCTGGCGCAACGGCTGATCCGGCGCGTCTGTGACAACTGTCAGGACGCGTACCAACCGGATTCGCGACAGCTGGCCTGGCTGGAGGCGTTGCATGGTGCCTCGCTGGGTGACAAGCGCTTCCGCAAGGGCAGCGGCTGCCACCAGTGCCACAACAGCGGTTACAGCGGGCGGGTCGGCGTCTACGAATTGCTCGAACTGGACGAGGCGATGGTCGCGGCCCTGCGCCGCGGTGATCCACAGGGCTTCGCCGAAGCCGCGCGCCTGCAGCCGCACTACCGGCCACTGGCGGCCTGCGCGCTGGACTACGCCATCGCCGGTATCACCAGCGTGGACGAAGTGCTGAAGGTCTGCGCGACCCTGGCGGACGACGAGGTGGCCCCGTGAACATCGTGCCTGCACCACGCCGCATGGTCGCTGCGCCGATCTTTGGCCAAGACGATACCCGGCCGGGTTTTGGGGCCCGTTTAGGAGCCAGCTTGCTGGCGAATCGCCGGCGTCCGGTGAGGGTAGGGCTTCGCGAGCAAGCTCGTTCCTGCGGACGGGGCGGGCGTGGTGCGTTTCGTGCTGTCACGGCCACTGCGTTGATTATCGATAAAGACACTGCCCAGCCGATCCCGGCGGATCCTGTAGGAGCCAGCTTGCTGGCGAATCGCCGGCGTCCGGTGAGGGTAGGGCTTCGCGAGCAAGCTCGTTCCTGCGGACGGGGCGGGCGTGGTGCGTTTCGTGCTGTCACGGCCACTGCGTTGATTGTCGATAAAGACACTGCCCAGCCGATCCCGGCGGATCCTGTAGGAGGCAGCTTGCTGGCGAATCGCCGGTGTCCGGTTAGGGAAGGGCTTCGCGAGCAAGCTCGCTCCTACCGTCGTGTGGGAGGGGGCGTCTGATGCCTTCCTTCCGTTACACCGGTCGCAACGCCCAGGGCGCGAAGGTCAGCGGCGGGCTGGAAGCTGCCACTGCCGACGCCGTCGCGGGCGAACTGCTGTCACGGCAAATCACCCCGCTGACCATCGAAGCCAGTGAAAATCAGGCGGGCAGCGGCGATGCGTTGGCGGTGCTGCGCGAAAAGCTGCGGCGCAAGCGCGTCGATCTGGATGAGCTGATCATCTTCAGCCGCCAGATGTACAGCCTGAGCAAGGCCGGCGTGCCCATTATCCGAGCCATTGGTGGCCTGGCCGAATCCAGCCGCAACCTGTACTTGCGCGAGGTCCTGCAGGACGTGCGCGCCAGCCTGGAAAGTGGTCAATCGATGGCCGTGGCGCTGAACGCCCACCCCAAGGTATTCAACAACCTGTTCGTCAGCATGGTCAGCGTCGGTGAGAACACCGGCCAGCTCGATCAGGCGTTCAAGCAGCTGGCGGCCTATCTGGAGCTCGAGCGCGAGACCCGCAAGCGCATCAAGCAGGCCACCCGCTACCCGATATTCGTCATGGTCGCCATGGGCGTCGCGCTGGCGGTGATCAACCTGCTGGTGATCCCCGCGTTCGCCAAGGTCTTTGCCCAGTTCCACGCCCAGCTGCCGTGGGCCACCCGCGTGCTGATCGGCACCTCCAATTTCATGCGCGATTATTGGTGGCTGTTGCTACTGGGCATCGTTGGCGGGCTTTACGCCTTCTTCAAATGGATCGAGACCGATGCCGGTCGACTCCAGTGGGACCGCGTCAAATTGCGCCTGCCCATCGTCGGCGGCATTTTTGAACGCATCGCCCTGGCGCGCTTCACCCGTACCTTCGCGATGATGTACCGCGCCGGTGTGCCGTTGCTTCAGACCCTTTCGATCAACAGCGCCAGCGTCGGCAACCAGCATATCGGCCAGGCGATTCTCGGCATCCGTGAAAGCGTCGAGCGCGGCGAAGCCCTGACCCGCTCGGCGCACAACTCCGGCCTGTTCACGCCGTTAGTACTGCAGATGATGGCCGTCGGCGAAGAAACCGGTGCGCTGGACGACCTTTTTATCGAAGTCGCCGACTTCTACGAGCAGGAGGTGGACTACGACCTCAAGCAGCTGGCCGATGCCATCGAACCGATCCTCATCGTCTGCATGGGCGTGATGGTGTTGGTGCTGGCGCTAGGTGTGTTCCTGCCAATGTGGGAACTGGGCGCGGCGGCGCAGGGGAGGGGGTGAGTACCTGGCAGAGAACTTGCCAGGGCTGTGCAGCAGCGGGTTGACCGTCAAGGTTCCGGCGTGCGGTTGCGGTAACAAAAGTCGCGGACAGGTCAAGGAAGACCTGTTGGCACAAACAGAACGGTTCGGCCACGGAACGGCCGCGTTGACCGGCAAAACGAGGAGCAGCAATGAACAGGAACAAGGGTTTCACGATGATCGAGTTGGTGGTGGTCATCGCCATTCTCGGCATTCTCGCAGCGGTTGCCTTGCCGCGTTTCATCGACGTTGCGGACGATGCGCATGAAGCCTCCGTGCGAGGCACGGGCGGGGCGCTGGCCTCTGCCGTCATGCTCGCCCGCGCGCAGTGGGAAGTTAACCGGGGCAAGGGCGTGACGTCGAACGACAACGTCGCCGGGTTTGGTGCCGGCAACATCGACGTCAACACCAGCGGCTGGCCGGTCGGCATCGACGGTGGCAACACGCTTGGGTCGGTAGCCGATTGCCAGGCGCTCTGGACCAACCTGCTACAGGGTTCGGCGCCGACCATCACGGGTACCAACCCGAACTACGTCGCCACGTTGTCTGGCGCTACTGGCCAGGCCTGTACCTACACCTACCAGGGCCAGGGCAACAACGACACCATCATCTACGACTCGGCGCTGGGCACCGTCGTCACGACTTTTAAACCGTAATACCAACTGCCTCGGGGGCATCGAAATGAAGAAACAACAAAGCGGCTTCACCATGATTGAACTGATCATGGTCATTGTGATTCTGGGGATTCTGGCGGCGTTTGCTTTGCCGAAGTTTGCTGATTTTAGTACTGACGCTCGTGCGGCATCGGTTAAAGGCGCTGCTGGGGCTATCAAGTCCGCTTCGGCTATTGCTCACTCCGTATATCTGGCCGGTAAAACCACAACGACGGGTTCGGGTACCAATGCAGTTACGTCCGTCAAACTGGAGGGCACAGACATCGCAATGGTAAACGGCTACCCAAGCTCGGCCGGAATTCTTCTGGCAGCGCAAATTACGTCGGATGACTTCGATGTGGTCGGGACCACTGGTTCCCCTGCAACCGTGTCAGCAAAGAACGTCACGGATGCAACGAAATGTCAGGTCAAGTACACCGAAGCGACTTCGACTGCCGCACCGCAAATTGCGTTTGATGTTTCCTCCTGCAAATGAATAGAGCTTGCTGCTCTTGGCTAATCTGGTCAGTAGCAAAGCGACTTGACAGAGTTGACGTATGAGGCAACGCGGCTTCACCCTCGTCGAGCTGATCATGACGCTCGTCATTATCGGCATCCTCGCCGCTGTGGTGGGGCCGCGTTTCTTCGATCGACAGGTGTTCGACGAACGCCTTTTTTTTGAAGAGACGGTCTCGGCCGTGCGCTACGCACAGAAGCTGGCCCTTGCAAGTGGTTGCCTGACTCAGGTCAGCCTGGGATCCAGTGGTGGCTACCATCTGCGCCGAGCCGCGAACTGCACGTCGGGCGCATACAGTGCCGAGGTGCAGGGGCCGGACGGCCAGATTCCCTTCGCCAATACCGAAGTGCCCACGGGCGTGTCGGTGTCGGCGACCAATTTTCCCGTGGTGTTCGACTCGCTGGGGCGTCCCTCCAGCGCGGCGAGCGCCACCATCGGTGCGTTCACCTTCAGCGTGACCGCCGAAACCGGGCTGGTGCAATGAAGCACCAGCGCGGCATGACGTTGATCGAACTGGTGATCACCATCGTGATCGTCGGTATCGCGGCTGCGGCGCTGTATTCTGCCATGGCCGCCATTATTGGCCGTTCGGCGGACCCCCTGTTGCGCCAGCAGAGCCTGGCACTCGCCGAGGCCTACCTCGAAGAAATCGAGTTGCAGGCGTTTGCCACCCAAGCCAACGCTGCATGCAACCCGGCGCGGGCCTGTTTCAATGACGTTCGCGACTACCACGCCTTGTCGGAGGCGCCGCACGATGCCTTCGGAAATGCGCTCGCTGACCTGGGCGATTATCGGGTGGCGGTTTCGGTCACCGGCCCGCAGGCGTGGAACGGGGTATCGGCCCTGCGCATCGACCTGAGCGTGACCGACCCGGCTGGCGCGACGGTGCAGCTGAGCGGCTACCGGACCTGTTATGGCGAAACCGATAGTGCGGGAGCGAACCTGTGCCCGTGACGTCGCGCGGTTTCACGCTGGTCGAACTGGTCATGGTCATCGCCCTAGCGGGGCTGGTCGCGGTGATGGTGTCCACCGTGCTCGGCCGGCCGATGGAAACCTTTGCGGCCCAGAGCCGGCGTGCCGAGCTGGTCGACCTCGGGGCCGGTGCGCTGCAGCGATTGACGCGCGATGTACGCCTTGCCGTTCCCAATTCCCTGCGGGTGTCGGCCGATGGGCAGGCGCTTGAACTGCTGCTGATTCACAGTGCCGGCCGTTACCGTCCCAATCGCAACGACAGCGACGGGCTGCGGTTCGGCGAAGCCGCTGTCGGTTGTGGCAGTACCACCGCTGACCTGAGCTGCGACAGCGTTCAGTTACTCGCACCGTCGATCGACCTGGCGGGGGCTCGCTGGATGGTGCTCTACAACGTCGGTGCTGAGTCCGGCGGTGCGCCGGTGGCGGGTGCCAACGTGTGGAAGTACGCCAATCCGGGCGTGATCACTCCGAGCGGGACGAATTTTTCACTCCGCGCCGGCCCGCCATCTGACGAATCGCTCGTTGCACTCGGCAACTTGCCCCCCGGTGGATTCCGCTTTGCGCTGGCTTCGCCCCAGCGCCGGTTGTATCTGGCAGAGCGGGTTGTGGGCTATCGCTGTCAGGGTGGCGAGCTGGTTCGGTATACCTATGAGCAGTTGCTGGAAAACGTGCCGGCGGCGCCGCCAGCAGGGTCGGACCCGCAGGTACTCACCGATGACGTGAGCGAATGCCGCTTCAGCTACCGGGCCGGCACGGCACAGCGGGGCGGGTTACTGAGCCTTTTGCTCGGCATTACCCAGGATGGGGAATCCCTTCGTCTCACTCAGCAGGTCCATGTCGACAATGCGCCCTGAATGCCTGTCCCGGAAGCGCTCGTCGGGCTTCGGCCTGGTGGCCGCGCTATTCCTGATGATCGTGGTCACGCTTGTGATCCTCGCCATGGCCCGGTTGTCAGCCACACAGCACGGGACCAGCAGCCTGGCGATTCAGCAGGCGCGTGCGTACCAGGCGGCGCGGGCGGGCCTCGAGTGGGGCATCGCACGGGTGATGGGCGGTGGGGCCTGTTCTGCGGGCGCGCCGAGCCTGGCCGCCAGTGGGCTGTCGGATTTCACCGTCGGGGTGACCTGCGCATCCAGTACCTACGTCGAGGGGACGGGTTCCGTCACGATTTACCAATTGACCGCGACGGCGCAGAACGGCACACCCGGCGACCGGCCGGATTATGCCTACCGCCAGCTCTCGGCCGTCGTGGAGCGATGAAGTGAAACGAAGTCACAGGTTGTCTCGCCCGCGCCTGGCCACTTTCAGCGTTCTTGTGCTGGGGTTGCTGCTGTTGGCCGGCCAGGCGCAGGCTACTAACTATGCGCTGGAGGCCAATCAGAAAAACCTTCCCCCGTGTAGCGGTAGCTGGAGCAAGAGCAACGGCAACAGCCTGTTCACCTGTTCGGGAGAGGTCACGCTGAACGCTGGTGATTCGGTTATGTCGAGTGGCGGTGTCACCCTTCAGGCGGCCGGGTTCAGCATCGCCAGCGCTACCATTGGCAGCTCCAGTGATCCCGTTTCGCTCGTGGCTGGGCAGGGTGGCATCACCTCGACCGGTACGTCGAGCTTCAGTGCTGCCGTGACGGCCAGCGGCAAGGTGCTGCTGGACCGCGCGACGATCGCCGGCAACCTGACGGCAGGTGGTGCGATTTCCATGGGCGGCGGCCGCGTGGCTGGCGACGTCAGCTCGACAAATGGATCGGTGCAACTGACCAACGTTGCCGTGACGGGCTCGGTCGTTGCCAATAGCGGCGCAATCACACTCGATGGCGGCGCTGTCGGAGGGGATGTCGGTTCAGCGTCAAACCCGGTACAGCTCACCGACGTCTCCGTAGCCGGGAGCGTGTCAGCCGGTGGGAAGATTACCTTGGTTGGCGGCACGGTCACCGGGCTGGTCAATAGCAACTGCTGTGACGTGGTGACCAACGGAACCAATCTTCAGGGCGGTGCGCGCTCGGGTTCTTCATCCCTGACGATTACCGGCGGGACGATCGAAGGCGACTTCTCTTCGGTAAATAACCCGGCCACGTTCAACAATGTGACCCTGGTGTCCGGCACGGTGGTAGGGGGCGCGATCTCCTTCACCAACAGCACGGTCGGCTCTGCCACCGCGCCTGTCACGATGACGTCTCGCTACAACGCAATCAGCCTGTCCGGATCGCAGGTATACGGTGATCTCACGGCGCCCGGTTACTCGACGGTGAAGGTAGAAGATGGCAGTGCCGTTTACGGCACCTGCCGGCCGAATTCAACGCCGGCCAATGCCTGCAAGAACACGCGGTTGTTGCTCAGTTGGTGGCTCAACGAGGGCAGCTGGAGCGGCGCGGCTGGCGAGGTGCTCGATCATTCCGGCAACAACCTGCACGGTCAGGCCTACAACGGTGCCGTGACGGCAGCCACGACGCCTGCGCTGGCAACGGTGAACGGTCAGGGTACCTGCCGTTATGGCAGCTTTGCCGCCGCTTCCCGGCAGTACGTACAGGCCAGTCATGACGATCTGCTCAGCCTGCAACAGGACTTCACCATCGGTGTCTGGGTCAGGCCACGCACGCTGCCTGCCAGCGGGCTGATGAGCATCCTGTCGAAGGATGAAAACTACGAGTTCCATCTGCGCCCCGATGGCACCGTGAACTGGTGGTGGCAAACCAACAACCCGGGCGCGACGCGCGAGTTCAGTAGCACGGCCAAGGTCACCGTCGGCCAGTGGAACCACGTGGTGATCCGCTATACCGCGGCGCAGCAGTCCATCTATATCAACGGCGCGCTGGCGGGGCAGGCGAGTCTGAGCGGAACGCCGCTGGCCAATAGCGACCCCCTGCAGCTGGGCTGGGATCAGCTTGCCGGACGTTACTTCGACGGCGATCTGGACGAGCTGCGCATCTACCGGGGTGCGCTCAGTGGCTCGGAAATCTCGGCACTGGCCGCCGAACGGCATCCATGCAGCCAGGCGTTGCAATGCGTGAAGGATGACTTCAACCGCACGGATCTGGGCACTGACTGGATCGTCTCCGACCGCGGGCTGACGCGCTTTACGCCTGCGATTTTCGGCAGTCGGCTGCGCCTGACCAGCAATGCGGGCAACGTTGCGACCGCGAGCGCGCTGCAACGGCTGTTTCCCGGCGAGGGCAACTACATCCAGGCGCAGTTCACGTACTACGCCTACAACGGAAACGGCGCCGACGGCATCGCGCTGATCCTGTCCGATGCCAGGCAGACACCGCAGCCAGGTGGTTACGGCGGTTCGCTGGGGTACGCCCAGCTGAACGGCACCAGTGGTTTTGCCGGCGGCTGGCTGGGTATCGCGCTGGACGAATACGGCAACTTTTCCAACCCGACCGAAAACCGCCAGGGTGGGCCCGGCCTGCGGCAGGACTCGGTTGCCATCCGCGGCCCCGGCTCCGGTACGACCGGTTACCGCTATCTGGCGGGCACGCCTGCCGGCTTGAATCCGGGGGTCGATAGCGCGTCCAGCAGCACGCCCGCGCCGGGGCATACCTACCGCCTCACGATCGACGCGCGGACGTCGGGCAAGGCCCTGGTAACGGTCGAGCGCGACACCGGGTCTGGCTTCGTGGTGCTGCCCGGACTGGAGAGCTTCGACGCGCTGGCCGCCTCGGGAGAGAAGACCATCCCGCAGAACCTCTATCTGTCATTGACCGGCTCGACCGGTGGCTCGAATAACATTCACGAGATCGACGATCTGCAGATATGCGCCAGCGAGATCAAGCCGATCGGGCAGCAGATCCATCATTTCGACCTGAAATATTCCAGTCCGACCCTGACCTGCAACCCGCAGGAAGTCATGGTCACGGCCTGCCTGAATGCCGACTGCTCACAGCGGTACACGGACCCCGTCGAGGTCGAGCTGACGGCCACGAATGGTGCGGTCTGGCAGGGCGGCACCGCCTTCGGGTTCTCGGGCGGCCAAGCGAAAGCCACGGTCCAGGTCACGAAAGTGGGCGAGGCGGTGATTGGCGTAGGCGGCTCGACGCCTCCAGCGCTTTCGTTCAATACGACGACCTGCTCGACGGTTGGCTGCAAACTGACGGGCGTCAAAAGCGGCTTCGTGTTCGATGTGCCCACCTTGACCGCTGCGAAGCCGCAGAACGACATTCTGCTTCGTGCGGTTCAGGCGGATGTGAACAACCCCGCGCAATGCGCGCCGGGTTTCTCCGGCGGCACGCGGACCATCCAGTTCACCTCTGGCTATTCCGACCCGGCAAGTGGAACTCAGCCGGTCGTGGTCAATGGGCAAGCGGTCACTAGCACTCCGACCGACGTCACGCTTACCTTCGACAGCAACGCACAGGCCAAATTGTCGGTGCGCTATGACGATGCCGGGCTGATGACCCTGGCGGCGCGCTATGAACCCTCGAGCGGTAACGAGGCCGGACTGCTTATGCAGGGAAGCGACCAATTCGTCAGCAAGCCTTACGGTCTGTGCATCCAGACAGTGCCCGCTGCCGAGCAGGCCTGTACTGCCGATGGCATCGCCTGCCCGCTGTTTCGCAACGGCGGAACTGTCATTCGAGCCGGTGATCCGTTTCCCGTCTCGCTTCGCGCGGTCGGCTGGCAGGCCGACGGCGAGGCGACAACCGCCGACCAGCTGTGCATCGGCAACCCCACCACGCCAAATTTCCAGCTGTCGAAGATCGGGCTGGCCGCCCAGTTGGTTGCCCCGTCGTCGGGCGTCGTCGGATCGCTTTCGCTGACCGAGTACAACCACACGCTGGGCACCGCGACGAAGCTTGTCAACGCGGCTCAGCAGGACGCCATGAGTGTTTCGGAGGTAGGCATCTTTCGCCTGGCTGCCTCGCCGCCGGCCTATTTCGGCGAGGCGATCAATGGCGGCACGAGCAATCGGATCGGTCGCTTTTCGCCGGCCTTTCTTGGGGCTTCCGGTAGCGCCAGCCTGACGCCCAGCTGCGGACCGGCCTTCAGCTACCAAGGCCAGCCCATCGCGTTTGCCAGCGGTTGGGAGCCGACACTGATCGTGACCGGCTATAACCGTCAGGGTGCCGTGACACGCAACTATGACCGGGGCGAATTCTGGCGCTTGAGCATCCCGGCGGTGGGCAGCTACACCTCGGCAGTGGGGCGAGCCGGCCTGGATGCGCGCCTGGCCGCGACCGGCGTCGCAAACGTTTCCACCACTGGAAGCAACGACGGCGACGGCATCCGGACCTATCGCTGGAGCGGCCAGTCGCTCGTCTATACGCCAGCGTCCAAGCCGTCGGCGGACGACCTGCCGTTCCCCGCTAAGGTGGTCCAGACATTCTCCGCCGCAAGCCTGACCGACGCCGATTCCGCTTGTCTGGCCGGTGCGAGTGGCTGCCAAGCGTACAGTTATGAATTCGTCGACGAGCCCGGTAGCCAGGTACGTCTGGGTCGGCTGAATGTCGGCAATGCCCACGGCTCCGAGCTGCAATCACTGACATTACCGCTGACGATCGAGTCCTGGCGCACGACCGCGGCGGGGCCCGTTTTTCTGACCGAGCCCGAAGATAGCTGTACGACCGCGGCCGGGCTCGCTGGCGCACAACTGGATGGCTTCACCGGCCGGCTTGCCAGCGGTGAGACTGACGTGGTCTCGACCCTCCTGAACCTCGGCGTGGGGCAGCTCGGGCTGAGCGCGCCGGGCGCCGGGAACGATGGTTCGGTCGATGTTTCCTTTCCGGGGATGCCCGACTGGTTGCGTTATGACTGGCGCGGTAGCGGACGCGAGGCGGGCCGAGGTCACGCCACGTTTGGCATCTATGCCGGGGCTAAACCGCTGATCTTTCGCCGAGAGATGTATCGATAAAACAAAGGGGCCGCTCACTGAGCGGCCCCTTTGTCATTCTGCTGTAAAAGAGGGGAATCCCTGGCCTGCCTGTACCAGGGCCCCCGAAACTAGCTGTGACTGCACTATTGCATCGGTCGTGCCAGTTTCTAGAGATTGTCTGATCTGGCGATATCAGGGGCTGCTCTGGCGAGATAGAGCGGGCTGTAAGCCACGGTTCCTGCGGGATTCGGTGGCGTGCCTCAGGTTCGGCTGCTCGAAGAAGAGCGCGACATGAAGGGCGCCTCGGGGGGGGGGCTTGGGTTGGAAACGGGGCGTGCGCGCCTGTGGAAGGTGCTTCGTGCGCAGACGGTGCCCCGCTTTGGCGCAGCTAGTTCTGCTCGGGCCAGACCCGCAGCGGGGCGCCATGGGCAGGCCAGAAGCGCAGCTGGTCGATCTTCGAAACATCCCAGCGCTCGATCTGCGACAGCAACGTCAGGAAGTGCTGTTCCTGCTGCATGAGGTGCTCGGCGCACTGCTTGCGAGTGCTGCCGATTTCGCTGAAGCGTAGCGTTTGCCCGTCGCGCTGGTAGTTGGCGAACCAGTGGTTACAACCGGCGTTGCCGTAGGCACGGTCTTCGCTGAAGGTCAGTGAGACGGGGTTGCGTCCGACCACGGGTTCGTCGCCGATCCACTCGGCGATGTAGGTCACGTCGTTCTGCAGGGTCAGCGGTTCGACCGCGCAGCCGGCGATACCCAGGCAAAGTACTGACAGCGTCGCTGCGCCAGCGTGTGTTGCAGGGCTCATGCTTCGACCCTCCGGCAAGCCGGGCAGAGGTGTCGGCCCGCGTCGTTGGTCCAGCCCAGCTCGGCGATACGCGCTTCGGCGGCCGGGGCGCGCGCGGCTTCGCCGTTGGCGGCATCTACAGCGAACTCGAAGTCCAGTTGTTTGCCGCAGCCGTCGCAATCGACCTGCCAGTTCAGAATCGCCAGTTCGCGAAACACCGGCCCGTTCGCCACGGCCATCCACTGGCCCGGCGGATTGATCAGGTGACGCACCTTGTCCACGGTCAGCCGCTGGGACAGCTCGCGGCTGCCCTTGAGGGTGACGATCAGGACGTCGCCGGCGCGCACGTTGCCGCCGTTGCCGGTGACCTGGTAACGGCCCGGTGCCAGGGCCCGGCATTCGGTGAGGGTGTGTCCGGGGTTGAGCAGGGTGTAGCGGAAATCGTGTTCGGCCATGACTCGCGATCGATTCGGAATGGGGGAGGGCGATGAGCCGGTAATGCTAGCACGGCGGAGCCTGGGGAGCGGGCGCGGGATGGAGCTTCAAGCTGGCGGCTAAAAGCTGAAACGGTTGGTTCGGGCTGAACGTTTGCGAGCCAACGCCTCTGCGGCAGCAGAGGCGTCGGGCAGGAGATGGACTCTATTCGAAGGTTTCGTTCAGGAAGCGCTGCATGTCCTGCCAGGAGCGTTCGTCGGCGCCCTGGTTGTAGGCGACGTCGACGCCCTGTTTCTGGAATTTGTCGGCGCCGGGGTTGGTGAATCCGTGTTTGGCGCCGGGCAGGGAGACGAGCTGGTAGTCGGCGCCGGCCTTGACCATTTCGGCGCTCAGTGCCGCGACGTCATCCGCGCTGACCATGCTGTCGGCGGCGCCATGTTCGACCAGGACGCGCGCCTTGACACTGCCGGCGGTGGCGCGGGTCTGGGTCGCCAGTGCCCCATGGAAGCTGACGACGCCGTCGAGCGGGGCGCCCTGGCGCGCCATGTCCAGCACGACCTTGCCACCAAAGCAGTAGCCCACCGCGGCAAGCTTGTCGGCATCGGTCTGCGGTTGTTGCTTGAGCAGGTCCAGCCCGGCATTGAAGCGCCCCTTGGCGGCCTCGGCATCGGACAGCGCAGCCTTCATGAAGCTCATGGCGTCCTTGGGATGCTCGGTGTGCTTGCCCTGGCCGTACATGTCAATGGCCAGCGCGCTGTAGCCCAGTTCGGCGAGGTCGCGGGCGCGCCGCTTGGCGTAGTCGTTGAGTCCCCACCATTCATGGACGACCACCACGCCAGGACGCTTGCCGTCGACCGCATCGTCATAGGCGTAGTAGCCGACCATCTCGGTCCCATCGGCGGCGGTGTAGGGGATTTCCCGGGTCTGGACTTCAGCGTGGGCGACGGCGCTGATGGCCATCAATGTACCGAGCAGGCAGTAACGCATGGTGGTTTCCTTGTGGACGGTATCGAGGGTCTTCGATAAATAGCTGGAGTTTGGCTCGCGCGCAACCGGCAATGCCTGCTGGGGGCGGGGTCTACAGGAGGAAAGAAAGGGAAGGGAGGGGGCGGAGGCGCTTGCTCTGCCGACCGGGCAGGCCATGGCAGGCTGAACGACGTGTTCAGGGAGCCGGCCGATCCGAGCCGTCGTTGATCTCGATCGCGCTTGGAGGCGTGATGCCGGCAGCCGGCCCGGTCGAAGCGACCAGGGCCGGCAGGTGGTTACCAGCCCGGTACGCCGTGCATGTCCGGCAGGCGGTGGGCGATGCCCTTGTGGCAGTCGATGCAGGTGGCTTCGCCCTTGGCCAGGGCGGTCGAGTGGAACTGCGCCGCGCGCTTGGACTGCTTGGTGAAGTCCATGTAGTCGAAGTTGTGGCAGTTGCGGCATTCGAGCGAGTCGTTGGCCTTCAGGCGCCGCCATTCCCGCTCGGCCATCTCGCGGCGCATGCCGAGGAATTTCTCGCGGGTGTTGATGGTGCCGAAGATCTTGCCCCAGACCTCCTTGGAGGCCTGCATCTTGCGTGCAATCTTGTCGGTCCACTTGTGCGGGACGTGGCAATCCGGACAGGTGGCGCGCACCCCCGAGCGGTTGCTGTAGTGGATGGTGTCCTTGATCTCCATGTACACGTTGTCGCGCATCTCGTGACAGGAAATGCAGAAGGTCTCGGTGTTGGTCGCTTCGAGGGCGGTATTGAACCCGCCCCAGAAGACGATGCCGGCGATAAACCCGCCGAGCGCCAGCACGCCCAGGCTGTAGTGCACGCTGGGACGGCGCAGGACCGTCCAGTATCGCTTGAGAAACGACAGTATCGACTTCATCCGGGCGTCCTCACTGTTCGTTCTGCGTGTGTTCGTGATACAGCAGTTTGTCGATGTTCTTGAAATCGTTCTTCACCAGGGGTTTCACGTCCTGCTGCACCACGTGGCACTGGGTGCAGAAATACCGACGGGGGGATACGGTGCCCAGCGTCTGCCCATCCCGGTCCGAGAAGTGGGTGATGCTGATCATCGGCGCCTGGGTTCGGGCGCTGTTGGCGCGGCTGTGGCACGACAGGCACTTGCTGCTGTTCTTGTCGATCTGGTAGCCGCGAATGGTGTGCGGGATGGTCGGTGGTTGTTCGGGGTAGTTGCGCTCGCGGCGCAGGTCCTTGTTTTCTTCGTCCTTGAGTGGGGGCGGAGTGAATTCCTGGGTCAGGGTGCCGCCCGGGCGGCGGCCGTCCGGGGCGGGGGCGTCCAGGGGATAGTCCGGCCCGGCCGCGACGGCCAGGCCGAACACCGCGAGGAGCGTCAAAGGCAGTAGGCGAAATTTCATGGCGACTCTCCTCAGGCGATGCTGACCACTTCGATCTTCACGGCACACTTCTTGAAATCGGTCTGCTTCGAGATCGGGTCGGTGGCGTCGAGGGTGACCTTGTTGACCAGCTTGTTGGCGTCGAAGAAGGGCACGAAGATCAGCCCTTTGGGCGGCTTGTTGCGCCCTCGGGTCTCGATGCGCGCCTGCATCTCGCCGCGTCGGCTGATGACCTTCACCACGCTGCCGCGCCGAGCCTTGAGGTCGCGGGCATCGTCGGGGTGCATATAGACCAGCGCGTCGGGGACCGCCTGGTAGAGCTCGTCGACTCGCTGCGTCATGCTGCCGGTGTGCCAGTGCTCGAGCACGCGGCCGGTGCTGAGCCAGAAGGGGTATTCCTCATCCGGCACCTCGGCCGGCACTTCATAAGGCAGCGCGAAGATGATCGCCTTCTTGTCCGGGTAGCCGTAGAACTCGACGCCGGCACCCTTGCTGACGTAGGGGTCATACCCTTCACGGTAGCGCCAGCGGGTTTCCTTGCCGTCGACCACCGGCCAGCGCAGGCCGCGCTCCTGGTGATAGCGGTCGAAGTCGGCCAGGTCATGGCCATGGCCGCGGCCGAACTGGGCATATTCCTCGAACAGCCCCTTCTGCACGTAGAAGCCGTATTCCTCGGACTCCTGGTTGCGGTAGCCCTCCTCGATATCCGAGGTCGGGAAGCGGTCGACCTGACCGTTCTTGAACAGCACGTCGAACAGCGTCTTGCCCTTGAGTTCCGGCGACTTGGCCAGCAACTCAGCGGGCCACACCTCGTCGGTGGTGAAACGCTTGGAGAATTCCATCAGCTGCCAGAGGTCGGAGCGGGCCTCGCCCGGCGGGCTGACCAGCTGGTGCCACACGTGGGTGCGGCGCTCGGCGTTGCCGTAGGCGCCTTCCTTCTCAACCCACATGGCGGCCGGAAGGATCAGGTCGGCGGCCTGGGCGGAAACCGTCGGGTAGACGTCGGAAACGATCACGAAGGCCTCCGGGTTGCGCCAGCCCGGCAGCACTTCCTGCATGATGTTCGGCCCGGCCTGCATGTTGTTGGTGACCTGGGTCCAATAGACCTTGAGGTTGCCGTCCTTCAGCTCGCGGCTTTGCTGCACGGCATGGAAGCCAGGTTTTTCCGGAATGGTGCCGGCAGGCAGCTTCCAGATCTGTTCGGTCTTCTCGCGGTGCTTGGGATTGGTCACCACCATGTCGGCCGGCAGGCGATGGGAGAAGGTGCCGACTTCACGCGCAGTGCCGCACGCGGAGGGCTGGCCGGTAAGCGAGAAGGGACTGTTGCCCGGCTTGCTGATCTTTCCGGTGAGCAGGTGGATGTTGTAGATCATGTTGTTGGCCCAGACGCCGCGGGTGTGCTGGTTGAAACCCATGGTCCAGAACGACATCACCTTGGTCTTGGGGTCGGCATAGAGTTCGGCCAGGGCCTTGAGGCGCTCTGCCGGCACGCCCGATTCGTGGGCGGCGTGCTCCAGGGTGTAGGGCTTGAGGAACTCGGCGTAGTCTTCGAAGCTGATGTCCGTCCAGCTACCGGCGACGGCGGCGTTTTCCGCTTTCAGCTCGCGTGGATCCGTGGGGCGCAGGCCGTAGCCGATGTTGGTTGCGCCCTTGGCGAACTTGGTGTGGTTCTTGATGAAGTCCTGATCGACCGCGCCGCTCTGGATGATGTGGTTGGCGATGTAGTTGAGGATCACCAGGTCAGTCTGCGGATTGAAGATCATCGGGATGTCGGCAAGGTCGAAGCTGCGGTGCTCGAATGTCGACATGACCGCGACCTTGACGTGCGGTGCGCTGAGGCGGCGATCGGTCACTCGCGTCCACAGCACCGGGTGCATCTCGGCCATGTTCGAACCCCAGAGCACGAAGGCGTCGGCGGCTTCGATGTCGTCGTAGCAGCCCATGGGCTCGTCCATGCCGAAGGTGCGCATGAAACCGACCGCCGCCGAGGCCATGCAGTGTCGCGCGTTCGGGTCCAGGTTGTTGGTACGGAAGCCGGCCTTCATCAACTTGCTGGCGGCGTAGCCTTCCCACACGGTCCATTGGCCGGAGCCGAACATGCCGACCGCGCTTGGGCCGTGCTGCTTGAGCGCGGTCTTGAATTTCTCCTCCATGACGTCGAACGCCTGGTCCCAGCTCACCGCCTGGAATTCGCCCTGCTTGTCGTACTTGCCGTCTTTCATGCGCAGCAGCGGCTGCGTCAGGCGGTCGGTGCCATACATGATCTTCGACAGGAAGTAACCCTTGACGCAGTTGATGCCGCGGTTGACCTCGGCCTTGATGTCGCCATGGGTGGCGACCACCCGGTCGCCGCTGGTGGCCACCATGACGCCGCAGCCGGTTCCGCAGAAGCGACAGGGCGCCTTGCTCCACTTGAGCGCCGAGGCGTCCGAGTCGGTGATCAGGTTGCTGGCGCTGGTGGCGATCGGAATGCCGGCCACGCTGGCGGCGATGGCCGCGGCGTTGGCTTTGGCGAATTGGCGTCGTGTAAGGCTCATTCGAGCTCTCCTTCGGGCGTGAGGAGTTCGTGGTAGATCAGCGCGGCGTTGAGTACGCCGGGCAGCTGCTGGATATGGTCGATGGTGCCGAGGATCTGCTTTTCGTGTTCGGCCTCGAGCACCACCACCAGCTTGCCGGCGGCGCTTTCCTGGTGCAGTTCGGTGCCGGGCAGCAGCACCAGGTTCTGTTTCACGGCCTCAAGCAGTTCGGGGCGGCAGTGCACCAGCAGGCTGGCGATATGCAAGGCGGTATTCATTGCTTTTATAGGCTCCGCAGGCCGAATGTCGGCGGTCTCACAGGTCGGGAAGTGTGGAGAATGGAGCGGCTCAGCTCGGCGGGCCCGGGGGGCCGAAGATCATCTGGCTGATCCAGATGATGAAACCGTAGCCGGCGACGGTCACGACACTGAGCAGCGGGAAGAGGAATACCAGCAGGAAGATGAAGAGCCGGGTTTCTTCCGGCTTTCCGGTCGGGACGGGGTCGGTGTGATGCGGCACGGCGTTCACCATCTGTGTCGGCGGTCGGTAGGCAGGAGTCTAGGAAGCGAAGTCGATTTATTCAAAGTCATACGTCTACAAAACCGATGGTTATAAGCAGATCAGCGCTTCCCTTGATCTTGCTCAATGGAAATGCGCGGCCGAGACGGCTTCAGGCGGGATCCGGCGGCATGCCGGGCGGCCTGCAGCCGGGTCACCGGGCTGTGGTAGCCTTCGCGGCTTTTTTGGCAAGTCGGCGTGCGGACGCCTGGCAGGGGTGAACGGGTATGTCTTCTCCATCGCCACGAGCGGTGCATATTTCACGCGGCACGGCGGCTTACCGCCGCGCCACGCTCGCGCTGTTCTGCGCCGGCTTCTCGACCTTCGCCATGCTTTATTGCGTGCAGCCCCTGCTGCCGCTGCTGGCGACGCATTTTGCCGTATCGGCCTCTACCAGCAGCCTGGCGCTGTCGCTAACCACCCTGGCCCTGGCGCTGAGCCTGCTGGTCTCGGGCGGGCTGGCCGAAAGTTGGGGCCGCAAAGCGGTAATGGCGCTGGCCCTGGCCCTGGCGGGCGTACTGGGGCTGGCCTGCGCCACGGTGGAGAACTGGTCGTTGCTGCTGGTGCTGCGTGCCATGCTCGGTCTGGCCCTGAGTGGCGTCCCGGCGCTGGCGATGGCCTATGTCGGCGAGGAGTTCGATCCCGGCTCGCTACCTGCGGCGATGGGGCTGTATATAGGCAGTACCGCACTGGGTGGTTTGTTGGGCCGTTTGCTTTCCGGCCTGCTGAGCGACCTTGGCGGCTGGGAGTTGGCGCTCGGCGGGATCGCAGGACTTGGCCTGCTGGCGACGGGCCTGTTCCTCTGGCTGTTGCCCCCGTCTCGACATTTCACGGCACAGCCGCTGTCGCTGAATGGGCTGTTGGCGAATTTCGCCCGCCACCTGCGCAACCCGGTGCTGCGCAATCTGTTCCTGCAGGGCTTCCTGTTGATGGGCGGCTTCGTTGCCTTGTTCAACTACATCGGCTTCAGGCTGGCGGCGCCACCGTTCGGGCTTTCGTCCAGTGTGATCGGGCTGCTGTTCACCGTGTATCTGGCCGGCATCTTCAGCGCAGGCTGGGCCGGGCGACTCGTGCCACGCTGGGGCGCCAGGTCCGTCCTGCAGGGCGGGATCGCGCTGATGCTGCTGGGGATTGGGTTGTGCAGCACGCCTTGGCTGTTCGCCATCGTGCTTGGGCTGGGGCTGTTCACGCTGGGTTTCTTTGCCGCGCACGCGGTCGCCAGCGGGCAGGTCGGCGTCCAGGCCTCCGGCGCCAAGGCGCAAGCATCGGCGCTCTACCTGTGCGCCTACTACCTGGGGTCCAGCGTGGTCGGCTACGCCGCGGGTTACGTCTGGGAGCACAGTGGCTGGTTGCCGTTGATGGCCGTGCTGGCCGCCCTGTTCCTGCTGGCTGCCTGGCGAGCCCGGTCGCTCTAGCGCCGCAGCGCCTCACTCGACGCGTCGTTCACCGCTGAAGGCGAGGGTGGAGCGGCAGCTGCGGCAGGCGTAGCGACGTCCTTTGCGTACCAGGGCGTGGCGCTGCGCCGTGAAGGAAAAATCCCGTTCGGCACAGGCGCAGCGGTAGATGTAGCGGGTCTGCCGCGGGCGGGCGACCGCGTAGCTGTGGCAACGATCGGGCGCTAGTTCGTAGACCCCGCGCATGATCAGCTGCCACTCCTCGCCGTGCGGGCGGATTCGCGGGCCGAACAGCTGGTGAGCGACCAAGTGCGCAACTTCGTGAGGCACGGTCTGCTTGAGAAAGTGCTCGCGGTTTTCGCGATA
This sequence comes from Stutzerimonas stutzeri, assembly GCA_002339675.1. Taxonomy (GTDB): domain Bacteria; phylum Pseudomonadota; class Gammaproteobacteria; order Pseudomonadales; family Pseudomonadaceae; genus Stutzerimonas; species Stutzerimonas stutzeri_O. The sequence continues at coordinate 28,815 of DDKB01000016.1, forward strand.
CAGCTGCGCATTGAAGCGCAACAGGTTCTGGTTGAGGTGAGCAACGCCGGCCTTCTGTCCGCGCAATTTGAAGCTGACTTGCGGACGTTCGAAGCGTTGTTTGAAGAAGAGCTCGGCCTGCTGATAGCAGGTCTCGACGCGGGCAAGCAGCTGCTCGGGCATAGGGCCTCCGAAGAAGCCCCGAATTATCCCGAAATCGCCTGATGTGACAACCGATCAGTGACCGCCGGGTGCATCCTGTGGGCGCTCCTCCTGGGTGCCGTAGCTTTGATCCTGTTGCACGGTCCGCTCGTAGGTGGGTTCAAGCGCCAGATGCCAGAACAGGATCATGGTGATCATGATGGTCACAAGCGTCAGCAGTGCGACGCCCCAGATGGACGCGGCGTAGAGAAAGCCTTGGGAGCTCCGCTGTCGCATGAAGGTAGGCAAACCAGTGAACAAGAGATACGTGGAATAGATGCCGGCGATCAGCAGCACGATCGCCGCGAACCAGCGGTTCGGGTACAGCCCGGTCAGCCCTGCCAACAGAAACGGCGTGATGACGTAGGCGACGAAGCCGATGCACTGGTTCAGGCTCGGCTGGACCTCGAAGGCGCGCGCCATCCAGTGCACAAACATGCCCATGATCACGGTGCCTAGCACGATGGTCACGTACAGCAGCAGGCATAGCTGCAGCGCGCTGCCAGCATCAAGCCTGACGCGCTCCTCATCGACCAGGCTCCAGCCCACATAGGTGACGCCGATGTACAGGCACACCGCCGGGATCAGCGACAGCAGTAACAGGTGCATGAGGTAATGCAGGCTGTGGGCGTTTTCCTTTTGGCGGATCCGGTCCCAGGCCCGGTCGGGGCGGGTAAATATGCTGATGAACTCGGGGGTCATGCTGCCTCCTGATGCCGATACAAGCGTCTTTGGTGTTGATTTAGACGCGTCTAGCGGACAGGGATTCAACAACAGGGCCGGCCGGTCGGCGGAAGCCAGGAGGTCACGCGCGATCTATCGTCGGGGTGCAGGCGACAGATCTACAAAAAACGCCGGCGCGTAACCGCGCCGGCTTGGCAGGTGTTGCCCTGTCTGAATTACCTGACGTAGATCGGGCCTACGCCCATGCCCCACATGATCACCGACAGCGCAATGATGGCCACCAGCACCACCAGCCCGACCGCGAGGATCGAACTGGAAAACAGGAAGCCTTCGTCGGAGGGAATGTTCATGAAGGTCGGCAGGCCGACATACAGCAGGTAGGCCGTGTAGCAGATAGCCGCGGTGCCGACGATCATGCCCAGCCACAGGTGTGGATAGAGCGCGGCCAGGCCGCCGACGAACAGGGGCGTTGCGGTGTACGCGGCAAATACGATGCACTGCACGAGCGTCGGGCTGGCGTCATACGTGCGCGACATCCAATGGATGAAGGCCCCCATCACGGCGACCCCGGCGAGCATGGCCAGGTATGACATGAGGGTGAGCTGCAACGCGCTGCCTTCGGTGAGTTTGACGGGATCGCCGCCTCCGATGCTCCAGCCCATCTGGGTCGTGCCGATGAAAGCGGACAAAGCCGGTATTGCTGCTAACAGCATCACCTCCCCAAGGTGCAAATTTCCGACGTTGCGTTCTTCTCCGGTGATTTCCTGCCATTCCTGGCCGGGGTGAGCAAAGAGTCCCCAAACGTGATTGATCATGCCAGCGTCTCCTCGGTTTTGGAGGGTCGCTTCGCCTGGCGTGCCGTCAGGTGGACGGGCGTGCGACCTTATGTCGCAGTATAGGGAGTCGACGATACGGCGCACGCCGCCGGATTAGAGCGATTGGAAGCTATGCGGCTATCGGTAATAGCGTTGCAGAATTTCCATGGCCAGGTTGATTGACTGAATTCGCGTGGTGCTGCCGCCCCGGTCGGGATGGTGGATGCTGACCAGCTGCCGGTAGCGCCGCTTGATGGTGTGCAAAGTCAGCGACGAGGCCTGCTGGTCGAGCTCGAACAATTCGAGCGCGGCACGTTTCTGCTCAGGGTCCCAGGCGCCGCTGTGCTGATCGGGACAATCGCCGCGCATGCGCGACCAGAAACTGGCCAGCAGGCGCTCGACCTCGGCTTCGTCGGTGTCACGCAGGTTGGCCATGTCCAGGTAGTAGTCGCGCAGCGGATCGTTCTCGGCCAGGCCGCTGGTGCCGGGTACATAGGGCTGAAGCTGCACACACAGCGGGGATATCTGCAGGCTGTGGCTGGCCTCGCCCCGGAGCTGGTCGCGCAGGCGATACAGGGCGTTGAAGACGAGAAAATGGGTGCGGAACAGCACCAACTTGTCGAGCAGCGGCAGGTTGGGAATGTGGGTGCTGTGCCGTGCCTTGAGCTGTTGGATCAGCTCGTATTCGCTGCAGCCGTGGGGCTGTTCGCGCAGCAGCATGAGGATCTGCTCGGCCAGGTCCAGCTCGGGTTCGAGTTCGTCGTTCATGCAGGCAAGCCTAGCATAGCGCCAGCATCCGAAAAGGCAGGATGGACGGGCTGGGGCGCGGGCCGTTTTTGCGCGTAAAATGCGCGCCTTTCGCACCTCACCCGGACACCTGACATGGGCAACCTCTCGGTCAACCAGAACAAACTGCAGAAGCGCCTGCGCCGCCTGGCCGGCGAGGCCGTCACCGACTTCAATATGATCGAGGAGGGTGACAAGGTCATGGTCTGCCTGTCTGGCGGCAAGGACAGCTACACCATGCTCGATGTGCTGCTGTACCTGCAGAAGGTCGCGCCGATCAAGTTCGAGATCGTTGCGGTGAACATGGACCAGAAGCAACCCGGGTTTCCCGAGCATGTGCTGCCGGCCTACCTCGAATCGATCGGCGTCGACTACCACATCGTCGAGAAGGACACCTATTCGGTGGTCAAGGAGAAGATCCCAGAGGGCAAAACCACCTGTTCGCTGTGCTCACGCCTGCGCCGCGGCACGCTCTATACCTTTGCCGACGAGATCGGCGCGACCAAGATGGCGCTCGGACACCACCGCGACGACATCCTGGAAACCTTCTTCCTCAATATGTTCTATGGCGGCACCCTCAAGGCCATGCCGCCCAAGCTGCTCTCCGATGATGGCCGCAACGTGGTGATCCGCCCGCTGGCCTATTGCAGCGAAGCCGACATCGAGGCCTATTCGACGATGAAAGAGTTCCCGATTATTCCGTGCAACCTCTGTGGCTCGCAGGAAAACCTGCAGCGCCAGGTCGTCAAGGAAATGCTGCAGGAGTGGGAACGCAAATCACCGGGCCGCACCGAGATCATGTTTCGCGCGCTGCAGAACGTGGTGCCCTCGCAGTTGGCCGACCGCAACCTGTTCGATTTCACCAGCCTGCGCATCGACAACGACGCCACACCGCGCTTCGTCGACGTGATGAGCCTGTAGGGAGCGGCCTCAAGTGCCGCGCCAAAGCCCAATGCGAACCTGCCTCGTTCGGCAGGGTGGGCTGCAGACCACTCGGTCGGGCGATGAGTTGGTAGTGCGGGATCGAAGTAAAGCCGAGCGCGCTTGACCATTTCTCCAGCTTGCAGCGTACCGCTTGGAGCAGTAAGGTAATCGTCATTCAGGAGTCCACCATGTCCCTCAGCCTTGCTTCCCTTTCCCACGCTACTGCCGGCGCCGCTCGCGCTGCGATCAGTCGTGGGCGTCAGGTAGCGGCTGCGGGTGATTATTTTGGGTATTGGTTTAGCCACAGGCGCGCCTGATACCCCACAGGCGCCCTAGCAACGCAGGGTCGCCACCAGAGCAGTTTTCGAACCCCCGGTCGGCCACCCGACCGGGGGTTTTGTTTTTTCGGCCACTCACGGCCCAACGCAACGAGGAACATCCCATGACCACTTACCGCACCGACCGTTATTACCGCTACGACTGGCGATTTAGCCGCTTCGACGCCGAACACAAAGCACGCGAACGAACACCCGACTAGCGCCGCCGCGGACCACCCGCGCCGGCAGAAGGAACCGCCAGATCATGAATGCATCCGCCACCGTAGTTGCCCAACAACCCGTCGCCACCGCCGTCGCCAGCGTCGCCCGCCGCAGCGCGCAGCCGCTGCCCAGCCCCGCGGTATTGCGCCAGCGTCTGCCCTTGGACGACGCCCTTGCCGCACGCATCCATAACGACCGCAACGCCATCCGCGCCGCGCTCGACGGCCGCGATCGACGACTGCTGGTCGTCGTCGGGCCCTGTTCCCTGCACGATCCTGTCGCCGCGCTCGAGTACGCCGAGCGTCTCGCTGCGCTTGCGCCTGACGTCAGCGATCAGCTGCTGCTGGTGATGCGCGCCTATGTGGAAAAACCGCGTACCACCATCGGCTGGAAAGGCCTGGTCTACGACCCGCATCTGGACGGCAGCGGCAACATGGCCGAAGGGCTGCAGCTGTCGCGTCGCCTGATGCTCGATATTGTCCAGACCGGTCTGCCGATCGCCACCGAGCTGCTGCAGCCGCTGGCGGCCGGGTACTTCGATGATCTGCTGGGCTGGGCCGCGATCGGCGCGCGCACCAGCGAGTCGCAGATCCATCGCGAGCTGGTCAGTGGGCTGGACCTGCCGGTGGGCTTCAAGAATGGCACCGATGGCGGGTTGGGCATCGCCTGCGACGCCATGCGTTCGGCCGAGCATCCGCACCAGCACTTCGGCATCGACGACCTCGGCCATCCGGCACTGCTGCAAACGCGCGGAAATCCGGATACCCACCTGGTGCTGCGCGGCGGCCACGGCGCGCCCAACTACGACGCGCGCAGCGTGGCCGTTGCCCGCGCCGCGCTGGTGAAGCAGGGCATCGCGCCGCGCATCATGGTCGATTGCAGCCACGCCAACAGCGGCAAGGACCCACTGCGTCAGCCCGCGGTGCTGGAGTCGGTGATCGACCAGCGCCTGGCTGGCGACATGAGTCTGCGAGGCGTCATGCTGGAGAGCCACCTGTTCGACGGCTGTCAGCCGCTGTCCGGCGAGTTGCGCTACGGCGTGTCGATCACCGATGGCTGCCTGGGTTGGATGGCGACCGAGCGGATGCTGCGTCAGGCCGCGCAGCGGCTGCGCGGCTAACACCGGAGTCGGCTGCACGTCGGGGCGGGCTCGCGCACGAATGACCGTCTGCTCGTAGGGTGGACAACGCGAAGCTTGTCCACCGGCTGCGCGCCTGATGCCAGAAGCAATGGGACGCGAACCAAGCGGTCCTGCCCGACCGCTGTTGCCCAGCTGCGTTGGCGGTGGCGTACTTGCGAGGCCGGCTCGCTGTCGGCACCCTGTGCCGCTGCCGTCGCCACTGGATGTTCACCATGCAAGACTACAAATGGCTGCACGAATACTGCCTCAACCGCTTCGGCTCGGCCGCTGCGCTGGAGGCCCGCCTGCCGCAGCCGCGCAGTGCCGATGAACTGCGCAGCGTGTCCGATGATCGCTACCTCTCGCTGATCAGCCTGCGGATCTTCCGCGCCGGGCTCAAGCACAGTCTGGTGGATGCCAAATGGCCGGCCTTCGAGGAGGTCTTCTTCGGCTTCGACCCGGAAAAGCTGGTGCTCATGGGGGGCGAACACATCGAGCGGCTGATGCAGGACGCCCGCATCATTCGCCACCTGGGCAAGCTCAAGAGCGTGCCGCGCAACGCGCAGTTCGTGCTCGACGTGGCAAAGGAGCACGGCAGTTTCGGTAATTTGATCGCTGACTGGCCAGTGACCGATATCGTTGGCTTGTGGCGCTATCTCGCCAAGCAGGGCAGCCAGCTCGGCGGCCTCTCGGCGCCACGCCTGCTGCGTATGGCCGGCAAGGACACCTTCATCCCCAGCAATGACGTCGTCGCTGCGCTCAAGGCGCAGGAAATCGTCGATAAGCTGCCCAGCAGTCAGCGGGATCAAGCGGCGGTACAGGCAGCCTTCAACCGCTGGCACGACCAAAGCGGGCGCCCGTTGTGCCAGTTGTCAGCCATGCTGGCGTTCACGGTCAATCACTGACGAGTCGCGCTCGCCCGAATGCTCCTGAAGCGAGTGCCTCCCCATCGGGCCCATGGACTTGCGTGCAATCGCCACGCGTCACGTCGTGCGGCGGTTTGGCGCAGCGCTTGGCGGATGCGCGCGATGTAAAGTTCAAACATGACCACCATCAAAGACAAACGTGCGCAGATCGTATGGGTGCTCCTCACCTGCATCCTGCTCAATGCGTTTGTCTGCAGCCTGAACCATGCGCAGCATGCCGGGTTCGAGCTTGCAATAGGAGAGGCCGCGCGCTGCGGCAATGACGGTTTGGCGGGCCTGGGAGCCTTGCCCGCCGACACGCATGACCTGCTGCAGCTGCCACTTGATTGCCCGCTGTGCGGCTCGGTATTCGTGGCGCTTGTTGCATTGTTCGTCCTAGCGTGGCTGGGGCGACATACAGCCGGCCCGCTCCGTCGACCAAGGCTCTTGCCGAGCGGTCCGCGTCATCATTGGCCTGCCCTGAATCCTCACGCCCCCTGAAACGTTCCTGACGGTCGCCTTGCCGTCCGGTCTGGACGGCCTGAGGTCGGTTCCGCCGACGCTACGGTCAACTCAGGGGATCTCACCATGACGATGATGGAACGTTTTGCCCGCACCGACAGCCGCGCGAGCTTTCGGCTGCCTTTTCCGGACTATCCCAGCAACGCGCGCAGCTTCGTGCATCTGGATGCACGGCTGCTGCCTTATTGGCATGCGTTGTTCGATGTCTGCCCACAGCTGCTCAAGCTCGACCCGCCGGACGGCCTGACCCTATTTCGGGAGTTCATGACCTGGGCCTACGCCCGACAGCTTGCGCTCAACTGGACCTTCCACCTCGGTGTCTGTCGCTGGTTGCTGGAGTCAGGCTACCGAACGCTAATCGAGCCTGAGCAGCTGGAGGCCATGATGATTGCGGCCGCGGCGCGCTGGGTGGCGAGTGACGACAGCCCGGCGATCGGCATCGTGCTCGGCTGGCAGGGCGGCGCGCATGTCTTTGACTGGAAGCCACGCGTTCGCGCCGGGGCGCGAACGCTGGCCGCTGAGGCTGAAGAGCTGCCTCCGCCGCCATGGGACTTTGCCTGGAGCCCGCTGTCGACAACGGCCGGCAACGGCTTTCGCCGTTGGTTGCGTGTGGCATGAATGCGACAGGGCGCCACAGCAAACGGTGCGGGGCTGGCGCGCGGCGCGATCCTGCCCGAGCGCGCCATGCTCGGCCGGCAATACGGCACCGGGCCGTGCAAGCGGCCACGTCGCTGAGGCAGCCTGTCGCAGTTGTCGCACTTGTTATCCCGCCAGACACTTCAACCGCCCCGTTCCCGAGCAGACTATCCACGGTGGGCGTGGGGCGAGCGATTGAGCCTGAACCGGGATGCTCAGGTCTCGGCCCCCTCCCCAAGGGGGCCTTCAATCGCGCTTTCAGCTGCCGGCGCGTTGGCGCTCAGGCGGGCATGCAAGGAGGTCGGGATGTTCAGGTCTTCGCTCAGGCGTGACGTGGTGCTGGTGGTCGTGATCAAGGTGGTGCTCCTCATGGCCATCCGATTCGTCTGGTTCGATACGCCTGGCATTCCAGATAACGGGTCGGTGCGTGTCGCCGACCATTTGCTTGATTCGCGGGAATTCGTTCCCGAGGGAGGGCCGAGATGATCTCGGAAAGCGTTGTTGATCTGTCACGCCTGCAGTTCGCCATGACGGCGATGTATCACTTTCTTTTCGTGCCGCTGACACTGGGGCTTTCGTTCCTGCTGGCCATCATGGAATCGGTCTTCGTCATGACCGGCAAGCAGGTCTATCAGGACATGACCAAGTTCTGGGGGAAACTATTCGGGATCAACTTTGCCCTCGGCGTCACCACCGGGCTGACGATGGAGTTCCAGTTCGGTACCAACTGGGCCTACTACAGCCACTATGTCGGCGACATCTTCGGCGCGCCGCTGGCCATCGAAGGGCTGATGGCGTTTTTCCTGGAATCTACGTTCATCGGCCTGTTTTTCTTCGGTTGGGACCGCTTGTCCCGGCGGCAGCACCTGGCCGTGACCTGGCTGGTGGCGCTGGGCTCGAACCTCTCAGCGCTGTGGATTCTGATCGCCAACGGCTGGATGCAAAACCCGGTTGGGTCGGCGTTCAACTTCACCACCATGCGTATGGAGCTGGTGGACTTCGGTGCGCTGCTGTTCAACCCGGTGGCGCAGGTCAAGTTCGTCCATACCGTGTCGGCAGGCTATGTCACCGGCTCGATCTTCGTGCTGGCGATCTCTTCCTTCTATCTGTTGAAAAAGCGTGACCTGGGCTTTGCACGCCGTTCGTTTGCCATCGCCGCGGTGTTCGGCCTGGCTTCGACGATTTCCGTGATCATCCTCGGCGACGAGTCCGGCTACGAGATTGGCGACGTGCAAAAGGTCAAGCTGGCGGCCATCGAAGCCGAATGGGACACCCATCCCGCGCCAGCCGGCTTCACCCTGTTCGGCCTGCCCAACCAAGAGACGCAGCGCACCGATTACGAGGTGAAGATTCCCTATGTGCTAGGCCTGATCGCAACCCGCTCGGTGGACGAAGAGGTCAAGGGCATCAAGCAGCTGGTTGCCGAGCATGAGCTGCGCATCCGCAACGGCATGCTCGCCTATCAGCGATTGCAGCGCCTGCGCGGTGGCGACAAGTCGCCCGAGGCTATCGCCGCGTTCGATGAGGTCAAGCAGGACCTGGGCTATGGCCTGCTATTGAAGAAGTACACCGCCGATGTGGTGGATGCCAGTGACGAGCAGATCAAGCGCGCGGCCCTGGACACCATCCCCGATGTGTTCAGCCTGTTCTGGTCGTTCCGTGTGATGGTCGCGGCCGGCTTCCTGATGCTTCTGTTGTTCGCGCTGGCCAGCTGGGCGTCGATCAGGCGCGATGCCGAGCGCAAGCCGTGGCTGCTGAAGTTCGCGTTGTTCAGCCTGCCATTGCCCTGGGTGGCTGCACAGACCGGTTGGTACGTGGCCGAACATGGCCGTCAGCCCTGGTCGATCGCTGAGGTTCTGCCCACCCATTTGTCCACTTCGACACTGGCGGCGAGTGACATCTGGGGATCGTTGATCGCCCTGGTGGCGTTCTACAGCCTGCTGCTGGTGGTTGAGCTGTTCCTGATGATCCGCTTCGCGCGCCTTGGGCCGAGCAGTCTGCATACCGGGCGTTATCACTTCGAGCGGGAAGGGCATGAAACCGTGCCCGCTCAGCCGAGCGGCCTGACTGCCCAACCTGGCAGTGTCTGAGGAGGACTGGAAATGTTCGATTACGAAGTGCTCAAGCTTATCTGGTGGGTGCTAATCGGCGTGCTGCTGATCGGCTTTGCGCTAACCGATGGCTTCGACATGGGCGCCATGGCACTGATGCCCTTTGTCGGCAGGACGGATCACGAGCGGCGGGTGGCGATCAACACCATCGCGCCGCATTGGGATGGTAACCAGGTGTGGTTCATCACCGCCGGCGGTGCCTTGTTCGCCGCCTGGCCGATGGTCTATGCGGTGGCCTTTTCGGGCCTGTACTGGGCGATGCTGCTGGTGCTGTTCGCGCTCTTCTGCCGACCGGTCGGCTTCGACTACCGCAGCAAGGTGGAGGATCCGCGCTGGCGTAGCGCGTGGGACTGGGCTTTGTTCGTCGGCGGCACGGTGCCGGCGCTGGTGTTCGGCGTGGCTTTCGGCAACCTGTTCCTTGGCCTGCCGTTCCAGCTCGACGAGCTGATGCGGTCGACCTACCAGGGTTCGTTCTTCGCGCTGTTGAACCCCTTCGCAGTGCTCTGCGGCGTCGTCAGCCTGAGCATGCTCAGCGCCCACGGTGGGGCCTGGCTGATGCTGCGCACCGACGGCGCGCTGGCCGAGCGCTCACGCCAGGCCACTCGCCTGTGTGCGCTGGTGTTCCTGTTCGGTTTCGTCGCTGCTGGCATCTGGTTGGCACTGGGCATTCAGGGCTTCACTCAGCTGTCGGTCAGTGATCCGGGCGCCGCGCTCAACCCACTGCTGGACAAGCAAGTCGCTCGCGACAACCTCGGCTGGCTGGCCAACTACGGTCACTATCCCGTCACCCTGGTCGCGCCGGTTCTTGGTATCGTCGGCGCGTTGCTGGCATTGCTTGGTACCAGTCGTAACAGCGGCGGGCTGAGCTTCATCGGGACCAGCCTGATGATTGTCGGCAGCATCTGCACCGCTGGTTTCGCGCTGTTCCCCTTTGTCTTTCCGTCGAGCCTGGACGCGGCCTCGAGCCTGACGGTCTGGGATGCGGTATCGAGCCACAAGACGCTGGGCATCATGTTCGTCGTGGCCTGCATCTTCGTGCCGCTGATTCTCTGCTACACGCTGTGGAGCTATGTGCGGATGTGGGGCCGGCTCACCCAGCAAACCATCGAAGCCAACCCCCACGGGCTGTACTGACCGCGCGGGCGGGCCGCCGCGCCCGCTCGCCAAGGAGAGACGACTATGTGGTATTTCACCTGGATTCTCGGCGTGCTGCTGGCGTGCAGCTTCGGCATCATCAATGCGCTGTGGCTGGAAAGCACGCAGGACCTGGACGCCGAGCCGTGAGCAGTCACGCGCAAGGGCCCTGCTACGGCGCGTTCGGTCGCGTGCTTTCTCTGGTGCTGGCTGCGCCGCTGGCGCTGGTCCTGCTGATCCATCCGGCGGCGATGCTAGACGGGCAGGGCGGTTATAGCCACCTGCAATTGATGGTAGTGATGTGGGGGATCTCCGCCGGTTTCGTGCACGGCGTCGGCTTCGTGCCGCAAGGGTTGGGCTGGCGCAGTCTATTTGGACCTCTGCCGGCCTGGTTGTTCGGCGCGTTGGGCTACGGGGTGCTGCTGCGCGCGCAGCTGGGCTGAAAACCGGCCCGGCTGGTTGCAGTCAGGTCGGCCTCGTCGTGGTCCTACGATCAAGGTCGCGGTGCGATCAGCCGTCGTCGGGCGTCTTGATTGATGCGCGGCATTCCAGTCCAGAGCGCATCCACAAATGACTATCCAGCGGTTGGCGCAGGCGCTGGCAGCAGCCGAGCGCATCTTGTTCATCACCGGCGCGGGTCTCTCCGCCGACTCCGGGCTGCCCACCTACCGGGGCGTCGGCGGGCTGTACAACCAGCCGACCGACGAGGGCGTGCCGATCGAGGAGGCACTCTCAGGGCCGATGCTCAGGCGCGACCCCGCGCTATGCTGGAAATACCTGGCGGAGATCGGGCGAGCTTGCCTAGCGGCTGAGCCCAATGCTGGACACCAGGCCATTGCCGAGCTGCAGCGGCGCAAGCCCGGCTGCTGGGTGCTGACGCAGAACGTCGATGGGTATCACCGCGCTGCCGGCAGCCCGGCCGAACGGCTGATCGAGATCCACGGGACCCTGGCGCCGCTCTTCTGCATCGACTGCGGTCAGACGAGCACTGACCTTGCTGGCCACCTGGCGCGTCCCCTGCCGCCGCGCTGCCCCCATTGTGACGGCGTGCTGCGTCCGCCGGTGGTGCTGTTCGAGGAGTTGCTGCCGGCGCCCGCGCTGCACACCCTGCAGGAGCAACTGCAGCAGGGGTTCGATGCGGTGGTGGCGGTTGGTACCTCTGCCAGTTTTGCCTATATCGTCGAGCCACTTCTACAGGTGCGCAGCGCTGGCGGTTTTACGGCACAGATCGACCCATCTGCCAGTGAACTGTCGTTGCTGGTCGACGTGCACATCGCTGAGGGGGCGGTAGACGTTTTGCCGCATCTGGTTCGTCACATTTTCGGCGATTGAATTTGCTCATGGAGTCGTCAGCAGGCATAGTTCCGCCACCTCGACTTCCTGACGTCCTGTGTCATGCGCCGACACCTTCTTTCATTGCTACCCGTTTCGCTGGTCCTGCTGCTGGCCGCCTGCGCCAGCCAGCCCGAGCAACCTGCGGGCGCCGCGCTCGAGTCGGGCTTCGTCTTCAGCTTGCCGGCCGAGCTGCCCGAGGCCGAGCAGCCCACTGCCGACCCCACCGAGCAGCAACTGCGTGAGCTGGCCGATGAGCAGAGCTACCAGTTGCCCGATCTGGCCGAAAGCGTGCTGGAGCTGGGCTTCAAACTGGTAGGTACGCCGTACCGCTACGGCGGCAGCTCGCTGAAGACGGGCTTCGACTGCAGCGGCTTCGTGGGCTTTCTGTTCCGCAAGGAAGCCGGCATCGAGCTGCCCCGTTCCACTCGCGAAATGATCGCTCTGGATGCCCCAAAGGTCGCCCGCAGCGATCTCGAGCCGGGCGATGTGGTGTTCTTCAACAACCGTGGGCGCGGTCGGGTCAGCCACGCCGGCATCTACATAGGCAACGACCGCTTCATTCATTCGGCCAGCCGCCGCAGCGGAGGCGTCCGGGTCGACAGCCTCGATGAGGCCTACTGGCGTTCCAGCTTCATGCAGGCCAAGCGCGTCCTAGCGCTGGCCCACGACATGGGCGCTCTGCCCATCCATCACTGAGCGGTTGCACGGCAGCGGCCGGGGTTGCATCCCGCCGCCCATGCCGGCAGAGTGATGGCTCTTTTCCCGGGGCTGCTCTGTGATGCGCTTTCTGGCTCGATTCTCGACCGTTGCACTGTCGGCGATGCTGCTGGCGGCCTGTTCCAGCCAGGCGCCCGTCGAGCCGGTGACCGCCGTCCCTCAGCGTCCTGCCGCCGCCTATCCGGGCACCGCGGAGGACGTGTTGTTCACGGCCCTCGGGCTGGTCGGTACACCCTATCGCTACGGCGGCAATACCCCCGACAGCGGTTTCGACTGCAGCGGCCTGATCGGCTATGTCTACCGTGGCGCGGCCGGCGTCGCATTGCCGCGTACCACCCGTGAAATGAACGCCATGCGCGGCGCTTCGGTGCGCCGCGAGGCCCTGCAGGCCGGCGATCTGCTGTTCTTCGCGACCGCCGGAGGGCGCCGCGTCAGCCATGCGGCGATCTACGTCGGCGAGGGGCGTTTCGTGCATGCCCCGTCGAGCGGCGGCACGGTGCGCCTGGACAGTCTGTCCAACCGGTACTGGCAGCGCAGCTACCTGGGCGCCAAGCGGGTGCTTGAGAACGAGCGCGTCGCGCGCAACCCCTGATCCACGTTACCGCCACAGGCCGCTTGCCCCGATTTGGGCGGGCTTGCGCGCGGTACCCGTCGCGGCTGGCTTGTAGCGGCTATGACGGCTCTTGCGGTGGCCCACGCCGGTTCCTTCCGGCGTGCCGGCAAAAACCAGCCAAGTCTCTGAAATTCCACCGGATTTGATTTTTGTCAGGTGTCGAATTGTCGCACTTTGCTAGTATCGCCGCCCCAACTTTCCGGGTGCGCGTCCAGCGCACGAACCGTCCCCCTTCTGCACTAGGTGTCCCATGCCTGAAATACTTCCCTACCTGCTGGTCGGCATCGCCGTGGCCGCGTTGCTCGGAGTCGTCCTGGAGGAAATCTCCCACGTCAACAAGGCCAAGGTGACGCTGTTCTTTGGCACTCTGTCCTGGATGCTGTTGTTCGTCTTTTCACCCGCCGGTACCGAGCGCGACGGCGTGCTGGCCAGTCTCAACGAGAACATTGCGGAGATCGCGGGCCTCTGGATCTTCCTGGTGGCGGCGATGACCTTCGTCGCCTACCTCAACAAGAAAGGCCTGATCGAGAACCTGATCTACCTGGTGCTGCCCAAGCGCATCAGCGAGCGGGCGCTGATGTTCCTTACCGCAACCTTCTGCTTCGTGTTTTCCTCGCTGGCGGACAACATCACCGCGACGCTGGTCTCCATCACCCTGATCATGTCGCTCAAGCTCAGCGCCGAAAAAACCATCAAGTACGCGGCGCTGGTGGTATTTGCCGTCAACTCGGGCGGGGTCGCCCTGATCACCGGCGATGTCACCACGCTGATGATCTTTCTGGCCGGCAAGGTGGCGATCCTGCAGTTGCTGCTGCTGGCGCTGCCGGCCTTCGCCGCCGTACTGCTGCTGGCCGCGTTGCTCTCGATCGGAATGAGCGGCCAGGTGGTGGTCGAGAACCATCGCACAGACGTGCGCCGCGTCGATATCACCATCGCGCTGGTCTTCCTGGCCACCATCCTGAGCACCATCGCCGGCAACTTCTTCTTCCAGATCCCGCCGGTGCTGACGTTCCTCACCGGGCTGTCGATCATGTTCCTGGTGGCACGCTTCTTCAGCGACGACATCGAGACCGATCCGATCCTCGAATACGTGCGCCAGGTTGAATTCGAGACGCTGCTGTTCTTTCTCGGCATCCTCCTCTTGGTCGGCATGCTCAAGGAAATCCACGTGCTCGACGGGCTGGTGCGCATCTACGACCAGGTCCCGGCAGTGCTCGCCAACTACCTGATGGGCGTGCTGTCGGCGGCGATCGACAACGTGCCGCTCACCGCCGCGCTGCTCAAGTCGGGCCTGCAAATGGGCGTCGCCGAATGGATGGTGCTCACGTATGCGGTGGGTGTCGGCGGGTCGCTGCTGGTGATCGGCTCGGCGGCAGGCATCGTGGCCATGAGCAAGGTGCCGGGCCTGACCTTCGGCAGCTACCTGCGATTCAGCCTGTACCTTTTCATTGCGTTCAACCTCGGCTTTGCCGGCGTTTACCTGACCGGCCTGGCCACTGCAGGCAGCCTCGGCTGACGCGCCGGTGCCGCCGGTTCGTGCGAACCGGCGGCTGGCTACCAGTGCAGGTTGAAATGCGAGCCCAGCACGAAGGCGTCATCCAGCAGGTCCCAGCGCTCGACGCAGGCGCTCTTGCCGGCGCCGGGATGCAGCTTCAGCCGGTTGAAGGAGTTCGGCGAGGTGCCACGGACCCGCGAGGACAGGGTGGTACCGGCCTGGACCATCCAGATTTCGCGTGACAGGCCCGGGTACTGGCGCGACAGGGGCAGCACGTAGGGCAGGTGGATATGCCCGCCCATCACCAGGTCCAACCCCTCGTCGGCCCAACGATGCAGCGCGTCGTCGGCGTTGTGCTGCAGGTTGCTCAGGTCGCTCAGCACCATCGCCCCGAACGGCTGGTGGGCGACGACGATGCGCAGTTTGTCCGGGTCGCTGCGTTGGAGGCGGCTGCTGACGGCCTGTATCTGTTCTTCGCTGACGCGGCCATCCTTGTGCCGCCGCGGGTGAGTGGTGTTGAGGCCGATGATCAGCACGTCGTCGTCCTCGTAGGTCGGCTCGAGTTCCTCGCCGAAGTGGCGCCGGTAGTTCCAATAGGGCATCAGGAAGCGCGCAAAGACGTTGTACAGCGGGATGTCGTGGTTGCCGGGGATCACCAGGGTCTCGCGGATGCCATGGCCGTGCAGTCGCTGGACAAAGGCCTGCGCCGCGGCGAACTGCGCGGCCCTGGCGCGCTGGGTGATGTCGCCGGAAAACACCAGCAGGTCGGCACCGTGTTCACGGACGTGGTCTTCCATGGCTTGCACGACGGCGGCCTGTTCGGTGCCGAAGTGGGTGTCGGATATCTGCACGATGGTCGTCATGGGCGGGCATTTTCTCGTTGGGCTGCCGGAACGGAATGCAGGCATTGTTGCATTCGAAGGCGCGGAGGGGCCCGCGGTTCCGGCAATCGGCCAGCAAGGCCTTGCAGACATTGCACCGCAAAGCGCCGCGAACGCTCAAGGTTGCGCTATCCAGAGCCTTGGACTACCCTCCGCGCTGCTTCAGGTGCCCGCTGGCGAAACGCCAGATGGGTGAAACAGGGAAGCCGGTCCATTCTCACGAAGATTCCGGCGCTGCCCCCGCAACGGTAGGCGAGTCGAGAAACCCTAACAGCCACTGTGCTCAACGCATGGGAAGGCGCGGTTTCGGGACGCTGTAAGGCGTACGCTCGCAAGCCCGGAGACCGGCCTGTCGCATTTCACTGACAGTGCGGCGGGCGCTGGGCGGGTGCATATCCCTTGCGGTATTCACTTCTCTGTTGCGGTCCTCCGTCTGTCTTCGTCGACTTTCAGTCGTGCGGGTGGGCACGACGGAGACCTGTACCTTGACTTGCAAGCCCCGTTTCAAGCCAGCGGCCTATGCGCTGCTCGGCAGCTTCCCCTTTTCCATTGGCCAACTGGCCGCCGCTCCGCTGACCCTTGAGCATCAGGTGGTGACCGCCACCCGTACCGCGCAGACGGCCGAGCAGAGCCTGGCCGCCGTGACCGTGTTCGACCGCCAGCGAATCGAGCGCAGCCAGGCCGGCTCGCTGCCCGAATTGCTCAGGCAGGTGCCCGGCGTATCGTTCGCCAACAACGGCGGGCCCGGCAAGTCCACGTCGCTCTACATGCGCGGCACCGAATCCGACCATGTGCTCGTAATCATCGACGGCATCAAGATCGGCTCGGTGACGGCAGGCGGCGCGGCGCTGCAGGATCTGCCGCTGGAACTGATCGAGCGCATCGAGGTGGTCCGCGGTCCGCGGTCCAGTCTGTACGGCTCGGAAGCCATCGGCGGGGTGATCCAGATCTTCACCCGCAAGGGCCAGGGGCAGGGCGTCAAGCCGTTCTTCTCGGCCGGCTATGGCACCCATGACACCTACACGGGCAGCGCTGGCGTTTCCGCTGGCGACGGCCGTGGCTGGTACAGCCTGGGCGTCAGCGGCGCGGACACCGACGGCATCAACGTCAAGTCGGCGGACACCAGCGGCTACGAACGTGATGCCGATGGCTACCGCAACCTGTCGGCGACGCTGAGCGCCGGCTACCGCTTCGACAACGGCCTGGAGTTGGACGCCAACCTGCTGCAGGTCGAGTCCCATAACGATTACGACAGCGTGAACCGGGCCCGCACGTCTGGCTTCGGTGCCAACGCCGAGGGTGAGTCGAAAGTCTTCGGCACCCGTGCGCGCTTCAGCCCGCTGGAGCCCTGGCGGGTGACGCTGCAGGCCGGGCGCAGCGAAGACAAATCCGATGCCTATCAGGACGGCGACTTCTACTCACGTTTCGACAGCCGCCGCGACACGCTCAGTTGGCAGAACGATGTCGAGCTGGCCGCCGGGCATACCCTGCTTTTGGGCGCCGATCACCAGCGCGACGAGGTCAACGGCACTACGGTCTACGACCAGGACTCCCGGGACAACGATGGCTACTTCGCCCAGTACCTGGGCGAAGTCGGCCGCCATGACTGGCAGCTGTCGCTGCGGCGTGACGACAACGAACAGTTCGGCCAGCACGACACCGGCAACATCGGCTATGGCTATGCAGTGACCGACTGGCTTCGCGGCACCATCAGCTATGGCACGGCCTTCAAGGCGCCGACCTTCAACGAGCTGTATTTCCCCGACTACGGCAATCCCGAGCTGGATGCGGAAACCTCGAAAAGCCTCGAAGTCGGCGTTGCTGGTCAGCATGGCTGGGGTCACTGGGCGGTGAACGCCTATCGCACCGTGGTCGATGACCTTATTGCCTACGATGCCGCCACGTCCGGTCCGGCCAACGTGCAGCAAGCGCGTATTCGCGGGGTCGAGCTGGTGCTCGGCAGCCAATTGCTCGGCTGGGACTGGAATGCCAACTACAGCCTGCTGGAGCCCGAAAACCGTTCCGCTGGCGCCAACCGCGGCAACGAGTTGGCGCGCCGGGCCAAGCAGCTGTTCAACCTCGACCTCGACCGTCGGCTCGGTGCCTTCAGCGTCGGCGCCAGTTTGCACGCCGAGGGGCAGCGTTACGACGACCTGGCGAACACCAGGGAGCTGTCCGGCTACGCCACCCTCGACCTGCGTGGCGAATACCGCATCACCCCCGAGTGGCGCCTGCAGGCGCGCGTCGCCAACCTGCTGGACGCCGACTTTGAGACCGCCGAGGGCTACAACCAGCCCGGCCAGGCCGCTTACCTGACCGTGCGCTACCAGGCGCTGTAAGACCGCGGCGCGGGCATGTCGCCCGCGCCCACCAGAGGAGATTGCAATGATCAAGCTTGCCCCGAGATACCAGCTGCTGGTGGGCCTTGCGCTCGCTGCGCTGCTGGCCATGACCCGCGGACAGCACTTCGCCAGCGTCAACCTGCCCAGCGCGTCCTGGGCGGTGTTCTTTCTCGCCGGCGTGCTCCTTCGGCCGAAATGGGTGTTTCCGGCACTGTTTCTCGAAGCTTCGCTGCTGGATTTCGCCGCCATCCAATGGTCCGGCGTTAGCGACTGGTGCATGTCGCCGGCCTACTGGATGCTGGTGCCGGCCTACGGTTCGCTGTGGTTGGGTGGCCGGCTCTACGCCCACTGGCATCGCGATCAGGCGAGCAGCCTGGCCCGGCTGATTCTCTGCGTGATGGCCAGCGCCTTCGTCTGCTACCTGTTCTCCGGCGGCGGCTTTCTCTACTTCTCCGGGCGCTACCCGGAGCCGAGTCTGGCGCTGCTGGCCGAGCGCATCGCCACCTATTACCCGCGCTACCTGTCGAGCCTGGCGCTGTACGTTGGCGGCGCCGCGCTGCTGTTCATCGGCCTGCGCACCTTGGCCGGACGACGTGAGGCCCGCGCATGAGCGAATCGACCGATCGCGACGACCGCCACAAGGCGCGCATGCAGCGCAAGAAGGCGCTGATCGACGAGAAGATCGCCGAAGCGCAGGACGAATACGGCCTGCTGCTGGTGCACACCGGCAACGGCAAGGGCAAGAGCAGCTCAGCCTTCGGTATGGTCGCGCGTGCGCTCGGCCATGGCATCAAAGTCGGTGTGGTGCAGTTCATCAAGGGCGCGGCCAGTACTGGCGAAGAAGCCTTCTTCCGGCGCTTTCCGGACGAGGTGCGCTACCACGTGATGGGCGAGGGCTTCACTTGGGAAACCCAGGACCGCCAGCGCGACATCGCCAAGGCCCGCGAGGCCTGGGCGGTGGCGGCTGAACTGCTGGCCGATCCCGAGATCGGCCTGGTGGTGCTCGATGAGCTGAACATCGCCTTGAAGTACGGCTACCTGGAGCTGGCGCCGGTGCTCGCCGACATCGAGTCTCGGCCGCTGCTGCAGCACGTAGTGGTCACCGGACGTGGCGCACCGACCGGTCTGATCGAGGCGGCGGACACCGTCACCGAGATGGGCCTGGTCAAGCACGCGTTCAAGGCCGGCGTGAAGGCGCAGAAGGGCGTCGAATTCTGATGCTCTCGCTCACCCCTGCGCCGGGCGCTGCGTCAGCGCCGCTTGCCGTACTGGATGTACTGTCTGCGCGGCGCTTCCTTGCGCGCGACGCAGGGGCGAAACGAGAGGTCGCGATGACCGGCAGAGAAGACCACGATGACCAATAGACGCTGTCCGGCGCTGCTGGTCGCCGCGCCGGCTTCCGGCCAGGGCAAGACCACCGTCACCGCCGCCCTGGCGCGGTTGCATGCGCGCCAGGGCAAGCGCGTGCGGGTGTTCAAGTGCGGACCGGATTTTCTCGACCCGATGATCCTCGCGCGGGCCAGCGGGCGGCCGGTCTATCAGCTCGATCTGTGGATGGTCGGCGAAGAGGAGTCGCGGCGCCTGCTGTGGGATGCCGCCGGCGAGGCCGATCTGATCCTGATCGAAGGGGTGATGGGCCTGTTCGACGGTTCGCCCTCGGCGGCTGATCTGGCGCGGCGCTTCGGCGTGCCGGTGCTGGCAGTGATCGATGGCGCGGCCATGGCGCAGACCTTTGGCGCCATGGCGCACGGGCTGAGCAGCTTCCAGCCGGGCCTGCCGTTCGAGGGCGTGCTGGCCAACCGGGTCGGCAGCGCCCGGCATGGCGAGATTCTGCGCGACAGCCTGCCGGAGGCGATCCGCTGGTACGGCGCCTTGCCGCGCAGCGCCGAGATGGAACTGCCGAGCCGGCACCTGGGGTTGCTCCAGGCCGAGGAGCTGGCCGATCTGGACGCCCGGCTGAACGCAGCCGCCGATGCCCTTGCCCTCAGTGCGGATACCGAGTTGCCTGCACCGGTGACTTTCGCCGCGCCGGCCGGTGCGCCGCTCGAACGGCTGCTGGCGGGTGTGCGCATCGGCGTTGCACGCGATGCGGCCTTCGCCTTTCTCTACCAGGCCAATCTCGACCTGCTGCAGGCGCTGGGCGCCGAGCTGCTGTTCTTCTCGCCGCTGCGCTTCACCCGGCTGCCGGCCGTGGACAGCCTCTACCTGCCCGGCGGCTACCCCGAGCTGCATCTGCAGGCGCTCAGCCGCAACCGGGCCATTGGCGATGCCATCCGCGCGCATCATGACGCCGGCAAGCCGATCCTCGCCGAGTGCGGCGGCATGCTCTACCTGCTCGACGGGCTGAGCGACCGGGACGGCGTGCGCGAACCGATGCTCGGCATGCTGCCTGGCGAGGCGCGCCTGCAGCCGCGGCTGCAAGCCCTGGCGCTGCAGGAAGTCGAGCTGCCCGAGGGGCGCCTGCGCGGGCATACCTTCCACCATTCCTCCCTGGCGTCCCCGCTGCAGCCGATCGTCCGCGGCCAGTGCCCGAACTACCGCCGCACCGCCGAGGCGGTGTTCCGTGATGGCCGGTTGACGGCTTCCTATATCCACTTCTACCTGCCTTCGGCACCGGAGGCGGCCGCCGCGCTGTTGCGGCCATGAAGGGACACGCCTTTTCCGAGACCGAGCGTGCCGGTGTCTACCGGGCAATTGCCGAGCGGCGCGACATGCGCCACTTCGTGCCGGGCGAGGTGGAGCCTGCGCTGCTGGCGCGGCTGCTCGAGGCCGCGCACAACGCACCCAGCGTCGGGCTCATGCAACCCTGGCGGTTCATTCGCATCACGCGTGGCGACCTGCGCGAAGCGATCGCCGTGCAGGTCGAGCAGGAGCGTGAACGCACCGCCGAGGCGCTGGGTGAGCGCGGCAGCGCCTTCATGCGGTTGAAGGTCGAGGGTATTCGCGAGTGCGCTGAACTGCTGGTGGTGGCGCTGATGGATGGCCGCGAAGCACACGTGTTCGGGCGCCGCACCCTGCCGGAGATGGACCTGGCGTCCGCCGCCTGCGCGATCCAGAACCTCTGGCTGGCCGCACGGGCGGAGGGGCTGGGGATGGGCTGGGTGTCGCTGTTCGAGCCGCAGGCACTGGCCGCTCTGCTGGACGTGCCCGCGGGCGCGCAGCCGATCGCGGTGATCTGCCTGGGCCCGGTCGCCGAGTTCTACCCGGCGCCGATGCTGGCGTTGACCGGCTGGGCGCACCCTCGGCCATTGCATGAACTGCTGTTCGAGAACGGCTGGGGAGCGGTCCGGTGAGCGTGGCACTGAGCTGCCTGGCCGGTGTCGGCCTGGACGTGATATTCGGTGAGCCACGTCGCGGCCACCCGCTGGTCCTGTTCGGCCGCCTCGCCGATCGTCTGGAGGCTCACTTCAACGGGCCCGATGGCCGCGGCTGGCGCAGCCATGGCGTGACCGCCTGGTGCCTGGCGGTGCTGCCGCTGACAGCGCTGGCCTGGCTGCTGAGCCGGCTGCCCGGCGCCGGGTGGCTGGTCGAGGTCCTGCTGCTCTACGTCGCTCTGGGGCTACGCAGCCTCGGTGAGCACCTGATGCCGATCGCAATCGCCTTGCGCCAGGGCGATCTGACCGAGGCGCGCAGGCGAGTCGGCTTCATCGTCAGCCGAGACACCCGCGTGCTGGACGAGCAGGGTGTCGCCCGCGCGGCCACCGAGTCGGCGCTGGAAAACGGCAGCGATGCGGTATTCGCCGCGCTGTTCTGGTTTGCCGTCGCCGGCGCGCCGGGGGTGGTGCTGTACCGCCTGAGCAATACCCTCGACGCCATGTGGGGCTACCGCAACCTGCGTTTCGAGCGATTCGGCTGGGCGGCCGCACGCATCGACGATGCGCTCAATTTCATCCCGGCGCGGCTGGTCGCTGTCACCTACGCGGTGCTTGGCCATACCCGCCAGGCCTGGCGCTGCTGGCGGGAACAGGCGCCGCGCTGGGACAGTCCCAACGCCGGCCCGGTGATGGCCGCCGGTGCCGGGGCGCTGGGGGTGTCGCTGGGTGGGCCGGCGATCTACCACGGCGAATCGCATGAGCGGCCTGTGCTGGGCACGGGCGCGGCGCCGGCGGCGCGTGACATCGAGCGCGCGCTGGATCTGGTCTGGGCCGGCGTCGGCCTCTGGTTGCTGGCATTGCTGCTGGGAGGCTGGTTCGATGCTTGAGCACGGCGGACGGTTGCGCGCGGCGGCGCAGGCTTTTGACATACCGCTGGCGGACTGGCTCGACCTGTCCACCGGCATTGCGCCCTATGGTTTCGAGCTGCCAGCCATCCCGGCGGACGTATGGAGCCGCCTCCCGGAGCCGGACGATTCGCTGGCCGCTGTTGCCGCCGGTTACTACGGCGCCTCGGCATTGCTGCCGGTCGCCGGCTCGCAGGCGGCCATTCAGCTCCTGCCCAGATTGCGCAAGAACCTGCAGGTCGGGGTCCTGTCGCCCTGCTACCGGGAGCACGCCGAGGCCTGGCTGCGCGAGGGTCACCGGGTCGTCGAGTTCAGCGAAGGGGCCGTGCCGCGCGCCATCGACGGGCTGGACGTGCTGGTGGTGGTCAATCCCAACAATCCCACCGGCCGCCTGTTGTCGCCCGAGCAACTGCTCGCCTGGCACGCGCGCCTGGCGTCACGCGGTGGCTGGCTGGTGGTCGACGAAGCGTTCCTGGACTGTACGCCGACGCACAGCCTGGCGGCCCATGCGCACCTGCCCGGGCTGGTCGTGTTGCGCTCGTTCGGCAAGTTCTTCGCCATGGCCGGTGCCCGGCTCGGCTTCGTGCTCGCCGAGCCGCTGCTGCTCGACGCGCTCGCCAGGGCCCTGGGGCCCTGGCCGGTCGCCGGCCCGTCACGCTTCGTCGCCTCCGCGCTGCTCGGCGACCGCGCGGGCCAGCAGCGCCAGCGTGCGCGGTTGCTGGCCGATGCCGAGCGTCTCACCAGGCTGCTGACCCAGAGCGGGCTGCCGCCGGCCGGCGGCTGCGCGCTGTTCCAGTTCGTGGTCACCGGCGACGCCGATCTGCTCTACGAATACCTGGCCTGCCAGGGCATCCTCGTGCGGCGCTTCCATGCGCCACCAAGCCTGCGATTCGGCCTGCCGCCGGACGCCGCGGGCTGGGCGCGACTGACTCGCGTGCTGGCCCACTACCGGGAGATTCGCGCATGCCTACGCTGATGGTGCAGGGCACCACGTCCGATGCCGGCAAGAGCACGCTGGTGACCGCACTGTGCCGCTGGCTGCATCGCCAGCAGGTGGCGGTGGCGCCGTTCAAGCCGCAGAACATGGCGCTCAACAGCGCGGTCACGGCCGACGGCGGCGAGATCGGCCGCGCCCAGGCGGTGCAGGCGCAGGCGGCGGGACTGGCGCCGCACACCGACATGAATCCGATCCTGCTCAAGCCCAACAGCGACGTCGGCGCGCAGGTCATCATCCATGGCCGCGCGGTGAGCAACATGGATGCCGCGGCTTATCACGATTACAAGCGGGTGGCGATGGAGGCCGTGCTGGCCTCGCATCGGCGCCTTGAACGGGCCTATCAGGTGGTGATGGTCGAGGGTGCTGGTTCGCCCGCCGAGATCAACCTGCGTGCCAACGACATCGCCAACATGGGCTTTGCCGAGGCAGTGGATTGCCCGGTGATCCTTATCGCCGACATCGACAAGGGGGGCGTCTTCGCCCATCTGGTCGGCACCCTGGCGTTGCTCAGCCCGAGCGAGCAGGCCCGGGTGCAGGGCTTCGTCATCAACCGCTTCCGTGGCGATATCGCACTGTTGCAGCCGGGGCTGGACTGGCTCGAACAGCGCACCGGCAAGCCAGTGCTCGGGGTGTTGCCCTATCTGATGGATTTCCATCTCGAAGCCGAAGACGCCATTGATCTGCGTCAGTCGGCCAAGGCCGAGCGAACGCTCAGGGTGGTGGTGCCGGCATTGCCACGCATTAGCAACCACACCGACTTCGACCCGCTGCGCCTGCACCCGCAGGTCGACTTGCGCTTCATCGGTCCGGGCCAGGCGATCCCGGGAGCGGACCTGATTATCCTGCCCGGTTCCAAGAGCGTGCGCGCCGATCTCGACTGGCTGCGCGCCAACGGCTGGGGGGCGGCCATCCGCAGGCATATGCGCTATGGCGGCAAGCTGCTGGGGATCTGCGGCGGTCTGCAGATGCTCGGCGAGCGGATCGCCGACCCGCTCGGGCTGGAAGGCGCGGCCGGGCACAGCGAGGGGCTGGGGCTGCTGGCGTTGAGCACCGAGCTGGCGGCGGACAAGCAACTGCGTAATGTGTCGGGCCGCCTCCTGCTCGGCGACGTGGCGATCCAGGGCTATGAGATCCATGCCGGCATCAGCACCGGCCCAGCGCTGCAACGGGCCGCGGTACGGCTCGATGACGGGCGCACCGACGGCGCGCTCAGCGCAGACGGCCAAGTGCTCGGCACCTACCTGCATGGCTTGTTCGAGGCGCCCCAAGCCTGTCAGCACCTGCTGCGCTGGGCCGGGCTGGAGGAGGCGCAGCAGGTCGACTACCACGCGCTGCGCGAGCGCGATATCGAACGCCTGGCCGACCTGGTCGAGGCGCACCTGGACACGGCACGGCTGAAACAGCTGTGCGGATTGCAAGCGAGCGCGCGATGATCGAACTGATTCTCGGCGGTGCCCGGTCCGGCAAGAGCCGCCTGGCCGAGCGCCTGGCCGGCGAGAGCGGGCTGCCGGTCACCTACATCGCCACCAGTCAGGCGCTGGACGGCGAGATGAGCGCACGGATCGCGCACCACCGAGCGCGTCGCCCGGTTGACTGGGAGTTGGTCGAGGAACCGCTGGCCTTGGCTGCAACGTTGCGAGCACTGGCCAGTTCCGATCGCTGCCTGCTGGTGGACTGCCTGACCCTGTGGTTGACCAATCTGTTGATGCTGGACGATGCGGCACGCCTGGTTGCCGAACGGAACGCGCTGCTCGAATGCCTGCATGGGTTGCCGGGCAGGGTGCTGCTGGTCAGTAACGAAACCGGCCTGGGCGTGGTACCGCTGGGCGAGATGAGCCGGCGCTATGTTGACGAGGCCGGCTGGCTGCATCAGGCCCTGGCCGAGCGGTGCGAACGGGTGGTCTTCACCGTGGCAGGCCTTCCGATGATCCTGAAAGGAGAACCCCTTTGACCGAACGCTGGTGGCAGGCGCCCTGTCGCGCCCTGGACGACTCCGCGCGCCAGGTGGCGCTGCAACGTGACGCGCAGCTGACCAAGCCGGGTGGTGCACTCGGCCGCCTCGATACGCTTGTGCCGCTGCTGGCCGCACTGCGCGGCCAACCGCGCCCGCGTGTCGACCCGGTGTGGATCGGCGTGTTCGCCGGCGACCATGGCGTAGCCGCGGAGGGTATCTCGGCGTTTCCGCAGTCGGTGACCGGCCAGATGCTTGCCAATTTCATCCATGGCGGCGCCGCGATCAGCGTGTTGGCGCGCGCGCTTGACGCGACGCTGGAGGTGATCGACCTGGGCACGGCGGTGCCGGTCGGGCCGCTGCCTGGCGTGCGGCATCTGGGGCTGGGGCCGGGGACCGCCAATTTCGCCAAGGGCCCGTCGATGACGGCGCAGACCTGCCAGCAGGCGTTACAGGCTGGGCGCGAGAGCGTCTTGCGTGCCGACGCGGCGCAGTCCGCGCTGTTCATCGGCGGCGAGATGGGAATCGGCAACACCACCACAGCCGCGGCGCTGGCTTGCGCGCTGCTCGGCTGCGAGCCGGGGGCACTGGCGGGCCCAGGAACCGGCCTGGATCACGCGGGGGTGACGCGCAAGTGTGCAGTGATCGAGCGCGCGCTCGAGCTGCATGCCGGCGATCACGACGTGCTCGGCTGGATGCGGCGCGTCGGTGGGTTCGAACTGGCGGCGCTGACCGGCGCCTACCTGGCTTGCGCTCAGCAGGGCATCATTGCGCTGGTCGATGGCTTCATCTGCAGCGTTGCGGCGCTCTGTGCGGTGCGCCTGAATCCGGGATGTCGCGACTGGCTGCTGTTCGCCCATCGCTCAGCCGAGCCCGGCCACCAGGCGGTGCTCGAGGCGTTGGATGCGACGCCGTTGCTCGATCTCGGGCTGCGTCTGGGTGAAGGCAGTGGCGCGGCGCTGGCGGTGCCGCTGTTACGGATGGCCTGCGCGTTGCACGACGGAATGGCCACCTTTGCCGAAGCGGCCGTGTCCGGGCAGGCGACATGAGCCTGCAACTGGACCTGCTGCGCCATGGCGAGACGATTTCTGGCGGCGGTTTCCGCGGCCGCCTGGACGACGAACTGACCGAGCTCGGCTGGCAGCAGCTGCGCCAGGCGATCGCCGGACAGCCTGGCTGGCAGCGGATCGTCAGTTCGCCGCTGAAACGCTGTGCCCGCTTCGCCGGTGAACTGGCCGACCAGCTCGGGCTCGGGCTGGAGTTGGACCCGGCCTTTAGGGAGCTGGACTTCGGCGACTGGGAAGGGCGCAGCGCCGCTGAGCTGATGGTCGACCAGAGCGATGCGCTGGGGCGGTTCTGGCGCGATCCCTATGGCTTCACGCCCCCGGGTGGCGAGCCGCTGCAGGCGTTCGAAGCACGGATCCTGACGGCGCTCGAACGTCTCGCTGATCGCTGCGCGGACGAGCGGGTGCTGCTGGTGACGCATGCCGGCGTGATGCGGCTGCTGCTGGCCGAGGCGCGCGGCTTGCCACGCGGGCAGCTGCTGCAAGTCGAGGTCCGGCATGCCGAGCTGGTCGGGCTGCGGGTGGGCTTCCGCGACGCGACCCTGTGGTTGGAAGAAGCATGCAGCCCTTCCTGATCGCGCTGCAGTTTCTGACCAGCCTGCCGGTGCGGCTGCGCGATATGCCGATGCCCGAGGCAATCGGCCGCTCACTGCTCTACTACCCGCTGGTGGGGCTGTTGCTCGGCGCCATGCTCTGGCTCGCCGGCGATGCGCTCGAACGCACGGCTCTGCCGCTGCAGGCTGCGCTGATACTGGCCGTCTGGGTGGCGCTGACTGGCGCCTTGCATCTGGACGGGCTGGCCGACAGCGCCGATGCCTGGCTCGGCGGCTTCGGCGACCGCGACCGCACCCTGGCGATCATGAAGGACCCGCGCAGCGGCCCTATCGCCGTGGTGGTGCTGGTTCTCGTGCTGTTGCTCAAGTTCACCGCGCTCTGGGCGCTGCTGGGTGACGGCCAGCGGCTGGGCCTGCTACTCGCACCCTTGCTCGGCCGCAGCGCGGTGCTGGGGCTGTTCCTGACGACGCCCTACGTGCGACCCGGCGGCCTTGGCCAGGCGCTGGCCGAGCAGCTGCCGCGTGCTCCGGTGCGCGGGGTGCTGACCATGGTCGCGGTGCTTTGTCTGCTGATGGGCGAGGCGGGGTGGCTGACGTTGGCCGTCACTCTGGTGGTCGCCGCGCTGGCCAGGCGGGCAATGTGCCGGCGCCTCGGCGGCACCACCGGCGACACCGCCGGCGCGCTGGTCGAACTGGTGGAGTGCGCCGTGCTCGTCGCCCTGGCCCTGCGCCTGTAGCCGCGACACCCGCGTCAACCGAGCAGGGCCACGGCCTTGATCTGCGCCCAGAGGGTGCGCCCCTCGCGCACATCCAGCTGATCGGCCGAGCGCCGCGTAATACGCGCCAGGAGCGGCGTTCCCTGCGCATCCAGGCGCACCAGCACATGCGCCGGGGTGTCGGCGGCGACGACCTGCTCGACGCGCGCCGGCAGCAGGTTGCTGATGCTGGTGCCCTCGGCTTTCGTCAGTGCCAGGCTGACATCCCGCGCATGGACGCGAAACCGCAGGGGCTGGCCGACCGCTTCGTCGCGCCTGGCCACCAGCACCTCGCCGCCGGCAAAGGCCAGCCTTGTCAGGTGGTAGGCCTGATCGTGCCCGGCCACCACCGAGTCGATCACCACCCCGGCGTCCTCACCAAAGGCGGTGGGCAGGTCCAGGCGCGCCAGGGTGGCGTGCAAGCCGCCCTGCGCCACGACTCGGCCGTCCTCGAGCAGCACCAGGTAATCGGCTAGGCGTGCCACTTCGTCCGGTGCATGGCTGACGTAGATCACCGGTATCTCCAGCTCGGCATGCAGGCGTTCAAGGTAGGGCAGGATTTCCTGCTTGCGCTGGTGGTCCAGCGCAGCGAGCGGTTCGTCCAGTAACAGCAGGCGCGGGCTGGTCAGCAAGGCGCGGGCAATGGCGACGCGCTGGCGCTCACCGCCGGACAGACGCTCGGGCCGGCGTTCGAGCAAGTGCCCGATGCCGAGCAGCTCGACGGCCTGTGACCAGACCACGCGGCGCTGGTGGCGACTGACGCGCTGCATGCCGAACGCCAAATTGCTCTTCACCGACAGGTGGGCGAAGAGGTTCGCTTCCTGGAACACGTAGCCGACACCGCGCCGGTGGGGCGCGACGAAAAGGCCCTGGGCCGAGTCCTGCCAGCACTCGTCGTTGACCCGCACCAGTCCGCTCGCCTGCCGCTCCAGGCCGGCGATGCAGCGTAGGCAGCTGGTCTTGCCCGAGCCGGAGGGGCCGAACAGCGCGCTCACACCGCGGCCCGGCAAGTCCAGCTCCACGTCGAGAGCAAAGCCCGGGTGTTGCATCCGCAGCCGGGCCTGGATACCGCCGGGCGTGGTCTTCATCCGCGCCACCCCTGTCGTAGCCGACCGCTGTACAGCGCCAGCAGCACCACAAAGGAGAAGGCCAGCAAGCCCCCGGCCAGCCAGTGTGCCTGGGCGTATTCCATCGCCTCGACGTGGTCGTAGATCTGCACCGACAGCACCCGTGTTTGCGCCGGAATGTTGCCGCCAATCATCAGCACCACGCCGAATTCGCCGACGGTGTGGGCAAAACCGAGGATGCTGGCGGTGATGAATCCGGGTCGGGCCAGTGGCAGCACCACGGTGAAGAAGCAGTCCAGCGGGCCGGCGCGCAGGGTGGCGGCGGCTTCCAGCGGTGCGTCGCCAATCGCTTCGAAGGCGTTGTGTAGCGGTTGCACCACGAAAGGCATGGAGTAGAACACCGAGGCCACCACCAGACCGGCGAAGGTGAAGGGCAGGGTGCCCAGGCCGAGGCTCTGAGTCAGCTGTCCGACCGGCCCGTTCGGCCCCATGGCCACTAGCAGGTAGAAGCCGAGCACCGTGGGTGGCAGCACCAGCGGCAGTGCGACGACCGCGCTGACAGGGCCCTTCAGCGGCGAGCGCGTGCGCGCCAGCCACCAGGCGATCGGCGTGCCGATCACCAACAGCAGCGCGGTGGTCAGGCTGGCAAGTTTGAGCGTCAGCAGGACGGCGCTCAGGCCGAGTTCATCGAGCGGCATCAGTATCGCCCTTAGCCAAGCCGTAGCCGTAGCCGTAGGATTCGATGATTCGGGTGGCCCGTTCGCCGCTCAGGTAATCGAGCAGCGCCGCGGCGGCGGGGTTGTCGCGGCCCTTGTGCAGCAGCAGCGCGTCCTGGCGGATCGGCGGGTGGTAGCTCGCCGGGACGACCCAACCCGAGCCCTGGCGGATCTTGCCGTTCTCGACCACCTGGGACAGCGCGACGAAGCCCAGCTCCGCATTTCCGCTGGCCACGAACTGATGGGTCTGGGCAATGTTTTCGCCCTGCACCAGATGATCCTTCACGGCGTCGGCCAGCCCGAGCCTGGCCAGCGTGGCGATGGCGGCGGCGCCGTAGGGCGCGGTTTTAGGGTTGGCAATGGCGAGGTGGCGATAGGGTTGTTCGGTCAAGCTGCCTGCCTGGCTGACGTAGCCGTCGCGGGCCGACCACAGCACCAGCGTGCCGATGGCGTAGGGGAAGCGGCTGCCGGCGACGCCGAGCCCTTCGCGTTCCAGGCGTGCCGGGACCGCTTCGTCGGCCGCCAGCAGCACTTCGAAGGGCGCGCCGTTGCGAATCTGCGCATAGAGCTTGCCGGTCGAGCCGAAGGCGAGCAGGGCCGTGTGCCCTGTGTCCTGTTCGAAGGCGGCGGCGATGGCCTGCATCGGCTTGGTGAAGTTCGACGCGACGGCGACCTGCACCTGCGCAGCGTGAGCGACGACGGACAGGGTGCTGGCAACCAGCGTGGCGATCAGGTGGCGGGCTTTCATCGAAACTCCTAGTCGACGGCGATAATCACGTGCGACGCCTTGATCAGCGCCGTACAAGGTTGTCCGATGGCAAGCTCCAGCTCCGCGGCGCTCTCATTGGTGATCACGGCAGCCAACGTACGATTGCCGGGTAGTTGCAATTTGACGTCGCAGTTCACGGCACCAGGCGTCAGGCCGGCGATGGTGCCGGTCAAGCGATTGCGTGCGCTGATCCTGATCGCCGGGTCCGGCGACAGCAGCACGAAGCTGGCCTTGATCAAGGCAATCGCAGGCCGGCCTGCTTCGAGCTGAAGTTCATCGATGCTGTCGTTGGTCAGGGTGGCGGTGATGGTCTGGCCTTCGCCGATGTCGAGGATCAGGCTGCCGTTCACGGCGCCCTTGTCGACGCGCAGAATGCGGCCGCGGAACTGGTTGCGTGCACTGGTCTTCATGGCGATGGCCCTGAGCAGTCTGTCGATGTCGTCGAACCCGTCGATGCCCTGCGCGACCTGCGTCAGGAAGCGTTCGTACTCGTGCTGCATGCGTCGCCAGACATGCAGCATCTCCCGGCCGAAGTCGGTCAGCTGCGTGCCGCCGCCTTTTGCGCCGCCGGCCGCGCGGGTCACCAGGGGGCGCTCCGACAGGTTGTTCATGGTGTCTACCGCGTCCCAGGCGGCCTTGTAGCTCAGCCCGACGGTCTTGGCCGCGCGCGTAATCGAGCCGCTTGCACCGATTTGCTCGAGCAGCTCAATGCGTTTGCCGCCGAGGTAGCCCTTGGCGCCGCGATTGAACCAGAGCTGCCCGTCAATGCGCAGCGGGCCGAGGGGATGGGGGTCGCTCATGGAATGCCTCCGGTGGGTCGGCGCATTCTGGCAAGCGTTATATAGGGTTGTATATAGCGAATCCGCTTCGCTGTCAGCGAGCCTGGCCAGCGTTGCCGTTTTGCCGGGTGCGGAGTAGCGTGGCGAAGCCCCTCTCGGAGATCGCGCATGAAACGCTACCTGATCCTCGTCTCGCTGATGCTTGCCGCGCTGGCTGGCCCCGCGTCCGCGCAGGAGTGCCCGGCGCTGCTGCAGCATGAGCTGCCGAAACTGCGCTCCAAGGACACCCTCGACCTGTGCGAAGCCTTTAAGGGTAAGGCCCTGGTGGTGGTCAACACCGCGAGCTTCTGCGGCTTCGCACCGCAGTTCAAAGGGCTTGAGGCGCTCTATCAGCGCTACAAGGACGAGGGATTGGTCGTCCTCGGGGTGCCGTCGGATGATTTCTTCCAGGAGTCGGACGATGAGACCGAGACGGCCAAGGTCTGCTACGTCAACTACGGCGTGACCTTTCCCATGACCCAGACGCAACCCGTGCGCGGCAGCGATGCGACGCCGTTATTCAGGGAACTGGCCGAGCAGGCCGGTGGTGCCCCGCGCTGGAACTTCTACAAGTATGTGGTCGATCGCGACGGCAAGGTGGTCGACTACTTTTCCAGCAAGGTCAAACCGGACGATCCCGAGCTGATCAGCGCGGTGCGCAAGGCCTTGGGCAAGTAGCGAGGGGATGCCCCGACCGAACGGCCGGGGCGGGGTGCATCAGAAGCGGTAGGTCAGACCAGCGCCGAAGCCGTGCGCGCTGTTTTCGTAGGTGGCAGAGTAGGAGTCCTGGTTGATCTTGGTGTCCTCTTCCCACAGGTAGGAGTAGGCAAGATCGACGGTGACGTCGTCCGACGGATTCCAGGCCACGCCAAAGCTGACCGCGGTACGGTCGCCGGTCGGGATGCGCGGCGAGCGATGGGCGTTGTTGGTCGGGCTCTGGTCCAGGGCGACACCGGTACGCAGCGTCCACTCCTTGTTCAGCTTGTAGGCGGCGCCCAGTGCGTAGGACCAGGTGTCGTGCCAGTCCTGCTCTTCGGAAATGGTGCCGAAGTTGGCCGAAGCCGGGCCGGGGGTTACGCCCTCGTTCCGCACGACGATGGATTCCAGGCGGCTCCAGCGGGTATAGCTGCTGCCTGCGTAGAGGGTCCACTGGTCGTTCAGTTCGTGGGTAATCGACAGGTCGACCATCTCCGGGGTGGTCAGGTCGAGGCTGGCGTCATATTTACCGTATGCGCCGATCGCTCCGTACACCGGATCGTTGCCGCTGATGCGGGTGTCACCTTCCAGCTCGTACTCGACCTTGGAGTGGTAGGTCAGGCCCATGCGGGTGGACGGGGTGAACTCATAGAGCACGCCGATGTTGAAGCCGGCGGCAACATCGTCACCCTTGATCTTGACGCGACTGTCGGGTGCGCCGACACGCGACGGCACGGCGCTTTCCAGCTGGCCGTCGATGCGGTTGATCGTGGCACCCAGGCCGACGGAAAGCTGGTCGTTGAAGCGGTAGCTCAGGGTCGGCTGGAAGGTGATCACGCGGACTTCGCTGTAGTCGCCTTCGTAGCGACCCTGGAAACCGCTCTCGTAGTCGGTGATCAGGCCAAAGGGCGCGTAGATGCCGAGACCAAAGGTGACCTTTTCATCCAGCGGCTTGACCCAGTAGCCCATCGGCACGCCGATGGCCGGGACCATGTCGCCGTCGTTGCTACCTGCAAAGCCACTGGTGTCGCTGATATCCGTCTTGGCATTGATCGCCGCGATCCCGAAGCTGACCTGCTCGCGCTTGATGCGGGACATGCCGGCGGGGTTGCCAAAGACAGTGGAGGCGTCGTCGGCAGAAGAGGAGCGACCTGCGAAGGAGGTGCCCATGCCGCTGATGCTTTGCTCATTGAGCGCGAAACCGGACGCCAGGGCCTGGCTGGAAATGGCACCGACGGCTACCGCGATCGCGGTCTTCAACCATGTGTTTTTCATTGTTGTACTCCTGGTAAAAAGCGGATCGGACGCTATCAACAATGTCGGATCATAGGCAACGGAAATAGTGAAGTTTTTCGTAAACGCGCGACGATTGGTCGTGAAAAAAGGCGATGTGCGGTAGAACTCCGTGGACATTTGGTGACCGGATGGTTGCGGCGGCTCAGGCGACCGGGCGCGCGGGGTCGGTGATCCACTCGCTCCAGGAGCCCGCGTACAGGCGTGCCAGCGGATAGCCAGCGAGGCAGAGTGCAAACAGGTTGTGGCAGGCCGTTACGCCGGAGCCGCAATAGGCCACCAACTGGCCAGAGGCCGCCGCTCCGGCGTACGGTTCGAAGCGGGTGCGCAGCGCCTGGCAATCGCGAAAGCGCCCGTCAGCGTCGAGGTTGTCGCCGAACGGCATGCAATGCGCGCCGGGAATGTGTCCGGCCACCGGATCGATGGGCTCCTGCTCGCCGAGGAACCGGGGCAGGGCGCGCGCGTCCAGCAGCGTCAGGTCCGGTTGCTCCAGCCGGGGGAGTAACTCGCAGGCGTCGATCAACAGGTCGGGGTCGGGCGAGCCGGTGAAATGCCCTGGCGCGGCGGGCGACGGTTCGTCGGTAACCGGCAGTCCGGCCGCGCGCCAGGCCGCGTATCCGCCGTCGAGCAGGAACACACCCTCGCGCTTGCCGAGCCACGCCAGCAGCCACCAGGCGCGCGCCGCGAAGGCACCGGGGCCGTCGTCGTAAAGCACGACCTCGTCGTCATTGTCGAGACCGGCCGCGCGAAACCGCTCGATCAGCTGGTCCGGCGAGGGCAGCGGATGGCGGCCGGTCTGGCCGGGTCGCACGGGGCCCGACAGGTCCCGTTCGAGATCGAGAAATACCGCGCCGGGAATGTGGCCTTCCCCGTAGCGGCGTGCGCCGTAGTTCGGGTCGTCGAGGGCAAACCGGCAGTCGAGTATGCGTGTGCCTGCCTGGGTCAGTCGGGCGTTCAGCGCAGCGGGATCGAGCAGTTGGGCCAGGGCCATGGCGGGGCTCCTTCGGGATGGTCAGGCAAACGGTATCACGGCGGCCGTGTGGGCGATCAATGCGCAGCGGCGGGTGGGCCGCGATATATACTGCGCGACTATTCGCCCGCTTCGCCGGTCGTAGACGCCAACAACAAGGAGGGCCTAGTGGCCATCGAAACTCAATGGGTACTGGATGACGCACACCTGGCCCGCCTGTGCGCCGAGTGGCGCGAGCGGGATTACGTGGCGGTGGATACTGAATTCATGCGGGTCGATACCTTCTATCCCATTGCCGCGCTGCTGCAGGTTGGAGATGGCCGCTGTGCCTACCTCATCGATCCATTGACGATTGCCGACTGGACCGCCTTTGCCGCGCTGCTCGACGATGCTGCGGTGGTAAAGGTCCTGCACGCGTGCAGCGAGGATCTGGAGGTGCTCTGGCGCCTGACCGGTACCTTGCCGGCTCCCCTGTTCGATACCCAGCTGGCTGCCGGCTACCTGAACATCGGGTTCTCCATGGGTTATTCGCGGTTGGTCCAGGCGGTGCTGGGCATCGAACTGCCCAAGGGCGAGACGCGCTCCGACTGGCTGCAGCGACCGCTTAGCGAGATGCAGGTGCGCTATGCCGCAGAAGATGCGCAGCATCTGGCCGAGCTGTACGAGGCCTTGCTGCCGAAACTGTCCGAGGACAAGCGCGCCTGGGCGCTGGAAGACGGCGCCGAACTGGTCGCCAATCTGCAGCGCGAGACCGATCCTGACGAGGCCTACCGCGACGTCAAGCAGGCGTGGCGGCTCAAGCCCCGGCAACTGGCCGTCCTGCGCGTGCTGGCGGCGTGGCGCGAGCGGCAGGCGCGGGCGCGCAACCAGCCGCGCAACCGAATCCTGCGCGAGCACAGCCTGTGGCCGTTGGCGCGCACCCAGCCGACCGATCTGGTGAGCCTGGCGCGGATCGACGACATGCACCCGCGCACCGTGCGTCAGGACGGCGAGACCCTGCTCGAGCTGATCCGCCATGCTGCCGCCACGCCCGAGGCGCAATGGCCAGCGCCCTTGCCCGAGCCGCTGCCTCTCGACGCGTCGGGACTGCTCAAGCGTTTGCGCGCGGTTGGCCAGCGCGAAGCCCAGCGGCTGGAGATTGCGCCCGAGCTGATGCTGCGCAAGAAGGTGCTCGAAGCCCTGCTCAAATCCGGCTACCCGAACGGACCCTACGAATTACCCGATTCGCTGCGGGGCTGGCGTCGCGAGCGCATGGGCCAAGCCCTTCTCGATGTGCTGGAGGCCAAGCCATGAAACGCATCTGCTCCATATATAGAAGCCCCCGCAAGAACGAAATGTACCTCTACGTGTTGCGCAGCGATGCGCTGGCGCGGGTGCCCGATGCGCTGCTCGCTGCCTTCGGACCGCCGCAGCTGGCCTTTGAGATGGTGCTCACGCCCGAGCGCAAGCTGGCGCGCGAGGACATCGAAGTCGTGCTCGAAAACCTCGAGAAGCAGGGCTATCACCTGCAGATGCCACCGCCGGAGGACGACTACATCGAGCATCTGCCCGACGAGTTGCTGCGTCGTAACGACCCGGTCTAGAGAGTGCCGCCCGCACCGCTCGTCGCCTGGTGGTTTGGAGAGCGGCGCGGGGCGCGCGCTGGCTTGGCCGCTTGGGCGGCAATCGATAGACTCGCGTTTTTTGCCGAGACACCTTTCCATGGCGGCTAAAGTCGAACCCTTCTGGAAGCGCAAGACCCTTGCCGAGATGGACGCGGCGGAATGGGAGTCGCTGTGTGACGGCTGCGGGCTGTGCTGCCTGCAAAAGCTGGAGGACGAGGAAGACGGCAGTGTTTACTACACGCGTATCGCCTGCAGACTGCTCGACCTGCAGACCTGTCGCTGCACCGATTACGCCAACCGGCGGGCCAGCGTGCCGGACTGCGTCCAGTTGACGGCCGCCGATGCTGCCCGCTTCGCCTGGCTGCCGCCGACCTGTGGTTATCGCCGCGTCGCCGAAGGCAAGGATCTGCCGCTCTGGCATCACCTGGTCTGCGGCGACCGCGATGCGGTACACACAGAGCGCATTTCCCAATCCGGGCGCATGCTCGCCGAAGGCGCCGTCGCCGAGGATGACTGGGAAGCCCACCTGATCTTTCGCGCGGGTTGAATCTCCCTGCGGTCGCGTCGTCCTAGTCTCGTAACCTTTCCTGGAGTCGCTCGATGTCCCTGCGTCAGTTCCCGCTGTTCGCCGTCCTGCTCGTTGTCCTGGTTCCGTCGGCCCTGGCGGCCAAACGCGTCGACGTGGATTTCAACGTCCGGTTCGTCCCCGAGCAGGACCTGGCCGAGGTGACGCTCCAGCTCGAAGATGGCAGTGCGGTGCGCTACTTCGACTTCAACCTGGGCGACGAGGGGCTCTACAGCGATTTCACCACCGATGCCGATGGCTCCTGGCAGGAGCAGAACGGCCGGGGCGTCTGGCGGCCCGCCGCCGGAAAGGCGCAATTGAGTTACCGCGTGCGGGTCAGTCACCAGCGCAAGGATGGCCGCTACGATGCGCGGATGACCGAACAATGGGCGCTGCTGCGCGGCGACGATCTGGTGCCGGCCGGCCGGGTTGACCAGCAGGATGGCACGCGGCTGATCTCGCGGCTGAACGTCGAGCTGCCGGCGGGCTGGCGTAGCGTCGAGACAGGCTGGCCGCGGATTGGCAAGCAACGTTTTCGCATCGATAACCCCGAGCGCCTCTTCGACCGTCCGACCGGCTGGATCCTGGCCGGCAAGACTGGAAGCCGGCGGGCCCGGCTGGGCGAAACCGACGTCAGTGTGGCGGGGCCAGTGGGCGAGGGCCTGCGCAGGATGGATATCCTGACCCTGCTGACCTTCGTCTGGCCCGAAGTGCAGAACGTGTTTCCGCGCGATCCGAAGAAGCTGCTGGTGGTCGGCGCCGGCGATCCCATGTGGCGCGGTGGTCTGTCGGGCCCGAATTCGCTGTTCATGCATGCGGACCGCCCGCTGGTTAGCGAGAACGGGACCAGCTCGCTCATTCATGAGTTGGTGCATGTGTTCAGTCGGATCACCGACGCCGAGCGCAGTGACTGGATCAGCGAAGGCCTGGCCGAATACTATTCGATCGAACTGATGCGACGTGCCGGCGGCATGAGCGAAGACCGCTATCGCCTCGTGCGCGAGCACCTGGCCAAGTGGAGCCGCAAGGTCGACAGCCTGCGCACTGAACATTCCACCGGGCCGGTCACGGCGCGCGCCGTGCTGTTGCTTCAAGAGCTCGACCGCGAGATCCGCCAGCGCAGCAAGGGGCGCCACTCGCTCGATGACGTGGCTCGCGGGTTGATGCGCGTGGACCGCGCTACCACAGAAGACTTCCTGGATATCACCGAGACCATGCTCGGCGGGCCGTCCAAGGTGCTCGACACGCCCTTGTTGCGCTGAGTTCGCTATGCTGACCCTCCGCCGATAGCCGGTCCGTCCGGCGTGGCAAGCGTCCCAACGGAGACCCTGAATGCGTATCGACCTTCGCAGTGACACCGTGACCCAGCCCACGCCGGGTGTGCGCGCGGCGATGCTCGAGGCACCGACCGGCGACGACGTCTATGGCGAGGACCCGACGGTTCAGCGGCTCGAGGATGCCCTGGCGACGCGTCTCGGGCTGCAGGCGGGGCTGTTCGTCCCCAGTGGCACAATGAGCAATTTGCTTGCGCTGATGGCCCACTGCGGTCGCGGCGATGAATACATCGCCGGCCAGCTGGCCCACGCCTATAAATATGAGGCGGGCGGGGCGGCGGTGCTGGGGTCGATCCAACCGCAGCCGGTGGAGATGGAGCCGGACGGTACGCTGGACCTGGCGCGGGTCGCGGCGGTCATCAAGCCAGACGACTTCCACTTCGCTCGCTCGCGGCTGCTGGCCTTGGAAAACACCATGCAGGGCAAGGTGCTGCCGCTGGACTACCTGGCCCGCGCGCGGGCATTCACCCGCGAGCGCGGACTGGCGCTGCACCTCGACGGCGCCCGGCTGTTTAATGCCGCGGTGCAGCTGGGCTGTCCGGCCGAGGCGATCAGTCGCCATTTCGATTCGGTGTCGTCTGTCTGTCGAAAGGCTTGGGTGCGCCTGTCGGCTCGGTGCTCTGCGGTAGCGAAGCCTTCATCGCCACTGCGCGGCGGTTGCGCAAGATGGTCGGCGGAGGCATGCGCCAGGCCGGCGTACTGGCCGCCGCCGGCCTGTACGCGCTGGAGCACCAGGTCGAGCGGCTACACGAAGACCACCGCCACGCCCGCATGATCGGTGAGGGACTTCAGGCGCTGGGCTATGCGGTCGAGCCGGTGCAGACCAACATGGTCTATGTCGAGATCGGCAAGCGTGCCGCCGCGCTCAAGGCCTTCGCCGCCGAGCGCGGGATCGTCCTGACCGCTGCCCCGCGATTGCGGTTGGTGACGCACCTGGACGTGCGAGCCGAGCACCTCGATCAGGTCCTCGATTGCTTCGCTGCGTTCGCCGGGGTATAGCCTCGAATCACTGTCCAATAGCTTGATTCAATCTTATTTATCCTCTATGCGCGAGGCGCGGGGCCGATATAATGCGGCCCTTTGCCGGCTATCCGTTTGGATAGTTGCGAACCGGCGCCTGGTGCCGCCTCGCCGTGTCGTTTTGCAGCCGTTCGGCCGCCGTCCTCTGGAAGAAATCTATGAAAAGCGCAGAAATCCGTGAAGCCTTCCTCCGCTTCTTCGAAGAGAAGGGCCACACCCGTGTGGCCTCCAGTTCGCTGATCCCGGCGAACGACCCGACCCTGCTGTTCACCAACGCCGGCATGAACCAGTTCAAGGACTGCTTCCTCGGCCTTGAAAAGCGGGCCTACACCCGTGCGACCACCAGCCAAAAGTGCGTCCGGGCGGGCGGCAAGCATAACGATCTGGAGAACGTCGGCTACACGGCGCGCCATCACACCTTTTTCGAGATGCTGGGCAATTTCAGCTTCGGCGATTATTTCAAGCGCGATGCGATCACCTATGCCTGGGAGTTCCTCACCTCCGAGAAGTGGCTGAACCTGCCGAAGGAGAAGCTCTGGGTCACCGTCTATGCCAGTGATGACGAGGCCTATGACATCTGGACCAAGGAAGTCGGTGTGCCCGCTGAGCGCATGGTGCGCATCGGTGACAACAAGGGTGCCCCGTACGCATCGGACAACTTCTGGGCGATGGGTGACACTGGCCCGTGCGGCCCCTGCACCGAAATATTCTTCGATCACGGCGAGCATATCTGGGGCGGCCCGCCCGGCTCGCCAGAAGAGGACGGCGACCGTTACATCGAGATCTGGAACAACGTGTTCATGCAGTTCAACCGGACCGCCGATGGGGTGATGCATCCGCTGCCGGCACCGAGCGTGGACACCGGCATGGGCCTGGAGCGCATCAGCGCGGTCCTGCAGCATGTCAATTCGAACTACGAGATCGACCTGTTCCAGAGCCTGCTCAACGCGTCGGCCCGGGCCATCGGTTGCACCAACGAAGGCCAGGCCTCGCTGAAGGTTGTCGCCGATCACATTCGCTCCTGCGGCTTCCTGATCGCCGATGGCGTGACGCCGTCCAATGAAGGCCGCGGTTACGTGTTGCGCCGCATCATTCGTCGTGCCTGCCGGCATGGAAACAAGCTGGGTGCCAAGGGCAGCTTCTTTCACAAGATCGTCGCCGCGCTGGTCGCGGAGATGGGTGACGCCTTCGGCGAGCTGAAGACCCAGCAGGCACATATCGAACGTGTGCTGAAGAACGAGGAAGAGCAGTTCGCCAAGACCCTGGAACAGGGCCTGAAGATCCTTGAGCAGGACCTGGCGGAGCTGAAGGGATCGGTCATCCCCGGCGATCTGATCTTCAAGTTGTATGACACCTATGGGTTTCCGGTCGATCTGACCGGCGACATTGCACGCGAGCGCGAGCTGACCCTCGACGAAGCGGGCTTCGAGCGTGAGATGCAGGCCCAGCGCGAGCGCGCGCGGTCAGCCAGCGCATTTGGCATGGACTACAACAGCCTGGTGAAGGTCGAGGGTGACACGCAGTTCACCGGCTACCTCGGGACCAGTGGCGCCGGCAAGGTGCTGGCGTTGTTCAAGGAAGGCATGGCGGTGCAGCGCCTGACGGCTGGCGAGGAGGGCGTCGTGGTGCTGGACCAGACGCCGTTCTATGCCGAGTCGGGCGGGCAGATCGGCGACTGCGGCTTCATTTCCGCAGCCGGGCTGCGCTTTGATGTGCGTGACACCAGCAAGGCCGGTGGCGCCTTCCTGCACCATGGCATCCTCGACGGCGGCGAGCTGTCGGTCGGTGCTGAGGTCGAAGCAACGGTCGACGCATCGGTTCGCCAGGCCACGGCACTCAACCATTCCGCCACGCACCTGCTGCACGCTGCCTTGCGCCAGGTGCTGGGGGGTCACGTCAGCCAAAAGGGCTCTCTGGTCGACAGCCAGCGCCTGCGGTTCGATTTCAGCCATTTCGAGGCCATCAAGCCCGAGCAGTTGAAGGCCCTGGAGGACATCGTCAATACCGAGATCCGCCGCAATTCCGCGGTAGAAATCGAGGAAACCGACATCGAAAACGCCAAGCGCATGGGCGCCATGGCGCTGTTCGGCGAGAAGTACGGCGACCGGGTGCGTGTGTTGACGATGGGCGGTGGGTTCTCCGTCGAGCTCTGCGGCGGTACGCATGTGCAGCGCACCGGCGATATCGGTCTGTTCAAGATCGTCAGTGAAGCTGGCGTTGCCGCCGGTATCCGGCGGATCGAAGCGGTTACCGGCGAGCAGGCCTTCGCGTACCTGAACGCCGCCGAAGAGCAGCTCAAGGAGGCTGCCTCGCTGGTGAAGGCCGGTCGCGACAATCTGGTCGACAAGCTGGCCGCACTGCTCGAGCGCAACCGCTTGCTGGAAAAGGAGCTGGAACAGCTTAAGGCGAAGGCTGCCAGCGCCACGGGCAACGACCTGGCCGGCTCGGCGGTTGCGATCGGCGGTGTGCAGACCCTCGCCGCGCGCATGGACGGCCTGGACGGGAAGGCCTTGCTGGCGCTCGTCGACCAGCTGAAGAACAAGCTGGGCAGCGCGGTGATCCTGCTGGGCGGCGTGCAGGACGACAAGGTGGTACTGGTGGCTGGCGTCACGCAAGACCTGACGGGTCGTTTCAAGGCCGGTGATCTGATGAAGCGGGCCGCGGCGGTGGTCGGTGGCAAGGGCGGTGGCCGTCCTGACATGGCCCAGGGTGGCGGCACGGATGCGGCGCAGCTCGATGATGCGCTGGCGTTGGTCCGGGCATTTGTCGAGGGTGCCTGACGAGACGCCGTGCCGGTGATCGCGAAGGCACGGCTGGAGCGGCGGGGTAGCCTGGCTGAATTGTTCAACAAGCGCCCGTGATGGGCTTAGGCGGCGATGAAATGGCGTTGATCGTACAGAAGTTCGGCGGTACCTCGGTGGGCTCCGTGGAGCGCATCGAGCAGGTGGCGGCAAAGGTCAAGAAGTTCCGCGACAACGGCGACGACATCGTGGTTGTGGTGTCGGCCATGAGCGGTGAAACCAACCGGCTCATTGACTTGGCCAAGCAGATCAGCGAACAGCCGGTGGCTCGTGAGCTGGACGTCATGGTGTCGACCGGCGAGCAGGTCACCATCGCCCTGCTGGCGA
Source organism: Stutzerimonas stutzeri (assembly GCA_002339675.1). GTDB lineage: Bacteria > Pseudomonadota > Gammaproteobacteria > Pseudomonadales > Pseudomonadaceae > Stutzerimonas > Stutzerimonas stutzeri_O. Next base: position 70,074 of record DDKB01000016.1, read on the forward strand.
TGGCGCTGATCAAGATCGGCGTGCCGGCGGTGTCCTATACCGGCAATCAGGTGCGCATTCTGACCGACAGTGCGTATACCAAGGCGCGCATCCTGCAGATCGACGCACAGAGCATCCAAAAGGAGCTCAAGGCGGGCCGTGTAGTCGTCGTTGCTGGCTTCCAGGGTGTAGACGAGGGCGGCAATATCACCACCCTTGGTCGCGGCGGTTCGGACACGACCGGTGTTGCGCTGGCGGCGGCGCTGAAGGCCGACGAGTGCCAGATCTACACCGACGTCGATGGCGTGTACACCACCGATCCCCGCGTCGTCGCCAAGGCCCAGCGCCTGGACAAGATCACCTTCGAGGAAATGCTGGAGATGGCCAGCCTGGGGTCGAAGGTCTTGCAGATTCGTGCCGTGGAATTCGCCGGCAAATACAGCGTGCCACTGCGCGTGCTGCACAGTTTTCAGGAGGGTCCGGGTACCCTCATCACCCTTGACGAAGAGGAATCCATGGAACAGCCCATCATCTCCGGCATCGCTTTCAATCGTGACGAAGCCAAGCTGACCATTCGTGGCGTGCCGGACACTCCGGGCGTTGCGTTCAAGATCCTCGGGCCGATCAGTTTGGCCAACGTCGAGGTCGACATGATCGTGCAGAACGTCGCGCATGATAACACCACGGATTTTACCTTCACCGTTCACCGGAACGACTACCATAACGCGCTGCAGGTGCTTGAAGGCATTGCCCGTGACATGGGGGCGCGGGAAGTCATCGGAGACACCGATATCGCCAAGGTGTCCATCGTCGGGGTCGGAATGCGCTCGCATGCGGGGGTGGCCAGTCGGATGTTCGAAGCGCTGGCCAAGGAGAACATCAATATCCAGATGATCTCCACTTCGGAGATCAAGGTGTCGGTGGTGATCGAGGAGAAGTACCTGGAGCTGGCTGTGCGGGCACTGCACACCGCGTTCGAACTGGACGCGCCCGCTGGAAAGGGCGAGTGAGGCCTGCCACGGGCACTGTTTCACGCCTTCCGTCGTTTTAGCCAGGCTAAAAGGAACTTTAGAGTCGTTCTTACTGGTCAATAGCTGGTGAGAGGCTCTAGGGTCGATGTTTCACGGAGCATTATCCGTTTTTATCTTTGCAGACTGTTTACTGAAATGAATCCGTTTTAAGGAGAAAGGAATGCTGATTCTGACTCGCCGGGTCGGAGAGACCCTGATGGTGGGTGACGATGTGACTGTCACTGTGCTGGGTGTCAAAGGAAACCAGGTACGCATAGGAGTGAATGCACCCAAAGAGGTAGCGGTGCATCGCGAGGAGATTTATCAACGGATCCAGAAAGAAAAAGATCAAGAACCAAGCCATTAATATTTATGTGATTTTTGGCTTTGCAAGCGGGGCGAAGATGGGTATCATGCGCCCCGTGTTGCGGAGAGGTGGCCGAGTGGCCGAAGGCGCTCCCCTGCTAAGGGAGTACATCTCAAAAGGGTGTCGGGGGTTCGAATCCCCCCCTCTCCGCCATTTTGCAAAGTGGGATTGTGGTGGTTTCAGTCGTTCCGGTTCAGTGTATTTTTCGTTGAATCAAACAGCTTGACCCACAGAATTACAAACCTATAATGCGCACCCTCAGTGCACTCATAGCTCAGCTGGATAGAGTACTCGGCTACGAACCGAGCGGTCGGAGGTTCGAATCCTCCTGAGTGCACCATATTAAATGGACCTGCCAGTTGATGGCGGTTCGGGTTTCAACCAGTGGTGATCTGGTATAAAAGCGCCATTTGCACTCATAGCTCAGCTGGATAGAGTACTCGGCTACGAACCGAGCGGTCGGAGGTTCGAATCCTCCTGAGTGTACCAAATCGGAAAAGGGCCTGCAGCAATGCAGGCCCTTTTTTCGTTGTGGCCGTTCAATGGCGCGGCACCTCAACGCTTGCCGCGAACACAGCCTTGTTCGTCGAAATTGACCGTCCGGCTCCTGCCCTTGTCACTGCTGTAGCGATATTGAATCTGGCCATCGCGGCTGCTGATGGCGTCGGGCTTGCCGAAGGTGCTTTCCACGTCGGCGCGGCTCATCCCTGGGCGGATGCGTTGCGCGATGATCGCGCTGCGCCGTTCACGGCGGCTGAGCCGATTTCCGCAACCGTCCTCACGCTCGCCGACCACGGTTAGTGAACTGGCTGCCTGTGATTCGTCCCGTCGCCGCGCGCTTGGCCTGGCCAGTGGTACCGCCCGGCCAGAACCGGGCCGCTGGTTTGTGGCGTCCTGCTGCTGGGCGTGCTCGTTGGTGGGGCAGCCGTGGCGCGTGAACGTGACGTGGCCCTGAGCATCGGAACAGCGGTAGACGCTCGCGGCAGATGCGGGTGACAGGCAGATCGATAGGGCAAGGCCGGTCGCAGCAGCCAGTGTTTTCATGGTCGTCCTCCTTGACGGTTGGCCGAAACAGCGTAGCCGTTAATTTCTTCCGTCGCAGGGGTGTCTTGCTGCAACGTGAATGCGTCGACACTGATAGTGCGTCGAGGTCTGAGCGCAGGCGCAAGCGGTTGTATTCGCTGCCTTTCGAGGTCGTGGGCGGCTGTGGCGGTGGTATTATTGCGCCGTCCGCCCTCACGGGTTTCTGGATTCCCCCCATGGATTTGCCCAGTAGTTGCCGAAATAAACGTTCGCTAGACAATCACGTATCGAATGATTGATCCCCCGGTGTGCTCCAGCCGCTGGGGGTGGAGTGCGCCATGACCGAAGTAGAAGCCAAGAAACCGCAGGAAAGCCTTCAGGATCGTTTGGCGCAAGTCGTCGAGCTGCTGCATCGGCACAAGATCGTTGAAGACCTGGCGCATCGCCAGAGTCAGGAGGGACAGCATCAGCAGACGGTCGATAGCCTGGTGCACCGTCAGAACCTGGTCGAGCTGCAGCGCAGACTCGAGGCGTTGCACCCGGCCGATATCGCTCACATCCTCGAGGCCCTGCCGCTCGACGACCGGTTGACAGTGTGGCAGCTGGTCAAGTCGGACCGTGACGGCGATATTCTCCTGGAGGTGTCCGATGCAGTCCGCGAAACGCTGATCGCGGACATGGACGATCACGAGCTTCTGGCTGCGGCAAAGGAAATGGACGCCGACGAACTGGCGGACCTGGCAGCCGAGCTCCCTCGCGACGTCGTTCATGAATTGATGGAAACCCTGGATGCGCAACAGCGCGAGCGCGTCCGTTCGGCCTTGTCCTATGAAGAGGATCAGGTTGGCGCGTTGATGGACTTCGAAATGGTCACGATCCGTGAGGATGTGAGTCTTGAGGTCGTCTTGCGCTACCTGCGCCGTTTGAAGGAGCTGCCGGGGCACACCGACAAGTTGTTCGTCGTCGACTACGACGGCGTGCTCAAGGGTGTGCTGCCGATCAAGCGCCTGCTGGTCAACGACCCCGAGCGGCACGTCGCCGATGTCATGGCAAGCGACCCGGTAACCTTCCATCCTGACGAGGATGCCTACGAGGCGGCGCAAGCCTTCGAGCGTTACGATCTGGTGTCCACGCCGGTAGTCGACAAGAGTGGGAAACTCATCGGCCGCCTGACGATTGACGAGATGGTCGACCTGATCCGTGAGGAGAGCGAAAGCGAAGTTCTCAACATGGCCGGTCTGCGTGAAGAGGAAGATATCTTCGCTTCGGTCTGGAAGTCTCTGCGCAACCGCTGGTCGTGGCTAGCTGTGAACCTGGTCACGGCCTTCGTGGCGTCGAGGGTCATCGGCCTGTTCGACGGCTCCATCGAAAAGCTGGTCGCCCTGGCCGCGCTGATGCCTATCGTTGCCGGTATCGGCGGCAACTCGGGCAACCAGACCATTACCATGATCGTTCGTGCCATGGCGCTCGACCAGATGGGGACCGGCAACAGCGCGCGGCTGCTGCGCAAGGAAGCCGGGGTCGGGATGCTCAACGGGCTGATCTGGGGCGGGGTGATCGGGATCGTCGTCTACTGGCTCTACGGGAGTTGGTCGCTTGGCGTCGTGATGACGGCCGCGATGACACTCAATCTCTTGCTGGCGGCGCTGATGGGGGTGCTGATCCCGGTAACGCTGGCGCGGCTGGGACGTGATCCGGCGCTTGGTGCTAGCGTCATGATCACCGCCGTCACCGACAGCGGCGGCTTTTTCATCTTTCTCGGCCTCGCCACGCTTTTTCTGCTCTGATCCCTAATCTGCTGGTGCGGCGGTCTGGCGTTTGCCTTGCCGTCGCCGTTCGGGCTACTGTTCGGCAGGTTTCGCTCATGAAGCCTTGACCCGCACCAATAACAGGCGGCCCGAGCTGCTGATAGGAGGGATTGCCCATGACCCCCAGCGAACTGCTGCTCGAAGGCGTCGAATTGATGCTGTTCGGCCTGGGTTCCGTCTTTCTGTTTCTCGTCCTGCTGATCGTCTGCATTCGACTGATGTCCACGGTGATCAGCCGCTTCGACAGCGCGCCACCGCCTCGTCCCGTCTCGCCCGCACCAGTCCCGACGGAACTGGATGCCGACCTGGTGGCAGCCATCCAGGCCGCCCTTCACCAGCACCGCGCTCGCCGTGGTTGATTCAGAACAGGGAGTTCCCCGCATGACTGCTGCAAAACAACCGCTCGGGATCACCGACGTGGTGCTTCGTGATGCTCATCAATCGATCCTTGCCACGCGGGTTCGCCTCGAGGACATGCTGCCGATTGCCGGCAAGCTCGACCAGGTCGGATTCTGGTCGGTCGAGTCGTGGGGTGGCGCCACGTTCGACGCGTGCATCCGCTATCTCGGCGAGGACCCGTGGGAGCGCATCCGGGCGCTGAAGAAGGCGATGCCCAACACCCGCCAGCAGATGTTGCTGCGTGGGCAGAACCTGCTCGGTTACCGGCATTACGCCGACGACGTGGTGGAAAAATTCGTCGAGCGTGCGGCAGTCAATGGCGTCGATGTGTTCCGCGTGTTCGACGCCATGAACGATCCGCGCAATCTCGAGACCGCACTGCGCGCTGTCAAGCAATGCGGCAAACATGCCCAGGGCACCATTTCCTATACCACCAGTCCGGTGCACACGCTGGAAAGCTGGGTCGACCTGGCCAAGCAGCTCGAGGACATGGGCGCCGACTCGGTGGCCATCAAGGACATGGCCGGCATCCTCTCTCCGTACACGGCGTTCGAGTTGGTGACGCGCCTCAAGGAGTGCTTGTCCATCCCGATTCACATGCAGTGCCATGCGACGGCCGGGCTGTCCACGGCGGCCATCCTGAAGGCGGTCGAAGCGGGTATCGACAACGTCGATACTGCGATCTCGTCGCTGTCGATGACCTACGGGCATTCACCAACCGAGTCGGTCGTCGCCATTTTCAAGGGGACGGAGCGCGACACAGGGTTGGATCTCGAGTTGCTGGAGGAGATCGCCGCCTATTTCCGCGAGGTGCGCAAAAAATACGCTCGGTTCGAAGGCGCGCTCAGGGGGGTCGATTCGCGCATTCTCGTCGCGCAGGTACCGGGCGGCATGTTGACCAATATGGAGGGGCAGCTGAAAGAGCAGGGCGCCCTCGACAAATTCGATCAGGTGCTCGCCGAAATTCCCCGCGTCCGCGAGGATCTCGGCTTTATCCCACTGGTCACGCCTACCTCCCAGATCGTCGGGACACAGGCGGTAATCAACGTACTCACCGGCGAGCGCTACAAGTCCATTACCAAGGAAACCGCAGGCATCCTCAAGGGCGAATATGGCAGTGCGCCTGCGCCGTTCAATGCCGAGCTGCAGCGACGCGTGCTCGACGGCGCCACGGTCATCACCTGCCGCCCGGCCGATCTACTCCAGCCGGAGATGGACAGGTTGACAGCTGAGCTAAAAGGTCTGGCGCAGGAACGAGGAATCACGCTCACCAAGGATGCGATTGATGACGTGCTGACCTACGCGCTGTTTCCTCAGATCGGCCTGAAGTTTCTCGAGAACCGCGGCAACGCCGCAGCCTTCGAGCCGGCGCCGACCGGCCTGGAGCAGATTCCGCGCGAGGCGGGTAAACCCGAGGTATATACGGTCGAGGTCAACGGCAAGTCATACGTCGTTCAAGTCAATGAAGGGGGCGATATCGCGGGGATGAGGCCGCTGTCCGGCGTGGCCGCGGCCCCGGCGGCTGCCGCCCCCGCGGGCGGCGCAGGCGAGCCGCAGCTGGCCCCATTGGCCGGCAACATCTTCAAGGTGCTGGTGCAGCCGGGACAACAGGTACAGGAAGGGGACCTGGTGATCATCCTCGAAGCCATGAAGATGGAAACAGAGATCCGGGCCTTCAAGGCCGGTGCCGTCGCGGCTGTCAGCGTCAAGGTTGGCGACGCCGTATCGGTGGGCGACTGCCTGCTGACCATCGCCTGAGGAGAGCCGCATGGATAAGTTGCTCAAGCTGTGGCACAGCACCGGCTTGTATCACCTGGAGCCCGGTCAACTGCTGATGATCGTGGTGTGCCTGGCCTTGATCTATTTGGCGATTCGCAAGGGCTTCGAGCCGTTACTGCTGATTCCAATCGGATTCGGTGGCGTGCTGGCGAACATACCGGTCGCCAACATGGCCGAGGGAGCCGGCATTCTGCACCTGTTCTACGAAGTTGGTTTGCCGACCAGTGTGTTTCCGCTGCTGATCTTCATGGGTGTGGGTGCCATGACGGACTTCGGGCCGATGCTGGCCAATCCCAAGACGTTGCTGTTGGGCGCCGCTGCGCAATTCGGCATTTTTGCAACGCTGCTCGGGGCGCTGGCACTGGCCGCAGCAGGCATTCCCGGGATGGAATTCACGCTACGCGAAGCTGCCTCGATTGCCATCATCGGCGGGGCGGATGGGCCAACGTCCATCTTCGTGACGGCCAAGCTGGCGCCGCACTTGCTCGGGCCGATTGCAGTCGCTGCCTATTCCTACATGGCGCTGGTTCCGCTGATACAACCGCCCATCATGCGGGCCCTGACGACAAAGGCGGAGCGCGCCATCGTCATGACCCAGCTCCGTCCGGTGGGGCAGGGCGAGAAGATCGTCTTTCCGTTGATGCTTGCCCTGCTGGTCGGGTTGCTGCTGCCCGATGCTGCGCCGCTGGTGGGTATGTTCGCCTTTGGCAATTTGCTCCGGGAGTGTGGTGTGGTCGATCGTCTGGCTGATACCTCGCGCAATGCGCTGATCAATATCGTCACCATCGCTCTCGGCCTGACCGTGGGTTCCAAATTGTCCGCCGACGCCTTCCTGCAGCTCAAGACGCTGGGGATATTGCTGCTGGGCATGCTCGCCTTCTGCGGCGGCACGGCAGCCGGCGTACTGATGGCGAAGGCGATGAACCTGTTCAGCGCCAACAAGATCAACCCTTTGATCGGTTCGGCAGGTGTGTCGGCAGTGCCGATGGCCGCGCGGGTTTCGAACAAGGTCGGTTTGGAGGCCAATCCGCAGAATTTCTTGCTGATGCATGCCATGGGGCCGAACGTAGCCGGGGTGATCGGCTCGGCTGTGGCGGCGGGAATTCTGCTCAGCTTCGTTGGCTAGCCTGGATTGCTGATCTGGCTTGTCGCGCTAAAGGAATGCTCGGGCAGGCACCACTGGACTAAATAGCGTTTGGCAAGCGGTGGTTAATGTTTGCCTACAAGCATCGCCGCCTGGTTGCGGGCGATAGAACGACGGACGCCCCGACTAGGCGGGGCGTCAACAGGCGATGCAGGTGGGGCGTGTGCGCCGCGCCTCAGTCGTCGTCCTTCGCTGCCTCGGCATCCTGGGCGATCAGGGCGATCAGGGCGTTCTGCTGGCGATGGGCAAGTTGGCGGAATCGCTGAAGCAGCTCGCGCTCATGCAGGGTCAGTTCCGGGCTGTCCAGGCGCATGGTCGAGTCGTCATCCAGCGCACCTTCCTGTAATAGGCTCTGCTCCAGGCGGGCAATGATCTCGGAGTTCATGCTGCGGTGATGGTTGCGTGCGACCTCGGCGATACGCTCACGCATACCGTCTGGTAGCCGAACCACGAATTTGTCAGCCGTGCGGCTGGAGTAAACTGCCTGCTTCATAGGGCGCATAGTAAACCGGTTAGTCAGGTGGGCGATGGTGGCTTATTGCCGTTCTAGTCACCGGTCTGACACCGAAACAGCGCTCGCTGTTCCTCGACCCGCAAAAAAGATGCTAGGCGACTTTATGACGCCAATTATACGGCGTAATAGGAAGGAGTAAAGCTTGCGTGATGGCAGATAGCCTCTAGTTGTGACTTGCTACCACAACTGAGGGCTCGGTCTTCGCTTCAACGCAACACGGGATCGAATTTGATGCGCCGTCCCAGTATCAGCGAAATGACGAACAGACTACCGAACAGTACCGCACAACCCCCGATCACCGTATTCCAGGCTGGGGTAAGCTCAGTGAGCGCACCGATTGCAGCGCAGGCCACTCCCACAAAAAGAAAGAACCATCCATAAACTGACATTTTCATCTCCAATCGAACCGGTCCGGCCAAACGAGGTCCTTTAGAATACCCAGCGCTGCGGCGACGCCGAGCGGCTGACCTCACGACTGCTGATAGTTTGCGCCGGGGTAGCTAGGCGGGCAGAAGGCAGGTGAAGCGCTTCCGAGCGTGGAGTGGCGTGCTCTGGCGCGGATCGCGCGTCCAGAAGCGGCATCACCGCGGCAGCGGCCAGGACTGCAGTGCTGATGTAAAAGGCGGGGCGGGGCATCGGCGTCTCCTTCGCGTGATCGTCCTCCTACTTAAGCATCCTGCGTGCCAGTCTTGGTGATTGGTTTATCCGTTATAAATCAATGACTTATGATCATTAATCCGACCGTTGTCTTGCGCTTTGCAAGATCGCGCTCAGATGTTCATTGCAAAATGCATTGCGGGTGAGCGCTGCCGTTACTCGTGCTGCATCCCCTTGGTTCGACTCCTGGGTCTGGCGTTACGACGCGCATGACAAACCGGCGACGGCCCGTTACCATGCTGCCGCTTCGTGTGTCCCAGTAGCTCAATTGGATAGAGCATCCCCCTCCTAAGGGGAAGGTTGTGAGTTCGAACCTCGCCTGGGACACCATCTTCTCGATGCCCCTTCTGATGCGATCGCCCGCATGCCACTGCCAGGCGATGCCTGCGCAAGGCTGCCCCGTCACGGGTCCCACAGCTAGATGTTTTGTTACGGGCCGTTGCGCGGCGTATTGGCCGCTGCTTAGTTGAAGCGATCGTTGGTCTGGTCCCGGCGCGCCTCGCGCTGGAGTTGGTAGACGAAGCGTTCGATCTGGCGCTGTGTCAGGCCGCTGATGCGGTAGAAGCGCATGCCGCAGAAGGTGAGGTCGAGTTTTTCGTCGTAGACGGTGTGGCGCAGTTCGGCTGCGGTGGTGATGGTGCCGAATGGCAACCTGGCGGTCAGCTGGTCGTACACCTGACCCGTCTGCAGTCGTGTCCGAACGTCGCCCGGCAGGCTGATCTTGCAACCCGTTGCGGACATGTCCAGCACCTTGCCGGCCATTGGGGTCTTGACTGTCTTGCCACTGAGTTCCGCTGCGATGGGTTGGTCGATCAGTGGCGCGCGGTAGGCGTTGCGTCGTTGGTGATAGAGGATCTGCTCCGGGACGGGTATCCAATAGCAGCGCGCCTCATCGAGTTCTCCCAGATGTGCCGGGTGTTCGTTGTCCCAGGCGATCCGCACCCCTTCGTAATAACCTTCGACCTGAAAGGGCTCACCGGCCGCCATGAGACGTTCGCCGTCGCTGGGGATGAGCTCATCGAGGGCGAGCCAGCCTTTCTCCCGGTTAAGTTCGACAATAAAGGTCTGGTAGCGCTGGTTGCGTTCGGTGAAGCGGACCTGCAGCGGCGTGTGGTTGTCCAGCAGCGGGCGCAGGTTGGCATGTATCTCAACGGGCGTCTTAAGCGTTTGGGGGGGCTGGGGACCTTCATCCTCGGCAAAAGGATTAGACACTTGGGTGGGCTCTCCGGCATCTCACGAAATCAGCGGGATAATAGCACTTTGCCTTTATTTGGCAGGCGCTGGTTTCAGGCCTGGCTGAGCGGGCGGTGCGTTGACGGACGTGCGGTAGCGCCACGACGGTCGTAGAGGTCCGGCGTCTGATTGCCGCCTTGGAGCACCTGCAGCAAGGTGCCGACAGCCGTGCGGTTGGCGCGGATCAGCTTGCCATTGCGCTCGTTGGCTGCCCGGCATGCCTCGAGTGTCGCTTCCAGTTCGGACGCCTGGGTGAGGATCGCCGGGCCGACGCTGGAGCGCTTCGCATACGCCTCGAGGCCGCTGCGGTCGGCACTGAGTTGCGCGTCGGCCAGTGCCTGGCTGCGCAGGCTGCCATGCTGGGTCAGCAGGGCGAGCAGGGCCTGTTTCTGGCTCAGCAGCTGCTCGAGCTCGGCCAGGTTGCGCTCGGCCAAGGCCTGGTATTCGGCGTGGCTGAGCTCAAGAAGCTGACGGGCCGTGCCGATATCGTCGGTGAGCTGTTGGAGCGCTTCAGTGTCTTGCATAAGGGCCTCTAATGCGTCGACGCCCGGCTACCAGGCCGATCAACGCTGATTTTCGAACGCCAACAGCTTGGATGCGACTCTCTGGCTGTCTACCTGGTAGCTGCCATCGGCAATGGCCTGCTTGATTTGTGCGACACGTTCCTGATTCACGACTGGCTGCTGGTTGAGCTTTTCAGTCGTCTGCTGCAGGCGCTGTGCTTCGGGGCTCAGCTGGACGTTGTCGTCGGAGGTGGAGCCGGCCGCTGGATTCGTCGTCGCCTCGGCTGCGGGTTGCTGCACGGAGGCGCGTTCTGTGCCTTGAACGTTGCTGCTACGCCCGGCGCTCGGCGAATTGACGGCGCTGTTGGGCCGATTGAAATCGATAACCATGATCGAAACCTCGAATAAGTCAGGACGCTTGCCTGCTTTTCGGCATAGGCAGAAGAAACTTTAGCCTTTTTTGACGCTGCTGGCGCTTGATCGGTCGCGATCACATGGCGACCTCTACCTGGCCGGGTGCAGTTACTCGTGCCTTGATGGTCCGCCCAGATCGCTGGTTCTTGACTCGAATCTGCGCGCCCAGCGCACCGTCGGACAAGGCTTCGCCGGGCATTCTGACATTGATCGTGGAATTTTTCGCGCTGATGACCACCTGGTCGCCTTTGCGGATCACTTCGGCGGCCGACAGATAAAGCGGTGTCAGCACTTGGTCGGGTTGTGCGCTGCGCGTCATTTTGCTGCCAATGGCCTGGTCCAGAGCGGTTAGATAGCCTTGGTTAAGAAGGCTGACGTCGCGTTCGGCAAGGGTGACATCGTCCGCGGCGACGAGGGCGTCCCGAGCTACCGGCCGTCGGGCAACGATTACCTGGCGGTAAAGGTGGACCTGGGCCGGGACGAACACCGACCACGGTGCGCTGCCTTCGCAACTGACCCGGACCGTGGTGCGGCCGACCGGTTGCGCCGGGCTTTCCAGCTTCGCCGACAAGGCCTGGTCGCAGGCGGCCAGACGCAGGCGTGGGTCGAGCCGATTGATTTCGATCTCGTAGCGGGCGTCGATTTGACTACGCTGCAAATAGTTGGCGACTTCCTGTTCAAGAAAGTCGCGGGTCGCGTCGATAAGCTGTTCGGGTCGTGTCACGCTTGCCGCCATCGCGAAAGCGCTCAGTCCGCAGAGGACGGGGAGCAGGATCGATAGGCAGAGCGCCTTGCGCGAACGTCGGAAAAAAGTCATCTGTTTGCTCATGTCATGGTTCAAGCAAGGCGCGTGCCGCCGAACCGGCCACGTGACGTCCAGGTATCAAATCGCAAGCAAGAGGAAACTGGCATGGCCGGAATATTGGATTCGGTTAACCAGCGCACACAGCTGGTCGGGCAGAATCGTCTGGAGCTGTTGTTGTTTCGGCTGGATGGAAAGCAGCTCTACGGCATCAATGTATTCAAGGTCAAGGAAGTCCTGCAGTGCCCCCGGTTGACGGTCATGCCGCGCTCGAGCCCCGTCGTGCGAGGGGTGGCGAATATCCGCGGCAACACGCTTTCGATTCTCGATCTGTCTCTGGCCACCGGCAAGGCGGCTCTGGACGACCTGCCGAACAGCTTCGCCATCATCGTCGAGTACAACACCAAGGTGCTCGGATTCCTGGTGCGTTCGGTCGAGCGGATCGTCAACATGAACTGGGAAGCCATATTGCCGCCGCCCAAAGGCGTCGGGAATGACCACTACCTCACGGCAGTGACCCACGTCGACGGCCAGATGGTCGAGATCATCGACGTGGAAAAGGTGCTGGCCGAGGTCGCGCCGGTTTCCGAGCAGCTTTCAGTCGGGATTTCCGATGAAGAAACCAGCAGTAAGGCGGCCACCAGTCGGGTACTGATCGTCGACGACTCGTCCGTGGCGCGAAAGCAGATCATTCGTTGTCTACAAAATCTAGGGATCGAGGTGGTGGCGCAGAACGACGGCCGCCAGGCCCTCAACTACTTGCGCGGCTTGCTGGCCGAGGGTAAGCAGCCGTCGCGCGAGTTCGTGATGATGATTTCCGATATCGAAATGCCGGAAATGGACGGCTATACGTTGACGACCGAAGTGCGCCAGGATCCGGCGATGCGAGACATGCACATTCTCCTGCATACTTCGCTTTCCGGCGTGTTCAACCAGAGCATGGTCAAGCGGGTCGGTGCGGACGATTTTCTCGCCAAGTTCCAGGCGGATGATCTGGCCAACCGGGTCATAGAACGGATCCGGACAACGGATAGGAAATGAGGCCGCGTCCTCTCAATTCGACTGGTGGGCAGTATTAGTGTCTGGTGATCCCGATTTCGATCAGTTTCGCGTCTTTCTCGAAAAGACCTGCGGCATCCTGCTGGGCAACAACAAGCAGTACCTTGTGTCGAGCCGGCTGAACAAGCTGATGGAGCAGCAGGGCCTCAAGAGCCTCGGAGACCTGGTCAGGAAGATCCAGGCGCAGCCTCGCAGCGGGTTGCGCGAGCAGGTCGTCGATGCGATGACGACCAACGAAACCCTCTGGTTTCGTGACACCTACCCCTTCGAGGTGATGAAGGCGCGCGTGTTACCCGAGCTGCTCAAATCGACGGCGGGGCAGCGGCTGCGGATTTGGTCGGCCGCCTGTTCGTCCGGGCAGGAGCCGTACTCGCTGTCGATGATGGTCGATGAGTACGAGCGCAGCAGCCCGAGCCAGCCCAAGCTCGCGGTGCAGATCGTCGCGACCGAGCTCTCCGGTGCGATGCTGGCGGCGAGCAAGGCGGCCGAATACGACAGCCTGGCTATCGCGCGCGGCCTGTCGAGCGAGCGCTTGCAACGTTATTTCGACCTCAAGGCGCCAGGCCGCTGGGCAGTCAAGCCGGCAATACGCAGCCGTGTCGAGTTCCGTGTGCAGAACCTCCTCGACAGCTACGCGGTGCTTGGCAAGTTCGATGTGGTGTTCTGCCGCAACGTCCTCATCTATTTTTCCGCCGACGTGAAGAAGGACATCCTCAAGCGTATCCACGCGACCCTGAAGCCCGGCGGCTATCTGTTTCTCGGCGCGTCCGAAGCCCTCAACGGCTTGCCCGAGCTCTACCAGATGGTGCAATGCAGCCCGGGCATCATCTACAAGGCGAAATAGCGGGTGGCCGGCGCGGGCCGAGCGGCGGAATTCCGTCGCCGCTGGCGGCCAGGGGTGGCAAATCGAGGGGAAAACCCTTGCCGCTTTTGACGCCTGATTGCCGCGGTGTCTCTACAAGGCCTTAAGAATCAGTAGTTTATTGAAATGGCACGCGCTTTGCTGAAGGTTTGCTACGCAGACTTGTATCCGGCAGAGGTCCAGATCATGAGCATCAGTTTCGACAAGGCACTCGGCATTCACGAGAAAGCGCTCGGTTTTCGGGCGCAGCGTGCCGAAGTCCTGGCCAATAATATCGCCAATGCCGACACGCCGAACTACAAGGCGCGGGACCTGGACTTCGGTTCGGTGCTGGCTGCGCAGAACAGTCGTCAGCAGGGCGGCTTCGGCCTGGCGACTACCAGCAGCCAGCATATCGCCGCCGAGGGTATGGAAATTGCCGATCCCGGTCTGCGGTTCCGTACGCCGGCGCACGCCTCGCTCGACCAGAATACCGTCGACGCCCAAGTAGAACAGGCGGCATACGCCGAGAATTCCATCGACTTCCAGGCCAGCTTTACCCTGCTCAACAGCAAGTTCAGGGGGCTGATGAGCGCCCTGCGCGGCGAATAACAGGAGCGAATCGCATGTCCCTTGGCAACGTATTCAATATCGCCGGCAGCGGCATGAGTGCTCAGAGCACGCGTCTGAACACCATTTCCAGCAATATCGCCAACGCCGAGACGGTCTCGTCCAGCGTCGACCAGACCTACCGTGCGCGTCATCCGGTATTCGCCACCATGCTGCAGCAGAGCAGCGGGCAGGCCGACCAGTCGCTGTTCGCCGAACAGGACCAGGCCGGCGTCGGTGTCCAGGTGCTCGGCGTGGTCGAAGATCAGAGCGAGCTGCAGGCGCGTTATGAGCCGAACCACCCAGCGGCGAATGCTGAAGGCTATGTGTACTACCCGAACGTCAATGTCGTCGAAGAAATGGCCGACATGATCTCGGCCAGCCGGTCGTTCCAGACCAATGCCGAGCTGATGAATACGGCCAAGACCATGCTGCAGAAAGTTTTGACCCTGGGTCAGTAATCCTTACAAGAGATGGCCATGAGCACGACAGGCGGCGTCAACGGTACCGGCTCGGTACTCGACCAGTACCAGATCAAGAACGACAGCGGGACGAAGAGCAACGAGCTCGGCAAGAACGAGTTCCTCGAGCTGCTCGTGACCCAGCTGAACAACCAGAACCCGCTGGAACCGCAGGAGAACGGCGAATTCATCGCCCAGCTCGCGCAGTTCAGCACCGTGGAAGGTGTCGACAAGCTCAACTCCAGCATGGAGAGCATGCTGTCGGGCTACCAGTCCTCACAGGCACTGCAGGCATCTTCGCTGGTGGGCCGCAAGGTGATCGTGCCGACCGACAAGGCCGTCGTGGATACCAGCGAAACCTTCAAGGCGAGTCTCGTACTGCCGACCACCAGCAGCAACGTCTCGGTCAACGTCTACGACAGCGCCGGGACGGTGGTGAACCGCATCAACATGGGCCAGCAACAGGCCGGCAACGTGTCGTTCATGTGGGACGGCAAGGATTCTGGCGGCAATACCTTGCCGCCTGGCACTTATCGCTTTGAAGCACAGGCAACTTACGAAGGCGAAACCAAGGGGCTTTACACCATGCTGCCCGCCAATGTGGACAGCGTTACGCTCGGACAAAACGGCGGTGAGCTGATGCTCAACTTGGCCGGGGTGGGCAGCATCGGGCTGTCGCAAGTCCAGGTCATCGGTCAGTAACCGCCGGCGCGCCGGTCTCAGGAGTTAATCATGTCGTTCAACATCGGCCTCAGCGGCATGCGTGCCGCCAGCAAAGACCTCAACGTCACCGGCAACAACATCGCCAACGCGGGCACGGCCGGCTTCAAGCAGTCGCGGGCGGAGTTCGCCGACGTCTATGCCTCGTCGGTGCTTGGCACTGGTAAGAACCCGCAGGGTAGCGGCGTGTTGCTGGCCAATGTGTCCCAACAGTTCAACCAGGGCAATATCAACTACACGCAGAACGCCCTCGACCTGGCGATCAACGGCAACGGCTTTTTCCAGGTGAGCAACAACGGGGCGCTCAGCTATACCCGCGCTGGGTATTTTGGGACCGACAAGGAAGGCAATCTGGTCGACAACTTCGGTTATCACCTGCAAGGGTATTCGGTCGATGGTAACGGCAATGTCCAGACCGGCCAGGTAAGTGACCTGAAGATCCAGACGGCCAGTCAGGAGCCTAAGGCGACGACCAAGGTCGCGCAGGGTTTTAACCTCAACTCGACCAATACCCAGCCGATCAATACGCCATTCGATCCGGCCGATCCGCTAAGCTACAACTCGTCGACATCGACGAACATCTATGACGAGCAGGGTAACGCCCACGTCATGACGCAGTACTTCGTCAAAACCGGGACGGCTAACACCTGGCAGATGAATGTGCTTATAGACGGGCGTAACCCCTCCGATCCCGTCAACAGCACTGCGCCGAACACGACCACGCTGGAATTCAGTCCGTCCGGCAGCCTGCTTACTCCGGCTAGTGGCAGCACGCCGATCGCCGGTTGGCAGCCAGCCGTGAAAAATACGGACGGGACCTGGTCTCTAAACAATGCCGCTCCTGCAGCGGGCCTCGACGTCACTGTGGATATGCGTGGTTCAACCCAGTACGCCAGTGCATTCGCCGTCAACAGCGTCAGCCAGGACGGCTATACCACCGGCGAACTGGCCGGGCTCGAGATCAGCGAGTCGGGTGAGATATTCGCCCGCTATACCAACGGCCAGTCGAAGGTGCAGGGCCAGATCATCCTGGCCAACTTCGCCAACGTTCAGGGTCTTACGCCGGTCGGCAAGACCCAGTGGGTCCAGTCGTTCGAATCGGGCGAGCCGGTCCGCAACCCCCCCGGCAGCGGAACGCTCGGTTCGCTGCAAGCGGGCGCGCTGGAAGACTCGAACGTAGAAATCTCCGACCAACTGGTCAACCTGATCGTAGCGCAGCGCAATTACCAGGCGAACGCCAAGACCATCGAGACCGAAAGCGCGATCACCCAGACGATCATCAACTTGCGGTAACGCCAACCTGGCACTGCGCGAAGCGGCGGGAAACTGCCGCTTCGTTTTGACAAGGCCCTTCGGGGTCTTTTTTTTGCTTTGAATTTCCTTGTAATTCAAGCTGTTAACCTGCGTTGTGCTGCTTGGCATATGACTTGCTAGTTTCGTTCCAAGAGTCAAGTCGGCGACGCTCGCCTGCAATGGAGGTTCCATGGACAAGATGCTTTACGTGGCGATGACCGGCGCAAGCCAGAACGCCCGCGCCCAGCAGGCACATGCCAACAACTTGGCGAACATCTCGACCACGGGCTTTCGTCGCGACTTCGAGCAGGCGCGGTCGATGCAGGTGTTCGGTGACACCTTTCCGGCGCGCGTCTATGCGATGACCGAGCGCCCCGGCACGGATTTTAGCTCCGGCACGCTGCAGGAAACCGGGCGCGACCTGGACGTTGCCGTCGAGGGCGACGGCTGGATCGCGGTGCAGGCGCCTGATGGCAGCGAGGCCTATGCCCGTACGGGCAGCCTGAACATCGACACCCTCGGCATGCTTCGGACCGGCGACGGTTTGCCGGTGCTCGGCAATGCCGGTCCGATTGCCGTGCCGCCTGAAGAGAAAGTCGAAATTGGTGCTGACGGTTCGATCAGCATCCGCGCCCTGGGCGAGGACCCGAACGTGGTGGTCACCGTGGACCGGCTGAAACTGGTCAACCCGGACCCGAAGCAATTGCAGAAAGGCACTGATGGCCTGATCCGCATGAAGGATGGCAAGCCCGTCGAGGCCGACGCTGGCGTTCGCGTGACCTCCGGTTTTCTCGAGGCGAGTAATGTCAACGCCGTGGCGGAGATGACCTCGATGCTGGCCTTGTCCCGCCAGTTCGAGCTGCACGTGAAAATGATGCGCACCGCGGAAGAAGATGGCGCCGCTGCGGCCCGAGTCTTGCAAATCAGCTAGTAAACAACGCGTAGCGCCCAGATTCCGGCGCACGAGGAGAAAAACATGCTTCCAGCACTGTGGGTGAGTAAGACCGGTCTGTCCGCGCAGGACATGAACCTGACCACCATTTCCAACAACCTGGCCAACGTCTCGACCACGGGCTTCAAGAAAGACCGGGCCGAATTCCAGGACCTGCTGTACCAGATCCGCCGTCAGCCGGGCGGACAATCCAGTCAGGACAGCGAGCTGCCGTCTGGTCTGCAGCTGGGTACGGGGGTCCGTATCGTTGGTACCCAGAAGCAGTTCACCGCGGGTAGCCTGCAGACCACCGAGCAGCCGCTCGACATGGCCATCAACGGCCGTGGCTTCTTTCAGGTCCTGCTGCCGGACGGCACCGTGTCCTACTCGCGCGACGGCAGCTTCCACCTGAACGCTGACGGCCAGATCGTCACCTCCAACGGGTACGCGCTGGAGCCGGCCATCGTCGTGCCGCCAGAAACTCAGACCTTCACAGTGGGCGAAGACGGCACCGTATCCGTCACGACACTGGGCAATCCGGCGCCGCAAATCATCGGCAACATCCAGACCGCTGACTTCGTCAACCCGGCGGGCCTGCAGGCTATGGGCAGCAACCTGTTCCTGGAAACCGCCGCCAGCGGCGCGCCGCAGGTCAGCACGCCCGGCCTGAACGGCCTGGGCACCGTGTTGCAGAACACCCTGGAAAACTCCAACGTCAGCGTGGTCGAGGAGCTGGTGAACATGATCACCACCCAGCGCGCCTACGAGATGAACTCGAAAGTCATTTCCACGGCCGACCAGATGCTGTCTTTCGTTACCCAGCAGCTGTAATAGCAGTCAGCCGCTGGATTGAGGTGAATATGCGCCGCTTGTTGTCTGTTCTCTCCCTGATGCCTGTCGTGATTCTGTCCGGCTGCATGGCGCCTGCGCCCAAGCCCAATGATCCGTATTACTCCCCTGTGTTGCCGCGCACGCCGCTGCCAGCTGCGCAAAACAACGGGGCGATCTATCAGGCCGGGTTCGAAACCAATCTATATGACGACCGCAAGGCGTATCGGGTCGGTGACATCATCACCGTCACGCTCAATGAGAAGACGCAGGCGAGCAAGAACTCCAACTCGAAGATCTCCAAGGACAGCAACGCCAATATCGGACTGGGTTCGCTGTTCGGCGGCGCCGTCTCCATGGCCAATCCGCTGACCGGCAACAAGATGAGCCTCGGCGCCGAATACGAGGCATCGCGTGATACCTCGGGCTCGGGTCAGGCAGGGCAGAGCAACAGCCTGTCCGGATCCATCACCGTGACCGTCTCTGACGTGCTGCCCAACGGCATCCTGGCGATCCGCGGCGAGAAGTGGATGACCCTGAACACCGGCGACGAGCTGGTACGCATCGCCGGCCTGGTGCGCTCGGACGACATCGCCACCGACAACACCGTGCCCTCGACGCGGATCGCCGACGCGCGCATTACTTATTCCGGTACCGGCGCGTTCGCCGATGCCAGCCAGCCGGGTTGGCTGGATCGTTTCTTCATTAGCCCGTTGTGGCCCTTCTAAGCAGGTACAGGTAATGAAACTGTTCAGCTCGATCCTGCTTGCCGTGTTGTGCGTCGCGGCCATCCCCGCTCACGCCGAGCGTTTGAAGGACATCGCCACCATCCAGGGCGTGCGCAGCAACCAGTTGATCGGCTACGGCCTGGTGGTCGGCCTCAACGGCAGCGGTGACCAGACCACCCAGACGCCATTTACCGTGCAGACCTTCAACAACATGATGGCGCAGTTCGGCATCAAGGTGCCGGCCGGCGGCAATGTCCAGTTGAAGAACGTCGCGGCGGTGTCGATTCATGCCGAGTTGCCGCCGTTCGCCAAGCCGGGCCAGACCATCGACATCACCGTGTCATCGATCGGCAACGCCAAGAGCTTGCGCGGTGGCAGCCTGCTGATGGCACCGCTCAAGGGTATCGACGGCAATGTCTATGCCATCGCCCAGGGCAACCTCGTTGTCGGCGGCTTCGATGCCGGCGGTGCCGATGGCTCGCGCATTACCGTCAATATCCCTTCGGCCGGGCGGATCCCCGGTGGCGCGACGGTCGAGCGGCCGGTGCCGAGCGCCTTCAACCAGGGCAATACCCTGACGATGAACCTCAATCGCCCGGATTTCACCACCGCGAAGAACATTGTCGACCACATCAATGAACTGCTTGGCCCGGGCGTCGCGCAGGCGCTCGACGGTGGATCGATCAGCATCACCGCACCGCTGGACCCAAGCCAGCGAGTCGATTACTTGTCCATCCTGGAGAACCTTGAAGTAGACGTTGGTCAGGCGGTGGCCAAGGTCATCATCAATTCGCGTACCGGCACCATCGTCATCGGCCAGAACGTTCGCGTGCAGCCGGCTGCGGTGACCCACGGCAGCCTGACCGTGACCATCTCCGAGGATCCGCAGGTCAGCCAGCCCAACCCGCTGTCCGACGGCCAGACGGTGGTGGTGCCCAACTCCAAGGTCAAGGCCGAGCAGGAAGCCAAGCCAATGTTCAAGTTCGGCCCCGGGACCACGCTGGACGAAATCGTGCGAGCGGTGAATCAGGTGGGCGCTGCGCCCAGTGACCTGATGGCCATTCTCGAAGCACTCAAGCAGGCCGGTGCGCTGCAAGCAGACCTGATCGTGATCTGAGGACGGGGCCATGGAAAATCGTCTTGGCGTGAGTCGGACCACACCGGATAGCGGAAGCTACTCAGACCTGAACCGGCTGAACCAGCTCAAGGTCGGCAAGGATCGTGATGGCGAGGAGAACGTGCGCAAGGTCGCACAGGAATTCGAGTCGCTGTTCATGAACGAAATGCTCAAGTCGATGCGTTCGGCCACCGACGTCATGGCCCAGGACAACCCGTTCAACAGCCAGGCCAGCAAGCAATACCAGGACATGCACGACCAGCAGCTCTCCGTGACGCTGTCCAAGGAGGGCGGCGGCATCGGGCTCGCCGACGTGCTGGTCCGGCAGCTCGCCAAGCAGCAGAAACCCAGTGACAAGCCCAACCCCTTCGCCCAGGCCGAGGCCATCGGCCGGCCGGGCGTGTCGTCCGCGGTAGCTGCCGCGCCGGCGGAGGTGGAGCCGGGCCGCAACGACGTCGCACTGCTCAACCAGCGCCGCCTGGCATTGCCGGGGCGGCTGGCCGAGCGTTTCCACGCACCGGTCGAGTCGAATGCGCCGGTCGAACAGATCAACCTGAAAGGCGAGGCGCAACCACTTGTCGACCTCGACTGGAAACCGGCGACCACCTTCGTCCCGCCGAAGGATGCGCCGCTGACAATCAACGGCGTGGACGCGAACGCGCCTGGCAAGACGCGCTTCAGTTCACCGGCCGAGTTCATCGCGACCATGCTGCCGATGGCCGAGAAGGCGGCCAAGCGACTTGGCGTCGAGCCGCGGTTCCTGGTGGCGCAGGCGGCGCTGGAGACCGGCTGGGGCAAGTCGCTGATCAAGCAGAAAGACGGCAGCAATAGCCACAACCTGTTCGGCATCAAGGCGACCGGCTGGCAAGGGGAGTCCGCCAAGGTGACCACCACCGAGTACGTCAACGGCAAGCCGACCAAGCAGGTCGCGGGCTTTCGCGCCTATGACTCCTTTGAACAGAGTTTCAACGACTACGTCCGCATGCTGGAAAACAACGACCGCTACAAACCGGCCATTCAGGTGGCCAGTGCTTCGGGTAACTCGGAGCGCTTCGTCCATGAATTGCAGCGGGCCGGTTACGCGACCGATCCGCAGTACGCGCGCAAGATCAACCAGATTGCGCGCAAGGTGCAGACCTACCAGACCATCGCCGACGCCAGTGCGTCGCCTGCCGTACGGACCAGGGGTTAAATCGTGGCTGATCTTCTCAATATCGGCCTCAGCGGCCTGAGTGCCAGCAAGAGCCAGTTGTCGGTCACCGGCCACAACATCAGTAACGTCAACACGCCCGGCTTCAGCCGGCAGGATGCCTCGCAAGCGACGCGCACACCGCAATTCAGCGGCGCGGGCTACGTCGGCTCGGGCACGACGCTGGTGGAAATCCGTCGCAGCTATAGCGAATTCCTGACCAGCCAGTTACGCAGCAGCACCTCGCTGAGCAGCGACGTGGAGGCTTATAAGAGCCAGATCGACCAGCTCGACTCGCTGCTGGCCGGCAGCACAACCGGCATCACGCCCTCGTTGCAGAAGTTCTTTTCGGCACTGCAAACGGCGGCGGAAGACCCTGCCAATATTCCGGCGCGTCAACTGGTGCTCGCCGAATCGGAAGGGCTGGCCCGCCGATTCAATACGGTGTCGGATCGGCTGAGCGAGCAAAACAATTTCACCAACAAGCAGATGGCCGCCGTTACCGATCAGATCAACCGTCTGGCCGGCAGCATCGGTAGCCTGAACAATGCCATCGCCACTGCGTCGGCCAATGGCAAGCAGCCCAATGACCTGCTGGACGCGCGTGATGAGGCGGTCCGTCAGCTGTCGACCTATATCGGCGTCTCCGTCACGCCGCAAGATGACAACAGCTTCAACATTTCGGTGGGTACCGGCCAGCCACTCGTGGTGGGCAGTACAGTCAGCAAGCTCGAAGTCGTACCGGGTCAGGGCGATCCGAATCGCCATGAAGTTCAGTTCGTCAGCGGCAGTTCGCGTCAGGGTATTACCTCACAGATCACCGGCGGCGAGCTGGGTGGCTTGATTCGCTATCGCAGTGAAGTGTTGGACTCGACGATGAACTCGTTGGGCCGGCTGGCCTTGTCAGTAAGCGATCAGGTCAATACCCAGTTGAAGCAGGGATTGGATCTTAAGGGGCAGGTGGGTAAAGCGCTGTTCGGTGACTTCAACAATGCCGCGTTGGCTAAATTGAGGGTCAACCCCTTCGCTGGGAACACGAGTACGGCACAGCCTCTGCTGAATATCACCAACACCAGCGCTCTGACCACCAGCGATTACCAGATGGAGTACGACGGAGCCGCTTACAAGGTGCGGCGACTCAGCGATAGCCAGGTCATGACCGTAGCAGGCGCGCCGACGGGCCCGCTGACATTCACGGACGACCAGGGCAGGGATCAGGGGTTTGAGATTGAGCTGGGCAGTCCCCTGCCTGCGCCCGGCGACAAGTTCACATTGCAGCCGACGCGCCGCGGTGCTGCCGACATCGGTGTCACGCTCGATCAGGCGGATCAGCTCGCGTTCGCCGCGCCTGTCAGGGTTCAGAGCGCGCTGCAGAACGGGGGTAATGGCGTCGTCGCTCAGCCCAACTTGCTTTCGGCACCGGCACCAATCGACGCGGCGGCGCTATCGGCGGCATTCGAGGGGTTGAAGCTGACCTACGACGGGACCGGCCTGGTGTTACCGGCCACTGCACCGGCGGGGTTGACCTTGTCGCCTGCAACAATCACGGCGGGGCAGACCAATACGCTCAACCTGACGCTGACCACCGGAACCGCACCCAACGAAGAGCAATACAGCTTCGAGTTCACCGTCAGCGGCCGCCCTGCGGTAAATGACAGCTTCACCTTCAATTTCAATCAGAACGGCGTGTCCGACAACCGGAACGCGTTGAAGCTGGTCGATCTGCAAACGAAACAAACCGTTGGCGTCGACGCGGGTACGGCTGGCTCAGGCTTCAGCTTCACCGATGGCTACGGCGAACTGGTCGAGCGTGTCGGTACGCTGACGGCGCAGTCCCGTATGGACAGTGAAGCGACTGGAGCCATTCTGAAACAGGCGACGGACAATCGGGACTCGCTCTCGGGCGTCAACCTCGACGAGGAAGCGGCGAATCTGATCAAGTTCGAGCAGTACTACAACGCCTCGGCCCAGATCATTCAAGTTGCCCGCTCCATGTTCGATACATTGATCAGCACCTTCAGGTAACAGGCCCGCCCATGCGCATCTCGACCATACAAGCGTTCAATAACGGCGTAACCGGTATCCAGCGCAACTACTCCAACGCCACCCGCACGCAGGAGCAGATCAGCACGGGCAACCGCATCCTGACGCCAGCGGACGACCCGGTTGCTTCGGTACGGCTGCTGCAGCTCGAGCAACAGCAGAATGTATTGTCCCAGTATGACTCGAACCTGACCGCCGCGAAAAACAGCCTCACCCAGGAAGAGGTCACCCTGAACTCGGTCAACACCGTTCTGCAGCGTGTGCGTGAGCTGGCGGTACAGGCGGGCAATGGTGCGCTGGATCCCCAGGATCGCAAGTCGATCGCGGCGGAGCTGGGCGAGCGCGAGGATGAGTTGCTCTCGTTGATGAACACCCGTAACGCGCGCGGCGAGTATTTGTTCTCGGGCTTCCAGGGCAAGACGCAACCATTCGTTCGCGGTGCCGATGGCAGCTACAGCTATCAGGGCGACGAGGGGCAGCGGAAGCTTCAGATCGCGAGTTCGTTAGGTATTCCGATTAGCGATAACGGCAAGTCGATTTTCGAGAGCGTAACCAATGCTGGGCGGCTGAAGAGCCAGCCCGACGCAGCGTTTCCGACCGGTTCGACGCTGTCGGTTTCAGCGCCTCTCGTCAGTGACGAGGTGGCATTTTCCGGGGCGAATGGTTTTCCTGCCAATGGCGTTCAGCTCCAGTTCAACGCTGACGGTAGCTACGATATTTACGAGCTGGACAGCAGTGGAACACCCGCCACCGTGCCGCTAACGGATGGGACTGGTCTGAAAATGGATGATGATCCGCGCAAGAGCGATTCGTTGGTTTTTCGTGGTGTAACGTTACAGCTCGACGGTGCGGCGGCGGGAGGGGAGGCGGTGAATATCACGCCAAAGCTATCTGGTTCCGGTGAAATACAGCAAAAACAAGGCATTCTCGACACCATCGCCAATCTCCGTTCCTCTCTGGAAAATCCCTCTAATGGCAATACCGACGTCCGCGACGCCGTTGCCGTTGCCCTGACCAACCTCGACCACGGGATGGTCAGCGTTGACCAGGCGCGCGGCAATATCGGTGCGCGGCTGAATGTGATCGAGAGTACGCAGACTGACAATGAGGACGTCACGCTGGTCAACAAGGGCGTCCAGGCCGATCTGCGCGAACTGGACTATGCCGAGGCCTTGTCGCGCCTGTCCATGCAGACAGTGGTACTTGAGGCCGCCCAGCAAAGTTATGTGAAGATCGCCGGACTGAGTTTGTTCAACAAGATGTAATGGCAGGCATAGCGGGGAGCAGGTCACAGAATTCCGATCGGGATTTGACTGCCCTGCGACGGGGGTTAGAGTGACCAGGCGGCGCATGGAGTACCGCGCCGTCAATCTTCCCAACATAAGGACGTGATCATGATTAAGTCTCTGCTTTCCGCCACGCTTTTCGCCTGCGTTGCCAGCCTGTCCGCCGGTACCTTCGCAGCCACGGCCGAGCCGGTCGGCTCCGCGCAGGTCGCTGCCGTGCAGTCCGCCTCCGTTGCGCTCAACACTGCAGATGTCGACACGTTGACCCGCGAGCTGAAAGGCATCGGTGCCACAAAGGCGAAAGCGATCGTCGATTATCGCGAGGCCAATGGCCCGTTCACGTCAGTGGACGATCTGCTTGAAGTGAAGGGCATCGGCGCGGCGACGCTGGAGAAGAACCGCGCCAAGCTGACCCTCAACTGACTCTTCCCTGCGCTTCAAAAAAGCCGGTCAATGACCGGCTTTTTTATGCCCGGATGAACGGCGTCGTCGGGGCCGCCCTTTTTTTTGTATACCGCCCCGCACCGAGGCGTCCCGCCACCGGATGAACGCAATGCGCTCGCCGGAGGTCATCACTAGAACGGGAGGCTGATAATGTCTAGTCCTTTTCAGAGCAAAACGGCTTTAAAAAAGGATTGACATGTTACGGTTATGCACATTCCGTCGCACCGTGCGCGGTACCGTCCGATGTCAGGCCGCAGGCGTTGCGGCAAAAATATAAGTTGCTGATTTTAAAGAGTTTATGAAGGATGAACAAAAACCCATCGATCTGTTGGAAGGCCGCGTCAGCCGGGCCTTCGGGGCAGTCATCCAGTATCTGTTCACAAGGTTATCCACAGCTTTTGTGGATAACCCAGCGGCGTTTCTAGGGCGCGGTTTTCAAGGAGGCACCTCATGAAAGCTCCATTGAAATTCTTTCGCTACCTGCCAATGGCTCAACGGGTATTGGCGCGTGGGCGGTTACCGATGGTGCTGCTTGCAGTCGCACGTAAAGGCTCCGCTCGTGGCGGCTTGGTCAAGGGACTTCGGGAGGATCTCCGGCTGTTGCAGGCCTTGTGCATCGCCTGGTGGCGGGGTGAGTATCGCGCTGTCAGCCGGCCGGCATTGGTAGCGGCCGTGGCCGGTCTGCTCTATTTCCTATCGCCCATGGACGCGATCCCTGACTTTATACCCGGCCTTGGCTTTATCGACGACCTGGCAGTCCTGAGCTGGATCATCCGCAAGTGGTCCGGGGAGCTCGAGGCGTTCCGCCAGTGGCGCGACCGGCAGCCAGCGGAGATTCAGGCCGAAATCGAGCGTCTGCCGGCGGAGGACGAGCCGATGACCGACGAAGTGGGCGCGGTGCGTCGTCGCCATTGAGTCGAAAGGATTAATCCTCCGTCGATTTTCCCTTGCGATGCCTTTCACTCCTTGGTGCGACCAAGCGCCGGAAAAACCCTCAACCAGACTGTTACTATCCGGGCTCGGAGCGGGCCAAATCAGCGGAGGTTAGGGATGAGTGTGCAGATCATCAGGCGAGACGGCGTTGCTGAGTACGCGGTGCTTCCCTGGGATGAATATCAGATCTTGTTGAAGGCGCAGGCCGGGGCGTCGGCCGCCGAGGTAGCGGGTGAGGGCGGATCGGCTCTACCCCTTTTCGCTGAGCTGGCTGGCCTGCGCGAACGCAAAGGGCTGGCGGCCGATACGCTGGCGCGCGCGGTGGGTATCAGTCCGGCTTATCTGGAATTGATCGAACGTGGTGAGCGCGATCCCGGCGATGTGATCCGCCGGTCACTGGCCCGCGCGTTGGAGATCGAGGGCTGGAGGCCGGACGCGTGACCGCCCCAAGCGCATCGATTCGCATCAGCCGGGTGCACTGGCAGGCGCTGCTCACCGAACTGGCCGATGCGCGGCGCCAGCGCCATCTGGTGACCTATCGTGCGCTGGTCGAGCGGCTTGAGTTGCCGGTACCGGCGATGCAGACGCTCACCGCCGCGCTCGAGCACCTGGCGACGCTGGACGCACGTGCGGAACGCCCGTTGCGCAGCGCATTGGTGATCAGTCAGGGCGCCAGCCGCCTGCCGCGTACGGGGTTCTTTCAATGCGCGGCCCGTCTGGGTCGTTTCAGCGGGCCGGTCGACGGACCGGCCGCCGCGTCCTGGCATGCCGGCGAAGTGGCGCGCGTGTTCGAGTTCGACTACCCGGAGGCGCCATGATCGTATACAAGATCCGTGCAAGGGTGGCGTACCTGGTTGCGCGCCGGTTGATGGCGGTGCGTTGGGCTGTCCGGCAACCGGCGCTGTGGCGCTGGATGGAGGGCCAATTTGCGCGCGTGGCCGGTTTGGGCGACACCAGGGCCCAGAGCTTCTACGGACACATCCTGCTGTTTCGCGGCCACGGTTACGGCGCCCGCCAGGAGGGGATCCGCCTGCTGCGACTGGCAGCCGAAAAAGGGGATGCCAAGGCGGCCTATCAGATGGGTGTCGTGAGCCTCGGCGAAGATGCCACGCACGGCCCCGATGGCGTCCAGGCGGCGCGCTGGTGGAAGCTGGCGGTCGAGGCCGGGCATCCGCTGGCAGCGACCCGTCTGGCGCAGCTCTACCAGGCCGGAGGCCATGGTCTGGAGGCGGACCGCCAGGAGGCCGAGCGTTACAGGGCTAGTGCCGCCAGGCTTGGGCTGTGAGCGCCCGGCCGAGAGGTGTCGAGCCTGTATACGCTGAAGCCGGCCTGCAGCTTGGCCTGGCGCTTGGCTTCAGAAGCCAGTGCTGCCAGCTGTGCAGCGTCGCAGTCGACGCCGGGATCAGGATGCAGGCAGACGGCACCGACCGACAGCGATAACAGCGGATAACGCTGGGTAACGCCCTGGCGGCCCTCCGCGACGAAACACCCCTCATCCAGATGCTCGCTTCGGTAGAACCGCCTGCATCGCTGTTCGAACGCCTCGAACAACCGGGCCAGCCGCGCCTGCCAGTCTGGGCGGTGCAGCACCAGCATGAAGTCGTCACCGCCAATGTGACCGACGAAATCGCAACTCGGATCCACCGCTTCCTCCAGGCATTGCGCCAGGCACAGCAGGATTTCGTCGCCCTTGGCATAGCCGTACAGGTCGTTGAACGGCTTGAAGTGATCGATATCGACGTAGCAGATCACCGCCTCGCGTTCCTGCCGCAGCAAGCGCGCCAGGCACTGCTGGATAGGTACATTCCCGGGCAGCAGGGTCAGCGGATTGGCGTGGCGTGCCTGCTGCAGCTTCATCTCGGTAATCAGCTTGAGCACGTCGATGACGCGCCCCAGGCCGTGGTAGCGCCCACGGACGGTGATCACGAAATCCTCGTCGATACGCTGCCGGGCGCGGCTGGTGAGCAGGCGGCTGACCTGCTGCAGCGATTGGCCGAGCTCGACGGCGAGAAAGTCATCGCTCATCAGCCGGCTGATTGGTTTGCGTGCCAGCAGGTCCGTTGCGTAAGGCTTGAGCAGGGCATCCGAAAGCAGGCTGCGATGCACGATGCCAACCGGGATATCCGCGGCATCGAGCACGGCGACGGAATTGAGGTTGACTTGCTGGCGGAACAGCTCGAGGACCCGTGCGATTGGTTGCTCTGCGCTGACGGCGGCCTGCTTGAGCAGCAGTGCGGTGAGGTCCGGTTGTTCGGCGTCGAGGGTCTCCTCGCGTCCGTCTGCGCTCGGTAGCAACACCGTGGTGTTCACCGTTGGCTCCTCGGACGGACGCCCCAGCAGATAGCCCTGGACTAGGTCGACGCCCATATCGCCCAGGATTTCCAGTTCGGCATGCAGTTCGATGCCCTCGGCGATGACCTGCGCCCTGGAAGCCCGGGCGATTTTCAGGATCGATTCGACAAATTCACGCTTGATGGCGTCTCGGTGGATCCCGTCAATGAAGTAACGATCGATCTTGACGTAGTCCGGGCGAAGCTGCGACCACATGCGCAGGCTGGAATAGCCGGCGCCCAGGTCGTCCAGGGCGATGGAAAAGCCCATGTCTCGGTAATGGTGCAGCGCGGCGTCGAGCAGTTCGAAGTCGTCGGTGGGGGTCTGTTCGGTCAGTTCGATAACCACGCGCTCCGGCGGGATATGGTACTCACGCAGCAGTTCGAGGGTGCGGCCCGGCCTGTGCGTCGCGTCCAGCAGGGTTTCCGGTGACGCGTTGAGGAACAGCTTGCCTTGCAGCTGCTGCTGGCTGTAACGCCGGCAGGCGTTTTCCCGACAGGTCATCTCCAGCTCGTTGAGCCGTCCGGCGAACCGGGCCGCCGCGAGCAGGTTGATCGGTGAGTGCAGGGAGGTGTTGGAGGGCCCCCGCGTCAGGGCCTCGAAACCCACCGCCCGGCGCGCTGATAGCGAGACGATGGGCTGGAACAGGCTGGTGATGTCGCCGTGAGCCAGGATGCGATCCAGCGTGCTCAACTGCTCGGTGACGGTCATGTTGATTCCGTGATGGCCATGAAATGCGAAGGGCCGCCCTTGGGCGGCCCTGCGTATTTCACGACGCAATGATGTCAATATGATGACATTGCCGTGCTAGTGCTCCACGCTGTTCTTGGCCATGGCCTTTTGCAGGCCCAGGTAGTCCAGCAGGATGCGCCCGCTTTCGGCCAGGAAGGCGTCTTCCTCGGGCTTGAGCTTCTTGTCTTCCACATGCGGCGTGGTCTCGTCGTCCTTGGCCAGTTTGGCCAGGGGTTCCTCTCCCTTGGCCTTGCGAAGGGCATTTTCCAGCGCCAGCTGTCGGTTCTCGATGCGCTCCTGCTGCGCGCGGCGCTTGTCTTCATTCAGGCTGATGGTCGTTTCGTGGGCCAGCTCCTGGGACAGCGCCAGGCGATCACGGGTAAAGACGAAGTCCGGGTCCTCGTCTGTCCGTGCCTCGTGGCGGGACTTCAGCTCGGCGAGAAAGGGCATGAACGGATTGTGGTCTGGGTTGATGGCCGCGCGGATGCTGTCCCAGGGCATGGCCTCGGGCAGGGCGCTTTCGCCTATCTCCTTGGTGTCGACTTCGGCGGGGTAGGCGATATCCGGTACCACGCCCTGGTGCTGCGTGCTCTGTCCGGAGACGCGGTAGAACTTGGCCAGGGTCAGTTTCAGCTCGCCGTGATTGAGCGGCTGGACCGTCTGCACCGTCCCCTTGCCGAATGTCTGGCCGCCGACAATGAGCGCGCGATGATAGTCCTGCATCGCGCCGGCGAAGATCTCCGACGCAGAGGCGGACAGACGGTTCACCAGCACGGCCATCGGGCCCTTGTAGAAGGCGCCCGGCTGCTCGTCGGCCAGCACGTCGACGCGCCCGTCGCTGTTGCGCACCAGCACCGTCGGCCCCTTGTCGATGAACAGGCCGGTCAATTCGGTGGCTTCCTGGAGCGAACCGCCACCGTTATTGCGCAGGTCGATGACCACGCCGTCTACCTTTTCGGCCTGCAGTTCGGTCAGCAGTTTCCTGACGTCGCGCGTGGTGCTCTTGTAATCATCGGCGCCGGCGCGCAGTGCCTTGAAGTCGAGGTAGAAGGCGGGCACTTCGATCACGCCGAGCTTGTAGTCGCGACCGTCCTGGGAGAGGTGAAGCACCGATTTCTTCGCCGCCTGCTCTTCGAGCTTCACCGCCTCGCGGGTAATGGCGACCACCTTGCTGGTCTGATCATTGGGAGCATTGCTGGCCGGGATCACCTCCAGATGCACGACCGAGCCTTTCGGGCCGCGGATCAGCTTGACCACTTCGTCGAGACGCCAGCCGATGACATCGACCATCTCGTCGTTGTCCTGGCCGACACCGATGATCTTGTCGGCAGGCGCGATCTGCTTGGTCTTCTCGGCCGGGCCGGCCGGCACCAGGCGGACCACCTTGACGTATTCGTTATCGCTCTGCAGCACGGCGCCGATCCCTTCCAGAGACAGGCTCATGTTGATGTCGAAGTTTTCCGCGTTGTCCGGCGACAGATACTGGGTATGCGGGTCGTAGGACTGCGCGAAGGCATTGATGTAGGTCTGGAAGACGTCTTCGCCACGGGTCTGCTCGAGGCGCGAGAGCTGGTTCTTGTAGCGCTTGGTCAGCAGATCGGCGATGGCTTTGGGTTCCTTGCCGGCGATCTTGAGGCGCAGCACCTCGTCCTTGACCCGCTTTCGCCAGAGGTCGTCCAGCGCGGCCTGATCCTTGGGCCAGGCGGCATGCTTGCGGTCGACCAGCAGTTCTTCGTCACGGGTGAAGTCGAAGCTGTCGACCCCCTTGTCCAGCAGACCCAGCGCGTAGCTCAGCCTGCCTTGAAGGCGCTCCAGGTAGACCTTGTAGATGGCGAAGCCCGGCTCCAGGTTGCCGTTTTTCAAGAAATCGTCGAACTGGTTGCGCCAGGGTTCGAACTCGGCGATGTCGCTCTTGGTGAAATAGCTGCGCGAGGGGTCGAGCATCTCCAGGTAGCTGTCGAAGATCTTCGCCGAGCGCGCGTCGTTCAGCGGCGGCTTGTTGTAGTGGTGGCGCTTGAGCAGCTCGACCACGTTGAGGCTGGCGATCACCTGGTCGCGGTCGGGCTGCAAGTAGTCCCAGTCGTGTTCGTTGGTCTTTGCCTGGGCCGCGCTGGCCTGGAGGCCGAGCAGCAGGGCCAGCAGGCCCGCGGTCAGGGATCGTTTCATGTGGGCGGGGCGGGGCAAGGCTGGGTAGTCACGCATAGTAGGCCATCAATCAAGCGCCGGGGCGGGTCCGCCGGCGATAAGGAAACACCCGGTGTCACTGGCGGCTGCGCGCCGCGACGGTCAACCCGGATCTGGGCAAACCCGACGTTCGCATCAGGCGCGGCAGCCACGGCGAGGGTGGTGCGATCGTCCGGATGAGCGGCGCGGGTGACGGTCGGCGGCCTGCACGGCCAGCGAATACGATTAAGCGGGTACAGGTCGGCATCACTATGGCGGCAGGCTCACGGCATTGCAAGGCGCGCAGGCCGCGGTGCCGTGACGCCATCGCGATCATCGGGAATGCGCGAAACCAGCGCGTTCCGGTGCGCGAATTACCGGGGTGCGCCGCACCGGCCGGGCACGGGGCGCCTGTGCTATCCCGTACCGCCCCGGCGAGGCGTCAGGGTAGCGTGGCGCTCGAGTAGAAGGCGCTGAGCACCTTGACCAGGTGCGCCAGGTCATGGCTGCCGGCCAGTTCGCGGATCGAATGCATGCCGAAAGTCGGCAGACCGATGTCGACGGTGCGCACGCCGAGCTGGCTGGCGGTAATCGGACCGATGGTCGACCCGCAGCCCATGTCGCTGCGGGTTACGAAGCTCTGCACCGAGACTTCGTTTTCCAGGCACAGGTGGCGGAAGAATCCGGCGGTTTCGCTGCTGGTGGCATAGCGCTGGTTGCTGTTGACCTTGATCACCGGACCGGCATTGAGCTTTGGACCATGGTTGCCGTCGTGCTTGTCGGCATAGT
This sequence comes from Stutzerimonas stutzeri, assembly GCA_002339675.1. Lineage (GTDB taxonomy): Bacteria > Pseudomonadota > Gammaproteobacteria > Pseudomonadales > Pseudomonadaceae > Stutzerimonas > Stutzerimonas stutzeri_O. The sequence continues at coordinate 102,203 of DDKB01000016.1, forward strand.
TCGGGTGCACCGCATGGGCGTTGTCGGCGGAAATCAGCAATGACCGATTGATGCAGCGCTGGAAGGCTTCGCCGTCCGGCAATAGGCGGCGCAGCACCTGTTCGAGGAAGGGGCCGTCGGCGCCGCACAGGGAGCTGGAGCCGACCTCCTCATGATCGGTGCAGACCAGCAGGCAGGTCTCATCGGGGCTGGCGCGTAGCAGCGCCTGCAAGCCGGCATAGCAGGACAGCAGATTGTCCAGGCGCGCGCCGGCGATGAAGTCGGCATTGAGGCCGACCAGCGCGGCGCCCTGGGTATCGTAGAAGCTCAACTCGAAGTCGAGCACCACATCGGCGACCAGGCCATGTTCGCGGCTGAGTTGATCGGCCAGCAGCGCCCGGAAGTCCGGACGGTCTTCGCTGGCGATCTGTGCCACGATCGGTGGCAGCTCGTTCTGGGCGTTGATCGGCCAGCCCTGGTTGGCCTCGCGGTTGAGGTGGATGGCCAGGCTCGGGATGTAGGCGATCGGCAACCTGAAGTCGATCAGCTGGCTTTCAATGCGGCCGTCACGGCTGTAGGTCACCCGTCCGGCCAGCGACAGATCGCGATCGAACCAGGGCGCCAGCAGCGCGCCGCCATAGACTTCGACCCCCAGTTGCCAGAACCCCTGGCGCTGCAGTTCGGGCTGCGGCTTGACGCGCAAGCAGGGGCTGTCGGTGTGGGCGCCCACCAGGCGGATGCCGTGCTCGACCAGCGGTTGGCTGCCCCGCTGAAACGCGATGATCGCCGAGTCGTTGCGGGTGACGTAGTAGCGACCGCCTGGCTCGGTGTGCCAGGCTTCGCTTTCCTTTAAAGAGTGGTAACCGGCGGCCTGCAGGCTGTGCGCCAGGCTCTGGGTGGCGTGGAAGGGCGTGGGGGAGGCCTTGAGGTATTCGATCAGGCCTTGGTTAAGTGCTTCTCGCATGACTGACTCCGGACGGCAATGCCCGGAGTTTATCGCATCGATCGTGACGCCGGCGGCCTGAGGGCGGAACTGAGCGAAAAGCATTGGCAGGCTTGGCGTGCCCGGGTTGGGATTGGCGAGCAATCTCGTTCTACCGGCCGGTGAATAGCTGCAGGCACTTGGATGGCGGCCGAGACTGCGAACCGTTCGGGTCCACGTTCGCTCCAGCCTCCAGCAGTTTCTCCCGTCAGAACGGTGCCGGGCAGTGGAAACGCAACCGCTCGCCGGTCTGCGGGTGCGTCAGCGCGAGCATGCTGGCGTGCAGGCACAGGCGGTCGTGGGCGGCGAGCGCCTGCGGATGGGCATAGAGCCGGTCACCCAACAGCGGATGGCCGATGGACAGCATGTGGACACGCAGCTGGTGCGACCGGCCAGTGATCGGCGTCAGCTCGACGCGACTGAAGTCGCCGTGGCGTTCGAGTACGCGCCAGTAGGTCAGGGCGTGTTTGCCGGCCTGGTGGTCGACGACGTGACGTGGCTTGGTGGGCGGGTCATAGCGCAGCGGCAGGTCGATGCTGCCGCTGTCGGGCGTCGGCTCGCCCCAGCAGAGCGCCGTGTAGGCCTTCTCGGTTTCGCGGTCATGGAACTGCCGCGACAGCTCGCGGTGACTGTCCGCGTCGCGCGCCAGCACGATCAGCCCCGACGTTTCCCAGTCGAGCCGGTGGACGATGAGTGCCTCGGGATAGCCGTTTTCCTGCAGGCGGGTAACCAGGCAGTCCCGGTTGTCCTCCGCGCGCCCGGGCACCGAGAGCAACAGGGTGGGTTTGTTGATCACCAGCAGGGCGGCATCCTGGTGGATGATTTGTATTTGGCTGAGCGGCATGGGCGTGGGGTCGAGGTCGAAAGCGATGAAACGAAACGGCGGCCGTCGAGGCCGCCATTCGTCGAGCAGGTGAAGGCTCGGCCGAACCGTCGTGGTCCGGCCGTGCAAGACGCCGGCTAGCGATCCGGCAAGGTGATGTTGAGCTCGAGGATCGAGCAGCTGCCCTGGTCTTCGAGGGCGACCTGGACCTGGTCGCTGTCGATGTTGACGTACTTGCGAATCACCTCGACCAGCTCCTTCTGCAGTGCCGGCAGGTAGTCGGGCTGGGTCCGCTGGCCGCGCTCGTGAGCGACGATGATCTGCAGGCGTTCCTTGGCGATGTTAGCGGGCGTTTCCTTCTTCTTGCGTTCACGAAAGAAGTCGAGAAGGTTCATTCGCGGCCTCCGAAGAGTCGTTGCAGGAAGCCTTGCTTCTTCACGTCGAGGAAGCGATGGCTCACTTCCTTGCCCAGTAGCCGGTCGACGGCGTCGCTGTATGCCTGCCCCGCGTCGCTCTGGTCATCGAGAATTACCGGCACGCCCTGGTTGGACGCCTTGAGCACTGCTTGGGATTCGGGGATGACGCCCAGCAGGCGGATAGACAGAATCTCTTCGACGTCCTCGACGCCAAGCATCTCGCCCTTGACCACGCGCTCGGGGTTGTAGCGGGTCAGCAGCAGGTGTTCCTTGATCGGCTCCTCGCCATTCTCGGCGCGCCGCGACTTGCTCGCCAGCAGACCCAGCATGCGGTCCGAATCGCGTACCGAGGAAACCTCGGGGTTGGTCACGACAATGGCTTCGTCGGCGAAGTACATCGCCAGGTGAGCACCTTTCTCGATGCCGGCCGGCGAGTCGCAGATGACAAATTCGAAATTCTGCGCCAGTTCGTCGATGACCTTGCCGACGCCTTCGAGGGTCAGCGCGTCCTTGTCGCGGGTCTGGCTGGCGGCCAGCACGTAGAGGTTTTCGAGCCGCTTGTCCTTGATCAGCGCCTGGGTGAGGGTGGCGTCGCCCTGGATGACATTGACGAAGTCATACACCACGCGGCGCTCGCAGCCCATGATCAGGTCCAGGTTACGCAGGCCGACGTCGAAGTCGACGATGACGGTCTTGTGCCCGCGCAGGGCGAGGCCGGTACCGATGGCGGCGCTGGTGGTGGTTTTACCGACGCCACCCTTGCCGGAAGTGACTACGAGGATCTTGGCCAAGGTGATTCACCCTAAAAATGGAAGGCGGGACCCTCCGCCGAGGCGGCTTTGGGAGGCCCGTTTTGGTGCTTGAAAATTCGCGGCAGTATCCGTTAAAGGCGGGTGATGTTCAACACGTCCCCGGATAGCTTCATCTGTACGGCGGCGGTCCACAGCGGGTCGCGACGCAGGTCCTCGGCCACCTTGTAGCGACCGGCTATCGAGACCATTTCCGCGGCCAGCTGCTGGCAGAAAATCCGCGCGTTGGTGTCGCCCTTGATCCCGGCCAGGGCGCGCCCGCGCAGCGGGCCGTACACATGGATGTTGCCGTCGGCGAGAAGTTCCGCACCGGGGCTGACCGCGGCCAGGACGATCAGGTCGCCGTCCTTGGCGTAGACCTGCTGGCCGCCGCGTATCGGGGTGGTCACCACGCGGGTGGGCCGGTAGGTCGGTTCGGCCGGCTTGGGCGGCTCGGCAGGCACTTTGCCCGGCAACTCCAGTACGCGCTCGCGGGCACCGGATGGCGGCAGCACCGGCAGATCGAGCGTACCGGCCGCCTCGATGATCGCTGGATCGCCTGCGCGCAGGGCGAGCGTGCGCAAACCATGGCGGCGGCACAGGGCGATGAGTGCCGTCAGGTCCAGCGGCGGCTCGGCGGGCAGCTTGTCCAGCGCCAACACCAGCGGGGTGTTATCGAAGAAGTCGGGCGCCTGGGCGACCTTGACCGCGAGTTGCCGGTCGAGTCGCTCCAGGTTGTTCTGGGTCAGCTCCAGAATGGTGATGGCGAGCATGCTGCCCTTGAGCTGGAAAACGGGGGCTTGGTCGAGAGGGTCGGCTTGGCTCATGGTCTGCCTGCTGGGGTAAATGGCGAGGTCTTATAGCGGGGCTCACCGCTGGCTGCAAGTCTCGCCCGGCCGGGCGGCGAGCTGATGCGTATCGCGACGCAGCCGCAACGGGCGGCGTTTTCTCGCTAGAATGCGCGCTTTTACCGGTTCAGGCCCTTCAATGGATCGTCCTCGTTTTCGTCGCGCCTTCCTTCATCCGCGTTTCTGGCCGCTCTGGTTTGGCCTCGGCCTGCTGTGGCTGGTGATTCAGCTGCCGTACCGGGTGCTGCTGCTGCTCGGGCGCGGGCTGGGCGTACTGATGTATCGATTCGCCCGCTCGCGGCGCCAGATCGCCCGACGCAACCTGCAGCTGTGCTTTCCCGAACTGAACGAACAGGCGCGCGAAAAGCTGCTGCGGGATAACTTCGCCTCGTCGGGTATCGCTTTTTTCGAGATGGCCATGAGCTGGTGGTGGCCGCACGCACGCCTTCAGCGCCTGGCGCGCATCGAGGGACTGGAACACTTGCAGCAGGCGCAGGCCGAAGGGCAGGGCGTGATCCTCATGGCCCTGCACTTCACCACCCTGGAAATCGGCGCGGCGCTGCTGAGCCAGTGCCATACCATCGATGGCATGTACCGCGAGCACAAGAATCCGGTGTTCGACTACGTCCAGCGTCGCGGGCGCGAGCGGCACAACCTCGACGCCACGGCCATCGAACGGGAGGATGTGCGTGCCATGCTCAAGGTCCTGCGTGCAGGGCGGGCGATCTGGTACGCGCCGGACCAGGACTACGGCCGCAAGCAGAGCCTGTTCGTGCCCTGGTTCGGCATCGATGCCGCCACCGTCACGGCAACCAGCAAGTTTGCCCGGCTGGGCCGCGCGCGCGTCGTCCCCTATACCCAGGAACGCCTGGACGGCGGTGCCGGTTATCGACTGGTGATCCATCCGCCGCTGGCCGACTTTCCCGGCGAGAGCGAGGAAGCCGACTGCCGGCGCATCAACGAATGGGTCGAGGAAGCGGTGCGCCAGCGGCCCGAGCAATACCTATGGGCGCACCGTCGCTTCAAGACGCGCCCCGCCGGGGAGCCCAGCCTGTACCGCAAGTTGCCCAAGAAGCCGGTCAGTTCGTAAAGGAGCCGTCGCGGACGTCGCGCAGGGCTTGTTCGATTTCGTCGCGGCTGTTCATTACGAAGGGTCCGTACTGAATGATCGGCTCGCCGATGGGCCGACCGGCGATCAGCATCACCCGGACGTCGCCAACCGCCTCGAGCCGCAGCGCGCCGTGGGTCGATAACACCGCCAGTTGCCCGGCCTGCAGCCGGCTGTCACCAAGCCGTAACTCGCCTTCATAGACATAAATCAGCGGCTTGAGGCCGTCGGCGAGCTGTGGCTCGAGGTGGCTGCCACGCGGCAGATGCAGGTCGAATAACTGCGGGTCGGTGTCGGGCCGCTGCACGGCGCCGGACTGGTCGACGCCCGCGGCGACCAACCGCCCGGCAATGACGATGGCTTCGCCGCCACCCGGCAACCGGACGCGCGGAATGTGCTCGGCGGCATGATCCCGGTAGGACGGTGCGTTCATCTTGCTTTTCGCCGGCAGGTTCAGCCACAGCTGGAAGCCGCGCATCCTGCCTTCACGCTGCTCGGGCATCTCGCTGTGGATCACTCCGCGCGCAGCGGTCATCCACTGCACGGCGCCTGGCTCGAGCAGGCCGACATTGCCCAGATGGTCTTCGTGACGCATCCGTCCCTCGAGCATGTAGGTCACCGTCTCGAAGCCACGGTGCGGGTGGGCGGGAAAGCCGGCGATGTATTCATTGGGCTGGTCAGAGCCAAACTCGTCGAGCATCAGGAAGGGATCGAAACGCTCGACACCCGGGCCGCCGAATATCCGGGTCAGGCGTACACCGGCGCCGTCCGACGTGGCGCGGCCGGTGGTGATGTGTTGGATGGTTCGCTGGGTCATCGCATTGCTCCGAATCGTCTATCGGCCCAGCGTAGCGCCTGAGCACGGGCCGATGGATGCGAATCCCTGACTGTTCCGATCGGGCGGCTCGATTACTCCTCGATCTGCAGCTCGCGGGCGCGGGTGTAGACGTAGCGAACCTTCTCGTATTCGAACGGCGAGTTCAGCTGCCCGTAGCGCAACGGGGTGGTATAGCGCAGGTTGATCAGGCGCAGCGCGGTGAAACCGAACTCGCCGCCGCTGGAATCGGCGGAGCTGAACAGGTCCACCTGCCGCTCGATCCCGAAGTCGGCGGCCTGGCCGGCGGCATCGCGCAGGTTCGACGGGCCCAGTGCCGGCAGGATCAGGTACGGGCCGTGAGGCACGCCGTAGAAGCCCAGGGTCTGGCCGAAGTCTTCCTGGAAACGCGGCAAACCCATGCGCGAGGCCGGGTCCCAGAGGCCGCCGACGCCGAGGATGGTGTTGAACAGCAGGCGCGCCGTGGTGGTCATGGCGCGTTCGCCCTTGAGCTGGGCGAGGCTGTTGAACAGCGTCGGTATTTCACCCAGGTTGCTGAAGAAATTGCTGACACCGGTGCGCACGAATGCCGGGGTGACGTAGCGATAGCCTCTCACGGCGGGCAGCATTACCCACTGGTCGAGCCGGTAGTTGAAGTAATACATGCGCCGGTTCAGCGACTCCCAAGGGTCGTAGATGTTCAGCGCATCGAAGGTGGCGCGTTCGAATTCGCGCTGATCCAGTCCGGGATTGAATTCCAGCGTGCGCAGCGGGTGGGTGAACCCGTCTTCGTCGGGGACCGGGGCCTGTGCGCCGGCGACGCCGCTGGCCAGCAGCAACAGCGAGAGCAGATAGCGTCTAGCCACGGAAGAACTCCAGAATGTCGTGGGCATTGACCCGGTAATTGAGGTTGCCGCAGTGGCCGCCGCGCGGATAGAGCGTCATGCGCTCGCCAAAGGTCCGGCGCAGGAAGCCCAGGTCGCCGGTCCCCAGGATGATGTCGTCGGCGTTGTGCATGACGCCAATCTTCGGGCTGTCGTGCAGGTAGTCCTCCAGCGCGTAGAGGCTGACCTGCTGCACCAGTTGCGCCATGCTGCCGCCGTCCTGCTGGGCGCGCCACATGGGGATCAGCTGCTCGGTGATGTAGCAATCGAAGTCGCACAGCAGTGCGCGGCGGAAGAAGGGTTCCAGGCTGGTGCCCTCATGGATCGGGTACTTGGGCGGGACGATCAGGCCTCGGCGGTTGATCAGGTCCGAGGTGAAGGCGATGTCGGCGGCCGAAAAGCGGAACACCGAGCCGATCAGCATGGCCATCTGTTCGTCTGTCAGGCGCAGGGCCGACTGCTGGAAGTCGAAAAGCATCGCCTCGTCGAGATTGATGGTGCCCTTCTGACGGTAGTAGCGGGTCAGCTTGTCCAGGATCACCTCATAGAAGGTGGTGGTGCTGTCGATCGCATCGACCTGGGTCTGCACCAGCTTGTCCAGGTTCCTGATCGAGGTGTAGAGGTTCACGGGCGGGTTGACCATCAGCACCCGTTTGAAGTTGAAGCTCTGCCGCGTTTCGTCGAGCTGGCTGACAAAGGCGGCGTTGAGGGCGCCCAGGCTGTAGCCGATCAGGTTGAAAGAGGTGACGGGGAGGTCGTGCTGCTGCGCGCGTACGGCCTGCATCACGCGGTACAGGTCCTTGGCGTCGCCCGGGCTGTAGCCGGGCGTGGCATAACGGGAAGCAGCCGCGATGAAATCGAAGCTGGTCGGCGAGGACAGCTGCACGACGTGATAGCCGGCCCCGTAGAACAGGCGCTTGAGCGATTCGGTCTTGCCCGCTGAATAGCTTGCCCCGGTGCCGGAAATGATGAAGATCAGCGGGGCTGGCCCAGGCTGCCGGGCCAGGCGGTAGGTCAGGCGCGTAACCGCCCAGAAATTCTCCGGCAGGATGAATTCGCGTTCCGGCCGTAGCCGCAGGCTGTAGTCGGCCTGATCGATCTGGTCGTCGCCAGGCACCTCGGCGCGCAGGGCGGCCGGTGTGGTGGCAATGGTCGCCTCGAACGGGTTGTTCAGCGGGTAGCCGTATTGCTCGGCGCTGATGTCGGCGGCCTGGACAGGCGCTACGACCAGCATCAGCAGCGCGGTCAGGCACAGCAGCATTCGCATCTGGGGGTGCTCCGGGGGCAGCATGGCAATGGATAGGGCGGCACGGGTTATGACGGGCGAGTGGCAGCATGATGGCAGGTGCGCCGGGGAGGGCGCCATCGTCGCGCCTCGCCGGGCGGGTCACACGCGGCGTGGCCGCGCCTCTGCACGGCCGCGATGCGCCGGCGGCGCGGCGGATGCGGACGGCCATGGCGGCCTGTTGCGTGTTGCCCGGCCTGGAGCGGCTGGCAGCGGTACATGGCTCCTCCGGGTGAGCGTGACCAATCCTGCGCGTGTCCCGTTGCGATCAATCGAAAGAGCGAGACCTGCGCGTTCAGCATAGACCGCAGCGGCGCGCGGTGGTTGCGTGGGGGTGACCATTGGATGTTGGCGGGCGCGGGGGCCGTCGGGATCGCCTGGCATAACCCCGATCAGGCGTGATGGTGCAACCAGGCATGGGCCGGGATCGGCTCATCGGTTTGCCGGCGTTTTTCCAGGCGCTGCCAGACTCGCTCGTGCAGATAAAAGCCCACCGAGTTGCACAGCGGTTCGATAGCGGCGACCAGGCCGCCGGCCGCGGCGCTGCCGGTCAGTGCATAGGTCACGCTGAACGCGATGCAGAAGTGCATGAGGGTGAAGGTCACGGTCTTGAGCATGGCAGGCCTCGGTGAGCGGTCGAGAATGATTCTCCGTCGACCATTAGTCTCGCTTCGGCGCGCGGCGATGGACAATGGCGTAGTTCCATGCGCGGGATAGGATGCCGCTATCGCGCGCTGCTGAGGCCTCTCGAGGCGTCTAGTCCGGTGCCTTGTGGCAAATAAAAACAAGACCATGGTCGAGTGGCTTTCGGCAAGCCGGGCCCTAAAGTAGCGACCTGCTCTCATCTGGGGGCGGAGACCGTGGAGACCATCAATGCAAAACAATGAAGACGTTTACCGGCAAATCTATGCCAACCCGCGCTTCCAGGAGCTGGTTGCCAAGCGTGGCCGTTTCGCCTGGCTGCTGTCGGCCATCATGCTCGGCGCCTACCTTGCGTTCATCCTGCTGATCGCCTTCGACCCGGCAATCCTCGGCATCCCGCTTGCCGCCGATACCGTGACCACCTGGGGCATCCCGGTGGGCGTCGGCGTGATCTTCATGGCGTTCATTCTGACAGGCGTCTATGTCCAGCGCGCCAACGGTGAGTTCGATCGGCTCAACCAGGCAATCCTCAACGAGGCTCAGCAATAATGATTCAGCGTTTATTGATGGCAACAGCCTTGCTGGTTGCCTCACCCCTGCTCATGGCTGATGCCCTGACCGGGGATGTTCAGAAGCAGGCGGTCAACTACACCGCCATTGCCATGTTCGTGGCCTTCATCGGTTTCACCATGGTTATCACCAAGTGGGCGGCCAAGCGCAACACCTCCACGTCTGATTACTACACGGCTGGCGGCAGCATCACCGGTTTCCAGAACGGCCTGGCGATCGCCGGCGACTTCATGTCCGCGGCCTCCTTCCTGGGTATTTCCGCGCTGGTGTACACCAGCGGCTACGACGGGCTGATCTACTCCATCGGCTTCCTGGTTGGCTGGCCGGTCATTCTGTTCCTGATGGCGGAGCGACTGCGCAACCTGGGCAAGTTCACCTTTTCCGATGTGGCGTCTTACCGCCTCGGACAGACTCAGATCCGTATCCTCTCGGCATTCGGTTCGCTGATCGTGGTGGCCTTCTACCTCATCGCGCAGATGGTCGGCGCCGGCAAGCTGATCCAGCTGCTGTTCGGTCTCGATTACTACGTCGCGGTGGTGCTGGTGGGCGTGCTGATGGTCATGTATGTGCTGTTCGGCGGCATGCTGGCGACCACCTGGGTGCAGATCATCAAGGCGGTCCTGTTGCTGTCGGGCGCGACCTTCATGGCGATCATGGTGATGAAGGCGGTTCACTTCGACTTCGGCAGCCTGTTTGGCGAAGCGGTGAAGATCCACGAGAAGGGCGCGGCGATCATGAGCCCCGGTGGCCTGGTTTCCGACCCGGTGTCGGCAATCTCCCTGGGCCTGGCGCTGATGTTCGGCACTGCCGGCCTGCCGCACATCCTGATGCGCTTCTTCACCGTCGCCGACGCCAAGGAAGCGCGCAAGAGCGTGTTTTACGCCACCGGCTTCATCGGCTACTTCTACATCCTGACCTTCATCATCGGCTTTGGCGCCATCCTGCTGGTCAGCACCAACCCGCAGTTCAAGGACGCGGCGGGCGCAGTGATCGGCGGCACCAACATGGTCGCCATCCACCTGGCCAACGCCGTGGGCGGCAACCTGTTCCTCGGCTTCATCTCCGCGGTCGCCTTCGCCACCATTCTGGCGGTGGTTGCCGGTCTGACCCTCGCGGGCGCCTCGGCGGTCTCCCATGACCTCTACGCCTGCGTGATCAAGAAGGGCAAGGCCAAGGAAGAAGAGGAGATGCGCGTCACCAAGATCACCACCTTGACCCTGGGTGTCGTCGCGATCCTGCTGGGCATCATCTTCGAGAAGCAGAACATCGCCTTCATGGTGGGGCTGGCCTTCTCGATCGCGGCCAGCTGCAACTTCCCGGTGCTGTTCCTCTCCATGTACTGGAAGGGCCTGAGCACACGCGGTGCGCTGATCGGCGGTTCGCTGGGCCTGGCCACCGCGCTGATCCTGACCATCATCAGCCCGACCGTGTGGGTCGACGTGTTCGGCTATGCCGAGGCGATCTTCCCCTACAAGTACCCGGCGCTGTTCTCGATGATCGTGGCGTTCGCCGGTATCTGGTTCTTCTCCGTCACCGACAAGTCCACGTCGGCTGGCCTCGAGCGCGAGCGCTTCTTCTCGCAGTTCGTGCGGTCGCAGACAGGGCTGGGCTCCAGTGGCGCCGTCGCCCACTGATAGCGGAACCGGCAGTAGAGCAAAGGGCAGCCACGGCTGCCCTTTCTTTTTGTCTGGCGGAAAACGGCGCCGCGACGCCGTCAATCGGGCCCGGGACATGTCCGTCATTCAGCAGTTCGATAGAGGCCGGAGGCGCGGTCGGCTTTCGCTAGACTCCTCGTATCTCCAACGAGCAAGAAGGCAGCACAGGATGCAGAACCGCATGATGGTTACCGGAGCCGGATCCGGTCTGGGTCGCGAAATCGCCTTGCGCTGGGCCCGTGAGGGCTGGCAACTGGCGCTTTCGGACGTCAACGAGGCCGGATTGGCCGAGACCCTGAAGCTGGTGCGCGACGCTGGCGGCGACGGCTTCACCCAACGCTGCGACGTGCGCGACTACAGCCAGCTGACCGGCCTGGCACAGGCCTGCGAAAGCAAGCTGGGCGGGATCGACGTGGTGGTCAACAACGCCGGTGTCGCGTCGGGTGGCTTCTTCGATGAACTATCGCTGGAAGATTGGGATTGGCAGATCGCGATCAACCTCATGGGCGTGGTCAAGGGCTGCAAGGCCTTCCTGCCGTTGGTGCAGAAGAGCCGCGGCAAGATCATCAACATCGCCTCGATGGCGGCACTGATGCAGGCGCCGGGCATGAGCAACTACAACGTCGCCAAGGCCGGTGTGGTGGCGCTGTCGGAGAGCCTGCTGGTCGAGCTCAGGCAGCAGGAAGTTGGCGTCCATGTGGTCTGCCCGTCGTTCTTCCAGACCAACCTGATGGATTCCTATCGCGGCCCGACGCCGAACATGAAGGCACAGATCAGCAAGCTGCTGGAGGCTTCGCCGATCACCGCCGCGGACATCGCCGACTACATCTACCGCCAGGTCGCCGAAGGGGTCTTCATGATCCTGCCGCATGACGAAGGGCGCGCTGCCTGGAAGATCAAGCAGCAGAACCCGCAGGCGATCTACGACGAGATGGCGGCATTGGCGGAAAAGAAGCGCAACAAGAGCAAAAGCTGACTGCCTGGTCCGTTTTGCTTGCGGTGGGCCTGGGGCGGGGGTAGGGTTGCCGGTCCTCCTCCTGTCCAATCGATGGATTCGCCGTGAACAACCCGTCCCGCTGGCTGCTCATGCTGGCTCTGGTGCTTGCCGCCATCAACCTGCGTCCTGGCATCACCTCCTTCGCCCCGTTGATCGAACGCATTGCCCTGGCGCTGGACCTCAGCCGCGGCCTGATCAGCCTGACCACTGCACTGCCGGTACTGCTGATGGGCTTGCTGGCGCCCCTGGCGCCGCGGCTGGCCGTGCGCTTCGGGCTTGAACGCACCATTGCCATGTGCCTGGCGCTGATCGGCCTGGCCTTGTCGCTGCGCCTGCTCGGTGACAGCGCGCCGGTGTTGATCGGCACCGCGGCAATGGTCGGCGCCGGGATCGCCGTCGCCGGGCCGCTGCTGTCGGGCTTCATCAAACGCTATTTTCTCGCGCACCTGGGCAGGACCGCCGCGTTCTACTCGCTGAGCATGGCGGTGGGCGGCACTGTCGGCGTGGTGTTGACCGCGCCGTCGACCGAGCTGCTGGGCGGTCGCTGGACCTGGGGGCTGGCGATGTGGGCGATCCCCGCGGTGTTGGCGCTCGCCGTCTGGCTGCGCCTGCCGAACCAGCCGGAGGCGGCCCAGGAGCAGCGTGCCGGCCTGCCCTGGGGCGAACCGCGCGCCTGGCTGGTAAGCCTGTATTTCGCGCTGCAGGCCGGGCTGTTCTATGCGCTGGCGACCTGGCTGGTGGCGCGCTATCACGAGGCGGGCTTCAGCCTGCTGCAAAGCAATGCCTTCTTCAGCGGGTTCATGCTGATCGGGCTGCCCAGCGCCTTCGCCATGCCCTGGCTGGCCCAGCGTTTCGGCCGCCGCCATCTGTTGATGGCCGGCTGCGGGGTGACGGCCACCGCCTGCCTGCTGATCATCGCTGCGTCGCCGCAGTGGCAGCCGTTGCTGGTGTGCATGCTGCTTGGCGTCGCGCTCAACGGGACCTTTTCGCTGTCGCTGATCCTGCCCATGTATGAGGCGAGCACGCCGTTGGCGGTGAGCCGGTTGACCGCGATGATGCTATGCACCGGCTACAGCCTGGCCTGTTTCACACCGGTGCTGACCGGGCTGGGGCGTGACCTGGCCGGCGACTACCGCAGCCCGTTCCTGGTACTGGCCGGCATGGCCGCGACCATGTCGCTGCTGGCGCTGTGCCTGGCGCCACGGCGCGATTCGACCACCGTGCGCGGTGCCTGAGCGGCAAGCTGTGGCGGCCGTCACCCCTTGGTGACGCGCTCGGGCGCGGTCGGCGCGTGGCGCTGGATCGCCGCGGGGATTTCGTTGAACATGATGACCTTTTGCCGGGGGGCTGCGTGGAGTCCGAATCCATCGTCTATGGCTGCATCCGCGACTGGCCGGCTGCCGAAGCAGAGCAGAGTCGGCTGCGCCGGGCGGTCAATCGTCGCGCCCTGAATCAGCTGCCGCAAGGCGAAGGGTGGCCTTTCATCGGTCGCGAGATGTTTGCCTGCAGTGACCACGAAGGCCTGTACCAGACGCAGGTGATTCATTTCGGCGCCAGCTACCGCGCCGTCGAATACGAGTGGACGCTGTGGGTCCGGCAGTTCGAGGCGCTGCTCGACCGGCTCTACTGGACCAGCGCCGTGGTGCATCTGGAAACCGAGCTCAACGGTGTGCACACCTTTCGCTGGGAAACCGACAGCGGCACGCACAGCCCGCATCAGCGCGACGTGCGCATGCGTTGCGCCTGGGAGCGGGACGGCGGGGTGCTCGGCTGAGGCTCAGTCCTCCAGCCACTCGCGCGGCACGTCGCGCCGCAGCACCAGCTGACACTGCTGGTGATCGGTGTCGAAGATGATCACCGCGGTGCCCTTGCGCAGGGCTTGGCGAACGCGCTCCACGCGGGTGGGGAGCGGCGTTTCGTCACCGTTGTCGGTGCCCTCGCGGGTTACGAAGTCCTCGATGAGGCGGGTCAGGGTGTCGGGCTCGAGTTGGTCGTGGGGAATCAGCATGGCATCGGTCAGCGCAGGGAAGAGGGCTCGAGGAGTGAGTCGTCGAGGAAGCGGTCCAGGCAAGCATACAGCTGTGCGCTTTCCAGCGGCTTGCCGATGAAGTCGTTCATGCCGGCATCGCGGCCCTGCTGGCGATGGCCGTCGAGGACATGCGCGGTGATTGCCACGATCGGCACGGCTGCCAGACCGCGGTCATCTTCGAAGCGACGGATCTGCCGGCTCGCGTCGAAGCCATCGAGTTCCGGCATCTCGCAATCCATCAGGATCAGCTGTACCGCCTCCGGCGCCTCGCAATAGGCCTTGACCGCGCGCAGACCGTTTTCCACCACCGTCACCTCGTAGCCACGCTTGCGCAGCAGCCCGGACACCACCATCTGGCTGACCGGGTTGTCTTCGGCCACCAGGATTCGCGGGCGCAGTCCCCCCTCGTCGCGCCCGGGTCGCGGCGCCTCGGTGGGCGCGGTGGCCGCGGGCTGGTAGAGCCGGTGCAGCGCGTCGCGCAGCGGCCCGAGCAGCAAGGGCAGGGTGAGGCTGACCTGGCGCCGGCCGGCCGCCGGAATACCCGCCTGCTGCGGCGCAAGCAGCAGCATTACCCGCTGGTCTGGCTCGATCTGGTGAGCGAGCGCATCCAGCCAGTCCTGCGGCGTACCCGGCCACGGCGCCATCAGGATCAGCAGCGGCGGCGCGGCCTGGTCGGCCAGGTAGCGGGGCAGATGGGCCGGTTCCTCGCAGCGGATCACCCGCATGCCCCAGCGCATCAACAGGTTGCCCATGGCATCGAGTGCATTGGGCGCCTGAGAAGCGATGATCACGCTGCGGCCCTCGAGCAACGCGGTGAGCGGATCGTGGTTGCCGCCGGCCGGATGCAGCGGGATGTCGAAGCTAAAGCGACTGCCCTGGCCGGGCGCGCTGCGCACGTCGATTTCGCCGCCCATCATTTCCACCAGCTCCTTGCTGATCACCAGGCCCAGACCGCTGCCGCCGTAGCGTCGGGTAGTGCTGGAATCGCCCTGCGCAAAGGACTCGAACAATTGCGCGATCACCTCGCTGCGCATGCCGATGCCGCTGTCGGTCACCGAGAACACCAGCCGCCGCGCCTCGTCCGGGCCCTTGACTACGACCTCCAGCATCACGCAGCCGCGCTCGGTGAATTTCAGTGCATTGCTCAGCAGGTTGAGCACGACCTGCTTGAGACGCGTCGGGTCGCCGCGCACCCGCCGTGGCACGCCAGGCGCCACGCTGACATGCAGGCCCAGCTGCTTTTCCAGTGCCTGGGCGGTAAACAGGCTGACGGTTTCGGAAAGCAGCTGCTCGAGGTCGAACTCGATGTCCTCGAGCACCAGCTTGCCGGCGCCGATCCGGGCGTAGTCGAGGATGTCGTTGATCACCGTCATCAGCGAGGCGCTGGAGCTGGAGATGGTGTCCAGGTAGAAGCGCTGGTTGCGGTCCAGGGCAGTTTCGCGCAGCAGTTGCAGCATGCCGAGCACGCCATTGAGCGGCGTGCGGATTTCATGGCTCATCTTGGCCAGGAAGCGGCTCTTGGCCTGGTTTTCGCTCTCGGCACGGGCGGCCGCCTGGCGCGAGCGGAAGCCTTCCTCCTTGAGCAGGTTGATGCGGTCGGCCAGTCCAATGGACAGGGTGATCAGCTCGAAGGCGATGCCGATCTTGACGATCGGTGCGCCATACAAACCCAGCAGCTCAACGCCCAGCGAGCCGGCGGTGACGATCACGAAGGTCATCAGCAGCACGCCCCAGGCGAGGGTGTAGTAGAGCCCGTAGCGCACGCCCCGCCGCCAGACGAAGGCGCCGGTGAACAGCAAGCCGATCGAGACGACGATCACCATCGCACTGGCCAGGATGCTCCAGGCCTGCAGGTTGAGCACCAGTCCGGACAGCAACGCGGCCAGCGACACCAGCAGTGCGACGCGCAGCGCGAAATCCAGGCGCGGGAAATAGTCGCGGGTATGCAGGAAGTGCCGGCTGAATTGGACGGAGATCAGGCAGTGGCTGAACATCAAGGCATAGATGCCCACGGCGACGAAGCGACCATCGTCGGTCAGCCACTTGACCAGCATGCCGTCGAAGCTGAGCGCGAACAGCCCGACATTGATGTTGTAGACCAGATACCAGAAGTAGGCCGGTTCGCGCAGAGACAGGAACAGGAACAGGTTGTAGCAGAACATTGCGAAGAGCACGCCATAGAAGGCGCCGGCAAAGCCCATCGTGTCTTCGGCGGCCGCCGCGCTGGCCGCATAGGTGCTGAAATATAACGGCAGATAGAGCGTGCTGGTGCTCTTGACCCGCACGAGCAGGGTCGAGGTGCCGGGTTGCAGCTCGACCGGAAACCAGAAGTTGCTGACCTGGACCGTGCGCTCGCTGAACGGCTGGGTGTCGCCGGCGTGCTGGCGACTGATGTGGCCCGCGGGGTCGCGCAGATAGAGCTCGATGTCGTCGAGCAACGGATAGTTGATTTCGAAAAAGCCGCCGAGCGGAGCGGAGGTCTGGTTGTTCAGTTCGACGCGGAACCACCATGCGGCGTCATTCTTGCCCTTGTTGGCGTGCGTGCCGATGACCGGCTCGAAGGTCTTTTCCGGAAGGGCGAAGACTTCGGCCACGCCGAGTTCGGCAGCCGGATCGCGCAGGAAGTGCGTCCAGTTGCCCAGTGGTTCGCGAAAATGGGTGGAGTCGACCGGAACGGCGGTGAACGCCCAGAGCGGGCCGGACAGGCAGAGCAGGACAAAAGCCAGGCAGAAACGCGGCAACATGATGAAGACCTGGAATCGTGCAGGCAACGGCAAGCGGATCGGGCCGGGCAGCCGGATCCGCACACACGCGCAGTTTCAAGAGTGTGACAGGCGGACCGCATGCCGGGGGCATCCGGCCGCTCTATCAGAATACTTTCAAGCGCTTGCGACTCTGCCCGGATCGACGCCGGCTCGCAATCGGCACGTGCGTCAATTTGGCGGCATGTCATGAAACCGCAGTTCACTCGGACGGTTCGTCCGTGCGGCGGTCGAAGATCGATTCGACCGGCGGTACCCGCGTGTCGTTTTCCATCTGGGTTTCATGGCCGAGCTGATGACTAAAGTTCTCCAGGGACTCCTGGCTGTGTGCATCGCTGGCGAAAACCGGCGGGCTGAGCAGGTAGCGTGCGATCAGGCGGCTCATGGCGACCAGGCTGTCGATGTGGGTACGCTCATAGCCATGGGTCGCGTCGCAGCCGAACGCCAGTAGCGCGGTGCGGATGTCGTGGCCGGCGGCGATCGCCGACTGGGCATCGCTGTGGTAGTAGCGAAACAGGTCGCGGCGCATGGGGATATCGTGCTGTTCGCCCAGTTTCAGTAAGTGGCGTGACAGATGAAAGTCGTAGGGGCCGCCGGAGTCCTGCATCGCCACGGTGACCGCATGCTCGCTGGACGCCTGGCCCTTGGCGGTCGGCGCAATGTCGATGCCGACGAACTCGCTGACGTCCCAGGGCAGGGCGCCGGCCGCGCCGGAGCCGGTCTCTTCGGTGATGGTGAACAGTGGGTGGCAGTCGATCGGCAGCTCCTGGCCGCTCTCGACGATGGCTTTCAGCGCGGTCAGCAGCGCGGCGACGCCGGCCTTGTCGTCCAGGTGGCGTGCGCTGATGTGGCCGCTGTCGGTGAATTCAGGCATCGGGTCGAAGGCCACCACGTCGCCGACGTTCACCCCCAGCGCCAGGGTGTCGGCGCGGCAGGCGGTGAGGGCGTCGAGGCGCAGCTCGACATGGTCCCAACTGATCGGCATCTCATCGACCGCGGTGTTGAAAGCGTGGCCGGACGCCAGCAGCGGCAGCACGCTGCCGCGGATCACGCCCTGGTCGGTGAACACGCTGACGCGGCTGCCTTCGGCAAAGCGGCTCGACCAGCAGCCGATCGGGGACAGCGCCAGGCGACCGCTGTCGTGGATCTCGCGAACGCTGGCGCCAATGGTGTCCAGGTGCGCGGCGATGGCGCGGTCCGGGCTGTCCTGGCGTCCCTTGAGCGTCGCGCGGATGGTGCCGCGGCGGGTCAGTTCGAAGGGGATGCCCAGCTCCGTCAGGCGCTCGGCCACGTAGCGCACCACGGTGTCGGTGAAGCCGGTCGGGCTCGGGATCGCCAGGGTTTCCAGCAACACGCGCTGGAGGTAGTTGAGGTCGGGTTCTGGGAGGGGTGTAGTCATGGTCATTCCTTCTACGGCGCCCGCGGGCTGCCGCTGTACGGTGAATGAATACGAACCTGCCGCCGCGGGAGGAGGGCGGGCGTTCCGGGCCGGGGCCGCGAAACGCCAGTCGCGTCAGTGGGTGTTGTGGCTGAGCGGGAACAGCAGGTCGATGAAGCGCTCCGCGGTGGGCTGCGGGTGGTGGTTGGCCAGGCCGACGCGCTCGTTGGCCTCGATGAAGACGTAGTCCGGCTGGTCAGCCGCCAGCACCAGCAGGTCGAGGCCGACCACCGGGATGTCCAGCGCGCGGGCGGCGCGCACGGCGGCTTCCACCAGTTCCGGGTGCAACTGTTCGGTGACGTCGTCGAGGGTGCCGCCGGTGTGCAGGTTCGCGGTGCGCCGTACCGCCAGGTGCTCGCCGCGCGGCAGCACGCTGTCGTAGCTGTAGCCGGCCTCGGACAGGCAGCGCTGCGTTTCCTCGTCCAGGGGGATGCGGCTCTCGCCGTCGGTAGCGGCCTGGCGACGCCGGCTCTGGGTTTCGATCAGTTGGCGGATGCTGTGGGCGCCGTCGCCGACGACCTCGGCCGGCCGCCGGATCGCCGCGGCAACCACCTCGTAGCCGATCACCACGATGCGCAGGTCGAGCCCCGGGTGGTAGCTCTCCAGCAGCACGCGCTGGTCGAACTGACGTGCCCGGGTGATGGCGTCTTCCAGGTCCTGGGCGTTGCGCAGGTCCACCGACACGCCGTGGCCCTGTTCGCCGTCCACCGGCTTGACCACCAGGCTGCCGTGGGCCTGCAGAAAGGCGAGGTTGTCCTCGGCCGATCCGGCCAGCTGCTGCGCCGGCAGCTTCAGACCGGCACGCGCCAGGGTGCGGTGCGTCAGCTGCTTGTCCTGGCACAGCGTCATGCTCACGGCGGACGTCAGGTCGGACAGGGATTCACGGCAACGCACCTTGCGCCCGCCCTGGGTGAGGGTGAACAGCCCGGCCTCGGCGTCGTCGATGCTGATCTCGATGCCGCGGCGGCGGGCTTCGTCGACAATGATGCGCGCGTAGGGGTTGAGCTCAGCTTCCGGTCCGGGACCAAGAAACAGCGACTGGTTGATGGTGTTCTTGCGCTTGACGGTAAAGGTCTGCAGATCGCGGAAGCCCAGCTTGGCGTAAAGCGCCTTGGCCTGCTTGTTGTCGTGTAGCACCGACAGGTCCAGATACGCCAGCCCGCGGCCCTTGTAATGCTCGATCAGGTGGCGGACCAGTGCCTCGCCAACGCCGGGGCGGGTGCAACTGGGCGCGACTGCCAGGCACCACAGGCTGGACCCGTTCTCGGGATCATTGAAGGCCTTGTGGTGGTTGATGCCCATGACGCTGCCGATCACCTGCCCAGAGTCGTCGTCCTCGGCCAGCCAGTAGACCGGACCACCCTGTTCGCGTGGCGTGCAGAGTTCAGGGTTTACCGGCAGCATGCCGCGCGACTGGTACAGGCAGTTGATCGCGTTCCAGTCCGCTTCGCTCTGCGCGCGGCGGATCGCGAAACCGCGAAAACTGCGGCGGGCCGGGCGGTAGTCGGTGAACCAGATGCGCGAGGTGTCGGACGGGTCGAGGAACAGCTGCTGCGGCGCGTAGGCCAGCACCTGATGCGGCGCTGCGACATAGAGCGCGATATCGCGCTCGCCGGCCTGCTCGTGCAGCAGGTCGGCCGCCAGGTCCGCCGGGTCCGAGTAGGTGTTGCCGATCAGGATCCGGCCCCAGCCGCAGTGCAGCGTGACGGGTGCCTGCGGCTCTTCCTGGCCGTCTTCGGCAAGGCGTTGCTGGAGGCGCTCGTAAGTGGGCGTCTGGCCGCGCAACAGTCGCTGTCCATAGGCTTGAGACTTCTGCATGGTGCATTCCTTGGAGCTTGTCGTGACGCTGCGGCACGCCGGACTGCCTGGGTGGAACGCCGCAACGCCGTGATCGGTTCGTTAAAGACCCTGCTCGCTCAACCAGAGGTTCAGCGCCGCCAGTTGCCAGAGTTTCGAGCCGCGCAATGGCGTCAGCTGGCCCTCCGGATCGTTGAACAGCCGGTCCAGCGTCGCCGGGTTGTACAACCCGCGGTCCTGGCTCGGATCGGTGAGCAGCTCTCGAACCCAGTCGAGGGTCGCGCCTTGCAGGTGCTTGAGCCCCGGTACCGGGAAGTAGCCCTTGGGTCGGTCGATCACCGCTGCCGGAATCACCTGTCGCGCCGCTTCCTTGAGCACATACTTGCCGCCTTCGGGCAGCTTGTACTTCGCCGGAATCTTCGCCGAGAGCTCCGCCACATTGTGGTCGAGGAACGGCACCCGTGCTTCCAGGCCCCAGGCCATGGTCATGTTGTCGACCCGCTTGACCGGGTCGTCGACCAGCATCACCGTACTGTCGATTCGCAACGCCTTGTCGACCGCGGCGTCCGCGCCTGGCTGGGCGAAGTGCTGGCGGACGAAGTCGCCGGAGAAGTCGCCCTTTACCCATTGCTGCTGCACGGTGTCGGCGTATTCCTCGTAACTGCGGTCGCGGAATGCCTGCAGATAGGCCGCGACCGGGTCTTCAGCGCCGTCCACCTGGGGATACCAGTGATAGCCGGCGAACAGCTCGTCGGCGCCCTGGCCGCTCTGGACCACCTTGCAATGCCTGGAAACTTCGCGCGAGAGCAGGTAGAAGGCGATGCAGTCATGGCTGACCATCGGCTCGCTCATCGCGCCGAACGCCGCTGGCAGCTGCTCGAGGATTTCCTTCTCCTGGATGCGCAACTGGTGGTGTCGCGTGCCGTAGTGCTGGGCGATCAGATCGGAATACTTGAACTCGTCGCCGCGTTCGCCGCCGGCATCCTGGAAGCCGATGGAAAAGGTCAGCAGGTTGTCCGCCGCGCCGGCTTCGCGCAGCAGGCCTACCAGTAGGCTTGAATCGACGCCGCCTGAGAGCAGCACGCCGACGTCTACGGCGGCGCGCTGGCGCAGCGCCACCGATTCGCGCAGGGTCGCCAGGGTACGTTCCTGCCAGTCCTCGAAGCTGTAGCGCTGCTCTTCCTCCGACGCGCCGAAGTTCAGCGTCCACCAGCGGTGCTGGCTGGCCTGGCCGCGGGCGTCCACGCGCATAAAGGTGCCCGGCGGCAGCTTCTCGATGCCGGCGATGAGGGTGTCCGGGGCTGGCACCACGGCATGAAAGCTCATGTAGTGATTCAGCGCGACCGGGTTGAGTACGCCGGCGATGTCGCCGCCCTTGAGCAGCGCCGGCAGCGTCGAGGCAAAGCGCAGGCGCTCACCGGTGCGCGACAGGTACAGCGGCTTGATGCCCAGGCGGTCGCGGGCGATGAACAGTTCCTGCACGTCGCGCTGCCAGATGGCAAAGGCGAACATGCCGTTCAGCCGTGGCAGCAGCGCTTCGCCCCAGGCGTGGAACCCCTTGAGCAGGACCTCGGTGTCGCCTTCGGAGAAGAATCGGTAGCCCAGCGCCTCGAGTTCGGCGCGCAGTTCGGGGTAGTTGTAGATGGCGCCGTTGAAGACCATCGACAGGCCCAGCGCCGAGTCGATCATCGGCTGGCCGGAGGCCTCGCACAGGTCCATGATCTTCAGCCGCCGATGCCCGAGGGCCAGCGGGCCCTGGCTGTTGAAGCCACAGGCGTCCGGGCCGCGGGAGGTCAGGGCGTGGGTGATGCGTTCAACCGCTGCCAGGTTGGCGGGTTGGTTATCGAAGCGAAGTTCGCCAGCTATGCCACACATAAGGTCCTTACCGGTATTGCCGTTGGGGAGTGTGACTGGCGCGCAAACCGCGAAGTTCAGCTTTTCAGACGGGCGTGCAAGGCTCTGGACCGCCATTTTCGCGGGCCGGCCGAGCGCTGCCGGTGCTCCTGAATCGCGTGCTGTCGAGCCAGTCTGGTTGAACAGGGAAGCAAATCGATGGTTTCATGTCAAACCGTTTGGGCCCGACGAAAATTGCGTGATGATCGATAAAACCATTTCACCTGAAACTAATACGACGCCTGCCAACCTTGAGCTGGCCTTGTTCCAGGCGCTGCGGCGCTTGCAGCAGGACGCCGAAGTGCATGCCAAGCGCCTTGCTCGCTTCGGCGGCCTTAGCCCGGTGCAACTGATGATCTTGCAAGTGCTCGCCAGTGAAGGGCCGCTCACCGCCAGCGCCCTGAGCAAGCAGGTCAGCCTAACTGCCGCGACGCTCTCCGGCCAGCTCGACCGCCTGGCCGAGCGCGGCCTGCTATCACGACAGCGTGACGATCAGGACCGCCGTCGTCAGTGGCTGCTGTTGACTCGCGAAGGGGTTGCGCTGCAACAGCAGGCGCCTTCACTGCTGCCGCCGGCCTTTGCCGAACGCTTCGCGGCGCTGCCGGAGTGGGAGCGGCACGGGATCGCGGCGGCGCTGCTGCGCGCCGCCTCGTTGTCCGGTGGGGTGGAGTGAGGTGCCGGGCGGGTCGCGGCCCTAGAGCCGGAAACCCTCGACGATGTGTTCGGCGAGCGTCTCGCTGACCTGTGAAGCATTGCGTTCGCTGCGCAGCAGCACGATGGAGCTCAGCGGCAGTTCCGGCATGCCTTCGGCTTCGCCCAGTAAGCGCATTTCCGGCGTGATCAGGCTCTGCAGCTGCGCGGTCACCGCCAGCCCGGCGTTGACCACGGCCATCAGCGCCGACAGGCTCGGGCTGGTGTAGGCGACCCGGTAGGGGATATCCAGGCCATCCAGTGCATTGCACGCCCAGGCCCGGCAGAAGCACTCGGTGTTGAACATCGCCAGGGGCATTGGCCGCTGCTCGTGGGTGTTGAAACCCGGCGCTTCGGCCCAGACGAAGCGCTCGCGGCGCAGCAGCTGGCCGATCTCGGTGCCGGGTTCGCGGGTGACGATGGTCAGGTCCAGGTCGCGTCGCAGCAGCAACTGGTAGGACGGCTCGCAGTGCACCTCGACCTGCACCAGCGGGTAGGCCTGGGCGAAGCGCGAGAGGATGCCGGGCAGGAAGCGCATCACATAGTCGTCTGGCGTGCCGATGCGCACCGAGCCGACCATGTGCGGCTCGCGCAGGGTGGTCAGCACCTCACCGTGAAGCTTGAGGATCCGCCGCGCGTACCCGAGCAGCACCTGGCCTTCGGGCGTCAGGCGCACCTGGCGACCGTCGCGCTCGAACACCGCGCGCTGCAGGACGTCTTCCTCGAGCCGTTTCATCTGCATGCTGATGGCCGACTGGGTGCGGTTCACCGCCTCGGCGGCGCGGGTGAAACCGCCGTGATCGGCGATGGCGACGAAGCTGCGCAGCAGTTCGGCGTCGATGCTGGGGTACTGGGCCATTCATCAATCTCCGAGATGGATGCCATCATAAACATTCGTTGGATTGATCTTAAGCCCGAGCGGACACTGGCGCCATCCATTCGGAGGTGCGTTCAGATGAAAAGCCATGTCGGGTTTCTGAAGGTCGAGTCCCAGGCGTTCGTTCGCCGGCCCTCGTTTACCGTGCTGCTGAATGCTGCCTGGCAGCGGGTGGGGCGCTGGCGTGCGCTGTACCGCCAGCGCCAGCAGCTTGCGGCCATGAGCGACGAGATGCTTAAGGACATCGGCCTGAGCCGCGCCGATATTACCTGCGAAGCGAGCCGACCCTTCTGGGACGACCCGCTGCACCGCGGCTGAAGCGTCGCCGGCGGAGCGGCCCGCTACGCTGGTCAGGACGTTGCGTCGCGCTCGGTGCGCCGTACCAGCTGGCGTAACAGGAAACGGTTCGGATGGCAGGCCTCGGCCACGGCGCGGGGCACCGGCAGCGCGTCGTCATCGATCCAGGCCGCCAGCAGCTCGCCGGACAGCGGTGCGCTGATCAGCCCGCGCGATCCGTGTGCCGTATTGACAAAAAGGCCGTCGAGCCAGGGGCAGGCCGTCGCCGGTACCTGTCGCGCATCCTTGCCGAGCACCGCATAGGCCTCGGCGAAGCGCGCGGGATCGGCCAGCGGACCGATGATCGGCAGGTAGTCGGGGCTGGTGCAGCGATAGGCGACCCGGCCGTGCAGCGCGTCCAGCGGCGTGGCTTCGGCCGCCAGTCGTTGATACAGGTCGGCTGAGATTTCCTTGAGCATCGCCAGGTTGGCACGGTGCTCGGCGTCGCTTGGGGCCGGGTCCTGTTCGGCGAAATTGAAGCTCGCCCCGAGCGTATGCAGCCCGTCGCGTGGCGGCGCGACATAGCCTTTGGCGCAGAGCACGGTGCGCAGCGCCGCGCTGTGCTCGCTGGCGGGCAGGCCGGTGATCTGGCCGCGGATGCGCTTGAGCGGCAGCCAGGCGCTCTGGCTGAAGCCGGCCGTGTCGGCGGCGCCGGCCATGACCACCACGGGCGCCTCACCGAGTACCTGCTCGCCCGCCAACGCCTGCCACTGTTCGCCGACGCGGCGCAGCTCGAGCGGATGGCGATGACGGCGGATTTCAATGGCCGAGTGGTCGAGCAAACGCCGGCACAGCGCCGGCGGGTGCGCCCAGCCCGCGTCGGGGTAGAACAGCCCGCCGGCGGCCAGCCCAACGCCGCTCAGTTGCTCGGCGTGCTCGCGCGTCACCGCGTGCAGCAGGCCCGGCGGAAAGGCGTCGCACAGGTCGGCCTGGCGCGCGCGTTCCTTGTCATCGAAAGCCAGCTGCAGCACACCGCAGGCGTCCCACTCCTGGCCGCGCTGCAGCGTACCCAGCAGCCGGCGGGTGTAGCCGAACCCGCTCACCACCAGTTGCGACAGCGCCGTGCCGTGTGCCGAGAGTTTCAGGTAAAGCACGCCCTGCGGATTGCCGGAGCCTTCCTGGGCGATCTCGTCGTGGCGCTCCAGTATTGTCACCTGCCAGCCGCGGGCGGCCAGGCTCGCGGCCGTCGCGCATCCGGCCAGTCCCGCACCGATCACCAGCGCCTGGCGCCGGGCCGGCCGCCAGGCAGGCCGGGCGTACCAGGGCTTCTCCGGCTTCGCCTGCGGCGTGGCGAGGTGGCCGCGCAAGCTTTCCCATTTGTGGCCGAAGCCGGGGATGCGCTCGACTGCGAAGCCAGCTTCGATCAGCGCGCGCCGCACGCTGCCGGCACTGGTGAACGTGGCGAGTGTCGCCTCTGGCGCCGAGAGCCGGGCCAGCTCGGCGAACAGTTCAGGCTGCCACAGATCGGGATTACGGGCCGGAGCGAAACCGTCGAGAAACCAGGCGTCGACCCGTGCGTCAAGCGTCTGCAGACTGGCCAGCGCATCGCCGACCAGTAAAGTCAGGGTGACGCGGTCGAAGCGAAGCTGCTGGAAGCCCGGGTTGATGGCCAGGTATTGCGCCAGCAGCGCCTGCGCCTGAGGGGCAAGGCTCGGCCACAGCGCCAGCGCGCGGTGCAGGTCTTCGGGGCTCAGGGGGTACTTTTCGACGCTGATGAATTGCAGCCGGGCGCCGGGCACGGCATGGCGCTCGAACAATGCCCAGGCGCAGAGGAAGTTCAGACCCGTGCCGAAACCGGTCTCGCCGATGACCAGGCAGTCGCCCGGGCGTAGGGCGGCGAAGCGTTCGGCCAGGCGGCTGGGCGCGAGGAAGACGTGCTCGGTTTCGGCCATGCCCGCCTCGCGGGAAAAATACACGTCGTCGAAGAGGCGGGAGTGCGGCTGGCCGTTCTCGTCCCAGTCGAGCGCGGCATGCTGAAAACGCGGGGAGGTCGGTTCCGCCATCGGGGTGGTCCTGCGCAAAGAGCGCGATTCTAACAGCAGCGCGAAACCCGCCGCGGGCGCGCTTTGTCGCATTGCCAGAGGGCGACCGACCGGCCGCGCGCCGTTGCGATGAGTCAGCGCGCCGGCGCCGTCCGCCTGCTAGGGTTCACCGAGCCAATCTTTATGGAGCAGACCATGTTCGAATCCGCCGAAATCGGCCATACCATCGACAAGGCGACCTACAACGCCGAGGTCCCGCTGCTGCGCGAGGCGCTACTGGCGGCGCAGTACCGGCTGCGCGAGCAGGCGCGCTTTCCGGTGCTGATCCTGATCAACGGCATCGAGGGGGCTGGCAAGGGCGAGACGATCAAGCTGCTCAACGAATGGATGGACCCGCGCCTGATTCGCGTCGACAGCTTTGACGTGCCGAGCGACGAGGAACTGTCGCACCCGCCGGCCTGGCGCTATTGGCGGCGGCTTCCACCCAAGGGCCAGACGGGGATCTTTTTCGGCAACTGGTACAGCAAGATGCTGGAGGATCGCGTCCACGGGCGGATCAAGAAGACCGAGCTCGAGTTGGCCATCGACCGGGCCCAGCGCTTCGAGCGCATGCTCTGCGCCGAGGGCGCGCTGATCTTCAAGTTCTGGTTTCACCTCTCCAGGGACCGCATGCGCGAGCGGCTCGACTCGCTCAAGGACGACCCGCTGCACAGCTGGCGCATCAGCCCGCTGGACTGGCAGCAATCGAAGACCTACAAGAAGTTCGTCCGCTATGGCGAGCTGGTGCTGCGCCGCAGCAGCCGGGACTTCGCCCCCTGGTACGTGATCGAGGGCCATGACGAGCGCTATCGCAGCCTGACCGCCGGGCGGTTGCTACTCGAAGGCCTCAACGCCGCGCTGGACGCCGCTGACAACCAGCCGGCGCCGCCGCACGTGGCGCCGGTGGAGCTGAATGTCGACCGCCTGAGCCTGCTCGACAGCCTCGATCTCGATCAGTCACTGGACAAGGAAGACTACAAGGAGCAGTTGTACGAGGAGCAGGCGCGCCTGTCCGGGCTGCTGCGCGATCCGCGCCTGCGCAAGCGCGGCGTGCTGGCGTTGTTCGAGGGCCATGATGCAGCGGGCAAGGGCAGCGCGATCCGGCGCGTGACCGGCGCGCTCGACCCGCGCCTGTACCGCACGGTGCAGATCGCCGCACCCAGCGAGGACGAGCTGGCCCAGCCCTGGCTATGGCGCTTCTGGCGCAACGTGCCGGCACGGGGCGAATTCACCATCTTCGACCGTTCCTGGTACGGCCGGGTGCTGGTCGAGCGGGTCGAGGGGTTCTGCTCGCCGGACGAGTGGCTGCGCGCCTACACCGAGATCAACGACTTCGAGGAGCAACTGGTCGACGCCGGCGTGGTGGTCGTCAAGTACTGGCTGACCATCGACAAGGACACCCAGCTCGAGCGGTTCAAGGAACGCGAGGAGACGCCGCACAAGCGCTTCAAGATCACCGAGGAGGATTGGCGCAACCGCGATAAGTGGGACGACTACAGCCACGCCGTGGCCGACATGGTCGACCGCACCAGCACCGAGATCGCGCCCTGGACGCTGGTCGAAGCCAACGACAAGCGCTTCGCCCGGGTCAAGGTCCTGCGTACCCTCAACGACGCGCTGCAAGCGGCCATCGACTGAGCCGGCGCGCGTCGCGCCGGGCGATGGCCGGCCATATCCCAGCTGAATGGTCGTCGCCTTTGGCAAAACCCCGGAACTATCCTCCAGGCATCGTCCATCCGCAGGCCGCGCGTGCCGCCTGCCCACCCATTCGAGGTATGCCATGCGTGAAGTAGTGATCGTCGACAGCGTACGGACCGGCCTGGCCAAGTCCTTCCGCGGCAAGTTCAACATGACCCGACCCGATGACATGGCGGCCCATTGCGTCAATGCGCTGTTGTCGCGCAACGGCCTGGATCCCAAGCTGGTGGAAGATTGCATCGTCGGCGCCGGTTCGAACGAAGGCGCGCAGGGCTACAACATCGGCCGCAACGTCGCGGTGTTGTCGAACCTCGGCATCCAGTGTGCCGGCATGACGCTCAATCGCTTCTGCTCCTCGGGCCTGCAGTCGATCGCCATCGCCGCCAACCAGATCGCCTCCGGCTGCAGCGACATCATCGTCGCGGGCGGGGTGGAGTCGATCACCATGACCGCCAAGAGCAAGAACACCGATAACCTGTACAACCCGATCCTGCAGGAGCGTGTGCCGGGCCTGTACCACAGCATGGGCCAGACCGCCGAACTGGTCGCCCGTCGCTATAACGTCACCCGTGAACAGCAGGATCTGTATTCGCTGCAAAGCCAGCAGCGCACCGCACGCGCCCAGGCCGAGGGGCTGTTCCAGGACGAAATCGTGCCGATGAACGTCCGCTACTACACCGAAGACAAGAACACCGGTGAGCGCACCGAGCACGAGGGCGTGGTCGACCGTGACGATTGCAACCGCCCGGACACCACGCTGGAAAGTCTCGCGGGCCTCAAGCCGGTATTCGCCGATGACGGTTCGGTGACCGCAGGCAACGCCTCGCAACTGTCCGATGGCGCTTCGATGACGCTGGTGATGAGCCTGGACAAGGCCCTCGAGCTTGGCCTCAAGCCGCGCGCGTTCTTCCGCGGCTTCACCGTGGCTGGCTGCGAGCCGGAAGAAATGGGCATCGGTCCGGTCTTCTCGGTGCCGCGCCTGCTCAAGGCCAAAGGACTGCAAGTCAGCGACATCGACCTCTGGGAACTCAACGAAGCCTTTGCCTCGCAGTGTCTGTATTGCCGCGACACGCTGGAAATCGACAACGAGAAGTTCAATGTCAACGGCGGCTCGATCTCCATCGGCCACCCGTTCGGCATGACCGGCTCGCGCACCACCGGCCACCTGATCCGCGAACTGCAGCGCCGCAACCTGCGCTACGGCGTGGTGACCATGTGCGTCGGCGGCGGCATGGGTGCTTCGGGCCTGTTCGAAGCGGTACGTTGATCGGACGTCATTGGCACAGCCGAGCAACCCGCGCCAGATGGCGCGGGTATTTCACGTCCGATCACTAGCAGCCTGAGCGCGCTTGGGTTGTTCTGCATTGAAGTGACGGGCAGGCTGAGGGCCACCCTGCACGGGTGACCCGGCCTGTAGGGTGGCCTTCAGCCCGCCATCTTCTTATGACAAGCGTCGTACCTTCCCCTCAGCTGCGACTGGACTCCAGCATGGTTTCCGGGCGCACCCACTGGTCGAATTCTTCGTCGGTGAGATAGCCGAGCGCCAACGCCGCTTCACGCAAGGTCGTGCCTTCGGCGTAGGCTTTCTTGGCGATTTCGGCCGCCTTGTCGTAGCCAATGTGCGGGTTCAGGGCGGTCACCAACATGAGGCCGCGTTCCAGATGCTCGGCCATGCGTCCGGCGTCCGGCTCCAGGCCGACGATGCAATGGGTGTTGAAGTTGCGGCAGCCATCGGCGAGCAGGCGGATCGATTCGAGCATGTTGTGCACGATCACCGGCTTGAACACGTTCAGCTGCAGGTGGCCTTGGCTGGCGGCAAAGCCGACGGTCACGTCGTTGCCCATGACCTGGCAGGCGAGCATCGATAGCGCCTCGCACTGGGTCGGGTTGACCTTGCCGGGCATGATCGAGCTGCCCGGCTCGTTCGCCGGCAGACGCACCTCGGCAAACCCGCCGCGCGGCCCCGAGCCCAGCAGGCGCAGGTCGTTGGCGATCTTCATCAGTGCGGTGGCCAGGGTTTTCAGCGCGCCGGACAGCGCCACCAGCGGCTCATGCCCCGACAGCGCGGCAAACTTGTTCGGCGCCGTGACGAAAGGCAGGCCGGACAGCGCCGCCAATTCGGCAGCAATGGCCTCGGCGAACCCGTGCGGTGCATTGAGCCCGGTACCGACGGCAGTGCCGCCCTGGGCCAGTTCGAAGACCGCCGGCAGGGCGTGACGAATCGCCTGTTCGGCAATGTCGAGCTGCGCGACGAATGCCGACAGTTCCTGGCCGAAGGTGACCGGCGTCGCGTCCATCATGTGGGTGCGGCCGGTCTTCACCAGTTGGCCGTGGCGTGCCGCCTGCTCGGCGAGCCCGCCGGACAGCTCGGCAATCGCCGGCAGCAGGTCGTGGTGAATGGCGCGGGCAACGGCGATGTGCATCGCCGTGGGGAAGCAGTCGTTGGAACTCTGCGCGCGGTTGACGTGGTCGTTCGGGTGGACGGGGCTCTTGCCGCCGCGTTGGCCTCCGGCCAGTTCGTTGGCGCGACCGGCTATCACCTCGTTGACGTTCATATTGCTCTGGGTGCCGCTGCCGGTCTGCCAGACGACCAGCGGGAACTGGTCGTCGTGCTGCCCGGTCAGGATCTCGTCAGCAGCCTGCTCGATCAGCCGGGCGATGTCCGGCGGCAGTTCGCCGATGCGGTCATTGACCCGGGCGGCGGCCTTCTTGATCAGCGCGAGGGCATGGCACACGGCAAGCGGCATGCGCTGGTCGCCGATTTCGAAGTTGCTCAACGAGCGCTGGGTCTGCGCGCCCCAGTAGGCCTGTTCCGGTACTTCCACCGGGCCCAGGCTGTCGGTTTCTGTGCGTGTCATGCCGTGCTCCGTTGCTGAGGGAATCCCTGTTAGGTCGCCCGCGATCGCCACTGGTTCAATCAACGCCGGCTGTTCCTTGAGCGATTTGAACTGCGCGCGCAGAATGTGGCCATCGCGCTTTCCCTATCGTCCGGCAAGGATCATCCCCATGCAGCTCTTTCCTACTCCCGGCCTACGCACCCTGGGTGCCTGTGTCCTGTCGCTCGGGCTGTTCGCCAGCCAGGCCAGTGCTGCCGATGCCGGGCATGCCGCCCAGGCCGAGCGATTCCTCGAGCTGGTCAACGCCGACCGCATCGCCGTACCGGTGTATGCCCAGGTGCAGCAGATGTTCGCCGAGCGCTTCGCCCAGACCCAAGCGCCGGACAGCAAGCGGGCATTGCTGGAACGCTACCAGTCGAAGGCGGACGCCGCGCTGGACAAGGCGATCGGCTGGGAGCAGGTCAAGCCTGACCTGATCGCGCTCTACACCGAGACCTTCAGCGAAGACGAGCTCGAGCAGCTGAACCGGTTCTACGAATCGGAGCTGGGCAAGAAGATGCTGACCCGCCTGCCGCAACTCAACGCCCGCTCCGCCCAGGTGACCCAGGCCAAGTTGCAAAGCGCCGTGCCCCAGGTCAACAAATTGCTGGCTGAAATGACAGCCGAACTCGATACCCAGAAAAAGCAGTAAGGAGCCCGCTGCCGCATGACCAGACTCGATGAAATCCAGCGCGCGCTCGATGGCGCATTGCAACCCAGCCACCTGGAGGTGCTGGACGAAAGCCACATGCACAGCCGCGGGCAGCAGACCCACTACAAGGCGGTGATCGTCAGCGAGGCCTTCGCCGGGCTGAACGCGGTCAAGCGCCATCAGAAGGCCTACGGCGCCATGGGGGACCTGATGCAGCAGATCCACGCGCTGGCCCTGCACACCTACACCCCCTCCGAATGGGCCGAGCAGGGCGCCGCGCCGGACTCGCCAACCTGCCGCGGCGGCAGCAAACACGACCACTGACCGCCGGCTGCCGCCCGGCCTGGCGCCCGTGACGGGCGCCAGGCGATCCGCGTGCTTCTGCTAGAATCCGCGACCCCGGCCCGCCGGCCGGCTTTTCATCCAGTCCGCCCTTTACGTGGGCGTTTGCTGCAGGACCCATCGCATGTCCCAGAAAATCGTCGTCGCGGCGCTGTACAAGTTCGTCTCGCTACCGGACTACGTCGCGCTGCGTGAGCCGTTGCTCGACACCCTGACCACCCACGGCATCAAGGGCACGCTGCTGCTGGCCGAAGAAGGCATCAACGGCACCGTGTCCGGCACGCGCCAGGCCATCGATGCGCTGCTGGCCTGGTTTGCCACCGATGAGCGGCTGGCCGACATCGATCACAAGGAATCCTATTGCGAGGAACAGCCGTTCTATCGCACCAAGGTCAAGCTGAAGAAGGAAATTGTCACCCTCGGCGTGCCCGGCGTCGATCCCAACCAGCGCGTCGGCACCTACGTCGAGCCGAAGGACTGGAATGCGCTTATTTCCGACCCGGACGTGCTGCTGATCGATACCCGCAACGATTACGAGGTCGCCATCGGCACCTTCGAAGGCGCCATCGACCCGCAGACCAAGTCGTTCCGCGAGTTTCCCGAATACATCAAGGCGCATTACGACCCGAGCAGGCACAAGAAGGTCGCCATGTTTTGCACCGGCGGTATTCGCTGCGAAAAGGCCTCCAGCTACATGCTTGGCGAAGGCTTCGAGGAGGTCTATCACCTCAAGGGCGGCATCCTCAAATACCTCGAGGAAGTGCCCGAGCAAGAGACCCGCTGGCGTGGCGACTGCTTCGTCTTCGACAACCGGGTAACGGTGCGCCACGACCTCACCGAAGGCGACTTCGACCAGTGCCACGCCTGCCGCACGCCGATCTCGCTGGAGGATCGCCAGTCCGAGCACTACGCTGCAGGCATCAGCTGCCCGCATTGCTGGGACACGCTCAGCGAAAAGACCCGCCACAGCGCGCGCGAGCGGCAGAAGCAGATCGAACTGGCGCTCCAGCGCAACCAGCCGCACCCCATCGGCTACAACTACCGCAAGCAGGGCGGCTAGCCGCTCCGCCCGACATCACGGCGCCCGGGCGCCTCAGCTGAACCTGAACGGAGCCGCGATGACCAGTCGACTGATCTATGTGATGGACCCGATGTGCTCCTGGTGCTGGGGTTTCGCCCCGGTGGTGCAGGCTTTGCGCGAGCAGGCGCATGCCCGTGGCGTTGGCACCGAACTGGTGGTCGGCGGCCTGCGCCAGGAGCGCACCGCGATGGACGGCCCCGCCCGTGAGCGCACCGCCTCGTACTGGCGGGCCGTGCACGAGGCGAGCGGCCAGCCGTTCGATTTCGAGGCGGGGCTGCCCGAGGGGCTGGTCTACGACACCGAGCCGGCGTGTCGCGCGGTGGTGGCTGCGCGCACCTTCGACGCCGATCTTGCCTGGCGCCTCGCCGGGTCGATCCAGCACGCGTTCTACGTGCAGGGGCGCAACGTCACGCTACCGCAGACCCTGGTCGAGATCGCCGAGGCGGCGGGAATCCCGCGGATCGAATTCGCCGACCGCTTCGACGCCCAGGCAGTACGTGACGCCACCGTGGCGGACTTCGACTGGTCGCGAAACCTCGGCATCGCCGGTTTCCCCACGCTGCTCGCCGAGCATGCGGGGCAGTGGGCGTTGCTGAC
Source organism: Stutzerimonas stutzeri (assembly GCA_002339675.1). Classification (GTDB taxonomy): domain Bacteria; phylum Pseudomonadota; class Gammaproteobacteria; order Pseudomonadales; family Pseudomonadaceae; genus Stutzerimonas; species Stutzerimonas stutzeri_O. The sequence goes on from DDKB01000016.1 coordinate 135,083, forward strand.
CAATGGCTACCAGCCGCTCGAGGCGCTGGCGCCCCTGCTGGCGCGCTGGCTGGATCACAACCTCGATGACTGATCAGCTCAGCTGGGCCGAGATTCGCCGGCTGGCGCTGCACCACCGCAAGGCGCTGGTGCTGGCCAACCTGGTTGCGGTGCTGGCGACTCTGTGCAGCGTGCCGATCCCGCTGCTTTTGCCGCTGCTGGTGGACGAGGTGCTGCTGGGACAGGGCGACCGCGCGCTGCAGGTCATGGACCGGCTGCTGCCTCAGGGCTGGCAGACCGCGGTGGGCTATATCGGCCTGATGCTCTGCGCAACGCTGGTGCTGCGCGCCTCGGCGCTGGTGTTCAACGTGCTGCAGGCGCGGCTGTTCGCCCGACTGTCGAAGGACTTGGTCTATCGCATCCGCGTGCGCCTGATCGAGCGGCTCAAACGCATCGCCCTGAGCGAGTACGAAAGCCTCGGCGGCGGGACGGTCGCGGCGCACCTGGTCACCGATCTGGAGACCATCGACAAATTTATTGGTGAAACCCTCAGCCGGCTGCTGGTGGCCGTGCTGTCGATCGTCGGCACCGCTGCGATCCTGCTCTGGATGCATTGGCAGCTGGCGCTGCTGATTCTGCTGTTCAACCCGCTGGTGATCTACGCCACGGTTCAGCTCGGCAAGCGCGTCAAGCATCTCAAGAAGCTCGAGAACGACAGCACCTCGCTGTTCACCCAGGCGCTCACCGAGACGCTGGACGCTATCCAGGAAGTACGCGCCGGTAACCGCCAGGGTTTCTTTCTCGGGCGGCTGGGGCTGCGCGCGCGCGAGGTGCGCGATTTCGCCGTCGCCTCGCAATGGAAGACCGATGCGTCCAACCGCGCCAGTGGCCTGCTGTTCCAGTTCGGCATCGATATCTTTCGCGCCGCGGCGATGCTTACTGTGCTGTTCTCGGACCTGTCGATCGGCCAGATGCTCGCAGTGTTCAGCTACCTGTGGTTCATGATCGGGCCCGTGGAACAGTTGCTGAACCTGCAGTACGCCTTCTACGCAGCCGGTGGTGCGCTGAGCCGCATCAACCAGCTGCTCGCGCGGGCCGACGAACCGCAGTACGCTGGCGGCCAGGACCCCTTCGCCGGACGCGACACCGTGACGATCAGCGTCGAAGGGCTGCGGTTTTCCTACCAGGACGAACCGGTGCTGGAGGGCCTAGACCTGACCATCGCCGCCGGTGAAAAGGTCGCTATCGTCGGCGCCAGCGGTGGCGGCAAGAGCACGCTGGTGCAGTTGCTGCTGGGCCTGTACCAGCCGCAGGCCGGGCAGATCCGCTTTGCCGGGGTCGCGCTGCAGGACATCGGTCTGGCCACGGTTCGCGACAACGTGGCAGTGGTGCTCCAGCACCCCGCGCTGTTCAACGACACGGTGCGCGCCAACCTGCTGATGGGGCGCGACCGCGATGACCAGGCATGCTGGCAGGCACTCGAGATCGCCCAGCTGGCCGACACCATCCGCCAACTGCCCGCCGGGCTGGACAGTATCGTCGGGCGCGCCGGGGTGCGGTTGTCCGGCGGGCAGCGCCAGCGGCTGGCGGTCGCACGCATGGTGCTGGCCGAGCCGAAAGTGGTGATCCTCGACGAAGCCACCTCGGCGCTGGACGCGGCCACCGAGTACGCCCTGCACCAGGGCCTGAACCGTTTCCTGCAGGGCCGTACCACGCTGATCATCGCGCACCGCCTGTCGGCGGTGAAACAGGCCGATCGGGTGCTGGTGTTCGACGGCGGACGCATCGCCGAGCAGGGCGATCACCTCCAGCTCATCGCCGACGGCGGTCTCTACGCCAGGCTCTACGGGCATCTACAGCAACATTGATCGGCGTGGGCGCGTCGGCAGCCCGACGTAGAGCCTTTCGGGCTGGCCAAGAGCCATCAGTTGTTGATTAAATTGCTGTGCTTTTGCATTCAACTTTAGTCGTGCCTTGCCGACTTCATGAGCGCGCACACTTTTTAGGAATCCGCTGATGCCGTCCGTCGATGTATTCGCCAATCTTTCCGTGGGCAAAAAGCTGATGCTCGGTTTTGCCGTCGTTCTGCTGCTGACGCTGGGCGTCGCCGGAACCGGCTTCTTCGCCGTCGACTCGATCCTCGACCGCGCCTACCAGCTCAACCAGCTGTCGCAGCTAAACGCCTCGATCCTCGAGGCGCGTGGCCAGGAGCGTGACTACGCGCTGACCCGTGACGAGCAGTCCGCCGTGGCGCTGCGCAGCAGCCTCGAACGCCTGAACCAGAAGGTGGATCTGCTGGCCGGGGTCTCCTCGGAACAGGAGCAGGAAGCCCTGCAGCAGATCCGCAGCGACGCGGCGGTGTACGCCGGCCAGTTCGCCGAGTACGGCCAGCTCATCAACCGCGGCGCCGAGCTGCGCAAGCGGATGGACGAGGCGGCGCAGAAAAGCCGCGAAGAGTTCGAATACATCGAGCTGGACATGTACGACGCTGTCCGCGAGCTGCGCCTGGAAGGTGACCACCTGCGCGGCAGCGATCCGCTGACCATCGCCGAATCCGCCTCCGGCCTGACCAAAAAGATCCTCGACCTGCGGACCTTCGAGAACATCTTCATCAACAACAGCGCCCAGGAGGCCGTGGAGTCCTGGAACCAGGCATACGAGGACGTGACCTCCATCGGCAGCAGCCTGAAGACCTGGCTCAACGATGAGCAGAAGACCACCATGGATGGCGCCCTTGCCGCGCTGAACGGCTACCAGCAGGCCTTCAACGAATTTCGCAGTAACCGCAGCAGCCGCCTGGCGCTGGAACAGGAGATGGTGCGTCAGGCGCAGCGCATCGTCGACGTCGCCGACCAGGCGATGGCCGGTGCGACCGAGGCCATGGAGGCCCAGCGGCGCAACGCCTACCTGCTGCTGGCGGTGATGACCGCCCTGGCCGTTGTGCTGGGCCTGGCTGCTGCTCTGGTCATTTCGCGCATGATCGTCGTGCCGCTGCGTTACACCGTGCTGCTGGCGCAGCGCGTGGCCGATGGCGACCTGAGCCGCACGGACGCGGTGACCCGTCGTGACGAGCTGGGCCAATTGCAGCAGGCCATGTACGAGATGACCGAAAGCCTGCGCAACCTGATCGGCCGCATCGGTGGCGGTGTCGGGCAGATCGCCGCGGCGGCCGAGCAGTTGTCGGCGGTGACCGCGCAGACCAGCGTCGGCGTGCAGAAGCAGCGCGAGGAGACCGATCAGGTGGCCACCGCCATGCACCAGATGTCGGCGACCGTGCAGGAAGTCGCGCAGAACGCCGAGCAGGCGTCGTCTGCCGCGCGCCAGGCCGATGAACAGGCCCGTCAGGGTGATCGCGTGGTCAAGGATGCCATCGGCCAGATCGACAGCCTGTCGGCAGAAGTCGAGCATTCGGCCCATGCCATCGAAGAGCTGAACACCGAGAGCGGGCGCATTGGCAGCGTGCTAGAAGTGATTCGCGCGGTCGCCGAACAGACCAATCTGCTGGCACTTAACGCTGCCATCGAGGCGGCGCGTGCCGGTGAGCAGGGGCGCGGCTTTGCTGTCGTGGCCGACGAGGTACGCGCCCTGGCGCGGCGCACTCATGATTCGACCGAGGAAATCGAAGGCCTGATCGGCAACCTGCAGCGGGTCGCCCAGAAGGCGGTAGAGCAGATGCAGACCAGCCGCAACCTGACCCTGCGCACCGTCGAACTGGCGGGCGAGGCCGGCAGTGCCCTGGGACGCATCACCGAATCGGTGTCCACCATCGAGCAGATGAACCAGCAGATCGCCGCAGCCTCCGAGGAGCAGAGCGCGGTGGCCGAAAACATTTCCCAGAGCGTGACCCGCGTGCGCGACATTGGCGAACAGAGCGCCAGCGGCAGCGAACAGACTGCCAGCGCCAGCGCCGAACTGGCGCGCCTGGGTGTGGAACTGCAGGGCCTGGTGGCGCGCTTCCGCACCTGAGGACCGCGCTTGGTGCCTCGACGAAGCCTCGGCCATGCCGGGGCTTCGTTGTTTCGGGCCCTGACGATGGCGCGGTGCGCTTTAGGCTTGGCCGCTGGCAGCGGTGCCCTCGTGGCTAGCGGTCTTGCAGGTCGGCGGCCCATTGCGCCAGTGGAAGGGCCGGTCGCTGGGACCAGATGCGGCGCCAGAGCTCCTTAAGCTTGCCCGGATCACCGCGCTCGGTTGGCCAGCGTTCAGCGGTCGGAATCAGCCGCCAGCCCCGGTCGTCACGCTCGGCCAGGGCGAATCGGAAGGGGTGGTAGCCGGTCATGCCTAGGCGCAAGTCGGTGACCAGCAGCTGCCGTCCGACCCGGTCGTAGCGCAGCACGTTGCCGGTGAACCATTGCAGGCGGGCGTGCTGCGGTGATCCATCCAGCGCGGCAGCCAGCGACCGGTGGCGGGGCAGGCGCACCAGCTCGGGCGGCCGGGTGTCGAACCAGCTCACCAGCGCCTCGTGGTAATCCTCGCCGTCGAGCACGACCACCCGCCAGAGCAAGCTGTTGAACGGCGTCGGCGTGCTGAACACCTGGCTGGGGTGGATACCGGATCGCTCCAGCACCGCTGCGACGCGCTGCTCGGCCATCTGCTTGCCGGCCAGGGTAAAACCCAGGTACAGCGATGACAGTGTCAGCGCGATCAGCGCCCCGCGCGGGCGCCGCCCCTCGAGGCCGGAGACGGCACCGACCACGACCGCCAGCAGCAGCGGCAGGCTGTACAGCGGGTCGATGATGAACACGCTGGACCAGGCCACCGGCTGCGCGGGCAACGGCCAGAATAGCTGGGTGCCGTAGCTGGTGAAGGCATCGAGCAGCACATGGGTGATCAGCACCAGCCAGATCGTCAGCAACAGTCTGCGTGCGCTGTAGCCGGGAGCGGGTCGCACGCGACGCAGCAGCCAGGTCAGCGCAATCGCGAGCAGGCTGAGGGTGAACAGCGAATGACTGAAGCCGCGGTGATGGGTCATCTCCGCCACCGCATCGCCGTAGTCGATGACCACGTCGAGGTCGGGCAGGGTGCCGAGCACCGCGCCATAGAGCAGCGCCTTGCGGCCCTGCCAGCGGCCCAGCAGGGACGCCTGGACCGTGGCGCCGAGCAGCGCCTGGGTGATCGAATCCATAAGGGGTTCCGTCTGTACCGGTTGGCCAGAGAGCCAAGGTAGCCGAACCGGCCGGCCGCCTGTGGCGCGAAATCATATAAAAACGTGTCCGTGCTGCCCGGCTCGTGGACAATGGCCATTCATTCCAGACGCAGAAGGGCCGATGCTCGAGATATCCAACAGCGTCCAACTGCCCGACAGCGAGATCGAGTTGACCGCGATCCGCGCGCAGGGCGCCGGTGGGCAGAACGTCAACAAGGTATCCAGCGCGCTGCACCTGCGCTTCGACATCAATGCCTCGTCATTGCCGCCGTTCTACAAGGAACGTCTGTTGGCGCTGCGCGACAGCCGGATCACCGGTGATGGGGTGATCGTCATCAAGGCCCAGCAGTACCGCACCCAGGAGCAGAACCGCGCCGATGCTCTGGCGCGCCTGGCCGAACTCATCCGCAGTGTCGCCAAGGTGGAAAAGGCCCGCCGCCCGACGCGCCCAACGCTGGGCTCGAAGAAGCGGCGTCTGGAAGGCAAGAGCAAGCGCGGCGCGATCAAGGCCGGCCGCGGCAAGGTGGACTTCTAGCCCTGCCCGGCGATGCGCCGCTCGGCGCCGGGTATGCCCTAGCCGGTGCCGGTACGCGGCTCGACGAGGTCCTCTTCAAGCCCCTCGTCGTCCGGCGATTCGACGGTTTCGCTGTCCTTGAGCTCGCTTTCCGGGGTGTCGGGCATCAGCTCCAGCACGGTGTGGCTGGTGCGTAGCATGGGCGTGAAGTGCCCGTGCGGCTCGGTGACCAGGTCGAACACCCGGCGCGAACGGAAGTAGGAATATACCGCCAGAAAGGCCAGGGTGACGGCAAAGAACAGCGGCAGCGCCTTGGGTCCGAAGAAACTCATCAACCCGCCCGCAATCACCGGGCCGAAGGCGGCGCCAAAGCCGTTGGCCAGCAGCAGCCCGCTGGAGCCGGAGAGGATCTCGTCCGGGTGGAGCTGGTCGACCATCTGCGCCACGGCGATCGAGTAGATCGAGAAGGCCAGGCCGCCCCAGAGAAACATCATTCCGAGCAACAGCGGCCCGGAGGTCAGCGGGGTGATGAGCCCGCCGATGATGGCTGCGATTGCGACCACCCAGAGCATCACCTGGCGCCGGTCGTGCTTATCGGAGAACAGCCCGATGGGCCACTGCAGCACGGCGCCGCCCAGAATGGTCACGCTCATCAGCAGGCCGACGCCCGACGCATCGAAGCCGCTCTGCGAGGCGTACACCGGCGCCAGGCCCCAGAAACCACCGAGCGTCAGGCCCGAGATGCCGGCTGCCATCAGCGGCAGCGGTGCGATCCGGGCCAGCTGCAGCAGGTCGGTAGCGGGCATGTCCGGCTGCGCCGGCTGGGCCTGGCGGGTCAGCGTGATCGGCATCAGCGCCGCGCAGATGAGGATCGCCGCCAGGGCGAACAGCGTGAAGTTCATCGGGCTGTCGAGGCTCAGTAACTGCTGCGCTGCAGCCAGCGAACCGAGGTTGACGGCCATGTACAGGGCGAACACCTGGCCGCGCTTCTCGCCGCTGACCTGAGCGTTGAGCCAGCTCTCGATGACCATGTACAGCGTCACCAGGGCCACGCCGTACATCAGGCGCAGCGCCAGCCACACCCACGGGTTGACGATGAGTACGTGCAGCAGCACGGCGACCGAAGCCAGCGCGGCGTAAAAGGCAAAGGTGCGGATATGGCCGATCCGGCGGATCAGCGACGGCGCCAGCCAGGTGCCGATCAGAAAGCCTGCGAAATAGCCGGACATCAGCAGGCCGATCAGGCCGGTCGAATAGCCTTCGGCGACGCCTCGCAGCGTCAGGAGGGTGTTCAGCAGGCCGTGGCCGAGCAGAAGAAAAGCGACACCGGCCAGCAGCGAACTGATGGGGGCAAGAAGGGACGTCATGGCAACAACCTTGAGCAAGTAAGTCCGTTTTGGCAGCCTGCGTTGATCCGCGTCGATCTGCCGTGATAACCGTCGAATGCCGGAACTGTCCGGCCCGCCGCCGATGGGCTGGGTCGGTATATGCCAGCTTGGGCAGCACATTTCGCCGAGGATTCAACACTCGGGACATTTTCCAGCGCAGCGAGCCGAGCGGGGCGGCGGCCGGCGCTGTCGGGTCGCCCGATCAGCGGGGCGCTGTCTCGCCGCCTCCGGTAGAGCTTGGCTCAAACGGACCGTTTTGTCCCGGCCGCAATGTCGCGATCAGGGCCCGCACGCTGCCGGGCAGTGCGTCGAGCTCCCGGACAAGAATGCTGCGTTCGCGAATCGCCCAGGGCTCGTCCAGCTCGACCAACGCGAGCTGCATGGTCCGGCTGTGCCGGCGCGCGGCGGATTCGGGAATGATGCCGATGCCGACCCCGGCTTCGATCATGCGGCACACGGCTTCGAAACTGGACAGCTGAATGCGCAGCGACAACGTGCCGCCGAGCCCCTCCACCTGGTCACGCAGAAAGGTCAGCAGCGTGCTGCCTTCGTGCAGGCCGATATGCCGGAAGCTCAGCGTCTGGCGCAGGGTGACCCGCGGCAGTGCGGCCAGCGGATGCCCCTGCGGTACGGCGAGCAGCAAGCGGTCGGTGCTGAAGTGCAGGCTCTGCAGGCCCTCGGCCTGGACCGGGCCGGCGATGATGCCCATGTCGGTACTGCCGTCGAGCACGCCACGCACGATGTCGCGGCTCAGGCGCTCCTGCAGATCCACAGTGACGCCGGGGCGCTCAGCGAGAAAGCCGGCCAGCACTTCGGGCAGGAACTCGGTGACCGCCGTGGTGTTGGCGAAGATGCGGATATGCCCGGTCGAGTCGGTGCCGTATTCGGCGAACTCGCCCTTGAGGTAGTCCACCTGGCGCATGATCAGCCGTGCGTGCTGCAGCAGTGTCTGCCCGGCGGGCGTCAATGCCACGCCCCGGCTGTCGCGGTACAGCAGCCGGCTGCCGAGCTGCCCTTCGAGCGCCTTGACCCGGGCGCTGGCCGCCGCCGGTGAAAGGTGCGCCCGACGCGCGCCCTGGGTCAGGCTGGGCGACTCGGCAATATGGATGAACAGGCGCAGGTCGGAGAGATCGAAATGCATCAGACAGGCTCGCGGCAGAGGCAATGGCGTTCAGCTTATCCGAACGCTGGTGTCGATAAATGCAAATTCCCGAACGCGGCAAGCCGACGCATCCTACGACAAACCACACAGCCGGAGCCTGGGATGACTGACGTAACCGACTGGATCGGCCGTAGCGAAGCGGTACACGATCAGCTCAGCCGCAACCTGCTGATGCGCATCGCCGCCACGCTGGGCGAGGCGACGCCTGCCCACGGGGAGGCCCTGCCGCCGTTGTGGCAGTGGTGTTTCTTTCAGGAGCCAGTGGCGGAGTTTGGGCTGGGCGAGGATGGCCATCCAGCCCGCGGAGGCTTCCTGCCGCCGGCTGACAACCGCAACCGGATGTGGGCCGGCGGCCGTGTCGAGTTCATCGAACCGCTGACCGCCGGAGCCGAGGCGACGCGTGTCTCGACCATCACCCACATCGAGGAAAAGCAGGGGCGCACTGGCGCGCTGCTGTTCGTCACGGTGCAGCACGAGTACCGGCAGGAGGGCCGTCTGGCCATCCGCGAAGAGCAGGACATCGTCTACCGCGAACCCAGCCCGCCGAAAACCGCCAGCGGCGAGCCGATGGTCGCCGGTCAGTGGCGCGAGGCGGTGACGCCGACGCCGACGCTGCTGTTCCGCTATTCAGCCGTCACCTTCAACGGCCACCGTATCCATTACGACTGGCCCTATGTCACCGAAGCCGAAGGCTATGCCGGGCTGGTCGTTCACGGTCCGCTGATCGCCACGCTCAACCTACGCGCCTTCTGCCGCGCCAATCCCCAAGCGCGCCTGCGTCGCTTCGCCTATCGCGCCCTGCGCCCGTTGACGGTACCGCAACCCTTCGAGGTTGGCGGCCGCATCGTCGAGCCGGGCAAGGCGGAGCTCTGGGCCGGCGACCACAACGGCCTGGCGCAGAAGGCTGAAGTGGAATTCGAGTGAGGTGCGTGGCGGGACTCCGGCCCCTCACCCTCTCCCCAGGGGGGGCGAGGGGACTGCATCTGCAGGGCGTCAGGGCCGCGGCAGATAGTCAGCCGCAGAAGATCATCGGCTGGTGGATTTCAAGGTAAAGGCCCTGGCAGTCAATCAAGTCGAAAGCGAATGCAGCCCCCTCTCCCTGAGGGAGAGGGCTGGGGTGAGGGGGAGAGGTCGACCTATTCACCGTCGCCCATTTTTCTGAGGAATCGAGATGAATCCGTACCTGAACGAGGAATACAACGCCATCCGCGAAGGCGTTCGCGCCCTCTGTGCTGAATTTCCCGCCGACTACTGGCGCAAGCTCGACGAGGAGAAGGGTTTCCCGGAAGCCTTCGTCAAGGCGATGACCGAAGCCGGCTGGCTCTCAGCGATGATTCCGGAAGAATACGGCGGCTCAGGCCTTGGCCTGGCCGAGGCCTCGGTGATCCTCGAGGAAGTGAACTGCTGCGGCGGTAACTCCGGCACCATCCACGGGCAGATGTACAACATGTTCACCTTGCTCAGGAACGGTAGCGAGGAGCAGAAGCGTACCTACCTGCCCAAGCTGGCCAATGGTGAGCTGCGCCTGCAGTCCATGGGCGTGACCGAGCCGACCACCGGCACCGACACGACCAAGATCAAGACCACGGCGGTGAAGCAGGGCGACAAGTACGTCATCAATGGCCAGAAGGTGTGGATCTCGCGCATCCAGCATTCGGACCTTATGATCCTCCTGGCGCGCACCACGCCGCTGGCCGAGGTGAAGAAGAAGTCCGACGGCATGTCGATCTTTCTCGTCGACTTGCGTGAGGCCATCGGCAACGGCCTGACCGTGCAGCCGATCGCCAACATGGTCAACCACGAAACCAACGAGCTGTTTTTCGACAACCTGGAAATCCCCGCCAGCAGCCTGATCGGCGAGGAGGGCAAGGGCTTTCGCTACATCCTCGACGGGCTGAATGCCGAGCGCACCCTGATCGCCGCCGAGTGCATCGGCGACGGCCGCTGGTTCATCGAGAAATCCGCGCAGTACGCGCGCGATCGTGTCGTGTTCGGCCGGCCCATCGGGCAGAACCAGGGGGTGCAGTTTCCCATTGCCGAGGCGCATATCGAGATCGAGGCGGCCGACCTGATGCGCTGGCGCGCCTGCGAGGAATACGACGCCGGGCGCAATGCCGGAGCGGCGGCGAACATGGCCAAATACCTGGCGGCGAAGGCCAGCTGGGAGGCCGCCAACGCCTGCCTGCAGACCCACGGCGGCTTCGGCTTCGCCAACGAATACGACGTCGAACGTAAATTCCGCGAGACGCGGCTGTACCAGGTCGCGCCGATCTCCACCAACCTGATCCTGTCGTACGTGGCCGAGCACCTGCTCGAGCTGCCGCGCAGTTTCTGACGCTGCCAACAGGCGATGCATCCGAGCAGAGTCGGACCAACGCGTGGAAAAGGCTTCGCCGTTTTCCACCCTACGGCGGCAGGTTTGTAGGGTGGATGTCGCGAAGCACATCCACGCGGGCATTGATCAAGGAGAAACCATGCAAATCGACCACCTCGACCATCTGGTCCTCACCGTCGCCGATCTCGACGCAACCGTCGACTTCTACACCCGCGTGCTCGGCATGCAGGCGGTGACCTTCGGCGAAGGGCGCCAAGCGCTGACCTTCGGCAGCCAGAAGATCAACCTGCACCAGGTCGGGCGCGAATTCGAGCCCAAGGCGGAGCGGCCCACGCCGGGTTCGGCGGACCTTTGTTTCATCGTCGCCACACCTTTGGAGCAGGTGATCGCGCATCTTGAAGCGCAGCAGGTCGCCATTGTCGAAGGACCAGTCAAGCGTACCGGAGCCACCGGACCAATCCGCTCGGTGTACCTGCGCGACCCCGATTCCAACCTTATCGAACTGTCCAACCTGATGGAGTCTGGCGCATGAGCCAGCACACCCAGGCGTTGACCGAATTCCTCGCTGGTCTGCGTTACGAACAGATCCCCGACGCCGTCCTGGCGCGCACCGAGGATTTGTTTCTCGACTGGCTCGGCTCAGCCCTGGCCAGCGCAGGCGCGCATCCAATCCCGCTGTTCGAGCGTTACGCGCAGAAGATGGGCCCGGCCGATGGCCCGGCGCGCGTCCTGGTCAACGGCCAAAGCAGCTCGGCTTATTTCGCCGCGCTGGTGAACGCCGCCAGCTCGCATCTGGTCGAGCAGGACGACTTGCACAACAGCTCGGTGCTGCACCCGGCCACGGTGGTGTTTCCCGCTGCGCTGGCGGCGGCGCAGGATCTCGGCAAGTCAGGCCGCGAATTGCTGGTGGCCTCGGTGGCCGGCTACGAGGCGGGCATTCGTATCGGTGAGTTCCTGGGGCGCTCGCACTACCGCATCTTCCACACCACCGCGACGGTCGGCACCCTGGCCGCGGCGGTGGCCGTCGGTAAGCTGATGGACTTCGACCAGCAGCAGTTCACTGATCTGCTGGGCAGCGCCGGCACCCAGGCCGCCGGACTCTGGGAATTTTTGCGCGACGCGGCGGACTCCAAGCAGCTACACACCGCCAAGGCCGCCGCCGATGGCCTGCTCGCCGCCTACCTGACCGCAGATGGCCTGACCGGAGCGCAGAACATTCTCGAGGGCGAGCAGGGCATGGCGGCGGGTATGTCCAGCGACGCCGATCCGAGCAAATTGTCGAATCGCCTCGGCAGCCGCTGGGCGCTGGCCGAGACCTCTTTCAAATTCCACGCCTCGTGCCGCCATACCCACCCGGCGGCCGATGCACTGCTGGCGCTGATGCAGCGCGAAGGGCTGCGGGACGAGGACATTGCGTCGGTCACCGCCCGCGTGCACCAGGGCGCCATCGATGTGCTCGGCCGCGTGACCGTGCCGCAGACGGTGCATCAGGCGAAGTTCAGCATGGGCACGGTGCTCGGCCTGATCGCCCTGTATGGCAAGGCCGGGCTGACCGAATTCCACAGTTATGCGCTCAGCGACCCTCGCGTCGGCGCGTTCCGCGAGAAGGTCTCGATGACCCTCGATCCTCTGGTGGACGCCGCCTATCCCGCACGCTGGCTCGGTCGTGTGACGGTCGAGACGGCCGACGGCCGCACGCTGCACGGCGCCATCGATGAACCCAAGGGCGATCCGGGCAACACCCTGAGCCGCAGCGAGCTGGAAGACAAATTCCGCCGTCTGGTGCAGTTCTCCGCGGCGCGCAAACCCTCTGCGGCAGACGAAATGATCGAGACGGTCTGGCGGCTGCGTGAGGTCGACGATCTGGGCGTTCTGCGGTGAGTGGGTAGGGTGGGCTTTAGCCCACCGGCAGGCAGATTGGTGGGCTGAAGCCCACCCTGCATGGCTGGCCTGACTCGTAGGGTGGATGACGGCGAAGCCTCATCCACCAAAGGGGCGCCAGAGTCCCTAGGGGCTTGAACAAACGCGTGGAAATGGCTTCGCCGATTTCCACCCTACGCCGAATGTGCAGGAACCGAACATGAACAAGAACCAAGTCAAACCCCGCCCGCTCGATGGCATCACCGTGGTCAGCCTCGAGCACGCCATCGCCGCGCCGTTCTGCACGCGCCAGCTGGCCGACCTCGGCGCACGGGTGATCAAGATCGAGCGGCCCGGTGCCGGCGACTTCGCCCGCGGCTACGACGAGCGGGTCGACGGCCTCGCCTCGCATTTCGTCTGGACCAATCGATCCAAGGAAAGCCTGACCCTGGACGTCAAGCAACCTGCCGCAGGCGAAGTGCTGGACCAGCTGCTGTCGAAGGCCGACGTGCTGGTGCAGAACCTCGCGCCGGGCGCCGCGGCGCGCATGGGGCTCTCCTTCGAGGCGCTGCACGAGCGCTTCCCGCGACTGATCGTCTGTGACATTTCCGGCTACGGCGAGGGTGGCCCCTACGAACAGAAGAAGGCCTACGACCTGCTGATCCAGAGCGAGGGCGGCTTTCTCTCGGTCACCGGCGGGCCGGGCGAGACCGAGATGGCCAAGGCCGGCTGCTCCATCGCCGACATCGCCGCCGGCATGTACGCCTACACCGGCATCCTCTCGGCACTGATGTTGCGCGACAAAACGGGCGAGGGCAGCCGCGTCGACGTTTCCATGCTCGAAAGCCTGGTCGAATGGATGGGCTACCCGCTGTACTACGCCTACGAAGGCGCACCGCCACCCCCGCGCGCCGGTGCCGCGCACGCGACCATCTACCCCTACGGGCCATTCCCGACCGGCGACGGCGGCACCGTGATGCTCGGCCTGCAGAACGAGCGCGAGTGGTTGCTGTTCTGCGAGAAGGTCCTGCTGCAGCCCGCGCTGACCAGCGATACGCGTTTTTGCAGTAACTCCCAGCGTTCGGAACACCGCGAGGCCTTGCGCGCGATCATTGTCGAGGCGTTCGGCAGCCTGAGCGCTGATGAGGTGATCGCGCGCCTGGATGCCGCGCCGATCGCCAATGCCCATGTCAACGACATGGCCGGGGTCTGGGCGCATCCGCAGCTGGAGGCGCGCCAGCGCTGGAGCGAGGTCGGCAGTCCGGCCGGCCGCCTGCCGGCGTTGCTGCCGCCGGGGCGCAACAGTGCGTTTGCGCCGCGCATGGACCCGATTCCCGCGCTGGGCCAGCACACCGACGCGCTCCTGCGGGAACTGGGCTACGCCGCGGACGATATCCAGCGCCTGCGCGCGCAGGGGGCGGTTTGACCGGCATGTCGGGCGCGTGGTGGTTCGCGTTGGCGGCGCCTGCCGTTGCCCGGCGAGCGGGCCTCACCTCAGCGATTCAGGAGCAGCCATGAACCCGAACATCGTCCGCACCGCACTGTTCGTCCCGGCGACCCGCCCCGAGCGTATTCCGAAGGCACTGGCAACCCGTGCCGACGCGGTGATCGTCGACCTGGAGGATGCCGTCGCCGAGCAGCTGAAGGCGCAGGCACGTGACCAGCTCGCGGCCTTTCTGGATGCCAACCCGGGCGCTCGGGTGCGGGTGCGGATCAACGCCGCCGGGCACGCGCAGCAGGCCGGGGACCTGGCGCTATGCGCCGCGTACGCCGGGGTGGCCGGTGTCGTACTGCCCAAGGCTGAAAGCGCCGCCCAGGTAACCGCGGCCGCCGCAAGCGGCAAACCGGTCTGGCCGATTGTCGAAAGCGCCCGCGGGCTGGCCGCGTTGGCGGGCATTGCCGCGGCCGGCGGCGTCGAGCGGCTGTCTTTCGGCGCGCTGGACCTGGGCCTGGACCTGGGGCTCGCCAGTGGCACGCCGGCGGCCGGGTGCATCCTCGACCAGGCCCGCTACGAGCTGCTGCTGCAGTCACGGCTGGCCGGGCTAGCGGCGCCACTTGACAGCGTGTTTCCCGATATCCGGGACCTGCCGGGCCTCGCCCGATTCGCTGCCGACGCCCGCGACATGGGCTTCGGCGGCGTGCTGTGCATTCACCCCAGCCAGGTGGCTGTGGTGCACGAAACGTTGATGCCCAGCGCTGACGAACTGGCCTGGGCGCAACGCGTCCTCGCGGCCGGTGCGTCAGGCGAGGGCGTCTTCGTGGTCGATGGGCACATGATCGATGCACCGGTCATCGGCCGTGCCCGTCGCCTGCTGCAACGTGCCGGGCAAGCGGTCCCCTGACCGCGACGCGGTGCCCGCAAACGTACCAACCGACAAAAACAAGAGGGGTACTTCCATGTTGAGTAACACACTCAAGACGCTCGCCTGCGCGTTTTCTTTTTCCATCGCCGTTGGGGCGCATGCCGAGCCCATCGTCATCAAGTTCTCCCATGTGGTGGCGGACAACACGCCCAAAGGGCAGGGCGCGCTGCTGTTCAAGAAGCTGGCCGAAGAACGCCTGCCCGGCAAGGTGACGGTGGAGGTCTACCCGAACTCCTCGCTGTTTGGCGACGGCAAGGAAATGGAGGCGCTGCTGATCGGCGATGTGCAGTTGCTGGCGCCATCGCTGGCCAAGTTCGAGCAGTACGACAAGTCGATCCAGATCTTCGATTTGCCGTTCCTGTTCGATGACCTGGCGGCCGCAGATCGCTTCCAGAGCGGCCCGCAGGGCAAGACATTGCTGACCGCCATGGAAGACAAGAACATCACCGGCCTGGCCTACTGGCACAACGGCACCAAGCAGATGTCGGCCAACAAGCCGCTGCGCGAGCCCAAGGATGCGCGCGGGCTGAAATTCCGCGTGCAGGCGTCGCGGGTACTGGAGGAACAGTTCAAGGCGGTGCGGGCCAACCCGCGCAAGATGAGCTTCGCCGAGGTCTATCAAGGACTGCAGACGGGTGTGGTCAATGGCACAGAGAACACCTGGTCGAACTACGAGAGCCAGAAGGTGCATGAGGTGCAGAAGTACATCACCGAGTCCGACCACGGCCTGATCGACTACATGGTGATCACCAACACCCAGTTCTGGCAGGGCCTGCCGGATGACGTGCGCAGCGAGCTGGAGCAGGTCGTGCAGGACGTGACCGTCGAGGTGAACCGTCAGGCCGATGAGCTGAACCAGAAGGCCAAGCGCACGATCGCCGAGTCGGGCAAGACCGAGATCATTCGGCTGACCCCGGAGCAGCGCGGGGAATGGCGCGAAGCGATGCGGCCCGTGTGGAAAAAGTTCGAAGGCGAGATCGGCGCAGACCTGATCAAGGCGGCCGAGGCGGCGAACCAGCCCTGATCGAGCTTGGGCAGCCCTTGGCTGAGTTGCTCAGCGCTACCTAGCGTTCTGTTGAAACGTGGGTGCGAGGCCCGCTGAGTCCGGCAAGCTGGCCTCGGTTCGCCGCTACGTCCGGGCGAGGGTCAGTGGCGGGGGCCTTCGTCCGGCATGCTCATCAGCTGCCGTTCCATGTTCCAGTCGAACGGCTCGTCGTTTTCCTCGGCTTCGTAGCGCCGCTCTTCCAGGCGCTGGAAGAGCTCGATTTCTTCATCCGGCATGAAATGCAGGCAGTCGCCGCCGAAATACCAGAGCAGATCGCGCGGCACCAGGTGAGCAATCTGCGGGTAACGATGGAAGACCTGGCAGATCATGTCCTGACCCATGTGCCGCTCTTCCGGCACGTTTTGCAGGTTCATGATCAGCTCGTCGAAGCGTTCGAGGAACAGCGCGTGGCTTTCTTCCGATACCTGCTCGGTTTCGCCCATCGCCAGCAGGATGCCGCGCAAATGGGCCAGAAGAGCCAGATTGTGGTCGTGGTATGGGTTGGCCATGGTTCACCTGTGTCGATTGGGCGCGCGATTATACGGGCGCCGGGGTTAATTGGGGCGTGTGCTGTTGACTCGGCGGGCTACCCTGGGTTCGGTGCCGGGCTGGGGCGATCGTCGGACGGTAGGCTGAGGCAGGCTCTGAATCGCGGCTGTCTGCGGGTTCAGCGATGGGAACTGCTTTCAGGTTTCGAGCCAGCGCAGTTCGCCGCGGGGCGCGGCTTCCACAGGAGAAGTGCGCTGGACGCGGCCCCTTGCAGGCGGCCGACTCGGGGCGAAGCTTTTGTACCCGAGCCGCGCTGTCTGCCGCGGGGCGCGTCTCTTACAGGAGAAGGGCGCCGCGCGGGGTCCGCGTGTGCAGCCAACGCTGGTGATCGATTTCAACGAATCAGCGGATCTTCCCCTCGGTCAGCTCAAGTTGCGCCTTGTCAAAATCGTCAACGCTGATGACCTTGCGCCGAGCTGCTTCGGCCGCGGTGAGTTGCTCGGCCTCTGAGGCATCCAGTACGCCGGCCGCAAGGGCGGCGCTGATCGGGTCCTCATGCGCGGCGGGCTTGAATTCGCCGGTCTTGAGTGCCTTGTAAAGCTTTTTCTGCAGCGGTTGCGCAGCGGCCAGGGCGTCGAAGGCCTCGCGCAGTGCTCCGAAGGCT
This sequence comes from Stutzerimonas stutzeri, assembly GCA_002339675.1. Classification (GTDB taxonomy): domain Bacteria; phylum Pseudomonadota; class Gammaproteobacteria; order Pseudomonadales; family Pseudomonadaceae; genus Stutzerimonas; species Stutzerimonas stutzeri_O. The sequence goes on from DDKB01000016.1 coordinate 152,025, forward strand.
TCGCTGGCGCCCTGCGGGCGGTAGACGCCGTCGAGAATCTGCTCCAGTGCCGGGTCCCCCTCGGGACGGCCGAGGATCGCCGCGACTTCGGCGTCCAGTGCATCGGACGGGCCCTTGTGCCGCGCGCCGAACGGAAATACCAGCACGTGGAGGACGCCGCCGAGCAGGCGGTTGGGGAAGTTCTCCAGCGTGCCCGCCAGCGCGCGCTCGGCCTTGCACAGGCAATCTTCCAATGCCCAGCGCAGCAGCGGCGCCTGTTCGGCCGGGTGGCCGAGGTCGTGATAGCGCTTGAGCGCGGCGGACGCAAGATACAGGTGGCTGAGCACGTCGCCCAGCCGCGCCGACAGGCGTTCGCGACGCTTGAGCTCGCCGCCCAGTAGCATCATCGACAGGTCGGCGAGCATCGCGAAGGCCGCGGCGATGCGATCCAGGGCGCGGAAGTAGGGACGGGTCAACTCGGTGCCGGGGGCCTTGCCGAGCAGACCGAAGGTCAGCCCGAGCACCAAGGTGCTGGCCGTGTTGCTGACGGCGAAACCGATGTGCTGCATCAGCAACCTGTCGAACTTCTTCACCGCTTCGTCGCGGTCGGGCTCGTGCACCAGCTCCATTTCGCGCAGGACGAAGGGATGGCAGCGGATCGCTCCCTGGCCAAAGATCATCAGGTTCCGCGAGAGGATGTTGGCACCCTCGACGGTGATCGAAATCGGTGCCGACAGCCACAACCGGCCCAGGTAGTTGTTCGGCCCCATGATGATGCCTTTGCCGCCGTGGATATCCATGGCGTCGGTGACGCACGCGCGGCCCCGTTCGGTGAGGTGATACTTGAGGATGGCCGAGAGCACCGACGGTTTCTCACCAAGGTCTACCGCGTTGGCGGTAAGAATGCGTGCGCTGTCCATCAGCCAGGCATTGCCGCCGATGCGTGCCAATGGCTCCTGGATCCCCTCAAAGGCGGCCAGCGGCACGTTGAACTGTTCACGGATCTGCGCGTAGCGGCCGGAGACGTAGCTGCAGGCCTTGGCGGCGCTCACGCCGGTCGCCGGCAACGAAATGGAGCGGCCCACCGAGAGGCAGTTCATCAGCATCATCCAGCCTTTGCCGATCATCTCGCGCCCGCCGATGATGGCTTCCAGCGGTACGAAGACATCCTTGCCCCAGTTCGGCCCGTTCATGAAGGCCGCGCCCAGGGGAAGGTGACGGCGGCCGATTTCGACGCCGGCGGTATCGGTTGGAATCAGCGCCAGGCTGATGCCCAGCTCGTCCTCGTCGCCGAGCAGATGCTCGGGGTCGTAGGTCTTGAAGGCAACACCGAGCAGGGTGGCGACCGGGCCGAGGGTGATGTAGCGCTTCTCCCAGTTCAGCCGCAGGCCGATGACTTCCTCACCTTGCCACTGCCCTTTGCAGATCACGCCGCTGTCGTTCATCGCGCCCGCGTCGGAGCCGGCGTAGGGACCGGTCAGGGCGAAGCAGGGAATATCGGTGCCATTGGCCAGGCGTGGCAGGTAATGGTTGCGTTGCTCCTCGGTGCCGTAGTGCAGCAGCAGCTCGGCCGGGCCGAGCGAGTTGGGCACCATCACGGTGCTGGCAAGGTCGCCGCTGCGGGTGGCCAGCTTCATGACCACCTGCGAATGCGCATAGGCGGAGAAGCCCTTGCCGCCGTATTCCTTGGGAATGATCAGGGCAAAGAAGCCTTCGGACTTGATGTAGTCCCAGGCCTCCTGCGGCAGGTCGAGGCGCTGGCCGACCTCCCAGTCGTTGACCAGGGCGCACAGCGTCTCGGTGGGTCCGTCGATGAAGGCCTGCTCTTCCTCGGTCAGCGTCGCCCTGGGGTAGCCGAGCAGGGTGTTCCAGTTCGGGCGGCCGCTGAACAGCTCTCCGTCCCACCAGACGCTGCCGGCGTCGATGGCGTCGCGCTCGGTGTCGGAGATCGGCGGCAGTACCTTCTTGAACCAGTCGAACATCGGCCCGCTGAAATAGCGGATGCGCAGATCCGCAACCAGCAGTGGCACCGCCACGGCGATCAGCGCCAGCCAGAGGATCAGCATAAGCAGTGCGGGCGTGTCATCGGCCGCGCCCATCAGCAGCAGGTACGCGGCGACGATCGCCAGCGCGGGCACGGGCGAGACGCGCAGGTGGGCGATCACGGCGATGCCGAGCAGTAACACGAGCAGCCAGAGCAGGGTCATGGAGGGTTCCTTGTGAACGTGGGCGGCCCGATCAGCATAGGCGTTCGGGACCCGGGGGGTGAAGGGTCAGGTCGACGCGGCAGGTATTCGATAGTGACTGACAACCGCTGTGTGAGTTTCATGAGTGACCGAAACGCGCGATTCGGTCCTGTCTCGCGCTCCTCGCCGAGCGCGACCTGCATGCCGAGTTGCAATTGCGCCGCTGCGCCCTTATCTACTCTGAATCCCTCAGCGTTGTGTGCATTTTTTATGAGTACGGCTCTCTCGATCCGGCAGTTGACCAAGGTTTACGGAAACGGCTTCGAAGCCCTCAAGGGCATCGACCTCGATGTGGCCGAAGGCGACTTCTTCGCCTTGCTGGGGCCCAACGGGGCCGGTAAGTCGACCACCATCGGCATCCTCTCCACGCTGGTAAACAAGACCGGCGGCACTGTGAACGTGTTCGGCCACGATCTCGATCGCGACCCGGGCGGGCTCAAGCGCTGCCTGGGCGTGGTGCCCCAGGAATTCAACTTCAACCAGTTCGAGAAGGCTTTCGACATCCTCGTCACGCAGGCCGGTTATTACGGCATCCCGTCCAAGGTGGCGAAGGAGCGCGCCGAGCAGTACCTCAACCAGCTCGGGCTGTGGGACAAGCGTGATGTGTCCTCGCGCATGCTGTCGGGCGGCATGAAGCGACGCCTGATGATCGCCCGGGCATTGATTCACCGGCCGCGCCTGCTGATCCTCGACGAGCCCACCGCGGGTGTCGACATCGAGCTGCGCCGCTCGATGTGGACCTTTCTCACGGAGCTCAACCGTGAAGGCATCACCATCATCCTCACCACGCACTACCTGGAAGAGGCCGAGCAGCTGTGCCGCAACATCGGCATCATCGATCACGGGCAGATCGTCAAGAACACCAGCATGCGCGAGCTGCTCAAGCAGCTGCACGTCGAGACCTTCCTGCTCGACCTGAAGGAATCGCAGCTGGTGCCGCCGGATCTGGGGCCGTATCCGGCACGGCTGATCGACCACCACACCCTGGAGGTGCAGGTGGACAAGAGCCAGGGCATCACCGACCTGTTCCGCCTGCTCTCGGCGCAGGGTATCGAGGTCCTGAGCCTGCGCAACAAGACCAATCGCCTGGAGGAGCTGTTCGTGTCGATGGTGGAGAACAACCTGCCCAAGGTGGCCAAATGAATCCCGAATTCCGTCCCAACATGGTGGCGCTGCAGACCATCGTGCACCGCGAGATCCGCCGCTATACGCGAATCTGGCCGCAGACGCTGCTGCCCCCGGCAATCACCATGGTGCTGTACTTCGTGATCTTCGGAAACCTGATCGGCTCGCGAATCGGCGAGATGGGCGGCTTCAGCTACATGGAGTACATCGTGCCGGGGCTGATCATGATGTCGGTGATCACCAACTCCTACAGCAACGTGGTCTCGAGCTTTTTCAGCAGCAAATTCCAGCGCTCCATCGAGGAACTGCTGGTGTCCCCGGTATCGCCGCACGTGATCCTGATCGGCTTCGCGCTGGGCGGAATCACCCGCGGGCTGGCGGTGGCGCTGATCGTGACGCTGCTGTCGATGTTCTTCACCGACCTGCAGGTGCATCACTTGGGCGTCACTCTGCTGGTCATCACCCTGACCTCGACAATCTTCGCCTTGGGCGGCTTCATCAACGCGGTGTTCGCGCGCAACTTCGATGACATCTCCATCATCCCGACTTTCGTGCTGACGCCGTTGACCTACCTGGGTGGGGTGTTCTATTCGATCAACCTGCTGTCACCGTTCTGGCAGACGTTGTCGCTGGCCAACCCGATCCTGCATATGGTCAACGCGTTCCGCTACGGCATTCTCGGCGTCTCGGACATTCGCATCGGCATCGCGATCAGCTTCATGGCGGTGGCGGCCGTGCTGATGTACCTGTGGTGCATCCTCCTGCTCAAGAGTGGCCGCGGCATGCGCCAGTAGGCGATCGCCGCCGCGCCGACTGCGATGCCGGCGCGATGTCGAAATGCGGCGGGAACCGCTAAACTGGCGCTCGTTTTTCGTACAGGTTCCCGCCATGCAGCACCCCGCCGAATCGTCGCCGCTGGGCAAGTCCAGCGCTTATGTCGCGACCTACAGCCCCGAGCAGCTTTTCCCCATATCCCGAACCACCAAGTGGGCGGAACTCGGGCTGACCGCAGAAACCTTGCCCTATCGCGGGGTGGATATCTGGAACTGCTACGAGCTGTCCTGGCTGCTGCCGTCCGGCAAGCCGGTGGTGGCCATTGGCGAATTCAGTATCCCGGCGGACTCGCCGAACATCATCGAGTCCAAGTCGTTCAAGCTCTACCTCAACTCGCTGAACCAGTCGGTGTTCGACAGTCGCGAAGCCCTGGCCGAGGTGATGGTCCGTGATCTGTCCGCTGCGGCGGGCAAAGCGGTAGGTGTGCGTTTGCGAACGCTGGAAGCGGTGGCGCAGGAGGGAATCGCCCTGCCGGCGGGCGCCTGCATCGACGATCTGGATATCCGTATCGAACACTACGATTCACCACGCGCACACCTGTTGCGCTGTGATCCGGAGCGCCAGGTGGAGGAGTGGGTCCACAGTCATCTGTTGAAATCCAACTGTCCGGTCACCGGCCAACCGGACTGGGGCACGCTGGAGGTTGGCTATCGTGGCGCGGCGCTGGACCCTGGCAGCCTGCTGGCGTATCTGGTGAGCTTTCGCCAGCACGCCGATTTCCACGAACAGTGCGTGGAGCGGATCTTCCTCGATCTGCAGCGTCTGCTGCAGCCCGAATGGCTGCACGTTCACGCACGCTATGTGCGTCGCGGCGGGCTGGACATCAACCCGTACCGCAGCAGTGGAGCGTTGACCGCGGCCAACGGCAGGCTGGTGCGCCAGTAGCGCGCTGGCGCTGCGTTCGCCGTGGCTGCAGTGGAGAAGCGGGGCGGGTCATCTGCTGACTCGCCCGGATGATGACCTGATGGCCGGGCTAGATCCCCATGTTCGCCAGGGTCTGCATGATGTTGCGCAGGGTCATCGCCGTGTTGGGGTGGCTGACCTCGAATCGCTCCACCGCCAGGTTGACGCCGTCTACCAGCGAATCGTTCTGCTCTACCACTCCCGCGTTGGCCAGGCGCAGTTCGATGTCATGGGCGATCGCCTGCAGTTGGGCGCGCTCCTCCTCCGACAGCGGTGCGTCCTGGGCCAGTTGACTGCGCAGCTCTGCAAGCTGCGACTGCAGATCATGTTCCGGCATGTTGCGTCCTCGAAGGTTGTCGGGCGGCGAATTGCCAGCGCTCGATGTAAAGAAGGTTAAACCAGCGGGGCTGGGCTTGTCCCGGCTTTGAGCCGCCGGAGGCCAGCGAAGTTCGTTGCCTGGCCGCGTGTCTGCCGGCTGCCGTAACGGGGTGCAATCGATCTATACTTCCACGCTTTGTACGGCGCAAGCCGCCATTCGGAACGAGGGGAAGCCCGCGATGCACATGCTCGGCAAGGATTGGATGGGGTATTTCAAGGTTGCCCTGATGGGCGCGCTAACGGCGTTCGGCGCGTCGCTGCAGGCTGCTGAGGAGGACCCCTGGGAAGGCGTCAACCGGGCCATCTTCCGCTTCAACGATACGGTCGACACCTACTCGCTGAAGCCGCTCGCCAAAGGCTACCAGAAGGTCACCCCGCAGTTCCTCGAGGACGGCATCGGGAATGTGTTCAGCAACCTGGGCGACGTTGTGGTACTGACCAACGACCTGCTGCAGGGCAAGGTCCGCGACGCCGGTATCGACACCAGCCGGATCCTGTTCAACACCACCTTCGGCGTGTTCGGCTTTTTCGACGTGGCGACCCGTATGGGGCTGCAGCGCAACGACGAGGATTTCGGCCAGACCCTCGGCGCCTGGGGGCTGGGCAGCGGTCCTTATGTGGTGCTGCCGTTGCTAGGGCCCAGCACCGTACGCGATGCGGCGGGGCGCGTGCCGGATGCGTTCCTGCAGCCCTATCCGTACATGGATCACATCCCGACGCGCAACCTCACGCGTGCGCTGGACGTAGTCGACACGCGCGCCGAACTGCTGTCGGCGGAACGGATGATCACTGGCGATCGCTACGTCTTCATTCGTAACGCTTACCTGCAAAATCGCGAGTTCCGCACTCAGGACGGCCAGGTCGAAGACGACTTCTGACCGCGCCGCGCGTCCCGCCGGGTTTGTGGCGTTCGCAGCCTGGCGGCGGCGCACGGGCCCCGGCGGAGCCGCGGAGTCGTCAATTCATCGACAGAATTGCCAGCCCCAGGCTCTGGCGCCCATCGTCCAGGGTGCCGACACGGACCACTTCGGTTTCGGCATCCAGCCCCTTCAGCTCGTTGTGTTCGGACGGGATATGCACGCGGAGCCTGTCGCCCATCTTCACGTGCGTCGCGGCAAGCACCTGCATGCCGGTGCTGGACAGGTCCAGGCAGGTCGCCGTGTGCTGCTGATCGCCGACCGTGAGGGTGATCGCCGTCTCGATCTGCATGCGGATGAAGTCGCGTTTTTCGCTGTAGTCCCGATCACTCAGGGTCATGGTTTTTGTCCTCTGGGGTCTGGTTGTGCCAGCCCTTATAACGCCCGCCAATTCAGGCTGTAAAGCACAGACGGAGCGGCTTGGCCTGGCTTGAAACGCAGATCGAAGGGGAGTACCGTCTGCGCCTTGAAAAGATCCCACGCCCGGCGTTTGCGCAGGGCCTATGCTTTCGCCAAACATCCTGGCGATTCCGCCTGGTAGGAACATGCATAACCCAAGCGCGACGCTGCTGATCATAGATGACGACGATGTCGTACGAGCCAGCCTGGCTGCCTATCTGGATGACAGTGGTTTCAGGGTATTGCAGGCGCCCAACGGTCCGCGTGGCATCGAGCTGTTCGATGCCGAACACCCGGACCTGGTGATCTGTGATCTGCGCATGCCGCAGATGGATGGATTGGAGCTGATCCGCCTGATCAGCGAGCGCCAGATCGACCTTCCGGTGATCGTGGTCTCCGGGGCCGGAGTCATGAGTGATGCGGTCGAAGCCCTGCGCCTGGGCGCCGCCGACTACCTGATCAAACCCCTCGAAGACCTGGCCATGCTCGAGCACTCGGTGCGGCGCGCACTCGATCGTTCACGCCTGCGCCTGGAGAACCGGCGTTACCGCGAGCAGCTGGAGACCGCCAACCGCGACCTGCAGGCCAGCCTGCATCTGCTGCAGGAGGACCAGGACGCGGGTCGCCAGGTGCAGATGAACATGCTGCCGGTCACGCCCTGCAGCCTCGACGAGTTCAGCTTCGCCCACCAAATCATCCCGTCGCTCTATCTATCTGGCGATTTCGTCGACTACTTCCGGGTGGACGACCACCGCATCGGGTTCTACCTGGCGGACGTTTCGGGCCACGGGGCCTCGTCGGCGTTCGTCACCGTCCTGCTGAAGTTCATGACCACGCGTCTGCTGTACGAATCGCGGCGGGGCGGGACGCTGCGCGCGTTCAAGCCATCCGAAGTGCTCGACCACATCAACCGCGGCCTGATCAATTGCAAGCTCGGTAAGCACGTCACCATGCTTGGCGGCGTGATCGACCAGGAGCGCAACCTGCTGCACTACAGCATCGGCGGCCACTTGCCGATGCCGGTCATGTACAGCGACGGTGCGGCCCGCTACCTCGAGGGCAAGGGGCTGCCGGTCGGGCTGTTCGTCGAGGCGACCTACGACGACTACGAGATCGCGTTGCCGGACGCGTTCAGCCTGACATTGCTTTCCGATGGCATCCTGGACCTTTTGCCGGGCGACACCCTCAAAGACAAGGAGGCCGGGTTGCCCGCGCTGATCTGCGAAGCGGGCGGAACGCTGGAGGGACTCCAGCGGGTGTTGGGCCTGGCGGATTTGGAGGATATGCCTGATGACATCGCGTTGCTGGTACTCAGCAGGAACCTTGCATGAGCACTGGTAGGATTCAGTTCGCCGAGCAGGACGGCACGTTCGTCCTCAAATTCGTCGGCGAGATCCGCCTGACGCTGTGCTCCGCGCTGGACGCCACCATCGAGAAGATATTCTCATCGCTGAATTTCTCCTCGATCGTCATCGACCTGACCGAGAGCCGGAGCATCGACAGCACCACGCTGGGTCTACTGGCCAAGCTCTCCATCCTGTCGCGACAGAAGGTCGGTATGCTGCCGACGCTGGTGACTACCCACGACGACATCACCCGGCTGTTGCAATCCATGGGATTCGATCAGGTGTTCAATATTGTCGACCAGCCGCTGCCGTCGCCAGAGCAGCTCGCCGACCTGCCCAGCCAGGACCAGTCCGAAGAAGTGGTCAAGAGCAAGGTGCTCGAGGCTCACCGTATCCTGATGAGCCTCAATGAATCCAACCGCGAGGCCTTTCGCGACCTCGTGACAGCGCTGGAGCGCTCCTGAACTACAGCTTGCCCGGCAACAGGGCTTCCAGCTTTTCCTGATCGCGCGCGAACTGGCGGATGCCTTCGGCGAGTTTCTCGGTTGCCATGGCGTCTTCGTTCATGCCCCAGCGGAACCCCGCTTCGTCCATCGTCACACGAGACTCGCCAGTGCCGCCCGGCGCCAGCTGACGCTCCAGCGAACCCTGCATATCACCCAGCTGACCCAGCAGTTCGGGGCTGATGGTCAGGCGGTCGCAGCCGGCCAGGGCCTCGATCTGACCGACGTTGCGGAAGCTCGCGCCCATCACCACGGTGTCGAAGCCGTTCGCCTTGTAGTAGTCGTAGATGCGGCTCACCGACTGCACGCCGGGATCCTCGCTGCCGACATAGTCGCGTCCCTCGTGCTTCTTGTACCAGTCGTAGATGCGGCCGACGAAGGGCGAGATCAGGAACACGCCGGCGTCCGCACAGGCCACTGCCTGGGCAAAGGAGAACAGCAGGGTCAGGTTGGTCTGAATGCCGGATTTCTCCAGGCGTTCAGCGGCGCGGATGCCTTCCCAGGTCGACGCCAGTTTGATCAGCACGCGGTCGCGGGACACTCCGGCCTGTTCGTACAGGCCGATCAGGCGCTCGCCACGCTGGACCATGGCCTCGGCATCGAAGGACAACCGGGCGTCAACCTCGGTGGAGATGCGGCCCGGAATCAGCTTGAGGATTTCCTGGCCGACAGCGACCGCGAACAGGTCGCAACCCAGGCCGATGTCGCCCTTGCAGTGGCTCATCGCGGACTGCAGGTGATCAGCGTAGCGTGGCAGGGCGGCGGCCTTGAGCAGCAGCGAGGGGTTGGTCGTGGCATCGACCGGTTTCAGCCGGGCGATGGCGTCGAGGTCACCGGTGTCGGCGACCACGGTGGTGTACTGCTTGAGTTGTTCCAGCTTGGATGTCATAGGGCGCTCTATCCTCTGAGTTGGCATCACTTGAACCCAAGGCCACCACGCCGGTGTCGCGCGGAGGGTGCGGGCGGGCAGCACTTGGATTGGAAATGGGTCGCGGTGTTCCCGGCCGGCGCGATCAATGCCCTTCGAGCAGCCCGATAGCCCGGTCGAGCAGCGCCAGCGGCTCCTTTGTCTTGTGGATGTCGACCGAGAGCAACTGGCGGAAGCGGCGGGCGCCGGGGAAGCCCTGGCCCAATCCGAGCACATGGCGGGTAACGTGGTGCATTGCGCCGCCGTTGGCCAGGTGCCGCTCGATATACGGCTGCATCCGGCGCAACGCATCGGCGCGGCTGATCACTGGTTCCGAGCAGCCGAACAACCGGGCGTCCACCTGCGCCAGCAGGTAGGGATTGTGATACGCCTCGCGACCGAGCATGACGCCGTCGAACTGGCGAAGGTGCGCCTCGCAGTCGTCCAGCGTCTTGATGCCGCCATTGAGGACGATTTCCAGATCCGGGAAGTCGCGCTTCAACGCGGCGACGACTTCATGGCGCAGGGGCGGGACCTCGCGGTTTTCCTTGGGCGACAGGCCCTCGAGGATCGCGATGCGCGCGTGCACGGTGAAGCTGCGGCAACCGGCATCGCGGACCTGGCCGACGAAGTCACATAACTCGGCATAGCTGTCGCGTCCGTTGATGCCGATGCGGTGTTTGACGGTCACCTCGATGCCCACCGCGTCGCGCATCGCCCTGACGCAATCGGCCACGAGCGCCGGATGGCCCATCAGGCAGGCGCCGATCAGGTTGTTCTGTACCCGGTCGCTAGGGCAGCCGACGTTAAGGTTCACCTCGTCGTAGCCGGCCGCCTCGGCCATCCTGGCGCAGGCCGCAAGCTCGGCGGGCACGCTGCCGCCAAGTTGCAACGCCAACGGATGCTCCGCCTCGTCGTGGCGCAGGAAACGTTCGGCATCGCCGTTGAGCAACGCGCCGGTGGTAACCATCTCGGTGTAGAGCAGGGCGTGGCGCGACAGCTGGCGCAGGAAGAACCGGCAGTGGCGATCTGTCCAGTCCATCATCGGCGCGACGCTGAAGCGGCGCGACACTACAGGGCGGACAACGGTGGGGTGCAGAGCTGAATTCATGCGGTGTTCCGGTTTTCGGGCGGCTGGCACTCCGCGGGGATGCGGAGGGTGCGGCGGGCCGGCGACCGGGTCGCTGGTGGCCGGCGCGGCGATGCAGGGCGGTCAGTTTATCAGGCGCCGGCGCCCCGCGCGCCTGCGCAGGACGGTGGCCTGACGGAAGCGGCTAGCGGGGCGTGCCGCCCGGGCGCAGCTCGACCAGGTTCGGCATGCGCTGGCGTATGAGGTCGGCGAACAGGCGCAGTTTCGCCGGGTAGCTGCGGGCGTGGGGGTAGATCAGGTAGACGGGCAGGGGCGCGGCCTGCCAGTGCGGCGTCAGCTGGACGAGGCGGCCGGCGTCGAGGTCGGCGGCGACGATCCAGGCCGAGCTGATGCAGGCACCGAGACCGGCGAGCGCCGCGCTGCGCAGCGCGTAAAGGCTGTCGGTGCTCATCCGCGGTTCGATGGCGAAGCGCTGTTGGCGCCCGCTGGCCTGGTCGATCAGCAGCACCTCATTGGTGTAGTAGGTGCGCAGCGCCAGCCAGGGCAATTGCTGTAGTTGCGTGGCTGTGGCTGGCAGCGTGTCGCTTTCAAGCAGGGCAGGCGCGGCGACCACGATTCGCGGCACCTCGCCGAGGTGGATGGCCACCACCGACGGGTCCTCTATAACGCCCACCTGGATGGCGCAATCGACGCCTTCGGCGATGAAGTCGGGACGACGGTCGTGCAGCACCCACTCGACATTGACCTTGGGGTAACGGCGCAAGTACTCGGCCAACGGCGCGATCAGCTGGTCCTGGCCGAATGCGTGTGGCACCTGGACCCGCAGTGTGCCCCGCGGATCGTCGCGGGCGCCGATCAGCTCGGCCTCCATTTCCGACCAACTGTCCAGCAGCTGCCTGGCGTGGCCGTAGCATCGCTCGCCGTCGTCGGTCAGTTGCATACCGTGGGTGGAGCGATTGAGCAACTGCAGGCCAAGCGACTTTTCCAGCGCCTGAAGACGGCGACTCACGGTGGGCTGTGTGGTGGCCAGCTGTGCGGCTGCGGCGGACAGGCTGCCCGCCTCGACGATACGCACGAAAGTGCGCAGCAGCTCGATGCGGTCGAGCCCGGCTACTAGAGGTTCGGTCATACGCGGTACGTATAGATGATTTGCCAGGCAGGCTACTACAGCATTGTTTGATACGCGAAGAGAATGAACACGCTTCCAACCGCCCGGATTTGCTTATGACCTCTGCCTCTGCTTCCCCCACGCTCGAGACGCACACCGCCGCACCCTCACGCGGGCTTGTCCTGCTGCTGGCTACCGGGGCCGGTCTTAGCGTGGCGACCCTGTACTACAGCCAGCCAATTCTGGGTGTGCTCGGCACCGATATCCACGCTGGCGAACGTTCGGTCGGCATGGTGCCGATGCTCACACAGCTCGGCTATGCGCTGGGCATCCTGTTGCTGGCGCCTCTCGGTGACCGCTACGACCGGCGCACGATCATCCTGACCAAGGCGCTGCTGCTGATCGTGGCGCTGCTGCTGGCCTGTCTCGCACCGGGCGTCGGCACCTTGCTGGTGGCCAGCCTGGCGATCGGGCTCGCGGCCACCCTGGCCCAGGACATCGTGCCCGCGGCTGCGACCCTGGCACCTGAGGCGCAGCGCGGGCGTATCGTCGGCAAAGTGATGACCGGGCTCCTGCTCGGCATTCTGCTGTCGCGGGTGCTCAGTGGCTTGATCGCCGAGCAGTTCGGTTGGCGGGCGGTCTATGGGATCGCCGCAGTGTCCATCGCGCTGGTCGGGATTGGCGCCTGGCGCGGTCTGCCGCGGTTTGCCGCGACCACTTCGCTGCGCTACGGCGCGCTGCTTGGATCGATGCTCGACCTCTGGTCGCGCTACCCGACGCTGCGCCGGGCCGCGCTGGCGCAGGGCCTGCTCTCGGTGGCCTTCAGCGCCTTCTGGTCCACGCTCGCGATGATGCTGCACGGCAGCTTCGGTCTCGGCAGCGCGGCGGCTGGCGCATTCGGCCTGGCCGGTGCGGCCGGTGCCTTGGCAGCGCCCCTGGCCGGCCGGCTGGCCGACCGCCGGGGGCCGGAGCGCGTGACCCGGCTCGGCGCCGGCCTGGCTGCGGTTTCCTTCGCTCTGCTCGGGTTGGGCGGCGTGGTGCCGGACAGCGTGCAACTGGGGTTGCTCGTGGTGTCCGCCGTCGGTTTCGATTTCGGCATCCAGGCGGCGCTGGTCGCGCACCAGACCATTGTCTACGGCATCGATCCGCCGGCGCGCAGCCGCCTGAACGCGCTGCTGTTCACCGGCGTGTTCATCGGCATGGCCACCGGCGCCGGCCTGGGCAGCATGGCCTTCGCGCAATGGGGCTGGATGGCGGTGGTCGGCCTGGCGAGCCTGGCCTCGCTCGCCGCGCTGGGGGTGCGGCTGGCCGGCACGCCTCGCTGAGCGACCGAGTCGGTCCGCTTGGCGCCAGCAGCGCTTGCCGCTGGGCCTCGGACAGCAGCCGTTAACTCGCTATATTGTCGGTCGGAATTTCATGCACACCCGTCATGCGAGGGTCCAAATGGCAGCACCGATCGAAGTCACCGAAGCGTCCATTGCCGACTTGCGCGAGGCGCTCGCCGCCCGCCGGGTCACGGCTGTCGAGCTGGTCCAGGCCTACCTCGAGCGGATAGCGGCCTACGACGGCCCCGACACGCCGACCGCACTCAACGCCGTGGTGGTGCCCAACCCGGCGGCGCTGCAGGAGGCGCGGGCGTCGGACGAACGACGCGCCCGCGGCGAAACCCTCGGTCCGCTCGACGGCATTCCCTACACTGCCAAGGACAGCTATCTGGTGAAAGGCCTGACCGCCGCCTCCGGCAGCCCGGCCTTCGCCAGGCTGACGGCCTATCGCGACGCCTTCACCATCGAGCGCCTGCGCGCGGCGGGTGCGATCTGCCTGGGCAAGACCAATATGCCGCCGATGGCCAACGGCGGCATGCAGCGCGGCGTCTATGGCCGCGCCGAGAGCCCTTATAACGGCGACTACCTGCCGGCGCCCTTTGCCTCCGGATCTTCCAACGGCGCCGGCACCGCAACGGCCGCGAGTTTCGCCGCCTTCGGCCTTGCCGAGGAAACCTGGTCGAGTGGGCGCGGGCCGGCCTCCAACAGCGGCCTGTGCGCCTATACCCCTTCGCGCGGAGTGATCTCGGTACGCGGCAACTGGCCGCTGACCCCAACCATGGATGTGGTGGTGCCCTTCGCCCGGACGATGACCGACCTGCTCGAGGTGCTCGACGTCATCGTCGCCGAAGATCCGGATACACGGGGCGACCTCTGGCGCATGCAGCCATGGGTCCCCTTGCCGGACGTCGCCGCGGTCCGCCCGGCCCGTTATCAAGACCTCGCCGAGACTGCCGATGCGCTCGCCGGCAAGCGTTTCGGTGTGCCGCGCATGTACATCAACGCCGACCCCGACGCCGGTACCAGCGAATCTCCGGGCATCGGCGGGCCCACCGGCCAGCGCATCCATACGCGGGCGTCAGTTATCGCGCTGTGGGAGGCGGCACGCCGGGAAATCGAGGCTGCCGGTGGCGAAGTGATCGAAGTGGACTTTCCGCTGGTCTCCAATTGCGAAGGCGACCGCCCCGGCGCGCCCACCGTCTATAACCGCGGTCTGGTCTCGAAGGAGTTCCTCCACCACGAACTCTGGGACCTGACCGCCTGGGCCTTCGACGACTTTCTGCAGGCCAACGGCGACCCGGCGCTGAACCGGCTGGTCGAGGTGGATGGCCCGCAGATCTTCCCGCACGACCCCGGCACGCTGCCCAATCGGGAGGGCGACCTCGCCGCCGGGATGGACGAATACGTGCGCATGGCCGAGCGCGGGATCACGCCCTGGGACCGCATCGAGACGCTGCCCGATGGTCTGCGTGGCCTTGAGGAAACACGGCGAATCGACCTGGAACAGTGGATGGATCGCCTCGGCCTCGACGCGGTGATCTTCCCGACGGTGGCCGACGTCGCGCCAGCGGACGCCGACGTCAATCCCGCCTCGGCCGACATCGCCTGGAGCAATGGCGTCTGGGTCGCCAACGGCAACCTCGCCATCCGCCACCTGGGCGTGCCGACCGTCACCGTACCCATGGGCATCATGGCGGATATCGGCATGCCGGTCGGCCTGACCTTTGCCGGCCGCGCCTACGACGATTCCGCCTTGTTGCGTCTGGCGGCCGCGTACGAATCCACGGGAAGCAAGCGCGTGGTCCCGCCGCGTACGCCGCCGCTGGTACGTCGCTGAGCTGGCGCCCGGTCGGAAGGCTCGCAACGGGCTTGTCGATGGCTTGGTGGCTGGGCGCGGGCGCATGGCGCGCATGATCGGTCGAGGAGTGCACGAGCCGCGCGCGTCTGGTTCGTGACGCGGATAAGTTGACGGCTATCAAGGGGCGGGGCGCCTGTCGTGCGGGAAGATGCACCCGCCAGTCAGATGCAGCGTTCCTCGCTGCCTGTACCGCGCTGCAACCCCACTGCTAATCCCACTCACGCGGCAGCTGCTCCGGCGGCCGGCTCACTGGAGAGCTTGATCAAAGCCGTCCAGTCCGGTCGAGTTCGCTCGCGCATCGAGATCCACGCATGCTCAAGAATATCCCGCTCAGTTTCAAACTTGCTCTCATCCTGGCCGCGCCGCTACTGGGGTTTCTCTGGCTTGCGGCTCTTTACGTCGCTGACAGCTACCAGACGCTGCGCGACATGGAGACCACGGTGGCGGCAAGCGTTGCGGTGCAGAAGGTCAGCAGCCTGATCACCGCTGTGCAGCGCGAGCGCGGCGCCAGCGGCGTGTTTCTCGGCAGCCAGGGCCGCGCAATGGGCGAGAAATTGCAGCAGTTGCGGCAGGCGACCGATCAGGCGCTAGACGCGGCCCGGCAGGTCGCGCAGCGCGATAGGGTCGGCCTTGGCAAAGCGATGGCGGGGCTCGCCGACCTAAATGAGGTGCGGGGACAGGTCAGCGACCTCGCCATCAGCACAGGCGAATCCGCAGCGCGGTACGCCGGTTTCCTGCACGCGTTGATCGGCGTCACCCATGCGCTCGAACACGATGTTCAGCACCTTGAGCTGGCGCGTGCCCTAGGCGGGTTGAACCAGTTCATCGAGATGAAGGAGCGCGCTGGCCGAGAACGCGCGATGCTGGCAGGCGTGTTCGCTCAGGACCGCTTCGATGCTAACCAGCTGGCTGGCTTCAGCCAGAACCTCGGCGAATTCTCCGCCTATGCCGACGGCTTCCGGCGCACTGCACCAGAGCGGCTGGTGCGCCTGCTGGATGAAACGTTGCAAAGCCCCGACGCTGTCGAAGTTGCGCGGCTGCAGCGTCGTGCCTTCGAGGTTCCGCTGGGGGAGGCGCTGGGCGTGGACGCGAGCGTTTGGTTTGACTATGCCACCCGGCGAATCGATGCGATGAGCGAGGTGGAGGGGCAACTGTCCCAATCGGTTGGCGCCCTGGCAGCCGAGGCGCACGACCAGGCGCAGGCGGCACTGTGGACCACCCTGACTGCGGTCGCCGCGGCGCTGTCGGCCGTCGCCATTCTCTCGTTCCTGATCATTCGCAACATCAAGGTCGCCGTCCGGGCCGTCAACCGCGCCCTGCTGTCGCTGTCGGGCCGGGATCTGACGGCAGTCGTCGCCTATGACGGCGCCGACGAGTTCGGCGAAATCTCGCGCAACCTCAACGACATGGCGGTCGAACTGCAGCAGGTGGTGGGGGAGATCGGCAGCGCCACGGCCCAGGTGGCTACCGCGGCGGAAGAGTCGTCGGCGGTCACGGTGCAGACCAGCGAAAGCATCGAGCGCCAGCGCCAGGGTACCGAGCTGGTCGTCACGGCAATCAACCAGATGAGCGCGACCGTTCGAGACGTGGCACGCAGTACCAGCGATGCGGCCGAGCTTTCGCAGCAGCTGAACCTGCATACGGCCCAGGGACGGGACGAGGTGCAGAACACCATCGACCTGATCCGCCAGCTGTCGGAGCAGGCCGACCAGACCGCCGGAGTGATCGAACAGCTCAAGCAGGAAAGCGATTCCATCTCCTCGGTACTCGATGTCATTCGTGGCATCGCCGACCAGACCAATCTGCTCGCCCTCAATGCGGCGATCGAAGCGGCGCGGGCCGGCGAGCATGGGCGTGGCTTTGCGGTGGTGGCCTCCGAGGTGCGCATGCTGGCACAAAAGACCCAGGAGTCGACCGGCGATATCCAGAGCATGATCGGCAACCTGCAGAGCGGAGCCGACCGCGCTGCGCGATCCATGCAGGATACCCTGAGCAAGGCCCAGGCCGGCGCCCGCAACATTGGGCGCGCCGGAGACCTGCTCGCCGAGATCGCGCAGGGTGTGGCCGGAATCAGCGATCGCAACATGCAGATCGCCACGGCGGCCGAAGAGCAGAGCGCGGTCGCCGAGGACATCAACCGCAACGTGGTGGCGATCAACGACGTCGCCATTCAGGTCAGCGCCGGTGCCGAACAGACGGCGGCGACCAGCCTCGAGCTGGCACGCCTGGCGGATATGCAGCAGGCACTGGTGGGGCGGTTCAAGGTGGCGTGAGGTGCGGGCGCCGGTTCAGTCCGGCGTCGACCCGCTGCCGGGCGCAGCGTCGGGGACCTCCTGGCTGAGCAGCGAAACCATGCGCCTGAATTGTTGCGCAAAAAAAAACCGCAGCCCCCTTGCAGGTGGCTGCGGTCGTTTCGCATCAGGCCGTTGCTGGCCGGCTCGCTAGCCGACGATCAGCGGTTGAATGCTGCACCGGTGCCGACCACAGTGGCCGACGGCAGCAGTTGGCTGATGAAGCGGTTCCAACGGGTGATCCCGGCGGGCCCGACGAACACCACGTCCTGGGGCTGCAGCGGGAAGCTTTTGGCCAGCGCGAAGGCGGTGGGCGATTCGGCGTTCAGCTGGAATACCTTGGCCTGTTCGGTGGCAATGTCCTGTGCGCCGCGGATGACGTAGACCGCTTCGCCGTCCGCCGTGTCCTGGCGGATGCCTCCAGCGGTGCCAATGGCATCCATCAGGTTGAAGTTCGATGCCTTGAAGCTGAGAGCCTGCGGCTGCGTGACTTCGCCCAATACGTAGATCTTCTTCTGATCGTTGTAGGGCAGGTGCAACTGGTCGCCATCCTTCAGGTAGACCTGGTTGAGCCAGGAGTCCGGGCGGTTCAGGTCGTCGAGGTTGAGCATGTATTCGCGGCCGTCACGCTTGAGGATCAGGCTGGACAGGTCGGCGGTCTCGGTGTCGACTCCGGCCTGGCCGACGGCCTGCACCAAGGTCATCGGCGCGGTGGTAACAGGTATCTCGCCGGCTGTGTTGAAGGCGCCGGACAGTACGACGCGCTGGCTGCCGTAGCGCAGCAGGGCGACGTCGACCTGCGGGCTGTCGATGTAGTTGGCCAGGCGACGGGAGATGTCCGAACGCAGCTCTTCGATGGTACGGCCGGCAGCATTGATGTTGCCGATGTAGGGGTAGAACAATGTGCCGTCAGGGCGAACCAGGCGTCCGTTGGCATCGAGCTGCTGCTGTGGGCCGGACGGTGCGGTCAGTTCCGGATGGTCCCAGACGGTGATGTAGAGCAGGTCGTTCGGGCCGATGCGATAGGACTCGGGCTTGAAGTCGAGCAGTTCCTGCTTGCTGGAGGTGCCGCGGTCCGAGGAGAGTTCGCCCTTGAGCATGTCAGGGGTGATGCGAATCAGCTGTACGCCGTCCGATTCACCGCCGTCCTTGAATTCGTCGGGGTCGAGGTACTGCCCCGGGGCAAACACGCAGCCCTGGAGCACCAGCGCGGAAGAAAAAGCGAGAGCAAGTAGTGGTTTCATGGTTTCTTCATCCTTGACGGAATAGTTGTTTTACGAAGTGAAACAGCGGCATTCACTATTTGGTTGCAGGTTCGGCGGTCTGTTCGGTCATCGGCGGTCCGGGTCGGTGGTGTCGATTGCCATGCAAGGTCGGCCTTTCCTGGTGATGCGATCGCAGCGCTCTGGACGGGAGCTCCTCGTACCGGTCAGCACCCATTCGTGAGCGACGCCGTTCACCCGACCGGCCGGACCGGCCTTGCGACCTGGCGCCGAACGGGCAGCTGGGCTGCTCACAGTAGGCATAGACCGCTCCGTTTCTGCTGGGTTCAAGGTCCGCCGAACAAATGCGCCCGCGAGTTACACGCGGCGCTCGCGCGTGGCGCGCGCCGTACGACGGGCGCTCAGCGGCCGAGGGACTCCTCGGCGCCGGGGTACTCGATCATCCAGCGCAGGGTGTCCCTGAGCTCGACGCGGGACAGGTCGCCGATCAGCGAATCCAGCTTGGCCCGGCTGCCGAAGAGATTCTTCACATCGGCGGTACGGACGAAGGCCGGGTTGACCCTGACCTCCATCCGGTGCCCCGAAATGGCGGCCGCCTGTTCCAGTACGTACTGCAGGGTGTAGGCCGATCCGGAGCAGATGTTGACGGTTTCGCCGATGGCAGCCGGTGTTTCCAGCAGTCGCCGGTAGGCGCGGGCCACCTGGCGGACGTCGCAGAAGTCGCGGGCGATGTCCAGGTTGCCGAGTTCGATGACATCGGCGCGCCGCCGCGTGTGGGCGACGATCTTGGGAATCAGGAACTGCTCGGCCTGGCCCACGCCGGTGTAATTGAAAGGGCGGCTGACGATCAGCGGCAGGCGGTTCTGGTAGAGCCGCGCAAGAAACTCCATCGCCGCCTTGCTCACCGCGTAGTCGTTGGCCGGCGCGAAGGGCGAGCTTTCGTCGAGCACCCCTTCGGTGGCGTTGCCATAGACGTTCGCACTGCTGGCCAGGAGCACGGCTTCGAGTGCAGGCGCTGCCGCACGTAGGGCTTCAAGCAGGTGACGGGTGCCGAGCAGGTTCGCGTTGTAAATGGCATCTGCATCGGTGTGCGCGACGAACGACACGGCGGCCAGGTGCACGACATAGGTCGGGCGAATCTCCGCCAGCAGCGTCGTCAAGGTGGCCATGTCGTTCAGCGAGCAGCAATGGATGGCCGCCACCGCCGCCGGCAGGGGGCCGCTGGGTTGGCGGTAGCTGAGACCGTGGACCTCGTAGCCCTGGGCCGTGAGTTCCTCTGCCATGTAGCGTCCGGTGAAGCCGGTGACGCCGGTAATCAGCACTTTGCGCATGATCTTCCCGATAGGGTGGAATTCCAATTTCAATGGCGCGACATCCCGGGTATAGCGGCGGGATGTTGCGTCCCGGTTAACGTCGGCAGGATGACCACAGGTGCTGTTCACATCGAGTCTTTCTGGCGGCCCGCTCGATTCCCGGCCTGTCCTGGCGGATCACAGGCCTTTATGAGCGGCCGTACTGCACGGTGGAACGCGTCCACGTCCTCCGATTATCCGGCGCACGACGGTGGGGGAGCGCGCCACAGCCGAGCACTGCTCGGCTGGCGCATCTCCGACCGTCGGGCCGCTTAGAACGAGAAGCCTTGCTGGTTACGGCGCATGTCGGCATCGACCATCATGCGGCACAGCTGCTCGAGCGTGGTCTTGGGCTCCCAGCCGAGAACGTCCTTGGCTTTTTGCGGATCGCCGATCAGCAGGTCGACTTCGGCGGGGCGGTAGAACTTCGGGTTGA
Source organism: Stutzerimonas stutzeri (assembly GCA_002339675.1). Lineage (GTDB taxonomy): Bacteria > Pseudomonadota > Gammaproteobacteria > Pseudomonadales > Pseudomonadaceae > Stutzerimonas > Stutzerimonas stutzeri_O. The sequence continues at coordinate 172,245 of DDKB01000016.1, forward strand.
CCCGCATCACTACCTTGCCGGTCGCGGCATCCACGGCCTGCTCCTGCTCGCCACTGCCGGACCACTGCAACTCGACGTCCACCGCCTTGAAGGCCAGGGTGACGAAGTCGCGCACCGTTTCGGTACGGTTGGTGGCCAGCACGAAGACATCCGGCTCCTCAGCCTGGAGCATGCGCCACATGCCCTCGACGTATTCCTTGGCAAAACCCCAGTCGCGCTTCGCGTCGATGTTGCCGAGTTCCAGCACGTCCAGTTGGCCGAGTTTGATCTTGGCGACCGAGTCGGTGATCTTGCGCGTCACGAACTCGCGGCCACGCAGCGGCGACTCGTGGTTGAAGAGGATGCCGCTGCAACCAAAGATGTCGTAGGACTCGCGGTAGTTGATGGTCATCCAATGCGCGTAGAGCTTGGCCACGCCATAGGGGCTGCGCGGGTAGAACGGGGTGGTCTCGATCTGCGGGATGGCCTGCACCTTGCCGAACATCTCGGAGGTGGAGGCCTGGTAGTAGCGGATTTTCGGATTGACGATGCGGATGGCCTCGAGCAGGTTCACCGCGCCGGCGCCAGTGATGTCCAGCGTCGTCAGCGGCTGCTCGAAGGACACGCCGACGAAGCTTTGGGCTGCCAGGTTGTAAACCTCGGTGGCGCCCGAGTTTTCCAGCAGGCGAATGCTGGAGGACAGGTCGGTGAGGTCGTATTCGGTCAGGTGCAGGTTGGGGTGCTTGTCGATGCCCAGCTCTTCGATGCGCCAGAAGTTGACCGAACTGGTGCGGCGGAAGGTGCCGTAGACGGTGTAGCCCTTGTCCAGCAGTAGCTGGGCGAGGTAGGCGCCGTCTTGACCCGTGATACCCGTAATGATCGCTTTCATGTTCTTCCCTGTAGGAGGTTGAGGTTTGAGGTTGGATGGGTACGGGGCGCCGGTGATCCGGCCGGCGTCGATTCGCCGCGCTGCGCTCGCAATGGCGCCGCGCGGCGGCTTCGGCATCGGCCGGATCGAACCGGTCCCCGCTAGGATTCCTGCTTCGCGGGCCGGGTCTTGTGCCCCGTATTCTTGTGCCTAGCGCTTCGCTCGCGCAGATAGGCCGGCACGATGTACATCGCATCTATCCAGTAGCGCCTGGCTAGCCGTCGCGGCTCCATCAGCATGCGGTGCAGCCATTCGAGCTTGGACTCGCGCATCCAACGGGGTGCGCGCTTGATGGTGCCGGTGGCGAACGAGATCGAGGCGCCGATGCTGAAACCCATGCCGGTGCGTTCATACGGCATGGTGGCTGCGGCAAGGACTTCCCCACGGGGTGTACCGACGGCGTAAAGCACCAGCTCGGACGGGTTATCGCGCACGAACTGCAGGCAGCGCTGCACTTCCTCGGGCTTCCTGATGAAGCCCATGGGCGGGTTGTAGTGATACAAGGCGATGCCGGGGTAAAGCGCCCGCAGCTTGTCAGCCTCCGATTCCAGCGATCCGATGAGTACCACGCGCAGGCGCTCGCGGTTGGCCCAGTCGAGCAGGTCGAGCGTCAGGTCGCTGCCGGGAATCACCTCATCCAGGTGGATGCCGAGCCGTTTGAGTAGCGACAGCAGTATGCGGCTGTCGCACAGCCGCCAGCGTGCCTTGGCGTACGCATCACGCAGTTCGGCGTCGTGCTCGAGTTGCACCAGATGATCGACGTTCGGCGTTACCACAAACGAGTAGGGCTGTCTCACGCCCTCGCGGATGCAGGTCAATAAAGCTTTCTTATTGCCGGGATAGAAGTCAATCCCGAACGCAGTAGTATCACTTGACACTCATTGCTACTCCCTTGAAGGCGCCCTTGATACCCGACCAGGCGAGGCTGGGGTTCCTGAATTCCTTTAGCGTCGTAACTCCGGAAAGCAGGAACGCGGAAACAAGCGCGAACACCGGTCCGTAGAATCGCTTGTTGAAGCGAGTCGCCGCGCGATTGCGATAGTAGTGATAGAAGGCTGAGCGACTGCCGAGGCTGAGCGAGCCGTAGTGGTACAGCCGGCTTTGCGGAATGACCTTGACGGATACCCCGTGCTGCCGGGCGCGGTACTGCCAGTCCACTTCCTCGAAATACATGAAGTAGCTTTCGTCCATCAGCCCGATTTCGTCGGTGAGCGCGGCCGAGAACGCCAGGCTGCAACCCATGATGTAGTCGGGCACGTGCTGCGGGTCCTGCCGCTGGGATGCCTCCAGGCTCTGGTTCTTGCCCAGCAGGCGTGCCTTGCCCAGGATCGGGTACAGCTTTCCACCGCCGTAGCATTCCAGGCGCCCGGTGTCGGCGCTCAGCACCAGCGAACCGACGAATTGACGGTCGTCGCGTTGCAGCGCCTCGAGCAGCGGCGAGAAGGCATCGCTTTCTACATAGGTGTCGTTATTCACGACCCAGAAGTAGGTTGGCTGCAGGTTGGCCATCGCCCAGCGCAACCCGTAGTTGTTGCCGCCCGCGTAGCCGTTGTTCACCGGGTTTTGCAGGAGCGTGACCTTCGGCGACCCGTTGCCGGCCAGCCATTGCTCGAAGGCGGCGGCGGAGCCGTCCTGCGAGTCGTTGTCCACAACCACGATATGGTCGAGCGTCGCGCAATGGGCGAGCAGGCTCTCCACGCAGCTGATGGTTTCAGTAGCAGCTTTGTAGTTGAGAATAAGTGCGACGTTCATGGACCCGTTCCTTGCTGCGTAGATGGCGTGCGCGAAGTGAATGAATGACGAAAAGCATGACGATGATTGGCTGCGTATATTCGAACAGGCCGCTCAACGGCCAGATTACGAACAGCGCCAGCATCGCGGCGTAGTTGAAGCCCATGTCCGGATTGATATTGCGCGCAATGCGCTGGTAGACGTACAGGGACAGCGGTACTACCAGAAAGGTCAGAAAACCGAACCGGAACAGGGTGCCGAGGATGCCGACATCGGACAGGAAGAAGTGCTCGCCGAAATAGGGGATGAAGCCGTCCTGCCACATCAGCGACAGCGAGCCGCTGGGCAGCCAATTGACCAGGTCCAGGTGGTTGAAGATCGCCGCGATGGTGTAGCGGCGCACGCCGTCGTCGACGTCGCCTTCGAGGCTGTTTTCGTAAAACTCGATGTTCAGCCCGAGCGTGTGCGCCAGTTCCGGGTAGAAGACGAAGGGCGACAGCAACACGCACAGCGAAGCGGCCCAGATGATCGCCTTCGAGCGCAGGCAGAACAGTGAGAACGCAAGGCAGAGCACGATCAACTGGCGGGTCTGGGTTGCGAACACCAGCGTCAGCAGGAGCACCACTGCGACAGTCAGGTACAGCGAGCGGACGCGGTTCTCGCCGTTGATAGGCGACTGGCCCTTCGACCAGGTCTGAATGCAGTAGAAGTAGGCGAAGCAGAGCAGGTAGGGGCCGATCGAGGAGCGGTCCGGGCGGTCCCACGCGGTCTGCTCCTCACGAAAGTCCGGCAGCATGCCGAACTTGAACATCCAGGACAGCACGACGGCGACCAGCGCGGCGTACAGCAACGAATGCTCGAACTGGCGCGTGGTCATCCGCTTGGCCAGCAGCAACAGGGGGACGAAACCAAAGGCGAACAGAATGCGCCGCTCTTCGATCAGCCCGTAGGTGATCGGCTGGCCGTAGGTATAGAAGGAGAAAATCGCCGGCAGCACCGTGAACACGACGAAGCTGTAGAAGGCGTAGTACATGAGGATGCGGAATTCCCGCGACGATTCATCGGTTGACGCCATCAGCATCAGGAAGGTCGCGCCCAGGCATACCGCCAGCCACGCCTCGTTAAGGAACTTGAAGCCGACCGGGTTGTGCGTGCTGTCACCGAACACAGAGAAATGCAGGATGAACGCCAGCACGGCCAGCGGCATGAAAAAGATTTTTGAGCTGATGTTTGTCATCACCTGAGTCCTTAGGTGCTCGATCCAATATCCAAATCAACTACGCCGCAATACGCTCAAGCCACATCATCGTTGTCTTGCCGTTGCCATCGATACGCCGTCGCGCTTGCACATCACGGGTGTCGATCTGGTTGGAGGCAGCCCGCCGATACCGGTCGGTAATCGCTGCTGCCTTCAGCCAAACGCCGCTCGCCTTAAGCCGCAGGGGCCCAGACGCAAGGTTGGACCATGACGGTTGCAGTGGGTTGCGCCGAGCCGTCGGTTTAGTCCGAAAAAATTTCTACCCCGATCACAATGCGAGTTCCCAGGCACCGTCCGGCCGTAGGCGACGGGCTAAGGGTCCGAGGTGGGTCCGAACCCTGTGCAATCGTTGTCAATGTGTTTTTGCAGGACGTCCATCTGCGGCCGGTCCTGGCCGTCGATCGGTTCGATCGCCAGGATGTATTTGCCCCAGCCAGGGCCGCCCGCCCAGTAGGCGCTGGGGATGCACTGCTCGTTGAGATAGCTGAGCAGGTTGTCCATGGCCACCAGCATCGACTCCGATTCCGCCGGCACGCCGTACTCGCCGAGGAATCCCTTGAGCTTGTTTTCCTTGAGCCATTCGACGAACGGGCGCACGCGTTCGATGCCCAGTGTCGGGCGCACCGTTTCGTTGCTGGCGTAGCGACCGGAGAAGTCCTTGTCGAAATACAGGTGGCCTTCGTAGATCAGCTTGTCCGCCGGGTCGCGGAGGATGAAGTCGCCGTTGACGGCCTGCCAGTGGAAGGCGCTGGACCAGCGGTCGCCCTCGACAAAGATCAACACCTCCATGTCCACTTCGCGGATCGCGTCGACAGCCCGCTGCGCTGCTTCCGGCCAGAGACCGCGGGTAGAGTGGGGCTCGTTCATGATGTCGTAGCCGAGCAGCCCAGGATGACCCTTGAAGGCCTCGGCCAGCTTGCGCCAGACCGCGGCGTAAGCGCTGTACGGCACTTCCGGCGAGCCGATCAGGTTGCCCTTGTAGCGGGCGTAGTTGTGCATGTCGAGGATGACTTTCTGGCCGTGCTGGGCGGCGAAATCCAGGGTCCGCTTGAGCAGCCGCATCTGGTCGAAATTGAGGCCCAGCTCCAGATCGTGCTGCACGCGCTCCCAGATAAAGGGAAAGCGGATCAGGCGGATCCGTTTGTCGGCGTAGTACTTGAAGTACTTCTTATCCGGATAGAAATAGTTCGTGCCGAGCGTACCGGGCGTTACGTGCGGTGCGAAATTGGCAGCCGATAGGTTGATGCCGATCAGGTCGATGCCGGACGACGGTTTGCCTGGCTCGGCCTGGGTCAGTGTCGCGACGCCGAGCGTCAGGGCGCAGGCGAACCGGATCGCCACGGACCGGGGCGAACTGAAGCGACTTGCCATACGGGTTCCTTGTCTTCGGTGAACTTACGCGCCGGTGGCTGCCCTGCTCGGGCGGCCCCGGGAGAACTCTGGCGGGCCGGAGATCTGTCGAATGACTGTCCCCGCGAGGCCCGCCAGGTCATGGGCCCAGGTCGTTGGCCCGGTGCGGCGGCTCAGGATTTGCTCTGGTACTCGTATTGGTAGTACCCGTACTCGCTGTAGTTCGCGGCCTTGCGGAGCACGGCATTGAAGATGACGCCCTTGACCAGCAGGCCGTTCTGCTCCAGGCGGCGCTTGGCGACCTCGATCTCCTTCACGCCGTTCAGCCCGTAGCGCGTCACCATCAGCGTGGTGCCGGCCTGGCTGCCGACCAGGGCCGCGTCGGTCACGGCGAGGATCGGCGGGGTATCGAAGATCACCATGTCGTACATGCCGCTGATTTCCTTGACGAAGCGCGAGAAGTTCTCGTGCATCAGCAGTTCGGACGGGTTGGGCGGCAGTTGCCCGTGAGTGATCACGTGCAGGTTGTTCATCTGCGTCTTCTGGATGGCATCGAACAGGGTGATCCGGCCGGAGAGGATGTCCGACAGGCCCTTTTCGCCCTGGCAGCGCATGACCTTGTGCAGGTAGCCCTTGCGCATGTCAGCATCGATCAGCAGCACCTTCTTGCCAGACTGCGCGATAACCGCCGCCAGGTTGCTGGTGACGAACGACTTGCCGACCGCGGGGCTCGGCCCAGTGATCATGAGGATGTTGTTCTTCGCCTCGATCATGGCGAAGTGCAGGCTGGTACGCAGGCTGCGCATCGCCTCGGTCGCCAGGTCCGCCGGGTCGTTGATGGTGAGCAAATAAGAAGCGCTGCTCTTGTCGCGCTTGAAGTTGGCCAGGCGTTTTTCCAGCGCGCCCTGCTTTTCGCTGAACGGAATAGCGGCGTAGACCGGGATGCCGACGCGCTCGATTTCCTCGGGGTTTTCCACGCCGCGCTTGAGCGCTTCGCGCACATAGACGAAAGCGATGGCCAGGATCGCGCCGAGCAGGGTGGCGGCGATCACGATCAGCGGCTTGTTCGGCTTCACCGGTTCGTCGATGTCTGCAGCGGCGTGGTCGACAATGTGTACGTTGCCAACGGTGCCGGCACGGATGATGTCCAGCTCCTGGGTCTTGTTCAGCAGCATCGAATAGGTCTCCGAGGAAACCTCGACGTCGCGGTTGAGGCGCAGCAATTCCTGCTGGGTCGACGGCAGCGTACCGATCTGTTTCTCCAGTTCTGCCTTTTGGGTCTGAAGCTGGTTGATTTGGTTCATCAACGCCTGGTAGTTCGGGTGCTGGCGAGTGAAGCGCCGCTCCATGTCGGTGCGCTTGAGGTTCTGCTCGGAAATCTGGCTTTCCAAGTCGACGATGCGGTCAAGCACCGACTGCGTCTCGGCGCTGATATCGACCGAGTGATTGCGTGTCTGGAACTCGTTCAATGCGGTCTGCGCAGCGTCGAGCTTCTTGCGTACTTCGGGCACCTGTTCGTCGAGGAATTCCAGGCTTTGGGTCGCTTCGGCTGCGTTGCGAGCGACGTTCTGGTCGACGTAGCGCTGGGCGACTTCCTCGAGCACCGCGATGGCCTTGGCCGGGTCGGTTCCTTCCAGGGTCACGTTGATGATGCCGGACTGCTTGCCCAGCTCACCGGCGGAAAGACGATTCTGGTAGTCATCAGTGGTCGCGTAGGTGCGGTTCTTGATAACCGTGAAAGTGGTGCCCGGCCGTGCATTGAGTTCACCGACCGTGATGGCATAGTCCGGGGTTTCGACCGGCTCGCCGACCACACCCTGGGCCACGACTTCGCCGTCGGCGTCGCGCAGGATGAAGCCGTTGTTCTCAGCCGCTTCGAGGGTCAGTTCCTCGCCGTGCATCTTGTCCGGCACGATCAGGTGGGTGATACGCAGGGATTCTCCGCCCCAGGCGTAGGCCTCGAACCCTTCCGGATACCAGCCCAGTTCGCCTTCCTCGGTAGGTTCGAAGTGGCGGTACATGTAGCCGCCGATGATCGGGAAGTAATGCGGCTCGATGATGATGTCGAGGTTCAGCGCCTCGACGGCGCCGCCCACGACCGAACGGGACTTGAGCAGCGCGATCTCGGTCTGTGCTGGCGATACCGCCGGTGCGTTGCCGACCACGTCGGTGAGGCTCGGCAAACCGCTCTTCGGCTCGATCTGGATCATCGCACTGGCCAGATAGACTGGTGTGGCGAGCAGCGCATAGGCGATGCCGAGCGCGGCGAAGAATCCGGTAATCGCAATGATCAGGGCCCGATTGTTGATCAGCGTGTCAAAGAGGTGGGCAAGGTCGATGTCCTTGTCCTCTTTGGTCTCGTAAATGGGGCGCGGCATGGTGGTCATTGAAGTTCCTTCTTCTTATTTCAGGTAAGGAAGCCAGCTCTCGACGCATTGCGTCAAAAGGCTGTGAACGTGTTCGAATGCGGGTTTGGACTGGCGATACGGGTCGGGAACCTCAGTGTCGTCCAGCCATTTGCCCACTAGGAAGGTCTTGCCATGTACTTCGGGTGCGATCTGGCGGATGTGCTGGATGTGGCTGTTCTCCATCGCCAGGATGAGATCAGCTTTATGCAGCATCTCGCTGTTCACCTGTCGAGCACGGTGGGACATATGTTCCAGTCCGTGATCGGCGAGCACCTCGTGTGCGGTCTTGTCCATCGGGTTGCCTACCAGTGCGCCGATGCCTGCCGAGCTGATCGTCAGGCCTTTTCCCTGGAGTCGGCTCGACAACAACGCCTCGGCCGCGGGGCTTCTGCAGATGTTGCCAACGCAGACAATCAATATGTTCCGGAACATGTCGCTTAATCCCTCTGCCGGTTTGCCACTGGCGGACGGCCGCGCACATCTCGGAACGCAAATCTGATATTTGCTCGTTTCATTAGTTCAATCTTCCTGCCGTGCTCGCGCATCAAAGGGTGGGGGCTGCCCTGCGGGGCTGCTAAAGGCGCGCGCTATCAGTAGACATCCTTGTTGAACAGCAGGGCCGGAACGGTGCGGGCGAGGATGTAGATATCGAACCAGACCGACCAGCGCTCGATGTAGTCGAGGTCGAACTCGACACGCTTCTCGATCTTTTCGAGGGTATCGGTTTCCCCACGGTAGCCATTGATCTGCGCCCAGCCGGTGATTCCCGGCTTGACCCGGTGACGGGCCGAGTATTCCGAAACGGCGTCTTCGAACAACACGCCGGCGGCCTTGGTAGCAGTGGCGTGGGGGCGCGGGCCGACCATGGACATGCTGCCGAGGAACACGTTGAGCAGCTGGGGCAGCTCGTCGAGGCTGGTTTTACGGATGAAACGGCCGACCCGGGTGATGCGGTCGTCGTCGCGGGTGGTCTGACGCTCGGCGTTGGCGTCGGACTTGGCGTGGTACATCGAGCGGAACTTGAACACCTCGATCAACCGGTTGTTGTAGCCATAGCGCTTCTGCTTGAACAGTACCGGGCCCGGCGAGTCCAGCTTGATCGCCAGTGCCAGCAGCAACATCACAGGTGCAGCGGCCAGCAGGGCCAGGCTGGACAGTACGATGTCCTCGATGCGCTTGAACACTGGCGACCAACCGCGCAACGGCAGGTCGGAGGCGATCAGGGTGGGCAGGCCGCCGACTTCGGTGATGCGCTTGTTGGCATGGCGGAACGCGACCATGTCCGGCACCAGCAGGACGTTGACCGGCAGCTTGCGCAGCTCGTTGATGACCTGCCCAATGCGGCTGTCGGCGAACCAGGGCAGGGCGACCAATACCTGGGTGACTTTTTCCTCGCGGATCATCTGCTCCAGATCACGGGTATTGCCCAGCAGCGGCAGGTCGGCGAGGGTCTTGGGCAGGCGCTCGAGACGGTCGTCGATGAAGCCGAGGACGCCGGTGCGGATGTCGCGGTGGTGCGCCAGGTATTCAGCTACCCGTACGCCGTTGTCGGTGCCCCCAAGGATGACGGCGTTCTGCAGGTAGACGCCCTTGGCCATCAGCCGGCGGAACAGCGCGAGCATCATCAGGCGCTCGGCGCCGAACAGCACACCGCTGGTGACGAACCAGAAAGTCAGGTGCTTGGCTTCCAGGTAGTTGAACATGCCCAGGCCCTGATGCATGAAGATCAGCAGGCTGAACGCCGCCGCCCACGCAACCATCATGGTGCGGAAGCGCAACAGAGTGCTGAACACTTCCTCGCTGTAGATGCCGACCGATTGGAAGATCACGACGCTGATGACGCCGAAGAACATCAGGAAGGTGCTGAAGGTGCCGCCGCCGACCGGGAGTTCCAGCGGCAGGAAGAGCAACAGAAGGACGCCGGGCAGTACGGCGGTCAGTCCATGAATCAACCGGATACTGGCGAGGAAGTAGTCAACGAAACTGGGGTGGGCGTACTCAAGGGTTCCAACGGACTGTAAGCGCATACAAGGCTCCTTCCTTCGGCTATCGCTAGCTCGATACTCGATTTAATCGCCGCGATCCGCGGTTTCTGATGGCAGGTCGCTATGCAACCTTTCACGGGACAACTGCTCCGACCGCTGGCCCCGGGATGAGTTCACCGGAGACCGAGAATCTCTGGTTTGTCATAAAGGGATTAACTTGCCTGCGTAACCTATTGAGTTATCTAGCTATTTTCTAGTGAGCAAGCGAGCCGGTAGGCGTTTCGGCCGCAGCTTTCGGCCGATGGGCGGGGCCTCGCGACGAAAGGCTTAAGCCTCGCTGCGCGTCCGTTTTCACAACTTTCTGCCCCGCACCGCGGTCTGATGGTCACATCGACAGCGCTCACCCTCGGAACCCTCGGCATGAATGCAAGCAAGGCACTGCTGGTCCTTCACGGCAAGCAAGCGCTCAACGACGAACTGCGCGACGCGGTCCACCAATGGCGCGACCTCGGGCACGAACTGGCCGTCCGGGTCACCTGGGAACCGGGCGACACCGCGCGGCTGGTCAACGAAGCTCTGGCGGCTGGCTACCGCACCCTGGTCGCCGGCGGTGGCGACGGCACGGTTCGCGAAATGACCCAGGCATTGCTTGCCAGCGGCCACGAAGCCAGCTTTGCCGTACTGCCGTTGGGCACGGCCAATGATTTCGCCCACGCCGCGGGCATCCCGCTGGATCCGTTCGACGCGCTGACCCTGCTCGAGCGAGAAGCCGTGCCGGTGGATGTCGGCGAGATGAACGGCGAGCCTTTTCTCAACATGGCGACCGGCGGCTTTGGCTCGAAGGTCACCGCGACCACCTCCGAAGAGCTGAAACGGGTGCTAGGTGGCGGCGCGTACCTGCTGACGGGGTTGTCGCGCTTCAGCGAGTTGCGCGCGACTTGGGGGCGCTTCGCGGGACCGGACTTCACCTGGGAAGGCGAATTCCTCGCGCTGGGCATCGGCAACGGCCGCCAGTCCGGTGGCGGCCAGGAGCTGTGCCCCCAGGCCTCCATCGACGACGGTCTGCTCGACGTGTGCATTGTGCCCGCACCGGCCGATGCCGTCGGCACGTTGGGCACCCTGCTCAGTGGTGGTCTGCTCGGCATCGACAGTGTATCGGTAGCGGCGCGCGTGCCCTGGCTGGAAGTCGAGGCGCCTCAGGAAATCGATGTCAACCTGGACGGTGAGCCGTTCGCTGCGCAGCACATGCGCTTCACTGTGCGTCGGCGTGCGTTGCGCCTTCACCTGCCGGACGACAGCCCACTGCTGCGCGACGAGCCGCTGGCCGAGCCGGGCCGGGCGCCTGTCTGAGGCCGCCGGCGGCGCGGCGCCGTTCGGCGGCTTGCCCAGACCTGCGGACAAATACTTGCTGGCGTGGATAAAGCCTGGAAGGCTGCGGCCGATAGCTGCTTAGTCCCTTATCCGCCAAGGAGCCCGCAATGGCCGGCATTCTCGAGTCAGTCGATCAACGCACCCGTCTGGTCGGCCAGAACCGCCTGGAAATCCTCATGTTCAGGCTGTCCGGCCGTCAGCAGTTCGCCATTAACGTGTTCAAGGTCCAGGAAGTGGTGCAGCTGCCCAAGATGACCCTGATGCCGCATCGCCACGGCTCGGTGTGCGGGGTAGTCAACCTGCGTGGCCAGACCCTGCCGGTGATCGACCTGTCCCGCGCCATCGGCCTGCGCCCCCTGGTGCCGGACGAGCGCAGCACGATCATCGTCACCGAGTACAACCGTTCGATTCAGGCGTTCCTCGTCGGCGGCGTGGACCGCATCCTTAACCTGAACTGGGAGGAAGTGCTGCCGCCGCCCAGCACGGCCGGACGTCAGCATTACCTCACCGCGATCACCAAGGTTGACGATCGGCTGGTCGAAGTTATCGACGTGGAGAAGGTGCTCGCCGAAATCGTGCCCTACGACACCAGCATCTCGCCGGAACGCCTTACCGATCCGGTGCTCGAGCGCGCTCGCGGTCGCGAGGTGCTCTGCGTCGACGATTCGACCGTTGCGCTGGCACAGCTGCGCGAAACCCTCAGCCAGCTCGGCATCACCGTGCATTCGGCCAGCGACGGGGCCAAGGGCCTGAGCAAGCTCAAGGCCTGGGCGGATGCCGGGGAAACCCTGACCGACCGCCTGCTGATGGTGTTCACCGATGCCGAGATGCCCGAGATGGACGGCTATCGGTTCACCACCGAGATTCGCAACGATCCGCGGTTGCGCGACCTCTATGTCGTGCTGCACACCTCGCTGTCCGGCAGCTTCAACCTGGCGATGGTGCAGAAAGTCGGCTGCGATAACTTCCTTTCCAAGTTCCAGCCGGAGAAACTGGTCGACGTTGTTCGTGATCGTCTGCTTCTTGACGAAACTCGCTGACCCGACCGAGGCCTCCGCATGCACCTCTCCGCGCTGTACCGTTATCCACTCAAATCCGGCGCCGCCGAGGCGCTCGACGGAACCGGGTGCGATGCCCTGGGCGTGGAGGGCGACCGTCGCTGGATGGTGGTCGACGCGGCCAGCGGTAAGTTTCTCAGCCAGCGCCAGCTGCCGCGCATGGCACTGCTCGAGGCGCGGTGGCACGGCGATAGCGCGTTATGCTTGGCCGCTGCGGGCATGGAGCCGCTGAGCGTTCCGTTGCCGGGTCCTGACAGTGACCTGCGCGGCGTGCTGATCTGGCGTGAAAGCCTGCAGGCGCCGGATGCCGGCGACGCGGCAGCCGCCTGGCTGTCGGGGTTTCTCGGCCGCGAATGCCGGTTGGTGCAGTTGCCCCTGTCGCGCGGCATCCAGGTCGATACCGGCTACGCAGAGCCTGGCGAGCTCACCGCGTTCACCGACGGCTTTCCGTTCCTGCTCATTGGCCAGGCGTCGCTCGACGACCTGTCGGCGCGGGTCGGGCAGGCGCTCGATGCGCGCCGCTTTCGGCCAAACCTGATCGTGGCCGGTGCGCCGGCCTTCGCCGAAGATGACTGGCGCCGCGTGCGCATCGGCGAGATGACCTTTCGCGTGGTCAAGCCCTGCTCGCGTTGCATCATCCCCACCATTGATCCGGACAGCGGCGAGCCGCGCCCGGACCGCGAACCCCTGGCCACGCTGTTGGGCTACCGCAAGGGCGAGGGCGGCGTGTTCTTCGGGCAGAACCTGATCGCCGAAGCGCCCGGCCAGTTGCGCGTCGGCATGCCGGTCGAACGCCTGGACTAGCCAGTCGGGCTTGGCTGGCCTAGCGCTGGCTGTCGAAGTAGCGTTCGTGCCACTCGACCAGCGGCTGCGGTGCGTTGAGCTTTTGCCCGTAGATGACCGAATAGGTGAGCACGTTCTGCACGTACTGGCGGGTTTCATCGAAGGGAATGTTCTCGACCCAGACATCGAACGGCAGGTGCCGGGCGTCTTTCAGCCACTGGCGAACCCGCCCGGGGCCGGCGTTGTAGGCGGCCGAGGCGAGCACCCGGTTGCCGTTGAACTGCCCGTAGATCTGGCTCAGGTAGGCGGCGCCCAGCTCGATGTTGGTGTTCGGATTAAGCAACTGCTGCGGTGAGGACAGCGGAATGCCGAAGCGCCGCGCCGTTTCCTTCGCGGTGGCCGGCATCAGCTGCATCAGGCCCGTGGCGCCGACCTGCGAGCGCGCGTCGGCCATGAAGGCGCTTTCCTGGCGGGTGATCGCGAGCACCCAGCTGGGGTGGATTTCCCGAGCCTTGGCTGCCTTCACTGCACTGCTGCGGTGCGCCATGGGAAAGCGGATATCGAGGTCGTCCCAGTACTTGGCCTGGCTGATGGTACGGATGGCGGGAAAGTACCAGCCCATGTCATAGGCGAGTTGCGCCTGCGCGACCAGTTCGTCGCGGCTGAACAGGCGGCTGACGTGGTACCACTCACGGCGGCCGTCGACGATCTGCCCGCGGGCGTGAAATTCCATGGCGCGCCGAATGCCGGCGGTGTTACGGACTTTCTGGACCACCTTCGGGTCCAGTGCCAGCGGCTGGTTGTTCAACTTGTACGGGGCCTGGATGCGGTCGGCGGAGAGAAAACCATAGAAGTCACGCTCGCCGGCCACCGGCTGGTAGAGCTGGACGGCGTGCTCGTCGTTTGGCTTGGCCAGTTCCAGGCTGCGGGCTTTCCAGTAGCGCCAGCGGTTGCTGCTGGCGAGCGATTCGGGAAAGCGCTGGGTCAGGGCGTAGGCATCATCCCAGCGGCCCAGCCGGAGCAACAGGCGCGCACGCCATTCGCTGACCGTGTCGTCCCGCAGGTCGGGGTCGTAGTCGGCCATGACCTTCAAGGCGCGTGCATCGAAACGCTTGGCCAGGGTCAAACCGATCTGCCTCGCTATGGCGACCTTTTCCTCGCTGGAAAACGACAGAAGCCTGGCGTAGCCGTCGAGCAGGGCCAGCGCTTGTTCCGGGTCCTTGCGGGCCAGGCGGCGCAACCCGATGGAGACGATGTCGCCCATGGTTTCGCTGGCCGGCGCGAAGCGACCGGGGTTGTTCAGCAATTGCGGCTTCTGTGCCACGTCCAGCAACAGCTCGCCTTGGCTCTTCAGGGTCGGCAGGGTCTTGACCAGGAACGTGGCCAAACCGTAATTGCCGCTCTCGACCGCCAGCTTGGTTCGCGCCCAGCGCAACGGTTCGGTGAGCTGGCCGGCATCGGCCCAGCGTTCGAACAGCGCATCGCAGGCGTTGTGCTGTGATTTGCCAACCAGCCAGAGCCGTTTCGCTGTCTGGTTGCCCTGTTCGGTCTGGCCGCTGGCGAGTTGGTACTGGCCATACAGGCAGTCGAGTTCGGTGAAGTGCATCGCCGGGTCGTAGTGGGCGACGAACGGCTTCCAGTCGCCCCGTTCGGCCAGCAGGCGCAACCAGCGCAGTTTCATCCAGCTTGCCTGTGGCAGGTCGCCATGCTCGGCCAGGAAACGCTCGACCTCGTCGTTGCTGGCGGTTTTCAGGCGCGCGGTCAGCTCGTCATAGGCCAGGTAGGGCTCGAGCGGGTAGTCACGCAGAGCGTTGGCGTAGCGGTGATAGGGCCCGCTGTCTCCCTTGGCCAGTGCGCGCTTGGCTTCGTCGTAGTACTGGCGCTGTTGCTGAAGGCTGGCGGCGTGGGCGTGGCTGGTGGTGATGGCGAACAGGAGGAGCAAGAGGCTGGAGCAGGTGCTGGAGAGTCGACCGCGCATGAGACTTCCGAAAACGGGGGCATGGGATTGCTGGCGCTAGCTTAGCTCGGGCGGACAGGCAGTTAAACGAGGATTAAGCGCTCGACCGGGGCAAAGCCGAAGGTTCCGACGAACGTAAGACAATCCCCTCGGCAGCGCGGCTGCGACGCGCCGCGACGGCTGTCGTGCTGGCGCCCGGCGCGCGTGGCGATGGGCGGCCTCGTGGTGCGTTCTGCTAGACTGCGCGGCCTGTTTTCCGGAGATCACCATGACCCTGCTCAAGCTGTCCAACGTGTCCCTCGCCTACGGCAACAATCCATTGCTCGACGGCGTGTCCTGGCAGATCGCGCGGGGTGAGCGGGTGTGCATCATCGGCCGCAATGGCACGGGCAAGTCCAGCATGCTCAGCCTGGTCAAGGGCAGCCAGCTGCCCGATGACGGCGAGATCTGGCGCGCACCGGGCCTGAAAATCGGCGAGCTGCCGCAGGAGCTGCCGCTGGCCGATGAACGCAGCGTCTTCGATGTGGTGGCCGAAGGGCTGGCCGGGGTCGGCCAGTTGCTCGCCGACTACCACCACCTCAGCCAGAACATCCAGAACGAGGCGGACCTGGACAAGCTGATGCATGTCCAGCAGGAGCTCGAGGCGAAGGACGGCTGGCGCCTTCAGCAATTGGTCCACAGCACGCTCAGTCGCCTCCAGTTGCCGGCCGACAAGACCCTCGCGGAGCTGTCCGGTGGCTGGCGCCGGCGCGTCCTGCTGGCGCAGGCGCTGGTATCCGAGCCGGACCTGCTGTTGCTCGACGAGCCGACCAACCACCTGGACATCGGCGCCATCGCTTGGCTCGAAGAGGCCCTGACCGGTTTCAATGGCGCGGTATTGTTCATCACCCATGACCGCGCATTCCTGCAGAACCTGGCCACGCGGATCCTCGAACTGGACCGCGGGCAGCTGATCGACTGGAACGGCGACTACGCCAGCTTCCTGGTGCACAAGGAGCAGCAGCTGGCCGCAGAAGAAACGGCCAATGCGCTGTTCGACAAGAAGCTGGCGCAGGAGGAGGTCTGGATTCGTCAGGGCATCAAGGCGCGCCGCACGCGTAACGAAGGCCGCGTGCGCGCTCTCAAGGCCCTGCGCGCCGAGCGCAGCGAGCGCCGGGACCATCAGGGCAAGGCCAACATCCAGGTCGAGACTGCGGAGAAATCGGGCAAGCAGGTCATCGTGGTCGAACACGCCAGCTTCGCGCACCCGGGCGGCGAGCCGCTGATTCGTGACTTCTCGCTGGTGCTGCAGCGCGGCGACCGCATCGGCCTGCTGGGCGCCAACGGCACCGGCAAGACCACCCTGCTCAAGCTGCTGCTTGGCGACCTGCAGCCGACCAGCGGCAAGGTGGAGGCCGGCACGCGCCTCGAAGTGGCGTATTTCGACCAGCTGCGTCATCAGCTCGAACTGGAAAAGACGGTGATCGACAACGTCGCCGAAGGACGGGATTTCATCACCATCGATGGGCAGAGCCGCCACGTGCTCAGCTACCTCGGCGATTTTCTCTTCAGCCCCCAGCGCGCCCGCACGCCTGTTAAGGCGCTGTCTGGCGGCGAACGGGCACGCCTCTTGCTCGCCAAGCTGTTCAGCAAACCGGCCAACCTGCTGGTGCTGGACGAGCCGACCAACGACCTCGACGTGGAGACCCTCGAGCTGCTTGAAGAGGTACTGCTGGGTTTCCAGGGCACTGTGCTGATGGTCAGCCACGACCGCGCATTTCTCGACAACGTGGTTACCAGCACCCTGGTGTTCGAAGGCGAGGGCGTGGTGCGCGAGTACGTCGGCGGTTACCAGGACTGGTTGCGCCAGGGCGGTTCGCCAAGGTTGCTGGGGGTGGCCGACACCCGCGAAGCGAAAGAGACGAAGCCTGCGAGCGCGGCCGGGAAGCCGGTTGCGGCGGTGGCGGAACCGGCCCCGGCCAGGAAGAAGCTCAGCTACAAGGTGCAGCGCGAGCTTGAAGCCCTGCCGGGAAAAATAGACGCGGTCGAGAAAAACATTGCGTCGCTGCAGGCGGAAATTGCGCAGCCGGCGTTCTATCAGCAAACTGCCGAGCGTACTGGCGAAACGCTGGCTCGGCTCGAAACCCTGCAGCAGGAGCTCGATGCGCTGCTCGAGCGCTGGGCCGAACTGGAGGAATGAGCCGTCCGGCGGGCGCGCGGCAACAACGTCCCGGCGGGCTGCGCCCGCTTGCGGCCCGTTACTGATCCTTATTTTTCAGACATCTGTCAGCACTGGACGGAGCATAGATGGCCATTGATTACCGCATCGTCCTGGATGACGAGCATGAGTTCAGTTACCGGATCGAGCTGGATCGCGCCTACGATCCCGAGGCGGCGATGCAGGCGCCGCGCTGGACGCGGCTGGATCACCAGCAGTGCAACAACTGCCCGCTAAGCCGGGACAGCTTCACGCATTGCCCGGCAGCGGTCGATCTACACCGGGTGATCGAGGATTTCCAGGGGCTGCCCGCGGTAAAGAAGGCGCAAGTGCGGGTGCGTACCCCCGAGCGCGAGTACAACAAGCTGGTGGGGCTGGAAGAAGGACTGCGAGCGCTGCTCGGCGTGATCATGGCCACCAGTGCCTGTCCGGTGCTCGGCCGGCTCAAGCCGATGGCCCACCAGCACCTGCCGTTTGCGAGCAATCAGGAGTTTGTACTGCGCGCCGTTTCGCTGTACCTGGCCCGGCAATATTTCAACCTGCGCGAGGGGCGTCATGCCGACTGGGAATTGCGCGGCCTGGTGCGTTCATTCCAGCAGTTGCAACTGGTCAACCAGGCGTTCTGGCAGCGTATTCATGACACCTGCCACGGCGACTCGAACCTGAAAGCCTTTCTCACCTTCTTCTCGATGTCCTCGAGCCTGACATATTCGCTGGAAACACAGCTGCGCAAGATCAGGCCGCTGGTGATGAGCGCCGGGGAAGGGGCCGAGCCGGCCTGACGAGGCACCGGCCCGGTCAATCGGCTATTCGGCCTTCTTCAGGCGCACCGCGAGCACGTCGCAGGGCGCGCCGTGGAGGATGTCGTTGGCGGTGGAGCCGAGCAACAGCGACAGGCCGTGACGGCCATGACTGCCCACCACGATGAGGTCGCAGCCCTGTTCCCGGACCAGTCGGTGGATTTCCTGACGCGGTTGGCCATAGGCCAGGTGGCGCTGTTCGGCGGTCAGGCTGGGGTAGCGGTCGGCGAAGCCGGCCATGCGCTCGCGGGCCTGGTCGAACTGCTGCTGCTGGAGCATCGACAGGTCCATCGGCACGTCGCCGCCAAAGGCCATCGCCATGGGTTCGATCACATGCACCAGCGTCAGCCGGGCGCCGCTGGCGGTTACCAGTGCCTGGGCGCGTGCGACCACCGGGTGGCATTCTTCGTTCAGGTCGGTGGCGACCAGAATATGCTGATAGGTCATGGTGAATCTCCTGATGTGTCGGTTGTAACCAGTATGGCGCTTGGCACGCAGTCCGGCTTGCGTTGATTTTTTTCAGCGTTTATACGGCGTTGCCTGCACGATGGCCAGTACGCTTTACGTCGTCCGATCGCCGTGCCGGCGCTCGCGGCTGTTATCATGCGGCGCGCCCTTGTGGCACGCCCTCCGGTCCGATTCGAGAAGCCTATGTTCGTAGCCGCCAATGAATACCTGCTCGCCTGGTCAGCCTACGGCATCGCCGCGCTGGGGTGCCTGCTGGTGTGGTTCCGCATGACCCGCCCGCTGTGGCGCTGGTTGCGTGAGCAGTTGCGGCTGTTGATGGCCGTGCTGTTGCTGACCCCCACGATCGTCGACCCAGCCCGCGAACTGTTCGCGCCGGCGGTGGCGATCACTGCGCTCGACGTCCTATTCAAGGTCGGCAACAACGCCTGGCGCGCCGTGGCCGACCTGGCCCTGTATGGGCTGATTGCCTTCGCCCTGTATGCGCTGCTGGTGGCGGTGCGCTGGCCAATCGAACGACGCTTGCGCCAGCGTCGGGCCGATGCCCGCGAAGATGACGAAGACCCGCGGACGCTAAGCGAGCGGCTCGAACAGGACGAAGAGGACCGCTACCGTCCCGCCGGGCGTTACGCGGCCCGGACCGAGCCGCGGTTGTGACCCCATCCCCCACCGCTCAGGCGTGACCAAGACGTAACGGGAGACCCGTCATGTGCGAACTGCTCGGCATGAGCGCCAACGTTCCGACCGATATCCATTTCAGTTTCACCGGGTTGATGCAGCGCGGGGGCCGCACCGGACCGCACAAGGACGGCTGGGGCATCGCCTTCTACGAGGGGCGCGGGCTGAGGCTGTTCCAGGATCCTGTGGCCAGCTGCGAGTCGGAAGTGGCCAAGATGGTTCAGCACTACCTGATCAAGAGCGAGGTGGTGATCGGCCATATCCGCCACGCCAATGTCGGCAAGGTCGCGCTGGTCAATACGCACCCCTTCGTGCGCGAACTCTGGGGCCAGCACTGGTGCTTCGCGCACAACGGCCAGCTCAGCGATTTTCGCCCGGCGCCGGCTTTCTATCGACCGGTCGGTGACACCGACAGTGAGGCCGCCTTTTGTGACCTGCTCAGCCGCGTGCGCGCAGAGTTCCCCGAGCGGGTCGCCGCCGAAGAGCTCCTGTCCCATTTATTGCAGGCCTGCGGCGAATACCGTGCACGCGGGGTCTTCAACTGCCTGCTGAGCAACGGCGAATGGCTGTTCAGCTTCTGTACCACCAAGCTGGCCGAGATCACCCGTCGCGCGCCCTTTGGGCCGGCGCAGCTGAAGGATGCCGAGCTGACGGTAGACTTCAAGGCCGAGACCACGCCCGACGATGTCGTCACCGTCCTGGCTACCGAGCCGCTTACCGACAACGAGCGCTGGGAGACCCATCAGCCCGGCGAGTGGACCCTCTGGCGCCTCGGCGAGTGCGTTGCGCGGGGACGGTTGCCGGCATGTTGAGAAGTTATTTGCGGCTCGCGCTGTTTGCCCTGGGGCTGCTGGTGGGTATCCAGGTGCCGGGTTTCGTCGCGGCCTACGCCGACCACATCGAGGCCCGGCGGTTGGAGTCCCGGCAGGGACTCCAGGGGTTTCAGGAAACGGCAGAGCGCTTCTTCGAGGGTGATCTACAGGCTCTGGTGGCCCATTACCGGGCGAGCCGGGACCCGGTGATTCAGAGCGATGCGCGCAGCGTTTCGGCGTTGCTGGAGCGGGCGCGGCTGCTCGATCGTGAGTGGCGCATCATGCAGGGACCCTGGTTTGCCAGGGCCTGGCATGTCGTGCTGGGCGCCGACCGAGAGATACGCCAACAGGTCTGGGCCCGTTACGATTTTCGCGTTCTCCTGTCGCCAGAGGCGGTAGCCTGGGGCATCGCCTGTGCGCTGTTGCTGACGTGGTTCGTCGAAAGCCTGGGGCTGCTGGTGGTCCTTGCGCTGTTTCCTCACCGTCGCAGGCGCCGCCAGTTGTCAGCGTCGCGACGCTGACAAGCTTGGGGGTTACACCGGTCAGCGCGCGAGCGCGGCGCACCAGCGACGCGAGGCAAATGCTTATTTCGACAGGAACTTCATTCCGTCTTCCAGGCCGCTCAGGGTCAACGGGTACATCCGGTCCTCGACCAGGTCGCGGATGATGCCGGTCGAGGCGGTGTAGCCCCAGGTGTCCTTCGGATAGGGGTTGATCCAGATGAGTTTCTTGTACTTCTCCATGAATCGCTGCATCCAGACGTAACCGGCTTCCTCGTTCCAGTGCTCAACGCTGCCACCCGGCTGGGTGACCTCATAGGGCGCCATGGCCGCGTCGCCCACGAACACCACCTTGTAGTCAGCGCCGTACTTGTGCAGCAGATCGAGTGTAGAGGTGCGCTCGGAGGTGCGGCGGAAATTGTTCTTCCACACCGATTCGTAGATGAAGTTGTGGAAGTAGAAATATTCGAGATGCTTGAACTCGGTCTTGCACGCCGAGAACAGTTCTTCGCAGACCTTCACATGGGCATCCATCGAGCCGCCAATGTCGAACAGGATCAGCAACTTCACCGCGTTGCGACGCTCGGGACGCATCTGGATGTTCAGCAGCCCACCGTCGCGCGCGGTGTGATCGATGGTGCCGTCGAGGTCGAGTTCGTCCTGCGCTCCCTGCCGGGCGAACTTGCGCAGCCGCCGCAGGGCGACCTTGATGTTGCGCGTGCCTAACTCGACCTGATCGTCCAGGTTCTTGTATTCGCGCTGGTCCCAGACCTTCACCGCCTTGCCCTGGCGCTTGCCGGCATCGCCGATGCGAATGCCTTCGGGGTTGTAGCCGCCCGAGCCAAACGGGCTGGTGCCGCCCGTGCCGATCCATTTGTTGCCGCCCGCGTGCTTGCCTTTTTGTTCCTCGAGACGCTTCTTGAACTCCTCGATCAGCTTGTCCAGGCCGCCCAGCGACTCGATCTTGGCACGCTCTTCGTCGCTCAGTGAACGCTCGAATTCCTTGCGCAACCATTCCTCGGGGATCAGCGCCTCGATGTGCTGGTCGAGGTTCTGCAAGCCGTTGAAATAGGCGCCAAAGGCGCGGTCGAACTTGTCGAAATGCCGCTCATCCTTGACCAGGATGGCCCGGGACAGGTAGTAGAACTCGTCCATGTCGGCGAACACGACGTTGTGTTTCAGCGCGTTGATCAGGTCGAGCAGTTCGCGCACTGACACCGGGACCTTGGCGGCGCGCATTTCATTGAACAGGCCAAGCAACATGGCAGAACCTCTGGGTGCCGTCGTGGCGGCACCGTTGCGTGATTGATTCAGCGGTCTTCGTCGTACGTCGGCAGACCGTCTCGGATCTCGTACCAGTGCGCCTTGGAGCCCACGAAGATGTGGGCCTGGGGCAGAACCGGCAGCGGCGAATCGAGCGTGCCGGCGGCGACGCCCAGCTGGTGCTCGCGGTTGTCGACGAATTGCAGGTTGGAGCCGCAGCGAATGCAGAACGTGCGCGTCACGTGTTCCGAAGAGTGATAGACGCCTAGCTGGTCCTTGCCGGAAAGGAGGTGAAACGCCTCCAGCGGCACGCTCGCATAGGTCGCGAAGGCCGCCCCGTGCGCCTTTCGGCACATCTTGCAGTGGCAGTGAGTCAGCTCGTCGATCGGTGCGTCGATGCGATATCGCACGACGCCGCAGAGGCAACCTCCGGTAAAGGTCTGCATGGCGCTAGCTCCAATGATATGAAGCGGCTGGCTCCGGTGAGCCGCCGCGATCAGCGGTTGGCGCGACGACTCATGAACGCCAGACGCTCCAGTAACTGCACGTCCTGCTCGTTTTTCACCAGCGCCCCGGCCAGCGGCGGGATGGCCCGGGTCGGATCGCGCTCGCGCAGGACGGCTTCGCCGATGTTGTCGGCCATCAGCAGTTTCAGCCAGTCGACCAGCTCGCTGGTGGATGGCTTCTTCTTCAGGCCGGGCACCTTGCGTACATCAAAGAACACGTCGAGCGCTTCGGCCACCAGGTCCTTCTTGATGTCGGGGTAGTGCACGTCGACGATCTTCTGCAGCGTCTCGCGGTCCGGGAACGCGATGTAGTGGAAGAAGCAGCGACGCAGGAACGCATCGGGCAGCTCCTTCTCGTTGTTCGAGGTAATGATAATGATGGGCCGCTGCCTGGCCTTGATCGTCTCGTTGGTTTCGTAGACGTAGAACTCCATCTTGTCGAGTTCCTGCAGCAGGTCATTGGGGAACTCGATGTCCGCCTTGTCGATCTCGTCGATCAGCAGGATGACCCGCTGCTCGGATTCGAAGGCTTCCCACAACTTGCCCTTCTTGATGTAGTTACGCACGTCATGCACACGGTCCGAATCGAGCTGGGAATCGCGCAGACGGCTGACCGCATCGTACTCGTACAGGCCCTGGTGCGCCTTGGTGGTGGACTTGATGTGCCAAGTGATCAGCTTGGCGCCAAAGGATTCGGCCAGCTGCTCGGCGAGCATGGTCTTGCCGGTCCCCGGCTCACCTTTGACCAGCAACGGGCGTTCCAGAGTGATGGCGGCATTGACCGCCAGTTTGAGGTCGTCGGTCGCGACGTAGGAGCGAGTGCCTTCGAACTTCATCGGTTGTTCCTTGCGAGGGCCTGGCACGCAGGCGCTGTGTGGGATAGACGGCCGACTATAAGTGAAGGGCGCCTGGGTGTGAACGTGGCCGGATCATTCAGTCACTGAATGGTCGCCGATCCGCTCCACGTTCTTCATGGCTTGTCCTCGCCGTCCAGCGAGGGTTCGAAGCGCGTGGAAAACGCCTCGACGAATCCGTTGCGCAGAATGGCCATGAATGCCTGGAAGGGACTCACCTCGGCGTCCCGGGTGCTGCCCGACAAGGCGACGCGGGTGGCGAACTGGTCCTTGCGCTGATTCTTCAGCACGTTTTCTCCGCCGCCCACCAGCGCCTCCCAAATGCCGCGGAACAGCCCCTTGTCCTCGTTCTTCAAGTCCTGCTCGAGGTCGAAGACATCGACGTCGTGCAGCAGCGGCTTGATATAGCCGTCGAGCTGGCTGTCTCGGGCTTGGACCTCGACGACCAGGTCGCCGGTGCCGCCGGCGAAATCGAAGTGGCCGTAGGCATTGCTGAAATCGTTCAGCTTGGTGAGTTCGAGCCCGGTCATGCGCAGGCTGACTTTGAAGTCTTCCCAGTTGGTGAAGGGATCGAAGCGTGCGCTCGCTTCGATGGGCGCCTGGTCGAAAAAACGCGCCTTGCCTTCGAACCGGGCCACGCGCCCCTGGGGTTGTTCCGCCGTGTTGGTCAGGTTGTACAGGCTGGCATCGATCGCGTTGGCGTAGACGTGCACGGGCGGCTCTGCATCGAAGTTGCGGAACGACAGCTGTCCGTCCACCACGCGCACCTCGTTGAGGGTGAACGGCACCAGTGCCTTTATCCGTTCGCGCCAGTCGACGCCAGCGCCGGTCTGGACGTCGTCGGCATCCTCGTCGTCGACGAAGTTCAGGTGCGGCTGGTGAAGAATCACCTCGCCGACCAGCGCGTGCTCACGCCACAGCGTCCGCCAGCTGACGCCGATGTCGATGGAGGCGGCCGAAAACAGCGGCGCCTGTACCGGCTCGGCCTTTTTCTCGATCACCAGCGTGTCGAGGCTGTAGGCCCCCCGCCACCAGGCCAGGTCGACATCGTCCACGTGGCCACGGTAATCCCCCATGTCGGCCATCTTGTCGTTCAGGTAGTTGCGCACGAGGTAGGGCAGGGCGAGATGCAGCACCAGCAGGAGCAGGGCGATGCCGAGCAGGACCCAGAGGGGCAGGCGGTAACGTGTATTCATCGGGGGTCCGGTCGCAGGCATGATCGTTCGGGGCGTCTGAACGATGGACTTCGGCAGCGGGCAGTGAGTTCGGCTGGACGCGTCCCGGGACTGCGCTTAGGCTCATCAGTCTGGTTTTTTACGCAGGGATATCGCCATGAGCCGCATCTTCGCTGACAACGCACAAACCATCGGAAACACACCGCTGGTCATGATCAACCGACTGGGGCCCAAGGGGGTCAGCATCATGGCCAAGATTGAGGGGCGCAACCCGGCCTACTCGGTCAAGTGCCGGATCGGTGCGGCGATGATCTGGGACGCCGAGGAAAGCGGGCGGCTCAAGCCGGGCATGACGCTGATCGAGCCGACCTCCGGCAACACCGGCATCGGCCTGGCCTTCGTCGCTGCCGCCCGCGGCTACAAGCTGATGCTGACCATGCCCGCGTCCATGAGCCTGGAGCGACGCAAGGTGCTCAAGGCGCTCGGCGCCGAGCTGGTGCTCACCGAGCCGGCCAAGGGCATGAAGGGCGCGATCGAGAAGGCTGCCGAGATTGCCGCATCGGACCCGGCGACCTACTACATGCCGCAGCAGTTCGAGAACCCCTCCAACCCGGCGATTCATGAGAAGACCACCGGGCCGGAGATATGGAACGACACTGAAGGGAGCATCGATGTGCTGGTCGCCGGGGTTGGCACCGGTGGCACCCTGACCGGCGTGTCGCGCTACATCAAACACACCCGCGGCAAGCAGATCCTCAGTGTCGCGGTCGAGCCGGTCAGCTCCCCGGTGATCAGTCAGACGATGGCCGGCGAAGAGGTCAAGCCGAGCCCGCACAAGATTCAGGGAATCGGGGCCGGGTTCGTGCCGAAGAACCTCGACTTGTCGATCGTCGACCAGGTAGAGCAGGTCGACGACGAGGAGTCCAAGGCCATGGCCCTGCGGCTGATGCGCGAGGAGGGCATCCTCTGCGGCATTTCCTGCGGGGCGGCGATGGCGGCGGCGGTGCGCCTGGCCGAAAAACCCGAGATGCAGGGCAAGAACATCGTCGTGATACTGCCTGACTCCGGCGAACGCTACCTGTCCAGCATGCTTTTCGCCGACATGTTCGGCGAGCAGGAACTGCAGCAGTAGTCCGGGCCTGCGTCGGCCGCGATTGGCGCGGCCGACGCAGTATGGCTATAGTGCGATTTCAATCTCGTTTTCCGAGTTCTCCATGATCGACGCCTGCCGTGGTCTGCTCACCGTCCCGGTCAGTCCCTTCGCCCCGGACGGTCATGCCGCGCCTGCGCGTTCGTCCCTGTTGCCCTGCCACCTTGCAAGCCCGCCGCCGGGCTTGATCCTGGCTCCGCCACCGCCACCCGCAGTGGGCTGAGCCACGCCGGTTCGCCGGCCTGCGTAATCACGCTGCCCGTTTCGGGCCGTCTTTTCGTATACCTGTTCAAAGGTGGCAGGATGATCGTTTTCTCTCGCAACACCCTGGTCGCGTATGCGACCACGGGGCTTTTCGTGCTGCTCTGGAGCAGCGGCGCCATCGTCTCCAAATGGGGCCTGACCTATGCGTCACCCTTCGCCTTTCTCCTGGTTCGCTTCGTGATCGCGTTGGGCGCGCTCAGCTTGCTTGCTCGACTCTGCGCGCAGCCGTCGGCGCGCGGTCGCAGCGGCCGTGGACTGGCCCTGGCCACGGGCCTGTTGCTGCTTGGCAGCTACCAGATCTTCTACCTCCTGGCGCTCGATCGGCAGGTAACGCCCGGAACCATGGCGACCCTGCTCGGCGTGCAGCCGATCCTGACGGCGGTGCTGCTTGAGCGCCGCGCCCTGCGTCCCATGCGCCTGGCGGGCCTGCTGCTCGGCCTGGGCGGACTGGTACTGGTGGTGTACCGCAGCCTGGACACCGATGGCCTGGGCTGGTCCGGGCTGGGGTGCGCGCTGCTGGCGCTGCTGAGCATCACGCTGGGGTCGATCATGCAGAAGCGCGTCCAGGGCGACCCCCTGCAAACGATGCCAACGCAATACCTCGCCGGCCTGCTGCTGTGCCTGGCGGTCGTGCCGTTCCAGCCGTTTCGCATTGAGCCGGTGACCGGTTTCTGGCTGCCGGTGATCTGGATGGGGCTGGTGATTTCGGTTGGCGCGACCTGGCTGCTCTATCGGCTGATCGCCCGCGGCGACCTGGTCAACGTGACGAGCCTGTTCTATCTGGTGCCGGCGGTGACCGCAGTGATGGACTTCCTGGTGTTCGGCAACCGGCTGCCGGCGCTCAGCCTGCTGGGCATGGGGCTGATCGTGCTCGGGCTGGTGCTGGTCTTCAGGCCATCGCCGAGGCTCCCGCTCGCCGGCTGATGCCGCCACGTGCCGTGCAGGGGAACGCCGGGGTGGGCGGCTCCGTAGGGCGGAGCAGCGCCGGTCGTTCTCCGGCGCTTTCAATGCCGCGACGCTCTGGCTAAGCTCCGGCTTTCCCTGCAGCAGAGGCGTATCGACATGTCGCAGCACGCACCGGACGCCGAGATAGCACGGCAGATCCTGCTGGGCTTCGATGATTACCGTGAACACTTTCGTCTGATCACCGACGGTGCCCGTTCGCGGTTCGAGCAGGCGCAGTGGCAGGATGCGCAGCGCGCCTCGGCGGCGCGGATCAACCTCTACGAGCAGAAGGTCGCCGAAACGGCCAGGGCGCTTCGGGCGTTCTTCGAAGCGGGCGTGCTGCTGGACGTGGCCCGCTGGCCGGGGGTCAAGGGCGCCTACATCGAGCAGATCAATCCGCGCTTCGACGACGAGCTGTCCGAGACCTGGTACAACTCGATCTTCTGCACGCTGTTCAGTCACGACTGCATCAGCGATGCGACCATGTTCATCCATACCACGCGGCCGGCGAGCCGGGCGCATGAACGGATGGCCCAGACGCGCCGCTACCAACCGGCGGGTGATTTGCGGGGCATGTTGGCCAATGTTCTTTGCGACTTCGCCTTTTCCGTGCCCTATGCCGACCTGGACGGCGACCTGCAGCGGCTCGAGGCGCAGCTGCACCTGACGCTGCCCGACTGGGTCTGCAAGGACCCGGCGCTGACCGTGGAGCTCTTCACCTCGGTGCTCTACCGCAACAAGGGGGCCTATCTGATCGGACGCGTCTTTACCTGCGACGAGCAGTGGCCGCTGGTCATTCCGCTGTTGCATCGCGAAGGGAGGGGCATCTTCGCCGACGGGCTCATCACCGATGAGGCCGAGGTGTCGATCATCTTTTCCTTCACGCGCTCGTACTTCATGGTGGAGGTCGCCATACCGGCCGATTTCATCGCCTTTCTCAAACGCATCATGCCGGGCAAGCATATCGCCGAGCTGTATACCTCGATTGGCTTCTACAAGCACGGTAAGTCCGAATTCTACCGTGCCCTGATCGATCACCTGGCGACCACTGACGACCGCTTCACCATGGCTCCAGGGGTGCGCGGCATGGTGATGAGCGTGTTCACGCTGCCGGGCTTCAACACGGTGTTCAAGATCATCAAGGACCGCTTCTCCCACGCGAAGACGGTCAGCCGCGCCACCGTCATCGAAAAGTACCGGCTGGTCAAAAGCGTCGATAGGGTCGGGCGCATGGCCGATACTCAGGAATTCGCCGATTTTCGCTTTCCCACAGCCAAGTTCGAGCCTGAGTGCCTGGCCGAGTTACTCGAGGTGGCGCCTTCCACCGTCGAGGTCCAGGGTGACACGGTGCTGGTCCGGCACTGCTGGACCGAGCGACGAATGACGCCGCTGAACCTCTATGTTGAGCAGGCGAGTGAACAGCAGGTGCAGGATGCCCTGGAAGATTATGGGCTGGCGATCAAACAGCTGGCGGCAGCCAACATCTTTCCCGGTGACATGCTGTTGAAGAACTTCGGCGTGACCCGTCACGGCAGGGTGGTGTTCTATGACTACGACGAAATCTGCTTTCTGACCGAGGTGAATTTCCGCCACATTCCCGAGCCGCGGTACCCCGAGGACGAGTTGTCCGCCGAGCCCTGGTATTCGGTTGGGCCCAACGACGTGTTTCCTGAGGAATTTCCGCGCTTCCTGTTCGCCGATATCAGGCAGCGCCGGCTGTTTGCCAAGCTGCATGGCGAGCTGTACGACGCCGACTATTGGAAAGGCTTGCAGCAGGCGATCAGCGAAGGCAAGGTCATCGATGTGTTTCCCTACCGGCGCCGGCTGGAGCCGACGCAGTAGGGGGAACGCTGACGCCGGGCGCCGGTCGCACCTTATGAGGCCACCCGAAAGGCGAGCTGTGAACGCACACTTGGCAACAGATGCTGCAGGCGGCAGTACATTCCTTGGGTTATGCTCACAGCCTGACTAGGGCTCCGTCACGACCCGTCACCCAGCAGGAGGGTTCATCATGAAAGCATGGCTCAGTAACGTGTGCTGGCATCTGGGAGTGATGCTTGGGCTGATCGAACCGCCTCGCCTGGAACCAATCCGGGTGCGTGCACAACGCGACCGATCAGTTCAGAAGCGCTGATCACACCGCCTCGTATCCTCGTCGGAGGCGGGCGGTGACTTGGCGCAGCGTCACGGGTTTCTTGTTGGCACCGCGCCAGTCGACTCGTTTGGATCGTCTGCAGTCGACATGCGTTTGTCTTTGTCAGGCTGTGGCAGACTTCGCGCGTCGCCGCCGGAGAAGCCATGTCCCGTCCCCGTTGTTCCCGTTGCCATCGGCCCCAAGCCAAATGTCTCTGTCCGTTGATTCCGTTCCTGCCCAGCCGCACGGCGGTGCTGATTCTGCAGCACCCAAGCGAGGCTGGGCATGCCTTGAATACGGGACGCCTGGCTGCACTCGGCCTGGCGAACGGTACGCTCAGAATGGGCGAGATGTTCGAGGATGAATTGCTGAGCGGCGGCGCCGACGACTACCTGATGTTCCCGGGTGAAAATGCCCTGTCACTGAGCGAACTGGCCAGCCTGCCCCGGCCGATCCGCTTGATCGTGCCCGACGGAACCTGGCGCAAGGCACGCAAGCTGCTGTATCTCAATCCTCGCCTTGCTGCCTTGCCGCGTGTCACGCTGCCGGAGGGGCTGGGGTCTCGCTACCGCCTGCGCAAGGCGCCGTCGGCGGGCGCGTTGTCGACGATCGAGGCGATCGTTGTCGCCCTGAATGCGCTGGAAGGGGCGGGGCGGTTCGATGCGCTTCTGCGGCCGTTCGATGCGCTGATCGACGGCCAGATCGAGGCGATGGGCTCCGAAGTGTTCGAGCGCAACTACCTGTCGCGGCCTTGACGACTTGCGCTCGTGACAGGCCTCAGCGTGGCGGGAGCGTCGGCAACCGAAGGATATAGAGCGTCACCAGCGTCGCGCTGGTCAGCATGCCGATACGTGCCCAAAACATTGGTACCAGCCAGCAGGATACGCCGATGCTGATCCACATGGTGACGATGCTGTAGGCCTTGGCCTTCAGCGGGATGCCGTTGCCTTCCAGGTAGTCGCGAAACCAGGGGCCGAGGCGCGGGTGGTAAACCAGCCAGTGGTAGAAACGCCGCGAGCTGCGGACAAAACAGGCCGCGGCCAGCAGCAGAAACGGCGTGGTTGGCAGTACGGGCAAAAAGATACCGATGACCCCGAGCGCCACGCTCACCCAGCCGACCAGCAGCAGCGCATAGCGTGCCACCGGATTGCGATATGTCGGGATATCGCGGTGCGCCAAGGACAGTGTCCGAAATCAGTGCTTGCGAGGCTTGAGCAGCGCCGGCTTCTCTTCCGGAGCATGGCAGATCAGGTACAGCGCGGTGAGGATTTCCGGAATCTGCCCGACCATTTCCGCGACCAGGTCCGGGTCCTCGGCAATGTCACTGAATTCGGGTTGCTCGTCGAACAGGCCGGAACCGACCATGATCGGCAGCAGCAGCTCACTGACTTCCTCCTCGGAATCTTCGAACCACACCGACTCGCGCATGAACACGCCTTCCATGAAGCCGATGCACCAGCCGCGCAGATCGGACTCGTCCGGCTCGTCGCCCATGTCCAGTTCGCAGGGCAGCTCCATGTCCTCGTCGCTGGCCAGTTGGCGTGCGATATGGGCCTTTAGCTGGATCAGCGTAGCCTCGATGGCCTCGCGCTCGGTGTCGTCGGCGTACTTCGGCGGCTCGGCGAAAAGCGCGTCGATCCACTCGCGTT
The DNA here is from genome assembly GCA_002339675.1 of Stutzerimonas stutzeri. GTDB lineage: Bacteria > Pseudomonadota > Gammaproteobacteria > Pseudomonadales > Pseudomonadaceae > Stutzerimonas > Stutzerimonas stutzeri_O. Next base: position 202,445 of record DDKB01000016.1, read on the forward strand.
CCGGGACCTGCTCGGAGCAGATGCACAGCGCGGTCAGGTAGCCGTGCGCGGCGATGTAGTCGAGCGCTTCTTCGTGCAGATCATCTGCATCCAGGAACACTTGCAGGCGGGCGAGTTGCTCGGCGAATGACATCGATGGCTACCTTGGATGGAAAACAGCGCTGATTCTAGACGAGCCGCGACGCCCCGGCTACCGCTCTGCCTGCGCGCCGCGGGCGTCGGCATTGGCCCGTCACCTGCTTCGACTGAGCCCAATCCCGCCCCAGAGTTCCGCCGGCTCCGGCGTTTGCGCTCCGGTCATCGCGTCACGCGGGTGTTTGGCCTGAAGGCGCCGGCCGGGTCGCGTATACTCGCGGGTCTTGTTTCGGAGGCCGGCATGCTCGACCAGGCAAAGCGCATTCTCAAAGATGTTTTCGGCTACGACGCGTTTCGTGGCGACCAGGGTGCGATCATCGAGCGCGTTGCCGGCGGCCGCGATGCGCTGGTGCTGATGCCGACCGGCGGCGGCAAGTCGCTGTGCTACCAGGTGCCTGCCTTGCTTCGTGACGGGCTCGCCGTTGTGGTCTCGCCGCTGATCGCGCTGATGGACGACCAGGTGGCGACGCTCGAAGAGCTGGGCATTGCCGCCGCCGCGCTCAATTCCACGCTGTCGCCCGAGCAGCAGCGCGACATTGCCGACCGGCTGCGGCGTCAGGACATCAAGATGCTGTACCTCGCCCCCGAGCGCCTGGTCCAGCCGCGTATGCTGGCGTTCCTGCAGCATCTGAAGATTGGCTTGTTCGCCATCGACGAAGCCCACTGCGTATCGCAATGGGGGCACGATTTCCGGCCCGAATACCTGCAGCTTGGTCAGTTGGCCGAGTTCTTCCCCGACGTGCCGCGCATCGCCCTGACCGCCACGGCTGACAAGCGTACGCGCGAGGAGATCGTCCAGCGCCTGCATCTCGAGCAAGCCGAGCGATTCCTCTCCAGCTTCGACCGTCCGAATATCTTCTACCGCATCGTGCCGAAGGAGCAGCCACGCAAACAATTGATGGGCTTTCTGGCGGAACGTCGCGGTGATGCGGGCATCGTCTATTGCTTGTCGCGCAAGAAGGTCGATGACATCGCGGCGTTCCTCACCGAGCAGGGCTTCCCGGCCTTGCCCTATCACGCCGGCCTGCCCAGTGACCTGCGCGCCTTTCACCAGAAGCGCTTCCTCAACGAAGAGGGGCTGATCATGGTCGCGACAATCGCCTTCGGCATGGGCATCGACAAACCCAACGTGCGCTTCGTGGCGCACCTGGACCTGCCCAAGTCGCTGGAGGCGTATTACCAGGAAACCGGCCGCGCCGGGCGCGACGGACTGCCCGCCGATGCCTGGATGGCCTATGGGTTGCAGGACGTCATTTTCCTCAAGCAGATGCTCAACAATTCCGAAGGCGATGACCGGCACAAGCGCATCGAGCAGCACAAGCTCGACGCCATGCTGTCGCTCTGCGAGGAGACGCGGTGCCGCCGGCAGGTGCTGCTGGCCTACTTCGACGAGCAGCTCGCGCAGCCCTGCGGCCATTGCGACAACTGTGTCGACGGGGTGCAGACCTGGGACGCCACCGAGCCGGCGCGTCAGGCGCTGTCGGCTATCTACCGCAGTGGCCAGCGTTACGGCGTGGGCCATCTGGTGGACATCCTGCTCGGGCGCGACAACGAGAAGATCCGCAGCCTTAGCCATCAGCAGCTGTCGGTGTTCGGCGTTGGCAAGGCGCTGTCCGAAGGCGAATGGCGCTCCCTGTTTCGCCAGTTGGTCGCTCGTGGTCTGGCAGACGTCGACCTCGACGGATTCGGCGGGCTGCGGCTCAGCGACAGCTGCCGGCCGCTGCTACGCGGCGAAGTGGCCCTCGAGTTGCGCCGCGAGCTGTCGGCGAAGGCGCCGAAGTCAGCGGTCAGCGCGGCCAGCCAACTGGTGCGCAGCGAGGAGCGCGAGACTTGGGAGGCATTGCGCGCGCTTCGCCGCAAACTGGCCGAAGAGCACGGCGTGCCGCCTTATGTGATCTTTCCCGATGCAACGCTGCTGGAGATGCTGCGCAGCCAGCCCGCTTCGCTCGGCGACATGGCACGCATCAGCGGCGTCGGCGCGCGCAAGCTGGAGCGCTACGGCGAGGCCTTCCTGCAGGTGTTGCAGGGCACGGCCGCTGCGGTTCGCTCGCCCGCCGACGTGCGGCATGAGCTGATCACCCTGGCGCGCGCCGGAATGACGCCAGCGCAGATCGCGCGGCAGCTGGACTGCAGCGAAAAGAATGTCTACGCCATGCTCGCCGAGGCGATCGCACAGCAGCAGCTCAGCCTCGAGCAGGCGCTGGATCTGCCCGAAGCGCTGCTGGACGAGATTCAGGAAGCGTTCCTCGATGGTGAGGGTGAACTGCCACCCGTTTCGGCCGTTGCGCAGCATTTCGCCGGCCGCGTTCCTGAAAGCGTGCTGTTCTGTGTGCGGGCAGCGCTGCAGGCCGAATTCGAACTCTGATCGAATGGCTGTCACATGCGACGCGATGCCGCTGCACCTGCTCGGCGCAGTGGCGGGCGGGGCAGCGTGCAACACGGCGTAACCTGAACGCGCCGATGGTAGCCTTGTCAGCTTCCGGGAGCTGTGGTTAGCTCGCTAATTATTAGGTTTTCCGGAAAGCGTTTCTCCATGTACCCCGAACAACACCGCTTCGCCATGCAGTTGGCGCAACTGTCCCGCGGCTGGCGCGCCGAGCTGGACCGCCGGCTCGCTGACCTCGACCTCTCCCAGGCGCGCTGGCTCGTACTGCTTCACCTGGCCCGGTTCGACCACGACCCGACCCAGCGCGAACTGGCCCAGAGCGTGGCGGTGGAAGGTCCGACCCTGGCCCGTCTGCTTGATAGCCTGGAAGCCCAGGGACTGGTCCACCGACAGCCTGCACCCGGCGACCGGCGTGCCAAGCTCATCACCCTCGGCGCCCCGGCGCGGCCGCTGATTCAGCGAATCGAAGCCATCTCTACCCAGGTCCGCGAAGAGCTGTTCGAAGGGATCGACGACGATGACCTGCGCATGTGCCAGCAGGTGCACGAGCGGATTCTCGCCAACCTGGTCAGGGTCAAGCGGTAGCGGTGCCTGGGGCCCGACGCCGGCTGCATGCCAGGCAGACGTGGTCCCAAACCACTGTCGTGACACATCGGCGTCGGCCATAGGTGAGCGGCCGGATCCATGCACACGCCCGTTTGTCGGTTTTACGGCGCCGCGAGGGCGCGCGTTCCGTCTGTTGACGCTAGGCTGTAAACAAGGATGATGGCACAATGCCTTGACGCGCTGGCCGACGAATCGCATCAACCTTTTCGTGTTGCTGTCGATAACCGCGTCACAGTTCAGCAATCGGACAGTGGGCCGGCGATCAAGCGCCGCGTGCCACTTGCGGAGATCCCATGGCACTAGGTCGTCGAGTCTTGTTAACAGTGGCCTCCGGCTCGCTGATCTATTCCGGCATGGTGTCCGCGCTCGGGATGGGGGACATCCGCCTGCATTCGGCGCTGAATCAGCCGCTGAGCGCGGAAATCGACCTGCTCGATGTGGGTGACCTGTCGGCTGACGACGTTCGCGTGGCCCTGGCCTCCAGCGGGGACTTCCAGCGCGTCGGTGTCGAGCGGCTGGCGTTTCTGCAAGACCTGAGCTTCACGCCGGTGTTCGACGGCCGCAACAGTCGTATTCGCGTCACCTCCAACAAGCCGGTTCGCGAGCCCTACCTGAATTTCCTGGTGGAGATCACCCGCGCCAAGAGCCGGTTGCTCCGCGAATACACCGTGCTGATCGATCCGTTGCCAAGCAGCCCGGCCGCGCCGGCGACCCTCGCCGTCGCCGTTGCGCGCGCAGTGGGCGACGCGCCTCGTGCAACCGTGCCGGCCGCCGTGCAGCCGATGGAGCGGCCGGCGGCAGCGGAGGGCAAGCGGCACCGGGTCGCGAGCGGTGAAAGCCTGTGGAGCATTGCCGGTCGCTACGCCCCGGTTGCCGACAAGGGCGCGCAGGCGCAGTTGATGCGCGGTATTCAGGCGCTCAATCCGCAGGCCTTCGTCAACGGTGATCCCTCGCGACTCAAGGCCTCCGCCGAGCTGCTATTGCCCGACACGGCGGTCGATCCGGCTCCTGCGGTTGCCGCACCGGCCGAGTCGGTCGCCGCCCCGGCGGCACCGCTGGCGCCGCAGCCGGCAGCTGCGGCCGAGCCCGAGCCCGCCATGCCGACGGCGGAGGATGACCAGGTGGCGATGCTGCGTCGTCAGCTCTTCGAGGAACTGGCCACCAGCCGCGAGGAAAACCAACAGCTCAAGCAGATGCTGATCGAAATGCAGCAGCAGCTCGAATCGGTCACCGCGCAGCTCGATGCGCAAAATGGTGCGCAAGTCAGCGGGGCTGAACCGGTCGCCGCCGTGACGCCAACGGCTGACAGGCCCGGCGATACGGCTGCCGAGACGTCTGTGGCCGAGCTCGCCGCGTCACCGTCCGATGCCGCCATGGCCGTTCCGTCCCGGTGGCAAGACTGGACGCTGCCCACTGGCGGCGCGCTGATGTCGATGCTGCTGGCGGGGCTCTGGTTCATGCGTCGCCGCAAGCCGCAGGACACGCCTCAGGCCGCTGCCGTGCCTGCACGCGGCTCCCTGCGCGTGGCGCCGGTAGCGGCCGGTGCCCTTGCGGAGATGCCGCGCCAGCCGGCGCAAGCCTCCGTCAGCGAGACCGACGTGCTGGAGGCCGCGGACATCTATCTCACCTACGGCCGCCGCGAAGAAGCCCTCGACGTGCTGCAGCGCGGCATTGAGCGAGCGCCCGAGCAGCTTGATCTGCGGTTGCGCTACCTGGGGCTGCTCGCCGAATCGGGCGACGTGGAAAGCTACCGCGGTGCCGCCGACGGTTTTCTGCAGGCAGGCGGCAGCCCGTTCCTGCTGCAGCAAGTGCTGGCCCTGCATCCTGCACTGGCAGCAGCAGTGGCGCCGGTCGAGCCTGCTCCCGCGCCACTGGCCTTCACCCTGGACGAGCCGTCCGCCAGCGTTGCCCGCCGTTCAGAGCCGCCCCTCGCCGAGCCGCCGACGCTGGCCGACGCGGATGCGATCGCTGCAGAAGATTCGGCACTCTGGCTGGACGACTTCGATGAGGTGCTGACCCTGGGCGAGCTGCCGACGCTGCTCGGCCAGCCAGATGCCCCGGCGACCCCGCCCGCGGCCGACGCGCTGCGCCAGCTCGAGCCCAATCCGCAGCACCTGGTCCGGCTCAACCAGGCGGTCGCGTATATCAAGCAGGGCGACATGGACAGTGCATGCCGCATCCTGGAAAGCCTGGCCACCGAAGGTGACGAGCAGCAGCGGCGACAGGTCAGCGAACTGCTCGCGCAGATCGCCTGAAGGCAGCGCCACGCATCAAAAGCTGCGTCCGAGGTTCAGATACAGGGCGCGTTCGGCCTCGTCGTTCAGGCCATAGCTGAAATTAAGCGGACCCAGCGGCGTTTCGTAGCCGACGAACACGCTGGCGGCGTTGATGTAGCCGCTGTCAAAGGCGTTGTCGTTGTTCCAAGCCCGGCCGCGTTCCAGCGAGGCGCCCAGGTACAGCGGGAAATCCAGCGGCAGGAACGAGCGCGGCGTCATCCGGCGGAAGTAGATCATCCGCGCCAGGCTCACGTTCTGGCCGGACAGCGCGTCCTGGCGGAATCCGGAGAGCTGTCGCGCGCCGCCGAGTAAAAAGCTGGACGTTACTACCTCGGCGTCGTCCAGGGTGCGTCCGTAGCGGCCCCCGAGCACCAGGGTGTCAAGCCCAAAGCTCACGGCCTTGTCCAGGCGAAACTCCCACTGGCGGTAGCGCGCATCGGATCCCAGGCTCGGATCGTATTGCTTCAGGGTGAGGCCGATGTCCTCGCCCTCGCGAGGGAAGTCCACGTTGTCCACTGTGTCGAACGAATACTGCAACTGGTAATAGCCTTCCTTGAACGAAAAGTCGGGCAGGTCCTGATCGCCCACGCGCACCCCGGCTTCACCCCAGGCCTGGCCAATGCCGAAGCGGATCTCGCCGTTGTTGGCGATCTGCCGTCCCAGATTCATCCCGTAACCGTAGCGCTGCAGGCGGTACTCGGCGATGGGGTCGTTATCGATGATCGCCTCGACGTTCTGCGCTTCGGCGAAGACGTTGGGTGCCACGAACCAGCGCGAACCCGCGTCCAGCGGTTGGTAGTACTCGCTGAACAGTTCCTGATGATCGCCGAGCTGAAGCCGCGTCAGCCACTCGGCACCGAGCGCGTTGATACCGTTCTTGCGGAAGCTGGCGCCGATGTTGAATGCGCTGTCGCCGCGGAAATCGTCCGACAGGTTGATGCCCAGGCGCAGGTAGTCGGTGCCTGACCGCTTCTCGCGGGTGGTGATGACCAGCGTGTTGCCCGGGTCGCCATGCACCACGCGGTACTCGACCCGCTCGAAGTAATCCAGGCCATACAGCGTGCCCATGTCGCGCTGCAAACCCTGCAGGTCGAGCCGCTTGCCGAGCGGCTGGCGGATATAGCGTCGAATGACCGCATCGCCGACCTTCGAATCGTTCTCGATGCGCACCGCGGTAATCAGCGGAGTACGCGGATCGGCCGAGCGCGCCAGGGTCAGGGCCAGGTTGCCGCCGCTGTCGTCACGCATGGCGTCCAGCCGGCCTTGCAGCGCGCTGGCCGCGCGATAACCCGCGTCGATCAGCTGTGCGGCGCGGCCGAAGTCGGTGGATCCGTAACCGGCGAGCATCGGTTGCACGAGCAGGTCTTCGTCGCGCAGGGTCGCCAGCTGGGCTTCGGAATTGCGCCGGGTCATCATGGTGATCGACTGGTTGAGCACGTCGACCACGGTGAGCAATTGCTCGCGGGGCTGCAGCGGGGTGCCGATATCGACCACGATCAGGCGATCGACGCCCATCTCCCGTGCGACGTCCATCGGAATGTTGTCGACCATGCCGCCGTCGACCAGCAGGCGACCGCCGACCTCCACTGGCGCGAAGACCGCCGGGATGGACATGCTGGCGCGTATGGCTTCGGGCAGGTGGCCGCTGCGAAACACGACTTTCTCGTCGTTGGCAATGTCGGTGGCCACCGCTCGAAATGGAATGGGCAGCCGATCGAAATCCCGGGTGTCGCTGGCATGCACCAACAGCCGCTCGAGCAGCAGGGCGAGGTTCTGTCCTTGGATGACGCCGAGCGGCAGGCCGAGGCTGCCGTCGTCGCGAAAGCTGAGCTTGCGCTTGACCAGGAAGTCGCGATCGTCCTGCTTGCGGCGAAAGGGGACGTCCTCGCGCGCCGGGTCGTCCGACAGCACCTGCTGCCAGTCCAGGCTGAGCGCCAGCTGTTCCAGCTCGTCGACACGGTAGCCAGCGGCATAGAGGCCGCCGATCACCGCGCCCATGCTGGTCCCGGCAATGGCGTCGATGCGCACACCGTGTTCTTCCAGCGCCTTGAGCACGCCGATGTGCGCCAGCCCGCGCGCAGCGCCGCCGGAGAGCACCAACCCGGTCCGCGGTTGGCTGTCGGCAAATCCGTACAAAGGCAGCAGCAGTAGCAGCAGGCAGAACAGGCGGGGCATGGCGACACCAGCGGGAGGACGGTGAAAAGGCGTCTATTATAGGCGTCTGGCCCTTCTGCGAGACCTAGCCATGTCGGATCCGAAGCCCGAGATCGTGATCACCTACTGCACCCAGTGCCAGTGGTTGCTGCGTGCCGCCTGGCTGGCCCAGGAACTGCTGTCCACCTTTGCCGACGACCTGGGCAAGGTGGCGCTGGTGCCCGCCTCCGGTGGCACCTTTCATATCAGCTGCAACGGCAAGCAGATCTGGGAGCGCAAGCGCGACGGCGGTTTTCCGGAAGCCAAGGAACTCAAGCAGCGGGTTCGTGACGAGATCGACCCGCAGCGGGACCTCGGACATAACGATCGGCCCTGAGACCGCGGCGGGTCATGAGCCGTCTCCGGACGCGTCGGGAGCAGATCGTGGGGGGGTTGCCACGGCTGTGGTCGGCGCGGCCATTGACGCTTTCAACCGGCTGGTGATCACCGAGGCGAGGATGATCAGGGCGCCGCCGAGCAGCATTCGCACCGTGGGCTGCTCGGCGAACAGCGACCAGGCGATGGCGATGCCGTACACCGGTTCGAGCGCGAAGATCACCGAAGTGGTGCGTGCCTTGAGCACCTTGAGGCTGGCCACGAACAGGCTGTGCGCCAGGCCGGTACAGAATACGCCAAGCAAGCCCAGCCACAGCCAGTCCATGGTCGGGATGGCCGGCAGCGAAGCCCAGGTGAAGGGCAGCAGGCACAGCAGGATGGTGCCGTTCTGCCAGAGCGCGGCCTGGACCGGGTCCACGCCGCGGGTAACGGCGCGGTTGAGCAGCGACAGCAGGGCAAACATCAAGCCCGAGAGAACGCCGTAGATCAGGCCCAGGGTGCTCTGACTGGCCAGGTCGAACTGCGGTGTGACCAGCAGCAGACCGGCGCACACCAGCCCCACCATGCCGAACTCCACCGGGCGGGTGCGCTCGCGGAACAGCAGTCCCTCCAGCAGCAGGGTAAAGGCCGGAAAGCTGGCGAACCCCAGCGTCGCAATGCCCACGCCGGCGATTTTCACCGAAAGGAAAAAGGTCAGCCAGTGGCCGCCGAGCAGCAACCCGCCGAGCAGCAGGCCGGCCCGTTGACCCGGGCTGGGGCGTGCACCGCCGCTGCGCAGGCATTGCGCGGCAAGCAGCAGGGCGACGACAGCGAACCCGGCGCGGCCGAGGGTGATGATCAGCGGCGTGCTCTGGGCCAACTTGCCGAATACGCCGGACAGGCCAAACATCAACGCGCCGAAGTGGATCGCCAGCAGGGCGTTGCGGTGGGTCATGGCCTGGCGGCCAGCGGAGCCACCGGACAAAAGGTTTGAGCCGGGAGGTCGAATCGGTTCATGAAATCTCTTATCGCTGGGTTGCGCGACGGCAACGGTGAGCACCCATGATAGAGCCTGCGAAGCGGCTGGTCTGTCGCGTTGGGCTCGAAGCTTGTCGTGCGCTTTTTGGCGCAGCACCCGAGGCGTGGTGCCTAAGGGCTGGCATGCTTGAATGTCGAGTGCATACGGCGCGTGGGGACGCGGCGGTCTGCGCAGTCCTTGGCCAGGGTGTTACTACATGATGACCTTGTCGCGCAGCTTGTCGGCGGCCTGGTTGAGCGCCTGGATGACGCGCTCCTTGTCGAAGTTCTGCACGCCGTTGGTATCGAGGTACATCGAGAAGCCCGGCAATTCGTGCTCGACGAAGCTGCTGGTCGCCCCGAGGTCGCGACGGAAATCCACGACCTGGTAGATCTGCACCGGCCGGCTGAACCCCTTGACGCTGATCTGCCCCTTGTCGCGGCACATGATCACGTCTTTCACCAGAGAATAGGTTTCGTGGGAGATCAGGATTTCGCCGGCATCGGCTGAGCTCTCCAGTCGGCTGGCCAGGTTCACTTCGCGGCCGATGATGGTGTAGTCCATGCGGGTGTCGGCACCGAAGTTACCAACGGTGCAGTAGCCGGTGTTGATGCCCATGCGGATTTCCATCGGCTTAGTGATGCCCTGGGAACGCCACTGCTGGCGGAGCACCTTCATGTGCTTGCGCATCGCTATGGCCATGGAGACGGCGGCAACGGCGTCCTTCTTGGCGCCCTGGCTGGCCGGGTCGCCAAAGAACACCATCACGCAATCGCCGACGAACTTGTCGATGGTGCCCCCATACTTAAGGGTGATTTTGGACATTTCGTTGAGATAGTTGTTGAGCACATCGGTCAGGGCTTCGGCTTCCAGTTCCTCGGACAGCTCCGTGAAGCCCTTGATGTCGGAGAAGAATACCGTGAGCTTCTTGCGCTGGGTTTCCAGCCGCACGCTGCGTTTGCCGGAGAAGATCGACTCCCAGACCTGGGGCGACAGGTACTTGGCGAGATTGCGCGCCAGGCGGGCGGCCTTGGCCTGCTGGGCTTCGACTTCACTGCGGGCCTGGGCCAGGCGCATGCCCTGCTGGTGCACATAGTAGGCGGTGACGCAGACATAGAGTGTCGTAAACAGGATGCTGACAGCCGATACCAGTACCGGCGTCGCGCCTTCGAAGCGCAGGGGCACCAGGAGGCTGGTCAGGCCGATGCCGACGCAAACCATCAGCCCGGTCATCAGCAGGTGGCGCAGGCTGCCGATCACCAGTGCGCTGAAGCTCAGGGTCAGCAGGAACATCAGGCTCGGCACCAGCGCGCAGCCGAGCAGGACGATGCCGGCGCCGGCGTTCAGGGCATCGAGGCAAAGCAGTGTCTGAGAGGTCTGCTCCGGGTAGTCGCGCTTGAAGCGATAGCTCAAGTGATAGGCAAAATGCGGGTAGAGCAGGGTGTAGGGCACCATCCACAGCAGGTCGAGCGGAAACTGCTGGGCGTAGACGCCTGCGGCAAGGGTGGCGGCGCATATCAGGTAAGCGAAGACCCGGGCGTAGTATTCGCGCAGCGGGCGCGTCGCGAGGCCGTTACGCCGTTCACCGGTCACGGTTGACATGTTGGTTGCTATCCCTGAATGGTTCGGACGCTCTGGCACGCGCGGTGGCTGGCGGCAGACAACGACCGCGAAGGCGGACGCCAGATCATAACCAAGTCGCCGCGCGGGCGCCAAACCGCCGGTCCCATCGCTGCGAGCCAGTCAGCAATTGCCGCCGTCGTGCTGGCCGCTCGGTCAGAAACGGATCCGGCCGGTGAGCATGTCCTTGAGCATGACCCAGTCGCCAAGAAAGCTGTACAGCGGGTATTGAAAGGTCGCCGGACGGTTCTTCTCGAAGATGAAATGGCCCACCCAGGCGAATCCGTAGCCGGCCACGGGCATCGCCAGTAGCCACCACCACTGCTGGCGGGCGACGGCAAAGGCGAATATCGCCAGCACCAGCAGGCTGCCGACATAGTGCAACCGGCGGCAGGTGGGGTGGCTGTGTTCGGCCAGGTAGAAGGGGTAGAAGTCGGCAAAGCGGGTGAAACGATCGGCGGTTTGCGTGCCCATGACGCACCTCCTGTGATTGTGATGGGGGCAGTCTAGAACTGCCGGCGCCGGCAAGCCACCATCCTGATGATCCCGCGCCGCGCCAGGCCGTGCCAGTGGCAAACCCGGCGTTGCGCCGGCATTATCGGCGGGGTTGCGTTACCGCGTCGGAACTTGCAAGGCACCGCGACGCCTTATTCACGCGACTCAGCCCGTTGCCCTTGTCCCAGTTGAAGGATGCGCTGTATTGGCCAGTAGCCTGCTTGCCCTGATCGACGACATAGCCACCATTCTCGACGACGTGTCGGTGATGACCAAGGTCGCCGCGAAAAAAACCGCCGGCGTCTTGGGTGACGACCTGGCGCTCAATGCCCAGCAGGTCACCGGCGTCACCGCCGACCGCGAGCTGCCGGTGGTCTGGGCGGTGGCCAAGGGGTCGCTGCGCAACAAGCTGATCCTCGTGCCGGCGGCGTTGCTGATCAGCGCTTTCGCGCCCTGGGCGATCACGCCCCTGCTGATGCTCGGCGGCGCGTTTCTGTGTTTTGAGGGTTTCGAGAAGCTTGCCCATCGATTCGTCCATCGCGACGACGCCCGTCATGCCGAACAGTTGGCGGCTCTGGCCGACCCGGCAGTCGACATGCTGGCGTTCGAGCGCGACAAGATCAGCGGCGCGGTGCGCACCGACTTCATCCTCTCCGCGGAGATCATCGCGATTACCCTGGGCACGGTGGCCGGGGGCCCCTTCGTCCAGCAACTGACGGTGCTGGCGGGCATCGCGGTCATCATGACCCTAGGGGTTTATGGGCTGGTGGCGGGCATCGTCAAACTCGACGATGCCGGGCTGGCCTTGAGCCGACGCAGCGGCTCGGCCACGCAGGCGCTGGGTCGCGGCATCCTCGCCTTTGCGCCTTGGCTGATGCGCTCGCTGTCGGTCATCGGCACCGCGGCGATGTTCATGGTCGGCGGCGGCATCCTGACCCACGGCATCGGTGTGGTGCATCATTTCATCGAGAGTAGCGCCGAGCAGTCGATGGCACTGCCCTACGTGGGCACGGTCCTGGGCGGCGTCCTGCCCACGCTGCTCAACGCCGTGTTCGGCATTCTTGCCGGCGGGCTGGTGCTGGCCGTGGTGAGCCTCGGTGGACGCTTGTTCAAGCGCAAGGCCGACAAGGCCTGACCGCGCCCCTGATGCCTGTGACGGCGGGCGATTCCCAACTTTCAAACTGGAGCGAAGCGATGGATGCATTCATGCAGGCGGCAATCGAGGAGGCGAGACAGGGTCTGGCCGAGGGCGGCATCCCGATCGGTTCAGTCATCGTCCATCGCGGGACGATCATCGGACGCGGCCACAACCGAAGGGTGCAGCAGGGCAGTGCGGTGCTGCACGGGGAGATGGATGCCTTCGAAAACGCCGGCCGGCAGCCCGCGAGCGTCTATGCAGACTCGGTGCTCTACACCACGCTCTCGCCATGCTCGATGTGCAGTGGTGCGATCCTGCTGTACGGCATCGGCAAGGTGGTGATCGGCGAAAACCAGACCTTCCTGGGCGAGGAGGCGCTGCTGCGCAGCCGGGGCGTGGAGCTCGACGTGCTGCAGGATGCCGGCTGCATCGAGATGATGCGCGACTTCATCGCCGCCCGGCCCGACCTGTGGAACGAGGATATCGGCGAGCCCTGACGGCCTCAGTGGCGCCAGAACGAAGGCGTCAGCATCACCAGTACCGTGATGATCTCCAACCGGCCCAGCAGCATGCCAGCCGACAGCAGCCATTTCGCCGAGTCGGGCAGGGTCGAGAAGTTGCCGGCCGGGCCGATGATCGGTCCCAGGCCGGGGCCGACGTTGCACACAGCGGTCGCCGCGGCGGTGAGCGCCGTGAGCATGTCCAGCCCCAGCAGTGCCAGCGCCAGGGCGAGCGCACCGATGGTAATGGTGAAGAAAAAAGAGAACGTCAGGATCGAACGGACGATTTCCTCGTCGAGGGTGTGCTTGTTGTACTGCTGTTTGATTACCGCGCGGGGGTGCACAAGCTGGGTCAGGTTGGCGCGTAGCAACGAATAAGCGACCTGGAAACGGAAGATCTTCAGCCCCCCGGCGGTCGAGCCGGAACAACCGCCGATGAAGGTCAGGTAGAAGAAGGCCAGCACGGCAAACTCACCCCAGAGGGTGTAATCCCCCAGTGCGAAGCCGGTCGTGGTCACAACGGATACGACGTTCAGCGAGACGATACGTAGCGCGTCAAGGAAGCCGTAGTCGGAGTTGAGCGTCAGCCAGATGGAAAATGCCACGCACATGACCAGCAGCATGCCGACGAACCCCTGCACCTGCTGGTCATGGATCAGCGCGTAGCGATTGCCCCGAACAGTCGACACCATGAGGATGAAGGGCAGGCCGCCGAGCAGCATGAACACCACCGCAGTCCAGTGGGCCGCCGGGGTGAACTTGCCCATCGAACTGTCGGAGGTGGAATAGCCGCCCGTAGAGATTGTCGTCATGGCGTGGTTGATCGCCTCGAACACCGTCATGCCGCTCAGCCAGTAACAGATGCCGCACGCCAGCGTCAGCGCGAGGTAGACGAACAGGATCGATTTGGCCATCACATGCGAACGGGGCATCGCTTTCTGGGACCAGTCCGACGATTCGGTCTGGAACAGGCGCATGCCACCGATTCGCAGCAATGGCAGGATGGCCACGGCCATGCCGATGAAGCCAATGCCACCCAGCCATTGCAGCATCGAGCGCCACATCAGCAGGCCGGGCGAGGCGGTGTCCAGGCCCGAGAGCACGGTAGAACCGGTGGTGGTGATCCCCGACATGGTTTCGAAGAACGCATCGGTGTAGCTGATGTGGTGGATCAGCATCATGGGCAGTGCTGCGAAGCAGCACACCACGACCCAGCTGATGGTGGTCAGGAAATACATGTCGCGCGGTCGCAGTTGCGCCAGCTCCGGGCGTCCCGGTGCGATCAGCGCCATGCCGCAGCCGAGGGTGATGAGGCTGGCCCAGATGAACGAATGAAGGTCGTCGGTGCGGTCGAAGGCAAACAGCGTGATCATCGGAATGACCATGCTGACCGCGAGGGTAACGATGAAAATGCCGAGGATGAAACCGATAATACGCAGCGTCGGCAGGGCCATTTCTGATTGATGCTCGGCTCGAAAATGAGGCCGCCATTCTACGCTTGTCGCCGGCTCAGTAAACCGGCTATCGGCGCGCCCGGAATTCTTTCGCATCGGCCCTGTGGCGCCCCTTCCCAAGTCCGCGGCGATGAATAGAATAGCCGCCCGGGCGCCGGCCCTTTCCCGGTTTCTGGGTGTTCCCCTTCCATGTCCATCGATAATCCCTGCCTCACGTGCGGCGCCTGCTGCGCATACTTTCGTGTGTCTTTCTTCTGGGGCGAATGTGCCTCGTCCGGCGGAACCGTGCCCGATGCGGCGACGATCCAGATCAGCCCTTTTCACGTCGCGATGCAGGGCACCGAGGCGAAGCCGGCACGTTGCGTTGGACTGTTGGGCGATGTCGGTTGTGGGGTGCGCTGTACACTGTATGAACAGCGGTCGAGCACCTGCCGTGAGTTCGAGGCCTCCTGGGCTGACGGGCAGCACAACGCTCACTGCGATGCGGCCCGCGCCGCCCATGGTTTGCCGCCGCTGACGCCGCCGCTTGAGCCGCAGCTGTCACCTGACCGGGTCGCCTGAGGCGGTCGTCCGGCGCGCGCGGGCGGCGTCGGGATATGTCCCGCCGGTTGATCACGGCCACAAGAACGTGCGAGGGCTCTAGACTGTCGGATTCGTTTTCGGAGGTAACCAATGGACGCTCTCGACCTGCTGCTAAACCGCGTATCCGTCACGCGGCTCGCTGAACCGGCACCGACGCCCGCCCAGTTGGAGGTGCTGCTGCACGCAGCCTTGCGTGCGCCCGACCACGGGCAGCTCAGGCCCTGGCGCTTTTTGACAGTCCAGGGAGATGCGCGTTTGCGGCTGGGCGAGCTGTTCGCCGAGTCGCTGCGCCTGCGTCAGCCAGATGCGCCGGAGGAAGCGCTGGAAAAGCCGCGCAAGATGCCGCTGCGCGCCCCCATGCTGATGGTGGTGGTCGCGAGGGTGTTGCCCCACGCAAAGGTGCCGGATGGCGAGCAGACGCTGGCCGTTGGTTGCGCCGCCCATGGAATCTTGCTGGCGGCTCATGCCCAGGGCCTGGGCGCGGTATGGCGCACCGGCGAATTTGCCTATGACCGGCACGTCGCCGAAGGGCTGGGCCTGGCCGGCAACGAGCACACTCTCGGCTTCATCTACCTGGGAACACCGGAGGGCAACCTGCGCACTCCGCCACCGCTGGACCCGCGCCACTTCGTCAGCGCCTGGGACGGCGCGCGCTAGGTCAACGGGCGGCCGGCATGGCAGGCCGGGGCGCGGTCATCGGCAGTTTCAGGGTGGCGAAGAAACCACCGCGCGGGTGGTTGCCCAGAATCAGCTCGCCGCCATGCCGCTCCGCCGCCCGGCGGGCGATCGCCAGGCCCAGGCCATGGCCGGCGGTGGTCTGGCCCGGGGCGCGGAAGAAGGGCTCGCTCAGCCGTGCCAAGTGCGCTTCGTCGACCCCAGGTCCGTGATCACGCACGCTTAGCAGCAACCAGTCGTCGGTCTTCTGGGCGCGCAGCTCGATTGGCGTGCCGGCGGGGTTGAAGCGCAGCGCGTTGCGCAGCAGGTTGTCCAGCGCCCGTTCGAGCATGTCGGGCGAGCCCTGCAGCGCAATGCCGGCATCCA
Source organism: Stutzerimonas stutzeri (assembly GCA_002339675.1). Classification (GTDB taxonomy): domain Bacteria; phylum Pseudomonadota; class Gammaproteobacteria; order Pseudomonadales; family Pseudomonadaceae; genus Stutzerimonas; species Stutzerimonas stutzeri_O. The sequence continues at coordinate 218,204 of DDKB01000016.1, forward strand.
TGTAGGTGTCGATGCGCTGGGCGGGCGACACGATGCGGGCGTTTTCCTCGAGCTGCTGGAACATCGACGCCAGGTCAATGGGGCGCGTCGAGCCCGGCTCAGCATCCAGGCGCGCCAGTTCGAGAATCTCGCTGATCAGCGCCTCCAGTCGATCGCATTCCTTGGTCAGCCGCGGCCAGATGACCTCGCGTTCGGCCGGGGTCGCCCGTTCGGCGAGGGCCAGGGCGATGCGCAGCCGGGCAAGCGGCGAGCGCAGCTCGTGGGAGACATCGCGCAGCAGCTGGCGCTGGCTGCCGATCAGGCTTTGCAGGCGCGCGCCCATGCGGTTGAAGTCCTTGGCCAGAACGCCGAGCTCGTCGCGGCGCCGCGCCAGGCGCGCCAGTGAGTTCTGCTGATAGGTGGTTTGGCCGAGGTCGTGCACCGCACCGCGCAGACGGTCCAGTGGCCGGGTGATCGACAGGGTGAGCAGCAGGCTGAAGCCGGTCAGGACGATCAGCGCGATACCCAGCGCGCTGAGCGGCCAGAACAGGCTGTCGCGATGCCAGGCCTGCAGTTCCGGGTTGGGGATGCGGTAGATGAAGAGGTAGGTTTCGCCTGTCAACGGGCTGGTGTAGTCAGTGGTCAGGCGGCGCCAGGGGAGGCGGCCCGCGGTATTCTCTTGGCGCGCTTCGAAGGCGGCGGCGCGGGCCGGAAAGGTCCCCAGTATGACCGGCTGGCCGTTTTCGGCGAGCACCTGGACATCGATATGGAAGCGCTGGCGGTGACGCTCGAGCAGCAATTGCGCAGCGAAGGGTCCCTGGCGCTCATAGACGTCGGTCCACACCTGTGCGAGCGTCTTCACGCCGGGGTGGCGGTTGATGATCCAGGCGTCCTGGTTCAGCGCAAGCCCCAGCAGCATGGCCAGGCCGGCCACCAGCGCGATGGCCAGCCAGAAAGTCGCGAGGATGCGCCAGAACAGTGAACGCACGGGTCAATTCTCCAGGCATGAGGGCTGCCGTTGCGCCTGGCGGTTGCAGGCGCGACGGCGGCCGGAGAGGATCAGTTCTTCTTGTCGCGTTCGGCTTTCCATTGCTCGTACTCGGCGCGTTCGGCGCGCTTGGCCTGCATCTTTTCATGCATCTCGTCGAAACGCTTCTGCTGTTCGGGGTTGAGCAGTTCGCGGATCTGCTGACGGGTCTGCTCCTCACGGCGCATCTGCTCATCGCGCATGGCGTTGCGCTCGGCCTCCGGCAGCTTGGCCAGGTAGCGTTGCGTGATCTCGCGATGGCTTCGCATCTGCTGCCGCATGATGTCCTGCATCTTCTGCTTCTGGTCCGCGCTCAGGTCGAGCTGTGCAAAGGGTGCGTGGCGTCCACCGTCGTGGTGCGGGCCGCCTTCGGGCATGGCCATCGCAAGTGTGGGCAACGTGGCGGCGAACAGGGCGGCGATCAGGGTCTTGCGCATGATGAAGTCTCTCCTGTGGGTGAGCATCGACCGGCCAAAGCATCAATGAACAATGTTTGGCCTTGGTCGGATGAGTTCAGTCTAGGGAGGCGGGGGTCAAGCGCGGTCAGCGCAGGGTAAAGGCTCGGTAAAGCCGCTCAGCTGGCATACAGGTAGCCGCGGCTGCGCAGCGCGACGATGCGCGGCCGGCCGTCGGGGTGGGGGCCGAGCTTGCGGCGCAGGTTGCTGACATGCATGTCGAGGCTGCGATCGTAGAGGGTCAGCTTGCGGCCCAGCGCGAGTTGCGCCAGGGCCTGCTTGTCCAGGGGCTCATCGGGCTGCTGGAGCAGCGCCTCGAGGATTCGGCCCTCGGACAGGGTCAGGGTCACCTCGTGCTCGCCGACACTGGCGACGCCGCGCGCCGGGCTGTAGCACAGGTCGCCCAGCTCCAGCTGGGTACGCGTGCTGGTTGGCTGGCTTCGCCGCAGCACCGCGCGCAGGCGAGCCGTCAGCTCCCGCGGATCACAGGGTTTGGCCAGGTAGTCGTCGGCGCCCAGTTCCAGACCAAGGATGCGATCAAGCGGCTCGCCGCGCCCCGACAGCATGAGCACAGGCAGTTCCGGATGCTCGCTGCGCAACTGCTTGAGCAGTTCCAGGCCGCTGCCGTCTGGCAGCATCACGTCGAGTATCACCGCAGCGGGCTGGCTGGCACTCAACGCCTGACGTGCACTCTGGCCGTCATGGCAGGCATGGGCGTCGAAGCCCTCCTGCGCCAGCCAGCTCACCAGCAGTTCGCAGAGTTCCTCGTCATCGTCGATCAGCAGCAGCTCGCTCATGGTCTTGCTCGTTGTCGCATCAGTTGAGCCATTGCCGGCGGCGGCGCCCACGAGTGGTCAGCACGCCGAGCAAGTAGCCGAGGATACCGACCCCGCCGCCGATGGCGAACCATTGCTGCTGTTCATCCAGCAGGGGCGAGGGTTGCTGCGGCTGCGGCGGACGCGCCTGCAACTGGCTTTTGAGGCGGGCGTTTTCCTGCCGCAGGTGCGCCAGCTGGGCGCGCTCGGCGTCGGCCTGCGGATTGCTCAGTGCCGGCGCCTGGGACTCGGCGCGCTCGAGCGGGGCGTCGCTATCGGACGTTGCCGCGGGTGGCTCCGAAGCAGGGCGCGCGGCCTCCTCGGCCTGGGCGAGCGACGGGACAAGGCTCAGGACGAGCGACAGATACAGCGGACCTCGGCGCATCGGAACTCCTTTTCGTGAAATACGGGCCGCCCGGACCTGCGACCCTCATGGTCGGATTCTGTCGTATGGCTCAGGGAAAGACCTGTTTGAACGGCTTGACCACCACCTCGCCATAGACGCCGGCGGCCTTGTATGGGTCCGCTGCGGCCCACTGCTCGGCAGCGGCCAGTGATTCGAATTCGGCGACGACCAGGCTGCCGCTGAAACCGGCGGCGCCGGGGTCGTTGCTGTCGACTGCCGGATGCGGCCCGGCCAGCACGATCCGACCCTCGCTCTTTAGCTGCTCGAGGCGCGCCAAGTGAGCCGGCCGTGCGGCCATGCGAGCGTCGAGGGAATTGGGCACGTCGGTGGCGATGATGGCGTAAAGCATGGGCACTCCTAGGATTGTTCGGATTGCGGCGATGAGTGGCGCACTAGGTAAAGCGCCTGGCCAGCCATGAACAGCAAGGTCAGGCCGAGACTGCCGAATACCTTGAAATCCACCCAGATGGCAGGGTAGACGAAGGCGACGAAGAGGTTGGCGCCGCCGCAGACCAGGAAGAACAGGACCCAGGCGATGTTCAGTTGCGTCCATTGCGCCGGCTGCAGCTGTACCGCATGCCCCATCATGCGCTGGACCAGTGGCCGGTCGCCGATGAAATGGCTGCCGGCGAAGGCCAGGGCGAATAGCCAGTTCAGTACCGGCGCTTTCCATTTCAGAATCGCCTCGCTGTGCAACGCGAGGGTCAGGCCGCCAAACAGCAGGCAGGCGCCGAGCGTCAGCCACTGGGCCTTCTCAAGCCGGCGCTGGCGCACCAGCAGGATGGTCGAGACGACGATCGAACTGAGGATGAGTACGGCCGTGGCACTGAAGATGCCGCCGATCGAGACGCTGAAGCCCCCGACTTCGACGACTCGGGGCTCGAGCTTGTAGACGATGAAAAAGAGCAGCAGGGGGATGAAGTCGACGAATTGTTTCACGGAGAGCGCCAGAAGCGGTATGTGGCCGGCATAATACCAAACCGCGCAACGGGCGGAACGACCTCCGCCTGTTTTCCCGTCAGTGCGCGCGCCGCCTATCGACAAGGGCACAAGCGCCGCCGCCCACGGTCAGTAAGGGTATATCGAACGCCTAGGAGATGGGTCTCGGATGATTGTTGATCTGCACTGCCACAGCACCGCTTCCGATGGCGCCCTGGCACCGGCGGCGTTGGTCGAGCGGGCCCATGCGCGTGGCATCGAGCTGCTCGCGCTGACCGATCACGACACGGTCGAGGGACTCGATGCCGCGCGTGCCGAGGCCGAGCGGCTGGGCATGCGACTGGTGAATGGCATCGAGCTGTCATGCGTGTGGGGTGGCGCGACGGTGCATATCCTCGGCTACGCCTTCCAGCAGGACGCAGTCGCTCTGCAAGCGGCCATCGCCGCATTGCATGCGGGACGATGGGAGCGCGCGCAACTGATCGCTTCTCGTTTGGAGGCCAAGGGCATGCCGGGCGCGCTGGATGGCGCGCGGGCGATCCAGCAGGAGCTCGGCGACAGCGGCAACGCCCCGGCACGGCCGCACTTCGCAGACTTCCTGGTGCGCGCCGGTCATGTGCGCGATCGGGCCGAAGCGTTTCGCAAGTGGCTCGGCTCGGGCAAGCTCGGCGATGTCAAACAGCACTGGCCCACGCTTGATCAGACCGTGACGACGTTAAAGGCGGCGGGCGCCTGGATCAGCCTCGCCCATCCTTGGCAATACGATTTCACCCGCAGCAAGCGCCGGCGCCTGGTGAGCGAGTTCGCTGCGGCCGGTGGCCATGCGCTGGAAGTAGTCAATGGCATGCAGCCGCTGGAGCAGGTCGGTGGTCTGTCGATCCTCGTGCGCGAGTTTGGTCTCATGGCAAGCATTGGCAGCGACTTCCACGCGCCGGGGGACTGGTCTGAGCTGGGCCTGTATCGCGCCTTGCCGGAGGACCTGCAGCCACTGTGGCGCCATTTCGAACATCAACCGCACACTGCGGCCGCCAGCTGAACAGGGAGTTCCCCATGAGCCAGTTCTTTCAGATACACCCGGAAAACCCCCAGCCTCGGCTGATCAAGCAGGCTGTGGAAATCATTCGCAACGGTGGCGTCGTGGTCTACCCCACTGATTCCTCGTATGCCATCGGCTGTGCCATCGGCAACAAGGCCGGCATCGAGCGCATCCGCCGCTTGCGCCAGCTGGATGACAAACACAACTTCACGCTCGTCTGCCGCGATCTGTCGCAACTTGGCCTGTTCGCGAAAGTCGATACGGCTGCTTTTCGCCTGCTCAAGACCAACCTGCCTGGGCCTTACACGGTGATCCTCAGCGCCACGCGAGAAGTGCCACGCATGCTGCTGCATCCCAAGCGCCGCACCATTGGTCTGCGGGTGCCGGCGCAGCCCATCGCGCAAGCCCTGCTGGCCGAGCTAGGTGAGCCATTGATGAGCGTCAGCCTGATCTTGCCTGGTGAGTCCGAACCCCTGAACGACCCCTATGAGATGCGCAGCACCCTGGAACATCAGGTAGACCTGATCATCGACGGCGGTTACGGTGGCGTCGAAGCCTCTACTGTCATCAGCCTCGTCGATGGCGAGCCGGAGGTCGTGCGGGTTGGTTGTGGTGATCCGGCAGCCTTTGCCGGCTGACCGCGTCGACCTTGTCAAGAATCGATAAAGGACACCCTTTTTGAGCTCCATGGATTCGCAGCGACGCGTGGTTTCCGGAATGCGGCCCAGCGGCCGCCTTCATCTTGGCCACTATTTCGGCGTATTGAAGAACTGGGTCAGGATGCAGCACGAATACCAGTGCTTTTTCTGCATCGTCGACTGGCATGCCCTGACTACAGACCATTCGGCCGGTCCCGACATCGCGCGCAACGTCCACGAAATGGCCGTGGACTGGCTGGCGGCAGGCGTCAGTCCCAGCTCGGCGACCCTGTTCATCCAGTCGCAGGTGCCCGAACATGCTGAGCTGCACCTCCTGTTGTCGACGATTTGCCCGCTGGCCTGGCTCGAGCGGGTGCCGTCCTACAAGGAATTGCAGCAGGACGCTCAGCAACGCGATCTGGGCACCTATGGGTTCCTCGGCTATCCGTTGCTGCAGGCCGCCGACATTCTGGCCTATCGCGCCGGCGTGGTGCCGGTCGGCAGTGACCAGCTGCCGCATGTGGAGTTTGCTCGAGACGTGGCGCGGCGCTTCAACCATCTTTACGGCAGCGAGGAGGATTTCGAGGTCAAGGCCGAGGCGGCGATTCGCAAGCTCGGCAAGAAAAGTTCGAAGCTCTACACCAGCCTGCGCAAGACCTACCAGGAGCAGGGCGACCTCGAGGCGCTGAACACCGCGCGGGCGCTGCTCAAGGATCAGCAGACCATCACTCTGGGCGACCAGGAACGCCTATTTGGCTATCTGGAAGGCGGCGGCCGGCTGCTATTGCCCGAGCCGCAGGCCATGCTGAGCGAATCGCCGAGGCTGTCAGGTCTTGACGGCGGCAAGATGGCCAAGTCGGCAAACAACTCCATTTTCCTGCGCGATCTGCCCGCGGACGTGGAAGAGAAGATCAAGCGCATGCCCACCGATCCGGCGCGGGTTCATCGCCACGATCCGGGCGAGCCGACGCGCTGCCCCGTGTGGCAGATGCACCAGACGCACTCGCCGGAAAGCATCTGCCAGTGGGCCGAGCAGGGCTGCCGCAGCGCTGAAATCGGCTGCCTGGACTGCAAAGGGCCGCTAATCGATGCGATCAATATCGAGCTCGCGCCGCTGCAGGAGCGCGCTCAGGACTATGAGCAGAACCCCGATCTGGTGCGCAGCATCCTGGCCGAGGGTGCGGAACACGCCCGCGACGAGGCGCGCGAAACGTTGATCGTGGTGCGTCAGGCCATGGGTCTCAACTACCGCTAGCCGGCCCCTGTTACCTACCGAGCGGCGGCCGTGCCGGCTGCCGCTTCCTCCTGTGGAGCGAGCATGCAAGAACACCCGGCCGAGGCCAGTGTCGTGGCGCCCGGCGAGCAGCTGCGGCTGGCGCTCGTCTATGGCGAGGCCTTCAACAACCTGCCCCAGGACCTTTATATACCGCCCGATGCGCTGGAGGTCTTCCTCGAAGCGTTCGAGGGGCCGCTGGACCTGTTGCTCTACCTGATCCGCAAGCAGAACATCGATATTCTCGACATTCCGGTAGCCGAGATCACCCGCCAGTACATGGGCTACGTCGAGTTGATGAAGGCCGTGCGCCTTGAGCTGGCGGCCGAGTACCTGGTGATGGCAGCGATGCTCGCCGAGATCAAATCGCGCATGCTGCTGCCTCGCTCCGCCGAGGTGGAGGAAGACGAGGCGGACCCCCGTGCCGAGCTGATCCGCCGCTTGCAGGAGTACGAGCGATTCAAGGCTGCATCCGAGGATCTCGACGGGCTGCCGCGGGTCGGCCGCGAGTTGCATGTCCCGCGGCTGGCAGCGCCGGAGGCCCGCGCGCGCAAGCTGTTGCCCGAGGTCAGCCTGGAGGAGCTGCTGGTCGCCATGGCCGAAGTGCTGCGCCGTGCCGACATGTTCGAAAGCCACCAGGTGACGCGCGAGACCCTGTCGACCCGCGAGCGGATGAGCGACGTGCTCGAGCGTCTGAAGGATGGCGCATTCGTGCCCTTCGTCGCCTTGTTCGCAGTGGAGGAGGGGCGGCTCGGCGTGGTGGTCACCTTCATGGCTGTGCTTGAGCTGATCAAGGAGTCGCTGGTCGAGCTGGTGCAGAACGAGCCCTTCGGGCCGATCCATGTCCGGGCACGCAGCGAGGAAACATCACCCGAGGAAAACCCGTCGATGGAGCCCGTACTGTGAATCTGTCCGACCCCAAGGACCTGGCGTCGCTGCTCGAGGGCCTGCTGCTCGCCGCCGGCAAGCCGATGTCCATCGAGCGCATGGGCGACCTGTTCGATGAAGTCGAGCGTCCGTCGCCGGCCCTGTTGCGCAAGGCGCTGGAGGTGCTGGACAAGTCGTGCAAGGGACGCGCGTTCGAGCTGAAGGAAGTCGCCAGCGGGTTTCGCCTGCAGGTGCGCGAGCGCTTCTCGCCCTGGGTCGGGCGGCTCTGGGAAGAACGGCCACAGCGGTATTCCCGCGCGCTGCTTGAAACCCTGGTGCTGATCGCCTACCGGCAACCGATTACCCGCGGGGAGATCGAGGAAATCCGCGGGGTGGCGGTCAACAGCCAGATCGTCAAGACCCTACTCGAGCGCGAATGGGTCCGCGTGGTCGGCCATCGCGACGTGCCCGGCCGGCCGGCGATGTTTGCCACCACCCGGCAGTTTCTCGATCACTTCAACCTGAAGAGTCTCGACGAGTTGCCGCCCCTGGCCGTGCTGCGTGAAATGGAGCCGGAGCCCCTGCCGGTCGACGTCGAAGACGCTCCCGTGCCCGATGCGCTCCAGGCGCGCGCGAACCAGGCGCTTGAGGATGAGCCGGCGCCGCGCGAACAGACCAGCTTTCGCAGTCTGTTGGCGGAACTGGATGGGATGGAAACCGGGCTTAAGACCGACTTCGACGACCTGCTCGACGACGCACCGGCTCCGGAGCCGGGTCACGACGACGAAGCGGCCTCCCGCGATCACTGATCGCCGCGGCGTCCGGCGAGGTAGGTGGCGTAGTCCGGGATCCGCACGCTGTGGGCCTGTTCCAGCATCGGGCTCGACAACAGGTAGTCGGCGCTGCTCTCGTTGGCCGCCAGCGGAATATTCCAGACCGCGGCGACCCGCAGCAGGGCCTTGACGTCGGGGTCGTGCGGCTGCGGTTCGAAGGGATCCCAGAAGAACACCAGCAGATCGATGCGGCGTTCGGCGATGCGCGCGCCGATCTGCTGGTCGCCGCCCAGCGGGCCGCTGATCATGCACTCCACCGGCAGCTCGAGACGCTGGGCCAGCAGCAGGCCGGTGGTGCCGGTGGCAACCAGCTCATGCCGGGCCAGACGTGGGCTTTGCCGCTCGGCCCATTCCAGCAGGCGATCCTTGCAGTGATCGTGCGCCACCAGTGCGATGCGCTTGCGGGCCGGCAGTGTCGCGGTGACGAAATCGATGCGGTTCATGGGCTACCCGGTCTGGCCGATGTGGTCTCAGGCTGCGTCGTGGAGCGCGCGGCAGGTGTCGAGCATGCGGTTGGAAAAGCCCCACTCGTTGTCATACCAGGCCATCACCTTCAGCAGGCGTCCGCTAACCTTGGTGTGGTTGGTATCGAAGATCGAGGACATCGGGTTGTGGTTGAAGTCGCACGACACCAGCGGCAGCGAGTTGCATGCCAGGATCGGCGAGCGCCCGCTGGCGTCCAGCATCAGCGCGTTGACTTCCTCGGCGGTGGTTTCGCGGCTCAGCTCCAGGGTCAGGTCGACCAGCGACACGTTGATCACCGGCACGCGGACCGCCATCCCGGTCAGCTTGCCCGCCAGCTCCGGCAGCACCAGACCAACGGCTTCGGCGGCGCCGGTCTTGGTCGGGATCATCGACTGGGTGGCCGAGCGCGCCCGGAACGGATCGCTGTGGTAGACGTCGGACAGGTTCTGGTCATTGGTGTAGGCGTGGATGGTGGTCATCAGGCCGTGCTCGATACCGTAGGCGCGCGACAGCACCTGCGCGACCGGCGCGAGGCAGTTGGTGGTGCAGGAGGCGTTGGAAATGATCTGGTGCGATTGCCGCAGGCTGTCGTGGTTGACGCCGTAGACGATGGTGGCGTCCACGCCGGAGGCAGGCGCGGAAATGATTACCTTGCCGGCGCCGGCCTGCAGGTGCGCACTGGCTTTCTCGCGGGAGGTGAACAGGCCGGTACACTCGAAGACCACGTCCACGCGGTGCTCACGCCAGGGCAGGTCGGCCGGGTTGCGGATGGCGGTCACGGCAATCGCATCGCCGTTGACCCGCATCTGGTCGTCAGTCACCTCGACCTGCGCGTCGAAATGGCCGTGAACACTGTCAAACTGCAACAGGTGGGCGTTCATCGCCGGGCTGCCCAGGTCATTGATGGCCACGACCTGCAGGTGTTCGCGGTAGTCCTGGCTGTACAGAGCGCGGAGGACATTGCGTCCGATACGGCCGAAACCGTTGATGGCGATGCGAATAGTCATAACAAGGTTCCTGGGCAGAATTTGTTGTAGGAATTACAAGATTATTCCTGTCAGAATAGAAATCAAGCCCAAATAGATGTTGTTTTGTTTGTAAAACTACGGATTAACGAGCAGGAGTGACGGCATGCACCCGCGGATTCAAGAAGTGACCGAACGTTTGATCGAACGCAGCCGCCCGACACGGCAGCGCTACCTCGCGCAGATGGCCGGGGCTGCAAGCGACGGACCGCAGCGCGGCCGGTTGCAGTGCGCCAACTTCGCCCACGGTGTGGCCGGTTGCGGCTCGGCCGATGACAAGCAGCGCCTGCGGCTGATGAACGAGGCCAACGTGGCCATCGTCTCTGCCTACAACGACATGCTGTCGGCGCATCAGCCGTACCACTATTTCCCTGATGTGATCAAAGAAGCCCTGCGCGAGGTCGGCTCGGTCGGCCAGTTCGCCGGCGGCGTGCCAGCCATGTGCGACGGCGTCACCCAGGGCGAGGCCGGCATGGAGCTGAGCCTGGCCAGTCGCGAGGTGATCGCCATGGCCACGGCGGTGGCGCTGTCGCACAACATGTTCGATGGCGCGCTGTACCTGGGCATCTGCGACAAGATCATCCCCGGCCTGATGATCGGCGCGCTGCGCTTCGGCCACCTGCCTTCGGTGTTCGTGCCCGGCGGTCCGATGACCTCGGGGATTCCCAACAAGCAGAAGGCCGAGGTCCGCCAGCGTTATGCCGAGGGCAAGGCAAGCCGCGAAGAGTTGCTCGAGTCGGAGATGCTCTCCTACCACAGCCCAGGTACCTGCACCTTCTATGGCACAGCCAATACCAATCAGGTGGTCATGGAGATCATGGGTCTGCACCTGCCGGGCTCCTCGTTCGTCAACCCCTACACGCCGCTGCGCGACGAGCTGACGCGCGAAGCGGCGCGGCAGGTGACGCGACTGACAGCGCAATCGGGTAACTACCTGCCGCTGTGCCAGATCGTCGATGAAAAGGCGATCGTCAACTCGGTGGTGGCACTCAACGCGACTGGCGGATCGACCAATCACACCCTGCATATCCCCGCGTTTGCCCAGGCCGCGGGTATCCAGCTGACCTGGCAGGACATGGCCGACATCTCTGCCGTGACGCCAACGCTGGCCAAGGTCTACCCCAACGGGCAGGCCGACGTGAACCACTTCCATGCCTGCGGCGGCGTGCCGTTCATGGTCCGCACCCTGCTCGAAGCCGGCCTGCTGCACGAGGACGTCTACACCGTGATGGGCAAGGGGCTCGGCCAATACACCCGCGAACCTTTCCTCGAGGATGGCAAGCTGGTCTGGCGCGAGGGGCCGCAGAACAGTCTCGACGAGGCGATCCTGCGGCCGGTGGAGCGGGCGTTTTCCCCCGAGGGCGGCTTGCGCGTGCTGGAAGGCAACCTCGGCCGCGGCGTGACCAAGGTGTCGGCCGTGGCGCCGGAACATCGGGTCGTCGAGGCGCCGGCGCGGGTCTTCGGTGACCAGTCCGAGCTGGCCGAGGCGTTCAAGAACGGCGAGCTGGAAAAGGACTTCGTCGCGGTGGTGCGTTTCCAGGGACCCAAGGCCAACGGCATGCCGGAGCTGCACAAGCTGACACCCTTCCTCGGCGTGCTGCAGGACCGCGGCTACAAGGTGGCGCTGGTCACCGACGGTCGCATGTCCGGCGCGTCCGGCAAGGTGCCGGCGGCGATCCATGTCAGCCCCGAAGCGCTCGACGGCGGCCCCTTGTGCCGCGTGCAGGATGGTGACTTGATCCGCGTGGACGGCGAAACCGGCGATCTGCGCATTCTCGTGGACCAGGATGCGTTCGACCGCCGCGAGCCGGTCCTGGCGCCGAGCGGGCACGGAATCGGTTGCGGCCGTGAGCTGTTCGGCTTCCTGCGGGCCGCCTTCAGTCCGGCGGAACAGGGCGCAAGCGTATTCACCGAGGCGCTGGAGGCGCTCAAGTGACGGCACTGGTCGGAGACATCGGCGGTACCAATGCGCGTTTCGCACTGTGGCGCGACGGCCAAATCGAGTCGGTGCGGGTCCTGCCGACGCTCGATTATCCGCGCCCCGAGGACGCCATTCGCGCCTACCTGCTCGCCGTGGGACAGGAACTGGACGCGCTGCAGGCCGTCTGCCTGGCCTGTGCCGGTCCAGTGTCTGGCGACAGCTTCGTCTTCACCAACAATCACTGGCGGCTCAGCCGGCAGGGCTTCTGCGACGAGCTTGGTCTGACCGATCTGCTGCTGATCAACGACTTCACCGCGATGGCGCTGGGTATGACGCGCCTGCGCGAGGGCGAGCTGGTCGAGGTCTGCGCCGGGCAGCCGGCAGCCGGGCGGGCGCGGCTGGTGATCGGACCGGGCACCGGGCTTGGCGTGGCCACGCTGGTGCCCCTCGGCGAGGGCGCCTGGCAGGCGCTGCCGGGCGAGGGCGGCCACGTCTGCCTGCCGATTGGCAGCACTCGCGAGGCGGCATTGTGGGCACGTCTGCACGAGCAGCTCGGCCACGTGAACGCCGAAGCGGTGCTCAGCGGCGGCGGCCTGCTGGCGCTGTATCGGACCAGCTGCGCGCTCGACGGCGAAACGCCGCGGCTGGGCAGTCCGGCGGAGATCACCACCGCGGCGCTGGCCGGTGATGCCTATGCGGCAGCGGTGCTGGAACAGTTCTGCGTCTGGCTGGGTCGTATCGCCGGCGACAACGTGCTGACGACCGGGGCACAGGGCGGCGTCTACATCGCCGGGGGCATCGTGCCGCGCTTCGTCGAATTCTTCATCCGCAGCGGATTCAGCCAGAGTCTGCGCGACAAGGGCTGCATGAGCCGGTACTTTGACAACCTGCCGGTGTGGGTCGTGACGGCGCCGTATCCGGGATTGGAGGGCGCGGGCGTTGCCTTGCAGCAATTGCTGGAGGCGGGTGCCAAAGGGCGCTGAGCGGTTCGGGACACGATCGGAACAGAACAACAAGCGAGAAGGGACGCCAGGTGAGCCAGGCTGGAAAATCGATTCTGCTGGTCGACGATGACCAGGACATCCGCGAACTGTTGGACGCCTACCTGAGCCGCTCGGGTTTTCAGGTTCGCACCGTGGGCGATGGCGCGCAGTTTCGTGACGCCATGACACATGACGTGGCCGACCTGGTGATTCTGGACGTGATGCTGCCCGACGAGGACGGCTTCAGTTTGTGCCGCTGGGTGCGCGGTCACCAGCGCCTGGCGCAGATGCCCATCATCATGTTGACAGCCAGTTCCGACGAGACCGACCGCGTTCTCGGCCTGGAACTGGGCGCCGACGATTACCTGGGCAAGCCGTTCAGTCCTCGCGAGCTGCTGGCCCGGGTCAAGGCATTGCTGCGGCGGGTGAATTTCGGCCAGGAGCGTGGGGGCGATGTGCTGGCCTTCGACGAGTGGCGCCTGGACATGGTCAGCCATCGACTCTTCCATCAGGACGGCGAGGAAGTGCTGTTGTCCGGTGCCGACTTCGCCTTGCTCAAGCTGTTTCTCGACCATCCGCAGCAGATCCTCGACCGCGACACCATTGCCAACGCCACGCGCGGCCGCGAAGTCATGCCCCTCGACCGCATCGTCGACATGGCGGTCAGTCGCCTGCGCCAACGGTTGCGTGACACCGGTAAGTGCCCACGCTTGATTCGCACGGTGCGCGGTAGCGGTTATCTGCTCGCAGCGCAGGTGGCGCCTCACCATGACCCGCTCGGCTAGGCGCCGCTGGTTACCGGTCCCGCGCTCGCTGCTCGGCCGGATGCTGCTGCTGACGCTGCTGGTGGTGGTCGTGGCCCAGGCACTGTCGAGCTTCATCTGGGTGTCGCAACTGCGCGCCAGTCAGATGGAAGGGTTGCTGACCAGCGCCCGCAGTTTGGCGCACTCGATGTCCGCCAGCGTCAGCTATTTCCGTTCGCTGCCACTGGGCTACCGGCCGCTGGTGCTTGATCAACTGCGCAGTATGGGCGGCACGCGCTTCTTCGTGTCGCTGAACGACAAGCCGCTGGACATGCAGATCCTGCCGCCGACCGAGCGCAAGCGGGCGGTGCTGGCCGAAGTCGATGCGGTGTTGCACGAGCGGCTTGGCCGGCAGGCGGATATCTCGGTCAATTTCGTGAGCCCCGATGACCTGCGCATCTTCAACAGCGGCCTGAAGCTCGACGAGCTGCCGCGCTCCTGGGCGCACTACGCCCTGAGCCTGGAGCCGCTGAACCCCCCGGTGCTGGTGACGCAGATCCAGATCGCGCCCGGCGAATGGCTCTACCTCGCCTCTCTGATGCCGGCGCCCTACGTCAGCCTGGAAGACGACGGTATTCCCACCCAGCAGCTGTGGTTCATCGGGCTGACGACCTGCTTCCTGTTGTTGTTCATCGGTATTCTCGTGCACTGGCAGAGCCGCCCGCTCAAGCAGCTGGCCCAGGCGGCGCGGGAGATGTCGCTCGGTAGCGAGCCGGAGCTACTGCCCGAAGCCGGCGGCAGCGAAGTGATCGAGGTCAGTCGTGCGTTCAATAGCATGCGCGAGCGCATCGGCCGCTACCTCACCGAACGCAGCCAGCTGTTCAGCGCCATCTCCCATGACCTGCGCACCCCCATCACGCGATTGCGCCTGCGTGTTGAGCTGCTCGACGATCCGGATTTGCAGGCACGCTTCACCCGTGACCTCGACGAGCTGGAACTGCTGGTCAAGGGCGCGCTGCAGTGCGTCAAGGACACCGACATCCACGAGAACATCGAGCCGGTAGACCTCAACCTGCTGCTCGATTGCGTCACCGAACCCTACCTGGCACCGGCCGGAAACGGCAGCGCGACCGTCGTCGGCCGGGCGGTTGCGCCTTACGCCGGCAAGCCGCTGGCGCTCAAGCGCTGCATCGGCAACCTGCTGGACAACGCACTCAAGTACGGCGAGCGTGCGCACCTGCGCATCGAGGACGACGGCCGGGCGTTCGTGCTCCACGTCGACGATGAGGGGCCGGGCGTGCCGCAGGCCTGGCTGCAGCAGGTGTTCGAACCCAACTTCCGCCTCGCGGCCAAGCAGCCGGGGTATGGGCTGGGGCTGGGTATCGCGCGCAACATCGCCCACGCCCATGGGGGCGAGATCAGCCTGCAGAACCTGCCCGAAGGGGGGCTGCGCGTCACCCTGAGCCTGCCGCGGCATGCCGGATAAGGTAACGGCACGGCTGATGCACGGCCCGTTACAAGACGCCGGGGTTTGTAACGGGCCGGTGACCATTCCCCATCGCTTCGTTACCTGCCGCGCCGCTCGGCGCGCCTAGAATCGGTGCAGCGCAAGCAAAGACTTGCATCGATAACAAAAACAAAAGGAAGCCCAATGAACACGATTCATCGTCTGGCGACTGCCGTTTCCCTTGCCTCTCTCATGCCTCTTGCCCATGCCGGTGAAGTCGAGGTGCTGCATTGGTGGACCTCGGGTGGCGAAAAGCGCGCCGCCGAAACCTTGCAACGGCTGGTCGAAGAGCAGGGGCATACCTGGAAGGACTTCGCCGTCGCGGGTGGCGGTGGCGAGGCAGCCATGACTGTTCTAAAGACTCGCGCCGTTTCCGGCAACGCGCCCGCTGCCGCACAGATCAAAGGCCCGGACATCCAGGAATGGGGCGAGCTGGGTCTGCTCACCGATCTCAATGAAGTCGCCGAGAAGGCGCACTGGGACGATCTGTTGCCCAAGCAGGTTGCCAAGGTCATGAAGTACGACGGCGATTACGTCGCCGTACCGGTCAATGTGCACCGGGTCAACTGGCTGTGGATCAACCCGGACGTGTTCGAAAAGGCCGGCGCCACGCCGCCCACCACCCTCGATGAATTCTTCGCGACGTCCGACAAGCTCAAGGCCGCCGGCTTCATGCCGATTGCCCATGGCGGCCAGCCGTGGCAGGACGGCACCGTGTTCGAGGACCTGGCCTTGGCGATCCTCGGCCCTGAGGATTTCGAGAAGGCTTTTGTCGACCTCGACCGTGGCGTGCTGACTGGCGACAAGATGGTCAAGACCTTCGCGGCGCTGAAGAAACTGCGCGGCTACGTGGACAACAACGCCGCCGGCCGCGACTGGAACAGCGCGACCGCGATGGTCATGAATGGCAAGGCCGGCATGCAGATCATGGGCGACTGGGCCAAGAGCGAGTGGACCGCGGCGAAGAAGATCGCTGGCGAGGATTACGAGTGCGTGCCGTTCCCTGGAACCCAGGGCAGCTTTGCCTACAACATCGACTCGCTGGCGATGTTCAAACTCAGCGACGAATCGAACCGCAAGGCCCAGCAGGATCTGGCGCGCATCGTCATGGAGCCGGAGTTCCAGCAGGTGTTCAACCAGAACAAGGGCTCGATTCCGGTGCGCCTGGACCAGGACATGAGCGAGTTCGACGCGTGCGCGCAGAAGTCAATGAAGGATTTCAAGGCTGCGGCGCAAGGTCCCGGCCTGGTGCCCAGCATGGCCCATGGCATGGCGGCGTCGAGCTACGTACAGGGCGCCGTCTTCGATGTGGTGACCAACTTCTTCAACGACCCCTCTGCCGATCCTAAAAAGGCGGCGCAACAGCTCGCCGCAGCGATTCAGGCGGTGCAGTAGCGCGTTTGGGCCGCCGCGGTCAGGCGGCCCCTTTTTAAACACAAGCCAGTCGATGCCTTGCGCATCGGTCCCAGCGGTCAGCCCCTCAGCCGGCCGTGACGGGCAAGTCGTGCCTGCGCGTCGGCTCGGCGGTCCTGGTTTCTTCTCTTTACGGAGCCACGCATGAGCTCAACCGCAGTCTTTACCAAGGCATCTCCGTTCGACGCCTTGCAGCGCTGGCTGCCCAAGCTGGTACTGGCGCCGAGCATGCTGATCGTCCTGGTCGGCTTCTACGGCTACATCTTCTGGACCTTTCTGCTGTCGTTCACCAATTCCAGTTTCATGCCCAGCTACAAGTGGGTCGGGCTGCTGCAATACGAGCGGCTCTGGAACAACGATCGCTGGTGGGTCGCCAGCAAGAACCTGCTGGTCTTCGGCGGCTTGTTTATCACCATCAGCCTGGTCATCGGCGTGTTGCTGGCGGTGCTGCTGGATCAGCGCATCCGCCGCGAAGGCTTTATCCGCACCGTCTATCTCTACCCGATGGCGCTGTCGATGATCGTTACCGGGACCGCCTGGAAGTGGCTGCTCAACCCGGGCCTGGGCATCGACAAGATGCTGCGCGACTGGGGTTGGGAGGGCTTTCGGTTCGACTGGCTGGTGGATCCGGATCGCGTCGTCTACTGCCTGGTGATCGCGGCGGTCTGGCAAGCCTCGGGCTTTGTCATGGCACTGTTTCTCGCGGGGCTGCGTGGCGTCGACCAGTCGATCGTGCGCGCTGCGCAGATCGACGGGGCGAGCCTGCCGAGCATCTACCTGCGGATCATCCTGCCCAGCCTGCGGCCAGTGTTCTTCAGTGCGCTGATGATTCTGGCGCACATCGCCATCAAGGCGTTCGACCTGGTGGCGGCGATGACCGCCGGCGGCCCGGGCTACGCCTCGGATCTGCCGGCCATGTTCATGTACACGCACACCTTCACCCGCGGGCAGATGGGGCTCGGCGCCGCCAGTGCGGTCCTCATGCTGGGCGCGGTGATGGCGATCGTCGTGCCGTACCTGTATTCGGAACTGAGGAACAAGCGCCATGACTAGCCAAACCACAAAGCGAGTGACGTTCAGCCGAGTGGCGATTTACGCGACATTGCTCCTGGCCGTTGCGGTCTATCTCGTGCCGCTGGTGGTGATGCTGCTGACCAGCCTGAAGACGCCGGCGGACATCCGCACCGGCAACCTGCTGTCCTGGCCGGAGGTCACCACGGCCATCGGCTGGGTCAAAGCATGGGACGCGGTGGGTGGCTACTTCTGGAACTCGGTGAAAATCACCGTGCCGGCTGTGCTCCTGTCGACCCTGCTCGGCGCGCTCAACGGCTACGTGCTGGCGATGTGGCGGTTCCGCGGCTCGCAGCTGTTCTTCGGGCTGCTGCTGTTCGGCTGCTTCCTGCCGTTCCAGGTGATCCTGCTGCCGGCGTCCTTCACGCTCGGCAAGCTCGGCCTGGCCAACACCACGCCTGGGCTGGTGCTGGTGCACCTGGTCTATGGGCTGGCCTTCACCACGCTGTTCTTTCGCAACTTCTACGTCAGCGTGCCCGACGCGCTGATCCGGGCTGCGCGCCTGGACGGAGCGGGCTTCTTCACCATTTTCGCGCGGATCCTGCTGCCCATGTCGATCCCCACGATCATGGTCTGCCTGATCTGGCAGTTCACCCAGATCTGGAACGATTTCCTGTTCGGCGTGGTGTTCGCCAGTGGCGACACCCAGCCGATCACGGTGGCGCTGAACAACCTGGTCAACACCAGTACCGGGGTCAAGGAATACAACGTCGACATGGCCGCGGCGATGATCGCCGGGCTGCCAACGCTGGTGGTGTATGTGCTCGCCGGCAAGTATTTCCTGCGCGGCCTGACGGCCGGCGCGGTCAAGGGTTAGGAGAACGACATGGCTGCACTCGAACTGAGCAACGTCCGCAAGAGCTACCCGGGAAGCCAGCTGGAAACCCTGAAGGACATCGACCTGAAGATCGACGACGGCGAATTCCTGATCCTGGTCGGGCCCTCCGGCTGCGGCAAGTCCACGCTCATGAACTGCATCGCCGGGCTGGAAGACATCAGTGGCGGCGAGATTCGCCTGGACGGCGCCGATATCAGCGGGGCCAGCCCGAAGGACCGGGACATCGCCATGGTGTTCCAGTCCTACGCCTTGTACCCGACCATGACGGTGCAGGAGAACATCGCCTTTGGCCTGAAGATGCGCAAGGTCCCGGCCGCGACGATCGAGGCCGAGGTGGCACGCGTCGCCAAGCTGTTGCAGATCGAGCATCTGCTCGGGCGCAAGCCGTCGCAGCTGTCCGGTGGCCAGCAGCAGCGGGTGGCGATGGGTCGCGCGCTGGCGCGGCGGCCAAAGATCTACCTCTTCGACGAGCCGCTGTCGAACCTCGACGCGAAGCTCCGCGTGGAGATGCGCACCGAGATCAAGCTGATGCATCAGCGCCTGAAGACCACGACGGTGTACGTCACCCACGACCAGATCGAAGCCATGACCCTCGGCGACAAGGTCGCGGTGATGAAGGACGGCATCGTCCAGCAGTTCGGTACGCCGCGGGAAATCTATGGCAACCCGGCCAACCTGTTCGTGGCCAGTTTCATCGGCTCGCCGCCGATGAACTTCATCCCGCTGCGCCTGGGGCGCCAGGGCGGCGGCTGGCAGGCGCTGCTCGACAGCGGCCAGGCGCGCTGCGAGCTGCCGCTGCAAGGGGTGGAGGGCGAGGCTCTGGACGGCCGCGAGGTGATCCTCGGCATCCGGCCGGAGCAGATCGGTATCGGTATCGGCACCGGCAGCGGCCAGCCGTCGCTGCGTGCCGAAGTCGAGGTCGTCGAGCCCACCGGCCCGGACACCATGGTCTTCGTGACGCTGAACCAGACCAAGGTGTGCGTGCGCCTGCCCCCCGATGCGGCGCCAGCGCCCGGCGCCAGCCTGGAACTGCAGTTCGAGCCGGACAAGGTGCTGCTGTTCGATGCGCAGAGTGGTGAGCGGCTGGGGATTGCGGGCGGCAACGGCAGTAGCGGACGCAGCGGCACCGTCACCCGTCTGCTGGCGCGCTAGCACCGGGAAAATAGTCCCGGTCGCGGTATGCCTGGGTACCGGCACCGCATTTACGCCGATGTTATTGATGTACATGACTTTTTCAGGCACCTCGGCACATGCCGAGCTGCCACGAGGTCGACTGCTGCCCGCTTGGTGGGCATGCGGATCGAAAGGAGAGCCGTCACCGGCTCGATCCAACGGCAGTAACAACAATAAGAGCTAATTGGAGCGGATATGAAGAAAACCACACGCCTGGCCCTAGCAGTTTCCATAGCCGGCCTTGGCATGCCATTCGCCGTACACGCCCTTGATTTCAACGGCTACGTGCGCAGCGGTGTCGGCGAATCGAGCGCAAGCGGGTCTCAGGCCTGCTTCCAGCTGCCCGGCGCACCGTCAAAGTTTCGCCTGGGTAACGAATGCGAGCAGTACGCCGAGCTGGGCTTGCGCCAGGACCTGCTCACGCTCGATGACGGCTCGGTGCTGAGCGTCGAGGGCATGGCAGCGCTCTACAACCAGTATGACCACACGCCGAAGTTCACCGGCGACCACGGCTGGGCGCGGTTGGTCCAGGCCTACGCCGAATGGAGCAAGGTGCCGGCCCTGAACAACGGTTCGCTGTGGGCGGGACGACGTTTCTACAAGCGAAATGACATCCACATTTCCGATTTCTACTACTGGAACCAGAGCGCGACCGGGGCGGGCATCGAGAATGTGGAGATCGGCGGCCTGGAGTACAGCTACGCCTTTTCGCGAAAGGACAGCGTGTTCCAGGAGGACTACACCAACCGCCATGACTTCAACGTCGGCGGCTTCGACAGCAACCCGGGCGGCGAGCTGATGTTTGGCGTCAGCTACATCGACGATCCGGACCGTGACGACTCCCACAGCGGCTGGGCGATCACCGGCCAGCACGAGCAGGTCGGCTTTCTCGGGGGCAGCAACACCTTTGCCATCCAGTACGGGGAGGGGCCGGGCACGGGGCTGGGCTATACCGGCGACGTCACGCTGGGCAGCAGCGACAAGAGCTGGCGGGTCGTCGAGTTCTTCGACTGGCAGGTGACGCCGCGCTTCGGTGGCCAGTTCCAGGCGGTCTACCAGAAGGACAAGCGCCAGGACGGCGGCGACCAGGACTGGATCTCCGTCGGCGTGCGCCCTGTCTATGCGCTCACCGAAGAGTTCAAGCTGGTCGCCGAGCTGGGTCACGACCAGATCGACGCACCGGAGGGCACACGCAAGCTGACCAAGTTCACCGTCGCGCCCACCTGGTCGCCCAGCGGCCCGGGATTCTGGGCGCGGCCTGAGTTTCGCCTGTACTACACCTACGCGCAGTGGAACGACGCGGCCCAGCAGGCTGCCAACCTGATGGCGGCGGGCAGCGCGCTGTCGGACAGCGGCACCTTCGGCAGCGCCCGGCATGGCTCCAACTTCGGCGTGCAGGTCGAGTATTGGTGGGACTGATCGTCCCGATAGGGGCGCTTGCCTAGAACCTCGGTCGGCTGCAGGCCTCTACTGAGCCACAGGTCTCAGCCGTACCGGAGGTTGTTTTGGGCGAAAAGGCAAAGAACCCTTGCATCAGCGTGTGCAAGCTCCAGGACGACATCTGTCTCGGCTGCGGTCGCAGCCGGGACGAGATGAAGAGCTGGAAGGGTATGAAGAACAAGGAGCGCAAGCAGGTCAACGAGCGGGCTGCCGAACGGCTCAAGGCGCTCGGCAAGGCCAGGAAGAAAAAGCGTTGATCAGCTTTCTTCCGCCGGATAGCGGGTGGCCATTAGGCTTTCCTTGATCTTGCGCAGGTGGGGTTGGAAGTCCACGCCGCGCCGCAGCGTCACACCGGCAGCCAGGGCGTCGAGCACCGTTAGCTGAATGATGCGCGAGGTCATTGGCATGTAGATGTCGGTGTCTTCAGGCAGCGGGATGTCCAGGCTCAGCGTGCAGATCTTCGCCAGCGGCGAGCCGGCGGCCGTCAGGCCCAGTACCGATGCGCCATTGTCGCGCGCCACCGTTGCCGCCTCGACCAGCTCGCGGGTGCGACCGGTGTAGGAAATGATCACGAACAGATCCCCGGTGTGCGCCACCGAAGCCAGCATCCGCTGCATGAGCACATCGCTGTGCGCCGTCACCGGCAGGTTGAAGCGGAAGAACTTGTGTTGCGCATCCAGCGCGACCGATGCCGAGGCGCCCAGGCCGAAAAAGTGGATCTGCCGGGCCTGGATGATCAGGTCCACGGCGTGGCTGATGGCCTGGGGGTCGATCGCCTGGCAGGCACTGTCGAGCGAGGCGATGGCGCTGCCGAAGATCTTGCGCGTGTAGGCCTCCGGCCCGTCGTCGGCCTCCACCGCGCGGCTGACGTAGGCGGCGCCGCTGGCCAGGCTCTGGGCCAGCTGGATTTTCAGGGCCGGGTAGCCCGCCGCACCAAAGGAGCGACAGAAGCGATTGACCGTCGGCTCGCTGACCTTGGCGGCCTGGGCCAGCGCCGCGATGCTGTAGCGGGTTGCCTGCTGCGGGTCGCTCAGGATCACCTCGGCGACCTTCTTTTCCGCCTTGTTCAGCTCGTCCAGGCGATTTTTTATCTGTTCCAAGAGATTTTTCATGCGATCCCTGTCTCTTCCTTCAAGAGGGCCGTACCGGCGCCGCGGCCGGTTATCTCGGGCGGCGGCACAGAATTTCGGGGTATGTTGTTTTTAATAACAACATTATGTGCTTAAAATGCGCGCTACAACCTGTCGCGCCGCCTAATCTGGTTAGTATAAAAACATGCCTGCAATTACCGTTGACGCAACCACCTTTGCTTTGTTCGGTGCCCTGGGCGACCTGGCGCTACGCAAGCTGTTTCCCGCACTGTATCAGTTGGACCGTGCCGGGCTGCTGCACAGCGATACGCGCGTGCTCGCCCTGTCGCGAGACGCCGGCGCGCCCGCCGCGCATCTGGAGCGGATCGACCAGGCCCTGCGCCGCCATGTACCCGCCGCGCAGCTGGACGAGGCGGCGCTGGCACGGTTCCTGGCGCGGCTGGACTACCTCACCATGGATTTCCGCAGCGCCGGTGACTATGCCGCGCTGGCCGAGCGGGTGTCGCCGGCGCTGCCGCTGATCGCCTATTTCGCAACGCCGGCATCGGTCTATGGCGCCATCTGCGAGCACCTCGCCGCAGTCGGCCTGGCCGAGCAGGCGCGGGTGGTCCTGGAGAAGCCGATCGGCCATGACCTGGAGTCCTCCCGGGTGGTCAATGATGCCGTGGCGCAGTTCTTTCCCGAAAGCCGCATTTACCGGATCGACCACTATCTGGGCAAGGAGACGGTGCAGAACCTCATTGCGCTGCGCTTTGCCAACAGCCTGTTCGAGACCCAATGGAACCAGCACCACATATCCCATGTGGAAATCACCGTGGCCGAGACGGTCGGCATCGAGGGGCGCTGGGGGTATTTCGACCAGGCCGGGCAGTTGCGCGACATGATCCAGAATCACCTGCTGCAGCTGCTTTGCCTGATCGCCATGGACCCGCCCAGTGACCTCACCGCCGACAGCATCCGCGACGAGAAGGTCAAGGTGCTCAAGGCGCTCGCGCCGATCACGCCGGATCGCATCGGCCAGCGCGTGGTACGTGGTCAGTACGTTGCCGGCTCGGTGGCGGGAAAGTCGGTACCTGGTTACCTGGAAGAAGAGAATTCCAACGCCGAGAGCGGCACGGAAACCTTCGTCGCCCTGCGCGCCGATATCTGCAACTGGCGCTGGTCAGGCGTGCCGTTTTATCTGCGCACCGGCAAGCGCATGGCCGAAAAGCTGTCGCAGATCGTGATCCACTTCAAGGAACCGCCGTTCTACATCTTCGCCCCGGAGCAGCGCTCGCTGATCAGCAACCGGCTGATCATCCGGCTGCAACCGGACGAAGGCATCTCGCTGCAGGTGATGACCAAGGAACAAGGGCTCGACAAGGGTATGCACTTGCGCAGCGGCCCGTTACAGCTGAATTTTTCCGAAACCTACAAGCGTTCGCGTATCCCGGATGCTTATGAGCGGTTACTGCTGGAAGTGATGCAGGGCAACCAGAACCTGTTCGTGCGCAAGGATGAGATCGAGTACGCCTGGAAGTGGTGTGACCAGCTGATCGACGGCTGGTCGCGGCTCGGGGATGCGCCCAAGGCCTACCCGGCCGGCTCCTGGGGGCCGGTGGCCTCCATTGCGTTGATTACCCGTGACGGGAGGTCCTGGTATGGCGATCTCTGAATTGCAATTGCCTGCCGGCGTCAGTGTCCACGAGCTGGCGGACGCCGATGCCCTGGCCGTGGCACTGGCCGAGCGCGTGGCCGCCGCGCTGGCGCAGGCGATCGAATTACGCGGGCATGCAAGCCTCGTGGTGTCCGGCGGCCGCAGCCCGATCGCCTTTTTCGAGGCACTGTCGCGGCGCCCACTGGCGTGGGACCAGGTGCAGATCAGCCTGGCCGACGAACGCTGGGTAGAGCCCGGCAATCCGGACAGCAACGAAGGTCTGCTGCGACAACATCTACTATGCAATGCCGCTGCCGGGGCGCGCCTGATCGGTCTCTATCAACCGGCTGACACCCTGGCGCAGGCCGCCGAGGCTGCCAGCCGCCACCTCGAAGCGCTGGTGCGGCCCATCGACGTGCTGGTGCTCGGCATGGGCAACGATGGCCACACCGCGTCGCTGTTCCCCGGCAGCCCGTTGCTGGCCCGTGGGCTGGACGAGCACGGAACCGATCGTTGCCTGCCGATGCACGCGCCGGTGAGTCCGGAGCACCGCATCAGCATGACCTATCCGCTGCTGGCGACCGCACGCGTCCAGTGCCTGGCGATCCAGGGTGCCGCCAAGCTGGACACCCTGCGCCAGGCCTTGCAGCTAGACCCTTCGCAAATGCCGATTCGGGCATTCCTGCGCTTCCCTTTAGAAATCTACTGGAGCCCCTGAGGCCCGAGGATATTGTCGTGACCATGGACCAGAAAAACGCGCTGATCGAATCGATCTGCAGCAAGGCCCGCATCCTGCCCGTCATCACCATTGGCAGCGAGGAGCAGATTTTGCCGCTGGCCGACGCGCTTGCCGCCGGTGGGCTGACGGCCCTCGAAATCACCCTGCGTTCGGAACATGGCCTGACGGCGATCCGACGCCTGCGCCAGGAACGCCCTGACCTGTGCGTCGGCGCCGGGACGGTGCTCGACAAGCGGATGATGGACGAGGTCGAAGCGGCTGGTGCGCAGTTCATCGTCTCGCCCGGCTGCACCGACGAGCTGCTCCAGGCGGGCGTCAATTGCTCGGTGCCCCTGCTGGCCGGGATCAGCAGCGCCTCGGACATCATGCGCGGCTATGCGCTGGGCTATCGGCGCTTCAAACTGTTTCCCGCTGAGGTATGCGGGGGCGTCGCGGCGATCAAGGCGCTCGGCGGTCCGTTCGGGGACGTACGCTTCTGCCCAACCGGCGGCGTCAATGCCGGCAACGTAGCGCAGTATCTGGCTTTGCCGAATGTCATGTGCGTCGGCGGCACCTGGATGATCGACAGCGCTGCGCTGAAGCAAGGCGACTGGGCCGCGATCGAGAAGGCCACCGCGGAGGCCCTGGCCGCGCTCGACCGCAGCTAAGCTGAAGCAGGCGCACCGCGGGTCGGGCTGTCGCCCGGCCTAGTGCGTCTGTCACCCGGTGCGCGTATAGTGCGCGGCCTTTCTATCGGAACTGCCACACCGGGAGGTGCCCAGATGACCGAACAAGACGATACGACCCCTCATGTCGCCCATGGCGAAAAACTGCAGAAGGTACTGGCTCGGCTCGGCCTCGCCTCGCGCCGCGATGTCGAAAGCTGGATCAGCGCCGGCCGGGTAAAGGTCAACGGCAACGTGGCCACCCTGGGCCAGCGTGTCGACCTGCACGATGCGATTGCGGTTGATGGCCGCTTGCTCAAGCGCGAGGAAGCCTCGGAAGGGGTGCGCCGCGTTCTGATCTACAACAAGCCCGACGGCGAGATCTGTACCCGCGACGATCCGGAAGGGCGCCCGACGGTGTTCGACCGCCTGCCGCGGCCGAAAGAAGGGCGCTGGATCAACATCGGACGCCTCGACATCAATACTACGGGCCTGCTGCTGTTCACCACCGACGGTGAGCTGGCCAACCGCCTGATGCACCCGTCCTACGAGATGGACCGCGAGTATGCCGTGCGCGTACGCGGCGAAGTCGATGACGAAATGATCGAGCGGTTGAAGACCGGCGTCATGCTCGAGGATGGGCCGGCGCGCTTTACCGATATCCAGCAGGCGCCAGGCGGCGAGGGCTTCAACCACTGGTATCACTGCGTGGTGATGGAGGGCCGCAACCGCGAGGTGCGCCGCCTCTGGGAGTCGCAGGGTCTGGTGGTTAGCCGGCTCAAGCGTGTGCGCTTCGGCCCGGTGTTCATGACCTCGGACCTGCCCATGGGGCGCTGGCGTGAAATGTCTCAAAGTGAAGTCGACATTCTCAGCGAGGAAGTTGGCCTCAAGCCGGTCGCCCTACCAGGCATGAAAGCCAAGGCCAAGGAAAAGATCGAGCGTATGCAGCGCAAGGTCGCCAAGCCTATCGGGCGGGGCGAGCGCCGACCGCGCGTGTTGCGCTCGGCCCACGAAGCCGATGCGCCCAGCAGCGACAAGGGTCGTCGCGGCCGTGACGAACAGCCGGCCCGCAAGCCGCGCGGCGCAGATGAGCGTGGTAAGTCGGAGCGCGGAACCCCGGTGGCCGAACGTCCGGGCTCGGTCGCGCGCGGTGGCAAACCGTCACCGGCCAAGCGCACCGGTCCGGCGGCCGGCGAAGGTCAGCGGCCAGGATTCGGACGCGGTGATCGTGGCAAGCGACCCTGAGCGTAGTGCGTCATCGAAAGGGCAAGCCAAATGGCTTGCCCTTTTTTTTGCTTGTTGGGTCGAGCGGCCCTACATGG
Source organism: Stutzerimonas stutzeri (assembly GCA_002339675.1). GTDB lineage: Bacteria > Pseudomonadota > Gammaproteobacteria > Pseudomonadales > Pseudomonadaceae > Stutzerimonas > Stutzerimonas stutzeri_O. The sequence goes on from DDKB01000016.1 coordinate 244,483, forward strand.
CAGCCATGCGGGTGCGGTTTCGACCGTCGCGCTTGGCTTCGTAGAGCGCCTGGTCGGCGCGGCGCAGCAGGTTGTCCTGGGTTTCGGCCGGCTGATAGGTGGCGCAGCCGAGGCTGGCCGACAGGCGAACCTGCTTGTCGCCGACCAGCAGGCAGAGGCTTTCGACGGCGCACCTGATGCGCTCGGCGACAATCGAGGCCGCTGCGGCGCCGGTGTTGGAGAGGACCAGGACGAATTCCTCACCGCCGTAGCGGAACACCATGTCGACATTGCGCAGTTGCTCGCGCAGGAGTAGCACGACGGCCTTGAGGGCGGCGTCGCCAGCCTGATGGCCATAGGTGTCGTTGAGGCTCTTGAAGTGATCCATGTCCAGCATCACCACCGAAAGCGCCTGCCCATGACGCCGGCACAGTTCCGTTTCTCGGGCCAGTCCCTGTTCGAGCGCCACGCGGTTCCCCGCTCCGGTCAGCGGGTCTTTCAGCGAGGCCTGGACGGCCTGTCGGTAGAGCAGGGCGTTGCGCAATGGAAACAGCAGGCAGCGCACCAGGGATTCGAGCTGATCCTGAGCCGCATCCGGCAAACTGGTCGCGGTGGCCAGGCGGAGCTCGCCAAGGCTGTCGCCCTGATGGGCAAGCGAATAGCTGAGTTCCTCACCCTCTGGTACGCCCAGTCTGAGGTGGGTGTCGGTCTCGCTGTGGCGATAGCTCAATGCGGACAGCGGCAGCAGTTCGCGGACCTCTTCCAGAAAGTAGGCCAGCAGACGGTCGATCTCGAGACTGGTCTGCAGGCGCGCCGTCAGCGCAGCGAGAAGATCCGACAGGGGGCGCTGAGGCGATGGGGTCGATCTGCCGGCATTGGCTTCGAGGCGCCTGATGCGAGCGGCGCCGATATCCGCAGTGATGGATTCCTGTTTGCCTGGCAGCATGAAGTCGACCTCTGAACGCCCTGTGCGTTGTCAGAAGGACATAAGCGAATATGATGCCAACTTGAAATAGGCTTATAAATCATAAGCTTGGGCGTGCATGTCTAGTTTGCCGGCAACAGATTGCCAGCGAAACGGCAGAGTGATGCCAATTTGACATGCGATGAGTGAGTGAGGCGCCGGGAAACCGGCGCCTCACGCCGAAGCGACTTATTGTGCGTCCAGCGCCTGGCCGTTGACGCTGCCACTGTCCGGGCCCATCAGATACAGGTACACCGGCATGATCTCGGCGGGGAGTGGATTGACCTGCGGGTTCTCGCCTGGGTAGGCCTTGGCGCGCATGTCAGTCCGCGTCGCGCCTGGGTTGACGCTGTTGCTGCGCACATTGCCGGTGCCGTCAAGCTCATCGGCGAGCACCTGCATCAATCCCTCCGTGGCAAACTTCGAGACCGCGTAGGCACCCCAGTACGCCCGAGCCTTGCGACCCACGCTACTCGAAGTGAATACCACAGACGCGCCATCGGACAGTTTGAGCAACGGCAGCAGCGTGCTGGTGAGCATGAATGCCGCGTTGACATTGACCTGCATGACGCGCATGAAATTCTCGCCGGACAGTTGCTGAATCGGCGTACGTGGGCCAACGATACCAGCGTTGTGCAGCAGGCCGTCGAGCCGGCCGAACTCTCGTTCGATCATGGCGGCCAGCTCATCGTATTGATGGGGCAGGGCGGTTTCGAGATTCAGCGGAATGACCGCCGGTTGCGGCCCGCCAGCCGCCTCGATCTCGTCATAGACGCGGTTGAGGTTTTCCTCGGTCTTGCCCAGCAGCAACACGGTGGCGCCATGTGCCGCATAGGCTTTCGCCGCCGCTTCGCCAATTCCCCGGCCTGCGCCGGTGACCAGGATGATCCGATCCTTAAGGAGGTCGGGACGGGCGGAATACTGGAACATCGAAAGCCTCGTTTGCAGTGCCGGCCGACGCCGGGCGGGTAGGTGAAAAGAGAATTGGCCAGGCCGTCAACGTTCTCCGGAGACGTCCTGTAAAAGCGCTTGCAGCTCCAAGGGATGAGCCACTACCAGGTCGGCGCCCCAGCTGTCCGGATCGTCGTCCGGGTGGATATAGCCATAGCGAACGGCGGCCGTTCGGGTTCCGGCGGCACGACCGGACTCAATGTCGCGCAGATCGTCGCCAACGAACAGCACGCTGGACGGGTCGAGATCAAGCCGGGCGCATGCCAGCCTCATCGGTTCCGGGTCCGGTTTGCTGCGGCTGACATGATCGGGACAGATCAGGATGGCCGAGCGCGTCGCGAGGCCGAGCTGTTCCATGATCGGCTCGGCGAAGCGCAGTGGCTTGTTCGTCACCACGCCCCAGATCAGATTGGCCTGCTCGATCGCCTCGAGCAATTCCGGCATGCCCGCATAGAGCCGACTCTTTACGGCGCAATGCTCCTGGTAGCGATCCAGGAATTCCAGGCGCAGGGCCTCGAAGCCGTCTGACAGCGGGTCGACATCGAAAGCGCTCAGCACCATGGCGCGGGCTCCACCGGAGACCACGTCGCGAATCTCCTGGTCAGGCACTGGTTCGAGGCCGTGCGCGGCCCGCATGGCCTGCGCGACGGCGATGAAGTCGGGCGCGGTGTCGAGCAGTGTCCCGTCCATGTCGAACAATATGGCGCGCAGGCGCATCAGGCCTCCCGGACGGTCTGGATCATGTAGTTGACATCCACGTCGGGCGACAACTTGTAGTGCTTGGTCAGCGGGTTGTAGGTCAGGCCGATGATATCTCGGACGGCGAGCCCGACGTCGCGGCTCCATGCGCCGAGTTCGGCCGGCCGGATGAACTTGCGGTAGTCGTGAGTGCCGCGCGGCAACAGTTGCAGCACATATTCCGCGCCGACAATGGCGAAGGCATAAGCCTTCGGGTTGCGGTTGATGGTCGAAAAGAAGACCTGTCCGCCTGGTTTGACCATCCGATGGCAGGCACGGATGACCGAGGCGGGGTCGGGTACATGTTCGAGCATCTCCAGGCAGGTCACGACATCGAACTGCTCCGGCTTTTCCTCGGCCAGGGCCTCGGCGGTGATCTGCCGGTATTCGACTTCGAGGCCCGACTCCAGCAGGTGCAACCTGGCGACCGAAAGCGGCGCTTCGCCCATGTCGATGCCGGTCACCTCGGCGCCCCGCTGTGCCATGGCTTCGCTGAGGATGCCCCCGCCGCAGCCGACGTCGAGTACCTTCTTGCCGGCCAGCGAAACGTGCTCGTCGATCCAGTTCACCCTGAGCGGGTTTATCTCGTGCAGCGGCTTGAATTCGCTTTCGCGGTCCCACCAACGGTGGGCCAGGGCTTCGAATTTGGCGATTTCGGCATGATCGACGTTGCTCATGGTCTGTTCCGTTAAATAGCTTGAGGGAGAAAGCTTGAGCCGTAATCGCTCATGTTGCCAGCTTCTTTCGGACGAGGGCAGCGCAGCCGCGCGCTACCCAGTAGGGCAGTTTGACGCGGCTTTGCAGCTTGTAGTGTCAGCGTGAGTGCCTCTTTCCAATTTTTTCGCCCCATTCACGCGCGGTCGCGATAACGCGCTCTTCGTCGATTCGCGTCAACCGGCGATCGTCGAGCAGCTGTTTGCCGCCAACCCAAAGATGACGCACGCAATCCCGTCCGCTGGAGTAGATGAGCTGGGATACCGGGTCGTAGATCGGTTGCTGGGCAAGGCGTGACAGGTCGAACGCAACCATGTCGGCATATTTGCCGATTTCGAGTGACCCCGTGTGATCGTCCAGTCCGAGGGCGCGGGCACCGTTGAGCGTGGCCATGCGCAGCGCGCGGTGGGCGCTTAGCGCCGTCGCTGAGCCCGCGACCGCCTTGGCCAGCAGCGCAGCGGTTCGGGTCTCGCCCAGCAGGTCCAGATCATTGTTGCTGGCCGCGCCATCGGTTCCGATGGCAACGTTTATCCCCGCTTCCCACAGCCGCTCCACCGGGCAAAAGCCGCTCGCGAGTTTCAGATTGGACTCAGGGCAGTGAATGACGCTGCAGTTGTGCTCGACCAGCAGCGCAATGTCGTCATCGTTCACCTGCGTCATGTGCACGGCCTGAAAGCGCGGTCCCAGCAGTTGCATGCGGGCCAGCCGGGCCAGCGGTCGTTCGCCGTGGCCGCTCATCGCCTCTTCGATCTCGTGCGCCGTCTCGTGGACGTGCATGTGGATGCCGATGTCCATTTCCGCCACCAGAGTACGAATGCTCTCCAGTTTGTCATCGGCCACGGAATAGGGAGCGTGCGGGCCGAACGCGATGCTGAGCCGCGGATGATGCTTCAGGTCGTCAAACAGGGCGACGCCCTTGCGCAAGGCTTCGTCGGAGTCGCGTGCGCCCGGAATGGGGAAATCGAGCACCGGAATGGTGATCTGGGCTCGAATGCCGTGCTTGTGGACAAGCTGACTGACAACATCCGGATAGAAGTACATGTCGGAAAAGCAGGTTATGCCACTCTGCAGCTGCTCGGCGATGGCAAGTTCGCTTCCTGCCTCGACGAACGCCTCGTCGACCCAGCGGCTTTCGGCTGGCCAGATGTGTTCGCGCAACCAGGTCATCAGGGGCAGGTCGTCCGCCAGGCCGCGAAACAGGGTCATCGCAGCATGCCCGTGTGCGTTGACCAGACCGGGTGCCAACAGCATACCGGGTAATTCCCGCGACTCATGGGCGTGATGTCGCGCCGCCTCTTCGCGCGGGGCTATCAGCACGATGTGCCCGTCCCGTACTCCCAGCCCATGGTTGCGCAGAACAATACCGGCCGGTTCGACCGGAACAATCCAGGAAGGGAATAGCAGGAGGTCGAGCGGTTCTTCGGTGGTGGCGTGCGACATTGGCTTCTTCGCGGCTGTATGCGGTGGGCTTGGAGTGTAAAGCCTGTGCTTGAGACTTTGAAGAAAGCTGGACCGACAGTATCTATATAAAGGCATGGCGATTCACTATAAAAGCCAACGCGGCAGTCGCGGCGAAAAACAGTAAAACAACCGTTGACGTGAGTT
>DDKB01000015.1:0-60542 GCA_002339675.1 Stutzerimonas stutzeri
AAACCTATTTCAGGACTAGACAAGAGTTTGGCTTGTTTTAGCTGGGGCGTCGGTGGGGTCAACGGAAAATCGATCTGCTTCTGCTTCGGCTCCTTTTCCGACCCTTTTTTCCCAATATCGGGTTATTTCAGGAGTCGCCATGGCTGGCGAAGTCGGGTTTTGTGATTGGCACGCTTGGTCGGAGCGCACCAAACTGCCTCAGAGAGGCCTTCCCGGCGTCTACCTCATTGCTCGAAGTAAGAAGAAGCCCGACAACTATCGGGCGAACAATGACTGCATCATATATATCGGCGAGACAACGGGGCAGACTCTTGCCGACCGGTTAAGACAATTCAATATATCGGCTTTCAGCGAACGGCCTGGACACTCTGGCGGGAACAGCTTCAGACTGAAACTACTCGAAACGACTCCCCCCGAGCATCTTTGGGTGTCAGCCTGCCCGGTCGACATGGGCAACCCGTACACCACCGCCTACATCAAGCATCTGGAGCGAAAGCTGTTGTGGGAATTTGTTTGCACATGGGGTCAATATCCCGCCTGCAATCACTCTTGATTTCTTGCGAATAGTGAAAAAGGACAAAAAGGGGGACAGATTATTTGTTCACACCCAAACAACGGAACAAATATAAATCTGTTCCCATTTTCCACACGCGCGGTCGCCGACACGGGCTTGCTGTAACGGGTGCATCTTCGTCACGAGTCTTCTGGAAGCCAAAAAGGCCCCCATCCCGGCGGTGGAACCTCATCGTCCTGCAGCTAACTCTCCCACTGTCTAGTCTTATGTCAGTGGCCTCTATCCCAGCAACCGCATAGCGCACGGGCAGCCAACGTGAAGCACCCGACACTCACCGCAACGCTGCTTTGCCTACTGGTCGGCTCTCTTGCGCGGGCCGAGCAGTATCGGGTCGTTACCGAAGAATGGCCGCCATACAACTATCTGGATGATGGGCAGCTGACCGGCATGGCCACGAGCATTGTTCGGGACATTATGTCGTTGACCGGAGACGACTTCGAAATAGTTATGCTACCCAGCATGCGAACCGCCCACGATTTGCGGACGCGACCCAAGACGATCATGTACACCATGTTTCGCACAACGGAGCGTGAGCCGCTGTACAAGTGGGTTGGGCCGGTGCTGGACGCATCCATTCACCCTTATCAGCTCGCCACTACGCCGCGGCCAGTGAACACGCTACAGCAGCTGCTCAGCGAACCGCATATCACCACACGTCACGCCGGACTTGTGCCCGACATGCTGCAATCGTGGGGCTTTACCAACCTCGACAAGAGCGCAGCGAGAAGCGCTCAACTCTACCGTATGCTCTTGGCCGGGCGCGCCACGGTCATCATTGGTGACACCGATGCGGGCGTCGCGTTCTACAGCGAGCAACTGGGTCTCGCCCCGGGTACGCTGCGGCAAATTCCGATCGAGATCTACCATTCACCGCTTTACATCGCCTTCAGCCGAGACTGCGAGGATGAACTGATTGAGTCCTGGTCCGACGCCCTCGAGCAGTTGCGCCGCTCAGGCGAACTGGAGCGCATCCAGCAACAATACGAGCACCGGCAATCGCGCTGAAGCCTGGCGCATCCTTGAAATTGCTCAATTCACACTCTGCGACGAGGGATTCTTTGCGTTCTCATAAGGACGGTGATGAGGACAGATTTATTAACCCGTCAGAAAGCCAGGCCGGGATATCCAGCATCCCCGTGCAGCGCGCACGTATTCACTGCTCGTTTCGCAGCCCCGCTGATTGCCCGGCTCGTCGACAAAGCTCGCGTTTGCGGCAATGTGATGCTCATGGTGCTCGTGGCTACACCTTGAATGGCAAAAAACTGGCGAAGCGACTCTAACTCGGCGCGTTTGTGCTGTCGGCGGGGACAATGTTGCTACGTCTGGTGCCGGCACTATCGCCGAGGACCCATTCGACGTGTTTTGACCGCAAGGAGCCCTGACGGGCAGGGCTCCTTTTCAGCGGCTCAGCTCTCCGGACAGGCCGGCAGCGCTGTTCGGTTCTGCGTGCCGTCGTTACGCGTGAACTGGCAACCATAGGCGGGGTTCGCCACGACACGCGGGTTCAGCACCTCGTCACCCGCCGGCTTGATGCCTTGTTGCTCCCACTGCAGCATCGCGGCCATCGCTTCGACCTGCTCCTGATAGGTGAAATCACAGTGGCTGGGCGCGCGAATGGCGCGCTGCACCAGCAGGTCGCCGTTACCATTGGCGATCGCGTTGCGGCGGTAGATCTGCTCGTGTTTGAACGGCACGTAGAGATCGCCCAGGGTGTGGATGCTGACCACCGGAACATTGAATTGCCCGTTCACCACGGGAATCCAGCGCAGGCCGTCCGGGCGGATGCTGTTGGCGGGCGGATGGCCGATGACGCGGATGATCGAGTCGTTGAACGCGCGCTCCTCACGGGACATCGCCTTGTTCGAATCGAACTGGTAGCGCGTCGTCAGGTTGCCGCTCAGCGAGTCGGCGAGGATGCCGTTCACCGAGCCGTCCTGACCGCCGGTCCCCAGCACGACGCTTTGCAGGCTGGTACGGAAGCCCTCGGCGAAGATCGGCCGTTCACCACCACTGAGCTCGCGCACGATGCCTTCGAGCTTCTCGCCCTGGGCCGACGGGTCGGTCGGGTAGCTGTCCCACAGCGTGCCGATGATCTGCGGCAGCTTGGCCTGGAAGTCGGTGGCCGGGAAGCTGGTCGGGCCCTGCCCTGCCAGGTGCTGCGCGGCCAGGGTGAAGTTCATCAGGTATTCGAACTCGTAGACATCGCCGGTCACGCCGCACATGGGCACCGAACCGTTGTAGCGCACGGGATTATTCGCGGTGGCGTAGGTTTCCGCCTCGACCGCGGCTGCGGCGACATGGCCGCCCATGGAATGGCCGGTGATGTAGGTTTTCGACGGCTGCGCCTTGCCGGTCAGGCTGCTGAAGGCCAGCGCCAGGGCGTTGGTGTCTTCGATACCAGCACGCACATCGTAGTAATTCTTGCTGTAGCTGGAGGCGGCCCACGCGTAACCCTGCTGCAGGAGCCACGGACGGATCGGCGGTGGGCCGACGGTGAGTTCTGCCTGTGTGCCGCGGTAGCCGTGCGCATACATCACGAGCATGCCGTTCCAGTTCGGCGGCACCTCGATCTGATAGGACGAGCCTTGATAGACGCCGGTCCAGCGCTCGCTGGGCAGCCCCGGAAAGGCGTCGAGCGGCGAGACGATAGGGACGAAGGTGCGGGAATCCTGCGGCCGCGATTCGCTGCCGGAGACCGGTGGTTTGATGGGCTTGGTGCGCGCCTGGACATCGGGCGCGATGGCGACCGTACCAACCAGCATCACACCGGCGATGGCCCGCGCGCAGGCGGCAGCCAACTTGCTTGGAAGCATGGGCGTTTCCTCAGTGGTTATTGTTGTTGTTTTAACGATGCAAGCAGTGCCGGGTTGCCGCGCCAAGCATTGCGCGCACTGCGACTAACCGTGGCAGAAGGTATCGACCTGTCAAACGAGGCGAATGATCGGCGGACGAGCGGCAACTGCAGGATCGGAAATGGCCCGACTGCGGCCTCGCTTATGAGAGTGGCAACGGAAACCTGGGGCGAACCGCTGCGGTGGCGCGTGCTGCGCCCGCCTCGTAGGAGGCGGTGCAGTCGGCGGGAGAGGAATCGGACCGGCGACCGGTGGGCGACCGGCCCGTGTCACGGCCTGCGATCAGCAGTTGCCTTTCTTTGCCTGGCCCGGGGGGCAGTGCGTGCCGCCGTGGTGTCCGCCGCCGTCGCCGATATCGATGCCGATGCCCGGCAGGCGCAGGCTGCAGCCGGTCATCAACAGCGCGGCCAGCGCGACGGCCAGCGTACGCGCCATAAGTGCGGATGTGTTCATGGAATACTCCTGATTTCCCATGGGAGCCGGCCATTCCGACCCCGTCCATGCAGTATCGGCCTGTTTGCAGCGAGACGACAGCGGGATTCGCGGCTGGCGCGAAAAGGGCCGCAAGTCTCCGCCGGGGTCATGCCAGGCCGCTGGCCAGCAGGCCGGCAGAGACGGGCCCAACGACCCTGCTGCGCCTCACCAGGGCGCAGCAGGCCGGGCCATGTTGCGGCTAGCCGGCGTGGTACTCGGCATCCGCCGCCTCGAAGCGCTGCTGGATGGTCGCGGCCGGCTCCTTGCCCATCAGGCTGACGACGTAAATGGCCAGGCTGGCGAGGATAAAGCCCGGGATGATCTCGTACAGGCCCAGGCCAATGAACTCCTTCCAGACCACCACGGTGATCGCGCCAACGAGCATGCCGGCGAGCGCGCCGTTGCGGGTCATGCGCTTCCACACCAGGGAGATCAGCACCACGGGGCCGAAGGCAGCACCGAAGCCGGCCCAGGCGTAGGACACCAGGCCCAGCACCTTGCTGTCCGGATTCGACGCAATGCCCAGAGCAATGAAGGCGATCAGCAGCACCATGCCGCGGCCGACCCAGACCAGTTCGGTCTGCGAGGCGCCCTTGCGCAGGAAGGCCTTGTAGAAATCCTGAGTCAGCGCGCTGGAGCTGACCAGCAGCTGGGCGCTGAGGGTGCTCATCACCGCGGCCAGCACGCCGGACAGGATGATGCCGGCGACCCAGGGATTGAACATCAGCTTGACCAGTTCCATGAACACCCGCTCTCCGTTCTCGGTCACCGGACCGGCTACTTCCGGGTTGTCGGCGAAGTAGGCGATGCCGAGAAAGCCCACTGTGACCGCGCCGGCCAGAGTCAGGATCATCCAGGTCATGCCGATGCGGCGCGCGTTGGGAATGGTCTTCACCGAATCGGCGGCCATGAAGCGCACCAGGATGTGCGGCTGACCGAAATAGCCAAGCCCCCAGCCAAGCAGCGAAATGATCGCGATGAAGGACAGCCCCTTGAACATGTCGAAGTTCGACGGGTCCTGGGCGGCAATGGTGTCCATGGTGGTGCTCATGTCCCCCAGCGAGAGGATCACGAATACCGGGGTGATCAGCAGCGCGAAGATCATCAGCGTCGCCTGCACGGTGTCGGTCCAGCTGACCGCGAGAAAGCCGCCGACGAACACGTAGAGGATGGTCGCCGCCGCGCCGATCCACAGCGCAACATCGTAGGACAGGCCGAAGGTCGACTCGAACAGGCGCGCGCCTGCCACCACGCCGGAGGCGCAGTAGATGGTGAAGAAGACCAGGATCACCAGTGCCGAGAAGATCCGCAGCAGCCGGCTGGTGTCCTCGAATCGGTGTGAGAAGTAGTCGGGCAGGGTCAGCGCGTTGTGGTTGTGCTCGGTGTGCACGCGCAGGCGGCCAGCGACGAACAGCCAGTTGAGCCAGGCGCCGGCGATCAGGCCGATGGCAATCCAGCTTTCGGACAGGCCGGAGACGAAGACCGCGCCCGGCAGCCCCATCAGCAGCCAGCCGCTCATGTCCGATGCGCCCGCCGAGAGCGCCGTGACAAAGCTGCCGAGGCTGCGTCCGCCGAGGATGTAGTCGTCGAAGTTCTTGGTGGCACGGTAGGCGGTGAAGCCAATGAGGATCATCGCCGCGATGTAGATCACGAACGTGATCAGGGTGGGGGTAGACACATTCATTGTTGGTTATTCCTTGTGTGCTGCCGATGCGTCGTCGGCTTAACAAGCAAGGATAGCGGCTATATGGGCGCTTGGCTCGTGACCGGCCGGTATTGGCGGCCAGTGATAGACCCGGACACCGCGAGTGCGGTGTCGCGCCGCTCGGCCGAAGGCAGCCGCCGTGTCACGGCCGTGTTCCGCCCCTGGTGGGACAGGAGGTCTACCGGTCAATCACCTGGCCACGCATGGGCGCCAACCGCGCCAGCAGGCGGTTCTGCGCTGGGATCGGCACGCCCTCGGCGGTCATCGCTGCCTGCAGGTCTTCCACCAGTGCGTTGAAGTCGCTGGGCGTCAGCGCCAGACCCTTGTGGCTCTCCTGCATGCTGTCGCCGGTGTAGACGCAGGGGCCGCCCGCTTCCACGCAGAATTGCTCGATCAGCTTGTCGCGTAGACGCTGGATGTCGATGTCCTGGAAATGCGCGACGATGCGATCGTCCGCAGCGATGCGCAGCAGCATGCCCTCGACAATCCGGGTGAGGCCGGATTCGCCGCCGAGCTGCCGGTACAGGCTGTCATCGTTAGGCGCTTGCCCAGCACAAGCACCGAGCAACAGGCAAAACAGCAGGACAAACCGGCGCATTAGAAGCTCCCTTGGACGGACAGATAGAGGCCATCCTGGTTGTCCAGCGTGGCGACTTCACCCAGCCGCGCGTAGGCCAGGACCACAGCCAGGTGCTTGCTCGGGAAGTAGCCAAGAAACAGGTCGGACCAGTCGCTTTCGCCCGCAAACGTCAGGTTGTCCGGCTTTTCCCGGTACTCGACTCCGAGGGCCCAGCGCGGGTTGAACAACACCGCGGCCGAGCCTTCCTTGAGCAGGCCGCGGCTGTCGCGCCGGTCGCCCCCGAAGCCGAGCAGGCCCAGCTCGTTGGCGCGGCTGTAGCGCAGGCCGCCGTTGAGCAGGAGGTTGTAGCCAAAGGCGCCGCCAAGGACCAGCCGGCTGGCGGTAATGTAGGCCTCGGTGTCTTCATCGCGTTGCGCGCCGATCAGCGACGGGATCAGGAAATCCTTCTGGCGCTTGTGCTGCAGGCCCAACGACACCTGCGGCAGCCGGTCGTAGAGCAGATCGCCGAACAGCCGCAGCTTGGCGCCGAAGATATCCTGGCTGAGGCTGTTCTCCGGCAGCGACAAGTCCCGCGCCAATGTGCCGAGATCAAAGCGTTGCCGCGCAAAGGAGACCTCGAGGCGGTTATCGAAGGCCACCGCCACGCCCGCGACGTCCAGCCGGTAGTCGCCAGTCTCGACACGGGTAGCGAAGACCTCGCCGCCCCACTCGCCTCGCTCGCCGTAGCCGGCGAGCACGGCCCACGGCGTGATGCCACCGCCCGCCGCCCCTTCCAGACTGGTTGCGCCGCCGGTGGCCAACAGACGCCCAGCATCGGCATGGGCCAGCATCGGCGCGAGGCATACGCCCAGCAGCAATACTCGAAACCTGTTCATGAGTGCGCCTCGAGCGGCCGCGCCGCCAGGTGAGGTTGTTGTCTCAGCCACGCCTCGAAGGCATCGGGCGCCAGCGGACGGCTGAAGAAATAGCCCTGCAAGGTATCGCAGCCCCAGGCGCGCAGCAGGTCACGGGTTTCGCCATGCTCGACGCCTTCGGCGACCACCTTCAGGCCCAGCGCGTGGCTCATGTCGATGGTCGAGCGGACAATCACCGCATCGCCGCAGGTGTCGTCCAGCTCGCGAATGAACGACTGGTCGATCTTCAGTTCCTGCACCGGCATGCGCCGCAGCTGGGCGAGCGACGAATAGCCGGTACCGAAGTCGTCCACCGAGAGCCGGATGCCCAGGGCGCGCAGCCGATGCAGCATTGCCAGGGCACGCTCAGGCTCGCGCATCACCGCGCTTTCGGTGATCTCGAAGACCAACTGGTCGGCGGGTACCAGGTAGCGCTGCAGCAGCTCGCCCAACCGCTGCTCCAGGGTCAGGCTGGCAAGATCCTCGGCGGAAATGTTCAGCGACACTTCCAGGTACAGGCCACGCCCGTTCCACGCGTGCAGCTGGCGCAGCACCGCTTCGATTACCCAGGCGGTCAGCAGCTGGATGCTGCCGGTGCGCTCGGCCAGCGGGATGAATTCCCCGGGCGACACCATGCCGTAGACCGGATGGTTCCAGCGCAGCAGCGCCTCGGCCTGGTAGACGCAGCCCTGCGCCAGGTCCACCTTTGGCTGGAAATGCAGCTGCAGCCCGCCGACCTGGGCGGCGCGGCGCAGGTCGCGGATCAGGGTGATCTGGCGCTGGTGGGCGTCGTCACGGCCGTGCTGGTAGAGCTGCAGGCCGTCGGGCATCTGCGCCGCGTCCTGCATGGCGATCCGCGCGCGGCGCAGGAGTTCGTCGACCGTGCCGGCATCGTCCGGATAGCCGGCTACGCCGATATGGGCCTCGATGCGCATCTCCAGCTCGGCCACGCGCACCGGCAGAGCCAGCGCCTGCTGCACCGCCACCGCGGCGCTGAAGGCGTTGTCGGCCGAGGTATCGCTGACGATCAGCAGGAACTCATCGCTCAGCATTCGCGCCAGGTGGTCGCCCGGTTGCAGGCTGGCCTGCAGGCGCTGCGCCAGCTCGCGCAGGGCCTGATCGACCCCTTCGGCGCCACCGCTGTCGTGCACGCCAGCGAGGTTGCCAATGCCGATGTGCAGCACCGCGGTGGTACGCCCCGCGGCGATGGCGCTGGACAGCAGTTCGGCCACCAGCGAGCGGTTCGGCAAGCCGGTCACGTCGTCATGCAGCATGTTGTGGGCAATCAGCTGTTCGCGCTCGGCGATGCCCTGCTGCATCTGGTTCAAGGCCCGCGCCAGGGCGCCCAGCTCGTCGCCGCGATCGAGCTCGATCGGCGTCTGATAATCGCCGCGACCGACCCGCTCGGCCGCACGGGCCAGGGCGTTGACCGGGCCGGACAGGCTGCGCGCCAGCAGCAACGCGCCGATCAGCGAGGCGACCAGGCCGATGAAGGCGATCAGCAGTATTCGCGAATCGAGCCGATGGAACCGCGCCAGCGCATCGTCCAGCGACCGGTGCAGCAGGGCGAGGACACCGAAGTCATCGCCTGCAGATAGCACGACGTCCTCGGTCAGGTAGCGCTCGTCGCCCAACAACAGCTGCTCGATGCCATGGGCGTGGTCATGCTGGCGCCAGCCCTCGATCAACGCGTCGTGCGTCGCGGGATCGAGGGTCGTGGTCAGCTTGTCCCCGCGGCTGCCCTCCCTGACCAGGAAGGACACGTCCAGGCCCGTCAGCTGCTTGAGTTCATTGGCCAGCGCCTGGTCCATGGCGAAGCCCATCACCACGCGGGCGATGGGCAGCGGCGCGCGCACTTCAGCCTCGACCATCAGGTGCGCCTGTCGGTCCAGCGGTACCACCAGCATCGACTGCCCCTGTTGCCGCGTTTCGCGCAGCGCGTCGGCGTAGCGGAAGGCATCACCCGGCCGCGCGGTGGACAGACTCGAGGCCAGCACCTTGCCGTCCAGGTCCAGCAGCATCGCCTCGCTGGCGTTGATGCGGGCCGCCTGGTTGGTCATGGCCGACTGCAGGGTCAGGGTGTCGCCGCTGGCGACGGCCTCTTTGAAGCCAAAGTCGGCCACCAGCACCTGGACGCCGTCGCGCAACTGGCGGCCGCGCATATCCAGCAGGCGTTCGAACACCCGCAGGCCTGACTCCAGGCGCTCGGCGGCCTGATTGCTCACCGCCGACTCGGTGACCAGCCGCACGGACAGGTACAGGGTGGCGATCACCACCAGCAGAAAGGCGGCGAGGAGGCACGACATGCGCGCATGAAAACTAAGGCTGCGCGTCACGGGCGGCTTTCCTGAAGGCATCGGCGAACGGAGTGGGCGCCGGTGCGGACGGCTGCAGGGCGGCGGTCACCGCCACAGGCAGCTTCAGTTCGACTGGCAGCGGGCCCACCTGCAGAGTGCCGGCGTCGACCGGCAGCCGACTCGTCAGGGCCGGGTGCCAGAGCGTCGCCGGGTACTGGCCGGCCGGGACATCCAGCAACAGGCGGCCCTGAGCATCACTGACGCCAAACCAGGGGTCATCGGTGATGTAGATGTAGCCCAGCATCCAGTCATGGATGTTGCAGCCCAGCACCACCAGCCCTGGCTGGTCGAAGGTGACCGGCGCGCTTGGCGTGCCCTCGTAGAGGCGCAGCTCGAAGCGCTTGGCCGGCGAGAAGGAATAGACCTGGTGGCGGATATCGTCACTGTTGGGAAAGCTCACCGCCGTGCCGGTCGCCACGGCGAGCACCGCCGGCACGAACTGCTTGGCGACCTGATCCATCAGCGCCACGCCGCCTGGCCTGACCGGCTCCCGGCGCTCGCCGGCGAGGCTCACCACCGCACCGGCTGTCGGCCGCCCGCCAGCATCGACCACCCGCAACGCGAAGGGCTGGGCAAGGGCTGGCACCCCGAGCACGCACAGCAAGAAAAAACAACCGGACCGCAAGACATGCCTGAACATAACGCTGACTCCGCCATCGTGGCTCACCGTTGGACTACCGCCACTCCCTGGCAACCGCTTGGCCCAGTCAGGCTAGCCCATTGCCATCACTCGATCACGCTCAATTTTCACATTGACCGGTATTGCACCGAGCGCCGCCCTGTCGTCGCCCCGTGCAAAACGGATGGCGCTGCGGGCTGTCCTAGCGTTAAGACCGCACCGCCCAGCGCGGCTTCATCGCAGCCCAAGGAGAACCGCCATGTCAGTCAGCATCGATACCGCCAACGGTACTTGCTCCACCACGGTCGGAGGCACCACGTACCGCAGCGCCATCACCGACGTCCGGGTCAGCACCGATCCGGCGGCCCGCATGTCGATGGCCCACATCGAGGGCCATAGCACCCATGTCACCGAGGACATGGCCGAGCATCTGGTAGCGGCCGGCGCCAAGGACGAGCGCGAGAACCTGATCGCCGACGATTAGAAGAGTTTTCGACGGCCACCCGCGGCGCATGAGCCGGAGCCGACCAGCGGTTGGCGAGCGCGCAAAAAGAAACCCCGCTGCCGGGCAACCGACAGCGGGGTTTCTCGTTGACGGGCGGATGTATCAGCGGCCCTGATACTCGTTTTCAGCGTCTTCGAAACGCTTGATCATGCTCGGCGAAGCGCCCTGGCCGACCTTGCTGAACACCACGATGGCGAGACTGGCGAGGATGAATCCCGGGATGATTTCGTACAGGCCCAAACCGATGAACTGCTTCCAGACCACCACGGTGACGGCACCGACGATCATGCCGGCCAGTGCGCCATTGCGGGTCATGTGCTTCCACAGCAGCGAGATCAGCACCACCGGACCGAAGGCGGCACCGAAGCCGGCCCAGGCGTAGGACACCAGGCCCAGTACCTTGCTGTCCGGATTCGAGGCGATGCCCAGGGCGATGAAGGCGATCAGCAGCACCATCGCACGGCCGACCCAGACCAGTTCGGTCTGCGAGGCGTGCTTGCGCAGCATGGCCTTGTAGAAGTCCTGCGTCAGGGCACTGGAGCTGACCAGCAGCTGGGCGCTGAGGGTACTCATGACGGCAGCCAGTACACCGGAAAGAATCACACCGGCGACCCAGGGGTTGAAGAGGAGCTTCACCAGCTCCATGAACACGCGCTCGCCGTTCTCGGTTACCGGGCCGGCCAGCGATGGGTTGTCAGCGAAGTAGGCGATGCCGAAGAAGCCCACCGCCACGGCGCCAGCGAGGGTCAGGATCATCCACGCCATGCCGATGCGGCGGGCATTGGGGATGGTCTTGACCGAGTCGGCCGCCATGAAGCGCACCAGGATATGCGGCTGGCCGAAGTAGCCTAGGCCCCAGGCCAGGAGCGAGATGATCGCGACGAAGGACAGGCCGTTGAACATGTCGAAGGCGGCCGGTTTCAGCGTCTCGATGGTGTCCATCGCCGCGCCCATGTCGCCCAGCGCCAGGATCACGAACACCGGCGTGATCAGCAGCGCGAAGATCATCAGCGTCGCCTGCACGGTGTCAGTCCAGCTGACGGCGAGGAAGCCGCCGATGAACACGTAGAGAATGGTCGCCGCGGCGCCGATCCACAGCGCCAGGTCATAGGGCACGCCGAAGCTGCTCTCAAACAGGCGCGCACCGGCCACCACGCCCGAGGCGCAGTAGATGGTGAAGAACACCAGCACGACCAGCGCCGAGAAGATGCGCAGCAGGCGGCTTTCATCCTCGAAACGGTGCGAGAAGTAATCCGGCAGGGTCAGGGCGTTCTTGTTGCGTTCGGTGTGCACGCGCAGGCGGCCGGCGACGAACAGCCAGTTCAGCCAGGCGCCCGCGACGAGGCCGATGGCGATCCAGCTTTCCGACAGCCCTGCCGCGTAGATGGCACCCGGCAGGCCCATCAGCAGCCAGCCGCTCATGTCCGAAGCACCGGCCGACAGGGCGGTGACGAAACTGCCGAGACTACGCCCCCCCAGGATGTAGTCGTCGAAGTTCTTGGTGGCACGGTAGGCGACGAAGCCAATCAACAGCATGGCGCCGATATAGATCACGAAGGTGATCAGGGTGGGTGTACTGATGCTCATTTTGTTCCCTCGTTAGTTGTTGTTGATGGGCGCGAGGGTTATCCCGATCCCACCTGGCAGAGGGCGATGGCGGATCGCGCCATCACCGGGACGAGTCCAACCGGACCCATCAGTGGCGGAAGAGCGATCCGCCGACTGTTCTGATTGTTCTAATGAGCTGGCGGTCTCTGAACCGAGCCGCCAGCCGTTATTCCCGTCGCGTGACGATCAGTCATCCACCAACGACAGCAAGGACGCATTGCCGCCCACCGCCGTGGTGTTGGTCGAGGTGGTGCGCTCGTTGACGAAGCGCAGCAGGTAGCTCGGGCCGCCCGCCTTCGGGCCGGTGCCGGACAGTCCACAGCCGCCGAACGGCTGCACACCGACCACCGCACCGACCTGGTTGCGGTTGACGTAGAGGTTGCCGACCCGCGCCAGCGCTTCGATGCGCTCGGCGGTTTCCTCGTTGCGGCTGTGCACGCCAAGCGTCAGGCCGTAACCGGTGGCATTGATGTCGGCGACGACTTTCTCCAGGTCCGCGGCGTCGAAACGCACCACGTGCAGGACCGGACCGAACTGCTCTTTTTTCAGCTCAAGAATGCTGCCGATCTCGAACGCCACCGGCGCCACGAAATGGCCATTCAGGCTGCCGCTCAGCTTGGCCTCGGCGATCAGCTTGCCTTCCCCCTTGAGCTGCTGGATATGCGCCAGCAGGCCTTCGCGCGCCTCGGCATCGATCACCGGGCCCAGGTCGTTTTCGCGCAGGTGCGTCGGGCCGACCTTGAGCTCGGCCATGGCGCCCTTGAGCAGCTCGATCACGCGGTCGGCGATGTCGCGCTGGACGTAGAGCACGCGCAGGGCCGAGCACCGCTGACCGGCGCTGGTGAACGCCGAGGCGACGGCATCCTTGACCACCTGCTCCGGCAGCGCGGTGGAGTCGACGATCATGGCGTTCTGGCCACCGGTCTCGGCGATCAGAGCCGCGATGGCGCCCTCCTTCTCGGCCAGCTGGCGGTTGATGATGCGCGCCGTGTCGGTAGAACCGGTGAAGCACACGCCCACCACACGCGGATCGCGGCAGAACACGCCGCCGAGCGTGGCGCCGTCGCCTGGCAGGAAGGCAATCGCCTCCTTCGGCAGGCCGGCTTCCAACATCAGTTCCAGTGCACGGGCAGCGATCAGGCTGGTCTGCTCGGCGGGCTTGGCCAGCACGGTGTTGCCGGCGACCAGCGCCGCGGTGATCTGACCGAGGTAGATCGCCAGCGGGAAGTTCCAGGGGCTGATGCAGACGAACACGCCGCGGCCTTCATGGAACAGCTCGTTGCGCTCGCCGGTCGGGCCCTTGAGTTCTTCACGGCCAAGCTTCAGGCGCGCCTGCAGCGCGTAGTAACGGCAGAAATCCACCGCCTCGCGGACTTCGTCGATGCCGTCCTGCAGCGTTTTGCCCGCTTCCAGGGTGCACATGGCCATCAGCTCGGCGCGGTTGGCTTCAAGCAGGTCAGCGAGGCGCTCGAGGATCTGCGCGCGCTGTTCGATCGGCGTGGCGTTCCAGCGTGGCCAGAAGGCTGCCAGACCGTCGATGGCCTGCTTGGCCTGCTCGGCGGTAGCGAATTGGGCGGTGCCCACTTCCTGACTGAGCTGATACGGGCAATGCACCTTGTGCGGGGTGCCGTTGAGCTTCTGCCCGCCGATCACCGGGGCGGCTTGCCACTGGCGGTCGAGGAAGGTCTGGTAGGCGCTGGACAGTTCGTTCCACTGGGTCTGGATGTTCATGTTGATGCCTTGCGAGTTGGTCCGGTTGCCGTACAACGCCGGCGGGAGCGGGATGCGATGGTTGCCGAGGGTCTTGAACTGGCGCAGCTGGGTGACCGGGTGATCGATCAGGCTGTCGACCGGTACGCGCGGGTCGACCAGCTGGTGGACGAACGAAGAGTTCGCGCCGTTTTCCAGCAGGCGGCGCACCAGGTACGGCAGCAAATCCTTGTGAGCACCGACCGGTGCATAGATGCGTACGTTCTTGCGGTACTTCTCGATCACCGTGTCGTACAGCGCATCGCCCATGCCGTGCAGGCGCTGGAACTCGAATTCACGCGGCGTCTTCAGCTCGCCGACCATCGACAGGATGCAGCTAACGGTATGGGCGTTGTGGCTGGCGAACTGCGGGTAGATCACGCCGCGGGTCTGCTCGGACAGCAGGTAGCGGGCGCACGCAAGGTACGAGGTGTCGGTACCTTCCTTGCGGGTGTAGACCGGGTAGCCATCGAGGCCCTGAACCTGGCACTGCTTGATCTCGCTGTCCCAGTAGGCGCCTTTCACCAGACGCAGCGGAATCCGCGCGCCCAGCTCTTTGCCCAGCAAGGTCAGCCACACCAGCACCGGCAAGCAGCGCTTGGAGTACGCCTGGATCACCAGGCCGAACTCGCCCCAGCCGGCGATGGCCGGGTCGCGCATGAGCTTTTCATAGAGTTCCAGCGACAGCTCGAGGCGGTCGGCTTCTTCGGCGTCGATGGTGATGCCGACATCCAGCCGACGCGCCAGGATCGCGAGGTCACGCACGTTGGCGAACAGCTCGGTGAGCACGCGCTCACGCTGGGCCACTTCATAACGCGGATGCAACGCGGAGAGCTTGATCGACACCGACGGACGCGGGCCTGGGCCAACCTGTGGTTCGGCCCCGACGATTTCCACGGCCTGGCGGTAGTCGGCCATGTACTTGCGCGCATCCTCGGCCGTCAGCGCCGCTTCACCGAGCATGTCGAAGGAATAGGTGTAGCCCTTCTCGCGCTCCGGGCGGCCGTTCTTCAAGGCTTCGGAGATGGTGCGACCGAGGACGAACTGCTTGCCCATCAGCTTCATGGCCTGGTTCATCGCGGCGCGGATGACAGGTTCGCCGGAGCGTTTGACCAGCCGGCCAATGACGTTCTTGGGACGACCGTCGGAATTGTCCGGGTCGACCACCTTGCCGGTCATCACCAGGCCCCAGGCGGCGAAGTTGACCAGCACATTGTCGCTCTGGCCCAGGTGGCGTTCCCACTCGGCGGCGTTGAGCTTGTCGCGGATCAGCGCATCGGCGGTGGCCGAGTCCGGCACGCGCAGCAGCGCTTCGGCCAGGCACATCAGCATCAGGCCTTCGTGGGTGTCGAGGCTGTACTGGCGCAGCAGCGCATCGAGCGTATCGACCGCGTTGTCGCGGCCGCGCACGGCTTCGATCAGGTTGCGGGCCTCGCGACGGATGGCGTCGATACCGGCGTCGCCGGGATCGGCCAGCTGCAAGAGCTCGTTCAGGTAGGCCGCCTCGTCAACGCTGTAATTCGCGCTGATGGCGGGGAAAAACTCGGCGGCTTTCAGGTTGGCGAATTCGCCCTGCAAGACGTGACCGGCTTTGAACATCGCGCCGCTCCTCTGGTGGAGTGTTGTTGTACTGGCACGGCGTGCTGGCGTTCGAAATGACGCAGCAGTGGCCGAACGGGTAGGCGAATCTAAGGCGGGGGCGCAGGGCGTTGTTGCAGGAAACTACGGAACTTTTACGGAAAACTACGAGGTTTGATGCCCGTCAAAAGGCTGTCACGAAGAATCGCTAAAGCGGTGCAGAAATACTGGCGTTTTAGCAGCAGCGCACCCTGATGGTGCACGCGGGCGGGCATCACTCGTCGTGCTTGCGCAGGCGTTTGGGGGTCAGCCCGAGGTAGCGACGGGTGGCGGTGGTCAGCGCGCTCTGGCTGGAGAAGCCGCACTCTTCGGCGATGCGCACCAAGGGCAGCGGGCTTTCGCGCAGCAGCCGAGTGGCCCGGTCCAGGCGACTCTTGAGCAGGTACTGGTGAGGCGTCAGGCCGACGCTGTCCTTGAACTGCGCATGGAAGTGGCTCGGGCTCAGGCAGGCGACTTGCGCCAGCTCCGCCACGGTGATCCGTCGCGCCAGGTTGCTTTCGATGTGCGCATCGAGCCGCGCGATGTCCAGCGAACCGCTCGGCTGCCGCTGCGCCTCGCCAAACACCCGCAGGTGCAGCGCGCGCAGCAGCACGCCGCCCAATGCCCGCGCCAGCAGCGGGTCGCTGCCGTAGCGCGCCAGCTCGGCGCCGGCGTAATTGAGCAAGTTGTGGAAATCGGCATCCAGCGCCGGGTAGCGAGGTGTTTCGAACAACTGCGCGAGCAGCCGCGGGTCATCGTCGCTGACGTTCTGCTCGTCCAGATCGATAATCAGCATGCGGTTGTCACCCTTGCCGGCGAACTCATGCTCGGCATGACCGGGCACCAGGCAAGCACGCATGCGGCAGACTTCACCGCCGGCGCCATCCACCTCGAACTCGGCGCTTCCGGACAGCGAAAGCACCAACTGATGGTAGTCGTGCGCGTGTTCGTGGGCCTTGTCGTCTAGACGAAGCAGGCGAGCGTTGAGCATGGTGGAGTACCTGAGGTGTCGACGCACTCTACCGGAGGGCAGCGGCTTTTTACAGCGACGCCGATTCGCGGTGGCAGCGATCGGATTGAAATCATTCGTCCGATACCCATCTAAAGAGCACGTACTCGCCACAGGTGCCGCATGAACGACGACATCCCTCAGGAATCCGAAAACCTCTCGTCCACGGGCCTGGTCCTGCCGGACCAGAACCTGCCGGACAAGCTGTACATCATTCCGGTACACAACCGGCCCTTCTTCCCGGCCCAGGTGCTGCCGATCATCGTCAACGATGAGCCCTGGTCCGAGACGCTGGAGCTGGTCTCCAAAACGCCGCACCAGCGCCTGGCGCTGTTCTACATGGATACGCCGGCACAGGATGCGGCCAGTTTCGATCCGGACAGCCTGCCCGAGCACGGCACCATGGTCCGCGTACACCACGCGTCCAAGGAAGGCGGCAAGCTGCAGTTCGTGGCACAGGGCATGGCCCGGGTGCGCATCCGCGGTTGGCTGCGGCGCAAGCCGCCCTACCTGGTGGAAGTCGAGTACCCGCAGAGCGACGAAGACCCGCGCGACGAGGTCAAGGCTTATGGCATGGCGCTGATCAACGCCATCAAGGAGCTGCTGCCGCTCAACCCGTTGTACAGCGAGGAGCTGAAGAATTACCTCAATCGCTTCAGCCCCAACGCGCCGTCACCGCTGACCGACTTCGCCGCCGCGCTGACCACCGCCCCGGGCGCCGAACTGCAAGAGGTGCTGGACACCGTGCCGGTGCTCAAGCGCATGGAGAAAGTCCTGCCGCTGCTGCGCAAGGAAGTCGAGGTCGCCAAGCTGCAGAAGGAGCTGACCGGTGAGGTGAACCGCAAGATCGGCGAGCGCCAGCGCGAGTTCTTCCTCAAGGAACAGTTGAAGATCATCCAGCAGGAACTGGGAATCACCAAGGACGACCGCAGCGCCGACGCCGACGAGTTCCGATCGCGCCTGGAAGGCAAGGTCGTACCGCCCGCCGCGCAGAAGAAGATCGACGACGAACTGCAGAAACTCTCGGTGCTGGAAACCGGCTCACCGGAATACGCGGTGACGCGTAACTACCTGGACTGGGCGACCTCCATGCCGTGGGGCAAGTACAGCGAGGACAAGCTCGACCTCAACCACGCGCGCAAAGTCCTCAACGCTCATCACGCGGGCCTCGACGACATCAAGGATCGCATCCTCGAGTTTCTCGCCGTCGGGGCCTTCCGCGGCGAGATTGCCGGCTCCATCGTGCTGCTGGTGGGGCCGCCGGGCGTGGGCAAGACCAGCATCGGCAAGTCCATCGCCGAATCGCTGGGCCGCCGTTTCTACCGGTTCAGCGTCGGCGGCATGCGCGACGAGGCGGAGATCAAGGGCCATCGCCGCACCTACATTGGTGCCCTGCCCGGCAAGCTGGTGCAGGCGCTGAAAGAGGTCGAGGTCATGAACCCCGTGATCATGCTCGACGAGGTCGACAAGCTGGGCAGCAGCCATCAGGGCGACCCGGCCTCCGCGCTGCTGGAAACCCTGGACCCCGAGCAGAACGTCGGCTTCCTCGACCATTACCTGGACCTGCGTCTGGACCTGTCCAAGGTGCTGTTCGTCTGCACGGCCAACACGCTCTACTCGATCCCCGGTCCGCTGCTTGACCGCATGGAGATCATCCGGCTGTCCGGCTACATCACCGAGGAGAAACTGGCGATCGCCAAGCGCCACCTCTGGCCACGGCAGCTCGAGCGCGCCGGCGTGCCGAAGAAGCGGCTGTCGATCAGCGACAGTGCGCTGCGCAGCCTGATCGAAGGCTATGCGCGCGAGGCCGGAGTGCGACAGCTGGACAAGCAGCTCGGCAAGGTGGTGCGCAAAGCGGTGGTCAAGTTGCTCGACGAGCCCGAGGCGGGCATCAAGATCGGCCCGAAGGACATCGAGAGCTACCTAGGCATGCCGTTCTGGCACCCCGAGCAGCTGCTTACCGGGGTCGGCGTGGTCACCGGCCTGGCCTGGAACAGCATGGGCGGCGCGACGCTGCCGATCGAGGCGACGCGCATCCACACGCTCAACCGCGGCTTCAAGCTCACCGGCAAGCTGGGTGACGTGATGAAGGAGTCGGCCGAAATCGCCTTCAGCTACATCAACTCGCATCTGAAGGAGTTCAAGGGCGATCCGACCTTCTTCGACCAGGCCTTTGTGCATATGCACGTGCCGGAAGGCGCTACGCCGAAGGACGGGCCGAGTGCCGGTATCAGCATGGCCAGTGCGCTGCTGTCGCTGGCGCGCAATCAGGCACCAAAGAAAGGCGTGGCCATGACCGGTGAGCTGACCTTGACCGGGCTGGTCTTACCCATCGGCGGCTTGCGGGAAAAAGTGATTGCTGCGCGGCGCTTGAAGCTCTACGAGCTGATCATTCCCGAACTGAACCGGGGTGACTTCGAAGAACTGCCGGATTACCTCAAGGAAGGGCTGACGATGCATTTCGCCAAGCGCTTCAGCGACGTGGTCAAGGTCCTGTTCTGAGCTGGAACCGGCCGGAAGCGCGCGCGACGGCGGCGCGCAACCGGCCGGCCGGCTTTACGACCGGCGCCGGGCGCCTTATGGTTCCTGCATCTCCATGCCAGCCGAGAGCCCACACGCCGATGTCCAATGCCCTGTCCCGCCTGTTGCCGATCGTACCGTTGCTCCTGCTCGCCGCCTGCGCCAGTGCGCCGTCCGGTCCGGTTACCCTGAGCGACGAGGCCGATTGTCCGGTCACCCTGCAACCGGGCCAGAAACTGATCGTCAGCCTGCCCAGCAACCCGGCCACCGGTTACCGCTGGAGTGCCCGGGAGATCTCCGACGACCAGTTGAAGAGCCTTGGCCCGGAAGTGTTCAGTTCACCGAAAAACGACTTGGTGGGCGGCGACGGCATCTCGACTTGGCGCTTCCAGGCCGATCAGCGGGGCAGCGGCCGGCTGTACCTGACGTACCAGCGCCCCTGGGAACTCGACCGCGAGCCGGCCGGGCTGTTCGACTGCCGCATCGAGGTGCAATAGCCGCCGCGGTCAGCTGGCCGATTGTCCTGTGGCGTCAGCGGTCGAGTCGGCTTTCCGCTACAATGCCGCCCCTGTTTTCTGCCTGCCCAGACGTTACCGTGAGCCACGAACCCGATCGCCTGTTCGCCCAGCCCCTCGCCCAGCCTCAGGACTTCGTTTTCAACGAAGACGTGGTACGGGTGTTTCCCGACATGATCAAGCGCTCGGTCCCGGGCTACCCAACCATCGTCGAAAACATCGGCGTGCTGGCGGCGCAATTTGCCCAGCCGAACACCTGTCTGTACGACCTCGGTTGCTCGCTGGGCGCGGTGACCCAGGCGCTGCGTCGGCACGTCAAGACCGACAACTGCCGGGTCATAGCGATCGATAACTCCGCAGCCATGGTCGAGCGCTGCCGCGAGTATCTGCATGGGCAGGATTCCATGTTTCAGGAGCTGCTTCCTGTCGAGGTGATCGAAGCCGACGTGCTGGCCCTCGCGTTTCAGCCTGCCTCGCTGGTCGCACTCAATTTCACCCTGCAGTTCATCCCGCCGCCGCAGCGCCCCGCTCTTCTGCGCGCCATCCGCCAGGCCCTGGTGCCGGGTGGTGCGTTGATCCTCTCGGAAAAGCTGCGTTTCGAAGACGACCAGGAGCAGCAGCTGTTGGCCGATCTGCACATCGCCTTCAAACGCGCCAACGGCTACAGCGAGCTGGAAATCGCGCAGAAGCGCAGCGCCATCGAGAATGTGATGAAACCCGACAGCCTGGAAACCCATCGTCAGCGCTTGCTGGACGCCGGCTTTTCCAAGGTGGTGCCCTGGTTCCAGTGCCTGAACTTCGCCTCATTGATCGCCCTGCCATGAATCTCGACCTGACTCCCCTCGCCTGGCGCCTGGCCGGCACCCCGCTGGCCGCCTGGGCCAATGGCCTGCAGCAACAGCTGGACGCCAAGCTCGCGGTGGGACACGGCGACCTGCCGCGCTGGCGGCGCGCCGTGGATGCATTGCCCGATATCCAGCCCAGCGCCGTGGAGCTGCGCGATGCCTTTCGACTGGAGTCCGACAGCGATGAGGCGACACGCGCCGTTACCCATGACGCACTGTTCGGGCTTTCCCCCTGGCGCAAGGGCCCGTTCGAGGTATTCGGTGTGCATGTCGACACCGAATGGCGCTCGGACTGGAAATGGGACCGCGTATCGCCGCACTTGAACCTGAGCGGCAAACGCATCCTCGACGTCGGCTGTGGCAATGGCTACTACATGTGGCGCATGCTCGGCGCCGGGGCCGACTCGGTTGTCGGGATCGATCCGAACTGGCTGTTCTTCTGCCAGTTTCACGCCATGAAACGCTACCTTGCCGAACACCCCGTCTGGCACCTGCCGATGGCCCTGGAAGAACTGCCGGCGAAGCTCGAAGGCTTCGACACGGTGTTTTCCATGGGCGTGCTCTATCACCGGCGCTCGCCCATCGATCACCTGCTTGACCTGAAGGACTGCCTGCTCAAGGGTGGCGAGCTGGTGCTGGAAACCCTGGTGGTCGAGGGCGACGAGCATACCGCGCTGGTCCCGGAAGACCGTTACGCGCAGATGCGCAACGTCTGGTTCCTACCCTCGGTGGCCGCGCTGGAATGCTGGCTGCGCCGGGCCGGATTCGTCGATGTACGCTGCGTCGATGTCAGCGTCACCAGCGTCGAGGAGCAGCGCAGTACCGACTGGATGCGCTATCAGTCGCTACCCGACTTCCTCGACCCTGATGACCACCGCAAAACCATCGAAGGGCTGCCGGCACCGATGCGTGCCGTCCTGATCGCACACAAACCCTAGCGCTGGCGCTGGCAGCGCCGCTCTTCGACCAACTGCCTCAGCGGCATCTGCAGTTTTTCAATGAGCCGCGGGCGACTCAAATCACGCATCCGCAGCTGACGATCGCTGAGCATCAGCAGACGCCGATATAGACGCCGTTTGCGCCAGGCGACGAACCAGTCGATAACCGCCTGCTGCAGCTCGATGGGCCACATCGCCGGCATATAGAAGTCCGGCATCGCCGGACGGGCGCGGTCGTCGATACGATCGTCCCGTTGCCGCTGTTCAGAATGACGCATGGCATCCTCCTGCTTTCGCGAGGGGTGCATGGGCGCACCCGGTGCCCGCCGACCGACTCGTGGCCGGCCAAATCAGCTTGAGCGCCCTTGACGATTCAGACAAACGACTACAATAGAACTGTCGATTCAGAAAAATTGAAGGAAAGCCAATGCCCGGCATGCCCGAGGAGCTTCCCCAATCTGCAATGCCCCTGCTTGAAATCGATGTGCTGCGCACTTTCGTCTCTATCGCCGAGAGTGGAAGCTTCACGCGCGCAGCCGGGCAGGTCTTTCGCACCACCTCGGCCGTCAGCATGCAGATCAAACGGCTCGAGACCCTGCTCGGCTGCACCTTGTTCATTCGCGAGGCGCGACGCATCGCGCTGACCGATGAGGGCGAACGGCTGCTTGGTTACGCGCGGCGCTTGCTCAAACTCAATGAAGAGACGGTCAGTGCATTCATTCTGCCGCCGCTCAACGGGCGGGTTCGTTTCGGTACCCCGGCGGACATCGGCACGCATATCCTGCCCGGCCTGCTGTCGCTGTTCGCCCGGACCCACCCGGGGATCGAGGTGAATGTCTCGGTGGGCCGCAGCGTCGACATGATCCAGCGCATCGACGCCGGCGAGCTGGACGTCGCGCTCATCAGCGTCGGCAACCTCGGCCAGGATGACTCACGCGGCGAAGTCATCCACCGCGAACCACTGGTGTGGGCCGGCCGAGCGGGCGGCGTGGCGGTTGAGCGTGACCCGCTGCCACTGGCCCTGTCCACGCCTGAGTGTGCGTGGCGACGCCAGGCATTGGACGCACTGGATCGTGCCGGCCGCGCCTATCGCATCGCCTATTCCAGCGAGCAATGCGCAGGCCAGGAGGCGGCGATGATCGCCGACCTGGCGGTGGCGCCTTATCCGTTGAGCCTTATCAAACCCCCGCTGAAGCGACTGGAGGAAGGCGACAACCTGCCAACGCTGGGTGAATATCAGATCAAATTGCTTTGCGCGGCTGGCCGCAGCAAGGCGGTGGACGTGCTGTCCCGACATGTCATCGCAGCGTTTGCCGCCTATCACAAGTGAGCTCAACCAACGGCAGTACGAGCGCGGAGACACAATGGCGAAATGGTTGATCGCGGCGGGTTTGCTGCTGCTTCTGCTCGGTCTGATTCTGCACTACGCACCGGGCCTGCTGAGCTGGTTCGGCAAGCTGCCCGGCGACATCCGCATCGAATCGGAACGCAGCCGGACGTTCATCCCGATCACCTCGATGATCATCCTGAGCGTGCTGCTGACGATTCTGCTGAATCTGTTCAGGCGATGAGGCGACCCGCCACGAAGCGAATCGCCCTGAAGGTTCAGCCGCGTGCCGACGCGCTGAGAATGAGGTGCTTCATTTCCTTGACGGCCTGCTTGAAGCCGACGAAGAGCGCGTGAGCGACGATGGCGTGGCCGATGTTCAGCTCGTTGACGCCCCGGATCGCGGCGATGGCCTCGGCGTTGTGGTAGTGCAGGCCATGGCCAGCGTTGACGATCAGGCCGTGGCTCAGACCAGATTCGACACCGTCTCGGATTCTCGCCAACTCGCAGGCGCGTTCGGCGACGCCGTGCGCATCGGCATAGCGCCCGGTGTGCAGTTCGATGGCCGGCGCCCCAACGCGAGCGGCAGCCTCTATCTGCCGTGGATCGGCATCGATGAACAGCGACACCTCTGCACCGCAGGCAGCCAGGCGATCCACCGCTTCACGGATGCGCGCCTCCTGCCCCGCCACATCCAAGCCGCCCTCGGTGGTGAGCTCCTGACGCGTCTCCGGCACCAGACAGACGTGCTCTGGGCGTAGCCGTTCGGCGAAAGCCAGCATCGCCTCAGTGACGCCCATCTCGAAGTTCATTCGTGTCTGCAGTGCGTCCTTCATCATCAACACGTCGCGCTCCTGGATGTGGCGACGGTCTTCGCGAAGGTGCACGGTGATGCCATCGGCCCCGGCCTCCTCGGCATCCAGCGCGGCCTTGACCGGGTCCGGATAGCGGGTGCCGCGCGCCTGGCGCAGTGTGGCAACGTGGTCGACATTGACGCCGAGCAGGATTCGGTTGACTTCAGTCACGCGGGACCTCCTTGATGTTCATGAACAGTTCACGGCTGACCAGCGGCCGGCCACCTAGATGGGGTGCCAGCGCCTGACGCATCAGTCTTTTCGCTGCCGCCAGCGCGCCGGGCACTTCCCAGTCGGCCTCGGCCATGGCCAAGAGTTCCGCACCGTTGAACAAGCCCGGCTGGAATTGGCCGACGGGTTCCAGACCGGTGTCCGGCAGTAATCGATACAGCCCTTGCGGGGCGATCGGCTGCCCAACGATATCCACATCAAGGGCGAAGCCGTAGCCCAGCTCGCCCAGCAACCGCCACTCGAACGCTCGCAGGATCGGCTCGAGCGGACGCTTGGCCGCCAGCGCAGGCAGGGTCGCGGCGTAATGCTCGAACATCGCCGGGTGCGCGTCTTCGGCCGGGAGCAGGCGGATCAGCAGCTCGTTGAGGTACATGCCACTGAACAGCGCGTTGCCGTCGAGCCAGAAGGCCAGGCCGGCGCTGTCCAGCCGTCCGACACTCTTGAGCTCGCCGCGCCCGCGAAACTCCACCTCCAACGGCACGAACGGCCGTGCCAGGGTGCCGGCGCGACCCCGCGCGCCCCGCAGCACGGCGCGTAGCCGGCCTTGCGGCGTGAAGAAGTCCACCAGCGCACTGCTTTCGCGGTACGGCCGGCTGTGAAGAACGAAGGCGGATTGGGTCATGGGAGGCAGAGGCTGGAGCGCAGCGGCACACGTAGGAAAGCAGTCTACTTCACCCAAGCGGGTAGGCATGCAGGCCGAGTCCCATTCAGCTTTGAAGCCAAGACTCCCAAGCGCAAAAGCCGCTCTTGCCGCCTACTGGTAACCCAGCGAGTGCAGCGCGCGCTCGTCATCCGACCAGCCGCTCTTCACCTTGACCCAGAGGTTGAGCATGACCTTGGAGTCGAACAGCACTTCCATGTCCTTGCGCGCCTCCTGGCCGATGCGCTTGATACGCTCGCCCTTGTCACCGATGATGATTTTCTTCTGGCCGTCGCGCTCCACGAGAATCAGCGCATGGATATGCAGCACATGCCCTTGCTGCTTGAAGTCCTCGATCTCGACGGTGATCTGGTAGGGCACCTCGGCGCCCAGCTGCCTCATGATTTTCTCGCGCACCAGCTCGGCGGCCAGAAACCGGCTGCTCCGGTCGGTGATCTGATCCTCGGGGAAGAAGTGCTCTCCCTCCGGCAGATGCGAGGCGACAAGCTTTTCAAAGACGTCCAGGTTCTGCCCGTGCTGGGCGGAGATGGGCACGATCTCCGCGTTCGGCAACTGCTGCGCCAGCCATTCGAAATGCGGCAGCAGCTCACCCTTGTCTTCAACGCGATCGGTCTTGTTTACCGCCACGATGACCGGTCCCTCGACGTACTGGACCCGCTCGAGCACGAGTTGGTCCTCATCGGTCCAGCGTGTACGGTCTACGACGAACACCACGACGTCGACGTCCTTCAGGGCCGATGAGGCAGTGCGGTTCATGTAGCGGTTGAGCGCCGTCTCGCCATTCTTGTGCAACCCGGGGGTGTCGACATAGACCGCCTGAACCGCGCCCTCGGTCTTGATTCCCAGCATGTTGTGGCGAGTGGTCTGCGGCTTGCGCGAGGTGATCGCCAGTTTCTGCCCAAGGACGTGGTTGAGCAGCGTCGACTTGCCGACGTTGGGCCGGCCGACAATGGCCACGTAACCGCAGCGGCTCACGTTCTCGTCCTGCGAATGTTCATCAGTCATGGCCATTCTCCACGCCCAGCGCGATCAATGCCGAGGCAGCGGCAACCTGTTCGGCGATACGCCGGCTGGCTCCCTGCCCTTGCGTTTTCTCGTTGAGCAGGGACACCTGGCATTCAACGAAGAAGGTGCGGCAATGGGGATCGCCCTGTATCGCCACCACTTCATATTTGGGCAACTCGCAGGCGCGCGACTGCAGGAATTCCTGCAGCCGGGTCTTCGGGTCCTTGTTGGTGTCGACCAGTGTCAGGCCTTCCAGTTCGTTGGCAAGCCAGGCCAACACGCGATCGCGCGCGGCCTCCATGCCCGCATCGAGGTAGATGGCGCCGATCAGCGCCTCGAGCGTGTCGGCGAGGATCGACTCACGGCGATACCCACCGCTCTTGAGCTCGCCGGAGCCCAGACGCAGGTGCTCGCCGAGTTCGAAACCCCGCGCCAGCACAGCCAGCGTCTCGCCCTTGACCAGGCGTGCGCGAAGACGCGACAGCTGCCCTTCCTTGGCTTGGGGAAAGTGCTGGAACAGCGCCTCGCCGGCAATGAAGTTGAGGATCGCATCGCCGAGAAACTCCAGACGTTCGTTGTTGCGTCCGGCGTAGCTGCGGTGCGTCAGGGCCAGCAGCATCAGCTCCTGGTCTTTGAATTGATATCCGAGCCTGCGCTCGAGACGGGCTAACGAAGTGCTCACGGCATCCTTAGGCGATATTCTTTATCGAAGGTTGCCACCAGATCGAGGTTGCGAATCAGCGGCTCGCGCTTCTCGTAATCCAGGTGGACTTTGAATTCATTGTTTTCGATGACGACTTCGAGCGCGTCCTTGAGATCAAGGTCGCGGATGCCGTTTACGTCCATCCCCTTGCGAACATGGCTGTAGAAATCCCCAACGCTGCGGATCTCCATCGTCTGGTCACTTTCCACTCCGCGGATGATCTTGTCCATGGACATATAGTCGAAGTAATGCGGCAGCATCTTGAAGGCTGTGCTGGCGAAAAATGCCACCAGCGCGAGCACCAGGATCCAGCTCAGCATGGACAAGCCTTTCTGCGAACGGGCAAAACTCATGTCGACCTCTGTCGTACGGCACCCACCGATCGGGGCGGCTCAAATATAACGAGCCAGGTCCGGCGAACCCGGCCCTGTTTCACAGACTCAATGAATCAGCCCGACGCGGGAGAAGTTCGGCAAGTTGCTGAATTTCGGATCGGGCCAGCTCATCCAGACCGCGAAGGCCTTGCCGACGATATTGCGGTCCGGAACCATGCCGGCAAGCTCGGCCGGGATCGCCGGGTCGTGCCAGTAACGGCTGTCGTTGGAGTTGTCGCGGTTGTCGCCCATCATGAAGTAGTGCCCCGCCGGCACCTGCCACTCCCGGTCGGGCTCCACGCGGTAGCGGGTCATTTCCTTGCGGATCAGGTGCTCGACCTCGCCCAGCTGTTCACGGTACAGCTTGGCGCTGCCGAGGCTGCCCGGCTCTTCGCCAATAAGCGTCTCGGAAACCGGCTTGCCGTTGATGCTCAGATGCTTGTCGCTGCTGTAGCGGATCACATCGCCCGGGAGCCCGACGACGCGCTTGATGTAGTTGATGTTCGGATCGCTCGGGTAACGGAACACCATGACATCGCCACGCTTGGGGTCGCTGACGTCGATGATCTTGGTGTCGACAACCGGCAGCCGAATCCCGTAGGCGAATTTGTTCACCAAGATGAAATCGCCGACTTCCAGCGTGGGGATCATCGAACCCGAGGGTATCTGGAACGGCTCGATGAGAAACGAGCGCAACACCAGGACGATGGCCAGCACAGGAAAAAAGGACTTGCCGTACTCGATGAGCACCGGCTCCTTGTTCAGGGCCTCGAGTGTCGACTGATCGGGCTCGCCCCCGGTCCGCCCTTCATAGTTCGCGATCGCAGCCCGGCGTCGAGGCGCAAAGACCAGCAGGTCGATGAGCGTCAGAAAACCGCAGAGCGCAACGGCAATCACCAGCAACAGCGGGAAATTGATCGACATATCAGCTATCTACCTTCAACACCGCGAGGAACGCTTCTTGCGGAATTTCCACGTTGCCCACCTGCTTCATGCGCTTCTTGCCCGCCTTCTGCTTTTCCAGCAGCTTGCGCTTGCGGCTCACATCGCCGCCGTAGCACTTGGCGAGGACGTTCTTGCGTAGCGCCTTGACCGTGCTGCGCGCAACGATCTGACCGCCTAGCGCGGCCTGGATGGCCACGTCGAACATCTGCCGCGGGATCAGCTCCTTCATCTTCTCGACGAGGATGCGGCCTTTGTAATGGGCATTGTCGCGGTGCACGATCAGCGCCAGCGCATCGACCTTGTCGCCATTGATCAGGATGTCCAGGCGGGTCAGGTTGGCCGACTGGAAGCATTCGAAACTGTAGTCCAGCGAGGCGTAACCGCGACTGACGGACTTGAGGCGATCGAAGAAGTCGAGCACCACCTCGCTCATCGGCAGGTCGTAGCGCACCTGCACCTGGCTGCCGAGGAACTGCAGGTCGCGCTGGACGCCGCGCTTCTCGATGCACAGCGTGATCACGCTGCCCAGATGTTCCTGCGGGACCAGGATGTTGGCCCGCACGATGGGCTCTCGCATGTCTTCAATGGCCGACATATCGGGCAGCTTCGACGGGCTGTCGACGTACAGGGTCTCGCCGTTCTTGAGCAGCAGTTCGTAGACCACGGTCGGAGCGGTAGTAATGAGGTCGAGGTCGTACTCGCGCTCCAGCCGCTCCTGGATGATCTCCATGTGCAGCATGCCCAGGAACCCGATGCGGAAGCCGAAGCCCAGGGCATCGGAGCTCTCGGGCTCGTATTGCAGGGCCGCGTCGTTGAGCGTCAGCTTCTGCAGCGCCTCGCGGAAATCCTCAAAATCGTCCGAGCTGACCGGAAACAGGCCTGCATAGACCTGCGGTTTCACGCGCTTGAAGCCCGGCAGCATCTCCACGTCCGGCGTGTTTGACAGGGTCAGGGTGTCGCCCACCGGGGCGCCGTGAATGTCCTTGATGCCGGCAATGATGAAGCCCACTTCGCCCGCCTTGAGGTCGGCGGTGCTGGTGTGCTTCGGGTTGAAGACGCCGACGCTGTCGACCTGGTGCACCTTGCCGGTCGACTTGACCAGCACCTTGTCACCTTTCTTGATCTGCCCGTGGCGGACACGGACCAACGACACGACCCCGAGGTAGTTGTCGAACCAGGAGTCGATGATCAGGGCTTGCAGGGGCGCTTCGATTTCACCGGTCGGCGGCGGGATGACCTCGACCAGGCGCTCGAGCACATCCTCGACCCCCATGCCGCTCTTAGCGCTGCACGCGACGGCGTCGGTCGCATCGATACCGATGATGTGCTCGATTTCGCCCTTGACCTTTTCCGGGTCAGCCTGCGGCAGGTCCATCTTGTTCAACACCGGCATGACCTCGAGGCCCTGCTCGATGGCGGTGTAGCAATTGGCGACCGATTGCGCCTCGACGCCCTGCCCCGCGTCAACCACCAGCAGGGCACCCTCGCAGGCGGCAAGCGACCGGCTCACCTCGTAGGTGAAGTCGACATGGCCGGGGGTGTCGATGAAGTTGAGCTGGTAGGTCTTGCCGTCACGCGCCTTGTAGTAGAGCGTGACGCTATGCGCCTTGATGGTGATGCCTCGTTCGCGCTCGAGGTCCATCGAATCCAGAACCTGAGCGTTCATTTCACGCTCGGTCAAGCCACCGCACATCTGGATGAAACGGTCCGCCAGGGTCGATTTGCCATGGTCGATGTGCGCGATGATGGAGAAATTGCGGATATGACTCAGGTCACTCACAGCTAAACACTCGAATATGCGCGGACCGATTGCCCGCAGAAAATAGCCACGAAGTGTACCTGATAGGTCTATTCAGCGCCACGCCAGACCCCGGACGCGGTTGGTGACCCGGTGCGGCATGCGACCGGAGGTGTGTGCGGGGCGCCGCGAAAGCCGGATCGACTGCGGCGCAAAACCTGCCGATGCCGCAGCTGCGGGCTATTCGGCCAGCTTGAAGGTTATGAAGCTGGCACGCCCCTGGCGCAGCACCCGCATCGATACCGAGCGGTTCTTCGGCAGCTGCTCGGCGACCCGGGAGAACGAATCGGTCGACTCGATCGCCTCGTTGTTCAGGTGGGTGATCACGTCGCCCGGGCGCAGGCCGATCATGGCCGCGGGGCCATTCTGCACCTCCGTGATCACGACGCCCCCTGGCACATCCAGCGTCCGCCGTTGTTCGTCGGTCAACGTCGATACCTTGACCCCCAGGCGGTTGCTGCTCTGCTCGGAAAGGCTGTCATCGCTCGCGGCGGCAGCCTCCGCTTCGTCCGGCAAGGCGCCAATGGCCACGCTAAGCGTCTCGCGCGCGCCGTCGCGCACGATACCGAGCCTGGCCTGGCTACCGGGCTTGATCGCGCCGATCAGGTGCGGCAGATCTGCAGAGGTGTCGATGTCCTGGCCATCAACACTGAGGATGATGTCGCCGACGCGCAGGCCGCTCTTGGCTGCCGGTGCGCCATCGATGACCTGTGCCACGAGCGCGCCGGCAGGCCGCTCGAGCCCGAAGGACTCGGCCAGGTCCCGATTGACTTCCTGGATCGCCACGCCGAGCCAGCCGCGGCTGACCTTGCCGGTGGTGCGCAGCTGATCGGCGACATCCATTGCGACGTCGATCGGAATGGCGAACGACAGGCCCATGAAGCCACCCGAGCGGGTGAATATCTGTGAGTTGATCCCCACGACCTCGCCATCGAGATTGAACAGCGGCCCACCGGAATTGCCCGGATTGATTGCCACGTCCGTCTGGATAAAGGGCACGTAGCTTTCGTTCGGCAGGTTGCGGCCGGTGCCGCTGACGATTCCGGCGGTGACGGTATGGTCGAAGCCGAATGGCGAACCGATCGCCAGCACCCACTCCCCTACCTTCAGGCGACGGGAATCGCCCAGCGCGACGGTGGGCAGGCCCGCGCCTTCTATCTTCAGCAGGGCGACGTCGGTGCGCGGATCCGCACCGACCAGTGTGGCCTGCAGCTCGCTGCGATCCGGCAGGCGCACCAGTATTTCATCAGCGTCGGCTATGACGTGATTGTTGGTCAGCACATAGCCGTCGGCTGAGATGATGAAACCGGAACCAAGCGATTGGGCTTCGCGCTGTGGATCGGGCTCCGGCATCGGCGGCACGCGGTCCTTGAAAAACTCGCGAAAGATCGGTGGCAGCTGGTCGAGGTCCGGCATATGCGGATTCGCCCCGCGTGCGGGCAAGGATTGCTTGGTGCTGATATTGACCACGGCCGGCGAAGCGCGCTCGACCATCGGCGTGAAGTCAGGCAGTTGCGCATGAGCCCGCGCAGCCTGCACAAGCATGAGCAAGACCGCGACCAGGACGAAGCAGCTGTCGCGTAAACCCCTCAAAACATGTGCCCCTCGAGACTAGGCGCAGCCGCCCCTCCTTCGGCAGAAACCGGCAGCGCACGAACCACCCTCGCCTGGTAGGCGGGATCATCGACGATATGCCGGCAGCGTTTGTGAACGATCAGCCAGGCGAACAGGAAACCGGCGCCGCCGGCAAGCATGACGTAGGGTTCGGAAAGCGACTGTGCAGACGCCAGCAGGGCTGCGGCAAACAGCATCAGCAGGGGAAAGAGATAGACGAGCAGCGCGCCTTGCAACAGGGTGCGCTCCTGGATACCGACGGTGACGGCATCGCCCAGCGCTACCGGCTGGTCGGAGAGCGCGCGTATCAAGCCGCGCCGCCCTCTCACACCGAGCCGATCGATCAGAGCCTGGCCGCAGCCGTTGCGGACCGAGCAGCCGGAACAAGTGCTGCCGCGCCGCGTCTCGACCCAGACAGCGCCCGGCTCGATGGCAACGACGCGGCCCGACTCCTCGATCATCGCGACGCCTGACCGGAACCTGAACGCATGGACAGCGCGATCCGCTCGGCAGTACCCAACGGAACCTCACCAACAACCGTGACCATCACGTCACCCTCAGCGGTGGAGATGCGCTTGGACACGGCCACCGTCGGGCCCATCTGGCTGCGGGTGTCCTCGACCACGGCACCGGCCAGCGGCTCGATGAAGACCGATACGCGCGCGAGCCCGTCCCCGTAGGACAGCCAGGTAACCGACTGATCGGAAGCGGCACTCGGCTGGATGTTCGAATCAAGCAGCTCGAAACCATCTGGCAGCCAGTCGGAACGCCACGGCGTCTGTGCAGAGTCCTGTTCTGCGGCCAGCGAAACGGGCTGACAATTCGAGCCGGCCGCGACATCAGCCGGCCGGACGGAATCCGGGGAAAACTGGGTGAACTGGAAACGCTCGAGCAACTGCCCACTTTCATCCAGCAGCAGCGACTTGAGCGGCAGTGCAGTTTCCTGGTCGAGGTGCAGTTCGAATCCGTAGCGGTGCTGGTCCCGCGGCCGAATTGCCACCGCCACGGTTGGGCGACCAGCTACACGCGACTCGCCAATGACCTTGAAGTCATACCATCGCGAGAGCGCCTTTGGATCCAGCGCCTGCTGATGCCAGGGCTTGGCATCCTTAACCTGGGACGCCATGTCGGCGCTTGCGCACTGCACCGTGCCGTCAACCAGCACGACCTCTGCAATCGGGCCGTCCAATTGCAGCAAACGTTCGCGAACGGTCTTGTCCTCTACCAGCTGCCAGACGGCATGACTGGAGAAACTGCCATTGCGCTCGTAGACAAATACACCCTGGTAGCTTTGCTTCGCCTCCGAAGAAGCCAACCGCTGCAGCCAGGAATCGGCATCAGCAGCGAAGGCCGGCATCGATAGCCAGCCTCCGAGTACCACACACAGCGGTATTACACGCATGCTTTTCCTTAACGATCTTCCATGCTGGCTGCGCGAGCATAAGGCAACGCGCCTTCAGAGCCGCCGCCGAAGGCAGCCTGCTGAGCATGCTGACGGACGTAATCCGGCAGGCGTTTCTCGTGCCAACCTTCTGTAGGCGACTGAGCACCTGCAGCGGCTTGTGCTTCAACCGCACCAGACTCCTGGCTATAACCTGCCAGTACAGCAGGGCCCTGATTGGTCTGCGGGACTGCAATGCTTGGCTGCGCTGGCTGTTGAGCAATCTGCGGCCCAGTCACTTCGCTCTGGTTGTACAACCGCACCCCTGCCAGCACAGCAACGGTGACCGAGGCGGCAACCGCCAGGCGACCCAGGTTGCCCCAGGCGGACCGCTGTGGTTTGGCCACAGCAATGGACGGCGCCGGCTCGTCGGCAATGGCTGCCGAGACCGCAGAAGCGATATCCAGACGAGGCTCGATCAGTTCCTTGTGCATGGCGGCACGAGCGATCTGATAACGCGACCAAGTCGAACGCATTTCACTGTCGCCCTCGGCGGCGAGCACTCGACGTAATTCCAACTCGTCCGCTTCGTTATCCATCACCGCGGACAGCGATTCATGCAGGGCTTCACGACTCATGGCGGTTCCTCTCTTGGCTGTCGCCGCTGTCTCAGGATTCATGCAACAGGGGTTGCAATGACTTGTCGATGGCCTCCCGCGCCCGAAATATTCGGGAGCGGACCGTACCCACCGGACACTGCATGACGTTTGCAATGTCTTCATAACTAAGACCATCAAATTCACGCAGTGTTAGAGCGGTGCGTAAATCTTCTGGCAATTGCTGAATGGTTCTATGAACCGTGTCTTCAATCTCATCCCTGAGCAGCGCACGCTCTGGAGACTCAATGTCCTTCAGTGCGTGATCGCCTTCGTAGAACTCGGCATCCTCCGAGCTGACGTCACTATCAGGTGGACGCCTTCCGCGGGCCACCAGATGGTTCTTCGCCGTGTTGATGGCGATACGATAGAGCCAGGTATAGAAGGCACTATCGCCCCGAAAATTCGCCAGTGCGCGGTAGGCTTTAATGAAAGCTTCCTGGGCCACGTCCTGCGCTTCGTGAGAATCATGTACGAAGCGCACGATCAACCCGAGAATCTTGTGCTGATATTTCAACACCAGCAGATCAAAAGCCCGCTTGTCGCCCCGCTGCACTCGTTCGACCAGTTGCTGGTCCTGCTCCTGGGTTAGCATGAACACTCCTCCCTGACCTGGAAGGAGTGCTGCGCTCGCCTGCGAGCTGACCTGCCAGAATAGACCCGGGCTTTACACAAAAGTTCTCCCCCTTCAAGCAAGCTTTCCTGCAACACACCTGACGGCATCGAAGCATGACGCATCGAGACGTACCGCCGCGCGCGTGAACTTCTCACATCCAAAGCACGTTCATGCCGGCCACAACGCGGCAGCCAGCCGACCTGCATCCACAACTGTCTATAGAGATAGACCTGCAAGAAAAGTTCCAAGGCGTCGCCCAGTTAAACGAGGGCCGCTATTTTGCAGGGGTAGCCACCTATATACTAGGGGCCGCGCCCGCGGGCACCGATGCCAGCCGGCCCGCCGCGGCATCGAGCCGAACCGGGGCCGCGCCAATAAGAGAGCAAACATGAGCCAACATTACCAATACGACGTCCTCGTCATCGGCAGCGGCGCCGCCGGTTTGACACTGGCCCTGAATCTGCCGTCGACCTTGCGCGTCGCCGTTCTCAGCAAGGGCGACCTGGCCAATGGCTCGACGTATTGGGCGCAGGGCGGGGTTGCCGCTGTACTGGACACCACCGACACGGTTGAATCCCACGTGGCCGACACGCTAGTGGCCGGCGGCGGCCTGTGCAAGGAGGACGCCGTCCGCTTCACCGTCGAGCACAGCCGCGAGGCCATCCAGTGGCTGATCGACCAGGGCGTGCCGTTTACCCGCGACGGCGCAGACCGTGAGCATGGCAACTTCGAGTTCCACCTGACCCGCGAAGGCGGCCACAGCCACAGGCGGATCATTCACGCCGCTGACGCGACCGGCGCGGCCATCTTCAACACGCTGCTGGCGCGAGCCAGGGAACAAGCCCATATCGACCTGTTGCAGCAACGGGTCGCCGTCGACCTGATTACCGAGCCCAAGCTGGGCTTGCCAGGCAAGCGCTGCCTGGGCGCCTACGTCCTCGATCGCGCCACCGGCGAGGTGGACACCTTCCAGGCACGGTTCGTCGTACTGGCCACCGGCGGCGCGGCCAAGGTCTACCTCTACACCAGCAACCCG
The DNA here is from genome assembly GCA_002339675.1 of Stutzerimonas stutzeri. GTDB lineage: Bacteria > Pseudomonadota > Gammaproteobacteria > Pseudomonadales > Pseudomonadaceae > Stutzerimonas > Stutzerimonas stutzeri_O. Next base: position 34,562 of record DDKB01000015.1, read on the forward strand.
GACGGTGCCTGCGGCGACGGTGTGGCGATGGCCTGGCGCGCCGGCTGCCGGGTCGGCAACCTGGAGTTCAACCAGTTCCATCCGACCTGTCTGTATCACCCGCAGGCCAAGAGCTTCCTTATCACCGAAGCCCTGCGGGGCGAGGGCGCGGTGTTGAAGCTACCCAACGGCGAGCGTTTCATGCCGCGCTTCGACCCACGGGCCGAGCTGGCGCCACGCGACATCGTGGCACGGGCGATCGACCACGAGATGAAGCGACTGGGGATCGACTGCGTCTACCTGGACATCAGCCACAAGCCGGCCGACTTCATTCGCTCGCATTTTCCGACCGTGCACGAACGCTGCCTGGCCTTCGGCATCGACATTACTCGCGAAGCCATTCCGGTGGTCCCGGCCGCGCACTACACCTGCGGGGGCGTGCAGGTCGACCAGGCCGGGCGGGCGGACATTCCGGGGCTGTACGCGATCGGCGAAACCAGCTTTACCGGCCTGCACGGCGCCAACCGCATGGCGAGCAATTCGCTGCTGGAGTGCTTCGTATACGCGCGGTCGGCAGCCCAGGACATCATCCGGGCCCTGCCAGCGGCCCACACCCCGCCCGCCCTCCCCACCTGGGACGCCAGCCAGGTGACGGACTCGGACGAGGACGTGATCATTGCGCACAACTGGGACGAGCTCAGACGCTTCATGTGGGACTACGTGGGCATCGTACGGACCACCAAGCGACTGGTGCGCGCCCAGCACCGGGTGCGCCTGTTGCTCGCGGAAATCGACGAGTTCTACAGCAACTATCGAGTCTCAAGGGACCTGATTGAGCTGAGGAACTTGGCGCTGGTCGCAGACCTAATGATCCGCTCAGCGATGCAACGTCAGGAATCACGGGGCCTCCACTACACTTTGGACTACCCCGATCAACTGCCAGAAGCGGTCGATACGATCCTTACGCCACCCTCTTGAGGCACGTTTGGGAGGCTGAGCGTAGCAGCTTTTCTAACACCTCTCGAACACATTTCTAACACCGAAGGGCTTTCTCGTGCCTCAGCGATCCAAGGGGACCGAGGGCGGCACGGGGGAATTTGGCTGGTCTTCTTTATTGAGATGAGGTCTCAGATTTTTCTCCCAGATTCTCAAGGCAGACCGAGCGACCAGCGAGACGACCCAAGGCGCAACCACCAGCAGCCAATAAGCAGCCTGTAGCTTGCCCATGCGAGTCTCCTACTGATTTAGTCAGGTATTGCAAAAGAAGCCCCAAGACCCATTCAGGTCGAGGAGCTTTAAACCGAACCTCAAGGAGACCCAGTGACAGCCAGTTGTCGGCAGAGGATGGCCCCAGGTTTACCAGGGCTCATTCCTTTGGATTGGAAGGGGGATGGTTATCACAACCACCTCCCGTCCTTTGGTGCATCTCCCAGGGCCTTACGGCTGCGCTGAGAGGACCAGTTGCTTGATGATCGGCAGGGCTACCGGCGTGGTTTCCCACTCGGAACCACCCAGCTTCACTTCGACCATAGCGGTTGCCATCACGTCCACCACAGCGGAGACCTCAAGGTCCCAGCTCTGGGTCGAAGCATTACGGCTCAGTTCCACCCGCCAGACATCGCCGTTCTGGTCTTCACGGAACGACAACAGGGCGAACGCCTTGGGCACCAGAAAGATGCCTCGGTCTGGACCGCTGTAGACCTGAACACGGGTCCCCACCAGCTCGTCTATGTCCTCAAGGCCAGCCCGTTGAGCGGCACGGTTGAGGGTCGGACGGAGGGCAACGGGGATCAGGACGCCGAACTCGGAGACATCACGGCCCCAGAAGGTGTCGAGGTTAACCGCCAGGATGTCCAGTAGGTCCTCAGCCTGGGCAGCAGGGCTACCGCTGAGGGCTCCCACATATGCCTTGGTGACCGAAGGTTGACCCTCAAGGCTCTGGGCGATCTTACCGGCCAGGGTCAGCTCAAGGTCATCCAGCAGTTTCTCCCCGGTCTGCGCCATGCTGCGCTCAGTGAAACCGAACTGGACGGTGTGGTCGAAGATCGACACACGACCCGATACCAGAATGCCGACCTCTGGGGCCTCCATCGAGACCAAGGAGCCAGCCGAAGCGGAGCCCTTGGCCACGGTGCGACCATCGTAGGTCTGGCGAGGATCGAAGGTAACGGAGCGGTCCTCCATTAGGGCAACCTGGGGAGCGGTCGGCTGGGAGCCGTAGGGGCGAACCTCAGAAGGAAACGCTATGTTCATGTTGTCGCGCCATTCGTCTCCGTTGAGATGTTCGTCAGTGGCTTCATACATGACCTGGGCGTAGACCAATGGGTCCGTAGCGGCCATGTGTTCCGGTCGGATGTCCGAGGTGTGGAAGGTTGCCTGGGTGGCCGTTGAGCCGTGGGCAGTGGTGACGGTCTGGGAGTAGACGCTATCGGGTTTCTTGTACTGGAAAGGTTTCATTGTTGGTAACTCCTTAGAAAAAGTATTGGCGAGTGGTAATCAGGACGAGGACCAGAAGGTCCATAGCGTTAACGTCCACGGGCAGCACGCAGGCGTTCGCCATGCTCACGAATCTCTCGGGCCTTGCGCTCACGCTCAGCGATCTGCTGGGCAATCTCTTGAGGCGTCTGGACGTGGCAACGGCGGGCATGTTCCTGGGCTTCAGCCTTCAGGCGCTCCTGCTCGACTCGCTGCTGGTGCTGGTGGCTCCGATAGAGTCGGGACGCCTCAGGGGAACCCTCAAGGCTCAGCCCAGCGGTAGCGAACGCCTCGGCTACCTTTACGATTGCCGGATGGTTCTGGCCTTCAGCCGCGACCAACAGGGGCAGGAGGACCAGCTCGGCATACTCGCGGGCCAGGGTTTGGCCGTGGATGCTTACGGTCTCGGGAGTTACATTGCTAACGGTAATTTTCATTTGGGTAGGTCTCCTTTCCCATAGAGCAAACCCCCAGTCCGCACGGCGGGCGCGACAAGACGCAAGGAGACGTAAACACGCCGACCCTGGGGGTTTGCTCTATGGATTCTTGATTTCAGTGTGTCGCCCGTGGGATGGGCGTGTTGGGGACTTCAGGTGGGGAACTGAAGGTGTCGCAGAGTGAGCTTGTAAGGCTCCCAGGTGAGTCGCTGGGGTGGGTGCCAATGGCTGGCGGTTGTCGATAACGGATGATGAAACCTTAAAGACGGAACCCAGCGACTCCCTGGAGGCCCTACAGGCGCTCAATGTGTGGCGTTAAGCGGCGGCTGGTCGCGCTGTGAGGTCGAACCGGACAGGCAACAGCATTGCTTCCTGAAACGTCATAGCGGCTCGCTCAAGGATGCCGTCCAGCTCTCCCAAGGGGAGCCTGAGGGTTTCCTGAAGGTCGGCCTGAAAGGACGCCAGGGTGTGGTCCGTGTGGAGCCTGTAGGCGCTCCGAGCGGCATGGTAGACACGGCGGGCGCTTGGGGTTGCCAGAGCGTCGTTCAGTCGGTCACAAAGGGCCTGAGGGCACCCTGGGCCTGGGATCAGTCGATAGCGCATGGCTTGGCTCCCTTGGCTTTCTTCTGTGTCGCTTGGCGTGCCTTGATGGCCTCATTGATCGCTTGGGCTCGGCCCTGTAGCCAGACCACTCCTTTGTCGGATACCTTCCAGCCATCGGCATTCCCGAAGACCCCCACGTGGCGCTTGAAGAAGCCAAGGGAGAACGCTCTGGCTACCGGCTGAAGGACATAATCGCCTTTATCATGATCGAAGACGCTCTGGAACTTCCCCTGGGCCAGCAGGTAACGCTTAGCCAGCAAAGGCCTATCGACCTGAGCGGCTCGACAAGCATCGGACCACGAGATTCCGTGAGCCTTTGCCTTTAGCATCAGAGCGGTGGCCTTGGGCATGTTGTCAGCCAGGAGCTTGCCCGTTTCGGCCAATGCCAAGGAGGACATACGGGCGGACAGAATGGCGTCGTTCCGCATGGTCACGAAGGCATCGACTACCATGACATAGAAGTCGAGGGAGCAAGCCATGGCATAGGCGATGGTCGCCCGCTCAGTTGCCCATGTTCCGCCATTGTCACCATGGACGATATGCAAATCTGCACATCGCTCGAAGTAGTCCCGCTCACGTCCCCGCCACTGGGCCGGAGGTTTGGTCAGATCGGGCAGCGTCTTGTTGACCTCAGTCAGCGACCACAGGCCCTCAGCGTTCGGCTTGAAGGTCTGTCCTTCGATAACGATAGCCAGCAGTTCGGTTTTCTGTTCGTTGATATTCATTGTCTGTTTTCCTTTTGGTAGCGCCCTTCAGGTCGCACCCACAGCCGGTCATCCAGACCCCAGACAAGGGAACCGGCGTGGCATGAAAGGCGCTATCAGAAAGACTGGATTGGGATTGCCAGAGGGAACTGGCGTTTGTGCCCAGCGACGGGCGATGAGGGACAACCGAGGGGTAGTCCTATTAGTGAGGGTTTTTAACTGAGGTGGGCCTTTGCAGGTTTTGCACTGGTTGACCGAGAGCCAGACTCAAGGACATTAGGTTGCCCTCAAAGGATCAGGATCATGGTCTGGCAAGACCTGTCCCAAACTTGAAGACAACCATGGTTCTCCGAGAGGGAAACCTAAGGACCCAGAGAAAACCTAAAGTTTAAAGATTATTAAAAGAGTAATAAGAAGATGATCCTTTAGAATCTTTAAGTAACAGCCACCCTTGTGTCTATGAACGAATCAGGGGCCACCACCTCCCTGAGACGACCGAGGAACACTCGGCTTAATTCATAGCTCACCCCGGCTCGACTACCGGGTCCACGGCTGGGTCCCTGTGCTGTAGTCAGCGGCGGGTCATTCCAGTGGAAACAAAAGGGTCACCCTGGTGAGCTGCTTTAAGAGCAACCGCAGGGAAGTCGAATGGGTCGAGGAGGACCCTGAGAATTATTTTTCTCTCAGAATCATCGTCTGTCCTATTAGTGAGGGTTTTTAAATAGAGGTTGACCAAGGCCACCAGCTATGCTTGAGGATTGCCCTTGGTGCCGCCTCGCAGTCCGTCGCTACGCCAAATCTCCAAGGCCAGGACCCAGCGAGTTCTCCAGATTTCACGTAGGAGCGCGAGTATTGCTCCAAAAGATTGACCAGCATCCCCCTTTGTCTCCTTCGGAGCATCCCCAGGATCGTAGAGTTCTGCTTCAGGAGGCCCGCTACAGCGTCACTCAGCGAGGCCAGCTCCCCGGCAAACTGCTGGCCGGTCTCCGTGGTGGACTCATTGACGTTGTAGGAGCCGGTCTTGCGGATGGACGGGAGGACTTCCTCGGTGACCCACTGCCGGAATTGTTCGGACTGAGGGGCACTCCCACGCATCAGCATCCGATACACGTTCGCTTCGTCCAGCAGGGTTGTCGTCCGCTGGTAGCTCCGCCCGCTGGCGTCACTCGGCAGGTCTATCACGGCTTGATAGACCTCAAGGACCTCTCCAATGCTGAGGTGGAGGGTACATTTCCCGCAGTTGTTCTTGTAGTTCCCGACTGCGTGGCTCGGGTTCTTCAGGCCAGCCGCTCGGGCAACCTGGGTAGCGATGAACAGGAGGTCATGCTCGGGGTGGCCGATCAGAACGTCCAGCTCGGCGGTACGCAGTGGCGCACCTGATACCCATTACCTGCTTGATGGACTGCATGGTCTCCGTATTTTCCGTAGACACGAGGCCCACCGAGTAGCCAGGTCACCCTTCGGGAGTCTCTTGTAAAATAAGGGACCTGAGATGGTCCAAGGTAGAAGGTTATTCTACCAAGGGTTCAAAGTATCAAAATCTTGTACTTTGGATTCCCAGGGTTTTGACCATGTGCCCGTCCCTACATAGATCATGTATAGACGCCCAACTAAGCCCGTCACTGCGCCACACCAAAGGCCACCCCCAGCGCCTCCTTCATCTTGTCCACCCCAACCTGCTGCCCTCCTCCGTAGAGGTCGAAGGTGATCGACTGCGAGCTGTGCCCCAGGATCGCTTGGGCAATCACAGCCGAGACCCCATGAGCCTTCAGCAGTGAAGCAATGGAATGTCTCAGCGAGTGAAACGAAAGATTCCCGCCCGCCTCGTAACCAGCAGCAGACTGGAGGGCTCCATTTAGTACAGCCGAAAATTGACCCGTACCAACAGTGAAAAGCCGCATAGGAACAGCCTTTGAGGTATCGGCAGGCTCAAGTAAACCTGGGCGTGACTTGCTCTGGACAAACCCCAGGAAAGCCTCAAGGTCAAACCCAAGGGCACCGTCTACCAGCGGGACCACTCGGACCGAATGACGATTCTTAATGCTCTTTCCCTCCCCCTCGTTGATGTCGATAACCCAGGCATTGCCGACCTGCTTAACGTCACCGCTGGTCAACTGGCGTAGCTCCTCAATGCGCGGCCCAGCGATAACCCCAAGGGACAGCGCCCATCGCTCCCAGGAAGCCGCTGGAAGGCCGTTCGCATAGGCCATGATCGACTGTATCTGGTCTGGGGAAAACGCCTTGCGCTTGCTCTGGGATGCCTTGCCAGTGATCTTCAAACCCTTGTCATAAGTTCGCTCAAGGTGCCCCGTGTTGACTGCCCAAAGCAGGACAGTAGATAGGCGAGTCAGGAGCTTGTTAACCGTAGATGGCGCTCTGCCCTCCAGTAGCTTCTCCTTGAGCCCCACAAGGTCCGACCGGGTGTGAGCCTTGATGTCCAAGCTCCCCAGAGCATCCCCCAGGACGCCGCAGGACGACTTTATGTCGCGCATGGTGCTGGGCTGTAAGTTGCCAGTCTGCTCGGCCATGTAGAGCGCCGCCAGGGCCTCGAAGGTGAGTGTCTGGTGGACGGCTTGAGGTTGTCCCTGAGGTGGACTTACAGATAGGGAAACAGACGATGCCCTGGGACTATCAGAGACCTCCTGGCTATCTATTTCGTCTATTAGCTTCACCAACTGCCTTGGGTCACCTCCCAGCCTCCTCTCAGCCGCCTGCATGATCTGCCTCGCCATAATCACCCCTTTAGTCTGAGGAACGCTGAGACCGGCAGTCGATGCTATTCGGCCCAGGTCATCATTGAGGTCCGAGTAAGTCAGACCCATGACATCCAGCAGCTCCCACTCCGTAGGAGTCGCCAGAAGGTCCTCAGCGATGGACCGGAGGTGGTCGCGTAGCTCAGGCCATGTTGAGTCGGGATTGTCGAGGTGGAAGGCCCTGAGAGCCGTCTGGAGCTGCTTACTGGTGGTCATTGCGGTAGGTCGGTCGGTAGTGCGGAGCGAGACGGTACAGGATGCCACAGAGCCCTGAGGACGGACCCGAAGGTAATACACACCGGATCGGCGGTAGTGCCACGGTTTGGCGAGGGATGTTTCTAACAGTTTTCTAACAGTAGCGGCTTCATGTTGCTGGCTCATCGGCTGAAACCCTTGATTCCAGTGGGTTTGAGCCTCATTGAGGGTGGTTCTACAGCAACTACAAGGTCTCGAGAGACCTGATCGAGCTGCGGAACCTGGCGACGGTGGCGGACCTGATGATCCGCTCGGCGATGCAGCGCAAGGAAAGCCGCGGCCTTCACTTTACGCTCGACTATCCCGACCAGTTGCCGGAGGCCCGCGACACTATTCTGGTGCCGCCCACCTTCGCCGACTGAATTTCAGCCGGAGCCGCAAGCGCCGATGCTGCGAAGCGGGGAGCGCTCCGCGCACGAGGCACAGACTGCGCACGAACCACTGGCCTGGCCGCCTGAATCGCAGCACCACGACCCAGGGCAGCGCAATGCTGTCCGGCCGCAGCTGCACCGGCTGCCAGCCATCGGCCGGACTCCACAACGACCACCCCTGCGGCTGGTGCCGCAAACCGCGCCAGGACGTCTGGCACAGCAGCAGGATACGCGTCGGCAATACCCAGGCCGCGTGACCCAGGCACAGCGACAGCGCGCACAGGCGAAACCATGATGGCAGCGGCAGGGCGAACAGCAGGCCGATGGCTATCAGCAGGAACGCCACATACAAAGCTGACAGCAGGATAGATGGCTGCCAGCGGCACTCGAACGCCTGGCTACTTGGGCTGGACACGGTCGAGAATCATGCGAACCATCTGCCGCAGATCGTCGTCTTCCGGTTCGGTGCGCTCCATGAACCAGCCGAACATGTCCTGATCTTCGCAACTCAGCAGCTTGCGGTAACGCCTCTGGTCCTCCTCATCGAGCTGCGGGTAGACCTCCTTGACGAACGGCACCAGCAGGACATCCAGCTCCAGCATGCCGCGACGGCTCTGCCAGAAAAGACGGTTGAGTTCGGATTGTTCGACCATCATGCGCTCCTCGATTGAGGGCGCCAGTATAGCGACTGCCGCCCCGCGGCGGCACGCCTGATAGGCGGTGGATATGACAGCTGGGGCACACTGCGTTTACCCCCCGCCCTGTTATGATGCGGCTCCGGATTCACTCACGGCGACCTGATATGACCGACACTGCTTTTTTCTGCGTCCTGGCGCACGAAGGCGTCCTGGCCGTGCGAGGGCCGGACGCACAGAAGTTCCTGCAGGGCCAACTGACCTGCAACCTGAATTACCTCGACGACCAGCACAGCAGCCTGGGCGCGCGCTGTACGCCCAAGGGGCGCATGCAGTCGAGCTTCCGGATCCTGCCGCAGGCAGACGGCTATTTGCTCGCCATGGCGCAGGACCTGATCGAACCGCAGCGCGCCGACCTGGCCAAGTTCGCGGTGTTCTCCAAGTCCAAACTGCTCGACGAGAGCGCCGAATGGGTTCGCTTCGGCCTCCAGCAAGGCGACGGTGCGCTGGTAAGCCTTGGCCTCGACTTGCCGCAGACCGCTGACACGACCGTCCGGGACCACGGCCTGATTGCCGTGCGCCTGAGCGACGGCCGCGCCGAGTTGTGGGTGTCGGCGCAGGCGGCCGACAGCATCCGGTCGAGGCTCGCTGCGCAATTGCCCGAGGCATCGCTGGACCACTGGCTGCTGGCACAGATCCGCGCCGGCATCGGCCAGGTCGTCGCAACCACCCGCGAGCTGTTCATCCCGCAGATGATCAACCTCCAGGCGCTGGGCGGCGTCAGCTTCAAGAAGGGCTGCTACACCGGCCAGGAAATCGTGGCGCGCATGCAGTACCTCGGCAAACTGAAACGCCGACTGCATCGCCTGGCGGTCGAAGCCAGCGCGGGCCACGCCGCCGTGCCAGAACCGGGCATGGAGCTGTTCTCGCCGGTGCATACCTCCAGCGTCGGCGAAGTGGTACTGGCAGCAGGCGCCGACGGGGTGATCGAGCTGCTTGCCGTGCTTCAGGAAGATGCTGCTGCCGACGGCCGCTTGTTCCTTGGCTCGCCCGACGGCTTGCCACTGACCTTGCTGGCCCTGCCTTATGCGCTCGATGCGAACCGGGAAATCCAGCGATAGCCGACCGCCTTTCATGCCCCCATGCGAATAATCGATTAAGGAACGACATGAGCACTCTTGCCGACAAGGTCCAGCGAGAACTGACGCAGGCCATCGAGAACGACGAGCTGGTTCTGCCTACGCTGCCGGAAGTGGCATTGCGGGTCCGAGAGGCCGCCGAAGATCCGGACGTGAGCATTCCCACCCTCGCCAAGGTGATCGGCAATGACACGGCGCTGACGGCTCGCATCATCAAGGTGGTCAATAGCCCGCTGCTGCGCACCAACCGGGAAATCAACGACCTGCAGATGGCTATCAGCCGCCTCGGCATCAACTACACCTCGAATCTCGCGACGGGACTGGCCATGGAGCAGATGTTCCAAGCCACAACCGACGTGGTTGACCGCAAAATGCGCGAGGTCTGGAACAAGAGCACCGAGATCGCCGCGATTAGTCACGTGCTGTGCCGCAACTTCACCCGGCTGCCGCCTGACCAGGCGACATTGGCGGGACTTGTCCACCAGATCGGCGTGCTGCCAATCCTGACCTACGCCGAAGAGCACAGCGCATTGCTCAGTGACTCGATCAGCCTCAACCATGTTATCGACCGGATCCACCCGATCGTCGGGGAAAAGATCCTGCGCACCTGGGAATTCCCCGACCCGATCGCGACGGTCCCCGGCCAGCACCTGAACTTCGCCCGGGTATCGGACAAGGTCGATTACGTGGACATCGTCCAGGTGGCGACCCTGCAAAGCTACATCGGCACCTCGCACCCCTATACCCAGCTTGACTGGAAGCAGATCCCCGCGTTCGCCAAGCTGGGCCTCGACCCGGAAAGCCTGCTGCAGGAAGACGAAGACCTCTCCGCCGCGATGGACGCGGCCATGAGCATGCTGCAGTAAGCCCTCACCCCAACTGCGACTGAACGGCGTCGCTACGCAGCGGCGCCGTTCAGACCTGCTCGGGCAGCCGCCAGTCGATCGGCGCCAGGCCGCGCTGCTCAAGAAACTGGTTGGCTCGGCTGAAATGACCGTTACCGATAAAGCCGCGGTGCGCCGACAGCGGCGATGGATGCACTGATTTAAGCAACAGGTGCCGGGTCGGGTCGATCAGCTTTTCCTTGCCCTGCGCATGGGCGCCCCAGAGCATGAAGACCACGCTTGGCTGCCGCTCGCTGACCAGCTGGATGATCCGGTCCGTCAGGCGCTGCCAGCCCATCTTGGCGTGGGAACCGGCCACGCCCTGCTCGACCGACAGCGAGGTGTTGAGCATCAGCACGCCCTGGTCCGCCCAATGCTGCAGGTAGCCATGGCGCGGGATCTCCAGGTTAAGGTCGCGCTTGAGCTCCTTGAAGATGTTCTGCAGCGACGGCGGCGGCGCCACGCCTGGTTGTACCGAGAAGCACAGGCCATGCGCCTGACCCGGGCCGTGGTAGGGATCCTGGCCCAGGATGACCACCCGGACGCGCTCCAGTGGGGTCGAGTTCAGTGCACTGAACATCAACGGGCCGGGCGGATAGATCACCTTGCCGGCCGCCTTTTCGCGTCGTAGAAACGCCCCCAGTTCCTTCATGTAGGGCTGTTCGAATTCATCCTGCAGGGCGGCCTTCCAGCTGCCCTCGAGCTTGAGGCGATCGTCTTGTTGCATGGGGCTACCCTGGCCGGCCGAGGCGCTGAACCCTAAGCAAAGCCCCACGACGAGTCAATGGCCGGACGGCGGCGCCGGGGCGAGGTTGCGCTTATGCCGCGCGAGCCGGCGATAGGCGGGAAATGTCGGGCACCGCACAGTTGCGCGATCGCCGCCACGCTACGACCAATGAAAGCGTGACGGATGCATCAAGGCGCAGTAAAAAACGCCTCTCGCCAACAAAAACTACAACAAGGAAATCGTGATGAAACGGACCACTCTGCTGGCTCTGGGGTTGGGGTTCTGCCTGGCCGCCGAGGCGGCCGACCCGATCACCCTCGGGCTCAATTACCCCCGCACCGGCAGCTATAAGGAAGAAGGACTCGCGCAGATGCGCGGCGCCTTGCTGGCCATCGATGAGATCAATGCCAACGGCGGCGTGTTGGGGCGCCCGCTCAAGCTGGCCTCGCGCAACTCCGCCTCGCGGCCGGAAAAGGCCGTCGCCAACGTCGACAAGCTCGCCGACGAAGGCGCGGCGATGCTCTTTGGTGGCGCCTCGAGCGCGGTGGCGATCGCCGCCGGCAAGCGCGCCAAGGAGCGCGGCCTGCTCTACTTCGGCACCCTGACCTACTCCAACGACACCACGGGCAAGGACGCGCACCGCTACCTGTTCCGCGAATGCAACAACGCTTGGATGAGCGCCCGGGTCCTCGGCCAGTATTTGAACAAGGAGTTGCCGAACAAGCGCTACTTCTACGTCACCTCCGATTACACCTGGGGCCACACCAGCGAGCGCTCGCTACGGCAGGCGACCGGCACCGAGGACACCCAGCAGCATCCCGGCATCAAGACCGCCTTTCCCGGCGCACGGCTGTCCGACTACCGCGACGCCCTGACCCGGGTGGCCGACAGCGACACCGAGGTGCTGGTGCTGGTGCTGTTCGGCGACGACTTGGTGCGCGCCATGCGCATCGCCAACGAACTCGGCCTGACCCGGCGGATGCAGGTCGCCGTGCCCAACCTGACCCTGAGCATGGTCGAGGCGGCAGGGCCGGACATCATGTATGGCGTGCTGGGCACCGAACCCTGGACCTGGCGCGTACCGGAGCTGGAAGGGTCAACCGCCGGGCAGCAGTTCGTCGCGCATTTCGACGAGCGCTACCAGACACACCCGTCCAGTTCCGCGGCATCGGCATACAGCATCGTCTACCAGTGGGCCGACGCCGCGACGCGGGCACGCAGTCTCGACAGCGAACGCATCATCGCCGCGCTGGAGGGTCATCGCTACAGCCTGCTCAAAGACGAGCAGCAATGGCGCAGCTTCGATCACCAAAACATCCAGAGCGTCTATGCGGTCCGGGTGAAAGCGCGCGAGGACGTCCTCAAGGATCGCTTCAAGCAAGACTACTTCGAAATCGTCCACCGCCTTTCCGGCGAACAGGCCGCGGCGCCCTCGCTGGTCGAATGGCAGGCCGAGCGCCGTGCCGGCGGCCAGGCACTGGCCCTGCAATAACGCTCCCGCCGGAGCGGCGCGACTGCCGCTCCGCTCCTGCTCCCGGTCAGCACGGCAACCCGCCTCGCTCCAGCACGCCTAGACTTGCCCTGAGGACACGACCACAGCACCACCCGGCGGCCGCAACGCCACGAAGCCCCGCCGGTCCAACGGCTACCCTGTCACAATGTCACCGGGAGACCTTCGCCATGAACTCGACGGCCATCGAACCCTACAAGTCCGCGTTCTTCGACCTGACGCACAAGCTCACGGTGGAAAAGCACGGGCATACCGCGCTGATCACCATCAACCATCCGCCAGCCAACACCTGGGACCGGGAGTCGCTGATCGGCCTCAAGCAGGTCGTCGAGCACCTCAACCACGACGACGAGGTGTATGCGCTGGTCATTTGCGGGCAGGGGGAAAAGTTCTTCAGCGCCGGGGCTGACCTCAACCTGTTCGCCGACGGCGACCGTACCCGCGCAAGAGAGATGGCCAGACGCTTCGGCGAAGCGTTCGAGGCCTTGCGGCAGTTTCGCGGGGTGTCCATCGCCGCCATCAACGGCTTCGCACTCGGCGGCGGCCTGGAATGTGCCCTGGCCTGCGACATCCGCATCGCCGAACGGCAGGCCCAACTCGGCCTGCCGGAGGCCTCGGTCGGCCTGCTGCCTTGCGCGGGCGGCACCCAGGCGCTGGCCTGGCTGGTCGGCGAGGGCTGGGCGAAGCGAATGATCCTCTGCGGCGAGCGGATCACCGCCGACACCGCCCAGCGCATCGGGTTGGTAGAGCAGGTGGTCGAAGCCGGAGAAGCACGCGGCCACGCGCTACTGCTCGCCTCGCGGGCGGCGCGCCAGAGTCCAGTGGCGGTGCGCACCATCAAACCCCTGATCGACGCCATGCGCAGCCGCGGACCAAGCAGCGTGGCCGCGGCCGAACGCGAGGCGTTCGTCGATTTGTTCGATGCCCAGGACACGCTCGAAGGCGTCGCGGCCTTTCTCGAGAAACGCGACCCGCGCTGGCACAACCGCTGAACACCACCGCGGGTGCGCTTCGTGCGCTCGACGGACGTACCGCTAGCGCCGACCGAAGTCCCGCCGCTCGCGGAACCGGTGCGGCAGCGGAGCCCGGTTGAACCGGCGCGCATCGTGACGCCATTGCCGGGACGGGTCGAGGTAACGAGGACGGTGATCCTGCTGCTGGCCGTCGATGGCCCGCGGCCAACGGTGGTCATGGCGACGGTGGGCAATGCCCTGGCGCCGCTCCTGCTCCCAGCTGCGCCCGTAGTAGCGCGGCGACGCGGGCGCCTGATAGCGCGGCGGCAGGTTCTGCGGATACTGCCGGTACTGAGGATAAGGGCTGCGCGGGTCGTATCGATAACCACTCGCTGGCCGCTCGACGCGGTAACTGCCGCCATCGGGCTGGTAGATCCAGACGCCGCCCCGGGTTTCGGCGCTGGCCGCGCCCGCCAGGCCAACTCCCCATACGAGTCCCCCTAGCAGGGCAATCAGTGCATGTCTCATCGGGCACCTCCTCCAGCCGCCCGGTTTCGGTGCGGCAGTCCGGATATTTGACAACGACGGGCAGTCGGCATGCACGCCGGCGGACGGCCGGTGCGTGACCATTTGTGTCACCGCAGCGCTGCGCCCCCGGGCATTGCCGCGTTGCGGCCTTGTATGGCTGCGACGGGTTCCCGATAATAGCGCCCTTTACCCTCGGCTCGTGCAGAGCGTCACAGGAACCCGCGATGACCGAACTCGCCCTGATCATGGTTAGCGCCATCCTGGTGAACAACTTTGTGCTGGTGCAGTTTCTCGGTTTGTGCCCGTTCATGGGCGTTTCGAAGAAGATCGAAACCGCCATTGGCCTCTCGCTGGCAACCACCTTTGTCCTGACCCTCGCGGCGATGTGCAGCTACATCGTCCAGCAATACGTGCTCAAGCCGCTGGACCTTGAATTTCTGCGCACCATCAGCTTTATCCTGGTGATCGCCGTCGTGGTGCAGTTCACCGAAATGGTGGTGAACAAGACCAGCCCCCTGCTCTATCGCGTGTTGGGGATATTCCTGCCGCTGATCACCACCAACTGCATCGTGCTCGGCGTCGCGTTGCTGAACGCCAACAAGGCCGAGTTCACCTTTATCACGGCCACCGCGAACGGTTTCGCCGCTGGCCTCGGTTTCTCATTGGTCCTGGTGCTGTTCGCCGCGCTGCGCGAGCGCATCGCGATCGCCGATGTACCCCGCTCGTTTCAGGGCGCGGCCATCGGCATGGTCACCGCTGGCCTGATGTCGCTGGCGTTCATGGGCTTCAGCGGGTTGATCAAGCTATGAGCCTGGTGCTGATCGCCGTTCTGGCACTGGTTGCGCTGTGCCTGGCCTGCGGCGCGGTTCTCGGCTTCGCCGCCGTGCGCTTTCGCGTCGAAGGCGATCCCATCGCCGAACAGATCAATGCATTGCTGCCGCAGACCCAGTGCGGCCAGTGCGGCTACCCCGGCTGCAAGCCCTACGCGGAGGCCATTGCCGGTGGCGACAAGATCAACAAGTGCCCGCCGGGTGGGGAGTCGACCATCCAGGCGCTGGCCGACCTGCTGGATGTCGAGGCCGAGCCGCTGGACGCCGCCGAGGGTGAACTGCCGCCGCGCGTCGCCTACATCCGCGAGGCCGAGTGCATCGGCTGCACCAAGTGCATCCAGGCCTGTCCGGTCGATGCCATCGTTGGCGCCGCCAAGCAAATGCATACCGTGATCATGGCCGAGTGCACCGGCTGCGACCTCTGCGTCGAGCCCTGCCCGGTGGATTGCATCGACATGATCGAAGTGGGAGGCGACCTGCGCAGCTGGACCTGGGACAAGCCCCTGCAGCCCGGCCAACTGATCGCCAGTGACCGGGAGCAGGCCGCATGACCGCGATGAACGTCTGGGACATCCACGGCGGCATCCATCCGCCCGAGCGCAAGGCGCTCTCCAACGGACAGCCGATCCAGCGCCTGCCCGTCCCACCTCGCCTCGTGGTGGCCTTGGCGCAACACCTCGGGGCCCCCGCCGAGCCCTGCGTGCCGCTCGGCGCGCAGGTGCTCAAGGGGCAGAAGATTGCCGAAGCCAGCGGCTTCGTCAGCGCGCCGCTCCACGCGCCGACGTCAGGCACCGTCAGCTTCATCGGGCCGCAACCTTATCCTCACGCGTCGGGCATGCCGGGCGCCGCCATCGTCATCGACAGCGACGGCCAGGACCGCTGGGCCGAGCTCCAGCCGCGTCCGGACTACCGCGACATGCCGCCCGAGGAGCTGCTGACGCTGATCCGCGAAGCCGGTATCAGCGGCCTGGGCGGCGCGGGTTTCCCTACCGCGGTCAAGCTCAAGGGCAGACCCGGGGGCCGCACGCGTACGCTGATCATCAATGGCACCGAGTGCGAGCCCTACATCACCGCTGACGACCTGCTGATGCGCGAACGGGCCGCCGAACTGGTGGCCGGCATCGACATCCTGGTCCACCTGATTCAGCCGGAACAGGTAGTGATCGGCATCGAAGACAATAAGCCAGAGACCATTGCGGCCGTACGTGCCGCGGCGGAGCGGCGCGACTACCTGGTCAAGGTGTTCCCCACCAAGTACCCCTCCGGCGGCGAAAAGCAGCTGATTCAAATCCTGACCGGCGAGGAAGTGCCCAGCGGTGGGCTGCCGGCCGATATCGGCATGCTCTGCCAGAACGTCGGCACCTGTGTGGCAATCCATGACGCCGTGCTGCTGGGTAAGCCGCTGATCTCGCGCATCACCACCCTGACCGGGGAAGCGCTGGCGCGCCCGATGAACGTGGAGGCGCTAATCGGCACGCCGGTACGCGACCTGCTGCTGCACGCCGGCCTCAACGAGGACAAGCTCGACCGCCTGATCATGGGTGGCCCGATGATGGGCTTCACCTTGCCGTCACTGGACGCGCCCCTCATCAAGACCACCAACTGCCTGCTCGCCAGCACCCACGCGGAGCTGCCCCCGCCGCCGCCGGCAATGCCCTGTATCCGCTGCGGCGAGTGCGCCGAGGCCTGCCCGGCGAGCCTGTTGCCACAGCAGCTGCACTTCTTCGCCCTCGGCCAGGAGCACGATCAGCTCAAGGCCTACAACCTGTTCGACTGCATCGAGTGCGGCGCCTGCGCCTACGTCTGTCCCTCCAGCATCCCGCTGGTGCAGTACTACCGCGCCGCCAAGGGCGAAATCCGCGCATTGGAACACAAGCAGCAGAAGGCCGAGCATTCGCGCCAGCGCTTCGAGTGGCGCCAGGAGCGACTGCGACGAGCCGAGGAGCAGAAGGAAGCCGATCGCAAGGCGCGGGCTGAACGGGCCGCCCGGGCAAAGACCGCGCAGGCCGACCCCGCTGTTGCCAGCCAGGACGACACGGTGGCACGCCTCAAGGCCAGCAAAACCGGCCTGAACGATGAGCAGAAGCGCCTCAAGATCGAAGCCAGCATGGCGCAGGTCGCGCTGAAGAAGGCCGAGAAACAACTGGCCACACACGCCACGGCGGAACTCGAGCAGCAGGTCGCAGCGCTGCGCGAAGCGGCCGCGCGGGCGCAGCTGGCGCTGGAGCAGTCGATGGCCGCCGCGCCCCAGGATCAGCCAGCGCCTGCAGCGGCCGCCAGCGATGCCGCGAAAAAAGCCAAGATCGAAGCGGCCATGCTGCGCGCCCAGGTCCGCAAGCTGGAAAAACTCGACAGCCGCGACCCCGAACAGCAAGCCGAGCTGAACCGGTTGCAGGCGCAACTGGCCAGCGCCGAACAGGGGCTGAGCGAAGCGCAGGAGGCCGCCCCGACCGCTGCGGCCACCACACCGCCCCGCGACGATGCCGCAAAAAAAGCCAAGATCGAAGCGGCCATGTTGCGCGCCCAGGTCCGCAAGCTGGAAAAACTCGACAGCCTCGACCCCGAGCAGCAGGCCGAACTCAGCCGCTTGCAGGCGCAGCTGGTCGGCGCCGAACGGGCCCTGAGCGAAGCGCAGGAGGGCGCCCCGACCGCACCAATCAAGGCCGCCAAGGACGAATCGCTGAAAAAGGCCAAGATCGAGCTGGCGATGAAGCGGGCCGAGCTGAAAAAAGCCGAGAAGGCCAGTGCCGATGAGGCCGAACTGAGCCGTCTGCGCGATGCCCTGGCAGCCGCCGAACAGGCACTGCATGCCGCAGAAGCGAACTCATCCAAGCCGGCCCCGGTGCTCGAACGCACCGAAAAGCGTCCGGTGGACGATGCGACCCGCGCGCTGAAGACCGAACTGGCCTTCGCCCGCGCCGACATGCGCAAACTCGAACGCGATGCGCACAGCGATCCCGTCGCGCTGGACGCCGCCCGCGCCCGCCTGAACGAAGCCGAGCACAAGCTGCAGGCACAGGCAGACGCGGCGGCGACCGGCGCACCCCAGGCGTAACCAACCGGGGCGGCGCTGGCCGCTGTCCCGACCGTTTTCAACCGGAGAGCCAATGGCCCTGCCACGCATCACCTCACCGCACGCCACGGGCAACAACCGCACGCAGCGCGTCATGCTGCTGGTGCTGGCTGCCACACTGCCCGGCGTCATCGCGCTGACCTGGCTGTACGGCGCCGGCACGCTGATCAACCTGGCATGGGCAAGCATCGTGGCGCTGGGCTTCGAAGCGCTGGTGCTCGCCCTGCGCCAGCGGCCGGTGCAGTTTTTCCTGCGCGACGGCAGCGCCCTGGTCACCGCCGTGCTCCTGGCACTGGCGCTGCCACCCTATTCGCCCTGGTGGCTGACGCTGGTGGCCACCGGCTGCGCCATCGTCTTCGGCAAGCAACTCTATGGCGGGCTAGGGCAGAACCCCTTCAACCCGGCCATGGTCGGCTATGTCGTGGTGCTGGTTTCCTTTCCGCTGGACATGACGACCTGGCCGGTGCCGCACGCTGTCGGTCTGGGCGAGGGGTTGCGGCACATCCTGGGCATCGCGTCGCTGCCCGATGGCTGGTCGCAGGCCACCGCGCTTGACGTGCTCAAGGTCAATCGGAGCCTGACGGTCGAGGAGCTCTGGGCGAACCCGGCCTTTGGCCATTTCGGCGGTATCGGCTCGGAAGTGGTCAACCTGGCGTTTCTCGCCGGCGGCCTGTTTCTTCTGCACAAGCGGCTGTTCAGCTGGCATGCGCCGACCGGCATGCTCGCCGCGCTGGCCATCATGAGCCTGCTGTTCTGGAACGGGTCCGGCTCGGACAGCCACGGCTCGCCGCTGTTTCACCTGCTCAGCGGCGCCACCATGCTCGGCGCCTTCTTCATCGTGACCGACCCGGTGAGCGGGGCGACCAGCAACCTCGGGCGCCTGCTGTTCGGCGCCGGGGTCGGCGTGCTCGTCTATGTCATAAGGGCCTGGGGAGGCTACCCGGACGCCGTAGCCTTCGCAGTGCTGCTGATGAACCTGGCCGCCCCCACCCTCGACTACTACACCCGCCCGCGCACCTACGGCCATCGCAAGCCCGAGCGCGGCTTCAAGCTGGGCGAATGACATGATCCTTCCCGAACTCAGCCGCTCGATGCTCAAGAACAGCCTGGTACTGGGCCTGTTCGCCGCCGGCACCGTGGGCGGCGTGACGCTGTTGCAGCAGTTCACGGCCGAACGCATCGAGGCCGCCGAAAGGGCCGCCCAGCTGCGCGCCCTGAACGAGATCCTGCCGCGCGACAGCTATGACAATGCCCTGCTCGACAGCAGCGTCGCGGTCAGCGACCCGCTGCTCGGCAGTCGCCAGCCGCTCGCCGCCTATATCGCGCGAAAGGATGGCGAGCCCACCGCGGTGATCCTCCAGGCGATTGCGCCGGACGGCTACAGCGGCGCGATCCAGCTGCTCGTCGGCATCCGCGCCGATGGCCGAATCGCCGGCGTGCGGGTGGTCGAGCACCACGAGACCCCCGGCCTCGGTGACAAGATCGAACTGGCCAAGAGCCGCTGGATCCGCAGTTTCGAGGACCGATCCCTGAGCGATCCCGACGCATCCGGCTGGGCCGTCAGGAGGGACCACGGCACGTTCGACCAGTTTGCCGGGGCCACCATCACACCGCGGGCGGTAGTCGGCGCGGTACACCGGACGTTGCAATACTTTGCTGCGCACAGAGCCGAACTGCTCGGCGTCCGAGCCGACACCGCTGCAGCGGTGCCGACCATCGAAGACAAGACCGAACCGGCCGAGGTGACCAGCCATTCCCGCGCCGGCACCGCGGCCAGCCGTGACGGGCTGAAGGCCGACGAGCCGCAGCTCAACAAGGGAGACACGCGACCATGAGCAACCCCAGCTATCGCGAGCTGACGCTCAACGGCCTGTGGAAGAACAACCCGGCGCTCGTCCAGTTGCTCGGACTCTGCCCGCTACTGGGCGTCAGCAACTCGACGGTCAACGCACTGGGGCTCGGTCTTGCGACCGCCCTGGTGCTGGTCTGCTCGAACATCGCCGTGTCGCTGGTGCGCAGCGTCGTCAACACGGCGGTGCGGCTGCCGGCGTTCGTCATGATCATTGCCGCGCTGACCACCTGCATCGAGTTGCTGATGCAGGCCTACACCTACGAGCTGTACCAGATCCTCGGCATCTTCATCCCGCTGATCACCACCAACTGCGTGATCCTCGGCCGCGCGGACGGTTTTGCAGCCAAGCACAACCCGCTGATCGCAGGCTTCGACGGCCTGGTCATGGGGCTGGGCTTCGCGCTGGTGCTGGTTGTTCTCGGAGGTTTGCGCGAGCTGTTCGGTACCGGCGCGCTGTTCGCCAACATGCAGCTACTGTTCGGCCCGGCCGCGGCGGACTGGCAGCTCACCCTGTTCAGCAACTACCGTGGTTTCCTCCTGGCGATCCTGCCCCCCGGCGCCTTTATCGTGCTCGGCCTGCTGATTGCATTGAAAAATCGGATTGATCTGCACCTGGCTGAACGCGTCAAGGCCCGGCAGCCGGCCACTCCGGTACCGAGCCGCCGCGTGCGGGTGACCGGTGTGATCGAGTAACGCCGCCATGAACGCCGCCAAGCGCCTCGAGATTTTCCGTCGCTTCCACGAGGACAACCCCGAGCCCAAGACCGAGCTAGCCTACAGTACGCCTTTCGAACTGCTGATCGCCGTGATTCTGTCCGCCCAGGCCACCGACGTCGGCGTCAACAAGGCCACGGCCAAGCTGTACCCCGTCGCCAATACCCCCGAGGCCATCTACGCGCTGGGCTACGACGGCCTGTGCCACTACATCAAGACCATCGGCTTGTATCCGAGCAAGGCGAAGAACGTGCTCGAGACCTGCCGCCTGTTGATCGAGAAACACGGCAGCCAGGTTCCGGACAACCGCGAAGACCTCGAAGCGCTCCCCGGGGTCGGCCGCAAGACCGCCAACGTGGTACTGAACACGGCGTTTCGCCAGTTCACCATGGCCGTCGACACGCATATCTTCCGCGTCGCCAACCGCACCAACATTGCCCCGGGCAGGAATGTGCTGGAGGTCGAGCGCAAGCTGATCAAATTTGTGCCCAAAGCGTATCTGCTCGACGCCCACCACTGGCTGATCCTGCACGGCCGCTATGTCTGCAAGGCCCGTAAACCGCAGTGTGGCAGCTGCCGGATCGAAGACCTGTGCGAGTACCGGCACAAGACCTCGGACGATTGAGCCGCCACCGCGCGAAGCATCGTCGCGATTGAAAAAATCTTTTTTACGGCCCCGGTTTTTGTCGCTATAAGGTGCGCCAACAGCGCGCCCTAGCCGTGGAGTACAACCCGTGTCCGAGAAAGAAGAAATCCAGATTGAAGACGACTTCGTCAGTGACGAGGAAGACGAGGCTGCCGAGGCTCCGGTGGAAGTCGCCAAGACCAACCTGACCAAGCGACGGATCATCGACAACCTGCTCGAAGAGCGCCGGTTGCAAAAGCAGCTCAACGATTTCGACTTCGACCTCTGATGTGAAAAAGCCCCGCGATGCGGGGCTTTTTATTGCCGATACCCTCAGTCTCGGCGCGACGGCGACAGCAGCTCGACCTTGTAGCCGTCCGGATCCTCGATGAACGCCAGAATGCTGGTGCCGTGCTTCATCGGCCCCGGCTCACGGGTGATCTTGCCACCGCGCGCCCGAATGTCCTCGCAGGCCTTGTAGACGTCCTCCACTTCCAGGGCGATGTGGCCATAGCCGTCGCCAAGATCGTAGCTGTCGACGCCCCAGTTGTGGGTCAACTCCAGCACGCTGTTGTGCGCCTCGTCGCCATAACCGACGAACGCCAGGGTGAACTTGCCGTCCGTGTAGTCCTTGCGGCGCAGCAGGGTCATGCCCAGCACCTCGGTATAGAAGGCGATGGATCGCTCCATGTCGCCGACTCGCAGCATGGTATGCAGCAGTCTCATGGTCTTTTCTCCTCAGCAAGGCGTTTAAAGGTGCAGAAAGCATAACCCCGGCTCGTGGCCGGGGTCATGGTCAGGCATGGGGCAGTCGTCAGAACTGCGTCCGGCCCTTGTTCGCGGCGATGCGCATGCGCAGCGCGTTGAGCTTGATGAAGCCGCCGGCATCGGCCTGGTCGTAGGCGCCCGCGTCGTCCTCGAAGGTGGCGATGTTGGCGTCGAACAGGGAGTCGTCGGATTTGCGGCCGGTGACGATGACGTTGCCCTTGTAAAGCTTGAGTCGCACTACACCGTTCACATTGACCTGCGAGGCGTCGATCATCTGCTGCAGCATGCTGCGCTCCGGGCTCCACCAGTAGCCGTTGTAGATCAGGCTGGCGTACTTGGGCATCAGCTCGTCTTTCAGGTGGGCCACTTCACGGTCCAGGGTGATCGACTCGATGGCGCGATGCCCCTTGAGCATGATGGTGCCACCGGGGGTTTCGTAGCAGCCGCGCGACTTCATGCCGACGTAGCGGTTCTCGACGATGTCCAGGCGACCAATGCCGTTCTCGCCACCGACCTTATTCAGGTAGGTCAGTACTTCGGCCGGGGTCATCTCCTTGCCATCGATGGCAACGATGTCGCCCTTGCGATAGGTCAGCTCGATGTAGGTCGGGGTGTCCGGCGCGGTTTCCGGGGACTTGGTCCAGCGCCACATGTCTTCTTCGTGCTCGGTCCAGGTGTCTTCCAGCACGCCGCCTTCATAGGAGATGTGCAGCAGGTTGGCGTCCATGGAGTACGGCGATTTCTTCTTGCCGTGGCGCTCGATCGGGATCTCGTGCTTGGCCGCGTAGTCCATCAGCTTCTCGCGCGAGAGCAGGTCCCATTCGCGCCACGGGGCGATGACCTTGACGCCTGGCTTGAGCGCATAGGCGCCCAGTTCGAAACGAACCTGGTCGTTGCCCTTGCCGGTGGCGCCGTGGGAAATGGCATCGGCGCCAGTCTCGTTGGCGATCTCGATCAGACGCTTGGCGATCAATGGGCGGGCAATGGAGGTACCGAGCAGGTATTCCCCTTCGTAAACGGTGTTGGCGCGGAACATCGGGAAGACGAAATCGCGGACGAACTCTTCGCGCAGATCATCGATGTAGATTTCCTCGACGCCCATTGCCTTGGCCTTGGCGCGGGCCGGCTCGACTTCCTCGCCCTGGCCGAGGTCGGCGGTGAAGGTCACCACTTCGCAGTTGTAGGTATCTTGCAGCCATTTGAGGATCACCGAGGTGTCCAGGCCACCGGAATACGCCAGGACCACCTTCTTTACGTCGGCCATTGCCATCCACTCCCGGGATTGTAAGGAAAGCGGGGATTCTACTGGTCGCGACGCGGCTTTTACAGGCCCGCGAACACCCGGCCGATCAGGACGCAGGGGCAGCGCTGTCGGTAGCCGCCGTGGTGGTCGTCGGTTCGCGGTTCAGACGCAGGGTCACGCGCCGGTTCTTGGCCCGATTGGCGTCGCTGTTGTTGGGCACCAGCGGATAGCGCTCACCATGGAAGCGCAGCGTGATCTGCTCCTTCGGCACGCCATTGGCGACCAGATAAGCTTCCACGGCCAGGGCACGACGACGCGACAGGTCGCGATTGGTCAGGCGGTTGCCGCTGTTGTCAGAATGCCCGTCGAGCTGGATGCGGTTGACGCTGGGGTCGGCCTTGAGAAATTGCAGGATGATGTCCAGCTTGGCCTGGCCGAGCGCGTCGAGCTCGACGTCTCCGGAGGGAAAGCCGACCTGGGACTTGCGGATTTGCTCGTAATTAACAGGCAGCAGTTTCGTCGTGCAAGCGCGGAACTCCTCGTAGGCCTTGCTGAACCGTGCGGGCAGCAGCCGCACTTCGAGCGGTTCGCCACCGCGGCGGGTGTAATGGCGCACCACGGGACTCCGGCCATCGAGCAACCCGCTCAGCAGGCGCCCCGCCTGGAGCTGCGAACTGTTGAACGGAACGTCCCCGGCGGCGACCGCAACCGATCCCAGGTTGATGTCGCTGCGCATGGGCTGCCAGGGCGCCGCCGCCGCCAGCAGGGTCGCCGAGCCGCTGGCCAGCCAACGGTCCGGCGACTGCAGGCGGAACGTCGCATCCTCACCGGCGCGGCGCACGAATTCACCCGTACCGAACCCGGCCACCGGCTGGCTCAGCCGGCACTCGAACTGGTCGCCCGTAACCTGCCACTGCGCCCGCTCCAGCCGCGTCTGGAACGTCAGGGCGTTGGCCGGTGAGGCCAGCAGGCAGGCAACAACTAGCAGGCGCAAGCGCACGATGGGCTCCAGGATGCACGACATTCAATGCGGGTATCGGTGCCACCCGGCAAAACTTGAACTTCCGGAGCCGCCGACGTGCCGCGCTGAGCGCCCATGAATCCGTCGCGCGGCGATTTTTTCCCGCGTTTCCGGTAGCATTCCCGCACGTTTTGCCCGCCTGGAACCCCTGCATGTCCGACCGACTGACCCTACTGCGCCCCGACGACTGGCACATCCACCTGCGCGACGGCGCAGCGCTGCCGCACACCGTGGCGGACGCCGCACGCCAGTTCGCGCGCGCGATCATCATGCCGAACCTGGTTCCGCCGGTGCGCAACGCCAGCGAGGCGGACGCCTACCGCCAGCGCATCCTCGCCGCGCGGCCGGCCGGTAGCCGGTTCGAGCCGCTGATGGTGCTCTACCTGACCGATGGAACCCGTCCTGAAGACGTCCGCGCGGCCAAGGCCAGCGGTCATGTCTACGCCGCCAAGCTGTACCCGGCCGGCGCGACCACCAACTCAGCCTCGGGCGTGACCCGCATCGACAATATCTTCCCGGTACTCGAAACGATGGCCGAGGTCGGCCTGCCGTTGCTGGTCCACGGTGAAGTGACGCGCGCGGAAATCGACATCTTCGACCGCGAGAAGTATTTCATTGATGAACAGCTGAGCCGGGTGACCGAGCGTTTCCCGAGCCTGAAAGTCGTCTTCGAGCACATCACCACCCGTGACGCGGTGCAGTTCGTCGAGGCCGCCGGAAGTCAGGTCGGTGCCACGATCACCGCTCACCACCTGCTCTACAATCGCAACCACATGCTGGTCGGCGGGATTCGCCCGCACTTCTTCTGCCTGCCGATCCTCAAGCGCAACGTCCATCAGGACGCCCTGCTCGACGCCGCTACCAGCGGCAGCCCGAAATTCTTCCTCGGCACCGACTCGGCGCCGCATGCCCAACACGCCAAGGAAAGCGCTTGTGGCTGTGCAGGCTGCTACACCGCCTATGCCGCCATCGAGCTCTACGCCGAAGCGTTCGAGCAACGCCAGGCGCTGCCGCGCCTCGAGGCCTTTGCCAGCCATCACGGCCCGGACTTCTACGGGTTACCGCGCAACACCGATACCATTACCCTGGTGCGCGAGCCCTGGACCCTGCCCGCCCAGCTCCCGTTCGGAGAGCACCAGGTGATTCCGCTGCGCGCTGGCGAGACCCTGCAATGGCGACTGGAGGGGCAGGCATGAGCGAAGAACAGTTCGACGACGAGCTTGAGAGCAATCCGTCCGGCAGGCCCCGCTCGCCGATGGCAGGCCGCTTTCGCGGTTTTCTGCCGGTCGTGGTGGACGTCGAGTGTGGCGGTTTCAACTGTGCGACCGATGCGCTGCTGGAAATCGCCGCGGTCACCATCGGCATGGACGAGCAGGGCCTGCTCTATCCCCAGGAAACCCTGTTCTTCCGGGTCGAGCCGTTTGCCGGCGCCAACATCGAAGCGGCCGCGCTGGAGTTCACCGGCATCAAGCTGGACCATCCGCTGCGCATGGCCGTGCCCGAATCGCAAGCCATGAACGAGATCATCCGCAGCGTGCGCAAGGCCGTGAAGTCGGCCGGCTGCAAACGCGCCATCCTGGTCGGGCACAACAGCAGCTTCGACCTCGGCTTTCTCAACGCAGCCATCGCACGGTGCGATATCAAGCGCAACCCGTTCCACCCCTTCTCCAGCTTCGACACCGCCACCCTCGCCGGCCTCGCCTACGGGCAAACGGTATTGGCCAAGGCTTGCCAGGCGGCCGGCATCGACTTCGACGGCCGCGAGGCGCATTCGGCGCGCTACGACACCGAGAAGACCGCCGAACTGTTCTGCGGCATCGTCAACCGCTGGAAGGAAATGGGCGGCTGGGAAGAGTTCGACGAGTAACCACTGCCCTTCCCTGCACCACAACTGAAAAGGCC
>DDKB01000015.1:60792-231827 GCA_002339675.1 Stutzerimonas stutzeri
GGCCTTTTCAGTTGTGGTGCAGCGCCGCCGTTACAGCGGCTTGCCGCGGTTACCGTGCTCGCTGACGAAGGCCTGCATGGCCTTGAGATCGTTCTTCAGCACGGTGCAGCGCTCCGGCCGCTCGAACAGATCCGCCAGGTGCGCCGGCAGTTCGAGGGCCTTGCCGACACCGGCCTTCTCCACCGCTTCGGGGAACTTGACCGGGTGCGCCGTACCCAGCGTCACCATGGGCACCGCCAGGCTGCGGCGACACTCGCGCGCGGCGTACACGCCGATCGCCGTGTGCGGGTCGAGCAGCTCGCCGGTCGCCGCGAATACCTCGGCGATGGTCCGGCAGGTCTGCGCGTCGTCCACCGCCAGGGAGTCGAACAGCTTGCGCGCCTCGGCCCAGCGCTCATCCTCAACGGACAGCTTTCCGCTGGCCTTGAATGCGGCCATAAGCTCGGCCACCGCCGCACCGTTGCGGCCGTGCAGGTCGAACAGCAGCCGCTCGAAGTTGGACGAGACCATGATGTCCATCGAGGGCGACAGCGATGGGTGCAGGGTGTCCTTGTCGTAGCGGTTGCCACTCATGAAGCGGTGCAGGATGTCATTGCGGTTGGTCGCGACCACCAGCTGGTTGATCGGCAGGCCCATGTTGCGCGCCAGATAGCCGGCGAAGATGTCGCCGAAATTGCCGGTCGGCACCGAGAACGCCACCGAACGAGCCGGACCACCGAGCTGCAGGGCAGCATGAAAGTAGTAGACGATCTGGGCCATGATCCGCGCCCAGTTGATCGAGTTCACCGCGACCAGTCGGGTCCCCTTGAGGAAGCCCTGATCAGCGAAACTGTCTTTCACCATCTCCTGGCAGTCGTCGAAGTTGCCCTCGATGGCCAGGTTGTGGATGTTGTCACCGAAAATGGTAGTCATCTGGCGACGCTGGACCTCGGACACCCGGTTGTGCGGGTGCAGGATAAAGATGTCGACGTTGTCGCAGCGTCGGCAGCCCTCGATCGCAGCCGAACCTGTGTCGCCCGAGGTAGCACCGATGATCACCACCCGCTCGCCGCGCTTGGCCAGCACGTAGTCGAGCAGGCGACCCAGCAGCTGCAGTGCGAAATCCTTGAACGCCAGCGTCGGGCCATGGAACAGCTCCAAGACCCATTCATTCGCATTTAACTGACGCAGCGGGGCGACCGCGCTGTGGGCGAACACGCCGTAGGTCTCTTCCAGGATCTGCTTGAAATCGGCATCCGGAATGCTTCCGGTAACGAAGGGGCGCATGACCCTGAATGCCAGCTCGTGGTATGGCAGGCCGGCCCAGGAGGCGATTTCCTCGACGGTGAAACGGGGCAGGTTTTCCGGAACGTATAGACCGCCATCGCTGGCCAGTCCAGCCAACAGCACGTCTTCGAAATTCAGGGCCGGAGCCTGACCACGGGTACTGATATAGCGCATGGGTAGTGCCTCAAAAGCCGATAGGAGCGCTGAATGCTGGAGGCCGGCCGACAGAGCGTCTCGCTCAGCCCTCAGCGTTACGCCTCAAGCGAGTTGTTCGACGCGGATTCGCACGACCTTGCCGGCCACGTCTTCGAGCGATTCGAGCGCGGCGATAGCGTCGTCAATGCGCTGCTCGACCACGCGATGGGTGACCAGGATCACCGGCACCAAGCCGTCGTGCTCCTCGACCTCCTTCTGCATGATCGACTCGATGTTGATGCCACGCTCGGACAGGATGGTCGCCACCTGGGCCAGAACACCTGGATGGTCCTTGGCCTGGATGCGCAGGTAATAGGCGCTTTCGCACGCGCTGATCGGCAAAATCGGATGCGCCGACAGCGAGTCGGGCTGGAAGGCCAGATGCGGCACCCGGTTGTTCGGGTCAGTGGTCAGCGCACGGGCGACGTCGACCAGGTCCGCGACCACCGCCGACGCGGTGGGCTCCATGCCGGCGCCGGCTCCGTAGTACAGCGTCGAGCCCACCGCGTCGCCATTGACCATGACCGCATTCATCACGCCGTTGACGTTGGCGATCAGCCGGTCGGCCGGGATCAGGGTCGGGTGCACGCGCAGCTCGATGCCGCTGGCCGTGCTGCGCGCGACGCCCAGGTGCTTGATCCGGTAGCCCAGCGCCTCTGCATAGTTGACATCCGCGGTGGTCAGGCGCGAGATGCCTTCGGTGTAGGCCTTGTCGAACTGCAGCGGCACGCCGAACGCGATGGAGGCGAGAATGGTGAGTTTGTGGGCGGCGTCGATACCCTCGACGTCGAAGGTCGGATCGGCCTCGGCATAGCCGAGCTCCTGCGCTTCCTTGAGCACGTCTTCGAAGGCACGGCCCTTCTCGCGCATTTCGGTGAGGATGAAATTGCCGGTGCCGTTGATGATGCCGGCCAGCCAGTTGATCTGGTTGCCGGCCAGACCTTCACGGATCGCCTTGATAACCGGAATTCCGCCAGCCACGGAGGCCTCGAAGGCGACGATCACACCTTTGTCCCGCGCCCGGGCGAAGATCTCGTTACCATGCACAGCGATCAGCGCCTTGTTGGCGGTGACTACATGCTTGCCATTGTCGATGGCCTTGAGCACCAGTTCGCGGGCAACGGTATAGCCACCGATCAGCTCAACGATGATGTCGATCTCAGGGTTATTGGCGACCTCGAAGACGTCCGCGGTAATAGGCGTCTGACCGGTGTCGCACCGGGGGTTCGAGTGACGGGCGGCGATCTGCGCAACCTCGATGCCCCGGCCGGCGCGACGGGCAATTTCCGCCGCGTTGCGCTTGAGCACATTGAAGGTGCCGCCACCGACGGTTCCCAACCCACAGATGCCAACTTTCACCGGTTTCAAGTCGCACTCCCCCTCGCCAGCGAACGGCGCTGTACAGCAGCCGAACAAAAGAGTCGCACATTACGAAGCGCGGGGGGTTTAGTCAAATCCGCCGCAGGCCGGCGACAAGCGCACGCCCATGCCTAGCGCTGCAGGCCGAGCCGCTGATGCCACTGCGCCAGGGATTCATCCGGATACTCGTCGAAACAGCGGTCGTCAGGCCCGATCTGCGGCTCGACCCAGGCCGCCCTGGAGGCCAGCATCAGATGGGTCGACTCGGGCGGCGTCGGCAGTTCGGTGTCGATGGCGGAGGCATGCGGATGGACGAGGTCCGGCCAGTTCGGGTCCCACAGCCACAATGCGCTGCCGCAAAGCCTGCAGAAATGACGCTGCCCGTCGCTGGTCCGGCAGGCTCCCGTGTCGGCATCGACCATCCTGGCCTGGTAGACACCCAGATGCTCACGCCCTTCGACTTCCAGCGTCCGATGGTCGCCGCCCAGGTTAATGGCATAGCCACCGCCGCCAGCCGTCTTACGGCAGATGGAACAGTAGCAGCGCATGAATGGATATGGCTCGCCTGACTCGAGCGAGAACCGGACCGCCTGGCAATGGCAGGAACCTTCAAGTCTCATCTGTTCGCCTCCTCGTGATCTCTATGTTTGATCACGGGCCGGCGAACAGTTCAGAGGGTTTGTCGCGGCGCCGACGGGCGCTGTCGGGCCGGCGTCAAGGCTTGGCTTGGAGGGCCAGCGCGGCGAGCTGCGGTGCGGGCTGATAACCCGGTATGACCTGACCGTCAGCCAATACGATGGCAGGTGTACCCTGGACGCCGATCATCTGGCCCATTTCGTACTGCCTGGCAACCGGGTTGTCACATTGCACAACGGGGATTTCCTCACGCGACTTGGCCTTGTTCATCGCCGCCTGCCGATCCTTGGAACACCAGACGCTGGCCAGCGTATTGGCGCCATGACTGCCCATGCCCTGCCGGGGGAATGCCATGTAACGGACCTCGACGCCCAGCCGGTTCAGTTCCGGCACTTCGCTATGCAGCTTCTGGCAGTAGGCGCAATCGGTATCGGTGAAGACGGTGATATGGGTCTTCGGCTTCTCCGGAGCGAACACCACCATGTCGCTGGTCGGCACGGCATCGATCATCTTGGCCACCGAGCGGCTCTGGGCCTGTTCGGTCAGGTTGACGGCGTGACCGTCCTTGAACTGGAACATGAACCCCTGAATGACGAACTGGCCATCCGCGCTGGCATAGAGCTGCCGGCCGCCCTTGAGCTGGACCTGGTAGACACCGTCCATGGGGCTTTCGGCGATCGCCTCGATCGGCATGTCTGGCTGGATCGCCTGCAGCGAGTCGCGGATCGCCTTGTCGGCGTCGTCACCCAGGGCCAACGTGCTGGCCAGACCGAGGGTCGCGGCAGCGAAAAAACGAATCACGCGCATGGAAACTCCTGGGAACTGCACTTGCTGAAAGAGGCCGGCAGATTACCACGGTCCTCCGGGCGCCGTGCAGCTTGCCCGGAGCCGAACATGGACTTTTGCGATGAGCCGCTCAGCTTGCTCCAGGCCGCTCAGCCGCGCGGGTGATGTTGGGCATGCAGCGCTTGCAACCGCGCCCGTGCGACATGGGTGTATATCTGAGTGGTGGACAGGTCGCTGTGCCCGAGCAGCATCTGGACCACCCGCAAGTCGGCGCCATGATTGAGCAGATGCGTGGCAAAGGCGTGGCGCAGCGTGTGCGGCGAAACCGGGGCCGCGATGCCCGCCTGTCGCGCATGCAGCTTGATGCGATGCCAGAATGTCTGCCGGGTCATCAGGTCACCCCGGCGGCTGGGAAAGATCACGTCGCTGGGCCTGCCACCCAACAGGGTCTCGCGCGTCTCCCCAAGGTAGCGCCGCAACCAGTGCATCGCCTCGTCGCCCATGGGCACGAGCCGCTCCTTGTTGCCTTTGCCGAAGGTGCGTAACACGCCCTGGCGGGTATTGACCTGCTCGAGCCTCAGGCTGACCAGTTCGGTCACGCGCAGCCCGGTGGCATACAGGAGCTCGAGCATGGCACGGTCCCGCATGCCCACCGGATCAGCGGTGTCCGGCGCGGCCAGCAGGGCTTCGACGTCCGCCTCGGACAATGCCTTGGGCAGCGGCCGGCCCAACTGCGGCAGCTCGACCTGCAGCGTCGGGTCGGCCGTGATCACACCTTCGCGCAAGAGGAACCGGTAGAAGCCGCGCAACCCCGACAGCAAGCGTGCGGTGGAGCGCGCCTTGTACTGGTTGCCCAGCCGCCAGGCCAGGTGGTCGAGGATCAGGTCCCGACCGGCGTCGACCAGCCGCACGCCGCGCGGCTCGAGCCAGCCATTGAACAGGGCCAGGTCGCTGCGGTAGGCGTCACGGGTATTGTCCGACAGGCCCTTCTCCAGCCACAGGGCATCGAGAAAGCGATCGATCAGAGGGTCGTCAACGGCAGGCATGGGCAGGTTTCAGAAAAGGGGCCAATAAGGTTTCACAGGCACTGCGCGGCCGTCATTGACCGATCCGCGACGGCCTCACCGGCACACCAGTCGCACCGCTATTCGTCACGGCGTCGCGACGGCACCCGCGGCCTGTCCTCGCGCCGTATGATAATTGACGCTATACCGCATGCCGGTCCGCGCACAGCCCGGCGGTCGCCAGCCTACGGCAGGTAGGGCGACCGAGCCGCACCACCTGAAACAAAAAAGCAGCCCGAAGGCTGCTTTTCTGGAACGGAAAGGCTTTCTCAGGAAAGCTTTTCCTTGATGCGGGCTGCCTTGCCGGACAGAGCGCGGAGGTAGTACAGCTTGGCCTTACGAACATCGCCGCGGCGCTTGACGCTGAGGCTGTCGACCATCGGGCTGTAGTACTGGAAGGTACGCTCAACGCCCACACCGTTGGAGATCTTGCGCACGGTGAACGCGCTGTTCAGGCCGCGGTTACGCTTGCCGATCACGACGCCTTCAAAAGCCTGCAGGCGCTCGCGCTCACCTTCCTTGACCTTGACCTGCACGACCACGGTGTCGCCGGGGGCGAACGGGGGCAGTTCCTTGGTCATCTGCTCGGCTTCGAGGGCCTGAATAATCTTGTTGGTCATGCTGTGTGCTCCTAAGGCAGGCCCTTCTGGCGTGCCATCGATACGTTAACTATCGTTCCGCCGACGGATATATTCCGCCAGCAGCTTTTGTTCTTCTCCAGAAAGCGAGCGGCTATCCAGAAGATCGGCGCGGCGCTCCCAGGTCCTTCCAAGGGACTGCTGCAAGCGCCAGCGCCGGATGTGTTCATGATTGCCGCTGAGCAGCACGTCAGGAACACGTTTGTCCGCGTACACCTCGGGTCGCGTGTAGTGCGGACAATCGAGCAGGCCGTCGGTAAACGAGTCCTCCTCGGCGGAATCAGCATGACCCAGCGCTCCGGGGAGCAGGCGGGTCACCGCATCTATCAGCACCATGGCCGGCAGCTCGCCGCCGGACAATACATAGTCGCCAATCGACCATTCTTCATCGACGTGCGCCTCGATGAAGCGCTCGTCGACACCTTCGTAGCGGCCGGCAATGAGGATCAACCCCGCCTGACTAGCCAATTCGCGAACATCAGCCTGTTTCAGCTGACGCCCCTGCGGCGACAGGTAGATCACCTTCGCCTGGCCACCAGCCGCCTGCCGGGCATCGGCCAGAGCGAGCTCCAGGGGCCTGATCTTCATGACCATACCGGGACCGCCACCAAAAGGACGATCATCCACCGTCTGGTGGCGATCTTCCGTGTAGGTCCGCGGGTTCCAGCATTGCAGCTGGAGTAGCCCCTGCTTCACCGCACGACTGGTGATGCCATAGTCACGAATGGCAGCAAACATGTCCGGAAACAGACTGATCACATCGACGCGAAAACCGGGCATGTTGCTCAGAAGTCCGCATCCCATTCGACCTGCATCTCGCCAGCATCCAGATCGACCTTCAACACGCAGGGATCGGTGTACGGCAGCAGTCGCTCACGATCATCCAGGCTGCCATCGAACGGCTTGACCACCAGGACATCGTTGGCACCGGTCTCGAGCAAATGATCGACCCGCCCGAGCACCTGCCCCAGCTGGTTGATGACCACAAGCCCTTGAAGCTGGAACCAGTAATACTCATCGCCGGTCAGTTCGGGCAACTCGCTGCGGGGAATGCATATCTCGAAGTCGGCGTAGGTACGCGCCACTTCCCGATCTGTCAGCCCTTCCAGCGAAGCGACCAGGACATTGCCCTGAACGCGCCCCTTGACCAGTCTCGCCTGCTGAACCTCGTCGCCTCGCCGGAGCGTCCAGCGACGATAATCGAGCAGGTTTTCGATCGGATCGGTAAAGGAATAGACCTTCACGTCACCACGCACGCCATGCACCGAAACGATTTTGCCGATGACGATCAGGTCTTCGGCCGGGGCAGACGTGGCGTCCATGTACTTAGGCAGCAGCCTTGGCCGCTTCCTTCAGCAGCTGAGCAACGCGCTCAGACGGCTGTGCACCCTGGCTCAGCCAGTAAGCAGCACGCTCCTGGTTGACGGACAGCTTCACTTCCGCGCCCGAAGCGATCGGATTGAAGAAACCGATACGCTCGACGAAGCGACCATCGCGCGGATTACGGCTGTTGGTCACGGTCAGGTGGTAGAAAGGGCGCTTCTTGGAGCCGCCACGGGCGAGACGAATAGTTACCATGTGAACATCGTTCCTGTAGTCGGTACAGCAAATCTGAATGCAGGGCCCAAGGCCCGAAAGGCCGCATATTCTAAGGATTATCCGGACTTTTGCAAATGGCTTTTTCAAAAACACCGGCAGGCAGGCGCCTGCCGTCCCGCTGACCGCTCAAAGCCCCGTGCAGCGGGCTCCGCGGTGACCCAGACTAGAACTTGGGCATGCCGCCGCCGGGCAGCATGCCGCCCATGCCGCGCATCATCTTGGCCATGCCGCCTTTGCCGCTGACCTTTTTCATCATCTTCTGCATCTGCTTGTGCTGCTTGATCAGCCGGCCGATGTCCTGGACCTGGGTGCCGGAGCCAAGGGCGATGCGGCGCTTGCGCGAACCGCTGATGATGTCCGGGTTGCGACGCTCGACCGGCGTCATCGAGTTGATGATGGCCTCCATCTGCTTGAACTGCTTTTCCGCGGCGCCCTGGGCATTGCCCATCTGCGAGAGGTTCATGCCGCCGATCGACGGCAGCTTGTCCATCAAGCCGCCCAGGCCACCCATGTTCTTCATCTGCTGAAGCTGATCGCGGAAATCCTCCAGGTCAAAGCCCTTGCCCTTTTTCAGCTTCTTGCTGAGCTTCTCGGCCTTTTCCCGATCCAGCGTCTGCTCGGCCTGCTCGATGAGACTGAGCACGTCGCCCATGCCGAGGATGCGCGAGGCGATCCGGTCCGGGTGAAACGGCTCCAGCGCATCGCTCTTTTCGCCCATGCCGAGGAACTTGATCGGCTTGCCGGTGATATGACGCACCGACAATGCCGCCCCCCCGCGGGCGTCGCCATCGACCTTGGTCAGCACCACGCCGGTCAGCGGCAGCGCCTCGCCGAAAGCGCGCGCGGTGTTGGCCGCATCCTGACCGGTCATCGCGTCGACGACGAACAGGGTCTCGGCCGGCTTGATCGCGGCATGCACCGCCTGGATCTCCGCCATCATTTCCGCGTCGATGGCCAGGCGGCCCGCGGTATCGACCAGTACCACATCGATGAACTTTAGTTTGGCTTCGCGGATTGCCGCCTGAGCGATGTCCACCGGCTTCTGGCTGGTATCGGAGGGGAAGAAGGTGACGCCCACTTCGGCCGCCAGCGTTTCCAGCTGCTTGATCGCTGCCGGACGATAGACGTCCGCCGAGACCACCAGCACCGTCTTTTTCTTGCGCTCCTTGAGGAACCGGGCCAGCTTGCCGACCGTGGTCGTCTTGCCCGCCCCCTGCAGACCGGCCATCAGTACTACCGCCGGCGGCGCGACACTGAGGGACAGATCTTCGTTCGCCGCCCCCATCAGCGACTCCAGCTCGGCGCGCACGATCTTCACGAAGGCCTGCCCAGGCGTCAGGCTCTTGGAGACCTCGGTGCCGACGGCCCGGTCCTTGACCCTGGCGACGAACTCCTTGACCACCGGCAGGGCAACGTCCGCCTCGAGCAGGGCCATTCGCACTTCGCGCAAGGTATCCTTGATGTTGTCCTCGGTCAGCTTCGCCTTGCCGGTGACATGGCGAAGGGTCTGCGAGAGGCGGTCTGTCAGGTTTTCAAACATAAGCCGTTCCACGCTGGGTGTGGTTAAGGGCGCGATTATAGAAGCTGTGCCGCATTCGCCGGTACCCCGCGCGTCATGCTTTTCATCGCACCGCCGGAGCAACCGCCCGGACAGTACCCGCCGGCGCTCGCGCGAAAGGAGCCACCATGGCGGAGGACGGCCGCATCGTGCGCTTTTGCCTACCGAGGGTTTGTGCCACACTCAGCGCCTTTCGAGCCTGCTTACCGACCTATGCACCCTCTGCTACCGAGCCTAGCTGCCGCCTGCCTGTATGCCGGCGTCACCGGATACCAGGGCCTGCGCCTGGCACAACGCACCGTGCCCGACCGACGCCTTCTGCTTGTTATCGGCGCCCTCGCGCTGGTCGCCCACGGGGCGAGCCTGTTCATGCAGCTGCTGTCACCCAGCGGCCTGCACCTGGACTTCTTCAACGCCTCCAGCCTGATCGCCGCCGCGGTGATCCTGCTGATCCTTCTCGCGCTGTACCGCATGCCGGTGGAGAACCTGCTGCTGCTGCTATTTCCGCTCGGCTGCCTGACGGTCCTGTTCGCCCAGTTCGCCCCATCCGGCACAGCGCCGGCCATCAGCGAAGAGCCGGGCATCCTTGCCCATATTCTCTTCTCGATCCTGGCGTACGGCATGCTCACCATCGCCGTGTTCCAGTCGCTGTTGCTTTTGTTGCAGGACCATCACCTGCGCCATAAGCACCCCTCTGGCCTGATCAGGAACTTCCCTCCCCTGCAGACGATGGAAAGCCTGTTGTTCGGCTTCCTGCTCGCCGGCTGGCTGTTGCTGTCGGCGTCACTGGTGTCGGGCTGGATCTTTCTCGACAACCTGTTCGCCCAGCATCTGGTGCACAAGACGCTACTGTCAGTGGTGGCCTGGGTGGTCTTCGGCCTCCTGCTCTGGGGTCGCCATCAGCTTGGCTGGCGCGGCTACAAGGCCATTCGCTGGACCCTCGCCGGATTCTGCCTGCTGATGCTGGCGTACTTCGGCAGCAAGCTGGTTCGCGAATTCATCCTGCACATCTAGTAGGCCCCGACTCGTGGAGAATCTACACCCCGGCTTTCTGGTCGGCATGCTGGTCTTTCTGCTGCTGTGCTCGGCGTTCTTTTCCAGCTCCGAGACCGGCATGCTCAGCCTCAACCGCTACCGCCTTCGGCATCGCGCCAAGGAAGGGCACCGCGGCGCCCTGCGCGCCAGCCGGCTGCTGGAACGACCGGACCGGCTGCTCGGCACCATCCTGGTCGGCAACAACTTCGTCAATATTCTTGCGTCGTCCATCGCTACGGTGCTGGCAATCAAGCTGTGGGGCGAAGCCGGTATCGCGGTCGCGACTGTCGGACTGACGATCCTGCTGTTGATCTTTGGCGAGATCACGCCCAAGACCCTCGCCGCCCTGCGTCCCGAGGCCATTGCCTACCCGGTCAGCCTGCCGCTGCTAATGTTGCAGAAAGTACTGTATCCGCTGGTGGCCTCGCTCAACTGGATCAGCAATGGCCTGCTCCGACTGCTCGGCACCGACCTGTCGAACAAGGGCAGCGACAGCCTGTCCACCGAGGAACTGCGCAGCGTCGTGCATGAATCGGGCAGCGACATGCCGATGAACCGGCAGAGCATGCTGCTGGGCATTCTTGATCTGGAAAGGGTCACGGTCGACGACATCATGATTCCACGCAATGAGGTAGCCGGTATCGACCTCGAGGACGACCTGGAAACCATCGTGACTCAGTTGCGCACGACGTCGCACACCCGGCTGCCGGTGTTTCGCAAGGACATCAACCAGATCGAGGGCATCGTGCACATGCGCCAGATCGCGCGATTGCTCAGCCACGACCAGCTGACACGGGAAAGCCTGCTGGCGGCTTGCAACGAGCCTTATTTCATCCCGGAGAACACTCCGCTTTCCACACAGCTGGTCAATTTCCAGAAGCAGAAACGACGCATCGGCATTGTCGTCGACGAGTATGGCGACGTGCTGGGCATCGTCACCCTGGAAGACATCCTTGAGGAGATCGTCGGCGAGTTCAGCAACCAGGATGCCTTGCGCAGCCCGGATATCCATCCGCAGGATGACGGCACCCTGGTAATCGACGGCGCGGCGTACCTGCGCGATGTCAACCGGGCACTCGGCTGGCAGCTGCCCTGCGACGGCCCGAAGACGCTCAACGGCCTGATCACCGAGGCCTTGGAACACATTCCCGACAGCGGCATCTGCCTGCAGATCCACCCCTACCGCCTGGAGATCTTGCAGGCGGCCGACAATAGGGTCAAAAGCGTGCGCGCCTGGGTCATCGACGAACCCGGCGAAGAGCCCGGCACCGCCTGATCCCTCCTAGAACCAGGCCGGCCGACTAGAGCTGCGTATCGATCGCCGCGGCAGCCCGCACGGCCTTGGCACGCGCGGCCTCGATCGAGCCATCGCGCGCCAGCGCCACGCCCATCCGCCGCTGTCCGCTGACACCCGGCTTGCCGAACAGCCGCAGCGCCGTGTCAGGCTCGGCCATGGCGGCCGCCAGGTTGCCAAAGCTCACCTGCCCCGATTCGCCCTTCACCAGCAGCACCGCCGAGGCAGACGGGCCGAACTGCCGAATCGCGGGGACGGGCAGCCCGAGGATCGCCCGGGCATGCAGTGCGAACTCGGATAGGTCCTGGGAAATCAGTGTTACCAGACCGGTATCGTGTGGCCGCGGCGATACCTCGCAGAACCAGACCCTGTCGCCCTTCACGAACAGCTCCACGCCAAACACGCCCTGGCCTCCCAGCGCATCGGTCACGGCCAGCGCAATGCGTTCGGCCTCGGCCATGGCGGTCGGCGTCATGGGCTGAGGCTGCCAGGACTCGCGATAGTCGCCCCGCTCCTGCCGGTGGCCGACCGGCTCACAGAAACAGGTACCGCCCGCGTGGCGAACCGTGAGCAGGGTGATCTCATAATCGAACTCGATGAACCCTTCGACGATGACGCGCCCCTTGCCGGCCCGACCACCCGCCTGGGCGTAATCCCACGCGCCGGCGACATCGGCTTCGCTACGCAGGACCGACTGGCCCTTGCCCGACGAGCTCATGACCGGCTTCACCAGGCAGGGATAGCCCAGCGCGGCGACCGCCATACGGCATTCTTCCAGCGAGTCGGCGAAGCGGTAGGGTGAGGTAGGCAGGCCCAGCTCTTCGGCTGCCAGCCGGCGGATGCCCTCGCGGTTCATGGTGAGCTGCGCCGCGCGCGCGGTGGGAATCACCCGATAGCCCTCGCCCTCGAGCTCCACTAGTGTTGCCGTGGCGATCGCCTCGATCTCCGGCACGATGAAATGCGGCTTTTCCTGCTCGATCACCGCGCGCAACGCTGCCCCATCGAGCATGTCGATGACATGGTGCCGGTGCGCGACCTGCATCGCCGGGGCATTGGCGTAGCGGTCCACGGCAATCACCTCCACGCCGAGGCGCTGAAGCTCGATGACCAGTTCCTTGCCGAGCTCACCGGAGCCGCAAAGCAGCACCCGCGTAGCGCTGGGCGATAAAGGTGTACCAATGCGCGGCATGTTGTTCCTCGTTATGCAAACCCTGAAAAGACCAGAAGCACGCCGCTGCTAGAACAGCAGTCCGGCTGCACGCGCGCGCTCCTGGCAACGCTCGAGCACCTCGAGCCGCTCGCGGTTGTCCATCCGACTCCAGCGGCGGATTTCGTCGATGCTGCGCTGGCAACCACTGCATCGATCGGCTTCGTCCAGTGCACAGATGCTCGCGCAGGGCGAAGCCACCGGTTTCTCCCCTGCGCTCAATCGACCTGCTCCGCCAGATCACGCGCGTAGCGCTGGGCGTTGTGCACGTAGTGCGCCGCGCTCGCCTCGAGCATCTTCTTCTGTTGCTCGGTCAGTTCGCGCACCACCTTACCGGGCGAACCCACGACCAGCGAGCCGTCCGGGATCTCCTTGCCCTCGGCGATCAGCGTATTGGCGCCGATGATGCAGTACTTGCCGATCTTCGCGCCGTTGAGGATCACCGCATTGATGCCCACCAGGCTGTAGTCGCCCACGCTGCAGCCATGCAGCATGGCGTTATGGCCGACCGTCACGCCGGTGCCCAGCGTCAACGGATGCCCCATGTCGGTATGCATGACACTGCCGTCCTGCACGTTGCTGTTTTCGCCGATATGGATCAGCTCGTTGTCGCCGCGCAGCACCGCACCGAACCAGACGCTGGCGCCCGCCTCCAGGCGGATCTTGCCGATCAGCGTGGCCGTGGGCGCGACCCAGCTCTGCGGATGGGTTTGGACGAGGGCGTCACCCAGGCGGTATTTCATGCGCATCACCTTTTTTTATGGTTCAGATCGATAAACGAAGCGGGCGGACGGCGCATCTCGATACCGGCGTCATACACCAGATTCACCAACTCGACGATCATGATCGCCGTCAGCCCCCAGATCTTGTAACCGCCGTAGCGGTAGGAGGGAACGTACCAGGCGCCACCCTGATAATCGATGCGATGAGTCACCTCGCGCGCGTCCTGACAGAAGAACTCCAGCGGCACGGAAAATACCGAGGCGATCTCCGCATCGTTGGCCCGATATTCGACGTAGTCCGGCACGATGCCGACATAGGGCGTGACGTGAATGCCGTGCAGCGACACCAGGCTGCTGAGCGGCCCGACCACCTCGACCATGCCCGGCACCAGCCCGACTTCTTCCTCGGCCTCGCGCAACGCTGTGTGGATCAGGTCCCGGTCCTCCGGATCACGTCTGCCACCGGGGAAAGCGACTTCGCCGCCGTGGGTCGACAGGCCGCTGGCGCGAAGGGTCAGCACCAGCTCGGGCGAGGAAGTACGGGTGATCGGCATCAGCACGGCCGCTTCGGGCATGCGACCTTCGGGCTCCAGAAGGTGCGGGGAGTAATCGCGCACGCGTTGGAGAATCGTGTCCAGCATGAAACTTCTCTTTCTGTCTTTGACAGGCATCATGGCATGAATCATCGAAGCGCCCAAGACGGTCAAAGGCGAAACGCGGCAAGCCGGGCGACCCTGCCCGATCGGCCACGCCGCGCTGCCGAAACCGACACGACCGGGCGCTGGCGTCCGGCTCTCACCACAAGGAAACCCCATGAACTATTGCAGCCAGTGCGGCCATGCCATCGTGCAGCAGATCCCGGCCGGGGATAACCGGCTCCGTTTCGTCTGCGGCACCTGCGGTACCGTGCACTACCAGAACCCGCGCATCGTTGCGGGTTGCCTGCCGGTCTGGGGCGACCGGGTGCTGCTGTGCCGTCGCGCGATCGATCCGCGCCGCGGCTTCTGGACGCTGCCGGCCGGTTTCATGGAGAACGGCGAAACCGTGCAGGCGGCAGCTGCGCGCGAGACGCTCGAGGAAGCCTGCGCCGAGGTCGGCGACCTGCAGCTCTATACCCTGTTCGACCTGCCGCACATCAATCAGGTCTATGTGTTCTACCGCGCCGAATTGCTCGAGCCGGTTTTTCGGGCCGGCGAAGAAAGTCTCGAGGTGGCGCTTTTCCGGGAAGCCGAAATCCCTTGGTCAGCGCTGGCTTTCCCGACCGTAGGCCGTACCCTAGAATACTTTTTCGCCGACCGGGTGCAGCAGACCTTCCCGGTGCGCAACGAGGCCATCGATCCCATGCGGATGGCGCGCAAACAGGTCTGATGCCGTAAGGATTCAGGAACGACCCAATGCGCTGGCTGCTAGCGATCTGCTGTTTCATCTTTGCCAACCTGTCCCACGCCACTGCCGCGCCCATGCTCGACGACACCTTTATCGACAAGGTGCTGGTGGTCAAATCAGAGCGCCGGCTAGATCTGATCAGCCGCGGGGTCACCATGAAGAGCTACCGCGTCTCGCTGGGCAAGCAACAGGGTCCCAAGCAGCGCGAAGGGGATCAGCGCACCCCTGAAGGCCTCTACTGGATTGACTGGCGCAAGACCTCGGACAAGTACAACCTGGCCATGCACATCTCCTACCCGAACGCCCGCGACCTTGCACGGGCCAGCCGCGAAGGGATGCGCCCCGGCAGCATGATCATGCTCCACGGCACCCCGCTGGACGACGAGTACCCCGAGTGGTATTTCCATACCCTGGACTGGACCGAGGGCTGCATTGCCCTAAAGAACGATGACATGCGCGAGATATGGAACCTGGTCAAGGACGGCACGCTGATCGAGATCCGCCCCTGAGCCGCACGCCAGGCGTGAACCGGCTTATCCACGCACACCGGACCCCCATGACCAAGACGCCCCCGGACGACCAGCTGCTGCTGGATAACCAGCTGTGTTTCGCCCTTTACTCCGCATCCCTGCAGATGACCAAGGCCTACAAGCCACTGCTCCAGCAGATCGGCCTGACCTATCCGCAATACCTGGCGATGCTGGTGCTGTGGGAGCGCGACGGGATCACTGTCAGCGAAATCAGTGCACGCCTGCTGACCGAGCCCGGCTCCTTGACCCCCCTGCTCAAGCGCCTGGAGACCGAGGGGCTGATCAGGCGGACGCGGCGCAGCGCGGACGAACGTGTCGTTGAGCTGCACCTGACCGATGCCGGACGCGCCCTGCACGAGCGCGCCCGGCCCTTTCCAAGCTGCATGAGCGAATGCGCAGGACTGTCCCCCGACGCGTTGCGGGCGCTGCGCAACCAGCTGGCGGCGCTGCGCGACGCGCTTCTGGGCGCGCGCTGAGCACAGCCCCACCCGCCATGGCCTGCCCGGTGCGTGCAGCCGATTATCTTGCGCGCAAACTATTAACGCGCTAGGTTTGTCGCCGTACCACGTCCGAACCTCACGAAAGGAACACGCCATGCAGAGCATCAAAGCCCTCTACACCGCCACCGCTACCGCCAAGGGAGGCCGTGACGGCCGCGCCGCCACGCCGGACGGCGCGCTCGATGTAAAACTGTCGACGCCGCGCGAACTGGGCGGCCAGGGCGGCGACGGCACCAATCCTGAGCAGCTGTTCGCCGCCGGCTATTCGGCCTGCTTCATCGGCGCACTGAAGTTCACCGCAGGACAGCTCAAGCAGGCGCTGCCGGCCGACACAGCGGTGACCGGCAAGGTGGGTATCGGCCAGATTCCCGGAGGGTTCGGGCTGGAAGTGGAACTGAATGTCAGCCTGCCAGGCATGGACCAGGCCACGGCCGACAAGCTGACCGAGGCGGCGCACCAGGTATGCCCCTACTCGAACGCGACGCGTAGCAACATCGAGGTGCGCCTGAACGTCACGGTGTGAACCCCATACCCGTTCGACCGAGGCGCCTGCGGGCGTCTCGGCAGCGGATCAGAACTGCATGTCGGTCAGCCGCCAGACATCGAATGCCGGCGTCTCGTAGGGATGAGCGCGCTTGAGCGCCTTGACGCTGTCGTGAATGACGTCGTCGGCCACCACCAGCTCCACTTTCCACTCCGCCACCAGCTGCAGCTGACCGGCCTGGCCCAGGTAAGGCTGACTGCCCTCTAGTGGGCGATACTGCCCCTGCCCGAGCACCTGCCAGCAACAGCTGTCATAGGCGCCGATGCGTCCCGCACCGGCAGCGAAAATTGCCTGTTTGACCGCGTCCAGATGGCTCTCCGGCACGTAGAAACACAGCTTGTACATAAATCACCTTGTAAGCCAGTAAACATGCGGCCTCACTGTGTTCCGCTATGCTTTTGGGTAGAAATAATGCGTAGAATCGCTGGGTAGACCTGACGGGACGCCAGTATGCCAGCCAAGCCGAACCATCTCATTCAACGTGGAACCACTTACCACGTTCGCCTTGATATACCTCAAGACCTACGGCCTGCCTTTGGCAACCGCAAGATTCTCAGCAAAAGCTTGAAAACTGGCGATAAGACGCTGGCTCGTGAGCTTGCGGCCACACAAATTGGACATTGGAAATCGCAATTTCGCGCAATACGTGACGAGAAACTTAAACGCGGCGATCTTTGGCGAGAAGAGGCTTTCGAGGCGTCGAAGGCGATGGCTGAGCATGTGCAGACAAGGACACTCCAGCTTGCCGGCATCTCCCAACACCCCGAACCGACCCCCGAGCAATTAGCGGAAGCAGAAGCGGAGGCGGAACGAGTGCATAAGGAATTAGCGGGACAAGGGTTCACGCCATCCGGCCCCGCTTTCAGGTTCGATATCAGAGACAAACCACTTACCGAGCAAGTCGGTCAACTCAAGGCTTTCGCAGAGTGGGCATCACAGGCATCAGCCCGCCGCCTCGCTCAGCAATACAATGTGACCGACTCTAAGGAGCTACAAGCCATCCTTGCGGACCACAGAACGTACAAGCCCAAGTCACCAATCAGTAAAAGCTTACAAGAGCGATTTGCTGCCCACCTTGCCACCCAGTCAGATAACGAGCGCACCCGTAGCGTTGCCCTGTCTAAGATAAAAGCATTCAGCGATTGGCTAACAGCGGAAGGCAAGCCCCTCGACTTCGATAGCGTTGCCGAATACCTCGATGTTGTCGGCTCCAATGCTCAGACCCGAAAAGGTCACCTATGGGCACTGCGCAAAATCTGGCGGTGGGCAATCAAGTACGACGCTCCATTTCGCGATCAATTCAGAAGTGCGGCGGACCCCTTCACAGGGCATGAGCACGCTCGTGTTGGTGCCACTGCTGGAGGGAGCTGGGCAGCGTACACAAGAGAAGAAGCTGAGCAGCTACACCGTGCAGCAGCGAACAAAGACAAAGACCTTGCTGACCTGATCGCCTTTGCCTGCTACACAGGCTGCCGCATCGAAGAGCTTGGCCGTATCAGCACCAACAGCACCATGTTTGAGAATGGTGTGCCTGTTGGCTTCATGGTTGACGACGCAAAGACAGCAGCGGGCATCCGGACGTTACCGATTGCGGACAGGCTCCTTCCTTTATACAGGGCACGGCTTGAACTGGCAGAGAAGAACAATGGCTACCTGTTCCAGGGTAACGACAAAACAAAATCAGGCATCAGGCTGAACGCATTGTCGCAGCGGTTCACCAAGCTTAAGCGTGCACAGGGATTCAGCGACCGGCACGTATTCCACAGCTTCCGCAAATGCACCGCCACTCAGCTGCAACAGGCTGGCGTGTCGCCTCTGATAATCCCCG
Source organism: Stutzerimonas stutzeri (assembly GCA_002339675.1). GTDB lineage: Bacteria > Pseudomonadota > Gammaproteobacteria > Pseudomonadales > Pseudomonadaceae > Stutzerimonas > Stutzerimonas stutzeri_O. The sequence goes on from DDKB01000015.1 coordinate 78,940, forward strand.
CTCTACTTGGCCATGAGGTGGGGCATATCTCTTTTGATGTCTACTCGTCGGGTGCTTCGATGACTCAGAAAACAGAAGCAATCAATACACTGTCTTTCGCCTTCCCCTAAACATCGAACGGAACAGGGGTTTTAGTGGGGAAATTCGGAGCTAAAAACGACGATAGGCATTTACTGCTACCTATGTAGCTCTACAAGCATATAAAGCGATTTAACGCGCTGTAGCATAGGACTTTCACAATTTATAGAAACGCGCAAGTTTTTGTTTGTCTATCTAACTTTTAATGTTAGAATATTTCCCTCGCCTTTTTTCTTGGTGAGGTTCAGACGGCTTATCAGCAAAAGCACACCACAACCTTATAAGAGTTGAATGGGCACACTACCGTTCGTCGGATATGATTACAAAGTGAAAAATAATTAATAACGTTTAAAAGCACTACAACCCTTATAACATCGGGCTTACAGCAACTAAGGTCGCACTGAACAGCAACTAAGTGAACAGTCACTATATTGACAAAATGCACTTTCCGGGTTAACATAATCATAGAGGTGGAGCAATTAGTTTAATTCACCAGCAATCATCTTGAACTTTCTAAAGACAATGTAAATACTATCTACTAAGATGTATCTAATTGTTACTTTGCTTGCAATTTAGAAGTTAACTTTGTTATAATTAACCCAGTGAATTAGAAAAGCTTTCTCCTCTTCGTTCTTCCTTCTCTTTTTCTTTGTTGAATATAACCGCCCACTTGGCGGTAAAGTTGTTCCTTTGTTTTTGTTCGTGCGTTGTTGCGTTGTTGGTCGTTTTACCTTTCCTTAGGTCGCTTGAAAGTTAGCACCAGCTTTTCAAATATGGTGTTCGTGAGTTAAGCAATTTAACTCCGCAGGTATAACCCTCCTTGCTCTTATTCTATAGTTGCCTTCTACGAAAGTCTTCGACAGGGCGTCCTCATCTTTATTGCTATAGAATTTCACGGTACGTTATAAGAATTCGTCCTGCTATTTTCATTACCTTTAAGGACAATGTTTTTAGCTGTTGTCCTCTGAATAACCCAGTAGCTTCTTCCAGTGCTGGGTTTTTCTTTGGTTTCTACTCGTTATTTAACAATTATCTTATATTTTTACGGAGAAAATAAAATGGCCCTCATTATCAAACAATGCATTTGGTGTTCCGCACCTATGCAAACAAAACGAGAAAGCAAAAAGGTCTGTTCTACTAAATGTCAGTCGAGAATGGACTATATCAGACGTCGAGACTGGAGCTGGTTGGACAGTACAGAATTCGAGAAGGTGATAAAGAACTGGATGGCTGATGGTTCACACGTTAACCCTGACCATCCCTATAATCGAGTAGGCAACGCTATGGCAGATCTTTACCGGGCAGCAACAGAGGTAGTGAAAGCTGAGCATCTTCTCCTTGCTGTAGCTGCTGAAGCGGGAGCACAACCAGACAAAAGCTTAGAAGAGATAATAAACGAAGTTAAGAATAAGCAGTAATAGCAATACCCTGTAGCACCGCAACACCCTCTGTAATACCTGATCAAAACCCAACTGTTAATAATCCTATACCACTGGAGGTATACCTGTGTCCGAACAAATCTCATGTTGCTGGTGCAACAAGCTATTTACATCACTTAGAAAAAACCACGCCACCTGCTCAAATCTGTGCCGTGTGCGTAGGTATCAACAAAAGCAAGCTATTCGATCACTGCTTTTCAAGATCAAAGAGCCAGATCAATTGAAAGCTTTGGAGATATTCATAGGAGCACTGATTGATGAAGCAACCTAATGCATATAAGGCTGATTTGAACCGTAGGAACCATGACTACATTTTGCAAGTGATGAAAGAACGAAAGCTTCACAGCTTTTCTGAAGCATTGAATCTAATCCTGGACTTGCACAGATACAACGAACTGATTGACACACTACGGAAGGTGAACAATGCGTGATGTTATGTATATCGGCACTTCGTGCTACCAAAGACAAACACTGCTTCTTGAGATTGAGCTGTTGTCCAAGCTTGAACAAGATGCACGACAACAGCAGCTCACACTGAGCGAACACATCAATCAGCTTTTGAAGAAGGAGGTGAAGCCATAGAGAATCCCCATAGGTCCAGCAGACACCCGCCCGTGGTTCTGCCAGACACCCGGCCGTAGGTCTGTGGGAACCAGTAGTAATAAAGATGGTAGAGATAAAGATATAGAAATAAAGAATAAAAGCCAAAAGCTTAAATTTCTTTCTACTGATGTTTGAATGGTTCTACTTAGCTCTCGCCTTCGGCTGTTCGCACGTAGCCCCATCATTCAGACCTTGTGCAATCTTGTTCGTCTTCGACTCACGCTCAGCACAGTAAAGAGAAAGAGCATAAAAGCAAAGCTTGGTATTGTGGTGACTGTATTTGCATTGATGGTGCATCAGCTTTCAGCTGTTATACATTTTTGTTGGTGCAAAGATCGCAAGATCGATAGGAAGAATAATTCCCCGAGTGTCTGACAGACCCACGGGAATCTAATTAACGTTTAGAGGTGCAATATGAAAATCAGGATCACGCTTGGTGAACAAGCAAGCGAAGAACTGTTGCAGCTGATGGAGCTATGGGGACATGAAAGTCCCACCCACTCCTGCAACAAAGCAGTGTCTGCTGTATTTAAACAACTTATCCAAATTCCATCCTTTAAGGAGAATAACAATGGCAACACAACTCTTTGCAAAAACTGAAAAACAACTCTCCCCCTACTTCGCTGTGTATCGTGAACTGCTAACTGCCACCGGCTGGAACGGCTTGGAATTAGTAATGGTGGAGAACGAGAAAGGTAAGCGTGTCCCTACCGGAGAGGTTGTGGAGGTTGTTTATCCTTTGTCCTGTGAAGATAAGATTGTTTGGTGCTGGATGCTCGATAGGTTCCAATTCTTCAAAGAACAAAACGGTGTTTGGTTTGATAACCAAGATGAGATCGCTACCTACTGTGGTGTGGGCCTGTCTACAGTCAAACGATTTATTAAAAAGCTGATTGATTCTGATGTGCTGCACGTAGAAAAGAAGCCAATGGGCGGAGCACGTGTCAGCAACAGCTATGTGATTACTAAAGACCTAATGCTGGTGCAGAAAGACAAGAAGCCTACCCGGTCCAAGACGCCGCCGCAGCAGCAGCAAGCCCCAGAACCGCAGAAGGCTCAACCTGCCCCGGCTATGGATGACTTCGTTCTTGCTGGTGCTGGATGGGCCTCTGAGGCTGTGCCAGTGGACGCATACCAAGACCTGCAAGAGCTTGAGGATGATGGTTCGTATGCTGATTCTTTCAGCTACAGCGAGCAGAGCAAGGTTCCAGAGACTGTTGTTGTAGTGCAAGAAGAAGCGTCAGCGACAGTACATGGTGTCTCCTTGGCTGACATGCCAACACGGCGGTTTAAACCAAATGGTGATGTCAGTAATGAGATGGCTGAATGGTGTGCTCGGAAGAACATCAAGATATTTGAAGCGGAATATGACTTGCAATTTCTATTCAAAGGTATACCGCACGTATTCAATAATAATACATTTGTTCCCTGCTCAAGCCAGCCAGCACGCAAGCAGGGATTGGTGGAAGAGTTTCCAGACCCGTTCTAAACCGCGCTTTCGCTGCATAATATGCCCTTGTTTTAAACGATAGATGATACACCCACCCTACCCTATGGGTGGCAAGTAAAGACTCAAACAACCCCTAATTAATAAACGAATTTGCAGATCATCCCGAACTGCAACAATGGGCACCTTACGCCCTAAATAAAGCAAAGAGGAAACAAAGATGACAACTATTCAAAAGCAGCACGTCCAAATGCCACGCCATTTCTCTCAAGAAGAGCTTGATGCTCTTATTGTTAAGGCTGAAGAGCAATACCAAAACTCACTACAAGCCTGCCACAAGCTGAATAAACCCCTGTTCGTTCTATTCTGTGAGGAGCTTATCAAACTACACAATGAAGGCTATACGCTCCATCAAACATTACCAGCAAGCTCCGGCCCTGGTAGCTATTCGGCTTTTTTAATCAAGCCTGAAGCTCTCCAAGCTGCTGACCTTGAACAGATCCGGCTCGACGTTAAAGAGAAATATGAACAATCAATCGAGGCTCACAACAAAGCCCAGGTCGAACTGCTCACCAAACAACTCTTCGAGCGAGAGCAAGCAAAAGAGCTGAAGAAGCAAGAAGACAAAGAAGCAAAACAGCGTGCTCAAGCTGCTGCGGAAGCCCAAGAATATTTTAACTCGCTGATCAACAAGGAATCAAAATAATGACTGACCGCCATATGACTCAGATTATCAAAGCTCACGAGAAATTGAAAACTCAGAAAGCTACACAGCCCAAACCAGCTACTACCTCACCTAAGAAGACAGAGCTTTCTCAAGCTGAGATTGATAAATATGTTGCCATCATCTCTCAAGCCGCTGAGGGCTTCGTCCCAGAAGCCAAGCACAAGCCCAACACTTCCCTGCTCGATCAGATTATTCGTGCACGGTTGCTTGAACGGGGACTTATCCCGGCAGAGTAAGGACAACAAGGGGATGCTTCCAACGGAGGCTCCCCTCTTATAAGAAGAAAAATAAATGTCATATTACTATTGGCTAATCGTAGACAACACAGCCGACCTCGAAGCATTAAAATCAATTCTCTTCCCTGTTCGTATTTCTACACACCGTGTAGGGAATACAAAACTATCTGTTCTTGTAGAAAGTCCCGTTGCCTACACAGTATTCAGCTACGGCAGCAGCCTTTTAGATTTCTGCAAGAAGATAGGCAGCTACAGCATCAACTGGATCAACACAGCTCTTCTAATCAATGGTGTGCAAGTGGGTGGGCACGAAGACGAAGCCTCTTTTATACGCTTCGTAGATTTGTATTCCATTACATACGCACGACAATACATAACAGCATTTTAAAAACAATAGGAACAATTATGCAGATTTCAAAATACACAGTCGGCATCGGCTTTCAGGTTGACAAAAGACAGCTGACAATTGTCGACAAGCAGATGAAGCAGATGGAGAAAAGCTTTATGGCTTTCTCCAAGCGCTTACAAACAAACTTCGGGAAGTCTTTCGTGCTCCCAGAATTGAAAGTAAAGAAATTCAAATTCGATAGCCTCTCGTTGCAGAGAGGGGCACAAACAGAACTCAACCGCGTTGGTCGCCTTCTTGAGATAAAGATTGGAAACGTAAGGCTGGATCAAAACAAGATCACACAGCAATTTAAAAATGTCTTCCAGCGCAGCGCGAACGCTGCCCGAATCAACGTCAAGACAGTAGCTGGCACAGGCGGTGGGGGGAACGTCTACGGTGGCGTGCAACAAAGACTTGCCTCCTCCTTCAGCGGTGGTGGTGGGTTTGGTAGTGGGTTTGGTATTGGTGCCTCTCTCCCTGTGGCTGGACGCTTTGCCAGTCTTGGCCCTGCTGGTATTGCCGCTGGTGCTGTACTTGGGGCTGGTGCCTATGGTGTTAGCAAAACAAACGAATTACGCCAGCTAACAGGCGTCAGGGAAGGTCAGCGTCTCAAGTTGGAAACAGCTGTAGGCGGTAGCCGGGAAAGACGGGATACATTCACGAACAATCTATTCTCTCTTGCTGACAGGCTTGGTATCACGGCAGAAAGCCAGATTGAAGGCTACTCGCGCTTTATGAAACAAGCTCAAAGCTCTGGTATGACAGCAGAGCAAGGCTTTGACCTTTATAAAAACGTAGCCACAGCAACACGTGGTAATGGTGGCGATCAGCAGTCTATTGAACGCCAAGCATACGCTCTTCAGCAAACTCTCGGTGTTGGGTATCTACGCGGTGAAGAGCTGAATCAACAACTTGCAGACAGCAATCCTGCAATCAAGAAATATATTCAACAAGCGTTTGCAGAACGCACAGGCAAGCAAGGAACAGAATCATTCCTCGACGCTCTGTCCAAGCGCCAAGTAAGTGTCCAAGACGTTCTGCGTGGCTATGAGATGAGTGCAAAGGAAGCAGCCGGGCGAGTAGACGAGCTATCAAATAGCATTCAAGGGGCAGAAGCACGCCTTTCTAATATGAAGCTTGCAGAAGAGCTTGAACGCACAGTGCAAGGCCCGTTGTCCAAAGCCGCCCTTGACTATGTTGACGCGCAGCGAAAGCTTCAGGAGTCGATGGAACCTCTCCGCGACGTGTTCTATGACGTAGCAGCGTCAGGTACATCTCTTGCCGCTAAGCTTCTGAATTGGGGCTCTGGTGTCATCAAAGACCCGCTGAAGAGTGTATTTGGTGATGAAGAGAATACAGGCGGGGCAACAGGTGGCTGGGGTCCATCAGGTTCTACGGGCAGTTGGGGAGCGCCTTCAGGCTCTTCTGAGGCTCCTAAAGCCACCCCTCTTAAGCGGCTTCCCTCTGATTGGGGCATCCCTGCCGCCATGCTTGAGGGGATGAGAAGTAAACAAGACCCTCAGACGTTGCTGGCCCTTGAAAATGTTAGTAGTTGGAATAGGCCACCGACTTTGTCTATGCCACCGGCAAGCAACAGCAGCACCAACAGCGTCACCGTTCAGCCTGGAGCGTTAGTAATCCATACGCAGGCCACCAATGCCGATCAGCTGAAAGACGAGTTAACGCCACATATCAAGCAGCTGTTCCATTGGGGACTAGAAGACGCTTTCCGTGAGGCAGCTTCCAATTTCCCATATGGCGAGTAGCACGCCACTGACGTGCTAGAACACATTAGCTAACACAGAAGGCATTTAGATAGTAAGGGAGGGGGCGCCAGCCGCCCCTTCTTTAAGCCCCTCATGTTTATTGACTCAAGAGTCAGGTTTACTAAGCCGATTCTTCCCCTTATCCGCAAAACTTTCACCGCACACACAAAACAAGAATAGATATATTCAATTAGAGGTACATTTCCTATGAAGATTACTAATACACGCAGTTATGCGTGGGATGCTGTTCGCTTCCTCAACATGGCGTTGATGGTTGTACTGCTTTGGGTGTTGGTATCCGTACAAGGCACTTGGGTATCATCCGTCGATGGTCTGACACAGCGTATCGACAGCTTGTCTGTCTACCACGAAGGCAGGCATAACAAATTGGCTGAACGTGTAGATGATGGCTTTAGAGAGATGAAGCAAAGGCTCAAGCTTTTAGAAGCGAAGGCAGGAAGGTAAGGCTCTAATTTACAGAATAGTATTCTGTTAACTAGCGAAGCCCATGAACGCTTGCTCTGGTCCATCTGCTTGTGTTCTAATTTACACATCGAATGCATAGCAGCTTGGAGTAAATAAGGATGAAGTCAGTAGAAGCGGTCAAAACTCGTGAAGACGTGGCTTACATCACTCGCAAGCTGAAGCTCAATGCCAAGGGCAACACCCTTTATGCAGACATCTGGGAGTTTGGCCTACAGGCTGCGCTTCGTATCAGTGACCTGTTGTCGGTAACGATGGCTCAGGCTCTGACAGGTCGCCTTGTAGTCGTAGAGAGCAAGACCGGCAAGACGCGCTCTATCAAGCTCAACGACAAGGCACTAGGCATCGCTAAGGCTCGGCACGCTGCACACCCTACCCACACCTATCTGTTTGAAGTGGAATCGAACAGAGCCAAGGGCAAGCCGGTTAGCCGGGTAGCAGTAGCCAATGCGTTCAAAGCTGTTGGTGATGAGATGGGGCTTCAGCTCGGTACACACAGCATGCGTAAGACTCGCGGCTGGATCATGCACAGTGCTGGCGTATCAATCGAGATGATTTGTAAGGTATTGAACCACTCAAGCCCATCGATAACGATGCATTACCTTGGCCTCACCCAAGCTGAAGTAGACAGCACCTATGATGAGTACATGATCTGAACCCAAGCTCAGCCATACAAAAGCCCTGCCGTCATGGTGGGGCTTCTTTATGCCTGCCAAACAGCCCTCAAACGCAGCCGCAAACCCCTGTTTTAGCGTGCAAACAGCAGCATAGAACGACGTTCTCTCTGATGTCCGTGCTACCCCAAAGGCTGTGCTTTAGCGCGTCTACACCCCTCGATATTTTAGGCGCTTGGCCGTGATATTCGCCCGGCATTCTGGACAGGCTTAATGGCTCATAGCCCACGCCATATTTTGGGGAATGGGGAAAACTGATCTACAGGTCAGGGGCAGTGCTTTCCTGGCAGGGTTGGTTATTATCCAACAATCAGAGAAAGGCTTTGAAGGTGTAAAACGCCTTGCCGCTGGGCGATAGGAAAGTGACGAGAAAGCCATTATCTTCCTGAAACACTTGGACCTTCATACCGGAGCTGATGCGGCATGATCCGCTTTCGATCATCCTGTCAGCGCCACGCTCATCACCATCCTGAGCATATCCGCCAAACTCCTCCAGCTTGCCTTGACTGGTGCAATACACCGCACCGGATGGCAACATTCTCGTGTAGTTAACGTCCTCCCAAGCGTTGGCATTGGCAACCAATCCTGACAGCACGGCTATGACGGCAAGTTTCTTGAGCATGGGAAATCCTTTTTGAGTGCATACATTGCGGGTGTTTAAAGCTCGTTAACTACTCTGGCCTTGATGGTTTCAAACTCAGCATCAGAGATCAGCCCTTCGGACAGCATTTCCTTTGCTTTGCGTAGCCGTTCAGTCAGAGACGATGACACGCTTTGCTCTGGCACAGGCGAAGATTGCGGCAGATACACACCACCAGCTTTAGCGCGATCTTCCTCAATCGTGCGAATGCGGTTCTTCTCCCGCCACTCCTGCTCTTGCTGCTGGCAGAAGACATAAACTTGCCGTGCCTGCTCTACGTTAAGGCCTGAGACGCTGTGCTTGCCGTTGGAAGTGAACAGCATAAAGTGCGCACCGAAATACTTCTCCAACAAGCTTTCGTTGATCCTTGCGTCTCGCAAATCCTGCCACCGGATATCCGCCATATCGTACCCACCGATCAAGCGACGTTTGAAGATTATCAACCGCATAGGTGTGGCAACGACAACGACTCGACGGTGTGCCAAAGCGCGTAGTCGCACTTGGTACGAAAAGAGCTTTACCTCTTCACCTTGAAGCAACAACCTTTGAATGGTGGTAAGGGCTTCAGTGATTTTTGCTGGAACGGGATTGCTTAGAGTCATGGGACGCACCTCCGTGTGATAGCGAATCGGCATCCTACAGCTTAATCCTCAAGGAACACTACTGTACGGCGTGTAGTTGATCCGATTCTTCAGACCTACACACTCGACATAAAGCCGATTTCTCTCCGTGCCCAACGCCTCATGGGCCACCTTCAGCCGTGCAAGCTCATCCGCTGCGCTCTGGTACAAGTCTGCAAGCTGCCTGAGGTCACGGCGGGCCTTGCTCAACTCCGACTGCACAATGCAAAGCTCAGCTTCGACTAGACGGCTGTGCTGAGGGGGTTTGAGAAATATCGCAGAAAACGATAGGTATTTTCCTGGCAAACATCAGCGCTTCGTGTAGGCGAACTGTTTGCGTAGAAAGGATGGGTGGAACAGGCTTATCTGTGCAGCGGTAACTCATTGATAAATAAGCGATTTCAGAAGAACACCTAGAAACACAGCTTGTACATTCACGTCTCCCGCTACAAATGCCCAGCGACGCACCCCGCTCCGCCTGGTTATCGATGACAGTCGCAGAGCTCGCGCTCCCTCCAGCGGACATCAGACGCGGACGCCGACGCTTGGTTCACGCCCTAACGCACCGCTCCTGCCGCGCAAGAAAAAGCCCGGCACGCGCAAGCGTGCCGGGCTCGTCCGCTGTCGCTTGGCGCCTCAGTCCACCCAGACCCGCGCATTGCGGAACATGCGCATCCAGCCGCCATCTTCCTGCCATTCGTCAGGGCGCCAGGAATTGGTAACCGCACGGAACACCCGCTCGGGGTGCGGCATCATGATGGTCACCCGGCCGTCGCGGGTGGTCAGACCGGTGATGCCGCGGGGCGAGCCGCCCGGGTTGGCCGGGTAGCGCTCGGTGACCTTGCCGTGGTTGTCGATGTAGCGCAGCGCGACGGTGCCGGACAGATCGGCCTCCAGCAGCGCTTCCTCGCTCTCGAACTCGGCGTGCCCTTCACCGTGGGCGATGGCGATCGGCAACCGCGAACCCGCCATGCCCTGAAGGAAGATCGACGGCGAATCCTGCACCTGCACCATCGCCACCCGCGCCTCGAACTGTTCGGAGCGGTTGCGCACGAAGTGCGGCCAGGACTCACTGCCCGGCACCAGCTCGTGCAGGTTGGACAACATCTGGCAACCGTTGCAGACGCCCAGGGCAAAACTGTCCTTGCGCTCGAAGAAGGCGCTGAAGTCCTCACGGGCGCGACCGTTGAACAGGATCGACTTGGCCCAACCTTCGCCAGCCCCCAGCACGTCGCCGTAGGAGAAGCCACCACAGGCCACCAGCCCCTTGAAGCGTTCGAGGCTGATGCGCCCGGCCAGGATGTCGCTCATGTGCACGTCGACCGCGGCAAAACCAGCCCGGTCGAACGCGGCCGCCATCTCGGTCTGGCCGTTGACGCCCTGTTCGCGCAGGATCGCCACTTCAGGCCTGACGCCGCGCTTGATGAATGGCGCGGCAATGTTCTCATTGACGTCGAAGCCCAAGGTAACGCCCAGGCCCGGGTTGTCCTCCTCGAGCAGCGCATCGAATTCCTGATCGGCGCAGTCGGCGTTGTCGCGCAGCCGCTGGATGCGGTAGCTGGTTTCGGCCCACTGGCGCTGCAGGAGCCGACGATCGCCGGCGAACACGTCGGCGCCCTCGAAGCGGAATGCCACGTGAGCGTTGTTGACCGGCTGACCGATGACCGACACGCAGTCTGCGAGCCCTGCAGCGCTGAACTGGGCCAGCACCACTTCGGTATCACCCTGGCGAACCTGAATCAGCGCACCCAATTCCTCATTGAACAGCGCTGCCGGAATCTGCGTCGCGCTGTCGACCAGGCTGTCGAGGTTGATCGCGAGGCCGCAATGGCCGGCGAAGGCCATCTCCAACGCGGTCGTCAGCAACCCGCCGTCAGACCGATCGTGATAGGCCAAGAGCAAACCGTCAGCGTTGAGACCTTGAATCACGGCGAAGAACGCCTGCAGGTCTTCGGCATCATCGACATCCGGAGCCTGGCGCGCCATATGGCCATAGACCTGTGCCAGGATCGACGCGCCCATGCGGTTCTGCCCGCGGCCGAGGTCGATCAAGACCAGATCGGTTTCGCCCTTGTCCAACCGCAATTGCGGCGTCAGGGTCTGGCGGATGTCGACCACCGGCGCGAAGCCGGACACCACCAGTGACAGCGGCGAGGTCACGCTCTTCTCGGTGCCCGCCTCGTTCCAGCGGGTTTTCATCGACATCGAGTCCTTGCCTACCGGGATGGTGATCCCCAGCGCCGGGCACAAGTCCATGCCGACGGCCTTGACGGTGTCGTAGAGGCGCGCGTCTTCGCCTGGATGTCCGGCCGCAGCCATCCAGTTGGCGGACAGCTTGATGTCGGAAAGCTTCTCGATGCGGGCCGCGGCCAGGTTGGTCAGGGTTTCGCCAATCGCCATACGCCCCGAGGCGGGCGCGTCGAGCAGGGCCAGCGGGGTGCGTTCGCCCATGGCCATGGCTTCGCCGGTATAGACGTCATAGCTGGTGGCGGTCACCGCACAGTCAGCCACCGGCACCTGCCAGGGGCCGACCATCTGATCGCGCGCCACCATGCCGGTGATGCTGCGATCGCCGATGGTGATCAGGAAGCTCTTGCTGGCCACCGCCGGGTGATGCAGGACCCGGTCGATCGCGTCGCTCAGGTCAACCTGCTCGGCGGCGAAATCGTCGCCCAATTCGGCTTCGCGCGTAGCGCTGCGGTGCATGCGCGGCGCCTTGCCGAGCAGCACATTGAGCGGCATGTCGACCGGGTCGTTGCCGAAATGACTGTCGGAGACGGTCAGTTGCGGTTCGGCCGTTGCTTCGCCGACGACGGCAAAGGGGCAGCGCTCGCGCCGGCAGATCGCTTCGAAACGCTCGAGGTCGGCCGCATCGACCGACAGCACGTAGCGTTCCTGGGATTCGTTGCACCAGATCTCCAGCGGCGCCATGCCCGGCTCGTCGTTGGGTACGTTACGCAGCTCGAAGCGCCCGCCGCGCCCGCCGTCATTGACCAGCTCAGGGAAAGCGTTGGACAGACCGCCGGCACCGACATCGTGAATGAATTTGATCGGGTTGTTCTCGCCCAGCTGCCAGCAGCGGTCGATGACTTCCTGGCAGCGGCGCTCCATTTCCGGGTTGTCGCGCTGCACCGAGGCGAAATCCAGATCCGCCGAGCTGCTGCCGGTCGCCATCGACGAGGCAGCGCCGCCGCCCAAGCCGATGAGCATGGCCGGGCCGCCGAGCACGATCAGCTTGCCGCCGACCGAGATGTCGGCCTTCTGCACATGGTCTTCACGGATATTGCCCAGGCCGCCGGCCAGCATGATCGGCTTGTGGTAACCGCGGACTTCCTCGCCATGGGGCGTGGTGATCGATTGCTCGAAGGTACGGAAATAACCGCTCAGCGCCGGCCGGCCGAACTCGTTGTTGAACGCCGCGCCGCCCAGCGGGCCTTCGATCATGATGTCCAGCGGCGTGACGATGCGCTCGGGCTTGCCGTACGGGACTTCCCAGGGCTGCTCGAAACCGGAGATGTTCAGGTTCGATACGGTAAAGCCGGTCAGCCCGGCCTTGGGCTTGGCGCCACGGCCGGTGGCGCCCTCGTCGCGAATTTCACCGCCCGAACCGGTGGCGGCACCCGGGAAAGGTGCGATGGCGGTCGGGTGATTGTGGGTTTCGACCTTCATCAGGATGTGCACCGGCTCGCGGTTGGCCGCGTACTCGCCGGTGTCCGGATTCGGGTAGAAGCGCCCCGCCACGTTGCCGACGATCACCGCGGCGTTGTCCTTGTAGGCCGACAGTACGCCTTCGCCGTGCAGCTGGTAGGTGTTCTTGATCATGCCGAACAGGGACTTCTCCTGGCTTTCGCCGTCGATGTCCCAGCTGGCATTGAAAATCTTGTGCCGGCAGTGCTCGGAGTTGGCCTGGGCAAACATCATCAGTTCGATGTCGTGAGGGTTGCGCCCCAGATCGGTGAAGCTGGTCACCAGATAATCGATCTCGTCCTCGGCCAGCGCCAGCCCCAACTCCACGTTGGCGCGTTCCAGCGCCGCGCGACCACCACCCAGGACATCAACCGCCGTCAGCGGCTTGGGCTGGGCGTGGCTGAACAGGTTGGCCGCGTCTTCGAAACGCTCGAGCACCAGCTGCGTCATGCGATCGTGCAGCGCCGCGGCGATCTGCCCGGCATCGGCATCGGATAACTCGCCCGCCACGTAATAGGCGATGCCACGCTCGAGCCGCTGAATCTTGTCCAGTCCGCAGTTGCGAGCAATGTCGCTCGCCTTGCTCGACCAGGGCGAAATCGTGCCGAACCGCGGGATCACCAGGAACAGCCGACCGGCCGGCTCCTGCACCGGGACGCTAGGCCCGTACTTCAACAGCCGGGCGAGTACGTGCTCCTCCTCCGCGCCAAGCGTGCCGGATACTTCGGCGAAATGAGCGAACTCGGCATACAGCCCGCTGATGGCGGGGACCTTGGCGGTCAACTGGGCCAGGAGCTTGCCGTGACGGAAGGCGGAAAGAGCGGGGGCGCCGCGCAGGATCAACATCGTCGGAACAGCCTCGGAGAGGGGAGCAGTCGGGCCGCGTATTCTAGCCCATGACGGGCTTCGAGGCTAAGGGCGCGGGGAAGCTGGAAGCTTCGATCAGTGGGGCCAGGAACGGAGCGGTGCAGCCGTAGCACTGCGCCTTTGGTTTTTTTTCAAAGGCGCGCGAGGTGCGGTGGTTGGAGCAAGCGTTGTGGCTGCATCAAGCGATCGGCAAGCTGGACGCTTCTAGACGCTTCTATCAGTGGAGCCACGGGTCCGGGGCGGCGCAACCGCAACGCTGCCGCCCTGGTTGCGCCCAGGAGTGTGGATCAGGCACCAACAGCCGCGCTATTGGTTCCGGTGCTGTGCCTCGCCTCCGGCATCCAACCTGCCCCCATCAGTGCAGAATCTGGCTCAGGAACAATTTGGTGCGGTCGTTGACCGGATTGGTGAAGAAGGTCTCGGGATCGGCCTCCTCGACGATCTCTCCCTTGTCCATGAAGATCACCCGATCGGCGACGGTGCGGGCGAAGCCCATCTCGTGTGTCACGCAAAGCATGGTCATGCCGCTCTCGGCAAGGCCGACCATGGTGTCGAGCACCTCCTTGACCATTTCCGGGTCCAGCGCCGAGGTTGGCTCGTCGAACAGCATAATCCTGGGCTTCATGCACAGGGCGCGGGCAATCGCGACCCGCTGCTGCTGGCCGCCGGACAGCTGCCCCGGAAACTTGTCGGCCTGCTCCGGAATCCGCACGCGTTCGAGGTAATGCATGGCGACCTCCTCGGCCTGGCGACGCGGCATCTTGCGCACCCACATCGGCGCCAGGGTGCAGTTCTGCAGCACCGTCAGGTGCGGAAAGAGATTGAAATGCTGGAACACCATGCCGACCTCACTGCGGATCGCCTCGATCTGCTTGAGGTCATTGGTCAGCTCGACGCCGTTGATGACGATGCGTCCCTGCTGATGCTCCTCCAGCCGGTTCAGGCAGCGAATGGTCGTCGACTTGCCGGAGCCCGACGGCCCGCACAGCACGATGCGCTCGCCCTGGGTGACGCTGAGGTTGATGTCCTTGAGCACGTGGAACTGTCCGTACCACTTGTGCACGCCCTGCATCTGGATGACGGGCTCGCCGACCTTCACGGACTGGTCGGAACGGGGGGAAGTCTCGTTCATGGGGTTATCCTTTAATTCCGGTGGCCGGTGTCGAGCTTGCGTTCCAGGTGCATGGAATAGCGCGACATGCCGAAGCAGAAGATCCAGTAGACAAGCGCTGCGAAGATGTAGCCTTCGGTCGACATGCCCAGCCAGGCAGGGTCGGACGTGGCGCGCTTGATGCTGTTGAGAAAGTCGAACAGGCCGATGATGATCACCAGGCTGGTGTCCTTGAACAGGGCGATGAAGGTGTTGACGATGCCGGGTATGACCATCTTCAGCGCCTGCGGCAGGATCACCAGCACCATGCTGCGCCAGTAGCCCAGCCCCATGGCTGCGGCCGCTTCGTACTGCCCCTTGGGAATCGCCTGCAAGCCGCCGCGCACCACTTCGGCGACGTAGGCCGCCTCGAAGAACACGACCATCACCATCGCCCGCATCAGCTTGTCGAGGTTCATGCCCTCCGGCAGGAACAGCGGCAGCATCACCGACGACATGAACAGCACCGTGATCAGCGGCACGCCCCGCCAGAACTCGATGAAGGTTACACAGAGCACGCGGATCGCCGGCATGTTGGAACGCCGGCCGAGCGCCAGCAGGATGCCAAGCGGCAGAGCACCGGCAATGCCCACCGCGGCGATGACGATGGTCAGCATCAGCCCGCCCCAGCGGCTGGTGGGCACGGTCTCAAGCCCGAGGAAGCCGCCATGCAGCAGCCAGTACGCGGCCAGCGGATAGATCACCAGGTAGGCGATACCGTAGCGCGCCCTGTGCGGCATCTGGCGCAGGAACAAGGGCGCAGCGCCGACAATGGCGAGCCAGGCGGTGGTGTCGACGCGCCAGCGCAACTCGGCTGGGTAGAAGCCGTACATGAACTGGCTGAAGCGCGTCTGCACGAACACCCAGCACGCGCCCTCTCGGCTGCAGTCGGCACGGGTCTCGCCGCGCCAGTCGGCATTGATCAGCGCCCATTCGATGATGGGCGGCACGATCATCCAGATCAGGTAAAGCCCAAACAGCGTCAGCAGCGTATTCAGCCAGCTGGAGAACAGGTTGGCCCGCATCCAGCCGATCACGCCGATGTTGGCGGTCGGGGCCGGCAGGTCCGGTTTGAACGTATGGGTCGTCATGCGCGGGTCCTTACCGTTCGATCAGCGCAATGCGCTTGTTGTACCAGTTCATCAACAGGGAAATGCTGATGCTGATCGCGAGGTACACACTCATGGTGATGGCCATTGTTTCGATCGCCTGGCCGGTCTGGTTGAGCACCGTGCCGGCGAACAGCGAGACCATGTCCGGGTAACCGATCGCGGCGGCCAGGGAGGAATTCTTCGCCAGATTGAGGTACTGGCTGGTCAACGGCGGAATGATCACCCGCAGGGCCTGCGGGATGATGACCAGCCGCAGCACGCGGCCCGGACGCAGCCCAAGCGATGCCGCCGCCTCGGTCTGCCCGTGGCTGACCGACTGGATGCCGGCACGCACCGTCTCACCAATGAACGCGGCGGTATAGATGGATAGCGCCAGCACGATCGACACCAGCTCCGGGATGACCACCCAGCCGCCGCGGATGTTGAACCGCTGCAGCTCCGGTATTTCCCAGAGGAACGGCGCGCCGACCAGCAGCGCACAGACGCCGGGAATGACGATGAACAGCCCCAGGCTGGCCCAGAACACCGGGAAGGACTGCCCGGTCGCGTCATGCCGTGCGCGCGCCCAGCGGTTGAGCAGAACGATCGCAACGGCCGCGAGGAACATGGCGATCCAAAACGGCCAGAACCCTTCCGCGGCGCTCGGAGACGGCATCTGCACGCCGCGGTTGTTGACGAAGATGACGTCCCACAGGCTCAGGCTGTCGCGCGGGCCCGGCAGCGGGCTGAGCACGGCGAAATAGACAAAAAATATCTGCAGCAAGGGCGGAATATTACGGAACGTCTCGATATAGACAGTGGCGATCTTGCGAATCAGCCAGTTGGGCGAAAGCCGGGCGACCCCGAGCACGAAGCCGATGAGCGTGGCCAGGATAATGCCGATCACGCTGACCAGCAGGGTGTTGAGCAGCCCGACCCAGAACACGCGCCCGTAGGAATCGCTTTCGCTGTAATCGATCAGGTGCTGCGAGATACCGAAACCGGCGGCATTGTCGAGAAAGCCGAAGCCTGACGTGATACCCCGGTGGGCGAGATTGGTCTGGGTGTTGTCGAACAGAAACCAGCCGATACCCACGACCGTCAATACCGCAAGTATCTGGAACAACCAGGCTCGCGCCTGTGGATCCGTGAGCAACGAGCCGCGCGCTGCTCCCGTTTTGGCGATGGTTCGCATCAAGAAACCTCATACGGCGCGACCGGCACTCGCGTGCCGGCCGCACTCATCCTTGAAACTGGGCCGGCGGCTGCCGGCCCGGCTCGGTCAACGCACCGGCGGTGCGTACTGCAAACCTCCCTTGGTCCACAGGGCGTTGAGGCCACGTTCAATCTTCAGCTCACTGCCCGAGCCGATGTTGCGCTCGAATACCTCGCCGTAGTTACCCACTTGCTTGACGATCTGCACCGCCCAGTCCTTCGGCAGTTTCAGATCCTTGCCGTATTCGCCTTCGGCGCCCAGCAGACGGGCCACGTCCGGGTTTTTGGTGCTCTTCGCGGTGTCCTCGACGTTCGCCGCGGTGACGCCCAGCTCCTCGGCGTTGATCATGGCCAGCAGCGTCCAGCGGACGATGTCGAACCATTCCTCATCGCCCTGCCGCACGGCCGGGCCCAGAGGCTCCTTGGAGATGACTTCCGGCAGCACCACGTACTCGTCCGGCTTGGCCAGCTTGATGCGCTGCGCATAGAGCTGGGACTGGTCGGAAGTGAGCACGTCGCAACGCCCCGACTCCAGCGACTTGGCGCTTTCATCGGAGGTGTCGTAGGTGATCGGGGTGTACTTCAGGCTGTTGGCCCGGAAATAGTCGGAGAGGTTGAGCTCGGTGGTGGTGCCCGCCTGGATGCACACCGTTGCGCCGTCGAGCTCCTTGGCACTGGACACGCCCAGCGACTTGTTGACCAGGAAACCCTGGCCGTCGTAGTAGGTCACGCCGGTGAAATTGAGGCCCATCGCCGCATCGCGGGAGCTGGTCCAGGTGGTGTTGCGCGACAGCACATCGACCTCACCTGACTGCAGCGCGGTGAAACGCTCCTTGGCGGTCAGCGGACTGAACTTGACCTTGCTGGCATCCCCGAATACCGCTGCCGCAACGGCGCGGCACACATCCACGTCGATTCCCTTGTACTCGCCCTTGGCATTGGTATAGGAAAAGCCCGGCAGCCCGTCGCTCACGCCGCACTGCACGAAACCCTTGCTCTTTACTGCATCCAGGGTCGCCCCTGCCTGCGCCAAGCCGCTCGCGCCCAAGAGTGTCGCGGCACCAAGCACGGCCAGTGTGGATTTAACCCTTATCATCGAAACCTCCAGTTTGCTTTTATTCTGCGGGGTCGGGGTCGTCTGCTGCATCGCGGCCTGCCAGTGGCATGGACGAACGGAGCGGCCGAAACACCTGACCAGAGTCTAGCTGCCGTTTGCTTATCGGCAACTTCTCCCGCTGCGCTTGTCCACCGGCTTGCCGGCGGACGGCTGGCGCATGAGATACGCAACCGAGTAGCAAGAGCTGTACCAGCTGAATGAAAGCCTATTTTCAGCGGCTGCATGCCTTCAATGCATCGCCCAAGGCAGGTAACCTCGGCGCATATTTGCAGCAAATCCCCCCCGCTTGCCCCAGATTGAGGCGAGCGCCCGAGACGGAGTCCGCCATGAGCGCCCCACTGGTCATCGAACCCAAGAACCCCGCCGACGCCTGCGTCATCTGGCTGCACGGCCTGGGCGCGGACCGCTACGACTTTCAACCGGTCGCCGAAGCCCTGCAGCGACGCCTGCCGCAGGTACGCTTCGTGCTGCCCCAGGCACCCACCCGGCCGGTCACGATCAACGGTGGCTGGGCGATGCCCAGCTGGTACGACATTCTCGCCATGAGCCCGGCACGGGCTATCGACCAGGCGCAACTGGAGCACTCGGCGCAGGAAGTCATCACCCTGATCGAAGCGCAACGCGACCAGGGCATCGACCCGCGACGGATCTTTCTCGCCGGCTTTTCCCAGGGCGGCGCGGTGGTCTATCACACCGCCTTCCTGCGCTGGGCTGGGCCGTTGGGCGGAGTCATCGCCCTGTCCACCTACGCCCCGACTCTTACCGGCGAGCTCGGTCTGTCCGCGCTGCAGGCCAGCGTCCCGGTACTGGCGCTGCACGGCTCGCAAGACGACGTGGTGCTGCCGGCGATGGGCCGGGCCGCGTTCGACTGCCTGACCGCGAATCAGGCACCGGCGCAGTGGAAGGACTATCCGATGGCCCATGAGGTGATCCCCGAGGAAATCCGCGATATCGGTGACTGGCTCGCAGCCCGGCTGGACTGACGTCGGCCCGACGGCAATGGAAAATGTGACGGCGCACGCCTGTCGTCACGGGTGATTGCAGCTACGCTTGGCAAGGATGGAACAAGATTCGACACGCCTGCTGCAGAGCGGGCACATCGCGGCCGGAAGAGTCGACCCTGCCAGCAATCAGGAAGCATGCGATCGCCATGACGAGGATGTCATCCAAGCGGATGTTGCAGTCATGAAGCTTGCCGAGTGGCGGGTGGAAATGGCGCACCTGAGAAAGGCGCGCCTCCTGGAGCGGGTCGACGAGTTCTGCCTGCGCCTGCTGCAGGAGGTCTTCGAGCCAACCCTCGTCGAACCTGGCGAGGTGCTGCTTTCCCCGCACCAACGCAACAATCACCTCTACCTGGTGCTCGAGGGCGAACTCGCAGTGCATCTGGATTCGCTGAATGGCAGCCCGGTTCGCTCGATCGGCCCGGGCGATTGCGCTGGCGAAATCAGCTTCATGGACGACCTGCCTCCCTCGGCCTATGTGGTGGCGCTCGAGCCGTCGGTGCTGCTACGTGTGCATCGCCGCTCAATGCTCCTGCTGACCCGCTCGCCCCAGCTGATGCAGAACCTGGCCGAACTACTATGCCAGCGCGTACGCCTGAGCGACCGGCTGATCATCAACAGCGAGCAGAATGCCAACATCGACAAGCTCACCGGGTCGTTCAACCGCCGCTGGCTGGAGCACATCTATAGCCGCGAAAGCGCGCGCTGCGCCCTGGCCGGGCAGCCCCTGTCGCTGCTGATGCTCGACGTGGATCATTTCAAGACCTACAACGATCGCCACGGCCATCTCGCCGGCGACCATGCCCTGTGCCTGGTGGTCAACACGCTCGGGCAGTTGCTGCGACCCGCCGACAGCCTGGTGCGCTACGGCGGCGAGGAGTTCGTGGTGCTGCTACCGGAAATGGCGCTGGAGGACGCCCGCAACGTGGGTGAGCGGCTGCGCCAGAGCCTCGCGCAGATCCGCTCGTTCGACTCGCCCATCGGCGCCCTGCCGGGCGTCACCATCTCCGTTGGCGCTGCCACCATGCAACGTCACGACGACCTGGACAGCCTGGTGCACATCGCCGATCAGGCGCTGTACCTGGCCAAGGAGCTGGGACGCAACCGAGTCTGCGGGTAGCTTGCGGCAGCTGTGGCCGCCGCAGGGGCAGGACTTCGCCGCTCCTGCTTCTTGCATTACACTGGCGCCCATACCTTACAAGTCAAAGACGAGAAGACCGTGCTCGAAGCACTCAAGAAAATGTTTGGCAAAAGCGCGAGCCAGCCTGCCGCCATCGAACCTGATCACTCCACCGCACGCCCCGCTGAACCCAGCGTTCCGGCGCACAGCGAAGCGCCCGCCGCAACCGACGATACCCCCCCCATGGCCACCGCCCAGCCCCGCCGCGCGAAACCGCGCAAGCCGGCCCCACCGCCGCCACCGACGTGGTCACTGGACGATTTCGTGGTCGAGCCGGCCGAAGGCAAGACCCGGTTTCACGACTTCAGGCTCACACCCGAGCTAATGCACGCCATCCATGACCTCGGCTTCCCCTATTGCACGCCCATCCAGGCGCAAGTGCTGGGCTTTACCCTGAAAGGTCGCGACGCCATCGGCCGGGCGCAAACCGGCACAGGTAAAACCGCAGCCTTCCTGATCTCCACCATTACCCAGCTGTTGCAGACGCCACCGCCGAGCGAGCGCTACATGGGCGAGCCGCGGGCGCTGATCATCGCGCCCACGCGGGAGCTGGTCGTGCAGATCGCCAACGACGCGCTGGACCTGACCAAGTACACCGGCCTGAATGTGATGAGCTTCGTCGGCGGCATGGATTTCGACAAGCAGCTCAAGGCCCTCGAGTCCCGTTACTGCGACATCCTCGTCGCCACGCCGGGACGCCTGCTGGACTTCAACCAGCGCGGCGAGGTGCACCTGGATATGGTCGAGGTGCTGGTCCTCGACGAGGCCGATCGGATGCTTGACATGGGCTTCATCCCCCAGGTGCGCCAGATCATTCGGCAGACACCGCCGAAGAGCGAGCGCCAGACCTTGCTGTTCTCCGCCACCTTTACCGAGGACGTGATGAACCTGGCCAAGCAGTGGACCACCGACCCGGCGATCGTCGAGATCGAGGCGGTCAACGTGGCCAGCGACACCGTCGAGCAGCATGTCTATGCGGTCGCCGGCAGCGACAAGTACAAGCTGCTCTACAACCTCATCACACAGAACGACTGGACCCGCGTCATGGTTTTCGCCAACCGCAAGGACGAGGTGCGACGTATCGAGGAGCGCCTGACCCGTGACGGCATCAGTGCGGTGCAGATGTCTGGCGACGTGCCGCAGCACAAGCGCATCCGCGCACTGGAAGGCTTTCGCGAAGGCAAGATCCGGGTGATGGTCGCCACTGATGTCGCCGGCCGCGGCATTCATGTCGAGGGCATCAGCCACGTGATCAACTTCACCCTGCCCGAAGTGCCCGACGATTACGTGCACCGCATCGGCCGGACCGGCCGGGCGGGCGCCAGCGGGACCTCGATCAGCTTTGCCGGTGAGGACGACGCCTTCGCGTTGCCGGCCATCGAGGCACTCCTGGGCCGCGCCATCAGTTGCGAAACCCCGCCCGCCGAACTCCTGGCCCCAGTGCCGCCCCGGCGCTAACGTCCGAGCGCGGGCGAAGCCGCGTCAGCCTGCCTTCACGATTAGGGGCCGGCCGGCGCCGCGGCTCAGCCCTCCCCGCTTCCTTGCTGCTCCCAACGCTCGGCGGCGGCCTGATCGCTGCAGCGACCTTCCACCCAGCGCGGCCCGTCCGGCGTGTCCTCCTTTTTCCAGAAGGGCGCGCGCGTCTTCAGGTAGTCCATGACGAACCGACAGCCGTCGAACGCTGCCTCGCGATGCGCACTGGCCGCACCGACGAAGACGATCGGCTCGCCCGGCGCCAGCGGCCCGACGCGGTGCAGGATGTCCAGCCGCAGCAGCGGCCAGCGGCCATGAGCTTCCTCGATGATGCGTTGCAGGGCCTTCTCGGTCATGCCCGGCGCATGCTCGAGCAGCATGCCAGCCACATCATGCCCGTCGTTGAAGTCGCGGACATAACCGACGAAGCCTGCAACGGCGCCGATGCCCAGGTGCGCGGCGTGCAGGGCGTTGAGTTCGGCGCCGGGATCGAAGGGCGCCTGCTGGACACGGACGCTCATCGTCAGCCTCCCGTCACGGTGGGAAAGAACGCCACCTCGTCGCCATCGACCAACGGCTCTTGCAGGCTGCAGAGTTCCTGGTTGCGCGCGCACATCAGGTTCTGCTCGCCGAGCACCGACCATTCGCCGCCACGGGCCAGCAGCCGCTTGCGCAGGTCGTCGAGGCAATGCAACGACGCATTCCAGTCCACCTGCTCCGCGTCGAGGCCGAGCGCTTCACGGTAACGTGCAAAATACTGGACCTGGATCATGCCGGCACCTGCCAGTGGCCGCTCTTGCCGCCCAGTTTTTCAATCAGGCGCACGCCTTCGATGACCATCCCCTTGTCGACCGCCTTGCACATGTCATAGATGGTCAGCGCCGCCACGCTCACGGCGGTGAGCGCCTCCATCTCGACACCGGTCTGCCCCGCGAGCTTGCAGCGCGCCTGGATCCGCACGCAGTCGTCGCCTTCCGGCTGCAGCTCGACCTTGATGCTGGTGAGCAACAGCGGATGGCACAGCGGAATGAGGTCATGGGTTTTCTTCGCCGCCTGGATGCCGGCGATGCGGGCCACGGCGAACACGTCGCCCTTGGGGTGGCCGCCCTGCTGGATTAGCTGCAGGGTCTCGGGAAGCATGCGAACCCTGGCCTCGGCTACTGCTTCGCGGGCCGTGACGGCCTTGGCAGTAACGTCGACCATGTTCGCCCGCCCCTGTGAATCGAGGTGAGTGAGCATAGACAGGCGACTCCGGATATCGATGCGGCATTGTAAACACAAACGTCCGCACCGCACCCCTGCCTGCCGGCTGCTCCCGGGCTACATGTGCGCCTCGGCGTATTCCGCCAGGATCGAACGCGGCACCCCCTGCAGGGTAATGTGCATGCCGTGCGGGAAATCCTTGAAGCGCTCCGTGAGGTAGGTCAGGCCAGAGCTGGTGGCCGACAGATAGGGCGTGTCGATCTGCGCCAGGTTACCCAGGCACACCACCTTCGAGCCGCTGCCGGCACGGGTGATGATGGTCTTCATCTGATGAGGGGTGAGATTCTGACACTCGTCGATGAGGATCAGGCTCTGCTGGAAGCTGCGCCCGCGGATGTAGTTCAGCGATTTGAACTGCAACGGCACTTTTTGCAGGATGTAGTCGACGCTGCCGTGGGTGCTCTCGTCATCCATATGCAGGGCTTCGAGGTTGTCGGTAATCGCGCCCAGCCATGGCTCCATCTTTTCGGCCTCGGTACCCGGCAGGAAACCAATATCCTCGTCCAGCCCTTGCACGCTTCGGGTGGCGATGATTCGACGGTAGCGCTTGCTGACCACGGTCTGCTCGATGGCGGCAGCCAGCGCCAGGATGGTCTTGCCGGAACCTGCAGCGCCTGACAGGTTGACCAGGTGGATATCCGGGTCGAGCAAGGCGAACAGCGCCAGCGCCTGGTGGATGTCGCGCGGTCGCAGGCCCCACGCCTCCTGGTGCAGCAGCGGTTCCTGATGCATGTCGAGCAGCAGCAGTTCATCCGCCTTGATGCCCTTGATCCAGCCGACGAAACCCTGTTCGTCGAGAATGAACTCGTTGATGTGTACCGCCGGCAGGTTGTCGATCAACTGCACCCGATGCCAAGTGCGGCCGTGCCCCTGGTGGGTATCGACCTTGCTCACGCGATCCCAGAACGAACCGCTAAGGCTGTGATAACCGCGCGACAATTGGCCGACGTCGTCCACCAGCTTGTCGGTGTGGTAATCCTCCGAGGCGACGCCGCAGGCTCTTGCCTTGAGCCGCATGTTGATGTCGTTGGTGACCAAGACCACCGGAACGCCGGCGCTGCGGCGCTGAAGTTCGACGACCTGGTTGATGATCTTGTTGTCGTTGAGGTCTTCGGGTAGCGCGCTGGAGTCGGCCGCCTTGCTCATCAGGATCGACAAGCTGCCGCAGGACCCGCTTTTTTCGCGCTGGATCGGCACCCCGAGCTCCACCTGCTCAGGCGTGGCGTCGCCCAGCACCTTGTCGATCAGCCGAATGGCCTGGCGGCATTCGGCGGCAACGGTGTGCTTGCCGGTCTTGAGCTGGTCGAGTTCTTCCAGCACGGTCATCGGGATGGCGACCTGATGCTCCTGGAAATTCAGCAACGCGTTGGGGTCGTGTATCAGGACGTTGGTATCGAGAACGTAAAGGGTGGGCTGAGTAGCACGGGGTCTGCCGTAGTCATCCATACGCGATCACCTGTTCGGAGCCGGACGACGGAGTGCCAGATGCGCTCCGCCGAGGAGAAACCGCCTTGCGCCAAGGTGAGCGGACTTGGGTGGCAGGGGCCTGGGGCCACCCAGAGGCCGCCACCTGTGATGCAGGTTTCGGCGGTCTTGGTTTTGTAATAGCGCAAAACAGATGACAGGAAAAAGTCTTTTTCAGGCAACGCCGGTTTTTTTGCCGAATCGACGAAAAGCGCTTGGCGACCGCTCTTCGGGCCGTTAGCCTCAATGGCCAACCTGAGCGCTTTTGCCGCACTCCAGCCAATGGCGAGCCGCTCGTAAGGCGCCTGGCGCGCGCCCAGCCACCTGGCGAACGACGGCCTGACCGGCCCGACACTCCACCGCTCTCTCGCACCTGTGTCCGCCCGGCCCCGGCCTGCTCGGCTGCATCGCCGACCTACCCCGCGTCCCGCGACTGCCACCCGTCCCGGTGGAGCAACGTCTCCTGTGCGCCTAGAATCGGCTCACTTCAAAGGAGACCGTTGCATGCTGATGGTGATTTCGCCTGCCAAGACGCTGGACTATGACACCCCACCGACCACCCACCGCTTCACCTGCCCCGAACACCTGGATGACGCGCAGCGACTGATTGCGCGTTTACGCGAGATGTCGCCCCAGCAGATCAGCGAGCTGATGCACTTGTCGGACAAACTCGCAGCGCTGAACGTCGCCCGCTACGGCAGCTGGACCCCGGAGGTCACGCCCGAAAATGCCAAGCAGGCACTCCTGGCATTCAAGGGCGACGTCTACACCGGGATGGATGTGCGAGATTTTTCCGAAGCGGACCTCGACTACGCCCAGGTCCATTTACGCATCCTCTCCGGGCTCTATGGTGTGCTGCGTCCCCTGGACCTGATGCAACCCTACCGACTGGAGATGGGCACCAAGCTGGAGACGGTGCAAGGCAAAGACCTGTATGCCTTCTGGGGCGAGCGTATCAGTGGCTGGCTGAACGCAGCCCTGGCCGAGCAGGGTGACGACGTACTGCTCAACCTGGCGTCCAACGAGTACTTCGGCGCAGTGAAGCGCCACGCGCTGAACGCACGCGTCATCGACGTCGACTTCAAGGACAGGAAGAATGGGCAGTACAAGATCATTAGCTTCTACGCCAAGAAAGCCCGCGGCCTGATGACCCGCTACGTGGTCAAGGAACGCATCACCCGGCCAGAGCAACTCCAGGCCTTCGACTACGAAGGCTATCGCTACAGCGCGGACGATTCCCGCGCCGACCACCTGGTCTTCCTGCGCGACGAGCAGGCCTGACTGCACCCACGCCTCGCCCGCCTTCGCGAGGCGTCCCACTGCCGACGCGCTTTGACCGTCACCGAGCCCTGTTTCGCAGCCCTGAAAAAGTCTCCGATCAGTGGTAGCTGGGCCGGGAACTATCCACGGGGCGGGGCAATCATAAGCGCGTACCGGCATTTCCAGATGGAAAGGGACGTCGCACATGAACGTGCAGTGGCAATCAAACAAGCGGTTCCAAGCGGCCCGCGGGGGCCAGCCCCGCGAGGTTTCGTGCAAAGGCCCGGGCCGTTTTGCAGTCGCAGCTCAGGCAGCATCGATGCCGCACGCCTCTGGCCGAACGCGCCAGTTTCGGACTCGTGCAACGCTTTCTTCACCCGTGCAGGCCGACTTGCTCCAAGGCCCTGCCAGCAATACCTCTGACGCCCTGCCCTCAGGCCCGGCTATTACCCGGCATTCGGCGACATGGCAGCAACGCTGTTTTCCGGTCGCCCATTGGCGGCAGTCACCGTGCACCTTCTTCGGGCTGCAACGGCAGCCCGAAATGGCGCGCAGGGCCTGAGGCGACCGCAGATGCTCAAGGCGCGCAGACGTTCTCGCCGCCCAACATGGACAAGAAGAATTTTCCCCTTCTCGACGATTCAGGAGAAACAAACATGATTCCGGTCATCCTTTCCGGCGGCAGCGGTTCCCGACTCTGGCCGCTATCGCGCAAGGCGTTCCCCAAGCAGTTCCTCGCCCTGACTGCCGAGCAGACGCTTTTCCAGCAGACCATCGAGCGGCTCGCCTTCGAAGGCATGCAGCCGCCACTGCTGGTGTGCAACAAGGAGCACCGTTTCATCGTCAAGGAGCAACTGGCCGCGCGCAAGCTCGAAACGCAGGGCCTGATGCTTGAGCCGTTCGGCCGCAACACCGCGCCGGCGATCGCCATTGCCGCCATGAAGCTGTTGGCCGACGGCCGCGACGAGTTGCTGCTGGTGCTGCCGGCCGATCACGTCATTGAGGACCACAAGGCGTTCCAGCGTTCGCTGGCGCTGGCGACCAACGCTGCGGAAAACGGCGGCATGGTGTTGTTCGGGATCCCCGCGACCAGCCCCGAGACCGGCTACGGCTACATCAAGTGCGACCATGTCGAGCGCAATGGGCTGCCCGACGGGGTCAACCGCGTCAGCCAGTTCGTCGAGAAGCCGGACGAGGCGCGCGCCCGCGAATACGTCGAGTCCGGCGACTACTACTGGAACAGCGGCATGTTCCTGTTCCGCGCCAGCGTTTTCCTGGATGAGCTCAAGAAGCACGACCCGGACATCTACGACACCTGCTGGGTGGCGCTGGAGCGCAGCATCAAGAACGGCACCGAACTGCTGATCGACCCGGCGACCTTCGCCTGCTGCCCGGACAATTCCATCGACTACGCGGTCATGGAAAAAACCGAGCTGGCTTGTGTGGTCCCGATGTCGGCGGGCTGGAGCGACGTCGGCTCTTGGTCGTCCCTGTGGGACGTGCTGGAAAAGGACGAGAACGGCAACGTGACCCGCGGCGACGTAATTGTCGAAGACAGTCGCAACTGCTTGGTTCACGGCAACGGCAAGCTGGTCACCGTGGTCGGCCTGGACAACATCGTCGTGGTCGAGACCAAGGATGCGACCATGATCGCCCACAAAGACAAGGTCCAGGACGTCAAGAAGCTGGTCAACAAGCTCGACGCCATGAAACGCTCCGAAACGCAGAACCACTGCGCGGTGTATCGCCCCTGGGGCTGGTACGACTCGGTCGACATGGGCGGGCGCTTCCAGGTCAAGCGCATTTGTGTGAATCCGGGCGCGCAGCTTTCGCTGCAGATGCACCATCACCGCGCCGAACACTGGATCGTCGTCTCCGGCACGGCGCAGGTCACCTGCAACGACAAGACCTTCCTGCTGACCGAGAACCAGTCGACCTATATTCCGGTGACGTCCATCCACCGTCTCGCCAACCCTGGAAAGATCCCACTGGAAATCATCGAAGTACAATCCGGCAGCTACCTGGGTGAAGACGATATCGAACGACTCGATGACGTGTATGGGCGCGCACCGGATAACGCGGCAACGACATCGGTGCGCTGATAGATTCACGACAATCGAAAACCGCGCTCATCGGGCGCGGTTTTTTTATGTCCACCCTTTCTACATGTTGCCGCGCTCGAATGGGCCGACCACAGCAACAATGGCGTTAGAGCTTCCGACTACCGACACGGACTTGAAAATGCCAGACGGCAACGACTCGCACCGAAGAACATGGTCGGCGCATCGGAAAAACAACTGAATGCCTTTTCTTACCCGCCTCGCCAGGGTCCCTCACTTGCATTGGTCGGGCATTGATCTTTAAATAACGTCCGGCCGGACGTTCGCTCTGGCCATTCGGCTTGGAGCCGTACGGAACGAATAGCGGAATATTCACGAGGAAAGAAACAGCGTGACCAAAGAAGAATTACGCGCGGAACTCGAAAAGCAGGCCAACCGATTCAAGACCGTCTATGGCGGGGAAATAACCACCTACGCAGCACAACCCGATCCCGAACGCAAACCGTGGCGAAAGAAGCAGACGATTCACGATCAGGTCTTTCAACGGGAACTGGAAAAGATCGAGAAAGAACTGGCCGAGCAATCGACCGCCAGTGATTGACCAGCCACGACGAACAGAGCCCGGCAGATGCCGTCGTCGATCAGACGACACCCGTTATCAGCGCCGTTTGCCGCCAAGCAACGAGCCCATCACCCCCCTTACCAATTGCCGCCCCAGTTGCGATGCCGCCTGGCGAAAGGCGCTCTTGACCATGCGCCCGGCAAGATCGGTGAAGGCATCGACCGCTTCGCTTCGTTCACGCGGTGCCACCTCCTCCGGCTTCGTCACCGACGCCCGGTGAGCCCGCGCCAGCAAAAGCTCATACGCCGACTCCCGGTCGATCGGCTTGTCGTAACGCCCGCGCAGGGGTGAGCTGGCAATCAGAGTATGGCGCTCCTGCTCGGTCAGGGGACCGACCCTGGACTGTGGTGGCGCGATGGCGACACGCTGCACCGTCGCCGGCGTTCCTTTGGCCTCGAGCCCACCGACCAGCGCCTCGCCAATTCCCAAGTCGGCGAGGGTATCGAGCGTCGAAAAGGTCGGGTTGGCGCGGAACCCATCAGCCACTGCCCGTAGCGCCTTCTGCTCGCGTACGGTAAAGGCGCGCAGGCCGTGCTGGACACGCAGCCCAAGCTGGGCGAGCACCTCGTCCGGCAGGTCTGCCGGGGATTGGGTGACGAAAAACACCCCGACGCCCTTCGAACGGATCAGCCGTACGACCTGGACCAACCGGTCCTGCAGCGCCTTGGGCGTGTCCTTGAACAGCAGGTGTGCCTCGTCGAAAAACAGCGCCAGGACAGGGCGCTCCGCATCACCCCGTTCCGGCAGCTGCTCGAAGAGTTCGGCAAGCAGCCAGAGCAGGAAGGTCGCATAGACTTTCGGGGCCTGATGAACCAGCTGGCTGGCGTCAAGCAGATGGATCCTGCCACGTCCGTCGCGCTCGGGCTGAAGGATGTCCTCCAGTGCCAGTGCCGGCTCGCCAAACAACGCCTCCGCACCCTGCTGTTCCAGGGTCGCCAGCCGGCGCAGCAACGCCTGAGAGGATGCGGAAGTCATCAGCGCGGCGTCGTCACCCAGCGCTTCGGGCGATTGCTTGAGATAGCCAAGCAACGCCTTCAGGTCCTTCAGGTCGAGCAGCAACAAACCCTCGCGATCCGCCACCTTAAAGGCCGCATAGAGCGCCGCCTGCTGGCTGTCAGTCAGCTCTAGCAGGCTGCCCAGCAGCAGCGGGCCCATCTCGGTAAGGGTGGTGCGCAGCGGATGCCCGCTGATGCCGTAGACATCCCACAGGGTGACCGGATAGGCGCGCGGCTGATGCTCGAGCCAGGGCATGCTGGCGATTCGCTCGGCAATCTTGCCCTGCGGAGCCCCAGCAGCACCCAGGCCGCACAGGTCGCCCTTGATATCGGCAGCGAACACCGCAATCCCGGCATCACTGAACTGTTCGGCCAGCCGTTGCAGGGTGACGGTCTTGCCGGTACCGGTGGCACCCGCCACCAGACCGTGCCGGTTGATGTATTTGAGCGGTTGCGTGTTGGGCTCGCCGTTCGCGTCGGCGCCGAGTACAAAGCGTTGGTCAGCAGCCATCCAGAGCCTCTCCTTGAAGGAACCGCGGGTTAACGGCCCGCCGAATCTCGGCTATCCACTGCATACGGAGCGGGAACGGCGCTGTCATCGCCTGCAGCAAGGCAGCGCGCCCACAACGCCGGGGCACCGGGAAAGTCCGTACCCAGCTCGGCGTGGAGGAAGTCCGGGTCGTACCGGCGTGCGCAACCCGTGCCGATGATCGGCGGCGCTGCAGCGGTCGCCTTATCCAGCGGGTCGCTCATGGTTCCTCCCGCGCGGGGGCGCGACGATCAGTTGAACACCAGGGTCTTGTTGCTGTGCACGAGTACACGTTCTTCCAAGTGATAGCGCAACCCACGCGACAGCACCATTTTTTCCACGTCCTTGCCCAGGCGGACCATGTCTTCAATGCTGTCGCGATGGCTGACCCGCACGACATCCTGCTCGATGATCGGCCCGGCATCCAGCTCCTCGGTCACGTAGTGACAGGTCGCACCGATCAGCTTGACCCCACGCAACGAGGCCTGGTGATAGGGCTTGGCCCCGGCAAAGGACGGCAGGAAGCTGTGGTGAATGTTGATGACCCGCTGCGCGTACTCGTCGCAGAGCTCGGCCGGCAGGATTTGCATGTAGCGGGCCAGGACGATGGCGTCCGCGCGCTGTTCGCGTACCAGGCGAGAAACCTCGGCGAACGCTTCGTCCTTGCGGTCGGGCCGGACCGGGACATGGAAATAGGGGATACCGTGCCACTCGACCATGCTGCGCAGATCGTCGTGGTTGGAAATGACGCATGGGATTTCGCAGTCCAGTTCCCCGCTGTGCCACCGGTGCAGAAGGTCGGCCAGGCAATGGGACTCGCGACTGGCCATCAGAACAACCCGCTTGCGCACATGGGAGTCGGTCACACGCCACTCCATGGAAAACTCCCGGGCGATGGGCGCGAACGCCTGCCGGAAACCTTCCAGGTCGAACGGCAGCGAGTCCGCGCGAATCTCATGGCGCATGAAGAACCAGCCGCTCTGGTGATCGGAGTGATGGTTGGCTTCGGTGATCCAGCCGTTATAGGTAGCGAGGAAATTACTGACTTTGGCAACAATGCCAACGCCATCGGGGCAGGCAATAACCAGCCTGAACGTGCGCATGACGGAACTCCGGCTTTTTGGGGTCGCGCATTCTAACGCAGCGAAGAAAAGCGCCACCAGACAATCGCAGCCGCCAAGCTTGCCGCGGCCCGGCACAAGGCGGCCCTGCAGCAATACCCTGCGCGCGCAGTGGATATTCTATGAATCAACTTCCGGCAGGCGCCGAAAACGCCGACCGTCCAACTACTAAAACGGTCAAGTTAGTACCGCGAGACGCGGTCTACCTCCGACAACTCTAATGGATTGAACTAGACGCATCGCCAGGTTATTTACTTGTCGATTTTCCAATCCAAAACAAATACCCCGCTGGCAGGATGCAAAGCGAAACACATTTCATAGCGAACTTTATGAAAGGCGATATTTACTTGTCGTCAGTGCCTGTCTATGATTGCGGTTACTTGCGTTCAAACCTATACCAAGGAAGTGACATGTCGCTGATCAATGAATACCGCGCCACCGAAGAGGCTATCAAGGAACTCCAGGAACGCCTGAAGTCTCTCTCGGCCGATGACAAGCTGAAAAAAGAACTGGAGTTCGAAGGCAAACTGCGCGAACTGATGGGCGAATATCAGAAGTCGCTTCGCGACATTATCGCTCTGCTCGATCCGGAATCCAGAAACGCCAAGGCACCGCGTGCCAACAAGGCACCTGCCGCTACCAAGCGTGCACGCCGGGTCAAGCAGTACAAGAATCCGCATAACGGCGAAGTGATCGAAACCAAAGGCGGCAACCACAAGACATTGAAAGAGTGGAAGGCGCAGTGGGGCTCGGACGAAGTCGAGAGCTGGGCCACCCTGCTCGGCTAAGCCGGCAACCACACCGTCACATCCCTAAACCACCTGCCGCGTCATGTGCGCATGCCGCGGCAGGTGGTTTTTTATGGGCGCGGGAAAAAGGCGCAGGCCGCAACTCTTAGCACAAGTAGCGTTCGCGCAGAGTTTGCGCATGGCTGGCCCATTCCTGCAGCACGCGCTGCTGCGCCGGGGTCGCGCCCACCAGCCGGTCGCATAGGTCGCGGACGAACTGCTCCAGGGTATTCGGCGCGCCATGCTCAGGCGCCGACAGACGTCGCCGACAGAACGCCTCCCACTGCCGGTGCTCCTCGGGCGTCAGGCTTTGCGGGAAGTTGCGGGCGCGGTAGCGAAAGTGGAGTTCCGGTAACCGGACGTCATCGAACGGCGGTCGCTCAAGGCCGGACGGCACTTCAGAGCGCACCTGCTCGCACAGTCGCCGATCCCGTTCACCGAGAAAGCCGTCGTATAGCTGTTGCTCAGGGTCGGCCAGGCCCGGCCCGTCGAATGGCTGGTCCCGGTAAATATCGTCCAGCTTGCCGCTCCAGACGGGCTGGCAGGCGATTAGATCTTGCGCCCTGGCCAGGCACGCCGGCAGATCCAGGCCGAGCCGCTCGATGTCCTCCCCACGCAGCACATTCATTGGCAGCATCACCGGGCACCGGTTGACGTGTACCAGTTTCAGTGGTGTCGGTTGCTTCTCACCGAGCGCATCCCGACGGGTGTAGAGGCGGTCGCGCAGCTCCTCGGCACATTCCTGCCACAGCGGCGCGCATTCGGCATTCAGGTCACAAACGATGAGTGCATTGCGATTGCGCGGATGCCAGGCCAGCGGCAGCACCACAGACAGGTAATGGCGGGCCGCCGAGAAACGGCCCGAGATGTGCACCATCGGCTGCAACAGCCGGACCTGCTCGACGACCGCCTGCTTGCGCCGCAGCCGGTAAAGGTAGTCGTAAAGCCGCGGCTGGTGCTGGCGTATCAGACGAGCCAGGCCAATGGTGGCTCGCACGTCGGACAGCGCATCGTGCGCCTGCAGGTGTTCGAGCCCGTTGGCGGCACTGAGCCGCTCGAGCTTGAGCGTCACCCGCCCCTCTTCCTCCGGCCAGACCAGGCCTTCCGGGCGGAGCGCATAAGCGGTACGCACCAGGTCGATCAGGTCCCATCGGCTGTTGCCGCCCTGCCACTCGCGTGCGTAGGGGTCGAAGAAGTTGCGATACAGGCTATGGCGGAGCATCTCGTCGTCGAACCGCAAGGTGTTGTAGCCGGCCCCGCAGGTACCGGGAAGCGCCAGGTCCCGATGCAGGTGCGCAACGAACTCCGCTTCGCTCAGGCCCTTTTCGGCAAGAATGGACGGGGTGATGCCCGTAACCAGGCACGCGGCGGGATGGGGAAGGATGTCGTCGCTGAGGCGGCAGTGCAGGTTCAGGGGCTCGCCTATCTCCTCCAGCGCCTCGGTGGTGCGAATTCCGGCCACTTGCAAGGGCCGGTCGCAGCGCGGAGAGATGCCTGTGGTTTCGAAGTCGTACCAGAAGATACTGGATGTCACGGGAACCCCCTGTCGGTTTCGGGCCGACAGTCTAGCCCGTCCGGTATCGCCTGGGCGCCTCGCCGCTCACAGAACGGCACGGTACGGCCGCCGGACTCAGGCTTGCCGGTTACCGGTCGCAGCCAGGCGAGCTCAGCGCCCGTCAGGTGCCGTGACAGCGATCCTCGTCCGCCGCCCGGCTCGATGGCGCATCGCAATGCGGCAGGCGCGCCGGTGGGAAGCTCGACATCGGGCGGAAGCTGAAATAGTGGTGCAGCGCATCGATCATGTGGCGAATCTCGCTCGGCGGCGTGGTCAGCACGAAGCCCGAGTCGAAGCTGCCGGGCGTGACGTCCTCCCGAGACCAGCGGCAGGTGGCACTGAAATCGATGTAGCGCAACTGGCCGTGCTGCCCCGGAATCTTCAGGCGCATGTCGAACAGCGCGTCGATCATCATCGGATAGGGGCTGATCAGCATCAGCCCGGTTTCGGAGAGGTTGCCAATGAACCCCAGCGGCTTGTCGGTGAACCGGTTGAAGACGTTGAGGTAGTAGGGCAACTGGTGCCGCTGGATACTGCGTTGGTTGAGCATGTTCATCGGTTCCGGGCCCGCCGCCTTTCGTGATCGCTGCGGCCATGGCCTGCCGATCAGCTGCAGTTCTGACTGATACGACTGGCCAACTGCCGCCGCGCCGCCCCTGTTTCCTCATCACTGTAGTAGACGCGATCCCCCTTTGCATCGACACGAAAGTAGCGTCCGCCGCGCGACAGGTTGGCCAGCGCCTGCTTAGCTTCGCGGCAGGCCTGGGCGCGCCCGGCCTGCTGTTCGCGGGCCGCCTGCGCAGCAGCGTGCTGCTCCTGGCGACGCGCCTCGAAGAAC
The DNA here is from genome assembly GCA_002339675.1 of Stutzerimonas stutzeri. Lineage (GTDB taxonomy): Bacteria > Pseudomonadota > Gammaproteobacteria > Pseudomonadales > Pseudomonadaceae > Stutzerimonas > Stutzerimonas stutzeri_O. Next base: position 113,317 of record DDKB01000015.1, read on the forward strand.
CGCTCGGTGCGCGCCTGCCGGTCACGCGTGGCCTCGTCGCGCTCGATCACCTGCGGCCGGACCTCGACCCTCTCGGCGCCCGGCTGCGGACGGGCATCGAAATGCACTTGGCCCTGGGCGTCGACCCACCGGTAGATCTGTGCGCTGGCCAGCGGAGCGACCAGCGCGCTGAGCAGGATTATCGCGGCAATACGCATGGGGTCCTTCCCACCGATCATCGCCGACCGGCTCGCTTCAGGGTTTCACCGCGTGAGTCACCACGCGTTCGTCAGGCTGATAGTGCCCCAACTGGCGCAACGTCTCCAGCCGTGCGCGGCTTCGGAACGCATATTCGCTCGCCGGGTAACGGCTCTGGATGAACACATAGGTCTGCGCGGCGTCGACGAACAACCCCTGGCGCTCCAGGCACTGGCCACGCAAGAGCGAGATTTCCGGCTGCAGGTCGCCACGGGGGCGATTGCGACGCTCGGCCTGGGAAAGCTCGAGCATGGCGCTATCGCAATCGCCCGCCTGGTAGTGCTGGTAGGCAGCATCCAGGTGACGGTCGAGTGCACTTCGACTGCTGCAGCCTACGCTGAGAGCAGCCATGAACATCACAACAAGGGTACGCATGGGCAATGATCCTCCGATGCCGGCTTATCGACCGCAGCGGACAAAACTGCAGACCGTTCGGTACCTGCCGCAACGCTGCGACAGCCGTGGCCTGCGCCCCACCGCAGAAGGAAAGGCGCGCGCCAAAGAGTAGTGCAAGCCAACGATGACTACAGCCGCACGGCATAGTAGCCTCCCGGCCATTCTGAAAAAGGAGCACCGAATGATCTCGCGCCGTACCAAAATCGTCGCCACCCTGGGCCCTGCCAGCAGTTCGCCCGAGGTGCTGGAAAAAATGATCCTGGCCGGACTCGATGTCGCGCGCCTGAACTTTTCCCACGGCACTCCCGACGAACACCGCGCGCGGGCGCAGCTGGTGCGCGATATCGCGGCGAAACACGGCCGTTTCGTGGCGCTCCTGGGCGACCTGCAGGGTCCGAAGATCCGCATCGCCAAGTTCACCAACAAACGCATCGAACTGGCCGAAGGCGACCATTTTCGCTTCTCGGTCACCCACCCACGCGACGCCGGCACCCAGGAGGTGGTCGGCATCGATTACCCGGACCTGGTCAAGGACTGCAGTGTTGGTGACGAACTGCTGCTCGATGACGGCCGCGTGGTCATGCGCGTAGACAACACCACGGCCGATGAGCTGCACTGCACCGTCCTGATCGGCGGACCGCTGTCGGACCACAAGGGTATCAACCGACGCGGCGGCGGCCTGACCGCCCCCGCCCTGACCGCCAAGGACAAGGCCGATATCAAGCTGGCCGCCGACATGAACCTGGACTACCTGGCGGTTTCCTTTCCACGCGATGCCGCAGACATGGAGCTGGCCCGCCGCCTGCGCGACGAAGCCGGCTCCAGTGCCTGGCTGATCGCCAAGATCGAGCGGGCCGAGGCGGTCGCCGATGACGAGGCGCTCGATGGCCTGATCCGCGCCAGCGATGGCGTCATGGTGGCCCGTGGCGACCTGGGTGTGGAAATCGGCGACGCCGAACTGGTGGGCATCCAGAAAAAGATCATTCTGCACGCACGACGTAACAACAAGGTGGTGATCACCGCGACCCAGATGATGGAGTCGATGATTCAGAACCCGATGCCGACTCGGGCTGAGGTGTCCGATGTAGCCAACGCGGTACTCGACTACACCGACGCGGTGATGCTGTCGGCCGAAAGCGCCGCCGGCGAATACCCGGTCGAAGCGATCAAGGCCATGGCGCGGGTTTGCGTGGGTGCCGAGAAACACCCAACCAGCATCAAGTCCGGGCATCGCCTCGGCCAGCGTTTCGAGCGCAGCGACGAGAGCACCGCGCTGGCAGCGATGTACACCGCCAACCACTTCCCGGGCGTGAAGGCGATCATCAGTCTGACCGAAAGCGGCTACACCCCGCTGATCATGTCGCGGATTCGCTCGTCGGTGCCGATCTTTGCGTTTTCACCCCATCGCGAAACCCAGGCGCGGGTCGCCATGTTCCGTGGCGTGCAGACCATTCCGTTCGATCCCGCTGCGCTGCCGGCCGACAAGGTCAGCCAGTCGGCGGTGGACGAATTGCTTCAGCGCAACATCGTCAATGTCGGGGACTGGGTCATCCTGACCAAGGGCGACAGCTACCACGGCACCGGCGGCACCAACACCATGAAGATCCTGCGCGTCGGCGATTCCCTGAGCTGACCCCGGCGTTGCAGCGCACGCCTGGCGTGCGCTGCAACCGCATCAGAGGTCGATCGGTCGCCGGAGAAAAGTATCGCTCAACAGCTGTCCACGCGGCACACCCGCCAGGAACAGGCGCCTGGCAGCGCTCTGAACGAACCGGTCCCCTCCGCACACCAGAGCGATTTGCCGCCGCGCGGCAGTTGCCACCCTTTCCAGCCTGCCATTCAAGCCCTGCGCATCAGTCAGTTCGACGCTCAGGTTGTCGTGACGCGTGGCGAGCGCCAGCAGGGACGCTTGCAGATAGGACGGCCCGTCTACGCAATGGATCAGCCGAATCGGCCCCGCATGCTCCTGCCGCAACGCCTCGCGCAGCACACCCCAGAGCGGCGCCAGACCGGTCCCCGCGGCCAGCAGCAGCAAGGGTTGCATCTGCCATTCCGCCTCGTAACGAAGCGCACCCGCCTGCAGCGGCCCGAGGCGCAGGCTGTCGCCCAGGTGCCAGGTGCGCGCGACGTCGCAAAAGGCGCCGCGGTGGCGACAATCGAGATGGAATTCGAGCCAGGCATCCTCGCCCGGAAGGCTCGCCAACGAGTAGGGCCGCGCCACACCGCCGCTAGTCCAGAGCAACGCATGCTGCCCGGCTCGATAGCGCACGGGACGTTCGGGCGCCAGGCGCAGGCGCAGGACGTCGCCCTCCAGCCAGTCGAGCCCGACTACCTCGGCCGCCAACCCATCTGCGGCTGGATCGAACAGGGCGACTTCGAGGTCACCGGTGACCCGGCATTGACAGGCAAGGCGCCAACCCCGCTCGCGCTGCGCCACGGAGAGGGCGTCCGGCCGCGCATCCTCCGGCTCGCCGCGCACGCAGCGCACCAGGCAGGCCTGGCAGCTGCCGGCCCGGCAACTGGAGGAGACCGGGTAGCCGGCGGCGTGGAGGGCATCGAGCAGGTTGCTACCTGCCGTGACGGTCCAGCGTTGGTCGCCCAGGCTGAGCTCAGGCATCCACGGTCGCCCAACTGGCCTCGCAGCGGTTGCGCCCGCTCGCCTTGGCCCGGTAGAGCGCCTCGTCGGCGCGCTGCAGCGCGGCGTCGAGGTCATCCCCTTCGCTCAGCAGCGTCAGGCCCACCGACAGGCTGAGTTGCCCGGCCTGCACCGGCACGTCCACCGGCTGGGCATTGGCGAAGGCTTCGCGCAGACGCTCGCAGCAGGCGCTGAATTGCTCGGCATCGGTGCGCGGCAGCAACAGCACAAACTCTTCGCCACCGTAGCGGGCGAGGATGTCATCGTCGCGCAGACACGAACGCACCACCGAAGCGAAGGTCTGCAGCACCCGGTCACCGGTCGCATGCCCGTGCAGGTCGTTGATGCGCTTGAAATGGTCGAGGTCGATCAGCGCCAGGCCGGACTGGTGGCCCGGGCGCAACCGACTCAGCTCGGCCTCGGCACGTCGTAGGAAGTGGCGGCGGTTGTAAAGTCCGGTCAGCTCATCGGTCGAGGCCAGGTCCTCGAGTTGGCGCATCATGCCCCGCAGCGTTTCCTGATGGGCCTGCAAGGCGAAGCGCCGCTGCCGCATGCGCTGGCGCAGCCGATAGACATAGCTGACGAACAGGCACATCCAGACCAGCGTCACCAGCAGCACGCCCGTTTGCAGGAGCGCCGCCTGCGGGTCGACCAGCTCGCCGATCCGGGTATCGAACAGCGACATGCCGACGAAACTGACCAGCGCCAGCGCCGCGTAGCGGGCGAACTTCTTCGGCGGCAGAAACACCGCGAACATCAGCACCAGGACATACAGCACCAGCAGCGAGCCGCGGTTGTGCCCAAGGTTGAACAGGAAATAGGTCAGCCAGACCAGCGCTACCAGTACCTGCGGCTCAGTCAGGCTGGGATCGCGAAAACGCAGGTTGAACCCCCGCAGAAAAACCCAGAGGAACACCAACTGGCTGGCCAGGATCATGACCGAGCCCAGCACAGCGGTTTCGACGGGAGCCTGGTAAAAGCCGCCCGCGACAGTAATCCAGGTCAGCAGCAAGGCCAGGCCGTAGGTAGCGGCGGCCATGCCGAAACGCTTGGTCACCAGCGACTGCAGCGCCTGCTGGTCGCTTTCGTCACGACTCGCGCGCATGGAATCCTTCCCATAGTGGCAATTCGACATACTCTACGCCGGCCGATTCAAAAAGCCCATAAGCAACCGCTACGAAGCACCCACTGGCCCGTAACGGGCGCCTCGGGCGCCACCGCGTCTGCAACCTCCGCGCGTCCATGTCCGGCGTCCTCTCACTGTCCTTGTGCATCCTTCACCTTTGGTCCGTCTGTGTACCCGTTGCCGCTGCAGGTTATACTGCCGCGCATTTTTTTACCTGCGCGTGTCGGTTGATTGTTTCGACATGCCTGTCTCCGCCCCGCCAAGAGGACGCGCTGCATGACCGTGATCAAGCAAGACGACCTGATTCAAAGCGTCGCTGACGCTTTGCAGTTCATTTCTTACTACCACCCCGTGGATTTCATCCAGGCGATGCACGAAGCCTACCTGCGTGAGGAATCCCCGGCTGCCCGCGACTCCATGGCGCAGATCCTGATCAACTCGCGCATGTGCGCCACCGGTCACCGCCCGATCTGTCAGGACACCGGCATCGTCACCGTCTTCGTCCGCGTCGGCATGGACGTGCGCTGGGACGGCGCGACCATGAGCCTGGACGACATGATCAATGAGGGCGTGCGCCGCGCCTACAACCTGCCGGAAAACGTCCTGCGTGCTTCGATCCTGGCCGACCCGGCAGGTTCCCGCAAAAATACCAAGGACAATACCCCGGCCGTCATCCACTACTCCATCGTCCCCGGCGACAAGGTGGAAGTGGACGTCGCAGCCAAGGGCGGCGGTTCGGAGAACAAGTCGAAAATGGCCATGCTCAACCCGTCCGACTCCATCGTCGACTGGGTCCTGAAGACCGTGCCGACCATGGGCGCCGGCTGGTGCCCGCCGGGCATGCTCGGCATCGGCATCGGTGGCACCGCCGAGAAGGCCGCGGTAATGGCCAAGGAAGTGCTGATGGAATCCATCGACATCCATGAACTGAAGGCCCGTGGTCCGCAAAACCGCATCGAAGAGCTGCGCCTGGAGCTGTTCGAGAAGGTCAACCAGCTGGGCATCGGCGCACAGGGCCTAGGCGGCCTGACCACCGTGCTCGACGTGAAGATCATGGATTATCCGACCCACGCCGCTTCGCTGCCGGTGTGCATGATCCCCAATTGCGCCGCGACCCGCCACGCCCACTTCGTGCTTGACGGTTCCGGCCCGGCCGAACTGACCCCACCGCCGCTGGATGCCTACCCCGAGATCGTCTGGGAAGCCGGCCCGAGCGCGCGTCGCGTCAACCTCGACACCCTCACACCCGAGGAAGTGCAGAGCTGGAAGCCGGGCGAGACCGTGCTGCTCAATGGCAAGATGCTCACCGGCCGCGACGCCGCGCACAAGCGCATGGTCGACATGCTGAACAAGGGCGAGCAACTGCCGGTGGACCTCAAGGGCCGCTTCATCTATTACGTCGGCCCGGTCGATCCGGTCGGTGACGAAGTGGTGGGCCCGGCGGGCCCGACCACCGCCACGCGCATGGACAAGTTCACCCGTCAGATTCTTGAGAGCACCGGGCTGCTGGGCATGATCGGCAAGTCCGAGCGTGGCCCGATCGCCATCGAGGCGATCAAGGACAACAAGGCCGTCTACCTGATGGCAGTTGGCGGCGCGGCCTACCTGGTCGCCCAGGCGATCAAGAAGTCCAAGGTGCTGGCCTTCGCCGAACTCGGCATGGAAGCGATCTACGAGTTCGAAGTGAAGGACATGCCGGTCACCGTCGCCGTCGACACCAACGGCGAGTCGGTGCATATCACCGGACCGGCGATCTGGCAGAAGAAGATCGCGGAAAACCTGGCTGTCGAAGTGCAGTAACCGACACGCCAAGGAATGAGCCCGGCTCGATGCCGGGCTTTTTCGTTTTTCCCGACCACGCCATGGCGTGGCGTCAGTCGCCCTGCCGCCGACGAAGCTCGGTGAACAGCGCCTCGACCTTTGCCCGCGCCCAGGGCGTCTTGCGCAGAAAGGTCAGGCTCGACTTGATGCTGGGGTCGCGCTTGAAACACCGGACATCAACCCGCTCCGCCAGCCCCTCCCAGCCGTAACGAGCCTGCAGCTCGAGCAGGATCGACTCCAGTGTCATGCCGTGTAGCGGGTCTTTCGATGATGTCATGGCGCCTCGGCCTGACAGGCTCTGCCTGCACTGTGAATGGAAAAGGTCTGCCGGGCGCGCCCGCTGAAAACGCTCCAGGCACGATCAGGCAAGAGCATGGCAACCTGCCGAACGGCCGACCAAGCGGAACCGACGAGCCGGAAACGGGCGCTCCGAGCGAGCGCCCGTCCCTGCCTGTTTCAATGCTGCCCGACCGGGTGCGGTGGTTTTCCCGAGGTCTGCGTGACAGGCTTTTGTCCGGCGCGACATCTTACAGGCTGATGCGGGTACCAAGCAGCTCGAGAAATGCGGCCAGCCAGGCGGGATGCGCCGGCCAGGCCGGGGCGGTCACGAGGTTGCCCTCGGTATGCGCCTTGTCGACGCCAATCTCGACGAACTCGCCACCGGCCAGCCGAACTTCCGGCGCACAGGCCGGGTATGCGCTACAGGCGCGCCCCTTCAGCACGTCGGCTGCTGCCAGCAACTGGGCGCCGTGGCAGACCGCCGCGATCGGTTTTTTCGCCTCACCAAAAGCCTTCACCAGGCTGATCACCTGCCCATTGAGCCGCAGGTATTCTGGCGAACGGCCGCCCGGCACCACCAGCGCATCGTAGTCCTCAGCGCGCACCGCGGCGAAATCGAAATTCAGCGCGAAGTTGTGCCCGGGCTTCTCGCTGTAGGTCTGGTCACCTTCGAAATCATGGATCGCCGTGCGTACGGTGTCGCCGGCCTTCTTGTCGGGACAGACCGCATGCACGGTATGCCCGACCATCTGCAGCGCCTGGAACGGCACCATGGTTTCGTAGTCTTCGACGTAGTCGCCGACCAGCATGAGGATTTTTTTCGCTGCCATCGAACACGCTCCCTTGTTAGCGCTTGGGGCTGACGACTCGACCCGAGCCCTCAGCCGCTTCGGTTGAAAATATTGATCACCAGGCGATCCAGCAGCCCCCACATGCGCTGGTAGAGACGCTGGCTCAGCGGCCGCGCGTGCCACTGCTGCAGGTCGACCTCGAGACTGCGTGCGAAGTCGTCGGCAAAGCTGCGCGCCACCTCGGCGCTGAATGCCGTGTCGACTGCCTCCAGGTTGGCTTCGAGGTTCCAACGCAGGTTCCAATGATCGAAGTTGCATGACCCGACGCTGACCCAGTCATCGACCAGGACCATCTTCAGGTGCAGGAAGTGTGGCTGATATTCATGAATGCGCACCCCGGCGCGCAACAGGCGCGGGTAATAGCGCTGCCCGGCGTAACGCACCGAAGGATGGTCGGTGTTGCGGCTGGTCAACAGCAGCTGCACGTCGACGCCGCGGCGGGCAGCACGCATCAGCGCCCGACGGACGCGGCCGGTGGGCAGAAAATAGGGCGTGGCCAGCCAGATCCGCCGCTCTGCCCGGTGCAGGTTGCGCAGCAGGCTGTGGAGGATGTCGCGATGCTGCCGCGCCGCCGAATAGGCGACCCGGCCCATCCCCTCCTCGGTGGACGGATTGGGTGGCACACGGGGCGACCGGCGTGGCAGAGGCAGCTGCCAGATCCGCCTCTTCAGGCACAGCGCCCATTGCACATCGAACAGCCGCCGCCAGTCATCGAGCAGCGGGCCGCTGATCTGCACCATGGCTTCGTGCCAATGCCGATCCGGGTCGGCCGGATCCCAGAAATCATCGGTGGCTCCGGTACCGCCGACGAAGCAGTGGCTGTCATCGATCAGGATCAGCTTGCGATGGTCCCGGTGCAGGTTACGGAACTTCAGGCGCAACCGCAGCGGGTTGTACTGGCGCAGGTCGACACCGCCTTCGGTCAGTCGCTGACGCGCCTTCTGGCCCAGCTTCAGGCAGCCGAAGCCGTCGAACAGGCAGCGCACCCGCACGCCCCGCTCAACTGCCGCAACCAGCGCATCGATCAGCCGATCGGCACAGCAGCCATCCTCGACAAGGTAGAGTTCCACATCTACCCGGCGCTCGGCCGCCTCGATGCTCGCCAGTATGCGCGGAAAGAACCGGGGGCCATCGACCAGCAGTTCGAAGCGGTTGCCGTCCCGCCAGGGAAATATCTCGCCAGCCAGCATCATGACCGATGCCCACTGGGGCAATTCCGGCACAGCAGCCGGGGCGTATTACAGCTCGAAGACATCGAAATCCTTGTCCGGTTGAACACCCGGGACGCCAGCCCGTCTGGCGGCGCCAGCACATGAAAATGGTCCGCGCGGTTGCAGCGCGCTTGTTAATAGGTCCGCGGCGCCACGAGGAGTTCCCCGTGGCGCCGATCAGCTATTCCCAGACGGCCTGCCGGGCGCCAGGCCGAACTGCGCCGCTGCCTGTGCCAGGCGCCGCTCACGGGCTGCTCCGGCAAGAGCCAGCACGACGCGATCGCGCTGCCATCCTTCGGAGTAATGCGGTGGCGCTGTGGCCAACGCGCTGTCCAGCTCGGCCTGCAATGCCGCAAATTGCTCGCCCAGCGCCCCTAGCAGCAATGCCGCCGCAGGGTCATCCGGCGCCTGGCGGGCCGTTTCGGCGGCGCCGATGAGAATACTCAGCAGGCGCAGTTGCAGCCGCTGCGGCCAGGCCGCCTCCAGGCCGATGCCATACAGCCAGCTCACCAACGCGAGCAGCACGTAGAGGTCCTCGAGCAGTCGAAAGGGCTTCACATAATCGGCCCAGCCATCGCCTTCCAGGCGTTGGCACGGCGCATCGGCCAAACGCAAACGGCCATGGGGGATGTCCGGCAGCAGGGGCAACGCCGCGCCAGCCTCGACCGTCACGCCGCTCGCACCCGCTTCGACGACGCACAGCGCCAGCCGTGGCCGCTCACCCGACGCCTCTTCCCGGGCCGCCACCAGCAGCCAGCGTGCCGCAGCACCGCCTGTGACGAAGTCCTTGCTGCCGCTCAGCGATGACCGCTCGAAGCGTGCCTGCAAGTCGGCCGGACGCAGACTGCGACGCTCGCTGGCGCAGAGCGCGCCGAGGCCCTCCGGCGCATCCGGCCAGAGGCAGCGCAGCGCCGCCTGGTATCCGGCAAGAAAGGCCAGCCCGGGCGTCTGCGCAAGTCGCCCACCCAGCAGCGCCAGGCTGAAGGGATCCCGCGCACCCTGTCCTTGCAGCGTCGAGAGCCAGCCTTCCAGCGCGGCAGGCGCGGGCAGCCGTGGGCACGGAGCCAGCAGCGCCTGCCAGGACAGTCCGCGCACTCTCGCAGCGGACCCGTTTCCTCTATGTCGGCCCATTCGAGACCCCGCTGCGCTCTTGAAAGGCACCACGATAACAACCCGACACCAGAACCGCCTAGCCGCTGCCACGCCCGCGCGACCCAGGGAACGGGCGCTGCTAGACTCGCCGTATGAACTATCTCGCACACCTCCATCTGGGCGGGCCCCAGCCGGGCGCGATGCTCGGCAGCCTGTACGGCGATTTCGTCAAGGGTACGCTTGAGGGCCGCTGGCCCGCGGACATCGAGGCAGGGATTCGCCTGCACCGACGGATCGACGTGTTCACCGACAGCCATCCGAGGGTGCTCCAGGCCAAGCAGCGCTTCGCGCCCGAGCGGCGGCGCTACGCCGGCATTCTGGTGGACCTGTTCTTCGATCATTGCCTGGCCGCCGATTGGCAGGCCTATGCCGACGAGCCGCTGGGCACGTTTACGGCTCGGGTGTACCGGCTGCTGCACGACACGCAGGAGCTGCCGGGCACGCTCGCCGTGATCGCACCGCGCATGGCCGCGCAGGACTGGCTCGGCAGCTACCGGGACTTCGCCGTGATGGAACAGGTCGTGGCCGGCATGAGTCGCCGCCTGACGCGGCCGGAGGGCCTGGTCGGCGGCGTGGCGGAGCTGGAACGACTCTATGCGCCGCTACGGGAGGATTTCCGCGCCTTCTACCCCGAGTTGCAGGCTTTTGCCAAGCACAACGGGGGCACATCGGGGCGCGCCGACCCGCCGCGCTGAGCCCTGCCGGTCAGTCGCGCAGCGCGGCAGCGAAGCGCGCCAGCCAGGGCTCGGCATCGGTCGCGGGCGTGACCGTTTCGCTGGCGTCGAGACGCAGCATATCCTGCACTTCGCGCACGCCCAGCTCGGCATAGAGTTCACGCACCAGCTCGCCGGCCCCGCAGAAGGTATCGCCATAGCTGGCGTCACCCAGGGCGATGACGCCGCCCGGCAACCCCTGCCAGGCGGGAAACTGGTCGCGAATGGCCGAGTACAGCGGTACGAAGTTGTCCGGCAGCTCGCCCATGCCGGTCGTGGCTGTCACCACCAGCAGCGCCTCCGGGGCGAAGTCGACGACCTGCTGCAACTGCGCGCGCGGGTCATGCCAGGCGTCGAAACCCGCCGCCTGCAGAATTGCGGCAGCGTGTCGGGCGACGTCTTCGGCGGTGCCGTAGACCGTGCCGGAGAGGATGGCTACTTTCATGAAAGGCTCCGTTGCAGGTTAAGGCGGACATTATGCCGCATTCGACACACCCGCCTCAGTCGCCAGGTTTTACACTGCCTCACACGCCGGAACTTTGCCGCAGGGATGTGGTCGCATGGCCGCCCCGCCGCGGCTTATTGGTACCACGGGTAACGGCGGTCATGCGGCGATAAGGAGCCGGCGGTCCGGTCTGCCGGCCCTGAGAGGGAAATCGCGATGCCCAAGATCGATCTCACTAGCGCCGAGCTGGCGTATATCAACGAGCTCGTCAGTGGCTCACCCGTGGAGAACGGTGAGACCCGTTCGGGATTTCGCGTGGACGGCGGCGAAAAGGCCAACGGCCTGCTGCTGCAGCTCGCCGCCAAGGCCAACCTGACCCTCGAAGCGGAGCTTGCCGACTACTGCATGTCGTTCCCGCTGCAACTCAAGCAGGACGAGTTCCAGTCGATCCAGCTGCAGCTCGCCCCGCCCACCATCTACGAACGCGGACCCGTATTGCGCGCCTGGCGCCTGCATCTTGAGGAACCGCTGCCGCTGCTTTCCGATGACGGTCATACCACCAGCCTGCGCGTGCACGAGCTGTCGCCCAACGGCCTGCTGGTCGACGTCGGCGCCAAGCGCAAGGCGCCCAAGCACCTGCACCTGCACCTGGCGCTGCCCGGCGAGGGCGCACTCGAGATCGACGCCCACCGGATCCGCGACGCTGAAGGCGGCATGACGGCCTACGAGGTCGAGTACCCCCAGGACCGCGACGCCGAGCGCATCCGCTCCTATCTCTATCAGGAGCATCAGCGCCTGCACCCGGACCTGCAGCCGGACGTAACGGCACCGGAACCCTCCTGATCGCCGGCGCCCTCACCTGCCCAGGCCTGACGCCGCCGCTGCGGCGATCCAGCGAGCTGGTGTAAGCTGGCGGACCCGGCGTGCGCCCCGCCACGCCCCATCCAGCAGCTTCCCGGTGAAGGCCATGACCCAGCCAACGGCACCGATTCTGATCACCGGCGCCAGCCAGCGCATCGGCCTGCATTGCGCCGAGCGCCTGCTCGACGACGGCCAAGCGGTCATCGTCAGCTACCGCACCCCTCGGCCCAGCCTCGAGCGCCTGCGTGAACGCGGCGCGACCGTCCTGCAGGCAGACTTCAGCGGTGCCGCCGGCATCCAGGCCTTCATCGAGGTGCTGCACCAGCATGCCCCGGCGCTGCGGGCGATCGTTCACAACGCCTCCGACTGGCATCCCGAAATGCCGGGCCAAGAGGCCGACGTGTTCCAGCAGATGTTCGAGGTCCACATGCTTGCGCCTTACCTGATCAACCTGCACTGCGCCTCCCTGCTGCGCCACGGCGGCCCGGCCGACATCGTGCACATCGGCGACGACGTCACCCGCGCCGGCAGCAAGAAGCACATCGCCTACGCCGCCAGCAAGGCCGGCCTGGACAGCCTGACGCTGTCGTTCGCAGCGAGCCTCGCGCCGGCGATCAAGGTCAACGGCATCGCGCCGGCGCTAATCCAGTTCAACGAAGGCGATGACGACGAGTACCGGCGCAAGGCGCTGGCCAAATCGGCGCTGGGCATCGAGCCCGGCGCCGAGGTGATCTACCAGAGCCTGCGCTATCTGCTGGACAATCCCTACGTCACCGGTACCACCCTGAGCGTCAACGGTGGCCGTCACCTGATCTGACAACCCGAGGACTCCCATGCCCCGACTCGAACCCGCCATGGCGCGCATTCGCGTCAAGGACCTGCGACTGCGCACCTACATCGGCATCAAGGAAGAGGAAATCCTCAACCGCCAGGACGTGCTCATCAACCTGACCATGCTCTACCCGGCCGCCGAGGCCGTACGCGACAACGACATCGAGCATGCGTTGAACTATCGCACCATCACCAAGGCGATCATCCGGCACGTCGAGGACAACCGTTTTGCCCTGCTCGAGCGGCTCACCCAGGAAATCCTCGATCTGGTAATGGCCCACCCGCAGGTGCGCTACGCCGAAGTGGAAGTAGACAAACCGCACGCGCTGCGCTTCGCCGAGTCGGTGTCGATCACCCTGGCCGCACACCGCGACTGAGCGGCGTCAGTCGCTGCCGTAGGCCAGGGTGGTCATCAGCGCCAGGTCCGCGTGGCGGGCGTCGAGGCGCGTGTGCTGGATCACCACCGGCACGCTGGAGACAAACACGCTGGCATAGTCGGTCTCGCGCGGCAGCGGCGCGGGATCGTCGAGATCGTCGAAACGCAGGTGCAGGGTGCGACGCGCCGGGACCTCGATCCGGAAGGGCCCGAGAGGGTCGCGATCGGCGAAATACAGCGTCAGCTCGATCGCCGCAGGCACCGGCCCGGTATTCAGGATGCAGGCGGCCTCGTGGCTGCGCAGCGCCGGCTCGTCAGGCCTCGGCCCAAGCGCCGGCAGGTAGCCTTCGGCGATTACCCAGTGTCGTTTTCCGATCACATCCGCTCTCCTCGCGTAGACGGGCAGCCGGCTGGCTGCCCCTGTTCAGCGGAAACGACCAGCCAGTGAAAGTTCCCGGCCGCTTGCTGGCCCGCCGCAGGCGTCGAGGTTATGATCGCGCCGACGTCTGCAACGCCGAGATCCCGAACGATGAACGACCAAGAACGTACCGAACTCGAAGCCGCCGCCTTTCGCCGCCTGGTCCAGCATCTGCGCAGCCGCCCGGATGCCCAGAACATCGACCTGATGAACCTGGCCGGCTTCTGCCGCAACTGCCTGTCCAAGTGGTACAAGGCCGCGGCCGATGACCTTGAGATACCGGTGAGCCTCGACGAGGCTCGCGAAGAGGTCTACGGCATGCCCTACGCCGAGTGGAAGCGCCGTTACCAGAAGGAAGCGACTGCCGAGCAGCAGGCAGCATTCGACAAGAGCCAGAAGCCATGACCAGCCTGCGAGACTTCCGCGCCCGGTTGCGCAACCGCAACCATCCGTTCAGCGACACGCTCGCCTTTATCGGCAACGCGTACGACTACCAGCCGAGCCGCTTCTTCAACGGTAGCGTCGAGAATGCCGCCGGCGAGAACGAAGGCGCCTGCAAAACCCTTGGCCTTGCCGTGCTGGAGGGCTTCACCACCGAGGAAGCCCTGCTGGCATTTGGCGAACACTACCAGGCTGTACTGGAAAACCCCGGCGGCGCGGACCATCGCAACATTCGCGCACTGATGGAGACCGGGCTGCCCGGAGTCCGCTTCGACGAGCAACCGCTGCGGCGCAAGCCGGTGAATTTCCAGGAGAAATAAAAAAGGGCCGGCCAGGCACTTGGGGAAGGCTATTGACGGACGGCCCTGAAAACAGAGAGGAGTTTCACGCGCAGTCTGCCGCGTGGCCCCTGCAGCGCCCAGTAGGCAATCCTCATCGACCGGATAGCGCAACGCTATTGGCGAGCCTGCGCACCCTTTCCCCGCCAGGGCAAAGCCGGTAAGGTCCGGGCCGTTTCCCACCGGAGTCAATTGCATGCCCATCGCTGCCCTGTCTGGCCCGCAGTACCTGCGCGAAGGTCTGAAACTGATCCTGAGCCCGGGACTTCGGCTGTTCGTCATACTGCCGCTGACCGTCAACCTGCTGCTGTTCGGCGGCCTGATCTACCTCGCCCTGCGCCAGTTCGAAGGCTGGGTCGATGCCTTCATGCCCAGCCTGCCGGACTGGCTGATGTTTCTCGAATACCTGCTCTGGCCGCTATTCGTGACGCTGGTGGTGCTGATGGTGTTCTTTACCTTCACCTTGCTGGCCAACATCATCGCCGCGCCATTCAATGGTTTCCTTGCAGAAAAGGTCGAGACTGTGGCCCGCGGCGAGGACAGCTCGCCGCCCTTCAGCTGGACCGAGCTGCTGGCCATGCTGCCCCGTACGCTCGGCCGCGAGGCACGCAAGCTGGGCTATTTCGCGCCCCGTGCGCTGGCGCTGCTGGCGCTATCCTTCATTCCGGTGGTCAACCTAGCCGCCGCGCCGCTGTGGCTGCTGTTCGGCGTCTGGATGATGGCCGTGCAGTACATCGACTACCCGGCCGACAACAACAAGCTGAGCTGGACGGAGATGATGGTCTGGCTGCGTCAGCGCCGCTGGAAGAGCCTGAGTTTCGGCGCGGTGACCTACGCAGCCCTGCTGGTGCCCGGGCTCAACCTGCTGGTCATGCCCGCTGCCGTCGCCGGCGCGACGCTGTTCTGGGTACGCGAGGGCGGTCCCCAGTCGCTGCCCGTCGCACGGGGATGAACTGCTGATCGCGGGGGTGTCTAGATCTGAACACTTCGGATTCAGGAGACCCGCCATGGCGCTCACCGCCCTAGCCATCAACTGCACCCTCAAGGCCTCACCAGCCGAATCATCCTGCGGCCTGCTGCTGTCCCAGGCCGAACAGGCCCTCGAAGAACTGGGCGTGCGCTGCGAACAGGTCCGCGCGGTGGACTTCAACATCAAACCGGGGGTCACGTCGGATGAAGGGGCCGGCGACGATTGGCCGGCGATTCGGGAGAAGGTGCTGGCGGCTGACATCCTGCTGCTCGGCACACCGATCTGGCTCGGGCACCCGTCCAGCGTCTGCCAGCGAGTACTGGAACGCCTCGACGCCTTCATCGACGAAGTCGATGACCAGCAGCGCATGGTTTCGTACGGGCGGGTCGCCTGTGTGGCGGTGGTGGGCAATGAGGACGGCGCCCATCACGTGGTGGCGGAGCTGTTCCAGGGGCTCAACGACGTCGGCTTCAGCATTCCGGCGAACGGCTGCACCTACTGGGTCGGGCAGGCGATGGGCTCGACCGACTACAAGGACCTTGCCGACCCCGGCGACAAGATCCGCAAGACCAACGCCATGCTGGCGCGCAACGCGGTGCACCTGGCCCAACTGCTCAAGAACGACGGCTATCCGGGCGCATCTGGCTGAGGCGCGGTATGCGCGCCGCCTGCGCGGAGCCCGCGCCACCGCACCGGTGGCGTCGGCCCCGGATGGCTATCAGGCCAGCGACTTCAGCGCCTCGCGGCTGAACGGCAGGATGTCCTGCATACGCCCCTCGCGTACCTTGAGCGCCCAGTCCGGGTCGCAGATCAGCGCACGCCCCACCGCCACCAGGTCGAATTCACGCTTGTTCAGGCGCTCCAGCAGGCCTTCGATGTTAGCCGGCTGGGCGACCTTGTCGGTCTTGACCATGAACTGCAGAAACTCGCCATCCAGCCCGACGCTACCGACCGTGATGGTCGGCTTGCCGGTGAGCTGGCGGGTCCAGCCGGCCAGGTTGAGGTCGGAGCCCTCGAATTCCGGCTCCCAGAACCGACGCGTCGAGCAGTGGAAGATATCCACGCCAGCCGCTGCGATCGGCGCCAGGAACTCGCCCAGCGCTTCGGGACTGTTGACCAGCCGTGCGGTGTAGTCCTGCTGCTTCCACTGGGAAAAGCGGAAGATGATCGGGAACCCCTCGCCCACGGCTGTACGGACGGCCTGGACCAGCTCGACGGCAAAGCGGGAACGGTTGGCCAGGCTGCCGCCGTATTCATCGGTGCGCTGGTTGCTGCCTTCCCAGAAGAACTGATCGATCAGGTAACCGTGGGCACCGTGGATCTCGACACCGTCCATGCCGATCGCCTTGGCGTCGGCGGCGGCCTTCGCGAACGCGGCGATCACCTCGCGGATGTCCTGGGTGGTCATGCCATGCACGACGACCTCGCCGTCCTTCAGCTTTTCCATCGGACCGTAGGCCGGCACTTCCGGCTCCGGCTCGGTGCCCTTGCGCCGTACGTTACCGACGTGCCAGAGCTGCGGCACGATCTTGCCGCCGGCCGCGTGCACGGCCTCGACCACGGCCTTCCAGCCGGCCAGGGCATCCTCGCCATAGAAGCGCGGCACCTGGGGGTAGCCGTTGGCGGCCGCATGGCCAACCGTGGTGCCCTCGGTGATGATCAGGCCGACGCCCGATGCGGCGCGGCGACGGTAGTACTCGACCACTTCGGCGGTGGGCACGCCGTTGGGCGAGAACGAGCGCGTCATCGGGGCCATCACCACGCGCGTCGGCAAATGCAGGTTGCCGAGCTGGAACGGCTGGAACAGGGCGTCTACGGCTGCGGTCATCGGTGTCTCCTCGTAGGTGGTTGGCACAAAGCGACCGGTCGTCTCACCGTTCGCGAAAAAATTGATCAGCGCGCGGTCAACAGGCGCTCGAGTTGGGTCAGGAAGATCTGCAGCGGGGCGACCGAGCGTCCGACCTTCATCCGCAGCAGCGCACCTTCCCAGGCATTGCCGATGAACTCGGCAAGCGCCCGGCAATCCGTGTGCGGCGCGATCTCCTCTGCACTGCGCGCCTCCTCGAGGCAGCCCGACAGAATCTCGACCGAGCGTTGCAGGATGCCTTCGACCCGCTGCCCGATCGGCTGGGACAGCTCGGCCATCTCGAAACTGAGGCTACCGATGAAGCAGTGGTGCTCGGGGCGCTCTTGCCGCGAGAAGTGTGCCACCAGCTCGGCGTAGTCACCGATGACCCGGGCGCAGGGGCGCGGCGACGGGCGGGTCAGCGCAGCCTGGTAGCGTTCGAGCCGCGGGGCGTAGAGATGGTCAAGCGCCTGCAGGGCGAAATCTTCCTTGCTGGCGAAGTAATGGTAGAAGGACCCTTTGGGAATGCCGGCCGCCTGGACGATCTCCAGAACGCCGGTGCCGTGGTAGCCGCGCCGGGTCATGACCTGAGCGCCCTTGGCCAGGATCAGTTCGCGCTTGTCGATGCGGGCTCGATTATTCATGCCACCGAGCATATGACCGGTCGTCTAGGCGCGACCAGCATCATCCACGCCGCTTATTGCGCCGCTACCCCGACAGCGATGAGGCTGGCGCCGGCACCGGCTGCGCGGGGTCAGTCGAGTGCCTGTTCGATGGCCTGGATCAGCGCCGGATCGTCCGGCGCCGTGCGGGGCGAAAAGCGCGCCAGCACCCGGCCGTCGCGGCCAACGAGGAATTTCTCGAAGTTCCAGCTGATGTCGCCGGGGAAATCCGCGCCCTCGCCCGCCAGCAACCGGTACAGCGGGTGGCGGTGCGGGCCATTGACCTCCAGCTTGCCGCTCATGGGAAAGCTGACGCCGTACTGTTGGCTGCAGAACTGCAGGATCTGCGCCTCGCTGCCCGGCTCCTGGGCGGCGAACTGGTTGCAGGGAACGCCCAGCACACCGAAGCCACGCCCCTGGTAACGCTCGTGCAACGCCTGCAACCCGGCGTACTGGGGCGTCAGGCCACACTCGGACGCCACATTGACCACCAGCGTCAGCTGGTCTTTCAAGGGTGCAAGCGGCAACGCCTGACCGCTGATGTGGGTCAGGACCAGATCGTGGAACGCACTCATCGCTGTTCTCCAGAGGGTAAAAAAGCGCTCCGGCAACCCGAAGCGCTTCCATGATCCGGCCGCCTGTCCGAATCGATTGCCGCTGATGCCTCAGGCGTGAGGCTATCAGTGGTGATGACCACCTTCGCCGTGAACGTGACCGTGGGCAATTTCCTCGTCGCTGGCATCCCGCACGTCGACGATCTTGACTTCGAAATTCAGACGCTGCCCGGCCAGCGGGTGGTTGCCGTCGACCACCACGTCGTCGCCTTCGACGTCACGGATGGTGACGATCTGCATGCCGCCGTCCGGACCGGAGGCATGGAACTGCATGCCCACTTCCAGCTCGTCGACGCCTTCGAACATGGCGCGGTTCAGCGTGGCGACCAGCTCGGGGCTGTACTCGCCGTAGGCATCCTGCGGCTCGATGGCCACGGAGACTTCGTCACCGCCCTGCTTGCCTTCCAGCGCCTTTTCCAGACCGGCGATGATGTTGCCGGCACCGTGCAGGTAAACCAGCGGCGCGCCGCCGGCAGAGCTGTCAATCACTTCCCCGGCATCATTGGTGAGTGTGTAGTCGATTGACACAGCCTTGTTAGCGGCAATCTGCATGATGACGAAACCTTTGTTGGGGAATGTGAGCGAAAGTCTAACCGCGAGTGCCGCCGATTGCGAACCGGCCGCGGATAAACGGGATCGCTCCCGAGCTTGACAAACCTTTGCAGGCCCTGCCTTCGATCGAAGCACCTACAACCTTTGGAGAGCATCGGCGCGCCGCACGCTGTGACAGAATCCGCGACGCAAGCTAAGCGGTCTAAATCAACAATTACTACGCACCCAAGGAGCACCGATGTCGGCTCGAAACATCCTGGTGATTAACTGCGGCAGCTCGTCGATCAAATTCGCGCTGGTCAACGAGTCGCAAGCGACCTTCCCCTTGCAAGGCCTGGCCGAACGCCTCGGCAGCCCTGAAGCCGTGCTCCACTGGCAGCTGGGCGACGCCAAGCAGAGCCTGAACATCCCGGGTGCCGACCACCGTGCCGCGCTGGAGCAATTGCTGCCGCTGGCCCAAGACGCCGCGGGCGGCCAGCTCGACGGCATCGGCCACCGTGTGGTCCATGGCGGTGAGCATTTCACTGGCTCCAGCCGGATCGACGACGATGTGCTCAAGGCGATACGCGACAGCGCGCAGCTTGCCCCGCTGCACAATCCGGCCAACCTGGTCGGCATCGACGCCGCCATCGCGCTGTTCCCTGGCCTGCCGCAGGTCAGCGTGTTTGACACCGCCTTCCACCAGACCATGCCCGAGCGCGCCTATCGCTACGCGGTCCCGGAATTCCTCTACAAGGAACACAGCGTTCGCCGCTACGGCTTCCACGGCACCAGCCACCACTACGTCAGCAAGCGCGCCGCCGAGATGACCGGACTGCCGGTGGACGACAGCTGCTGGCTGACCGCCCACCTGGGCAACGGCTGCTCGACCTGCGCCGTGGTCAATGGCGAAAGCCGCGACACCAGCATGGGCCTGACCCCGCTCGAAGGCCTGGTGATGGGCACGCGCAGCGGCGACGTCGACCCTAACCTGCACAGCTACCTGCACCGCACCCTGGGCTGGAGCCTCGAGCAAATCGACCGCATGCTCAATCACGACAGCGGCCTGAAAGGGCTCTCCGGCCTGTCCAACGACCTGCGCACGCTGCAGGAAGCCCGCGCCGCCGGCCATGCCGGTGCCACCCTGGCCTTCGAAGTGTTCTGCTACCGCCTGGCCAAGTCGCTGGCGGGCATGGCCTGTGCTCTGCCGAAGCTCGACGGGCTGATTTTCACCGGCGGCATCGGCGAAAACTCCACCGCGGTGCGCAGCCGCACCCTGGAGCACCTGAAACTGTTCAACTTCGCCCTGGATGAAGAAGCCAGCGCGCGCTGCACCCGTGGCGTGGGTGGCGAGATCCAGGCGGCCGGCAGCCCGCGCGTGCTGGTCGTGCCGACCAACGAAGAACGCCAGATCGCGCTCGACACCCTGGCATTGCTCGACGCCTGATCGCGCGCCAGCAGCCAGACGCACTGCACGAACCCGACGACCGCTACCGGCGTCGGGTTTCGTTCACTGGGCATCCCCTTCGCTCGACAGGAGATCATCATGCATACCCTATTCCTCGCCCCCTGCGGTTTTGGCGGCGGCCTCAATTCCATCAGCCTCGGCCTGATCCGCGCCCTCGAGCGTGCCGGCCTGAAGGTCGGTTTCTTCAAGCCCATCGCCCAGCCCTTCCCCCTCGACCAGGGCCAGGAACGCTCCTGCGTGCTCGTCGAGCGCACCCTGAACATCCGCTCGCCCGAACCGCTGGCGCTGGAACAGGTGGAGCGTCAGCTGGCCGATGGCGAACTGGACCTGCTGCTCGAGGATGTGGTCAGCCGCTACCAGGAAGTCGCCGCGGGCAAGGACGTGGTGATCGTCGAAGGCATGGTGCCGACGCGTGAGTTCAACCACACCTCGCGCATCAACACCCACCTGGCCAAGAGCCTCGACGCGGAAGTGATCCTGATCGCGGCCCAGGGCAGTGACACCCTCAAGCGGCTGGCCGAACGCATCGAGATCCAGGCGCAGCTGTTCGGCGGCGCCAGGGACCCGAAAGTGCTGGGTCTGATCCTCAACAAGGTCAAGAGCGAAGACGGCGTGCCCGCCTTCGTCGAGCGTCTCAAGCAGCAATTGCCGCTGCTGGGCAGCAGCGATTTCCAGCTGCTCGGCGCGATTCCCTTCGCCGAACAGCTCAACGCGCTGCGTACCCGCGACATCGCCGATCTGCTCGGCGCGACCGTCCTGCACGCCGGCGAAGCCGAGCAGCGCCGGGTTGGCAAGATCGTGCTCTGCGCCCGCGCCGTGCCGAACACCGTACAGCTGCTGCAGCCGGGCGTGCTGGTGGTCACTCCGGGGGATCGCGATGACATCATCCTGGCCGCGAGCCTGGCCTCGCTCAACGGCGTCGAGCTGGCCGGCCTGCTGCTGTGCAGCGACTTCGCCCCCGACCCGCGCATCCTCGAGCTGTGCAAGGCAGCGCTGGACCGCGGCCTGCCGGTGATGACCGTGCAGACCGGCTCGTACGACACCGCCACCAACCTGTTCGGCCTGAACAAGGAAACCCCGGCCGATGACATCGAGCGTGCCGCCCAGGTAACCGATTTCATCGCCCAGCACCTGCAGCCCGAACTCCTGCATACCCGCCTCAGCGCACCGCGCAGCGAGCTGCGCCTGTCGCCGCCGGCGTTCCGCTACCAGTTGGTCAAGCGTGCCCAGCAGGCGAACAAGCGCATCGTGCTGCCCGAAGGCAACGAGCCGCGGACCATCCGTGCCGCGGCGATCTGCCAGGAGCGCGGCATCGCCCGCTGCGTGCTGCTGGCCAAGCCCGAAGAGGTCCAGGCCGTGGCGCGCGAACAGGGCATCAACCTGCCCGCCAGCCTGGAGATCCTCGATCCAGAGCTGATCATCAACCACTACGTCGAGCCCATGTGCGAGATGCGCAAGGCCAAGGGCCTAACCCCGGACGACGCCCGCGAGCAGCTCAAGGACACCGTGGTGCTCGGCACCATGATGCTCGCCCTCGACGAGGTCGACGGCCTGGTGTCCGGTGCGGTGCACACCACCGCCAACACCATTCGCCCGGCGCTGCAGCTGATCAAGACCGCGCCCGGCTACAGCCTGGTTTCCTCGGTGTTCTTCATGCTTCTGCCAGACCAGGTACTGGTCTACGGAGACTGCGCGGTGAACCCCAACCCGACCGCCACCGAGCTGGCCGAGATCGCGCTGCAGAGCGCCGAATCCGCGGTCGCACTGGGCGTCACCCCGCGGGTCGCGATGATCAGCTACTCCACCGGCACCTCGGGCAGCGGCGCCGAAGTGGAAAAAGTTGCCGAAGCCACCCGTATCGCCCAGGAACGTGCACCGCAGCTGCCCATCGACGGCCCGCTGCAGTACGACGCGGCGTCGGTCGCGAGCGTCGGCAAGCAGAAGGCGCCGAACAGTCTGGTGGCCGGCCAGGCGACGGTGTTCATCTTCCCGGACCTGAACACCGGCAACACCACTTACAAGGCGGTCCAGCGCAGCGCCAACGTGATCAGCGTCGGCCCGATGCTGCAAGGCTTGCGTAAGCCGGTCAACGACCTGTCCCGTGGGGCGCTGGTGGACGACATCGTATTCACCATTGCCCTGACAGCGTTGCAGGCGGACAGCAAGAAGGACTGACCGGGCACGACCTGGGGCCGAGGCTTCAGGCTTCAGGCTTCAGGCTTCAGGCATTAGACTGGCGCCTTTTGCGCGCGGCGCGGACCCGGCTCAGGGTCCGCGCCCGGCGCCTGATCGCCAGACGAGCCACACGATGCTGACTTTTCTCCCCGCCCCGCTTCGCGGTGTCCTCGCCGGCCTGACGCTGGCGCTCAATACCCTGTTCTGGTGTTGGCCCCTGTTCGCCCTGTCGCTGCTTAAGCTGGCACTGCCGGTGCCGGCGATCCAGCGCGCACTGCGCTTCGGTATGCACTGGATCGCCGAGTCCTGGATGGCGGTCAACAGCTTCTGGATGGACCAGGTGCGGCCGATCGAATGGGACGTGCAGGGCCTGGACAAGGTCGACATGCGCCACTCTTACCTGGTCACCAGCAATCATCAAAGCTGGGCCGACATTCTGGTGTTGCAATACCAACTGAGTCGGCGCATGCCGATCCTCAAGTTCTTCCTCAAGCAGGAGCTGATCTGGGTGCCGGTCATCGGCCTGTGCTGGTGGGCGCTGGAGTTTCCGTTCATGAAGCGATTCAGCAAGGAGTACCTTGCCAAACACCCGGAAAAGCGCGGCGAAGACCTGGCCACCACTCGCAAGGCATGCCAGCGCTACCGGACCAACCCAGTCTCGGTATTCAATTTTCTTGAAGGCACGCGATTTACCGACGATAAGCACATCGAACAGGGCACGCCCTACCGCTACCTGCTGCGACCCAGGGCGGGCGGTATCGCCTTCGTGATCGATGCCATGGGTGAGCAGTTGACCTCGCTGATCAACGTCACCCTGCACTACCCGGACGGCAATCCTAGCTTCTGGGATCTGCTGTGCGGCCGCCTCGGGCGCGTCGTGATGCGCCTTGAAACCCAGCCGATCCCGGAAGAGTTCCTGCACCGTAACTACGATCAGGACGAAGCCTACCGGCTGCTCTTCCAGGAGTGGGTCAACGCGCTGTGGAGTGACAAGGACGCGCTACTCGAACGATTGCACCGCCAATTCCCGCCGCGCCCGCACTAGACGTGATCGCAAGGGCAGCCTGTCTACGGCTCGCAAGAGCTCAAGGCCTGCCAGTCGATGGAGCGGGGAAACGCCAGGGCATCCTCCACGCTCAGGCCCGGCGCGACCAGGAAGCCCTGCATCACCTGGCAATCGTGCGCTACCAGCCAGTCGCGCTGAGCCAGGGTCTCGACGCCCTCGGCGATCACTTCGAGCCCCAGGTTGCGACCTAGGTCGATGATGGTGCTGACCACCGCCGCGTCGCGTGGCGAATCGAGCATGTTGGCAATGAACAGGCGATCGATCTTCAGCGTGTCCAAATCAAAATGCCGTAGATACGCCAATGACGAATACCCGGTCCCGAAGTCGTCCACCGCAACCCGAACCCCCAGCTCACGCAGCTGACGCAGCTTGTCGCAGCTCTGCTCGAGATCCTGCATCAGCGCCCCTTCGGTGACCTCCAGCTCCAGCTGGCGGGGATCGAGCTGGTATTCGTCGAGCAATCGGCGCAACTCGTCGATGAGTCCGGCCCGGCCAAATTGCACGGGACTGACGTTGAAACTCAGCACCAGCTTGTCACCGAACCGTTCCCGCCAGTCACGGCACTGGGCCAGACCTTCGCGCAGGGCCCATTCGCCGACGCGGTCGATCAGCCGCGTTTCCTCCAGCAGGGGGATGAACACATTGGGCTCGACCACGCCACGGCCGGCATAATCCCAGCGCAGCAAGGCTTCGAACCCGCGCAGCTCGCCGGTTTCCAGCACCACCTGCGGCTGATACGCCAGCGCAAAACCATTGCGCTCGATGGTGCTGCGCAGGTTTTCCTCCATCATCAGGCGCGCGTGGGCGCGGCCGTTCATCTCGCTGGAGAAGAAGCGGTATTGCTGACGCCCGTTGCGCTTGGCCTCGTACATGGCCATGTCGGCCGAGCGCAGCAACTCCTCGACGCTCATGCCGCAGTCGGGGAAGTGCGCAATGCCGATGCTCGCCCCGAGGGTCACGTCGGTCCCGTCAATGGTATGCCGCACCGAGATCAGCTCAATGAGCTTTTCGGCCACCTTGGCAGCATCTTCCGGGTGATCGAGCGAGTCGAGCAGCGCGGTGAATTCATCACCGCCCATGCGCGCAATGATGTCGTAGGGGCGCATGCACGCCTCCAGCACCCGCGCCACGCGGCAGAGGATCTCGTCGCCAGCGTCGTGCCCCAGCGAATCGTTGATGCGCTTGAAACCGTCCAGGTCGATATACAGCACTGCCATGCGCTTGCCGTTACGGTCGACCCGCGCCAGCGCCGAATCCAGCGCCTGGTGGAAGCCTCGACGGTTGAGCAGGCCGGTCAGCGAATCGGTCACCGCCTGGGTTTCGAGCTGCGTGTGCAGGCTGCGCACCACCGACATGTCGAGGGCGATCACCACCATCGACCGCTGCTGGCGCGGCAGCGGCGATGACGAGAGCGCCACCGGCAGGGTGCCGCCGCTGGCCGTGTACAGCTGCGCCTCGTGCAACCGGTAGGTCGCCCCGCTGCGCCAGTGCTTGTAGAACTCGGTCTCGCGCCAGGCCTCGGGCACCTGCGGCGAGGCAAGGTGGCGCACCAGCGTGGTGCCCTGTAGCGCCTCGACGCTGGTATGCAGCATCTGCGCGATGGCCGGGTTGGCGAAGTTGATATAGCCGTCCTCACCCACCACCAGGATGCCTTCGGCGGCGTTGTTCAGCACCGAGGCATTGAATGCGCGGGCACTGTCCAGTTGCTGGGTGAGCAGTTGCAGGTCGCGGCGATTGTGTTCATGGCTCAGCAGGGTGTTGATCTTGTGCTTGAGCACCTGCGGATCGAAGGGCTTGAGGATGAAATCGACCGCGCCCGTGGCATAGCCGCGCAGCACCGATTCGCGGGTGTGGGCAATGGCCGAGACGAAGATGATCGGCGTGTAGCGGGTATGCGGGTTGCCGCGCATCAGGCGGGCCACCTCGAAACCGTCCATGCCGGGCATCTGCACATCCAGCAACACCAGCTCCACGTCCAGTTCCAGCAGGGCCTGCAGGGCCGCCTCCCCGGAATTGACCGAGTGGACCTGCCAGTCGCCGTCGCCCAGCAGGGCCTCCATGGCGACCAGGTTGGCCTCGCGATCATCGACCACGAGCAGGGTGCGGGTGCGCGGCTGAGCCTTGGTCTGTGGCCGTCCCATCAGCCCGCTCCCCGGCCCGGCGAGCAGCTTAATCCGACTTCGACGACGTCAGGGACGTCCGTCCGGCTTGAACGATGCGTCACATACTTCTCCTTAAGGGCTCTCGTGAGGGCCATCGGCCGTTTCCAGCCAGCGCCGCAACAGCTCCGCGAGGCGGGCCCGCTCGACCGGCTTGCCGAGCACGTCGTCGGCACCGGCCGCCAGGGCACGCTCGCGATCGGCGGGAACCTCGCCGGCCGCCAGGGCCACGATCGGCACCTGGCAACCATAGTCGTTTCTCAACTGATGGATCAGCGCCGGGCCGCCCTCGTCGGGCATCGACAGATCGACCAGCGCCAGATCAAACGCGTCTTCGTCGAATCGTTCAAGTGCTTCGGCACCAGAGGTCACCGGAACTACCTGCAGGCCCTGCTCGTCGAGCAGCCCGCTGAGCGCGTAGATGGCCCGCACATCGGCATCTACCAGCAACACGCGCTGACCGAGCAGCGGATGGTCCACCTCGTCCATTCCCTGACGGGCGGTCATGACCGCGGCCGGCTTCAATGCATCGTCCATATGCTCCATTCCTTCTTTTTTTGACAACACCACCGATGAATAGCGTCGCAGCCGTTGCAGATTCTTTTCCGCCAGCGGCTCGCGACTGTTGAGCACCACACGCACCCCCTCGAGCGGGCGCAGCCGATCGAGCGCGTCGAGCAGGTCCAGACCGTCTTCGCCCGGCAGGTCGAAGTCGATGATCAGCACGCCGTATTCATGCTCGGCATAGGCCAGCCGCGCCTCGTCGCTGCCCTGGCAGTCGGTGACCCGGTAGCCGAGCCGCTCGAAATGCGCGTGCAGTTGCCGACGCCGATCCGCATCGACCTCCACCAGCAACAGGCGGGTCGAATTGCCCTCCCGACGCGCCAGGTCGACGAACAAGCGCTCCAGCTCGGACTGGGCCACCGGCTTGAGCAGATAGCGCGATCCGTCGTCCGCCCAGCCCTGAGGCTGCGGCACGCAGGAAATGATGAAGACCGGCATCTCCTGGTGGCGCGGATCGGCGCGCAGCGTCCGGTGCACCTGCCAGCCGCTGATGTCCGGCAGCAGGATATCGAGGATGACCGCGGCGAAACGCTGCTGCTCCAGGGCGTCCAGGCCCTCCTGGCCGGTGCCGCAGACCTGAATGGAGAATCCGTGAGACTGCCCCACCTCGGCCACCACCGAGGCGAAGTCGGCGTCATCCTCAATGATCAGCAGCCCGCCGCCCTGCCCGCGCCGGCGTGTCGGCCGCAGTGTGCGAATCTCCGGTGCCGCCGCGAGCTTCAGCGGCAGCGCGACGGTAAAGCTCGACCCCTGTCCCGGGGCACTGCGCAGGCTGATGCCGCCTCCAAGCACTTCGGCCAGCTGTCGGGCGATGGCCAGCCCCAGGCCGGTGCCGCCGTATTGCCGGCTGATCGAGCCGTCGATCTGCTGAAAGGCCTGGAAGATGCGCTCGTGCTGATCCTCAGCGATGCCGATGCCGGTATCGGTGACGCAGATCAGCAGACGCTCGTCGCTGGCCGGATCTGCAGGCGCCTGACGCGAGACATGGATGTCCACCGAGCCCTGCTCGGTGAATTTCAGTGCGTTGGTCACCAGGTTGCGCAAGATCTGCTGCAGGCGGGCTCGGTCGCTGATCACTACTGCCGGTACGTCCGGGTCGATGTGGGTGGCCAGGCCGAGGCCATTGCGCTCGGCCATCGGTTCGAGACCGGCGACCAGCTCGGCGAACAACTCACCCAGGTTGACCGGTTCGGGCTTGATCTGCATGTGGCCGGCTTCAATCTTCGCCAGATCGAGCACGTCGTTGATCAGTTGCAGCAGGTCATGACCGGCCCGATGGATGATGTCCGCATGCCGTACCTGCTTGTCGGTAAGGTTGCTCGCCGCGTTCTGCCTGAGCTGGTCGCTAAGGATCAGAATGCTGTTGAGCGGCGTGCGCAGCTCGTGGGACATGTTCGCGAGGAACTCCGACTTGTAGCGGTTGGCGACCATCAGCTCTTCCGCTTGGTCGCGCAGACGCCGCTCGGCCGCCTTGCGATTGCCAATATCGATCACCACCGCCTGCACCAGTTGCTCGTCGCCGCTGCGTAGGGGCGACAGACCGACCTCGACCGGCAGCAAGTGACCGTCGCGGTGCCGCCCGAACAGCTCGCGGTTCTCGCCCAGCCGGCGCGGTTCGTGGTCCACGCCGAACCGATGGCGAACCTCGATATAGATCTTGCGCATCGACTCGGGGATAAGCGTCTCGACCGGCTGACCGACAAGCTCTTGCCGGCTGTATCCGAACAAGAGCTCGGTCTGGCGGTTGACCATCACGATGCGGCCATCATGATTGAACAGCAAGAAGGCGTTCGGCGACGCCTCGACCACGTTACGGAAGCGTTCCTCGTCACGTTTGCGCTGCTGTAGATCGACCAGGTTGAGCAGGTGGTGGATGGCCTTGTCGCGGCGGAAGCTGGTCACGCTCAGGGACACCGGTATGGGGCTGCCATCCTCGCGTAGCGCCTGGCTCTCCTGTTGTTCGGGTGGGTTCGCGCCATTCAATTCACCAAGCGCGCCGGGCAGATAGCGGTTGAGGCGCTCGCCAGCCAGCAACCCGGCACTGCTGCCCAACAAGCCGGCGGCACTCTGATTGGCCAGTTCGATACGCCCCTGCTCGTTGCACAGCAGCGTCGCCACCGGCAGCTGTTCGATCAACTGGCGAAACCACGCCTCGCGCTCCTGCAGCTGCGCCCCGAGCGCCTGGCTGCTGCGCAGAGCGCGCTCGCGCAGATAGAGGTAACCACCGATCAGCAGCGCGAACAGCATCGCCGCGGTGAGTGCTGCGGCCAGATTGAAAGCGCGCCCAACCCGGTTGAGGATCGCTTCGTATTCCGGGGTACTGGCCACCTCGAGCTGCCAGCTGCGGCCGTACATGTAGATATTGCGGGTGCGGTGGAAGCCGGCGTCGGCGCTCACCGGTGGCCGGCCGACCAGCAATGGCTGATCGGGCTCGGCTGCATCGAACAGTTGCAACTGAAACAGCTTGCTCCGCGAACCGAGCACGCCTTCCATCAGGTCGGTCAGACGAAAGGCGCCGTGCAGCGTGCCGGCAAAGGCTGCCTGGCGATCCTCGAGGGAGCTGATCGGCGCCCCCGACCGATACAGCGGCAGATAGAGCAGGATGCCCACCTGCGGATTCTGGTCGGTTTCCTGCTTCAGTCGCACGGGTCCGCTGAGAATGGGCGTGCCGATGTTGCGCGCCGCCATGACCGCTTCTCGACGCGTTGCTTCACTGAGCATGTCGAAACCCAGCACCCGGCGATTGCGCCAGTCCAGCGGGTGAATGTAGTCCACGATCAGGTAGTCGCTGCGCTCACCCGCCGGGTACATACGCAAGTCTTCCCGACCGTTCACGCGCATTTGCGCCAGTGTCTGCGCCAGCTCGTCGGCGCGCGCATAGCGCGCCAGCGCAATGGCCTGGATGCCGGGGTAGAAATCCTGCAGCTGGAGCTGGTCGGAGGCGCGGTTCCAGTCCTGGAGGCTGACGGCGTCGCTGCCGACGAACAGACCAGCCAGCCCGCGCAGCACCATTTCGTAGGCGCGCATGCGCTCACGCAACGTGCTTTCGACATCATTGACCGCCAGGTTGAAGCGTTGCGCCTGCTCGGCGCGCACCCTCGCTTCCTGGACCTGCCACTGCCAGACGACCCATCCTCCGAGCCCGGCCATCAAGGCCAACGTAACGACCAATGGCAGCCAAGGCTTGCGAGAATGGAGAGCGGAACGACTGTCCATTCGACCTCCTCAGTGCCACATCATGGCTCGCTGTCACGAGCTTCAGATCAGCGGATCGGCTGGAGGTTCCGTCAGTCGTTGAGAATGTTATTTAACTGGCGCCACTCGAATGACGCAGCAGGCACAGTGGTGCCCGCCGCGCCCTGACAAGGTCACAGTGGCCGCAGGTTGATCTCGACGCGACGGTTCTGCGCGCGCCCGGCGGAGGTGGCGTTGCTGGCGATCGGCTGGCTGGAACCAGCACCGAACGAGGAGATGCGCGACGCTGGCACGCCATTGCCTTCCAGATAGGCGGCCACACTGCGGGCGCGGCGGTTGGACAGGTCCTGGTTGAGCTGCTGCGAACCGGTGCTGTCAGTGTGGCCGACGATATCGATGCCGTTCTTGTTGAACTCCTTGAACACCTGCACCAGGGAGTTCAGCGTCGGGTAGAAGCTGCTGGAAATGTCCGCCGAGTTACTGGCGAAGGTGATGTTGCCCGGCATGACCAGGGTGAGATTGTCGCCCTCGCGCTGGACCTGCACGCCGGTGCCCTGCAGCGTCTGACGCAGCTTGGCTTCCTGGGTATCGACATAGTAGCCGTAGCCGCCGCCCGCGGCACCACCGACGGCCGCGCCGATCAGGGCGCCCTTGGCCCGATCCTTCTTGCTCGACGTCGCGGCACCGATGACCGCGCCGCTAACCGCGCCGATACCCCCGTAGATGCCCGCCTTGCCTGCCTCACGCTCACCGGTGTAAGGGTTGTTGGTGCAGCCGGCCAGAAGGGCGAGCGTGGCAGCGAGAGCGGTGAGGGTGCTAGAACTAGATGTCTTCATGGGTTACTTCCTTCGTCTGCGGGATGCCAGCCGGACAATTGCCGTTGCCGACTGGAATTCGGCCGCTAGGTTACCACTCGCCCGGCCGCGGTACCGGAACCGGCACGCGCCGAGCGATGGTCCTGTCGGCAAGTCACCGCGGTCCACTCCATTCGGGACGCGGCCCGGGCGGATTCCATGACCGGCCCGGCGATGGCGCGCGCCGCGGGCCTGGACAGGAAGCGCCCCCTAGACCGACGAAATTGCGCCGCTGCCCTCCTCCAGCCAGCGGGCGATGTCCAGGCGAATGCGCTTCTTGTCCAGCTTGCCGACGCTGGTCTTGGGAATGTCCTCGACCACCGCGATCTGCTGTGGAATGGCCCACTTGTTGATCTGCCCCTGCGCGACGGCCGGCTCGAGAAACGCCTGCAGGGTCCGTGCATCGAGCGTCTTGCCCTCGCAGAGGACCAGCAGCGCGAACGGCCGCTCGCCCCAGCGATCGTCCGGTACGCCCACCACTGCCACGTCGCGCACCGCGTCGTGGCGGCTGATCAGCCCTTCCAGCGCCAGCGAGGAGACCCATTCGCCGCCGGTCTTGATGACATCCTTGATCCGGTCGCGAATGTCGATGTTGCCCATCTCGTCCAGCGTGGCGACATCGCCAGTGTGCAGCCAGCCGCCGGCCCAGAGCTCCTCGCTCTTCTCCGGGTTGCCCACGTAGCCCTGGGTCAGCCAGGGCGCACGCAGCACCAGCTCGCCCTGCGACGCGCCGTCGGCGGGCAGGAAGCTGCCATCGGCGGCCTGGATCGCGGCATCGACCAGCACCACCGGAATGCCGGCCTTGAGCCGGTACTGGGTTTGCTCGTCGTCGCTGGCGTGACGCAGCTCGTCACTGATGTGCGCGCCAGAGATCAGCGGGCAGGTTTCCGACATGCCGTAGGCGGCCACCAGCTGCATGCCGCAGGCGCGGGCCGCTTCATAGAGGCCACGGGTCAGCGCGCTGCCGCCGATGGTGATCTTCCAGCTACCGAAGTCTGTGCCCTGCGCCGCCTTGGCCTTGAGTAGCATCTGTACGATGGTCGGCACGCAATGGGAAAAGGTGACCTGTTCACGACGCCACAACTCGATCAGTAATTCCGGGTCGTAGCGCCCCGGGTACACCTGCTTGAGGCCCAGCATGGTCGCCACGTACGGCAGGCCCCAGGCATGCACGTGGAACATCGGCGTGATTGGCATGTAGACGTCACCGGCGGCCATCAGCTGGGGATTTTCGCGGCAGCCGACGGTCACCGCGCCCGCCAGGGTGTGCAGCACCAGCTGGCGATGAGTGAAGTAGACGCCCTTGGGATCGCCGGTGGTTCCAGTGGTGTAGAAGGTGGTCGCCACCGAGTCTTCATCGAAATCGGGGAAGTCGTACTGCGGCGCCGCCGCGGCCAGCAGGCTTTCGTATTCACCGATGCATGCCGGCAGGTCGTCCGTGCGACCGTCGGCGTCGGTGATCAGCAGGGTTTTCTCGACCGTGGTGAGCTGCCCGGCGATGGCCTGGTACAGCGGCACGAAGTCGCTGTTGACCAGCACGAAACGGTCCTCGGCGTGGTTCATGGTGTAGAGAATCTGCTCGGGCGACAGCCGCACGTTGATGGTGTGGATCACCGCACCGATCATCGGAATGGCGAACATGCATTCGAGGTAGCGATGGCTGTCCCAGTCCATCACCGCCACGGTATCGCCAGCCTTGACGCCAGCGGCGGTCAGCACGTTGGCCAGGCGGGCAATGCGCTGGTTGAGTGTGCGGTAGTCGAAGCGCAGCTGGTCACGGTAGACGATCTCCCGCGTGCGCTCGTATCGCTGACCCGACAGCAGCAGGCTCTTGATCAGCAAGGGATAGCGGTAGGCATTCGCGGCGGGTTTGATCACTCGTGTCTGCAACATGGGGCGTCCTGTTATTGGAGTTGTAAGAGGCTCGGCTGCCGCGTCCGCGCTCAGGCGATCTCGCTGGCCGCCAACCGTACGCCGAGGCCGATGAGCACCGCGCCGGTGACTCGATCGAACCAGTGCCCCATGCGGGCGAACCCGGCGCGCACTCGGGCCCGGCTGAACAGCCAGGCGACCAGGCAGAACCACAGGCCGGTCGCGAAGGCGAGGTATAACCCATAGCCGGCCTGAACCGCGAGGGGGGTGTGGGGGTCGATAACCACCGTGAATAACGAGAGAAAGAATAGCGTCGCTTTTGGATTCAGGCCGTTGGTCACGAAACCGACAAGAAAGGCGCGCCGCGCCGGCAGCCCCGCCACGGCCTCCGCCGGCGCCGTGTCAGCGACCGGCATCGGACGGGCCCGCAGGGCCTGGAAGCCAAGGTAGAACAGATAGCCGGCCGCCAGCCACTTGAACAGGTTGAACAGCACGATCGACTGCGAGACGATCAGCCCTATCCCGAGCAACGAATAACCCACGTGCAGCAAGATGCCGCTGCCAACTCCGATGGCTGTCCAGCTGCCGCTGCGCTGACCGCGGCTCACGCTTTCCCGGACCACCACCGCGAAATCCGGTCCCGGGCTGGCCACGGCAAGCAGATGCACCAGCGCCACGGTCAGAAATTCCATCCAGTACATCGAGCGACTCCGTTTTTCCGGGGCGGGCGATCCGCCCGCCAATTGATACGAGTAAAGTCCATGAGCAACCGCCGCGCCGTATTCCTCGACCTCTCTCCTCTCGACCAGGGCGACCTGGACCTGGCGCCGCTGCAAGCGGCGTTCGGCGAACTGAGCTGCCACGCCCAGACCGACGAGGCCCAGGTCATCGAGCGTCTGCAGGGCGCCGAAGTCGCCATCGTCAACAAGGTCGCGCTCAGCGAGGCGGTGTTCGCTGCATGCCCGGACCTGCAACTGGTCCTGGTGGCCGCCACCGGGGTCAACAACATCGACCTGAACGCCGCACGGCAGCGCGGGGTCAGCGTCTGCAACTGCCAGGGCTATGGCACCGCCACCGTGGCCCAGCACACCCTGATGCTACTGCTCGCACTGGCCACCCGGCTACCCGACTACCAGGGCGCGGTAGCCCGTGGCCGCTGGCAGGAGAGCGGGCAATTCTGCCTGCTGGACTTCCCCATCGTCGAGCTGACCGGCAAGACGTTGGGCGTACTCGGCCACGGCGAACTGGGCAGTGCGGTGGCGCAATTGGCCGAAGCGTTGGGCATGCAGGTGCTGACCGGCAACCTGCCCGGGCGGCCGGCCCGCGCCGACCGCCTCGACCTGGACGCGCTGCTGCCGCGGGTCGATGCCCTGACACTGCACTGCCCGCTGACCGAGCAGACGCGCAACCTCATAGGCCGCCGGCAACTGGAGCAGATGAAGCCCTCGGCGTTCATCATCAACACCGCCCGCGGTGGCCTGATCGATGAACAGGCGCTCGCTGACACACTGCGCAGCGGGCATTTGGGCGGCGCCGCCACTGACGTGCTCACCAGCGAGCCGCCGAGCAGCGACAACCCCTTGCTGGCCGCCGACGTGCCGCGCCTGATCGTTACACCGCACAGCGCCTGGGGCAGCCGCGAAGCGCGTCAACGCATCGTCGGCCAGCTGTGCGAGAACGCTGGGGCGTTTTTCGCCGGCACCCCGATACGCCAGGTGGGCTGAGGCTTCTGCAGCCACCGGCAAGGCTGTTAAGCTCGCCGGCTTTTGCGCGGAGGCATCATGGATCCCCGAAGCGAAGTACTGCTGCGCCAGGCCGAACTCTTCGGCGGCGACCTGCTGCTGGCCGGACTGCCCGCCGATGACCTGCTCGGCCAGTTGCCTCGGGCCCATGGCTGGAGCTGGCACGCCGGCCAGCAGCAGCGGCTGCAGGCACGGTTTGGCGAGCGTTGCCACTACGGGGTGGAGGTGCCGGCCGCAGCCTTCGATGCCGCCGTGCTGTTCCTGCCCAAATCCCGCGAACTGACCGACTACCTGCTCGGCGCGCTGGCCGCCAGACTGCCGGGGCAGCGGCTGTACCTGGTCGGTGAGAAACGCGCCGGCGTCGAGCGCGCCGCCAAACAGCTGGCTGCATTCGGCGACGCCCGCAAGCTCGACAATGCACGGCATTGCCAGCTGTGGCAGGTTCAGGTCCGGCATGCCCCGGACGCCCCGGTACTGCGCGACCTGGCGCAACGCTTCGCGCTGCCGCTGGCGGATGGACCACTGCAGGTGATCAGCCTGCCCGGCGTATTCAGCCATGGCCGCCTGGACCGCGGTACGGCGCTGCTGCTCGATCACCTCGACGGCCTGCCGCCCGGGCGGCTGCTGGACTTCGGCTGTGGTGCCGGGATCATCGGTGCGTCGCTGAAGCGGCGCTATCCGCACAGCGAGGTGGTGCTGCTCGATATCGACGCGTTCGCCGTCGAAAGCAGCCGGCTGACACTGGCCGCCAACGGACTGGAGGCCGAGGTCGTGGCCGGCGACGGCATCGACGCGGCGCCCGCCGACTGCGCCGCAATCATCAGCAACCCACCATTCCACCAAGGCGTACACACCCATTACGAAGCCAGCGAAGCCTTGCTCCAGCGTGCCAGCCAGCACCTGGGCGCCGGTGGCGAGCTGCGCCTGGTGGCCAACGCCTTCCTTCGCTACCCGCCGTTGATCGAAGCTCACCTCGGCCCGTGCGAAACGCTCGCCCAGGCTGACGGCTTTCGCGTCTATCGCGCGCGCCAGCATTGATCGGCTTGCACCACAGCACACCCTTGGGCAAACTCGCCGCCGCCCTGGAGGCGTAGTCTCCGGCGAGCGCCCTGATCGCCTGGCCTGCATCAACACACGTGGTCCGCAGACCATGGTGCATGCGACCTGCACGGCTGGCCCGACCCGCTGCGCCCGGTTTGACGAGCCCCATGACACCTATACCGGACCGGGGGCGGGAGGCAGTGCGGGTCATGGTGTTTTCGGCGACCCGCCCCCCCTGCAAGGATGTCTGCTTGGAATCGCTCTACATTCCCACCCTGATCGTCGCGCTCGCCGAAATCGGCGACAAGACCCAACTGCTCGCGCTATTGCTGGCGGCCCGCTACCGCCGGCCCATGCCGATCATCTGCGGCATCGTCGTGGCGACGCTGGCCAACCATGCCGCGGCGGGGGCCGTCGGCAACTGGGTTTCGTCGCTCGTCTCGCCGGCAATTCTCAGCTGGATACTCGCCGCCTCCTTTGCCGCTGTGGCGTTGTGGACGCTGGTGCCGGACAAGCTCGAAGAAGAGGAAGCCTCGCGCGGCCGCCGCTACGGCCCCTTCATCGCAACGCTGATCGCGTTCTTTCTCGCCGAGATGGGCGACAAGACGCAGGTCGCCACGGTGATGCTCGCTGCGCAGTATCCGGACTTCATCCTGGTGATCCTTGGCACCACGCTGGGCATGCTGGTCGCCAACGTGCCGGTGGTGCTGGCCGGTAACTTCGCCGCCGACCGCATGCCGCTCACATTGATCCGCCGGATCGCTGCCATCGGCTTTGCCGCGCTGGCGCTGTACGCGGTGTACCAGGCGCTGACCCTCGGCAGCACGCTTCCAGTCTGATACGCAGCGCAAACTGCCTCGCCGCCGGGACTGCTAGAGTGCCTCTCCACAGGTCTGGCGGCACTCGGGGGAAAGGGCAGCATGTCACCGGAAGAACGAAAACGGCGGATTCGGCAGCACATCGACCTGACTTGGAGCAAGGGTCGACTGGCGCTGGCCGAACAGTTGCAGAGCCGTTACTTCAGTTACAAAAGCTCTTTCATCGCCCAGCCGGTCAACAGCACCGGCTTCGGCCTGATCGTGCGGGAGATACGCCAGGCCATCCCGGACCTCGAAGCGGTGGTCGACGAATGCCTCAGCGAAGGCAACCGCGTGGTCACCTGCAGCACGCTGTTCGGCACGCCGGTCAAGCCGGTATTTGGCTTCAGCCCGAGCGGCAAGATCGTCAGCCTCGCGGCCATGTCGCTGTGGACCCTGAGCCCGGCCGGCGACATCGAGGAAATCAATACGCTGTTCGACCTCGACGGCGCACGCCGGCAACTGGGCCTGGAGAGTACCCCTCCCATCAGCCTGACGCCGACCTGAGCGGGCCGGCGGCACTCACCTCAGCGGTGCTGCTGATACAGCGGCATGACCTTGGGAATGGTTTCCTGCAGCGCCTGGGTCCGGCTGCTCGAGGACGGGTGGGTGCTGAGGAATTCCGGCGGCGCCGAACCACCGGCCGCAGCCATCTTCTTCCACAGACTGATGGCGGCGTTCGGGTTGTAACCGGCACGCGCGGCCAGCTCCAATCCGATCAGGTCCGCCTCGTTTTCGTTGCTGCGGCTGTTGGGGAGCGTCATCAGGTATTCGACGCCCATGTTGGCCAGCTGCAGGCTGCCGTCGCCGACGCCCATTGCCGACCCGATTTGGGTGGCCATCTGGACCCCGTAGGCCTTGGACATTGCCTCGCGGCCGTGCTCGCGCAGCGCATGCGCGATCTCGTGCCCGATCACGGCGGCGATTTCATCGTCGGTCAGGTTCAGCTTCTCGATCAGTCCGGTGTAGACGATGATCTTGCCGCCGGGTCCGCAGTTGGCGTTCAGTTCAGGGCTGTCGATCACGTTCACTTCCCAATCCCATTGCGCAGCGTCGGGCCGGAAGGCACCGACCTCGGCAATCAGGCGTCGGGCGATGGTGGTGACCCGCTTGGAAACGGCGCTGCTCTTCTCCAGCACGCCCTTCTGCGAGGCCTCGCTGAGGGTCTGCTGGTAGGACTGCGCATACATCTGGTTGACCTGCTCGGTCGATAGCATGCTGAACATGTATTGCTTGCGATCAACGCCGACGGCGCCGCCGCTGGTGGTGTTGACCGCCTGGCAGCCGGCCAGCACGGAAGCGGCCAGGGCAAGAACGAGTGGATGCGGCTTGGACATGTCGCGTCTCCTTGAATACAGCGGCTTATGCTAGAGCGCGCCCGCGGGCCGGGCAACCAACGCTCGCGGGCGCCGCGAAAGGCCTTCGGGCCAGCCGACGGCTAGTTCACCGGGGTCAGGCACTCCGGCGCATCGAGCGCGGGGTCGTTGACGAAAGTGGCCAGGGGGCGCTCGCGCAGGGCCGGCTGGGGCCGGTCGAGTACCGCCTGCAGCGCCTCGGCCGAACTCTCCGGGTCCAGCCAGGCCGCCATGGCCGCCTGGTCCAGAATCAGCGGGCGGCGCTGGCTGGCCGCCGGGCGGGTCACCACGGCCGCACTGAAATAGGTATGCCCTTGCACCGGATAGGCTTCCCACACCGCGGCGAAGTACATCAGCGAGTCCTGCGCGGTCATCCAGTAGGGCCGCTTGCGCGCACTGCCGCGCCATTCATAGAAGCCGTTGGCCGGCAACACGCCGCGCCGCTGGCGGAACGCTTCGCGGAACATCGGCTGCTCGGCCAGGGTTTCGGCCCGTGCCTGCGCCGGCGTGCGGGTAAAATCCTTCAACCAAGCCGGCGTCAGGCCCCAGCGCACGCGGCTCAGTTGCAGTTGCTGCTCGACCTGGCGCAGCAGCAGGACTGATGCACCGGGCGCCAGGCTCCAGTGGGGAAGCTGATCGGAAGGAAAGCCGGGCAGCGCGGCAAAAGACGGGCTCCAGCGAAACAAGGCATAGCGGCCACACATCAGGACAGGACTCGTAGGAAACGGGGCAGGCCGGCTCGATCAGCAGATCAGCTCGCCCGGATAGCTCTCCGGCTCGTCGCCGGGCAGCGGCTCGGCGCCATTGTACGCGGCGATCAGCGCGCTCGCGCGCGCGGCCTCGTCGTCAGCCACCATCAACCCCAGCAGCCCGGCCGCCGGCAGCTCACCCACCGCGCCGATCAGGTGCGCACCGCTGAGGTACGCCTCGACGCCTTCGGCGGCGAGCATGCCGCGCAGCATCTCGGCTTCGAGCAGGTCGCTGGGGTCGTAAATCCGCCGCATTCAGTCGTCCTCGCGCCGCACCTCGAGCTGCCAGTCGAGCCCATCGCTGCGCAGGTCGAAGAGGATCGGCCGGCAGCACACCGAACAGTCCTCGATGTACTGCTGGTCGCCACCGCTCAGGTCGAGCAGTGCCTCGACCGGTTCACCACAATAGGGGCATTGGTAGTCCTGTGATTCGAGCATCAGCGTCTCCTGCGTGACTTGCCGCTATAATCGCTGCCCTGTCTGTCGGGTGGCCGCCGCGTGCGCCCGCCCGTTGCGCCCTGGCTCCGCCCGCCCGGCGGATCGCGCCCGCCACGCCTGCCCCGGCAGCGCCGAGGACGACAGACACTTATTTCGACCCGACAACCATGGGGTCATTCAGTGGTTACCCTTACAGAGAGCATGATGGACGAATTCGAAGCCATCCGACCCTATGCCGACGCCGAAGTCCCTGCCGTGATGGCGCGACTGTTCGCCGATCGGGAGTTCCTCGACATTCTGGCACGCTTCCGCTTTCCGCGAATGGCCGGGCCCATGGGCTGGATGCTGAAACCGCTGATCGCCCAGCGGCTGCGCCGAGAATTCGCCAGCATCCATTCGGTCGACACCCTGCAGGCGCGGATCGAGATGTACCTCGACCGCACCATCGAGCGCGCCACCGACGGCATCACCTATTCGGGGCTGGAGCGGTTGCAGCCGGGCCGTGCGTACCTGTTCATGGCCAACCACCGCGACATCGTCATGGACCCGGCCTTCGTCAACTACGCCCTGTACCAGGCGAAGATGCGTACCCCCCGCATCGCCATCGGCGATAACCTGCTGCAGCGCCCCTTCGTCAGCGACCTGATGCGCCTGAACAAGAGCTTCATCGTGCGCCGTTCGATCACCGGTCGGCGTGAGAAACTTGCTGCCT
This sequence comes from Stutzerimonas stutzeri, assembly GCA_002339675.1. Classification (GTDB taxonomy): domain Bacteria; phylum Pseudomonadota; class Gammaproteobacteria; order Pseudomonadales; family Pseudomonadaceae; genus Stutzerimonas; species Stutzerimonas stutzeri_O. The sequence goes on from DDKB01000015.1 coordinate 152,318, forward strand.
ACCAGCTGCTATCGGCGTACATCAACCACTCGATCCGCGAGGATGGGGAGTCGATCTGGATCGCCCAGGCCGAGGGGCGTGCCAAGGACGGTGACGACCGGACCGATTCGGCGATCCTGAAGATGCTGCACATGAGCCGCAAGGACGAGCCCTTCGCCGAAGCCTTGGCCGCGCTGCGCCCAACTCCGGTGTCGATCAGCTACGAGTACGACCCCTGCGATCAGGCGAAGGCCCGCGAGCTGTACATCCGCGCCACCACCGGCAGCTACAGCAAGGCGCCTGGCGAAGACGACACCAGCATTGCCCTCGGCATCACCGGTTACAAGGGCCGCGTGCATGTCAGCTTCGGCACGCCGATCGCCGAGGTGGCCAACGACCCCAAACAGCTGGCGACCGACATCGACCAGCAAATCCTCGGCGACTACCGGCTGTTCCCGGTCAACTACCTGGCCTATGCGATGTGGGAAGGCCGCGACCCGGCGCTGTCCATCGCCCAGCCACACGCGCGCTTCTCGGCCGAGGAAATCGCCCGGGCCGAGGCCGAATGGAGCCGGCGTCTGGCGGCCTGCCCGAGCGTGCAGCAACCCTACCTGATCCAGCAGTACGCCACGCCTGTGCGCAACCAGCACCGCCTGAAGGCCGGCCTGCCCCTCTGAACGGTGCGGCAGTGAATCAGATCAGCTGCGTCAAGGAAGACAGCAGCCAGGCCAGTGCAAGGCTGGCAAAGCCGAAGGCGTAGAAGAAGCGGTCAAGGCGCCGGGTCAATGCCGCCCGCGCCGACGCCAGCGCCGGATACCGGCAATTCATCGGCACAACGCTGGCCGCAAGCTGGCGTCGCCAGCGTGTCGCCAGCAACAGCCAGGCGCCTGCCAGCGCGATCAGCAGCGCCATGGCATTGAGTAGCGGGGCGACAGCCGACAGCCCCGACAGATCGACATTCACCAGCAACCAAGCCTCCACGAACCGTTGAAGAAAGCGGCCGGGATGCGGCCGCCATTGCGGCTGCGCAGTCTACCCAAGCGGGACGCTCCGCTTGCGGCTTTCCGACAAACAGAGGACCGATCGACTGATAGCAATTTGCCGGGTATTTGCGCCATTTATGCAGATAGGCTCCGTTGCGCTTGTTGACTTATAGTTCCGCGCAGCTCCACCCTCAGTTCGTCTCGAATGACCGAAACAGAGCGTGCGCCCGGCTTTACCGGGCGGGACTGCCGCGGCGTCGAGTGAACGGCACCCTGGCTGCGCACCTGCCGGCAGTGCCGCCTGCGCGCTGCGCCGATGCGCGGCGTGCAGGGACCGTTTCCCAGCATTTGACAGGACCAAATAATGAACAAGAAGAATCTGAAGACGGGGGCCCTCACACTCTCCCTGTTGGCCAGCGCCCTGCTTGCCAACAGTGCCATCGCAGCGGTGTCTGCCGAGGAAGCGGCCAAACTGGGCGCCAGCCTCACGCCGGTCGGCGCCGAGCAGGCCGGCAACGCGGCAGGCACCATTCCGGCCTGGACCGGTGGCTTGCCGACCGACGCCGCCAGCATCACGGCGGACGGTTTCGCCAGCGACCCCTACGCCGGTGAAAAGCCCAAGTTCGTCATCACCGCGCAGAATTTCGAGCAATACAAGGCCAACCTGGCGCCCGGCCAGATCGCCATGCTCAAGCGCTACCCGGACAGTTACCGCCTGCCGGTGTACGAGACCCACCGCAGCGCCGCCATGCCGCAAAAGGTTTATGACGCGGCCAGGCAGAACGCCACCAATGCCCAGCTGGTACGCGGCGGCAACGGTCTGGAGGGTTTCAAGACGGCGATCGCCTTCCCCATCCCGCACGACGGCCTGGAAGCGATCTGGAACCATATCACCCGCTACCGCGGTGGCTCCGCACGCCGAGTCGTGGCGCAGGCCACGCCCCAGGTGAACGGCAGCTACAGCCTGGTGAAGTTCGTCGACGAGGTGGTCTACACCGATACCCTTACTGACTACGACCCGGACAAGCACGGCAACATCCTGTTCTTCTTCAAGCAGCAGGTGACCGAGCCGTCGCGCCTGGCCGGCAACGTGCTGCTGGTGCACGAGACCCTCGACCAGGTGAAGGAGCCGCGCATGGCGTGGATCTACAACGCCGGTCAGCGCCGGGTACGCCGTGCTCCGCAGGTGGCCTACGACGGCCCGGGCACTGCCGCCGACGGCCTGCGCACCTCGGACAACCTCGACCTGTTCAACGGCGCACCGGACCGTTATGACTGGAAACTGGTCGGCAAGAAGGAGATGTACATCCCGTACAACGCCTACCGCCTGGACTCGCCGACGGTGAAGTACGACGACATCATCAGGCCGGGCCACATCAACCAGGACCTGACCCGCTACGAACTGCACCGTGTCTGGGAAGTCGAGGCCACACTGAAGACCGGCGAGCGCCACATCTACAGCAAGCGGCACTACTTCATCGACGAGGACACCTGGCAGATCGCCCATGCCGACCACTACGACGGACGCGACACACTCTGGCGCGTGGCCGAGGCGCACAGCGAGCAGTTCTATAACGTGCAGGTCCCGCTGTATGCGATGGAGACCCTCTACGACCTGGTCTCCGGACGCTACCTGGTGATGGGTATGAAGAACGAGGAAAAGAACCCCTACACCTACAACTACACCGCCAACTCCAACCAGTACACGCCGGCCGCCCTGCGCAACTCCGGCGTGCGCTAACCGCGCCCCGGTCGATACCCGGCAAAACGAAACGCCCCGCAGTGCGGGGCGTTTTTGCGTTTCCAGGAGCCTGTTGGCGGGTGCTCAGCTCTGGAGCAGCTGCAGCAGATGCGTCAATCGCCACGCCCGCGCCGTCAGGAATACCGGGCGCCGCTACTGCGGGCCGGGGCAGATCACCCGAAGCACGCCAGGCTGGCGCGCCCCGTACGCCCCTGGCTTGTCGCGGAGATTACTGGCCCAGCACCTGGCCGATGTTCTGGTCGCGGAACACACGGCTCAGCGCGTCGCTCAGGACTTCGCTGACCAGCTTGGTGTTGGTCTGCTCGTTCGGGGCCATGCCGAAGCGCTGGTCCAGCGAAGCGCCGTAACGCCCGGTATAGCGGCGGCCGCCGTTCTGCACCTCGACACGGAAGGTCGCACCAATGGTGGCCTCGGTCACGTACAGGCCTTCCTTCGGCGACTGGTACTTCAGCTCGGCCAGGGTCAGCGTCAGCTGCGGTGCGTTGTAGGCGTTGGGCGACGGGGTGAAACCGAGCAGGCGCACAGCCGCCTCGGCCTCGGCCTGCAGCTTGGGCAGGACCCGCTCCTTCGGCACGATCACCGCGCTGGTCTCCGGATAGAGGCCACCACGCGTACCCAGCGTCGAGGAGGGACGGCCGTCGACGACGCGCACCGAGACCGGCTGCCCCTGGCCGACCGGCTGGATGGTGCCGCTGATCTTGGGGTTCGGATCGAGCTGTTGCGGGCTGTGGGCGCAACCGCCCAAGGCCAGTACCGACACGGCGGCAACACTGAACAACAGGCGTTTCAGCATGCTGTCTTACTCCAGTTGGGGAATGATGGCGCGCAGTATACCCAGCTGAGCAACCGCCCGACAGCGGATGGAACTGGGACCCAAGGGGCGCTGACGATGTTCCGTCATCCGACTGTCATCACAGCGTGGGATAACCCGGCAAAGCCTTCCGGAGCCTCCCATGCCGCTGTTCGAACGCCTGTTCCGGCGCCCCGCGCCACGCTACTACGCCCTGCTCGACGAGCGGCAACACTGTTGCATGCTGCTGTCCGCCGTCGAGCAGCCGCTTGGGGGGCACTGGGTCGAGGTGGTCGAGAACCGGCTGACCTGGCTCGGCAAGCCGCTGCCGCCAGATGCCTTGCACCCCGGCCAGGGCCGCGCCCACGAAAAAGCCGCGCCCTGTGACAGCGGCGCGGCTTCTCGACTGCCAGAACGGCTCGGTCAGTCGGCGAGGCCGAGGCGCTTATCGACCATCGCAGTCACCTCACGGTAGGCCACCGGGTCGGTTTCCAGCACTTTCTCGCGAGCCGGGAAGATTTCCTCGAGCTTGTGGCGCCAGGCTTCGCTTCTGGCCTGCTCGGGGAAGCAACGCTCGATCAGATCGAGCATGATCGACACAGTGACCGAAGCGCCCGGGGACGCGCCAAGCAGCGCAGCGATAGTGCCGTCCTTCGCCGAAACCAGCTCGGTGCCGAACTGCAGGATGCCGCCCTTCTTCGGGTCCTTCTTGATGATCTGCACACGCTGGCCGGCGATTTCCAGACGCCAGTCCTCGGCTTTCGCCTCCGGGTAGAAGCCGCGCAGGGTGTCCAGGCGATCGGCCATTGACTGGCACACTTCCTTGATCAGGTAGCGGGTCAGGTCCATGTTGTCGCGTGCCACCGCCAGCATCGGCTTGAGGTTGCCCGGGCGGATCGACATGGGCAGGTCCAGCGGCGAACCGTGCTTGAGGAACTTGGTGGTGAAACCGGCATAGGGTCCGAACAGCAACGACTTCTTGCCATCGACCACACGGGTGTCCAGGTGCGGTACCGACATCGGCGGCGCGCCGACCGCCGCCAGGCTGTAGACCTTGGCCTGGTGCTGCTTGACGATCTCGGGATTGTCGCAGCGCAGCCACTGGCCGCTCACCGGGAAGCCACCGTAGCCCTTGCCTTCCTCGATATCGGACATCTGCAGCAGCGGCAGTGCCGCACCGCCGGCGCCGAGAAAGACAAAATTGGCCTTGAGCTCGCGATTGCTCGAATCGCGGGTGTTCTTGATCTCGACGCGCCAGCCCTGGCCGTCGCGCGCCAGGCCGGTGACCTTCTGGAAATAGGACAGCTTCACGCCGGGTTTGCCGGCAAGGTAGGCCAGCATCTGCCGAGTCAGCTCGCCGAAGTTGACGTCGGTGCCGTTCTGCGCGCGGGTGGCGGCGATCGGCTCGTCCACCGGGCGGCCCGGCATCATCAGCGGCATCCACGCTTCCATCGTCGCGCGGTCTTCGGTGTAGACCATGTTCTCGAAGGCGTGGTGGGTTTTCAGCGCATCGAAGCGACGCTTGAGGTAGTCGATGTTCTTGGTGCCACGCACGAAGCTCAGATGCGGGACCACGTTGAGGAAGTCGCTGGGGCTGCCGAAGCCTTCGCGGCCGGTCAGGTAGGCCCAGAACTGCTTGGAGACCTCGAACTGGGTGTTGATGGTGACGGCTTTCTTGATATCGATCGAGCCGTCCTTGCTGTCCGGCGTGTAGTTCAGCTCGCACAAGCCGGCGTGGCCGGTGCCGGCGTTGTTCCAGGGATTCGAGCTTTCGACCGCCCCGGACTCCTGCAGCTCGACGATTTCAAGCTTGATATCGGGATCGAGCTCCTTGAGCAGTACGGCCAGAGTCGCACTCATGATGCCGGCTCCCACCAGCACCAAATCCACGGCTTCGCTATCGTGTTGCGTCATCAACGCGTTCTCCAGAATCACAGCATTAAACTGTCACGACCGCAGTACGCGGGCATGTAGAACCACCAGCCAGGCGGCTGGAAACGGAGGGGTTTCCAGGCCGCTGCTCGGGCTTGTGCCCGAAGACCGGCGCAAGGGCCGGCCCGCTGTCGGGAGAACGGCTTTTGGCCTACTCCCTCTCGCTCCGAGGCCTCCCGGAGCGAGGCGACAGGCCGGGGCTCGACGGGAAACGTGCAGCGAGAAAAACGATTGTGGCCGCCGCGCTTGCTCAGCCAGTCAACGGTGTCGCTTGCCGCGGCCATACGCTGCCGCAGCCGTGGGGCATCAGCCGCGTGCGGCCTTGACCCGTTCGATATAGGGCGCGGCCTGGCGATGATCGGCGGTCAGCGCGATGAAGTCCTGGCCATTGGCATCCTTGGCGTTCAGGTCGAATCCAGCTTCGACAAAGAAACCGAGGAAACGCTCGAAATCGTCGATCCGCAAACCACGGTAGGCCTTGATCAGCTTGTGCAGCGAGGGCGGCGTCTGGTCGGCCGGTTCCGGCTCGAGAAAGAGCTTGATCGCTTCATCGCTGATCGCTTCGCCGATGACCTTTTGCTTATCTTTGCGCATGTTTGCTCCGGTTCGACGAGCCTTTCGGGGGCGGCAGTTTACTCCGCGAGGCGTACACGCTCAACGCACCAAGGCCGTTTGCGACCAAGGTCGTACACGAAAATCGGCGATTTACCTGCTAACGCGTCCGCGTCGGGCCAAGGCTCCGACCCAGGCCGTATACTGGCGCCCTGCACACAAGGAGCGTCCGGCATGAAGCTTCCCCCTCTCTTCGCCGCGTGGCGGCAAACCCTGCGTTCGGGCTACGGCGTACAGGCACTGCGCGGGGACGTCATCGCCGGCCTGACGGTCGGCATCATTGCCATTCCGCTGGCCATGGCCCTGGCCATCGCCGTCGGCGTGGCGCCGCAGCAGGGGCTGTACACCGTGCTGATCGCCGCCCCGCTGATCGCGCTGACCGGCGGCTCGCGCTTCAACGTGTCGGGGCCGACCGCCGCCTTCGTGGTGATACTGCTGCCGATCACCCAGCAGTTCGGCATCGGCGGGCTGCTGTTGTGCACCATGCTCGCCGGCCTGATCCTGATCCTGCTCGGCCTGCTGCGCGCCGGCCGGCTCATCGCCTTCGTGCCCTACCCGGTTACCCTCGGCTTCACCGCGGGCATCGCCATCGTGATCGCCACGCTGCAGCTCAAGGACATCTTCGGCCTGACACTCGCCGAACAACCCCATCACTACCTCGGGCAGCTGGTCCAGCTGAGCCGCGCCCTGCCGGGGGCGCAGCCTGGCGACGCATTGATCGCCGCGCTGTGTCTGGCCATCCTGATCGGCTGGCCGCGGCTGGTGCCGAAGGTCCCCGGGCACCTGGTCGCGCTGGTGGTCGGCGCGCTGCTGGCCGTGGCGCTGGAACGTGCAGGCGTGCCCGTGGCGACGCTCGGCGAGCGCTTCAGCTACAGCGTCGGCGGCGTGACGCACCCGGGCATCCCGCCGTTCCTGCCCGACTTCGCCTGGCCCTGGCAGCTGCCCGGCCCCGACGGTCGCCCGCTGGTGCTGAACTTCGAGCTGTTCCATCAATTGCTCGCGCCGGCCTTTGCCATCGCCATGCTCGGCGCCATCGAGTCGCTGCTCTGCGCGGTGGTCGCCGACGGCATGACCGGCAGCCAGCACGACCCCAACGCCGAACTGCTCGGTCAGGGCATCGGCAACCTGGTCGCGCCGCTGTTCGGCGGCATCACCGCCACGGCAGCCATTGCCCGCAGCGCCACCAACGTGCGCGCCGGGGCCAGCTCGCCCCTGGCGGCAATCATTCACGCCGGCGTGGTGCTGGTGGCGATCCTCTGGCTGGCGCCGCTGTTCAGCTACCTGCCGATGGCGGCGCTGGCCGCGCTGCTGGTCATGGTCGCGTGGAACATGAGCGAGGCCCCGCACGTGGTGCGGACGCTGCGCATCGCCCCGCGCAGCGACGTGCTGGTGCTGCTGACCTGCCTGGTCCTGACGGTGCTGTTCGACATGGTGCTGGCAGTCGGGGCCGGCCTGCTGCTGGCCGCCGGGCTCTTCATCAAGCGTATGAGCGAACTCACCGACACCACCCCGCTGTCGCACCGCGAGCACCGCCTGCTCGAAGACCTGCCCGAGCATGTCGCTGCCTATGCCGTGCGCGGGCCGCTGTTCTTTGGTGCCGCGGAGAAGGCGCTGGGTGTGCTGCGGCGCTTCAACCCGCAGGTGCGGGTGGTGATCGTCGACGTCAGCGGCGTGCCGATGCTGGACATGACCGCCCTCGCGGCGCTGGAAAACCTGCTGCTCGACTACCGCAAGCTGGGGGTCGCGCTGATTCTCAGCGGCAGCAGCGCGCGGGTCCGGCTCAAGCTGCGTCGTGCCGGCATCCACCGCCTCGAAGGGCAGCTGTACTACGTGCGTGACCTGGAGCAGGCGCGTGCCAAGGCCTTGCGCCTGTTGCCGGAGGATCCAGCCGGCGCGGCGGGCTGACGCCGCGCCGCGGGCAAACAGGGCGCGGCGTACGCGCCCCGGATGCAGCATCAACCGGCGTGTTTGTGCAGGTTGGCCATCATTTCTTTCAAGGCTTCCATGTTGTCAGCCGGATGCGCGGCATTCTCGAAATCGCAGATCTGCTGCCAGTTGGCGGCCACGTCTTCGGCATCGAAGCCGGCCTTGGGATCGAAGCCGACGCCCAGGCTGCGCTCCCAGCGCACCTTGCCCATCCAGCCGCCGCCCACTTCGAACAGGCCGGAGGTTTCCTGGCACTGCTCGCTGGCCAGGAACACCACCAGCGGGCTCACCAGCTCGGGTTTCAACTGTTCAAACACCTGCGGCGGGATCAGCCCTTCGGTCATGCGCGTACCGCCGGTTGGGGCGATGGCGTTGACCAGGATGTTGTTCTTGCGCCCTTCCAGCGCCAAGGTGCGGGTCAGGCCGTAGAGCCCCAACTTGGCCATGCCGTAGTTGGACTGGCCGAAGTTGCCGTAGATGCCGGACGTCGATGCGGTGAAGATCACCCGGCCGTAGCCCTGCTCGCGCATGTGCGGCCAGGCGGCGCGGGTCACCTTGTAGGCGCCCTCGACGTGTACGCGGTAGACCAGATCCCAGTCCGCGTCTTCCATCTTGTGAAAGGTCTTGTCGCGCAGGATGCCGGCGTTGTTCACCACCACGTCGATACGGCCGAAGCTGTCCAGCGCCTGCTGGATGATCTTGTCGCCATCGGTCACGGAGTCATGGTTGGCCACCGCGGTGCCGCCCGCCTGACGGATCTCCTCGACCACGCGATCGGCGGCCGAGGCATTGGCGCCCTCGCCCTGGGCGCTGCCGCCCAGATCGTTGACCACCACCTTCGCCCCGTGGCGGGCAAACGCCAGCGCATGGGCGCGGCCGAGGCCACCACCGGCGCCCGTCACCACGACCACCTTGTCTTCGAAGCGAATGGCTTCACTCATTCGGATATCCTCCAGCGGTTTTGATTGGATGCGTTGCACTCGATCGGGCGAGTGTCGGCTAGGCCCTACCGGGTCACAATCAAACCGCCATGAATGAATGCCGCGGCATAAGGTTGCAGGATGATGTCGAATCGGACGCCGAGGCACGCGCCGAAGCGGCCCTCGGCTCGCCGGCGATCAGCCCAGCACGGCGCGGGCGTAGTCGGTGATCAGCCGTGGCAGGTTCTCCAGTGCTTCGGTGCTCTGTGCCGCGCCCAGCTGCAGGGCTTCCTTCGGCATGCCGAACACCACGCAGCTGGCTTCGTCCTGGGCCACCGTGCGCGCGCCGGCTTCGCGCATCGCCAGCAGCCCGCGAGCGCCGTCGTCACCCATTCCAGTCATGATCACCCCCAGCGCGTTGTGTCCGGCCTGGCGGGCGACAGAGCGGAACAGCACGTCCACCGACGGCTTGTGGCGATTGACCGGCGGCCCGTCGAGCACCTCGACGAAGTACTGCGCGCCGCTGCGTTTGAGCTGCATGTGCTTGCCGCCCGGCGCCACCAGCGCCAGACCGGAGCGCACGCGATCCAGATGGCGGGCTTCGCGCACCTCGATCTGGCAGAGGCTGTCGAGACGCTGAGCGAACGCGGCGGTGAATTTCTCCGGCATGTGCTGAACGATGACGATGCCCGGCGAATCCACGCGCAGCTGTTTAAGCACCAGCTCCAGCGCCTGGGTACCGCCGGTCGAGGTGCCCAGCGCCACCACCCGGTCGGTGGTGGTCAGGGCGCTGGCAGCCGGCTCCGCCGGGCGCGCGGGGGAAACAGCCGGCGTGCTTCGTGCAGCGGTTACCCGCGGCCGGGTCGCGGCCGCCTGCTGGATCTGCTTGATGAGGTCGTTGGAGAGCTGCAACAGGCTGTCTTTCAGGCCGAGCCGGGCCTTGGTGAACACGCCCACAGCGCCAGCGGCAAAGGCTTCAAGGGTGATGGCCGCGCCCGCCTCGGTCAGCGTCGAGCAGATGATCGTCGGCGTCGGGCGCTCGGCCATCAACTTGCGCAGAAAGGTGATGCCGTCCATGCGCGGCATCTCGACGTCGAGCACCAGCACATCGGGCCAGTTGCGCTGCATCTTTTCCAGCGCGAACAGCGGATCGGCGGCTTGCCCGATCACCTCGATGTTCGGGTGGTTTTCCAGGCAGGCCGAAAGCACCTGACGCACCAGCGCCGAGTCATCGACGATAAACACCTTGATCATGCGGTGTGCTCCATCAGGTTGGCCGCCGTAAACGACTGGCAAATCAACTGCCCGTCGCGGCCGTTGAGCGTCAGGCGTCGATAGCCCATGCCGCCAAGTTGTTGGTCATCGACACGCCAGCCAAGCTGATCGAACTGTTCCCTGGCGAAGGCGATGTTCTTCAATCCAATCTGCAAACTGCCTGGCCGGCCAGGCTGCAGGCAGGACCCGCCGCCATAGAGGCCCTTGCGATACTCGCCAGGCGCCGAGCGGTGGCGGACCATGTCCTCTTGCAGGCGAGCGAATACCGCCTCGCCGCTACGCGTGTCGTCCTGCGCGAAGGCACCAGCGGGCACCACGAAGTGGCTCACGGCGAGCAGCCGACGCCGCGGATGCCACAGCACGACAGCCACACACGAGCCGAGCAGCGTCACCACCGGCTCGGGATACTGGCCGAACAGGTATTCACCGGGCAGGAGAAAACGAGGTGCGGTCATAGGCGCTGAAACACCGAAGCCGCCACGCTGCGCAGCGGCAGGCCGAAGCCATGCAGGCTTTCGGCATGGCCGATGAACAGCAGGCCGCCCGCGCGTAGACGCTGGATCAGCCGCGCGACGATGGCGCGCTTGTCCTCGGCGCTGAAATAGATCAGCACGTTACGCAGGAAGATCACATCAAAGCTGCCGATGTCTTCTGGCAACGGCCGCATCAGGTTGAGCTCGCGAAAACGCACCCGCTCGCGCAACCCCTGGCCGAGGCGAAACTCGCCCTCGTGATCACCGATACCCCGCAGGCAGTGACGCTTGAGCCAGCCGGACGGGAAATTGCTCGACTCATCCAGTGGATAGATCGCGGCCTGCGCCTTTTCCAACACCGTTCGGCTGAGGTCGCTGCCGAGGATTGACCAGTCCGCCGGGCCATGTTCGGCCAGCACCATGGCCAGGGTATAGGGCTCCTCGCCCGACGAGCAGGCCGCGCTCCAGAGGCGTAGCGGCTCGCGCCGGCCTTCCAGCCAGCGGGCGAGAAACTGAAAATGCTGCGGTTCGCGAAAGAAGTAGGTTTCGTTGGTGGTCAGCAGGTCGATCACCAGCCGCTGCTCGGCCTGCTTGGTCGGATCCCTGAGCAACACCAGATAGTCGCGGTAGCTGCTCAGGTTCAGCGCGCGCAACCGGCGCATCAGGCGACCGGCCACCAGCGGCCGCTTGCTCTCGCTCAGATGAATGCCCGACGCCTCGGCCATCAGTTGCTGCAGGAAGCGGAACTCCTGCTCGCCCAGCACCGGCAGGCTTGACGTCGGCATGCTCAGCTCGCCTGCGCCATCGCCTGGCTGATCTGCAGGATGTCATCCAGCGACAACACCTTGCGCACGTCCAGGATAATGGTGAAGCCGCGTTCGTCACGCGCCATGCCGGCGATGAACTCCGTGCGGATCCCGGCGCCGAACGCCGGCGCGGGTTCGACATCGGAGCCCTGAATATCCAGTACTGCGTCGACCGCATCGACCACCAGGCCGATGCGCTGCAGCGAATCATTCAGATCCAGCTCGATGATGACGATGCAGGTCCGCTTGCCCGGTACCGTGCGCTCCATACCGAAGCGTGCGGCCAGGTCGAGCACCGGCACGACGTTGCCGCGCAGGTTGATCACCCCGTGGATGCACGCCGGCATCATCGGTACACCGGTGATCTGCCCGTACTCGATGATCTCGCGCACCAATTCGATGGGCAGCGCATAGCGTGCCTGGCGCACCCGGAACGACAGGTGCTGGATGTCAGCCGGCGCGGCGCTGGCGGCGCCGCTTACCTGTGGAAGATTCATCTTCGCCCCCTTAGGTGAAGCTGACGAACTGGCCGTCGTCGGCCATGACGGACGGCTTGCGGATGCTGCGCACCGAGCGATTGCTGGGCTTGGCGCTGGGAGCCGCGGGCTGGCGACCGAGGCTCTGAGCGGCGACATCACGCGCATCGAGCCGGAAGAAGCTGATCAGCTCCAGCAGTTGCGAGGCCTGGGCGTTCATCTCCTCGGAGGTGGCAGCCAGCTCCTCGGACGCCGAGGCGTTCTGCTGGGTGATCTGGTTCATCTGGCCCATGGCGATGTTGATCTGGCCGGCGCCGGTGCTCTGCTCTTGAGAAGCGGCGGTGATTTCCTGCACCAGATCCGAGGTCTTCTGGATGTTCGGCACGATGTCGTCGAGCAGGCGCCCGGCCTGTTCGGCCAGCTGCACGCTGCTGCCGGCCACGCCGCCGATTTCCTGCGCAGCGACCTGGCTACGCTCGGCCAGCTTGCGCACTTCGGCGGCCACGACCGCAAAGCCCTTGCCATGGTCACCGGCACGCGCCGCTTCGATGGCCGCGTTGAGCGCCAGCAGGTTGGTCTGGTAGGCGATGTCGTCGATGATGCCGATCTTGTCGGCGATCTGCTTCATGGCGATAACCATGTCACGCACCGCACGGCCGCCAGCCACGGCATCGTTGGCCGCCTTGCCGGCAATGCTGTCGGTGATCTTCGCGCTTTCGGTGTTCTGCGCGATCGAGGCGGACATCTGTTCGACCGACGCGGTGGTCTGCTCGACGCCGGCGGCCTGCTCGCTGGCCGCCTGGCTCAGCGATTGCGAAGTGGCACTGACTTCTTCGGACGCCGACGACAAGGAGTCGGCGGCACTGCGCACGTCGCCCATGACGCTGCGCAGGCGCTCGGTCATGTTCTTCATGGCGTTGAGCAGCTGGCCGGTTTCGTCCTTGCTGTCGACCTCGACCTGGATACCCAGGTCGCCAGCGGCGAGCGAGTCGGCTACCGACACCGCACGGTTGAGCGGCCGGGTGATGCTGCGGGTGACCAGGATGCCAATGCCGAAGCCGAGCACGGCGGCGATGATCACCAGCGCAATCATCTGGGTGCGCGAGCTGAGGTAGATCCCGGAGATCTGCTCGTTGGCCTCCTTGGCACGCGAGACCTTTCGCTCAACCAGGGCGGTCAGCAGATCGTCGGCCTTGTTGCCGGTTTCACGCAGCTGCGGCAGCATCACCGTCAGCTCATCGGCTGGGCGCACCTCGGCGGACGCCTCGCGCAGCTTGAGTAGCTGCTCGACAGTTCGCACATAGGCGGCCATCGGCTCGCTGAGCGCTTCGAACTGGGCGATGCCCTCGGCGGACACGAAGCTCGGGCGGGTGAGCTCGATGTGCTCGTACATTTTCTTGATGGCATCGCGGGTCTGGCGGATGGCGAAATCGCGCTCCTCCAGGCTGGTGGCCAACATGCTCGAACGCAGGCCGCGGCCGACGTAGATCAGCTGCACATTGGCCGACTGGATGTTGTTCAGCGCGATCATCTCGCGTTCATACATCTGGTCGGACAGCTCGTTGACCTGCTCGAGGTTACGTAAACCCAGCATGCCGACCGTGACAGTCAGCGCCACCACCACCAGGAAGCCGGCGATCAGACGGGTCCCTATCTTGAAGTTACCGAACATTTTCATGGGTGTTTCTCCTTACTGGCCTGCGAGGTCCTGGCGGGATGGGCTGATGCGCTGGGCAGCAGGATTCGCGTCGACGTGGTTTTGCAGGTAACGGAACAGACTGGGTATATCCAGGATCAGGGCGACCTGCCCGGTTCCCAGGATGGTGGAGCCACCAATGCCTTGCAGGTGCTGGAACAGCTGCCCGAGCGGTTTGATGACGGTTTGCAGTTCACCGTGAAGGTGATCGACGATCAGCCCGGCCTGTTGCCGGCCCTGGCTGACGACAATGATGTTGCGACGTTTGCCGTGGCTTTCCGGCAGGTTGAAGTGGGCCGCCAGCGACAGGCAGGGCAACGGCTTGCCGCGCAGATTGAGGTAGCCGTAGGCCCCGCAACTCAGTTGCTCGGTGTCCATTTCCAGACACTCGGTCACCATGTCCAGCGGGATCACGAAATAGTCGTCGCCGAGGCTGACGAGGAAACCGTCGATGATCGCCAGCGTCAGCGGCAGGCGGATGCGGAAGGTGCAGCCCTGCCCTTCGCGTGAATCGATCTCGATGGTGCCGCGCAAGGCATCGATGGCGCTGCGCACCACGTCCAGCCCTACACCGCGGCCGGACAGGTCGGAAACGCTCTCGGCGGTGGAGAACCCGGCGGCAAAGATCAGCGCCTGGATGTCGGCCTCGGGCAGGTTCGCCTGGGCATCGATCAGACCGCGAGCGATCGCTTTCTCACGAATGCGCGCGGTGTTGAGGCCGCGCCCGTCGTCGGCGACTTCGATCACGATCATCCCCGACTCGTGATAGGCATCCAGACGCAGATGGCCCTCGACCGGTTTGCCGGCGGCGACGCGACCGTCGGCCGACTCGATACCGTGGTCGATGGCGTTGCGCACCAGGTGCGTCAGCGGGTCGGCCAGCTTGTCGATGACCGCCTTGTCGAGTTCGGTGTCGGCACCACGGATCTCTAGCCGAATGTCCTTGCCCAGTTGCTGGCTGACGTCGCGCACCACGCGCTGGAAACGATTGAAGGTGTCGCCGATCTCGATCATGCGCAGCTTCAATGCTGCCTCGCGGATCAGCTCGACGTGCTGGTTGACGGTCTGGGTACTCTCGATGCAGCCCGCATCGCCATGCGAACGGGCACGCAGCTGCGCACCGGCTGCGCTGATGACCAGTTCGCCGACCAGATTGATCAGCTCGTCCAGCTTGTTGGCCGCTACACGGATCTGGCTGCTTTCCTGGCTGCGCTTCTCGCGCGCCACCTGCTGCTTGGCCAGGGCGGCGTTGACTGCCTGCGGCGCAACGATGCCTTCGTTGACCAGCACGGTGCCCAGCGGCGGCTTGACCTCGACCGTTTCCGCGGCCTGCAGGGCCAGGCCTTCTTCCAGTTCGCGCTCGGTCAACAGACCACTGGCGACCAGAATCCGGCCGATCTGCGCGTCCGTTTCCGGCAAATCGTGGATCAGCTGCAGGTAGTCCTGCAGCTCACTGGACGGCGGCAGGATGCGCAGGGTGCAGAAGTCCTCGATGAACTCGAAGACTTCTTCGATCTCGGCCTTGCCGGCCGGCGTGCACAGCGCAATTTCCAGGCCCAGGTAGCAGCTCTCCGGCTGCAACTCGGCCAGCGACGGCAGCGATTCGCTCACTGTTTGCAAATGGAGGATGTCGCCCAGTCGGCTCAGGAAGCGGACAAACGAACTGGGCTCGAAGCCGTTGCGCAGCAGATTGGTGTGAAACCGCAAGGAAATGTGCCAGGCGCCGTCGGCATCGCAGGTGGCGCAGCGCTCGAGCTGTCCGCGGCTGCTGCAGCTGTCCTCGGGCAGCATGACGACCGGAATCTGCAGCGCCTGGGGTGCCGCGTCGGTGCAGCTGGCGAGCTCGGCCAGCAGCGGCTGCTGGCGGCTGTCGTCGACCAGCAGCTCGCCTTTGTCGGTGTCGATCAGCTCGATCATCGCGCTGATCTCATCCAGGCAACGCAGCATCAGCGAGATCAGTGCCGGCGACAGGCTCTGCGCCCCGTCACGCACCGCCATCAGCAGGTTTTCCAGATGATGGGTGAAGCCCACCAGCGGCCCCAGCGAAAACAGGCCCGCCGAACCCTTGAGCGTGTGCATTGCGCGGAACAGCCCGTTGATCGCCTCTTCGTCGGTCGGGCACTCGTCGAGCAGCAGCAGGTACTCTTCGGCCTGCTTGGCCAGGTCACGGGCCTCTTCGACAAAGCTCAGCAGCAGCTGGCTCCATTGTTCGCCATCAAGCATCACGGTTTCCTTTCAGCGATGGGCCAGTAGGACGTCGGGGTACAGGGTTTCCAGGCGCAACAGCTCGAGCACCTCGGTCACCGCGGCGGCCGGACCCTGCACCTTCAAGCTGCCGCCGGCCGCCTCGACATGACGCTGTGTCGCGAGCAGCAGCTGCGCCCCGGCGGTGTCGAGGTCTTCCAGCGCTTGGAGGTCGAGCAGGCAGGGCCGCGCCTCCGGCGTGGCCAGCATGCTCAGCAACGTCGCGTGCGCCTCGCCGACCTCGTAGATGGTCAGGCTGCCGGTCAGGCAGAGCCGGGCCGGCTCCACGCTGCGGTCGTAGGTGATTTCGAGCATGTCAGCCGACCAGCTTGTCGACGGCCGTCAGCAGTTGCTGCGGCTGGAACGGCTTGACGATCCAGGCCTTGGCGCCCGCGGCCTGGCCTTCGGCTTTCTTGCCCTGCTCGCTTTCGGTGGTGAGCATGACGATGGGGGTAAAGCGGTAGGCCGCGTTGGCCTTGACCGCCTTGACCAGGCCGATGCCATCGAGGTTCGGCATGTTCACGTCGCTGATGATCAGGTTGATCTTCTGCCCGTTGAGCTTGGTCAGCGCGTCCTTGCCATCAACGGCTTCGATCACCTGGTGGCCCGCGCCGGTGAGGGTCATCTTCACCAGCTGGCGCATGGAGAGCGAGTCGTCGACGATGAGAATGGTCTTGGCCATGTGATGCTCCCTGTTGAATCGAAAGTTGAATCAGAAAAAGGTCACGTCGTCGCCGGAGCTCTTGCCGCGGGTCTTGCCGTGGCGCTCCTCGTCCGTGGTGAAGTGCTGGTGCAGCTCGCGCAGCCAGCGCTGCGGGTCGCTCACGCTGCCATCGCCGACGCGCACGGCCTGATCCAGGCGTTGCATGTCGTGCTGCAGGTGGTCGAGCATCTGGTCGGTGCGGTCCTGGAACTGCAGGCTGACGACGATCTCCTCGATGGTCGCCTGGGTGACGCGGGTCTCCTGCTGCAGCTGCAGCGAGGTGACCGAGAGCTCGTTGAGGCTCTGCCCCAGGCCCTGCATGACGTCGCCCGCCACGCTGTCCAGGTAGCTGAGGTTGTCGCGCTCACTGGTGGTCAGCTCGTCGGCGGCGGTCACGGTGGCGCGGATCGCCTGGTTGATCTCGCTGACCTTGTTGCCCATCTGCTGGCCGGTCTCGGCCGACAGCGTCGACAGCTTGCGCACCTCGTCGGCCACCACCGAGAAGCCACGGCCGTAGTCGCCGGCACGGGCCGCTTCGATGGCGGCATTGAGCGCGAGCAGGTTGGTCTGGCTGGCAATGTCCTGGACGTGTTTGGCCATGGACTGCAGTTCGCTGGCGTAACCGTTGAGGTCGGCGATGGTGCCCAGCAATTCGGCCTTGCGGCCGCTGGCGGCATGGAACGCCGAGGTCACTTCGTTGAGTCGGTTCTGTGCCTGACGCAGGCTGCTGGCCATACCGTCGCCGCCGATCACGTTGTCCGATTTGCTCAGGGTCTGGCTGAGCCGATCCGACAAGCCGGCGAAGTGCTCGAACAGCTGGCGCACGCTGTTTTGCTGGATGTCGCGCACCTGTCCCAGGTTCTTGTTCCAGGTCGGCAACACGGCGTTGAGCAATGGCTCGACCGCTGGGGCGGCAGCCGGCGCCGCAACAACCGGCTCGGCGTTGACCGCCACGCGAGACGCGCGCGGCTTGAGAAAGACTGCCGCAGCCACGCAGACAGCGCTGCCCGTACCAGCGATCCAGGGCGAGCCCAGTGCCAGTCCGGCGAGCCCGGCGGCAATTCCAATCCAGAGAGCAGGGTAGGCAAACACGGTGCGGCCTCGCGGGGCAGAGTCGAATGGCCGGCACGATAGGCAGCCGCGATCAACCGCGGTATCAGGCAAAACCCTAGGCGGCCCTAGGGTGTCCTAAGGTGTCGAAGCCCTAAAGTTTCCGCCGCCGCTGCCGGGGCACGCCGTACGTCATCATCCGGCTGCACGTTTGCGAGGAACTGCGCACGGACTAGGCTCAATAGAGCGCTCGCGCAGAAAAACAGCTACCCCTGGGGGCGCCGCACACAGCGGCACCCATCGACCACAGGTAACGGTTCTCAAATGACGGAGCGTGTATCGGACATTGCTGACCGGCTGGGCCCTTCCCCACAGCTGTTGCGCTGGATGCCCTGGGCCATTGCTACGCTGCATGCGGCCTTTGTGCTGCTGGGCGGCTTGTGGATGGGTGCTCAGCCCTCGGTGGCCATCGTCTGGAGCCTGCTGGCGCTGCTGTTGTCTTCGGTGCTGTGGTGGCTGGCCAGCCAAGTCATGCTCCGTTCGATGCGGGCGCACCAGTCAGCTGCCGCCGGAGCGGCAAGCACCCGCGATCCAGACGTTGCCGCTTCGCCGCCAGCCGGGCCAACCGGCACCTACTCACCGCAGATCTACGAACGGATGGTCGCCAGCCTGCCCGACGGCGTGGTGATCATCCGCAGCGGACAGGTCCGCTTCTGCAATGCGGCGGCCGGCAGCCTGTTCGATCCGAACGGTGAGACGCCCCTGGTCACGGGCGAATGGCAGCCCTACATTGCCCCGCACCTGCGGGCACGCGAAACCGAGCGATTGGACCGCCTGCAGTGCGGCGTGATCAGCCCGCTGTGCTTTCGACACCTCGTCCTGCTGCGCGCCGACGGCACTCCCTTTCAGGCCGAGGTATGCGAGCTGCTACTGGAAAACGACGGGTACCATGATGTGCTCCTGCTGCTGCGCGACATCAGCGAGTCGGAGCGAGTGCAGCGCGACCTGGAACAGGCCAACCAGCGTCTGCAGCATCTGTCGCAGCGGCTGATGGAGGTGCAGGAAAGCCAAAGCCGCCAGCTCGCCCGTGACCTGCACGACGACATCGGCCAGCAGCTCACCGGCCTCAAGCTGCACCTGCAGCGGCTGCGTGGGGCGCTGGCCCATGAGCCGGCGCTGGCCAGCCTCGCGGCCCGGCTCAGCGACGCCGCCGACGAAGCGCTGGCCAAGGTCCGCCGCCTGTCGCTGGCGCTGCATCCGCTGCAACTCGAGACGCTCGGCCTGCAGGCGGCAGTGCACTGGCACATGTCGCGTTTTCTCGAAGCCGCGCATACACGCTGGTCGCTTAAGCTCGAGGGCGAAACGGTCGACCTTTCCCCCGACATCGCGCTGGTGGCGTTCCGCATCATCCAGGAGGCGGTGAACAATGTTGCCCGTCACGCCCGCGCCAGCCGCGTAGACGTCCACATCTGCCGCACGGACAATGCCCTGCGCGTCGACGTCATCGATGACGGCACGGGATTCGACGCCCGGGCGGCGCGCGCGCGTGCCGCAAGCCTGGGCCTGACCAGCATGGAAGAACGCGTCGCCGCCCTGCGCGGAGAACTGAACATCGCAAGCCTCAGCGGGGTCGGTACACGGGTCACCGTGCAGCTGCCGATCGCAGCAGCCCCCCCGCACACTGGAGTACAGGCATGAAACGGGTAGCACTGATCGACGATCACGGACTGGTCAGAGCAGGCCTGCGGGCGCTGGTGCAGGACCAGCCGGGATACGAGGTGGTGGCCGAGGGGGCCGACGGCAGCGAGGTGCACGGCATTCTCTCGCGTCTCAAGCCGGACATCCTGCTGCTGGACATCAGCATGAAACACATGAGCGGCCTGGACGCCCTGCGCCAGTGGCGCACCGAGTTCCCCCAGGTGCAGATGCTGATCCTGTCGATGCACACGACGCCGGATTACGTGCTCCAGGCCCTGCGCCTGGGTGCCAGCGGCTATCTCCTGAAAGACGCGGCCGCTCAGGAGCTGGAGCTGGCCCTGCGGGCGCTGTCGCGCAATGAGTCCTACCTCAGTCCCGGCATCGCGCAGACGGTGATCCAGTCGGCAGTGATCGAGGGCGGCCAGCGCGCCGAGCCCGCGGCGGCGCAGTTAACGCCGCGGCAGGTGGAAATCCTGCGGCTGATCGTGCGCGGCGTATCGACCCGCGACATCGCAAGCGGCCTGGGCCTGAGCGTCAAGACCGTCGATGCGCACCGGGCACAGATCATGGATCGCCTCAAGCTGCGCGACGTGCCCTCGCTGGTGCTGTATGCGTTGCGCAAGGGACTGGTCAGCGCCGAAGACTGAGCCGCCCGGCCTGGCAAACCGCGCCGGACGGGCGTTGGCTGTTTTTCAGCCAACCGGCCGTAGCCCAAGCAGCGCGCGGCCTGGCGCCTCGTTTCCCCACGTTATCCACAGAGCGCCCCACAGGAATACTGGACAACCTCGTAGCGCGCGTGCCGCCCGACGCAGGACAACGCTGTCAAGCGAAAAGATCGTATGAACAACCACTTACGACTGAACGAAGGCTATTGATCAGTTCTTGATCAAGGCGCGCAACGCCAGTAGTGACGCCGCCCGCAGCCAATCACCAATAGGTTATCCACAGAAGCGCACACAGCGATCGGGGATAACCGGATGCTGCCTATCGGGCCCATGGGGAAAACCCATGGGGCGGGTCGTCCGAGACCAGCTAGCCTTGTCTTCATAGCCAAGGAGCCAACCGCCATGCCCAGCCTAGCAATGATTCAAACCCTCTATGCCAACTATGCCCTGGGCATCAGCGGCGCCTGTATCGGCGACCCCCGCTGAGGCTTGGCCGCGGGGAAGCGTGGCGTTACGCTGCCCGCCGTCCAAGCTGAAGGAGCCGATGATGTCCCTGCGTTCGATATGCGTATTCTGCGGTGCCAGTACCGGCCATGATCCGATCTACCGGCAGGCCGCCGAAGCCCTTGGCCAGACGCTGGCCCGAGAGAGCATCCGGCTGGTCTACGGCGGCGGTGCGGTCGGCCTGATGGGCGTGGTCGCTGACGCCGCAATGGCAGCCGGTGGCGAGGTCGTTGGCATCATCCCTCAGAGCCTCAAGGATGCTGAGGTCGGCCACACCGGGTTGACCCGGCTGGAGGTGGTCGACGGCATGCATGCGCGCAAGGCGCGGATGGCCGAATTATCGGATGCCTTTATCGCCCTGCCGGGCGGCCTCGGCACCCTGGAAGAACTGTTCGAGGTCTGGACCTGGGGCCAGCTGGGCTACCACCACAAGCCGCTTGGGCTGCTGGACACCCACCAGTTCTACGGCAAGCTCAGCCTGTTCCTTGACCATCTGGTCGACGCCGGCTTCGTCAAGGCGCCGCACCGCGGCATGCTGCAACGCAGTGAGTCGCCGGAGACGCTGCTAGAACTACTGCGAAACTGGCAACCGAGCGCCGAGACGCGCTGGGGTAAGCGCACGCCAGCATAAGCGGCTGTACAGAAAACAGCCAGCATGGCACAGGCCGCGCCTGCCGGGGCCTGCGCCCACTTGTCGGACGCTTATCCACAGCACCCTCCACAGCAATCGGGGATAACCCGAGCGCAGGCCCCGCAGAACGGCGAAAAACGTTCAGAAATCGCTTGCGCAGGGTGAACTGACGCGCCCCAACCACCTCATAAGCCGGATCGATCAAAAAACGAACGACACGCTGAAGCCCCCGCATCGCCTAGCGAAGCGGCGTCCGCCCAAAGGTTATCCACAGAACCTTGAACAGATAAACGGGATAAGTTGGACAACCATCCACAGACGGCAGGTCGTTCACCTGACGAACTTCGTCCACCCTGCCGTCTCCAATCGCTTACGCCCGCCCAAGGAGCGCTCATGCCGCCCATCCGCAACGCTCGCCCTTATCCGGCTCACCCGGCCCCGTCGGAGCCGGCCCGATGATGAGCTTCCTTGCCCTGGCGCTGGTGGCGTTCGTCTGCTTTGCGCTGGTGTTTTTCATCAAGCAGCGACAATACGAACACCCGGCACTGCGCCTGCCATACGCGCTAAAGCAGCCGCTGTTCCAGCCCAGCGAGCGCGAATTGCTGGGGCTATTGCAGGCGGCGGTGGGCGAGCGTTTCGTCATCCTCGCCAAGGTGCGCCTGGCGGACGTGGTCGAGGTAACGGCGGTGCCGCGTCGCGCGCCCTGGTACCGCGCGGTCAACCGTATCTCCGCGGCCCGCTTCGACTTCCTGCTGTGCGACCGGCGGACCCTGGCGCCACGGTGCGCCATCGAAATGGAACCGGCCAGCGAGGCCAACGCCTTCGTCGACGAGCTGTGCCGGCACATCGGCCTGCCGCTGGTGCGCGTGTCGGCAGAAACCGCGCGGGCCTACGACCGGCTGTGCGCGGCCATCGAGCAAGCCATGGACAGGCCGGCGTAGCCAGCCGAGCCGCCGCGCCGGTCAATCCACCGCGGGTGCGCTGGCGTTCGGCTGGCCGGTGATCGAATCGCGCCGGGTTTCGCGCGACAATCGCCGTTCGGCGAGCCACCCAGCGCGCCACCCTGCCCTTCTGGAGACACACCTTTGCGGATCACGCCATGTTGTTGAAATCCCGCGTCTCGGCCCTGTTCGAGCTCGTTTCCCGGCTGATCGGGCGCTATCCCGGGACGGTGGCACTGTTCGGCTTCTGCTCGGGGCTGGCCAGCTTCGTGTTGGTGGAGCGCCAAGCCGGGCTGGCCAAGGTCATCGCGGCGCTGATGCTGGTCAGCTGGCTCTGGCTGATGCTCGAGACCAGCCTGCGTCGCGCCGTGGAGCGCCGCTTCGGCTGGCAGGTGCCGCCGCCCCTGCTGCGCTATGTGACGCAGATGGTCCACCAGGAAAGCCTGTTCTTCATCATTCCCTTCTTTTTCATCACCACCACCTGGAACAGCGGCCAGGCGGCGTTCACCGTGATGCTCGGCATCGCCGCGCTGATTTCCCTGGTCGACCCGCTGTACTACAACTGGCTGGCGCCGCGGCGCTGGATCTACCTCGCCTTTCACGTGCTGACGCTATTCGCCGTACTGCTGACGGCGCTGCCGATCATCTTTCACCTGTCGACGCCGCAGAGCTATCTCTGGGCACTGGGCATCGCCGTGGTCCTCGCGTTGCCGAGCCTCAGCGGGCTATTCGCGTCCTGGAACTGGAAGAGCGTGCTCGGCATGCTGGTGCTGGCAATGACAGTGGCGCTGGCCGGCTGGATGGGCCGCACCTGGGTGCCGCCAGCGACGCTGTGGCTGACCGACGTCGCCGTGACCCGCACCTTCGACGATGCCTCGCGCAAGCCGGGAAACCGGATCAAGCAGCTGACGCTGGCGGAGCTGCACGGCAACGGCCTCTACGCCTACACCGCGATCAACGCCCCGCGCGGCCTGAAGGAGCGCATCTATCACGAATGGATCCACAACGGGCGACGGGTCGACCGCATCGCGCTGGAGATCAGCGGAGGGCGCGACGCGGGCTATCGCGCCTGGACCCACAAGCGCAACTTCCCCGAACAGGCTGCCGGCAAGTGGCGCGTGCGCGTGATGACCGAAGCCGGCCAGATGATTGGCATGCTGCGTTTCGAGGTAGTCGACTGAACCGCCCACGCCGGGCAGGACTCATAAGGCCAAAGGCCAGCCGCGGCCGCAGTAGCAAGGAGCCAGCATGGAGTGGTGGGACATCCTCAGCCGAACGGTCGCGTCGGAGTTTTCCGACATCCCTGACCTGGAGCATGCCCTGCGGGTAGCCGTGCGCCTGCTGCTGGCGGCGCTGCTGGGCGGCGTTCTCGGCTACGAGCGCGAATACAAGGGCAAGGCGGCCGGGCTGCGGACTCATATGCTGGTGTCCCTCGGCGCCGCGCTGTTCGTACTCGTGCCGCTGGAGGCGGGAATGCCCATCGAAGACCTGTCTCGCGTGATGCAGGGCATCATCACCGGCATTGGCTTCCTCGGCGCGGGGACTATCCTCAAGGGTGACTCGCTGCAGGACGTCAAAGGCCTGACCACCGCAGCCGGCATCTGGCTGACCGCGGCAATCGGCGTCGCCACCGGCCTGGGCCACGAGTCGACTGCAGTGCTGACCACCCTGTTGGCCCTGGTGATCTTCCTGCTGATGCCTGCCCTCGAGCAGCGTGCCGCGCACGGCGCCGCACATACCCACAAGAAGGGCCGCGACCAGGACGACGCGCCCTGACCCGCGCCACTTCCGCCCGCACAGGAGCAGCCCATGCCAAGCCGCCTCACCCCCTTCGCCCCCTTCGCCACAGGCGCCCTCATGCTCACTCTGGCCGGCTGCGGCGACGTCGCCAGCCTCCCCGTGCAGGCCGGCTACGGGCCCGACCCCGTGCTACCCGACCCGCAACGCTCGCTGATTCCGACGGTCAACATCGCGCAGGCGACCGGTTGGCCGGAGGGCCGGACCCCGCAAGCGGCGCCGGGCTTGCAGGTGCGCGCCTTCGCCAGCGGCCTGGAACATCCGCGCTGGCTCCATGTGCTGCCCAACGGCGACGTGCTGGTCGCCGAAACCGATGCGCCGGCCAAGCCGGAGGACGGCGGCGGCCTGCGCGGCTGGATCATGAAGAAAGTCATGGCCCGGGCCGGCTCAGGCGGCAAGAGTGCCGACCGCATCACCCTGCTGCGCGACGCGGACGGCGATGGCGTGCCGGAACAGCGCTCGATCCTGCTCGACGGCCTCCATTCCCCGTTCGGCATGGCGCTGGTCGGTGACCGGCTCTACGTGGCCAACACCGATGCACTGCTGCGCTTCCCCTACACGAAAGGCGTAACCCGCATCGATGCGGAGGGTGAGAAGGTGGTCGACCTGCCCGCCGGGCCGATCAATCACCACTGGACCAAGAACGTCATCGCCAGCCCCGACGGATCACGGCTGTACGTCACCAGCGGCTCGAACAGCAACGTTGCCGAGAACGGCATGCAAGCGGAGCACAACCGCGCAGCCATTCTCGCGGTCGACCCGCAGGATAAAACGCTGCGGCTGTTCGCCTCCGGCCTGCGCAACCCCAACGGCCTGGCCTGGCAGCCGGACAGCGGCGAGCTGTGGACCACGGTGAATGAACGCGACGAGATCGGCAGCGACCTGGTGCCCGACTACATGACGTCGGTACAGGACGGCGGTTTCTACGGCTGGCCCTACAGCTACTACGGCCAGCACGTCGACGAGCGGGTCGAACCGCCGCGTCCGGACCTGGTGGCCAGGGCCCTGGTACCGGACTACGCCCTCGGCGCACATACCGCTTCGCTGGGACTGGCCTTCTATGAAGGCCAGCTGCTGCCCGAACGTTATCGCCATGGCGCCTTCGTCGGCCAACACGGCTCCTGGAACCGCAAGCCGCGCAGTGGTTACAAAGTGGTCTTCGTGCCCTTCGCCAACGGCAAGCCCGACGGGGCGGCAGAAGACATCCTCACCGGCTTTCTCAACGAGCAGGAGGAGGCCATGGGCCGGCCCGTCGGCGTCGCGGTGGACCGGTCAGGTGCGCTGCTGGTGGCCGATGATGTCGGCGGCGTGCTCTGGCGGGTGACCCCCGACTAGGGCGAATCGACACGCACCGGCGGTCCGCCCAGGGTCGCCTTGTGCCGCCCGACCGCCCATAGCCACACGACACGCGCCGTACGGCGCTTTTGTAGACGCGAGCTTGCTCGCGGAGCTGGCCACATAGACGCACGCCCGCGGATCACCAGCGGCAGAACCAAGCGGAGACAGGACGTAACTGCCAGTTACCAAAGGGACCATTTGCCGGCAAGCGCGCCACAGGCCTCGCCCTTCCCGATAACGCCCGTCCCGTCAGAGGATCACGGGCAGGCGATGGGATAAGCGGATTTCGTCGGAAGACAACGCCACGCCATAAGCCAGGACCTCGACACCGGCCGCCACTGCATCAGCCAGGGCGCGGGCGTAAGCCGGGTCGATCTCGCTCGCGGGGCGCACCGCCTCGACGCCCGTGAGGTTGACGCAGTAGAGCTGCACGGCGCGCACACCCTCACGCGCCAGCGCGGCCAGCTCACGCAGATGCCGCGCGCCGCGCGTGGTCACCGCATCGGGAAATGCGGCTACGGCGGTATCGCCAAAACCAAGGGTGACACTCTTCACCTCGACGAAGGCGGGGCCTGCCGGGTAATCAAGACGGAAATCCACTCGGCTGTTCTCGACGCCATAGGCCACCTCGCGCCTGAGCGCGGTGAAACCCGACAGCTCTTCGATCACGCCGGCCTGCAGCGCCTCCTCCACCAGGCGGTTGGCACGCGCCGTGTTGACGCAGGCCAGGCGGCCCTGAGGCGTTTCCACCAGCTCCCAGGTTCCCGGCAGCTTGCGCTTGGGGTCGCTGTTGCGCTGGAACCAGACGCGTGCATTCTCGCCCATGCAATTGAGCATCGAACCGGTATTGGGGCAATGGATGCACAGCGCCTCGCCACTGTCGCTGACGATATCGGCGAGAAAGCGCTTGTAGCGCCGTACGAGCCGGCCCCGTTCCAGTGGCGTGGTGAAGCGCATCAGGCCTGCCAGCTCTGCAGGCCGCGGGCAATGCGCTCGACCGCCTGCTCCAGCCTCGGCAGGTCCTGGGTGTAGGCGAAGCGCACATGATGCCCGGCCTGGTAGCGGCCGAAATCGAGCCCCGGCGTGATGGCGACGAACTCGGTCTCCAGCATGTGCTGGCAGAACCCGTAGGCATCGCCGCCAAATGCCGAGATGTCGGCGTACAGGTAGAAGGCCCCCTGCGGCTCGACGGCGATGCCAAAGCCCAGTTCGCGCAGTGCCGGCAGCAGGAAGTCCCGGCGCCGAGCGAACTGGGCACGGCGCGCCTCGAGAATGTCCAGGGTGGCCGGCTCGAAGCAGGCCAGGGCGGCATGCTGGGCCATGGTCGGCGCGCTGATGTAGAGGTTCTGCGCCAGCTTTTCCAGCTCCGGTACGGCCGCCGGCGGCGCCACCAGCCAGCCGAGACGCCAGCCGGTCATGCCGAAGTACTTGGAAAAGCTGTTGAGCACGAAGGCCTCGTCATCGACCTCGAGCACGCTGGCGGCGTCGGTGCCATAGGTCAGGCCGTGGTAGATCTCGTCGACCACCAGATGGCCGCCGCGGGACTTCAGCGCCGCCGAGAGGCCGCCCAGTTCGTCACGGTCGAGCAGCGTCCCGGTCGGGTTGGCCGGCGAGGCCACCAGCGCACCGACGCTGTCGCCGTCCCAGTACCGTTCGACCAGCTGTGGCGTGAGCTGGTAGCGCACGTCCGGCCCGACCGGGACCAGTTGCGCCGCACCCTCGATCAGGCGCAGGAAGTGCCGGTTGCACGGATAGCCCGGATCGGCCAGCAGCCAGTGCTTGCCCGGATCGACCAGCAGGCTGCTGGCCAGCAGCAGCGCGCCGGAACCGCCGGGAGTAATCAGCACCCGCTCGGGGTCAATAGACAGTTGATAGCGCGCGGCATAGAACCCGGCGATGGCTTCACGCAGCTGCGGCAGCCCGCGGGCGGCGGTATAGCGCGTATGGCCTGCGGCCAGGGCGGCCTGCCCGGCCGCGATGATGGGCTCGGCGGTGGTGAAATCCGGCTCGCCGATCTCCAGATGAATCACGTCACGGCCCAGCGCCTGCAATTCGTTGGCCCGAGCCAGCAGCGCCATGACGTGAAAGGGTTCGATTGCACGGCTACGTGCGCTGTATGACGAGGTCATCTGACCGCCCTGAAGAGTACAAAACGTGAATTCTACCGAAGGTCCCCCTGACACCGCAGCCACCGTGATATTCGGGAGTAGCGCACCCCGATACGATCTGGTAAGTTCGCCCGCTTGCAGCCGCAGGGCCGGCACGGGCCGGCAGAGGGACTCATTATCCTGCGCAATGGACATAGCGAGAGGCGTTCATCCATGCCCATTACCAAAACGACACCCAGCAACCAACTGATTCGCGCCTTCGTGCCCTATAAGGAGTCCAAGGGTGAGGAGTACATGAGCGACGACATGCGCGCTCATTTCACCGGCATCCTCAACAAGTGGAAGCTGGAGCTGATGGAAGAAGTCGATCGCACCGTGCACCACATGCAGGACGAGGCGGCCAACTTCCCCGATCCGGCCGACCGCGCCAGCCAGGAAGAAGAGTTCAGCCTGGAACTGCGCGCCCGCGATCGCGAGCGCAAGCTGATCAAGAAGATCGACGAGACGCTGCAGCTGATCGAAGACAACGAATACGGCTGGTGCGACTCCTGCGGTGTCGAGATCGGCATCCGTCGCCTCGAAGCCCGCCCCACCGCCACGCTGTGCATCGACTGCAAGACGCTGGCGGAGATCAAGGAAAAGCAGATCGGTTCCTGATCCCGAACGGGGCGCTTCGGCGCCCCGCTTCATTTCCATCTGCCGCTGCCGAATCGCCCGCCTCGCCATCCCCTTCCGAGCCGGTCCGTCATGCCCCCTTCTATTCCCGCATCGCCTGCCTACGTCGGTCGCTTCGCCCCGACACCCAGTGGCTACCTGCACTTCGGCTCGCTGATCGCCGCCCTCGCTTCCTACCTCGACGCCCGTGCCGCTGGCGGTCGCTGGCTGCTGCGCATGGAAGACCTCGACCCGCCACGCGAGATGCCCGGCGCGCAGGACGCCATCGTGCGCGCCCTGGAAGCCTACGGCTTCGAGTGGGACGGACCGATGCAGCGTCAGAGCGGACGGCTCGCGGTCTACAACGCGGTGATCGAACAGCTGCGCGAGGACGGCCACGCCTATGCCTGCACCTGTTCGCGCAAGCAGCTGCAGCCATTCGCCGGCCTTTACCCGGGCTTCTGCCGCGAGGCCGCACACCCCAGCGCGGATGCCGCCATACGCCTGCGCGTGCCGGATAGGGCCTTCGCCTTCGTCGACCGGGTGCAAGGAGCGTTCGAGCAGCACCTGGCCCGCGAGGTGGGCGACTTCGTGATTCGTCGCCGCGACGGGCTGATCGCCTACCAACTCGCCGTGGTGCTCGACGATGCCTGGCAGGGTGTTACCGACATCGTGCGCGGCGCCGACCTGCTGGATTCAACGCCGCGCCAGCTCTACCTGCAAGCGCTGCTCGGCCTGCCGCAGCCGCGCTACCTGCATGTGCCGCTGATCATCCAGCCCGACGGCCACAAATTGGGCAAGCGTTACCGTTCGCCCCCGCTGGAACCCGCCGAGGCCACGCCACTGCTGCTGCGCGCCCTGCGCGCCCTCGGCCAGCCCACCCCGGAGGAACTGACCGAGGCGCTGCCCGCCGAGGTGTTGCGCTGGGCGATCCCGCGCTGGCAGGCCGAGCGCATCCCGCGCTGCAGGACGTTGGCCGAGGCGCAGTTGCGCTAGAGCGGGAAGCAGGAAACTGAATACGCCAGCATGCAGCCGCCGGGCACGTGGCAGGCCGCTCAGCCCTGATCGGGCGCCAGGGCTGCTAGCATCAGGGCTTTGTGCTTGAAGCTTGTGGCCTGCAGCTTGCCGCTTCCTTTACCATCGCCTCCACTTTCGACACGAGTTCCAGCATGTACATCTACCGACTGGTGCTGCTCCTGGTCGTGGGGATCTATCTGTTCTCCCCGGCGATCATGGACTGGTGGATCGACCCCAACGGCGCCTGGTACCGGCCCTACCTGTTGTGGCTGATCCTCATCGTGGTGACTTTCATCCTCCAGAGCCAGCGCGATGCCGACGAGCTTTAGCCTCAGCCACCTGATCCTCATCAGCGTCGCCTACCTGCTGCTGCTGTTCGGGGTCGCCTGGGTCAGCGAGCGCGGGCTGATCCCGCGCTGGGTGATTCGCCATCCGCTGACCTATACCCTGTCGCTGGGCGTCTACGCCAGCGCCTGGGCCTTCTATGGCACCGTCGGGCTGGCCTACCAGTACGGCTACGGTTTTCTTGCCACCTATCTGGGCGTATGCGGCGCGTTCCTGCTGGCGCCGGTGCTGCTCTATCCGATCCTGCGCATCACCCGCACCTATCAGTTGGCCTCGCTGGCGGACCTCTTCGCCTTTCGCTTTCGCAGCACCTGGAGCGGCGCGCTGACCACCGTGGTCATGCTGATCGGCATGCTGCCGCTGCTGGCCCTGCAGATTCAGGCCGTGGCCGACTCGATCGGTATCCTGACCCTGGAGCCGCTGCAGGAACGCGTGGCCCTGGGCTACTGCGTGATGATCATGCTGTTCACCATTCTCTTCGGCGCCCGGCACATCGCGACCCGGGAAAAGCACGAGGGACTGGTGTTCGCCATCGCCTTCGAGTCGGTGGTCAAGCTGGTCACCTTTGGCGGCGTCGGCCTGTATGCCCTGTACGCCGTGTTCGGCGGCCCGCATCAGCTGGAGATCTGGCTGCTGCAGAACCAGTCGGCGCTGCAGGCGCTGCATACGCCGCTGCAGGAAGGACCCTGGCGGACCCTGCTGCTGGTGTTCTTCGCCTCGGCCATCGTCATGCCGCACATGTACCACATGACCTTTACCGAGAACCTCAATCCGCGCGCACTGGTCAGCGCCAGCTGGGGCCTGCCGCTGTACCTGCTGCTGATGAGCCTGGCAGTGCCGTTGATCCTCTGGGCCGGCCTGAAACTCGGCGTCAGCACCAACCCGGAATACTTCACCCTCGGCCTGGGCCTGACCGCCCACAGCGAGGCCCTCACGCTGCTGGCCTTTGTCGGCGGGCTGTCGGCCTCCAGCGGGCTGATCATCGTCAGCACCCTGGCGCTGTCGGGGATGGCGCTCAACCATCTGGTGCTGCCGCTCTACCAGCCGCCTACCGAAGGCAACATCTACCGCTGGCTGAAATGGACCCGGCGCAGCCTGATCCTGGCGATCATCATGGCCGGCTACGGCTTCTACCTGATGCTGGGCGCCGAACAGGACCTGTCAAACCTGGGCATCGTCGCCTTTGTCGCGACCCTGCAGTTCCTGCCCGGTGTGCTCTCGGTGCTGTACTGGCCGACCGCCAACCGTCGCGGCTACATCGTCGGCCTGCTGGCCGGCATCGCCGTGTGGGTGGTGACGATGCTGATGCCGCTGGTGGGCAACCTCGACGGCTTCTATATCCCACTGTTCAATGTTGTCTACGTGCTCGACGACACCAGCTGGCACCTGGCGGCGATCGCTTCGCTGGCGGTCAACGTGCTGGCCTTCTCACTGGTCTCGATCTTCACCGAGACCAGTCCCGAGGAGCAGGCCGCCGCCGAAGCCTGCGCGGTGGAAAACGTGCGCCGGCCACAGCGGCGCGAACTGGCCGCCGCCTCGCCACAGGAGTTCGCCACCCAGCTGGCCAAGCCGCTCGGCGCCAAGACCGCACAGCGCGAGGTGGAACAGGCCCTGCGCGACCTGCAGCTGCCCTTCGATGAACACCGCCCCTACGCGCTGCGCCGCCTGCGCGATCGTATCGAGGCGAACCTCTCGGGGCTGATGGGGCCGAGCGTGGCCCAGGATATCGTCGAGAACTTTCTTTCCTACAAGCATGGCGCGGACGGCTACGTCACCGAGGACATCCACTTCATCGAGAGCCGCCTGGAGGACTACCACTCGCGCCTGACCGGCCTGGCCGCCGAACTCGATGCGCTGCGCCGCTACCATCGTCAGACCCTGCAGGAATTGCCGATGGGGGTTTGCTCGCTGGCCAAGGACCAGGAAATCCTGATGTGGAACCGGGCACTCGAGGAACTCACCGAGATCCCAGCCCTGCAGGTGGTCGGCTCGCGCCTGTCGACCATCGCCGAACCCTGGCAGAGCCTGTTGGCAGACTTCATCCAGCAGAACAACCAGCACCTGCACAAGCGCCGCCTGCAGCTGGACGGGCACAGCCGCTGCCTGAACTTGCACAAGGCGGCCATCGCCGAGCCCTTGGCCCCGGGCAGCAGCGGCCTGGTGCTGCTGATCGAAGACCTCACCGAAACCCAGCAGCTCGAGGACCGCCTGGTCCACTCCGAGCGCCTGGCCAGCATTGGCCGGCTGGCGGCCGGCGTGGCGCACGAGATCGGCAACCCCATCACCGGCATCGCCTGCCTGGCGCAGAACCTGCGCGAGGAACGCGAGACCGACGAGGAGATCGCCGAGATCAGCAACCAGATCGTCGAGCAGACCAAGCGGGTGTCGCGCATCGTCCAGTCGCTGATGAGCTTTGCCCATGCCGGCGGCCGCCAGCACGACCTCTACCCGGTCAGCCTGGCCGAGGTCACCCAGGACGCGATCGCCCTGCTGTCGCTCAACCGACGCGGCACCGAGGTGCATTTCTTCAATCTCTGCGATCCGGCGCACCTGGCCGAGGGCGACCCGCAGCGCTTGGCCCAGGTGCTGATCAACCTGCTGTCCAACGCCCGCGATGCTTCCGAGCCCGGCGGCGCGATCCGGGTGCGCAGCGAGCAGGCCGAGCAGACCGTGTACCTGATCGTGGAGGACGAAGGCAGCGGTATCCCGCAGGCGATCCAGGACCGCCTGTTCGAGCCGTTCTTCACCACCAAGGACCCCGGCGAAGGCACCGGCCTGGGCCTCGCGCTGGTCTATTCGATCGTGGAAGAGCATTATGGCCAGATCAACATCGACAGCCCGGCAGACCCGACAACCCAGCGCGGAACCCGGTTCCGCATTACCCTGCCACGGCATGTCGAGGCGACTGGTGCCAGCCAATGACCCGGCCTCGCTGCCGCGCATCGGCCCACAGCCTGGGCTGGCGCAGGTGTCAGCCGTGCAGCCTGCACGCTGGTTCGTCGGGCCCCATGGCACCACCCACGCCGCATCGAGGCGGCTTCGCACGGGTCACTGCGAGCACGCCGCCTGGCGTCCGCAGCCTGTAGCCGCCCTCAGAACGTCGAGAGAGTACTGATGCCCCATATCCTGATCGTCGAAGACGAAACCATCATCCGCTCGGCGCTGCGCCGGCTGCTCGAACGCAACCAGTACCAGGTCAGCGAGGCCGGCTCCGTGCAGGAAGCCCAGGAGCGGTTCAATGTCGCCGGCTTCGATCTGGTCGTCAGCGACCTGCGCCTGCCCGGCGCCCCCGGCACGGAGCTTATCAAGCTCGCCGAAGGCACCCCTGTGCTGATCATGACCAGCTACGCCAGCCTGCGCTCGGCGGTGGACTCGATGAAGATGGGCGCGGTGGACTACATTGCCAAGCCCTTCGATCACGACGAGATGCTGCAAACGGTGGCGCGCATCCTCAGCGACCGCGAACAGGCCGCCGCCAGCCCGGCCGCCACGCGCAGCGGTTCCGGCAACGCGGCACCGGCCACGGAAGCCGGCGACACGAGCATCGGCATCATTGGCCACTGCGGCCCGATGCAGGACCTGTTCGGCAAGATCCGCAAGGTCGCGCCCACCGATTCGAACGTCCTGATCCAGGGCGAATCGGGGACTGGCAAGGAACTGGTCGCACGAGCCTTGCACAACCTGTCCCGGCGTGCCAAAGCGACGATGATCTCGGTCAACTGTGCCGCGATCCCGGAAACCCTGATCGAGTCGGAGCTGTTCGGTCACGAGAAGGGCGCCTTTACCGGCGCCAGTGCCGGGCGAGCCGGGCTGGTCGAGGCGGCAGACGGCGGCACTCTGTTCCTCGACGAGATCGGCGAGCTGCCGCTGGAGGCGCAGGCGCGGCTGCTACGCGTCTTGCAGGAGGGCGAGATCCGCCGGGTCGGCTCGACCCAGTCGCAGAAGGTCGACGTGCGCCTGATCGCCGCGACCCACCGCGACCTCAAGACCCTCGCCAAGAATGGCCAATTCCGCGAAGACCTTTATTACCGACTGCATGTCATTGCCCTCAAGCTGCCGCCGCTGCGCGAACGCGGCAGCGACGTGCTGGAAATCGCCCGCGCCTTTCTCGCCCGTCAGGGCGAACGCATGGGCAACGACCGGTTGCACTTTTCCCGCGAGGCAGAACAGGCCGTACGTCACTACAGCTGGCCTGGCAACGTGCGCGAACTGGAAAACGCCATCGAGCGCGCCGCGATCCTCAGCGAGAGCGAGGAAATCAGTGCCGAGCTGCTGGGCATCGACATCGAGCTCGAAGACCTTGAGGACGACCCGGACGACGGCTGCAGCCCACTGGGAACGGCGGTCGCGACAAGCAACGAGCCGACCGAAGACCTGTCGTTGGAAGACTACTTCCAGCACTTCGTGCTCGAGCACCAGGACCACATGACCGAAACCGAACTGGCCCGCAAGCTGGGCATCAGCCGTAAATGCCTGTGGGAACGTCGCCAGCGGCTGGGCATTCCGCGGCGCAAATCCAGCGCCACGGGGTAGCGGGTTGTTACCGGTACGGAACATGCCGTAACAGAAACCGGGTTCATCGGTAACGAGGACCCGGTTTTTTCTGCCCCGGGAAACCCCCAGAAAATCGTAAACCTTTGAAAATAAAGGACTTTCAAAAGCTGGCACGGCAAGTGCTTTCTATATGGCACAACAACAATAACAAGCAGACCCCACAATAAGAACAAGACGTACCGGCTCTAGCAGAACAAAAACAAGAAGGCAGAGACGTAGCTAACTGATTCTTTTGGAGAGGAAATGCCAATCGGGGTTTCGCCCCCGCGACCAGGCCGAGAACAACAAGAACTGCTCGAGCAGTGCCTGAACTGGTTGGATCAAATGATCGATGGCATATCAGCGACCAAAGAAATCCGTTTGCTCTTGGCTCCCAACGTAGGAGCGATTCCTGGAGGCGTTAGCCGAAGGGAACGGGCACAAACAAAAACAACACGCCCGAAATACTAATAACAACAAAGCACGCGACATCATTAAAGGGGGAGCTTCGGCTCCCCCTTGTGCTGTCTGCTGTTGGCCGTTTTTTGACACCTCCCCCTGCTTCGTTCACCATCCTTGCTCCCGGTGCTAGAATCCACGCTCGTTTCGTGGTCATTCCCATCACCGCCTAGCCATTTCGCCACACAGTGCCTCCCATGCTGAAAAAGCTGTTCCAGTCTTTTCGTTCTCCCCTGCGCCGCTTCCCGCACCCTCGTCGCACACCCGAAATACTGACCAGCCGGCAGCATTCGCTGCAACGCGACGACCTCAGCCGCCACGCGGTCAGCGTTGTCGAGCGGCTCCAGCAGGCCGGTTATGAAGCCTATGTGGTCGGCGGTTGCGTGCGCGACCTGCTGC
This sequence comes from Stutzerimonas stutzeri, assembly GCA_002339675.1. GTDB lineage: Bacteria > Pseudomonadota > Gammaproteobacteria > Pseudomonadales > Pseudomonadaceae > Stutzerimonas > Stutzerimonas stutzeri_O. The sequence goes on from DDKB01000015.1 coordinate 187,034, forward strand.
TCGAACTGGAACCGAAGGACTACGACGTCGCCACCAGCGCGACCCCCGAGCAGGTGCGCGCCGAGTTCCGCAACGCTCGGGTAATCGGCCGCCGCTTCAAGCTGGTCCATGTGCACTTCGGCCGCGAGATCATCGAAGTCGCCACCTTTCGCGCCAACCACCCGCAGGAAGACGACGACGAGGCCAGCCACCTGGCCTCGCGCAACGAGAGCGGACGCATCCTGCGCGACAACGTCTATGGCACGTTGGAAGACGACGCCCAGCGGCGCGACTTCACCATCAACGCCCTGTATTACGACCCCACCAGCGAACGCATCCTCGATCACACTCACGGAGTGCACGATATCCGCAACCGGCTGATCCGCCTGATCGGCGACCCCGAACAGCGCTATCAGGAAGACCCGGTACGGATGCTGCGGGCGGTGCGTTTCGCCGCGAAGCTGGATTTCGAGATCGAGAAGCACAGCGCCGAGCCGATCGCCGACCTGGCCGACCTGCTCGACGACGTGCCCTCGGCCCGCCTGTTCGACGAAGTCATCAAGCTGCTGCTCTCCGGCAAGGCCGAGCGAACCTACGAGCTGCTGCTCGAGTTCGACCTCTTCGCCCCGCTGTTCCCGGCCAGTGCCGAAGCGCTCGAGGACAACCCCGAATATGCCGATACGCTGATTCGCAATGCGCTGATCAACACCGACCAGCGCATTGCCCAGGGCAAGCCGGTCACGCCCGCGTTCCTGTTCGCCGCGCTTCTGTGGCCCGCACTGCCAGCACGCACCGCCGAGCTGCAGGAGCGCGGCATGCCTCCGATTCCCGCCATGCAGGAAGCGGCCCACGACATCATCTGGGAACAGTGCCAGCGCACCGCGATCCCCAAGCGTTTCAGCATGCCGATGCGCGAAATCTGGGACATGCAGGAGCGCCTGCCACGGCGCCAGGGCCGGCGTGCCGATCAGTTGCTGGACAACCCCCGCTTCCGCGCCGGCTACGATTTCCTGCTGCTGCGTGAAAGCGCAGGCGAGGAAACCGGCGGCCTCGGCGACTGGTGGACGCTATATCAGGAGGCCAGCGAAAGCGAGCGGCGCACCATGATCCGCGGCCTGAGCAACAAGGACGCCGATGGCGCCGCCCCGCGCAAGCGCCGCCGTAACAGCCGCCGCAAGCGCGGCCCCAACGAAAGCGCGCCGGCTTCCGTCGACTGACATGGAACGTGTCTACATCGGGCTGGGTAGCAACCTGGCCGAGCCGCGGCTGCAACTGCAGGGCGCCCTCGATGCGCTGGACCGGGTCAGCGACAGCCAGCGGGTCGCCGTTTCCTCCCTTTACTTGAGCGATCCCCTCGGCCCGCCCGATCAGCCCCGTTACCACAACGCCGTAGCCGCGCTGGATACCCGCCTCGCACCACTCGCCCTGCTCGACGCGCTGCAGGCCATCGAGCAGGCCCACGGCCGCACCCGCAAGGCCGAACGCTGGGGCCCGCGCACGCTGGACCTGGATATCCTGCTGTTCGGTGATCGACTGATCAACGAACCACGCCTGCAGGTCCCGCACTATCACCTGCAGGCGCGCGCGTTCGTGCTCTATCCACTGGCTGAGATCGCACCCGCCGACCTGTGCCTGGCCGACGGCAGAACGCTGACCGCCCTGCTCGCCGACTGCCCCTTCACCGGCCTGGAGCGCCTCGACGGGCCGCTGTAACTACTGGAGTAACAGGCGTTACACGGCGGTAACAACCTGGATTGACTTAGCGCGCCGCCATCGGGACTATAAGCGCCCTCTGCCGGCACGCAGCGGGGCGGCGGGGCCGCCTCCGCTGGCGCACCGCCTGTACCGCGACCCCAGAGGCTCTAGGAGGACGGCTTCCATGCCAGACGTAACCCTGACAACCCTGCAAGGCCTCAAGCAAAAAGGCGAGAAGATCGTCATGCTCACCTGCTATGACGCGACCTTCGCCAAGACCGCCTGCGAGGCGGGCGTGGAAATGCTGTTGATCGGCGACTCCCTGGGCATGGTTCTGCAGGGCCACGACAGCACCCTGCCGGTGTCTGTCGAGGAAATGGCTTACCACACGGCCTGCGTCAAGCGCGGCAACCGCGGCGCGATGATCGTTGCCGACCTGCCGTTCATGGCCAACGCCACCATCGAGCAGACGCTGGCCAGCTCGGCGACGCTGATGAAGGCCGGCGCCCACATGGTCAAGGTCGAAGGAGCCGCCTGGCTCGCCGAGTCCATCGGCCTGCTCGCCGAGCGCGGCATACCGGTGTGCGCACATATGGGACTGACGCCCCAGGCGGTCAACCTCTTCGGCGGCTACAAGGTGCAAGGCCGCGCCGAAGGCCAGGCGCAACGGATGATCGACGACGCCAGGGCGCTGGAACGCGCCGGCGCGGCGATGCTGCTGCTCGAGTGCGTACCCAGCGAACTGGCGGCGCGCATCACCGCGGCCGTCAGCGTGCCGGTGATCGGCATCGGGGCGGGCAGCGCGACCGATGGCCAGGTGCTGGTGCTCCACGACATGCTCGGCCTGTCGCTGTCCGGCCGCGCACCGAAGTTCGTCAAGGACTTCATGCGCGAGCACGGCGACATCCCTTCGGCCATCGCGGCCTACGTCAGGGCGGTCAAGACGCTCGAATTCCCTGCAGCCGAACACGGATTTACCGCATGAACATCGTCAAGACCGTTGCCGACCTGCGCGCTGCCGTGACCCGCGCGCGCGGCGAGGGCAAGCGCATCGGCTTCGTGCCAACCATGGGCAACCTGCACGCCGGCCACGTGGCGCTGGTGAAAAAGGCCGGACAGCGCGCCGACTTCGTGGTCGCGAGCATCTTCGTCAACCCACTGCAGTTCGGGCCCAACGAAGACCTGGCCAGCTACCCGCGCACCCTGACCGCCGACCAGGACAAGCTGTTCGATGCCGGCTGCCATTTGCTTTTCGCGCCCGGCGTCGAGGAGATGTATCCCCACGGCCAGGCGCTGCAGACCATCGTCCGCGTGCCGGGCGTCTCCGAAGGGCTCTGCGGCGGCAGCCGCCCGGGGCATTTCGACGGTGTGTCGACCGTGGTCAGCAAGCTGTTCAACATGGTGTTGCCCGACCTCGCGGTATTCGGCGAAAAGGACTTCCAGCAGTTGGCGGTCATCCGCACCATGGTCCGCGACCTGAACATGCCGGTGCAGATCATTGGCGAGCCCATCGCGCGCGCCGACGACGGCCTGGCGCTGTCCTCGCGCAACGGCTATCTCAGCCCCGACGAGCGCGCCACCGCCCCGGTGCTCTACCGGACGCTGCAGCGACTGGGCGACGCCATCCGCCAGGGTGAGCGCGACTACCCAGCACTGCTGGCCGCCGGCAAGCAGGCCCTGGAAGCCGCAGGCCTGCGCCCCGACTATCTGGAGATCCGCCACGCGACAGACCTGCAACCGGCCACGCCCGAACACCGCGAGCTGGTCATCCTGGCAGCGGCCTATCTGGGCAAGACCCGACTGATCGACAACCTGCAGATCCACGCCGGCTGACCGCGCCGATCATCGGCACCCGCCCCGCCCGCCCCCGGTATTGATCGCGTCCCGGGGTTCGGGCACACTCTGCGCCGCTTGCGCACCCGGAGGACCCCGCCATGCACGCCATCATGCTCAAGGCCAAACTGCACCGCGCCCAGGTGACCCACTCGGTGCTCGATTACGAAGGCTCCTGTGCCATCGACGGTGACTGGCTGGACCTCGCTGGCATCCGCGAATACGAGCAGATCCAGATCTACAACGTCGACAACGGCGAGCGCTTTACCACCTACGCCATTCGCGGTGAGGAAGGCTCCAGGATCATTTCCGTCAACGGCGCCGCCGCGCACAAGGCCGGCGTCGGGCATCGTCTGATTATCTGCGCCTACGCGCACTACAGCGAAGCCGAGCTGGCCAGCTTCAAGCCGCACGTCCTGTACATGGGCGCCGACGGAGAGCTGAGCCACACCAGTAACGCCATCCCGGTGCAGGTCGCCTGACCGCGCCGCGCGCCGCCAGACCCGCAATGCCCTCGGTATTGCGGGTTTTTTTATGGGTGGGGTTTCCCCGGACGGGCGAAATCTGCAATGGTCAACCGACGCCATGCCGGCGCGCGCGCCGCTTCGGAACGTCGCGCCGTTTTGCCAGTCAGACCAGTCTCGGCGGTGCAGGACGCACTGCCGCCGTTGCGGTCGCGGACCGCCACGGAACGCGCCTGCTGCATCCAGGATAGATGCCAGCGTGCCAGCATCACCGAATGACTGTCCGGGCCGGTTGCCGCGCCGCCGACGGTCCGCCACCGCAAAGGAAGCCGCACACCCATGAGCTACTACCAGCACCCCCTCGATGCCACCGGCCTATCGTCCTGGAAGGCCTTGGAAGAACACCGCCTGGCCATGCAGCACTTCAGCATGCGCGAGGCGTTCAAGGCCGACCCGACCCGTTTCGATGACCTCTCGGTGTCCTGCTGCGGCCTGTTTCTGGACTACTCGAAGAACCTGATCACGCCCGAGACGCGCACCCTGCTGGTGAACCTGGCGCGCGAGGCGGGCGTCGAGCAAGCCGCGCGAGCCATGTTCGAGGGCGAACGGATCAATGCCTCGGAAAACCGCCCGGTCCTCCACACAGCCCTGCGCCGCCCGATGGGTGAAACGGTCCTGGTCGACGGCCACAACATCATGCGCGACGTGCACGCAGCCTTGGCGCAGATGACCGACATCGTTACCCGCATCCACAACAATCTCTGGCGCGGCTTCAGCGACAAGACCATCACCGACGTGGTGAACATCGGCATCGGTGGCTCGTTCCTCGGCCCGCAGCTCGTCTCCGAGGCGCTGCTGCCGTTCACCCAACACGGTGTCCGCACGCACTACCTGGCCAACATCGATGGCAGCGAATTCCGCGAGGTGACGGCCAAGCTCAATGTCGAGACCACCCTGTTCATCATCTCCAGCAAGACCTTCGGCACGCTCGAGACGCTGAAGAATGCCCAGGCCGCGCGCACCTGGTACCTGGGCAAGGGCGGCACCGAAGAGAAGCTCTACCGCCACTTCATCGCCGTCACCAGCAACAAGCAGGCGGCGGTCGAATTCGGTATCCGCGAAAAGAACATCTTCCCGATGTGGGACTGGGTTGGTGGTCGCTATTCGCTGTGGTCGGCGATAGGCCTGCCTATCGCGCTCGCCATCGGCATGTCCAACTTCAAGGACCTGCTGTCCGGCGCCTACAGCATGGATCAGCATTTCCTGAACGAACCGTTCGAAAGCAACATGCCCGTGCTGTTGGCCATGCTCGGCATCTGGTACCACAACTTCTGGGGCGCCCAGAGCTACGCTTTCCTGCCCTACGATCACTACCTGCGCAACTTCGTCAAACACCTGCAGCAGATGGACATGGAGTCCAACGGAAAGAGCGTGCGCCAGGACGGCACGCCCGTGTCCTGCACCACCGGCCCGGTGATCTGGGGCGGGGTTGGCTGCAACGGCCAGCACGCCTATCACCAGTTGCTGCACCAGGGCACGCCACTGATTCCGGCCGACTTCATCGTCCCGGTGGTCAGCCACAACCCGGTCGCCGACCACCACGAATGGCTCTACGCCAACTGCCTGTCGCAGAGCCAGGCCCTGATGGTTGGCAAGACGCGCGAAGAAGCCGAGGCCGAACTGCGCGCCAAGGGTCTGGACGAAGCCGAGGTGCAGCGTCTGGCGCCGCACAAGGTCATTCCGGGCAACCGGCCGAGCAACACGGTGGTGATGGAAACCATCAGCCCCGGCCGTCTCGGCGCATTGATTGCGCTGTATGAGCACAAGGTGTTCGTCCAGGGCGTGATCTGGGGCATCAACTCCTTCGACCAGTGGGGCGTGGAGCTCGGCAAGGACTTGGGCAAGACTGTGTACGGCCAGATGACCAGCTTCGACGCGCCGCCGGCCGAGGACGCCTCCACCCAGGGCCTGATCGACTTCTTCCGCGGTCGCCACCGCGGCTGATCCAGGCGCACGCCGGACCTGCCAGGCCCGGCGTGCAGCTCCCTTGCGAATCCATTACCCGCGCTGGTCGGACTGACAGACAGCGCTCGCCTTTGGCGTACCATGGGCGTCCGATTTACGTCATGACACCGCCATGGATTCCATTCGCCGCCATATCGAAGCCCAGGTGCTCAGCCTTACCGGACTGGCGATCGGCGGGGTCGACTACGAGAATCCCCCGGGCGACCCGGGGCTGTTCGGCCCGGAATCGGTCTGCTGGCGCGTCCACGGCGACTTCACCTCGATGCTGGTCGGCGGGATTTCCGCCCTGCTCCTGCAAGCCCTGCACCCGCTGGCCCTGGCCGGAGTCTGGGACCATTCGAACTTTCGAGAGGACTTGCTCGGCCGGCTGCGGCGTACCGGTCAGTTCATCTCGGCCACGACCTTCGGCAACCAGGCCGATGCACAGCGGCTGATCGAGCGCGTGCGCAGCATCCACCTGCAGGTCCACGGGCACGCAGCGGACGGCCGCCCTTATTCGGCCACCGATCCCGACCTGCTGACCTGGGTGCACGTCGCCGAGGTCAGCAGCTTTCTCAAGGCGCACCTGCGCTACCTCAACCCGAGGCTGCCGGAGCAGGCGCAGGACCAGTACTACGCGGAAGTGGCACGGATTGCCGAGGCGCTCGGCGCACGGGACGTGCCGCGCTCCCGGCAGGAGATCGCAGACTACCTGCAGGCGATCCAGCCGCAGTTGCGCTGCGACGAGCGCTCCCTGGAAATCGTCCGCATCCTCTTTGCCGCACCCGCACCCAGCCGACTGGCCAAGCCGTTCGGGGCATTGATGATGCGCGCCGGCATCGATCTGCTGCCAGACTGGGCCAGCCAACTGCTCGGGCTCGAACAGCCGGACCTGCAGCGCCAGCTGATCCGCCTGGGCGTCAGGCGCACCGCGCCGCTGCTGCGCTGGGCCGTACGCAGCGGCTCGGTGCACCGGGCCCGACGGCGGATGGGTCTCCCGGTTCGCTAGCGTGACCGACAGGTTCCGCCGGTGGAGCGACCCAGGCGCCTGTGCCACCATGGGCGCCCCGCGGGCGACCGCACCTTTCCGCAGGAGAGCAGCATGCAATCAGTCGTCATCGTCGCCGCCACCCGCACTGCCGTCGGCAGTTTCCAGGGTGCGCTGGCCGGCGTCCCCGCCGTCGAACTCGGCGCCGCAGTCATCCGCCGGCTGTTGCAACAGACCGGGCTCGACGCGGCCGAGGTCGACGAAGTCATTCTGGGTCAGGTTCTGACCGCCGGCGCAGGGCAGAACCCGGCACGCCAGGCGGCAATCCGGGCCGGGCTGCCCCATGCAGTTCCGGCGATGACCCTGAACAAGGTCTGCGGCTCCGGGCTCAAGGCGCTGCACCTGGCCGCCCAGGCGATCCGCTGCGGCGACGCCGAGGTGGTGATCGCCGGCGGAATGGAGAACATGAGCCTGGCACCCTATGTCATGCCGGCGGCGCGCACCGGCCTGCGCATGGGCCACGGCAAGCTGCTCGACAGCATGATTCAGGACGGCCTGTGGGATGCGTTCAACGACTACCACATGGGTATCACCGCTGAGAACCTGGTGGACCGGTACGGCGTCACCCGCGAAGCGCAGGACGCTTTTGCAGCGGCGTCCCAGCAGAAAGCCTGCGCGGCAATCGAGGCGGGTCGCTTCCGCGAGGAGATCACCGCCATCGAAATCCCCCAGCGCAAGGGCGATCCGCTGATTTTCGATACCGATGAACAGCCACGCGCCGGCACCACCGCCGAGAGCCTGGCCAAGCTCAAGCCCGCCTTCAAGAAGGATGGCAGCGTTACCGCCGGCAATGCCTCCAGCCTCAACGACGGCGCCGCTGCCGTGCTGCTGATGAGCGCCGAGAAGGCCGAGGCGCTGGGCCTGCCAGCCTTGGCGCGCATCGCCAGCTACGCCAACGCCGGCGTCGATCCGGCCGTCATGGGCATCGCGCCGGTGTCTGCGACCCGCCGCTGCCTGGAAAAAGCCGGCTGGACGCTTGATCAGCTCGACCTGATCGAGGCCAACGAAGCCTTCGCCGCCCAGGCTCTGTCGGTGGGGCTGGAACTGGGCTGGGATGCCGACAAGGTCAACGTCAATGGCGGCGCTATCGCCATCGGGCACCCCATCGGCGCCTCGGGCTGCCGGATCTTGGTCACGCTGCTGCACGAGATGATCCGCCGCGACGTCCACAAGGGCCTGGCCACGCTCTGCATCGGCGGCGGCCAGGGCGTGGCGCTGGCCATCGAACGCTGATAGTCGCAGCCTCGCGCCGGCTATGGCCGGCTTTTTCCGCTAGACTGCGCGGCCCTCTCCCAGGAGTCGCCGCGCATGCCCTCTCTCGACCAGGCGCTGCGCGCCGCCCTGCATCACCGCACCGCCCTGCTGGCCGACCTGCACGCGCAGAACACCGACTGCTACCGGCTGTTCCACGGCAGCCAGGAAGGCGCCCCGGGCCTTACGGTCGACCGCTACGGCCCACAGTTGCTGGTACAGAGCTTTCACCAGCCGCTCCATCGCGAGGCCCTGCTGGCGCTGCACCAGCAGAGCTGCGCGGCGCTCGGATTGCCCCTGGCGCTGGTCTACAACGATCGTTCCCAGGGCAACTCGCGAATTGACCGCGGCGACCCGGTATACCGTGCCGACGCCGCCGCGCTGGAGGACCGGGTCGGCCGGGAATGGGGGCTGAACTACCGCGTCCGCGCGCGCCACGCCGGCCAGGACCCGCTGCTGTTTCTCGATCTGCGCAACCTCAGGGGCTGGATCAAGGCCAACAGCACCGGCCGCTCGGTGCTCAACCTCTTCGCCTACACCTGCGGAGTCGGGCTCTGCGCGGCCGCCGGCGGCGCCCGCGATGTGCTCAACCTGGACTTCGCCGACAGCAACCTGGCAGTCGGCCGCGAGAACGCCGCCCTCAACCCGGCGCTGGCGCCCATGCGCTTCGTCCAGTCGGATTACTTCCCAGCGATCCGCCAGCTGGCCGACCTGCCGATCGCCGCGCGCCGCGGTCGTCGGCTGCCCGATTATCCACAGCTGGTGCCCCAGCAGTTCGACCTGGTCGTGCTGGACCCGCCTGCCTGGTCGAAGAGCGCCTTCGGCACCGTCGATCTGTTGCGCGACTACCAGAGCCTGCTCAAGCCCGCCCTGCTCGCCACGGCCGACGACGGCGTGCTGGTGTGTTGCAACAACCTGGCAAAGGTTGACCTTCAGACCTGGCGCGAGGAGGTCCTGCGTTGCGCGGCAAAGGCGGGCCGACCGGTCCGCGATTGCCAGGTGCTGCCGCCGGCAGCGGACTTCCCCTCGACCGACGGCAAGCCACCGCTCAAGGTGCTGCGGCTGCAGCTGTGACCGCAGACGGCACGCCGGCGCGAGAGGAACCCGGGTGTCGTGCCATACTCCAAGGCAGTCCATCGCCTGGAAAGTAGGTCCGCATGCCCAACGGAATGAAGCGCATCCTTATCGGTCTGGCGACCGCCCTGGTCGTCTACAGCCTGTTGGGGTTTCTGATCCTCCCCGGCGTGGCGCAGCGCGTCATCAACCAACAATTGGCCCAGTATGCGACGGTTCCGGCGCACCTGGAACGGGTCGAACTCAATCCGTTCAGTCTCGAACTGGCCCTGCACGGTCTGCGCATCGGCGAGGCCGGCGCTGAACAGCTGGGCTTCGAACGGCTGGCTCTGGATCTTCAATGGGACAGCCTCTGGCACCGCTCGCTGCACCTGGCCGATGTCGAGCTGGTCGGGCCGAATGCAGAGGTGCTGTTCGATACCCGTGGCACGCTGAACCTGACCCAGCTGTTCGAACTGCCGGAAAGGGACGCGACCGAGCCTGAGGCCGACAGCGAGCCGCTGTCGCTGCGCATCGACCGCCTGCAACTGGCAAAGGGGCGAGTGCATTTCGCCGATCGACGCCCCGGGGAGCCTATCGACCTGCTGTTCGACTCACTGGATTTCCAGCTGCAGCATTTCGCGACACGCTCCGATGACGCCGCCGACGCGGTGCTGACGGCCAAGGGACCCGAAGGCTCGCAGATCGACTGGACGGGCCAGCTCAACCTGGCGCCGATCAGCTCGACCGGCCGGCTCGAAGTCAGCGGGCTAGCGCTGAAGACCTTCTGGCCGTACGTGCGCGACGTGGCGCCGCTGGTGTTAAAGGACGGGCAACTGAGCCTGAAGACTGATTATCGGCTCGACCTCGCCAGCGGCACCTCGCTGAACTTGAACGATGCCAGCGCGACCCTGACTTCGCTGAGCCTCGACAGCCCCGACGCCCAACCGCTGCTGCGCTTGCAGCAGGCTAGGCTCGCCCAGGTGTCGCTCGACCTGCAGCAGCGCCAGGTCACCCTGGGCCAGTTGCGCAGCGAGGGCCTGGAAAGCTGGCTGACCCGCGAGGCCGATGGCCAGCTCAACTGGCAGCGCCTGCTGGCGGGCAAAGCCGATGCCCCTCGGCCCGGTCAGCCGACCGAAACTGCCGGGGACCCGCCCGAGCCGGACACGCCCAAGCCGTCCAATCCTGAACCGGCTGCGCAGCCCTGGCGCGTGCTGCTGACCGATGCGCAACTGCAGAAGTACCAGTTGCACCTGGCCGACCGTGTACCCGAGCAGGACGTCGAGCTCGAGGTCGGGCCGCTCGACCTGCATGTCCAGCATTTCGACAGCCGCGGCGACAGCCCCATGTCGCTCAGGCTGAATACGGGCGTCGGCAAGCAGGGCTCGCTGAGCGCTGAGGGACAACTGGCGTTGACGCCGGTGCAGGGTCAGTTCGCCCTGACACTGCAGGGCATCGATCTGCGCCTGGCGCAGCCCTACCTGTCACCCTTCGTTCACCTTGAACTGCGCAGCGGCCTGCTGGGCGGTCAGCTCCAGGTGGCCCTCGAAGGCACAGATCCCCTCTCCCTGCAGGTTGGCGGCGCTGCCGAGGTGACCCAACTGCACACGCTGGACACCATTCAGGAGCGCGACTTTCTGAAATGGCGCTCGCTCAAGCTGGACGGACTGGACTATCGCTATCCGAACGCGCTGCAAATTGCCCGGGTCGACCTGGAGCAGCCGTACGCCCGCTTCATCATCAACCCGGACCTGACGACCAACATTAACGACCTGCTGGTCGCCAAGCCGGCCTCCACGGCGCCCGAGCCACCCGCCACGCAGCCCGACGCGCCAACGTCTCAGGAGGAGCCACTTGCGCTGCACATCGGCGGCATCCGCATCGTCGACGGTTCGGCCAATTTCTCCGACCTGAGCCTGCGGCCGCCCTTCATCACCGCCATCCAGGAACTGGAGGGCGATATCGGCACCCTCGACAATCGCCAGCACAGCGCGGCCAGCGTCGATATCAAGGGCAAGGTGGACCGCTACGCGCCGGTCAGCATCGAGGGCAGCCTGACGCCCTTCGACCCACTGCAAAGCCTGGATATCGCCACCCGCTTCCGGCGGGTCGAGCTGACCACCCTGTCGCCGTACTCGGCCAAGTTCGCCGGCTATCGCATCCGCAAGGGCCGTCTCAACCTGGACCTTCACTACCGCATCCAGCAAGGCCAGCTGAACGCCGAAAACGAAGTGGTGCTGGAGCAACTGCAGCTTGGCGAGAAGGTCGACAGCGAGCAGGCAGTGGACCTGCCGGTGCGCCTGGCTGTCGCGCTGCTGAAGGACAGCAGCGGCACCATCGCGCTCAAGCTGCCGGTGCAGGGCGACCTGAAGAACCCGCAGTTCGACGTGATGCCCATCGTCTGGCAGACCTTGCGCAACCTGGTGGTGCGCGCCGTGAAGTCGCCGTTCAAGTTTCTTGGCGGCCTGGTCGGATATGAACAGACCGACCTCAGCGAGGTGCCATTCGCCCCGGGCAGCAGCGAGCTGAGCAAAGAAGCTCGCAGCCGGCTCGATGCCCTGGCGGGCGCGCTGAAAGAGCGCCCTGTGCTGCGCCTGGAGATCGAAGGCATGAGCGCTCCGGCGCTCGACGGGCCACTGCTTGCAGAACAATGGCTCGAGCGCGAATACCAGCAGACCTGGTACAAGGTGCTGCAGCGCCGCGGCGACACGGTCCCGGCCGACCCTGCCGACCTGCAGATCGGGGAAGAGGAAAAAAAGGCCATGCTCGAAGGCATCTACCGCAGCCGGCTGCAACAGCAACCACCGAAAGAATGGCAGCAGCTCGATGAAGAAACACGTACCGGGCTGCTGCGCCAGGCCATCCTCGACAGTCGCGCAGGCAGCACGGCACTGTTGCGCCGGCTGAGCCGCGAGCGTGCGGGCAGCATCAAGGACTATCTGGTCGACAAGGCGCAGCTGGCCGCTGACCGCGTCTACCTGCTCGACACCGGGATCAGCCAAACGCCGCAGGACCAGCAGGTGTCCACCGTTCTGCACCTGGAGGCCGAATGAAGCGCGACGACCGGTGCCCTTCCCGGCTGGCCACCCTCCTGGCTGCCGCTCTGCTGAGCCCACTGGTGCAGGCGCAAAGCCTGCGCTGCGGCAGCGACCTCATCAGTACCGGTGACCGCGCGTTCGAGGTCGAGCGCAAGTGCGGCGAGCCCTTGCAGCGCGACTTCGTTGGCTACACGCTGAGCGCCAATGAGCGACGCGAAATGGCGCGTGAGGAATGGGTCTACGGGCCGCGAAACGGGGTATTCAGCATCTTGACGTTCGAAGGTAACCGCCTGGTCCAGATCGAAACACGCCGCGCCCACTGACAGAGGAGACGATGCGATGAGATTGACAGGCGCTGTCCTGGCGGCCCTGCTCGGCGCGCTTGGCGCGGTCGATGCACAGGCCTCGTCGACGTTCCGTTGTCGCAGCACCCTGGTCAGCCTGCAGGCCACCACCGCCGAGGTCGCGGCCAAATGCGGCGAGCCATCGGCGCGCGCCCTGACCGGCTACCGGGAAATCATCGATGACTACGGGTTCCGCCAAGAAGTCCCCGTCGAGGAATGGACCTACGGGCCGACTAACGGCATGTACCACTTCCTGCGTTTCGAAGGGAATCGCCTCACCCGGATCGACAGCGAACGCCAATAAAAAAACCCGCTGCGAGCAGCGGGTCCTGGCACCGGCGGTGCGGAATCAGTCGACGGCTTTCAGGCCATCGGCGGAGACGTCTTTCACGCCCTCGATACCCTTGGCCTTTTCGATTGCCATCTCGCGTTGCGCTTCGCTGGCAACGGTACCGGACAGCGATACCACGCCGTCGTTGGTCTCGACTTCGATTTTCATGCCCGGCGTGGAATCACCCGCCAGCAATGCAGATTTGACCTTGGTGGTGATCCAGGTATCGGACATGGCTTCACCGGCTTCATTGGCAGTGTGCTCGGCCGAATTTTCCAGGTCGCTGTCGGCAGCTGCCAACATCATGGGCTGGGCGTCGTTCAGTGCAGGCGTGACGTCGGCGAACGCAGCCCCGGCCAGCGGCAAGCTCAAAGCGGTAGCGATAGTGGCAGCGGTAATAGAGGTCTGGATCTTGTTCATGAATAGCACTCCTGTTTCTCATAGTCGCTGCGGCACAGTCCTGCCGCAGAGTCACACTAAGCAACGCAAGCGGCATGCCAAAACACGAATAACAATAAAAACCAATAAAATCACAAACTTACCTTTTATGCAGTATCTCTTGGCCACTAGCACTCTGCATGTTTCGCCCAGCTGAGGCGTGCAGTCTGCAATGCAGGTTGGCCCGCCTCGGCTCGTTTCGCTTATCGGAGGCAAAAAAAAGAGCCCCGAAGGGCTCTTTTTACTAACGTCGGCAGATCAGGCGCCGGACGCCTCGGCAGCAGCAACGTCCTTGATGGACAGCTTGATACGGCCGCGATTGTCCACGTCCAACACGAGCACCTTTACTTCCTGGCCTTCCTTCAGGACGTCGGTGACCTTTTCGACACGCTGATCGCTCAGCATCGAGATGTGCACTAGGCCATCCTTGCCCGGGAGGATGTTGACGAAGGCACCGAAGTCCACGATGCGCTCGACCTTACCGACATAGATCTTGCCAATCTCTGCCTCGGCAGTGATGCCAAGTACGCGCTGCTTGGCAGCCTCGGCAGCTTCCTTGGTTTCACCGAAGATCTTGATCGAGCCGTCGTCTTCGATGTCGATCGAAGCCTTGGTCTCTTCACAGATCCCGCGGATGGTGGCGCCGCCCTTACCAATGACGTCGCGGATCTTGTCCTGATCGATCTTCATCGCGATCATGGTCGGGGCGTTGGCCGACAGCTCGGTGCGCGACTGAGCGATGACCTGGTTCATCTGACCGAGGATGTTCTGGCGCGCCTCGAGGGCCTGGCCCAGGGCAATCTCCATGATCTCTTCGGTGATGCCCTGGATCTTGATGTCCATCTGCAGCGCGGTGACCCCTTTGGCGGTACCCGCCACTTTGAAGTCCATGTCGCCGAGGTGGTCTTCGTCACCAAGGATGTCGGTCAGTACGGCGAATTTCTCACCTTCTTTCACCAGACCCATGGCGATACCGGCGACCGGCGCCTTCATCGGCACGCCGGCGTCCATCAGTGCCAGAGAAGCACCGCATACCGAGGCCATGGAGCTGGAACCATTGGACTCGGTAATTTCCGAAACCACACGAATGGTATACGGGAACTCGTCCGCGCTCGGCAGCATCGCTGCAACCGAACGACGGGCCAGGCGGCCATGACCGATTTCGCGGCGACCGGTTGCGCCCATGCGGCCACACTCACCCACCGAATACGGCGGGAAGTTGTAGTGGAGCATGAAGGGGTCTTTCTTCTCACCTTCGAGGGTGTCGAGCAGCTGCGCGTCACGCGCCGTACCGAGGGTGGCGACGACCAGAGCCTGGGTTTCGCCACGGGTAAACAGCGCCGAGCCGTGAGTCTTGGCTAGCACACCAACTTCGATGTTCAGGCCACGCACAGTGCGAGTGTCACGACCATCGATACGCGGCTTGCCGTTGACGATGTTCTCGCGAACGGTGCGGTATTCAATCTCGCCGAAGGCCTCTTTGACTTCGCTGGAAGAAGGCTGGCCTTCTTCACCGGAGAACTTGGCGACGACCTGGTCTTTCAGCTCACCCAGGCGCGCGTAGCGGTCCTGCTTGACGGTGATGGTGTAGGCCTCGGAGATAGCCTCACCGAACTCGCTGCGGATGGCGGCCAGCAGTTGAGTGTTTTCAGCCTTCGGCTGCCAATCCCAGGTCGGCTTGCCGGCTTCGGCGGCCAGCTCGGTAACCGCCTGAACGACAGCCTGGAACTCGTCGTGAGCGAAAAGAACTGCGCCCAGCATCTGGTCTTCGGTCAGCTCCTTGGCTTCGGACTCGACCATCAGTACGGCATCTTTAGTACCGGCTACGACCATGTCCAGGCTGGAGGCCTTGAGCTGCTCGTAGGTCGGGTTCAGCAGGTAGCCGGTCTCGGGGTGGAAGGCGACACGAGCAGCGCCGATCGGGCCGTTGAACGGAATGCCGGAAATCGCCAGCGCGGCCGACGTACCGATCATCGCAGCGATGTCCGGATCGGTTTTCTTGCTCGTCGATACGACGGTGCAGATGACCTGGACTTCGTTTTGGAAGCCTTCCGGAAACAGCGGACGGATCGGACGGTCGATCAGGCGCGAGGTCAGGGTTTCCTTTTCGGAGGGACGCGCTTCACGCTTGAAGAAGCCGCCGGGGATCTTGCCCGCTGCGTAGGTCTTTTCCTGGTAGTGGACCGAGAGCGGGAAAAAGCCCTTGCTCGGATCGGCCGTTTTAGCACCTGTGACGGCGACCAGAACGGCCACATCGTCATCAACGGTGACCAGTACAGCGCCACTGGCTTGACGGGCAATACGGCCCGTCTCGAGGGTTACGGTCGACTGACCGAATTGAAATTTC
This sequence comes from Stutzerimonas stutzeri, assembly GCA_002339675.1. Classification (GTDB taxonomy): domain Bacteria; phylum Pseudomonadota; class Gammaproteobacteria; order Pseudomonadales; family Pseudomonadaceae; genus Stutzerimonas; species Stutzerimonas stutzeri_O. The sequence continues at coordinate 202,859 of DDKB01000015.1, forward strand.
TTGATTACCGGGTTCACGGTGGTTCCTTCTTTATGTTGCCTTGGGGAAAACTTTCTCACGCCTCGCGGGCTACGCCACGCGCGAAGCGCTTGATTCGAATGCTTGGGCAGTGACGGGTATCGAACCCAGGCGCTGTCCAGAGGTGTAGCTCTGAAAGGCAAAAGCTGGAAGCAGGGCAAGCCCCACTTCCAGCTTCGGCATTCAGCTTTGCACCCGCATCGCTTAGCGACGCAGACCCAGACGACCGATCAGTGTGCTGTAACGAGTGGTGTCCTTGCCCTTCAGGTAATCCAGCAGCTTGCGGCGCTGGTTGACCATACGGATCAGACCACGACGCGAGTGGTGATCTTTGCCGTTGGCCTTGAAGTGACCTTGCAGCTTGTTGATGTTGGCGGTCAGCAGGGCAACCTGCACTTCCGGAGAACCGGTATCGCCTTCAGCTTGCTTGTACTCGTCAACGATCTGGGCTTTTTCTTCAACGCTAAGTGCCATGATGGGCTCCTTCTATGAACAGGCCGGGACATGTCCCGTGTTGTAAAAGAGGGCTGACCGTGCCTGCCAACAGCCATCCTCGTTACGCGGCACACCCTCGGGCGTGCCACGAATCGGTCATTCCGACCGAATCAGTCGACGTGGCGCAATGCGCCCATCTTCGCTCACTTCACCGATCCCGATGAAGCGACCGTTGTGATCCTGCACCCGCAGCATGCCGAATTTCGGTGCTTCCGGTGCCCGCACCGGTTGCCCATGCAGCCAGTAGAACGCGCTGTGCTCAGTCAACTTCAACAGCGGCCAGTGCTCCAGCCCGCTGTCGAGCGGTTTGAGGAAGGCATCCACTGCTTCGGCGCCGCCTTCGGCGTGGGCCTGCTCGAGCGCCTCGAGACTGACCGTCTGGGCCAGCTCGAACGGCCCTGCCTGAGTACGACGCAGCTCTGCCACGTGCGCACCACAGCCCAGCTCGCGGCCGATGTCTTCCACCAGCGTCCGGATATAGGTGCCCTTGCTGCAACTAACCGCGAAGCGGGCCTTGTCGGCATCAAGCGACAGCAAATCCAGGCGCGCAATATTAACAGAACGCGGCTCACGCTCCACCACTTCACCGGCACGCGCCAATTTGTACAGCGGCTGTCCATCACGCTTGAGCGCCGAGTACATCGGCGGCACTTGCATCTGGTCACCGCGAAATCGTGGCAGCAGCGCCTCTATACGGTCCGTGCTGACATCCACTGGCCGCCGTTCGAGCACTTCGCCCTCGGCATCGGCGGTGGTGGTGGTGACACCAAGCTGAGCAACGGTTTCGTATCCCTTGTCCGCATCGAGCAGATACTGCGAAAACTTTGTCGCTTCGCCAAAGCACAACGGCAACACCCCAGTCGCCAGCGGGTCGAGACTGCCGGTATGCCCGGCCTTCTCGGCGTTCAGCAGCCAGCGCACCTTTTGCAGCGCCGCGTTGGAGGTGAACCCCCGGGGTTTATCGAGAAGAATGATGCCGCTGACGGGGCGGCGAACACGTTTGACCTGAGCCACGCCTACTCTCCGCCATCGTCGCTGTGTTTGCGATCTTCGGCCACGGCCCGCTCGATCAGCGACGCCAGCTCGACACCGCGTCGAACGCTGGCGTCATAGTTGAAATGCAGCTGCGGAACCGTCCGTAGCTTCATGGCCTTGCCCAGCTGCATCCGCAGGAAACCGCTGGCATCGTTGAGGATTCGCAGGTTGCCCTTGACCGCATCTTCATCATCGTCCTTGCCCATCACGGTGATGAATATCTTGGCATGGGACAGGTCCCGGCTCACCTCGACGGCCGTGATGGTGATCAGGCCAAGGCGTGGATCCTTGACCTCACGTTGTATCAACAGAGCCAGCTCGCGCTGCATCTGATCGCCGATCCGCTGGGTACGGCTGAATTCTTTGGCCATAAATCTGCCTCGAGCAGCAACAGCTGCCGGATCAAAAAATCGTCGCGCTGCAAAGGCAAACGGCAAGCCTCCAGGGTCTCCCCTCGAAGCTTGCCGCCTGTCGGTGCAGCTGCTGTGTTACAGCGAACGCGCCACTTCGACCTTCTCGAATACTTCGATCTTGTCGCCAGCCTTCACGTCGTTGTAGCTCTTCACCGCGATACCGCATTCCATGCCGGCACGCACTTCGGCAACGTCATCCTTGAACCGACGCAGCGATTCCAGCTCGCCCTCGAAGATGACCACGTCATCGCGCAGCACGCGGATCGGCCGGTTGCGGTGCACCATGCCCTCGAGCACCATGCAGCCTGCCACGGCGCCGAACTTCGGCGAGCGGAACACGTCGCGCACCTCGGCAACGCCGAGGATGTTCTCGCGCACGTCGCTGCCCAGCATGCCGGTCAGCGCCTTCTTGACGTCCTCGATGATGTCATAGATCACGTTGTAGTAACGCAGATCCAGGCCTTCCTGCTCGACGATCTTGCGCGCGCCGGCATCGGCGCGCACGTTGAAGCCAAACAGCACGGCATTGGAGGCCAGCGCCAGGTTCGCGTCGCTTTCGGTGATACCGCCAACCCCGCCACCGATCACCCGCACCTGGACCTCGTCGTTCCCCAGACTGCTGAGCGAGCCCTGCAACGCCTCGAGCGAACCACGGACATCGGACTTGAGGACGATGTTGAGCGTCTTCTTCTCTTCCTGCCCCATGTTCTCGAAGATGTTTTCCAGCTTGCCGGCATGTGCACGGGCCAGCTTCACTTCGCGGAACTTGCCCTGGCGGAACAGGGCCACTTCACGCGCCTTCTTCTCGTCAGCCAGCACGCTGAGCTCGTCACCGGCATCGGGCGTACCGTCGAGACCGAGGATTTCCACCGGGATCGAGGGGCCGGCTTCCTTGATCGGCTTGCCATTCTCGTCGAGCATGGCGCGGATACGACCGTAGTTGGAGCCAACCAGGGCCATGTCGCCCTGACGCAGCGTACCGTCCTGGACTAGCACCGTTGCCACGGGGCCACGGCCCTTGTCGAGGCGCGACTCGACCACCACACCACGGCCCGGGGCCGAAGGCGTAGCGGTCAGTTCGAGGATCTCGGCTTGCAGCAGTACCGCTTCGAGCAACTCGTCGACGCCGGTACCCATCTTCGCCGACACCGGTACGAACGGCGTATCACCGCCCCACTCTTCCGATGTCACTTCGTGAACCGACAACTCGCTGCGAATCCGATCGAGATCTGCACCCGGCTTGTCGATCTTGTTCACCGCGACGACCAGCGGCACACCGGCCGCCTTGGCGTGCTGGATCGCCTCGATGGTCTGCGGCATCACCCCGTCGTCCGCCGCGACCACCAGGATCACAATATCAGTGGCTTGGGCGCCCCGTGCCCGCATGGCGGTAAACGCCGCGTGCCCAGGGGTATCGAGGAAGGTAACCATGCCGCGGTCGGTTTCGACGTGATACGCACCAATGTGCTGCGTGATGCCACCCGCTTCACCGGCAGCGACCTTGGCGCGACGAATGTAGTCGAGCAACGAGGTCTTGCCGTGGTCGACGTGGCCCATCACCGTGACGACCGGCGCGCGGGTAATGGCCTCACCTTCGAACTTGAGCAGCTCGGCCAGCTGTTCTTCCAGCGCATTGTCGCTGACCAGCTTGACCTTGTGCCCCAGCTCCTCGGCGATCAGTTGGGCGGTTTCCTGGTCCAGTACCTGGTTGATGGTGACCGGACTGCCCATCTTGAACATGAACTTGATGACTTCGGCCGCCTTGACCGACATCTGCTGCGCCAGGTCGCCAACCGTGATGGTCTCGCCGATCGCGACTTCACGAACGATGGGACCGGTCGGGCTCTGGAAGCCATGCGCGTTACGCTTCTTCAGCTTCGACTTGCCACGACCGCCGCGGCGGAACCCATCAGCGTCGTCTTCGCCACTGCGCACGGTCCGCGACAGTGGTGCCTTGGCTTTCAACGACGGACGGTGCTGCGCCTGCTTGCGGTCACGGCGCTCGTCATCGTCGCTGCGCGCCTTGTCCGGGCGACGCGGCTCATCCTTCTTGCGCTCTTCGACCGGAGCCACCGGAGCCGGCTCGACAGCTGCCGGCGCGGCTGGCTCTGCCGCGGCAGCGGCGGACGCAGGCTTGGCGGCGGCCTCGGCTTGCAGACGCGCCTCTTCCTCGGCGCGCAGGCGCGCTTCCTCGGCAGCCTTCTGACGGGCAGCCTCCTCGGCGGCACGCTGCTCTTCGAGCTCGCGCTGTTTCTCGGCCTCGATCTCGTCGGGGCTGCGCTTGACGAAGGTTTTCTTCTTGCGGACTTCCACGCTGATGGTCTTGCTACCGCCAACCTTCAGCTTGGTCGTGGTCTTGCGCTGCAGGGTAATCTTGCGCGGCTCGTCCAGCTTGGCGCCGTGGCTGCTCTTGAGGTGCGCCAACAGCGCCTGCTTTTCGTTATCGGTCACTACTTGCTCGGCGCTGGTGTGCGACAGTCCTGCCTCACGCATCTGCTGCAGCAGTCGCTCGACCGGTGTGTCGACCACCTGGGCCAGTTCTTTCACCGTGACTTGCGTCATGCATCTCTCTCCTCAGGCCGCTAATTACTTACTCGAACCAATGGGCTCGGGCGGCCATGATCAGCTTGCCGGCACGCTCTTGATCAATGCCGTCTATGTCGAGCAGATCGTCAATCGACTGCTCGGCCAGGTCTTCACGGGTGATGACACCCCGCATCGCCAACTCGACCGCCAGTTCCTTGTTCATGCCTTCCAGCTCGAGCAAATCCTCGGCCGGCTGGGCGTCTGCCAGTTTCTCTTCGGTTGCGATCGCTTTGGTCAGCAGGCGATCCTTGGCGCGGGTTCTCAGCTCGTTGACGATATCTTCGTCGAAGCCTTCGATGCCGAGCATTTCCTCCATAGGGACGTAGGCAATTTCTTCGAGCGAAGTGAAACCTTCTTCGACCAGTACCTGTGCCAGCTCCTCATCGACGTCGAGCTCTTCGATGAAATTGCGCAGGATGTCGCCGGTTTCTTCCTGCTGTTTGCTTTGAATATCCGCTTCGGTCATGACGTTCAGCGTCCAGCCGGTCAGCTGGCTGGCGAGGCGAACGTTCTGGCCGCCGCGGCCGATGGCCTGGGCCAGGTTGTCTTCGCCGACCGCGATATCCATGGCGTGGGCGTCTTCATCTACGATAATGGCTGCCACTTCGGCCGGCGCCATCGCGTTGATCACGAACTGGGCAGGGTTTTCGTCCCACAGTACGATGTCGACCCGCTCGCCGCCGATCTCGCCCGATACCGCCTGGACCCGCGAGCCGCGCATACCGATGCATGCGCCCTGGGGGTCGATCCGCTTGTCCTTCGAACGCACGGCGATCTTTGCGCGCGACCCAGGATCGCGAGACGCGCCCATTACCTCGATCAGGCCTTCGGCAATTTCCGGCACCTCGATGCGGAACAGCTCGATGAGCATCTGCGGCGAAGTACGCGACAGGATCAGCTGCGGTCCGCGATTCTCGGTGCGGATTTCCTTGAGCAAAGCCCGCATACGCGCACCGACCCGGAAGGTTTCGCGCGCGATGATGTCTTCCCGGGCCAGCAGCGCCTCGGCATTGTTGCCCAGATCGACAATGACGCTGTCGCGGGTCACTTTCTTGACCGTACCGGAAATGATCTCGCCAAGGCGATCACGATAGGCTTCGACCACCTGCGCCCGTTCGGCTTCGCGTACCTTCTGCACGATGACCTGCTTGGCGGTCTGCGCAGCGATACGGCCAAACTCGATCGACTCGATCTTCTCTTCCAGCACGTCGCCGACCTTGGCGTTGGCGTTGGCGTCCTGAGCCTGCTTCATGTCGACGGTCAACTGGTGCGCCGGATCGTCGAAATCCTCTTCCTCGACTACCGTCCAGCGACGGAATGTCTCGTAATTGCCGTTCTGCCGATTAATTTCGACTCGCAGGTCCACCTCGTCTTCGAAGCGCTTCTTGGTAGCCGTGGCCAAAGCCAGCTCCAACGCTTCGAAAATCACACCGGCCGGTACGCCTTTTTCGTTGGATACCGACTCCACAACCAGCAGTACTTCTTTGCTCATCGTACGCCTCGCCTATCGCAATCCATTGGGGGCCGCGGGATCCGCGATTCACTCAAAACGGGGAATAATATTGGCCTTGTCGATCATGTCGATCGGCAGCAGGTATTCGTGGTCATCAACCAGCACCACCACGTCCTGCTCCTCAACCCCACGCAGAAGACCCTGGAAATTGCGCCGCCCCTCGAAGGGCGAGCGCAGCTTAATCTTTACCTGTTCACCGATATGCGCCCGGTATTGTTCCAGCGTGAACAACGGACGATCCATACCAGGCGAAGAAACCTCGAGGGTGTAATCGGAGCTGATCGGGTCCTCGACGTCGAGGACCCCACTGAGCTGGCGACTGACCTTTTCACAGTCGTCGACCAGGATCCCGTCGGGATGATCGATATAGACCCGGAGCAACGAATGCCGCCCCTGAGAGATAAACTCAACACCCCAGCATTGATAGCCGAGCGCCTCGACCACCGGGGCCAACAAGGCCTGCAACTGTTCTAGCTTGCTCGACATCGAAGTCCCTCGTGCATGCCGTACAAATGAAAAATGGGCGAAACGCCCATCCCTGATGATCGCCTGTAGATGCCGGCGACCTGGCTTTAAGCTAATAAAAAGCCCCTCGACAGGGGCTTTTCATCAACTGGTTGCGGGGGCTGGATTTGAACCAACGACCTTCGGGTTATGAGCCCGACGAGCTACCAGACTGCTCCACCCCGCGTCAAACTGGGCACGAATTATACGACCGTCCATCCCTGAGGTCAACCCAAACGCTGAAAACAAGAAAGCCCGCATCTGCGGGCCTGCTTGTTTGGTACCGAGGAGGGGACTCGAACCCCTACAGCCTATGGCCACTACCACCTCAAGGTAGCGTGTCTACCAATTCCACCACCTCGGCAAAAACCCGTATTACTCTTTTTCCTGCTCCTGACCCTGAACCTGAGGCACATCGCTCGCTGCAGGAGTGGGCGGCGCACTTTCGCCATCCAGCACAGGCACGTCATCGACTACCGGCTTGCTTGCCGGAACTTCCAGCACCGCCGGATCGGGCAGGCCCGCCTGTGACAGTTGATCCGCCTGGCGCGTGGCGAAGAACGCCAATCCCAGACTTGTCACGAAAAAAACGCCAGCAAGTATAGCAGTAAACCGACTAAGAAAGGTAGCAGAACCTTGGCTTCCGAATACAGTGGCCGAAGCCCCCGCACCGAACGACGCACCGGCGTCCGCCCCCTTGCCCTGCTGCAGAAGCACCAGCGCAACCACACCGATGGCAACCAGCAGATGTACCACAATCACAACAGTCTGCAACATCTGATCAGTTCCCTGCGGCGCGACATATCGCACCGAAATCGTTCGCTTTCAGAGAGGCACCACCGACAAGCCCCCCATCGACATCCGCCATCCCGAAGAGCTCAGCGGCGTTGTCCGCTTTTACGCTGCCGCCGTAGAGGATTCTTACCCCTGCAGCGACATGATGGCTCTCTCCGGCAAGCTGCGCTCGAATCGCCGCATGCACTTCCTGCGCCTGCTCAGCCGTCGCGGTGAGACCGGAACCTATCGCCCATACAGGCTCGTAAGCCACGACCGCCCGCTCGAAAGCGGATATTCCGCTGACAGCCAACACCCTCGCCAATTGACGCCCAACGACATCAAGTGTCCGTCCGGACTCACGCTCCTCGAGCGTCTCACCCAAACACAGCACCGGGATCATGCCGCCAGCCAGTGCCGTCATAAATTTCTTCGCGACCACATCATCGCTCTCACCGAGCACCAGTCGTCGCTCGGAATGCCCGACCAGAACCCAGCCGCATCCCGCATCCACCAGCTGATCGACAGACACTTCGCCGGTCAGCGCACCAAAACCCGCCTCCGCTGCGCAGTCCTGAGCGCCAACCGCTACCGGACTACCGTCAAGCCCTGCAACGGCCTGCTCGATATGCACATACGAGGGGAATACCACCACTTCGACTGACGCCGGCATCGCCTGCTGGCGAATCGAGTCGATCAGCTCTGCGACGCTGGCGCGGGTACCGTTCATCTTCCAGTTACCAGCTACCAGGGGGCGACGCATGCTTTACCTCGTCGGTCAAAGTGGGCGCAGATGGTACTCAACGAAAATGTGTCTGGCAAGCGGCAATCACGCACAAACTTCTCTCACCGCGCTGGCCAGCTCTTCAGCGTAATGGCGCACCTTATGCTCATCGTCGCCCTCGACCATCACCCTGACCAACGGCTCGGTGCCGGACTTGCGCAACAGCACGCGCCCGCGGCCAGCCATGCGCTCGGTCACGCCATCACAGGCAGCCTGCACCTGCGGATGGGCGATTGGATCATGCTCGCCACTGAAGCGCACGTTAATCAGCACCTGCGGGCACTTCTTCCACGCCAGCCGCTCTTGCGCCAGGCTTTGCCCACGACGGCGCAAGGCAAGCACTACTTGAAGCGCCGCGATGATCGCGTCGCCAGTGGTGACATGCTGCGCGCAAACGATATGGCCGGAATTCTCGCCGCCAAGCACCCAGCCGCGCTCGAGCATCTCAGCCATGACGTAGCGATCGCCCACCTTGGCCCGAACGAAGGGGATCTGTCGCGCCTTCAGGGCAAGCTCCAGGCCGAGGTTGCTCATCAGGGTACCGACCACGCCACCCTCCAGCCGCCCGCAGTCCTGCAGGTCGGTGGCAATGATGTACAGCAGCTCGTCACCGTCGACCTGAGTGCCGGTGTGATCGACCATCATCACCCGGTCGCCATCGCCGTCGAAGGCGATGCCCAGGTCGGCGCCGTGCTCGACCACCGCCCGCTGCAGCTGAGCGACATAGGTCGATCCGACCTCGGCATTGATATTGAGGCCATCGGGCTGCGCGCCGATGACAACGACATCCGCGCCAAGCTCACGGAACACGCTGGGAGCCACCTTGTAGGTAGCCCCATGAGCGCAATCGAGCACGATCTTGAGGCCGGAAAAATCCGTGCTGGTCGGCACGCTGCTCTTGCAAAATTCGATGTAGCGTCCGGCCGCGTCGTTGATACGCGACGCCTTGCCGAGCTGAGCGGACTCGACGACCGTCATCGAGGCATCCAACAATTCTTCGATCATCAGCTCCACTTCGTCGGGCAGCTTGGTGCCCCGCCCGGAAAAGAACTTGATACCGTTGTCATGATGCGGATTGTGCGAGGCGCTGATCACAATCCCGGCATCGGCATGAAAGGTCCGCGTCAGGTAGGCCACGGCCGGGGTCGGCATAGGCCCGAGTAGCAGCACATCCGCCCCCGCGGCCGACAATCCGGCCTGCAGTGCAGATTCGAACATGTAGCCCGAGATGCGCGTGTCTTTACCGATCAGGATTCGGCACTTGCCGTGCTTGCGGAAGGCCATGCCGGCAGCCCAGCCAAGCCTGAGCATGAACTCGGGCGTGATGGGGAATTGCCCGACATGCCCACGGATACCATCGGTGCCGAAATATTTTCTACTCATGCTTTCCTTACTCTGCCGCCTGCACGGCGGCCACCATTCGAACCACATCAACCGTTTCGCGCACGTCGTGCACGCGCACAATCACCGCTCCTTTCGCGACCGCCAGCGCAGCCAGCGCGAGACTACCAAACAGCCGGTCACTGATCTCGCGCCCCAACGCCTGCCCCACCATGCTTTTGCGCGAGACGCCGACCAGAAGCGGGCAGCCCAGCGCATGCAGGCGCTCCAGATGCTTGAACAGGCTGAGGTTGTGCGACAGATCCTTGGCAAATCCGAAGCCCGGATCGAGGATGATCCGTTCGGCCGGTATGCCAGCAGCCGCACACTGCCCCAGTCGCTGCCGCAGAAACTCCTGCACCTCGGCCGTGACGTCGCGGTAGCGCGGGTCGTTCTGCATGTCTGCCGGCTCGCCGCGCATGTGCATTAGGCAGACCGGCAGCCCAGTCGCGGCCGCGGCGTCCAATGCCCCATCCCGCGCCAACGAGCGTACGTCATTGATAAGGCCTGCACCCAGCCGGGCCGACTCGCGAATCACCGCCGGCGTCGAGGTATCCACCGAAATGATGACGTCGAGTTCGCGGGCGATGGCCTCGACGACCGGCGCGACGCGCTCAAGCTCTTCGATGGGCGACACTATCCGGGCACCTGGGCGGGTCGACTCGCCGCCGACGTCTACCAGAGTGGCACCCGCCAGCACCATGGCTTCGGCATGGCGCAACGCCGCATCGACACCCTGATGCCTGCCGCCATCGGAGAACGAGTCGGGCGTCACATTGAGAATGCCCATGACATGCGGGCGCGTTAAATCAAGAACCCGGCTGCCACAGGGCAGCCGGGTCGGATGGATCGCTTCGGTCATTGAAACAGCCTTGGCTTAATGTTCCCCCGCAGGGCCACCGATCGGTGTCTGCGGGCGGCCGTTTTCAGGCTGCAGAGGCGTGCCGGTAGGGCCGGAACCATCCTGCCAGTCTCGCGGTTCGCGTGGCGTGCGACCCGCCATGATGTCGTCGATCTGATCGGCGTCGATGGTCTCGTACTTCATGAGCGTCTCGGCCATCAGGTCAAGCTTGTCACGATTGTCCGCCAGGATCTGCTTGGCGGTTCCGTAGCACTGATCGATGATGCTGCGCACCTCGAGGTCGATCAGCTTTGCCGTGTCGCCCGAGACATTGGCGTGCTGACTGCCTGCACTGCGCCCCAGGAACACTTCGCCTTCCTCTTCGGCGTACATCAGCGGACCCAGTTTTTCGGACAACCCCCACTTAGTCACCATATTACGTGCCAACTGGGTGGCGCGCATGATGTCGTTCGACGCACCGGTGGTGACGCCCTCGAAACCAAGGGTCATTTCCTCGGCAATACGCCCGCCGAACAACGAACAGATCTGGCTGATCAGGGCACGCTTGGACAGACTGTAGCGATCTTCCTCAGGCAGGAACATGGTGACGCCCAAAGCCCGACCACGGGGGATAATCGACACTTTGTAGACCGGATCATGCTCTGGAACAACGCGCCCGACGATGGCGTGACCAGCCTCGTGATAGGCGGTGTTCAGGCGTTCCTTTTCAGACATGACCATGGATTTGCGCTCGGCGCCCATCATGATCTTGTCCTTGGCGAGCTCGAATTCCTTCATCTCCACGACCCGCTTGCCGGCACGCGCCGCGAACAGGGACGCTTCGTTCACCAGGTTGGCCAGGTCAGCGCCGGAGAACCCCGGAGTGCCGCGCGCAATCAACGCCGGCTCGACACTGTCGCCAAGCGGCACTTTGCGCATATGAACCTTGAGGATCTGCTCGCGCCCACGAATGTCCGGCAGACCGACCACCACCTGACGGTCGAAGCGCCCCGGACGCAACAACGCAGGGTCAAGCACATCAGGACGGTTGGTGGCGGCGATAACGATGATGCCATCGTTCATCTCAAAACCGTCCATCTCGACCAGCAGCTGGTTGAGCGTCTGTTCGCGCTCGTCATGCCCACCACCCAGTCCGGCACCGCGATGGCGGCCGACCGCATCGATCTCGTCGATGAAGATAATGCACGGTGCGTGCTTCTTCGCCTGCTCGAACATGTCACGCACGCGGCTGGCGCCGACACCGACGAACATCTCAACGAAATCGGAACCGGAAATGGTGAAGAACGGCACCTTGGCTTCGCCGGCGACCGCTTTGGCCAGCAAGGTCTTGCCGGTACCCGGCGAGCCCACCATCAGCACGCCGCGCGGGATGCGACCACCCAGGCGCTGGAACTTGCCCGGGTCGCGCAGGAACTCCACCAGTTCGGTGACTTCTTCCTTGGCCTCGTCACAACCGGCCACATCAGCAAATGTGGTCTTGACCTGGTCCTCGGACAGCAGCCGTGCCTTGCTTTTGCCAAAGCTCATCGGCCCACCCTTACCACCGGCTCCGCCCTGCATCTGGCGCATGAAGAACATGAACACCGCGATGATGACCAGGATCGGGAAGCTGGCAACCAGCAACTGCGTCCAGATGCTCTGCTGCTCGGGCTGCTTGCCTTCGATCACCACGTTGTTGTTGATCAGGTCGCCGATCAGGCCATTGTCCTGGATCGCCGGACGAATGGTCTTGAACGTCTCGCCATCGCTTCGCTTGCCGGTGATGACGTAGCCGTCGACGGTGACGCGCTCGACCCGACCGTCCTTCACCTGCTCGATGAAATCCGAATAGTTGAGCGTTTGCGGCTCGGTCGGGCTGGAAAAGTTGTTCATCACCGTCACCAGGACAGCGGCAATGATCAACCACAGGATCAGGTTTTTCGCCATGTCGTTCAATTCACTACCCTCTAGAGCAGGCGCATGTTCGCGGGCGCCTGCATGACGGCCGATGTTCGCTCTCGGCCTAACTTACTACACAACGTCGCTGAACGGGCAGCTCGGTCTGTAACCCGATGAAACAGGCGGACCCCTGAAACCAGGCGCGAGACGGCGAACGTCCTACGGCGCAACCATTCACTAAGACCGCAGCGATTCGTCCTCGTTGCCAGTACCCCGGTAACCGCGTGCCAGCAGGTATTGCTCGCGAGATCGGTCCCTGGACGACAGTGGCTTGCGCATCTGCACCTTGTCGAACGCCTGGCGCACTTCCTTGAGGTAGGCGTCAAAGCCATCGCCCTGGAATATCTTGATCAGGAAGTCGCCTCCCGGCGCAAGCACGCGCTTGGCGAGGTCGAGCGCCAGCTCGCAGAGAAACATGGCCCGTGCCTGGTCAGCGACCTTCACACCACTCATGTTGGGGGCCATGTCGGAAATCACAAGGTTGACCTGCGAATCGCCCACGGCATCGAGGATCTGCGCGAACACCTCGTCCTCGGTGAAATCGCCCAGCACGAAGGTGACATCCGCGATGCTGTCCATCGGCAGAATATCGGAAGCAATCAATCGCCCCCGATCACCGATGACCCGGCTGGTGACCTGGGACCAGCCGCCGGGTGCCGCCCCGAGGTCCACCACGGTCATGCCTGGACGCAGAATGCGGTCCTTTTCCTGGATTTCCAAAAGCTTGTAGCTGGCCCGCGACCGATAGCCGTCTCGCTGCGCCATCTTCACGTAGGGGTCATCGAAATGTTCTTTCAGCCATCGCTGGCTGGTCTTGGAGCGTGCCAAGCTGATACCTCATCTGTGCGGCTCAGGGTGTGTCGGTTACACTAGCCGCCGTTTTCAAGGGTTCTGACGCAAGGGTCGAATTATGCCGCTCACCAACGAGCAGAAGAAACAGTACAAATCCATCGGCCACCATCTGAAGCCGGTCCTGATCGTTGCCGAGAACGGCTTGACCGAAGGCGTGCAGGCCGAACTGGAACGCGCCCTGAGCGACCACGAGCTGATCAAGGTACAGCTGCGCCTGGGCGAGCGCGAGGACCGCCAGGCGCTGATCGGCGAGCTGTGCCGGATCGGCGGTTGCGAGCTGGTCCAGTCGATTGGCAAGATGGCGCTGGTCTACCGCAAGAACCCGAAAGTCAACAAGCAGCTGTCCAACGTCTACCGCCACCAGGCCTGAACGCCCGTCTCACCGCTCCCGCCCGGGGGCGGACTGGATGACCAACAACAGGCCGCACAGGCCGATCACCAGGTAGCTGAACACCAGCCAATAAGGCGACTCGAGCAACCCGGCACGCACCGCAAAGAAGCTGACCGCTAGCAGCAGCACGGCCACCAGCAATTGCCCCCTGACGTCGCGCAGCAGACTGCCGAAGCCGTTGTACTGCACCAGCACCACCGCCTGGAGCAGCACACAGAACGCCGCAAAACCCACCAGCAGCGGCCTCAGACTCGCGCCGATCTCGTCGATCAGCAAGGGCGCCAGCCCGAACTTGCCCAGCGCGGGAAGCACCACGAACTGGAGCAGCCAGAGGCCGCCGACCCAGAAGGTCTGGGCCAGCTGCCAACTGATGACACCCGCGCGCATCTGTCGATGATCAGGAATGGCGAACCTCGACGATTTCGTATTCGACCACGCCGCTCGGCGTCTTGACGGCCACCACGTCGCCCTCCTCCTTGCCCACCAACGCACGGGCAATGGGCGAGCTCACGGAAATCTTGCCGCGCTTGATATCTGCCTCGTCGTCACCGACGATCTGGTACGTCACGCTCTCATCGGTTTCCACGTTGGCGATTTCCACGGTCGTGCCGAAGATCACCTTGCCCGTGTGCGGGATGTTGGCGACGTCGATGACCTGTGCGTTCTGCAGACGACCTTCGATATCGCGAATGCGCGCCTCGACCATGCCCTGCTGCTCACGTGCAGCATGGTATTCGGCGTTTTCCTTGAGATCACCCAGCTCGCGCGCCTCGGCGATAGCTTGGGTAATCTGCGGACGCAGCTCTGTCTTGAGGTGCTTGAGCTCTTCTTCCAGGGCGCGAGCGCCCTGGACGGTCATGGGATATTTCGTGCTCATGCCTTGATTCCTGCATGGAGATCCTGCAAGCGGCGCACGGTCTTCTCGGGACCGAACTTGAGCGCCTCACAGATCGCCTGCCCACCCGCCAGCGTGGTGGTGCAGCAGATCTTGTGCTGCAGGGCGTTTCGACGGATCGAGTAGGAGTCAGCAATTGACTGACGCCCCTCGGTGGTGTTGATGATCAGCGTAACTTCATCGTTCTTGATCATGTCAACGACATGCGGCCGACCTTCGGTCACCTTGTTGACCCGACGCACCGGCAGGCCGGCCGCCTCGATGATCTTGGCCGTACCGGCTGTGCCGACGACCTCGAAACCGAGCTCGATCAGATCACGTGCCACCTGCGCGACATGCGGCTTGTCATCGTCACGCACGCTGATGAAGGCACAGCCGCTGTTCGGAAGGATCTCGCTGGCACCGAGCTGTGCCTTGGCGAAGGCCTCGGCGAAGCTGTCGCCCACGCCCATCACCTCGCCAGTCGACTTCATCTCTGGGCCGAGAATCGGGTCGACGCCTGGGAACTTGGCGAACGGGAAAACGGCTTCCTTGACGCTGTAGAAGTTCGGGATGATTTCTTCGGTCAGCCCGACTTCGGCCAACGTCTTGCCGGCCATGACACGTGCGGCGATCATCGCCAGCGACACACCGATGCACTTGGACACGAAGGGCACGGTACGGGACGCACGCGGGTTCACTTCGATGACGAAGATATCCTCGCCCTGCACCGCCATCTGCACGTTCATCAGACCGACCACGCCAAGCTCCAGCGCCATCTTCTTGACCTGGTCACGGATCTCGTCCTGGATGTGCGCCGGCAGCGAATAAGGCGGCAGCGAGCAGGCCGAGTCGCCGGAGTGCACGCCGGCCTGTTCGATGTGCTGCATGATCGCGCCGATGACGACCTGCTCGCCATCACAGACGGCATCGATGTCCACCTCGATGGCGCAGTTGAGGAAGTGGTCGAGTAGCACGGGGCTGTCGTTGGACACCTTTACCGCTTCGCGCATATAGCGCTTGAGCTCTTCTTCCTGGTAGACGATTTCCATTGCCCGGCCGCCCAGCACGTAGGACGGGCGCACCACCAGCGGGTAGCCGATCACCTTGGAAGCGGCGAGCGCCTCCTCTTCGCTGCGCGCCGTCGCGTTCGGCGGCTGACGCAGGTTGAGACGCTCGACCATCTGCTGGAACCGCTCGCGGTCTTCGGCGCGGTCGATGGAGTCCGGACTGGTTCCGATGATGGGTACGCCCGCCTCTTCCAGCGCGCGCGCCAGTTTCAGAGGGGTCTGTCCGCCGTACTGGACGATCACGCCCTTGGGCTGCTCGACCCGCACGATTTCCAGCACGTCCTCGAGGGTCACCGGCTCGAAATACAGGCGATCCGAGGTGTCGTAGTCGGTGGAGACGGTTTCCGGGTTGCAGTTGACCATGATGGTCTCGTAACCGTCGTCACGCATCGCCAAGGCCGCATGCACGCAGCAGTAGTCGAACTCGATGCCCTGACCAATGCGGTTGGGACCGCCACCGAGGATCATGATCTTGTCGCGGCTCGACGGGTTGGCCTCGCACTCTTCCTCGTAGGTCGAGTACATGTAAGCGGTATCGGTTGCGAACTCGGCCGCGCAGGTGTCGACGCGCTTGTACACCGGCAGCACTTTCAGCTTGTGCCGGTGGGCCCGCAGGTTCTTCTCGGTGACACCGAGCAGCTTGGCCAGGCGGGCGTCGGAGAAGCCCTTGCGCTTGAGCTTGTACATGATGTCGCGGTCGATGCTCGACAGCCCCATCGTCTTGATCTGCTCTTCTTCCTTGATCAGGTCCTCGATCTGCACGAGAAACCACTCGTCGATGCGCGTGAGGTCGAAGACTTCGGCAACGGTCTTGCCGGCGCGGAAGGCGTCGGCCAGGTACCAGATGCGGTCGGCGCCCGGCACCGTGAGCTCGCGCTTGAGCGTGCTCTCGCTTTCCGGGTCGGCCAGGTCGAGCTTCGGATCAAAGCCGGACACGCCTACTTCCAGCCCACGCAGGGCTTTCTGGACCGACTCCTGGAAGGTCCGACCGATGGCCATGACCTCGCCCACGGACTTCATCTGGGTCGTCAGACGGGCATCGGCCTTGGGGAACTTCTCGAAGGCGAAGCGCGGGATCTTGGTGACCACGTAGTCGATGGCCGGCTCGAAGGACGCCGGCGTGCGGCCACCGGTGATGTCATTCTTCAGTTCGTCGAGGGTATAGCCCACCGCCAACTTGGCCGCGATCTTGGCGATCGGAAAGCCGGTGGCCTTGGAGGCCAGCGCAGAAGAGCGCGACACCCGCGGGTTCATCTCGATCACGACCATGCGGCCGGTGTTTGGGCAGATACCGAACTGCACGTTGGAGCCGCCGGTTTCCACGCCGATCTCACGCAGCACGGCGAGCGATGCGTTGCGCAGGATCTGGTATTCCTTGTCGGTCAGGGTTTGCGCCGGCGCGACGGTGATGGAGTCGCCGGTGTGCACGCCCATCGGGTCGAAGTTCTCGATGGCGCAGACGATGATGCAGTTGTCCTTCTTGTCGCGGACCACCTCCATCTCGTATTCCTTCCAGCCGATCAGCGACTCGTCGATCAGCAGTTCGCTGGTCGGCGACAGGTCGAGGCCGCGCGCGCAGATTTCTTCGAATTCTTCACGGTTGTAGGCAATGCCGCCACCGGTGCCGCCCATGGTGAACGACGGACGGATGATGCAGGGGAAACCGACCTTTTCGAGGACGCCGTAGGCTTCGTCCATGTTGTGCGCGATGCCAGACACGGGGCAGGCCAAACCGATGTTCTTCATGGCCTTGTCGAAGCGCGAGCGATCCTCGGCCTTGTCGATGGTGTCGGCGTTGGCACCGATCATCTCGACGCCGAATTTTTCCAGCACGCCATGCTTTTCCAGGTCCAGCGCGCAGTTCAGCGCGGTCTGGCCGCCCATGGTAGGCAGCAGGGCGTCCGGGCGCTCCTTCTCGATGATCTTGGCCACGGTGGCCCACTTGATCGGCTCGATGTAGGTCGCGTCGGCCATGGCCGGGTCGGTCATGATGGTGGCCGGGTTGGAGTTCACCAGGATGACGCGGAAACCTTCCTCGCGCAGCGCTTTGCACGCCTGGGCACCGGAATAGTCGAACTCGCAGGCCTGGCCGATGACGATGGGCCCGGCGCCGAGGATCAGGATGCTTTTGATGTCTGTACGTTTTGGCATGGTCTCTCTCGAATTCTGTGCTCGGCGGGCTTAGCGGCGCTTGGCCATGGCAGCGATGAAGCGGTCGAACAGCGGTGCCACGTCATGCGGCCCGGGACTCGCTTCGGGATGGCCCTGGAAACTGAAGGCAACCTTGTCGGTCCGCTCGATACCTTGCAGCGTGCCATCGAACAGCGACTTGTGTGTCGCACGCAGATTGCTCGGCAGGCTGGCTTCGTCCACCGCGAACCCGTGGTTCTGACTGGTGATCATCACCACACCGGAGTCCAGATCCTGAACCGGATGGTTGGCGCCGTGATGGCCGTTCGGCATCTTCACCGTCTGGGCGCCTGAGGCCAGGGCCAGCAGCTGATGGCCGAGGCAGATGCCGAAGACCGGAACCTCGGTTTCAAGGACTTCCTGGATCGCCTTGATCGCGTAGTCGCAGGGCTCGGGGTCCCCAGGACCGTTGGCTAGGAAGATGCCGTCCGGATTCAGCGCCAGCGCCTCGCTGGCCGGGGTCTGCGCCGGCAGTACCGTGACACGGCAACCACGGGCGACCAGCATCCGCAGGATGTTGTATTTCACGCCATAGTCGAAGGCCACCACGTGATAAGGCAGCTCAGCGGCGGGGATTTCGGCATGGCCGTCATCCTTGAGATTCCAGACCGTCGAACGCCACTCGTAGCGCTCCTTGACGCTGACTTCCTTAGCCAGGTCCATACCCTTGAGCCCAGGGAAGCTACGCGCCAGCTCCAGTGCCTTTTCTTCGGTCGCGTCATTACCCGCCAGGATGCAGCCGTCCTGTGCACCCTTCTCGCGGAGTATGCGCGTCAGGCGTCGGGTATCGATCCCCGCAATCGCCACGGTACCGTTGGCCTTGAGGTAATCCGGCAGGGATTGCTTGTCGCGCCAGTTGCTGGAGATAAGCGGCAGGTCGCGAATGACCAGGCCAGCCGCCCAGACCTTCCACGATTCGGCATCCTCTGGCGTGGTGCCGGTATTGCCGACATGGGGATAGGTCAGGGTGACGATCTGTTTGGCATAGGAAGGATCGGTGAGGATTTCCTGATAGCCGGTCATGGCGGTATTGAACACCACCTCACCAACGGTTTGCCCATCGGCGCCGATGGATTCGCCGTGAAAGATACTGCCATCGGCAAGAGCCAAAATGGCTGGCGTAGGGGCTGGCTTAGTCAAGAGACCTCCCAAAGATCAAGGCTGAAGCAGGCGCAGATTGTAAAAAAGCGGGATGACGTGTGAAGGTCATCCCGCTTTTTATTTGAGTCATTTCTGCGCAACTTTTAGTGGACACACTAAAACGGGAAGCTTACAGAAAAGGCCTTTTCAGGTCCAGCCAAAACTCGGCCAGAGCCCGTGCCGGCCGCTGCGCGACACGCCACCCTCGCCTGGCGGCGGCGTCGCGGCGACCTCGCAGGCAGGCTACGCAACTAGCGAAGACCGAGCACATCCTGCATGTCGTACAGGCCTGCCGGCTGCTGCTCCAGCCACATTGCAGCCCGCACGGCGCCCTTGGCGAAGGTCATACGGCTGGAGGCCTTGTGGGTGATCTCGACCCGCTCGCCTTCGGCCGCGAACAACACCGTGTGGTCGCCCACCACGTCCCCAGCCCGCACGGTGGCAAAGCCGATGGTGTCGCGGGCACGAGCGCCCGTCTGCCCTTCGCGACCATACACAGCCACCTGCTGCAGATCACGGCCGAGCGCATCGGCGATCACTTCTCCCATGCGCAGGGCAGTGCCCGAAGGCGCGTCCACCTTGTGCCGGTGGTGCGCCTCGATGATCTCGATATCGACTTCGTCGCCGAGCACTCGCGCCGCGGTGTCGAGCAGCTTCAGGCACAGGTTGACACCGACACTGAAGTTCGCAGCGAAGACAATGGGTATTTCCCTTGCCGCCGCCGCCAGCTTGTCCTTTTCCTCGGCAGAAAATCCCGTCGTTCCGATCACCATGGCCTTGCCGGCACGCCGGCAAACGTCGAGGTTCTTCAGCGTCACGGAGGGATGGGTGAAGTCGATCAGTACGTCGAATTCGTCGACCACCTTCACCACGTCACCGATCAGGGGTACGCCGATGCGCCCGATGGCGGCCAGCTCCCCCGCATCGGCGCCGACCAGGGTGCTGTCGGCCCGATCGATCGCCGCCGTCAACCCTGCCGCACCTCCGGTCTGATGCACCGCCTCGACCAGTGTCTTGCCCATGCGCCCGGCGGCACCCATTACTGCAATACGTCGCATCAGTCATAGCTCCAAGCTGAAGGATGGACGCTGGAAGCGGCTGCGGCGCCTGTCAGGCGTCCGGCTCGAGGCCTCCAGCGACCACTCACACATCGCCAAAAAAGCGCTTCACACCCTCGAACCAGCCGCTGGCCTTCGGTGAGTGAGAGGTATCGCCCTGCAGGGTGCCGCGAAACTCCTCGAGCATCTCGCGCTGGCGCTTGCTGAGGTTAACTGGCGTTTCCACCGCAACCCGACAGAGCAGGTCGCCGGCTGCGCCGCCACGAACGGGCGCCACACCCTTGCCGCGCAGGCGGAACTGCTTGCCGGTCTGCGTCCCTTCCGGAATCTTCAGCTTGACGCGACCGTCGAGGGTCGGCACTTCCAGCTCGCCACCCAGCGCCGCATCGGCAAAACTGATTGGCACTTCGCAAAAGAGGTGCTTGCCGTCGCGCTGGAAGATCGGGTGCTCGCGGACATTGACCACCACGTAGAGATCGCCGGCCGGGCCGCCCTGCGCACCCGCCTCGCCCTCGCCGGTCAGGCGGATGCGGTCGCCGGTATCGACGCCCGGCGGCACCTTGACCGACAGGGTCTTCTGCTCTTCAACGCGACCCTGTCCATGGCAGCTGCCACAGGGATCGGAGATCATCTTGCCGCTGCCATGGCAACGCGGGCAGGTCTGCTGCACGGAGAAGAAGCCCTGCTGCATGCGCACCTGGCCGATACCGCCGCAGGTGGTACAAGTGACCGGGCTGGTACCCTTCTTGGCACCCGAGCCGTCGCAGGTCTTGCATTCGACCAGTGTCGGCACGCGGATGGTTACCGTGGTACCGCGCACGGCCTCCTCTAGATCCAGCTCCAGCGTGTAGCGCAGGTCGCTGCCGCGCTGGGCACCGCCACGCGAACTGCCGCGCGCACCGGTGAAGAAGTCACTGAAGACATCGCCAAAGATGTCGGAGAAATTGGCACCGCCGTAGGCCGCACCCGCGCCGGCTCCCATCTGCGGGTCGACGCCGGCATGACCATACTGGTCATAGGCCTGGCGCTTGCTCGCATCGGACAGCACTTCATACGCCTCGTTGGCTTCCTTGAACGCGTCCTCGGCGGCTTTGTCGCCGGGATTACGGTCCGGATGGTGCTTCATCGCAAGGCGTCGATAAGCCTTTTTCAGCTCCGCCTCGCTGGCGCCACGCTCGACACCCAGCACTTCGTAATAGTCACGTTTGGCCATAAATATCCTGAACCTTCAAATTCGTACCCTCCAGACACGCCGACGCGGGAGCAAGCCCCCGCGCGGCGATCAGGCCCGCCGCGGCACTGCCGCGACGGTCGGAGCGAAAGGCAAGCCGCAGCTTACTTGTTGTCCTTGACCTCTTCGAACTCGGCATCGACCACGTCGTCGCCGCCCTGCGCGCTATCGCCAGCCGGCTGGCCTTCACCACCCTGAGGCTGCTCGGCGTACATCTTCTGCGCCAGCGGCGTGGATGCCTGGGAGACCGCTGCGATCTTGGCTTCGATCTCGGCCTTGTCGTCGCCCTTGATCGCCACTTCCAGTTCGCCGATGGCCTTCTCGATGTTGGCCTTGTCGTCCTCGGTGGCCTTGTCGCCCGCCTCGGTGAGCATCTTGCGAGTCGCATGGACCAGCTGGTCGCCCTGGTTGCGCGCGGTGACCAGCTCCTCGAACTTGCGATCTTCCTCGGCATTGGCCTCGGCATCGCGCACCATTTGCTCGATTTCCTCCTCGGACAGGCCCGAGTTGGCCTTGATCACGATGGACTGGTGCTTGCCAGTAGCCTTGTCCTTCGCCGACACGTGCAGGATGCCATTAGCGTCGATGTCGAAGGTTACTTCGATCTGCGGGACGCCACGCGGAGCCGGCGGAATCTCGGCCAGGTCAAAACGACCCAGCGACTTGTTCTGCGCCGCCTGCTTGCGCTCGCCCTGCAGCACGTGAATGGTCACTGCGCTCTGGTTGTCGTCGGCTGTCGAGAACACCTGCGACTTCTTGGTCGGGATGGTGGTGTTCTTCTCGATCAGGGCGGTCATCACGCCACCCATGGTTTCGATACCCAGGGTCAGCGGGGACACGTCGAGCAACAGCACGTCCTTCACATCGCCAGCCAGAACGGCGCCCTGAATGGCGGCCCCCATGGCAACGGCTTCGTCCGGGTTGACGTCCTTGCGCGCTTCCTTGCCGAAGAACTCGGCGACCTTCTGCTGCACCAGCGGCATGCGGGTCTGGCCGCCCACCAGGATCACGTCGTCGATCTTGGAGACGTCGATGCCGGCGTCCTTCATCGCCATGCGGCACGGCTCGATGGTGCGTTGAACCAGATCCTCGACCAGCGCTTCGAGCTTGGCACGGGAAATCTTAACGTTCAGGTGCTTCGGACCGGTCGAGTCTGCGGTGATGTACGGCAGGTTGACGTCGGTCTGCTGGCTCGAGGACAGCTCGATCTTGGCCTTCTCAGCCGCCTCCTTCAGGCGCTGCATGGCCAGCGGGTCGCCCTTGAGGTTCATGCCGGTTTCTTTCTTGAACTCGTCGACGAGGTAGTCGATCAGGCGGATGTCGAAGTCCTCACCACCGAGGAAGGTGTCGCCGTTGGTGGCCAACACCTCGAACTGGTGCTCGCCGTCGACTTCGGCAATCTCGATAACCGACACGTCGAAGGTACCGCCACCCAGGTCATAGACGATCACGGTGTGGTCGCCCTTGGCCTTGTCCATGCCATAGGCCAACGCCGCCGCGGTCGGCTCGTTGATGATGCGCTTGACGTCCAGGCCGGCGATGCGACCGGCGTCCTTGGTGGCCTGGCGCTGGCTGTCGTTGAAGTAGGCCGGCACGGTGATCACCGCCTCGGTCACCGGCTCGCCGAGATAGTCTTCGGCGGTCTTCTTCATCTTTTTCAGAATCTCGGCAGAGATCTGCGGCGGTGCCATTTTCTGACCGCTGACCTCAACCCAGGCGTCGCTGTTGTCTGCCTTGACGATCTTGTAGGGGACCATCTGGATGTCTTTCTGCACGACGTCTTCGTCGAAACGACGGCCGATCAGGCGCTTCACCGCGTACAGGGTGTTGTGCGGGTTGGTCACCGCCTGACGCTTGGCCGACTGGCCAACGAGGATTTCGCCATCATTCGCATACGCGATGATCGACGGCGTGGTGCGGCCGCCTTCGGCGTTCTCGATCACCTTGGCCTTGCCGTTTTCCAGGATGGAGACGCAGGAGTTGGTCGTTCCCAGGTCGATACCGATAATCTTGCCCATGTGCTTCTCTCCGAACTTTTGATTGATCCGCGCCTGTTTACCGGCTGCGGGTAACACAAAAACGCTTGGCTACCAGATGGGGGTCGGTCGCCGGAATTCAAGCCTTCTCGTCGATTGAAGGCGGGGTTTGCGCCGGCGCCTTGCTCACCACGACCATCGCAGGGCGCAACAGACGTCCGTTGAGCAGGTAGCCCTTCTGGAACACCTTGAGCACGCTGCCCGGCTCGGCATGGGTGCTTTCCTCCATGGCCATCGCCTGGTGATGCTCGGGATTGAACGGCTCGCCCTGCGGATCCAGCTGGACCAGCTGGTGACGGGCAAGGGTGTCGAGCAGCAGCTTGAAGGTCAGCTCGACGCCTTCGCGCATCGGCTTGACCGCTTCGTCATCCGGATTCGACAGTTCGAGCCCGCGCTCCAGACTGTCGGCGACCGCCAGCAGATCGCCTGCAAACTTTTCCAGCGCGAATTTGTGCGCCTTTTCCACGTCCTGCTCGGCGCGGCGGCGGATGTTCTGCAGCTCTGCCGCAACCCTCAGCGACTGGTCCTGTGCGGCGGCCAGCTGCTCTTCGAGCGACTGCACGCGGGCGGCCAGATCCTCAGCCACTTCGGCTTGTTCGCTTTCGTTGTGTTCCGGGGTCTGGTTGTCCAGGTTCTGCTCGTCGGCCATGCGGTCCTCCTTATCGAGACGTCTGCGGGCAGTCGGCCCGCGCTTGTGCGGCTATATGGGGGCAACCGCACGAGCTTCAAGGGCAGGCCTCGACATCGCCTGCGACCGGACGCCGCGCCGCCCGCTACCGGCACCCTTTGTTTACGTACCGCTGAACGGCGGCTTGTCGCCTCACCGCGAACCACTGTATAAATACACAGCCACGCCACTCGGGAGCCTCGCATGCTGGTTCATCTGTCCGTCCATAACTACGCCATCGTCGAACACCTGGATCTGGAGCTGAAGCGCGGTATGAGCGTGATCAGCGGCGAGACCGGGGCCGGCAAGTCGATCATGCTGGACGCACTGGGGCTCACGCTCGGCGACCGCGCCGACAGCAGTGTGGTGCGCATCGGCGCGGACAAGGCCGACATTCTCGCCAGCTTCGATCTGGACGACATCCCGGATGCCCGCGCCTGGCTCGCCGAGCGCGACCTCGACAACGACGGCCCCTGCATCCTGCGGCGCGTGATCACCGCCGAGGGGCGGTCGCGCGGCTACATCAACGGTACACCCTGCCCGCAAGGCGACCTGAAGGCGCTCGGCGAGCTGCTGATCGACATCCACAGCCAACACGAACACCAGTCCCTGCTCAAGCTGGATACTCACCGGCGCCTGCTAGACGAATACAGCGGCAACCAGGACCTGGCGCGCCAGGTCCAGCTTGCCGCCCAGCGCTGGCGCCAGACCCGGCAGGCCTACGAACGTTTGAGCAGCAGCAGTGATGAGCAGCGTGCTCGTCACCAGCTGTTGAGCTATCAGCTCGAGGAGCTGGAAACGCTCGCGCTGGGCGAGGACGAACTCGAACAGCTCGAACAGGAACACAAGCAGCTCGCCAATGCCGACCAGCTGCTCGGCGCCTGCCGCCAAGTGCTGGACCTATGCAGCGAAAGCGATGCCGGCAACGTGCTCGCCGCCCTGACCTCGAGCCTGCAGCGCCTGGTGGCGTTCCAGAACCAGCCGGGCGCGCTTGGCGAGGCGATCAACCTGCTGGCCAGTGCACAAATCCAGGTCGAAGAAGCGGTCGGCGAGCTGAACCGCTTCCTCGACCACTTCGACTCGGACCCCCAGCGCCAGCAAACCCTGGAAGAGCGGCTCGACAGCATCTATACGCTGGCCCGCAAGCATCGCGTGCAGCCGTCGGAGCTGCCGGCACTGCAACAGCGGCTGTTCGAAGAACTGGAAAGCCTGAATGCCGGCGACGAAGCCCTGGAGCAATTGGCCGAAGAGCTTGCTGCTTTTGCGCAGCATTACCGCGAAAAGGCCGAGACCCTCAGCCACAGCCGCTCGCAGGCCGCAGGCGCACTCGCCGAAGCGGTCGAGACAGAGATTCAGCGGCTTGGCATGCCGGGCGGGCGCTTCAGTGTCGTGCTCAAGCCTATCGCGGAGGGCGACCTGCTCCCTCACGGCCTGGAACAGGTGGAGTTTCTCGTCAGCGCCAACCCTGGGCAGCCGCTGCGGCCGCTGGCCAAGGTGGCGTCGGGCGGTGAGCTGTCACGTATCAGCCTGGCGATTCAGGTGATCACCGCACAGACGTCGCGGACCCCGACACTGGTGTTCGACGAGGTCGACGTGGGCATCGGCGGCCCGACTGCCGAAGTGGTCGGGCAGCTGCTAAGACGACTGGGCGAGCGCGGCCAGGTGCTGACCGTCACCCACCTGCCGCAAGTCGCGGCGCAAGGGCATCATCATCTGTTCGTGCACAAAGCCCGCGGTCGGGACGAAACCCACACGGCGGTTGCGACACTGGACGGCGCGCAGCGTATCGAAGAGATCGCCCGCATGCTCGGCGGCGTCGACCTGACCGAGCAGGCACTGGCGCACGCACGACAGATGATCGGATCGGCGCAGGTCTGAATCTGAAAACGAAAAAAGGCGACCTTCAGGGTCGCCTTTTCTGCTTTTGTAGAGTGGGTCAGTCAGCCTTCTTGCGCACGTAGAGCACCAGATTGTGGTCGACCAGTTCGTAGCCGTGGCGCTTGACGATTTCCTTCTGCAACTTCTCGATCTCGGGGTCGAAAAACTCGATCACATCCCCGGAGTCGACACAGACCATGTGGTCGTGATGGCCGCTGTCGGCCAGCTCGAAAACCGCGTGACCGCCGTCGAAGTTGTGCCGCACCACAAGGCCGGCAGCCTCGAATTGGGTCAACACGCGATAGACCGTCGCCAGACCGACATCCTCGCCGGCTTCCATAAGCGCCTTGTACACATCTTCGGCACTCATGTGGCGCTGATCGGTGGTGTCCAGCATCTGCAGGATCTTGACCCGTGGCAGGGTAACCTTGAGGCCCGCTTTGCGTAGTTCGCTATTTTCAACCATGGTTGGCTTTCTCGCTGCTGCTGTTTCGCAGCCTCCTTCAATACGGGTATGATCCGGGCTTTGCCCAGCCAAGATAGTGGAAGTCACCTACCGATGCAAAACACCAAGCTCATGCTGACCAGCCTCACGTTCGTGGGTTTGTTCGCACTCGCCGGTTGTTCATTCCCCGGGGTTTACAAGGTCGACATCCAACAGGGCAATGTCGTGACACAGGACATGATAGACCAGTTGCGCCCCGGAATGACCCGAGCACAAGTACGGTTTATCATGGGCAACCCGCTGATTACCGATACATTCCACGCCAACCGTTGGGATTACCTCTACAGCATCCAGCCTGGCGGCAGCCAGCGCCAGCAGGAACGCGTCAGCCTGGTGTTCAATGGCAACGATCAGCTTGCAGGTCTAGCCGGCGACTTCAAGCCGGGCGTCAGCCGCGACGAAGCCATTCTCGGCACCGATCTGCCCAAGGGCACCGAACAACCGGTGCGCACCGAGCCGGAGGCGACGCAACCGGGATCCCTGCTTGAGCAGATCCAGCAGGACGTCGACGCGGCCGAACCGGTCCCCGTGCCCACCCCGGGAAGCCTCGACACCAACTGATCGCAGCGACGATCACAAAAAAGCCCGGCATCGATCCGAAATGCCGGGCTTTTTTTTGGCTAAGGGGCGTCCGCCGCCGGGCTTTGCTTGTTACCTGCCCGACCCTGAGCTGCCTTGGCCGCGCGCTGCTTGCGCACCTCCTTCGGATCGGCAATCAGCGGCCGGTAGATTTCCACCCGCTCGCCGTCCTCGAGCAGACGCTCGTCCGGCCTGGGTACTGCCTTACCGAAGATCCCCAGCGGCGCGGCAGCCAGATCCAGCCCCGGAAAGAAGCCGTCCATGCCCGAGCGCAACGCGGCGTCGCGCACACTGGTGCCCTCGGGAACGGTGAGACGCAGGAGCTTTTGCCGGTCGGCCAGCGCATACACCACCTCGACGGCGATGACCGACTTATCCATAGAGCTGCTTCGCTCGGTCGCAGAACGCATCGACCAGCGTGTTGGCGGCCTGGTTGAACAGCGGACCGAGCGTGGCGCGCACCAGCGGCCCGGCATAGTCAAACGTCAGGTCGAGGCTGATCTTGCAGGCTTTCTCACCCAATGCCTTGAACTCCCAGATCCCGTGCAGATGACTGAACGGCCCTTCTTCGAGCGTCATTTCGATGCGCTTGCCGGCATCGAGAGCGTTACGGGTCAGAAATCGCTGGCTCATGCCCGCCTTGGCGACGGTCATGCTCGCCTGCATCTGGGTCGCGCTGCTAGACAGCACCTCGGTAGCGGAGCACCAAGGCAGAAACTGCGGATAGCTGGCCACGTCGTTGACCATGTCGAACAGCGCACGCGCCGGATAGGGCAGCAACGCCGAACGTTGAATATGCGTCGTCATTCAGACCTTCTTTTTCAGTCGGCCGTCGGTGCACCACGCGATCACGGACCGCAACACCGACCGCACCCGGAAGCGCCGATCCCGGACAGGCGTCGTGCCGGCCCGGACGGGCATACAGAGCCGCATTGTCGGGGATTCGCGCAACCCCCTCAAGTTTCACACCGTCGCAGCGCGCTGCTTATCGCCAGCCGCAACGCGACTCCCTATAATGCGCAGCCTATGGCCAAACAGAAAAAACAGTCCCCCGGGACCATCGCGCTGAACAAGAAAGCGCTACACGACTACTTCATCGAGCAGAAATTCGAGGCCGGCCTCGTGCTGGCCGGCTGGGAAGTCAAAAGCCTGCGTGCAGGCAAGGCCCAGCTGGTCGACAGCTACGTGCTGCTCAAGGACGGCGAAGCCTGGCTGATGGGCTGCCACATCACGCCCCTGACCACCGCCAGCACCCACGTCATCGCCGACCCCACGCGCACGCGCAAGTTGCTGCTGAACAAGCGCGAACTGGGCAAGCTGTTCGGCGCTGTGCAGCAGAAGGGCTATGCCTGCGTGGCCTTGTCGCTGTACTGGAAAAAGCACCTGATCAAGTGCGACATCGCCCTGGGCAAGGGCAAGAAGGAATTCGACAAGCGCCACACCGAGAAAGAGCGCGACTCTGATCGCGAGATTCAGCGCGCCATGCGCACCAAGGGCAAGGAAGACTGACCCTCCGGGGTATCGAGCGGAGCCCAGCCGCTCGATCTAGCCTTTCAGCACACCTCCACGCCAACCCTGCTAATGCTTTTCCGGGTGCGCCTGACGCCGCTGCGCACGCGCCAACCGTTGAGCTTCCTGCTGCCCTTCGGCCAAGACTTCCTGGACATAGCTGATGTGGTGATGAATGACATCCCTCGCGTCGTTCGCCCGCCGCGCGATGATCGCATCGTATAGCTCCTGATGCTGATTCATCAGCATGTCGCGGGTCTCGCTGCGCAAGGCGTACATACCGCCGATATTGGTCACTACGTTGCGCTTGAGCAGATCGAACAGACCCCGAATGGTATGCAGCAGCACTGCGTTGTGACTGGCCTCGGCAATCGCCATGTGAAAACGCGCATCAGCGGCGCCCTCCTCGGCGCGGGTAACCGCTCCTTCGCGCGCATAGCAATCCTGCAATGCCGTAAAGGCCTCTTTCAGGCGCTGCCTGTCCACTTCAGTTGCGCGCAAAGCGGCGTAATAAGCGCAACTGCCTTCCAGCGTATGGCGAAACTCCAATAGGTCACGCTGCGCATCAGCGTTGTTTTCGAGCAGATGCAGCAGCGGATCACTGAAGGTCGACCCGAGGGAGTCGGCAATGAAAGTGCCGCCGCCATGCCGGCTGACCAGCAGCCCCTTCGCCGCCAACTTCTGGAT